>CAWGKP010000001.1:0-117814 GCA_963823185.1 uncultured Acidobacteriota bacterium
TCGTCCGCCATTTCCAGGACCGCCTCTTCGGTTTCGCGCTGCGGCTGACGGGCCGGCGCGAGGACGCGGAGGAGGTCGCGCAGGACGCGTTCGTGCGCGCGTACCGCGCGCTCAAGTCGTACCCGCCCGAGCGGCGGCGCGAGATGGCGCTCAAGGCGTGGCTCTATCGGATCGCGCTGAACGTCGCGCGCAATCGCGTCCGCCGGAAACGGCGTCCGACGGTCTCGCTCGACGACGAGGCGGGCCAGGCGGCCGCGGCGCGGCACGCGCAGGACGATCCGGCCGGCCGGCCCGACGCGCGCTTCGAGCTCAAGCGGCAGCGGGCCGACATCGCTTCGCTCGTGGCCGAGCTGCCCGAGCGCTATCGCGCGCCGTTGATCCTTCGCTACGTCGAGGGCCTCAAGCTCGAAGAGGTCGCGGGCATCCTGAAACAGCCCGTCGGCACGACCAAATCCAACGTTCACCGGGCCATCAACGCGCTCCGGGAAGCGCTGACGGAGTCCCGTCGACCAGTCAGAGGAGCCAGAGCATGACGAAGAAGCACGTTCCGGACGTTCTCCGAATTCCGCGCGCGCTGCGCGCCCTCGGCCGCGAGAAGGCGCCCGCGACGCTCCTGCCGGCCGTCCTCGAGCGCGTGGGCCTGTCCGACCGCTACTGGCGTCTCGCGTCGCCGCTCGGACCGCTGTACGTCGCGCACAGCAAGGCGGGCATCTCGATGGTGTCGCGCGCGAGCTCGCCCGCGGCGTTCGAGCGGCGGTTCCGCGGCCGGTTCGGCCGGCCGATCACGGCCGAGACCCGGGTCGCGCCGGCGCGCGTGAAGGCGCTCATCCGGAACCTGAAGGGCGAAGGACGTCGCGAGCTCGCGTTCGACCTGCGCGGCCTCTCCGAGTTCGAGCGGGCAGTCCTGAAGAAGGCGCTCGAGATCCCGTCGGGCGAAGTGCGCCCCTACCGATGGATCGCGCGCGAGATCGGCCGCCCCGACGCCGTCCGGGCGACCGGCACGGCGCTCGCCAAGAACCCGGTGCCGCTGCTCATCCCGTGCCACCGCGTGGTCCGGAGCGACGGACGCCTCGGCAAGTACTCGCTCGGGGGCGCGGGCAACAAGAAGACGCTGCTCGAGATCGAGGGCGCTCGCCCCGAGACGCTCGAGATGCTCGCGGCGCAGGGCGTACGGTATCTGGGCAACGCCGAGCAGCGGTACTACTGCTACCCGACCTGCGGCGGCGCGATCCAGAAGCTAATCGAGACCAACAAGGTGCGCTTCCACTCGGGCCACGAGGCCCTGGCAGCCGGCTACCGGCCCTGCAAGCACTGCCGGCCGATGGCCGCCTGACCCCCTTCCGGCAAGAACTTTTCCCCTTCCGGGGCGTTCTTCTGACAGAAGGGGGAGAACGCCCATGAGACCCTCGATCGCGCGCTCGGCGCTCGCCGCCGCCCTGGTCCTGGCGGCCGCGCCCGTTCTGGCCGAATCCCGAATGGAGAAGACCCTCAAGCTCGAGTCCGGCGGCAGCTTCCGCCTGGACACGGACCTCGGCAGCGTCACCGTGACCGGCCGCGCCGGCTCCGACGTCCACCTGGTGGTCACGAGCCGCCACGAGCTCGACGACCTCCTCTCGTTCAAATTCGACGAGGAATCCAAGTCGGTCACCGTGACCGCCCGCCGCAAGCACCGGATGTCGGACTGGTTCGGCGACGGGGGTGGCCGGGTCCACTACGAGATCGAGGTGCCGGCCGAGACGGCGACCGACATCAAGACCTCCGGAGGCGGTATCTCCATTCAGGGACTTCGCTCCGGCGCCAAGCTCGACACGTCGGGCGGCGGAATCAAGGTCCACGACCTCGCGGGCGATCTCAAGGCCGACACGTCGGGCGGATCGATCGACCTCGCCGACATCAAGGGACGCATGCGCGTCCAGACCTCCGGCGGCGGTATCGAGGGCCGGAACCTCGACGGCGCCCTCGACGCCGACACGAGCGGCGGCTCGATCGATCTCGATCGCGTCACCGGCGACGTCAAGTGCTCGAGCTCCGGCGGCGGAATCCACATCCGGGAGGCGGGCGGCCGCGTCGACGCGGAGACGTCCGGCGGCGGCATCGAGGCGTCGTTCGCCAGGGGCAACGCGCGCGGCGGGAGCCTCGAGACATCCGGCGGCGGCATCGAGGTCCTGCTCGATCCGTCGGCGGGCTTCGACATCGACGCGGAGGGCAACTACGTCAAGACGGACTTGCCCGTAAAGGTCGTCGGCGAGATCTCGCGCCACAGCCTCCGCGGGACGCTCGGCGCCGGCGGCGCAAAGCTCCGGATGCGCACGAGCGGCGGCGGAGTGACGATCCGCTCGCTCTGACGCCCGGAATCCGCCCCCGCGTATAGAGTCGCGGAATGCGGATCGCGTTCGTCGGCGCCGGGGGCGTCGGCGGCTATTTCGGCGGACGCCTCGCGGCGGCGGGCCACGAGGTCGCCTTCCTCGCGCGCGGCGCGCATCTCGAGGCGATCCGGCGGGACGGCCTGCAGATCCTGTCGGGCCTCGGCGACGCGCGCGTCTTCCCCGAGGCGGCGCAGGATCCCGCCGGCCTCGCGCCGGCGGAGATGGTCGTCGTCGCCGTCAAGAACTTCGACACGGCCGAGGCGGGGCGCGCGGCGGCGCGCCTCGTGGCGCCGGGCGGCGAGCTCCTGTCGCTGCAGAACGGCGTCGAGGCCTGGGACGTCCTCGCCGGAATCCTCGGCCGTCCCGTGCTCGGCGGCGTGGCCTACATCACCGCGGTCATCGAGCGGCCGGGCGTCATCCGGCACGGCGGCATGCTGCACGGTCTCGCGCTCGGCGCGTTCGACGGCCGGCGCTCGCCCGTCGCCGAACGGTTCCGGGACGCGTGCCAGGCCGCCGGCCTCGACGCGCGGATTCCCGACGACATCACGGCCGCGATCTGGGAGAAGTTCGTGTTCCTGACGGCGTTCTCCGCGATCACGGCCCTGTCGCGCCTTCCCATCGGCCCCATCCGCGAAGATCCGAGCGCGCGCGCAATGCTCGAGCGGGCCATGCGCGAGGGCGAAGCCGTCGCGCGCGCCCGCGGGATCGCGCTCCCGGAGGACGTCGTCACCCGCCGCATGACCGTCACGGATCGCCTGCCGGCGGACTCCGTCGCCTCGATGGCGCACGATCTTTCGCAGGGCAACCGGCTGGAGCTGCCGTGGCTCTCCGGAGCCGTCGTCCGCATAGGGCGCGAGCTCGGCGTTCCGACGCCAATCCACGAGTTCGCCGCCGCGCTGCTCGGCCCCTTCGCCGGCGGGCGCCGCTAGCAGGTTGCTGAAAAAGGGTGTGGGATGGCGTTACGAGCGCCGCGGGGTCAGAGCCGAGGAAGCGCGACGAGAAGCGGCGATGCCTTCGCATCGGCGAGGAGCGATGACGAAGGAGATGGCCCCGCGCCGCCGTAACCCGGAGGGTGGACGGCACTTTGCCGGCGCCGACAGGGGCGACGGCAGGGAAGTCGGCAAGAATCCCGCGGCAGGCGCCGCCTGCAAAGTGCCGGACACGACGCCCGCATCCATTTTTCAGCAGCTTGCTAGGATCGCGAAGACCCGCCGCCATGCGCTATCGCATCGAAGAGTACGTCCGCTGGGAGGACATCGACGCCGCGGGCATCATCAACTATCAGGCCTACCTGCGCTTCTTCGGTCTGGCGGAGGCCGAACTGTTTCGGGAAGCCGGCCTCAACTACCGCTACCTTTCGTCGGCGCTCGACATCGGTCTGCCGCGCGTGCACATCGAATGCGATTTCCATCTCCCCGCCACGCTCGACGAGCTCCTCGTCGTCGAGGCGTCCGTCTCTCGAATCGGCCGGACCTCCATCACGCTCGACTTCGAGGCGCGCCGCCGGGACCGCCCCGAGGACCGCGTCGCGAGCGGCCGCTACGTCCTCGTCTCGGTCCGCCTCTCGACGTTCGAGCCCGTGCCGGTCCCGGACGAGATCCGCACCCGGCTCGCCCCGTATCTCGAGACGCCGCCCGCGCCCGCGCGATGACGGCGCTCTCCGGCGTCCGCGCCGTGCTCTTCGACCTCGAAGGCACGCTCTTCGAGGCGGGGCGGCCGATCGCGGGCGCCGCCGCCGCGCTCGCCGCCCTGGATCGCCGCGGCATTCCCTATCGCTTCGTGACGAACACCACGAGCCGCCCGCGCCGCGTCCTCGCGGCGGAGCTGGCGGCGATGGACCTGCCGGCCGATCCGCGCCTCCTCTTCACCGCACCGGACGCGGGCCGTGCGCTGCTTCTCGCGCGCGGCTGGACGCGGGCGCACCTCCTCGTACGGCCGGCGCTGCGCGAGGACTTCCCGGACATCGTCGCGGACGACGAGGCGCCGGACGCCGTCGTCCTCGGAGATCTCGGCGAGGAGACGACCTTCGAGCGGCTCAATCGCGCGTTTCGAATGCTCCTCGCCGGCGCACGGCTCGTCACGCTCGCGCGCAACCGCTACTACCGCGGGCCGGACGGCCTCCGGCTCGACCAGGGCCCCTTCGCGGCGGCCCTCGAGTACGCGAGCGGCCGCGAGGCGATCCTCGCCGGAAAGCCGTCGCAAGAGTTCTTCGCGGCGGCCCTGGCGCCGCTCGGCGTGGCGCCGTCGGAGGCCGCCGTCGTGGGCGACGACGCCGAATCCGACGTGGCCGGCGGCCAGGCGGCGGGGTTGCGCGGGGTCCTCGTGCGGACCGGGAAGTTCCGAGAGAGTGACCTCGAGCGTCCGGGCGCGCGGCCCGACGCCGTCATCGCGTCGGCGGCGGAGCTTCCGCGGCTGCTCGAAACGGCGGCGGACTGACCCGGTCCGGCAGCACGAAGACGCGGCGCGCCAGATCCGACGCGAGCGTCTCCTCGCGGTAGTACCGGTCCAGGATCGACGGCTTCCACGTCAGAAGGTCCGGATTGCCTGCCGCGAATTCGGACCAGCTCTCCCCTCGCCCGCCGCGTTCCATCCGCTCGCGGATGAGGAGGAGATACGCCCACGTGATCGTCTCGTGATAGAGACCGGCCTTGCCGGCCGACGCCGCAAACCGCCGAAGTCCGTCGGAGAACTTCGCCAGCGCCGCCGCGGGAGGCAGACGCTGCAGGTAGAGCCAGGCGAGTCGGACGTGATCGCGGTGATGGAAGGCGCCGGCGGAAAGCGCTCCGCGTTCGAAGGCCTCGAGAAACTCCCGGTCGTCCAACGGGGCGGCCGTCACGGCGTCCCCTCGATCATGCGATGGCTGGCGCTCGCGTCGAGGTCGAGCCCGTAGATGCGCTTGAGCTCCGCGATCTGCTTGAGGGTCTCCGTCGTGAAGGGCGCCTTCCCCTCGAACGCGTGGAGCACGATCCCCTCGAGGAGATCTCCGAGCGAGAGGTCCTTCAGCTCCGCCAAGGCCTTCAGAACCTTGACGAGCCGCTTCTCCATCCGCACGCCCGTCTGCATGCGTTCGACCGGAAACCGGCGGGGTTTCCCCACGGACGCCGCGGGGCGTCTCCGTTTTGTTACCATGGTAACAATATAACACACCGGCGACGCGGCCCGCCGCCGATTCGGGAAATAATCCGATCTTCGCCATGCCCTCCTTCGACGATTGGCGCTCCCTGGCCCGGGCGACGTGGCAGGCCGTCGGGCGCCGGGACCTCTCGGGCATCTATTCGCTCCAGTGGCCGCAGGCGCGCGCCGAACTGACGGCCGGATTTGCCGACGAGCTCGCGCGGCCGGGCGGCCGCTTCAAGCGGTTCCTCCGCACATCCAACGCCGTCCTCTTCGGGCTCGCGAAGCGCCTCGCGCCGGCCCGCCGCGTGCTCTTCGGCGCCGTGCTCGTCTGTCTCATCCTCTCGTTCGGCTCGCACTACGACGTGAGCTTTCATCACGGAACGAAGACCACCTCCTACGGCCTCTATTTCGACAACTTCTTTCTCTGGCTCTCGATCCTGCTCCTGGGCGTCCTGCTCGCGATGGAGCTCGTGGACAAGATCGCGTACCGGGACGAGCTCGAGCTCGCGCGCGATCTCCAGGCGAGCCTCATCCCGACCGAGCTGCCGCAGCCGCCCGGCTTCGAGATCGCGGCGCACAACGAGATCGCCAACATGGTCGGCGGCGACATCTACGACTTCACGGAGTTGCCGGACGGGCGCCTCGCGATCCTCTTCGGCGACGCGTCCGGCCACGGGATGACTGCGGGCCTCGTCATGGCCGTCGCACACGCCGCCTTCCGCACGCAGCTCGAGGTGGATCCGGAGCCGGCCGCGATGTTCGCCGCGCTCAACCGCATCCTCTGCCGGACGGGAACGTCGCGCGCGTTCTTCGGCGGCGCCTATCTCCTCTTCTCGCCGGACGGCTCCTTCACCGGGTCCGTCGCCGGCCATCCGCCGCTCCTGCGAACCGACGCCGGCGGCCGCGTGGTCGAGCGCATCGGCCGCGGCGCCTATCCGCTCGGCATCAAGCCCGACCTCTCCTGGGAGATCGTCCGCGGACGGCTCGAGCGCGGGCAAATCCTCGTGCTCTGCTCGGACGGCGTGACGGAGGCGCACGACGCCTCCGGCAACGAGTTCGGAGAGGCCCGCCTCGAGGCGGCGCTGCCGCAGAACGCGATGCGGCCGGCCGCGGGGATCGTCGAGGCGATCGCGCGCGGCGCGTCGGATTTCCGAGGCGGCGGCATGCCCGAGGACGACCTCTCGATCGCCGTCGTGCGGTACCGCGGCTAGGATTCGGTCCGCGGCGCCAGCAGGCTGCTGAAAAATGGATGCGGGCGTCGTGTCCGGCACTTTGCAGGCGGCGCCTTCGGCGGGATTCCGAAGCTTTCCTGGCCTCGCCCTTGTCAGCGCCGGCAAAGTGCCGTCCACCCTTCGGGCTACGGCGGCGCGGGGCCATCTCCGTCGTCATCGCTCCTCGCCGATGCGACGGCATCGCCGTCGTCGCGCTTCCTTGGATCTGACCCCGCGGCGCTCGTAACGCCATCCCACACCCTTTTCCAGCAACCTGCTAGTCGCCGATCCCGATCCGCAGGATCGCCGGCTCCTTGAGCTTCGCGGGATCGAACGCGCCGGTCTTCTCGTCGAACGCCGGCCACTGGCTCCTTCCGACGACGTAGAGATCCTTCCCGACGAGCGTCAGGAGCGTCGGCTCGGCGAACTCCGGATCGTTCATGTCGAGGATCTTCGCCGCGGCGACCCGCTCGCCGTCCGCGTCGAGATCGAGCCGCGTGACGCGCTCCGGCGCGAGGCCGTTCTGCGTGACGTAGAAACGATGCCCAGAGGCGACGAGGCCGTCGATCCCGAAGAGCGGCACGTCGGGCGGACCGGAGATCTCGCGGCGCTTCCCGTCGCGCTCGAGCCGGTAGAGACCGTACCCCCAGTCGGCGACGTAGATGCGGCCGCCCGGCCCGAAGACGATGCCCTGCGGCGAGCGGAAGACGCCCGGCGGCACGAACGTCTCGGCGGGCCCGCCGGCCGCGCGGAAGCGGTAGATGGCGGAGCCCAGGCTGTCGGTCACGAGCACGTCGCCGTTCTTCTCGACCAGCAGGTCGTTCGCCGCGTGCGGCTTGCCGTCGGCGGGCAGCGGGTCGCGGCGCAGGAGCTTGCCCGTCGCGAGGTCGAACGCGTAGAGCGCGCTCGCGCCCTCGAGGCTCTTTTCGAAGCCCGCCATCTGCGGCAGCGCGGCGCTGCAGGCGTAGAGCCGCCGGCGCGGCGCGTCCACGGCGATCGCGAGGACGCCGTGGATGCCGTCCTGCCCTTCCCGGACGAAGTCGGAGACCGTCCCGCCGGCGGCGCGGCGGACGATCTTGCGCCGGTGCACGCTCGAGACGAAGAAGGCCTTCGACGCGGGGTCGTAGGCGATGCCTTCGGTCAGGAGGTCCTTCTCCGCCAGGCGGAACGCGACCGCGCTCCCGCCGACGGGTCTCCCGAGCTCGGCGAGCTTATGCCGGACGCCGGCGAACTCCGGACCGTCGCGCAGCGCCGCGAAGTCCTCGTCCGTCGCGGACCCGAAGTCGAGCTTGCGGTCGATCAGGCCCTCGAGGATCTTCGCCGCGTCGGCCGCGTGGCCGTTGCGCGCTTCCGCGCACGCGAGCGTGTACAGGATCCGGGGCTCTCCGGGCCGGAGCGCCGACGCCTGCTGCGCGTTCTCGAGAAACGCCGGCCAGTCCTTCGCTTGGTACGCGGCGAGCGCCTTCTTCTGGAACTCGAGGCTGCGGGCCCGGGCGTCGGCATCCGGCGGGTCGGCGGCGGCCAGGACGAACGCGAGCATCGCGGCGGCGAGCGCCGCGCCCGCGCGGGCGAAACGAATCCGCAAGCGTCACCTCCCCGCTTCTCCGTGCCTACGAAGGAATGCCCTCCGGGTTGCCCGTCCGCCCCGGGAATCCGTCCTTCCGCCCGAGCGTTTTCAGGGACGAGCCGGACGGCGAAAAGAGGACAAGGGCGCACGGCGCGCGGGCGAAACGGGCAGGGCCCGGCGGGCGTCCGGAATCCTCCCGGCCTTTCGAGACGTACTTCGTCGCGGCGAAAGAGGTGTCTTCGATGTCCGAACCCCTGAATCTCCCGGTCGTTCCGATGCGCAACTCGGTCCTGCTGCCCGGCGTGAGCTTTCCGATCTCCGCCGGCCGGCCCGGGACCCTGCGCGCGATCGAGGCGGCCTTGAAGTCTTCCGAACGGCGCGTCTTCGCGGTCACGCAGCGCGTGGATGCCGAGGACGTGACGCCGGAAATGCTGCACACGATCGGCACGATCGCGACCATCGGCTCCGTGCAAAGAGGCCTCGGCTCCGTGCGCCTGCTCCTCGAGGGGCAGAGCCGCGGGATCGCGCTGCGTTTCTCTTCGAAGAAGTCCGGCTACCTCGAGGCCTCCGTCCAGGAGGCGCAGGAGATGCTCCCGCTCGATTCCAGGGATCCGGCGTTTCTCGCCCTCCACCGCGAGGCGCGCGAGCGCGCCGGAGAGCTCGGCAAGAAGCTCGGCCTCCCGGACGAGGCCGTCGAGCAGATCCTCGGCGAGGTGGACGAGCCCGGCCGGCTGGCGGATCTCGTCGCCGGCTACATCGACATCCCGCCCGCCGAGCGGCAGGCCATCCTCGAGACGCTCTCGGTCGAGGACCGGCTGCGGCGCGTGCTCGTGCACGTCCAGAAGCAGATCCAGGTCCTCTCGGCGCAGGCCGACATCCAGGAGAAAGTCAAGGAGGAGATCGGCGGCCGCCAGCGCGAGGCGTATCTGCGCGAGCAGCTGAAGGCGATCCAGAAGGAGCTCGGCGAAGGCGACGCCGAGGGCGACGATTCGCTCAAGGAGCTCAAGGCGAAGCTCGACGCGCTCAACCTGCCCGAAGAGGCGCGCAAGGAAGTCGACCGCGAGTGGACGCGCCTGACGCGCGTCGGACGCGAGTCCATGGAGTCGCAGGTCATCCGGACCTTTCTCGAGACGGTCGCGGAGCTCCCGTGGAACACGCGGAGCGACGAGCACCTCGACGTCTCCGAGGCGGCGCGCATCCTGAACGAGGACCACTACGGCCTGAGCGACGTGAAGGACCGGATCCTCGAGTTCCTCGCCGTGCGCCAGCTCTCGCAGGCGCGGGAGAAAGCCGCCGGCGGAGAGCCCACGGAGAAGGAGAAGGAGGCCGCGAAGACCGAGCCGCATGCCGCGGTGCGCGCGCGCGGACGGATCCTCCTCTTCGCGGGGCCGCCCGGCGTCGGCAAGACGTCGATCGCCAAGTCGATCGCCCGCGCGATGGGGCGCAAGTACGTGCGCATCTCGCTCGGCGGCGCCCGCGACGAGGCCGACATCCGCGGCCATCGGCGCACCTACATCGGGGCGATGCCGGGGCGCATCCTTCAGGGCATGAAGCAGGCGGGCGCGAAGAATCCCGTCTTCCTGCTCGACGAGGTGGACAAGCTCGGCATCTCGTTCCAGGGCGATCCCGCCTCGGCGCTCCTCGAGGTGCTCGACCCGGCGCAGAACGACAGCTTCACCGATCACTATCTGGGAGTTCCCTTCGACCTCTCGGAGGTGCTCTTCATCGCGACGGCGAATTTCCTCCAGAACATCCCGGCGCCGCTGCTCGACCGCATGGAGGTCGTGAACTTCGCGGGCTACACCGAGGAGGAGAAGCTCCAGATCGCGAAGAGCTACCTCGTCCCGCGCCAGCTCGAGGAGAACGGGCTCGCCCGGGAGCAGCTCGCGCTCTCCGACGGCGCGATCCGCGAGGTGATCACGGGATTCACCCGCGAGTCCGGCGTCCGCCAGCTCGAGCGCGAGCTCGGGCGCCTCGCCCGAAAGGTGGCTCGGCGCATCGCCGCGGGTGAGATCGAGCGCGCGACGGTCGAGGCCGCCGAGATCCGGCCGCTGCTCGGGCGGCCCAAGGTGCACCCGGAGAAGAAGGCGCCGGAGGACCAGATCGGCATCGCGACCGGCATGTACTACACGCCGGCCGGCGGCGACATCATGTTCGTCGAGGGTTCGCTCATGCGGGGCAAGGGCGAGCTCATCCTCACGGGCCAGCTCGGCGACGTCATGAAGGAGTCGGCGCGCGCGGCCTGGACGTACGCGCGCTCCCACGCCGCGTGGCTCGGCATCGACGAGCGCGACTTCGAGCGCGACCTGCACATCCACGTGCCGGCCGGCGCGATCCCGAAGGACGGTCCGTCCGCGGGCATCGCGATGGCGTCGGCCGTCGTCTCCGCCCTGTCGAAGCGCCCGGTGCGTAACGACGTCGCGATGACCGGCGAGGTCACGATCTCGGGACGCGTGCTGCCGATCGGCGGCCTCAAGGAGAAGATCCTCGGCGCCGTGCGCGCGGGCATCACGACGTTCGTGATCCCGCGGGAGAACGAGCCGGACCTCGAGGATCTGTCCAAGGAAGTCCGCGACATGATCGACGTGACGCCCGTCGACACGCTCGCCGAGGCGCTCGCGGTGACTCTGCGCAACGGATCGCTGCAGGAAGGGCGGCTGCACTTCGGCGTACCGGAGCAGCCGGGCGGGGCCGCGACGCACTGACTAGGGACTAGGCACTAGGGACTGCTTCAAGTCCTGGTGCGAAATCAGTCCCTAGTCCTTAGTCCTTAGTCTTCCGTCTCCGCGCGATTTCCGCATAGGCGTACGCCAGGGCCAGGCCGCGAAAGGGCCGCCAGCGCTCGGCGAAGCGGCGCATTCGGGCTTCGCCCACGCGGGCGCGGTGGCCGAGCAGCTCCATCGCGACGTACTTCACGACGCCGAGGTCGCCCCCGGGAAAGACGTCCGCCCGGCCGAGCCCCCGTAGCAGCGCGATCTCCGCGGTCCAGCGTCCCACGCCTTTGATGGCGGTGAGCCGCTCGATCGCCTCCTCGTCGGAGAGCGGCTCGAGCGCGGCCTCGGAGAGCCGGCCGCCGGCGAACGCGCGCGCCAGCCGCACGAGCGCGCCCGCCTTCGCCCGCGAGAGCCGGAAGCGCCGCAACGACCGCGGCGACAGCCCCGCGATCCGGCGAGGCTCGGGAAACGCAACGAAGGTCTCTCGCCCGCGACGCGCGCGACGGCCCAACGCCAGCGACAGCTCGCGGCGAATGTCGTAGGCGAAGACCAGGTTGACCTGCTGCGCCAGGACGGCCGTGACGGCCGCCTCGAACAACGACGCCGCGCCGGCGATCCGCAGGCCGCGCGCGTGCGCGAGCGCGCCGCCGAGCAGCCGGTCGCTCCGGAACGCCCGGTCGAAAGGCCGCGTGTCGAGCGCCGCGCCGAGGCCGATCGCGACGACCCGCTCCGCGGCGGCGCGCGCCTCCGGGCTCCGCGCGCCGGGGCCGGTCAGGCGGACGGCGAGGCGGGCGCGCGCCACGGTCCCGAGCTGCCGCACCTGGAGGAGCACGCCCCGGCGTCCGATCGGCAGGAGGCGCCGGTACGTCGTCCCGTCGAAACGGTCCACGACTTCCGGCCAACGCGTGAATCGCTCGGCCGTCGCGGCGAGCGAATAAGGGCCCCGCGGCGCGAACGAGAAGCGAGCGGTCTCGAACTCGGGCCGCAACGCCGGAGCGGACCCCTCAGTGGCCGCCGCGGAACGAGAAGAGCGACTTGCGCAGGAAGATGCGCGTGCCCGGCCGCGAGGTGTCGGACCCCGCCGCGCGCATCCCGACGGCCGTCTTCCAGTACACGCGGCCGCGCGACTCGATCTTGATCTCGTCGGCGAACGCGATCGTGCCGCCGAGGTCGCCGCCCGGCCCGAGCGACAGCGGCCGCGCCTCCAGCGCGTCGGAGAGCCCCGGCCCGTCGTCCTGAATCATCGCCGCGAGGCCTCGGCGCGAGACCGACGCGCCCACGAGCACGCGGTCGCCGGCTTCGAGGCCGCTCCGGACGAGCTCGCCGACGTGCCCGCCGAAATCCTCGGCCGTCTCGTCGCCCGGCCGCAGGCCGTGCTGCCGGCAGAGCGCCTCCCACCAGCGCCGGAATCGCGGGAGGACCGCCTCGGGCGCGTCGGTCTGGCGTCGGAACGCGATCCGATCTCTCACGCGCCGCGCGTCGGGAGGAACGTCCAGGGCCTTGCGCCGTTCGAGCATCGCCGGATCCGCGCGGAGTCTATCCCCGTTGGCGTTCGACGATCACGATTCTTTTCATTTCGCGTCATGAAAGATGATCCCGAGCGTGTCGCGCCTCCCCTGCGTGACGGTCGCGACACCGTGCCGCATGGCGCCGCGCGCGAAACCGCGCGCGCTCGCGACCGGCCGCTCCGAGGTCGCGAAGATCACGCCTTCCCCCTGCTCGGGCACGAGCGCCTCGCCGCGCGACTGGCGGCGCGGGCGCTGTTCGACGAGCAGAAACGCGCCGCCGGCGTAGTCGACGCCGGGACGCGAGAGGAAGACGGCGAGCTGCAGCGGGAACGCGAGGTCGCCGTAGAGGTCGCGATGGAGGGCGTTGTATCCGCCCGGTCCGTATCGGAGGAGCAGCGGCGTCGGCTTCTCCTGGCCGCGTCGGCGGCAGAGCGTCCGGAACGCGTCCAGATCCGGCGGGAAGCGCGTCTCCTGCCGCAGGGCGGCGGCCCAGGCGTTGGCCACGGGCGCAAGATGCGGATACGCGTGCGCCCGAAGCTCGCGCACGATCGGCGGCAGCGGCTCGGCGAAGTATCGGTACCGCCCCTCGCCGTACCCGTGCCGCGCCATCTCGATCGTCGAGCGAAAGCGCGCGTCTTCCTCGAAGAGGGCGGAGACCCCGGCGCATTCCTCCGGCGTCAGGAGCGGCGGAAGGCGCGCGAACCCTTGCTCGTCGAGGGAGGCCCGCGCGGCATCCCAGTCGATCGCGGCGAGGCGCCGGCGGATCGCGACCGTCATGAGGCCGCTCCGCCGCCGTCGAACGCCGCGGCGAGCACGCCGCACAGCGACCGCGCGTACCGTCGGTCGGGGTCGAGGTCCGGATCGTAGATGCACAACTGCAGGCCGGCGGCCCGCCCGGTCGCGAGGAGCGCGCGCAGGAGCACCGCGAGCTCTTCGAGCCGCAGGCCGCCGGGCTCGGGCGTGTCCACGGCGGGCATGACCGAGGGATCGAGCACGTCGGCGTCGACGTGAATCCAGAAGCGCGGCGCTCCCGCGGCCGCGAGGCGCTCGGCCTCGCGCCGTACGGTCTCGGTCGGGCCGGCCGCGCGAAGGCGCTCGACGCTCCACGCCGCGATCGGCGGCGGCGGCGTCTCGTCGCGAAACCCGATCGCGACGACGTCCTCGGAGCGGACGAGCGGCCGGAGGCGTTCGAGATCCGCGAGGAGGCCGGGTCCGATCCCCGTCGCGAGCGCGAGATCCATCCCGGCGGCCGCGCGCGACGGCGAGGTCTGCGGCGTGGCGAAATCGGCGTGCCCGTCCAGAAAGAAGAGACCCGAGCGTCCGCGGCGCCGGAGCGCGAGGAGCGATCCGAGAAGGATCGAGCAGTCGCCGCCGAGCACGAGCGGGAGCTCGCCGCGGTCGAGTGTTCCGCCGATGCGATCGGCCAGCGCGACCAGGTAACGCGCGAGCGCGGGCGCATTCCGAATTCCCGTCTCGGGATCGACGTCCGGCGTGTAGGGCGGCGGCGGGACGCGCCCTCCCCATCGCGCCGGCAACGCCGCGGGCAGCCCTGCCGCCGCGAGCGCCTCGGGCAGACGGCGCACGCCCGGATCGGCGCCGGGACGCGGCGGCTTCAAGCCGAGGTTCGAGGGCGCCTCGATGATCGTCGGCGCGACGGACATCATCGCATTCAACACGCCTCGTCCGTCCCGCGTTGCATCGCGGCGGCGGAGTGGCACGAATTCTGCTCCCTTCCTCTCGTGGCGAATGTGACGCGGCGACCCCGGCCGCCCTCGCCGGAAAGGAGCATCACATGAGATTCCGAAGGGGGATTGTCGTCTCATCTTTCGCCTTCGTCCTCGCGGCGGGCATTGCGCTCGCCCAGGATGCAGATCCGACGCCGGGATCGGTTCCGCCGCCCGAGGTGACGGCCGCCCCGCAAGTTCCGCCGCCCCCCGGTTCCGGAGCCGGCGACGCCGCTCGTTCAGGCGACGCCGAACCTGCTGACACCGATCGCGACGCCCGCGACGACGCCGGAGGTCACGGCGGCGCCCTCGAAGCGGACGCCGGGGCCCACGAGGACGCCGATGACGAGCGCGAGCGCGCCGGTCGCCGCGCCTCCCTCCTCCTCTTCGGCGCCTCCGCCGGCCGCCGGCTCGACGTCGTCATCTTCCACCGCCGCGGCCGCGGCCGGAGTCGAGTCCGCCGGCGCCGCGACGAGCGCGGAACCGCCGCAGTCTCCGCCGCAGCCTCCGCCTCCGTTAGTCGAGGAGCCCGCTGCTGCGAGTGAGACGGCCGCGAGCGCGACGCGCGAGGAGAAGACCTCGACCCCGTCCCAGCTCGGAAACTGGGCTCTCGTGGCCCTGGCCGCCGCCGGACTCGCGGTCGTCGTCGTCCTCGTCGGACGCCGCCGCAAGGAAGAGCGCCTGTCGATCCTCGATCCCATGTCGCTCTCGAGCGTCCATCCGAACGTCCGCCACGCGCATCGCCCTTAGGCATTCGCCGGGCAAGTCTTTTCAGGGCCGGGCACGTCCCGGCCCTTTTCGTCTCTTCGGGAACCGGCGCGTGCCGGGGCGCGGAACGCTGACGTCGCGTGCGGGCCGACCGTTTCGACGCCGCGCCGGAACGCGCGGGTAGGATGCGGTCGGAAAGGGACGACCATGATCCGAGCCCGACGCCTCCTTCTCACGGCGGCCGCCGCCATCGCCTTCGTCCTCGCCGCAGCGCGCGGCGCGCCTCCGGAGAGCCGCGCGGCCGCGAGCGCGCCCGCCCCCGTCTTCGAAGACGCCTTCTGGAAACACTGGGGCGACGGACGGGCGGAGATGTCGGGCTACGACCTCGTGTTCCCGCGCTACGGTCAGCCGCGGCGCGGCGTCGCGGTCGCGATCTTCGTGACCGAGACGTTCTCCAACTCGCTGCGGGTCAAGGCCGATCCTGGCCGGCATCCGAAGTCCGACGAGTATCCGGTCATGAAGCTCAACCTCGTCGAGGACTTCGCGACCGGAATCTACGACTACAACTTGATGACGAGCGCCTTCATCGCTCTCGCGCCCGTGAACGGCCGCGCCGCCGGAAGCGCCACGAAGGTCTCCTTCTCGTCGCAGGAGTGGTGCGGCAACGTCTTCGGCCAGATCCTCTTCGACGCCGCGTCCGCCCGCCTGACTTCGCATAGCTATTTCGACGGCGAAGCCGACCAGTCGCGCAGCCTCGCGGTCCCCGCGGACGCGCTTTCGGGCGACGCGCTCCTCCTGTGGGCACGCGGATTTTCCCCGCCTCTCCTCGCGCCCGGTCAGCGGCGGGAGGTTCCGCTCGTCCGCTCGATCGAGACGGCCCGCCTCCAGCACCACCCTGTCGAGATCCTGCGGGCGACGCTGTCCCGCGATGCGGCCACTTCGCGCGTCACGGTTCCCGCGGGCTCCTTCGAAGTCGAGCGCCGGACCGTCGCGATCGCCGACGGACCGACGTGGACGATCTCCGTCGAAGCCGCCGAGCCGCACCGGATCGTCGCCTGGGAGACGAGCGAAGGCGAGAAAGCGTCGCTCCTCGCGAGCGACCGCATCCCCTACTGGAAGCACAACGATCCCGGCGGCGAGGCGCTGCTCGCGAAGCTCGGCCTCACGCCCCGCGGCGCGCGGATGCCCTGAGCCGGCTCAGCTCGCGCGAAGCGCCTGAATCGGGTCGGTCGCCGCGGCGCGCCGCGCCGGCGCGATGAGAGGAGGAAGGACGCGCAATCAATCAGCGCTCGAGGCTCTTGCGGTCCCACCCGCCGAGGTCCGCGGCGGCAACGTACGTCGACCCGAGGAACTCGCGGAGCGCGCCGGCCGGATCGGGCCCGCGGCGGACGTCGTCGTACATCAGGAGGAACTCCTTGAGCTCCGGGTGGTAGAACGCCTTCGCCGGACGCACGGCCGCCGACGCGAAGCCGGACGGCTCGGGAGCCGCGTAGGCGTAGAACGCCGGGCCGGCCACGCCCGCGCCGCCCGGCCAGAAGCCCGCGCTCCAGACCTCGTGGGAATACGCCTCGCGCGTGATCGCGTCCGCGCCGGGCCGCTCCGGCGCGCGCCGCCCCGAGAACCGGGTCGAGGCGAGGTCGAAGCTCCCCCAGAAAAAATGCACCGGGCTCGACTTGCCGAGGAACTCGGCGCGGAACTCCTCGAACACCGGTACGATCGCCACGAGCACCCGCCAGAACGCGGCGGCCCGCTCCGGGTCGTACGCCGCGTGCGTGCGGTCCTCGTCGAAGGGAATCGGGTCGGGAATCTCGACGGGCATCCGCCAGATCTTCGGCTCGATCGAGAGCTCGCGGAGCATCCGCCGGACCTCGCGGTAGAAGTCCGCGACCGTCCGCGGCTCGAGCGGCAGCCGGCGCGAGGCGCCGTCGTCCCTCTCGATGACGAGCGCGTGGTCGAGGAAGTCGAAGCGGATCTCGAACACGCCGCCCTTCCAGGGAATCGCGGACGTCGTCAGACCGCGCGCGTCCACGTAGAGCGGGACGTTCCACCAGTGGTTGAGCCGCGGCGCCAGCGCCAGGCGGACCTTGCCGACGACCTGCGAATACATGTGGAGCGTCGCGTACGTGTCCTTCCAGTCCTCGAGCGGGAGCGCGGGCCAGTCGTTCACGGTTCGCCTCAGTACCGTCCGCCGGCGGGCGCCGGGAGCGCGTCGAGCTCGGCGAGATCCGCGGCGGTCAGCTCGAGCTCCCCCGCCGCGACGTTCTGATCGAGGTACTTGCGCCGCTGGGTTCCGGGGATCGCGAGCACGTGGTCTCCCTGCGCGAGCACCCACGCGAGCGCCACCTGCGCGGCGGTCGCGCCGCGACGGACGGCCACGGCCCGGACGCGCTCGACGAGCTTCTGATTCTCCGCCACGGCCTCGGGACGGAAGCGCGGGAGCCTCGAGCGAAAGTCTTCCGGGCCGAAGCGAGCCTCCGCGCCGATCGCGCCGGTCAGGAAGCCCCGGCCGAGCGGCGAGAACGCGACGAAGGACGCCCCGTGCGCGCGGCACCAGGGCACGACCTCGGAAAGGTAGTCGCGCGTCCAGAGCGACAGCTCCGACTGCACCGCGGTGACCGGATGGATCCGCGAGACGCGATCGAGGTCGGCGACGGTCGCCTCCGAGATCCCGAGCCAGCGCACCTTGCCCGCCGCGACGAGGCCCGCCATCGCGTCCCACGTGGACTCGAGCGGGACCTGCGGATCGATGCGATGGAGGTAGTAGAGGTCGATGACGTCCACGCCGAGGCGCCGCAGCGAGGCGTCGCAGGCCGCGCGGATGTGCTCGGGCCGCCCGTCGCGATGGTACTTGTACGCCTCCGAGTCGTCGACGACGTAGCCGCCCTTGGTCGCGAGCGTGACGCGGTCGCGCCGGCCCGAGATCGCGCGGCCGACGAGCGACTCGTTGGTGAAGGGACCGTAGACGTCGGCGGTGTCGAGGTGATCGACGCCATGGTCGATCGCGTAGCGGACGAGGTCCATGGCGGCGGCCTCGTCCACGGAGGGATCGTGGTAGCCCCAGGAGAGCCCCATGCATCCGAGGCCGACGGGAAAGACGGGGCGATCCGTCGCGCCGAGCCGTCTGCGCCGCACCTCCGGGACGATATCAGGGCCGGCCGCGGCGGAACCTCCCGGCCGGACTGCGACATACTTCTTTCAAAGCTCTTTCCGGGAGGCCGTCATGCCGCGACAGACACTCCGCCTCGTCCTCGCCGCCGCGTTCCTCGCGCTCCCCGCCCGCGCCCCCGCGCAGGAGCACCATCACGCGCACGATGCCGGGGAGCAGCTGGGAGCGGTTCACTTCCCGACGTCCTGCCGGGGCGTCGACGCGGAGTTCACCCGCGCCGTCGCGCTCCTCCACTCCTTCGGCTACGAGGAGTCGCGGCGGGCGTTCGAGACCGTCGCCGCGAAAGACCCGGCGTGCGGCATGGCCTCCTGGGGCATCGCGATGACCTGGTATCACCCGATCTGGGCGCCGCCCACGCCGAGGAGCTGGCCGCGGGCCGGCCGCGGCGCAGAAGGCGCAAGAGCTCGGCGCCAGGACGGATCGCGAGCGCGGCTACATCGCGGCGATCGGCACGTTCTACCGCGACTGGGAGCACCGGGACCACAACACGCGGGCGAACGAATACAAGGCGGCGATGGAGGCGCTCTCGCGGAGATTCCCGACGACCACGAGGCGACGATCTTCTACGCGCTGGCGATCCTGCGCACCGCGCCGCCGAAACGACCCGACCTACGCCGAACAGAAGCGCGCCGCGATCCTGAACGGCCTGCTCCCGCTCGAGCCGCAGCATCCGGGCATCGCGCACTACATGATCCACGCGTTCGACTATCCGGCGCTCGCGGCGGAAGCGCTCCCGGCGGCCCGCGCCTACGCGAAGATCGCGCCCTCCTCGCCGCACGCGCTCCATATGCCGTCGCACATCTTCACGCGGCTCGGCCTCTGGCAGGAGTCGATCGACTCGAACCTCGCGTCGGCCGAAGCCGCCCGCCGGCTCGTCGCGCTCCGGCACCCGGGCGCGAGCTCCTTCGACGCGCTCCACGCTCTCGACTATCTCGAGTACGCGTACCTCCAGATCGGCGACACGGAGAAGGCGCGCCGGGTGCTCGAGGAAGCCGCGACGGCGAAGACGTTCGACGAGCCGAACTTCGCGGCCGGGTATGCGCTCGCGGCGATTCCGGCGCGCTGGACGCTCGAGCGGCGGGACTGGAAGGCCGCGGCCGCGCTCGAGCCTGCGCGCGCGGAGATGCCCTGGGAGAGCTTGCCTTACGTTCCCGCGATCACCGTACTTCGCGCGGCGCTCGGCGCCGCGCGGAGCGGGCAGCTCGATCGGGCCCGCGGCGGCGCTCGCGACCTCGCGAAGATCGGCCGGCTCGCGAAGTCGCCCGTGCCCGGACCCTACGACTGGGCGGCCAGGTCGAGTCGATGCGACTCGCGGCGGCCGCGTGGGTCGCCTACGCCGACGGGAAAGGGCGAGGCCGTGGAGACCGCGCGATCGGCCGCGGAGCTCGAGGAGAAGATCGGCAAGAATCCCGTGACGCCCGGGCGCCGATCTCCCGCGCGCGAGCTGTTCGGAGACCTGCTCCTCGCGATGGGCCGTCCCGCGGAAGCGCTCGCCGAATACGAGGCCTCGCTGCGCGAGGCGCCGAATCGCTTCAACAGTCTCCTCGGCGCGGCGCAGCGCGGCGGAGCGCCGGGGAACGCGGCGCGCGCCCGCGAGCTCTACGCGCAGCTCGTCGCGCAGTGCGCGCCGGCTCGCCGCGGCCGGAGCTCGGGCAGGCCCGCAAATTCCTCGCGGGCCCGCCCGCGGCCGGCGGCGACTAGATCCGGAACCTCACCAGATCTGGCAGCGCGGCTGGCGCACCATCGCGGTGCCCGCGCCGCAGCCGAACGTCTTCGCGAACTCCGGCATGTTGGAGACCGTTCCGACCGAGCGGAACTGGCCGAGCGGGTGCTCGTTGGTCTGCACGATCAACCGCGCGAACTCCGGCCGGTGGTTGGTCGCCCAGATGCGCGCGTTCGCCACGAAGAACCGCTGGTCGGAGTTCAGCCCGTCGATCGGCGCCGGCTCGGGCTTGCCCTCGAGCGTCTTCCGGAACGCGCGGTACGCGATCGTCAGGCCTCCGAGGTCCGCGATCGATTCGCCCTGCACGAGCTTGCCGTTCTCGTGGAGGTCCTTCTCGACGAAGTAACCGTCGAACTGCTTGATGATGCACTCGGCGCGCGCATCGAAGTTCTTGCCGTCCTGCTCCGTCCACCAGTCCACCTGGTTCCCGTGCGCGTCGAACTTGCGGCCGGAGTTGTCGAAACCGTGCGTGATCTCGTGGCCGATGACGCCGCCGATCGCGCCGTAGTTGATGGCGTCGTCTCCGTCCGGATAGAAGAACGGGGGCTGAAGAATGCCGGCCGGGAACACGATCTCGTTCTTGGCCGCGTTGTAGTAGGCGTTGACCGAGGGCGGCGTCAAGCCCCAGTCGTAGCGGTCCACGGGCTTCCCGATCTTCCCGAGGTCCCGGCGCCACTCGAACTGGTTCGCCGCGAGCGAGTCCGCGGCATAGTCCCGCGAGATCGTGAGCGTCGAATAGTCTCGCCACTGGTCCGGGTAGCCGATCTTCGGGTGGAAGGTCGCGACCTTGGCCGCCGCGGCCTTCTTCGTCGCGTCGCTCATCCAGTCGAGCGTCTTGATGTCGTCGTTCAGAGCGGCGAGCAGGTTGCGCACGAGCTCGTCCGCCCGTTTCTTCGCCGCCGGCGGGAAGTACTCCTGGACGTAGAGCTTGCCGAGCGCCATGCCCATCGCGTTGTCGGTCGCGGTCACGCAGCGCTTCCATCGCGGCGGAATCTCCGGCGTGCCGGACGAGGGTCTTTCCGAAGAAGGCGAAGTTCTCGTCCACGAACTTCTTCGGCAGCGTCGGGGCGGCGGCGGTGATCAGGTGCCAGCGCAGATAGGTCTTCCACGACGCGAGGGGCTCGGACGAGAGCATCTTGTCGGCCGCCTGGAAGAAGTCCGGCTGCCAGACGTTCAGCGGCGTGCTCGAGGCCAGGCCCTGCTCGTCGAAAAACTTCGTCCACTCGAGATTCGGGGTCGCTTTCGAGAAGGCGGCGAGCGTCATCGGGTGATGCGTCTTGGACGGATCGCGGAAATCCGCGTTGTTCATCGACGCGTTGGCGAGCTTCGTCTCGAGCGCCAGGATCGTCTTCGCGTCCGCCGCCGCTTTGTCCGCCGGGGAGCCGGCGAGCGCCAGCATCTTCGCGACGTGCGCGACGTATTGGTCGCGCACCTTGACCGATTTCTCGTCCGTGCGGGTGTAGAAATCGCGCTCGGGAAGGCCGAGGCCGCTCTGCAACGCGGCCGCGATGACCTTCGTCGAGTCCGCGCGGTCCTCCTCGGAGCCGAAGGCGAAGAGCGCGTTGACGCCAAGCGACTGGAGGCGGCCGATCTCGGCGCGCAGGCTCGGCCGATCGTGGATCGCCTCGATCTTCGCGAGCTCGGGGGCGATCGGAGCCAGGCCCTCCGCCTCGATCGCCGCCTCGTCCATGCAGGCGCCGTAGAAGTCGCCGAGCTTCTGCTCGTCGGAGCCCTTCGGCGCCGACTTGTCGGCCGCCAGCCGGTCGAGGATCTTGCGCAGGTTGTCCTGGTTGCGCTGCCGCAGCTCGTCGAACGTCCCCCACCGCGGCCGGTCTTCGGGGATCGGGTTCTTCGACAGCCAGGTTCCGTTGCCGTACTGATAGAAGTCCGTGCAGGCCTGGGCCGAGGTGTCCATGCCGGCCACGTCGAGCGTCTGGAGCCGGGCCGCGGCGGGCTCGCCGGGCGCCGCCACCGGATCCTTCGATTCCGTCGCGCGCCGAGGCCCCGAGGACTGCGAGCGCCGCAGCCGCCGCCGCGGCGGCCGTCACCGTCGTCCAGCGAATTCTCTTCGAGATCACGTCGTTCCTCCCGCGGGCCCGTTGAGGACCCACCGAAGCGCATCATACGGACGGCGAGCGCAAGAGTTTGACAGGGAGGACGGAGACCGAGCCCCCGGCGGTTCGAACGGGACGATTTCGGGGCCGAACGGGGCCGGCGTTCCGCGGGGAGGAGGCTCCGCGAGTCGGCCGTTCAGCGCGCCGCGGCCGCGCGGGTCAGGTCGATGCGCTCCGAGCTCACCTTCCCGCCGCCCTCGAACCGGAAGATCAGGTTCAGGCGATCCGGTCCGAGGAACCGCACCTGGAGCCCGGTCACGTGCGGCGCGTCCCGCGACGCGAGATAGGTCGCGTCGACGAAATCGAAGTCGAGGGCGCCCTGCGCGGGATCGATCCGCGCCGCCTTCAGCCGCGGCTGGTTCTGCGCGCCGCAGAAGTGCGTCAGCCGGAGGTCTTCGCCGTCGCGATGGTAGACCGTGGACATCGTGGGCGCGCCGCCGGGCTCCGACAATGTCTCGACGACGGCCGATCCGCGTCCGGTCACGAAGTACGACGCGTGCATCGTGCCCTTGTCGTTGCGCGCGCCCGTCCATTCGAACGGGCCTTCCCACTCGCCCGCCAGCGCCCGCAACTTCTCCATGGCGGCGCCCGCGGGCGTCGAGTCCGGAGCATCGACGGCGAAGGCCATCGATGCGGCCAGCAATCCGATGACAACGGCGGGGCGAACGGCGCCTCTCATGTGACGACCTGCCTTTCTCGATTCGGCCTGTCGGTCACGAAACCCGGAGGCGCCCGGGCTTATTTCGAAACGCGCTTGAAACGCAGCGTCTCCCCCGACTGCGCGTTCCGGAGGCGGATGGCGCCGGGCTCCACCTCGAAGCTCCACTTGCCGGTCGCGCCGCGGATCGCGCGCGCGCACGTCGTCTGTCCGATGGTCTCGCCGTAGAAGCCGTCGCCGCGCCGCGAGACGTCGAAGCTGCACGCGGCCTCGAGCTCGCGCGGCTGGAACACGAGCGCCTCGTTCGACAACATTCCGACCGTCGGATCGAAGTGCGGGACGTACGTCGCGACGAGCGTGCGCCCCTGGCTCTCGAGACGGAGGACGCCCTGCTCGCGCACGCCGGCATCGAGATACTTCCCGGTCACGCGGATCGAGAGGTTCGACACGTCCGAAGGCGACGGCGACGAGAGGGCGTTGATGATCGCGTGGAGCTCGTTTCCCGGCGTCGAGCCGTCGAAGGTCCCGAGCATCATCGGGAGGAGATCGAGGACGCGGGCCGGCTTGCGCTCCGCCTCCTGCGCGGTAGCGGCGGCGGCGAGGCCGACACCGAGGAGAACGGCGGGAACGAAGATCTTGGAGAACGTCTTCATCTCTACCTCCAGGGCTCGTCCGCGCTGGGACCGTAGATCGACGGGACCTTTCCGCCGGCCATCCGGACGTAGACGGAGAGCTGTCCGCGGTGATGCACCGAATCGAGGAGCATGAACCAGAGCACATCGTGGACGCGCACCGGCCCCGTCGTGCCGGGGCCGGTGAAAAAGGTCACGGTCTCGTCGAGCCGCGACTCCGGCATGTCCCGCACCGCCTCCATCAGCTCGCGCGCTCCGCGCGCATAGGCCTCCCGCGCCTCGGCCACCGTCGCCGGCGGCGGCGGGACGTTCGGCTGGAGCGTCCACTCGCCCCGCGCCGCCCGGATGACCGCGCCGTTCTCTTTGACGAACGTGTGGGCGAGCCGCACGGCCGCGCTGGACCGCTCGTGGGGCTTGAAGTCGTCGCGTCCCGGCGGGAACGCGTCGAGCACGCGGAGCGTCCGCTCGAGCTCGCTCGCGAACCGCTCGAGGTAGTGGCGCTTGCGCTCGGAGAGACCGGCGGGCTTCCGGCCTCGGGCGCCGGCCCGCGCGGCAGCGGCCGCCCGGCGGGGACGCGGCCGGCGCTTGCCCGGCAGGGCTTTCTTCCCTGGCGAGCGGCGCGGCTTCTTCTTCATCTCGGCCTCCTCGGACAGCGAGAACAACCGGAGTCCGCGGATCATGTCAGACAGATTATTTTAGTTTATGCTAAACTATTCGCATGGCCGCCATCTTCGACGCTCTCGCCGCCCCGCGGCGCCGCGAGATCCTGCGGCTCGTCTGGGACCGGGAGCGGTCGGCGGGCGAGATCCACCGCGCCAATCCCGACGTGAGCTTCGGGGCCGTCTCGCAGCACCTGCGCGTCCTCGAAGCGGCCGGCCTCGTCGCCCGGCGCGAGGAAGGGCGCTTTCGCTACTACTCCGCGCGCCGCCGGCAAATGGGTCTGCTCGGCAAGTGGCTCGAGACGACCTGGGACGCGGCGCTCTCGGACCTCAAGACCCTCGCCGAGGCCGACGAGGCCGCCGCCCGGATCCCGCGGCGCGGCCGACGCCAGAAGCCGCGCGCCTCCTGAAAGGGAGGCGCCAGAAAGGAATCGAGACCATGACCGACTCCGACTTCCCCGAGGCCCTCGAGCGCCGCATCACGATCGGCGCGACCCCCGAAACCGTGTTCCGATATTTCACGGACGCGCAGCGCTTCGCGCGCTGGTGGGGCGAGGGATCCCGTATCGACGGGCGCGCCGGCGGCGAGGTCCTCATCCGTTATCCCGACGGGACGGTCGTGAACGGCGAGGTCGTCGAGATCGATCCCCCGCGCCGCATCGCGTTCACGTACCGGTACGCGAGCGGCGTCCCCGCCGGCGGCTCGCTCGTCACGATCACGCTCGCGGGCACGCCGCAGGGCACGGTCCTCGACCTGCGCCACGCCTTCTCGAGTGCCAAGATCCGCGACGCGCACGTGCAGGGCTGGCGCTATCAGCTCGCGCTGTTCTCGAAGACCGTCTCGGACGAGGGCCTGCCCGCGGTCGTCGCGAACGTGGACGCCTGGCTCGACGCCTGGGGGAATCCCGACGCCGCCAAACGCCGCGAGCGGCTGACGTCCTGCGCGACGCCGGACATCGTCTTCCGCGACGCGTACAGCGCGACGAACGACGTCGAGGACCTGCTCGCGAACCTCGACGCGATCCGGCACTTCTTCCCCGGCGTCACGCTCGCGCGGGATGGCGACGTGCGCCTCGCGCACGGGACGGCGATCGCCCGCTGGATCGCCCGCCGGGACGGGGGCGACCGGTCGGCCGGGGCCTGAACGTCTACGACGTTCTCGACGCTCTCGCCGCCCGCGGCGCCGCGAGATCCTGCGGCTCGTCTGGGAGCGGGAGCGGTCGGCGGGCGAGATCCACCGCGCCAATCCCGACGTGAGCTTCGGGGCCGTCTCGCAGCACCTGCGCGTCCTCGAAGCGGCCGGCCTCGTCGCCCGGCGCGAGGAAGGGCGCTTTCGCTACTACTCGGCGCGCCGCCGGCAAATGGGTCTGCTCGGCAAGTGGCTCGAGACGACCTGGGACGCGGCGCTCTCGGACCTCAAGACCCTCGCCGAGGCCGACGAGGCCGCCGCCCGGATCCCGCGGCGCGGCCGACGCCAGAAGCCGCGCGCCTCCTGAAAAGGAGGCGCCAGAAAGGAATCGAGACCATGACCGACTCCGACTTCCCCGAGGCCCTCGAGCGCCGCATCACGATCGGCGCGACCCCCGAAACCGTGTTCCGATATTTCACGGACGCGCAGCGCTTCGCGCGCTGGTGGGGCGAGGGATCCCGTATCGACGGGCGCGCCGGCGGCGAGGTCCTCATCCGTTATCCCGACGGGACGGTCGTGAACGGCGAGGTCGTCGAGATCGATCCCCCGCGCCGCATCGCGTTCACGTACCGGTACGCGAGCGGCGTCCCCGCCGCCGGCTCGCTCGTCACGATCACGCTCGCGGGCACGCCGCAGGGCACGGTGCTCGACCTGCGCCACGCCTTCTCGAGTGCCAAGATCCGCGACGCGCACGTGCAGGGCTGGCGCTATCAGCTCGCGCTGTTCTCGAAGACCGTCTCGGACGAGGGCCTGCCCGCGGTCGTCGCGAACGTGGACGCCTGGCTCGACGCCTGGGGGAATCCCGACGCCGCCAAACGCCGCGAGCGGCTGACGTCCTGCGCGACGCCGGACATCGTCTTCCGCGACGCGTACAGCGCGACGAACGACGTCGAGGACCTGCTCGCGAACCTCGACGCGATCCGGCACTTCTTCCCCGGCGTCACGCTCGCGCGGGATGGCGACGTGCGCCTCGCGCACGGGACGGCGATCGCCCGCTGGATCGCCCGCCGGGACGGGGGCGACCCGGTCGGCCGGGGCCTGAACGTCTACGACGTTTCTCCCGACGGGCGCTTCGCGCGTGTCGTCGGGTTCTGGGAGCGATAGCCCTCGCGGACGATCCGCTTTCGCAGCCCGAGCAGCCGGCCTCCCAGGAAGCGGCGATCGAGCTTTCGAAGCCGGCCTTTCCAGCCCTCGTCGTGGAGCCAGCGCTCAGCAGGTCCGTGATCCTCATGGCCGGGGCGAGGGCGCTCCGCGGATCAGTACCGCCAGCTCTTCAGGTCCGCTCCGGGCGGAGCGGACTTCTCGATCCGCTCGACGATCTTCGGCGCGAACATCTGGTGGTAGCGCAGGCGCGAGACGGCGTTGGGCCGCGTGTGATCGCCGTTCCAACAATGCTCCGCGCGCGGCTCGTAGTCCACCTCGCCGGCGTAGTACGGATCCTTCGTGCTCTTGAGAAACTGCTCGGCGAGATAGACCGCGTTGTTCAGGTGGTAGTTGTCCGCCTCGCCGACGTAGATGTGCAGCTTGCCCTCGAGCTTTCGGCCGAGTCCCTTGTTCCAGTCGCGCCGCAGGATGTTCACGAGGTCGTAGTTCTCCTTCCAGAACGCCGCGACCTCCTTGTCGATGACGCCGGTGCGCTTGTCCCAGATCGGCCTCGGGTACCCGTCCGGTCCCACCGGCGAGTAGACGGCCTGCCAGATGTCGTACTGCCCCCCCGAGCGCGTCTTCGGGCCGACGACGAGCTCGAGCCGGTTCATCTGCTCGACGGTCGAGGAGATGTGTCCGAGGTAGTCGCGGTGGCCCGGCGTCGCCACGGCTTTCCACGGCCCCTTCCATTCATAGGCGTTGGCGTCCTCGTAGATGTTCACGACGCCGTACTGATGGAAGTCGATCGGATCCGGACATGCCGCCCAGGCGCCGTTGTACTCGTCGGGATAGAAGATCTGCGCGCCGAGGGACTCCCAGCCGCCGGTCGATCCTCCGTAGAGGAAGCGCGCCCAGCCCGCGCCGATCGCGCGGTATTTCTTCTCGAGATACGGGATGAGCTCGTACGTGATCGCGTCGCCGTACGGGCCGAGGTTCTGCGAGTTGACGGCGTAGGAGTCGTCGTAGAAGGGATTGGCGTGCTGGATCTCGACGACGAGATAGCGCGGGTAGCCCGGCGCCGTCCAGTCCTTGGAGAACTGATACGCCTCCTCCTGCTGGATGCGGTTGTAGCCGGAGAGATGGAAGCGGTCGGAGTAGTCCGGCGCGAGGTTCGGGTCGGGCGGCTCCTCGCGCCATCCCGTGATCGTGTCGGGAAAGTGCCCGTGGAAGATGGCGAGCGGGTACCGCGCCTCGGGATGCGCGTCGAAGCCTTCGGGCAGCAGGACGTGAGCGCCGAGGTAGACCTTGCGGCCCCAGAACTTCGAGAGGATCTGCGACACGATCTTCTCGTGCTTGACGTACTTCGTCTCCGGCGGATCGGGGATGGGCGGGATGACCTTGTCGAGGACGATGCGGATCGTGCCGCCCTTCGCGGGGTCGTAGGCGATCTCGCGCGGCGTCGAGTAGAGATTGCCCGGCGCCTTGCTCCATTGCTGGCCCTCGCCGCGTTCGGGCGGCAGCTTGACGACGTGCCCGTCCGAGCGGTGGAAGGTCTCGTAGCGATGGAGGAGCGCCTGCACCTGGTAGGTGCCGGCCGGCACCTCGGACAGCCGCTCGAGCGGGTAGCCGAGGACGTCGGACGGAAAGACCGCTTCCTGCCCCGCCTTCCAGCCGTCGACGTCGATGCCGAAGACCTGCTGGCTGTTCAGGCTCGTGTCGCTGATTTGAAACCGCGGCTCGGCCGTCTTGTCCGTCGAGAAGAGGAGCAGCAGGCGTCCGTCCGGCGGCGCGGCGTCCGCGACGAGGCCGTCGCCGTAGGTCACGACGATGCGGGGCCCGGCGGCCCGCGACGGCGCGGCGCCCGAGACGGCGAAGGCGGCGAGAAGGACGAGCGCGAGCAGGGATCCGGAACGCGGCGTCGGCATCGAGATCTCCCTCCTGTCGCGGAAGCATATCCGCCGCCGGGCGGCGGATCGTCGCGCCCTGGCGCGGGGCTTTCCACCACGCGCGATATTCTGGCGGCGGAGATCGCATGGGCTCGTTTCTTCGGGACCTCCGATTCGGCGCGCGAGCACTCGCGCGCGCTCCCGGCTTCACGGCGGTCGCGCTCCTGACCCTCGCGATCGGCATCGGCGCGAACACGGCGATCTTCTCGGTCGTGAATGCGGTGTTGCTCAAGCCCCTGCCCTTCCCCGAGCCCGAGCGCCTCGTCGCCGTCTATCAGACGCAGCCGAGTCAGAACGTCTTCAACAACGGCGCGTCGTATCCGAACTACGCGGAGTGGCAGAGCCGCGCGCGATCCTTCGAAGCGCTCGGCGCGATCCGCATGCACGACTTCACGCTCATGGGGCGTGGCGAGCCGACGCTCGTCGCGGCCGGGACGGTCACGGCGAACGTGTTCGACGTCTTCCACCCGCATCCGCTCCTCGGCCGCGCCCTCGGCGCGCCCGACGATGTCCCCGGCGCGCCGCCGGTGGCCGTGCTCGGCGAGGCGCTCTGGCGCGAGCGGTTCGGCGCCGATCCGGGGATCGTCGGGAAGACCGTCGCGCTCGACGAGCGTCTCTTCACGATCGTCGGAGTGCTGCCCGACGCCTTCCGCACGCCGCCCTCGAATCCTCCGGCGCAACTCTGGACGCCACTCGCGCAGGATCCGGTCTTCGGCGATCTGCGCCAGCGGCGAGCCGGCCACTACCTCACGATCGTCGGCCGCCTGAAGCACGGCATCGCGATCGGGCCGGCGCAGGCCGAGCTCGCGTCGATCGCCGCCGATCTCGCGCACCAGTATCCGAAGGAAAACGAGGGCTGGGGCATCCGCCTCGTGCCGCTCGCCGAGAGTCTCGTGGCCGGCGTGCGGACGGCGCTCAGAGTGCTGCTCGGCGCCGTCGGCCTCCTCTTCCTCATCGCCTGCGTGAACGTCGCGAACCTGCTGCTGGCGCGCTCGGGCGCCCGCTCGCGCGAGGTCGCGATCCGCACGGCGCTCGGCGCGGGGCGCGCGCGCCTCGTGCGGCAGCTCCTGACCGAATGCCTCCTGCTCGGCGTCGCGGGCGGCGCGCTGGGTCTCCTGGCGGGCTACTCGGGCATGGGCCTGCTCCGCGCGTGGCTGCCGTCGGACCTGCCGCGCGCCGGCAAGGTCGCGATCGACGGGCGCGTGCTCGCCTTCTCCCTCCTCGCGTCCGTCACCGCCGCGGCGGTCTTCGGCCTCGCGCCGGCGCTCCAGGCAACGGGCGCGAACCTCACGGGCATGCTGCGCGAGGGCTCGCTCGGCGCCGGCGAGAGCGGCGGAAAGCGGCGGCTGCGGGACCTGCTCGTCCTCGCCGAGACCGCGGTCTCGTTCATCCTCCTCGTCGGCGCGGGGCTCCTCGCGAAGAGCTTTCTGCGCCTGCGCGACGTGGACCTGGGATTCCGGCCGGAGCACGTGCTGACGGCCGGCTACTCGCTTCCGCGGACGCAGTTCTCGAAGCCCGATCAGTGGATCGGGTTCTCGACGCGCCTCGTCGAGCGGTTGAACCGCCTGCCGGGCGTCGAAGCGGCGGCGGCCGCGCTGCCGCTTCCGCTCTACGGCGGCGGCCTGCACTTCGAGTTCCAGATCGAGGGCCGCGCGGCGGAAAAGGCGGCGGGATCGGACCTCGCGGCCAACTACACGGCCGCGACGCCGCGCTACTTCGCCGCGCTCGGCATCCCGGTGATCCGCGGCCGGGCGTTCTCGGATTCCGACGCCGCCGGCTCTCCGAAGGTGTGCATCGTCTCCTCCGCTTTCGCAGGGCGCTACTTTCCGGGCGAAGATCCGATCGGCCGGCGCCTCGTCTTCGGATTCACCGAGAGCGTTCCGCGCGAGATCGTGGGCGTCGCCGGCGACGTGAAGCGCGACGGCCTGGGCGAGGCCTCGCGTCCCGAGATGTACGTCCCGTTCGTCCAGGATCCCTGGTGGGCTTCCTACGTGGCGATCCGCGCCGCGGGCGATCCCGGCCGGCTGGCCGGCGCGCTGCGCGAAGAGGTGCGCGCGCTCGATCCCGCGCTTCCGCTCGAAGGCGTCCAGCCCATGACGCAGATCGTGGCGGACTCCGTCGCGCAGCCGCGCTTCCGCACGACGCTCCTCGCGCTCTTCAGCGTCACGGCGCTGCTGCTCGCGGCGATCGGGATCTACGGCGTCCTCTCCTACAGCGTCGGGCGGCGCACGCGCGAGGTCGGCGTGCGGCTCGCACTCGGCGCGACGCGCGGGGACGTGATCCGGCTCGTCTTCCGGCAGGGCCTGGGTCTGACGGCGCTGGGCCTCGCCGCGGGGCTCGCCGGCGCGCTCCTCCTGACGCGCTACCTCTCGAGCCTGCTCTTCGAGGTGAGCCGGTGGGACGTCGCGACCTACGCCGCCGTCGCGTTTGTCCTGCTCGCGGCCGCGGTCCTCGCGTGCTTGGTCCCCGCCCGCCGCGCCATGCGGGTGGATCCCGTCATCGCGCTTCGGTTCGAGTAGCCCGGCTCCGCCTACCGGCCCTCGAAACGCCGGCCCGCGCCTTCGCAAAACACAATACCCGTGCGAATCGGGGGGGCGGCGCGGCAGTTGCGGAGGCTAGAATCGTGGCTGGTCGAACTGCTCTGGAAGGAGCCCGGATTTCCACCTCGAGCCACAGAGTCCTCCTGGTGGAGGACGACGCGGCCGCCCGACGGGGTCTTGAGAAGGTCCTGACGGCCGACGGCTACGACGTGGACGAGGCCGCGAGCTTGCGCGAGGCGATCTCGCGGCTCCGCATCGCTCGCCCGGAAGCCATCGTCGCGAGCTGCCGACTCCCGGACGGGACCGCGCTCGACCTGCTCGATGAGGCGAAGCGAGTCGGTCCCGAGGGGCCCTGCTGCGTCGTCCTCGCGGATCCGAACGCGCTCGACGTCGCGGTCGAAGCCCTGCGGCGCGGCGCGGAGCAGTTTCTCGTCAAGCCGGTCGATCGTCCGGCGCTCCTCCTCGTCTTGCAGCGCTCGCTCGACGCGAAGCGCGCGCGGCGCCGGGAGCGGCGCGAGGAGTCCCTGCGCACCCGTGGTCCGATCGATCCGTTTCTCGGGTCGGCCCCGGCGATCCGCGCGCTCGCCGAGAAGGCGCGCCGCGTGCTGCAGTCCGATCGCCCCGTCCTGATCCGCGGCGAGACCGGAACCGGGAAGGGGGTCCTCGCGGCCTGGCTCCACGCTCACGGTCCGCGCCGCGACGAAGGCTTTGTGGACCTGAACTGCGCCGGGCTGACGCGCGAACTCCTCGAGACCGAGCTCTTCGGGCACGAGAAGGGGGCGTTCACGGGCGCCGTCGCGACGAAGGTCGGGCTGCTCGAGGCCGCCGACAAGGGAACGCTCTTCCTCGACGAGATCGGCGACGTCGACCGGGAGGTGCAGCCGAAGCTCCTGAAGGTACTCGAGGAAGGTCGCTACCGGCGCCTCGGCGACGTACGCGACCGGCGGACCGACGTCTGGCTCCTCGCCGCGACGCACCAGAACCTCTCGCGTCTCGTCGAACAAAAACGCTTCCGAGAGGACCTCTACTTCCGCATCAGCACGCTCCTTCTCGAGCTCCCGCGGCTGCGCGACCGCGTCGAAGACATCCCGATTCTCGCGGAGCACGTTCTCCGACGGATTTCGGGCGAGCTGGGTCGCCCCGCCCCGCGACTCTCCCCCGCGGCGCTCCGCCGTCTCCAGAGCCATCCCTGGCCGGGAAACGTCCGCGAGCTTCGCAACGTGCTCGAGCGCGCCGTTCTCCTGACGGAGGCGGAGGTCCTCGAGCCGGATCACCTGGGCTTCGATTTCGAGACGGCAAGACGCGAATCGCGGCCGACCGGTGTGGTGACGCTGAGAGAGGCCGAGCGGCAGCTGATCGAGCGCGCGCTCGCCGAGGAACGCGGGAACGTGGGACGCGCGGCGGAGCGGCTCGGAATCTCCCGGAGCTCGCTCTACCAGCGCATCCAGAAGCACGGCATCGCCGTGTCCCGAGCTTAGAAGAGTCCAGAATCTAGAAAACCCATCCAGGAATCGGACAAGAGACCTCCACCGAAAAATCAGCGGAAGTCGAAGTCTCCCGAATTCAACGAGTTCGCGAATCGCGCCGCGGTGCGAGTCGCTGGCGTGCGCGTTGCCTTTGTTCTCCGGCATCGAGGAGGGAGCCATGAGAGAGAAGACGATGCGCAAGTGGGGAACGTGGGCGGCGTCAGGGATCTTGGTGGTGCTGACGGCGATCCTCGGGGTCGGACAGAGAGACAGGGCGGAGGCGAAGAGCGCGCCGGCGGTCTCGTCGGCTGCGGCGAGCGGCGACGTTGGACACCTCGCGATCGCCGGCCGCGACGTTCTCGATCTCCAGCTCGATTGAATGCCCAGGCGTCCGCGGCCCCGGCCTTGACGGGTCGGGACCGCGGTTCGAGTTAGCTCGGCTCGCCTACCGGCTCTTCGCGGCCCCCCGCGTCTTCGCCTTCGCGCGACCCTCGGCGATCGCCCTCTCGACGTCGGCGATCTCGCGCGGCGCGGCGCACGACAGGCACTCCATCCCCGCCGCGGTCACGAGGACGACGTCCTCGACCCGCGCGCCGAGATCGTTCCAGCGGGGATCGGACGCGCCGCCTGCGGGAATGTAGATGCCGGGCTCGACGGTGAGCACCATGCCGGGCTCGAGCTTCGTCTGGGCGACGCCGTAGCGCGCGAGCCGTTCGACGCCGGGAGGGAACTGGTAGCTGCCGACGTCGTGGACGTTCAGACCGACCCAGTGGCTCGATCCGTGGGGATAGAACTTCTGGTACGCGCGCGTCCGCAGGATCTCGGCGCGGTCGCCCGTGAGGATGCCGAGCGCGAGGAGGCCGTCGACGACGACGCGCACCGTCGCGTCATGGACCTCGTGGAAGGCCGCCCCCGGCTTGACCGCCGCGAACCCGGCCTTCTGCGCCGCAAGCACGATCTCGTAGATCTTCCGCTGCTCGTCGGAGAAATGTCCGGACACCGGGTAACTCCGCGTGACGTCGGAGGCGTACATCCCGTATTCGCAGGCGGTGTCGTTGACGATGAACTCGCCGTCGGCGAGCCGTTTGGCGTCGTCCACGTAGTGCAGGACGACGCCGTTGCGGCCCGAGCCCACGATCGGCGGATACGCCATCCGCGCGGCGCCGCGCGCGAGGCACGTGCCGACCATCGCGGCTTTCAGGTCCCATTCTCCGTTGCCCGGGGCGACCTCGGCCATCGCGGCGCGATGGGCCTCGGCCGAGATGCGGGACGCGACGCGCAGGAGGTCGATTTCCGCGGAGTCCTTCACGAGCCGCAGCTCGGCGAGGATCGGCGAGGCGTCCGCGGCGGGCCGCGGCGCGAGCGCGTTGGCGTTGCCCGCGTTCCAGGTTTCCAGGAGCCTTCGCCCGAAGGCCTCATCGCCGCCCGACTCGTAGTAGAGCGATTGCCCCGAGCCGAGCGCGGGCAGGCGGCTCCAGAAATCCGAGATCGGGTACGCCTCCGCGCCGAAGTCCTTCTTCGCGCCCTCGACGCCGGCGCGCCATCCGGTCCACTGCTCGGCCGCGAACTCGCGCGGCCGGACGAAGAGGAGGAATCGCGCGGCGGATCCCGACGAGGCGGGGATGAGCACGGCGATGGATTCCGGCTCCGCGAATCCGGTCAGATACCAGAAGTCGGAGCTCTGCCGGTAGGGATCGGGGCTCGTCTCCACAGAGGTCTCCGGAGCCGCGTGAAGGACGGCGATCGATCCCGCCGGCAGTTTCGCGAGGAATCTCTCGCGGTGCGCCGCAAAGAACGACGGAGGGATGGTCGGCGGAGCCGACGGCGTCGCGTCGGCGAGGGCGAGACCCAGCAGAGCCACCACGGCGATCATGAACGCTCCTTTCGAGGCTCGGCGGATTCTAAGTGCGCCGCGGCGTCGATCCGGCCATTGCGCTCGCATTCGCGGCGAGGTCGCTCCCGGACGCCCGGCGCCACGCGTCGGCGAGCGAGACGAGCGGCCCCGTCGCGAACGTCGTGACGAGAGCCATCAGAACCATCATGGCGAAGATGCGAGGGGAAAGAATTCCGAGCTCGTACCCGACGTTGAGCGCGATGAGCTCCATCAGACCCCGGGTATTCAGAAGCGCGCCCAGCGCGAAGGCGTCCGCCCACCGAAGCCGGGTGAGGCGGGCGGCGATCATGCCGCCGCCGAGCTTCCCGACGGTCGCGACGAGGATCACGAGCAGACAGGTTCCCCAGGCGTCCGCATCCGAGAGGAGTCCGATCCGGGTCCGGAGTCCCGTGAAGGCGAAGAAGATGGGCAGCAGGAACACGGAGCTGACGCTCTCGAGCCGCTCGGCGAGGTAGCGGCGAAAGCGCGGCTGCCGCGGCATCACGACGCCGGCCAGAAACGCGCCGAAAAGAGCATGGATGCCGATCAGCTCGGTCGCGAGCGCGCTTCCGAGGAGAAAGAGGAGAACCCCGGCGATGGAGGACCTGCTCGGTTCTTCGTTGCCCCCCTGAGACGCGAGGGCGCGCCGGAGCGCGGGCCCGACGACGCGGAACATCGCGATCACGAAGACTCCCGTCCACAGAATCGTCCGGAACGCTCCCGCGAAACCCGCGGCCTGGGCCGCCGCCACCACGATGGCGAGGAGACTCCACGCCGTGACGTCGTCGACGGCCGCGCAGGCGATCGCGAGGCCTCCGAGAGGCGTCCGGGTCATGCCCTTCTCCTCCAGGATTCTTGCGAGCACCGGGAAGGCCGTGATGCTCGACGCGATGCCGAGGAAGAGCGCGAAAGGCGCGAAACGGGTGCCCGCCGGCGCGAGGGTCGGAAAGAGAGGAACGGCCAGGAGGACTCCCAGAAAGAAGGGGAAGAGGATGCTCGCGTGGCTGACGACGACCGCCGCATGCACGTTGCTTCGTACGGAAGCGACGTCGAGCTCGAGCCCTACGACGAAGAGAAAGAGCAAGACGCCGATCTCCGAGAGCAGCTTCAGGACGCCCGTGGACGACGGGGCGAACAGAAAACCCGAGACCTTCGGCGCGAGCGCCCCGAGCAGCGACGGCCCGAGCGCGATCCCGGCGACGATCTCTCCGATCACGGCCGTCTGGCCGAGGCGGCGGAAGACCATCCCGCAGAGCCGGGCCGCGCACACGATCACGATCAACTGGAGGAGAAGAAGCGGCAGCGGCTCGCCGAGCCGGCCGCGGATCCCCGAGGCGGCCGGCGAGGGGGCGGCCGAGTTCTCCGTCGCCCGGACTTCCGCCGACGGGCCGGCCGCCGGCGCGAGACGGCTTCCGCGGACGAGGACGAATCCGATCCCGGCGCCGCAAACGAGAACCGAGATCGCATACACGAGAAGGTTTCGGCGCATGAGATGAGATCCGAGGAAATCTATCAGTGCCCGCCGGACGCCGCGATAGCATGCCGCGAGCTTCCGAAGGAGGATTCCCGATGAATGGACTTCGTCCGTCGATCGCGGCGGCGACGTTTCTGGCCCTCGCGGCGCCGGCGTTTCCGGCCGACGAGCCGCCGACCGGCTCGAAGGTCGAGATGCAGTGGGCCGTGAAGATTCCGATGCGCGACGGCGTCGCGCTGAATGCGACGATCTACCGGCCGGCCGGCCAGAAGGAAGATCTGCCCGCCGTCTTCACGCTCACGCCGTACATCGGCGACAGCTATCTCGACCGCGCTTTCTATTTCGCTTCGCACGGGTACGTGTTCGCGCTCGTGGACGTGCGCGGGCGCGGAAACTCCGGCGGCGTCTTCGAACCCTTCGCCAACGACGGCCGCGACGGATACGACGTCGTCGAGTGGCTGGCGAAGCAGCCGGGGTGCAACGGGAAGGTCGCGATGTGGGGCGGCTCCTACGCCGGCTTCGACCAGTGGTCCGTCGCGAAGGAGTTCCCGCCGCATCTCTCGACGATCGTGCCGGCGGCCGCCGCGCACCCCGGCATCGACTTTCCGTTTCAGTACAACATCTTCGCGCCCTACGACCTGCAGTGGCTCTCGTTCACGAGCGGCGTGACGGGAAACGGAAACCTCTTCGGAGCGTCCGGCTTCTGGGCCGCCAGGGCGCGCGAGTACTACAACGGGCACACAGCCTTCAAGGGCTTCGACCGCATCGTCGGCAACTCCTCCACCGTGTTCCAGAAATGGATCGAGCACCCGACGCCCGACGGGTACTACGACGCGATGGTCCCGACGACGGAGAACTATGCCCGCCTCGCGCTCCCGATCCTGACGATCACCGGCCACTACGACGGCGACCAGCCCGGCGCCTTCACCTACTACCGGCGCCACATGGAGCACGGCTCGGCCGCCGCGAAGGAGAGCCACTACCTGATCATCGGCCCCTGGGATCACGCCGGCACGCGCACGCCCAAGGCGGACGTCGGCGGCCTGCACTTCGGATCCGCGAGCGTGCTCGACCTCAACGGCCTGCACCGCGAGTGGTACGACTGGACGATGAAGGCGGGGGCGAAGCCCGCGTTCCTGAAGAAGCGCGTCGCGTACTACGTCGTCGGGCCCGGCGCCGAGGAGTGGAAATACGCCGACACCCTCGAGTCGATCGCGAACAAGAGCCGCGTCTTCTATCTGTCCTCGGCGGGCGCCGCGGGCGACCTCTTTCACTCGGGCTCGCTCGCCGACAAATCCGGCGCCGGAGCCGCGGCCGACCGCTGGACCTACGACCCGATGGACACGCGGCCGGGCGCGCTCGAGCCGGACGACGATCCGGCGGGCCTCGTTTCGCAGCGCGCGCTCCAGGATCTCTTCGGCAACGGCGCGGTGTACCACAGCGACCCGCTGCCCGAGGCCGCCGAGGTGAGCGGCTTCCCGAAGCTGACCGTCTGGCTCTCGATGGACGTGCCGGACACGGACCTCGAGGCGGCGCTCTACGAGATCCTGCCCGACGGCAGCTCGGTCTACCTCACCGGCGCGACGATGCGCGCGCGCTACCGCGAGTCGCTCCGCGAGGCGAAGCCCGTCACGCCCGGAAAAGCCGAGAAGTACGTCTTCGACAACTTCACGTTCTTCTCGCGGCGCCTGTCCAAGGGCAGCCGGCTGCGCCTCCTCGTCCACTGCCTGAACACGATCGGCGCGGAGAAGAACTACAACAGCGGCGGCGTCGTGGCGAACGAGACGGGCAAGGACGCGCGGGTCGCGCACCTGACCCTGCTCCACGACGCCGCGCACCCGAGCGCCCTCGAGCTGCCGATCGTCGCGCCGTAGGAGCGGCTCAGGCGATCTCCGCGGCGGCGGTCTCCGGGCCGAGCGGCTTGTCCGCCTCTGGGAACCGGCCGGCCACGAAGAGATTCGCGGCCGACAGCACCAGGAGCACGCCGAAGACCGGCAACAGCGACTTCTCGATCGCGTCGCGAAAGATCGCCGGGTCGACCGGCGCGGCGCCGGGCGCGAGGCCCCGCGGCCCTGCGAGCAGGCGGCTCGCCGCCTCGATCCCGCTGCCGAGACGCGCCGCGAGCCCCGCCGTCAGCACGCCGCCCAGGGCGCCGACGCCGAGCGATCCGCCCACCGTCCGGAAGAACGGCACGAGGCTCGTCGCCACGCCGCGCTGCGGCTCCGGCGCCACCTGCTGGATCGCGAGCACCTGCGCGAGCGAGCTCGGCCCGAGCCCGAGCCCGACGATCCCGCACGCGGCGCTGATCCACGCGACGCCGGCGTTGGTCAGGGCGCCCGCGAGAAGACCCGCCAGCCCGAGGACCGCGAGCGCGGCGCCGAAGCGCGCCGTCGGGCGGAATCCGAAGCGCAGGATCAACCGCCCGGCCGCCGCGGCCGACGCCGCCCAGCAGAAGATCAGCGGCGTCACGACCGCGCCGGCGGCTCCCGGCGTTCCGCCGCGCGCGCCCTGGACGAAGAGCGGTACGAACGTGTCGATGCCGAAGACCGTCGTCCCGAGCGCGACGCCAGCGAGGTAGGGCGCCGCCGTCTCCCACCGCCGGAAGAGCGCCGGCGGCACGAGCGGATGCTCCCGGCGCGCTTCGATCCGCGCGAACGCGGCGAGCGACGCCGCGCCGCCGGCGAGCATCGCCAGGCGCACCGCCGGCGTCGCGCCCGGCCCCGGCGTCCGGAGGACGCCGAAGAGGAGCAGCGTCACGCCGAGCGCGAGCGTCGCGGCGCCGGCGAGGTCCACGGGGTCGGGCAGCGCGGCCCGCGATTCGACGAGCCGCGTCGCGACGAGGAAGAGCGCGATGGCGCCGAGCGGCAGGTTGATCGAGAAGATGGAGCGCCAGCCGAACCGCACGGTCAGGAAGGCGCCGAGCAGCGGCCCGACGAGCGCCGCGAGGCCCCAGACGCCGGAGAAGAGCGACTGCACCCGCGCCCGCTGCTCGAGCGAGTAGACGTCGGCGGCGACCGTCATCGCGATCGGCATGAGACCGGCGGCGCCGATGCCCTGCAGCGCGCGCGCCGCGATCAGCTGGACCATCGAGCGCGCGAGCGCGCAGCCGACCGCTCCCGAGAGGAAGATGACGATCGCGATCAGGAGCAGGCGGCGCCTCCCGTAGATGTCCGCGAGACGACCGTACAGCGGCATCCCGACCGTCGAGGTCAGCAGATAGATCGAGAAGACCCAGGCGTAGAGCGGCAGGCCGCCGAGGTCCCCGATGATCGTTGGCATCGCGGTCGAGACGACCGTGGACTCGAAGGAGGCGAGCGCCGAAACGAGGAGAAGAGCGAGCGTGACCGCGCGTCGGCGGGCCGGATCGAAACGCGGAGCGGCGGCGGCCGGCGACATGAGCGGGTGAGACTACCCCACGGACCTTCCTGCGATAGCCTCGCGACATGAAGCGCTCGCGAATCTTCGCCGCCATCTGGCTCGGGCTCGCGGCTGCGGGAACGGCGCCGGCCGTCGTCGTCTCCGTCGAGGTCCGCTCCCGCGAGGACCTGGCGGGCGGACGTTCGTGGGGACTGGCCGGCGCGTACGAGAAGGTCGCCGGGACGATGCGGTTCGCCGTCCTTCCCGACGACCCGCACGACCGCGTCATCGTCGATCTCCCGCTCGCGCCCCGAAACGCCCGCGGACAGGTCGAGTTCTCCGCCGACTTCTACGTCATCAAGCCCAAGGATCCCGCGCGCGGGAGCGGCGATCTGCTCCTCGAGGTCCCCAACCGCGGCGGCAAGGCGATCTTCGCGCTCATGAATCGCGCCCGCGGCGCGAGCGATCCGACGTCGGACGAGGAGCTCGGGGACGGCTTCCTCATGCGGCGCGGCGTCACGGTCGCCTGGGTCGGCTGGCAGTGGGACGTGCGCGAGTTTCCCGGCCGCCTGCGTCTCGACGCGCCGGTTGCGCGCCGGAACGGCCGGCCGATCACCGGCCTCGTGCGCGCGGACTTCGTCGTGGACGAGGCGGCCGCGACGCATCCGCTCGGCCACGTCATCGTCGGTTCGGTCGGCGGAACGAGCTACCCGGTCTCGGACCCGAAGAGCTCCGCGAACGTACTGACGGAGCGAGATGCGCCGCTCGGCGCGCGGCGCGTGATTCCCCGACGCCGGTGGCGCTTCGCACGCGAGGAGGCCGGCCGGATCGTCCCGGATGATCGGACGATCTGGCTCGAGGGGGGTTTCCGACCGGGAAGGATCTACGAGGTCGTCTACCTCGCGCGCGACCCGGTCGTGGCGGGGCTGGGTCTCGCGGCAATTCGCGACGCCGCCTCGTACTTCAAGAACGATCCCGCGTCGATCGCGCCGGCCCACCGCGTCTACGGCGAAGGCATCTCGCAGACCGGCCGGTTCCTGCGCCACTTCCTCGCCCAGGGGTTCAACGCGGACGAGGAAGGCCGCCGCGTCTTCGACGGCCTGCTGATCCACGTGGCGGGAGCCGGCGTCGGCAGCTTCAACCACCGCTTCGCGCAGCCGTCCCGCGACGCCCAGCCGCTCTCTCCGCTCTTCTATCCGACCGATCTCTTCCCGTTCACCGGCCTGCCCGAGACGGATCCCGAGACGGGGCGGACGGCGGGATTGCTCGACCGCGCGCGGGCCGAGAACGTCGTGCCGAAGATCTTCGCGACGAACACCTCCTACGAGTACTGGGGGCGCGCGGCGTCGCTCACGCACACGAGCCCGGACGGGCGCGCGGACGCGCCGCTGCCCGAGGAGACGCGCGTCTACTTCCTCGCGGGCCTGCAGCACTTCTCGGGTCCTTTTCCGCCGAGCGCCGAGACCTACCGCGGCCTGCGGGCCACGCGCCCGCAGAACCCGAATCCCGTGGCGTGGCTCTGGCGAGCGCTTCTGATCGACATGCAGGCCTGGGTCCGCGACGGCGTCGCGCCGCCCGAGAGCCGCTACCCGCGCATCGCCGACGGCACGCTCGTGCCGCTCGATGCCTTGAAGTGGCCGGCCATCCCGGGCCTCGCGCCCCCGGCCGCGGCGCAGGACGCGTATCGGATGGACTTCGGGCCGCGCTGGCCCGAAGGCATCGCGGACCGGGAGCCGCCAGCCGTCGGGCATCCGTTCCCGGCCCTGGTGCCGCAGGTCGACGCGGACGGAAACGACCGAGCCGGCGTCCGGATCCCGGAGATGGAGGCGCCCGTCGCCACGTACACGGGCTGGAATCTCCGCGACCCGTCCACGGGATTCGCCGGAGCGCGCGTCAGCTTCGTCGGCTCCTACGTCCCGCTGCCCCGCACGCGTGCGGACCGCGAGCGCACCGGCGATCCGCGCGTCTCGCTCGAAGAGCGCTACGGATCGCCGGAGCGCTACCTCGGACTCTTCGCCGCGGCGGCGCTCCGGCAGATCCGCGACCGCTTCCTGTTGCCCGAAGACCTGGCCGACGTGCTCGCGCGCGGCCAGGCGGAGTGGGACGCCGCGACGAAGTGAGGCGCGGGCGGGCTCGCGCCGTCCCCTGATCGGCGGGACAGGCGTCGCCCGCATGCACCGCGGGTCGGATCGCTGGACGATCGTTCAGTAATCGCGCGTCGAGCGCGAAAGAACCGATGGCCTTCTTCTATCCCTCGGGACAATTGTGCGCGCGCGCTCTCCGTCACTACAGTCGTCATCATCAGACTCCCAGACCAGCGGGCAGGTGGGCCCGCATCTCGAGAGCCGATTCAAGGAGGCCCTCATGGGCTCGAGAGTTCCCTTGCGGAGTATCGCGGCGTCGCTTCTGCTTCTCGGTTCCCTCGCCCTCGTCCCGACGTCGGGAACCTCTCCTCCGGATTTCGGCGAACCGTTGCGCAACCTGACGCCCGATCAGCTCGCGCGCTTCGATGCCGGAAAGGATGACTTCAACGAAGTCGAGACTCCCGAGGAGGGGCTCGGCCCGGTCTTCAACGACGTCTCCTGCGGGACCTGCCACTCCGCTCCGGTGATCGGCGGCGGCAGCGACCGGCTGGAGACGCGGTTCGGGCGACTCCGGCGCACCGGGCAGTTCGATCCCCTCACGCAATTCGGAGGGTCGTTGATTCAGGAACAGGGAATCGGAGTCACCGGCGCGTGCGAGTATCTCGCCGAGACGGTTCCCCCCGAAGCAACGATCGTCGCGAAGCGGCGGACCACTCCCCTCTTCGGTCTCGGCCTCGTGGACGCGGTGCCCGATGCGACCTTCCAGCAGATCGCGTTCTCGGAGCGCTCCGACTCGGACCGCACCGGCGGCATCGTGAGCATCGTGACGAACCTGACGACCGGCAAGCTCGCCGTCGGCAAGTTCGGCTGGAAGGATCAGAATCCGTCGCTCTTTCAGTTCGCCGGCGACGCCTACTTCAACGAGATGGGAATCACGAACCCGCAGTTCCCCGACGAGAACTGTCCCGGCGGCGACTGCGACGCGCTCTCCTGCAATCCCATGCCCACGGTCAACGATGACGGCTCCGGCGTGCAGGCGTTCGCCGATTTCATGGCGTTCCTCGCGCCCCCGCCGCGCGGACCGATCACCGGGGGGGCGATTCTCGGCGAGCATCAGTTCAACAATCTCGGCTGCGCGGACTGCCACCTCGCGACGCTGCGGACGGGACGCAATTCCGTCGCGGCGCTGGATCAGGTGACCTTCCACCCGTACTCCGACTTCCTGCTGCACGACATGGGCTCCCTCGGGGACGGGATCACGCAGAACCAGGCGACCGGGCGACTCATGCGCACGGCGCCGCTCTGGGGCGTGCGCAAGCTGACGACGCTTCTCCACGACGGGCGCGCGACGACGCTCATGCAGGCGATCCTGGCGCACGACGGCCAGGCCCGGCGCTCGCGCGACCGGTTCACGCGCCTGTCGAGCTTCGAAAAGGGCCAGCTGCTCGCGTTTCTCAACTCGCTCTAATCTCGGAGGAGCGAGAGATCTCCGGGGGCGGGGGCGATGCTCCCCCCGCCCCGACTTTTTCCGGCGGACTGCTAGCAGGTTGCTGAAAAAGGGTGTGGGATGGCGTTACGAGCGCCGCGGGGTCAGATCGAGGAAGCGCGACGACGGCGATGCCTTCGCATCGGCGAGGAGCGATGACGAGGGAGATGGCCCGCGCCGCCGTAACCGAAGGGTGGACGGCACTTTGCCGGCGCCCGCGTAGCGAACCCCCGCTGCGCCGCAAAGTGCCGGACACGACGCCCGCATCCATTTTTCAGCAGCCTGCTAGGCTCGCGCGCCATGCGCCCGCTCCGCCTCCGCTTCCCCGCCGCACGCATCGCGCACTGGGCCGCGCGGTTCCCCGGAGACGATGTCTCGCCCGTGGCCGGCGCGCTCGCCCGGATTCGCCGCGAGAAACGTCTGCGCCGTGACGATTTCCTGGCCGTCGCGTTCTGGAAGACGCCGCGCAGCCGCCCGCGCGTCGAGCGCAACTCCGAGCGCGACGTCCGCGATGCGACGGGCGAGGCCCTGACGTCGCGCGACGAGCGGCGGCGCGTCGAGTCGCTGACGGCGCTCGAAGGCGTCGGCTTCCCGACGGCCTCCGCGATCCTCCACTTCTGCCACGCGGACCCGTACCCCGTTCTGGACGTGCGCGCCGTTTGGTCGCTCGGCCTGGAGAAAATTCCCCGATACGACTTCGACTTCTGGTGGACCTACGTCCGCTTCTGCCGGGACCTGTCGCGCCGCTCCGGATGCGCGATGCGCTCGGTCGACCGCGGGCTCTGGCAGTACGCGAACGAGAAGCAGCCCCGCCGATCCTGACGCGCGAAAGCCCTCCGCCTCCAGTCACTTGGGTCGCGGTGGCACCGTGGTTGCACCTCGAGATCCTCGAAAGGAGCGGCCATGAGAAGAAGTCTTCTCGCTTCGATTTTTCTCGCCGGTCTCGTGACGCTCGCTTCCGCGCGGCCGGCGCTCGGTGCGGTGAGCGTCAGCGTGTCGGTCTTTCATCAGACGCTCGCACCCTATGGGCGATGGATCACGACGGCCTCCTACGGAGACGTGTGGGCGCCTTCGGTCGCGGCCGGATGGCAGCCGTACGTGGATGGCGAGTGGTACTACACCGACTGCGGCTGGACGTGGGCGTCGTCCGATCCGTGGGGCGACATCCCGTTCCACTACGGAACGTGGGTCTGGGAGCCGCCGTACGGATGGGTCTGGGTGCCGGGCACGATCTGGGCGCCGGCCTGGGTGACCTGGGCGTACTCGGACGACTTCGTCGGCTGGGCACCGGTGCCGCCGAGCTTCGCGCTGACGGCGACCGGATACGTCGGAACGCCGGTCGTTCTGACTTCGACGCGGTACGTCTTCGTCCCCGCGCGCCAGTTCGTCGGCGTGAGGGTGGCGTCGGTCCGCCTTCCCGCACGGCGCAACCCGGCGATCTTCGCGCACACGATCCGCACGACGAGCTTTCACGTTTCTGGCGGAGTCCTGCACAACGTTGGGCCGGCACCCCAACGCATCGCGCGCGTCTCGGGCCATCGCATCGATCCGGTTCCGGTCGCGAAGGCCGGGGTGCGTCCGGTCAGCCTGACCGAGTCCGGAATCGCGCGGGGACGGCGCCTCGCGGTCGTGGCGCCGAAGGCCGAGCGGGCGGCCGCGATCTCGAAGTCGTCGGAGGCGGCGCACACGCGTCCCGAATCGCAACGTGGCACGCTCGCACGCGACGAACGCCCGACCGGCCGAGTCGCCGCGGCAGTCGCCCGCCGTGAAGGCCGGGCCGGCGAAGGCGGTCGCGAAGCCGGCGAAACCGGCCACAAAGCCGGAGAAGATCGTCGCGAAGAATCCGCCGGCCGAGAAGGCGCGCCCCGAGGCTGTCCGCCACGAGGCTCCCCCACCGGAGCGCGTCGCCGCGGCCCGGCCCGCGCCGAAGCCCCAGGCGGCGGAGGCCCGGCCGAAGCCTCAGCCAAAGAAGACGAACGCGCCGAAACCGCACCCGCAAAAACCGAACCCCCCGCATCCCCAGAATCCCGACAAGGACCACAAGGAGGCCCAGCAGTGAAAAAGAGTCTGTCGCTCGCATTCGCCGCGATGCTTCTCGTCGCCGCGGCGGCCGTCGCCGCGGATCACGAGAAGGAAGGCAAGATCGTCCGCGTCGACCCCGACGCGCGCGTCATGGTCGTCCAGGGAGAAAAAGGAGATCAGTGGGATCTCTACTGGACGGAGACGACGAAGTTCCAGGGAGGCCTGACGGTCACGGAGCTCCGCCCCGGCGACAAGGTCGAGTTCGAGTTCATCGAACGCGACGGCCGGATGTGGGCGACGAAGATCGACCGCGAGAAGAAGGCGGACTGACCTCCGCTGCGCGCCTCAGGGCGCGAGCGCGAACGCCGGGTCGCGGAAGACGGTCTTCCCTTCGAGGAGCGTGAGGAGGACCTTCGCGTCGCCGATCTGCTCGGGCGGGATCTCGAAGAGATTTCGATCCAGGACGATCAGGTCGGCGGCCTTCCCCGCCTCGAGCGAACCGGTTTCCTTCTCCTCGAACGCGGCGTAGGCGCCCGCGATCGTGTAGGCGGCGATCGCCTCCGGCAGCGCGATCCGCTCCTCGGGGAGGAACGGATCGCCCGCCGGCGCGTCGGGATCCTGGCGTCGTACGGCGACCTCGATCGCTTCGAGCGGATTCATCGAGCTGACCGACCAGTCGCTGCCGCCGGCCACGACGCCGCCGCTCGCCGCGACGCTCCCGATCGGATAGATCCAGCGCGATCGCTCGGGACCGAGCTTCGGAAGCGTCAGGTCCTTGATGTACGGATCGGCGAACGCCCACAGGGGCTGAAAGTCCGCCACGACGCCGAGGCGGCGGAACCGCGGGATGTCCTCCGGCTCGATGACCTCGAGGTGCGCGATGAGCGGACGTGCGTCGCGCGGGCCGTTCGCCTTGCGCGCGGCCTCGAGCGCGTCGAGCGACATCCGCACCGCGCGGTCGCCGATCGCGTGGATGTGGATCTGGAATCCCTTCGCGTCGAGGGCCGTCGCGAGGCGGTCGAAGGCCTCGGGCTCGAGGTTCGGCTTTCCCGACCAGCCCGGCCGGTCGAGATACGGCGCCAGCATCGCGGCCGTCTCCGCCTCGATGACGCCGTCGGCGAAGATCTTCACGGCCGTCGCCCGCAGGCGGCCGTGCGTGGAGGCCTCCCGCTTCTTCTCCAGCTCCGCGACCTGCTCGGGTCCGCGGCTCGTGTTCACCGAAAGCGAGGCGAGAACGCGCGCCGTCAGCCGGCCCGTCCGCTCGGCCTCGGCATACGTCGCGAGGATCCGGTCGCCCGCGTTCGCTTCGATCAATGACGTGATCCCGAGCCGATTCGCCAGCTCGATGCCGCGGCGCAGCCCCTCGGCGTACTCGGCCGGGGTGGATTCGGGCACGTGGCGCGAGACGAGACGCTTCGCGCTCTCGCGCAGCGTGCCGGTGGGCTCGCCCGAAGAATCGCGTTCGATGCGCCCGTTGGGAGGATCCGGCGTGGCCCGCGTGACGCCGGCGATCTCGAGCGCCTTCGAGTTGACCCACGAGGAGTGGCCGTCGGCCGACGTGATCTCCGCCGGCCGGTCCGGTACGAGCGCGTCGAGGTCGCGCCGGCTCGGGTTCGCTTCCGGAAAGAGCGGCAGATCCCAGCCGCTGCCGACGATCCACGGCGCCTTCGGATGCTCCCCGGCGTACTTGCGGATCGCGTCGAACACCGCCTCCTTCGTCTTGAGGCCCGTCACGTTGCAGAGCGCGAGGTCCATGCCGCCCTCGACGGGATGCACGTGCGCGTCGTGGAATCCGGGCAGGACCATCTTCCCCGCCAGATCGAGGACGCGCGTCGACGGCCCGATCCACCGCTTCGCGCCGGCCGCGGTGCCGACGTACGCGATGCGGCCGCCGCGGACCGCCACGGCCTCCGCCCACGACCGCGCGGCGTCGACCGTATAGACGGCGCCGCCGGTCAGAACGAGATCCGCGGGCTTCTCGGCGGGCTTCTCGACGGGCGCGGCGCCGGCGGCGATCAGGCTGGAGATCGCCAGAAGGAAGGAGGCGTCTCGACGTCGCGGTCGCTTTCAAGATTCCTCCTCCTCAGCGTCCGAGAACTGGAAGGCCTTTCGAGAAGCTCCACGCGAGGAGCGCGGCTCCCAGGAGCGCCAGGTAGATCGCGAATGGCCGCAGCGTGTGGAGCTTCAGATACCGCAGCAGGAAGCGCACCGCGACGTAGCCCACGAGCGCCGAGGCCAGGAATCCCGCGGAGAGCGCGGCCCATCCGATCGGCGGCTCCGGGTGACGTCGGAGATCGAGGAGCGCCTTCGCGCCGGCGCCGAGGATGATCGGAAGCGCGAGCAGGAACGAGAATCGGGCGGAGTCCTCGCGCGAGAAACCGCGCAGCCGGCCCGTCGAGATCGTGAAGCCCGATCGAGAGAACCCGGCCAGGAGGCCCGCCGCCCCCTGCGCCGCGCCGATCCAGAGCGCGTCCCCCGCGCCGATCTCGGCGAGCGGGCGCTCGCGGCCCGCGCGCCGCCGCCCGATCGCCTCGGCCGCCACGAAGTACACGCTCGCGACGAGCATCGAGAGCCCGATCAACCCGACCGTCCGCAGGCCCTCGAACCTCTTCAGGAGAAAGAGACCCGCGAGCACTCCCGGCACGGTGCCGATCGCGACCGCGAGCAGCACCGCCCGCGCCTCGGGGTTGCGCGCGGGCCGGCCGCCGACCCAGAGGACGAGCTCCCCGGCCAGGGCCGCGAGCTCCCGCCACGTCGCGACGATGAGCGCGAGCACCGTCCCGAGGTGGAGGACGACGTCGAAGGACAGCGTCACCTCGTCGTTGCGCATGCCGAGCAGGGCCTGAACCAGGTAGAGGTGCGCCGTCGACGAGACCGGGAGGAACTCCGTGGCGCCCTGAACGGCGCCGAGCAGGACCGCGTAGAGAGAGAGGCATGCGACGGCGCGGCAATCTACCATTTTGCACTTCGCACTTCGCGCATTTCGCCTCGCCCCGGCCGGCCCGAGCGATCGGACGTCTTTTGTCCGAGCCTCCGCCGACACTGTTCTCAGCCATGGGAGAGCTTCACCGGATCGATTCGTGGCGGGCGCGCCGGGCGGCGCGGGAGGACATCCCGATGGACGCGCCGCCGTTCGTCCTCGAAGAGCCGTGTCCCGGCTGCGGCGCACGCCGCGTCGCGACGATGGTCTGGCGTCTGCTCTCGCCTTCCGAGCCGCCCGTGGCCCTGCCGCGCATGGAGCCCCATTTCCTCTGCCGCGACGGCGGGGTCGTGTGTCAGGAGATCACCGACGCCGGGATCCGCCTGACCGGATGGTCCGGGATCCTCGGCCACTTCGAAGAGGAAGCCGCAGGCTAGGGGCGGGAGCTCGTCCCCGCGTCCTCACCATCGATCCCCGGGGCGTTAACATCCTTCCTCCTTTCGCGTAGAAGAGCCGGAGAGCCTGCAAGGAGGAAGCGTGAAGATCCGCTCCGCGGCCGCCCTGACCGCATTCGCCCTCGCCGCGTCGCTCGCGGTCGCCGACGACACACCGGGGATCAATCCCGCCGACATGGACCCGTCGGCCAAACCCTGCGAGAACTTCTACGCCTACGCCGACGGGGGCTGGCTGGCGAAGAACCCGATTCCGGCCGACTATCCGGAGTGGGGCGCCTTCAGCGAGCTCCAGGAGCGCAACGTCGAGTCCCTCCGCAAGATCCTCGAGCAGCTCGCGCGCGAGGCATCGACCGCCGCGCCGGGCTCCGACGAGCGCAAGCTCGGCGACTTCTACGGCGCCTGCATGGACGAAAAGGCAATCGAGGCGCAGGGACTCTCGCCCCTCCAGCCCGAGCTCGACCGCATCGACCGGATCGCGAGCCCGGCCGATCTCCAGACCGAGATCGCGCGGCTCCAGCTCGGGGGCGCGAACGCCGTCTTCGCGTTCGGTTCGGAGCAGGATCGCAAGAACTCGACCGAGGTGATCGCCGCCGGTTTCCAGGGCGGCCTGGGCCTGCCCGACCGCGACTACTACCTGAAGCCCGACGACGAGTCGAAGGAGATCCGCGCCAAGTACGTCGCGCACATGACGCGGATGTTCGCGCTCGCGGGCCTCTCGAAAGCGAAAGCCGCTGCGGCGGCGAAGACCGTGCTCGCGCTCGAGACGCGCATGGCCGGCGCGTCGATGGACCGCGTGGAGCGACGGGACTCCGACAAAACGTACAACCGCATGGACGCGGCCGCGCTCGCGCGCCTCACGCCGAACTTCTCCTGGCCGGCGTACTTCCGCGACCTCGGCATGACCGCGGCTCCGGCCGCCGTCAACATCGGCCAGCCGAAGTTCTTCGAGGCCGTGAGCAAGCTCCTCGGCGAGACGCCGCTCGAGGAGTGGAAGACGTACCTGCGCTGGAAGCTGCTCATCGACGCGGCGCCGTCGCTCTCCTCGAAATTCGTGGATGAGAACTTCGATTTCTTCGGCCGCACGCTCGAGGGCACGCCGCAGAACCTCCCGCGCTGGAAGCGCTGCGTCGCCGCGGCGGACAACGCGATGGGCATGGCGCTCGGCAAGACCTGGGTCGCCGAGTATTTCCCCCCGGAGTCCAAGCGGCGGGCCGACGAGATGATCCGCAACATGATCGCCGCCCTGGGCGACGACCTGAAGACGCTGCCCTGGATGGGAGAGGAGACGCGGAAGGCGGCGCTCCACAAGCTGTCGACCTTCGACCCGAAGATCGGCTATCCGAGCCGCTGGCGCGACTACTCCGCGCTCGCGATCGGCCGCGCCGCGCACGTCACCAACGTGATGAACGCCGCCGAGTTCGAGGCGCATCGCGATCTCGCGAAGGTCGGAAAGCCGGTCGACCGAACGGACTGGGACATCACGCCGCCGACCGTCAACGCGTACTACAACCCCCTGCGCAACGAGATCGTGTTCCCGGCCGGAATCCTTCAGCCGCCCTTCTTCGACGGGAAGGCGGACGACGCCGTCAACTACGGCGGCATCGGCGCGGTCATCGGCCACGAGATGACGCACGGTTTCGACGACGAGGGCCGCAAGTTCGACGCCGACGGAAACCTGACGAACTGGTGGACGCCGAAGGACCTCGAGAGTTACCAGGCCCGGGCCGAGTGCGTCGAGAAGCAATTCTCCGGATACGTCGTCGAGAAGGGACTGAACGTCAACGGCAAGCTCGTCCTCGGCGAGTCGATCGCCGACCTCGGCGGCCTGAAGATCGCTTACAACGCCTTCCGGAAGAGTCTCGAGGGCAAGCCCGAGCCCGAGAAGATCGCCGGCTTCACGGCGGACCAGCGGTTCTTCCTGTCCTTCGGGCGCGTCTGGGCGACCAACGACCGGCCCGAGTTCGCCCGGCTCATCACGAAGACCAACGAGCATCCCCTCGACCGCTTCCGGGCGATCGGGGCGCCGTCGAACATGGCGGAATTCGCCCGCGCGTTCTCCTGCAGGGCGGGCGACCCGATGGTGCGTTCGGAGGTCTGTGCCATCTGGTAGGCGCTCCAGCGGATCCGGCTCAAAATTTGACGGAGAGACCGTCGCGGGCGGGACAAATTCTTGTCACCCGTTTCCGACGCCAAGAGTCAACATGCGTTGCTGCAATGACTTGTGATTCTGGTCCCGGCCTTGCTCTCCTGTGAGGACAATACGGGAGAGCCGCGAGTGGAAACCGTCTACAAGGTCACGGTGGACGAAGGCGGGATGGACTGGCAGCAGGCCGGCCCCCTCTTCGAGCGCTACAGCGTCAACCTCGTCGGGTCGGTCGACCGCCGGTGGGTCGATTGTTACGCCAAGCTGACGAAGGAGCGGCCGAACCTCGCGCGCTACCGGCTCGAAGCGGCGACGACCTCCGTCTCGTTCACCTGCCGCTCGACCGATGGCCCGGCCGAGGTGATGGGAGTTCTCCACCGCCTCCAGGAAATGGTCGAGCTCGTCAATCAGGCGGCCGCCGCCGCCGTCCGCGCGGAGCAGGAACAGAACAAGGTCAAGCAGCACCCCGCGGCGAAGGCCGAGGGAAGCGCTCCCGCGAGCCTCGCCGCCGGGCTCTTCGCTCGCCTCTCGCGCCGCTAACCCGCGCTCGGCGGCCGCCGGACGATCCCCCCGCCGCGTTTCGCGGTGTAGATTAGGGTCGGCTTTCGATCCAGCATGCGACCGGTCCGACTGATTCCGGGCATCGCCGCGGCGATGTTCTTTTCGCTGCACGCGTCGCGGCTTCTGGGCCCGACGGACCCCGACGCGCCGGTGCGTGGGACGCCCGGTCCGGTGCTGTCGCCGATCACCGTGGACGTCGCCGCGTTGCCCGACGTGCCTCCGGGCTATTGCGCTCCCGAGACGCCCCGCCAGGTCGAGCGCGGGCCGGAGCCGCGCGTGCCGCGCGGACTTCCAGTGCCGTCGGGCGCCCGCATTCGTCTCGAGTCGCCGGCGCGCGGCGCACGCTCACGTCCCGCGGCGCCGAATGCCGAAGCGGCTGTCGAGGCCGCCGCCGCCGCGACCCCGCCGCTCGACGTCTCCTTCGCCGGCTTGCCCGACAACGGCGTCACGTTTCCTCCGGACACCAACGGCGGCGTCGGCGTCTCCCAGGTCGTGACGATGCTCAACTCGCAGTTCCGCGTGCAGGACCGCGCGGGCAACGCCTCGAAGACCGTCTCCATCGGGTCCTTCTGGGGCAAGAACGAGTCGGCGTTCCTCTCGGACCCGCGGCTTCTCTACTCCCCCGCGACGGGACACTGGTTCGCCGTCATCCTCTCGGGGCACGTCTCGCCCGCCGGCACGACCACGCCGGAGTTTCTCGTGGGCGTCTCGAAGACGGACGACGCAGGGGGCCAGTGGAGCGTCTACACGGTGCCCGTCGGAACCGTGACCGAGGGCTACTCGGGCGATTTCCCCACGGTCGGCTACAGCAAGAGCCGCTTCGTCGTGCAGCTGAATCTCTACGACCGCCTCTTCGGGAACTTTTTCGGCTCCCGCATCTACGTCTTCGACCGCGTCGCGCTTGAGGGCGGCACGCTGGTGTCTCCGACGGAGATTTCGACGGCCGAGTTCGGCAGCACTCAGGTGCCCTCGGTCGCCGCGGACCCGGACGAGGACCGCACGTACATGCTGGAGGATTGGAACGGCAATGATCCGTCCGGCGGTCTCGTGCGCCTCTTCCAGATCACGGGCTCGCTCGGATCCGAGAGCCTGACGCCGATCACTTTCTTCGGCACGCCGGATCGCTGGCTCGACTTCACCCAGAACGACAACTTCGCTCCGCAGTCGGGCTCGACGACGGGCATCGCGACCAACGGCGGCGACATCGGCAGCTCCGTCGTCTTCCGCAACGGCTTCCTCTGGGCGGCGCACACGATCTTCCTGCCCGCGGACAATCCGACGCGCTCGGCCGTGCAGTGGTGGCAGGTGCAGACCGACGGCACCGTCGCGCAGCGCGGCCGCATCGACGACCCGAGCGGAAAATTCTTCTATGCGTTCCCGAGCATCGCGGTCAATCGCGACAACGGCGTCGTGATCGGATGCTCGCGCTACGCGGCGGACCGCTTCGCGGGCGCCGTGTACGCGTACCGCGCCGGCGCGGATCCGGACGGGACGATCCGCGCGGAGGCCTCGCTCAAGGACGGCGAGGCGGTGTACGTCAAGCAGTCGGGCACCGACCACCGCAACCGCTGGGGTGACTACAGCGCCGCGGTGGCGGATCCCCTGGACGACGGCGGCTTCTGGACGGTACAGGAGTACGCGGGCGGCGCCGGGTCCCTCTGGGCCACGTGGTGGGGGCATCTCGAGGGAGAGGCGCCGATCGAGCCGACCGCGCATTTCGACGTCTTCGACGCGCCGCTGACGGCGGGCGTTCCGGTCCGGTTCCAGGACCAATCCTCGGGCGGGCCGACCTCCTGGGAGTGGGACTTCGGCGACGGCACCAAGTCCACGACGCGGGATCCGGAAAAGCCCTTCGCGCAGGCGGGCAAATACAAAGTCTCGCTCAAGGTCTCCAACCGCGCCGGTTCGAGCGCGAGCTCGCTGACGATCGAAGTCGCAGCGGAAGCCGGACGCGCCGCGCCGCGCCGCGTGCCGCCGCGCACGGAAACGCCGCGCGACGTCGAGCGGCCTCACTGAGGGCGCCGGCCGCCTGAGATATCCTGCGCGCCCGATGGCGCGCGAAGCCCCGCCCGGCGAGACGATCTCGGTCGAAGCGATCCGGTCCCGATTCCCCGCCCTCGAGCGGCGCCAGGGCGGAATTCCCGTCGCGTACTTCGACGGTCCCGGCGGCACGCAGGTGCCGCGCGAGGTCGTCCAGGCGATGGACGACTACCTCCTCCATCACAACGCGAATACGCACTGGCACTACCCGACGAGCGCGGAGACCGACGCCGCGATCGATGCCGCCCGCCGGACGTTCGCGGACTTCGTGAACGGATCGCCGTCGGAGATCGCCTTCGGCGCGAACATGACGACGCTCACGTTCCATCTCTCACGCGCGCTCGGCCGCGCGTGGGGGCCGGGCGACGAGATCGTCGTCACGGAGCTCGACCACCACGCCAACATCGATCCGTGGCGGGCGCTCGCGCGCGAGCGCGGCGTGACCGTGCGGATGGCGAAGCTCGACGCCGCGACCGGACAGCTCGATCCGGACGATCTCGCGCGTTGCGTGGGCCCGCGCACGCGGCTTCTCGCGATCGGCGGCGCGTCCAACGCGCTCGGCACGGTCAACGACCTCGCGCGCGCCGGGGCGCTCGCCCGCTCCGTCGGCGCGCTCTTCTTCCTCGACGCCGTCCATTCGGCGCCGCACGTGCTTCCGGACGTCCGCGCGGTCGGCTGCGACTTCCTCGCCTGTTCGGCATACAAGTTCTACGGCCCGCATGTCGGAATCCTCTGGGGACGGCACGACCGCCTCGCCGCGCTCGACGTCCCGCGGCTCGAGCCGGCGCCGGCGGAGCCTCCGGAGCATCTGGAGACCGGGACGCAGAACCACGAGGGCATCGTCGGCGCGGCCGCCGCGGTGGACTTCCTCGCGTCGCTCGCGGACCTTCCGGATCTCCCGCGGCGCGAGGCGCTCGCCCGCGCCTACGACGAGCTCCACGCGCGCGCCCGGCGACTCTTCGAGCGCATGTGGAACGGCCTGCGCGCGATTCCGGCCGTCACGCTCTACGGCCCGCCGCCCGATGCGCCGCGCACGCCCACCGTTTCCTTCGTGGTCGCCCGAAGAGACCCTCATGACGTCGCGCGGGCGCTTTCGCGGCGCGGCGTCTATTGCTCGAGCGGCGACTTCTACGCGCTGACCGTCGTGACGCGTCTCGGACACGCCCGCGACGGCGTCGTGCGCGCGGGGTGCGCGGCCTATACGACGGAAGAGGAAGTGGAGAGACTGGTTGAGGGAGTGAGGGAGATCGCTCGAGACTGAGGACTGTGGACTCGGGACTGAGGACTCTCGTAGCTTAAGTCACGATAGTCCTCAGTCCTCAGTCCTCAGTTCCTCAGTCCTCGCCGCTCCTCAGTCGCGTCACCTCTGCCACCAGTATTTCGGCCTCTTCCCCGCGCTCCCGACCTCCTCCAGCGTGTTTGCGTCGTACAGCCGCCCGTTCACCATCGTGTAGTGGACCTTCTCGGACTGCCGAATATCCGTCAGCGGGTCGCCGTCGATGACTACGACGTCGGCGAGCTTGCCGGGCTCGAGCGACCCGAGATCCTTGTCCATCCCGAGGTAGGCGGCGCCGTTGCGCGTCGCGCAGGCGAGCGCCTCGCGCGGCGACATGCCGCCCTGGACGAACATCCACATCTCCCAGTGCGCGCCGAGCCCCTCCCGCTGGCCGTGCGCGCCGACCTGGATCGAGACGCCGGCGTCGCCGAGCCGCTTGGCGATCTTCGCGTTGTCCTTGTAGTTGTAGTCGTCCTCCTCGGCCATGAGGCGCCGCCGCGACCGCGGATCGAGGACGAACGGCGGCACGAACCTCGAGAGCTTCTCGTTTTCCCAGACGTTCGTGTGCTGGTACCAGTAGTTCTCGCCCCACAGTCCGCCGTAGCCGACGATGAGCGTCGGCGTGTACCCGACGCCGTGGCCCGGCCAAAGCTGGACGACGTCCTTGTAGACGTGCGCCACCGGGATCGAGTGCTCGACGCCCGTGTGCCCGTCCACGACCATCGTCATGTTGAGCATGAAAAGCGAACCGCCCTCCGGCACGACCATCAATCCGGTCTCGCGGGCCGCCGCGAGGATCTGCTGGCGCTGCTCGCGCCGCGGCTGGTTGTAGCTCTTCACGCTGATCGCGCCGACCGCCTTCATGCGCCGCAGATGCGCGCGCGCGTCGTCGAGGCTGTCGATCTCGGCCTTGAAGTCGCCCGCCGCGCCGTAGAGGATCGTGCCGGTCGAATAGATGCGCGGCGCGCGGAGAAGCCCGGCCCGCGCCATCTCGCTCGCCGCGAAGATCTCCTCCGTGTCGTGCGACGGGTCGTGGATCGTCGTGACGCCGAACGCCAGCGTCGCGTCGGTGTCCCAGTTCTGCTGCGGCACGATGCCGTCGTTGCCCATGTCGCCGTGCCAGTGGACGTCGATGAACCCGGGCAGGACGGTCTTGCCCTTCACGTCCACGACGCGCGCCCCGGGCGGGACGGCGACCTGGCCGGCCGGGCCGACCGCCTTGATGCGGTTGCCCTCGACGAGGACCGTGCCGCTCTCGAAGAGCTCGTCGCCCTTCATCGTCACGACCTTCCCGCCGACGAGCGCGATCGTCCCGCGCGGCGTATCGGCCGCCTGATCGAACCCGATGTCGGTCCCCTTCTCCGGCGCGTCCGGCAGCTTCTCCGGCGCGCCCGCCAGGAAAGCGAAAGCGTCCGTCAGGGCGCGCGTGAAGAGCTGCGGCCCGAGCGACCACGAGAGACTCTTCGAGTCGCCGGACCAGCGCAGATACTCGCCGGCGTCCTTGGAGACGCGCGCCACCGGGATCGCTTTCGACTTCGGCCCCATGTCCACGCGGGATCCCGTGCGCACGAACGGCGCAATGTACGCGTTGAAGCGCTCCCGGAACGCGATCCACTTCTCGTCGGGTGAAATGCGGAACTCCGTCGCGTCGGCGCTCTGGAGGTGCTCGCGCATCTCCGCGCCGTCGAGCGCCGCGCTCGCGAACGTGCGCTTCGCCTCCTCCTTGTCGTCCCCGCCGTCGTAGCGCGTGAAGTAGACGCGGTCGCTGGCCGCGCCGAACTGCGGCGCCACGCCGTCGCGCGTCACGAGCGTCGGCTTGCCGCCGCCGGCCGCGGGCACCCAGTAGATCCCGGGCTCGAGCGTCCAGTCGTTCGTGACGAGGCCGCCGCCCGTGTCTTTCCGATACGCGACCTTCGAGCCGTCGGGCGAGAAGGCCGGCTCGCGATAGTGCCCGGGCTCCGGCGTCAGCACCTTCTCCTCGCCCGGGCCGCGCGCCGGCGCCACGCGCACGGATCCCGCCTTCTCGTCGTCCCACGTCGTGAAGGCGATCCACTTCCCGTCGCGCGAGTACGAGGGATAGAGCTCGAAGTGATCCGTCTGCGACGTCAGGCGCCGCGGCGTCCCCGACGGCAGATCGCGCACCCAGACGCGCCCGAGCGCCTGATACACGACCTGGTCGCCGCGCGGCGAGACCTCGACCCAGCGCAGCATGCGCACCGGAAAGCGCGCCGGCGCGACGTCCACCGGAAATCGCACGCCTTCGGCTTCCTTGCGCGTCCCGGTCACATGGAAAGGAATGAGCGACGCGGCGCCGCTCTCGACGTCGACTTTCCGAATCTTTCCGGCGGCCCACAGCACGATCGCACGGTTGTCCGGCGTCCAGGCCATCGTCGGATACACGCCATGGATCGCCCACGTCTCCTGCATGTCGCGCTCGAGGCCGTCGAACACCGGACGCTCATGGCCGGAGACGAGGTCCTTGACGAAGAGGACGGTCTTCAGCCGCTGGCGTCGCACGAACGCGAGCCGCTTGCCGTCGCGCGATGGCGTCGGCCGGACCGAACCGCCGGGCGCGGAGACGAACCGGTCGGTGCGTCCGGTGACCCGGTCGAGGCGCTCGATCGCGTAGATCTCGCCGTTGGGGTCCTTGTTGTACTGGAAGATGCGGCCCGCCGTGACGTCCTGGCTGTAGTAGAGGTAGCGGCCGTCCGGCGAAAACGCGGGCTCACCGACATCCTTCTGCTCGTTGGGACGCTTCGTCATCTGGAGCCCTTCGCCGCCCGTGCGGTGGTAGAGCCAGATCTCGCCCGAGCCGAGCGACCGCGTCCCGGTGAAATGCTTGCGCGCGGCGATGAAGTCGCCGTCGGGCGTCCAGGCGGGGCTGTTCGTGAGCCGGACGGACTCCTGCGTGACCTGGACGGGATTCGAGCCGTCGCGGTTCATGACCCAGATGTTGTCGCCGCCGGCGCGGTCGGAGGTGAAGGCGACCTTCTTGCCGTCGGGCGAGTAGCGGGGCTGCATGTCCCAGGCGACGCCCGAGGTCAGGGCGCGCGCCTCGCCGCCGGCGAACGGGATGGAGTAGATGTCGCCGAGCAGGTCGAAGACGATCTCGGTCCCGTCGGGAGAGACGTCCAGGCTCATCCACGTCCCTTCGTCCGTGTCGATCTTCGCTTCGTAGGGCATCGGGTACGGCGGGTTCTCGACGTCCCATTTCTTCTCGTCCTTCTTTTCGTCCTTCTTGTCTTTCTCATCGGGCGCCGGGCCGGCGCCGAGGATTCCGAGGGCGAGCAGGATCGCCGCCGCGAGAGCGCTCTTCGACTTCATTCTCGATTGCCTCCGGTCGGCGAACGATATCAACGGGCGGCGGCGCTCCGCGGCAATAGAATGGCGGCGCTTTGACGCTTGCGGCCGGCACGAAGCTCGGGTCTTACGAGATCCTCGCGCCTCTCGGCGCCGGAGGTATGGGAGAGGTGTACCGTCGCGCTCGCTTGCGCCGGGATCTCGCTGTCGCGACCGGCGTCCGGCTCGGCATACGCGCCTCGACCGGCCGCCTGATCCCGTCGCTGCGCGCTCGCTCCCGCGGCGCGAGTCGTTTCGCTCGGTTACTTCGCGAGACTTGGTCGCGCCGCGAACGATCATGACCCTCCCGTCCGGCACTCGCCTCGGCTCGTACGAGATCCTTTCGCCGCTCGGCGCCGGAGGTATGGGAGAGGTGTACCGGGCGCGCGACACCCGGCTGGGACGAGAGGTCGCGATCAAGGTGCTGCCGGCCGAACGCGCGGCGGACCCCGACCGCCGCCGCCGCTTCGAGCAGGAGGCGCGATCCGCCTCGGCCCTCAACCACCCGAACATCCTGACGATCCACGAGGTCGGCACCGAGGGCGAGACGACCTTCATCGCGATGGAGCTCGTGGAAGGACGGACCGTGCGCGAGCTCGTGGCGTCGGGTCCCGTGCCGACGAAGAAGCTCCTCGACGTCGCCGCGCAGACGGCCGAGGGCCTCGCCAAGGCGCACGGCGCGGGGATCGTGCATCGGGATCTGAAGCCCGAGAACCTCATGGTCTCGCGCGACGGCTTCGTCAAGATTCTCGACTTCGGGCTCGCCAAGCTCGCCGAGCCCGACGCGGACGGGGCTTCCACGATCCAGACGGCGGCGGGCTCGCCGACAGAGCCCGGCACCGTGCTCGGCACCGCCGGATACATGTCGCCCGAGCAGGCGGCCGGGCGTCCGGTCGACTTCCACTCCGACCAGTTCGCCTTCGGCTCGATCCTCTACGAGATGGCGACCGGCCACCGCGCGTTCCAGCGCAAGACCGGCGCCGAGACGCTCGTCGCGATCATGCGCGAGGAGCCCGAGCCGATCGCGGCCTCGGCGCCCGCCGCACCGGCGCCGCTGCGCTGGATCGTCGAGCGCTGCCTCATGAAGGACCCCGAGGACCGCTACGCCTCGACCAAGGATCTGGCGCGCGACCTCGCGTCCGTGCGCGACCACCTCTCGGAGACGTCGGCGTCGGCGAGCGCCACCAGCGGCGCGATCGAACCGGTGAAGGCGAAGCGGCGAGGCTGGCTCCTGCCCGCGGCGATGACGCTCGTGGGCCTCGCCGCGGGTCTCCTTCTTCGCGGAGCGCTGGGAGGCGGCAAGCCGCCGGGCCCGCCGCAGTTCCAGCAGATCACCTACCAGCGCGGAATGATCTTCTCCGCGCGTTTCGCGCCCGACGGCCAGACGATCGCCTACGGCGCCGCGTGGGACGGGCGGCCGCTCGAGATCTATTCGGCGCGCCTCGACAGCACGGAGGCGCGGCCGCTCGGGCTGCCTCCCGCCGACGTCCTCTCCATCTCGAAGGCCGGCGAGATGGCGATCTCGCTCGGACGGCACTTCCTCGCCGGATACGAGAGCACGGGCACGCTCGCGCGCGTCTCCTTGAGCGGCGGCGCGCCCCGGCCGATCCTCGAGAACGTGCAGGACGCCGACTGGGCGCCCGACGGGCAGACCCTCGCCGTCGCGCACCACGTCGGCAACCTCCAGCGCCTCGAGTACCCGATCGGCAAGGCGATCTACTCGTCGGGCGGATGGGTGAGTGGCGTCCGCGTCTCCCCCGACGGCCACTACGTCGCCTTCATCGATCACCCGACCCGCGGCGACAACGACGGCCGCCTCAAGATCGTGGACGCCGATGGGAAGGTGCGCGTCGAGGGCCCGGCCGCGAACCTCGGGGTCGCGTGGTCGCCGAAGGGAGACGAGGTGTGGTCAAGCGCGCCCTTCGCCATCACGACCCTGTCCGGGAAGACCCGGCAGCCCTACGACTCTCCGGGAGTCGATATCCTGCACGACGTCTCGAAGGACGGCCGGATGCTCATGTCGCTCGTGTCCGCGCGGCGCGAAATCGTCGGCGTTCCGGGCGCCGGCGGAGAGCGCAACCTCACCTGGCTCAACTGGTCGTTTCCGACGGACATCACGCGCGACGGCCGAACGCTCCTCTTCGACGAGCAGAACATCACGCCGCCCGGCATCTATCTCCGTCCGCTCGACGGGTCGGCGGCGGCGGTCAAGCTCGGCGACGGATTTTCCTTCGGTCTCTCGCCGGACGGGCGCTTCGCGCTGACCGCTCCGAAGGGGGCCGCCACGCAGCTGGTACTCCTTCCGACGGGCCCGGGAGAGTCGAAGCTGCTGGCGCAGAGCAGCGTGACGACGCAGGCGGCGGCGCTCTTTCCGGACGGCCGCCGCATCCTCGTGGCGGGCAACGAGCCCGGGCGAGGGATCCGCCTCTACGTCCAGGACCTGCCGGACGGGAAACCGCGGGCGTTCACGCCGGAGGGCGTGAGCACGGCGCGCACGATCAACCCGATTTCGCCGGACGGCAAGCTCGTCGCGGCCTACGGGCCGGACGGGAAGCTCGCGCTGTATCCCACCGAGCCCGGCGAGCCCCACCCGGTGCCGGGAGTGGCCTCCGAGGACGTGCCGCTTCGCTGGACGTCCGACGGACGCTCCATCTACATGTTTCGCCAGTCGGCCCCGCCGGGGAAGATCGAGCTCCTCGACGTCGCCACGGGCCGCCGCACGCCGTGGAAGGAGTTCCGGCCGCCGGATCCCGCCGGCATCCTGCAGGTCGGCCCCGTCGTGATCTCGCCGGACGGCAGCTCGTACGTGTACTCCTACCGGCGCCTGCTCGACGAGCTCTACGTCGTGACCGGGCTGCACTGATGGCGGCGCCTCGCGTCGGCATCGTCGGCCTCGGAACGATGGGCGCGCCGATGGCGCGCAACCTCGCAAGGGCCGGGTTTCCGCTGTCGCTCGCGACGCGCACGGCGGCGAAGGCGCAGGCGCTCGCCGCGGAGATCGGCGGGACGGCGAAGGCCTTCGAGCGGTTCGCGGACGTCGGCCGCGCCTCCGACGTCCTCGTCACCTGCCTGCCCGACGCGCCGGAGGTCGAGTTCGTGCTCTTCGGGGCGGCGGGAGCCGCCGAGGGCCTCGGCTCCGGCGCGATCGTCATCGACTGCTCGACGATCGCGGCGGAATCCGCGCGCGCGATGGCGGCGCGGCTCTCCGCGCGAGGCGTCTTTCTCCTCGACGCGCCGGTCTCGGGCGGCCAGAAGGGCGCGATCGAGGGGACGCTCACGTTCTTCGTCGGCGGCGAGGCCGCGGCGCTCGAGCGGGCGCGGCCGATCTTCGCGGCGATGGGCAAGCGCGTCACGCACCTCGGGCCGTCGGGCGCGGGCCAGCTCGGCAAGGCGACGAACCAGATCCTCGTCGCAGGAAATCTCATCGCTCTCTCCGAGGCGATGGCCTTCGCCGCGAAAGTCGGGCTGCCGCTGCCGGAGCTTCACGAGGCGCTGACCGCGGGCGCCGCTAACTCCTGGGCGCTCGAGGTTCTCGGAAAGAAAATGATCGCGCGCGATTTCGCGCCGGCGTTCGCGATCAAGCACCAGCAGAAGGACCTCGCGATCGTGCTGCGGACCGCGCGCGAGAAGGGCGTGCCGCTGCCCGGCGCGGCGCTCGTGCATCAGCTGCTCTCGGCGCTCGAAGCCCAGGGGAAGGGCGACGACGGAACGCAGGCGCTCCTGACGCTGTACGAACGGATGTCCGGCGCCTAGCTCGGAGCCCACCGGCCGTTTCCCCGGAGGGTTTCGGCAGCGCAGCCGGGTGGCTCCCCCTCCGAGATTCTTTTCACTTAGAGTCGCAGGCCAGTCGTCATGCCGAACCGCCGGCTGTTTCTCACGCCCTCCGCGCGACCCGGCGCGAACCTCTCGACGCAAATCCGCGAAACCATCCGCCGATCCGTCCTAACCGGCCAGCTGCGGGCCGGCGCGCGGCTCCCCTCTTCGCGAGCCCTCGCGAACGAGCTCGGCGTCTCGCGAAACAGCGTCGTCGACGCCTACGATCAGCTCCTCGTCGAAGGGTATCTGGAGAGCCGGCGCGGATCGGGCACGTTCGTCATACCGCGCCTCGCGATTCCGGCCCGGGGGCGCTCGCCTTCAGACGGGCCAGAAGGCCCGCGCTCCCTCTCGGCCCGAGGCCGGGCGCTCGCCGAAATCAGGACCTCCCATTCGTCCGACGCCTTGCGCCCGTTCAGCCCGGGCATCCCCGCGCTCGACCCCTCGCTGCTCCGCCGATGGACCCAGGCGTCGATGCGCGTCCGGCGTCGGATCACCTCCGACATGCTGAATTACGGCGACGGCGCGGGGTACGAGCCTCTGCGCGAGGCGATCGCGAGCCAGCTGGGACCGACGCGCGGCGTGACCTGCAGGACCGAACAGATCGTGATCACGTCGGGGACGCAGCAGGGTCTCGAGTATCGCCGCTCAACTGCTGTGCGACCCCGGCGACGCGGCCTGGATCGAGGATCCGGGATATCCCGGTGCGGCCGCCGCGATCGCGGCCGGCGGCGTTCGGCTCGCGCACGTCCCCGTCGATGCCGAGGGCATCCACGTCGCGGACGGCGCACGACGGGCCGCGGACGCCCGGCTCGCCTACGTCTCGCCGTCTCATCAGTATCCGCTCGGGGTCACGACGACTCTCCCGCGCCGCCTCGAGCTCCTGAGATGGGCCGAGAAGAACGAAGCCTGGATCCTGGAAGACGACTACGACAGCGAGTTCCGATACGACGGTCGGACGCTGCCGGCCCTCCAGGGGCTGGACCGCCGCGGCCGGGTCTTGTACTTTGGAACGTTCAGCAAGACCCTCTTCCCGTCGCTTCGGATCGGATACGTCATCGTGCCGCGGCCTCTCGCTTCTCCGTTCGCGAAGGCCGTCTCCATCGCCGGTCACGGTCCCTCTCTGGTCGACCAGGTGACGCTTCATCGCTGCATCGAAAGCGGTGCGTACGCGCGGCACCTCCGGCAGGTGCGACGGGTCTACGCCGACCGCCACGCCGCCTTCTGCGAGGGCATCCACAAGCGCCTCGGCCGCGTCCTGCGGGTCTACGGGGAGGCGATGGGCCTGCACGTCGCGTGCGAGCTCCTCTCGGACCAGGACGATCGACGCATCTCGGCACGCGCCGCCTCCGCCGGCCTCTCGATCCCGGCCCTGTCGAAGTACCACGGCGGACCCAAGCCGAAGCGGGGCTTCGTCATGGGATACGGACACCTGACGACGACGCAGATAAGGTCCGGAATCGCCGCCCTGGCGGAGCTCCTCCACACGATCGATCGTTCCTGAGCGGACTTCGACCGGAAAAGTGGCTGGACGAATCGATCAAAACTGGAGCTTGTGTGGGGACCAGTTGCGACCGAGACTTCGCCTTTTCGGAGAGGGATCATGCGAAGAACAATCGTCACCACCGCATTCGGAATCGGCGTCCTGAGCGCCGCCGCGACAATCGCCCAGCAGCAATCCGGCCTGACGATGCCCGCGGGAGGCAACGGAGTCAGCCAGCGGGCGGAAGTCTCGCAGTGGGTCGGGCCCGTCCAGATCCGCATCGACTATCACAGCCCCGCCGTGCACCGGCGGGGCGTCGACCGGACCGGACACATCTGGGGCGAGCTCGTTCCGTTCGGGCTCTTCGACGACGGGCACGGTCCGGTCAAGGCGACCCCGTGGCGGGCGGGAGCGAACGAAAGCACGACGATTTCGCTTTCCCATGCCGTCCGGATCCAGGGACACGAGCTCGCCGCGGGGACGTACGCCCTCTTCCTGGAGCTCGCAGCCGAAGGACCGTGGACCTGGATCTTCTCGACGCAGACCAACGGATGGGGCAGCTACCAATACGATCCGCGCAACGACGCTCTCCGCGTGACGGCCGAACCGCAACCCGCTCCCTACACGGAATTCCTGACCTATGGGTTCGACGACCGCCGGCCCGACCGGACGATCGCGTACCTGCAGTGGGAGAGCAAGCGCATTCCGTTCGAGATCGCCGTCCCCAACGTGAACGAGCTCTGGGCGGCTCAGATGCGCAAGGAGCTCCTCGGGTGGCCGGGCTTCGACCCCGAAAATCTCCGGAGGGCCGCGCAGTTCTGCGCCGACAAGAAGGTCAACCTCGACGAGGCCCTCGTGTGGGCGGACCGGGCGATTCGGGAGCCCTTCCGCGGGGCCGCCATCGGCCGCGAAGATTTCGCGACTCTCTGGACGAAGGCCAACGTGCTCGAAGCCATGGGACGGGATTCCGAAGCAGCGTCGGTCATGGAAACGGCGCTCCGCCTTCCGGACACTTCCGTGCTGTACCTGCACTTCTACGCGAGCGGCCTGCTGGCGGGAGGCAAGACCCCGAAGGCGCTGGAAGTCTTCGAGCTCAACGCCAAGCGGCACCCGGAAGAGCCATACTGGACCCACCTCGGTCTCGCGCGCGCGTACACGGCCGTCGGCAAGAAGCCCGACGCCATCAAGCAATGGGAATTCGCGCTCCGCAACGTCCCCGACTCGGAGAAATCGGACATCCCCGCATTCGAGAAGGCGTTGAAGGACTTGAAGGCGGGCGGCTAACCGCCTCGGGGCTCGCCTGACAAGGACCCTGGCCGTGATGCGATCGCATCACGGGACTCCCTCGCGGCCGCTGGTAGCGTGCTGGCAGTCGGTCGAGTCCGGCCGGCGAGAGGGAGGGGCTTAGATGAAAAGAGCGATCGGTTTGGCCGTGGCGGCGTGTCTCCTCGTCCTGCCGCTGGTGGCGCAGGACAAGTCTCCGAGCGCCATGGCCGACGAGTGCATGAAGCACTGCCGGCAGATGGCCGAAATGCGGCAGAAGGCGATGGACGAGCGCAAGGCGCACATGGAAAAGATGGACGCCGTGTTCAAGGAAGTCCACGCGGATCTCGACACGGCGCGGACCGCGAAAGGCGACAAGAAGACGGCCGCGCTCCAGGCGGCGATCGAGAAGCTCGTCTCGTTTCACGAATCCATGCGGGGAGAGATGGGCGCGATGCCGATGGGCATGGATCACCATCCGATGATGATGGGCATGGGCTCCTGCTGCGCTGGGATGGCCGCGATGAGCGACTGCCCGATGATGAAGGGCGACGGCTCGAAGAACTGAGTCAGAGCCCGATCGCTTCGAGGAATTCCCTCGCCACGAGCGGCGCGTCGTAGCGTGCGACGCGCCGCCGGCCGGCCTCGCCGAGGCGCGCGCGCTCGGCAACGTCCGAAGCCAGACGATCGAGCGCCGACGCGAGCGCCGGCACGTCCCGCGGCGGCACGAGCAGCCCGCACTCCCCGTCCGGCACGACCTCGGGCACGGCCGCCGCGCGGCAAGCGACGATCGGCAGCCCTGCGGCCATCGCCTCGAGGAACACGATCCCGAATCCTTCTTGAAGGCTCGGCAGGCAGAAGACGTCGGCGTTGCGGTACTCGGCGACGAGCGACTCGAACGGCACGTGGCCGAGGAGCGCCACGCGTTCGCCGAGACCGAGCTCTCGGACCAGAGTCTCGAGGGCCGGCGCCTCCGGTCCCGTCCCGGCGATCCGCAGCCGCGCCGGCGTCTTCAGAAGCGCCGCCGCCCGCACGAGCGACTCGACGTTTTTTCGCGGATAGAGATGCGCGACGCAGAGGATGACGGCCTCACCGCCTCGCGGCGCGCGCGGAGCAGCGTCGAGTGCCGCCTTCCATCGCGCGAGAGCGATCGGTTCCGGGACGATCACGATGCGCGATCTCTCGACGCCGTACTCCTCGGCGATGCGCGTCGCGGCGTACGCGCTGGTGGTCAGCACGCGATCCGCGCCGCGGACGTGCGCCCGCTCGAACCGCGCGGCGATCCCCATCGCGAACTGCGTCCAGCCGCGCTCGAACCGCCGCTCGTCGGCGATCACGCCCTTGATCGAAGCCACGCGGCGCGCTCCGGGAATCCGGACGAAGATCCCGTCCAGATCGAAACCCACGACGGCGTCGAACGCGCCGAGCCGCGACGCCTCGCGCCGCGCGGCGAGATTGAAAGCCAGCCGCGGGAGGAGCGCATGAGAGGAGGCGGCCCGGGGCGCGAGCTGCTCGACCCGATGCCCCGCGTCTTCCAGGGCCTGCCGCAGGACCGAGATCCCGACGAACGTCCCGCTGCCCTGGCGCACGCCGGCCGGCGTTCCGGTCACGAAGAGCAGGCGCGCCATGCCGGGAAGTTATCGCGACAAGACCGCCTTGCCTGCGGGGCCGGCGGCGAATAATCTGCGCGCGTGCTCCTGCCGGAGCGCCTGGAGGCACCGATGACATCATCCGTTCTCGCCCGGCGCGGCCTGTCGATGCTCGCTCTCGGCGCCATCCTCGTCGCGGCGCGCGCCGCCTCGGCCGATTTGAAGGCGAAGGCCGCCCCGGCGCTCGATCCCGCCTGGATGGACAAGACCTGCAGCGCCTGTGACGACTTCAACCGCTACGCCAACGGCGGCTGGCGCGCCGCGAACCCCGTTCCGGCCGACCATCCGTCCTGGGGCAGCTTCACGATCCTCGCGGAGCGCAACCGCGAGACGCTGCGCGGAATCCTGGAGCGGGCCGCCGCCGACAAGAGCGCCGCCCCCGGCTCGGACGAGCGCAAGATCGGCGACTTCTACGCGAGCTGCATGGACGAGACTCACATCGAGTCCGAGGGCATTCATCCGCTCGACGACGAGCTCGGGCGGATCGCCAAGCTCTCCAACGCCGCGGAGCTCCAGGCCGAGATTGCGCGCCTGCACGCCCGGGGCGTTCGGGCGGTCTTTCTCTTCGGCTCGCAGCAGGATCGCCGCGACTCGAGCGAGGTCATCGCCGCGGCGTCGCAGGGCGGCCTCGGGCTTCCCGATCGTGATTACTACACGAAGACGGACGACAAATCGGCGGCGCTGCGCAAGGGCTACGCGGACCATGTCGCGAAGATGCTCGTCCTCGCCGGCGAGGAGCCGGCGGCCGCGGAAGCCGACGCGAAGACCGTTCTCGCGATCGAGACCAGGCTCGCCGAAGCTTCGATGACGCGCGTCGAGCGGCGCGACCCGGACGCCACGTATCACCGCACGGCGGCCGCGGACCTGAAGCAGGTCACGCCCAACTTCGACTGGACGGCCTACTTTCACGGCGTCGCCGCGCCGGCGATCTCGGCGGTCAACGTCTCGCAGCCGAAGTTCTTCGGCGCGATGAGCGAAGAGCTCGCCGCGCGGCCGCTGTCCGACTGGAAGGTCTATCTGCGCTGGCACTTGCTGCACGCCGCGGCGTCCTCCCTGCCCAGAAAGTTCGTCGAGGAGAACTTCGACTTCTTCGAGCGGACGCTTCAGGGCACCAAGGAAATGCCGGCGCGTTGGAAGCGGTGCGTCGCGGCCACGGACACGGCGCTCGGCTTCGCTCTCGGGCGCGTCTTCGTGAAGGAGAACTTCCCGCCCGAGGCGAAGGAGCGGGCCGACCGCATGGTCAAGAACCTCGTCGCGGCCCTCGGCGACGACCTGCAGCACATCCCCTGGATGGGCGAGGAGACGCGGAAAGCGGCGCTCGCGAAGCTCAAGGCCTTCACGCCGAAGATCGGCTATCCCGACAAGTGGCGCGACTACTCCGCGCTCACCGTCGACCGCGGGCCGTTCGCCGGGAACGTCGAGCGCGCCGGCGCTTTCGAGGTCCATCGCGATCTCGACGAGATCGGCAAACCGGTCGATCGAAACAAGTGGGGCATGACGCCTCCGACGGTCAACGCGTACTACAACGCCTCGCGCAACGAGATCGTCTTCCCCGCCGGGATCCTGCAGCCGCCGTTCTTCAACGCGATGGCCGACGACGCCGTCAACTACGGCGGCATCGGCGCCGTCATCGGGCACGAGATGACCCACGGGTTCGACGACCAGGGCCGCAAGTTCGACGCGCAGGGGAACCTCAAGGACTGGTGGACCGACCAGGACCGCAAGAACTACGAGGAGCGGGCGGCCTGCGTCGAGAAACAGTTCAGCGGTTACGAGGTGGAGACCGGCCTCCACGAGAACGGAAAGCTGGTGCTCGGCGAGTCCATCGCCGATCTCGGCGGCCTCGCGATCTCTTATGCCGCGTTCGAGAAGAGCCTCGAGGGCAAGCCGCGCCCCGCCGCGATCGACGGGCTCTCGCCCGAGCAGCGTCTCTTCGTTTCCTGGGCGACGGTGTGGGCCGCGAATGCGCGGCCGGAGTTCGAGCGGCTCCAGGTCGCGACGAACCCGCATCCGCTCCCGCGATTCCGGGCCATCGGGCCGCCGTCGAACCTTCCCGAGTTCGCAAGGGCGTTCGCGTGCCCGGCCGGCAGTCCCATGGTGCGGCCCGAGCCGTGCCGGATCTGGTGACCGCCGCGCCGCGGACGCTTCGCGTCTTCGGGATCGCGGGGAGCCTGCGCGCCGGCTCGTTCAACCGGGCGCTTCTCCGCGCGGCGCGCGCGCTCGCGCCGGCGGGGATGGAGATCGCAATCTTCGACGGCCTGCGCGAGATCCCGCCGTACGACGGCGACGTGGACGACGCCGGAGAGCCCGCGCCGGTCGCCGCGCTCCGCCGCGCGATCCGCGAGGCCGACGCGCTCCTCGTCGCGACGCCCGAGTACAACTACGGCGTGCCCGGCGTGCTCAAGAACGGGATCGACTGGGCCTCGCGGCCCGCCGGCCGCGCCGTGCTCCAGAGAAAGCCCGCGGGAATCCTCGGCGCGAGCACCGGACCCTCCGGCACGATGCGCGCGCAGCTCGCGCTCCGGCAGAGTTTCAATTTCACCGAGACGTACGCGATGCTCAGGCCGGAAATCTTCATCGCGCGCGCCGGAGAGAAATTCGACGCCGCGGGCGAGCTGACGGACGAGGCGACTCGCGACTACCTCCGCCAGTTTCTCGCCGCCTTCGAAGCATGGGCGCGGAAGGTCGCGGCGCCGGCGTCTTAGAGTCGCGCCAGATAGAGACCCGCCCAGAGCAGAGGATGGATCGCCGCACCGCGCCGCTCCCGCTCCGCCGTCCAGTCCCGCACTCCGGGCAGCGGCACCTCGTGCAGCGTGATCGCCTCGGGCCCCGTGGGCGGACCGCTGCGGGAGAGCCCGCGGGCGCGATAGAAGACCACCGATTCGTTCGCGAGGCCGGGCGAGCTCGGGCCGCCGCCGAGAAACTCCAGGTTCCGCGCCGCGTAGCCGGTCTCCTCGAGGAGCTCCCGACGGCCCGCCTCCTCCGCCGTCTCCGCGCCTTCGTCGCCCACGAGCCCGGCGGGGAGCGAGATGACGCGCCCGCGGATCGGAGGCCGCTCCTCCTCGACGAGCAGGAGGTTGCCCTCGTCCGTCACCGCGACGATGAGGACGCCGCCCGCGCGGCCGCGCCGCTCGACATACTCCCAGGAGCCCGTCTGTTTGAGGGAGAGATGCCGGCCCTCGTACAGCACCCGGTCGTCCATCGGGCGCACTCTATCGTCGCGGCCCTGCTGACCGTCCTCGCGAGCCCGCTCGCGGCGCTGCAAGCCGGCACCCGGACGCCGCCGCCGACTCCGGCTCCCGACCGCATCCCCCGGCTCGTAAGAGAGCTCGCTTCCTCGCCCGACAACGGCGGCTTGATGTACGAGCTCGCCGTCGAGGAATCGAAAGTCGGGCGCCACGCCGACGCGATTGCCTGGCTGCAGAAGGCCGTCGCGCTCGGCAACGACTTCGAGCTCGAGAAGGAGCCGGCCCTCGCGCCGCTCGAGAAATTCGATGCCGTACCGCGAGCTCGCACATCAACTTGGCCTCCGGCCGGCGGTCCACACGAGCGCGCCCGCTTTCCGCGTGGCGACGCCGGACCTCGTGCCCGAGGGGATCGCCGCGATGCCCGACGGGAGCGCCTTCTTCATCGGCAGCCTCGCGCAGAAGAAGATCGTCCGCGTCGCGCCGGACGGCTCGGCCCGCGACTTCATTCCGAGCGGACGCGACGGCCTCTGGAACGTGCTCGGGCTCAAGGTGGACGCGAGGCGGCGTCTCCTCTGGGCCGCATCGGCGGCGGACGGGCGCGAGGGCTCGGCCGCGGGATCCTCCGGTCTCTTCGCCTTCGATCTCGAGACGGGCGCCCTGCGACACAAGCTCACGCTCGACGGCCGAGCACATCGCCACCTCTTCAACGACATGTCATTGACCGAGGCCGGGGACGTCTTCGTGACCGATAGCGAGGCGGGATCGGTGTATCGCGTCGCGGCCGGCTCCGATGCGCTCGAGGAGTTCCTGCCGGCGGCGACGTTCTTCTATCCGAACGGCATTGCGCTGGCTCCGGGCGAGCGCACGCTCTACGTCGCAGACGCCTCGAAGGGGATCACGGCCGTGGACATGGCGTCGAAACGGCGGACGCCGCTCGCCCACGCGCGCGACGTCACGCTCCACTCCGTGGACGGGATGTATGCCGACGGCGCGGCGCTCGTGGCCGTCCAGAACGGTCCCGGCATGGAGCGCGTCGTCCGGTTCGCGCTCGATCCCTCGGGCGAGCGCGTGTCGAAGCTCGACGTGCTCGAGAGCCGGAACCCGGAATTCGACATCCCGACGACCGGCGCGATTGTCGGACGCGACTTCTTCTACCTGGCCAACACGCAGCTCGAGCGCCTGGGAGACGACGGGAAGATCGCACCGGGTCCGCCGCTCAAACCGGTCCTCGTCTTCAAGACCCGCCTGCCCTGACCCCGCCCCCCTCCCGGGGCGTCGAAATGGCTTGCCCATTGCTCCTCTCCCGGTGCGAACTCGCAGAAGACGGTCGTGCCCGGTGGATCGCGAAAGATCCAAGTCGAATGGGATCAACGATTAGGAGAGAACAGGCACCGGACGGCGCCGCCAGCCCGACACGATGACCGCCACTTTTTTGCACTCGTCGAAGGACGAAGCGACACTTCCTCGGCCGCTCGGGGACTACCTCCTCGTCGCCCAGCTGGGGGACGACCCGCTCGGGAGCGTCTACCGCGCCCTCCACTCGGCGGATGAGAAGCGCTTCGTGAGGCTGCGGATCCTGCAGTCGGGCGAGCTCTCGCCGCGCCTGGTCGCCCCGATCGTCGAGAAGCTCGAGGCGCTCGGGCCGGAGCTCGCGCACGACGGCATCGTGCGGCGGCCGCAGTTCGGCGTCCTGAACGAGATCCCCTACATGGCGTGGTACGAGACGGCCGGCTGGACGCTCGACCGCGTCCTCGCGATGGCGCGCGCCGCGAAGGCGCCGGTCACGACCGAGTACGCCCTGCTGCTGGGCGAACGCATGATCGACGCGATGGAGGCGGCGACGCGCTTCCTCGATCGCGACCTCGTGCCGCACGGCGCGCTGTGGCCGGGCTTCGTCTCCATCTCGAACGACGCGGAGGTGCGCATCGCCGGATTCGGACTGGCGCCGGCGATCCTGCCCGCGATCAAGAAGCCGCGCGGGTCGCGCGAGATCGCTCCTTACATCGCGCCCGAGGCGCGCGACCGCAAGCGCGCGGCGCTCAACTCCGACGTTTACTCGCTCGGCATCATGCTGCTCGAGCTCCTCACGGGGCGGCGGCCCGCTCTGGGGGCGCCGCTGCCCGAGCTGCGCTCCGGCGATCCGTTCTCGCAGGAAATCGGCACGTTCCTGAAAACGGCGCTTGCTCCTCCCGAGGAGCGCTTCCAGACGATCTCGGACATGCGGCGCGCGCTTCAGGAGACGATGCGCGCGGCGCCGCGCCTGCTCTACCCCGCGGGGCTCGCGTTCTATCTCTACAAGCTGCTCAACCCCGAGAGCACCGGCGTGCCACAGGCGGACGCCGACGCGACGAATCCGGTCGAGAGCGAGCCGCGCCTGGCGAGCGAGGTCGGCGAGGCGGCGCCGGTCGAAGGCGACGACGACCTCCTCGTCGAGATGTCCCGCGCGATGGAGGCGCACGACCGTGAGGCGGTTCCGTTCGACTTCTCGCCGGCGGAGCTCGCGCAGGCGGTCGGCGAAGAGGCCTCCGTGGACGACGAGCCGGGCGGCGACGTCGCCGGCGGCGCCTCGGCGGTTCCAGAGTTCCCGCCGATCCCCATCGCGGGCGAGCCGGCCATGCTGACCGACTCCGCCCTCCTCGAGGCGGCGCGGCTGCGGCGTCCGGCCCGCAGCGGGGGGACGGCCGCGCTCCTCATCGTGGCCGGCTGCGTCTTCGGCCTGGCGCTCCTCATCGATACGGAGCGCGCCCGGCGCGTGGCCGCGGTCGTCCCGTCGCCCGACCCGATTCCGGCCTCCTCCGCGCCCGCGAGCGCGGCGTCTCCGGAGCTGCCGCCGTTCGCCGCCGCGGAGCCGCCGGCGCCCGAGGGTTACCCGATGCACGCGCTCGTCGCGCCGGAGCCGGCTGCACCGCCCCAGCTGCCGGTGGCGCACGCCGCGACCTCCCACATCTCGCGCGAGCGGCGGCAGGAGCAGGACGACGCGCGCCGCGGCGCCGAGGACGTGCGCTTCCAGGCCGGACTCGCGCGGATCGCCGCGGAGCGGCTCGAGGGCCGCGAGATCGCGCCGGCGCGGTATCAGGAAGCGAGCGACCGGGAGCGCGAGGCCGAGTCCCTCTACCGCCGGGGCCAGTTCGAGGCCGCACGCGGCGCCTTCGAAGACGCGGCGCGGATTTACCGCGAAGTCGAGTCCACCTCCCACGACGAGCGCGTCAAGCGCGTGCGCCTCTCGCCTGCCCCGTAGCGCCGCAACGCGGGCCGTCTCCGTTCCCCCTTACGTTAGGATGACGCGTTCCCGGCCGGGGAACGCCGGGCGCCTCGAAAACGTTCGAAGGAGAGGATGACGCTTCGAATCCAACCGGCCCGCCTGAAGCCCGGCGTCGCGCCCGAGACCCTCGGAGCGCCGGGCGCGGCCGGAGCCGATCCCGCCGCCGCCTCGCGGACGTTCCGGGGCCGCGCGCTCATCCTGTGGGACCCGAAGAGCCCGGGCCGCAAGCTCGACGCCATCGACACCGACCAGATCACGCCCTCGGCCGACTGCGTTTCCGAAAGTCTCGCGACGCTCGACGAACGCTGGAAGGCCGGATCCTTCCGGCACCTCGTGCCGGACTTCCGCAAGCGCGTGCACTCCGGCGAGACGTTCCTCGTGGCCGGCGACCGTTTCGCCATCGGCTCCTCGCGCGAGATGAGCCCGGCGGGCCTGAAGGGCGTCGCCGAGGAGGCCGGACTCGAGCTCGTCGTCGTCTGCGGAAACGGGATGGGCGACATCTTCCGCCGCAACGCGCTGAACCTCGGCCTTCACGTCCTCCAGAGCCCCGAGGCCGTCGCCGAGGCGCGCGACGGCGACGTGTTCTCCTTCGACCCCGCGACGCGGCGGCTGCGTAACGAGACGCAGGGCAAGGATTACGAGCCCGTCGCGCTGACGCCGAAGGAAGAGGAGATCCGGCGGAGCGGCGGCATCTTCGCCGTCGGGCGCCGGGAGTTCCGCGAGTCCGTCGCGCGGCGTCCCGAGGTCGTCTGGCCGGACCCGGAGACGGCGCGCCGGCTGACGACGACCGAGCAGATCGTCTGGGCGCACCGCGTGGACAAGGACGCGAAGGTCGCGCCGGGAACGACGCTGCGGGTGCTCGCGGATCTGCTGCCGGCCTCCGACGGCACGGCGCCGTTCGCGATCCACACGTTCCAGCAGATCACCGGCGGCGACGCGATCTATCCGCGCCAGGCCGCCATCGCGAACGACCATTTCGTCTTCACCGGCAAAGCGATCGACGACCGCCAGACGGAGATCGGCCGCGAGTTCGCGCGGCGGCAGGGTCTCGAGAAGCCGTTCTACGCGACGCCGGGCGACGGCATCTTTCATTTCTATTTCCCGGAGCAGGGGCTCGTGCTGCCGGGCCAGTTCATCCCCGGCGCCGATTCGCACAGCCGCGCCTACGGCGCGTACGGCGCGGTGGGCTACGGCGTCGGATCGACGACGCTCGGCTTCGGCTGGGCGACCGGCTACGTCTATTTCACGCTGCCGAAGTCGCGGCGCGTCGTCTTCCGCGGGCGGCTGCAGCCGTGGGTCTCCGGCAAGGACGTCGTGCTCGAGCTTCTGCGCCGCTGGGGCGCCGCGCAGGCACAGGGAATGTCCGTCGAGTTCGTGGACGCCGAGCGCCAGCTTCCGATGGTCTTCCGCAACACGATCGCGAACATGATGGCGGAAGCCGAGGCGACCAACGGCATCTTCGCGCCGGACGAGATCACCGACGCCTGGTATCGCGCGAAGGGAATCTCGGATCTCCCCTATCCGCGCGTGGCGCCGGGAGCCGACGCGCGCTACGAGATCGACGAGACGCTCGACCTCTCCGAGATCGCGCCGATGATCGCGAAGCCCTACTCTCCCGGAAACGCGTTTCCGGCGGAGGAGGTCGCGCGCGAGAAGCTCCCCTTCGACAAGGCGCTCATCGGCTCCTGCACCAACGGCAGCTACGACGACCTGCTCCAGGCGGCGCTCGTGCTCCGAGCGGCACGCGACCGCGGCTTCCGCAAGGTCGCGCGCGACTTCAAGATCTTTCCGGGCTCGGGCGGCGTGAAGACGCAGATCGAGAAACCGGACCGCCGGCTCGCGGGCGAGTCGATCGCCGACGTCTTCCGTTCCGTCGGCGGCGAGATCCGGCCATCGTGGTGCGGACCGTGCTTCGGGCAGGGCCCGGACGCGCTCGCAAAGGGGCAGCGCGCGATCACGTCGTTCAACCGGAACTGGCAGAACCGCATGGGCGTCGGGGGCGAGGGCTACCTCGCGTCTCCCGCCGTCGTCGCTGCGTCCGCCCTCGCCGGCTACATGGCGCCGCCGTCCGAGCTCGGCATCGCCTGGGATCCCGAGCGCTTCGGCGTCTGAAGAAGATTTTTCAGTTCACAGTTTTCAGTCGTCAGTTCCGGAACTGAAAACCGGAACTGAGAACTACCTCAACATCTCCCGGGAGATCACCGGCAGATAGAGCCCCGTCTCTTCCCGGCGCCACCACGCGCCCGTGCGGCGGCGCGTGGCCGCGTCGGTGAAGTGGTAGTCGTAGAGGACGGCGCGGATGTAGCGCGGCGGGCGTCCGGCGAAAGGGTCCGTGCGCAGGAGGCGCAACACCGGCGGCGAGGCCTCGAGCAGGCGCGCGACGAGCGCGAGGATCCAGGGGTTCCGTTCGGCCGAGTCGAGCGCGGCGAACCACATCTGCCAGTCGAGCCGCGGCTGGTGCGGCGCGACGAAGCGCGGCCGGCGCATCACGTCTCCGGGCTTCCAGCGGAACTCGTACGGCCGCCACGAGACGCGGTCGTCGCTGCCCTGGATCTCGATCTCGGGCCGCGACGTCGTCATCACGGCGAAGAGGCCGTAGGTGTTGACGCTCCGCAGCGGCGCGATGGCGCGCGCGACCGCGACGACCGGCCGAGGGAACGACTGCGGACGGAAGAGCATGGCGATCATCTGCGCGCCGCTCACGGTCAGGACGACCGCCGCGACGAGACCGACGAGAGGCGCCGGCCACCGGCGGCGATGCGCGGCCGCCGGTTCCGGGCGGCGCCTCCCGCGCGCCGGAAAGACGCCGTCGTCGAGAAGCAACACGCAGAGCGCGATGGTCAGGAGATTGAAGAAGGCGTAGTTGCCCGTCGCGATGATGACGAGCTGCAGGAAGATGAGCGCGCCGAAGGCGACGTGGCGCAGGCGCCGGGGCGCGAAGATCAGGAACGGGGCACCGAGCTCGATTGCGAACAGCACGACGCATGAGAACGTCTGGAACGACGCCGGGAGCCGATGCATGTACCACGCCGTCCACGGCGGCAGGGGCTGCGTCTCGTAGTGGTACCGCAGCGCCGCGAGGCTCCGCCACGCCGGGTCGCCGCTTCCGAGCTTCACGAACCCCGACGAGAACATCAGCCGGAAGAGAAGCCACCGCAGGAGGAAGAGAACGAGCGGCGAAGACGGCGCCGGCGCGCGCCAAAGGCGCAGACCCCGCGGCGCGAGCAGGATCGCGAGCAGCCCCGTCTCGAGGAGCAGCGCGTCCCATTGGAACTGGAGGAAGACCTGCCCGGCGACCGAGAGCGAGAGGTAGGAAATCCAGCAGACGAGCAGACTCCACGCGGGAAGCAGCCCGATGATCGCGAGGAGCGCGCCGGCCGTCCCGGCGGCGCAGAGCACGTTGAGGAACGCGTCGCTCGAGGAGAGCCAGCAGAGCGTCGGCAGGTCGAACCACGGCACGCGGCCCGCCTGCGAGCGGACGGCCGAAAGGAACTCGCCGACGGGCAGGATTCCACGCGACCCGATGAGACCGGCCGCCTGCACCCACAGCGAGACGAACGCCGCGAGGTAGCAGACGCCGACGAGGCGCAGGAAGAGCCGGCTCGCCGCCTCGTAGCCGGGCTTCTCGACGGACCGGCCCCAGAGAAGCCGCGTCAGCGCGGATGCACCTGCCCGGTGGCGGGCGACGAGCCCGTACGCGAGCTCGGCCGCCGGCCCGAATCCCGGAATGCGGCGGTAGGCCGTGAGGAGCGCCCCCCCTCCCGGCGCCGCGGCGAGCGCGCCGAAGGCTGCCCGCGCGCCCTCGAAGACCTCCCCCGAGGGAAGGACGAGCACCACCGCGCGTGCGAACGCGCCGGCCGGGATCTCCGGAAAGCGCTCGGCGGCGGCCTGCGACGGCTCGTAGTCCACGGCGTCGCCGGTCCGCTCCTTCCATCGCCGGATCCAGACGCGGCAGAAACCGCAGTCGCCGTCGAAGAGGAGCAGGGGCCGGGGCGGCGGCGCGGCGACGCGGGGCGGCTCGGCCATGTGCCGGGAAGTCTACGGCGGCTCTCCGGCAGAGGACGGCGAGGAGCCGCCGGAGGACACTCTCTCCACAGCAGCGCCCTCAAGAATCGGTAGAATCTCCGTTCCGACACGACCGAAAATCGCCCCGCGTCAATACGTTGGACCCGCAGAGCCGATCGGGAACGGCTGTTGCACATCCGGGGGCATGGAGGAAAGCGCGATGCGTATCGCTCGAAGGGTTTCCGGAATTTTCTTCTCCGTCCTGGCTTCGGCCCTGCTGTTCGCGACGGGCACCTCGGCGCAGGAAAGGGATGAGTACGGGAATTCGGTCGCCGCGAGCACCGCGCCGGATCCGGGTGGCGACGACATCCGCCAGACGGTGGCGCGCCTCTCGGTGATCGACGGCGAGGTGTCCTACGCGCGCGGCGACGCGCCGGATGACTGGCGGGCCGCGGACCGCAACGCGCCGGTGACGCTCGGCGACCGGCTCTACACCGGCGCCCAGGGACGCGCGGAGCTCCAGGTGCACGGTGGGAGCATCGTGCGCATCGGCTCGAACACCGACCTCGCCGTCCTGAACATGACCGACGACACGAAGCAGTTCGCGCTGAAGTCCGGAGTCGCCTCGATCTACCTCGACCGGCTCGACGGGGACGACGTGTTCGAAGTGGACACGCCGAACACCGCGATCACGCTGGAGAGGGCCGGAGACTACCGCGTGGACATCGACGCGGACGGCAACACACGCGTCATCGTCCGGCAGGGTCAGGCGAGCGTCGCGGCGGGCGGCGGATCGGTCCCGCTCTCGGGCGGAGACGCGTTGCGAGTCTGGGGCACCGACAATCCGCAGTACGCCTCGGTGTCGATCGGCGAGTCCGACGGATGGGATCGCTGGGTCGGGGAGCGCCAGGCGCGCATCGAGCACTCGACCTCGCGCCAGTACGTGAGCCCGGACGTCTCGGGCGTGTCCGACCTCGACGAGTACGGTCGCTGGCAGGAGATCCCGACGTACGGGCGCGTGTGGGCGCCGACGGTCGCCGTCGGATGGGAGCCCTATCGCGTCGGCCGATGGATCTGGCAGGACCCCTGGGGCTGGACCTGGGTCTCGACGGAGCCCTGGGGCTGGGCGCCGTATCACTACGGCCGCTGGGTCTTCTACACCTCGCGCTGGTGGTGGGTGCCGGTGGCCGGGCCCGTGCGTGTCGTGACCTACTCCCCGGCGCTCGTCGCCTTCGTGGGCGGAGGACCCGGATGGTCGGCCTCGTACTCGACCGGCGGCTCCGGATACGTCGGATGGTTCCCGCTCGCGCCGCGCGATCCGTTCATCCGCTGGTGGGGCCCGCGGGTTCAGGTCAACGTGACGAACATCACCTACGTCAACCGGACGTACGTGACCGTCGTGAACCGGAACACGTTCGTCTCCGCCGGCGTCGTGTCCACGAACATCGTCCGCGACCGCTACGTCGTGCGCCAGGTCTCGTCCGCGCCGGTCCTCCGGGGCCCGCTCCCGATCGCGCCCACGCGCGCGTCGATTCAAATCGCCTCCGCGCCCGGAGTCGCCGTGATCCGACCGCCCGCCGCCGTCGTATCGCGCTCGGTCGTCGCGCGCGTCGCGCCGCCGCCGGCGCCGCCGACGTTCGACCGCAAGCTCACCGTCATTCGCGAAAATCGCGGGGCGCCGGTCGCGCCCGCGGTCGCGGCCCAAGTCGCGGTCCAGGATCGCCGGCCCCAGGCGATCACCGCGATCCGCCCGGCGACGAACGCGTCGGGCAGCGTGACGCTCCAGGAGCGGACGACCTCGACCGCGACCGGAGCGCGTCCAGCGCCGCGCGTCGAGGCGATCGCGCCGGTGCGCGGGGGACGTGCGATGGCCACGACCCAGCAGCCTGTCGCGGCGGCGCCGGTCGTGGCGCCGCGTCCGGCCCGGCCCGCCGGAGAGAACGTGCCGGCGCGCGTCGCGCCGCCGACTCCGCCTCCCGCGGCGGGCGGTGGAAGGCCCGCGCGCGTCGAGCCGAACCACCCGTCGTCGTCCAACCCGCCGCCGACTCGCAATCGGATGGAGGCGCGGCCGACGTATGCTCCGCGCCCGACTCCGCACCCGACCGCGGCTCCGCACGTGCGGCCCGCCGTCGTGCCGACCCCGCGAGAGGTCCCGGATCGTTCGCGCGAGCGCGTCGAGTCACCGAAGCCGCGGCCGACGCCGGTGCCCCAGGTCAACCGCTCGCAGCAACCCCCGCACGAGAAGCCGGCGAATAAACCGACGGCTCACCCAAGCGAATCCGGAGGGCGTGGACCGCGCCTTTCGCCGACCCCGAAGCGGACCGTCTGACGTCACATGTAAGTCATTTTGCAACAATGACTTACACTGCAAACATAATTGACTTTTCTGTATAGATTGACATAGCATTCGTGGTGCGATGAGCACCGATCCGCTTTCGATCCCCGGCCTGTCGCAGCCGTACAAGGCCGGCTTCGTCACCGACATCGAGTCGGAGAGCGCCCCGCCCGGTCTCAACGAGGACATCGTCCGGCTCATCTCCGCCAAGAAGCAGGAGCCGGAGTGGATGCTCGAGTGGCGGCTGAAGGCGCTGCGTCACTGGCTCACGATGAAGGAGCCGACCTGGCAGAACGTCCACTACCCGCCGATCGACTACCAGGCGATGGTGTACTACTCGGCGCCGAAGCGGCGGGCGAACGCTCCGAAGAGCCTCGAGGAGGTGGACCCGAAGCTCCTCGAGACGTACGAGAAGCTCGGCATCCCGCTGCGCGAGCGCGGCAAGCTCGCCGGCGTCGCCGTGGACGCGGTCTTCGACTCGGTCTCCGTCGCGACGACGTTCCGCGAGCAGCTCGCGAAGGCCGGCGTCATCTTCTGCTCGTTCTCGGAGGCCGTCCGCGAGCACCCGGAGCTCGTGAAAAAGTATCTCGGCTCCGTCGTCCCGTACACCGACAACTTCTTCGCGACCCTCAACTCGGCCGTCTTCTCCGACGGCTCCTTCGTCTACGTGCCGAAGGGCGTCCGCTGCCCCATGGAGCTCTCGACGTACTTCCGGATCAACTCGGCCAACACCGGGCAGTTCGAGCGGACCCTGATCGTTGCGGACGAGCGGGCGCAGGTCTCCTACCTCGAGGGCTGCACGGCGCCGATCCGCGACGAGAACCAGCTCCACGCGGCGGTCGTGGAGCTCGTCGCCCTCGACGACGCGCAGATCAAGTACTCCACCGTCCAGAACTGGTACCCGGGCGACGAGAACGGAAAGGGCGGCATCTACAACTTCGTGACGAAGCGCGGCAAGTGCGCCGGCCGTCGTTCGAAGATCTCCTGGACGCAGGTCGAGACGGGCTCCGCCATCACGTGGAAGTACCCGAGCTGCCTCCTGCTGGGCGACGACTCGATCGGCGAGTTCTACTCCGTGGCCGTCACCAACAACTACCAGCAGGCGGACACGGGCACCAAGATGATCCACGTCGGGAAGAACACGAAGTCGACGATCGTCTCGAAGGGCATCTCCGCCGGCCACGGGCAGAACACGTATCGCGGAATGGTCAAGATCCTCGGCAAGGCGGACGGTGCGCGCAATTACTCGCAGTGCGACTCGCTCCTGATCGGCGACCAGTGCGGCGCGCACACGTTCCCGTACATCGAAGTCAACAACTCCACCGCGCAGATGGAGCACGAGGCCTCGACGTCCAAGATCGGCGAGGACCAGATCTTCTACTTCCAGTCGCGAGGGATCTCTTCGGAGGAGGCGGTCAACCTGATCGTCTCGGGATTCTGCAAGGTCGTCTTCCAGGAGCTGCCGATGGAGTTCGCCGTCGAGGCGCAGAAGCTGCTGGGGGTCAGCCTGGAAGGAAGCGTCGGATGACGGCACCCCTCCTGGAAATCCGCGGGCTGCACGCCCGCGTCGGCGGCAACGAGATCCTGAAGGGCGTCGACCTGACGGTCGGCCCCGGCGAGGTCCACGCGATCATGGGCCCCAACGGGTCGGGCAAGTCCACGCTGGCCCACGTGCTCGCGGGGCGCCCGGGCTACGAAGTGACGCGGGGCACCGTGCTCTACCGCGGCCGCGACCTGCTCGCGATGAAGCCCGAGGAACGCGCGCGGGAAGGCGTCTTCCTCGCGTTCCAGTATCCGGTCGAGATCCCGGGCGTCTCGAACGTCTACTTCCTGAAGAACGCGCTCAACGCGATCCGCAAGCACCGTGGCCTGCCCGAGCTCGACGCGATGGATTTCCTGCAGTTCACGCGCGAGAAGGCGCGCCTCGTCCAGATCGACGAGGACCTCATCAAGCGGCCGGTCAACGAGGGTTTCTCGGGAGGCGAGAAGAAGCGCAACGAGATCTTCCAGATGGCCGTGCTCGAGCCGACGCTCGCGATCCTCGACGAGACCGACTCGGGACTCGACATCGACGCGCTGCGGAGCGTGGCCTCGGGCGTCAATGCGCTCCGCGCCGCAGACCGCTCGATGCTCGTCGTGACGCACTACCAGCGCCTGCTCAACTACATCGTTCCCGATTTCCTCCACGTCCTCGTGGACGGCCAGATCGCCCGCTCGGGCGGCAAGGAGCTCGCGCTCGAGCTCGAGGAAAAGGGATACGCCTGGCTCGAGAAGGAGCCCGCCGCCGCCCCGGCGCGGGCGTGACCGTGGAAGCCGTCGCCCAGGAACGCGTCTTCGTTCCGGCCCTGGAGGCCGTGGACCGGGCCCGTCTTCGAGGAGAGCCCGAGTGGCTCGCCGTTGCCCGCCGCGAGGCGCGCGATCGGTTCGCGAAGCTCGGCTTTCCCACGGCGAAGCTCGAAGAGTGGCGCACGACGAACGTCGCCCCCATCCTCTCGACGCCCTGGCTATCGGAGACCGGCGCAACGCGCGCCGTCCGCGCCGCCGCGAGCGGACCCGGAGTCCGCGTTCTCTCTCTGGCCCAGGCGCTCCAACAGGAGCCGGAGATCCTCGAGAAGACTCTCGGGCGGATCGCGAACGACGAGAACGCCGCTTTCGCCGCGCTGAACCTCGCGCTCGCCGAGGATGTCGTCTGCGTACTCATCGCGCCGGGCGCCGCCGTCGAGGCTCCGATCGAGATCGTCTTCGACGGGTCGGCCGCGGACGAGCCCGCGGTCCTCTATCCGCGCTGCCTGATCGTGGCCGGCGACCGCAGCGAGGCCACCGTCGTCGAGCGCCACACGGGAACCGGGGCCTACTTCCGGAATGCCGTGACGGAGATCGCGCTCGGCGATGGCGCCGTGCTCCGACACGACAAGCTGCAGCGCGAGAGCCTCGAAGCGTTCCACCTTCAGTCGATCGCCGTGAGACAGGCGCGTGCCTCGCACTTCCACTCCGTCCTCGCGGCGTTCGGCGGCGCCCTCGCGCGCACCGACATCCGCGTGGACCTCGAAGGCGAGGGCTCCGAGTGCATCCTGGACGGCCTCTTCGTCGGCGCGGGGTCGCAGCATCTCGATACGCACACGACGATCGTTCACGTCGCGCCGCACACCACGAGCCGCGAGGTCTACAAGGGCGTGCTCGACGGCCGCGCGCGCGGGGTCTTCCACGGCCGCATCGTCGTGCGCCCCGGCGCGCAGAAGACCGACGCCATGCAGACCAACAAGAATCTGCTCCTGTCGCGGGACGCGCTCGTCGACTCGACGCCGGCGCTCGAGATCTTCGCGGACGACGTGAAGTGCAAGCACGGCTCGACGATCGGGCAGCTCGATGCGGCGGCGCTGTTCTACCTCCGCTCGCGGGGCATCGGCGAGCGCGAGGCCCGGGCGCTCCTGACCCGCGCTTTCGCCGCCGACGTGGCGGGCCGCATCGCCCTGCCGGCCCTGCGCGCGGAGATCGAGGAGACGCTCGACCGCTCGCTTTCCGATGCCGCCCGGGAGGAAACCTCGTGAGCACCGCCCGCACCTCCCCGACCGCCCCGCCGCGGCCGGCCTACGACGTCGATGCCATCCGAGCGGACTTTCCGATCCTCTCGCGCCGCGTGCACGACAAGCCGCTCGTCTATCTCGACAACGCCGCCACGACGCAGAAACCCCTCGCGGTGATCGACGCCGAGCGCGACGTCTACGAGCGCTCCTACGCGAACATCCACCGCGGAGTGCACTTGCTGTCGGTCGAGGCGACCGACGCCTACGAGCAGGCGCGCGAGAAAGCGCGGGCGTTCCTCAACGCGGAGAAGGCGCGCGAGATCGTCTTCGTCCGCGGCACGACGGAGGGCGTGAACCTCGTGGCCTCGAGCTTCGGCGGCGTTCGCGTCCGCGCCGGGGACGAGGTCCTGATCTCCGCGATGGAGCATCACTCGAACATCGTCCCCTGGCAGCTCCTCTGCGAGCGGCAGGGCGCGCGCCTCGTCGTGGCGCCCATGAACGAGCGCGGCGAGCTGCGGATGGACCGCTTCGAGAGCCTCCTCTCGACGCGGACCCGGATCGTCGCCGTCCCGCACGTCTCGAACGCCCTCGGCACGCTCAACCCGATCGCCGAAATCGTGCGGCTCGCCCACGCGCGCGGGATCCCCGTCCTCGTGGACGGCGCGCAGGCGGCGCCGCGCCTGCCCGTGGACGTGCGGCAGCTCGACTGCGACTTCTACGCGCTGTCCGGCCACAAGATGTACGGGCCGTCCGGCGTCGGCGTCCTCTACGGCAAGGAAGAGCATCTCGCCGCGATGCCCCCGTACCAGGGCGGCGGCGACATGATCGCGTCCGTCACCTTCGAGAAGTCCACCTGGAACGTGCTGCCGTACAAGTTCGAGGCCGGCACTCCGAACATCGCCGGCGTGATCGCTCTCGGCGCCGCGATCGACTATCTCGGCCAGCTCGGCATGGAGGCGATCGCGCGCCACGAGGACGAGCTGCTCGTCCGCGCGACCGAGCGCGTGGCGGCGATCCCCGGCGTGCGTCTGATCGGCACGGCGAAAGAGAAGATGGCCGTGCTGTCGTTCACGATCGACGGCATCCACCCGCACGACATCGGGACGGTGCTCGACCGCGCCGGCGTCGCGGTGCGCACGGGCCACCACTGCGCGCAACCCGTCATGGATTTCTTCCGCGTGCCCGCCACGGCGCGCGCCTCCTTCGGCCTCTACAACACCGTCTCGGAAATCAACGCGCTCGTCGCCGGGATCCACGAGGCGCGGAGGCTCTTCGCATGAGCGTCCGCGGCGACCTGCGCGACCTCTACCAGGAGGTCATCCTCGACCACGGCAAGCGGCCGCGCAACTTCGGGCCGCTGGCGTCGGCGAACCGCCGCGCCGAGGGCTACAACCCGCTCTGCGGCGATCGGGAGACGGTGTCGCTGCGGCTGGAGGGCGACGTGCTGAAAGACGTCGCGTTCGAAGGAGCGGGCTGCGCGATCTCGACGGCCTCGGCGTCCATGATGACCGAGAGCGTCCGGGGCAAGAGCCGAGCGGACGCCGAGGCGCTCTTCGCGAAGTTCCACGACCTGATCACCGGCGAGTCGAAGGCGCCGGCCGGCGGCCCCGCGCTCGGCAAGCTCGAGGTCTTCTCGGGCGTGCGCGAGTACCCCGTCCGCATCAAGTGCGCGACGCTGCCATGGCACACCCTGAAGGCCGCGCTCGAGGGCGAGGGCCAGACCGTCTCGACGGAAGACGGCGCCGAGGCCTCGCCGCGCGAAGAGCCGAAGGCCTGCTGAGGCTGAGGACGAGAACACATGAGAATGCAGAAGCAAGTCACCGCGGCGCGCGAGATCGAGGCCAAGGAGATTCCGAGCGGCATGCGGATCACGATCCCGGAAGGCACGCTGCTGACGCTCACGCAGTCGCTCGGCGGCAGCTTCACCGTGCTGACGCCGTACGGCTACATGGCGCGCGTCGAGGGCAAGGACGCCGACGCGATCGGCGAGGAGCCCGTGTCGCTCGACGCCGAGGCGGCGGCCGGTAAGTCGGCGGAAGAGCTCTGCTGGGACCAGCTCCGCACGTGCTTCGACCCCGAGATCCCCGTCAACATCGTAGACCTCGGCCTCGTCTACAAGTGCGCCGTCACCGATCTGCCGGACGGCGCGGGCCAGAAGGTCGAGGTGCGCTTCACGCTGACGGCGCCCGGCTGCGGGATGGGCGACGTGCTGCGCGAGGACATCCAGAGCAAGCTCCTCGCGGTGCCGGGGATCAAGGAGGCGGACGTGCAGGTCCTCTTCGATCCGCCCTGGAACATGAGCATGATGTCGGACGCGGCGAAGCTGCAGCTCGGAATGTTGTGAGGTCGCGGCGATGAAACTCTCCTCTCAGGAAGAGTACGGGCTCCGGTGCCTCCTGCGCGTCGGGCGCGAAGGACCCGACGGCAGCGTCACGATCCCCGAGCTCTCGCGCTCGGAAGGGATCACGGAGCCGAACGTCGCGAAGATGATGCGCATCCTGCGGCAGGGCGGCTTCGTCCAGTCCACGCGCGGCCAGGCCGGCGGCTACTCGCTCGCGCGCCCGGCGGGCGAGATCAACCTCGGCGAAGCGCTGGCGTGCCTCGGCGGCCGGCTCTACGAGCCGAGCTTCTGCGAGGCGCACACCGGCGTCGAGCGTCTCTGCACCCACATGCCCGACTGCTCGATCCGCTCGGTGTGGCGCACGATCCAGGGCGCCATCGACTCGGTGCTCGGCACGCTGACGCTCAAGGATCTCCTGCGCGGCGAGGAGGAGATGAACCTCTGGTCCGAGTCGCGGGGACAGCTCCTCCCAACCCACCGGCCGCACGCCTGACCGTCGCCTTCACTCGCTCGCGGATCTGCGCCGGCGGCTAACCCGGACGCAAGAGAAATTCGTGGACGATCGCGCCGCCGGCGCACCGGCTTGCGGCTCGGCCAAAGGGCCTCGACCGCTCGCCTGATCCCCTCGCTCGCTCCGGCTCCCGCGACGCGAGTCGTTTCGCTCGTCAACTCGCGAACCTTGGTCGCGTCGCGAGCCGAGGCTTCCCCCACACCGAAAACTCTTTCGCCGGCGGATAATCCCCCGCCGTGCGGATTCTCTTTCTCGCCGCCGAGGCCGCGCCGTACGTCAAGGTCGGCGGGCTCGCCGACGTCGCGGGCTCGCTGCCGCAGGCGCTGCGCGACCTCGGCCACGACGTGCGCCTCGCGATCCCGGGCTACGGCGCGATCGACTGGGACCGCTGGAAGCCGGAGCCCGTCGCGAGTTTCCCGGTCCCGCACCGCGGCGGATTCCAGAAGGCGGACGCCTATCTCGCCGACCGGGACGTCTATTTCATCACCGGCCCGCCGATCCCGATGCACGGCGGCATCTACGGCTCGTCGATCGCCGAAGACGGTCCGAAGTTCCTCTTCTTCTCGCTCGCCGCGCTCTGGACCTGCGGCGCGCTCGGCTGGACGCCGGACATCGTGCACGCCAACGACTGGCACACCGCCGCCGCGCCGTACTGGCTCGCGGTGAACGGGCGGCACGATCCGTTCTACGCCTCGGTCGGATCGCTCCTCACGATCCACAACCTGCCTCACCTCGGCCGCGGCGCCGGCCAGTACCTGGGCGACTACGGCCTCACGACGTCGCCGGCCATGGAGGCGCTCCCCGCCGATCTGCGCGACGCGCTCCTGCCGCTCGGCGTGGTCTCGGCCGACTACCTCTCGACCGTTTCGCCGACCTACGCGCGAGAGATCATGACGCGCGAGGGCGGACAGGGCCTGGACGGCGTCCTGCGCGCGCGGGGCGATCACCTGGCCGGGGTGCTCAACGGACTCGACACGAAATCCTGGGATCCCGCGGCGGACCGGGCGCTCGCGGCGCGCTTCGATCGGACGTCGCTCGAAAAGCGCGCGGCCAACAAGTCCGCGCTCCAGCACGAGGCCGGTCTCGCCCGCGGCGCGCGGATCCCGCTCGCGGCCGTCGTGTCGCGTCTCGACTCTCAAAAGGGCCTCGACATCGCCGTGCCGGCTGTCTGGAACTGGCTCGCCGCGGGCGGTCAGTTCGTGCTCCTCGGCACGGGAGACTCGACGCTCGAGCGCGAGTTCGCCCGCATGGAAGCCGAGCGGCCGGGCCAGGCGAGCGTGCACTTCCGCTTCGACGGCGACTACGCCCGCCGCATCTACGCGGGTACGGATTTCGTCCTGATCCCGTCGCGCTACGAGCCCTGCGGACTGACCCAGATGATCGCGATGCGGTACGGGGCCGTCCCCGTGGCGAGGCGCACGGGAGGCCTCGCCGACACGGTCGTCGACGCCGGCGATCCCGGCGGCACCGGCTTCATGTTCGACGAGTTACGGCCCGAGGCCCTCTGGGGCGCGCTCGAACGGGGACTCGCGGTGTACGCTGATACCTCGCGATGGCGCTCCCTCCAGACCCGCGGGATGCAGACCGACTTTTCCTGGAGCCGGTCGGCGCGTTCCTACGAGCGCCTCTATCGCCTCGCGCAAGACGCGCGGCCCCCGGCGACCCCGGAACCGTGAGACGGGAGTCCCGATGAAGACTCGCGCGGTGATCCTCGCGGGCGGCGAGGGCTCACGCCTCGGCGTTCTGACGGACAAGCGCGCCAAGCCGGCGGTGCCCTTCGCCGGCAAGTACCGCATCATCGACTTCACGCTCTCCAACTGCACCAACTCCGGCCTCTCCGACGTCATGATCCTGACCCAGTACCGCCCGCACTCGCTCAACGAGCACATCGGCTCCGGACGCCCCTGGGACCTCGACCGCAACCTCTCCGGCGGCGTGACGATCTACCCGCCTTACCGTGGCCGCCTCGTGACGGACTGGTACAAGGGAACGGCCGACGCGATCTTCCAGAACCTCTCTTTCGTCGAACGCGGGCGTCCGGATCTCGTGATCGTTCTCTCGGGCGACCACATCTACAAGATGAACTACGGCGCGCTCATCGAGCACCACATCCAGCACCAGGCGGAGCTGACGATTGCGACGCGCAACGTCTCGCGCGAGGAGGCGACCCGCATGGGCGTGCTCGCGGCCAACTCCGACCACCTCGTGACGGCGTTCGTCGAGAAGCCGAAGGAACCGCCGGGCACGCTCGCCTCGATGGGCATCTACGTCTTCAACCGCGACGTGCTCGCGCAGGTGCTCCTCGAGGACAGTCGGCGTCGCGACTCCTCGCACGACTTCGGGAAGGACGTGATCCCGAAGATGGTCGGCTCTGGGGCGCCCGTCTACGCCTACCCCTTCGACGGCTACTGGGTGGACGTCGGAACGCTCGAGTCCTACTGGCAGACGCAGATGCACTTGCTCGACGAGCCGCCGCCGCTCGATCTGAACGACCGTACCTGGATCGTCCACACGCGCTCCGAGGAGCGGCCGCCGGTCCTGATTCAGGAGGGCGCGATCGTGCGCGACAGCCTCATCACGGACGGCTGCGTGATCGCGGCGGGCGCCCTCGTCGAGCGGAGTATCCTCTCGCCCGGCGTCTTCGTCGGCGCGAACGCGATCGTGCGCGAGTCGGTTATCCTGACGGACACGGTGATCGGCGCCGGCGCGCGCGTGCAGCGGGCAATCGTGGACAAATCGGTGAAGATCGGCAAGGGGGCGAAGATCGGCGGGCGTCTGCGCGCGGGCGACGGCAAGGGCGACGGCCTGGGTCTCACGACCGTCGGCAAGAACGCGCAGATCCAGGAGAAGACCGAGGTGCCGATCGGCGCCGTGATCGAGTCGGACGAGGAGGCGGTGCCGCCGCCTCTCGCCCGGAAAACGGAGGCCGCGCGATGAGCCTTGGAAGACTGTTGCTCGCTCTCGTGATCGTGGCGCTCGCCTGGTGGCTCTGGACGCGGAGCGGACTGTTCGGTTCCCGGCCCGAGTCCGGAGACGAGCGTGCCGCGCCGATCGAGCGCGCGCGCACCGCGGCTGCCGCCTCGAGCGGACGGGCGGCCGAGACCGGCGCCGCGCAGCGCGAGGCGGACGCGCCGGTGCCGTTCGGGGGCGGATCGGTCTCCGAAAATATGACGCCCGACCAGGTGCGCGCTCTCCTCGGTTCGCCCGACGAGACGAGCACCGAGACGACCGAGACCGGCGCGCCGCGCGAGAAGTGGACGTACCGGAGCGTCGGCAAGACCGTCGTCTTCGAGAACGGCGTCGTCGCCCGCATCGAATAGCGCTTCGCGCTTCCTTTTTTCTGCCGGAGGAGAGTCGAGCCATGCATCCTTCCCGCGTCTTCCGGATCCTCGTGCCCGCCGCCCTCGGAATCGCCGCCGCCGCGTCCGCCATCGCCGCGGGACCGCCGGCGACGCGCAAGGACGACGTGAAGGAAACCGTCCAGGGCGTCGAGATCGCCGACCCGTATCGCTGGCTCGAGGATCAGAAATCACCCGAGACGCGCGCCTGGATCGACGCGCAGAACGTCTACACGCAATCGGTGCTTTCCGGCCTGCCCGGCAAGGAGGCGCTCGAGAAACGCCTCGGCGAGCTCCTCCGCGTCGACGTCACGACCACGCCGACCGAGCGCAACGGCCGCTACTTCTTCTCCCGCCGCCGCGCCGACAAGGATCTTCCGATCCTCTACGTCCGCCAGGGGCTCGACGGCCCCGACCAGGTCCTGATCGACCCGCTGCCGCTTTCGCCGGACCACACGACGTCCGTCAACTTCCTCGACGTGTCGCAGGACGGCTCGGAAGTCGCCTATGCGGTCCGGCTCGGCGGCGAGGACGAGGTGACGGTCAAGTTCCTCCTCGTCGACGGACGCAAGGAGCTGCCCGACGCCCTCCCGCACGCGCGCTACTCGGGCGTCGCGCTGACGACGGACAAGAGCGCCGTGTACTACTCGAAGCAGACGCCGGACGGGCCGCGCGTCTACCGGCACCGGATGGGAACGGACGTCGCCGCCGACGAGAAGGTCTTCGGCGACGGCTACGGGCCGGAGAAGATCATCGGCGTCCGGCTTTCCGACGAAGGAAAGTACCTCCAGCTCGTCGTCTCGCACGGCTCGGCGGCCGTTCAAACCGAGGTGTACTTCCAGGATCTCGCCGGCGGCGGAGCGATCACGTCGGTCGTCAGCGACGTCGCGGCGCGCTTCGCGCCGACGATCGCCGGAGATCGCATGTTCCTTCAGACCAACTGGGAAGCCGCCAACGGCCGGGTCCTCGCCGTGGACCTCAAGTCGCCGGCGCGCGCGAACTGGAAGGAGGTCGTTCCCGAGGGCAAATTCGCCATTCAGGACATCGCCGCCGCGGGCGACCGTCTCTTCGTGCGGTCCCTCGAGAACGTGATCCCGAAGGTCCGGATCTACGACGCCGCGGGCCAGGCCCGGGGCGAGATCGCGTTTCCCGAGATCGGGAACGTCGGCAACGTCTCCGGGGAGTGGGGCAAGTCCGAGGCGTTCTTCACCTACCAGTCCTTCGTCGTCCCGCCGACCATCTATCGCTACGACGTTCGCACCGGGAAGCGCACGGTTTGGGCGAAGCAGGAGGTCCCGCTCGTGAGCGACCGCTTCACCGTGGAGCAGGTCCGCTACGCGTCCAAGGACGGCACCGAGATCCCGATGTTCCTCGTGTACCGCAAGAACCTTCCGCGCGACGGGAAGAACCCGACGCTCCTGACCGGCTACGGCGGCTTCACGCTTTCCCAGACTCCCGCCTTCTCTTTCCGCGCGGCGCTCTGGGCCGAGCGCGGCGGCGTGTACGCGATCGCGAACCTGCGGGGCGGCAGCGAGTTCGGCGAGGCCTGGCACAAAGCCGGGATGCTCGACCGGAAGCAGAACGTCTTCGACGACTTCATCGGTGCGGCCGAGTGGCTCATCGCCAAGAAATACACCTCGAAGGAGAAGCTCGCGATCACCGGCGGCTCGAACGGCGGCCTGCTCGTCGGCGCCGCCCTGACGCAGCGGCCCGACCTCTTCTCCGCCGTCGTCTGCAGCTATCCCCTGCTCGACATGGTGCGGTACCACAAGTTCCTCGTCGCGGGTTACTGGGTGCCGGAGTACGGGTCGTCCGACAATCCGAGCCAGTTCCCGTTTCTCTACGCCTACTCGCCGTACCACCACGTCAAGCCCGGCGCCGACTACCCCGCGGTCCTCTTCATCACGGGCGATTCCGACACGCGCGTCGCGCCCCTGCACGCGCGCAAGATGACCGCGCTCCTGCAGGCCGACAGCGGAGACGAGGCGAAGAAGCCGATCCTCCTCTACTACGACACGAAGGCCGGTCACTCGCGCGGCTTCAACACGCCGGTCGCCAAGCAGGTCGAGGACACGACGCTCGAGATGCAGTTCCTGTTCTGGCAGCTCGGGATGGCGCCGGCCGCGGCGCAGCCCGTCAAGAAGGCGGCCTGATCCTCAGGGCGTGAATTCTTCCTCGACCGGGGCGCCGGTCGCGACGTCGGTCCCGGAGAGCGCCACCGACTCGACTTTCGGCGTGACGCCGCCTTCCTTCGACTTCACGAAGATCCGCGAAAGCACCGCTTCCTGGCCGTGGATCTTCGTGAGGACGGCGGCGCAACCGTCGCGCATCCGCACCCTGAACTGCCGCTTCTTCTGCGCCTTGAACGTCAGGACGAAGGTCTTCGGCTCCGGCCCCGGCACGACGTCCACTCCGTAGGCCCTCTCGCGCTCGATCCGGCTGAGCTCCTCGCGCTGGCCCTTGTCGGCGTTCAAGGCCCAGTAGGCCTGGACCGGGCCCGATGGATCGAGCTCTCCCGACGCGTCGAGCTTCGCGTCGTAGACGACCACGTTGGCATTCTTGCTCCGCGCGAGCGTGAAGAGATGCTCCGGGCACATCGCCGCCGCCCCCCGGCCGGCGACGGCCAACGCGAACAGACCCGCCGCCATCGCCGTTTGTTTTCTCATTTACCCTCTCTTATCACGCCGCCGAGCCACGCGATCGCCGTCTCCTCGGCCCAGTCGCGCGACGACCAGGGCGCGGCTCCCTCGACGAACCCGACGTGGCCGCCGCGCTCGGTGACCGCGAAGCGCACCGCGGAAGACGCCGCCCGCCGCGCGCGTGCGACGGCCTCCGCCGGCAGGAACGGGTCGTCGAGCGCCGAGACGCACAGCGCCGGCGTCGCGATGGCGGCGACGTAGGCGGCCGAGCTCGCGCGCGCGTAATAGTCGTCGGCGCCGGCGAAGCCGTGAAGCGGCGCGGTGGCCGCGTCGTCGAATTCCCAGAAGGTTCGGGACCGGCGTGTCCGCTCGACGTCGATGCGCGCCGCGGCCTCGGGAAACCGCCGCGCGGCCTCGAGCGCCTTCGCCCGAAGCGACGCGAGGAGCGAAGCCGTGTAGAGGCGGCCGATTCCGCGCTCGAGCCCGCGCGCACCGGCCGCGAGGTCGTAGGGCGTCGAGATCGCCGCCGCGCCCTGCACTGCCGTCTGCCCCGGGTTCTCGCCGAGCCACTTCAGCAGAACGTTGCCTCCGAGCGAGACGCCCGCGGCGAGGAGCGGGACACCGGGCTCGCGGGCGGCGAGGGTCGCGACGAGAAACCCGAAGTCGGACGTCTCCCCCGAGTGATAGAGGCGCGGCCGGTGGTTCGGGACCGAGCGGCGCGGCCGCAGCGGATCGCGGGCGCAAGAGCGGAAGTTCATCGCCGCCCCGCGCCATCCGCGGGCGCGGGCGAGGCGCAGCAGGCCCTGGACGTAGACCGAGAACGAGCTCCCCTCGAGGCCGTGCAGCACGACGAGGATCGGCGCCGAGGCCGGCCCGTCCAGCCGGTCGACCAGGAGCTCGTCGCCGTCCGGGGTGGCGAGCGCTTCCCGGCGGAGGGGCAGGAGGCGCCTGCCGGCGCGCGAAACCCGGCCCCAGACGCTCTGGGCGTGCGGGCCGGGCAGCCACCAGGCGGGCCGGAACGGCGCGGTCCCGATGTAGACTCCGCCGCCGTGCCCGTCCTCTCCGGAAACTCTCGGGTCGCCGCCGCGTAACGTCAAATGTCCGGCCCCGACCCCACGCAAACGGAGGTCTGAATGAAGTTTCCCAAACGGATTTCCCTGCTCGCCGCCGCCGGCGCTCTGATCGCCGCCTTCGGCGCGGCGTCGGCCCCGGCCGACGCGGCCGCCGGGTCCCTCTCCGTCCCCGTGGAATACCGCAAGCTTCCGAACGGCCTCAAAGTCGTCCTCTCCCGCGACACGACGTCGCCCAAGACGGTCATCGCCGTCTACTACAACATCGGCTTCCGGATCGAGCCCAAGGACCGCACCGGATTCGCCCACCTCTTCGAGCACATGATGTTCCAGGGCTCCCAGAATCTGGGCAAGATGGAGTTCATCAAGCTCGTCCAGTCCAACGGCGGAATCCTCAACGGATCGACCCGCTTCGACTTCACCAACTATTTCGAGATCGTGCCGTCGAACGCGCTCGAGACCGCGCTCTGGGCGGAGGCGGACCGTATGAAGGGTCTCTCGATCACCGGCGACAACCTGAAGAACCAGCAGGAGGTCGTCAAGAACGAGGTGAAGGTCAACGTCCTGAACCGCGCCTACGGCGGCTTCCCGTGGCTCGACCTGCCGCAGTACGCGAACACGAACTGGTTCAACGCGCACAACTTCTACGGCGACCTGAAGGACCTCGACGCGGCGACGCTCGAGGATGTGAAGTCGTTCTTCACGACGTACTACTCGCCGAACAACGCCGCGCTCGTCGTCGTCGGCGACTTCGATCCCAAGCAGACCAATGCCTGGATCGACAAGTATTTCGCGCCGATCCCCGCGGCCAAGCTGCCGCCCAAGCCCGACATCTCCGAGCCGCGGCAGGAGAAGGAGAAGCGGGCCTCGAAGCCCGACGCGCTCGCGACGCGGCCGGCGCTCGCGCTCGGCTACCACGTCCCCAAGCGCAACACGCCGGAGTACTTCGCGATGGGGCTGCTCGACCAGATCCTCGTTCAGGGCAAGGACAGCCGCCTCTATCAGGCGCTCGTTCAGAAGGCGGGCCTGACCGGCGACGTCGCAGGCGGAATCAATCCGGGCCTCGGCAACATGTACAACATCGACGGTCCGACGCTCTGGGTGGTCTCGCTCTTCCACGACAAGGACAAGTCGACCGATCAGATCCTCAAGGTCTTCGACGAGGAGATCGAGCGCGTCCGCACGAAGCCGGTGGACAAGGCCGAGATCGACCGCGCCCTCGTGAAGGTGCGGTCGGACCTCTACGACAACATGGAAGGCCTCTTCGGATTCGGGCGGGCCGACCTGCTCGCGTCGTACGCCCTCTTCGACGACGATCCGTCCGGGATCAACCGCATCGAGGCAAACTTCCTCAAGGTGACGCCCGCCCTCATCCAGAAGACGGCGCAGGAGTACCTGCGCTCCGGCAACCGGACGGTCCTCGTCATCGAGCCGAAGGCGGAGGAGAAGAAGGCCGACGCCAAGAGCGGCTCGTAGGCGCAAGGGAGACATGATGAGAAAGAAATTGCACACGCTCGCGGCTCTGGCGCCTCTTGCGACGCTCGCGGCGCTCTCTGTCGCGACGCCCGTCTTCGGCCAGAAGCAGGCGCCCCCGGAGGCCGGGCCGGCGAAGGATTTCCAGGTTCCCACTCCCCGCAAGTTCTCGCTCGACAACGGTCTCGTGGGTCACGTTCGTGACGTACGGCTCCGTTCCCAAGGCCACGGTCCGCCTCGCCGTGCGCAGCGGCCACATCGACGAGGCGGCCAACCAGGTCTGGCTGTCGGATCTCGTCGGCGACTACCTCACGCAGGGCACCGCGACGAAGTCCGCGACCGAGATCGCCGAGGCCGCCGCGCGGATGGGCGGATCGATCGACGTCGCCGTCGGCGCCGACCGCACGGACATCGGCGGCGACGTGCTTTCCGAGTTCGCGCCCGACATGGTCCGGCTCGTGGCCGACGTCGTGCGCAACCCGAAGTTCCCCGAATCGGAGCTCGCGCGCCTCAAGGGCGACCGCGCCCGCCAGCTCGCGATCGCCCGGACGCAGCCGCGGCCGGTGGCGCAGGAGAAGTTCCTCGCCGTCCTCTATCCCGGCCATCCGTACGGCCGGCTCTTCCCGACGCCCGAGATGCTGCAGGGCTACACGCTCGCGCAGGTCCGGGCCTTCCACGAGGCGAACTACGGCGCCGCGCGCGCGCACATCTACGTCGTCGGCCGTTTCGACGAGAAGGCGATGGAGGCCGCGATTCGCGCGGCCTTCGGCGACTGGAAGAAGGGCGCGGCGCCCACGGTGAATCCGCCGAAGCCCTCGAGCGAGCGAGCGGTCTATCTCATCGACCGGCCCGGCGCCGTGCAGTCGACCGTGATTCTCGGCATGCCGGTCATCGATCCGTCGAACCCGGACTGGATTCCGCTCCAGGTGACGAACACGCTGCTCGGCGGATTCTTCTCCTCGCGCATCACGGCGAACATCCGGGAGGCCAAGGGGTACACGTATTCGCCCAACTCCGCGGTCACCCCGCGCAACCACGACGCGTACTGGGCCGAGATCGCGGACGTCACCACGGCGGTCACGGGCCCGTCGCTCAAGGAAATCTTCTACGAGATGGACCGGCTCCAGGGCGAGGCTCCGCCCGAGAAGGAGCTCGCGGGAATCAAGAACTACATGGCGGGCACGTTCGTTCTGCAGAACTCGTCGCGGCCCGGCATCATCGGGCAGCTCGCCTTCGTGGATCTGCAGGGATTGCCGGACGACTACCTGAACCGCTTCGTCGCGAACGTCAACGCCGTGACGCCGGCCAAGGTGCAGGAGACGGCGAAGAAGGACCTGCCGGACGACAAGGCCACGATCGTCATCGCCGGCGACCGCAAGGTCATCGAGGAGCAGGTCAAGCCGTACGGGACGATCAAGTAACCCTCGCGGGCGATCGGTCGGAAACGGGGCGCGGCCTTTCGCCGCGCCCTTTTTCTTGCTCGGACCTCATCGGACCGGGCGGCTCCGCGAAGCTCCGGGTATGCGAAGCCACCCCGATTTCCCCCGGATCGCGCGTGCGCTCGCGCGGGTCCCCGAGCGGACCTGGTCGGGCGTCGCGTACCGCTCCGTCTCCCCCGCCTACGCGGGCGCGCACGATCTGCTCTCGGGCGAGGGTGTGCGGCGCCACGGGGGACGCTGGAACGCCGCGGGGTCCTTCGCGGCCGTCTACGCGAGCCTGACCCCAGAGACCGCGGTCGCCGAGGCGCTGGCGCATTCACGCCATTACGGCATCCCGGACGCCGACGTGCTGCCGCGTGTCCTCGTGGCGCTCGACGCGTCGCTCGCGGCGCTGGCCGACCTGACCGACGGCGGCGCCCGGCGGATTCTGCACGTCTCCCGCCGCCGCCTTTGCCGCGAGCCCTGGCGGCGCGCCGCCGAGGCGGGACGCGAGGCGCTCACCCAGGCGATCGGACGCGCCGCGTTCGAGGCGGGGCTCGAGGCGCTCCTCGTTCCGTCCGCCGCCAGCCGCGCCGGAGCCAACCTCGTCGTCTTCCCGGAGCGGCTGCGGCCGGGCAGCCGGCTCGCCGCCCGGAGGATCGACCGATGACGAATATGCACTTCTGCATGCACAACTGCTTGACACCCGGGACGCCCGGCGCTACGCTCTCTCTCGTGAGCCGAACCCTCGTCGGCGAGCTCCGCGCCGACCTCGGCGTGTCGCGCCGGCTCTTCGCCCGGCTGACCGGCTACTCGGAGCGCGCGATCGCGTCCTGGGAAGGGGGACGAGAACTCTCCGAAGCGAGCCGCCAGCGAATGCTCGAGACGCGCCGCCTCGAGAAGGCGCTCGCCCGCGCGATGAAGCCGTCCGCCGTCGGCCGCTGGCTCGAGGAGCCCAACCGCGCTTTCCGGGGGCTGAAGCCGCTCGAAGTCATCGAGCGCGGAGAGGTGGACCGGATCTGGCGGATGCTGTTCGAGCTCGAGTCGGGCGCCGGCGCATAGCGGCGGCTCAGTCGTCGTCCGAGGGCGCCGTCGGGCGGACAAACGCGGCCCGCACCGGCGGCGGCATCGGACGTGCCGCCCCGCGCACCGAGCGCCACACGACCTCGTTCAGGTCCAGATCCGGCGCGCGGTCGGCCTCCGTGAAGTCCATCCGCGCCGACTCCAGCGCGCCCCACGCGGTCGGCGCGTTCTTCTCGTCGAGCGGCACGCCGGCGGGCCGGTGCGCGAAGGGACGGAGGTCCGCCTTCGCCGTAAACGCCGCGGTCATTGGCGTCGCCGCGGCATCACACTGGCTCATCGGCGAGAGACCGAGGATGAGCTCGATCGTCCGAAGGATTCCGCAGGTCGTGTAGAGCGTCGAGTCCACGGCGCCGCGGCGCGTATACGGGCTCGCGACGAGCGCGACGGATCGGTGCGCGTCTACGTGGTCGGGCCCATTCTGCGCATCGTCTTCGAGAATGAAGATCGCGGACTCTTTCCAGAAGCGGCTCTTCGAGATCGCTTCGACGAGTCGTCCGAGGGCGAGATCGTTCTCCGCGATCATCGCGCGCGGCGTGGGAAACCCGGCTTTCGTGCCCGACGTATGGTCGTTACCGAGCCGCAGGATCGAGAGCGCGGGAAGCTTTCCGGTCTTCTCGAAGCCGCGGAACTCTTCGAGCCACGCATCGACACGGCGGTTGTCCGGGATCGCGAGGTCCCAGCCGGGATAGGTCGGACAAACGCGGTCCGCGAGGCCCGGCACCGACGGGGCGTACGCGTTCTTCTCCTTCTCCCGCTCGAAGACGAACTCGCCGTAGCTCCGCACCGAGACGCCGGCACGCGCGCAGGCGTCCCAGAGGTATCCGGACGGCGGCGCCGAGAGATTTCCGTACGGATTGCGGAGCGGACCCGCGTCCGTCGAGTCCGGCACGAGGTAGTCGCCGCCGCGATCCGCGTAAAACATCGGCCAGAGCTTTTGGACGGAGTCGGGGGCATACGCGCCGGTCGAAAAGGCGTGCCCGCCATAGCTGACCTCAGCGTTGACGTAGAAGTTGTCGAGCAGCACGAACTCGCGCGCGAGCGCGTGCGCATTAGGCGTCGCCTCCTCGGGAAAGAGACAGAGGTTCGCGTCGCCGTTTCCGGCCGGCACGTCTCCCAGGATCTGGTCGTACGTCCGATTCTCGCGGATGACGTAGAAGACGTGCCGGATCGGAGAGACACCGCCCGGCTTTCGCGGAATCGCCGAGAGCGCCGTGGCGCGTCGCGCCGCGTCGCTCGCGGCGTTCGCCGTCTCGAACCGCGGCGTCAGCTCGTACACCCGGCGCGTGTGCCGCGCGAGCGCATGCGCGTCCGGGACCGGGACCACCGAGAGCGCACCCGTCAGCATTGCGCCGACGTACTGCCCCGGCTCCCCCGCTGGAACGCCCGGCTGCGGCCCGCGCGGATTCGCGCCGGAAGCGAGGCCCTTGCCCGAGAGGACGTAGAGCCGCTTCCCGTCTGCGGAGAAGCGGACCGCGGTCGGATACCAGCCGGTCGGGACGAAGCCCGCGACCCGGCTCTCCCCGGTCTGCCCGACATCCACGATGGCGACCGCGTCGTTGTCGGCGTTCGCGACGGCCAGGCGGCGGCCGTCGGGCGAGAGCGCCAGCGCGTTCGGCGTCGCGCCCGGAGGGGCGTCGGGAAAGAGCGCGATCGAGATTGTTTCCGTGGTGCGGCGCGCCGCGACGTCCACCGCCCAGACCCCGTTCGTGTTCGCGCAGGCGACGTAGAGGCGCCGGCCCTCGCGATCGAGCTCCATCGCGTTCGGGTGCTCTCCGACGGCGATCGCGCCGGTCGGGGTGAGCGTCGCCGCGTCGAAAGCGAGCACGCGGGCGCCGCCCCACAGCGAGACGAAGACGGTCCTCCCGTCCGGAGACGCAATGCAGGTGTACGGCTCCGCGTCGAGCGCCGCGCTCGCGATTGCGCGCCCGGACGCGAGATCGACCGCCCACAGGCGCTGCCCGAGGACGTCCACCGCGTAGAGCCGCGCGCCGTCGGGCGAGACCGCGAGGCCGCCCAAGAAGTCGCGCCGGTTGGGAGCGGGCGTCGACGGCGCCGCGCCCTCGGCGGCAGCGACGAGCTCGATGCGACGCGACTCCTTCAACGCGCCGTCCCGAAACTGAAGCTCAGCGATCGCGTTTCCCGGCGCGCCGGACGAGTAGAGGCGATCCCCGGCGGGATTCCAGGCGAGTCCGAGCCAGGCATTCTCGATCGGGACGCGCGACCGCACCGTGAAGTCCTCGAGATCCACGACCGTCAGCGTCGGTTTCGCGTAGCCGCCGTTCGTCACGACGAGGTAGCGGCCGTCGTGCGACTCGACCATGGCGAGCGGCAGGTCGCCGACGGAGAGATGCCGGCCCGCGGGCGCGATGCGCCAGCCGTTCGGAAGGAGCGTCACGCCTCTCTCCAATCCCGGCGTCCGGCGGGCGGGCGCCGGCGCGAGCGCGGCCGCGGCGAGGGCCGCGAGAAGAAGCGTTCTGGCGCGTCGCGGCGTCATCGAGCCTCGCGCCCCAGAGAGTCCCGGCGCATCCAGGGAGGGTTTTGCCGCTCGACTCGCGCGAACGTCGGACAGCGGCGGTGGTGCGCGCCCGGAAGATACCCCGTCGAGACGAGGAACTCGCGCACGATCTCTCCGCCGGTGAAACGGAAGTTCTCCCCGAAGAGCTCGATCCACGAGTCGAGGCTCCGCGGATGCTGCGCGTCGAGCCAGCGCGCGAAGGATCGGTGAGACTCTCGCATCTCGAGGATTCGCTTCGCGTTGTCGATCACCGCGTCCACTTTGAGCCGGTTGCGCACGATCCCGGCGTCGGCGAGAAGTCGCCGGCGGTCGCGCGCGCCGTACTTCGCGACGACCTCCGGGCGGAAACCGCCGAACGCCTCGCGAAACGCCTTCTTCTTCTTGAGGATCGTCAGCCACGACAGCCCGGCCTGATTGATCTCGAGCGCCAGCCGCTCGAGCAGACGGTCGTCGCGGCGGATCGGAAACCCGTATTCGCGGTCGTGGTACGGGCCGTGGAAGGGCTGGCCCGGAGCGATCTCACAGTACGTCGTCGCCATCGGCAGCGACGAGTCTCGCGGCGCGGAGGCGCCGCGTCAAGCGCGCGGCTAGTCGCCGGTCGCGGTGTCGTCGGTCGGGATGTCCCGCTCGTCGTCGCCGAGCGGATCGTCCTCGAGGTCCATCGCGACGCGCAGCGTGACCTCGCCGCGCGCGGCGAGAACCATGAGCCACTTCGGGATCTCCACGGTCGGACGATCCTCCATGGCCGAGGCGGCGAACCGGGCGTTCTCGAGGCCGGTCAGCGGGGCTACATAACGGGTGGCCATGATTGGTCCCTCTTTGGCCCCCATTGGGTGCAAGCGGCGTTCCGCGCCCGGACCACCGAGGTGGTACCCGCAAGACTCCATGACGAAAGGAGTTACGGCGTCGCCGGGGAGGGCGAGGGTATGCGGCGGTCAATCGGCGTCGCCGGCTGACGAGATTGGTCACCCGGGAACCCGAAAAGTGACGTCCGCCGCGCGGCAACGAAAAATGAAAAGCCGCGCCCCGCGGCGCGGCCTGGTGGTTCCGGAACGGAGAAGAGCGCCTACGCGGCCTTCTTCTTCGTCGTGGACTTGGTCGACGCCTTCGACTTCACCTCGAGCGACGTGGCGTGCATGCGGTACTCGATCGTCACCTTGTCGCCCACCTTGAGATCCGCCGGCACGTTCACCGAGTCGCGCGCGATCTCCCAGCGATCCTTGCCCTTCTGCACCGCGATCATGTCGCTGTTGATCTCGAGCACGGGGCCCGTCACCTGGTAGGTCTTCGCGGTTGCGGCGAAAGCGAACGTCGAAAGCAGCAGGCCTCCGGCCAACGCGGCGAGAATCGGTGTCCTCTTCATCTCGGTCTCCTCCTTCTTCGTCCGGGAATTCTACCGGAGCGTGGTAGAGTGCGCGCCGGATCGAAGGCGGTGGAGTCCGCCACAACCGCCGCCTCCGGGCGGCCAATGACTCCTACGACAGACCGCGAGTCGTAGGAGTTTTTTGTTTTTTGCGCGAGGCGAAGGGAGGCCTCCGGGTGAGCCGTTTCTTCTGGATCTGCATGGGCGGCGCGGCGGGGACGGGAGCGCGCTACCTCCTCTCGGGCTGGGCGCTTCAGATCCTCGGCACCGGCTATCCCTGGGGCACGCTCGCCGTCAATCTCGTCGGCTCCTTCTTCATCGGCGCCATCATGCATGTGGGGTTGACGACGCAGCTCATCTCGCCGACGCTTCGCCTGGCGCTCACGAGCGGCGTCCTCGGCGGCTTCACGACGTACTCCTCCTTCAACTACGAGACGCTGCAGCTCTTCCAGGAAGGAGCGTGGCGGATGGGGTTCGTGAACGTCGCGGTGATGCTGCTCGGATGCCTCGTCGCCGGAGCGGCGGGACTCGGAGCGGCGCGGGTCGCGCTGGGGCACTAGAGAAGACGAGAGGAGAGGAGGAGACGTGCGCGTCCTCGACGGCGAACAGGTCCTGGTTCGCATCTTCATCGGCGAGTCCGACCGATGGCATCAGAAGCCGCTCGCGGCGGCGCTCCTCGAGCGTCTGCGCAAGGAAGGCTTCGCGGGCGCGACGGTCTTCCAGGCCGTCGCCGGCTTCGGGGCCCGCAGCGTCCTGCACACGGCCCACCTCCTGCGGCTCTCCGAGGACCTGCCGGTGGTGATCGAGGTCGTCGACACCGAGGAGCACGTCGAGCGCCTGATCCCGATCCTCGACGAGATGGTCAGCGAGGGCCTCGTGACGCTCGAGAAGGCGCGCGTGCTGAAGTACTCGCCCGGCAAGCGGCCCGTGAAGGCGTGAGCTAGGGCGCGGCGCCCTCGACGACGATCATCCGCGTCGCGGCGCTCTTCTCCCGGATCTCCCGCGCCGGCCGGTACAGGTCCGAGGCCCACCACTCCTTCGCGCGCGCGACGCTCGGGAATTCCAGGATCACGAATCGCTTCGGCCGCCAGTCGCCTTCGAGCGTCTCGCAGACGCCGCCCCGCACGACGAAGCGGCCTCCGAACGCGGCCACCGCGCGCGTCGAGAGCGTCTTGTACTGCTCGTAGACCGCAGGATCCTTCACATCGATTTCGACGACGACGTATCCCGGCATCGGTGCCTTCCTCCCCTTAGGCTCAGACCCTCAGACCATCAGACCATCAAACCATCAAACCATCACTCCGCGCGCTCCGAGAAAGCGCTCCGCGAGCGCCGCGTCTCCCTCGAAGGCGATCCGTTCTCGCGCGGCCTCCTCCGGGAGCGCGTTGAAGAAGAGCCGCCAGGCCGCGTCGGCGTCCAGCTTCGCGAGAAGCACCGGGCGTTCCGCCTCGCCACGCCAGAGCTTCCAGCCCGGCCCGGTCCGAACGAGAGACCAGGAACCGCCGGCGTCGCCCGAGACCCGAACGGCCACCGCCGACTTCTCCGGCAGATCGGCCCCGGCGAACGCCACCGGCAGCGCGTACATCGAGAGCTCGATCACCGGGCGCAGCCACCGCGCTCCATCGAGCGGCGCCGCTCCGACGGCGTCCCGGATTTGCGCCTGGTGATGCCACCACTCGGTGTATTCGCGGCCGACGTCGAACCAGTTCTTCGACGCATCCTCCCCCGCCCAGGCGACCGAAAAGATCGCCTCGCCGTCGGGAGGCAGCGCCGACAGAAGCTTCGCGACGGCCGGTCCCGACACCTCGAGCAACTCGACGAGAACGCGCGGCGAGAAGCGGCGCGCGACGCGGATCCAGTCGGCGTTGAGACGATTGAGGTAGCCGACGAGGTCCCGATAACCGGCGATCGGGTCCTCGGGCGGCAGGCGGTAGCCGTCGCGCTGCATCGAGAGACGGCGCAGGCTCGTGTCGAGGATGTGCGCGGCGACGTCGCGCACGCGCCAGCTCCCGGCGATCGTCGGACGATCCCAGTCCTCGGGCGCGAGGCGGCGCAGGAGCGCCACGAGCTCCTCGTGCAGCGGGGCGAACAGGTGCGCGGTCTCGATCGGCCCGGCGGGAACGAATTCCACGGGCGCGACTCTAACGCGCGGCGCGCGGACCCGGGCGCTACGGCGTGATGGCGACGTTGTCGAAGGTCGCGGTGCAGAGCAGGGAGGAAGCGTGGCTCGTCACGGCCAGACCGACCAGAACGTTCTGCGCCATCGGGATCGTCACCGTGTCCACCACAGACCACGTCGTCCCGTCGACCGACCACGACGTCGTGAAGTCGTTGCCGCTTCGAGCAAGCTTGAGCCAAACCGGTACCGTGATACCCGAAACCGTTGGGCCGGTCGCGTTGACCCCAGCCGCCAGCCGATGCTGCGAGGCCACGCCGTTCTCCGGCGTCACCAGCATGAAGGCGTACGGCGCGTTCACCGTCAGATCGCTGCGAATCATCACCCCAACCTTCGACCAGGGATTGATGTCCTGCACGCTCGTCGCCCGCGCCACGATCTGCCCGTCCCCGGTCAGCCCCTGGTACAGGAAGTGGAACTGGTCCGACGCGTACCAGATGTCCTTGCCCGCCCCCTTCACCGTGAAGACTCCGCTCGACTGCGTCCCGCTCCCCGCCGGCGTCGTGATCCCAACGTCCTTGTTCGTCCAGGTCGAAGGCAGCGCCGTCGGCGTCCTGGTGGGCGTTCGACTCGGCGAACCCGTCGCCGTAGCCGTCGGCGCCGCCGGTGTCGGGGTCGCGGTGCGCGTGAACGAGGGAGCCGGCGTCGGAGTCGGGCTTGCCGCGGCCGGCGTGGGAGTGCGTGTGGGCGTCGCGGTCGGGGCCGGCGCCGTGGTCGTCACGCTCACGTTGTCGAAGGTCGCCGTGCAGAGCGCAGCAGAATTGTGGCTCGTGAGGGCCAGCCCGATCAGTACGCTTTCCGCCATGGGGATCGTGACGGTGTCGACCACCGACCACGCAACCCCGTCGGTCGACCAGGACGCCGTGAAGTCGTCGCCGGTTCTCGAGACTCTGAGCCAGACCGGTGCCGTGACACCCGAGACGGTCGGTCCGGTTGAGTTGATCGCCGACGCCAGCCGATGTTGCGATGCAACACCGCTCCCCGGGGTCACCAGCGCGAACGCGTAAGGAGAATTCGCGGCGGTACTCTCGCGAATCATCACGCCGGCCTTCGCCCAGACGTTGGTGTTCTGCACGGTGTTCACGCGCGCCACGATCTCCCCGTCGCCCGAGATCGCCTGGTACGCGTAGTGAAACTGGTCCGAGGCATACCAGATGTCTTGACCCGATCCGGTCACCGTGAAAACGCCCGCGGCGACCGCGGCGCTGCCGGGCTTTAGCACCGCGCCGACGTCCTGGTCGAACCACGGTGGCGGAAGAGGCGACATGGACGCGACCGTGATCGACACAGGCGCCGAGGTCGTCGAGACGCCCTGGTCGTCTGTCGCGACGGCGGTGAGCTCATAGCTGCCCGGTGCGACCCCCGTCCACGTTGCGGTGAACGGCGGGGCGACGTCGGTCGCGATCCGCGTGCCGCCCGCGTAGAAGTCGACGCGCGCGACCACGCCGTCGTCCGACGCTGTCGCGACGAGCGGAATCGAGCCGGGAGCCGTGAACACCGCCCCGTCGGCCGGGCTCGTGAGCGCGACCGTCGGCGGCGTGTCCGGTGCGGTCGCGGCGTTGTAAGCGGCGAGTGCGTCGATCCGCCCCCATCCGGCGGTGTTGTTGGGGATCGCACCCGCGGCGACCCCGCCGCACGCGTCCGTCGTCGTTATGCCCACGGCGGACTGCTCCATCAGCACCTCGAGCCCGATGGGGTTGCCCGACAGCGACGGATTCGCCGAGAGTAGCAGCGCCGCGAGGCCCGCCGCGTGCGGCGAAGACATGCTCGTGCCGCTCATCGTGGCGTAGCCGCCACCGGGCACGCTCGATCGGATGCCGACGCCCGGAGCCATGACCTGCGGTTTGATCGAGCCATTCTGGCCGGGCCCGCGGCTCGAGAAGCTCTGGATGACGTCGTTGTTGTCCGTCGCGCCGACGTCGAGCGAGGCCTCGTATTGCTCCGGCACGTCCATCGAGTTGCACGCCGGGCCCGAGTTGCCGGCCGCGACGACGACCAGGATCCCCGCGGCCCGAAGCGTCTCGATGATGCTCTTCAACGTGTCGGCGTTCGTGCAGCCTTCGCTCGGCGGGCAGTCCCAGGAGTTGTTCACGACGTCGGGCGCTTTCGAGGGATCGGGATTCGCGCCGGAGAGAGTCGTCGGCGCCAGGAAGAACTGGAAACACTCGGTGTATCGCGCCGGCGTGCCCGTGCCTTCGTCCATGTTCCGGCAGCCGATCCATTTGGCGCCGGGCGCGACGCCGATCTGATTCCCGGCGCCGTCGTCACCCACCATCGTTCCCATCGTGTGGGTGCCGTGCCCGTCGTCGTCGCAGGGCGCCTTCGCGTCGGACTTGCAAGGATTTCCGCGGCGCGCTGTGAATCGCGTCGTGCCAGTTGTAGTTGTGGTCGGCGGTCGTGCCGTTCCAGCCGCGGTACTTGCCCTTCAGCGCCGGATGCGTCCAGTCGTAGCCCGTGTCGGCGCCCGCGACGACGACGCCCTGACCCGTGAACCCGGCCGCCCAGACGTCCGGCGCGCCGATCTGCACGAGGTTCGAGCCGGGACCGGCGGCGAGCGCCTCGATGCTCTCGGGAGCGAGACCGGCTGCAGGCCGCATGGTCTCCGGCAGCGGCAGACGCGACCGGATCGGGCGCGTTCGCCTCGATCCGCGCGACGTCGCGGCGGCGCGCGAGCCACTCGACGAGATCCGCGCGTCCCCGGACCGCGATCATGTTCGTGATCCAGAAGCTCTGATAGGAGATACCGGACGCGTCGAGCTCCAAGCGCAGGGGCGCTTGCGTCCGCGCGGCGGTTTCGGTCAGCCGCTCGAAGACGTAGCGCGTCTTCGCCTCCTTGGTGGGCAGATCGCGCGCGCCGCTCAGGTCCGCTTGCTCCTGCAGGACGACGAGGAGCTCCTGCTCTTCTTCCGCTGGCGCCGTGAGGACGCGCGGCGGCACCTTCGCCTGCCAGGAGAGCTCACGCGGCAAAGGCTGATCGAGCGCCGCCGCCGCGGCGATGCACGCGGCCGCCGTCACCATCAGCCTGCGACCGATTGCCTTCACCCGCCCCTCCAAGGTCCCGCGCTGCGTGACCGATGAGCGTATCAGCGCTCGGGATCGGAAAGCGGCGCAGACTGGAGGGTGGTCAGGCGGACGCCCCGATCCGCACCGCCAGCATCGAGATGGAGCCGCCGTCGACTCCCTCGACAGGAAATGTCACGCGGTCCGACGCCTGGCGCGCCCCGATCACGTAGAGGAGAGGGAGGTAGTGATCCGGCGTCGGGATCGACAGGAGCGCGTCGCGCCCGAGCTTCTCGTAGTCGATGAGCGCGCGATCGTCCGCCGCCAGAAGCCGCGTCCGCGCCTCGGCCTCGAAGCGGACCGCCCAGTCGTAGGGCTCGGGCACGTGCCGCCCCCAGGCGTACGCGTGCAGGTTGTGGACCAGATTGCCGCTTCCGACGAGGAGGACGCCCTCGCCGCGCAGCGGGGCCAGCCGGCGGCCGACGTCGAAGTGAAACTGCGGCGGCTGCGTCTCGTCGATCGCCAGCTGGACGACGGGGACGTCCGCGTTCGGATACACGTGACGCAGCACGGACCAGGTCCCGTGGTCGAGGCCCCATCTCTCGTCGAGCGCCACGGAAAGAGGCGCGAGCATCCTCTGGACGCGGCGTGCCAGCGCCGGATCGCCGGGCGCCGGGTACCGCACGCGATAGAGCTCCTCCGGGAAGCCCCCGAAGTCGTGGATCGTCCGCGGCGCCGTCGAGACCGTGACGCCGGTCCCCGGCACGTACCAGTGCGCGGAGATCGCGAGAATCGCCGCGGGCCGCGGGGCCTCTTCGCCGATCCGCCGCCACGCCTCCGTATAGACGTTGGACAAAATGGCGTTCATCGGGTTGCCGTGGCCGAAGAAGATCGCCGGAAGGTCGGCCATGCCTGACGATAACGCGGCTCCCCGGCCCGATCTTCACACCGTCTCCATATCGGGCCAGTAGGGTCCGGCCATGCGACTCATACAGGAGATTGACCGACCGACGGAACAGATCCTTTCCGTGTTCGACTCGGCGTATCCGCATTTGTCGCTCGATCTCGCCTGCCGGATGCGGCGGCGATCCGGGGACGTCTGGACGGCAACCGTACGCGAGAAGAGCGGCGGGCACATCGTGTCGCTCGGCGTCCGCCACCACCAGTCGCTTGCGATCGGAGCAGCGCTCGGCGGCATTCCCGAGCGGTTCCGCCGAAGCTCCTAGCCCGCCGCCACTTCGCGGTTCGTCCCGATAGTGGTCTGGTCGCGCGCCGCGCGAGTGGTCATTGTCCGAAGCGAGGCCGCGGGTGACACTCGCGCGCCATGGAAGTCGCGGCGGTTCGGAGCGATCGCGAGACGGCCGCCGCGACGATCCCGGCCGACCCGCTCTTCTCTCTCGGCCGGATCCTCTACGCGCTGCCGATCGTCGCGTTCGGCCTCCTGCACGTCGCGCTCGGCGACCTCGGCACGCGATTCGCGCCGGCGCCGGACGGCATGCCGGGCCGCGCCGCCGCCGCGTACGTCCTGGGCGTCGTCCTGATCGGAATCGGTCTTGCGATCGTCTTCGACATGCGGGCACGCACGGCCGCACTCACGCTCGCGGGTCTGATCGCCCTGTCGCTGCTCTTCTTCTACGTCCCGCGCATCGCGGCCCGTCCCGGCTTCGGCGGGTCCTGGACGAACCCCGCGAAGTACCTCGCGATCCTCTCCGGGGCGCTTCTCATCGCGGATCGCGATCGCGGTCTTCTCGCCGCGCGGTTTTTCCTGAGCCTCTTCTTCGTCCTGGGCGGCGTCCAGCACTTCGTCTACGAGAGCTTCGTCGTGACGCTCATCCCCGCCTGGATTCCCGGCCACGTCTTCTGGTCGCGGTTCGCGGGCGTCGCCCTCCTCGCCGCCGGCCTCGGGCTCTGGTATCCGAAGACCGCGCGGCTCGCCGCGATCCTGGCCGGCGTCATGATCTTCCTCTGGTTCGTGATGCTCCACATCCCGCGCGCGCTCTCGTCTCGGGATCCGCTGGAGTGGTCGGGAGTCTTCGAGTCCCTGGCGATGTCCGGGATCGCGTTCCTGCTCGCCGGCAGCGGAAGCGGGAGGCGGCGGGACGTGATGGGCTCCTAGGCAGGATTTGAACCCAAGGTGTTCTTCAGAATCCTTCGGCTCTAGTTGATTCTTTCTGCGATCGGGCGCCCTGTTCTGCGACCGGCTTCGAGAGCCTCGAGCTGGCCTCGGCGCGGTGGAGACTTCGCGAGCGGCACTTTGGTGGCGCGCGAGAGCTGCCGCCGTTCTGCTACCGTCGCTTGCCCTCAATGCGGGAGCACACGCCGGCGCGAAACGCTCGATCGGAGAGCCTCGTCGGGGGCGTTCTGAAGCACCCCCTCGGTCGCGCCTGACGGGAATCGAAGAGCACGCGATGAGCGACCTGCGCCAACGCCTCGCGACGCTGTCGGGCGAGGAACGCGCGGGCCTGGAGCGCCGGTTGAAAGAGGAGAGCCTCGCCGCGGCCGCAGAGCCGATCGGGCGGCGTCGCGGCGGGATCCCGGCGCCTCTTTCGTTCGCACAGGAACGACTCTGGGTTCTGGACAGGCTAAACCCGGGCCTGCCCTCCTACAACATTCCGATGGCCTTCCGCCTGCGGGGGCCGCTCGACCTTCAGGCGCTTCGGCGGGCTCTGGAAGCGATCCTCGACCGTCACGAGGTTCTGCGCACTGTTTTCGTGACGGAGGACGGCACGCCGGTTCAGCGGATCGCGGCGGCGGGAGCGCCGGCGCTGTCGGTCGTCGACCTGAGCGCCCTGGAGGACGGGGAGCGGGAGGAGCGATCTCGCCTGCTTCTCGACGAGACGGCCTGGAGCCCCTTCGACCTGGCCAAGGGACCCCTGCTCCGCGCCAGGCTGCTGCGGCTCTCGGGGCAGGAGCACATTCTCGCGGTCGCGATTCACCACATCGTCTTCGACGGCTGGTCGAGCGAGATCTTCTGGCGCGAGCTTGCCTCGCTCTACGAGGCCTACCGGGAGGGGCGGCCCTCGCCGCTGCCCGCTCTGCCCATCCAGTACGCGGACTTCGCCGTCTGGCAGCGGCAGCGGCTGCAGGGCCAAGTCCTCGAGGAGCAGATTTCCTACTGGAAGCGCAAGCTGGAAGGGGCGCCCGCCGTGCTGGAGCTTCCCGCAAGCCGTCCGCGCCCCTCCCGACAGAGCTTCCGCGGTGCCACCGAGACCCTGTCGATTCCCGGCGCGGTGGCCCAAGCGATCCGCCTGCTCGGACAGCGCGAAGGGGCCACGCTCTACATGACGCTGCTCGCCGCCTTCTCCCTCCTGCTCTCGCGCCACTGCGGGCAGCAGGACATCCTCGTGGGCACTCCCGTGGCCGGCCGCAACCGCAGCGACATCGAGGGCCTCATCGGCTTCTTCGTCAACACCCTGGTCCTGCGCACCGACCTCTCCGACGATCCGACCTTCCGCCAGCTGCTGGCCAGGGTCCGCGAGGCCGCGATCGGCGCCTTCGAGCACCAGGATCTGCCTTTCGAGAAGCTCGTGGAGGCGCTGGAGCCGAAGCGGGACCTCTCCCGGACGCCGATATTTCAGATCTTGTTCAACGTGCTCAATTTCGGCGCCGGGCAGCTGCGGCTCGCGGATCTCGAGGTGGACCGGATCGAGATTCCCCTGGCTTCCCTCTTCGATCTGACACTCTACGTGGAGGAGGCGAGGGAAGGCATTCGCCTCTCGGCCGTCTTCGATCCGGAGCTCTTCGAGCGAGCGTACGTCTCGGAGTTGCTGGAGCAGCTCGTGGGCCTGCTCGAGCAGGTCGCGAGCGCGCCGCAGCAACGAGTCGGCTCGTATTCTCTGCTCACCGCCTCGGCCCGGCGCCTCCTGCCGGACCCGGCCGTCCCCATCCTGGAGCCGGAGGTCGGAATCGCAGCGGAGGACGTTCTCTCCTGGTCGGATCGGGCGCCTTCCGCTCCCGCGGTCGCGCGGCAGGGGCGCGTCTGGACCTACCGCGAGCTCGCCGAGCGCTCCCGCGCCATCGCCGAATCCCTTCTCGAGCGGGGGCTCGAGAAAGGAGACGTCGTCGGGATCGAGGGAGAACGCAACTTCGGCATGATCGCCGGCATGCTCGGAGTCCTCCGAAGCGGGGGCGTGATGTTGACGCTCGACCCGGCGCTGCCGCGCGAGCGTCGCCGGCTGATGCTCTCGGAAGCGCGCGCTCGGACCCTCGTGCTCGTCGACGCGCCCGCTCCGGAGGACCCCGCGGGGGACGGACCGGATCCCCTGCCGGCGATGCGGGTCGATGAGAACGGCCTCTGCGCGAAGGCCGGGACGCTCGCGCCGGACGCGTCTCTTCCCCGCATCTCCCCGAACGACCCGGCCTACATCTTCTTCACTTCCGGAACGAGCGGAGTGCCCAAGGCGGTCCTCGGGTCTCAGAAAGGACTCTCGCATTTCCTTCGATGGCAGCGGGAGGCATTCGAAGTCGGCCCGGGCGACCGATGCGCCCAGCTGACCGCTCTCTCGTTCGACGTTCTCCTGAGAGACGTCTTTCTCCCGCTGACGAGCGGCGCCACCCTGCACCTGCCCGACGCGCGCGAAGAGGCGGGGTCGAGCCGGACGGTCTCATGGCTCGAACGCGAGGGCATCACGGTCCTTCACACGGTTCCCTCCGTGGCGGATTCCTGGTTGACCGCCTCGCCCGGCGGTTCGCCTCTCGCGCGGCTTCGCTGGGCCTTCCTCTCCGGAGAGCCCTTGAGCGACGCACTCGTGCGGCGCTGGTTTTCGGCGTTTCCGAAGTCCGGACGCATCGTCAACCTCTACGGAGCGACCGAGGCCACGCTCGCGCAGTGCTTCTTCGTCGTGCCGGCGGAGCCTCCACCCGGGATCCAGCCGCTCGGCCGTCCGCTTCCCGAGACGCAGGCGCTGATCCTGGCGGACGGAAAGCGGCTCTGCGGAATCGGAGAGCCGGGAGAGATCGTCCTGCGGACTCCGTTCCGAAGCCTCGGTTACTTGAACGCGCCCCGCGAGCAACAGGAGCGCTTCGTTCCGAACCCGTTCCGGATCGCCGAAGGCGACATCCTCTACCGGACGGGTGACCGCGGCCGTTACGGCATCGACGGCTCTCTGGAGATCCTCGGGAGGTGGGACGACCAGGTCAAGATCCGGGGCGTGCGGGTGGAGCCGGCGGAGGTCGCATCGGTTCTCTCGGGGCATCGATCGGTCGGAAGCTGCGCCGTGATTGCGCGCGCGGACGCTCACGGGGAGACGATGCTCCTAGCCTATGTCGTCAGTCCGCATCCGGGCCCGGAGACGGCGGCGGAGCTTCGGAGTCATCTCTCCGCTCGACTTCCCGCGGCGATGCTTCCTTCCGCCTTCGTCTTCCTGGAGCAGCTGCCGCGGAACCCGAATGGGAAGCTCGATCGGCGCGCTCTTCCGCCCCCGGAACCGGTCTCCGAAAAGCGGGACGAGCCTCTCGAGCTGCCCCGCACACCCGTCGAAAAAACCGTCGCGACCCTGTGGGCCGCCGTCCTCCGCCTGGAACGGATCGGAATCCACGAAGACTTCTTCGAACTCGGGGGCCACTCTCTCAATGCCACGCAGGCGATGTCGCGGGTGAATGAGGCGTTTCGGCTCGACATGCCGGTGCGGGCGCTGTTCGAGAATCCGACCATCGCGTCGCTCTCCTCGGCGGTCGAGAGTTCGTTGCTCGACGACTGGCGGAGGGCCGCTCGAGGCGCCGCGCGACAGCACGCGATCGAGGCGCCTCCCTCCCGGGCGGAAGGACGACTCGACGAATCGGGCGACGGCCAGTCCGCGCCCGACGCGACCGCCGGGACGTCCCGTCCGCGTTCGCGTCCAGCGATGTCCCTCTCGTTTGCGCAAGAACGTCTCTGGATGCTGGACCGTCTGGAGCCGGGCCTGTCGGCGTACAACATCGCCAGCGCCTTTCGTCTGATCGGTTCCCTGGATGTGGAGGCGCTGGAGCGGGCGCTGGGGTCGATCGAGGAGCGGCACGAGGTGTTGCGGGCCTACTTCGTGACGGAGGGAGGCCGGCCGGTACAGGTGATTGGGCCGGTGCGTGCGCCGGCGCTGTCGGTGGTCGATCTGGAAGAGGTGGAGGAGAGCGCGCGGGAGACGCAGGCGCGACGGATTGCCGATGAGGAGGCGAGGCGGCCCTTCGACCTTTCCCGTGGGCCGCTGGTGCGGGCCAAGCTGCTGCGGCTCTCGGGGCAGGAGCACATTCTCGCGGTCGCGATTCACCACATCGTCTTCGACGGCTGGTCGAGCGAGATCTTCTGGCGCGAGCTTGCCTCGCTCTACGAGGCCTACCGGGAAGGGCGGCCCTCGCCCCTGCCCGCTCTGCCCATCCAGTACGCGGACTTCGCCGTCTGGCAGCGGCAGCGGCTGCAGGGCCAAGTCCTCGAGGAGCAGATTTCCTACTGGAAGCGCAAGCTGGAAGGGGCGCCCGCCGTGCTGGAGCTTCCCGCAAGCCGTCCGCGCCCCTCCCGACAGAGCTTCCGCGGTGCCACCCAGACCCTGTCGATTCCCGGCCCGGTGGCCCAAGCGATCCGCCTGCTCGGACAGCGCGAAGGGGCCACGCTCTACATGACGCTGCTCGCCGCCTTCTCCCTCCTGCTCTCGCGCCACTGCGGCCAGGAGGACATCCTCGTGGGCACTCCCGTGGCCGGCCGCAACCGCAGCGACATCGAGGGCCTCATCGGCTTCTTCGTCAACACCCTGGTCCTGCGCACCGACCTCTCCGACGATCCGACCTTCCGCCAGCTGCTGGCCAGGGTCCGCCAGATCGCCCTGGAGGCCTATGCCCACCAGGATCTGCCCTTCGAGCGGCTGGTCGAGCAGCTCAACCCGCAGCGCACTCTGGCCTACTCGCCGATCTTCCAGGTGATGATGGTCATGCAAAACGCCACGGACCCACGGCTTCAGCTGCCGGGACTCTCCGTGGCTCGCCTGCCCCTGGATACTTCCACCTCCAAGTTCGACCTGACCGCCTTCTTTACCGACACGGGCAAGCAGATCGAGGTCTCCTTCCAGTACAACACCGATCTCTTCGAGGCCTCCACGGTGCGTCGGATGCTCTCGCATCTGGAGGTCCTGCTTTCCGGCATCGCCCAAGAACCCGATCAACGGGTCTCGCTGTTGCCGCTTCTGACCGCCCGCGAGCGCCATCAGGTCCTGGTCGAGTGGAACCAGACCCAGACGCCGTACCCCAGGGAGATGACGGTCCACCGCCTCTTCGAGCAGCAGGCGAGCGAGCGGCCCGAGGCGATCGCCGTGCAAATGGAGGGGCAACTTCTGACTTACGGCCAGTTGAACGAGCGGGCCAACCGCCTGGCCTGGCATCTGATCGAGCGCGGTGTGGGTCCCGAGACCCTCGTGGGCCTCTGCGTGGAGCGCTCCCCCGAGATGGTCGTCGGACTTCTGGGCATCCTCAAGGCGGGCGCCGCTTACCTGCCCCTCGATCCCGGTTACCCCCGCGAGCGGCTGCGTTTCATGGTCGACGACGCCGGCGCCAACCTCGTCCTCACTCAACACCGACTCGCACACTGCCTCCCCCAGTCCGTAAAGCTCCTCCGTCTGGACGCCGACTGGCCCGATATCGCTCCAAACAATCCCCTCAACCCCCCATCCATCCCTTCCCCCGACAACCTCGCCTACGTCATCTACACCTCCGGTTCCACCGGCTTGCCTAAAGGTGTCGAGGTCGAGCACGGCTCTCTGACGAATCACATCGGCGTCGCGGCGGACCGTTTCGGCGTCCGAATCGGCGAACGAGTCCTGCAATTTGCGTCTCTGAACTTCGACGCGTCGGCTCAGGAGATCTTCTCGACGCTCACCCGAGGCGGGACACTCGTCCTGCGCACCGAGGAGATGATCGAGACGGTGGCGACCTTTCTCGCCAGGTGCCGGGAGTGGGACCTCACGGTCCTCGACCTTCCGACATCCTACTGGCACGAGCTCGTCGCGGTCGCCTCGGCGGAGAATCTGCGTCTGCCGGAGTCGATTCGGGTCGTTCTCTTCGGAGGAGAGAGAGCCCTCCCGGAGCGTTTCGCGCAGTGGCAGGCGATGACCGGGGGGCGCGTCCGACTCATCAACGCCTTCGGACCGACGGAAGCGACGATCGCCGCGACGATGTGGGACACCGTCGGTCCGGTGGACCCGCTCCCCCGGATCGTCCCGATCGGGCGCCCGATCGCGAACGTTCGGATCTACGTTCTGGATGGAAGACTGCAGCCCGTGCCCGTCGAAGTCGCCGGCGAGATCTACCTGGGCGGCGTGTGCCCGGCGCGCGGATACCGGAACCGCCCCGAGCTGACGGCCGAGAGGTTCGTTCCGGACCCGTTTGGCGGCGGGAAGGGACGGCTCTACCGAACCGGGGACCGAGTCCGATTTCGTCCCGACGGCGAGATCGAGTATCTGGGGCGCGTCGATTCCCAGGTCAAGGTCCGGGGCTTCCGGGTGGAGCCGGGAGAGATCGAGACGGCGCTGCGAGCGATCCCCGGCGTGTCCGATGCGGTCGTCCGGGCGCGCGAAGACGCGCCGGGGCAGGCGCGTCTGATCGGCTATGTCGTCGCCGATCCGGCGCGCGCGCCTTCCGTCGGCGACCTGCGGCGCCGCCTGAAAGAGAGTCTCCCGGAGTACATGCTGCCCTCGACGTTCGTCCTGCTCGACGCGCTGCCGAAGACGCGCAGCGGCAAGCTGGACGCGGCGGCGCTTCCCGCGCCCGAGCCCGCGCGCCCGGCGCTCGACGGAGCCTACGTCGGACCCCGAACGCCGATCGAAGAGACACTGACGGAGATTTGGAAGAGCGTGCTCCGGCTCGACCGCGTCGGGGTGCACGACGACTTCTTCGAGCTGGGCGGACACTCGCTCCTCGCGACCCAGGTGATCTCCCGGGCACGCGACGCATTCCACGTCGAGGTGCCTCTTCAGGATCTCTTCGTCAATCCCACCGTCGAGGGACTCGCGCTGGCGATCGCCGAGAGACAGGCCGGCCGGATCGCACCCGGAAAGCTCGAGGGCCTCCTGTCCGAGGTGAGGGCGGCTGCCGGCGCCGCGGCCTCCAAGGTTCGCTGACTCGGATCGGGAATCCGCGATGAGCGACCTGCGCCAGACTCTCGCGACCCTCTCCCCGAGAGAGCGCGTGCTTCTCGAGGAACGGCTCACGGAGAAAGCGGTCTCCCCGGAGGAGCGCCCCATCCGGCGTCGCCGAGACAGGGGGCCCGCGCCGCTCTCCTTCGCCCAGGAGCGCCTCTGGGTCCTCGACCGGGTGAACCCGGCGCTGTCCTTCTACAACATCGCCAGCGCCTTTCGTCTGATCGGTTCCCTGGATGTGGAGGCGCTGGAGCGGGCGCTGGGGTCGATCGAGGAGCGGCACGAGGTGTTGCGGGCCTACTTCGTGACGGAGGGAGGCCGGCCGGTACAGGTGATTGGGCCGGTGCGTGCGCCGGCGCTGTCGGTGGTCGATCTGGAAGAGGTGGAGGAGAGCGCGCGGGAGACGCAGGCGCGACGGATTGCCGATGAGGAGGCGAGGCGGCCCTTCGACCTTTCCCGTGGGCCGCTGGTGCGGGCCAAGCTGCTGCGGCTCTCGGGGCAGGAGCACATTCTCGCGGTCGCGATTCACCACATCGTCTTCGACGGCTGGTCGAGCGAGATCTTCTGGCGCGAGCTTGCCTCGCTCTACGAGGCCTACCGGGAGGGGCGGCCCTCGCCCCTGCCCGCTCTGCCCATCCAGTACGCGGACTTCGCCGTCTGGCAGCGGCAGCGGCTGCAGGGCCAAGTCCTCGAGGAGCAGATTTCCTACTGGAAGCGCAAGCTGGAAGGGGCGCCCGCCGTGCTGGAGCTTCCCGCAAGCCGTCCGCGCCCCTCCCGACAGAGCTTCCGCGGTGCCACCCAGACCCTGTCGATTCCCGGCGCGGTGGCCCAAGCGATCCGCCTGCTCGGACAGCGCGAAGGGGCCACGCTCTACATGACGCTGCTCGCCGCCTTCTCCCTCCTGCTCTCGCGCCACTGCGGGCAGGAGGACATCCTCGTGGGCACTCCCGTGGCCGGCCGCAACCGCAGCGACATCGAGGACCTCATCGGCTTCTTCGTCAACACCCTGGTCCTGCGCACCGACCTCTCCGACGATCCGACCTTCCGCCAGCTGCTGGCCAGGGTCCGCCAGATCGCCCTGGAGGCCTATGCCCACCAGGATCTGCCCTTCGAGCGGCTGGTCGAGCAGCTCAACCCGCAGCGCACTCTGGCCTACTCGCCGATCTTCCAGGTGATGATGGTCATGCAAAACGCCACGGACCCACGGCTTCAGCTGCCGGGACTCTCCGTGGCTCGCCTGCCCCTGGATACTTCCACCTCCAAGTTCGACCTGACCGCCTTCTTTACCGACACGGGCAAGCAGATCGAGGTCTCCTTCCAGTACAACACCGATCTCTTCGAGGCCTCCACGGTGCGTCGGATGCTCTCGCATCTGGAGGTCCTGCTTTCCGGCATCGCCCAAGAACCCGATCAACGCGTCTCGCTGTTGCCGCTTCTGACCGCCCGCGAGCGCCATCAGGTCCTGGTCGAGTGGAACCAGACCCAGACGCCGTACCCCAAGGAGATGACGGTCCACCGCCTCTTCGAGCAGCAGGCGAGCGAGCGGCCCGAGGCGATCGCCGTGCAAATGGAGGGGCAACTTCTGACTTACGGCCAGTTGAACGAGCGGGCCAACCGCCTGGCCTGGCATCTGATCGAGCGCGGTGTGGGTCCCGAGACCCTCGTGGGCCTCTGCGTGGAGCGCTCCCCCGAGATGGTCGTCGGACTTCTGGGCATCCTCAAGGCGGGCGCCGCTTACCTGCCCCTCGATCCCGGTTACCCCCGCGAGCGGCTGCGTTTCATGGTCGACGACGCCGGCGCCAACCTCGTCCTCACTCAACACCGACTCGCACACTGCCTCCCCCAGTCCGTAAAGCTCCTCCGTCTGGACGCCGACTGGCCCGATATCGCTCCAAACAATCCCCTCAACCCCCCATCCATCCCTTCCCCCGACAACCTCGCCTACGTCATCTACACCTCCGGTTCCACCGGCTTGCCTAAAGGTGTCGGCATCCGCCACCGCAGCGTGGTTCGTCTGGTTCGCGAGACGGACTACGCGGCGCTCGGACGCGAGGAGGTCTTTCTCCAATTCGCGCCGATCTCCTTCGATGCATCGACCTTCGAGCTGTGGGGAGCGCTCGCAAACGGCGCCCGCTTGGCCCTGATGCCGCCGGGGATTCCGTCGCTCGCGGACCTCGGTGCCGCAATCGAACGCCACCGAGTCTCGACACTGTGGCTGACGGCGGGGCTCTTCCATCAGATGGTCGAGACGCAGATCGAGAGTCTGCGCGGCGTGCGGCAACTCCTCGCCGGCGGCGACGTCTTGTCGGTGCCGCACGTCGAGAAGGTGCTGCGCGAGCTTCCGGACTGCCGCCTGATCAACGGGTACGGTCCCACGGAAGGCACGACGTTCACCTGCTGTCACACGGTCCGGCGGGAGGAGCCGCTCGGCGCGAGCGTTCCGATCGGCAGACCGATCGCGAACAGCCGCGTCTACGTCCTCGACCGCCATCGCCAGCCCGTGCCCGTCGGGGTCGCCGGAGAGCTGTACATCGGCGGCGACGGCCTCGCCCGCGGCTACTTCCGGCGTCCCGACCTGACCGCCGAAAAGTTCGTGCCCGATCCGTTTGGAGCCGGGCCGGAGAGCCGCCTCTACCGGTCCGGTGATCGGGTCCGCTACGCGCCGAACGGATCGATCGAGTTCCTCGGTCGGATGGACGACCAGCTGAAGGTCCGAGGCTTCCGCGTCGAACCGGGCGAGGTCGAGGAGGCCCTGCGGAGGCACCCTTCCGTGCGGGAAGCCGTCGTCGTGCTTCGCGAACACGGGCGCGGAGAACGGCGCCTGGTCGGCTACGTCGTTGGCGACCGGGGAAGGTCCGAGGGCGTCTCGGAGCTGCGCTCCTTCCTCAAGCGGGAGCTCCCGGACTTCATGATCCCTGCGTTCTTCGTCTGGCTCGAGTCTCTTCCCCTCAACGCCAACGGGAAGGTGGACCGGGCGGCCCTGCCTCCCCCGGGACGGCAGCCGTCTCTCCCGGAGGGGAAGTCCGTCGCTCCTCGCAATGCGCTCGAGTCGAAGCTCGTGACGCTCTGGGAGCGTGTCCTCGACGTGCGGCCGATCGGCGTCACGGACAACTTCTTCGATCTCGGCGGGCATTCGTTGCTGGCGGCGCGCCTCTTCTCCGAAATCGAGAGAGACGTCGGGCGCGCGCTTCCGCTCTCGACGATCTTCCAGGTCCAGACGATCGCGGAGCTGGCCGAATTGCTCGAAAGGGGCGACCCGAAGGGTGGATCCCCCTGCCTCGTCGCCGTTCAACCGAGGGGATCCAGGCCACCGTTCTTCTGCGTCCACGCCGCCTGGGGAAACGTCTTCCACTACAGGGAGCTCGCGGGGCGGCTCGGCCGGGACCAGCCGTTCTACGGCTTCCAGGCTCGGGGACTGGACGGAGAGTCCCCGCCGTGCGAAACCGTGGAGGAGATGGCCGAGAACTACATCGAAGAGCTGCGGGCCTTCCAGCCGGAGGGTCCGTACCATCTGGGAGGCCATTCCTCCGGCGGGCTCGTGGCTTTCGAGATGGCCCGTCGGCTCCGCGCTCGGGGGGAGCGCGTGGGCCTGCTCGCTCTCTTCGATACTTCGGGCTCGCCCTCGACTCCCGAACCGACCCGTCTCGGTTTCGTCCGAAACCGGGTGCGGTTCCACCTGGCGAACCTCAGGCAGATCCCGCCGAATCGGCGAATCGCCTACGTCCTCCGACGCGGAAAGACCCTCGGCACGCTCGCCACCCGGTCGTTGTCGCGCGCCCGCGACCGGAGCTCGAACCCCATGCGCCGCGCGAAAGAGAGAGTCTACGAAGCGAATCGCCGCGCCGCGCGCCGATATGTGCCCGGATTCTACGCGGGCCGCGTGACGCTTCTCTGGGCGGCGGACCGCTGGAAGCGCATCGGCGATGGCCGCCCGCCGCGAGACCCGCAATTGGGTTGGGGAAAGCTCTGCCGCGAATTGGAGATCCGCGAGGTCCCGGGCGACCACTCTTCGATGCTGGACGACGGAAAGAACGTCGACGCCCTCGCCGAGGTGCTGTCTCGATGCCTGCGCCGCGCGCAGGAGGAGGAGCCGAATCCGGGTTAAAGCGCGGCCCCGTCCGACCGGGCCGATTGATTGAAGTTATG
>CAWGKP010000002.1:0-9654 GCA_963823185.1 uncultured Acidobacteriota bacterium
CGCCGTGTGGTTGAGGGAGGAGGGCGTCGGCGTGCCGCCGCTGACGTCGATCGGCGTCACGGGATCCACGCCGGAGAACGCGAGGATCCCGCCGGCCAGCCCGTGGACGTCGAGAACGTCCAGCTGTAGTTGCCGGGCTCCACGCCGACCACCGCGTGGGTGTAGATCGCCTGCGAGGAGGCGGGGTTGGACGTCTGGTTGGTCCGGAACTGAAGCGTCCAGCCGGCCGGCGCCGTGATCGTGGCGGTGTTCGGGCGCACGGCGATGGCCGCCACGAGAAGGTCGCCCGCGTCGTGCCGGTGGGGCACGCCGACCGTGAGCGTCGTCGTCCGGATGGCTGCGCCGGCGGATTTCGCGGCGCGAAACGCGATCTGGCCCTGCGCCGCCGAGGCGGCGAAGAGGCCGGCGGCCGCCAGAATCCAGGCGGCCGCGGCCGGGAAACGTCCGCCGGGACGGCACGACAGTGCGCCCAGAGAACGCCCCGGTTCTTCGAGTTCGATTCTTCGTCTATTTGTCCTGAAAAACTGTCTCTATTCTATACCATCCGGCGCCGCTCCCGATCGGATCGCGCGGCGACCGCCGGAGCGGCGCGCGGTTGACCCGTTAGAATCGGCCCCCTCCATGGATGCCCTCCGGATCCGCGGCGCGCGGCAGCACAACCTGCAGAACCTCTCGCTCGACGTCCCGCGCAACCGCCTCGTCGTCATCACGGGCGTCTCCGGCTCGGGCAAGTCTTCGCTCGCGTTCGACACGATCTTCGCCGAGGGCCAGCGCCGCTACGTCGAGTCGCTCTCGGCGTACGCGCGCCAGTTCCTCGAGCAGATGGAGAAGCCCGACGTGGACTCGATCGAGGGGCTGTCGCCCGCGATCTCGATCGAGCAGCGCACGACTTCGAAGAACCCGCGCTCGACCGTGGGAACGGTCACGGAGATCTACGACTACCTGCGGCTGCTCTACGCGTCGATCGGCAAGCCGCATTGCCCCAAGTGCGGCCGCCCGATCCAGGCGCAGACGGTCCAGGAGATGGTGGACCGGGCGCGGCGGCTCCCGGAGGGAACCCGGTTCACGGTGCTCGCGCCGTACGTCTCGGGCAAGAAGGGCGAGTACAAGAAGCCGATGGCCGAGATGCGCAAGGAGGGGTTCCTCCGCGCGCGGATCGACGGGCAGCTCTACGACCTGGACGATCCGCCGGAGCTCGACAAGCAGAAGAAGCACACGATCGAGGTCGTCGTGGACCGTCTCGTCTCGAAGAGCGCCGGCGACGAGGACTACGGCAAGCGCCTCGCGGACTCGATCGAGACGGCGATCCGCGTCTCGGGCGGCCTCGTCACGATCGCCGTCGCCGACGGCCCCGAGGAAGTCCTCTCGGCCAACTACGCCTGCCCGGACTGCGGCACGTCGCTGACGGAGATCACGCCGCGCCTCTTTTCCTTCAACTCGCCTTACGGCGCCTGCACGGCGTGCTCCGGGCTCGGCACGATTCTCAAGGCGGACCCGGAGCGCCTCGTCGTGGCGCCCGAGAAGTCGATCGCCGACGGCGCGATCGCGATCCTGAAGCCCGGCTCGACGAACTGGCGCGCGCGCCAGATGGCGACGCTCGCGAAGCACTACAAGTTCCGCCTGGATCAGCCGTTCGCGAAACTGCCCAAGCCGGCGCAGAAGGTGATTCTGTACGGCTCCGGCGGCGACGAGATCCGCTTCTCCTACGTCGCGGAGCGCGGCGAGTATCACTGGCGGTCGTCGTTCGAGGGCCTCGTGCCGATGCTCGAGCGGCGCTACCGCGAGACCGAGAACCCCGAGCATCGTGCGGAGCTCGAGGCGTACATGTCGGCCGAACCGTGCCCGCAGTGCAATGGCCGGCGCCTCAAGCCCGAGGCGCTCGCCGTGCTCGTCGGCGGCCGCGCCATCGACGCGGTCGCGTCGGACACGATCGCCGAATCGGCCGAGTTCTTCGCGGGCCTGCGCCTGACGGCGCGAGAGCGCGAGATCGCCGGAAAGATCCTCAAGGAGGTCAGCGACCGGCTCGGCTTCCTGGCGAACGTCGGCATCGGCTACCTCTCGCTCTCCCGCGCGGCGGCGTCGCTCTCCGGCGGCGAGTCGCAGCGGATCCGCCTCGCGACGCAGATCGGCTCCAAGCTCATGGGCGTGCTCTACGTGCTCGACGAGCCGTCGATCGGGCTCCACCAGCGCGACAACCGGAAGCTGATCGACACGCTCCTCTCGATGCGCGACCTCGGCAACACCGTGATCGTCGTCGAGCACGACGAGGAGACGATCCGCTCGGCCGACTGGGTTCTGGACCTCGGCCCCGGCGCCGGCGTGCACGGCGGCCGGCTCGTCGCGGAGGGCCGTCCGGAGGAGCTCGGCAGGTTCCCGGAATCGCTCACGGCGAAGTACCTTTCGGGGGAGCTCGAGATCCCGACGCCGCCGGTGCGGCGCGCCGGCTCGGGCAAGGCGGTCGTCGTCCGCGGCGCGACGGAGCACAACCTGAAGTCGCTCGACGTGCGGTTCCCGCTCGGCGTGATGACGGCCGTGACCGGGGTTTCCGGGTCGGGAAAATCGACTCTCGTCAACGACATCCTCTATCGCGCCCTGGCGCGCGCGCTTCACGGCGCCAGCGAGCGGCCGGGCAAGCACGAGCGCATCGAGGGTCTCTTCGAGCTCGACAAGGTCATCAACATCGACCAGTCGCCGATCGGGCGGACGCCGCGATCCAACCCGGCGACGTACACGAACGTCTTCAACCCGATCCGCGAGCTCATGTCGCGCACGCCCGAAGCGCGGGCGCGCGGATATCAACCCGGACGCTTCTCGTTCAACGTGAAGGGCGGACGGTGCGAGGCGTGCGGCGGCGACGGGCAGATCAAGATCGAGATGCACTTCCTGCCGGACATCTACGTCACGTGCGACGTCTGCGGCGGGAAGCGCTACAACCGCGAGACGCTGCAGATCCACTACAAGGGGAAGTCGATTGCCGACATCCTCGCGCTGACGGCGGAGCAGGCTCTCGAGATCTTCGAGAACATCCCGGCGATCGCCACGATCTGCCGGACGCTCGTGGACGTCGGCCTCGGCTACATTCAGCTCGGCCAGTCCTCGACGACGCTCTCCGGAGGCGAGGCGCAACGCGTGAAGCTCGCGCGCGAGCTCGCGCGCCGGTCCACGGGCCGGACGCTCTACCTGCTCGACGAGCCGACGACCGGACTGCACTTCGACGACATCAAGAAACTGCTGTCGGTTCTGCGCTCGCTGACGGAGAAGGGGAACACCGTGATCGTGATCGAGCACAACCTGGACGTGATCCGTACCGCCGACTGGATCATCGACCTCGGGCCCGAGGGCGGCGACGCCGGCGGGCGCATCATCGCGGAAGGAACGCCGGAAGCCGTCGCGTCCGTGCGCGCATCGCACACGGGAGTCTTTCTGCGGCGCGTCTTCGGGGACGAGCGCAAGCGGGCGCGGGCGTGAGGAGCGCGCTCGCGGTCCTCCTGACGGTCGCGGCGGCGTCTCGCGGCCTCGCGCAAACGACGACGCCGCCCCCGGCAAAGGCCGCGCCGGCGCCGACCCGGGCCGCGGCGGCGAAACCCCCGCTCGATTTCACCGGCGTCTGGGAGCTCGACGAGAAGTCGAGCCGCAACATCTCCAGACCGATGACGGGCGAGGTCCTGACCGTCCGCCAGACGGGCAACCAGATCTGGATCTCTCCGATGGACCCGGAGAAGAGCCACCTGCTCTCGGAATCGATCGTCGCCGACGGCAAGACCTACGAGAAGGCGCTCGGCACGAAGGGCAAGGGCTACCTGACGGTGGACTGGGGCAAGGACGGCAAGTCGCTCTGGCTCGAGGTCACCGCCGGGCCCGACGAGGACCCGCGGAAGGTCGTGCAGCGCAGCGTCTGGAAGCTCTCGAAGGACCGCCGCGTGTGGGTGCGCCAGAGCGTCTCGATCCAGAACGGCAAGACGACGGAGGCGACGCTCGTCTTCCGCCGGCGCATCGCGCCGCCGCGCGCGGCGGCGAAGACGCCGACTCCGGTCCCCTGACCCCTCGCGGCGCTATTTGACGCCGAGCGCCTGGAGCTCGGCGGCGAGCGCCGCGTCGCCGGGGTTTCTAGCGAGCGCGTCGCGCAGAACCTTCGCCGCGCCGTCGGCGTCGCTCTGCGCCGCGAGCGTCCGCGCGAGCTCGAGCGAGGCCTCGGGCTCTCCCGGCGAGGCGGCGAGCGCGCTCCGGTAGGCGGCGATCGCGCGCTCCGGCCGGCTCTGGCCCGCGTACTGGTTGCCGAGGCCGATCCACGCCTTCGGGTTGGTCGGATCGCGGCGCACGCTGTCTTCCATGAGCGAGATGGCCGAGTCGAAGCGGTTCATCGACGCGCGGGCGAAACCGAGCAGGTACGTCTCGTGCGGATCGAGATCGCGGTCGGGATCGAAGTTCTCCATGTCGGGGAAGAGGCGCGTCTGCGCCGCCTCGATCAAGGCGTCGTTGTGGGGCGACGTCTCCGCGTACAGCGCGCGGGGCGCGAAGAACTCGATGACGGGATGGTCGTCGGTGTGGAGGCCGGGCGCGTCCGCGAGGAGGCGGTCCAGATCGCCGCCGGCGAGGACGAACGGTCCGAAGAAGGCCGCCGGACTCCAGATGCCGATGGCGCGCAGGTCCTCGGCGAGGCCGGGCACGGTCTCGAACTTGCGGCGCACGCGCGCGAAGTCCCAGGGCACCGGGTCGGCCGTGCCGGCCAGGATGACGTCGCCGAGATTCGGCCGCCAGTAGGAGGCGTGCGGGAACACGCTGCGGAACGTCGCGACGATCATCTTCAAGTGCTCGGGCCGGAGCGCGTGCGTGTGCCACCACTGGACCATCACGCCGCCGGGCTTCAGCCGCGCGCGCGCCGTCTCGTAGAACTCCTTCGTGAAGAGATTGCCGACGCCCGCCACCCAGATGTCCGACGGGTCCGAGATGATGACGTCGTAGGTCTTGCGCCGGGCGAGCAGGACGTTCCGCCCGTCGGCCGCGATGTAGCGCACGCGCGGGTCGGCGAGGATCCTTCGGTTCTCCTTCTCGAAGAGGCGCGCGGCGGCGACGCCCGACGGCTCGATGTCCACGATGTCGATCGAACGCACGGGATGCCGCGCGACCGCGGCCGCCGAGACGCCGGTCCCGAGGCCCAGGACGAAGACGTCCTTCGGGTCGGGGTGCAGCATCATCCCGATCTGCCCGATGAGGATCTGCACCGCCATGTCCGAGGGATGCGTGGACGCGTCGGTCTTGCCGTTCGAGCGGTAGTAGAGCTCCCCGGCCTCGCGGTCCACCGAGAGCGTCGTCGAGACGCCGTCCTTGTAGAAGAGCAGGTCCAGTCGGCCCGCCGCGGCGCGCCAGTCCGATACGGTCTTGTAGTCGCCGGCGAAGAATCCGACGCCGGTCGCGAGCTCCTTTCGAGGCCAGGCGGGGGCGAAGATCGCGGCGACCAGGGCGATCGCGAGTCCGCCGGCGAGGAGCGTCCGTCTCGCCGGACGCCGCGACGCCGTGAGCGCGCCGAGGGCGGCCGCCGCCGAGGCCGCCGCCGCGAAGAGGATCGCCGCGCGCAGCCCCAGGCGCGGCACGAGCACGAAGCCTCCGAGGAACGCGCCGGCGACCGTGCCGGCGGTGTTCCAGACGGTGACGCGCGCGACGCCGCGTCCGACACGGCCGGGCGAGGACGTCGTCGCGGCGATCGCCGCCGGATACGCGACGCCGAAGAGGATCGCCGCCGGCAGCACGAGCGGCACCGTCAGCACGAGCTGGACGAGCTCCTGGAAGAAGAAGGACTCGCGCGCGAGCGGGTGCAGCGCGACGACGCCGGCCGGCAGCTGCCCGACGAGATAGATGCCCGAGAGCCCGGCCGCCGCGATGCCGGCCTGCGCGGCCGCGAAGGCTTCGACGGGCGCGCGCGAGAGGCGGGTCCGCGCGAAGAGGGCGCTCCCGATCGAGAGACCCGCCAGGAAGATCGCGAGCATCATGCCGAAGGCGTAGACGGAGCTGCCGAGGATCATGGCGAGCGTGCGCGACCACGCGACCTCGAAGACCATCGCGCAGAGGCCCGATGCCGCGGCGCCCCAGAGGAGCGCGCGCCCGCCGCTCGGAGACTCCGGCGCGCGCTCGACCGCGGGCGGCGGCGTTGCGGGAGCCTCCGCGTCCTCGGCCGGCGCCTCGGACGGCCGCGCGAGGCGCAGCGCGAGGCCGCCCACGGCGAGGTTCGCGGCCGCGGCCAGGCGCTCCGTGGCCGAGATGCCGAGGTCGGGCAGCAGCAAGTAGGTCGCGAGCCCCACGCCCGCCGCGGCCCCGAGCGTGTTGGCCGCGTAGAGGCCTCCCACGCGCCGCGCCACCTCGGAGGACGAGGCCACGGCGTAGCGCGAGAGGAGTGGCAGCGTGCCGCCCATGAGGGTCGTCGGCAGGACGAGCACGCCGGCGGCGAGCGCGAACTGCAGCGCGAAGAAGACAAACGGCGAGCCCTCGAGCGCCGGCTCGAGCCCCAGGTACACGGCGGCGGCGGCCTTGAGCAGCAGCGGCACGGCGACCGCCAGAATCCCGATGCCGATCTCGAGCCGGCCGTAGACGCGCAGGGCGCGCACCGGATCGCGGTCGGCCACGCGCCCGAACCGGAGGCTGCCGAGGGCGAGGCCTCCCATGAAGGCGGCGAGGACGGTCGAGACGGCAAGCGTCGTGCTGCCGAAGACGAGCGCGAGACGCCGCATCCAGACGATCTCGTAGACGAGGCCGCAGGCGCCGGAGACGGTGAAGAGGAGGAGGAGCCAGGCGGTGCGCGCCGGGGCCGCCGTCCTGCCGCCGTTCATCGCGACCAGAATACTCCGCGGCCCGGTGCGGGTAGACTCCGGCCCGCGATGTCGTCGCCGCAGCCCGAGCCCTGGCGCGTCAAAGTCGTCGAATCGATCCGCCGCATCGACCGGGCCGATCGGGAGGATCGGCTGCGCCGCGCCGGGTACAACGTCTTCGGCCTCGCCTCCGAGGACATTTACATCGATCTGCTGACGGACTCCGGGACGTCCGCCATGTCCGATGCGCAGTGGGCCGGCCTGATGCGCGGCGACGAGTCCTACGCGGGCGGCCGCAACTTCTATTTCTTCGAGCAGACGGTCCGCGAGATCTTCGGCTTCCCGCACGTGATCCCGACGCACCAGGGGCGCGTCGCGGAGAACCTGCTGTTCTCGACGGTCCTCAAGCCCGGCGACGTCGTGCCGAACAACACGCATTTCGACACGACCCGCGCCAACGTCGAGGTCAACGGCGGGATCGCGCTCGACTTCGTCATCCCCGAAGGCCGGCAGCCCCGCGTGCGCCACCCGTTCAAGGGCAACATGGACGTCGAGCGACTCGACCGGTGCCTCGCGGAGAACGCGGGGAAAGTGCCCCTCGTCATGCTGACGATGACGAACAACTCGGGCGGCGGCCAGCCGGTCTCGCTCGAGAACGTGCGCGGCACCCGCGAGGTCTGCCGGCGCCGGGGCGTGCCTCTCCTCATCGACGCCTGCCGCTTCGCCGAGAACGCCTGGTTCATCCGGGAACGCGAGCCGGGCCAGGCGGGGCGTCCGGTGCGCGACATCGTGCGCGAGGTCTTCTCCCTCGCCGACGGCTGCACGATGAGCGCCAAGAAGGACGGGCTCGCCAACATCGGCGGGTTCCTCGCGCTTCGCGACGAGACCTGGGTCGAGAGGCTCAAGAACAAGCTCGTCCTGATCGAGGGTTTTCCGACGTACGGCGGGCTCGCGGGCCGGGATCTCGAGGCCGTGGCGATTGGGCTGCGAGAAGTTCTCGCCGAGGACTATCTGGCGTTTCGCGTGGGACAGGTCGGCGCCTTCGGCGAGGCGCTCGTCCGCGACGGCGTTCCGGTCGTCGAGCCGATCGGCGGACACGCCGTGTACATCGACGCCCGCGCGTTCGCGACGCACCTGCCGCCGGAGCAGTATCCCGCGCAGGCGCTGACGATCGCCCTGTACCTCGAGGGCGGGATCCGGGGCGTCGAGATCGGCGGCGTCATGTTCGGCAAGCCCGACCCGGTCCGGCCGGGTCGCGAGATCCTGCCGGACCTCGATCTCGTGCGGCTCGCCGTGCCGCGGCGCGTGTACACGAATTCGCACCTCGAGTACGTGGCCGGCGTGATCCGCGAGGTGCACCGCTCGCCGGAGCGTCTGCGCGGCGTCCGGATCACGCACCAGGCGCCGGTGCTGCGCCACTTCACGGCGCGGTTCGAGCTGCTCTGAGCCGTTCGTCGGCGCCGGGGATCCCCCTTTCCCGGCTACAATTTCCTCCTCCGTGATCACCGGCTACAACACCGACGTCAAGCATCGCAACCGCGTCTTCCACGTGCAGACGGAGGACAAGGGGGAGTCCAACCCCTGCGTCGAGTCGCTCGTGTACGTCGGGGGCGAGATCCTCGCGACGCGCCGCGTCTCGTACGCCGAGACCGCGAGCAAGGGCCGTGACGACTCCGCCATCCAGGAGCTGATGGAACAGCAGCACCGCGCGATGATCGCGGCGATCCAGCGCGGGAAGTTCGACGGGCCCAACGGCAGCGTCCGCGCCCCGGCCGCGGAGGAGGCGGAGCCCGCGAAGCCCGCTCCGAAGGCGGCCAAGGCCGCGCTGGAGGAGACGGCGCTCGCCGGCCCGCCGCCGGCGGGTCAGACCGCGGGCGACCGCACGCTCGATCAGGTCATCCTCGACTACCTGGCCGCCGAGTCGGCGCGCGAGGAGCTCGAGGTCGCGGTGGCCTCCCCCGGAGATCTCGTCGCCGGCCGTGCCGCGCAGATGAAACTGAAGGCCCTGTCCTCCGCCTCGCGGCAGCCCGTCGCGGGCGCGTCGGTCCAGGTCCGGATCCTCTCGACGCAGGCCAAGCCGGCCGTCGTCTTCCAGGGAAAGACCGCGGCCGACGGCTCCTGCACCGTCTCGTTCGCCGTGCCGCCGCTGCGCGACGGGAACGCCGCCGCCGTCGTGCGCGTTGTGTCGTCGGTGGGCTCGACGGAGTTCAAGTATCCGGTGAAGAAGGCATGAGCGCCGAGGTCTGCGTCCGCGTCAACGGGGAAGAGATGCGACTGCCGCAGGGCGAGTCCGTCGCCGCGCTCCTCGAGCGGCTCCGCGTGTCCTTGGCGCGCGTGGCCGTCGAGCGCAACCGCGAGATCCTGCCGAAAGCCCGGTACCCCGTCACCCCCCTCGCGGAGGGCGACGTGTTCGAGATCGTGGAGCTGGTCGGGGGAGGGTAGCCGTCGCGGAGGCTTGCTCGGGGTCCTGCGCGCACCGGCGAACGACTCGGCCAAAGGGCCTCGATCGTTCGCCTGGACCCCTCGCCGCGCCTCCGCTCCCGCGGCGCGAGGCTCCTCCGCTCGCCGGGCGGACCGCTTCGCGGAGACTCCTCGCGCCGCGAACGACGGGCAGATTTCGGCTGGATTCGGCTTCGAACACGTAGGGGCGGCCCTCGTGGCCGCCCGATCAGGCTGGCATCCCGAGCTCGGAGGCTCTGAGCGATCGCTTCGCTTCCGCAGCCTTTCGTTTCCTTGCTCGCCGATACCCGATCGGCTATTCTCCGCGTCCCGAGTGGGCCGTTAGCTCAATTGGTAGAGCAAGAGACTCTTAATCTCTAGGTTGTAGGTTCGAGTCCTACACGGCTCACCACTC
>CAWGKP010000003.1:0-28005 GCA_963823185.1 uncultured Acidobacteriota bacterium
TACCCGGCCGCCCGATACAATCCCCGCCATGAAAAAGCTCCTCGCCCCCATCTCCCTCTCTCCTCCTCCTCCCGGCCCTCGCCGCCGCCTCCGAGGTCGCCGGCGTGCGCCTGCCGGAAACGGCCACGGCCGACGGCAAGACGCTGAAGTTGAACGGCGCGGGCCTCCGCAAGAAGCTGTTTTTCAAGGTGTACGTCGCCGGCCTCTACGTCGAGAACCCCTCGAAGGACGCCGCGACGATCCTCTCCGCGACCGAGATCAAGAGCATGCGTCTTCACATCCTGCGGAGCCTCCATGGCTCGCAGATCACCGACGCGATCTCCGAGGGCTTCGAGCGCAACTCGAAAGACCAGATCCCGAAGCTGAAGCCCCGCCTCGACAAGCTCGGCACGATGATTCCCGACGTCGTCGAGGGCGACGAGATCGCGCTGACGTGGATTCCGGACAAGGGCACGAACGTCACGGTGCGCGGCACCGATCGCGGCGTGATCGAGGGGCGGGACTTCGCCGACGCGCTCTTCGCCGTGTGGCTCGGCCCGAACCCCGTGCAGGACGACCTGAAGAAGGCGCTCCTCGGCGCCCCGTAGGAATCTCTATGCCGGCTGCTGCCGCCGCGGGTCGACCGGCTTCGGCCCGAGCCCGATCCGCCGGCGGAACCGGTCGAAGCCCACGCCGAAGAGCATGAGCTGCGTCCAGATCCTCTCCGAGATGGGCGGCTGTTCGACGCCGCCTGCGAGCACGCGCGTCACCGCCTTCTCCATGACCTGCGGCGGATCCGGCGTGCAGAAGGCCTCGAAGAAGACCGGATCGTAGAAGTTGTAGACGAAGCGCCGGAATCGCGCGACGAGCTTGCGCGCCTCGCGCTCGTACGACTTCAGGTCCGCCGCATCCAGGCGGCCGTGCTTCGAAAGCGCCCGGTCGATCGCGCCCGCCGCCCGCTCGCCCATCGCGAGGGCGAGGAAGACTCCGGTCGAGAAGACGGGATCGAGAAACGTCGCGGCGTCGCCCGCGAGAACGTACCCGTCGCCGCCCATCCGCGCGGAGCTCGAGGAGTAGTCCGAGATCGCGTGGACGGGCGAGAAGCGCTCGCTTCCGGCGAGGAGCGCGGGCATCCGCGGCGATCGCGCGATCAGCCAGTCGAACCGCGCCTCGAGCGACGGCGCGCCGGATTCCTTCGCGATGGCCGGATCGAACACGGCTCCGACGCTCGCGGTGCCGTCGGAGAACGGGATGATCCAGTACCAGACGCCCGAGTCGATCGGCAGCAGGATGTCGCCCGGCTTGTGTCCCTCGGGCCAGCGGATGCCGCGGTAGTGCGCGAAGAGCGCCGCGCGCTTCAACTTCGCGTCGAACTTCCGAGTACCGAGCTTGCGCGAGAGGAAGGCGCCCTGCCCCGACGCGTCCACGACGGCGCGCGCGCGAAGGTCCATCGCCACGCCGCCCTTCGGTTTCGCGCGCACGCCGACGGCGCGCCCTCCCTCGAAGAGCACGTCCTCGACGGCGGTCTCCTCGCGGACCTCGGCGCCGCTCGCCGCGGAGTGCCGCAGGAGCAGCTCGTCGAAGTCGGCGCGCTTGACCTGGTACGCCATCGGATGGCGCGCGTCCGCGTCGGCGAAGACGACGGGCCGCACGCTCTCGCCGTCCATGTCGTTCCAGAAGTACGCGCCGTACTTCTCCTGGAAGCCGGCCGCGCGGACCTTCTCGAGCACGCCGAGCTTCTCGAGGATCGGGAGGCTGTAGGGCAGGAGCGATTCGCCGACGTGGAATCGGGGGAAGCGTTCCTTCTCGAGCACGACGACGCGTCGCCCGGCGCGCGCGAGGAGCGTCGCGACGGTCGAACCCGCGGGGCCACCGCCGATGACGACCGCATCGTAAGATTCGGTCATTGCGCCATTCTATGGGAGGCGACGGCTCCGCTCCGGCCGCGATCGCGTTCGACGACGTCCGCAAGAGCTTCGGTAGCCGTGCGGCGCTCGACAGGTTCACGCTCGCGGTCGGCGCCGGCGAGACCGTCGCGCTCATCGGCCCCTCGGGCTGCGGCAAGACGACGGCGCTGAAGCTCGTCAATCGCCTGCTCGACGCGGACGGCGGCGCGGTGCGCGTTCTGGGAAAGGACGTCCGGACCGAGGACGCGATCGCGCTGCGCCGGCGCCTCGGCTACGTGATTCAGGAGGGCGGCCTCTTCCCGCACTGGACCGTTTCGGAGAACGTCGCCGCCGTGCCGCGCCTCCTCGGCTGGCCGGATGCCGACCGGCGCCGCCGCGCTGACGAGCTCCTCGCGATGGTGGGCCTGCCGCCGGGAGAATTCGCGGCGCGCCGCCCGCGCGAGCTCTCGGGCGGACAACGTCAGCGCGTCGGCGTCGCCCGAGCCCTCGCGGCGGACCCGCCGATCGTCCTGATGGACGAGCCGTTCGGCGCGCTCGACCCGATCGCGCGCACCGCGCTCCAGCGGGAGTTCCTCGACTGGAAGCGGCGCCTCGGCAAGGCGGTCCTGCTCGTCACGCACGACCTGCGCGAGGCGTTTCGCCTGGCCGACCGCATCGCGGTGATCGACCGCGGCCGCGTGCGTCAGGCCGGCACGCGCGCGGAGCTCGAGCGGTCGCCGGCCGACGCTTTCGTCCGCGACTTCGTGGAGCAGGGGATGGCGTGAGCGGTTTCCTGGCGTACTTCTGGGAGCGCCGTGCCGAGATCGCCGCGCTGACGGGCCAGCACGTCGTGCTCGTCCTCGTCTCGACGGCGCTCGCGGTCGCGATCGGGCTTCCCCTCGGCATCGCGCTGACGCGCCGGCCGAAGCTCGCGAAGCCCGTGCTCGCGGCGGCGTCCGTCATCCAGACGGTCCCGAGCCTCGCGCTCTTCGGGTTCCTGATCCCGCTGCCGCTCCTCGGCGGCATCGGCGCGCGCACCGCGGTCACGGCGCTCGTCGTCTACGCGCTGCTGCCGATCCTGCGGAACACGTATGCCGGCATCACGTCGGTCGATCCCGCGACCGTCGAGGCGGCGACGGGCCTCGGTATGACGCGCGGCGAGCGCCTGCGCCTCGTCGAGCTGCCGCTCGCGCTGCCGGTGGTGCTCGCGGGCGTGCGCATCGCGGCCGTGGTCTCGGTCGGACTCGCGGCCATCGCGGCAGCGATCGGCGCCGGCGGCCTCGGCGTTCTCATCTACCGCGGCATCGCGACGGTGGACAACCGGCTCATCCTCGCGGGCGCGCTGCCGGCGGCGCTCCTCGCGCTCGCGGTGGACGGCGCGCTCGGCTGGCTCGAGCGGCGCGAGTCGTCGTGGAGGACGCCGTGAGGCGTCTCGCGGCCGGCGTTGCGGCGCTCGCGGCCGGAGTCGTCTTCGCGGCGGGATGTCCCGGAGCGCGGCATCCCATCCGCGTCGGCTCGAAGAATTTTTCCGAGCAGGTGATCCTCGGCGAGATCGTCGCGCAGGCGCTCGAGGCCAAGGGCATCGAGGTCGAACGCCGGCTCAACCTCGGCGGGACGTTCGTCTGCCACAAGGCGATCGTGGCGGGGGAGCTCGACGTCTACCCCGAGTACACGGGCACGGCGTTCACGGCAATCCTGCGCGAGAAGCCCGTGGCCGATCCCGCGGCGGTGCGGCGCGCGGTCGCGGAGGCGTATCGAAAGCGATGGGATCTCGTCTGGTCGCCGCCGCTCGGCTTCGAGAACAACTTCGCGCTGATCGTGCGCGCCGACGACGCGAAGCGATGGAACCTCGCCCGGATCTCCGACCTCGTCGCGCACGAGAGCGAGATCCGGCCCGGCTTCGGCTACGAGTTCGTCGAGCGGCAGGACGGCCTCGCTGGGCTCGCGCGCGCGTACGGTCTGACGTTTGGAGAGCGCCCCGTCGAGATGGACCTCGGCCTTCTCTACGCCGCGCTCGAGAGCCGCAAGGTGGATCTCATCGCCGGCAACTCGACCGACGGCCTCATCGACGCGCTCGGCGCCGTCGTGCTGGAGGACGACCGCCGCTACTTCCCGCCGTACGAGGCGGCGTTCGTCGTGCGGGGGAGGCTGTGGCGGGAGCGGAAGGGCGTGCGCCAGGCGCTCGAGGCGCTCGGCGGAACGCTCGATGCTGCCGCGATGCGCAAGTTGAACGCCGCCGTCGACCGGGACAAGCGGCGTCCGGAGGACGTGGCGCGGGAGTTTCTGGCCCAAAGGGGCCTCCGGAAGCCCTGAAATCTGTTAGCATTTTGGGCAGTCAACCGGTCCGAAAAGAGAAGGAAATCGAGCATGCGGGGCGTTTTTTCGCTCTCCTCGACAGGCGATTGGGCGTTGATTTCTGCCTGTGGGGTGCTGCTCTTTCTTCTCGTCATCTCCTTCCGATCGCGGTCGACGGTGTTCTGTCAATACCTGAAGGCGATGACCGGGATCTCGCTCGCGCCGCGCGACGTCACGCGGCAGTTCAAGAAGGGCGGGCAGGAAGGCGTGCGCGAGCTGTTCCTCGATCTCATCATTCGAGAGGACCTGAAGCACGGGCCCGTCACGATTCCCGACGCGGCGCCGGACAAGAAGGACGGGTCGACGCTGGTGATGTGACGCCGTCCGCGGCGTCATCCCGCGGGGGAGTCGTAGGGGCGGGGCTTGCCCCCGCCCGTCATATCCGGGCCGCCACAAGGGCGGCCCCTACGCCCCGTCCGTTACGGCCGGGCCGCCACAAGGGCGGCCCCTACGCCCCCGCCCGTGATGTCCGGGCGGCCGTCGGGCCGCCCCTACGCCTCGATCAGCCGGAACGTCGGCACCGGCTCTCGCCCGAGCACGCTCCGCAGCACGGTCGCGTGCAGCACTTCGTCGGACAGGATCTTTCCCGCCGACGCCGACAGCGCGCGGTCCTGGAATCGGTCCACGACGTAGAGGTACACGCGCGCGGCGCCGACCTCCAGCTTGAACGCGAGCTCGAGCACATCCTTCTCGTTGCCGAGCGGCACGCCGAACTTGTATTCCTTCTGCGGCTCGGCCGGCGTTCCGCCCTTCCCCTTGACCGCGCCGACGAGGAGATCCCGGTGCAGCTCGTGGCTTCCCTGGAAGAGCAGCCCGACCTCCTTCGCCTTGGCCGACAGGAGGCCGCTCGATCCCGCGAGCCCGTACGCCCAGATGGCCTGGTGCTCGAGCGCGAGCGCCGTGTTCATCAGAGTGATGTCGTCCGCGGCGTCGGGCTTCTCGCCGGCCGCTTTGCTCTTGCCCGGCAGGGCGAAGACCGGCCGGCCCGCCGCGGCGAGCCCCAGCGCGAGGCCGACCCGACCCGCCTCTCGAAAAAGATCGCGACGTCTCTGCATGGGATTTCTCCTTACGTCTGTGTCGTGTCTCGATTGTAACGAGTCCTCGATCTTCGATGGTACGGATGCCGCGGCTCCACGGATCTTCGCGGTATCCTCCGGCGCGACGACGATGGCGAGCACCGAGACCGACCGGGCCCTCGTTTCCCGAATCGAGCGGCGCGACGCGGACGCCCTGGCGCTCCTCTACGACCGGTACGCCGCGCGGCTGAACGGTCTCGCCTCGCGAATCCTCGGCGACACCGGCGAGGCGGAGGAAATCCTGCAGGAGGTCTTCCTGTACGTCTGGCGCGCGGCGGCGAGCTTCGACGGAACGCGCGGGAGCGTCCTCGCGTGGCTCCTCGTCGCGACGCGCAGCCGCGCGATCGACCGCCTGCGCGCTCGCCGGCCCGGCGGACGCGAGCGCCTGCGGCCGCTCGAGGAGGCGCCGGAGCCGGCGTCGCCGGAGGACCCGGCTTCGGGGGCCGAGGGGCGGCAGTGGGAGACGATCTGCCGCGCGGCCATCGGCGAGCTTCCGCCCGACCAGCGGCAGGCGCTGGAGCTCGCGTATTTCGACGGCCTGACGCAGCAGGAAATCGCCGAGAAGACGAAGGCGCCGCTCGGCACGGTCAAGACGCGGATGCGTTTGGGTCTGATGAAACTTCGGGACCGAATTCGCCCGTATCTATCCGAGGGGAGAGATGCGTCATAACGAGACCCACGAGGAGCTGGCGGCCCTCGCCGCCCTGTCCGCCCTCGAGGGCGAAGATGCGCGCGTCTTCCAGCAGCATCTCGAAGAGGGCTGCGCGCGCTGCGAGGAGATCCTGGCGGACCTGCGCGCGGCGTCCTCGGCGCTCGCCTCGGAGGTCCCGCCCCGCGCGCCCCGCCCGGGTCTGCGGGCGCAGATCCTCGCGAAGATGGAGAGCGGCACCGGAAAGATCGCGCCGATGCGCCGGAAGCGCTCCGCTTCCGAGAGCGTGGCCTGGTTCGTCGCCGCCGCGGCGTCTCTCGTGCTCGCCTTTCTCGGGCTCGACGATCTGCGGCTGCGCGGCCAGCGCCAGGAGCTCCGGTCGCGCGCGACCGAGCTGTCGGCGAAGCTCTCGTCGGCCGAGCGCGAGATCGCGCAGCGGGACCTGCGCGTGAAGGTCCTCGAGAGCGAGGACGTGCGGATCCTCTCGCTCGCGGGCAAGGACCCGCAGCCGGACGCGCGCGCCCGCGTCTTCTGGAGCGAGAAGGCCAAGCGCGGGATCCTGCTCGCCGGCAATCTCGCGGCGCTGCCCGCCGACAAGCAGTACGAGCTCTGGGTCTTCGATCAGGGCAAGCCCGTCGCGGCCGGCGTCTTCGACGCGGACGCGAAAGGGCGCGCATTCCACGAGTCGCCGAATCTCGCGGCGATCGCCGCCGCGCAGAATTTCGCGGTGACCGTCGAGCCGCGCGGCGGCGTCACGGCGCCGACGGGACCGGTCGTCCTCGTCGGAACGCCGGCGGCGTAGGGGATCGTCGTAGGGGCGGGGCTCGTCCCCGCCCGGCATCCATCATCGTCGGGCGGCCGCGTTCCGAGCGCCCGAAGGGCGCGACAAGCGCCGGGTTCGCCCGGCGCTAACGGCCGCCCCTACGCCACCATCGGTCGAGCCCCCCTCATAATGTCGCCGTGCCGCTCCGACATCGCGCGCTCCTCTCCCTCGCCGCGCTCTCCCTCCTCGCCGCCGCGCCGGAGCCCGCCACGGTCCATCCCGCCCTCGGCCTCGACGTCAACCTTCCCGCGGGCACGCCGGCCGCGGAGCAGCGCCGCGCGCTCGACCTCGCGCGCCAGACCGGCGCCTCGCTCTACTCGCTCAACCTCTCCTGGTCGGCGGCGGAGCCGCAGCCGCGCCAGTACCGCGTCGCCGACCTCATCCGCACGGCGCGCCTCCTGCGCCAGTCGGGCGCGATCCTCCACCTCGACCTCCCGCTCGTCGCCGGCCGCGCGCGCGACGTCCCGGCGGACCTCGCGGGCATCGCGTTCGACGACAGCCGCCTCTCACTCCGGCTCGGCCGCCTGCTCGACGCGCTCGAGCCGGCGCTGCGCGACGTCTCGACGCTCTCGCTCGGCTACGAGGCGGACGCGTACTTCGCCGACAAGCCCGACGAGCTGCGGGCCTATCGGCGCCTCTTCGACGGCGCGGTGCAGTTTCTCGCCAAGAAGGCGCCGCGCCTGAAGGTCGGCGTCACGACGTCCGCTCCGACGGAGAGCCCGGCGCCGACGGTCGCCGCCGCGCTCCACCAGCGCAGTCCCGTCCTCTTCTACATCTACGCGCCGTTCGAGTCGTCGAAGCCCTTCGTCCAGCGCGATCCGGACTCGATCGAGAAGGACTGGCGCGCGCTGCTCGAAGCCGCGCCGAATCGTCCCATCGCGTTCCCCGAGGTCTCGTATTCCTCGGCCGAGGAGAACGGCGGCACGCCGGAAAAGCAGGCCGACTTCGTGCGGCGGATGCGGCGGCTCCTCGCCGGCGCCGACGGCCGGCGCCTCCTCTTCGCGCGGTGGGTCTCGTGGCGCGACACCGCTCCGGACGGCAAGGCCGCGACCGATCTCGAGCGCCGCCGCGACGCGTTCTTCGCGCACCGCGGTCTCCAGACGCCGGACGGCGCCGCGAAGCCGGCCTGGCGCGCGTGGGTGCGCGCCGCCGGTCCCTGACGCGTTCGGAGAGCGGCCAACTGTGTCAGGATTCCTCTCGAGCGTCGAAGGAGGTCTTCCATGAAGCGTCTTGCCCTCGCGGCGGTCGTTCTCTCGTCGGCTCTCGCGGCCGCGTGCTCGTCGACGCCGGTCTCGCCCTCGATCGCGGTCGAAGGCGCCAAGAACGACGTCAAGGCCCTCGTCGGAAAATGGAAGGGCGAATACGAGAGCAAGCAGAACGGCCGTTCCGGCTCGATCATCTTCGAGTTCAAGTCGGGCACCGAGGGCCACGGCGACGTCCTCATGTATCCGAAGGGCTCGAAGGAACCGATCAAGCCCGCGGCGGGCAAGGATCTCTCCGAGGAGCAGATCCGCAACATCCCGCAGGTCCTGAACGTCAGCTTCGTGCGGAGCGAGAAGGGGATCCTGACGGGCACGATGGATCCCTACACCGACCCCGATTGCAATTGCGACGTGCGCACGACCTTCGCGGGCACGATCGACGGCGACGTCATCTCGGGCGAGTTCACGATCGAGCGCTGGGACAACCCGGGCCCCAAGGTCAAGGGCACCTGGCACGTGAAGCGGGAAACCAGCTGATCCCGGCGTGATCACGCTCGACCGCTTCATCCTCGAGCGGGAGCACGCGCATCCCGGCGCGACCGGCGAGCTCTCGATGCTCCTCATGCGCTTCGGCGTCGCCGGCAAGCGCATCGCGCGGGAGCTCGCCGTCGCGGGACTGCGCCGGACGCTGGGATCGGCCGGCACCGGGAACGTCCAGGGCGAGGAGCAGAAGAAGCTCGACGTCATCGCCAACGAGATCCTGCTCGAGACGTTCGACTACGGCGGGCTCGTGATGCTCGCCGCCTCCGAGGAGCTCGAGGCGCCCTACGTGTACGAGAGCAACGAGCGCGACGGACGTTACGCGGTCCTCTTCGACCCGATGGACGGCTCCTCCAACATCGACGTGAATGGGACGCTCGGAACGATCTTCTCGGTGCGGCGGCGCGAGGAGGGCGGCGAGCGAGACCTCCTTCACGAGGGGCGGCGCCAGGTCGTCTCGGGGTACCTGCTCTTCGGGCCGGCGGTGCTGCTCGTCTACGCCGACGGCGACGGCGTCCACATCTTCACGCTCGATCCGTCGATCGGGGAGTTCCTGCTGACGTCCGAGGGCGTGAAGATGCCGGCGCGCGGCAAGGGATACGCGGTCAACGAGGGGCGGTCGCACGGCTGGGCGCCGGAGGTGCGCGCGTTCGTCGAGCACCTGAAGGAGCGCGATCCCGCAAGCGGCCGGCCCGTACGCGACCAGATACTCGGCGTCTCTGGTTGCCGATGTCCACCGGATCCTGCTCGAGGGCGGCATCTATCTATATCCGGCCGACACGGCGCCGGGCGGAAAGGCGACGGGGAAACTGCGGCTGCTCTACGAGTGCGCGCCGCTCGCGTGGATCGTCGAGCAGGCCGGCGGCGCCGCGACGACCGGACGCGAGGCCGTGCTCGACGTCGTGCCGAAGACCCTGCACGAGCGCATCCCCCTCGCGATCGGGAGCAAGACCGAGGTGGAGCTGTACGAGAGGTTCGTGCGGGGGGGGCGGTAACGGGCGGCCCTGACGCCCGGGCGGCCACAAGGGCCGCCCCTACACCCCGACCGATGAACGATTGGAAGAATTGGTAGGGGCGGGGTTTATCCCCGCCCCTCAGGCCGGGCGGCCACAAGGGCCGCCCCTACCCCCTTCCCGCCGCCGCCGCTCTTCTCTCGATCTCCTCCGGCGTGACGTCCTCGACGTGCGTCGACATCCACCAGTGGTTCCCGAACGCGTCCTCGACGCCGGCGGTGCGGTCGCCGTAGAACTGCGTCGCCGGCTCGCGCAGCGACTTCGCGCCGGCCGCGATCGCGCTCTTGTACATCGCGTCGCAGTCCTCGACCGCGAGATTGATGTTCATCCGCGTCGGCCCCCATTCGTCGTTCCCGTCCGACAGCATGACGACCGAGTCGCCGATCCAGACCTCCGCATGGTGGATGCGCCCGCTGTCGTCGGCGAACTTGTATTTCTCGCGCGCGCCGAACGCCTTCTGGAGGAACGCCAGGAGCTTCGCCGCGCCCTGGACGATCAGGTACGGCGTGACGGTGTGCAGCCCGTCGGGCACCGCCTTCACCGCCTGCTTTCCGATCGGCGCCGAGAAGATCCAGACGTGGCCGAACGGATCCTCGAGCTTCGTGTTGCGCTCGCCGTACGGCTGGTCGGTCGGCGGCTGCAGGATCTTCGCGCCGGCCGCCGACGCGCGCGCCGCGACCGCGTCCACGTCGCGCGTCTCGACCTGCAGGCGCACCGGCGAGCCGCCGAGCGCGCGCGGGCCCAGGATCTTGTGCTCCGGATATTCGTCGGCGAGCATGATCGCGGACTTGCCGATGCGGAGCTCGGCGTGGCCGATGCGCGCGCCGTCCTCCATGCGCATCTTCTCGGACGCGCCGAAGGCTTTCTTGTAGAAGTCGATCGCCGCCGCCGCGCCGCGGACGACGAGGTAGGGCGTGACGACGTCGGTCGAGGTGTCGGGTGTGGATGTGCTGGTCATGGTGGCCTCCTTCGAAGGGTCGGAGTGTGGCGCACCGCCGGGGACACGGATTGTAAAAAAATGACGGGGTCGCCGGGGCGGCGTCGGGCGGGGACAAGCCCCGCCCCTACGGGTGGCGTAGGGGCGGCCCTTGCGGCCGCCCGCCCGCCGTCGCGGTCACACCGGCACGTGATTCCGGTGCCGTCCCCTTCTCTCCAGGTACGCCGTCGGATTGATCCCCGAGAACGCCCGGAAATCGTGGATGAAATGCGCCTGGTCGTAGTACCCGCACGCCACCGCGACGTCCGCCCACTCGACGGACTCCTGCCGGTGGATGCTCGCGAGCACCCGCTGGAACCGCCGCACGCGGCAGAAGAGCTTCGGCGTCAGCCCCACCTCGCGCCGGAAGACCTCGATGAACCGACGCGGCGACAGGCCGATCTCGCTCTCGACGCCGCGCGACGGCTCCGGCGTGCGGGTTCGCGCGGAATCGCGACAGCGCGAACGCCACCGCCGGATGCCGCGCCGCCGACGCGAGCCGCGCTTTCAGCGTCTCCTCCAGCGCGTCGAGCCGCGCGTCCGCCGTCGGCGCCGCGAGCACGCGCTCGCGCAGCTCCCGCGCCGCACCGCCCCACAGAGTCTCGAGCGAGACGTGCGTCTCCGCGAGCTCGTCTGCCGGCATCCCGAGGAACGGGAACGCGCCGCCGGGCCGGAAGTGCACGCCGGCGACGGACGCCTGCTCGGCCGTGTCGATCACGAAGGACCGCGAGTGCGGCCCGCAGAGGACCGTTCCCGAGAATCGCCGCGCGGTGTCCGTGTCCTCCGCGTCGTACAGCCGCGTCTCGTCCTCGCGCAGATTGATGACGAGCTCGACCGAGCCGTCCGGCAGCGCGCGCTCCTTCGCGTGCGGCACCGACCAGCCGTCGTACAGCCAGAGCAGCGCCACGAAATCCGAGAGAGGCGGCGCCGGGACGCGGACCCGCTGGAGCATCGAGCCGTTAGGATACGTCCGGACGCGCCATGACGCTGCCGGTAGCGGCGGGGCTTGCCCCCGCCCGTCATGCTGGGGCGGCCGCGAGGGTCGTCCCGATATCTCATATCGCGTAGGGGCGGGGCTTGACCCCGCCCATCCCAGCGACGTCGTCCTTCTCGCGACAATCTATTCGGTGTGACGGATCGGAAGAAGCTTCGACACCCTTCGATCGACTATGCCGAGCCGGATCGCGCCTTCTCCGTGACGATCGCGACGCTCAAGCGCGTTCCGATATTTCGCGACGTCTTGCTGGGTCTCGAATGCGTGGGCCTGCTTCGCGAAGTCTGTGGCCGGTCGCAGACGAAGGCCTTTGCCTATTGCCTGATGCCGGACCACGTGCACCTGCTGCTCGGTATCGGAACCGCCGTCTCTCTGTCCGGCGTTGTCGGTGCCTGGAAATCGCTCTGCTACCGCGCCAGAAGAGATTCCGGAAAGCACGAGCCCATGTGGCAGCGCAGCTTTTTCGACCATGCGTTGCGGCGTGATGAGGATCTTCGGAAGGCGGCGGAATATGTTCTGAACAACCCCATCAGAGCGGGTCTTGTGACGGATCATCACGAATATCCGCTTTGCGGATCGTTTGTATTCGACGTTTGATATCGGGCGGCCCCAAGGGCCGCCTGTACGAATCGACGAACTCGATGGGCGGCCGCGAGGGCCGCCCCTACGAGAGCGGGAATCGTAGGGGCGGGGTCTATCCCCGCCCGTTTGTGATTGTCGCCGGGGCTTCCCTCGTCAGTTCGCCCAGAACAACCCCAGCGCTCGCGCGAGGAAGCTCGCCATCGCGCCGCGGGTCACCACATCGTTCGGGCAGAAGTTCCCGTTGCCGCACCCCTGCGTGATGCCCGACGCCACGAACGCCTCGATGACACGGAAGAACTGATGGTTCGTCGGCACGTCGCCGAAGGTCGCCGTGGCGGGAGCGGGGCTCAGGACTCTCTTGTAGTAGACCTTCACGCTGCGGAAACCCTCCGAGCTGGCCGTGACGCGAAGCCCATAGGTGTTGCTCAGGTTGTCAATGATCGGTCCGTCCGCGATGTTCGTCATAAACACCCGGCAGGGCTCCGTTGACGCCGGGGTCGTGTCCACCGAAGCGACGATCGCGCAGTCCAACGCCGGCTCCGGGCAGACGATGAGAGACGCAGTGCTCCCGCCTCCGACCGCCGTTTCATCGCAGGCGGACATCTCGAGCCCTGTGAGCTTCGCTCCGGCCGGAAGATGTACCGACGATTGGAAGGTGCCGCTGAAGCGGATGAAGGCTCCGGCCGAACCCTCGCCGAATGCTGCCGGCGCGGTCCGCTCCATGTCCCACGAGTTCACCGTGTAGGCGATCTCGTTCGCCGGGCGCGACGGGCGCACGCCGATCGTGCCGATCTGCCCGTCCGCGACGTGCAGCGAGCAGCTGTAGGTAAACGTCCCCACCGACGAAAACGTGTGCGAGAACGTCCATGGCGCGGAGGCCGGGCTTCCACTCGTGAAGCTCGCGTCGTCCGCGACGACATTGTGGGTGCCGGCGACGTTCTTCCAGGTCACCGTGTCGCCGGCCTGGATCGTCAGAAACTGCGGATCGAAACGCTCGGTCGGATTGTCGGTAACCGTGACCGTGTGGTCGGCGGCGAAGGCGGACGTGGCGGCGAGAAGGTATACGAGCGGCAGAACGAGGCAGGGGAGAAGGCGCCGGTGGCCCATGGAATCCCCCTTTCGGAAATCGGAGGGATTCTATGGCGGAGACCCGCCCGCCCTGTTGCTCGTGATAGCCGCCGGACCCTCGAAACCCTTCGCTCGTCCTTCGGGCGGCCGCCGACGCCGGACGTCGTGAAAGACTGGACGAGTGCGCGTTCGTGTTCTCCTCGCGTGCGCCGCGGCCTTTGGGACCATGCCGGTTCTCTTCGCTCCCGCCTCGGGTCCGCGCGAGAGGGCACTCGCGACCGGCATCACCGGGACGATCCGCGCCTCGGGGCTCGACGACCCGCAGTACGTTCTCTCGTTCAAACCGGTTCAGCGGGTGATTTTCGCTGCCTGTGACGGGCCGCTCGCCCCGGCGCGCGCCGCGTCGATGCTCGCGGGCAGTCCCGTCGCACCCGCCGACCTCCTGCGCCTCGGACTCCTGCGCGAGGAGCGCGGCGCGTACCGTCTCAACTATCTCGTCCTGACGGTCGCCGACCAGCGGCGGATCCGGGCCGCAGTTCCGCGATTCGCGAAAGGGCTCGCCTCGGTGCTCCTCGCGCAGCGGGACCGTTTCGATCGCATCGTGGCGCGCTCTCCGGATCCGGCGAGGCGCGCCGACCTCGAGTTCGCTCTGGTCGCCGGTGTTCTCCTCAACTGGGAGGGACTGAAGCTCTCGACCGAGCGCGGCTATCGCGCCGCGCCGACGAAGCGCCCGAACGGCGACTCCTATCTCGTGCACTCGTACGAGACCGGCTTCCGCGAGCCGGCCGAAGGGCTCTACGTCGAGAGCCACACCTACCCCGGACCGCGCGTCAGCTTCTCGACGTTCGGCGACGGGCCATCGATTCCGCGGCGGCTCGGATTGCCGGACGCGCTCTTTGATCCTCTGGAGGATGGACTCGACGCGTTTCCGAAGCCGCCGGAGGTTTACGCGGCCGCCAAGGACGTCCTCGTCGGAGGTGCGGTCGAGGCACTCGACGATGCCGGCGCGCTGATGGAGGCGGCGGCGGGTGTCGGCGTCTCAAAGGCTGCTCTGGAGAAGGTGCCGATGCCGCCCGAGCGCCGCGAGCGCGCGCTGAGTCTGCTGCTCGCCGTCGGGTACCTGCGGAGCGAAGGAGATCGGTTCGTCGCCGCGGTCCCGATGCTGTCGTCCGCCGACCGCCCGATCGTCGAGGAGACGCTCGCCGCCGGCCGCGAGATCCTCGATGCGTGGCTCTCAGCCAACTACCGTTCGATCGCGTCCGAGCTCTCCGACCTTTCCCCAACGCGGAGCGGACTGCCGTTCGAGCTCGCGTTCAGCGAGGTGTGGCACGCGATCTTTGGCGTCACGACCCGGGAGTTGGCCGAGCGGGGGTTCTACGCGAATCCCCGGTCTCCTCGAGCTATGCGCCCGGGATTCGTGCCGCTCGTGTGGGCATCGTCGGTGCTGACGGGTCCGGGGTAGGACCCCGTCAGTTCGGAAAGAACAACCCCAGCGCCCGCGCCAGGAAGCTCGCCATGCTCGCGCGGGTCACCGTATCGTTCGGGCAGAAGTTCCCGTTTCCGCACCCCTGCGTGATGCCCGACGCCGTCAGCGCCTCGATGACCTTGAAGAACTGATTGTTCGTCGGCACGTCGGCGAACGTCGCGGTCAGCGGCGCGGGGCTCAAGATCTTCTTGTAGAAGAGGCGCACGTTGCGGAAGCGCAGGTCCTGGTCCGGGCCGAGAAAGATGTCCAACAGATACGTGTTCGAGAGATTGTTGATGACCGGTCCGTCCGCCAGGCTCGTCGAGAAGAAATCGCATCCGGGTTTTCCCGAGGAGGACACCCCGGCGATCCGGGCGCACTCTCCCGTGGGGTCCGGGCACTCGAAGAGGCTGGACTCGAGCTGCAGCGTGTCGCTGTCGTCGCAGCCGGTGATCTCGATCCCGGTGATCTTCGCCCCGGCGGGCAGCGACACGCCGGTCGCCAGCTCCGTGGGACTGGTCCCGTTGCCGTGGCGCATCCCGGGCTCCGGACCGGAGTCCGTCGCGAGGGCGGAGCTCACAGGCTCGAAATCGAAGGCGCCCTTCTCGAGGACGATCTCGTTGGGGGCGTGCGCCGGCCGCACGAAGATGATCCCGCTCTGGCCGACTCCGCCGAGGTTGCCGTGGATCTCGCAGTAGTAGGGATTCGTACCCGCCTTCGTGAACGTGACGTTGAACGGCCACGCGGGCCCGTCCGGCGGCTGCACCGTCCCGCTCAGGAACGAACCGTCCTCCGCCACGACGTTGTGAACCCCGTCGTGGTTGACCCACTGCACGGTGTCGCCGACCTGGATCGTCAGGAACTTCGGCGTGAACTGCGCCGTGTCCATGTCGTTGCCGCTCGCCGTGACGATCCACGTCGTCGCGGCGCGCGCCGCCGGCGCGGCGAGACAGAGCGCGGCCCCGACGATCGCCGCGACCGCCAGGCACTGCCGCCGCCCCGATTCACGCATTCGTGTTCCGCTCGGAATTGCCCGCAGATAATAAAGCCGCGGCGTCGCCGCGGCTAGGGGCACCAGGGTGGTAGGGGATTTAGTGGCGGTTTACCTAGGCGTTGAACGACTTCCCGCAGCCGCAGCCGCCCGTCGCGTTGGGGTTCTCGACCGAGAAGCCGGCGCCGCGAAAATCCTCGACGTAGTTGACCTTCGCGCCCTTGAGGTACGTCGCGCTCTGTTGATCGACCAGGACGGTGATCCCGCCCTGCTCGATGACGTTGTCGCCTTCCTTCTTTTCGTCGAACGTGAACCCGTACTGGAAGCCCGAGCAGCCGCCGCCCTGGATGAACACGCGCAGGGGCTTGCTCTCCGAATCCGGCATCGTGCGGGCGAAGTACTTCACCTTCTCGATGGCGGCGTCGGTCAGCGTCAGGAGCGGGCCGGCCTCCGTGATCGGCGTCGGGGTGCTGGATTCGAGAGTCGTGGACATCGGGGCGTTCTCCTTAAGGTTCCGAGGCAGGGGGCATTATCTCAGATTGGGGAAATCGGCTTCTTGCGCCGTAGGGGCGGGGCTTGTCCCCGCCCGGTCCAACGGGCGGCCGCAAGGGCCGCCCCTACGAAACGTCGCGCGCTGGCCGGTCACGCCGTCGCGCTCGCCACCCTCCAATTTTTCACCCGTTCTAGGACGCTTTTTTGACCGCCTCGGCCGCCGTTCCCAGCAGCCGGTCGATCGCCTCCCAGGCCGGCGCCACCGCGTCCGCCCTCGACACGAACGACACCCGCGCCGCGTCCACCTGGAAATCCTCGAACCCCGGCATCGCCTCCATCTCCCACGCCTTCCGGAACCTCCGGGCCTCGTGGTCGAGCAGCGGCCGGTTGAACGTGCCGATCGCGAGCCTCGAATCGTTCACTTCGAAGACCGATTTCGACTCGACCCGCACCGGGCGGCGGCGCTCCTCAAAGTCTCTCATCGCCATCCATAACAGCAATCGCTGTGCCACCATTCCAAGGGCCCTCTTCGCACCCTCCCCACAACATCTGGTATTTTTACTTGACTCACCATCAAGCGAGTTTTAGGGTGGTAAGCAACGCTGGCGGATTGCCCGCGGTTTTCGTTTCTGCCTTGAACTGAGGCTTTAGGCAGTGTGGGGGCGGAGCATTTGGCTTTGGCTCCGCTAAAGGGAGGGTGGCTGGAATGAGCGCTACGGAGAAGGAAGCCCGGGGACCGAAGGCGGCCTCTCGCACGACGGACGAAACCCGAGCAGGCTTGCGCGGGCTGACTTTCGAGCGCCGATACTCCGACCCCTCGGTCTCTCCGTACGACGCCATCGAGTGGGAGCTGCGCACCGCGGCGATCACTTCCGAAAAAGGCGAGACGATCTTCGAGCAGAAGAACGTCGAGGTCCCGAAGTCCTGGTCGCAGACCGCGACCAACATCGTCGCGCAGAAATATTTTCACGGCCGCGTCGGCACGCCCGAGCGCGAGTCCTCCGTCAAGCAGCTGATCGAGCGCGTCGCCGCGACGATCACGGGCTACGGCGAGAAGGGCGGCTACTTCAAGACCTCCGCCGACCGCGACGCCTTCCATGACGAGCTCGCCGCGATCCTCGTCAACCAGGTCGCCTCCTTCAACTCGCCCGTCTGGTTCAACGTCGGCATCGAGCCGAAGCCGCAGGGCTCCGCCTGCTTCATCAACTCGTGCGGCGACTCGATGGACTCGATCCTCCGCCTCGCGCGCACCGAGGGCATGCTCTTCAAGTTCGGCTCGGGCACCGGCTCGAACCTCTCGGCGATTCGCGGCTCGCACGAGGGGCTCTCCTCCGGCGGCACGGCCTCCGGCCCGCTCTCCTTCATGAAGGGCTTCGACTCGTTCGCCGGCGCGATCAAGTCGGGCGGCAAGACGCGCCGCGCCGCGAAGATGGTGATCCTCAACATCGATCACCCGGACATCGAGGACTTCATCCTCTCCAAGGCGAACGAGGAGAAGAAGGCGTGGGCGCTGATCGACGCCGGCTACGACGGCTCGTTCAACGGCGAGGCGTACGCCTCGATCTTCTACCAGAACGCGAACCACTCGATCCGCGTCACCGACGAGTTCATGCACGCCGTCGAGTCTGACGGCGACTGGTGGACAAAAGAGGTCCTAACGGGCGCGCCGCACCGCAAGTTCAAGGCGCGGCAGTTGATGTCCAACATCGCGGAGGCGGCCTGGGTCTGCGGCGATCCCGGCATGCAGTACGACACGACGATCAACAAGTGGAACCCGGTCAAGGCGACGCATCGGATCAACGCGTCGAACCCGTGCTCCGAGTACATGTTCGTCGACGACAGCGCCTGCAACCTCGCCTCGCTGAACCTCATGAAGTTCTTCAACCACGACGACGGCTCCTTCAACGTCGAGGCCTTCCGGCACGCCTGCGACGTCGTGATCACGGCGCAGGAAATGCTGGTCGACAACTGCTCCTATCCGACGGAGGCCATCGCGCAGAACTCCTACAAGTTCCGGCCGCTGGGACTGGGCTACGCGAACCTCGGCGCGCTCCTCATGGCGACGGGCCTGCCGTACGACTCGGACGAGGGCCGCGCCTACGCCGCGTCGATCACTTCCATGATGTGCGGCGAGGCGTACCTGCAGTCCTCGCGCATCGCCTCGGAGCTCGGCCCCTTCGCCGGCTACGAGCCCAACCGCGACGCGTTCCTCGAGGTCATCGGCATGCACCGCGACGCGTCGTACAAGGTCCCGGGCAAGGGCGTGCCGGCGGATCTCGCGCGCGCGCACAAGGCGGTCTGGGACGCGGCGCTCGAGTCGGGCAAGCAGTCCGGCTACAAGAACGGCCAGGTCACGGTGCTCGCGCCCACCGGCACGATCGGCTTCATGATGGATTGCGACACGACCGGCGTCGAGCCCGACCTCGCGCTCGTCAAGTACAAGAAGCTCGTCGGCGGCGGCACGATCAAGATCGTCAACAACACCGTGCCGCTCGCGCTCCGGCGCCTCGGCTACAGCGAGGCCGAGGTCAACGAGATCATCGACTACGTGGACGAGAAGGGGACGATCGAGGGCGCGCCCGGCTTCAAGGCCGAGCACCTGCCGGTCTTCGACTGCGCGTTCCGCGCGTTGAACGGCACGCGCTCGATCCACTACTCGGGGCACGTCCGGATGATGGGCGCCGTGCAGCCCTTCCTCTCGGGCGCGATCTCGAAGACCGTGAACCTGCCGCCCGACGCGACGCCCGACGAGATCGCCGGCGTGTACATGGACGGCTGGAAGCAGGGACTGAAGGCGATCGCGATCTACCGCGACGGCTGCAAGCGGACGCAGCCGCTGAACACCGCGGCGTCGAAGTCCGACACCAAGTCTCCCGAGAAGCGGACCTCGCTCGAGTACGTCGGCAAGGCGTCGGCGCCCATTCCGGCGCCGTACCGGAAGAAGCTGCCCGACGAGCGCCGCTCGATCACGCACAAGTTCAACGTCGCGGGGCACGAGGGCTACATCACCGTCGGCCTCTTCGAGGACGGAAAGCCCGGCGAGATCTTCCTGCGCATGTCGAAGGAAGGCTCGACGATCTCGGGCCTGATGGACTCCTTCGCGACGGCGATCTCGCTGACGCTCCAGTACGGCGTGCCGCTCGAGGCGCTCGTCAACAAGTTCACCCACATGCGGTTCGAGCCCTCGGGCTTCACCAAGAACCCCGAGATCCCGATCGCCAAGTCGCTCGTGGACTACATGTTCCGGTGGCTCGGATCGAAGTTCCTGACCGCCGAGGAGAAGGAAGCGATCGGCGTCATCGCCCGCGACACCCACAGCGACGCGCCCGTGCCCGTGACCGATCAGGTCGTCTCGGCGCGGCCGACCGGGTCAGGCAACGGCGTGACCTTCGAGACCTCCACCGACGCCCCCGCCTGCCACGAGTGCGGGTCGATCATGGTGCGCTCGGCGGCCTGCTACAAGTGCATGAACTGCGGGGCGACGAGCGGGTGTAGCTAACGTTGGCTACCCGTCAAGACCAAGTAGTTCGCGCGTAGTCCTCCTGACGTCCTCTTGCGCTAATCGTCGAGAGGATGTCGAGGCTCTCCGTTGCGAGCTTTACAAACATGGCCTTTCCAGCGAGATTTTTGACCTCGACAGCGAGGTGACAAAGTCCAAGGGTCCGGGTTTTAGTTCGACGGCCGTGCTGAAGCAGCACGCCCTCAAGAAGTTCGCTGTCTCAGACGCGGCGGCGGACTCGGCCAAGCCGTTAGTTCGGCTAGTCGTTGTCCGACAAAGGGCGTGCACCGTACACGCAGGACATCTTGAGCTATCGCCAGCAGACATCCAGCTGATCAGGGCTGATCTTTTGGCGGTCGTGACCGATGAGCCATCTCGGCCGTCTGGAGACGCCAGTAGGATGACTGAAAGAGCCAGGTCTGCGGGCGTGAGAACCGTTGCCGTCGCACGCGGTGCAATCGCGGGGCTTGCAGAATTGATTGCCTTTGGAGGTGGGCTGGAGGCCTCCGTGCCGGCGAGAACGACGTCGATGCCGGAGAAGCCGCGAGGTCAGCACAGCTTGTTTGGGCAGGATGACGTCCGCGTTGCCGCTCGTGCTGTGCCAACCTTGCAACCGACCACATCCATCGCGCCCATGAAAGCCCAGGAAAGGGCAGCGCTCAGCCTCGAGATTCGCTCTGCGCTCCTTCACTCGCTTGGCGCGCGACGGAGCCTGCTATCCGAGGATCAGTTGGGCCGCGTCGTTTCGTTTGCGTTGGAGCGGAACGTTCACATTTTGGCCTTTGCGGAAGAATTCGCCGACAGGCTTGCGGCGTGTCGTCGTGACCTAGTTACGGCCGAGGAACTAGGACGGATCCTACGGGAGTGTGGCGAGGCCTAAATCCGGTGGTGCACAACGGCTTCAACGAGCGAAGTCCCGCGGTTCAGTCAGTTTGCTCCAGATGGGGTTCGCTGCGTCCCGAGATCGCGCTCAGGAGTGCTCTGGCAGAGCGGTTCGCTCACGTACAAGCACGGCTCGAGTCGGTGCCTGTTGACGTCTTTTATCTGTCGCGATACGTCGGGGCGGAGATCAGTTTCGTCGAGATGACGGGAGATGGTCTCCTCTCGACCGACGGAGTCGGCTATCGCATAGCTATCAATTCGTCGGCATCTAGGCAGCGGCAGCGTTTTACGTGCGCGCACGAGATTTGGCCACATTCTTTTTATCGAGGCCCAGAATGTGGACGTTGCTGAGCGAAGGCGTTTGGCTCTTTCGGCCTCGCGCCATGAAGCAGTAGATCGCGAGGAGGAGCGGCTTTGCGATTTCGTGGCGGCAGAGCTGCTAATGCCGCCGAACAACTTCGCTGATGATGTTGAGAGGAGAAGCTTCGGCGGAGCGAGCATCCGATCGCTTGCTGTGAAGTATGACGTGTCGTTGCGCGCCGCTGCTCGGCGCGTCCTTGAGGTTAGCAGGCGGCGACAGGCGGTCTTCTTGTTCGAGCGTAAGCTGGCCGGCTGGGACCTCCGGTGGTCGGAGGCCCCTCGGGGCGCGGTGTCGCCTGAAGGCGTCGTCATCTCACCCAGTTCGAGTCTCGCACAAAGGTTCGAAGACGGCTCGGACTTCCGCGGCCGGTTCACGCTGTTCCTGGGACCCGTCGCAGACGAGTATCCGGTTGACGCAGTAGCGTTTGGATCGGCAGCCCGTGGCTACCTGCTGATGGTCGTGTCGCTTGGCTCGGGGCGCCAGAGGACGAAGTTGCCAGAGAGACCGGGGTCAATCCCGGCTTTTTGACTGCCGGAACGGCGGTTGGCTGTAGAACCAGACCGCTTTCCCGGCTTTGGCCCGAACCGACGCCTGCGCCAACCCAAATCTCGATTGGTGACGGCCACCCAACGCGTGCCGGCTGCATTTCAGAATTTTGAGATTCTCTCGACTATTTCGCTCGAGACCCCATGAGTAACGAGGCACGCGTTGTCGCAGAGCTCGCGATGGCACCACTTGCAACCAAGGAATTTCACCGAACCATCGCCCTCAGCGGTGAATGCGGATGGCAGCTTGGCGAGTTCCTTGTACGTCGGGTCCAGCTTGACAATTATCGCTGCCAGCCCAAGAAAACACGTCGGCGATCTCTTCTTTGAATTTGTCGCGCACTAGGCGACCGTACGCAGTCCACGACTCGCGGCGGAGTTGCTGGAGTAAGGCGGATAGCTCGCTCTCGAGCCCGAGACGTCGCTTCTCACGGCGATCCTGATCCTTGATCGCCTTTGTCTGATCCTTGATCGCGCGACGCGCTATTTCGGCAATCCGTTCGATGTGAGGGGCGTCAAGGCGGAAGCCGAGCTTCTCAGCGCGCCACCTGAGGTCGATCCGGCTGAGTTCGGTCGTAGCTTCCCCTATCTCTTCGGCGAGGTGCATTCCAAGCTTCCATGGATCCTGGCCAAAGTACTGGTTGCGATATATGCGCGCAAAATGTTGGAGAAGCCCGGCTATAGAGAAGGATCGGACCGACACCTTCTGCAGCTTTTTACGTGCGCGTTCCGCGGGAGCTTTGAACCGGCGGACATAAGGTTCGCTGTCTTCGCGTCGGTTCTCGAGGATATCGGGGTAGACAGAACAGTGGCAAGGGGCTCGACCGCACTTAGAGCACGCATAAGGATACTTAACGAGGATCCACCGCGTGGGTCCCTCTGGCGGTCCTCTACGAAAGTACCGCCCGTAGGATTTGCGCCGTAGCTCAATAGCGAGCGCGTCCTTCAGCTCAGTGTTCCGGTGGCGGGGCTCGTGGATATACAAGTAGTAACCGATGAACTCCAGTAAGCGAATTCGTATCTTACCGGCTCTCTTGACTGCAGGATCGTCGCGGCCGCGGCGCAGATCCTCGCCGAGAATCGTGGCGTCGTTGCTGATTTGAACCCATGAGAACATCGGGTCGCGCGAGAGTGTGACGTCGCCATAGAGTACAGCGAGGCGCCTCGCGAGCTCATCGATGGCTGGGTCTTGAAGCGTGAACTGCTCGAGGTGCGTCAAGGAGCCTCCTTGGTGATTGGGACCATCCTATCGATGCCGGAATGCTGTTCCGGCCGTGGCCGTCCGATCACGGCCCGTACAACTGAAGCCCGAAGGCGTTTGTCAGGAACTTGGCCATTGCGCCGCGCGTGACGAGCCCTTCCGGACAGTAGTTGGTCGCGTCGCAGCCGCTGATGAAGCCCTTTGCCCACAGGTAGTGGATGTGCTTGCAGAAAGGTCGGTCGCGGGGACGTCCCGAAGTGAGTACTCGGGCTCGCGGCATCGCACGAGTACGCAAAACCCGTTGTTGGGTCGGGCCCATAAACGAGAGGAATTGCGGTCCCGCCAGCGGGTGCGATGGTGCCCTTCGCGATGAATCCCGCCATCTGGGAGCGGCTGACCAGGTCGCCCGGGCAGTACTTCGTCGCCGAGCAGCCGAGCGTGATGTTCTGGGTCGCGATGAAGTGGACGTGCTTGCAAAAGATGTCGGCCGGCGATACGTCGTCGAAGAGTGATATGCCGCCTGCGACGCAGTTGTAGTTTTTCGCGCCAAGGACGCCGGCGGCAGGAATGAACCAGCATTTCCGGCGATGGCTTTCGCGATGAAGATCGCCATTTGGGCGCGCGACACCGTGGCCTCCGGGCAGTACTCCGTGGCCGTGCATCCGGCCGTGATGCCGGTGTGAAGCAGGGTCTCGATCTTCTGGTAGAAGGGGTAGTCCGTCGGAACATCCTGGAAGCTTTCGCCGACGTGGATCGTCCACTGCGTCGCGAACCCCGTGCTGAGCGTCTCGGTGAGACGCGTGTCCCAGTGTGTGGCGGGGCGCGCGCCGGAGACGGAGAGCTGGTAGCAGTCGGCGGTCGCCTCGAAACAGCCGGCGTCCGAGCCGGCCGGTAGGGGTCCGTGTCGGCGCCATCGTCGGTCAGGGAATAAGTCCCGCCTGGATCGCCGGCGGATTCGGTTGCGGATCCCGTCAGCTCCGCCGAACCTGCGAGGGTATTTCGCCAGCGCGGCTCGAGGAGGACGGTTTCGCCGGGCTCGAGGACGCGATCGAGTCGACGAAGTCGTCGCGTTGCCGTGTCGGTCGACAGAGAGACCCTGGGCGCCGGAAGTCATCCCTCGCCGGCCGAAAACGCCGAGGCTATCGCCATCCTGCGAGGCAAACGTCACGACGAAATTGCCGGAGGGATCGAGGGCGATTGATCCATCCTGGGCTGGCGGCGCAGTGGTTGAAGCGTCGACCAGGAATTCGCGCCCTATTCGCGCGCCAGACGCCATGAAGCGTTGAGCGAAGACGTGACAGCCGTCGACGGCTGGGTGCTCGCACCCGGTCCAGCTGAGGAGGAAATCCCCGGAAGGCCCGACTGCGACCGCAGGCGCGGATGTGGCTCCCGGCGTGTACGTGTTCACCTGGAACTCGGGCTCCGGGCCGCGCCCGTCTCATCGAAGCTGCGAGCGAACGTCGCATCGAACCCAATCCCGGGGCCGAGAACGATGAGGTTGCTCCAGACGACCGCGAAATCCCCCGACGAACCCATGGAGACGCGAGGCCCGGAATTGAACGAGTCTGTTGGCGTCGTGTTGATCGAGAGTTCCGAGCGATCTGAGCGCCCGAGGCGTCGAAGCGCTGGCCGGCGACTCCATCCATGTCGGCCCACACGACGATGAAGTTCCCGTTCGACGCCATTGCCAGCTCGGTCCCACGCCGCCGGCTCCGACCTGGAACTCGCGACCCTGAGGAACGGCTGACGAGTCGAACCGCTGGGCGGAAAAGCCGAGAGATCCCGTCCAGACCACGATGAAGTTGCCCGAAGAATCCGACGCGACTTCGGGATCCAGGTTCTCAGAAGTTGTGTAGGTGTTGACCTGGAATTCATCCGTCGTCGGCGAGCCGTCGTTCGCGAACTGGCGGGCGACGATGCTCGAGGGGGAACTGGGAGCATGGCTTCGCCAGACGACGACGAAGGCTCCGTTGGCATCCATCGCGACCCGGGGTGACAACTGATACCCCGATGTTTCGACGTTCACCTGGAACTCGGACCCTGAGGAGTTCCGAACACGTCGTAGCGTTGGCCGAAGATCCCCTGGTAGGAGCCATCTTGGTAGCTCTCCCAGACGACGACGAAGTTGCCGGCCGCGTCCGAAGCGACCGCCGGATTGCGCTGCGCCGAGGTCGTGTAGGTGTTGATCTGCAATTGCGGGCCGAGTACCGCGGTGCCGAGAGGCATGGCCGTTGGGAACGGAGTGACGGTGGGGTCGGGGTCATTGTCGGCGTTGGGGTGATCGTGGGCGTGGGAGTTAACGTTGCTGTAGCAGGTAGCGTGGGGGTCGGTGTGGCCGTGCGAGTCGGCGTCCGTGTCCTTGTGGGTGTCGGCAGGGAGGCGAAGATCTTCTGCGCTGCAGCGTAGGCATCGATGATTCCCACGCCGCTGTCTCGATCGGTGCCGCCCGTCTCAATGCCGATCGCTGTCGACGTCATCGCGTTCTTGACCTGGGCAGCACTTAGTCCGGGAGCCATCGACCAGAGGAGAGCAGCGATCGCACCCGCGTGGGGAGCGGCGGCCGAGGTTCCAAAGAAAAACGGGTGCAATTCGGGATCGGGGGTGGCGATGCTGACGCCATCGGCCGCGGTCAGATCGGGCTTCTGTACGACTTGGCCGCCGGTTGCGGAGAAGTTGCCAGGTGTGATCGCCGAACCGTTCGCGTTGAAAAAGAATCGTCGAAAGCCGTCGGAGCTGAATAGCTCAACGTGATTCCCGGCATTGAAGGGCGCCGGATATGGCCCCACTGGGTAGGGGTTCGGTCCGAGAGCCACGCCCTCAGGAATTGCCGCAACGCCGAAGGCATTCGGGTCCGTCGGGCAGTTGTGGCCGCGAGTAGCTCCACCGGTCGAGACAGCAAGAAGACCACGATTCGTCGCCAGATGGAGAAATCGGGCCGCACCTGCGAACTTTGTAATCACGACTTGATCACCGGGAAGGACGAGGGTGGAAATTCGTTCGAATGGGCTTCGAGTCCCCGTCCTAGGATTCGTCGACTGGCCCACGATCGTCGTGCCGGTGGAATCGAGAACGAACAGGTCGTAGTCGTTTGCGGAGGCGCCGAGGCGCTCTGCCGAAGAACAGACTAATACTGGAACCCGGGTTGAACACCTCGTCGGTCAATGAAGTACCCGAAGTTGTGGAAGCGACCGAGGAACCCGCGCTCCCGCCGTCAACGAAGTTACCCTCCCAGGTTCCGGAAGCTCCGCCGTCCTTCCGCCCGTCGTTGCCGGCCGACGAAAAGTAGAGCGCGCCCGACGCGGCAACGGTATTGACCGCCTCCGCGATTAGACCCGCGTTCTTGTCGTCGAGATGACGCCCGGAAAGATCGACCCTCTTCCCGAAAGGGCGTCTCGTTGGGGTAGTTCACATCGTCGATAATGACGCTACAGCCCGCCGACCGAAGAGCGAGAATGTTTTGGGCGAAACTGACTACTCCATTCAACCCCGTCGCGAAAGAGAGCTCTGGGCGTTGGGTGCCAGGTCGTGAACGATCTCCAGCATGGCGGACCCTTCATCGCCGGAGCCGGTCTGGCCGACAATAAAGTAGAAGACAGATGGCAGGTCGCCTGACGCCTGAAGAAGTGAGGCTGAGGCAATTCCGTTAGAGAGGACGCCGAAACCTCTACTCCGGCACCAGACACGCCGAAAGTAGAGCGTGCTAGGGCTGCTCGATGGGCTACATCTCCCTCAGACACGTTAAGCGCTGCCTTGGCCATCGGCGCGGTTGCCCGGCGTCTCTGACCTGGAGCGTGCCGCCGCCGGGCTGAGGTGGCGGATCCTCTGCGCCCTGAGGTTGGGGAACGGTCCTCTGGCGGCAAGCGGGAGAACTGAAAGACCGGTTCTAGTCTGGGCTGGATGAAGAGTACGTCCGGTTCTCGAGCAGCCGATTCGAGAGCCGAGAAGGGGAGCTTGGGCATGTGAACAGAGCGCGCTGCCGGGTAAACGCTGACAATCTCAGCGCCGAGATTCTTGAGGGTCGTAAGAAGCGCGTCGCTGACAGTAGCCGTGATGTCGACTTCCACTGTCCCGCGACTCTGCTCCACGAAGCCACGTTGGAGAGGACGAATAGTGGGTACCGCTTCTAGCCCCCTCCTTCGCTTGTAGGCGTGGAGCAGGTTAGAGTCGATCTTGAGCTGCTCGGCCGTACGGGACGCCTTGTTCTCAACGAGCGTTTGAATTTGGCGCCGCGCTGCGTCCCCTATCACCTGCCCTCGAGCGGTGCCGCTCGAGAGAAGGAGGGGAAAGGAGCCCATCCACGAAGAGCGATTGGCGCCTGCTTCGCTGCAGCCTCCGCGGAATGCTCGTCACGTCGACGAGCCGAACTCTCACCGCGGGCCTCTGATCGGAACGAGTCTCGCCGGGTCGCGGCAAGTTGAGCTAGGTGTAACGACCGCAGTCGGTCTAGGCGGGACCGTCGGTGCCGGCGTGGGTGAGCGGGTTGGAGTTGGCGCCGGTGAAGTGCCTTCAAAGACCCCGATGGAGTAGCTGCCGGTGCCGTCAACTGCCCCGAAACCGAGAACGTAAGTGCCAGACGATGGAGTCTGTAGGTGAAGGTGCAATGATTCTGAATGAGCCCGCATGTTCCGCTCGATGCGAGTACTGTAGCCGAGGAATAGTCCTGAATCGTGGCCAGATAGCTCAACCCTGAATAGGCGCTCACTTGGTAGGTGTGTCCAGCGAGTGCAGTGAACGTATAGAAATTCGCGGTAGAGAATGTCGCCGTTGCGGAGCACGCTGATGCAGCTGTTCGAGGTCACGGAGCTGTTTATCTGCGGACCGATCGCAATCTGACCCTTGAAAGAGCAGGCCGTGGGCCGGCGGATCGCTTGATGAAGCTGTTCGGTTACTTCAGTCAGCTGCTCCTGACTTTCGATTCGGAGTGGCTTTTCGGAAGTCCTCGATACTCTGGAGGGCGAACGATGCGCCCGCGAGAAGAGCGATGACTCCAAGAATCTTCTTCGATGGCTCACCCCGGATTCCTTTCAACTCGAAACATGAGAAATCTCGGACGGCGATGCGAACTCCGAAGGACGCGGCATGGACGGAGTGCTACTCATCAACATGCCGTAAGGATGATGAGCGGTGTGAGGAGGCAGATCGACAGGCCCTGCGTTCGAGGGTTCACCGGGCGAGACCGGGTCTCTTGGCGCCATATCGTGTCGGACGAATGCTTGGCCCAGCCTATCCCAGGGTGACCAGCGCCGATGCGCCTTTCGAGCGTGGGTAGCAGAGCGTGGGTAGCAGCTCGGCTGGCGGGTTAGGAGTTGCCCTGACCGGGCGAGGTCAGAGCCGCTCACAGATAACTGCTCTCAGGTGTCTCACGAAGAAGAGTGAAGAAGAGCTAACGCAACTGTCTCAGGTGTCTCAAGAAGAGTGAAGAAGAG
>CAWGKP010000004.1:0-6312 GCA_963823185.1 uncultured Acidobacteriota bacterium
ACAGCCAGGAACGGGACCAGACGTCTCAATCGGATCTTCATGGATCGTCCTCCGGCGCCTCGAGGGCGCGCGATGCCGACTCTATGCGATCGGCGAGGACGTGTGAGCGGTCACCGTATGATCGGGGCCAAAGAAAGCGGAGGAAGGCGATGAAGATCGACGCCGTTTTTCGGAGGCGCTGGCGGTCCTGGTTCGTTGTGATCCCGATGGTGCTCGGTGCTGCCGGTGTCGCGAACGCGCGCGAGGCGCGGCCAGAAGCGTTCGGCACCGCGTCCCTGACCATGGTTCAGGTACCGGCCTCGCAATGCTTTGCGCTCGCCGGCACCGACCCCGTCATGAACGGCAACACTCAGTTCATGTATTCGAGCCCCGCCTCGGGCGTCTGGGATTGCCACCCCAACTTGCCCACCGGCTCCAGGCTCGTGCGGATCGAGGCGGTGACGTACGACGCGAGCGATACGGGCGAGGTCAACATGAATGTCATCCGGTGTCAGTCGCTCGACCCGAACGACGGCTGCCTGCAGTCGGGTCTCGCGGCGACGGCCGGGACCGCCGCCTCGCCGTTCCAGGGGCGGCTCGTCGGGGACATCTCCTCGACGCCGATCCTCGTGGACAAGACGGCCGAGCTCGCGTTTGTCCGCGTATATCTGACCGCGGGAGGAGCCGACCTCCAGTTCCGCGAGGTGGATTTCTTCTACCAGCTCCAGGTCTCGACGCCGGCCCCCGGCACGCAGACTTTCGGCGACGTGCCGCCGACGTTCCTCTACTACAAGGGCATTGAGGCGTTTGCGGCGTCGGGAATCACGGGCGGCTGCGGCAACGGAAACTTCTGTCCGAACCAGACCGTGACGCGCGGCGAGATCGCGACGTTCTTCGCGCGCGCGCTCGGTCTGCACTTCCCGAATTGAGAACGCGGACCTCGGATTCTCGGAGGATGGCGATGGGCGCATCGAGTCGTCATCGGCGGTCCCTTCCGGCGGCCCCGGCCGCCGTCTTGATCATGGCGTTCGCGGCCTTGGCCGGCGCGCAGGCGCCCGAGCTCCCGGGCGTGCGGATCGAGCCGCCGCCTCCGGGCACCCGCCCCGAAGCGTACGGCACCTCGGCGTTGACGAGCATTCAGATCCCGGCGGTCCAGTGTGTTCCCATCCTGGGGACGACCGCCGTCACGACGGCCAACGGCTGGGTCTCCTCGGGAGGAGGAGGCGGTAATTTCGACTGTCCGGTGAATCTTCCGTCGGGAGCCCGGCTCCGACGCCTCGACGTCGTCGCCTATGACGCGAACGATTCGGGATCTGTCTTCGGCACCGTCGTCCACTGCCCGGATATGGACATCGTTCCGTCGTGCGTGGGAACCGGGCTTGTGAGCAGCAGCGGAACGGCGGGAGTGCCGTTTACGGGCGTCATCTCCCTGGACGCGACCGCGAGCAACGTGACGGTCGACAAGACCGCGGAGCTCTACTTCGCGCGGGTCCTTCTCGGAGTCAACGATCCCTCCCTTCGCTTCCGGGAGGTCAACGTGTACTACCAGCTCCAGGTTTCGACGCCCGCGCCGGGCACGCAGACTTTCGCCGACGTGCCGCCGTCGAACCTCTACTACAAGGGGATCGAGGCGCTCGCGGCGTCGGGCATCACCGGCGGCTGCGGCAACGGGAACTTCTGCCCGAACCAGACCGTCACCCGCGGCGAGATCGCGACCTTCTTCGCGCGCGCTCTGGGCCTGCACTTCCCGAACTGAAGATCACGGGCCGATCCGAGGCCCGGCGCAGTCAGGGCTTCAAGCTCCATTCCTCGAGCTTCTTCGCCGCCGTGCCGAACGAGCCGAGCTGGTAGATGGCGGCGCCGGACGGCGAGAAGGTGAACGGCTCGAACGGCTCGGCCAGCATCCGGTCGAGGTATTCCTTGGGAGCGGCGCCGGTCGAGACGTGCGGGTTGAAATGTTCGCCCGCATATTTCGGAACGTAATTCGCGACGTATTCGATCAGGCCGGAGTCGATGGCGGGATCGTCGTGCGGCGCGGTGAACGCGCCAATGGGCCCGCGTTCCACCATCCAGGGCTCCAAGGCGGCGATGATGTCCGCCTGCAGCTCGAGGATCTCCGGGGTCGGCCGGGCGCAGATGCCCGCGACTCCCACCGCGCCCCCCGGTGCGTAGTAGTACTTGAAGGCCTCGAGCTTCATCCCGTTGACGTTGGCGGCGGCGAGCACCCTGCCGGCGGCGGCAGAGACCGCGGCGAGGTCTGCCGTACGGACGAAGCACTGGAGCATCGTGATGTGCGGACGGTGCGCCGCGTCCAGGGCGAACCCCTTCGGATAAACCTGGAGCAGCCGGGCGTTGTTGGCTTCGGCGTGCCGGAGCATCGTGGCGTCCGGCTCCAGCAGGATGTCGATCGCCGTGACCGTTGATTGGGCCGCCGGGAAAACGGTCTTCCAATCGTCCTTCATGCTGACGACGGTCCAGCCGTCCTTCTTGGCGTGCTCATCGAGAGCGGGCGTGAAGGCGCCGAGCTTCACGTCGGGCAATCCGCGCGCCGGACCGTACGCGTATTCGCGCGCCGCATCGTCGTGCAGCACGAGCAGCTCGAATCGCGTGCCGCCGCCGCCCTGCGTGTATTCGAGCATCTGCTGGTCGCCCGTGGAATTGCCGAACGCCGCGATCGGCCGCCGGCCGATGTGCTGATTGATGCCGACGGGCTTGCCGCCTTTGTCGTCGTTGAAGTTCAGCTCGGGCAGGCGCGCGAGGACCGGCTTGCCGTCACGCAACTCGAACGTCGTCTTGACGCTGCTGCCGACGACCTGTTCCGGCGGGACGCCGTACGCCTGCTCCGTCCACGGACGCATGAACTCGATGCCGCCGCCGGAGACGATGAAATTCTTGAAACCGTTCGCTCGCAGGTAGGCGAGCAGCTCGAGCATCGGCTGATAGACCATCTGGGTGAAGAGCCGGCCGGTCTTGGGATGCTTGGCGGTCGCGATCCAGTCCTTCACGATCCGCTCGAACTCCGTCGCGGTCATGCCGGTGTGCGTGGCCATGAGGAGATCGAGGAGCGCCTGGTCGCCGCCGGCGAGGGCAGTCTTCAGATCGCCTTTGAGCAGGGACGCGAACGGCTCCTTGTCCTTCCACTCGGGATGCTGCGGTGCGAGGGCCTTGACGCGATCGAGCACAAAGTAGAGCTGAACGGGCACGGGCTGTTCGCACCAGAGCGTGCCGTCGTTGTCGAAGACCGCGATGCGCTCGGTGGCGGGGACGAAGTCGGATGAGCCGGGCTTGGTCACCTTCTCGACGAACGCGATGATGGACTGCTTGGCCTTGCCTTCGTTCCAGGAGGGCAACGGGTCGTTCGTCTGGGCTCCGGCGGTCGTGGCGGCGCGGGCGAAGGTCGCTGTGAGAGCCAGCACGGCGAGGAGCGCGATGGCGAAGGACCTTCGTCTGCGTGTGGCTTTCATGGTCGTGCTCCGTTCGATTGCCAATTGGTCGTCATTTCATCTTGGCGGGGTAGGCGTCGGCGATCACCGGCGGCTGCGGCAGCGGAAACTTCTGCCCGGATCGGGCGCTCGGCCTGAATCTTCCGGACTGACTCGTCAGCCGCGCGGTCGGGCCGCACCCGATGGATGGATGCGGCCCGGCAAGTCGTCCGCGTGGCCTGGAACGGGACGTCAGTCGCCGCCCTTGGGCGGGCTCTGAAGCGTCTCCAGTACCTTGTCGAGAGAGAAGCTGCCGACCTTCTGGCTCGGCGGGAACTCCTTGAACGAGCTCAGGAATGCGCCGACGTACTCCTGCGCCGGCACGAGCAGGAAGAGTCGGTCGATTCTCCAGTGGCTGTAGTCCATTCCGACGTGGTCTCCCTTCTCGAAGGGATCCGCGCGCAGATTGAAGATTTTGGGAACGCGAAGCACGACGAACGGATCCTGCCAGACGTCGAAGCCCTCGGCGCGCTGCTCGGCGAAGACGATCTTCCATTGGTCATAGCGAAGCCCCACGAGCGAACCGTCGTCGTTGAAGTAGAAGAACTCGTGACGCGGATCGGGCCCGCGGCCCGCTAGAGAATCCGTGACGTTGTAGCCGTCGAGATGCACCTTGAAGGTCTTGTCGCCGACCTTCATGCCCTTGAGCAGCTGGTCCTTGACGTCGGGGACTCCGGCGGCGGCCAGGATGGTCGGAATCATGTCCATGTGCGAGTAGATCTCGTTGTTGACCGTGCCGGGCTTGATGACGCCGGGCCAGCGGATCGCGCAGGGCACGCGGTAGCCGCCCTCCCAGTTCGTGTTCTTTTCCCCTCGAAACGGCGTCGTGCCGCCGTCGGGCCACGACATTTCCTCGGCGCCGTTGTCGGTGGAATACATCACGATGGTGTTGTCATCGAGGCCGAGCTCCTTCAGCTTGTCGAGCAGCTGGCCGACCATGGCGTCGTGCTCGACCATGCCGTCGGGATACGTGCCGAGGCCGGTCTTGCCCTGGCTCTCCTTCTTCAGGTGCGTGAAGATGTGCATGCGAGTGGAGTTCCACCACAGGAAGAACGGCTTGTTCGCCTTCTTCGCCTTATCGAGGTAGTCGAGCGCCCCCTTGGTGAACTCCTCGTCGATCGTCTCCATTCGCTTGGTGTTCAGCGCACCGGTGAGCTCTATTTTCTGGGTGCCGTCGGGGTTGGCCCAGGTGTGGATCACGCCGCGCGTGCCGTACTTCTTGATCAGCGCGGGGTCCTTGAAGTAGTCGGGGTTCTCGGGCTCCTGCTCGGCGTTCAAGTGATAGAGCGAGCCGAAGAACTCGTCGAATCCGTGCGCCGTGGGCAGGGTGGCGTCGGCGTCGCCGAGGTGATTCTTGCCGAATTGCGCGGTCATGTAGCCCTGAGCCTTGAGCAGCTGCGCGAGCGTCACGTCGCGCGCCTGGAGCCCTTCCTTCGCGCCCGGAAGGCCGACCTTGAGGAGGCCCGTGCGGAACCCGCTCTGCCCCGTGATGAACGCTGCTCGGCCCGCGGTGCAGCTCTGCTCGCCGTACCAGTCGGTGAAGAGGGCGCCTTCCCGGGCGATGCGGTCGATGTTGGGCGTCTTGTAGCCCATCATGCCCTGGTTGTAGGCGCTGACGTTCCAGTAGCCGATGTCGTCGCCCCAGAGAATGACGATGTTGGGCTTCTTGCCCGCCGTTTGCGCCGCGGCGGCGCCGGCCAGAAGCAGAGCCGCGACGACCGCGGCGAAGACACGTGTACCCAGACGCACAGATCTCATTGGCCTCTCTCTCTTTTGGTGAAGCGTTCGCATCATGTCACGGATCGGCGCGCGGCCGGCGCCGGAATCCGGCCAACCCTAAGGGGCGTCGTACTTCTCGAAGAACTCCCGGATCTCTTCCGCCGGCCGGTTGGTCACGAGCTCGGCCGGCGTCTCTCCGTACCAGTCGCGCGGCAAGCGCGAGGCGTAGGGCTCTTCGATGAAGCGCCGGCAGATGAGCGCGATGACGCCGCGGTCGGTCTCGCTGCGGATGAGGCGCCCCGCCGCCTGCACGACGCGCGTCATCCCGGCTGCAGGTAGGCGTAGTCGAAACCCGCCTCTTCCTTCTCGTCGAAGTAGCGGCGGAGAAGCTCGCGCTCGAAGGAGACCTGGGGCAGCGCCGGCGACACGACGAAGACGCCCGAGAGGAGCTCGCCCGGGTAGTCCACGCCCTCCGCGTACATCCCGCCCGAGACGGCGAAGAGCAGCACGCCGCCCTCCGGCGGCGACGACAGGGCCGTCAGGATCTGCTGCCGCTCGAAGTCCGAGAGGTCCGAGCGCTGGACGATAAGCCGCGCCCGTGTCGGCGGCATCTTCGCGGCGACTTCCGAGAGGAACCGGTACGACGGGAAGAGGACGAGGTCGTTTCCCGAGTGGGCGTCCGACATGTCCGCGATGAGGCGCCCGATGCGCCCGTAGTTGCGGTCGCGCGCGGAAAACGTCGTCCGCACGTGGGGCAGGATCATGACCTTTCGGTTCTCCGGCGGGAAGGGCGGCGGCAGCGAGAGCGTGGCCGTGCGGTCCGGCTCGAGTCCGAGCACGCGACACACCGCCTCGGGCGGCGTCAGCGTCGCCGACATCAGGACCGACGCCGAGGCCTGGCGGAACACCGGCGCGAGCGACCGCGCGGGATCGAGGCAGACGACGGCGAGGCGCACGCCGCTCTCGCGCCGCTCGACGACGCAGGTGAAGTCCGGCCCGAACATGCCGAGCACCGCGCCGAACCGCTGCAGAGCGAAGTGCGCGTCGAGCACCGGATCGTCCACGAGCGCGAGGCGCGTCTCCCGCTTCCAGTCGAGGTAGCGCGCGAAGCGCGGCTCCCACTCCGCCCGCA
>CAWGKP010000005.1:0-12211 GCA_963823185.1 uncultured Acidobacteriota bacterium
GAGAGCGATCGCCTGCGGGCGGCTGAGGTGGTCGGGTAAGGCTTCCATGCTCAGCAGTCTGCGCCCGCGCCGCGCGCCCGCGCCTGATCCGATTGCATCAGTCGGCGACACGAGGCCCGGCGGCGGCTCTTCTCAGAAGTCGGCTCGGGAAACGCGGCGCACGGCCGCCAGCACGGGAAAGAGAATCCAGGCCGCGACCGAGAGGCCGAGCAGGATGCCGGCCCCGGCGGCTCCCTTCGTGAATCGGAGGAAGGCGAGCGAGGCCGCCCCGAACGCCGTCGTTCCCTCGATGCCCAGGAACGTGCCCGTGCGCACCGCGTCCACCGGATTGCCGATGACCGACAGGATCAGAAGCCGGGACGCGGCGCCGGAAGGGAGGAGCGACGCCGCACCGAGGGCGGCGATGTCGAAGAGGATGACGGCGGCGAACCAGACGATCAGCGCGAGCGCCAGGGTCCGCGCGCGGCGGCCGGCGACGCCCGCCGCGAGGAGCGCCGCGAGGGCGAGAAAGACCGCGGTCGCGGCGAGCGCGGCGACGAAGAGCAGCAGATAGGACCCGAGGCCGAGCGATCCCGAGCGGCCGAAGATCCACAGTCCGGCCGCACCGAGCCCGATCGCCTCGGCGGAGGCGAGGGCGGCGAAGAGCCCCAGCAACTGGCCGAGCAAGATCTGCCGGCGGGATACGGGCTGGGAGTAGAGCAACTCGGCGGCCCCGCGATCGGGGGAGAGCGCCAGGACGCCGATCGCGAGCGAGGTCAACGGCACGAGGAGAAGGACGAGCTGCGTGAGGGAGACCGCGGTCCGCGCGAAATCCTGGAACCCTTCGCCGCCGGACAGGACGTATCCCGAGGCGGCGACCGCGAGCGCGAGGGCCGCGAAGACCGCCGCGAACGTCTGCGTCCAACGGGAACGAACCGCCAGGCGCAGCTCCTGGCGCGCGCAAAGAAGGAGAGGCGAGGCGGCGGACATCCGGGCGCTCATTTGCCGAGCTTCCATCGCAGGTATTCCCCGACGAGGATCGAAGCCGGATAGTAGATCTCCTCCTCGGCCTGCGCGTGCAGGATCATTTTTTGGGCGACTTCCGCGTACCCCGTGTATCCCTCGTCCTGCGCCGCCTGCATGAGACCCTTCAGCGCGTCGACGATCAGCCCGTGCTCGTCGAGCATTCGCGGAAGCTCGGCCTTGAGCGTCTCGGCGAGCGTCATGTAGCGGCGCATGTCCGGCGTGACGACGCCGCGGGCCAGGCGCGGCAGCAGCGTCAGCGGCGGGATCGCGAACTCCTCTTCGAGGAGGATGTGAGGGCGCAAGACCTTGAGGACGCGCTCCGCGGCCTGTCCGGTCCTGCCGCCGGCCGCGAGAGCCTTGTGGAGCTCGGTCCGCAGATGCGTGTGCTCGATCTCGAGGGCTTCCGGGACGTCGCTCATGGTGTCCTTCCTCCCGCGCCGGCGGCGGTCAGCCCCAGCGCTTCCGAGATCGTAACGGGTACACCGCCGCGCGTCGCGCGATCTCGATCGCGGGATGAGGCGTCGGCGTGGGCGACGAGGCCGGAGCCCATCGGGGTCGAAATCGCCGGGCAGCGCGTATAGACGGCGTGCTCCGCCGGCACCCAGGCGCCGGAGAGATGATCGGCGACGTAAATCGCCTCCCTGGGGCCCGGCGGCCGGCCGCCGAGGCGCTCGCGAAGGCAACCCAGATCGTCGAAGAAGGCCGGCTCCTGTCCGGTCGCGACGAGCTGCGCCGCGAGGCGGCGGTCCGAGACCGGCATCCGACAGGAGGCGCAGGTGTCGGTTCGGGGATCGAGCTCGGCCGGAGCGGGAGCGCCGCGCCGGCAGGCGAACATGACGAGGGCGGCCGCCGCCGCGAGAAGGACGCGGCGCCTCATGTCCTTTGCCCCACGACCTCGAGGTAGAGAGCGTCGAGGCGGCCTTCCTCGGAGGTCAGGCCGCGAATTTCCGCCCCGGCCTCGCGGATGAGATCGAGCAGGCGCGGACGCAGCGCGGCCGGGCCCGGCGCGATGATCTCGTCGCCCGACCACGTGATCCCGGGCGCGAGCGGACGGAGTGTCTCGAGCAGCCCCGGGACGCGGCGCGCGAGGCGGACCCGGAGGACGCCGCGCGCGGACAGGCGCTCGGCGAGCTCGGACTGCGTGAAGTCCGCGACGAGGCGCCCCTCGACGAGGAGGACGAAGCGGTCGGCCAGACGCTCGACCTCGCCCAACTGGTGGGACGAGAAGAGCAGCGTGTGCCCCTCCCGCCGCCGCCGCTCGACGAGGCCGTAGAAGGCGCAGAGACCGTCGGGATCGAGCGCCGCCGTCGGCTCGTCGAGGAGCAGGATCGGCGCGTCGGGCAGCATCGCGACGGCGAGACCGAGGCGCTGGACCATGCCGCCCGAGTACGTCCCGATCGCGCGCTCGGATGCGCCGTTCAGCGATGCGAAGCGGAGGACCTGGGCCACGCGTTCCGTCGGCGCTCCGCGGAGCGCCCGGTAGAACTCGAGCGCTTCGGCGCCCGTGAGCGCCTCCGGAAAGGAGACCCGCTGCGGCAGGTACGAGATCGCGACGCGGGCGCTTGGATCGGCCGCGTCGCGCGCCGGCTCGCCGATCCGGACGCCACCGGAGGTCGGTCGGACGAGGCCCGCGGCCGCCTTGAGCGTGGTCGTCTTTCCGGAACCGTTCGGTCCGAGGAGCGCGACCGCCTCGCCGCGCGCGACGGAGAACGAGAGCTCCGACACGGCGCGCCGGGGCCCGTAGGTCTTGGTCAACGCCTCGAATCGGATCATCGCCGCCCCGCGAGCAGCGCGAACGCTCCGAGGAGCAGTGCCGCGCCGGCGCCGGCCGCGCCGCCGGCCCGTGGACCTCTTCGAGCCGCGTCGGGGCGAGGGACATCGGGCAGGCGCGGCGCGCGCGCGAGGGGAGTCGCGTCTTCGACCGACACCGGCTCGAGGACGGGGAAGGCGCGCTCCGCCAGACCGAGCGCGGCCGCTCCGAACCCCTGCGTGAAGAGGTCCGCGGCCGTCAGGTTGCCCCGGAAATGGTCGAAGACCGAGGAGAGCCGGTAGGGCCGGTCCGAGCGGCCGTCGCCGTCCAGATCCGGTTCCTCATTGTCGGACCAGTAGTTGGCGCGAAAGACGGTGTCCGTCCTCCGGCCGACGAGCGTGAGCGGCGTCAGGTTCGCGACGAAGGAGTTCCCCTCGAACCGGTTGTTCCCGCAGGAGTCGTAGAGAACGATCGCCGTGTCCGACTCGGCGACGAGGTTGCCGTGAAAGACGTTCCGGTACGAGCCCTCGAGGAAGATCCCGCGGGCGTTGTCGGCGATGAGGTTCGACTCGGCCTCGAGATCGTCGCAGGCCTTCAGCAGGAGGCCGACCGACGCGAATCCGCGGTTGTGGAGAAAGCGGTTGCGGCGGAAGACGATCCGCTTCGAGTACATCAGAGCGGCGCCGGCCGCCGCGTTCTCGAAGACGTTGTCCTCGAACCGATTGTCGTCGGAGAACATGTAGTGCAGGCCGTAACGCAGGTCGCGCGCGCGGTTTCCGGTGATGACGCCGTGCCGGGACGACTGCACGTAGAAGCCGTCGCGCGCGTCGGTGATCGTGTTGTCCGAGAGCCGGAAGCCGTCGGTGTTCCAGACGTGGATGCCGGAGCCCTTTTCGCCGGCTTCCTTCTCATGGATTCCTCGCACCTCGCACCGCTCGATCGAGGCGCCGTCGGCCTCGCGCAGATAGATGCCGAAGAGCGTGCGGGAGATCCGGCAGTCGCGAATCGTCACCCGCCGCGCCGCGATGTGAATGCCGGACGAATCGGCGCCGAGGTCGCCGCCGCCCCGCCCGTCGATGTCGAAGCCTTCGATCACGACGTCGTCGGCGCGCACCGAGACGACCGTCCCGGCTCCCGATCCCAGGAGAAGCGGCCGGCCCCGACCGACGAGCGTCAGCGGCCGATCGATGCGCAGGTCGCCCGGATACACGCCGGGCGCGACCACCAGGCGGGCGCCCGGAGCCGCCGCGTCCACGCGCGCCTGAAGCGCCGAGGCCGCCGCCACGGCCGCGCCCCGCGACAGGGCCGATACGAGCGCGAGAACCGGCAGGGTCATCCGGCCGCCCGCGTCTCCGCCACGGCGTCCGCACGCGCCTGGCGCCAGGCGAGGAACAGTGCTGCTCCGAGAGCCACCGTCACGGCGGCGAGCGCGTAGGAACCGAGCGACGGGTAGGAGTAGACCTCGAAGTTTGCGAGCTTCTTGTAGCCGATGAGCGGCGGCATGAACGGCGGGACCTTCACGGAGGCGGTCGGCGCCAGGTTGTGCCCGTAGGAATAGAGCTTGTATCCGAACGACCAGAGAGAGAAGAGCCCGAAGTAGAGGTAGAGGACGAAGAGATCGAGGATCGTCCCCGTCCGCCCGAGCAGCGCCGCGCGCAAGAAGACGAGCGCGAGCGCGCCGACGACGAACGGAATCCACTTGAACTCCGCGAACTCCGCCGTCGTGAGCTCGTGCATCCCGATGTAGTGGTTGAGGACGTTGATTTCTTTGACGTCCTGGCCGCCGTTGCCGCCCGTGAGCTTGTAGCTGTAGATCTGCATGCGGAGCCCGTCGGGATATTGCGGCGCGAACATCGTCATCTTCCAGAGCGGAGTCAGGTAGGCGGGCACGAAGAGCAGCACCGCCGCGAGCAGGAGGACGCGGGGGGCCGTCTCGAGCGGCTTCTCCAGGAGCCGGCTGAGGCGTTCGAGAGAAGTTTTCATGGAATCCTCCCCGCCCGGGGAGCGGGGCCGTGGCCGATGCCGCGACCCCGCCGGTATCCGGTCGTTACGACTTGGCTTTGACGATCAGGTAGCCCTGCATCTCCTGATGCAGCGCCGAACAGAAGTTGGTGCAGTAGTACGGAAAGACGCCGGTCTTGTCCGCCTTGAACGTCACCGTCTTGGTCTCGCCGGGATCGCACACGATGTTGATGTTGTAGTCGAGCAGCCCGAAGCCATGGAGCTCGTCGGTCGTCTGCTCGATGTTGGTCATGGCGATCTTGACCGTGTCTCCCTGGTTCACTTCGATCGCCGTCGGGGTGATCGTCGACCGCACGAGGACGACCTTGGCGAGGACGTTGTTTCCCTGGCGCGTCACCCCCGCGTCTTTGACGTCCCAGATCGCGAGGGGGTCCTTGTTCTCATCCTTGGGATAGACCTCGATGGGGTGGAGCTTCTTGGCCTCGATCATCTGCGCGTAGTGGGGCTCGGGCTCGGTGAAGGCGTCGTAGATCAACTTCATCTTCTCTTCGGAGATGTCCACGAGCTGCGAGGACTCCGGCTGCGAGGGACCAACGGACAAATGGCGCCCGTGCGAGAGCTTGTTCAGACCCACCAGGTACTTGCCCTTGGGGGAGACGGTGTCGCCCTCGGCGGCGCACAGGTGGCCGATGTTGTACGACATCGGGACCTTGTCCACGACCTCCCAGGTCCCGAGCTTCCACTTTGCGATGGCGCTGTCGAGAAAGAGCGACGTGTAGGCCCACCCGTCGGGGCCGAACTGCGTATGGAGCGGCCCGAGGCCGACGGGAATCTCCGCGTCCTTGATCGATTCGTACTTGATGACCGGAATGCCGTCCTCGTCGCCCGTAAAGTCCTTGTTGCGAATGGCGGTCTGAACCTTCTCGAAGTTGAACGCCGTCGTGACGCCCTGCAGTTTGCCGGAGCCGATGATGTACTTCCCGTCGGGAGAGACATCGACGCCGTGTGGCGATTTGCCGCATGGCATCAGGTAAACGACGCCCGGCACCTTCCTCGGGTCGAGCACCCGGACGCCGCCGATCATGTCGCCTTTCCCTTCCTCGATCGCCTTCGCGGCGGCGCGCCAGTCCACGGCCGCGATGTAGTCGCGGTCTCGTTGTGACGCGGTGACCTCGAGCTTCCCCGTGGCGCGCTCGCTGTTGTAGCAGGTGAAGAAGGCCCAACCTTCCGAGAGCTTCTTGCCGGCGTCGCCCAGGTCGTAGTCGAAGGGCGGCATCAGGATCTCGAAGCCGTAGGAGATCTCGCCGCTCTTGGGGTCGATCTTCATCGCCGCGACGACGCCCTTGTAGTCGGTGGCGTACTTCTCGATCGGCGCGTAGGTTCCCTTGGGAATCGGGATCGAGAACCGGGAGCCCATCAGGGCGTATTCCGTGTTCGGAGTGACGAAGGACGAGGCGTGGTTGCCGGAGACGTTGGGGACGGGACCGAAGATTTGCTTCGTCTTGAAGTCGCGCAGGTCGATACGGGCGAGACGCCCGTTCATGTCGTTGATGAAGAGCCAGCGCCCATCGTAGTCGCCGGCCGTCTCCGAGAGCGCAGGGTGGTGGGCATCGCCCCAGGTCAGGTTGCCGAGCATCTTTCTGGACTCGTCGTCGAAGCCATAGCCCGTTCCCGGGTAGGGCGTGAACACGGGGATCGTGGAGAGGTGTCGCATCGACGGGACCCCGTAGACGTAGACCTGTCCGGAGTGGCCGCCGGAGGAAAACAAGTAGAACTCATCGAGATCGCCGGGCGCGACGTAGGTCTTCTGCGCCGCGACGGCGAGATCCGAGGCGCCGGCCGGCGCCTTCTTCGACTTCGGCGCGGACGGGGCGCATCGGCCGGACAGCGCGGCGGCGACGGCGACCACCGCGACGGCGGCCCAGGTGATCCAGGTTTTCCTATGGCGTTTCATCGGAGTCCCTCCTTCTTCAAGGTGTTGCGGGCCGGGTTTGGGTGCTCGAGACCGCGGCGGCCGCGGCCTTCTGCTTCTGGTATTCGGCGAAGGCCTCGCGCAGCTTCTGCACTGCCGTCTCCTTCTGCTGCGGGGAGAGGACGATCTGGCGCGACAGGACGACGGCCATCGTGCCGGTCGGCTCCCGGAGGAAGTCGTCCACCGTCCGGCCGAAGCGCGCCTGCACGTCTTCGACCGCGGTCGAGAGGTCGGGCCCGATCTGCGCCGGGCTCTTGACGCCGAGCGCCGAGATCGAGTGACAGACGAAGCAGCCGGTCTGGACGAACCAGGCGCCCGGCCCCGTCTTCATGCGCTGCTCCTCGGCGATCTCTTCGGGGGTCTGAGGGTCGGTGCGGGGGAGGCCCGGCCGGTAGTCCGCCGGCACCGGGGCCTTTCGCCAGGAGAGCGCGAGCATCGCGAGCGCCTGCGCCTGGCCCGTCGAGAGGTGGAAGTTCGGCATGACCGTGTCGGGAACGAGCGCCCGCGGGTCCTTGAAGTGCGCGACGTGCCAGGCGAAGGCGCTCTTCTGCCCGGAGAGGCGTCCGTACTCGTACTGCTCGGGCGCCTTGTCTCCCACCCAGGTCAGATCGGGCCCGATCGTGCCGCCGCGCCCGTTGATGACATGGCAGGCGCGGCAGCCCTTCTCCGCGACGAGCTTCTTCGCGAGATTGATCGCGCCCGCGCCCGGCGTCTCGCGGTCGTAGCGGTGACAGACGTTGCAGTTCATCTGAAGCAAGGCCTTCTTGTCGCCGGCGAGCGAGTAGGCTTCTCCGAGCTCCTGGCCGAGGAGCGGCTCCTCCCAGTGCTCCGCCGGCGCGTGAGCGTCGACCGTATCGATCGCCCAGCCCTGGCCGCCGTGGCAGGAGGTGCAGCCGAACTTCTCGATCGGGTGGTTCTTCAGGGGCTCGGCCGGGTGCGTGCGGAACGGCTCCTCGGCGGCCTCGAAGCCCTTCCAGGTCACCGCCTGGTGACAGGTGACGCAGCGATCCGCCCGGCGAAGCTCCGGCGACCAGATCTGCTGGACGCCGCGCGGGATTCCCTTCGCCTTTTCGGCCCCGAGCTTCTCGGCAACCCGGCCCCGGAAGGCGTACTGGTAATAGCGCCAGTCGTGCCGGCGGTCGCTCCACGCGAACAACGCGGTCGAGAGGACGAGCAAGAGACCGACGATGGCGAGGATCGGGCGATCCGTCTTCGGCAGCGGCGAGTCGGTACGCTTCTCCATGTCAGATCCTCGACGGCAGCTCGGGCCAGGGCTGCCAGGGCCAGTAGAAGTGCCAGTAGGGCCCGCGCAGGAAAGTGCCGATCACGGTCAGGACGAGCACGGCGAGCACGAAGAGGAGGAACACGAGGTTCTGGCGGCGCCGGGTCGCGGCGAACCACTCTCCGGCGGCGCCGGCGGGGCTGCGGTCGAGCCACGGCCACGCCGTCAGGAGCGCGAGCAGGATCGCCGGGAGCAGGACGCCGCCGAGGAACGCGCCGTTGATCGTGAACGATCCGATGTGGACCGTCGTGTCCGTCACGATCTCCTGGAGCCACAGGAAGTACCAGGGCGCCTTGGCGGGGTTGGGCGTGATGATCGGGTTGGCCGGCTCCTCGAGCGGCGACCGCACGAAGACCGAGAGGATGCCGACGATGGCGATCGTGCCGAGGACCACGATGGCGGCGCGCCGCGTCAAGTCCGGAACCGAGTTGACGGTCGCCTCGGGCGTGGCGACGGCACGGGCGCGAATCTGGGGCGCCGTTCCCCGGGCGACGCCGAGCAGGGTGTACGTCTTGGTCCGCGACGGCTCGGTGTCGCTCGACTCGCCGCGGTCCAGCTCCCGGTCGGCGCGCGCCAGGCCGCCGTCCTTGCGCACGCGCCACATGTGGTACGCGAAAAGGAAGCCCACGATCATCGGAAGAAAGAGGACGTGCAGCACGTAGAAGCGGATCAGCGTCGGCTGATCGATGGCGCGGCCGCCGATCAGGAGCTCGCGGATCGTCGGCCCGATCACGGGAACGGAGGACGCGATGTTCGTGCCAACGGTGACGGCCCAGTAGGCCAGCTGATCCCACGGCAGGAGGTAGCCCGTGAAGGAAAGGAAGAGCGTCGCGAGCAGCATCGCGACGCCGAGCACCCAGTTCCACTCCCGCTTCTGATTCCGGCCGACGCCGTTCTTGTAGGCGCCGGTCAGGAAGACGCGGACGAGGTGCAGGAAGACGGCGGCCACCATCAGGTGCGCCGAGATCCGGTGGACGGCACGGATCCAGGAGCCGAACGTCACGACGAACTCGATGTCCTTGACCGAGGCGTAAGCGCGCTCGACGGACGGGATGTAGAGGAAGAGGAGCGGCAATCCCGAGACGACGAGCAGGAGCAGGAGCGCGGCCGACACGGTTCCGAGCCAGAACGAGTAGCTCCAGGCGAGCGACGACCGGAAGCTTTTCGCGGGGAACCAGTGCAGCAGGAAGTTCGAGACGACGGCGTCGCCGGCCTCCCGGTCCGATGCCGGCCGAAAGCTCCAGAGCCGCTTCGGATGGACGCCGGGGGCGGCGCGGCCCGCGGAGTCGGATTCGGTCTTCGCGTCTGCGCTCATGCGGACTCCTTCATGCCACCGTCAGGCGGAAATCGCGGCCGACCGGCCGCGCCAGATCGACGACCAGCTGGCCGTCGTCCTGCGAGATGGAGAGGTGGTACCAGGCGAGCGGCTTCGGAGCGGGGCCCGAGACGTTGGAGCCGTCGCCCGAATAGCGGGAGCCATGGCACGGGCAGAGGAACCGATGCGTCAGGCGGACCGGTCGGCCCTCGACGGTCCTGGTCTCGGCCTGCGGGAGGGCTTCGGCGCGGACGGTGCAGCCGAGATGAGTGCACACGGCGGAGACGGCGTGGAACGTGTTGCCGTCGCGGAAGACGAAGAGCCGCTCGTCCGGTAGGAACTTCAGGCCGTCGGGGAAGTCGTGCGGCATCCCGAGGCGCACGGTCGTCGGCGCGTCGTAGGAGACGTTGGGAACGAGCGAGCGCATCGAGGCGATGGTCTGTGCGCCGAGCGCCGCGACGCCGCTGCCGATGCCGAGCTTCCAGAGAAAGTCGCGGCGGCCTTTCGGGTCCTTCATCGGAGATCCCCTCCTTCCGCCGCCGCGGCGGCGAACCGTTCCGTGATGGAGAAACGCTCCATGGTCATCGCGTCGGTCGGGCAGCGAACGGCGCACAGGCCGCAGCGGATGCAGCGCGCGTCGTCCTTGACCATGGCCGAGAGCGGGAGGCCGTCGGCCTCCGCGCGCTCCAAGAGGAGTCGCCGCTCGCCCTCCGGCAGGTCGAGCTCGTCGAAGGGGACGATCGCCAGGCAGTACTCCGGGCAGACGTCCACGCAGCGGCTGCAGAGGACGCAGGCCTCGGGGTCGTAGATCGTCTGCACGTGGCAAATGAGGCATCGCGCCGCCTGGCGCCGCGCCTCGTCCTCCGAGTAGCCGGTCTCGACCTCGGCGATGCCGGTGCGGCGCCCGACGTCGAGCGTGGGCGGTGCCTCGCGGTCGAAAATCTCGAAGCCCGCGATCATCCGGTAGGACGCCGTCGGCAAGGTCTCGATCTCGAGAGTCGCGCGCGTCACGGCCGCTTCGCGGGAGAGGTGCTCGTGGATCGAGCGCGCCGCGCGCTTGCCGTTGGCGACGGCCTCGATCAGGTTGCGCGGCCCGAAAGCCACGTCCCCGCCGGCGAAGATTCCGGGGGCCGTCGTCGCGAGGGTCGTCGGGTCGACGCGGATGGTGCCTCCGGGCGTGAGGGCGACGCCGTCTTGGGGCCGGAGGAAGGACAGATCGGGTTGCTGCCCGATTGCGAGGACGCAGGCGTCGCATTCGATGCGCGTGACGTCGCCGTCGTCGTAGCGCGGCGCGAAGCGGCCGTTCTCGTCGAAGACGGAGGCCACGCGGCGGAGCTCGACGGCCTCGAGCTTGCCGTCGCCGAGGAAGCGGTTCGGTCCTCGACGCGTCTGGAAGGCCACGCCCTCCCGCCGCGCCTCCTCGAACTCCTCGTGGCCCTGCACGGTCTTGAGCACCGGCATTTCCTCGAAGCTCTCGAGCGAAACGATCGTGACCGCCGTCGCGCCCCCGCGCAGTGCGGCCCGCGCCGAGTCCAGGGCCTCCTTCATCCGGTGGTTCTCGGTGTCGTCGAGGCGTTCGAGCTCGCGCTCGAGGTCCTTTCGCCCGCCGCGGAGCGCCGTTCGCGCGGCATCGAACGCGACGAAGCCGCCGCCGATGACGACGACGCGCCGGCCGAGGTCCATCCGGTATCCGCGGTTGACGTTCAGGAGGTAGTCCACGGCCTTGACGACGCCATCGAGCTCGACTCCCGGCACCTGGAGATCGCGGCCCTTCGAAACGCCGATCGAGAGAAACACCGCCTCGAATCCGTTCGCGCGAAGATCGGCGAGGCCGAACCGCGGCGACAGGCCGGTCTTCGTCTCCAGCCGGACGCCGAGCGAGAGGATCTTCTCGATCTCGGACCGGATCAGCGTGCGCGGGAGGCGGTATTCGGGAATCCCGAAGCGCATCATGCCGCCCGGCTCGTCGGACGCCTCGAAGACCGTCACGTCATAACCGAGAAGCGCGAGATCGTGCGCGGCCGACAGTCCGGCGGGGCCCGCGCCGATGACGGCGACCTTCCGCCGGGCGACCGCCGCGGCGTTGCCCCGCGCGGACAGCGGATGGACGGGAAGGTGGCCCGCGAATCGGTTGCCCTCGCCGATGAGCGTCTCGCGGAGGCGATTCTGCGTGTCGGGGTGGATCGACTCGACCCCGTAGCGCTCCGTGACGAACCGTTTCAGGGCCCGGATCGCGATCGGCGCGTCGATCGCGCCGCGCCGACAGGCGTCCTCGCACGGCGCGGCGCACACGCGGCCGCAGACCGAGGCGAAGGGGTTCGGCGCGCGGGCCACGAGGAAAGCCTCTTCGTCGCGTCCCTCAGCGATCAGCTGAACGTAGCGTCCGGCGTCCGTCCGCACCGGGCATCCGGTCTGGCACTTGACCTGCGCCTTCCAGTGCTCGAGATCGGGGAGACGGACCGCGATCGTCACGTCAGTCGAGTCTCACGAGCTCGTCGGCCGGCGAACGCTGCGCGGCGCGCCGCGTCTCTTCCGCGGGAAAGCGGTAGTGGCCGCCCGGCGTCCGGAGCGCCCGCAGCAGCCCCAGACGGGCCCAACGCGTCACTGTCGAGGCCGAGACGCCGAAGAGCTGTGCCGCCTCTCCCCGCGAGAGAAATTCCGGGCCACTCTTCCGACCCGATGTGCCCTGGCTCATCCGCGGCCTTTTCATCGCCTCACCTCGCACCATCTCGCCGGCCTTCGCGGCCGCATATGACGGCGGTCATACGGGCGCGCGGTTCTCGCTCTTTGAGCGATCTGCGCTGATTTGGCCATTCGAGGGTGCCCGCCGAATGAGACGAACGCACCAATTTCGCGCAAGAGCGATCTGTGTGATTTGCATCATGGCGGGGCCGCCGGGATGCGTCGAAGATCGCTCCCGCATGC
>CAWGKP010000006.1:0-616134 GCA_963823185.1 uncultured Acidobacteriota bacterium
CGACGTCGCGCCGACGGACCAGTTCTGCAAGCATGCGCACTATCTCGCGGCCCAGAACGTGACGCTTGGCTGCTCCACCGGCAAGTTCTGCCCGGCAGATGCCGTCAGCCGCGACGGCATGGCCGGCTTCATCGCCAAGGGCATCGTGGCGCCCGGCGGCGGCGCGGCCGTTCCGCAAACCTACGGGCCCGATCCGGTCACCGGGCTCTCGTACTCCTGCGATCCGGCCAGCCCGAGCCTCCATTTCTCCGACGTGCCGGTCTCGAACTCATTCTGCAAGCACATCCACTACCTCTGGGCCAGGGCGATCGTCTCCGGATGCAACGCCACGGGCTATTGCCCGAGCGATCCCGTCAGCCGCGACGCCATGGCCAAGTTCATCGCCAACGGATTCAATCTGCAGCTCTACGGACCGTAGAACGCAGCCCGACGGCGCGCCTGGATGAGCCGCCTCCGCGGTGTACAGTTCCACGCGACGCTCCGATGACATTCGCCGCAGGCACCCGTCTCGGCGCCTACGAGATCCTTTCGCCTCTCGGCGCGGGAGGCATGGGCGAGGTCTACCGGGCGAAGGATTCCCGGCTCGGCCGCGACGTCGCCATCAAGGTCCTCCCGGAAACGGTGGCGAAGGACGCCGAACGTCTCGCCCGCTTCGAGCGGGAGGCCCGTGCGCTCGCCGCGCTCAACCACCCCGGCATCGTCACGATCTTTGCGGTCGAGGAATCCGGGAGCACGCGCTTTCTCGCGATGGAGCTCGTGGAGGGCGAAAGCCTCGACACGGTGATCCCTTCGGGCGGCCTTCCCCTCGCCGGGTTCTTCGAGATCGCGACGCCGCTCGCCGAAGCGCTGTCCGCGGCGCACGAGCGCGGCATCGTGCACCGAGACCTGAAGCCCGGCAACGTCATGGTCACCCGCGAGGGTCGCGTCAAGGTGCTCGACTTCGGCCTGGCCCGGGTCGAAGGGCCCGACTCCGATCCGAACCTCACGAGCACGCCGACGGAGAGCCGCATCAACCTGACGGGCGAGGGCCAGGTCTTCGGCACCGTCGCCTACATGTCTCCGGAGCAGACGCGCGGCGGCAAGGTGGACGCGCGGTCCGACGTCTTCTCGCTCGGCGTCGTGCTCTTCCAGATGTTGACCGGCGAGCGCCCGTTTCAGGGGGCGAGCGCCGTGGACCTGATCTCCTCGATCCTGCGCGACCGGCCTCCTCGGTTACCGATCTGCGCGCCGACGTTCCGCCGCACCTTTCGAGGATCCTGCGCCGCTGCCTCGAGAAGGACCCCGCGACCGCTACCAGACCTCCCGCGACGTGTACAACGAGTTGAAGGAGCTGCGGGCGGAGACCGTGTCCGATTCTCCGGCATCGAAAGTCTCCTCGCCGTCAACCGGCACGGGGCGGCCGTCGCCGCGCAGGCGGCGCGTCTGGCTGGCGGCTCTCGCCGCAATCATCCTGGTCGCCGGTGCCTACCTCGCGGCACGCTCCCGATTCGGGCGCACGCCATCTCCCGCGCCGGAAGCCGGAACCGGGCCACACGCCATTCGGTCGCTCGCCGTGCTTCCGCTCGACAACTACTCGGGCGACCCCAACCAGGACTACTTCGCCGAGGGAATGACCGACGAGCTGACGGCGGACCTCGCGACGATCAGTCAGCTTCGAGTGATCTCGCGCGGCTCGGCGATGCAGTTCAAGGGCAAGAATCGGCCGCCGACCCCCGAGATCGCGAAGAGGCTCGACGTCGACGCGATCGTGGAAGGCTCGGTGATCCGAGCCGGCGACAAGGTTCGAATCACGGCCCAGTTGATCGACGCGCGGGCGGACCGACATCTCTGGGCCAAGAGCTTCGAGCGCAATTCGCGCGACGTGCTCGCGCTCCAGGATGAGCTCGCGTCGGCGATCGCGCAGGAGATCCACGTTCAGCTGACTCCGGGCGAGCGGTCGCGGCTGGCGCGCTCGGCGAGCGTCAACCCCGAGGCGTACGACGCTTATCTGAAGGGCCGGTATTACTTCAACCGCCCGAGTGACGAAAACCTGACCAAAGCGATCGCGCAATTCGAAGAGGCGATCAAGCTCGATCCGACCTATGCCCCGGCGTTTGCGGGCCTGTCCGACGCCTACCTCTGGGCCGGTTACAACGAAGGCGTCCTGACCGCCTCGCAAGCGCGCCCCAAGGCCAAGGACACCGCCGAGAGGGCGATCGCTCTCGACAACGAGTCTGCCGAGGCGCACACCTCGCTCGGCGGACTGAAGATCTGGTACGAGTACGACTGGGCGGGCAGCGAGGCCGAATTTCGGAAGGCGCTCGCGCTCAACCCGAACTACGCGTTCGCGCACGATCAGTTCGGCCTCGTGCTCGCGTTCCAGGGACGCTTCGACGAAGCGATCGCCGAGGGCAAGCGCGCCGCCGAGCTCGACCCGCTCTCCCCGCAAATTCTCGCCGACTCTCTCGCCGCCGTCGCCTGGCAGGGCAAGTACACGGAGGCGCACGAGATGGCCCGGAGAGCGGCGAATCTCGATCCGACGTACTTCTTTCCTCCGTACATGGAGGGTTGGGTCGACATTCAGGCGGGCAAGCCCGGCGACGCCATTCCGAAACTCGAGAAGGCGAAGGCGATGGGATCGCCGGCTTTCGTGTCCGCGTTTCTCGCCTACGCTTACGGAGCTTCCGGCGATCGAAGCCGCGCGATGGCGGAGCTCGAGGATCTGAAGAAGAAATCGTTGGGCGGTTCCGTCACGCCGTTCAACATGGCGCTCGTGAATCTCGGCCTGGGCGATCGCGCTCGCGCCCTGGATTCGCTGGAGAACGCGTATGCCTCCGACTCGGAGTGGCTGGGCTGGCTCAAGAACGACCGGATCTTCGATCCGCTCCGGTCGGAACCGCGCTTCGTCGCGCTCATGAAGAAGGTGGGGCTCGAGAAGTGAAGGGATAATCCCGCCACCCCATGCCGCTGTCCCCGGGAGTGCGTCTCGGCGCCTACGAGATCCTGTCCCCGCTCGGCGCGGGCGAGATGGGCGACCGTCGCGCCCGCTTGCGCCGGGATCTCGCCCGCGCGACCGGCGCCCGGCTCGGCCAAAGGGCCTCGACCGTCCGCCTGATCCCGGCGCTGTGCGTGCGCTCCCGCGGCGCGAGGCTCCTCCCTCGGTTACTTCGGGAGACTCCTCGCGCCGCGACCGGAATGTTCAAGTGACACTCGCCGCCGGCACCCGTCTCGGCCCATACGAAATCCTGTCCCCGCTCGGCGCGGGCGGGATGGGCGAGGTCTACAGGGCGCGGGATACGCGACTCGGGCGCGACGTCGCGGTCAAGGTCTTGCCCTCAGCCCTCGCCGGTGATACGGACCGCCTGAAGCGCTTCGAAAGAGAGGCGAGGGCGGCGTCGTCGCTCAACCATCCCAACATCGTCACGATCCACGACATCGGCGAAGCGGGCGGGACCGCGTTCATCGCGATGGAGCTGGTCGATGGGCAGACGCTGCGGGATCTGCTGGCCGATGGACCCGTGGCGACGAAGCGCCTCCAGGCGGTCGCCGCGCAGGTGGCCGACGGCCTGGCGAAGGCACACAGCGCCGGGATCGTTCACCGGGACCTGAAGCCGGAAAACGTCATGGTGACGCGGGACGGCTTCGTGAAGATCCTGGACTTCGGTCTGGCGAAGCTGACGCAGCCGGAGGAACGGAACGGAAGGACGCAAGCCCCGACGATGTCCGCTGAGACGGCCGTCGGGGTCGTGATGGGGACGGTGGGTTACATGTCGCCGGAGCAAGCGCTGGGAAAGCCGCTCGATTTGCGATCCGACCAGTTCTCTTTCGGATCGATCCTCTACGAGATGGCGGCGGGCAAGCGCGCCTTCGCTCGGGGGAGCATACCCGAGACGCTCACGGCGATCATTCGCGACGAGCCGGAGCCGCTCGGAGACATCAGCCCGCTCTCACCTGCGCCGCTGCGATGGATCGTGGAGCGCTGTCTCGCGAAAAGCCCGGACGGCCGCTATGCCTCCACGCGCGACCTGGCGCAGGATCTCGCGGCGCTCAAGGACCGTATTGCGGAGACGAGCGGCGGTGCGGTGTCCGCGGTGAGCTCTTCTGCCAGGCCGCGATGGCTGGTCGCTCTTGCCTCGGCGGGCATTCTGACCACGGCGGCTCTCTGCGGCGCTTTACGCGCGTCGGCGTCCGCCTGTACCCCCCGCGCCGCCTGTCCGCTTCGAGATCCGCTCCCCGGAGGGGACCCGATTCGGGTTTGCCCCGATGCAGAACCTGTTTGCCCTGTCGCCGGGTGGACGGCGCATCGCATTCGCTGCGCGCCGCTCCGATGGGCAGAGCTCCCTCTGGGTGAGGTCGCTCGCAGAGCTGTCGGCGGCTGCGGTCCCGGGTACCGAAGGGGCCGCGGCGCCGTTCTGGTCGCCGGATGGCCGCTTCGTCGCATTTTTTGCGGACGGGAAGCTCAAGAAGGTCGACGCGGCAGGCGGGCAGCCGGTAACGCTTTGCGACGTGACCGGGGCGTTTCCCTCGGGTTCCTGGGGCAGCGAACACTCGATTCTCTTCGCTGGCCTGACACAGCCTGTCGTGAACCTCGTGTCGGAAAGCGGAGGTGTCCCTCGAGCCGTATTGAAGGTGGATGCGTCCCGGCAGGAAGTCAGCGTCTGCTGGCCGAGCTTCCTTCCCGATGGACATCATTTCCTTTACGTCGGTCGTAGCAAGGCCGAGAAGCAGACGTATGTCCGCGTAGCGAACATCGAGGATGGTAAGACGGTGCCGCTCCTGACGGACTGCTCGCGCGCGCAGTACGTTCCGGGCGAACCCAGTGCGGACGCGCGCGGCCGATCCGGCCACCTTCTCTACGCCCGGGATGGCGGCTTGCTGGCTCAGCCCTTCGACAGCGATCGGCTGCGGCTGACTGGGGACGCCATTCCTACGGGGCAGGAGGTGTTCCAGCACGCGCTCATCGGGACTGGCCCGTTCTCGGCCTCCGACAATGGTGTCCTCGCCTCCCGCGGGAAAGGGGGCCCGACACGCCTGGCCTGGATCGACCGGAGCGGCCGGGAGACCGGCTCGCTCGCGTCGCCTGCCGGATTCGGATCGGTGCGCCTCTCTCCCGATTCACGAGAGGTCTTCGTCGGAGAGATCGATCCTCGCACGGGCATGGGGAGTATCTGGACCGGGGATTTGTCCCGCGGGGTGCTCACACGCCTGGAGCTGGGCTCGGACGACTATTCCTCTCCGACGTGGTCGCCGGACGGCACCCGAATGGTCTTCAGCGTCGGCTCGATGGGTCACCCCCCCGCCCTGTACGCGGTGGCGCTTCACGGGTCCGGCACCTCGGAGCTGATCGTTCCGCCGGGAGGAATCCAGCGCGCAGAAGACTGGTCACCCGACGGACGATCCCTCCTCTATTTTGGCGCCCGCACCGTGTCGGGCACCGGTCTCTGGGTCTTGAATCCGAACGGAGAGCCAAATCCGCGCAAGCTGTTGTCCGTGAGGGACACAACCGAACTGACGCAGGCACAATTCTCCCCAGATGGTCGGTGGATCGCGTACTGCGCGCCGGAGTCCGGCCGCCCCGAGATATTTTTGACCTCTTTTCCCGAGCCCGCGGAGCGGGTCAAGGTTTCGGCGTCTGGTGGGTCGCGCCCGCGCTGGAAGAGGGACGGGTCCGAGCTCTACTTCGTCTCCGCGGGCGACGAGATGATCGCAACGGCTGTCCACCTTGGCTCGAGCGCTCAGGTTGGCGCGTCGCGCCCTCTCTTCCGCATGGATCCTGCCGGCTGGCAGGACTTCGACGTGACAGCCGATGGGCAGCGGTTCCTGGTCGTCGTGAACCTGCCGGCCCCGGACGCAGACGCGATTTCCCTGACCATCAACTGGTTTTCGCTCCTCAGGCGCTGACCGGATCGGCCGAAGCGTTGACGGCAGGGTGCGACATGTCGCCAATTCCTCCCCGCATCGCCTCGTCTAGAATCGCCCGGGCGACCGCTCGATGACACTTCCAGCCGGGACTCGTCTCGGCCCGTACGAGATCCTCGCGCCGCTCGGCGCGGGAGGGATGGGCGAAGTGTACCGGGCGCGGGACCGGAAGCTGGATCGGGACGTCGCGGTCAAGGTCCTTCCTCAGTCCGTCGCCGCGGACGCCGACACCCTCGCGCGTTTCGAACGCGAAGCGAAGGCCGTCGCGGCGCTCTCGCATCCCAACATCCTGTCGATTCATCGACTTCGGAAACCAGGGCGGCATTGCATACGCCGTCATGGAGCTGTTGGAAGGCGAGACGCTGCGCGGCAAGCTCGATACGGGTCCGATTCCTCAGAAGCAGGCCGTGGACTACGCGCTCCAGATCGCGAAGGGCCTCTCCGCCGCCCACGAGAAGGGGATCGTCCACCGGGACCTGAAACCCGAGAATCTCTTCGTCAGCCGAGACGGCCATCTCAAGATCCTCGACTTCGGCCTCGCGAAGCGCGTCGAGGCCGTCGCTCCGGGCAAGGAGACGAGCGCGCCGACGGGCTCGGGCCACACGCAGCCGGGGACGATCATGGGGACGGCGGGCTACATGTCGCCCGAGCAGGTCAAGGGCTTCCCGGTCGATCATCGCTCGGACATCTTCTCCTTCGGCGCGATCCTCTACGAGCTGCTCTCGGGCAGGAAGGCGTTCCGGCGGGACACGAACGTCGAGACGATGGCGGCCATCCTGCGAGACGAGCCGGAGGAGCTGTCGGCGTCGGGGCAGAACATCTCACCCGCGCTCGAGCGGATCGTCCACCATTGCCTGGAGAAGGACCGGGAGCATCGGTTCCAGTCGGCCCGGGACATCGCCTTCGGCCTTTCGGACCAAACCGCGCCGGCCGCGGGGAGCGTTCCGCGGGCAACCTCTCCGCCGGTCGGTTCGGCCGGCTTATGGGTCGCCGTGCTGCCGTTCAAGTACGTCGGCGCCGACGCCGACCTCGCGGCCCTGGCCGGCGGGATCTCCGAGGAGATCGGAACCGGCCTCTCGCGGTTTCGGTATCTCTCGGTCGTCGCGAGTGCCTCGGTGGCTCGCCTGAAGAGTGTCGAGGGAGACGAGCGCGCCCTGGCCGCCAAACTCGGCGCGCGCTACGTGCTGGAGGGGAGCATCCGCGGAGGAGGCTCGTCCATCCGCGTGAGTGCCCAGCTCGTCGACGTCCAGACGGGAGCCCAGCTCTGGTCCGAGACGTTCAACCGGGATCTCCAGGCGTCGGGCGTGTTCGAGGCCCAGGACGACGTCGCGGCGCGCATCGTCGCGACGGTCGCCGATAGCTACGGGGTGCTCGTGCATGCCATGCGCTCGGCGACCCGGCAGAAGGACGATGCCCATCTCACGCCCGTGGAGTGGCAATTCCAGTACTTCGCCTACCGCGAGCAGATCACGCCGTCCGCCTACGCGGAGCTCAAGAGCCGGCTGGAGCGCGCGGTCGAGCGGGACGGCCGCCAGTCGAACCTGTGGGCCTGCCTCGCGCAGATCTTCGTCGACGAGTACGCGTTCGGCTTCGGGGGCGACGCGACATCTCTCGATCGGGCCCTGGCCGCGGCCCGCCGCGCGGTGGAGCTCGATCGGGCGAACCAGTTCGCGCTGGTCGCGCTGGCGCAGACGCACTTCTTCCGCCAGGACCTCGCGGCGTTTGGTCCCGCGGCCGAGCGCGCGATGGCCCTCAACCCGCTCAACACCGATGCCGTCGGGATCCTCGGGCTGCAGATCGTGCACACCGGCGAGTTCGAGCGCGGCGCCGCGATCGTGCGCCGCGCGATGGAGCTCAATGCCAACCACGCGGGCTGGATGCATTTCGCTCCGCTCTGGGAGCACTTCCACAAGGGGGAGTACGAGCAGGCTCTCGAGCGCGCAAATCGCGTGGATGTTCCCGGCCTCTTCTGGCCCTATCTGGTGATGGCTTCGGCCTGTGGGCACCTGGGCCGGCACGCAGAGGCCGAGTCCGCGGTCCGGGATCTGCTGGCGCTCGACCCGGAGTTTGCGGCGCACGCTCGCTCGAATGTCGGGACGTGGCACTTCGCGAGCGGCCTGATGGATCCGATACTCGATGGGCTGCGCAAGGCGGGGCTCTCGATTCCAGCGGAGGACGGATCCGCGCCGGCGCGAACCCGTGCGACATCCTCCGGACAGATCGCGTCGGGCGCAGTCCGGACCGACGAGGGTTTCTGGGTCGCCGTTCTTCCGTTCAAGTACGGCGGCGCCGACGCCTCCCTCACGGCCTTGGCGGAGGGGCTGACCGAGGAGATCGTGACCGGCCTGTCGCGTTTCTCCTACCTTCGGGTGATCTCGCGCACCTCGGCAGCCGACGCACAGTCCGCAGGCAAGGAGCTGGGTGCGCGCTACGTCATGGAAGGGAGCCTCCGCCAGGCCGGAACGAAGCTGCGCCTCGCCGTGCAGCTCGTGGACGCCACGACCGGCGCTCATTTGTGGGCCGAGAACTACGAGCGCACGTTCAGTCCCGAGACCATCTTCGAGCTACAGGACGATCTGGTTCCGCGGATCGTCTCAACCGTTGCCGACATGCACGGTGTTTTGCCGCGCAGCATGAGCGATGCCGTGCGGCTGAAGTCTGCGGATCAAATGAGCCCGTACGAAGCGCTGCTGCGCAGCTTCGGGTACAACGAGCGATTCACCCCGGAAGACCTTGCCGAGGTGCGAACCTGCCTGGAACGGGCTGTTCAGCAGTCCCCCGGAAACGCCGAGTGTTGGGCGATGTTGTCGTTGATGTACGCCAACGAGTACGGGCACTGGGACAATGCTGGACCGGATTCTCTCGACCGGTCACTGCGGGCCGCACGGACGTCGGTCGAAGCGGCGCCGTTGCACTCCCTGCCTTATTACGCGCTGGCCCAGGCTCTCTTCTTCAAGCGCGAGATCCTGGCCTTCCGGGTTGCCGCGGAACGGGCCGTTTCGCTGAACCCGATGGATGGGGCCACTGCCGCGTTCATGGGTTTGCTCATCGCCTACGCGGGGGATTGGGAACGCGGCTGCGCTCTATCCGAGAAAGGCTCGCAACTGAATCCCAACCATCCGGGATGGTACCGCTACACCGCCTGGCACGATGCCTACCGTCAGAAGGACTATCGCAAAGCGCTCGACGTGGCTCTCCACCTCAACGCTCCACAGAACTACTACACGCATGCGGTGCTGGCCATCTGCTACGCGCAACTCGGGCAGAAGGAGGAGGCGCGCAACGCGCTCCGGGACATGCTCGCACTGAAACCGAACTACGCCGAGGTCGCCCGCGAGTTGCACGGGAGATGGATCGACCCGGATCTGGTTGAGCAGCTGATGGACGGGCTGCGGAAAGCAGGTCTGGAGATTCCTCCAAAGGAGGGATCGCAGGCTCTGGCGCCCGGTCGCACCGGTTCTTCCCCACTCGATTCGGCCGCGATCCGTGCCGACGAGGGCTTCTGGGTCGCGGTGCTGCCGTTCAAGTACGGCGGCGGCGACGCGTCGCTGACGACCCTCGCCGAGGGGTTGACCGAGGGGATCGTGACCGGACTGTCGCGCTTCTCCTACCTCAGGGTGATCTCGCGCAGCTCGGCCGCCGACGCTCGGTCCGCGGACAAAGCCCTCGGCGCGCGCTACGTGATGGAAGGCACTCTGCGGCAGGCGGGGACCAAGCTGCGTCTGGCGGTACAGCTCGTCGACACGAGTTCCGGCGCCCACCTCTGGGCCGAAAACTACGAACGCACGTTCACCCCGGAAGCGGTTTTCGAGCTTCAGGACGATCTGGTTCCCCGGATCGTTTCGACGGTCGCGGATCAGTACGGCGCGCTGGTGCACAGCATGAGCGAATCGCTGCGCGGCAAGACCGCCGGCGAATACTCCGCGCATGAGGCCGTGCTGCGCGCGTTCGGGTACTGGGAGCGCATGACCCCGGAGGAGCACGCGGAAGTCCGCGACATACTCGAAGCGGCGGTCGCCGTCGCCCCCGACCACAGTGACTGCCTCGCCGAACTGGCGATGATCTACTGGCACGAGTACGCCTTCGGTTACAACCTCAAGCCCGATCCCCTGGGCCGCGCCCGTGCCGCGGCGCAACGAGCGGTCGCATCGGCGCCGACCAGCCACTTCGCCCACTGCGCATTGGCTACCGGCTTGTTCTTCCAGAAAGACTACTTGGCCTTCCGACCAGCAGCGGAGCGCGCCCTCGCACTGAATCGCATGGATTCCTCCACCGCGGCAATACTCGGAAACATGATCGCTTATGCCGGTGACTGGGACTACGGCCTGGGCGTAGTGGAACGAGCGATGCAGCTCAACCCACATCATGCGGGCTGGTATCACTATGTTGCCTTTTGCAATGCCTACCGCAAGCGTGACTATCGCGGCGCACTGGCAAGCGCACTGAAAGTCAACATGCCCGCCTACCATTGGCCGCACGTGTACCTTGCTGCTGTCTATGGGCAGCTCGGCGAACAGCAGCGCGCGCGGACGGCGTTGCGGGAACTGGACGTGCTGGTGCCGAACTTCGGCGCCATTGCGCGAGAGGAATTCGGCAAGTGGCTTGACGCGGAGCTCACCGAGCATCTGCTTGACGGGCTGCGCAAGGCGGGGCTGGAGATTCCCACGGAGACGGGAACCTCCGGCGCCGCCCGCACCGACGAGGGGTTCTGGGTCGCGGTGCTCCCGTTCAAGTACGGCGGCGCCGAGGTGTCACTCACGAACCTGGCCGAAGGGCTGACCGAGGAGATCGTCACCGGTCTGTCACGCTTCTCCTACCTGCGGGTGATCTCGCGTCGCTCGGCCGCCGACGCACAGTCCGCTGGCAGGGAGCTCGGCGCGCGATACGTGATGGAGGGGAGCCTTCGCCAGGCCGGGACCAAGCTGCGCCTGGCGGTTCAGCTCGTGGACGCAGTCTCCCGTGCACATCTCTGGGCCGAGAACTATGAGCGCACCTTCACGCCGGAAGCGCTGTTCGAGCTGCAGGACGACCTGGTTCCGCGGATCGTCTCGACCGTTGCGGACATGAACGGAGTTCTGCCCCGGAGCATGAGTGAGGCCGTGCGCAGCCGCACCCCAGAGCAGTTGAGCCCCTACGAGGCGGTGCTGCGCAGCTTCTCCTACTTCGAGCGGGTCACGGCCGAGGAGCTTGGCGCGGCTCGGTCCGGCCTCGAGGAGGCCGTGCAGAACGCGCCGGCCTACGCCGATGCCTGGGCGATGCTGGCGCTCCTCTGCGTTCAGGACTACGCGCAAGGATTCAACCTTCGGCCGGATTCACTGGCAAACGGGTTGAACGCGGCGCGACGCGCCGTCGAGACAGCGCCGTCCAATCATCTGACCCATTTCAGTTTGGCCCAGGCGCTCTTTTTTCAGAAGGCATTCCAGAGCTTCCGTAACGCGGCGGAGCGGGCCGCGGAGCTCAACCCCATGGACGGCAACTCCATTGCCTTCCTCGGCGAGCTGCTGACGTATGCGGGCGACCGTGAGCGCGGCCTCGCGTTGTCCGGGCGCGCCAAGCAGCTCAACCCCAATCACCCCGGCTGGTACTGGTATACGGACTTCTACGACGCATACCGTCGGGGCGACGACCGCGGCGCGATCGGTTTCGCGCTCAAAGCCAATCTCCCGGGCCACTGGGGCATGCACGCCGCGTTGGCCGCCGCGTACGGGCAGCTCGGGCAACGCGACGCGGCCACGAAGGCCTTGAAGGATCTGCTCAGACTGAAGCCCGACTTCGCCGCCACCGCCCGCCGGGATATCGAGAAGTGGTGGGAGCCCGAGTACGTGGAACGCATGATCGACGGCTGGCGCAAGGCCGGGCTCGAGATCGCCCCTGCGCCTGGAGCCGCTCCGGCTCTCGCGCCGGTCGCCATCGCGGTGCTGCCCTTCTCGGACATGAGCCCGGCGAAGGACCAGGAGTATCTCTGCGAGGGAATGGCCGAGGAGATCATGAACGCCCTCGTCCGAATCGACGGGATCCGCATCGCCTCCCGCACATCGGCCTTTCGGGCGGGGCGGGAAGGCGGCGACCTGGCGTCGATCGCGCGCGCTCTCTCGGTCGGCCACGTCCTCGAGGGCAGCGTGCGCACCTCGGGTAGCCGGCTCCGGGTCACCGCGCAGCTGACCGAGGCGGCGAGCGGCTACCAGCTCTGGTCGGAGCGGTTCGACCGGGACGCGACCGACGTCTTCGCCGTCCAGGACGAGATCGCCGCGGGCGTCGTCGGCGCGGTGCGGGCGCGCCTCGCGCCGGGCACGCGAGCGATTCCCGCCCGGCCGCAGGCCCGCAACCTCGAGGCGTACCGCAGCTACCTGAAGGGCCGGCATCTTCGAGGGAAGGAGGACTTCGTCGGAGCCCTTCACGCTTTCGAGGAGGCCGTCCGCCTCGATCCTTCCCACGCGCCGTCGTGGACCGGCCTCGCGGAGATCACGGTGCTCTCCGCTCACATGGGCATGATCCTGCCTCGAGCGGCGTGCGCGTCCGCGCGAAAGGCGCTCGACATTGCGCGGCAGCTGCAGGGGGAATCGGCGGAGAGCCTCCATGTCGAGGCGTTCGCGGCTTTCCTCGAACGCCGATGGGAGGCGATGGAGACGGCCTGGCGCCGGGCGCTGGAGATCGAGCCGCGGCACGTCCTGGCCCTGGGCTCGTTCGGGATCACTCTCTGCGCGCGCGGGAAGCCCGACGAGGGCCTGGCTCTCTTCGAGCGCGCCCGGGAAGCCGATCCGCTGGCATCTTTTCCCTACACCCTCACCGCGTGGGGCCTTCTCGTCTGCCGCAAGCCCCGGGAGGCCCTGCGCTACGCCGAGGACGCGCTCGGTTTCGAGAAGGAGGACGCGTCGGCCCTCGGCGCGTCGTGCATCGCAAACGTCGCCCTCGGGAGGCTCGAGGAGGCCATCGCGGCGGGCGAGCACGTCGTCGAAGTTTCACGCCGCGCGCCGATGTTTCTCGGCATCCTCGGGTGGGCGCTCGCCGTGGCGGGCCGCCGCGGGGAGGCACGGGCGATCCTCGAGGAGCTGCAAGCGCGCCCGCCGGCCTCGCCCACCGTCGCCTCCGAGGCCTGGCTGCTCGGCGCGCTCGGGCAGATCGACGACGCCTTCGGCGTGCTCGCGCGGGCGGAAGAGGAATGCCAGGGCCTCGTCTCCTACACCGGTCTGGCCGGGTTCGATGCGCTGCGCTCCGACCCGCGCTTCGCGGCGCTGCTGCGGAGGCTCGACCTGCCGCCGGCTTGAATCCGATGCTGCGATAGAGTTTCCCCTCGCGGCGCGGGTGACGGGGAATCCTCTCGAGAAAGAAGACACGGTGCTCGGAACGACGGTTTCGCATTACCGGATCGTGCGTCAGCTCGGCGCGGGCGGCATGGGCGTCGTGTACGAGGCGGAAGACACGCGGCTCCGCCGCGCCGTCGCCCTGAAGTTTCTCTCGTCGGAGCTCGCGAAGGACGCGCCGATGCTCGAGCGGTTCGAGCGCGAGGCGAGAGCGGCGTCCGCCCTCAGTCACCCCGGCATCTGCACCGTGCACGCCATCGAGCAGCACGCGGGGCAGTCCTTCATCGTGATGGAGCTCGTCGAAGGCGAATCGCTCGCGACGATGATCGCCGGGCACCCGATGAAGATCGAGCAGCTGCTGGATCTCGGCATCCAGATGGCCGACGCTCTGGAAGTGGCCCACGCCAAGGGCATCGTCCACCGCGACCTGAAGCCGATGAACATGATGGTGACCGCCCGCGGTCAGGTGAAGATCCTCGACTTCGGCCTGGCGAAGTTCGAGCACGCGGAGACCGCGTCCGCTCAGACGACCACCCCAACGGCGGCCCCGCGGGGCGCGGACCTGACCGCCGCGGGGACGGTGTTCGGCACGGTCCACTACATGTCGCCCGAGCAGGCTCGCGGGTTGACGACCGACGCGCGCACCGACCTCTTCTCGCTCGGCGCGATCCTCTACCAGATGGCGACCGGCGATCGGGCCTTCGAGGGGGACACGCAGGCGGTCGTCTTCGACTCGATCCTGAACCGCGACCCGCGGCCGGTCGCCGAGGCGAACCCGGCGATGCCGCCGGCGCTCGGGCCGATCCTGGAGAAGGCCCTCGAGAAGGACCGCAGCCTCCGCTACCAGACCGCGACGGAGTTGAAGACCGACCTTCTCCGGCTGCGCCGTAAGCTCGAAGGGAGCCGGTCCGGCCGACGGGACCGCGGCGGTCTCCGACTCCAAGGCGCCTCGGCGCGCGGAGCGCTCGATCGCCGTCCTCTATTTCGAGAATCTGTCGGGCGTGAAAGAGGACGAGTACCTGCGGGACGGCATCACCGAGGACATCCTGACCGACCTCTCGAAGATCAAGGGCTTGAACGTCTTCCCGCGCACCACGGTGCTCGCCTTCCGCGACCAGAATGCGACCGCGGCGGACGTCTGCCGGCAGCTGCGCGCCGACTTCGCGCTCGAGGGGAGCCTGCGGCGCGCCGGGAACCGAATGCGGATCAACACGCAGCTCGTGGACGCGGCGACCGGCTTCCCCGTCTGGTCGGAGCGCTACGACCGCGAGATGTCCGACATCTTCGAGGTGCAGGACGAGATCGCGCACAAGATCGCCGAGGCGCTGCGCATCAAGGTCACTCCGCAGGAGCAGGCCGAGCTCGCGGCCAAGCCGACGGAGAACCTCCAGGCGTACGACCTCTATCTGCGGGGCCGCAGCTACGCGCGCCGGCGCACGACGCGGGACATGGAGTTCGCCCTCCAGATGTTCGAGAACGCCGTCTCGCTCGATCCCAACTTCGCGCTCGCGTGGGCGGCGATCGCGAACGGCTGCGCCCACGCGCAGTACTGGTCCGGCCCCGGCGGGACCTACATGGAGCGCGCGCAGTCGGCGTCGCTGCGTGCGGTGGCGCTCGCGCCCGACATCCCCGAGGTCCTCATCTCGCAGGGCTGGATCCTGTACGCCGGCGGCCGTTACGACGACGCCGTCCGGCTGACGCGGGCCGCGATCTCGCGCAAGCGCGACTGCGAAGGCGCGTACTACCTCCTGCTGCGCGCGCTCTTCGCCTCCGGCAAACACGACGAGGTCGCCAATCTCGCCGAGGAAGCGATCGAGGCCGCGGGCACCGACTACAACGTCTACATCCCGATCATGAACGCGCTCGGCGCGCTGGGACGGGAAGACGCCAAGCGCCACGTCCGGCAGCGTCTCCTGCAGGCTTTCGAGAACCACCTGCGCGAGGTGCCGGAGGACGCGCGGGCGCGGATCCTGCGCGCCGGCATGTACGCCCAGGAGGGGCGCACCGACGATGCCGTGCGCGAGGCGAGCCTGGCGATGGTGCTGCGGCCGAACGAGGCGACCGTGCTGTACAACGCCGCCTGCACCTTCGCGAATCTCGGAAAGAAGGCCGAAGCGATCGACGCGCTGCGGAAGGCGTGGGACGCCGGCTACAAGGACGCCGAGTGGACGCGGCGGGATCCGGATCTGACGGCCGTTGCACGGCGACCCGGAGTTCGAGAGGCTCTACCCCTCCACGAAGGCAGAGGGGAAGGCGTAGCGGGCTATTTCCTAGGTTGTGTCTCGCTCTTTCCTACGCTGTCATCCCGAAGTGGCTCTTTCCTGCGCTGTCATCCCGAGCTCGGGGCCGACGGGGCGAGGGACTTCCGGCGCCCGCTCGTGATTAGATTGACGAGGACCTGCAGGGAGGCCTCATGGCCGAATCTCGCGGGAACGTCCGACTCCTGGTTCTTGGACTGGTCGCGATTTCGAGCCTGGCCGTCCGAGCTCGAGCTTTGGAGGCGCGGTCGGGGACCGCGAAACGTGGCGGAGCCTCATCGGCCGCGGCAGGGGCAGGAGGCGGGGAGACGGCAGGCGCCACCGCCGCCACACCCGGAATCTTCGCCGTCCGCCCGACCGCAGGCTCCGCCGCCGGAGGAGTGAGCGCGTCCTTCTACGGCCTCAACTTCGCGGCCGGCTCGACCGTCTCGATCGGCGGAGCGGCCGCCACCGGAGTCTCGATTGCCGATCCGACGCGAATCGACGCCATCGCGCCGGCTCTGACTCCCGGCTCGGTCAACGACGTCGTCGTCGCGGTTCCGGGCGAGCCCGCGGTCATGCTCAAGGCGGCGTGGTTCGCTCGGTTCCTGGACGTCCCGCCGTCGCACCTCTTCGCGCGCGCCATCGAGCGGCTGCGGCGGACGGGCATCACGACCGGATGCGGCGGCGGAAACTACTGCCCCGGCGACTCCGTGACCCGTGCGCAGATGGCGGTCTTCATTCTGCGCGGCAAGCACGGCTCCTCCTATCACCCGCCGCCCGCCACCGGAACGGTCTTCGACGACGTCCCGAAGACCGCCCTCTTCGCCGACTGGATGGAGCAGTTCGCGGCCGAAGGCATCACGACCGGATGCGGCGGCAAGAACTACTGCCCCAACAACTCGGTGACGCGCGGCGAGATGGCGGTCTTCCTGCTGCGCGCCCGCCTCGGAAGCACGCACAATCCGCCCGCGGCGAAGGGCGCTTTCGCCGACGTGACCACCACGACGCCGTTCGCGAAGTGGATCGAGGAGCTGGCGGGGCGGGGGATCACGACCGGGTGCGGCAACGGAGCCTACTGCCCGACGGACCCCAGTACGCGCGGCCAGATGGCGGTCTTCCTGACCAAGACCTTCGGGTCGAACCCGGCCGAATTGATCGCCGACGACCTCGCCCACGGCGACATCGATTACGAAACCTCGCTCCTCTATCGCTTCTATGCGCTCTTCTCGGATCGGCGCCTGCCGGCCCGGTACCAGAACGCGCCTTCCGACGGCGAGGATTCGGGACTCTTCGCGGAGGTCCAGGCGGTCCTGTCGAGTCTCTCCGCGGCCGGGCAGGCCGCGCTCGCGCCGTACCTCGCGAGACCCGACGACCCGGCGAGCCCCTTCGGCCCCGCCGCTTCGCCCGCGATCCGGCGTCCGGACGACGGGTCGCAGAACCACTGCACGACCGACTGGCTCGAATCGAGCGGGAGCCACTTCAAGATTCACGTCTGCTCCACGGGCGACGACGCCGCCGACGGGAGCCTCCTTTCGAGCGTCCTCGGCATCGCCGAGCCGCTTTGGGATCCGATGACCGCCGGGATGGGCGCGCCCGTGGGGGACTGCTTCACGCCGGCCGGGGGGAATCAGATCTGCCCCGGAGGAGACGGCAAGATCGACGTCTACCTCCTCGCCACGAACCAATGCTGGGAATCTCCGGCCCCCATCGACCGCTGCTGGAGCATTGAAGGCTCCGCGTCGAATGCCGTCGCCGTTGCCGTCCCCGCGCCGCCGAAGGTGAACAAGACGTCGAGCGGATTCATCCTGCTCTCCAAGGATCGCGCGGCCGATCCCGCCAGTATCCGGACCGACTTCGCCCACGAGTTCTTCCATGTGCTCCAGTTTCGGCACAACCAGGCGGCGATGTCGACCGCGACCGGAGTCGTCGTCAACGGCAGGACGCTTTTCTGGAACAGCTGGTTCGTGGAGGCCTCCGCAACCTGGGCCGAGTGGGAGTACGTTCCCGCGACGTCGCCCGAAGAAGTCCATTGGCGATTCGCGACGGACTTCCAGCCGAGCCGTGCATCGCTCTCGAGCGACTCGCCCTCCGCCCACATGTATGCGTCGTACATCTGGCCCTTTTTTCTCGAGCAGGAGAAGGGCCCGGCGAGCGTCTTTCAGGCCTGGGTCGCCGCCGAAAGCGCGACCGATACCGAGGGCATCACCGCCGCCGTGGACCAGCAGCTCTCGTTCCAGACGCATTTCCGGGACTTCGCCGTCCGCAACTGGAACGTCGACCTGCCCGGCCACCCGATCGCGGTTCTGTACAAGGACCTCGAGGCGAGCGACGGCTCGTCGCCCCCGTTCCCGGTGGCGAATCCTCCCATTGCCACCTCCTTCCAGCTGCCTCTGACGTCGGGCGCTCCCGCGAAGGTGACCACCGTCAACGTTTCGCTCGCCGCCCAGTACGACGAGATCACCTTCGAGCCGGATGTTCGGAAGGTCATCCTCAAGTTCGACAAGCTCCCCGAGTCCGTCGACGTGGATCTGCTCGTGGAAATCAACGGCGAAACCTGGAATCACGAGCAGGTCGTCAAGGGCCAGCCGGTCGTCTACTGCCGCGAACGGGAAGAGGAGAACGTGTCTCGCATCATCGTGATCACGAGCAATCACGATAAGACGAGGAACGCGTTCTTGAGCGGCGACTACGAGGTCGAGGGCAGGCCCGGCTGCTGCAGCGAGCTCGCAGGCGTCACCGTCTGGAAGGGGCGCGTCTCGGCGAGCTACTCGTTCTCGGGGACGCAGACCTACAACCCCGACAGCTGGGACTTCGACATCAACCAGAGCTTCGAGATCTCCGGAGACCTGTCGCTGGTCCTGGCGCCCGGGGATTTCCGGGCGGCTTTGGTCACCGGATCGGGCTCGGTGCACGACGAGATCGTGAGCCATTTGGCCACGCCAACTTTTCCTGATAACGTGGACGGGGACGGGGGCTTGGCGCAGGACTCAGGGCTGCTCCTATCGATCGACCTGCAGAAGTGCACGTTCACATTCGTGGCCCAGGCCACCATCGAAGTCGTCCGCAGTTACGAACCCATGCCCTACGTTGACGTGGTTGGAAACGCCTGGGCGCTCGGTACGCATAGCCTGACCGGCTTCACCGACCGGCTGAGTGGAAGCGCGTCGTTCCCCGCGCACTCGTTGAGCTGGAAGCTCACGCACCTGGACGGCCCCGACGGATACATCGTCGGCGGCCTCGGCGCCGAGTGGTTCTTCGTCTCGGGCGAAGAGCCCGATGCCGGATCGGCGCAGATCACCTGGGACTTCCAGCCCGACCCGCCGCTGCCGAGCCCGGCGGTGACGACGCCCGATCCGCCGAGGTAGGGCCCCCGGTCGTCCGGTTGGGCCGCGGGCACCGATTACAACGTCTACATTCCGATCATGAACGCGCTCGGCGCGCTCGGAAGGGAAGACGCCAAGCGCCACGTCCGGCAGCGCTTCCTGCAGGCTTTCGAGAACCACCTGCGCGAGGTGCCGGAGGACGCGCGGGCCCGGATCCTGCGCGCCGGCATGTACGCGCAGGAGGGGCGCACCGACGATGCCGTGCGCGAGGCCAGCCTGGCGATGGTGCTGCGGCCGAACGAGGCAACCGTCCTGTACAACGCCGCCTGCACCTTCGCGAATCTCGGAAAGAAGGCCGAAGCGATCGACGCGTTGCGGAAGGCGTGGGACGCCGGTTACAAGGACGCCGAATGGACGCGGAGGGATCCGGATCTGACGATCCTGCACGGCGACCCGGAGTTCGAGAGGCTCTATCCCTCAGCGAAAGAAGGAAGCTGAGGCCGGCCTACGGTCTCGCTTTCCGGACCTCGAGCACGAGATACGGATTCACCGGCGACGCCGCAAGGAACCGAAACGTCCGTCGTGGACATGAGGCGGTAGAGCCCGCGACATCGGGGCGCGCAGCGCGCGTCCGTACCAGTGCGCGGAAACCTGACGGAACCGCAGCCGGCCCTCGGGACTGAGCGCCGTCACGCGCAGTCCGTCGCCGACACCGTCGCACAGCTCGCGCACCTGCGACACGGTCGGCAGGAATCCTTCGCTCGGCCGAATGCCATCGCGCGCCGCCCGGGCTTCACGCCGTGCCAGAAGTCGATCGGGAAGGCGCCGTTGGGAAAATCGAGGAAGAGCCGGCCGTCCGGAGCGAGCACACGGAGGAGCTCGGCCAGATATCGCCGCCGCCGTTCGTCGCGGTCGGGCATCGGCGCGACGCGATAATGGCCGCCGCCCTCCTCCCGGACGCCGACGTGCTCGAGGACGCCGGACGCGATCACGGCGTCGAACGCGCCGCCGGGAAACGGGAGCGTCTCCCCCGCCGCCACGACCAGGCGATCGCGCCGCTCGCGCTCGCGCCACTGCCACTTGCGCAGCGCCGACAGATCGTGGCCCCACGCCTCGAAGCCGAAGCGCGAGAGCACGTCCACCGACTCGCCGTTGCCGCAACCCGAGTCGAGGACGGCGATCTGCGCCCGCGGGACGCCGCGCTCCGAGGCGATGCGGTCGAGGAGGGGCAAATAGAAGCCTTCGATGCGCGCGCCTTCGCTCTCGTTGGCGAGCCCGCGCCGGTTCTCCGCGGAGAGGACCTCCGGGCCGGGAAAGTCGTCGTAGTAGCGGCCCTCGGCGAAGTCCGCGATGCCGCCGGTGCGCGGGAAGGTGACGGCGCAGCGCGCGCAGTGCAGCTCCTCGCCGCGCTCTCCGAGCGCACCTCTGCAGCGAGCGCAGACCAGTCGAATCGTGCGGGCGTCGCCCATCTTCCGCTGGCGAAAGAGTTTACGTCGCACCGACCGGCCGCGCGTTCCTTGGTGAGCCTGCATCAGGCGCGGCCGTCGGCGCCCGCGCCATCCTTCTGGTGATGGAAATTCGGTTTCCTGGCGGCGTACAGGTCGAGGCGGAGCACGAGGGCTTCCGCATCCTGACCGATCAGCCGGTCCTTCAGGGAGGGCGCGGAGAGGCCCCTTCGCCCTTCGACCTCTTTCTCGCCTCGATCGGGACCTGCGCCGGCTTCTATGCGCTTCGCTTCTGCCAGCAGCGCAACCTCGACACCGCGGGCCTCGCGCTCTCGCTCACACCGGTGCGGGAAGGAAAGCACGTCGCGCGCATCCACATCGACGTCGCGCTCCCCCCGGCATTCCCGGAGAGATATCGCGAGGCTCTGTTGCGCGCGATCGATCAGTGCTCCGTCAAGCGCCACCTCGCCGAGCCTCCGCGCTTCGAGGTCGTGATCGCGGGTGCGGGGCCTCTCCCGGCCGCGTCCGCGGCCTGACGAACTTCGTCGGCGCCTGCTAGAGTTCGCGCGCGTGAAGCCGCTGCGCGTCCTCTCTTATCTCGCGCCGAGCATCCCCGAGCAACTCTTCGAGCTCGTGGCGGAGGAGCTCCGGGCGGCGACCGGCGCCCCGGTCGAGCTCGCGTTCGAGACGCGGGTCTCGGGACCTTCGCCAGAGGACGATCCGTTCGCCGCGGACCGGGCCGACCTCGCCTTCGTGTGCGCGCCTTCGTACCCCGCGCTGCGGGCGTCCGGATCGCCCGTGGTGCTCCTTCCGGCGGCGCCCGTCTTCGACGATCCGCGCGCGGAGGGACGCCCCGTCTACTACTCGGACGTCGTGGTGCGCCGGGATCGCTCCGCCGCGCGATTCGAGGACCTGGCGGGCGCCGTCTGGGCGTACAACGACCGTCGTTCCCGGAGCGGCTGGCTCAACATGCTCGCGCGTCTCGCGGGGATCGGCCACGCCGGAGATCCCGAGGAGTTTTTCACGGGGCTCCTCCCGGCGGGATCGCACCTACGCTCCCTCGAGCTCGTCGCCGGCGGCTCGGCCGACGCGGCGGCGATCGACTCGAACACGCTGCGGCTCGTCGGGCGCCGCGAGCCCGAAAAGGCCGCGCGCCTTCGGGTCCTCGAGTCGTGGGGCCCGATGCCTATTCAGCCGGTCCTGGCCGGCACGGCTCTGCCCGAGCCGCTCCGCGACCGGATCGTCGGGGCGCTGCTCCGCCTCGGGGAGAATCCCGCGGCGCGCGAGCGGCTCGCGGAGTTCGGGCTCCTCGGCTTTGCGCCGGTGGAAGAGGCGACCTACGCGAGCTACCCTTCCATGGCCTCCGATCTTCCGCGGGCTGTTAGGATGGTATGAGCCCGATGGCCGAGTCCTTCGAGGAACGCCGCTTCGCGAGGTGGATCTGTCGCCACTGCCGCGCGGCGCGCTTCGCGACGATTCCGCGCGACGGGCGGCTCAAGTGCCCCATCTGCTACGCCGGCGAGCCGTTCGACCCGCGGAAGCACGCGCGGCGCGATCCCGCCAACCGGGGCAAGCGGCCCGAGCACATCGCGCCGGAGCCGCTGTAGCTCCGGACGCCGCGGAGACGCGAGGTCCCGCGTTCATGTCGCCTTCTTCCCGCCGGCGCCGCGGCCCCTGGAAAAGGCCGCCGCTGTGGATCCTCGCCGCCGCCGTGGCCCTTGCCCTCGTCGCGATGCTCGACTTTCGCATCGAGGCGGGCGTCGATCTCTCGCTCTTCTACGTCGTGGCGGTGGCCGGCGTGGGCTGGTGGCTCGGGAGGCGCTACTCGATCATCGCCGCTGCTCTCTCGGCCGGGCTCTGGATCGCGCTCAGAGCTCGGGCACCTGCCGCCCGGAGAGGCGCGACGCTTCACGATCTGGAACGGCCTCACGCGTCTCATCATCTTCCTCTTCGTCGGACTCGCGGCGGCGCGCGTGCGCGCGGACAAGCGGCGGCTCGGCCGCTCCCGCCGGCACCTCGAGGAGGAGATCACGCGCGCGCGGATGGACCTGCCGACCGACCTGTTGAACGCGCGCGGGTTCCTCGAGCGCTTCGACCGGGAAATCGGCGAGCCCTCGCATCGCGGACTTCCATGCGCGCTCGCCGCGATCGACGTGGACGGATTCCGCCGGTATCAGGACGACCACGAGGTCGCCGCCGTCGACGACCTCGCGCGCCGCGTCGCGACGGTCGTGCGCAAGGCGATCCGCGCCTCCGACACGCCGGCGCGGCTCGGGCCGGACGAGTTCGCCGTCTCGTTCTGGGACGTCGAGCGGGAGGTCGTCGAGAAGACCCTGCGCCGCATCATTTCCGGCATCGCGTCGCTCGCCGCGGAGGACCCCGAAGCGCGCGTTTCGGCATCGATCGGCGTCGCCTACTTTTTCGAGCCGCCGCGCGACCCGAACGAAGCGCTGCGGCGGGCGGAAAAGGCCCTGCATCTGGCGCGCGACTCCGGGAGGGGCATCCTCCACGTCTGGCAGCAGGAGGTCGAGGACGATCCGGCCTTCGCCCCGCCCGCTCCCAACGCCCCGACGGCGCCCGCCGTGCCCTCCGCGGACAGCTAGAGCGGCCGCCGGCCGGCGGCACGAGGGTGCCATTGCCGCGGCACCCGCGGGCGATTGGCGGCGCGGGGCGACGCGCCTACCCTCACTGTTAACCGGGGCCTCGATCCGGGTAAACGCGCAAAACGTAAACAGACGCTCTCCCATGGGGTGGTAGCCAAACCCGGCTCCAACGAGGCGAGACAAGAGAGGGCTCAAATGACTCAGCAGATGACGTGGCGGTGCCGGGAATGCGAAGCGGTCGTGACGACGTCCACGACGGACGGACAGTCCGCGCCCGAGTGTCCGAACTGCCGCACGCCGAAAGAGGCTCCCGGACGAAACGGGGCCGACGGAAAGATCCCGAAAGCGTACGACCTTCGCGCCGAAGCGAGCTTCGCCGACACGGCCGGGCCGGACCTGGACCGCATGCTCGCGCGCAAGGTTCTCGGCGGCGCGACCGCGACGCCCGTGCCTCCGTACTCTTCCGAGGACTGGGCGGCGATGGCGCTGGCCGAGCTCGTCGGGCGACAGAGCACCTGGTCCTTCCATCTCGCGTTCTGCGGGAACGCGTGGATGGCGACGTTCACCGAGAAGGGCGAAGCCAAGGACGCGGTGCCCGATTCGCCGGTCGCCTCGTTCGTCTCCGCGACGGGCCGCAGCCGCGCGCTGGCGATCGCGCGCGCGCTCCTCAAGGTCGTCCGCTGCCCGCGCTGGATGCCGCTCGGGGACCGGTTCCTGGCCGGCCCGCTCGCCTTCGCCGCAAGCATCGCGCAGATCTAGCGGCGAGCGCGCTCGCAACGCGACCAAGGTTTGCGAGGAGACGAGCAAACCGACTCGCGTTGCGGGAGCCGGAGCGCAGCGAGGGGATCAGGCGAGCGGTCGAGCTCGGCGTGGCGAGCCGCGAGCGAATGTTTCATGCCTGCGATAGGCGTTTCGCTCGCAACGCGACCAAGGTTTGCGAAGTAAACGAGCAAACCGACGCGTCGCGAGAGCGGGCCGTTGCCTCGATGAAGACGCCGACGCAGATCCCGGAGCAAGCGAAGGCGACAGTCTTATGCCTGCGATAGGCGTTTCGCTCGCAACGCGACCAAGGTTTGCGAAGTAAGCGAGCAAACCGACTCGCGTTGCGGGAGCCGGAGCGCAGCGAGGGGATCAGGCGAGCGGTCGAGCCGGGCGTGGCGAGCCGCGAGCCGGTGCCCCGGCGGCGTCCTCATCGAGAGACGCCCCACTCGCCTCGATGAAGCCGCCGGAGCAGATCCCCGAGCGAGCGAAGGCGACGTGAGATCCCCGAGCAAGCGAAGTCGACGTAGGGGTGTAGTCTTGGCTCGTGCTTCCGGGGCATGAGCACCACGAGGAAACCCCGGGCCACGTCATCACGGCGGGAGGCCACGAGCACGAGCGCTCGGCGCCACCGCCGCTGATTCCGGGCGACCCCGGACCCGACGAAGTCTCGAAGGCGGGCGGACTCGAGCATCCGATCTTCCGCCGCGCCGGCGGCCGCTGGAGCCGGCCGCATGCGGCGGAGAATCCCGACCCCAGGGGCAGCTTCGGCTACGTCGGGAGCTTCGTCCTTCTGCACGACCACGACACCGGTGACGAGGGGCCCGGGACGCTCGTCCTCCCGATCGACGACAAGGCGATCGGCGGCGTCTCGAGGGGCACGCTGCGGGTTTTCCGGTGGTTCGAGAAAGAGAGCCGATGGAGTCCCGTGCCGCGCTCGGCACCCGGCCAGACGCGCGACTACGTCTGGGCGCGCATCGACGGGCCCGGCCTCTATGCCCTCATCGGCGTGCACGCCGATCCGTTGATCGCCCGGACCCTGGCGCTCCACGCCGTGATGCGCGGAGCGGCGGAGGCCACCGGCGGCGACCTCGGGCGCGAGCTGCTGCGGAAGATCTGCGGCCTGATCCTCTGCGATCCCGCCTTCCGCAAGCGGGTTTCGGATCCGCGGTTCTACCGCGAGCTCGTCGAGGACAACCACCGATTGGGCCTACCCGGAACGTGGATGCCGCCGATGCCCAAGATGGCGGAGAAGCCGCCGATGCCTGAGATGTCCGGCATGCCCGACATGCCGGACATGCCCCAACCGCCGGAGACCGCGCCGCTGCCGAAAGTCGATCCGTGCGAGACCTGCCGCGAGCTCGCGGAGCGCGGGCAGACGGCGCCCGAGATCGCGCTCTTCGCGCTCTCGACCGCACCGGCCTCGCTCGCCGGCGAGTGGACGCTCATCGACGCGGTTCCGGCCGACCTCAACAACGTGCTGCCGGTGCACGCGGCGCTCCTGCGCACGGGCAAGATCCTCTACTTCGGTGGCTCGGAGAACGTCGGATCGCAGAACGTCGCGGGTGGCGCGGCGATCGACAAGACGCGCCTCTATGATCCTGCGACCGGGGCGCTCGAGATCCTGCCGTCGCCGCCGCGGTACGACCTCTTCTGCTGCGGCCACGCGTTCCTCGCCGACGGGAGGCTCCTCGCTGCGGGCGGAACGAAGGACTGGGGCGGCGTGGTGCATCCGAACCACGGCCAGAACTTCGAAGGGCTCCGCTCGGCCGCCATCTTCGAGCCGGCGGCGCCGGCGGGCTCGAGTCCCTGGACGCCCGTCGAAAGGCTGCGTCCCGAGCGCGGCCAGACGCGCGGCGGGGGCGCCTGGTATCCCACGCTCGCCGGGCTGCCGGACGGGAAGATCCTCCGCATGGCAGGCCCTCCCGAATACGAGGACTCGCGGCACAACAACCGGATGCTCGAGGTCTTCGATCCCGAAACCGGCCACTGGATCGATCAGGGCGCGCTCGCCGACATTCCGGCGAGCGATGTCTACGACCTCCCCCAGTACCCGCGCCTCCACGTGATCGGGACGGGCCAGGTCTTCTGCCCGACGCCGCTCGAGGGGCCGACCGGGGGCCCCGGCTGGCAGAGCTGGACGTGGAACCCGGCGAGCCGCGCCTGGACGCCGGTCGGGTCGGGGCCGGGCGGGGGGTTCAACGGGTTCGACACGTCGTCGGTCCTCCTCCCGCTGCACGCCGCGGAGCATTACCGCGCGCACGTCCTCTACACGAACCGCCCCGATCCGATAATCATCGACCTCTCGGCGCTCGCCCCGTCCTGGCAAGCCACGGCGCCCCGCGCGCTCTCCGATCCGGTTACGGGACCGCCCGTGCGCTACCACGCGACGGCCGTGATCCTCGCCGACGGCACCGTGCTCCTCCAGGGAGGCCACAGCGATCCGAGCAACTGGGACCCGCCCGTCCTGACGGCGGAGCTCTTCGACCCGAAGACCGGCGCCTGGTCGATCGCCGCCGCTGCGGCCGTGCCGCGCGTCTATCACTCGGTCGCGCTGCTGCTGCCCGACGGTCGCGTCTGGACCGCGGGTTCCGACTATGGCAACGGCAGCCACGAGATGCGCATGGAGATGTATTCGCCGCCCTATCTCTTCCGCGGGGCGCGGCCCGTCATCACCGCGGCGCCGGACGTCGTCGCGATCGCCGCCAACTTCGACGTGGACACGCCCCAGGCCGCGTCCATCGCGACCGCCGCCCTCGTGCGCTGCGGCACGGCGACGCACGCGCAGGTTATCGACCAGCGCTGGGTGGATCTCACGATCGCGCAGGTCCATCAAGGCCGCCTCACGCTGACGGCGCCGCCGAACCCGCGCTTCGCGCCGCCCGGCTACTACATGCTCTTCCTTCTCGACGGAATCGGCGTGCCGTCGGTCGCGAAAATCCTCCGGCTGCAGTCGAGCGTGCGGCCGACGATCTCGCGGCTTTATCCGCGTTCGGGCCCCGCCACGGGCGGCGAGGCCGTGACGATCCTCGGCACGAACTTCCGGCCCGGCGCCTCGGTGACCTTCGGCGGCGCTGCAGCGACGGGCGTCGTGGTCGTGAGCGAGTCGGAGATCACCGCCACGTCGCCGGCGTTGCCGCCCGGAACTCTCAACGACGTCGTCGTGCGAAATCCCGATCTCTCGACCCGCACCCAGGCGGACGGCTGGCTCTCCGACTTCCGCGACGTGCCGGCGACGCACCTCTTCCACGACGCCGTCGAACGTCTCTTCCGCAGCGGAGTCACGGCGGGCTGCGGCGGAGGCGATTTCTGTCCGAACGACACCGTGACGCGAGCGCAGATGGCGGTTTTCCTGCTGCGCGCCGAGCACGGCCACGGCTGGGCGCCGCCGCCCGCGACCGGCGCAGTCTTCTCCGACGTCGCCGCCACCGCCTTCGCTGCGGGGGCGATCGAGCGGGCGGCCGCCGAGGGGATCTTCCCGGCCGGGGGCAATTTCGGGCCGGCGGTTCCGGTGACGCGGGCGGAGATGGCGATGCTGTTGCTCAAGGCCGCGCACGGCCCCGGCTACGCGCCCCCGGCGGCGACGGGCGTCTTCGGAGACGTCCCGGCCGCGAGCCCCGCGGCTCCCTGGATCGAGCGCCTCGCCCGCGAGGGAATCACGGGAGGCTGCGGCGGAGGAAACTACTGTCCCAACGACACTTCGACGCGCGCCGAGATGGCGGCCTTCCTCGTCAGGACGTTCGGACTGCCCTAGTTTTGCGGCCGTCGGGATCCTCAGTTTGTGCGATAATTGAACGAAATCGCAGTGAAGCTTCCGGAAGCTGGCCCAGCCCTCGCTCGAGGTTTCGGGGATCGTGAGACCTCTCGGTTCGAGATCACTCCCGCCCCCGACAAGGAGGCCGACCGCTTCGAAGGCGAAGAGACCTCCGTCACGCCCCGGCGCCGGGCGACGGATCCCGGGCCGGAGGCCAACATCATTCTCATCTCGCACCCGCACCGCCGGATGATCGGCTCCCGGCACCGGTTCCGTCCGGGCTCGACGATCGTTCTCGGGCGCGGCAAGGAGGCCGATATCGTCGTCCCCGACGCGACGTCGCTCTCCCGCCGGCACGCCTCGCTGACGTATCGCCTCGAGTCGGTGATCCTCGAGGACCTCGGCTCGACCAACGGGACATACGTCAACGACGTCCGCATCGAGGATCCGACTCTGCTGCGCAGCGGCGACCGGTTCCAGATTGGCTCCGTGCACTTCAAGTTCCTCCAGGAGCGCGACGTCGAGAACGCATACCACGAGGCGATCCACGAGATGATGGTGCGCGACGGCCTGACGCAGACGTCCAACAAGCGAAAGTACGAGGAGGAGGCGGTGCGAGAGGCCGCCCGCGCGCGGCGCTACGGCCGGCCGTTGTCGCTCATTCTCTTCGACGTGGACGACTTCAAGGCGGTCAACGACACGCACGGGCATCTCTGCGGCGACTTCGTCCTGAAGGAGGTCGTCATGCTGGTGTCGGATTTCTTTCGCAAGGAGCAGACCTTCGCGCGCGTCGGGGGCGACGAGTTCGCCGTGCTGACGCCTGAGGCGAAGACCGAGGGCGCCAAGATCCTCGCCGAACGCCTGCGCGCCCGCGTCGCCGGGCACGAGTTCGCCTATGCCGGCCGGACCTTCCGCGTCACCTGCTCCTTCGGCGTCGCCGAGTTCGGGCCCGACATGAAAGGCCCGCAGGAGCTCTACGAGGCGGCGGATCGGGCCCTTTATTGCGCCAAGCACGCCGGCCGGAACGCCGTCGAGGTGTTCGTCCGTGCTTAGGCTCGGTTCGGAGCCCGGGGTGCGCCCTCCTCTCTCCAATGTCGCGCGCCGTCCGCAACTGAGTCCAACCCGCGTCTCCCGCATAATCCCCCCGCATGACCGCCCGTTTTCGCCAGCTCGTCGAAGGAGGCTTGCTCGTCGTGGACGGCGCCATGGGGTCGTATCTCCTCGCGCGCCGCCCGGCGCCTCGGGGCGCCGTCGAGGAAATGTGCCTCTCGCACCCGGAGGACGTCCTCGCGGCGCACCTCGCCTACATCGAGGCCGGCGCGCGCGTCATCGAGACCAACTCGTTCGCCGCGAGCCGCCAGAAGCTCCGCCCGATGGGGCTCGAGGACCGGGTCGAGGCGATCAACAGCGCGGCCGCCAAGATCGCGCGGAAGGCGCGGGAGGTCTCCGGAAAGGACGTCCTCGTCGCGGGCTCGATCGGCCCGAGCGGTTTCGGCTACGACCCGGGCGATGCCGGCTCGGAGGACGCGCTGCGCGAGATCTTCCGCGAGCAGGCGCGGGCGCTCGACGCGCGCGGCGTCGATTTCTTCCTGCTCGAGACGTTCGTGTCGCTGCCCGAGATGCGCGTCGGCATCGAGGCGGTCCGCGAGGTGTCGGCCTTGCCGGTCGTCGCGTCCATGACGTTTCCCGGCGACGCCTGGGAGGATCTCGAAGACGCCGACTGGCCCGGCAAGGTCGCGCGGAGGCTCGAGAGCCTCGGCGCGGACGTGCTCGGAACCAACTGCTCCCTCGGACCGCGCGATCTTCTGACGGTGCTCGACGCCATGCGCGCCGCCACGCGGATGCCGCTCCTCGCCGCGCCCAACACGGGCGTGCCCTCCTACGTCGCGGGGCGCCTCGTCTATCCGCCCTCGTCTCCCGAGTATTTCGCCTGGTTCGCGCGCGAGGCCGTCCGTCGCGGCGCGCGTCTCGTCGGTGGCTGCTGCGGCACGACGCCCGAGCACATCGCCGCGGTGGCGGCGGCTCTCGCGGGCGTCCGGGCGGAGCAGCTGCCGGCCGCGCCCGAGCCGACCGCCGCCGCGCTCTCGTGGGGACTGGAGCCGGCGGCGCCGAAGACGTCCCGCGTCGCCACCATGCTCGCGCGCGGCGAATTCGTCGTCTCGATGCAGATCGATCCTCCCAAGGGCACCGATTTCGAGGCCGTCCTCGGAGCCGTCCGCACGTTCCGGGACTCGGGGCGAGTCCATTCGGTGGACATCAACTCCAACCCGCTCGCGCACCTGCACCTCGACTCGCTCTGGATGGCGCTCGCGTGCGAGCGCGAGGGCGTCGAGACGATCCCGCACGTCACCCCGCGGGACGCGAGCCTCATGGGCCTCTGCGGAAACCTGCTCGGCGCCTGGTCGCTCGGCATCCGCAACGTCCTCGTCATCACGGGAGATCCTTCACAGCGGGGCGACCGCGCCGGATCCTCCGACGTCTACCAGACCGACAGCATCGGCCTCGTCAAGGTGATCCGGGATCTGAACGACGGAAAGGACGCGGCCGGCAACCCCATCGGCAACCCGCCGAACTTCCTCATCGGCGTCGCCGTCAACCCCAACGAGCCCGATATCGATCGCGAGGTCGAGCGCTTCCGCCGCAAAGTGGACCACGGCGCGGACTTCGCCATGACCCAGGTCTTCTTCGAGTGGGATTGCTGGGAGCGGTTTCTCGACCGCTTCGGCGGGACGCTGCCGATCCCGGCGATCGTGGCCGTGTGGCCGCTGACGAGCCACAAGCTGGCCCTGCGGATCCATCACGAGGTGCCGGGCATCGTCGTTCCGGATCCGGTGCTCGCTCGGCTCGAGCGGGCCGGCGCCGGAGCGCGCGAGGAGGGATTCGCGATCGCACGGGAGATCCTGGCCGAGTCACGGCGGCGCGCGCAGGGCGCCTACGTGATCGCGCCGTTCAAGAATCCCGCGAGCGCGCTCGAGCTGCTCTGATCCGCGGGCCCGCGGCCCGCGTCAGGCCTGCGGCGGCTTGCGCGGCGTCGGAGGCGGGTGATTCCAGAGATTCGGGGCGGTCGTATCCGTCGGGAACACCGGCACGGACGACGACGTCCGGCGGCGCGGCTCGACTTCGTCGCGCAGGAACTTCTCGACCATCTCCGAGATCCGGGGCTTCGGGATTCCCGCGACGCCCTCGCGCGGTCCGGGAATCGCGACGCGCGGGCGCGGGCGGAACTCCTCGGCCGTCAGCCGCGGCACGCCCCGAAGGTCCCATGGGATCGCCTGGAGCCAGTGCGCCGCCATGCTGATGACGGTGCGCACGGCCTCGATTTCGGCCGCCGCCTCGACGAACGTTTCCGCGCGCTCGACCCGGTCCTCTTGATATGCGGCGACGATCGCGCGCGCGCCCTCCGGCCCGTGGCACAGCAGGAGCTCGAAGACCGACGTCGTTCCCCACGGGTCCGGCGTCGTGCCCGACCAGCGCAGGAACTCGGCGATCGAGCGCTTCCACGAGCGGCCGGCGAAGACGGGAAGCCGCGCCACGGCCTGCACGTCGACTCCCGTCACGCGCTCGAGGGCGTTCGCGCGCTTCAGGATCTGGGTGATCGACGGAAGAAACTCGTTGGCTTGCGGCGGGCTCATGGCACCTCTACATAGTCACGGTTCGGGGCGCTGGTCAAGCCCACAGACGTGGTCTCGCACACGCGTGCTACGCTTGCAAACGGCGTGCAGGAGCGTCTCGAAGAGCAGGAACGCCTCGAAAACATCGTCCGGCGATTCCAGGCGGATACGGGCACGCTCCACCTTCTGGAGGACGGCGTGCTCGTTCTGAAGGGCCAGGTGGGCCTGCCGCCGCACGTCGCTCAGATCGTCCAGCGCGTGCCCGTCGGAAAGGGAATGGCGGGCCTCGCGGCCGAGCGCAACGCCCCGGTTTCGGCCTGCAACATCCAGACCGATACGAGCGGCGACGTGCGGCCCGGCGCGAAACAGACCGGCGTCAACGGGGCGATCGTCGTGCCGGTGCGCGACGCGAAGGGATCGGTTCGAGGAACCCTCGGGATCGGCGTCCATCGCGTTTACGACTACACCGAAGAGGAGACGCAACGCTTGCTCGCCGAAGCGGCACGATTCGCCTGACTGAGGACTCGGGACTGAGGACTATCGTGGCAATCGCCACTCGAGTCCTCCGTCCTCAGTCCTCGGTCCTCAGTCGAGAGACGTCTCTCCGTCTCATCGCCCAGAACGCCGCGCCGAGCGCCGACCACCCGAGAAACGCGATCCATTCCGCCCGGGAGAAGCTGCCGGCGACCCACGGCGTGACCTTCATCGCGACGACCGCCGCCGACACGGCCGCGCCCGCCCATGCCACCACGGCTTCGCGTCCGCTGCTTCGCCCCGAGCGCCGAGCGCGGAGGCGGTCGGCGAGGCAGGTCGAGAACCAGCCCACGCCGACGGCGAGCGAGCCGACCTCCGAGACCGGCACGAGGATCGCGTCTCCCATAAACGACGCCGCGGCGGTCAGCACGGCCATCAGCGCGATCGCGTTTTGCGGCGTTCCGCGCGCCGGGTGGACGCGCGCGAGCGCGGGGTGCACCAGGTCGCGCCGGCCGATCCCGAAGAGCATCCGCGTCGCGGCGACGAAGTTGCTGTTGAAGATCTTCACGAGCGAGAGAAGCGCGGCGAAGAGGATCCAGTCGGCGACGGCCTGCGAGCCGAAGGCGCGCGCGAACGCCGCCTCGGTCCCGAGCTTCTCGGTCACGAGCGTCCGCCACGGGAAGACGAAAGACACCGCGAGCACGATCGTGACGTAGAAAAGGCATCCGATGACCGCCGCGGCGAGGATCGCACGGCCGAAGTCGCGCGGGTCGAATCCTCGCCGGGCCTCTTCCGAGCCCTTCCCGACCGATTCGAACCCCGTCATGAAGTACGGCACGATCTGCATCACGAGGAGAATGGAGAGCGCCGCACCGCCGGCGCCGGGGCGCGCAAAGAGCGGCTCGAGGTTCGCCGCATGGCCGCGCGCGAACCCGAGCGCCGTGAAGACGGCGAAGATCGCGAGCATCCCGAAGGTCAGGAGCTTCTGGAACGCGGCGCTCGGCCGGATGCCGCGGAGGTTGATTCCGGCGACGGCGCCGGTGAGCGCGAGCCCCACCACGAGCCGCGGCAGCGTCATCACGCGCCCCGCGACCGTGTAGAGGGGCATCGCCTGGAAGACCGGGAAGACGCGCGAGAGGAGATTGCCGACGGCCACGGCCTCCCACGGGCAGACGATCGCGTACGCGAGCACCATCGTCCACGCGGACGCGAATCCCGCGGCCGGCGGGAAGACACCCTCGGTGTACGCGATCTCGCCGCCGGCGTCGGGCACCTCGCGCACCATGCGGCCGTACGTCGCCGCGACCGGAAGGAGCAGGATGCCGCCGATCAGGAACCCGAGCGCCGCGCCGCCCGGCCCGCCCCGCGAGAGCCAGTCGTCCATGAGGACGACCCAGCCGACGCCGACCATCGCGCCGAAGCCGAACGTGAAGTACTCGGTCCGCGTCAGCGTCCGGACGAGGTCGTCGCTCGCGCTTGCGCTTGCTTCGTTTTCGTTCTTCATCGAGGAAGTCGGGATGGAGATAGTCTAGTTCGGCGATGCGCGCCGCCTCGGCTTCCGCCGGCCAGCGAATTTCCACCCGGCGGCGGAAGATCTCGCTCTCCCGCCGCACCGCGGCCATTCCAGGAGTCGGTGATCCGCGAGATGACGCGGCTCGGCGCCGAGGTCGGCGGCGTCAACCTCGCGCAGGGACTGCCCGACTTCGACCCCCCGCGGGAGCTCGTCGAGGCGCTGGCACGCGCCGCGGCGGAAGGCCACCACCAGTACACCTTCACCTGGGGCGAAGAAGGATTCCGGAAGGCGGTCGCCGAGAAGTGCGCGCGATTCAACGCGATGCGGCCCGACCCGGCAACCGAGGTCACGATCACCTGCGGCGTCTCGGAGGCGGAGGTGAGCGCGGTTCTCGGCCTGACGGAGCCGGGCGACGAAGCGCTCATTCTCGAGCCCTGGTACGAGAACTACCTGCCCGCCTGTGTGCTGGCCGGCGTCACGCCGCGCTTCGTCCCGATGCGCGAGCCGGACTACGCCATCGACTTCCGGCGGCTCGAGCGCGCGATCGGGAAGCGCACGCGACTCCTTCTCCTCAACACGCCGGGGAACCCTTCCGGCCGCGTGCTCCGCCGCGACGAGCTCGAGGAGATCTCGCGGATCTGCCAGCGCCACGGACTCGTCGCCGTCGTCGACGAGATCTACGAGCACATCTGGTACGAGGGGCATCCCCACGTCTCGCTCGGTTCGCTCCCCGGGATGGAGGACCGCTGCGTCACGCTCTCCGGGCTCGGCAAGAGCTACGCCGTGACCGGCTGGCGCGTCGGCTGGGCCGTCGCCGCGCCGCCGCTGACCGCGCTCGTCCGCAAGGTGCACGACTACCTGACCATCTGCGCGCCGGCGCCGTTCCAGGAGGCCGGCAAGACGGCGCTCGCGCTGCCGGATCGGTACTACGAGGACCTGCGCGCGTCGTACGCGCGCCGCCGCGACATCCTCCTGCCGGCGCTCGCGCGCGCCGGGCTCGCGTTCACGCCGCCGGAGGGCTCCTACTACGTGATGGTGGACGCGGCGCCGCTCGGCTGGAAGGACGACTGGGAGTTCGTGAATTTTCTCGCGCGGAAGGTCGGCGTTCTCGCCGTGCCGGGCTCGTCCTTCTACGCGCGGGGCGGCGGCAAGACGCGCGCGCGCGTCAACTTCGCGAAGAAGGACGAGACGCTGCGGGAAGCGGTGCGGCGCCTCGACGCGGCGGACCTCTCCGCGCGCAAGCGCGGAACCCGTCCGCGCGCCCGCGCGACCGCCCGCTGAACGGCAGATCATGGCGGCCTTGCAGCTCGGCCTCCCGACGCTGCTGTTCCTCGCCGCCTACCTCGCCGGAATCAACCTGCTCGGCGCGCGGCTCGGCCGCGGGCAGAAGGACGCGCGCGACTACTTCCTCGGCAGCCACGCGATGCCGTGGGGCGCCGTCCTCGCCTCGATCGTCGCGACCGAGACCTCGGCGCTCACGTTCCTCTCGGTGCCGGGCGACGCCTACACGAGCGGCTACACGTTTCTGCAGCTCGTCCTCGGCTACGTCGTCGGGCGGATCCTCGTCGCGTGGATCCTGCTGCCCGGCTATTTCGAGCGCGAGTACCCCACGGCCTACGCGCTCCTCGAAGCGCGATTCGGCGCGCGCGCGCGGCGCTTCACGTCGCTCCTCTTCATGGTCACGCGGGTCCTCGCCGCCGCCGTGCGCCTCGCGGTGCCGGCGATCCCGATCGCCTTCCTGCTGCGGATCCCGGTCTGGGGCGCCATCCTGCTGCTCGCCTTCGGCACCGCGCTCTACACGCTCCTCGGCGGCCTCAAGGCGGTCATCTGGATCGACCTGATCCAGGTGGTCCTGTACCTCTCCGGCGCCGTGATCGCGCTCGCGGTGCTCCTCGCGCGCGTCCCGGGCGGGCTCTCCGGCGCCTTCGCGGCGCACGCGGCTGCCGGGAATCCGGTGAAGCTCTTCGATTTTCGGCTCGATCTGTCCGTGCCCTACACGTTCTGGTCGGGCGTCGTCGGCGGCGCGTTTCTCACGATGGCGAGCCACGGCGCGGACCAGCTCATCGTGCAGCGACTCCTCGCGTGCCGGAGCCTGCGCGACGCGCGGCGGGCGCTCGTCGGCAGCGGCTTCCTCGTCTTCGCGCAGATGGCCCTCTTCACGACGATCGGCGTTCTCCTCTTCGCCTTCTTCGGGGGCCGGTCCCGTTCCTTCGCCTCTCCCGACGCGATCTTCCCGACGTTTCTCGTGCGGGACTTGCCGCCGCTCCTCTCGGCATACCTCGTGGCGGGCATCTTCTCGACCGCGATGTGCTCCGAGGCCTCCGCCCTCAACTCGCTCGCGAGCGCGCTTGCGCTCGACGTCGTCGGACCGCGATCCGGGGCCGGCGCGCTCGAAGGCCGCAGCGGCCTGCGGCTCGGCCGGACACTCACGGTTTTCTGGACGGTCGTCCTGGCGGGACTCGCGGTCGGATTCTCGCTCCTGCCGCGCACGCAGCCGGCGGTGCAGGTGGCGCTCGGCCTCGCGTCCGTGACGGCGGGCGGGCTCCTCGGCGCGTTCCTGCTCGCGCGTTTCGCCTCCCGGGCGACGGAGGCCGACGTGCTGTGGGCGGTTGCCCTCGCGACAGCCGCCGTCTTCGCGCTGTGGCTCGGAGCGCGCGGATGGGCTCCCGTCCCGCTCGGCCGGCGGATCGCCTGGCCCTGGTACTCGCTGATCGGCTGCGCCCTCGCGACGGGCGGCGGCTTCGGACTTTCGCTGCGGCACGCGCGGCCGCAGCGCGGCTAGACTCGCGGCCCGTGAAGAAACGCGAAGACGTCGACGCCGCGGTCCTGCCGGCTCCCGGCCGGCCGATCGAGATGCGCCGATTTCCGGCACCGCGTCCGGCACCCGGAGGCGCCGTGCTGGAGACGGTCGGGAGCGAGGTCTGCGGGACGGACGTGCATCTCTTTCACGGACGCCTCTCGGGCGTCCCGTACCCGATCATCCCCGGACACGTCGTCTGCGGGCGCCTCGCGGAATCGCAGGGCGCCATCCGCGACGTCGAGGGCCGGCCGATCGCCGACGGGACGCTCGTGACGTTCTACGACGTCTTCGGCACCTGCGGCGCCTGCTGGCACTGCCTCGTCGCGCGCGCCGCGACGCGGTGCCCGCACCGCCGCGTCTACGGCATCACGACCTCTGCCGAGGAAGGGCTTCTCGGCGGCTGGGCGGAGCGCGTCGAGCTGAAGCCCGGCGTGCGCGTCGTGCCGCTGCCGGACGGCGTCGAGCCGCTCGATTTCCTCGGAGGCGGCTGCGGCCTGCCGACGGGCTTCCACGCCATCGAGCGGGCGGACGTCGCGCTCGGCGATACGGTCGTCGTCCAGGGCAGCGGTCCGGTCGGACTGAACGCCGCGATCTTCGCGCAGCTCTCCGGCGCGGCGCGGGTGCTCGTCGTCGGCGCGCCGCGGGCGCGGCTCGAGGCGGCGCGGCGCCTCGGAGCCGACGAGGTCTGCGACATCGGCGAGATGCCGGATCCTGCCGCGCGCGTGCGCTTCGTCCGCGATCGGACCGGCGGCCGGGGCGCCGACGTCGTGATCGAGGCCTCCGGCAATCCGGCCGCGGTTCCCGAGGGGCTCGAGATGCTGCGCGACGCCGGCCGCTACGTCATCGTCGGCCAGTACACCGACGGCGGCGACGTCATGATCAATCCGCACCGGCACATCAACCGCAAGCATGCCGACATCCGCGGGTGCTGGGGCTACGAGTTCTCGCACCTCCACCGCGCGCTCGCGATGATGGGCAAGCACCGTGAGCGGTTCCGGTGGCGCGATCTCGTCACGCGCGAGTACGCGCTCGAGGAAGCGGGGCAGGCACTCGAGGACATGGAGCAGCTGCGCGTCGTGAAGGCGGTGATCCGGCCGTAATCCGTCGCTTCGGCTCCCTCGGGATCCTGGCGGCCCACCCATCCGGCTCACTGCCGCGCTTTCGACAGGCCGACCGCCACCGGCGGGCGACTCGGCCAAAGGGCCTCGATCGCCCGCCTGGATCCCTCGCGTCGCCTTCGCTCCCGCGGCGCGAGGCTCCTCCGCTCGGTTACTTCGCGGAGACTCATCGCGCCGCGAACAACTGTCTCAGCCGGCCAACAAATCGCAGATCGCAACGCGACCAAGTTTCGCGACGTTCATCGAGCGAAACGACTCGCGTTGCGGGAGCCGGAGCGCAGCGAGGGGATCAGGCGAGCGGTCGAGCCCGTTACGGCGAGCCGCGAGCCGGTGGCGTGGGCCAGATCCCGGAGCAAGCGAGGGCGACGGCTACCGCGGCAGGCGCGCCTTCGGGATCTTGACGAGCACCGTGTACTCCGGATCCACTAGCTCGACGATCGGCGCTCGCGCGTTCTGCGACACGAACTCGTACGCGTCCATCTCGCCGAGTCCCGTCTTCTCCTGCACCCAGCGCACCATGTCCTTGAATGCGATTCGCGCGGCGTCCTCGAGCGGCCGCGCGGCGCCGAGCGACATCATCCATTCCTCGTTCTCGATGCGCGGCCAGAGCGTCTCGCGCTTCTTGACGAGATCGACGGTCAGCTCGACATTCATCGCCCCTTCGATCGCCGTTCCCATGATCTCGCCGTCGCCCATCGCGAAGTGCCCGTCCCCGAAAGAAACCAGCGCTCCCGGCACGCGCACGCCGAGATAAACCGTGTTCCCCGCGCGCACTTCCGGGCAGTCCATGTTGCCGCCGAAGTCCCCCGGCACGATCGTCGAGCGCACCTCGGCCGACCCCGGCGCGACGCCGAGGCAGCCCAGGAACGGGGCGAGCGGGACCTCCCAGGACTTCTTGCCGTCCTGCGAGCGCGTGCGGGCGACGCCCTTGCCCCGGTCCACCTCGTAGAACCACATCGTCTCCGGCAGCTCCGGGTTGAGCATCGCCGTCTTCTCGGTGCCCTTCAGCGCGCCAAAGCCCGGAAACGCCACGGAAAATCCGTACGGGCGCGCGGGCTCGAGCTTCTCGATGCGGATGACGAGCGTGTCGCCGGGCTCGGCGCCTTCGACGTAGAACGGGCCCGTCTGCGGGTTGTCGTGGCCGGGCTGCAGGACCTCGGACGGCTTCTGCCCCGCCTTCGTCAAGCCGCCGTCGAAGCAATCCTCGCTCCAGGACACGATGCGCGTGCCGGGCTTGATCCGGTGCGTCGGCGCGGCGCCGCCGAAGGTGTACTTGAGCTCCTCGTGCTTCGGCACGTAGCGCAGGACCGGGCGTTCGTCCGCCGCGCGGGCGAGCGCCGCGGCGGCGAGGACCAGCGCGGCCACCGACAGAGGCTTCATCGCGGCTCCTTTCGGATCGGGACTCGTTTGCCGGGATTCTATGTGCGAAACTCCGCGCCCGTGAGCGAAGGGTCCGCCGGAAAGAAGCCGCCGTTGTCGGGCGGTTTCGTCGCGGTCATCGTCTTCAAGTTCCTGAAGTGCGCCGGCTTTCTCCTGCTCGGCGCGACCGTCCTGCACATTGCGCACGTCTCGCGGCGCGATCCGACGATGGAGCTCGCCGAGATGCTCGGCGTCAACGCGCACCGCTTCGGCGTCGAGAGGCTGCAGGAGATCTACGAGGAATTCACTCCGGGACAGGTTGAAGCCCTGGGGCTCGCGGCCCTGTCGGTCGGTCTCGTCTTCGCCGCCGAGGGCGCCTTCCTGACGGCGCGGTTCTGGTGGGCGACGTACTTCACGATCGCGCTGACGACCCTCGGCATCCCCGTCGAGATCCTCGAGATCGCCAAACGCCCGCACCATGCGCGCGGCTACGCGCTCTTCGCGGTCAACCTCGCGATCCTGGCCTACGTCTGGAGGAAGCGGAACGAGTTCAGGACGTCGAGGACGGCTTGACCGGAGGCGGGAGCTTCGCGAGCCAGGCCTCGACCTCCTCCGGGTGGAAGCCGAACGGGCCGGTCTTGCCCTTGTAGACGATGACGCCCTTCTCGTCCACGATGTAGAAACGCTCGGGCCATCCCGCGTAGACGGCGTTGGCCCGGTTCTCGATCGGATCGACGACGAGCGGCACCTCGTAGTGGAACCGCTTGACGAAATCGTTGGCGATCGCGACGCGGGCGGCCGTCGTCTTCGGCTGCGGGTAGCAGACGTTGTCCTTGTCCTTCGCGTTCGACTCCATCTGCCATTCGTCTTCCGGGTGCGCCTCCTTGATGTACAGCGTCAGGAAGCGCACGCGGTCGCCGTACTTGCGCTGCATGGCCTGCACGCGCTCGACCGAGCGCCGGAAGGGCGGTCAGGTGAAGCTGCCGAAGACGAGGACGAGCGGCTTGCCGCCGCCGATCGAATCCTTGAGCGGGACCGGCGTCGTGCCGTCGAGGGCCAGCAGGTCGACGTTCGGCGCGGCGTCGCCCACCTTGAGCGAGCCCTCCTGGCGCTGGTCGTAGCGCAGCATCCCGATGATGTTGCGCGGTCCGAACGAGATCACGCCGTAAGCCACGACCGCGAAAACGAGGAGCCCGACGCCGAGCAGAATCTTCTTCCAGAGCTTCATGGAAACAGTTTACTCACAGCTTGACCAGGCACCAATCCTCCGACCAGGGCAGCCGCGACATCTGGAGCGCCGGCTTGCCGCCCGGGGTCACGCAGAAGCCGTCGGAGAAGTTGACGCCGAACCCGCCCTCCAGGTCGTAGAGGCCGGGCTCGACCGAAAAAACCATCCCGGGCTCGAGCATCGTGTAGTCGCCGAGGGCCAGGTACGGCGGCTGGTGCCCCTCCATTCCCATCCCGTGCGCCGGCCGATGGTAGATGTACTTCTGCACGCCTTCCTTCACCTGGTGCTGGTGGATCTGGTACGCGACCGTCGAGCAGGCCACGCCGGCTCGCGACAGGTCCTTCTGCATGAGACAGCAGTCGCGGGAGACGGTCCAGAGCTTCTTCTGATGGTCCGTCCACGGCGCGATGAGGAAGCCGCGGTAGAGCTCGCCGCCGCAGCCCCCGATTTCGACGCCGCCCGCGATCTGGAGGGCCTGGCCCTTCTGGATCTTGTTGTGATGGAACTGATTCGGGTGCGCATACGCCGTGCCGCGGCCGACGCGAACCTCGATGTCCATCTCGATGCCGACCGCCGTGTGCGAGCCGCCGTCGCGCTTGATCGTCTCCATGAGGCGGTTGGTACCCCACACCGTCGCCGCCGCGCCGAGCTCGTAGTCCGTCAGGTCCGTGCCCTTCTGGAGGAGCAGGTCGCGCGCGTAGGCGTGGGTCTCGTCGAAGACGCGGTAGGCGCGGCGCCACAGTGCGAGCTCCTCGGGCGTCTTGACCGTCCGCATCTTCTCGCAGCGGTCGGCGACCGAGTCGATCTTCGTGTCCTTCACGAAAACCTTGCCGGCCGTCGCCTGCTGCCGGCGCGAGAGCTCCCAGTCGGTCGCGAGCCGCTTGCCGTCGAGCCCGCGCTTCTTCAACCCCTGGAGCGTCCACTCGAAGATGTCGACGGTCGCGCCCTGCTGGACCTTGCCCTCGTTGGGGAAACCGCCGTCGGCGTGCGGGAAGTCGAAGTAGATCTCCTGCTCGGTGGCCCACCAGCTCTTGACGGAATCCCGGTCGATGCCCGGCTGGAACCAGATCGCGGCCATCCGGTCAGCCGGCAGATAGACGCGGAAGGGGCGCTCGGTCGAGGTGAAGAAGAGCCCGGTGAAATAGATGATGTTCATCGGGTCCGAGAGCAGGATTCCCGCGTAGCCGTCCTCGGCGAGCTGAGACTGGAGGAGCTTGAGGCGCGCCTGGTGCCACTCGAGGGGCAGGCGGTCGTAGGTCGCGGGCTTGAGATTGTCGTCCTCGGTCAGGAAGAGCGCGGCCGAGCGGGACGCGGGCGCGGCCGGTGCGACCGCTGCGGGTTTCGCCGAGCGGGCGGCCGCGAGACCCACCGCCGCGGCCCCCGAAGTCGAGAGAAACCGGCGCCGGTTCCAGGTCATCTCGAACCTCCTCGAAAAATTCGCGCGGAATCGTATCAGGGCGGCCCGGGACTGCGTTGTCCTGATGTACAAACTCACAGCGCCCGGCATGAAGAATCTCGAGATCGAAAGCCTCCCGGAATCGCCCCTGCCGCCCCATCCGTTGCGCCGCATCGCGAAGGCCCTCGGCCCGGGGGTCGTGACGGGCGCCGCGGACGACGACCCCTCGGGCGTCGCGACGTACTCGGTCGCCGGCGCTCAGCTCGGCACGTCGCTTCTCTGGACGGCGTTCCTGACGTGGCCGCTCATGGCCGCCGTCCAGATGACCTGCGCGCGCATCGGCATGGTGACCGGGCGCGGGCTCGCCGGGGCGCTGCGCCGCAAATTCTCCAAGCGCATGCTCGTCGCCACGGCGATCGCGCTGCTGATCGCGAACACGATCAACATCGCCGCAGACCTCTCCGGAATGGCCGACGCCGCCGAGATGCTGACGGGCATCAACTCGCATTACTTCGTCGTCCTCTTCGGCGTCGGGATCTCGTGGGCGATCATCCGGTTCCGCTACTACCAGATCGCCGCGATCCTGAAATGGCTCGCGCTCGTGCTCTTCGCCTACGTCGTGGCGGCGATCCACATCGGGCCGGACTGGCGCCAGGTCGCGCGCGACGCCTTCATTCCCTCGCTCCCGTCGGGCCGCGCCGCCTGGGCGACGCTCGTCGCGATCCTCGGCACGACCATCTCGCCGTACCTCTTCTACTGGCAGGCCTCTCAGGAAGTCGAGGAAGAGAAGGCGATGGGCCGCCGCATGCTCCCGCAACGCGAGCGCGCGACGGCGACGGAGATCTTCGACCGCGGTGTCGACGTCGGCATCGGCACGGCCTTCTCGAACCTCGTCATGTTCGCGATCATCCTCACCACCGCGATGACGCTCCACCGCCATGGCCTGACGAACATCGAGACCTCGCGCGAGGTCGCGGAGGCCCTGCGCCCGCTCGCCGGCCCGTTCGCCGGGATCCTCTACACCGTGGGACTCGTGGGCGTCGGCCTCCTCGCGATCCCGACGCTCTCCGGCTCCGCGGCCTACGCGTTTGCCGAGACGTTCGGATGGAAGCAAGGGCTCGATCAGAAGCTGACCGGCGCCCGATACTTCTATGGCGTCATGACGCTCTCGACGGCCGTCGGCGTCCTTCTCGACTTCACCGACGTCAACGCGGTCAAGGCCCTCTACTGGAGCGCCGTCCTGAACGGACTGCTCGCGCCGTTCCTGCTGCTCGGAATCCTCGCCGTGGCGTCGGACCGCAAGATCATGCTGGGGCAGCCGAGCTCGCGCCTGGCGCTCATCGCCGTGCTGGCGACGACGCTGCTGATGTTCCTCGCGGCGATCGGGATGTTCGTGTTCTAGAAGGACTGAGGACTCGGGACCGAGGACTCCTGTGGCTTGAGCCTCGATAGTCCTCAGTCCTCAGTCCTCGGTCCTCAGTCGGCAACCTTCCGCATCAGCTTCTCTCGGTACCGCGCCACCGGCACCGGCCCGTCCGCCAGCATCGCGTCCATGAAGTCTTTCAGCCGGAAGGAAGCTCCTCGCGCCTTCTTCAAATCCTGATAGAGGTCGGTCACCTGCCGGTATCCCAGCCAGTAGGTCGCGATCTGCGTCGGCGTCGTGATGGCGCGCGTCCACATGTTGGAGGCGAACTGCTCGTCCTGGAGCGCGTCCTCCTTGACGAACCGGAGGACCTCCGCGCGCGGCATGTCCTTCGTGTGGACGCGGACGTCCACGATCGCGCGCGCGATGTTCTCCATCTGCTTCTTCAGGTGCGCGAGCCGGTCGAGCGGGCCGCCCCAGCCGAGGTCGAGCATGAGGCGCTCGCAGAACGTCCCCCAGCCCTCGACGTACACGCCATCGGCGAAGAGCGCGCGGACCTTGCGCGGAAGGTGCGCGGCGACCTTCAACTGCAGGTAATGCCCCGGCAGGATCTCGTGCGGCGTGATCATCACGTTGAAGTGGTGGTTGAAGTCCCGGAAGAAGCCGTCCTTCTCCTCGGACGTGGCGGCGTCGGGCGGCGTCGGCAGAAACCACAGCGTGCGGGCGTCGGGCGAATAGGGGCCGGCCGCATAGACACCGCCGACGGACTGGCCGACGAAGTAGCCGGGCGACCGGTCGGTGAAGAGCGTGAGCGGGTCGGGTAGCGTCACGACGTCGTGCGCGTGGAGGAAGGCGTTCACGTCCGCCACCTGCTTGCGATAGTCCTCGACGAACTCCTCGACCGTCTTCGCGCGGTCGGCCGATACGCGGGCGAAGAGCTTCGCGAGCACGTCGCGATCGGAGGCCGGCGGCTCGACGCCCGGGAAGATCTCCTTCCACACCGAACGGCCGTAGGCGGCGGCCTCCGTTTTCTTTGCCGCCAGGTCCTTCTCGGCGCGCGCCAACATCGCGTCGGGATCGTTCTCACCGGTCGCGATCCGCAGCGCGTCCCGATATTGCGCCCCGAGGCGCGGCGACGCCGTGGCCTTCTTCGAGAGATCCTCCAGGAACGCGCCGAGGCCCTCGAGCGCCGAGGCGGCCTCGGACGCTTCGCGCGAAACGGCTTCCTTCGCATCCTTCTCGGCCCCGGAGAAGAGCGTGGCGAACCCTTCCCGGTAGAACTGCGCCGACGCTTTCGCCTGCCCGGAGGCGATGCGCGCGAAGTCGGGCGCGACCTCCGAAGCCGGCGCCGATGCCATCGCCTCGCGCGCCTGGCGGCAGAACCGCGGCAGCTGCCGCACGCGCGCCCGCGCGGCCGCGAGCCGCTCGGCCAGCGGCCGGTCGTCGCGGACGAGCAGGAACACCGTCGCGTTTCCGGCGAGGTTCGTCCAGAAGAGCGGGTCGCGGTCCGCCCGACGCCGGTCGGCGAGCTCGAAGAGCTCCCATTCGACGCGCGCGCGCAGGAGCTCCGCGTCCCGGCGGTCGTCCTCGGACGCCGCGGCGGGAAGCTTCGACAGGTCGTCGAGTGTCTTCCGGTTGAACGCGATCCAGGCGGCCCGGCGCTCGGGCGTCAGGTCCTCGAGCTCGGAGTCCCGGTCGTGCCGCCCGGCCTCCGTGGCGCGGCTCGGAAACGTCTCGAAATACTTCTCGATATACGAGTCGGCGACGCCGGCGGGCGCAGCGGGAACCGCCGGACAGCGACGCCGCGAGCAGCAGAGCGATCATGCGCGCGCGATCCTACCGGACTCCGGGCGGACCGTGCGGCCGAGGCTAAGATGCGATCCGTGCGGGCCCTCATCCTCGAAGACGACGCACGCCTGCGCTCCCTCGTCGTGCGCACGCTGACGCGCGCGGGCCTCGCCTGCGACGAAGCGGAGACGCGTCGAGGCGGCCGAGGAGCTGATGGACCTGCACGCATACGATCTGCTCGTGCTCGACCGGCGCCTCCCCGACGGCGAGGGGCTCGAGGTCTGCCGCCGGGCCCGCCAGGCAGGATTCTCCCAGTCGATTCTCATCTTGACGGCGCTCGACGACGCCGAGTCGACCGTCGAGGGATTGTCCGAGGGCGCCGACGACTACCTCGGCAAGCCTTTCGACCTCGAGGTGCTGGCCGCGCGCGCGAAAGCGCTCCTGCGTCGCAACGAACGCCGGCCCACCGTCGAGCTCGCGAGCGGCGACGTGCGCCTCGATCCGGCCAAGCGCACGGCCTGGAAGGGCGACGAGATCCTGCAGCTGACGGCGCGCGAGTTTGCGATCCTCGAGGCGCTGCTGCGAAAGCCCGGCGCCGTCGTCTCGCGCGAGGAGATCCTCGAGCAGGCCTGGGGCGAGCGCGAGGAGCCGATGTCGAACACCGTGGACGTCCTCGTCGCGCGCCTGCGGCGCAAGCTCGACACCCCCAAGGGCCCCTCGCGCATCGAGACCGTGCGCGGCATGGGGTACCGGCTGGTGTGACCATTCTCGGGCGAGCTCGCGTGAACCTTTGAAGCTCCCCTCCCTCGCCAAGTCCCGCACGCGCATCGCACTCGCAGGGGCGCTGCTCTCGGCGGCGTTTCTGCTCGTGCTCGCGCTCTCGACGCGCGCGGTCATTCGCAGCCGCACCTTCGCCGACATCGACGAGGAGCTGTACACGCTCGCCGCCGCGGTGGGCTCGAGCTACGAGCTCGAGGGTCTCGAGGAGGTCCGCCGCGAATCGCTGCGCGCCGGCCTCGAGGCCAACGCCTTCGAGTTCCGCCTCGCGAATCACTCGGCGATCCTTTTCAAGGGAGAGCGCCCGGTCGCGGCGTCGGGGAACCTGCTGCGCACCGGCGGACCGGTCGACTTCGAGCCCTACCGGGACCAGCCCGAGACGCCCTACACGGCGGTCGAGCCGTACAGCGGGCAGAATCGCCGCTGCCGGTTCCTCGTCACGCGCCTTTCGGGAAAGGCGAAGGGCGCGACGCTCATCCTCTTCCGCTGGATCGGCCCGAACCTCGAGAGCCTCGCGCGCCTCGACCGCGCGCTCGCGGCAATCGTGCTGCTCGGCTTCCTCGGCACGGCCGCGATCCTCGCCGTCGCGGTCACGCGGGCCATCCGGCCCGTCGAGGAGGTCACGCGGCTGGCCGAGGAGCTCGATGCGACCGATCTCTCCCGCCGCGTCCGCGTCACGAAGGGCGGCGAGGAGTTCCGCCGGCTCGCGGCGGTTATCAACTCGCTCCTCGACCGGCTCGAAAACGCGTTCCGCGCGCAGCGCCGCCTCGTCGCCGACGCGGCGCACGAGCTGAAGACGCCGACCGCCGTGCTCCTCGGCGAGGCGCAGGAGGCGCGGCGGCCGGACGCGACGCCGGAGGAGACGCGACACTCGCTCGAGACGGTCGAGCGCGCGGCGCGTGGCCTCGCCCAGGAAGTGGATGCCCTGCTCCTCCTCGCGCGCGGCGACGCCGCGCTCCCAGGACGCCGGGAGACGGTGGATCTCGCGGCGGTGGCGGCGCAGGCGGCGGCGGACGCCGCGCCGCTGGCGGGCAGCCGCGGAGTGCGCTGCCGCGTCGAGACGGCCGACGGCGCGATCGTCTCCGGAGACCGGGCCGGCCTGTCGCGCGCCGCCGCGAATCTCCTGTCGAACGCCCTTCGGTACACGGGGCGCGAGAGCGAAGTCGAAGTGCGGGTGTCGCGCGACCGCGGTTCGGTCGTCCTCGAGGTCGCCGACCGCGGGCCCGGTGTCGCGCCCGAAAATCGCCGCCGGATCTTCGAGCGATTCGTGCGGCTCGATGCCGCGCGCTCGACCTATCCGGAGGGTTCGGGGCTCGGCCTCGCGATCGTGGACCAGGTCGTGCGCGCCCACGCGGGCGAGGTATCGGTCGAGGATCGGGAGGGCGGGGGCGCGCTGTTCCGGATCCGCCTGCCGGCCGCCGCGGGGAGCGCTACCGGGACTTCGGCGTCGGGTTAGCGGGAGCGGCGTTCGAGGCCGACGTCGTCGCGCTCTCCGGCGTCTGGATCATCACGACCGTCGCGACGCTCTTCTTCTCGCGGACCATCCAGCGCACGATCACCTTCTCGCCCTTCTCGAGCTTGCCGCCGGCCACGCGCGTCGCGCCCGTCAGGACGACCGTCGTCTCCTTGCCCTTGGCGTCGCGCACGGTGAGGCGTTTGCCCGCCGGGTCGACGGCGGCGACCGTTCCCGTGAGGGTCTTCGCGTGGTTCTTCGCGGAGGACTGCGGTTCGGCGGAGCCGGCGGCGGCCGCGAGCAGCAGCGTCGCGGCGACGAGGCGGGCGTACCCCTTCATCGAACCGCTCCTTTCGAGTCCAGAGTACGCCGTCCCGGGTGAACGGCGCGTGAATGCCGCCTTCCGGCGATCTCGCCAAAGGTCATAGACTCGCCGCATGAAGAAAATCGCGCTGCTCGGGAGCCTCCTGGCCGCGCTCGCGGCCCTTGCCGCAGCGGCAGCCGCCCCGGACTCGGGAGCGCCCGAGTACGACCTGCTCGTCAAGGGGGGACGGGTCGTGGACGGCTCCGGAGCCCCCTGGTTCTCGGCCGACGTGGGCGTGCGCAACGGCCGGATCGCGGCCGTCGGGCGTCTGGAAGGCGCGAAGGCGCGGCGCACGATCGACGCCACCGGCCTCGTCGTCGCCCCCGGGTTCATCGACCTGCTCGGACAATCCGAGTACAACGTTCTGGTGGACGGCCGGGCGGCGTCCAAGATTACGCAGGGGATCACGACCGAGGTCACGGGCGAGGGCGACTCGATCGCCCCGCTCGACGACAAGCTGATCGCCGAGAACCGCGACGTCTATCAGAAGTACGGGGTCACGCCGGACTGGAAGACGCTCGAGGGCTACTTCCGGACCTTCGAGCGGCGAGGATCGGCGATCAACCTCGGCACCTTCATCGGCTCGGGGAGCCTGCGCGCCATGGTCGTCGGCCGCGCGGAACGGACCGCGACGCCCGAGGAGATGGCGCGCATGGAGGCGCTGCTCGATCAGGCCATGCGCGAGGGCGCGCTCGGCGTTTCCTCCTCGCTCCAGTACATCCCGAACATCTACTCCTCGACGGCGGAGCTGACGGCGCTCGCGAAGGTCGCCGCGAGATACGGCGGTGCGTACTTCTCCCACCAGCGCTCCGAGTCGAACAGTCTCGACGCCTCTCTCGACGAGGTCTTCCAGATCTCGCACGACGCCGGCATCCGCGCGCAGGTCTGGCACCTGAAGACGGCCTACAAGCCGAACTTCGGACGCATGCCCGAGATCCTCAAGAAGATCGAGGACGCGCGCGCCCGCGGGATCGACGTCGCGGCGAACCAGTATCCCTGGAACCGCGCGTCGAACGGGCTCGACGCCTGCTTGCCGCCGTGGGTGCGCGAGGGCGGCCGCGAAGCGCTCCTGAAGCGCCTGGCCGACCCGGCGACGCGCGAGAAGGTCAAGCAGGACATGGCCCGCGAGACGAAGGAATGGGAGAACCAGTGGCTCGGCTCCGGCGGCGCCGAGGGCGTCATGGTGGCGGAGGTCCTTTCGGAGAAGCTGAAGCCGCTCGAGGGCAAGACGATCGCCGAGATCGCCGCGTCCGAGAAGAAGGATCCGCGCGACGTCGTGATCGACACGGTGATCGCCGACCGCGCGAACGCGAGCTGCATCATCTCGATCATGGACGAGAACGACGTGCGCGCGGCGCTCGCCTCCCCGCTCGTCTCCTTCGGCACGGACTCGCCGGCCAAGGCCGTGGACGGGCCGCTCTCGCACGAGACGTCGCACCCGCGCGGCTGGGGCTCCGCGTCGCGGATCCTCGGTTATTACGTGCGCGACGAAAAAGTCCTGCGGCTCGAAGAGGCCGTGCGCAAGATGACGTCCTTCGCCGCGGAGGCGGCCGGCATCCCCGACCGCGGCCTCATCAAGCGGGGCTTCTGGGCGGACCTCGTCGTCTTCGACCCGCAGACCGTCGCGTCGCGCGCGACCTTCGAGAAGCCCAACCAGTACAGCGCCGGAATCCCCTACGTCGCCGTCAACGGCGTCCTCGTGGTGGACGGCGGCAACGTCACGGGGGCGAAGCCCGGGCGGCCCGTGCGCGGGCCGGGGTACTCCGAGGCACCGCGGCCGGCGGCGCGATGAGCCGGCTCCGGACGAGCGCGGCCGTCGCGACAATCAGTCTTCTGGGTGCGTACGCCGCCGCGGCGCCCCCCGTGACCATGGAGATCTCGAAGGACGCCATGAACCAGACGATCCAGAAGCTCGAGGCCGAGCTCGCCGGCAAGTACGGGGAATCCGAGCGCCCGCGCATCCGCCAGGGGCTCGCGCAGGCGGCCGAGTTCTGGCGCACGGAGGACGGCGACGCCGCGGCCTTCGAGACCGTCGCGCGCGAGCAGTTCGCCGGCGACGCCGCGACACGGAACGCCCTCTTCTCCCGGATGGAGTTCGCGCTCGAGTCCTTCGACGGCCACATGAACGAGATCGGCCGCGACTTCCGGCGGCAGTCCGACCTCGACCTCGGGACGATCTACCCCTTCGACGAGATCCTCGCCGGCTACGATCCGAGCGCGCACTTCGTCGAAGACTCCTTCGAGAACCGCCTGGCCTTCGCGGTGCTGCTGAACTTCCCGATCACGACGCTCGCCGACCGGCTGCAGCACGGCGAATCCTGGTCGCGGCGGCAGTGGGCCGAGGCGCGTCTGGCCGACCGCTTCTCGAAGCGCGTTCCCGCCGACGTCAACCAGGCGATCGCGAAGACCGCGGCCGAGTCGGCGCAATACATCGCCTCCTACAACATCTGGATGCACCACCTCGTGGACGAGAAAGGCAACCGCCTCTTTCCGGCGAAGATGCGCCTGCTCTCCCACTGGAACCTGCGCGATCAGCTGAAGGCCGACTACGGCGACGCAGCCCACGGGCTCGCCAAACAGCGCGAGATGGCCGTCGTCATGGAGCGCATCGTCACGCAGACGATCCCGAAGGCCGTCGTGGACAACCCCGGCGTCGACTGGAATCCCGTCACGAACGCGGTCACGGCTGCCGCCGTGAAGGACTCGGAGCCCTCCGCCGTCAAGGCGTTGGCGGCCGCGAGCGACGCCGAGCCCGACACGCGGTACGCGATGCTCCTCGCGTGCTACCGGGCCGCGCGGAAGGCCGACCCGTACTCGCCGACGGCGCCGACGCTGATCGCCCGCCGCTTCGACGAGAACCGGCAGATCCCCGAAGAGCGCGTGCGGAAGATGCTCGAGGCCGTCGTGACCTCGCCGCTCGTGCCGCGGGTCGGCAGGCTCATCGAGAAGCGGCTCGGAAGGAAGCTCGAGCCATTCGACGTCTGGTACGCCGGCTTCAAGCCCCGCGGCGCCCACTCCGAGGAGGACCTCGACAAGATCACGAAGGCCCGCTTCCCGACCGCCGAGGCGTACAAGAAGGAGATCCCCAACCTCCTCGTGGGGCTCGGCTTCTCGAAGGAGCGCGCGCAGTATCTGGCCGACCACATCGAGGTCGATCCGGCGCGGGGCTCGGGCCACGCGCTCGGCGCCCAGCGGCGGGCCGACCATGCCCATCTGCGTACGCGGGTCGAGAAGGACGGCATGAACTACAAGGGGTTCAACATCGCCGTCCACGAGATGGGCCACAACGTCGAGCAGACGTTCTCGCTCAACGACGTGGACTCGACACTCCTCCAGGGAGTGCCCAACACGGCCTTCACCGAGGCGCTGGCCTTCGTCTTCCAGGGGCATGACCTGGAGCTTCTCGGCCTCGCGAAGCCCGACGCGCAGAGCGAGGCCTTGAAGACGTTGAACGACTTCTGGGGCACCTACGAGATCTCGGGAGTGGCGCTCGTGGACATGGCCGTGTGGCACTGGATGTACGACCATCCCGAGGCGACACCCGGAGAGCTGAAGGACGCGACGCTCGGCATCTGCCGCGACGTCTGGAATCGGTATTTCGCTCCCGTCTTCGGAAAGCGCGACGTCGTGCTCCTCGGGATCTACTCGCACATGATCGACTCGTTCCTCTACCTGCCGGACTACCCGATCGGGCACCTGATCGCGTTCCAGATCGAGAAGCAGATGGAGAAGGCGGGCGCGATCGGGCCGGAGTTCGAGCGGATGGCGAAGATCGGCAACGTGGCTCCCGACATCTGGATGACGCAGGCGACCGGCGCGCCCGTCGGCCCGCAGGCGCTCCTCGAAGCGTCGGAGAAGGCGCTCGCGACGCTGTCGCGTTAGGCGCTGGAGACCTCGATGCCCGAAGAGCTGAAGAAGACGGAAGCGGAGCCGGCGGCCGGAGACCTGTCGCCGGCCGGCGCTTCGACGCTCGTCGAGGTGGATCTCGCCGCTTTGACCGACCGCGGCAAGGTCCGCGACAACAACGAGGATCACTACATCGTGGCGCGGTTCGACCGCGCGATGCGCACCCTCCTGACGAATCTGCCGAAGGGCCAGGTGCCCCCTTCGTATGCGGAGACCGTGTACGGCCTTCTCGTGGCCGACGGCGTCGGCGGCCAGCAGGCCGGCGAAGTCGCGAGCCGAACCGCGATCCAGGCGATCGTCGATCTCGTCATCGACACGCCAGACTGGATCATGCGTCTGGACGAGCCTCTCGAGCGGGAGGTCATGGACCGCATGGAGCGCCGATTCCAGAAGGTGCGCGAGGTCCTGGTCGAGCGGGCCGAGGTCGACCCGAAGCTGCGCGGCATGGCCACGACGCTGACCGTCGCCTGCAGCCTCGGCCCGGTCCTCCTGACGACCCACGTCGGGGACACCCGCGCGTATCTCTTCCGCGGCGGCAAGCTGATGCGCCTGACGCGGGACCAGACGATGGCGCAGTCGCTCGCCGACGCGGGAGCGATCCGGCCCGAGGAAATCTCCGAGCACCCGATGCGCCACGTGCTGACGAGCGCGCTCGGGGCCCGGAGCAGCTTCGTGCAGGTCGAGGTCGGACGGTGGCGCCTCGAAGACGGCGACCGGCTGCTCCTCTGCTCCGACGGCCTCACGGAGATGGTGTCGGAGAACGCGATCGCGGGCGTGCTTGCGGCCGGGACTCCCTCGGAGGCCGCCTGCCGCAAGCTCGTGGACCTCGCGCTCCAGGCGGGCGGCGAGGACAACGTCACCGTCGTGCTCGCGCGCTACCGGATCCCGCCGGCCGACCGGGGCTGACCGCGGCTTCTCGGCTCCTTTGGGCGGTGCGGGCTGTCCCTCTATCCCTCTCCGAGAATCCGCGACCGCCGCACGAGCCCGAACTTCTCGATCGCGTGCTTCTCGATGCGCGCCATCGCTTCGTCCATCGAGTCCGTGAAGAGGAGCAGATCCATGTCCGGGCGCGCGATCGTCCCGGCGCCCACCATCTCGTCGAGCAGCGCGCGTAGCGGCCGCCAGTAGTCCTTCCCGAAGACGACGACCGGGAAATTCTCGATCTTGCCCGTCTGCACGAGGGTCGCGGCCTCGAAGAGCTCGTCCATGGTCCCGATGCCGCCCGGCATCACGAGGAAGGCATACGAGTATTTGACGAGCATCAGCTTCCGCACGAAGAAGTGCTGGAACGTCACGTTGACGTCGACGTAGGGGTTGAGCTTCTGCTCCTCGGGCAGCATGATGTTGCAGCCGACGGATCGGCCGCCGGCCTCGCGGGCGCCGCGGTTGGCGGCCTCCATGATCCCCGGGCCTCCGCCGGTCATGACGGTGAACCCGAGCCCGGCGAGCCGCGCGCCAGCTTCGCGGGCGAGCGCATAGTAGGGATGGTCGGCGCCGAAGCGCGCCGATCCGAAGACCGTCACGCACGGGCCCACGAAGTGGAGCGTGCGGAACCCGCGGATGAACTCGAAGGCGATGCGGACGACCGAGGCGAATTCGCTCTTCCGCGAGCGCGGCCCTTCGAGGAACCGGCGCTCCTCGGGTTTCGGCCCCGGGCCGGTCGGTGTTTCTGCGGGGACTGTTCGAGACATCGGCGACTACGGACTGAGGACCGAGGACCGAGGACTGAGGACTACCGCGACTTGAGCCACTCGAGTCCTCAGTCCCAAGTCCTCAGTCCACAGTCGGTCACCGGTCGCGCGCCACGGCCAATCTCGCCTGGGCGAGCTCGAAACGCGCCCGTATCTCCGGCAGCGTCTCGTTGCTCGCGGAGCCCATCTGCATCTGCGCCTCGGCGCGCTCGCGCTCCGCCGCGGCGGCGTCGATCTCTCCGGCGGCCTGCGCCGAGTCGGCGAGCACCGAGACGCGGTCGTCGGCGATCTCCGCGAGGCCGGCCGACACGGCGTACGCCTGCCGGGAGCCTCCCCGCCGGTACGAGAGCACGCCGGTCTTGAGAAGGGTGACGAGCGCCGTGTGGCCGGGCAGGATCCCGAGATATCCCTCCGCGCCGGGAAGCTCGACCGAGTCGGCCTCGGCCTCGACGACGCGGCGCTCGGGCGTGACGACCTGGAGAAGGAGAGTTCCCGCCATGCGCTACGCCGCCTTGGCGAGCTGCGCGGCCTTCTCCCGCGCTTCCTCGATCGTCCCGACCATGTAGAAGGCCTGCTCCGGCATGTCGTCGCACTTGCCGTCCACGATCTCGCGGAAACCCTTGATCGTGTCGGCGATCTTGACGTAGCGGCCCTCGATGCCGGTGAACTGCGTCGCGACGAAGAACGGCTGCGACAGGAATCGCTGGATCTTGCGCGCGCGCGCGACTGTCTGCTTGTCCTCCTCCGAGAGCTCGTCGATGCCCAGGATGGCGATGATGTCCTGGAGGTCCTTGTACTTCTGGAGCACCGCCTGCACGTCGCGAGCACACTTGTAGTGCTCCTCGCCGACCACGCGTGGCGAGAGGATCGTCGACGTCGAGGCCAGCGGATCGACCGCCGGATAGATGCCCATCTCGGAGATCGCGCGCGAGAGCACGCTGGTGGCGTCCAGGTGGGCGAACGCGGCCGCGGGCGCGGGGTCGGTCAGGTCGTCGGCCGGGACGTAGATCGCCTGGACCGATGTGATCGAGCCCTTCTTCGTCGAGGTGATCCGCTCCTGGAGCTCGCCCATCTCGGTCGCGAGATTGGGCTGATAGCCGACGGCGGAGGGCATGCGTCCGAGCAGCGCCGAGACCTCCGAGCCCGCCTGGGTGAACCGGAAGATGTTGTCGATGAAGAGGAGGACGTCCTTGCCCTCCGTGTCGCGGAAGTACTCGGCGACCGTCAGGCCGGTCAGTCCCACTCGCAGGCGCGCTCCGGGCGGCTCGGTCATCTGGCCGTAGATCAGCGAGCACTTCGACTTGGACGGATCGCCCGGCGTCACGACGCCCGACTCGGTCATCTCCAGGTACAGGTCGTTGCCTTCGCGCGTGCGCTCGCCGACTCCCGCGAACACCGAATAGCCGCCGTGGTGCATGGCGACGTTGTTGATGAGCTCCTGGATGATGACGGTCTTGCCGACGCCGGCGCCGCCGAAGAGGCCCGTCTTGCCGCCCTTCGTGTACGGCTCGAGCAGGTCGATGACCTTGATGCCCGTCTCGAACATCTCGACGGAGGTCGCCTGCTGATCGTAGGAAGGCGGCTCGCGATGGATCGGCCAGCGTTCCTTGGAGTTCACCGGGCCGCGCCCGTCCACGGGATCCCCGATGACGTTCAGGATGCGTCCGAGCGTTTCGCGTCCGACCGGAACCGTGATCGGCCCGCCGAGGTCCTCGGCCTTCATGCCGCGCACCATGCCGTCGGTCGGCTTCATCGAGACGCAGCGGACGACGCTCTCGCCGAGCTGCTGCGCGACCTCGGCGATGACGTCGATCGGCTCGCCGGTCTCCTTGCCCTCGTCCTGGACGTGCACGGCGTTGTAGATCGCGGGAAGCTTGCCCGCCGGAAACTCGATGTCGAGGACCGGCCCGATGATCGCGACGACTTTGCCGATGTTCTTTTCAGCCATGTTGTCCTTTCGGAGTCCTTAGTCCTTAGTCCCTCGTCCCTCGTCCCTCGTCGGGGCCCCCTGACAAAGGACTACGGACTACGGACCAGGGACTGATCTCCTATCACCCCAATGCCGCGGCGCCCGAAACGATCTCGATCAGTTCCTTGGTGATGCGCGCCTGGCGGGCGCGGTTGTAGGTCAGCGTCAGCGAGTCGATGAGCTCTCCGGCGTTCTTCGACGCCGAATCCATCGCCGTCATGCGCGCGCCCATCTCGGCCGCCGCCGACTCGGCGAGCGCCCGGTAGACGGTGAACTCGAGGAAGCGCGGCACGAGCCACGCGAGAATCGCCGCGAGGCTCGGCTCGAAGAGGGGCTCGACACCGGCAGGCGCCGCTTTCTCCGCGTCCTTCGCAACCGGCTCCGTTTCAGCCGGTGGCGCGAGCGGCAGGATCCGTCCCGCGCGCACGACCTGCGAGAGAATCGAGCGGAACTCGTTGACGACGACGTAGGCCGCGTCGATCTTCTCGGCGAGAAACTCCGCCGACAGAAAGCCCGCGATCTCCCGCGCGTGGTCGTAGCGCAGGTCGTTGAAGAGGCCCGGATACGTCTGTTCGGTCAATGGGTATTTCCGGCGACGCCAGAAGTCGACCGCCTTCTTCCCGATCGGAAGGATCCGGATCTCCTGCCACTCGGGGTGCGCCGCGATGAGGTTCGCCGTCGCGCGGTGGACGTTGGTGTTGAAGGCGCCGCAGAGCCCGCGGTCGCCGGCCACGACGACGACGATCACGCGGCGCTCCTCGCGCGAGGCGAGCAGCGGATGCACGGCAGCGGGGCCGAGCCGCTTCCGCACGGAGGCGAGCAGGTCGGCGATTGATTTCGCGTAGGGCCGTGCGCCGATCACCCGCTCCTGGGCGCGGCGGAGCTTCGCCGCCGCGACCATTTTCATGGCCTTGGTGATCTGCTGCGTGCTCTTGACCGAGCGCAGCCGGCGGCGGATGTCGATGAGCGAAGCCATGTCTCTCGGCGTCTAGGCGTGTGCGGCCGCTCCGCCGGCCGGCGCTTTCGGCGCGGCGACGTTCGCCTTCGGCTCCGCCTCCGCCTTCTTCGCGGCCGCGGCCGCCGGCGCCTTGTCTTTCAAGAAGGCGGCCTTGGCCTCCTCGATCGCCTTTCCGAGGGCCTCCTCCGTCGCCTTCTCGAGCTTGCCAGTCGAGACGATCGCCGAGAGGATTTCTCCGTTGCGGTTCTTCAGGTGCTCGACCAGGGCCGCCTCGAACTCGCGCACCGATTCGACGGGCAGCGAATCCATATAGCCCTTGGTGCCCGCGTAGATCGAGGCCACCTGCAGCGCCACGTCCATCGGCTCGAACTGCGGCTGCTTGAGGAGCTCGACCATGCGCTGGCCGCGGGAGAGCTGCGCCTGCGAGGACTTGTCGAGGTCGGAGCCGAACTGCGCGAATGCGGCGAGGTTGCGGTACTGCGCGAGATCGAGGCGCAGCGTGCCCGCGACCTGCTTCATCGCCTTGATCTGCGCGTTGCCGCCGACGCGGGAGACCGAGATGCCGACGTTGACGGCCGGCCGAACGCCGGAATAGAAGAGGTCGTTCTCGAGGTAGATCTGCCCGTCGGTGATCGAGATGACGTTGGTCGGGATGTACGCCGACACGTCGCCGGCCTGCGTCTCGATGATCGGCAGCGACGTCAGCGAGCCGCCGCCCTTCTCGTTCGAGAGCTTCGCGGCGCGCTCGAGCAGCCGCGAGTGCAGGTAGAAGACGTCGCCGGGGTACGCCTCCCGGCCCGGCGGCCGCCGCAGCAGGAGCGAGATCTCGCGGTACGCCGCCGCGTGCTTGGAGAGGTCGTCGTAGATGGTCAGCGCGTGCTTCTTGTTGTAGAGAAACCACTCGCCCATCGCGCAGCCCGCGTACGGGGCGAGATACAGCATCGGGGCCGGATCCGACGCGGTGGCCGACACGATGATCGTGTGCTCCATCGCACCGTGCTCGGCGAGCGTCTTGGCGACCTGGGCAACCGTCGATTTCTTCTGGCCGATCGCGACGTAGATGCAGACGACGCCCTTGCCCTTCTGGTTGATGATCGTGTCGAGCACGATCGCCGTCTTTCCGGTCTGGCGATCGCCGATGATGAGCTCCCGCTGCCCGCGGCCGATCGGGATCATCGCGTCGATCGCTTTGATGCCCGTCTGCACGGGCTCCTTGACGGGCTGGCGGTCGATGACGCCCGGCGCAATGCGCTCGGTCGGGTACGACTCGGTCGTCGCGATGGGGCCCTTGTCGTCGAGCGGCCGGCCGAGCGCGTCCACCACGCGGCCGACGAGAGCGGGCCCGACGGGAACCTGGATGATGCGGCGCGTTCGCCGCACTTCCTGGCCTTCCTTGATCTGCGACGCCTCGCCGAGGAGCACGACACCGACCTGATCCTGCTCGAGGTTGAGCGTCAGGCCGTAGATGTCGTGCCCGAAGTCCACGAGCTCGCCGGCCATGACCTTGTCGAGGCCGTAGATGCGCGCGATCCCGTCTCCCACGGAGAGGACCGTCCCGACCTCGGCGACGTCGATCGCCTTCTCGTAGTCGTTCAGCTGCTGCTTCAGGATCGCCGTGATCTCGTCCGCCTTGATTTCCATTTCAGGCTCCCGTTCTCTGTCGGATGTCCGTCTCGAATTTGCGGATCGCGGCGTCGGCCGAGCCGTCGAACACGTTGGATCCGATGCGCGCGACGAAGCCGGCCAGGATGGCCGCGTTCTGATCGACCTGCAGCCGGACGCGCTTTCCGGTGCGGGCGGCGAGGGCGTCCTCGATCATCTTCCGCTCGGGCTCCCCGATCGGCTTGGCGACCGTGATCTGCGCGCGCACGATGCCCTCCGCCGCGTCGTGCGCGTCGCGGATCGCGCGGAAGACGTGACCGGCCTCGAGCAGCCGGTGATTCTTCAGCAGGACCTGCAGGAAGCGCGCCGCGAAGGCGTCGAGCCCGGCCTTCGCGGCGAGCTGCGCCACGGCCTTGCTCTTGGCCTCCTTCGGCACCGCGGGGCTTTGCAGGAACGCGTGGAGCTGCGGGTTGGCGTGCATCGCCGCCGAGAGCGTGTCCCCCGCCGCCAGAAACGCGCCGAAGTCGTAGTTGGCCGGCGCGCATTCGACGAAGGCGCGCGCGTAGGGATGCGCGAAATCGCTCACCGCGCCTCCTTCAACCGCTCGACACTGTCCGCCAGAAGACGCTTGCGGTCTTCATCGTTGATCTCGCGGGCCACGATCTCGCGCGCGGTCGTGGCCATGAGCCCCGCCGCCACCTGCTGCAGCTCCGCCTTGGCCGCCACGACGCGCCGGGCGATCTCCTCCTCGGAGTCCTTGCGGATGCGGTCGGCTTCTTCGCGCGCGCGCTCGTCGAGCGCCGCCCGCGCGGTCTCGCCGTCGGCCGCGCCCTGGCGCCGGATCTCGACGACCTCGCGCTCGAGCCGCGACATGCGCTCGTGGATCTGCGATTCGAATCGCGCCGCCTCGGCTCGTTTCTCGCGCGCCTCCGCGAGCGCCTTTTCCACCGCCTCCTGCCGGGCGCGGAACGCGTTCGTCAGGGGACGCGCGACGAAATAGACGAGGACCGCGAGAAAGAGCGCGAGATTCGCGAGCTGCCAGATCCAGGCCGGCAGGCCGAGGATCTTCTCCGCGTGCCCCGCGGCTTCCTCGAACGGGAGAGAAAGCGGCGCCGAGTAAAAAAGGAGCGCCCTCACGCCGCGAGCGCCCGTCCGAGAATCTTTTCCGCGAACGTGCGGGCGAGGCTCTTCGATCCCTCGCCGAGCTGCGCCGAGAGCTCGCGCGAGCGCTTCTCGATCTCCCGGCTGGCGCTCTCGACGGCGGACGACGCCGCAGCGGACGCATCGGCCAGGCGCTTTTCGAGGCGCGAATTCCCTTCGGCGCGCAACTGCTCGCGCGTCTTCAAGGCCTCGCGCCGCGCGGCCGAGAGACTCTCCTCGGCCTCCGCCAGGGCCTTTTCCAGGCGCGCGCGGGTCTCCTCATGGATTGCCGCGGCCTCGCGCGACTCACGCTCGCGCTCGTCGAGGATCGCCCCGAGAGGGACGAAGAGGTAGCGCTTCAGGATCGCGTAGGCGATCAGGAAGCTGATGACGACATAGATGAGGGTGACGTCCGGGAGCCTGATCATCGGGTTTTCGAACCTTTTCGGCGGCGGAGAGACGGCCGCGAATCGTCGCTGCGATTGAACCGCAAGAGCCTGGAGCGCGGAGAGATAACACAGGCCGGAGGCAGAGTCGAGCGCGGAGCGGATTGCGCGCGGCGAGCGCCGCGAATATCTGTATAACTAGTTTAGTTTCAAGTAGTTACGGCTTACGCGGCGTCGATGCGAGATCCACGACGTTCGATCCGGAGCCTTCCGCCATCCGGCAGGAGCCGTCGAAGCGCGCGCCCTCCTCGATCTTCAGGACCGGCGTCGTCACGTCCGCCTCGACCCGCGCCCGCGAGTGGAGCTCGACGCGCTCGGTCGCGCGGACCGTCCCCTTGAGCGAGCCGTTGACGGAGAGGCGGCCCACCTCGATCTCGCCCGTGACGTCCGCCGTGTCGCCCAGGATGAGCTCGCTGCCGGAACGGATCTTGCCCTGGAACCGGCCGTCGATCCGGAAGGTCTCCTCGAAGAGGAGCTCTCCCTGCAGGTGGCTGCCCTTGTCGAGAAAGCCGTTCAGCGTCGAGCCTTCGGGTTTGCCCTTCATGGCGATCTCCTCAAGCCTTTCCGATGAGCCGTTCGTAGAGGCCGATCAGCTCCTCTTCGGAGGAAAACGAGATTTCGATCCGGCCGCCCCGCCGCCGCCTCGCGATCCGCACCCGAGCGCGCAGGCGCCGCGAGAGCTTCTCCTCGGCGTCGCGGGTGAACGGGTCGCGCCGCTTGTCGCGCTTGACCTTCGCCGGCGCCGCGAGCCGCGCGACGAACGCCTCGGTCTGACGCACGGAGAGGTTCTTCTTCAGCACCAGCTCCGCGAGCCCCTGCTGCTCGTCGGGGGTCGCGAGCGACGAGATGGCGCGGGCGTGGCCGCCCGAGAGCGAGCCATCGCGCACGAGGTCCTTGACCGACGACGGTAAGCGCAATAATCTCAATGAGTTGGCGACGGTCGCGCGGTCTTTGCCGACGCGTGTCGCGATCTGCTCCTGCGTCAGCGCGAACTCCTCGCGCAGGCGGCCGAAGGCTTCGGACTCCTCGATGGCGTTCAGGTCCTCGCGCTGGAGGTTCTCGACGAGAGCGAGCTCGAGGAGCTCCCGGTCCGAGGGCTTTTCCCGCACGACGACGGGAACTCTCTCGAGCCCGGCGAGCTGGGCCGCCCGGAAGCGCCGCTCCCCCGCAACGATCTCGAAGCCATCGGCCCGCGGCACGACGACGAGGGGCTGGACGACGCCGTGCTCGCGAATCGAGGCCGCGAGCTCCAGGAGCCCTTCCTCGGCGAAGCCGCGCCTCGGCTGGAAGCGGCCGGTCGAAAGCCGTGCCAGCTCGACCTCGTGGAGCAGTGTTCCACGTGGAACATCCTGCCCACCCGGTATCAGGGCCGAGAGCCCGCGGCCGAGAGCCTGCTTGCGACTCATTCTCTCAGCGGCTGCCCCGCCGGCGGAGCAGCTCCCGCGCGAGCGCCAGGTACGCCTCGGCGCCCTTCGACTTGACGTCGTAGGCGAGCACGGGCTTGCCGAACGACGGGGCCTCGGCCAGCCGGACGTTGCGCGGTATCACGGTTTCGAACACTCGGTCTCCGAGGTGTTTGCGGATGTCTTCGATGACCTGCCTTCCGAGGTTAGTCCGCTCGTCGAACATCGTCAAGACGACGCCCTCCAGACGCACCCGCGGGTTGAAGGCGTTGCGCACCCGCTCGACGGTATTGAGCAGCTCGCTCACCCCCTCGAGGGCGAAGTATTCGGTCTGCATCGGCACGAGCACGGACCCGGCCGCCGAGAGGGCGTTGACCGTCAGAAGCGAGAGCGAGGGCGGACAGTCGACGAGCACGAAGTCGAACTCGGGGGCGACCGAGGCCAGGGCGTCCCGGAGCCGGTGCTCCCGGTCCTCCCGCTCGACGAGCTCGATCTCGGCGCCCACGAGGTCCCGTCCGGAGGGCATTATCGAGAGGTTCGGAAACTGCGTCGGGCGCAGGGCGGTGGCCGCCTGTCCCGACAGGAGCGCCTCGTAGGAGCCGGAGGCGCCCTCGGCGCGCGGGAAGCCGAGGCCCGAGGTGGCGTTGGCCTGAGGATCGAGGTCGACGAGGAGGACCTTCCGGTCCAGGGCCGCGAGCGCGGCCGCGAGGTTGATGGCGGTGGTCGTCTTGCCGACGCCGCCCTTCTGGTTCGCGATCGCGATGATGTCGCCCACGGGCGCGGAGAGTAGCAGGTTGCTGGAAAGATGCGGGATCCTGTCGCGAGCGTCGGCATACCCGAGGGGTCAACGCGACTTTGCTACGCCGGTGGAAGAGAATTGGCAGGTCTCCAATGCGCGATTCGTGCTCGAGCGGTCCGGGCCGAAACTCTCGGCCGCCGTTCGCGCAGCGAACGCCTGCGGCCCAAGCCCAGGTCGGCGGGCCTACACCCGATGTTCCACGTGGAACATCGGGCTCAAACCCTGCGAAAAGCCGCCACGGCGCGCCGTTCGGCGCCCGGAAGCCGCAGAACCTGCTCGAGACGGAAACTGCCGGACAGGGACGTCCCGAGCCGCTCCGGGTCCGTGGTCCAGGCGAGCAGGAGCCCGCCCGGCTCGAGAAACGGCGCCTGGCCGAGGCGACCGGCGAGCTCTCCGAGAGCCCGGGTCGTCGCGACGGAGAACGGGCCTTCCGAGAGATTCTCGATCCCGATTTCGAGGACCCGCGCTTTCCCGAGGCCGAGCGTTCTGGAGACGTGCCGGAGGAAGGCGGCCTTCTTGCCGCGCGGCTCGACCATCGTCATCGAGACGTCCGGCCGCGCCGCGGCGATCGGGATCGCGGGGAAGCCTCCGCCCGATCCGATGTCCACAACCCTCGCGCCCTGAGGAATTAGGGAAGCCGGGGCGATCGACTCGAGCGCGTGGACGACGAGCTCTTCGGCGGAGAGCCGGCCGGTCAGGTTCACCTTCCCGCGCCAGCGGTCGAGCTCGGCGAGATAGCCCGGCAGCGCCGCCAGCGTGACGGGGGAGAGCGGGATCGAGGAGGCCTCGGCGGCAACCTGGAGGAGCCGCGCGAACTCGTCAGCCGGAAGCGGCGGGACTGGCCCCGCGGCGGCGCGCATGGGACGAGATTATCGCCAGCGCCGCCGGCGTCATTCCGGGAACGCGGGCGGCCTCGCCGAGAGTGCGCGGTCGGCGGCGGCCGCACTTCTCGACGACCTCGCGCGAGAGGCCCGGGATCTCGCGGTATTCGAAGCCATCCGGGATTGCGAGACCTTCGAGGGGTTTCAGCCGCTCGACGCGGTCCCTCTCGCGGCGGATGTATCCCTCGTAGCGCACGCGGCTCTCGAGGACGCTCTTCTCCTCGGGCGTCAGCTCGGCGAAAGCCTCCGGGGCGTAGGAAGACAGCGATTCTACTGTTAAGTCATTTCTTTTCAATAGATTGAACAGTGTCGTCGGCGCGTCGACGCCCACGCCGAGGACCTCGAAGAGCCGCCGACGAACCTCGGTCGTCGGATGGATCTCCTGCTCCTCGAGCCGCTGGCGCGCGAGCGCGAGCCGGGCTTCGCTCCGCATGCCGCGCTCGTAGTCCTCGCCGCTCACCAGGCCGAGGCGCCGCCCGTGCGGGAGAAGCCGCGGCAGGACCGAGTCCACGCCGAGCAGCAGCCGGTACTCGGCGCGCGAGGTGAAGAGCCGGTACGGCTCCTCGAGCTCCCTGCCGATGAGGTCGTCCACCATGACCGCCGCGTACGCCTCGGAGCGGTCGAGGAGAAACGGCGCCTCGCCGCGCGCCGCGAGCGCCGCGTTGACTCCCGCCCAGAGCCCCTGCGCCGCCGCCTCCTCGTAGCCCGAGGTGCCGTTGATCTGCCCCGCGAGATAGAGGCCGGGCGCGCGCTCCGCCTCGAGCGTCGGGCGCAGCTGATCCGGAGGGCTGTAGTCGTACTCGACCGCGTAGCCCGGCCGCAGCATCGCCGCGTTCTCGAGCCCCGGGATCTCGCGCAGGATCGTCCGCTGGATCTCCTCGGGCAGCGACGTCGAGAGCCCGTTGATGTAGATCTCGATGGCGTCGCGGCCCTCGGGCTCGAGAAAGAGCGTGTGGCTCGCCTTGTCGGCGAACTTGACGACCTTGTCCTCGACCGACGGGCAGTAGCGCGGCCCGAGGCCCTGGATGCGGCCCGAGTACATCGGGCTGCGGTGGAGGTTCTCGCGGATGAGATCGTGCACGCGCGCGTTCGTCGCGGTGAGCCAGCAGAGGACCTGGTCGAGCGCGAGGCGCTCCGTGCGGAACGAAAACGGAACCGGCGGTTCGTCGCCCCGCTGCGGGGCGCAGCGGCCGTAATCGACCGTGTCGCGATGCACCCGCGGCGGCGTTCCGGTCTTGAAGCGGCCGAGCCGCAGTCCGGCGCGCTCGAGCGCCGCCGACAGTCCCTTCGCCGACGCCTCGCCGACGCGGCCGCCCTCGGTCTTTCGCTCGCCCGTGTGCATGAGGCCGCGCAGGAACGTTCCCGTCGTGACGACGACGGCGCGTGCCTCGAGGCGGCGGCCGTCCGCCGTGGTCGCGCCCGCGACCGCTCCGCCGCGCGCGAGCAGGCCCTCGCCCATGCCTTCGAGGAGCGTGAGATTCGGCACGGCTTCGAGCGTTTCGCGCGCGAGCTTCGAATAGAGCGCCCGGTCGCACTGGGCGCGCGGTCCCCAGACGGCCGGACCGCGCGAGCGGTTGAGCATCTTGAACTGGATGCCTGCGCGGTCGGCGAGGCTTCCCATGAGGCCCCCGAGCGCATCGATCTCACGAACCAGCTGGCCCTTCGCGAGGCCGCCGATCGCGGGGTTGCACGACATGCGTCCGATCGCGCCGAGCTCGCCTGTGAGCAGCGCGGTCTTCCGGCCCATTCGCGCCGCGGCGTGCGCGGCCTCGATTCCGGCGTGGCCGCCGCCGATGACGAGGACGTCGAAGGAATTCACGCCGCTCATTTTCCGATACAGAACGTCGCGAAGATGCGGCCGAGAACGTCCTCGGCCGTCGTCTCACCGAAAAGATCGGCGAGCGCCTCGAGCGCCGTCGTGACGTGCGACGCCGCGTACTCTGGCGACTCGCCGCGCGCGAGTGACGCGCGCGCCTCGGAGGTCGCGGTGCGCGCGCGCTCGGCGAGATCGCGCTGGCGGACCGAGGAGAGCACCTCGCCGCCGGCTTCCGGTTCGATGCGTGCCGAGATCTCGTGCGCGAGGAAGGAGCGCAGCCTTTCGCCCGCGCCGGGCTCGAGGCCGCAGAGCGCAAGATCGGACGACGCGCGCGACGCAACGGCCTCCTCGGAGGACGCGCGGTCGAGCTTGTTGGCGATGCGCCTCGCGGGCCGGCCGTCGAGGCGCGCGAGCGCTCGAAGATCCTCGTCACCGAGCCCGGACGACGCCTCGTAGACGTAGAGGACGAGATCGGCGCGCGACGCCTCCTCGCGGGCCCGCGCGACGCCGATCCGCTCGACGGCATCCTCGGTCTCGCGCAGACCCGCCGTGTCGACGACGGTGACGGGAACTCCGTCGATGTCCACCGTCGCCTCGAGCGCGTCGCGTGTCGTGCCGGGAACGTCCGTCACGATGGCGCGGTCGCTGCCGGCCAAAGCATTGAACAGAGTGGACTTCCCGGCATTCGGCGGCCCCGCGAAAACGACCCGGCAGCCGGCCGCGAGCAGGCGCCCGGTCCGGTACGTCTCGAGCAGCCTCGCGAGCTCTTCCTCCGCCGCCGCAAGCCCCGCGCGCACGGCGTCGGGCACGGAGTCTCCGACGTCCTCGGCGAAGTCGATCGTCGCGGCGAGACCGGCGGCCGCGGCCAGGAGATTCTCGCGCGCGGCCGCGAAGCGATTCGAGAGGCCGCCCTCGAGGCGGCTCAGGCTCGCCCGCGCCGCCGCCGGCGTACGCGCGGAGATGAGCTCGCCGACGGCCTCCGCGCGCACGAGATCGAGCTTGCCGTGGAAGAACGCCCGCTCGGTGAACTCGCCGGGCCGCGCGAGCCGCGCGCCGGCACGGAGCGCCGCCTCGAGCACACGCTCGATCACGACCGGTCCGCCGTGAACGGAAATCTCGGCGGCGTCCTCTCCGGTGAACGACGCGGGGCCCGGGAAGAACGTCACGAGCGCGCGATCGATGGCGGCGCCTTCCGCATCCCGGACGGCCGCGAGCGTCGCGCGGCGCGGTGGAAGCATTTCCGGAAGTCCCGGCGCGAGCATGCGGAGCACGTCGCGCGCACGGGAACCCGAGAGCCGCACCACGGCGAGCGCGGAGCGGCCCGGCGGCGTTGCCGGCGCCACGACCGTGTCGAGGAGAGATTCCGCCGCGGTGCGCATCGGATCGGTCTTCGCCGGCTCCTCGCCGCCGGCTGCGACCGCCGATCGCCGAAGAGCCCGGCCTCTAGCTCGATTTCAGCCGGACGGCGACCCGCTTCAGAAAGCCGCTGCCCTCGCTCTCGGTCTCGACCTCGGGATCCTCGGCGAGGGCCAGGTGGACGAGCCGCCGTTCGGCGGGAGGCAGCGGGGGGAGAAGCTGCGGCCGGCGCGTCCGCTTGGCCTCGTCCGCCGAGCGGCGCGCGAGGTCCTCGAGCGTCTCCTTCTGATGCCTGCGGAATCCCTCGGCGTCGAGGCGCGGGTGCACCGGGCGCCCGACGCGGCGGCTCGCAATGCGGCTGGCCAGGACTTCCAGACCATTCAGGCCCTCGCCGCGATTGGCGAGCAGGCCCTCGACGTCGTCGCCGATGAGCTCGAAGACCATCTCGTCGGGCGACGGACGGCGCCGGATCTCGACGAGGAACCCCGCCGCCGAGAGGAGCTCCGTCAGTGACGCGTCCACGGCCGCCCAATCCTCCTCGGTGACGGGCTCGTCGGCGCCACGCTCCGCCGGCTCGCCGGAATCGGCGGATTCGGCGGGCTTCTCCGCGCGCGCGGGCGCGGCGGCAACAACCGCGGGTGCGGCGGCTGCGGCCGGAGGCGCGGCGCCCGCCGTCTCCGCCTCGATCTCGATCTCGATCTCCACGAGGCGCCCGCCCCAGAACGACTTCTCGTCGCGCACGACCTTGTAGCGCAGCCGCTCGGGATCGAGCCCCAGCTCGCGCGCGGCGTTGGCGGCCGCTTCGGTCTCGCTCTTGCCTTCGTATCTCATCGATCCGACCTCGCTATCGCGCAGCGCCCTTGGCCTGCGGCAGCCGCGGTTTGCGCGAGGACGCCCGCGCGGCGACGGGCGGCTCGTCGTCCTTCACGATCTTGTTGATCAGCATCTGCTGCAGGATCGTCAGCACGTTCGAAAAGAGCCAGTAGAGCACGAGTCCCGAGGGCATGTCCTTCAGGAAGAATCCCCAGAGCAGCGGCATCGCCATGAAGATGCGCTTCTGCGCGGGGTCGGCGGTCGAGGGCGTCATCGCCTGCTGCACGTACATCGAGACGATCATCAGGATGAGCAGGACGTAGGTGTGGTCGACGGCCGACAGGTCCTTGATCCACAGCGCGAACGGCGCGTGCCGCAGCTCGATCGAGCGCGACAGCACGTTGTAGAACGCGACGAGGATCGGCAGCTGCAGAACGATCGGCAGGCAGCCGCTCATCGGGTTGTAGCCCTCCGCCTGATACAGCGCCATGAGCTCCTGGTTCATCTTGTTGCGTTGCGCGGTGTCGGTCTTCGCCTTCTTGTACTTGTCCTTGATCGCGTTCATCTTCGGCGCGAGCTTCTGCATCTTCTTCATCGACGCGTAGCTCTTGTGCATGAGCGGGAAGAGCAGGACGCGGATCGCGAGCGTGACGAGCAGGATCGCGAAGCCCCAATTTCCGATCCAGCCGTAGGTGCGCTTCAGCAGCCACAGGAGCGGCCGCGCGAGGACGCCGTACCAGCCGAAATCCACGGTGCGCTCGAGCCCGAGGTGCAGGCTCTCGAGGATCTCCACGTCCTTCGGCCCGAAGTACGCGCGCGCCGCGAGCTCGCCGCTTCCCTCGACCGCGGCCGAGAGCGTCGCCGGCGACTTCCCCGCCGGATCGGTCGCGACCGGCGCGACGCGGACCTGCGACGCGCGGCCTGGCAGGAGAACGGCGAGGAAGTAGTTGTCCTCGATGCCGGCGAAACCCTTCGGGGAAAGCGCCCACGTGAGCTCGCGCTTGTCCTTGTCGAGCTTTTCTGCGCGCACCTTGTCGATGCCGCCGCCGGCCGTCGCGGCGACGGCGGTCGCCGGCATCACGTAGCGATTCACGAGCTCCTTCTCCGTCGGGTTGCGTAGTCCCGAGCCGACCGAGAGCAGGTACGCCGGCCCGACGACGGAGACCGAGACGTCGAAGAGATAGCCCGTGCCGAGCCGGACCTCCTTGCGCACCTCGAGCTTCCCGTCCGAGAACGTGAAGCGCGCGGCGCGGTCGGAGATCTTCTCGACGGAGAAGAGCGCGCCGGCGATCTCCGCGGTCGCGTCCTTGCGCCCCGGAAAATCGAGCGCGAGGGGCCGCGGAGCCGGGGCCGGAAGCTGGCGCACGAGCTCGAGTGGACGATTCTGTTCGTCGAGGTACTTCGGAAGCACCGCCGAAGAGACCACCGCGCCGCGGTTGGTGATCGTGAGCTTGAGCACGCCGTTCTCGAGCGACGTCGCCGTCTCCTCCGCCGCGGAGACGGGGGCGATCGCGGCCGCGTCCGCCGCGGAGGCGGTCGTTTCGGCGGGCGCCGCGCCCGCCCCCGGCGAGGTCGCGCCCGAGGACGCCGTCTGAGCCGCCGTCGGAACCGCCGAGGTGGTGCCGGGCCGTGCGGGAACTGGCTTCGGCGGCTTGGGCATCAACATCTCGCCGAGAATCAGGACGGCGAGCGAGAGACCGGCGGCGAGGAGGAGGCGCTTTTCCACGATGGGTCGGGGCTTATGGCACCGGGTCGAAGCCGCCGTGGCGGAACGGGTGGCAGCGCGCGAGCCGCTTCAGCGCCAGCCAGGCGCCTCTGCCGAGGCCGTAGCGCTCGATCGCTTCACGCGCGTAGACCGAGCACGTCGGCTCGTAGCGGCACGCGCGCGGCAGCCAGGGCGAGACGGCGGCCTTGTAGAAACGCAGCGCCGCCGCCGCCGACCGCGCCGCGAAACCGCGCGCCGGGGCCGCGGGCTCGGCTTCGGTCACTTCAGCCGCTCGAGGCCGCGCCGGACGCTCTGCCGGTACTCGTCGGAGAGCTCCGCGAACGACGCCTGCGAGGCTCCCGGACGCACGTTGACGACCAGATCCAGGCCGGCCGTGCCGAAGATCTCGCGCTGCCGGCGGAAGAGCTCGCGGACGCGGCGGCGAAGCCGGTTGCGTACGGCGGCGTTGCCCGTCCGTTTCGGCACCGAGATCCCGAGTCGCGGCCGGCCCGAGCGCGCGCGCAAGAAGACCTGAAGAAAGCGCCCGGAAATCCGGACGCCCGAGGCGTAGCACTCTTCGAATTCCCTTCGTTTTCGAAGGCGGTCGTCTCGGGAGAAGGTCTCCCGGGCGGCCGGGCCCGAGTTCACACCGAGAGTCTTTTGCGTCCCTTGCGGCGGCGCGCCGAGAGCACCGCTCGCCCCGAGCGCGTCCGCATGCGCACGAGAAATCCGTGGGTGCGCTTGCGGCGGCGGTTGTTGGGTTGATACGTGCGCTTCATGGGGAGGCGGAATCCTAGGGGCGGGGCGGGGTGAAGTCAAGGAAGAAGCTGGCTGAAGGGTCTCGAAGCCGCTATATACTCCGCGCCCCTGCGCGGCGGGAGCTTTCCACAGCTGTGGAAAAGCTTGCGGATAACCGAGGGCGAGCCAATGACGGAGATCTGGACGTCGATCCTCAAGGGCCTGGAGGAAAAGCTCGACCCCAAGGAGCTGAAGACCTGGTTCGCCCCGACCCGGCAGGTCGCCTTCGACGCCGGCCCCGGGTCGCCCTGTCTGACCGTGGCCGTCCCCAACCGCGTCTTCGCCGAATGGATCGAATCGCGGCACGGGGACCTGCTCTCCCGGGAGGCCGCGGCGGCCGGCCTGCCGGGGCTCGCCTTCCGTTTCGAGCCCGCATCGCTGGCGGGCCCCCTGGTGCCCGAGCCCGCCCTCCCCGTCCCCGCGCCCCGACCCCTGGTCCTGAACCCGCGCTTCACCTTCGACACCTTCGTCGTCGGCTCCTCGAATCAGTTCGCGCACGCCGCCGCCCGCGCGGTCGCCGAATCGCCATCCCGCTCCTACAACCCGCTCTTCCTGTACGGGGGCGTCGGGCTCGGCAAGACGCATCTCATGCACGCGATCGCGCACGAGATCCTGCGTCGCTCCCCCGGGGCCCTCGTGGCGTATCTGTCGGCCGAGCGCTTCCTGAACGAGCTCATCAACGCGCTCCGATTCGAGAAGATGCACGAGTTCAAGCGCCGGTACCGCGAGCTCGACGTCCTCCTCATGGACGACATCCAGTTCATTGCCGGCAAGGACTCGACCCAGGAAGAGTTCTTCCACACCTTCAACGCGCTCCACGAGGCGCAGAAGCAGATCGTCGTGACGTCCGACGCGCTGCCGAAGGAGATCCCGACGCTCGAGGAACGCCTGCGCTCGCGGTTCGAGTGGGGCCTGATCGCGGACATCCAGTCGCCGGATCTGGAGATGAAGGTCGCCATCCTGCGCAAGAAGGCCGCGGCCGAGAAGGTCGAGGTACCCAACGACGTGGCCCTCTTCATCGCGGGCACCGTGAAGTCGAACATTCGGGAGCTCGAGGGGCGCCTGAACCGCGTCCTGGCGTTCGCGTCGCTCACCGGCAAGCGCCTCTCCGTCGATCTCGCCCGCGAGACCCTCAAGGACATCGTCGGCACCGAGGAGACGCGGGCCGTTCCGGCCGAGATCATCAAGTCGGTGGCGGCCCACTATGGGCTGCGGGTCTCGGATTTGAAGGCCCGGTCGAACGCCAAGCCGATCGCCTTCCCGCGCCAGGTGGCCATGTATCTCTGCCGCAAGCTGACGGGCCTCTCGTACCCCGAGATCGGCCGGCTCTTCAACGACAAGCACCATTCGACAGTGATGCACTCGGTCGAGAAGATCGAGCGCCTCGTCGACGACGACCCGAATTTCCGCAAGGTCATCCAGGGGTTTCTGCAGCCCTACCGTTGAGCCTTCGGCGCGGCTTCGCGCTTTTCCGCCGACGAGTTTTCCGGAGGCTCCAGCGGCGTTCGCGACAATCAGACTTCTGTGGATCGCGAGGCGCGTCTTCGACAGAGGCCGACATGCATTTCGAGCCCGTTTTATCAGGGTTTTCTGCATGTCGCGAAGCGCGTCCGCAACCCTACTGAAAGTACTACCGTGTGATAGACTTTTTTCTCTTTCCGGAGGTGGTTTGATCCCATGGAATTGACGTTGCGCAGGGGGGACTTCTTGAATGAGCTCACGCTCATGCAGGGGGTCGTCGAGAGAAAAAACACGATCCCGATCCTCTCGAACATCCTGCTCAAGGCCACCGACGGCCACCTGGATTTCACGTCGACGGACCTCGACCTGACGCTCCTCTCCCGGGCCAAGGCCTCGGTCTCGCAGCCGGGCAGCGTCACGGTTCCGGCGCGGAAGCTCTTCGACCTGATCCGGAACCTTCCGGAGGCTGAAGTCGCGCTGAAGCTCCACGAGAACCACTATCTGGGGGTCACCTGCGAGCGGTCGAGCTTTCGCCTCGTCGCCCAGCCGGCAGAGGACTTTCCGACGGTCCCGCGGGTCGAAGGGAAGGGGCACATCAGCTTCCCGCTCGATCTCTGGAAGCGACTGACCCGTAAGGTCTTGTACGCCGTTTCAGCCGAGGAGACTCGTTTCCAGCTCATGGGAGCTCTCCTCAAGGAGAAAGGCAAGGAGTTCGAGCTCGTCGCGACGGACGGACATCGCCTGGCGCTCATCGATTTCCCTCGGGGCGACGCCAAGGGAAGCCTGCCGAACGTGCTCGTCCCGAAGAAGGCGCTCGCCGAGATCCTCAAGATGGACGGCGGCGAGGACTCCTCGCTCGAGATCCGCCACTCGGAGAACCATCTGCTCTTCTCGGTCGGCAACCGGCAATTGATCGCGCGCCTGCTCGACGTGAACTTCCCCGACTACGAGAAGATCCTCGCCAAGGACAACGACCAGGTCGCGACCGCCTCGCGCGCGACGCTCCAGGGCGCGATTCGCCGCGTCGCCCTCTTCTCCTCCGAGCGCTCGCGCGGCGTGAAGCTGACGTTCCAGAAGAACCTGCTCACGGTCGCGTCGGCGAGCCAGGAGCTCGGCGAAGGCACCGAGACGCTCGACGTCGAGTTCAAGGGCGAGCCGCTCTCGATCGGACTGAACGCGCAGTACCTCCTCGATTTTCTCGAGGAAGCGGAGACGGAGAACGTGCGACTGGAGCTCAAGGACGAGAACACCCAGTGCATCTGCAAGCCGGAAGGGGGCATCGAATCCGCTTCGCGCTATGTCTACGTCGTCATGCCCATGCGGCTCTGACCTTAAGCCTAAGGACGCCTTGCGCTTTTCCGAGATCACGCCCCACAGCTTCCGCAATCTCTCCTCGGATCCCGTCTTCCTCGGGCCCGGGCTCCACGTGTTCGCGGGGGAGAACGGACAGGGCAAGTCGAACCTCCTCGAGGCGGCGGCCCTCGCCTGCGGCCAGCGCTCGTTTCGCCGCGCGCGGCCCTCGGCGTGCGCGCCGGACGGCGAGTCGTTCGGCGTCTCGGCTGAACTGCAGCGCGACGGCCTGACCGAGCGCGTCCGCGTCGAGTGGTCGCGCGCGCAGGGGCGCCGCTACCTCCGCGGCGGGAAGAGCGCCACGTTCCGCGAAGTCTCGGAGCGCGCGCCCGCGGTCTTCCTCGCCCCGGAGCACCGGGAGCTCGTGACGGGATCGCCCGAAGCGCGCCGGCGCTTCCTCGACCGCCTCGTGATCGGCTGGCGCCCCGCGGCGGGAGACGACCTGTCGCGGTACGAGCGGGCGCTCGCGGAGCGAAACGCCCTCCTGTCGCACGCGCACGGGCGCGGGCCGGAGGACGGGGAGCTCGAGACCTGGACGGAGGAGCTCGTGACGGCGGGAGCGGCCGTGCGGCGGCTCCGCGCGGGAGCGCTCGCCGAGTGGCAGTCCGACTTCGCGCCGCTCGCCCGCGACGCGGGCGCGGCCTTCGCGGACATCCAGGCGGAGTACCCCGCCGGCGGAGAAACGGCGGAGGCGCTGCGCGCCGAGTGCGAGCGGATGCTCCCGGCCGAACGGCGGCGCGGCCACTCGCTCTGCGGGCCGCACCGCGATGATCTGCTCTTCACGCGCGGCGGACGGCCGCTCGCGTCCGAAGCCTCGACGGGCGAGATCCTGCGCGTCGCGGCGCTCGCGAAGCTCGCCGAGTGGCACGCCCTGGCGCGCGCCCGCGGCGTCGCTCCCCTGTTCGCCGCCGACGATTTCGACGCGGGTCTCTCGCGGACGGCGGTCGACGCATTCCTCGCGAGCCTGCCGCCCGCCGAGCAGACCATTCTGACGACCGCTTCCGATCCCGCGCGCTTCAAGGCGCGGGCGCAGGTGATCTGGATCCGCGCGGGGCGCGCCCTCTCGGCGGCGCCGGCGGTTCAGGCGGCGGGAGTCTGAGGCTCGAGGCCTCGACGACGATGAGCAGCACCGCCTACACCACCGATTCCATCAAGCTCCTGAAGGGGCTCGAGGCCGTCCGCAAGCGGCCCGGCATGTACATCGGCGACACCGACGACATCTCGGGCCTGCATCACATGGTCTTCGAGCTCGTCGACAACTCGATCGACGAGGCTCAGGTCGGGTTCTGCGACCACGTCTCGGTCGTGATCCATCCCGACAACTCGGTGACCGTCGAGGACAACGGGCGCGGCATCCCGGTCGGGATGCACAAAGAGCACAAGCGCGAGACCCTCGAGATCATCATGACGGACCTCCATTCGGGAGGAAAGTTCGACAACAACTCCTACAAGGTTTCGGGAGGCCTCCACGGGGTGGGCGTCTCCGTCGTAAACGCCCTGTCGAAGCGCCTCGAGGTGGAGGTCCGCCGCGAGGGCAAGGTCTGGCAGCAGGCCTACGAGAAGGGCCGCCCGGTCGCGGCGATCAAGGCGGTCGGCACCGCGAAGAAGAGCGGCACGAAGGTCACGTTCTGGCCGGACCCCGAGATCTTCTCCGTCCTCGAATTCCACTTCGACTCGCTCTCGCAGCGCCTGCGCGAGCTCTCGTTCTTGAACCCCGGCGTCGCGATCTCGATTCGCGACGAGCGCACCGAGAAGAAGCACGACTTCGCCTACGAGGGCGGAATCAAGTCCTTCGTCGAGCACCTGAACAAGACCAAGCAGCCGATCCACGACAAGGTCATTTATTTTCAGGACGTCAAGAACGGCACGGGAGACCCCAAGCGCGACGCCGACAAGGAGCGCGTGGAGGTCGCCCTCCAGTGGAACGAGGGTTACGCCGAGACGCTCTTCACCTTCACCAACACGATCAACAACCGCGACGGCGGAACGCACCTCGAGGGCTTCAAGACGGCGTTGACTCGCGCGATCCAGAAGTATGCCGACACCAACGCCCTGACCAAGGCGCTGAAGGAAACGAGCCTCTCGGGCGACGACTGCCGCGAGGGGCTGACGGCGGTCGTCTCGGTCAAGGTGCGCGACCCGAAGTTCTCCTCGCAGACCAAGGACAAGCTCGTCTCCTCGGAGGTCAAGACCTGGGTGCAGCAGGTCGTCTACGAGAAGCTCGGGTCGTACCTGGAAGAGAACCCGCGGGTCGGCCGCAAGATCGTCGAGAAGATCGTCGAGTCGGCCCGCGCGCGGGAGGCGGCGCGCAAGGCCCGCGAGCTCGTGCGGCGCAAGGGGGCCCTCGACTCGGGATCGCTGCCCGGAAAGCTCGCCGATTGCCAGGAGAAGAACCCCGCCTTCTCGGAGATCTTCATCGTCGAGGGCGATTCGGCCGGCGGCTCGGCCAAGCAGGGCCGTGACCGGCGCTCCCAGGCGATCCTGCCCTTGCGCGGCAAGATCTTGAACGTCGAGAAGGCCCGGCTCGACAAAATGCTGGGGTTCGCCGAGATTCGCGCGCTCATCACCGCGCTCGGCACGGGCATCGGAGAGGACTTCGACGCCGAGAAGGCCCGCTACCACAAGATCGTCATCATGACCGACGCGGACGTGGACGGCTCCCACATCCGCACGCTTCTTCTGACCTTCTTCTTCCGGCACATGGCCGCGCTGATCGAGAAGGGATTCCTCTACATCGCCCAGCCGCCGCTCTTCAAGGTCACCGAGGGCAAGAAGGAGACGTACCTGAAGGACGAGAAGGCGATGTCGAAGTTCCTTCTCGGGCGCATCGGAGACGACCGGTCCCTCTCCACGGAGATGTCCGGAGCCTCGGTGTCCGGAGCAAAGCTCGTCGCGCTGCTCGAGAAGATGGAGGAGTACCGCGACCACGTCGCCAAGCTCGGCCAGCGCGGCGTCCCGGAGGGACTCCTCCGGGCGCTGCTCGACCGCGGCATGATCGCGAAGGCCGAGTTCACGGAGAAGAAGAAGCTCGAGGACCTCGCCAAGGCGGCCCGGGCTTTCGATGCGGAGAAGGTGGCGGTCATCGAGGACGAGGAGCACTCCGGGTGGGCTCTGGAGCTCGAACGGCGCGTCAACGGCGTGCCGCGCAAGGTCCGGATCGACGCCGATTTCATCGGCAGCTTCGAGTTCAAGCGCATCCGCGAGACGGCCAAGGCGATCGGCGCGTTCCTCGACGGTCCCTACGTCGTCGCGCGAAACGGCGAGAAGCAACCCCTGGCGACCCTCGGCGCGGTCGTCGACGCGATCTACGAATCCGCCAAGAAGGGCCTGACCGTCTCGCGCTACAAGGGTCTCGGCGAGATGAACCCCGAAGAGCTCTGGGAGACCACGATGAATCCCGAGAAGCGGCGTCTCCTGCACGTCAACGTCGAGGACGCCGTCGAGGCCGACGAGATCTTCTCGATCCTGATGGGGGACGCCGTCGAGCCTCGGCGGGACTTCATCGAGAAGAACGCCCTGAACGTGAGGAATCTGGATATCTGAAAATACCGTAGGGGCGGGGCTCGACCCCGCCCGCGGGCGGCCGCGAGGGCCGCCCCTACGGCCGGCGGAAGAGCATGACCACCAGCCTTCTCACCCCCGAAGAAAAGATCCCGATCACGATCGAGGAGGAGGTCCGACGCTCCTACCTCGACTACGCGATGTCGGTCATCATCGGCCGGGCGCTGCCGGACGTGCGGGACGGTCTGAAGCCCGTTCACCGCCGCTCGCTCTTCGCGATGTGGGAGCAGGGCAACTTCCACAACAAGCCGTACAAGAAATCGGCCCGGATCGTCGGCGACGTGCTCGGAAAGTACCACCCGCACAACCCGGACGCGGTCTACGACACGATCGTGCGCATGGCGCAGGACTTCTCGATGCGCTATCCGCTGGTGGACGGCCAGGGCAACTTCGGCTCGGTCGACGGGGACAACGCGGCCGCAATGCGCTACACGGAGATCCGTCTGACGCGCCTCGCCGAGGAGATGATCGGCGACGACATCGAGAAGGAGACCGTCGACTGGGGGCCCAACTACGACGGCTCGCTGCAGGAACCCTCGGTGCTCCCCTGCAAGTTCCCGAACCTCCTCGTCAACGGCAGCTCGGGCATCGCGGTCGGCATGGCGACCAACATCCCGCCCCACAACCTGGGCGAAGTCGTGGACGCCACGATCGAGCTCATCCGCCATCCGGACGCGACGGTCGCCCAGCTCGCGCGAAAGCTCCCGGGACCGGACTTTCCGACCGCCGGCTTCATCCACGGCGCGCAGGGGATCCGCGACGCCTACAAGACGGGCCGCGGCACGGTCCAGGTCCGCGCGCGCGCGATGGTCGAGAAGGCCGCGCGCGGCGACAAGGAATCGATCATCGTCACGGAGATCCCGTACCAGGTCAACAAGGCGAAGTTGATCGAGCGGATCGCCGAGCTCGTCAACGACAAGAAGCTCGAGGGCATCGCGGATCTGCGCGACGAGTCCAACCGGGAGGGCATGCGGATCGTCGTGGAGTTGAAGCGCGGCGAGAACGCGCAGGTCATCCTGAACAAGCTCTTCGCGCTGACGCCGATGCAGTCTTCCTTCGGGATCATCTTCCTGGCGATCGTCGACAACCAGCCGCGCATCCTCCCGCTCACCGAGCTGCTGCGGCATTTCGTCGACCACCGCAAGTCCGTCGTCATCCGGCGCACGCAGTTCGACCTGAAGAAGGCGGAGGAGCGGGCGCACCTCCTGCGCGGTCTGGCGCTCGCGCTCGCGAGCATCGACGCCGTCATCAAGATCATCCGGGCGTCCAAGGACCCGAAGGAGGCCAAGGAACGGCTGATCTCCGAAGTCTCCATCACGCGGGCCGGGCTCGAGAAGTTCCTCGGCGGACCCATGGCGCCTCCGGGCGAGAAGGGCAAGGGGACCGACCTCCTTCGCCTCGACGAGGTCCAGGCGCAGGCGATCCTCGACATGCGGCTGCAGCGCCTCACGGGGCTCGAGCGCGAGAAGATCGTGGCGGAGTTCAAGGAGGTCCTGGCGCTCATCGCGAAGCTGCGCGAGATCCTCGCCTCCGAGAAGCTCGTTCTCGACATCATCGTCGACGAGCTGCAGCAGGCGAAGAAGCAGTTCGGCGACGAGCGCCGTACGCAGATCGTCGCCGAGGCCTCGGAGATCGACATCGAGGACCTGATCGTCGAGGAGGACATGGTCATCACCGTGTCCCGAGGCGGCTACATCAAGCGGTCTCCCCTGTCGCTCTACCGCGCGCAGCGCCGCGGCGGCAAGGGCCGCATCGGCGCCACGACGAAGGAAGAGGACGTCGTCGAGCACCTGTTCGTCGCCTCGACGCACGCGTACATCCTCGCGTTCACTTCCAAGGGCCGCATGCACTGGATCAAGGTCTACGACCTGCCGCAGCTCGGGCCGGCGACGCGCGGCAAGGCGATCGTGAACCTGCTGAACCTGGGCCCGTCGGAGCGCATCGTCGCGATGGCTGCGACCAAGGATTTCCCCGAAGACCGCTTCGTGGTCTTCGCCACGAAGAACGGCCTCGTCAAGAAGACGGCGCTGTCTTCGTACTCCAACGTCCGTTCGGGCGGCATCATCGCGATCAACCTCGAGGACAAGGACGAGCTGCTCTCCGTGCGCATCACCGACGGCGAGCGGCAGATCTTCATCGGCACGAGCCAGGGCCAGGGGATCCGGTTCTCCGAGAAGGACGTGCGCGCGATGGGCCGCGATACGACCGGCGTCATCGGCGTGACGCTCAAGAAGAGCAACGACGCGGTCGTCGAGATGGACATCGTCGATGAGAAGGGGCATCTGCTGTCCGTCACCGAGAAGGGATACGGAAAGCGGTCCGAAGTCTCCGAGTATCGCTACCAGGGCCGCGGAGGCTCGGGCGTGATCAACCTCAAGGTGACGGAGAAGAACGGCCCCGTCGTCGGAATCAAGTCCGTCAGCGACGCCGACCAGCTTCTTCTCATCACCCAGAGCGGCATGCTCATCCGCATCAAGGTCAAGGACATTCGCGAGACCGGGCGCGCGGCCCAGGGCGTGCGGCTGATCGACCTCGACGAAGGCGATCGCGTCGTGGCCGTGGCGAAGCTCGCCGAGCCGGAAGAGGGCGAGGACGAGCCGCAGGCCGTGCTGCCGGCGATCGCGCCCGAGGCGCCCGCGCCGCGCGGCAAGGCGAAGGGTGAGAAGGCCGGTAAGCCCGGCGCCCCCTTCCTCGACGAGGACGGCGAGGAAGACGAAGAGTAGGCCTCGCCGGCCCGGCGGGCCTCGCAAGATCGCGCCAGTCCCCTGGGACCGGCGGCTGCCGCTGCTGGACGAACCTTCGAACCCATCGTCCCGTTTCGCGTAAGACCTTTGCGTGAAACGAGAACGACTCTCTCTGCTGGCCGCGGCATGCCTGGCCGCCTCGTCCCTCGTCTCGGGCGCCCCGGCCGACACCGCGATGTTCCGCGGGGACGCGCGGCACACCGGGGTCGCGCCCGGCCCGGCCGGACCGGCGCTCGCGGGCGTGAAATGGAAGTTCGCGACGCGCGGTCCGGTGCGCGGCTCACCCGTCGTTGCGGGCGGGCTCGTCCTCTTCGGCAGCGGCGACGGGAACCTCTACGCGCTCGAAGCGGCGACGGGCCGCGAGCACTGGCGGGCGCCGCTGGGAGGCGCCGTGGCCTCGACGCCGGCGGTCGCCAACGGGCTCGTTTTCTCGACGAGCCGGGAGCGGCGCCTGACGGCCCTCGACCTCGCGACGGGACGCGAGCGCTGGCGTTTCGAAGCCGGACCGGACCTGCCCTTCAAATGGGGCTGGGACTTCTGGCTCTCCTCGCCGGCCGTCGCCGACGGCCGGGTTTTCTTCGGCAGCGGCGACGGCAACCTCTATGCCCTCGATGCGAAGTCGGGGCGCAAGCTCTGGGAGGCCGCGACCGGCGGCCGGATCCGCTCCTCCCCCGCCGTCTTCGCCGGCGCGGTCTTCGTCGGCAGCATGAGCGGCCGCGTCCACGCCGTGGACGCCGCGACCGGCAAGGCGCTCTGGGCCTTCGAGACCGAAGGCTTCTCGATCGATTCGAAAGAGGCGGGGTTCGACCGCACCTCCGTCGTGTCGTCGCCGGCCGTGGGCGAGGATCTCGTGTTCGTCGGCTCGCGCGACGCCCATCTCTACGCCGTTGATCGCCGCACCGGCGAGAAGCGCTGGCGATTCGGCCACAAGATCGATTACATGGAAGGCACCCCGGAGGTGAGCTGGGTGCTCGGCTCCCCCGCGCTCGCGGACGGGCTCGTGCTCGTCGGAAGCTCCGACGGCCGCTTCTTCGACGCGCTGCGCGAGGGCACGGGCGAGGAGATCTGGCGGTTCCGGACGCCCGGCAACGTGCTCTCGTCGGGCACCGTCGCCGGCGGCGTCGTCTTCTTCGGCTGCGAGGACGGGCACCTCTTCGCGCTCGACGCGGCGACGGGCCGTGAGCTCTGGCGCTTCCGCACCGCCGGGGCGGTGATCTCGACGCCCGCGTTCTCCGGCGGCGCCGTCTACTTCGGAAGCGACGACGGCACGCTCTACGCGCTCGCGACGGGCCCGACGCCCGCCGGCGCCCGGACGCGCCGGGCCGTCTACTGGAAGGATTCCGGCGACCACGCGTGGTTCCGGGGCGCCGCGGCGCTGAAGGACTACCTCCACGAGGAGGGATACGAGGTTCTGGACGACGACGGCGTCGGGACGATGCTCGCCGACCTCTCCGGCGCGCCGCGTTCGGTCCTCGTCGTCGCGGCGGACGCGCTGCCGGCCGGCGCCTTCGCGCAAGCCCCCGAGGAGAGCCCCTTCCGCCGATATCTCGCGGCGGGCGGCCGCGTCGTCTGGATCTCGCTTCCGCCGGACAGCATCGAGCGCGATCCGAAGACCGGAAAGGTCGTGAAGTTCGATCCGTCGCGCTCGACGCGGCTCCTCGGCGTCGAGCAGCAGGCCGGCAACGTCGACTGGATGGGCTCGACGGCGACGCCGGACGGCCGGCGCTGGGGCATGCCGGACTGGTACCTTTCCGGCTGGGCCGTTCCGAAGGATCAGGTCACGACGGCCCTGGCGATCGACGAGTGGGGCCTGGCGAGCGGCTGGGTCAAGACCTTCGGTGCGGTTCCCGGGTCCGGGTTCGTTCGCGTCTGGGGGCGCGCGGACCCGATTCCCGACCCATCCTGGGTTCGGGCCGTCGCCGAGCACGCCGAGTAGCTTTCAGTTCTCAGCTTTCAGCTGTCAGCCAGAGGGCTCCGGATCGCGTCCGGCTGATGGCTGATAGCTATAGAATCCGCCCCCCATGCGCCTTTTTCTCGACAGCGCGAGCCCCGACGACGCCAAGCGCGCGAAGGACTGGGGCCTGCTCGATGGGGTCTGGGTCTCCCCCGGCGCCGCCGAGGCCGCGGGCCTCGACTATCGCCGCGCGGTGCGCGAGCTCTCGGCGTTGACGGACGGGCCGGTCTGCGTCGAGCCGCTCGCCGGCGATGCCAAGGGCATGTACAAGGAGTCGCGCGAGCTCGCCAAGCTCGGCAAGGACGTCGTCCTCCAGCTGCCGACGAGCCCGGATGGCCTCCGCGTGGCGCGCCTGCTCGCGCAGGATCAGATCGCCGTGTGCGCCGCGGGCTGCTACTCGGCCGCGCAGGCGCTGCTCGCCGCCAAGGCGAACGTCGCCTACGTCGCGCCGGCCGTCGGGCCCCTGGACGAGGTCGGCTCGATCGGCATGGATCTCGTCGAGCAGATCATCCGCATCTACGACAACTACGGGTTCCAGACGCAGATCGTGGTCGCGGCCCTGCGCAATCCCGTCCACGTGCTCGACGCGGCCGTGATGGGCGCCGACGTGGCGACCGTGCCCCCCGGCGTGCTCGAGCAGCTCTTCCGGCACCCCCTGAGCGACCGCGCTCTGGCGGGGAAGGCGTGAAGGTCTCCTCCGACCGGCTGCTCTACCTCTCGCGCGTCATCGCGCGGAAGCTGAAGGACAGCCACAACCTCGTGCCGCGCACGGACGACGAGACGATCCGCCGCGCGGTGATGCGCGTGCTCTCCGACACGCAGAAAGAGCTCGAGGGGATCGAGGAGAAGGTCGCCGCCTCGCTCGCCAAACGGCGAAATGTCTCGCCCCGGGACCAGGAATTCCTGTTCAATCAGAGGCTCGAAGAGGAGCTCCGCAAGCACGGGGCATGACCTTCCGATCTGATAGTTCTATACATCTAAACTATTGTTATAAAATTGGTTTCATGTAATCTACGGTAGATTCATGCGCCCGCGCCGGACGGCCTGCAGGCTGGTTCGGTTGACTTCCAGAAAATTGGCTCGATACAATTGGCACTTCGATGAGCCAATTGGATCTCGAGCCTGATTCGCTCGATCGTTCGGGCCGTCAGGCCCTCTCCGATCAGGTCGCCGACGCGATCGAGGCCCGCATCGTGTCGGGGCGCCTGCGCTCCGGCGACCGCCTTCCCACGACCCGCGAGCTCGCCTCCGCACTCCGCGTCAATCGCGGCACGGTCCAGGCGGCGTACCGGGCGCTCTCGCAGAAGCGGCTCGTCGAGGGCCGGGTCGGGAGTGGCACGGTCGTCCGCGAGACCGCCGCCTCCGAGCGGCCGTTCGACGCCGCGGCGCTCGTCTCGCGGCGCGTGCGCGGCATCGGCGAGGAGGCGGGGCTCGCGCTCTCGGAGCCCGTAGTCGCCGACTTCTCGCGCCTGACGCCGGACGAGCGGTTCTTCCCGCTCGAGGACTTCACGCGCACGCTCGCGGAAGTCTGGAGCGGCCGCCGCGACCTCTGGCAGTACGCCGCGCCGCTCGGCCTTCCGGAGCTGCGCCAGGAAATCTCGCGCCGTCTCGCCGAGCACGGCGTCGAGCGCTCTCCCGCCGAAATCCTCGTGACCTCGGGCGCACAGCAGGGCCTCGACCTCCTCCTCCGGACGTTCGCCGACCCGGGGGACGTCCTGGCCGTCGAGTCGCCGACGTACTCCGGAGCGCTCGCGCTCGCGCGCTTCGCGGGCGTGGAGATCCTGCCGCTGCCGATGGGCCCCGACGGGCCGGATCCTTCGGGCCTCCTCGGGCGGCGGGTCAAGCTCGTTTACCTCATGCCCGAGCGGCAGAACCCGACCGGCGTCACGACACCCGACGCGCGGCGCGACGAGATCCTCGAGACCGCGATGGCCTGCGGCGCGCTCGTCGTCGAGGACGGCTACGAGGACCCCGAGTCGGGCCACCGTCCGCTCGCCGCGCGCCGGCCGGACCGTGTCGTGTGGCTCGGGACGCTGTCGAAGGATCTCGTGCCGGGATTCCGCATCGGCTGGCTCGCGGGGCCGGCGGCGATCATCGACCGCCTCGCGCGCGTCAAGCGCACGGCCGACTTCCAGACGCCGCTGCCGCTCCAGGCCGCCGTCGCGCACTTCCTGCGCGCGGGCGAGGACCGGAAGGCGCGGCAGAAGCGCGCCTTCGAGGTCGAGACGCGGCGGCTCGCGGCGGTGCGGGCCCTGAAGAACCACCTGCCGCAGCTCGTCCGCTGGGGCGGGGACGTCGGGAACCCGCTCTTCTGGCTGCATCTGCTGCCGGGCGTCTCGGGGCGGCGCGTGGCGGAGGCCGCGGCCGCACGCGGCGTCGGTGTCGCGCCCGGCGCGGATTTCGATCCGAGAGGGGAGGACCGGCCGAACCTGCGCCTCTCGGTCACGCGCGTCGACAAGCGCGCCGTCGACCGCGGGATCACGATCCTCGCGGAAGCGATTCGAACCGTCACCGAGACGGGCGGCGTGCACGCCGTTCCCGTCGTCTGATCGAACGAACCTGCGAAAACTACGGAGGGGAGGAAACCGCGATGACCACCAACGAAACGTTCCGAGTCAAAGTGGGACTGGCCGAGATGCTCAAGGGCGGCGTCATCATGGACGTCGTCAACGCGGAGCAGGCGACGATCGCCGAGCGCGCGGGCGCGGCCGCCGTCATGGCGCTCGAGCGCGTGCCGGCCGACATCCGGCGCGACGGGGGAGTCGCGCGCATGTCGCCGGTCTCGAAGATCCGCGAGATCCAGAACGCGGTCTCGATCCCGGTCATGGCCAAGTGCCGCATCGGCCACACGGCGGAGGCGCGGATCCTCGAGGCGCTGAAGGTGGACTTCATCGACGAGTCGGAAGTCCTGACGCCAGCCGACGAGGAAAACCACGTCTACAAGGCCGACTTCAAGGTGCCGTTCGTCTGCGGCTGCCGGAACCTCGGCGAGGCGCTGCGTCGCATCGGGGAGGGCGCCGCGATGATCCGGACGAAGGGGGAGGCGGGAACGGGCGACGTCGTCCACGCCGTCAAGCATCTGCGCGAGGTGGGCCGCGACATCCGCAACCTGACGCTGATGTCGAAGGACGAGCGCATGCACGAGGCCAAGCGCCTCCAGGCGCCTTACGAGCTCGTCGTGCAGGTCGCCGAGACGGGCAAGCTTCCGGTGCCGAACTTCGCCGCCGGAGGCATCGCGACGCCGGCCGACGCGGCGCTCTGCATGTCGCTCGGCGCCGAAGCGATCTTCGTCGGCTCCGGCATCTTCAAGTCGGACGACCCGGAGAAGCGGGCGCGCGCGATCGTGAAGGCCACGACGCACTGGCGCGACGCGGCGGCGCTCGTCGAGGCGGAGGAGTCGCTCGGCGCCGGCATGAAGGGGATCGAGGCGGCGAGCCTGCCCGCCGAGGCGCAGCTCCAGACGCGCGGATGGTGAGCTCCCCGAGGACGGAGCCGGGCGCGATCGCCGTCCTGGCGCTGCAGGGCGACTTCGAGGCCCACCGGAGGAAGCTCGCCGCGATGGGTCTCGACTCCTTCGAGGTCCGCCGTCCGGGCGAGCTCGCGTCTGCCGCCGGACTGATCCTCCCGGGCGGAGAGTCCACGACGCTCTGGAAGTTCTTCGAGGCGGAGCCTTGGGAGGCCGCGCTCGCCGACTTCGCGGGCAGCGGCCGTCCGATCCTCGGCACCTGCGCCGGCGCGATCGTGCTCGCGCGCGAGGTAACGCATCCGAGCCAGAAGGGGCTCGGCCTCCTCGACATTTCCGTCGAGCGCAACGCGTACGGCCGACAGGTGGATTCTTTCGTGGGCTCCGTCGAGGCGCCGGCGCTCGGAGGCACGATCCCGGCCGTCTTCATCCGCGCCCCGCGCATCCGTCGGGTGGGGCCGGGCGTCGAAGTCGTCGCGACCCTCGCCGGGGAGCCGGTCCTCGTCCGGCGGGGCAACGTGGCGGCCGCGACGTTCCACCCAGAGCTGACGGAGGATTCCCGTGTGCACGCGTTCGTCTTCGAGCCGGCGGCGGCCGCCGCGGGGGCGCGGTCGTGAATCCCCTCGTGCGCGTCGAGCGGCGCGAAGGCGTCGCGATCCTGACGCTCGATCGCCCGCGCGCCAATGCCTTCTCTCCCGAGCTCGTCGCGGATCTCGCGCATGCATTCGCCGCGAGCGCGGATGCCGGAGCGGTCGTCCTGACGTCTTCCTCGCCGGGCATGTTCTCGGCCGGCTGGGACCTGACGCAGCTCGTCGGGCTCCAGCGCGGCGCGTTCGACGCGTTCGTGACCTCCTACTGCGATCTCGTGCGCCACGTCTTCTCTTTCGAGCGGCCCGTCGTCGCGGCACTCCCCGGGCATGCCATCGCCGGAGGCCTCATCGTCGCGGCGGCGGCGGACGAGCGCATCGCCGCGGCGGGAAAAGGGGAGCTCGGGCTTTCGGAGGTGCTGCTCGGCGTGCCGGTGCCGGCGTGCCTGCTCGAGATCTTCCGCCATGCCGTTGGCCCGCGCGCCATGGAGCGGCTGGCGGCGACGGGGGAGAACGTCTCCGTCGAGGCCGCGCGCGAGAACGGTCTGGTGGATCGCGTCGTACCGGCCGAGACGCTCGCCGACGAAGCGTTCGCGCGCGCTCTCTTCCTCGCCGGCCGGCCCGCGGCGGCGCACGCGTCGATCAAGTCGCGCAGCCGCGCGGCCGCGCTCGCCCGCTTCGACCAGGCGCGCGGCGGCGATCCGTTCGCGACCTTCTGGTTCTCCGACGACGCCCAAGCCCGCATCCGGGCGCTCGTCGCGCGGCTCACGAAGAAGGGCTGACCGGCCTCTTGGGAGAGCCCGAGCTCGAGCCGCTCCCGCTCGACGACATCCTCGAAGCCCTGGATCTGCCGCGCGCGGCGCCGGGCGCGGGCCTCCTCGAGCGCCTCTTCGTCCGATTCAACGCGCACGTCCCCTTCGAGACCGCGTCGAAGATTCTGCGCGATGCCGAGCCGCTCGACGCCGCGGACAAGCCACGCCGGCCCGCGCTCTTCTGGCGCGAGCACCTGGAGTCCGGCACGGGCGGCACCTGCTTCGCGCGCGTCGCCGCCTTCGACGCGGTGCTCGGGGCGCTCGGATTCCGAAGCCGCAAGATCGTCGGCCGCGTGGTCCAGGACTTCGACCACGCGGCGCTCGCCGTCGAGACCGACGCCGGGCCGGTGCTCTGCGACGTCGGCTTCCCGCTGCCGGTGCTCCTGCCGGCGCGCGCGGGGGAGGTCGAGACGACGCTCGGCCCGGTGCGCGTGGCGACGACGGACCGCGGTCTGGCGGTTGAGCTCGGCGGCGTGCCCGAGGGACCGCAGCGCATCGAGCTGTCTCTCGCGGAGGTCTCCGAGCCCGAGTACGCGCGCCTGTGGCGCGCGACCTTCCGGTCCGGCTCGAAATTCCTGTCGGAAGTGGGACTGCGGCGCGATCTCGAGAACCGCGTCCTCCGCTTCGCGCGCGGCCGCGTCCACGTCGACGACGCCCACGCGCGGCTCTCCGTTCCGCTGCCGGCCCCGCGGGCGCCGCGGCTCGAGGAGCTCTTCGGGGTCGATCGGTCCCTCCTCGAGCGGGCCTTCGCCCGGGCCGGCGATCCCGAGCCCGACAGCGGCGACGCCGCGCTCACGGCGTATCTCGAGGTCGCGGCGGCGCCCGAAGACGCGTTCGCGGCGATCGCGACGCCGGCGGGATACCGGCGTCTGCTCGCGGGCGTGGCCGAGCCCGTCGCGGAGGAGACGCTGCCGGGCGGATTTCTGCTGCGGCTGCGCGCTCCCGGTCCCCCGGGCGCCTCGGACGCCGGCGCCGCCGCGCTCGTGGACCGGGTCGCCGTGGATCGCGAGCGGCTGCGCCTCGACGTCGAGCGAACGTCGGGCACGGCGCGGTCGTCCTCCGATTACCGGGCGGAGCGGCGGGACGGCCGATCGTACCTGCGGCGCGGCGCGACGCTTCCGGGGACGCGCGACGACCTCCTGCGCAACGACTCCCTGAGGGGACGGCTCGCCGGAGGCCTCGCCGTCGATCTGCTCGCCTGGTCGCGGCTCCTCTAGAGCCGGATCGTCTTCTCGCCTTCGAGCAGCTTCAGCCGCGGCTCGGCGAGGGCCCGGATCTCGCGCCGGATGCGGGGCAGCGAGAACGGCTTGGCGTGGTACAGGTACACGGGGACGCGCTGCGGAAGCTTCGGCAGCTCCTGGGAGACGAGGCGTGGCGTCAGGTGCTGCGAGTCCGCGGCGAGCCGTTCCTCGCCGTCGGAGAAGGAGCACTCGAGGAAGATCGCCTGGACGTGCGGCGCCCGGCGCGCCGCGACCCAGAGCCGTTCCGTCGGTCCCGTGTCGCCGGAGAAGACGGCGGCGGACGTCCCCGTCGAGATGACGTAGCCAAACGTCGGGACGACGTGGTTGACGGCGTAGGGCGTGACCTCGAGCCCGCCCGCGCGCCGCGTGCGGCCCTCTTCGAGTGCGCGGTACCGGATCGTGGGCCGCTTGACCGAGGGGAATCGTGTGAAGTCGGGCCAGGTCGCGTCGTTGAACACGTGCCGCCGCACGGACTCCAGCACGGGCTCGGGAGCGAGGATCTCGAGGGGCGCGCCGGCACGCCCGTGGATGTTCGCCGCGAGGAACGGGAGCGAAGCGATGTGGTCGAAGTGCGCGTGCGTCAGGAAGACGCGGCGCAGCCGGCGCTGGGCCGGCAGCGGCAGGACCTCGGTCAGGGCGCCAGCGTCGAGCGCCGACTCGTTGCCGATCAGAAACGAGGTGAGGCGGCAGCCGGGGGCCGAGCCGCCGAAGGGGCCGAGGACCCTCACCGACAGAGACCGCTCGCGGGGCACGCGAGGAGCGATTCTAGCCCGCCGCCGGTCTCAGAACGTGTAGCCGATGTACCAGGACGTCTTGAACCCCGAAAGATTGGTCTTCAGGTTGGTCTGCCGCGCGAAATCGATGTGCACGGGCAGGCCCAGAATGGTCATGTCGACGCCGCCGCCGTACGCGGCCTGGGCGTCCTTCAGCTGGTCGAGCTCCGAATCCCAGAGCTGGAAGCTGCCTCCCTTGGACTTGGCGCCCGCGATGTCGAAAAAGATGTGGCCGCGGATGTCCCCGAAGGCGATGAACGGCAGCGCGATCAGGTCGATCAGGGGGAAGCGGAACTCGAAGTTGCCGTACGCGCACGAGTTGCCGAAGATCGCCGCGTAGTCGACGCCGCGGTAGGTGTCGAGGCCGCCGAGGGCGCAGATGTCGGGGATGTTGCCGGTCGATTTGAACCCGACCGCGCGGAACGCGAAGAGCATGCGCTTGCTGATCGGGAGGTACTCGCGCAGGTCCACCGTGGCGCTCTGCGTGAGCGTCGAGCCGATCGAGGAGCCGGGCGGCAGCGACTGGTCCTTCGAGAAGTCCGGCGCGTAGGAGTACGTCAGCATGAACCGGTAGCCGGCGCGCGGGCCCCATTGCTGGTACTCGACGGTGTCGCCGATGAGGGAGAGATTGACCTGCGGGTACGTGTTCTTGACCTGCGCGAATCCGAAGACGGGGCTGCCGTCGGGGAAGGTGTCGCCGGTCAGATAGTTGTAGCCCACGTCGCGGGAGATGAAGTCGAGCCCGCCCTGCGTCCGGAAGTACCGGGAGAGCGGATAGGTCGCCTGAAGCGAACCGCCCGTATATCGGGCCGCCTGCTTCACGCGCTCGACCGTGGGCTGGCCGCCGAGCTCACCGACGCCGAGGTAGTACGTGCGCTGGTCGAAGGCCCGGATTCCCCACTGCAGCCGCCGCGAGATGTTCCAGTAGGAGAAGTCGAAGATCGTGTAGCTCGAGAGCGATTCGATGACCGCGTAGAAGCGGCGGTCGCCGAGGTTGTCGCCGAAGATCAGCACCGTATCGGAGTAGAAAGTCTGGTCGGTGTTGACGCCGGCCAGGACCTGCGCGTTCTCCAGGTACAGCTTGCGCGAGGGCTTGGCGGTGACCTTCTCCGGGTCGATCGAGACCTCGATGGCCGGCTGGTACGGCGCGACCACCGTCGGCGTCGCCGGCGTGATCTCGGGCGCGAGCTCCGGCAGCTTCTTGACCGGCTTCTTCGGGTCCGCGATGTAGAGCTGGAAGCGGCCCTTGTAGTAGGCGGTAAAGACGAGCTTCTCGGCGTTGTCCTTGCCGATGAACGCCGTCGGACCGAAACAGCCGCCGACGACGTTGGTGTGGAGATACGTCTCGCCCGTCTCGAGATTCTGCGAGTAGATGTTGTAGATGCCCTCGTCGCGGTCGGAAGTGAAGTAGAGCCGGCGGCCGTCGGGGGAGAGCGAAGCGTCCTCGTCGTTTCCGTCGCCGTAGGTGACCTCCTCGCGCGTGTCCGGGGAGGCGATCTGGATCCGGTAGATCTTCGACTTCTCGCCGCGGACCGAGGAGTAGTAGATCCACTTGCCGTCGGGCGAGAAGACCGGGCCGAAGTCGAACGATTCGTCGTCCGTGAGGTTGGTGATCGAGCGGTTGCCGACGTCGTAGAGGAAGATGTCGGCCCTCCCGCCGCGCATGGCGTGAAAGGCGACCTTCGTGCCGTCCGGCGAGAAGGCCGGGGAAAGCTGCTGATCGACGTCCGGCATCTCGATGCGGTCGACGATGTCGCCGTTCAAGGCGTCGAGGAAAAGCAGGTCGCGGCCCCGCTCCCGGCGGGCGAAGACCGCGATGCGGTTGCCGTCGTTCGACACGGCGAGATCGACGCCCTGCTGCGGGCCGGTCGTCACCCACTGGGAGACCAGGTACTCGTAGGCCGTCTTGCGGCCCTTCGTCAGGTTCTTGAAAAGCTTGCGCTCGCGCGTCGACATCACGACGACGTCGGCGTCCTCGTGGTACGTCGAGATCGCCGCGACGAAGTCTCCCGAGGGATAGGCCCGCGGCGAGAGCTCGGCCGAAGGCGTGTCCACCACCTTGAACCGCTCGCCGAAGTCGATCGGCTCGCCCTTCTCCGTCAGGATCTTCAGATACTTCTGGCGAAGGTACCGCCGGAACTTGATGTCGAAGTCTTCGCCGGTTTCGTTGAACGTCCTCTTGACGGCGCGCTCGACGCTCGGTCCCATCTGGTTGCGGTACTCGAAGAGGAAGTCGCGCACCGCTTCCTTGCCCCACTCGGCGGTGACGAAGTCGAACACCGCGTGGCCGAAGCGGTAGGCGAAGAAGCCGTAGATGCCGCGCTGGGCGATTTCGGGGACGCGGTCCGACAGCACGGCGTCGCGCAGGACCATCCGGTCCTTGTTGTCCTCGTCTTTTCCGAAGTACGAGGCCATGCCCTCCAGGAACCACTGCGGCGCGTTGGTGGTCATCGCGCGGATGTAGTTGCCGTTGAACAGGATCTCGAACTGGAAGACGTGCGTCAGCTCGTGGGCGATCAGCTGCTGCAGCTTCTGGTCCGGCAGGTCCACCGGCAGCACCATCCGGTTGCGCGAGGGCAGCGCGAAGGCGCCGACGCCCTCCGAGATGAAGTTGAGATCGGTGTTGGTCTGCTCGAAGTCGGAGTGGTCGGCGTAATAGATGAGGTTGATGGATTTCGGGATCTGGAAGTTGAGCTCGCGCGAGATGTCGTCGTAGGCGCTCTCGGCGAACGAGGCCACCTTCTGGAGCGAGGCCGCTTCGCGGTCGTAGTAGAAGATCGTGAAATGCGTGGACTTGTAGGTCTTCCAGTCGAAGCGGTCGTAGACGATCTTGTTCTCGCCGAAGGAGTATTCCGGGTTGTCGAGGAAGACCTGAGCCCCGGCCGGGGCGGCTAGCACGGTCACAGCGAGCGCCAGGACGATTCGCCTCATGCTTGGTCCGCCTCCTTCCGGTCGGTCAGCTGCTGAAGAGGTACCGGTCCGCTTCCCGCTCGCGCGCCACGAAGAGATTCAGGATCTGGTTTTCGAGCGAGAAGAGATTCTCGAAGAGGCCCTGCAGCTCGTCGGACCGGTTGGCCGATCCGGTTTGACGAAAGTCTTTGAATTCGTCCTGGAGCAGTTTTTCTCCCGAGTGCCCGTCGAAGACCATGAACACGATGTCGAACAGGAAGCCGCTCTGCTCGACGTACACCTGCCGGTAGTAGGTTTGCCCGTTGATGGGGGAGACGTACTCTTCGGTCTTGTAGCCTGAGCGATCCTCGACGCGGAACTCGAGGCTGCCCGAGACGAGCACTTCGCCGCCCGTCGTCGTGCCGAGCGCGCGCCAGAACTCGACCGAGCGGCCGAGCTCGGTCAGGTTCTGGGTCGGGAGCTTGAGATCCGCCGGCGCCTCGACGACTTCGAGCTTGGTCTTCTTCTCGATCTGTCGCTTCAGGAAGCGGTGGAACTCTCCCTGGATGTCGACGTTCGCCAGCCGCTTGTCGCGCACCTTGTCGGCTTCCGTGACAATCATGAAGGGGGCGAGCACCACCTTCTCGTTGCCCCGAAGGGGGAGGCGCGGTTTGAGGGGGAGCCTCAGGCGAACCTGCTGGACCGAGGAGCAGCCCGCGGCGGCCGCGAGCAGCAGGACCGCCGTCCAGGCGAGGCCGCGACGCGCCGCGGCCTCAGGACGCACCGGCCGCCTTCCCCGTCGTCCGGGTGTAGGAGGTGTAGAACTCCGCGAAGCGCGCGTAGTTGCGCCGGATGTAGCTGTCGTGCGGATCGAGCTCGAGAGCCTTCTTGTACTCCTCGAGCGCCCGCGCGAACTCGCCTGTCGCCTCGAGTGCGACCGCGAGGTTGTTGTGGGCGCGCGCGTTCTTGGGATCGGCCGCGATGACCTTTTCGAACCGGAACGCCGCCTCCCGCCAGAGGCCGTCGCGCGCGACCTTGGTGCCGAACGCGATCTGATCGCCGGAGGCCGCCGAGCTCGACGAGCAGCCGGCGCCGGCCGACGCGGCGGCGGCGAGGAGGGCCAGGGCGAAGGCGTGCTTGTTCAATGCGGCTCCAGCGGTGCGCATTATAGGAAAGCCGGCGCCCCTTCCGATTGTTCCCGCCGATCCGACCCTGGCCCGCGCCGCCGCCCCGCGGCCGGAGGGGGTAAGGTAAGGGACGGATGAAAAACGCCCTGGGGCGGCGGGCGGCCCTCGGATGGTCGCGCCAGAGGGACCTGACGCCGCAGCGGCTCTGGCCTCTCCTCCGGGAGTCCGGCGGGGTCGAGGGGCTCCTGTCCCGGCCCGAGGCGGAGGTCGCGGAACGCCTGGGCTCGGCCGAGCGGGCGCGCGCCGTTTTCCGTGCCGCCGACGATGCCCGCACGGATCGCTGGGCGGTCGAGGTCGAGCGCACCGGCATCCGACTGCTGACGCCCTTCGACGACGAGGGCTATCCGCCGCTGCTCGCCGAGATCGCCGATCCGCCGTTCGCGCTCTTCGCGCGCGGCGTTCTCGACCGGCTCTCCGGGCCCGCCGTCGCCGTCGTCGGGTCGCGCAACGCGACGAACTACGGTCGCGACGTGGCCGCGAGCCTCGCGCGCGGGCTGTCCTCGGTCGGCATCGCGGTGGTCTCGGGCCTCGCGCGCGGTGTCGACGGCGCGGCACACGAGGCGGCGCTCGAGGGGCCGGGCGGCACGATCGCGGTGCTCGGGTGCGGCCTCGACGTGGACTATCCGCGCGAGAACGCGCGTCTCAAGGAGGGGATCTCGCGGCGCGGTGTCATCCTCTCGGAGTTCGCGCCGGGCGAGGAGCCTCGGCCGCAGAACTTTCCGATCCGCAATCGCATCATCGCGGGGCTCTCGTCGGGCGTCGTCGTCGTCGAAGCCTCGCGCCGCTCGGGATCGCTCATCACCGCGCGGCTCGCCGCCGACTTCGGCCGGGACGTGTTTGCCGTGCCGGGCAGCGTCTTCTCCGAGACGTCGGCCGGCACGCACGAGCTGCTGCGCGACGGCGCGATCCTCTGCCGGGGGGTCGAGGACGTCTTCGTCGAGCTCTTCCCGATGCTCGGCGCACCCGCGCCGGCGCCCCTCTCCGCCGTCGTGCGCCCGCCCGAGCAGCTCGGGCAGGAGGCGCGCAAGCTCTTCGAGGCGCTGCGGACCGAGCCGGAGGCGTCCGCGGAGGAGCTCGTCACGCGGCTCGAGATGCCGGCCGCCGTCGTACTCGCGGCGCTCTTCGAGCTCGAAGGCGCGGGGCTCGCCTCCGAGTCGGATGGCCGCTATCGGCTGCGGCGTTGAGGCGACGGGCAAGATGCTTTGACCTCAAGCAGATCGGGCGCGGGAATGGCCGCGTGTTACGGGGTGATGAGGCGAGGCGGGTTTGCGCTTTCCTCCTCGTTGTGGCAGGTTCCACCGCCCGCGATGACCGCCCGCGACGCCGCGCCACGCCTTCCAACGAATTCGCATGAGTAGCTCTCGCCGCAACCTCGTGATCGTCGAGTCGCCCGCCAAGGCGAAGACGCTCGAGAAGTTTCTCGGACGCGACTACCGCGTGCTCGCGTCCTACGGACACGTGCGCGACCTGCCGAAGAAGGGTCTCGGCGTCGATCGCGCCAACGACTACGAGCCGACCTACGAGGTCTTGAAGGGCAAGGAGAAGACGCTCAACGAGCTCAAGAAGGCGGCCAAGGGCGCCGCCGCGGTCTACCTCGCCGCCGACCCGGACCGCGAGGGCGAGGCGATCTCGTGGCACCTGCAGGAGACGTTGAAGCCGGGCACGAAGGGCACGCCGTTCCGCCGCGTCCGCTTCAACGAGATCACCAAGAACGCCGTGCTGGCCGCGATGAAGGACGCCGGGGAGATCGACGCGCGTCTGGTGGATGCGCAGCAGGCCCGCCGCATCATCGATCGGCTCGTCGGTTACGAGGTCTCGGATCTGCTCTGGAAGAAGATCTGGCGCGGGCTATCGGCGGGGCGGGTCCAGACCGTCGCCCTGCGGATCATCTGCGAGCGCGAGCGCCAGATCGAGGCGTTCCGGCCGGTCGAGTACTGGACGCTCGACGCGGAAGTCGAGGCGTCGGCGCCGCCGCCCTTCACGGCGCGCCTTTCTTCCTTCGAAGGCGAAAAGCTCAAGTTCGACGGCGAGGATCCCCGTCTCGACTCGGAAGCCAAGACCGAGCGCGTCCGGCGCGCCGTCGAGAAGGCCGTCTGGCGCATCGGGAAGGTCGAGACGTCGGAGCGCCGCAAGACGTCTCCGCCGCCTTTCATCACGTCGCAGCTCCAGCAGGCCGCGGCAAGCCGGTTCTCCTTCGCCGTGCGCCGCACGATGCAGATCGCGCAGCGGCTCTACGAGGGGCGCGACATCCCGGGCCGCGGCACGGTCGGCCTCATCACCTACATGCGCACCGACTCGACCCGCGTCTCCGCCGAGGCACTGACGGCGGTGCGCGAGCTCATCGGAGCGCGCTACGGCGCCGAGTCGTTGCCCGAGTCGCCGCGGTTCTTCAAGAGCAAGCGCGACACGCAGGACGCACACGAGGCGATCCGCCCGACGTACCTCGACCTGCCGCCCGAGGCGGTCGAGCCGCACGTCGCGCCGGAGGAGGCGAAGCTCTACCGCCTCATCTGGCAGCGCTTCGTGGCCTCGCAGATGAACCCCGCCGTCTACGACACGGTCTCGGCCGAGATCGAGGCGGGCCCGGCCGTTTATCGCGCGTCCGGCTCGACGCTCAAGTTCGCCGGTTACCTCGCGGCCTACGGCGTCGAGGTCGGGGAGGACGAAGACGACGCGGCGTCGCCCGAGGGCGCCGCGAAGCTGCCGCCGCTGAAGGAAGGCGAGACGCTGAAGCTCCTCGCGTTGAAGCCCGAGCGCAAGCAGACGCAGCCGCCGCCGCGCTTCAACGAGGCGTCGCTCGTGAAGTTTCTCGAGGAGAACGGCATCGGCCGCCCCTCCACATACGCGGAGATCCTGCGCAAGCTCGAGCAGCGCGATTACGTCCACAAGAAGGACCGGCGCTTCATCCCGACGGCCCTCGGCCGGACGGTGCTCGAGCTCCTGATCCCGTACTTCGACGACTTCTTCGAGACGGGATACACGGCGCGCATGGAGGAGGCGCTCGACGAGGTCGAAGAGGGCAAGCTCTCCTGGACCAAGGCCCTCTCGCGGTTCGACAAGACGTTCACGAGCGACCGCAACCGCGCGCTGCGCGACATGGTGTCGTCGAAGGCGGGGATCCCGCTCGGCGAGGCGCGCAAGATTCTGTCCTTCCCGGTCGTGCCGGAGACGCCGGAGAAGTGCGCGCGGTGCGGCAAAAAGCTCAAGCTCCGCATGGGCAAGAACGGGCTCTTCGTCGCGTGCAGCGGATACCCGGCGTGCACGTTCACCGAGAACATCCCGGATCCCGAGGAGGACGTCGTCGATCTGTCCGATCTCGAGAAGACGACGTGCGACGAGTGCGGCTCGCCCATGAAGGTTCGCCAGAGCCGGGCCGGCGGGACGTTCCTCGGGTGCTCGGCGTACCCGAAGTGCCGCAACGTCATCAACGTCCACATCGCCGGCGGCAAGGCCGAGGCGAAGCCCGACGAGCCGACGGGGGAGATGTGCCCGCAGTCGGGCCATCCGCTCGTGCGGCGCTACGGGCGGTACGGCGCGTACGTCGCGTGCAGCGGCTATCCCGACTGCCGGTACAAGCCGCCCAAGCCCGTCAAGGACACGGGGGTCGCGTGCCCGAAAGACGGCGGCATCATCGCGGAGCGCCGCGGGCGCTTCCGCCCCTTCTACGGGTGCGTGAACTATCCGCGCTGCGACTTCACGCTGTCGGCGCGGCCGATCCCGGAGAAATGCCCGGAGTGCGGCAACCCGTACCTCCTGCTGCGCGAGCGCAAGTCCGGCAACGTCCTCGCCTGCGACAAGGGCGGCTGCGGCTTCGAGAAGCCCGCGGGCGAGATCCCCGAGATGAAGGAAGTCCTCCTCGCGGCGCCGGCGGCCGAGACGCGGCCCGCCCGGGCGGCCAAGCGGACGAAGGCCGCGAAGACGGAAGAGCCGGCGGCCGAGGCCGCCGAGAAGCCCGCGCCGCGCAAGCGCGCATCGAAACGCTAGAACCTTTTCGCGGCACCGTCCCGGTTTGTTCGCGGCGCGACCAAGGTTTGCGACCGAGGAGCAAACCGACTCGCGTCGCGGGAGCCGGAGCGAGGGAGCGGATCAGGCGAGCGGTCGAGCTCCTTTGAGCGAGCCGCGAGCCGGTGCCGCCTGACGGCGCGCCTGTCGACAAAGCCTTCTGTCGCATAAGGGCGCGCGCCGGAAGGCGCAGATCCCCGACCGAGCGAAGGCGACGGCTAGTTGTCGCCGGGCGGCGCGTTCAGGAACCGCCGCAACGGGTCCTTGAACGGGAAGCGCTGCGCCCACTTCCACACACGGTCGGTCAGCGCCGGACGCGCCGCGGGGTTCTTGAAGCACTCGGCGCACCGCGGGAGCTTCGAGAAGTCGTGGCGCTCGAACCCGTCGGCGATCGTCGCGAGAAACGGTGAGCGCGCGATCTCGGCAATCGGCGTCTCGCGCACCGACCCGATCTTCTGCGTGCCGTCGTAGTCGTAGCAGCAATGCGTCACGTCCCCGTTGCAGAGGATGACGAACCACTGCCACGGCGTGCCCTGGAAGCAGCCGTAATAGGCCTGGTGGAGCTCCGTGACCTCCGACGTGTCGAGCCCCTCGCACGTCTTCTGGATCACGCTCGCCTGCGGGTAGCGGTCGAGGTGGAAGAACTCGCGGAAGTCGCGCACCGACTCGTCATGGGTGTGCGTCGTGATCATGCGCTGGATCTCGACCTCGATCTTCTTGCCCTTCGAGAGCTCGAGGAAGCGCCGGATGTTCTCGACGACGACCTCGAAGCGTCCGCCCTTGCGCACGATCGGGTAGACCTCGGGCTTCAACGTGTCGATGCAGAGCCGGATCCGCGAGAGCGACGAGGCGAGCAAGTCCCGCGAGAGCTTCTCGAAGAGGAGCGTCGCGTTGGTCGAGACGCACACGCCGGGGAAGAGGTCGATCGCCTCGGGCAGCCGCTTGTACATCAGCGGCTCGCCCATCTCGTGGAGATAACGCATCGGCAGGCGCAGCTCCCGCATCTGGCCGGCCACGTTCTCGACGAGATCCCAGGGCGCGTCCTCGTACGGCCTCGTCAAATCGTCCATCGGGCACATGCCGCAGCGCAGGTTGCAGCGGCTCGTGAGCTCGAGGGCGAACTTGAGCGACTTGAGCTTCAGGCCGTTTCGGTCGCGGCTCATGAGCCCGCCAGTCTAGCCCGAAAGGGCGAGCGCCTCGGGTACGATGTCTCCACGGAGGACCGCCGATGCGCCGGATGACGCGAGCCCTGCGGATGGCTCTCCTTCTCGGACTCGCCGCGGCGGCCGTCGCCCGGGCGCGCGACCTCTCGTGGCCCGCCATCGACGTCCGCGCGCGCCTCGACGCCGACGGAGCGCTCCACGTCGTCGAGCGGCAGACGATGCGTTTCACCGGCGACTGGAACGGCGGCGAACGCATCTTCCGCGTCGAACCCGGGCAGGACCTCCGGTTCGAGTCGATCACGCGGATCGCGGCGGACGGCTCGACCCATCCGCTCGTCCGCGGCGATCTCTCGGAAGTGGATCAATACGCGTGGAAGGACGCGCGCACGCTCCGCTGGCGGAGCCGCCGTCCGAGCGACCCGACGTTCGACAACACGGAGCTCGTGTACGAGCTCGCGTACACGTACTCCGGAATTCTTCTGAAGGAGAGCGGCGGCTACACGCTCGACCACGACTTCCTGTTCTCCGACCGGACCGGACCGGTCGAGAAATTCACTCTCGCGCTGACGCTCGACCCGGCGTGGCGGCCGGCCGAGACGCTGCCGCCGACGTTCACGGCCTCGAACCTCCGGCCGGGCGAGGGATTCGTGCGGCGCATCGCGCTCATCCGGGTCGCAGCCGGAGCGCCCGGCGCGGTCCGGCAGGTCGTGGGACGGACGACGCGCGGGCTGCTCTTCCTCGTTCTGTGCGCCTTCACCGCGGCGTTCTGGTACCGCTGGCGGGCGCGCGAGAACGCGCTCGGCCGCTTCGCGCCTCTTCGTCCGGCGGAATCCATCGACGCGGAGTGGCTGAAGGCGAACGTCTTCTCGCTCTCGCCCGAGGAGGCCGGCGCGCTCTGGGACGACTCGATCGGACCGCCGGAGGTCACGGCGGTCCTGGCGCGGCTCGCCGCGGAGAAGAAGATCGCGACCGAGACGCAGGGCAAGAAGCTGACGATGCGCCTCCTCGTTCCGCGCGGTGGCTTTCACGGTTACGAAGGGGAGCTCGTCTCCGGGCTCTTCTTCTCGAACCGCACCGAGACGGACACCGACGCCGTCAAGCAGCACTACCGCTCGAGCGGCTTCGATCCTGCCTCGAAGATCAAGCCGGGCCTCGAGAAGAAGCTCGCCGCGCATCCGGATTTCCAGGACCGTTCGACGCGTCCGCCGCTCTGGCCGGCGCTGGGAATCCTGGTGCTCGGCGTCGCCGCGCTCGTCCTCTCCGTCGTCGTCGGCGGCGAGCTGCCCGGAACCGCGATCGCGAGCGGCATCGCGTACCTCGTCCTCGCCGGCATCGGCGCCGCCTGCGCCGTGGCCGTGTCGCGGCGGACCGACCGCTCGAAGCTCGTGTCGCTCGGGTTCCTGTGGCTGCCGCTGCTCCTTCTCCTCCTCGCATTCTGGGGACTCCTCGCGACCGGTTCGGTGACGCCGTGGCGCGTCGCGGGCGTGTTCCTCCTGCGCCTCTCGCTGATCGTCCTCGTGTTCCGTCTCGCCGCGACTCGCGACGGCCCGAAGCGCATCGCGCGCCGGAAGGTGCTGGCCGCCGGACGCGCGTTCTTCGCGCGGGAGCTCGGCAAGCCGTCTCCCGCGCTGCAGGACTCGTGGTTCCCGTGGATCGTCGCGTTCGGCCTGACGGGCGAGGCGGACCGCTGGTTCCGCGCGCACGGAGGCGCCGCCGCGGCCGCGTCGTCCGGCTTCGGCTCCTCGTCGTCGTCCTCGACCGGGTCGTCTTCCGCTTCCTCGTCCTCTTGGTCGGGCGGCGGCGGAGCGTTCGGCGGCGCGGGCGCGTCGGCGTCGTGGGCCGCGGCGGCGGCGGGACTCGCGGCGGGCGTTTCGGCCCCGTCGTCTTCCGGCGGCGGCGGGGGAGGGGGCGGGAGCTCCGGCGGCGGAGGCGGCGGCGGTTGGTGACTCGCGGGCGCGGCCGGGGCCGCTGACGTGCCGACACCCTGGGCGAAGTTCTCGCTTCCCGGCGCGGAGGCGGCGTTCGCGCGCGGCCAGACGCCGGAGTTCCGGCAGACGATCCGCAGGGTCTTCGGCCCGCTCGTCGAATGGGTCGCGAGCTTTCCCGCCGGACGGCACGCCTGGCTCATGTCGGAGGTCCCGGCGGAAGGCTCGCTGCCGACGTTCTTCCGCGACCTCGACCGGCGGGTCACGCCGTCCGGATCGCTCTGGGTCGTCTTCCCGAAGAAGCCTTTCCAGAGCGAGCTTGCGTTCCCGTTCTCGTGGTCCGACGTGCAGCGCGCGGGTCTCGCGTGCGGCCTCGTAGACAACAAGATCGCGGCCTTCTCGCCTCGCCTGACCTCGATTCGGTTCGTCGTTCCGCTCGCCGACCGCAAGACCCGCTCGTCGTAGCGGCCGCGAGTACAATCGCCGGCGCCGTGCGCTCCAGAGGTTCGCCGACCGTCTCCGGCTGGCGGCACGCGAGCGCCGCTCTCCTCGTCGCCGGAGCCCTCGCGTGCCGGGACCGGTCGCACCGTGCGATCCACCTGCCGGTCTCCTCGCACGAGTGGCTCGAGGTGGCCTCCGAGACGCGGCCGGGAACCTGGCTGACGTCCGGTGACGCAATCGTCTGGGACCTGCCGGCCGGCCCGCAGCGGCGCATCGAGGGCGGATGCGCGACGTCGCTCGCCGGCGACCCGCCGGGGCGGATCGAGATCCGCGTGCGGGCGCGCGAGGGAGAGAAGGAGCCGGCCGGCGCCGCGATCGAGGTGCCGCTCACGAGCGGCGGGAAGGGCTGGTGCCGGTGGGCGGCGGAGCTGCCACCGGCGAAGTCGCCCGCACGGCTCGAGATCGCCTATCGCGCCGCCGAGCCCGACGCGCCGCGCTCGCTCTTCGTGACGGAGCCCACGATCCTCGCCGCCGGCCGCCGCGCGGCTCCGAAGACCGTCCTGCTCTTCCTCGTCGACACGCTGCGCGCGGACCGCGTCTCGGGCTACGGATACGCCCGCCCGACGACGCCGCGCCTCGACGGCTATTTTCACGACGGCCTTCGCGCCGAGGTCTCGCTGCCCTCGGCCAACTGGACGCTGCCCTCGCACGCGTCGCTTCTCACCTCGACGTCGGTCGCGCGTCACGGCGTCGGCCGGCCCGGCCGCATCCTGCTTCCCGACGACCTCGAGACTCTGGGGGAGGCCTTCCAGAACGCGGGCTTTCGCACGCTCGCGGTCACGGGCGGCGGTTACGTGGATCCGGCGTTCGGATTCCGCCGCGGCTTCGACCGTTTCGCCGTCGAGTACGGCGCCGCATCGCGCGCGGTGGAGATCGCGCTCGCAATGCTTCGCGAGCACGCGGACGAGCCGGTCTTCCTCTTCCTTCACACCTATCAGCTCCACGACTACGCGCCCGACGAGGCCTCGGCGCGCTCTCTCTTTCCGGACCTCGCGGCGCTCGGTCCGAACTGGCGCGGCAGCATCGGAGAGCTCCGGGCGCGGCTTCCGACCGATCCGAGCGTCGTCCCCTTCTTCCGGGCGCGCTATGACGCCGCGCTCCGGAGCGTCGACGCGGCCTTCGGGAAGCTTCTCGACGGTCTCGCGCGGAGCGGCCGGCGGGACGATACGACGGCGCTCTTCACCTCCGATCACGGCGAGACGCTCTGCGAGCGGACGATGGACGGCGGCTGCCTGAGCTGGGGGCACGGCACGCCCTATCTCCACGAGGAGGAGCTCGCCGTGCCGCTCGAGCTGCGCGTCCCCGGGCGCCCGGGTGCGCGGGGGGTGCTCCGGGGCAACGCGTCACTGCTCGATGTCGCGCCGACGCTCCTCGACGCCGCGGGCGTTCCGATCCCGGCGGCTTTCGAGGGACGCCCCCTTCTCGCCGGGCCTCCGCCCGGCGACCGGATCCTCGAGACCGAGGCGCCGCCCCTCGACGCGGTCGCCGTGCGCCGCGGATCCTTCAAGCTCGTCCGCCGCACGGGCGTGTCGCAGGCGTTCTCGCGTCCGCCGCGATTCCATCTCGAGGGCTCGTGGCTGACGGGGCGGCCCTTCGCGGTGCTCCCGGCCGAGGAGTGCTTCGATCTCTCCCGCGATCCGGGCGAGGCGCACCCGATTCCGTGCGACGCGACGCGGAGCGCGCCGCTGCGGGATGCGCTCGATCGCTACCTCGCGTCGGGATTTCCGGGATCGCTCGTCCTGCGGATTCCGGCGGCCGCGTCCGGCGCGGCGCCCCGCGAGACGGTCCTACGCGCGCGCGGGCTCGGAAAGGCGCCGGCGGTGCGCACGTTCGGCATCGCTCCGGCGCCCGCCGCCGCGATCTCGGGGGAGGCGGTCGAAACGCGCTTCCACGCCGGACCGGCGCCCGTCTGGATCGCGCTCGAGCCGCCGAACGGGTCGGGCGCGATCGAAATCACGGTCGCGGGCCTCGACCCGCTCGTGTCGGCGTCGGGAAGTCCTCTGGCACCGGGAAGCTTCCGGTGGCGGGAGCTCGAATGGGGAGCGGGCCGGAGCCTGCCCGCCGGCGTCGCCGTCTTCACGACGGCGCCCGCCGCGCACTCGGCGGCGTCCCCCGAGTCGCTCCCGAACGACGTCGTGGCGCGATTGCGCGCGCTCGGCTATCTCGCGGGGCCGAACGCGCCCGCGGTGACGCCCGCGCCTTCCGCGTCCTCGCCGACCGGAGAGACGCCGGCGCTGCTCGCTCCCGGGGAGGTCAGGATCCGCCGTGCGGACTGAAGGCGCGCGCGCGGCGGCGGTTCTGGTGCTGGCGCTCGCCGTCGCGCCGTCCTGCCGCGAGCGCGAGGATCCGCGCGTGGCGCCTGGCCGCATCGTGCGCGCCCACGGCCGCCCGGAGCGCTTTCTCCTCGCGCTGATTCCGCCGCAGGCACGCGCGGGCGAAATCTTTCAGCGCCAGCCCGACGGGAGGGCCGGGCTCGCCGTGCTCGGCACGGGCTTCACGCCGGGCGACGTGATCTCTTTCGGCGACCGGGTTCTTCCGACGATGGCCGCCAACAGCCGGCTGCTCACGGCGTCGATCCCGCCGGAGCTCCTGGAGCGGGCGGGCGACGTCGAGGTGACGGTCGCGAATCCCGCGGACCCGAGCCGGCCCACGCTCCGCGCCACGTTCCATCTCCTCGCGTCCTCTTCTGCGCCGTAAGCGGGCACGATTTCCGCTACAGTGGCGGTTGGCGTGCGCGCACGAGGGGTTTTCTCGGCCGCCGCCCGGCGCATGGCCGTCCTCGCGCTCGTCGCGGGGACCGCCGCCTGCCGGGCGGGACCGCATCGATTCGTCCGCCTTCCGCTTCCGGAGATCGAGCGGCTGAGCGCCGCGGCCGAGACGCGCCCCGGCGTGTGGCTGTCTCCGGGAGATTCGATGTCGTGGGACCTTCCGCCGGGGCCCGCATGCCGTCTGGAAGGGTCGTGGACGAGCGTTCTCGCGGGCCCGCGCCGGAGTCTCGAGGTCCGCCTCACGTCGGGGCCCGCCGGCCGCGAAATTCTCCGCGACACGGTGGTCCTGCGGGGAGATCCGGCGGTCTGGAACCGGTGGAGGCTCGCTCTGCCGGAGCTCGACGCGCCCGCGCACCTCGCGATCACCGCGCGCGATCCCGGCGCGGAGTCCCCCGAGCACGCGGTCTTCGTCGCCGAGCCGTGGCTCTCCGCGCCGCGCCGGGCGCCCCCGCGGACGCTCGTGCTGATGCTCGTGGACACGCTGCGCGCCGATCACGTCTCCGCATACGGCTACGCGAAGCCGACGACGCCGCGGCTCGACGCGTACTTTCGCGACGGCCTCCGGGCGGAGTCCTGTTTTCCCGAAGGGAACTGGACGCTTCCGTCCCACGCGTCGCTTCTGACGTCGACGTCCGTGGCGCGGCACGGCGTGGCCCGCTATGGCCAGTCGCTGCCGGCGGATCTCGAGACGCTCGCCGGGGCGCTCGCGCGCGGCGGGTACCGGACGCTCGCCGTGACCGGCGGCGGTTACGTGGATCCCTCGTACGGCTTCGCGCGCGGGTTCGATCAATTCGCCGTGGTGCCGGGGCACGCGGCGGAGGCGGTCGCGCGCGGGCTCGCGATGCTCGACGAGCACCCCGGCGAGCCGGCGTTCCTGTTCCTGCACACGTACCAGGTGCACGACTACGCGCCCGACGAGTCGGCCGCGCGGCGCCTCTTCCCCGACCTCGCGGCGCTCGGGCCGGGCTGGGAGGAGAACGTCGGGCGCGCGCGGGAGCGGATGACGGATCCACGTTTCATGGGCTGGATCCGGGCGCGCTACGACGCGGCGCTCGGCAGCGTGGACGAGGCCTTCGGTCGTCTCCTGGGGGGCCTCGATCGCCGCGGGCGGCTCGCGCGCACGGCGGTCGTCTTCACGTCGGACCACGGCGAGGCGCTCTGCGACCGGACCTTCCGGGGTCAGTGCCTCGAGTGGGGCCACGGAAGCCCGTACCTCTTCGAGGAGGAGCTGCACGTGCCGCTCGAAGTTCGCGTTCCCTGGAGGGCGGCGGCGCGGGGCGTGCTCCGAGAGAACGCGTCGCTGCTCGACGTCGCGCCGACGCTGGCGGACGCGGCGGAGATTGCGGTTCCGGACTCCTTCGAGGGGCGGTCGCTGCTGGCCGGAGAGCCGGCGGCGGGCCGCGTCGTCGTGACCGAGGCGCCGCCGCACGACGCGCTCGCGCTGCGGCAGGCGCGCGTGAAAATGATCCGGCGCACGGGCGGGTCGCCGGTCTCGCTGTTCGATCCGACGATGCGCTATTACCGCCTCGCGGCGGAGGAGTGCTTCGACCTCGCGCGGGATCCCGCGGAGCGGAGCCCCTCCGCCTGCGATACCGGCGGTGGTGCCGTCCTTCGCGAGGCGGCCGACCGTTACGTCGCGTCGAGCTTTCCGGATGCTCTCGTCCTGCGCCTGCCGGCGCGGTCCGCGGAGGAGCCTTCCGAGGCGCGACTCTGGGCGCGCGGCCGCGGCGGAGCGCCGGCCCTCCGCACGTTCGGTCTGGCGTCTCCGCCGGCGCTCGTGCAGCAAGGCGCGGTTGCCGAGGCGCAGTTCGCGTTCGGGCGCGCACCCGTCTGGATCGCGATCGAGCCGCGGGACGGCTTGCGGGCCGTCGAGATCACGCTCCTGGGAGCGGGTGCCGCGGTGACGCCGTCGGGACGCGCCGTCGTCCGAGGCTCCTATCGCTGGTCCGAGCTGGCCTGGGCCGGCCGTGAACCGCTCCCGGACGGCGCAGCCCTCTTCACGCTTCCGCCGGCGCCGCGCTCATCCGCCGCCGCGGCGAACGTCCCGGCGGAGGTGGCGGCGCGGCTTCTCGCGCTCGGGTATCTGCGGGGCGCGCCGGGCCTCGCGGGACTCCTCGAGCCGGTGCCGGTGGAGCGGCATGGCGGCGGGGCTGGTCAGACTCTCGCGGCGGACGAAGTCCGGATCCTCCATGCGGATTGAGCGCGCGGCGGGCGCCCTGCTGATTCTCGGCGCGGTGGCCTGCCGCGACGCGCCGCTGCCTTCCGTCGGAACCGGGCGGATCGCTCGGGCGCGCGCGGACGCCGAGCGGTCGCTGCTCGCGCTGTCGCCCGCGCAAACGCGGGCCGGCGAAGTCTTCCAGCGCCAGCCGGACGGCCGCGCCGGGCTGGCGGTCGTCGGCACCGGGTTCCGGCCGGGCGACGAGGTGCGGTGGGGCGGGAAGCCGCTGCCGACCACCTTCGCGCACAGCCGCCTCCTGACGGCCACGGTCCCGGCCGACTGGCTGTCCGTCCCCGGACCGGTGCAGGTCTCGGTCGAAGCCCCGTCCGACCCGGCCCGCCGCCGGATGACGGCCACGTTTCGGATCCTGCCGCCGGCCTGACCGGCACCGGCCGCACCGCTATATCAGTCTTGATATAGCCACTCGAGGAGGCCGCCCGTACGCGGGCCGCGTCGTAGAATTCCGGCCGTGTCCGACCGGGTAACGATCGTCGGCGCCGGCCTCGCCGGCTCGGAGTGCGCCTGGCAGCTCGCGCGGCGCGGGCACCGCGTCCGGCTCGTCGAGATGCGCCCGCGCGTCTCGACCGTCGCGCATCGGACGGACCGATGCGCCGAGCTCGTCTGCTCGAACTCCTTCCGCTCCGACAATCCCGCCAACGCGGTCGGGCTCCTGAAGCGGGAGATGGAGGCGCTCGACTCGCTCGTGATCCGGTGCGCCCGGCGGGCGGCCGTGCCGGCGGGCGACGCCCTCGCGATGGACCGCGACGTCTTCGCCGGCCTCGTCACCGAGGCGCTGATGGCGCGGCCGGAGATCGAGCTCGTCCGCGAGGAGGCGCGCGCGATTCCCGCCGACGGCTACGTCGTCGTCGCCACCGGGCCGCTGACGTCGCCGGCGCTCGACGCGGCGATCGGAGAGCTGCTCGGGACCGCCGACCTCTACTTCTACGATTCGATCGCGCCGATCGTGTCCGCGCCGTCGCTCGACTTCTCGAAGATGTACGCCCTCTCGCGCTACGGCAAAGGAGGCGGCGACGATTACTGGAACGCGCCGCTCGATCGCGCGCAGTACGAGGCGTTCGTCGCGGCGCTGCTCGCCGCCGAGACGGTGCCGGTGAAGGATTTCGAGAAGGGGATCTACTTCGAGGGCTGCCTGCCGATCGAGGTGATGGGCGAGCGCGGGCTCGAGACGCTCCGCCACGGGCCGATGAAGCCCATGGGCCTGCCCGATCCTCGCACCGGGAGGATCCCGTGGGCCGTCGTGCAGCTGCGCCAGGACGACCTCGCCCGCGAGCACTACAACCTCGTGGGGTTCCAGACGAAGCTCAAGGTTCCCGAGCAACAGCGCGTCTTCCGCACGATTCCGGGGCTCGAGGGCGCGCAGTTCGTTCGGTTCGGGATGCTGCACCGCAACACCTACATTCACGCGCCGGCGCACCTCGACCGCTTCTTCCGGATGCGCCGGGAGCCGCGGATCTTCTTCGCGGGGCAGATCACGGGCGTCGAAGGCTACGTCGAGAGCGCGGCAACGGGGCTGTGCGTCGGTGTCACGCTCGCGCAGCTGCTCGAAGGCCGCGAGCCCGCGCCGGTTCCGTACACCACGGCGATGGGGTCGCTCGCGCGGCACTGCTCGGAGCGCCCGGCGACCGAAAAGTTCGAGCCGATGAACGTGACGTTCGGCCTGATCGAAGACACGTCCCACTCGCCGATCCGCGACCGGCGCGTGCGCCGGGAGCAGCTTTCGCGGCGCGCCCTCGAGGCGATCCGCGAGTTCCGGGACGCGGTCGAGCCGGCGGCGGCCCTGCCATGATTCCCGGCGCCGAGATCGACGCCGCGCGGCGCCGGCTGGCCGGCCGCGCGCACCGCACGCCCGTCCTGACGTCGCATCAGTTCGACGAGGCGGCGGGCGCCTCCGTCTTCTTCAAGGCCGAGAACTTCCAGCGCGCCGGGTCCTTCAAGTTCCGCGGCGCGTACAACAAGGTCGCGGCCGAGCTCGAGCGGAACCCGTTCCGCGAGGTCGTGGCGTACTCCTCCGGAAACCACGCGCAGGCGGTCGCGCTCGTCTCGAAGCTGCGCGGGCTCCACGCGACGATCGTCATGCCGAAGGACGCCCCGGCGGCGAAGCTCGCCGCCACGCGCGCGTACGGCGCCGAGATCGTCCTGTACGACCGCTACACCGAGAAACGCGACGAGATCGGCGAGACGCTCGTGCGCGAGCGCGGCGCGCTGCTCATTCCGCCGTTCGACGACGTGCTCATCATGGCGGGGCAGGGCACGGCGGCCGCCGAGCTCCTCGAGATGGTCCCGGATCTCGACGCGCTCCTCGTGCCGGCCTCGGGCGGCGGCCTGATCTCGGGCTGCGCCTCCGCGGCCAAACGGGTGCGCCCGAAGATCGAGATCTACGGCGTCGAGCCCGCGACCGCCGACGACACGCGGCAGTCGCTGCGCAAGGGCGAGCGCGTGGCGATCGAGATCCCGAAGACGATCGCCGATGGGCTGCAGGTGCCCTGTCCGGGGGAGCTCACGTTCCCGATCATCCAGGAGACGGTGAAGGACGTGCTCGTCGTGACCGACGACGAGATGATCGAGACGCTCACGTGGATGCTCGAGCGCATGAAGGTGCTCATCGAGCCGTCGGGCGTCGTCGGGGCGGCGGCCGTCCGTCACAAGAAGGCGGATTTCGCGGGGAAGAAGGTGGGCGTCATCCTCTCGGGCGGAAACCTCGACCGCTCGCGCCTGGCGGACTTTCTCTCGCGGACGTCTTGAGCCGCGCCCCCGCGGCTTAGAGGAGCATGAGAGCGGGCCGAATTGCCTGTCATCCGGAAGAGTCTTCGACGAGGGATCCCGAGCGGAGTCGCCGGGATGACAGCGAACGGAAATACCGGGAAGCGCGCCGGTATTGAGAAGAATCCGATGACCCGCCGATCGAGAACGCTTGCCCTGATTGCCGCCTGCCTCGCCGGTGCGCTGGCGGCTGCCTGCGGGCGTTCGGAGTCGCGAACTGCGACTTCGGGCCCGCAGCGCTACGCCATCGCCGGCGTCATCCGGTCTCTCGACGCCGGGAAGCCCGAGGTCACGCTCGAGCACGGGCCGATCGAAGGCTTCATGGAGACCGGCATGACCATGGTCTTCCCGATCCGCGCCGACGCGGCGCTCGTCGCGAGACTCGCGACGGGCGACCGAATCTCGGGCACGCTGGTCGTGGAAGGCGGGAAGTACTGGATCGAGGGGGTGAAGCGCGAGGCGGCGGCTCCCGCGCCGGCCTCGACGGCGGGCTCGGCCGCCTCGGCCGCCTCCGCCACCGTCACGCCGCGCCCGAATCGGGGCATCGCGGTCGGCGACCGGATGCCGGACTTCACGCTGACGGACCAGAAGGGGCGCTCGATGCGGCTGTCCGACCTCGCCGGCGAGCCGGTCGCGGTGACCTTCATCTACACCCGCTGTCCGATCGCGACCGCCTGCCCGCTCACGACGGCGAAGTTCTCGAAGCTCGCCGCCGCGCTCGCCGCCGGCGGCTTCGGCCATCTCGTCACGATCACGGTCGATCCCGAGCACGACACACCGCCGGTCCTCGATGATTACGCGAAGCGGGCCGGCGCGGATCCGAAGCGATGGAAGTTCCTGACGGGAGACCCGAAGGCGGTCGCCGACGTGGTGGAGCGGTTCGGCGTCCTCTACTATCCCGACAAGGGACAGGTCGTTCACCAGCAGGGCGTCGCCGTGATCGACGCGGCGGGGCGTCTCGCCAACATCTACTACGGAGAAGACTGGGAGCCGGAGCACATCCTGCGCGACATGGAGAAAGCGAGGAAGGGATGAAGCAGGGTCGGATCCTCGGAGGCCTCGTGTTCGGTGTGATCGCGGGATTCGCCGTGGCGGTCTTCGGCGCGACGGACCATCCGTCGGAGACCTTTCTGAAGTACTGCGCCAAGTGCCACGGCGAGGACGGCAAGGCGCAAACGCCCAAGGGAAAGCAGCTGAAGGCCCAGAACTTCACGGACGCCGAGTTTCAGGAGAAGAAGAGCGACGCCGAGCTGATCAAGACCGTCACCGAGGGCGGTATGGACATGCCCTCCTTCGGCAAGAAGCTCTCGAAGGAGCAGATCGAGTCCCTCGTCAAGGAGGACGTGAGGTCGTTCCGGCCGAAGAGCTAGCGACCTGCTAGCGACGCGCGCGGCGGCGTCCGGGCCGCGCCGGTTTACACTGTTTCGCGGTGGTCACGCTTGCGCGCGCGATCGACGGCTTCGCCTCTTACCTCGCCGACGAGCGCCGCTTTTCGCCGCAGACGGTGCGGGCGTACCGGACCGACCTCGCGCGCTTCGTGGTCTTCTGGCAGGACGAGTTCGGCGAGGAGAAGGCTTCCTCCGCGAGGCTCGCGCGCGTGGATCCGCTCGCCGTTCGCTCGTATCTCGCCGCTCTCCATCGCGCGGGACTGAAGAACCGCTCGATCGCCCGGCACCTCTCGACGCTGCGCTCGCTGTTTCGCTGGGCCTGTCGGGAAGGCCATCTCGAGAAGAGTCCCGCGGCTGGTCTCGTCTCGCCACGCGTGCCGCGGTCGCTGCCCCGCGCGATGACTGTCGCGGACACGGAGAGCCTCCTCGAAGCCTCCGAGGCGGACTCCGTGCCCGAGCGCGAGCGCGCTCTCTTCGAGCTCCTGTACGCGGCGGGCCTGCGCGTCTCGGAGGCCGCGGGCCTCGACGTCGAGGACCTCGATCTCTCTTCCCGCCTCGTCCGTGTCCTCGGGAAGGGATCCAAGCAGCGCATCGTCCCCTTCGGCGAGCAGGCGGAGGACGCGCTCCGCGCCTGGCTGCCGGTGCGGACGGCGTTGCGCCGGCAGGGGAGCGCGCGTGACGACGAGGGAGAGCCGCTCTTCGTCAACCGCCGCGGCGGCCGGCTGACGACGCGGTCCATGGCGCGGCTCCTGAAGCGGCGGCTTCGCGCGGCCGGCCTGCCCGCCGACATCTCACCGCACGCGCTGCGCCACACGTTCGCGACGCACCTGCTCGAGGCCGGCGCGGACCTTCGCGCGATCCAGGAGCTGCTCGGCCACGCCTCGCTTTCGACGACGCAGAAATACACGCACCTCGATGCCGCGCGACTGGCGGAGGTCTATCGCAGCGCGCATCCCAAGGCGTGACGCGCCCGTGACGCTGCGCGCCGCGGTCCTCCTCGCACTGGTCGCCCTTCGCGCGCCCGCCGCGCCGGCGGCCGATCCGGTGCCGACGCCGCCGCTGCTCTCCGAGATCGACCGGATCGTGCGGGCCGAGTTCTGGGACCCGAACCTCGCGGGCGCCGACTGGGACGGCGCCGTCCGGCGGGCGGCGGCGGAGATCGCTGTGGCCGACGGCGCGGGCGATCCCGCAGCGCGCGACGCGGCGTACGACCGCCTGCTCGCGACGCTGAAGGATTCGCACACGTTCCGTCTTCCGGAAGCGATGCCGGAGCGCCTCGCGACGGCCGGCGTTCGGATCGGACGCGACGGCGACGGATACGCCGTCAAGGGAATCCTTCCGGGCCATGCCGCCGAGCGCGCCGGGATGCGCGTCGGCGACCGCGTGCTCGCCGTCGGCGGCCGGCGCTACGGGACCGAGCGGGTCAACTTCCGCGACCTCTTCTTCGTCTTCGAGGGGAAGGCCGGCACCGACGTCGCGGTGACGTGGAAGCGGGGCGACGCGGCCGAGGAGAAGACGTCGCTCCTGCGCCGCGAGCCCGAGGAGCCCGGCGACACGCTCGTCTGGAAGAGCGCGCGCGTGATCACGCGCGGCGGAAAGAAATACGGCTACGTGCGCCTCTGGGGCATGAGCGCGGAGACGGCGCTCGCCGCGGTGGACCTCCTGCTCGACCGCGACGAGTCGGCGCGTGCGAAGCCGGAGCTCGCGGGCTGGGCGTCGATCGAGGGCGTGCTCCTCGACGTGCGCGCGAACAGCGGCGGTTACGATCCGAACATCCTCACGACGTTCCTGCGCGGGCAGTGGAGCGCCGGCGACTACGACGTCGTCACGCGGGAGGGCCGGCGCCTGTCGCCTCCGGTCTATCGCCCTCTGCCCGTGGCGCTCCTCGTCAACTCCGGCACGGCGAGCGCGGGCGAGGCGCTCGCGCTGAAGTTCCGCGCGCACGCGATCGGCCCGATCGTGGGGGAGACGACGGCGGGGATGCTCTCGGGCGGCGCGGCGGCCGACCGCCTCTCGGATGGCTCGACGCTCTTCATCTCGCGCCGCGCGATCCGGGATCGCGACGGAAACTCTTACGAGGGCCGCGGCGTCGAGCCGGACGTCGCCGTTCCCGACCGGCCGCCGGCGGCGCCGGGCCAGGAAGACGCGATCGTCGAGGCCGGGATCCGGGCGCTCGCGGGCCGGGACTCGAAGTAACTTCCGGGAGCGTGCGGTATCCTCGTCGCGTGACGCCGCGCGACAAATGGCGCTCGACGACGGTCATCTGCGTCCGCCAGGACGGGCGCGTGGCGATGGCCTCGGACGGGCAGGTCACGGTCGGCACGACCGTCATGAAGCAGACCGCCGCCAAGATCCGGAGGCTCAAGGGCGGCGACGTCCTCGCGGGCTTCGCGGGTTCCTCCGCCGACGCCTTCGCCCTCTTCTCGCGCTTCGAGATGAAGCTCGAGGAGTTCCGCGGCAACCTCGACCGCTCGGCGATCGAGCTTGCCAAGGACTGGCGGACCGACAAGATGCTGAGGCAGCTCGAGGCGCTCCTGATCGTCTCGGACAAGAACACGTCGCTCCTGATCTCGGGCACCGGCGACCTCATCTCGCCCGAGGAGGGCGTGCTGGCGGTCGGCTCCGGCGGCCCCTACGCGCTCGCCGCCGCGCGCGCGCTCCTGAAGCACCGTCCGGATCTCGGCGCCGCGGCGATCGCGCGCGAGGCGCTGACGATCGCGGCCGGCATCGACATCTACACGAACGACCGGATCACGCTCGAAGAGATATGAGGGGGGACGCCCCGGCATGGTTTTCCTGATGCCCGGCGAAAAGGCCGAGGAAACCGTCGCGAAATCTCCGGCGTCGCTGACGCCGCGCGAGATCGTCGCGGAGCTCGACAAGTTCATCGTCGGCCAGAAGAAGGCCAAGAAGGCCGTCGCCGTCGCGCTGCGCAACCGGTGGCGTCGCCAGCGTCTCGATCCCGAGATGGCGCGGGAAATCCTGCCGAAAAACATCCTCATGATGGGCCCGACCGGCGTCGGCAAGACCGAGATCGCGCGGCGCCTGGCGCGGCTCGCGGCCGCGCCGTTCCTCAAGGTCGAGGCCTCGAAGTTCACCGAGGTCGGCTACGTCGGGCGCGACGTCGAGTCGATCGTGCGGGATCTGACCGAGGTCGCCGTCCAGATGGTGCGCGAGGAGAAGACGGCGGAGATCCGCGACCGGGCGCGGGCGAGGACCGAGGCGCGCCTGCTCGAGCTGCTCCTTCCGTCGCTGCCGGAGAACCAGGGCGAGGAAGCGCGCGCGCGTCTGCGCGCGATGCTGCGCGAGGGCCAGCTCGAGGATCGGATGGTGGAGGTCGAAGTCGCCGACAAGACGTTCCCGTCCTTCGAGATCGTGACGAATCAGGGCGTCGAAGAAATGGACATCAACGTCAAGGAGATGCTGCCGGGCCTCTTCGGCGGGAAGAAGAAGCGGCGCAAGACCTCCGTCTCCGAGGCGCGCGAGATCCTGCAGGTCGAGGAGGAAGGCCGCCTCGTGGACCCGGGCCAGGTCGCGCGCGAGGCGGTCGAGCGCGCGCAGGCCTCGGGCATCGTCTTCCTCGACGAGATCGACAAGGTGGCCGGGCGCGAGTCGGGCCGCGGCCCCGACGTCTCGCGCGAGGGCGTCCAGCGCGACCTGCTGCCGATCGTCGAAGGCACCGCGGTCAACACGAAGTACGGGTTCGTCAAGACCGACCACGTCCTCTTCATCGCGGCCGGCGCCTTCCACGTCTCGAAGCCGTCGGACCTGATCCCGGAGCTCCAGGGCCGGTTCCCGATCCGCGTCGAGCTCGATTCGCTGACCGAAGAGGACTTCGTCCGCATCCTGACCGAGCCGGAGAACGCGCTGCTGAAGCAGTACCGCGCGCTGCTCGGCGCCGAGCAGGTCGAGCTCTCGTTCTCCGACGACGCCGTGCGCGAGATCGCGCGCGACGCCGAGCGCGTCAACCGCGCGCTCGAGAACATCGGCGCGCGACGACTCCACACGATCATGGAGCGCCTGCTCGAGGACATTTCCTTCGCCGGCCCGGAAAACGCCGGCCGCAAGATCGCGATCGAGGTCGAGGACGTGCGCGCCGCGCTGTCGGATCTCGTCAAGGATCAGGACCTCTCGCGCTACGTCCTGTGAAGCGCGCGCTCCGCGCCCTGCTTCCGGCTCTCGCGATCCTCGTCTCCTCCTGCGGCCGCAAGGCCGATCCGACGCCGCCGCTGCCGCGCGGGCCGCGGGCCGTCTCGGACCTCTCCGTCGAGCAGGAGGGCGACGAGGCCGTGCTCACCTTCACGTACCCCGATCGCCTGCTGACGGGCGCGCCGCTGACGGATCTGGCCGAGATCGACGTGTACCGCGTGACGGGAGCGAGCCCGATGCTCACGTCGCAACCGTCTTCGAAGCCCGGAGGCCCTCCGGCGCCACGGACCGACGAGGCGCCTGGAGCCGCGGCCCGGCGGGCGGCGCAGTCCGTGCGGCTCGCCGAGGAGGCCTTCTACCGCGAGGCCAAGCCCGTCGCGACGCTGCCGGCCGGAGCGCTCGGGCAATACTCGCGCGGCGCGAGCGTCGTCTATCGCGATCCCCTGATGCCGCTCCTCCAGAAAGACACCGTGCCCGCGCTCGCGTGGTCGGTCGTCTCCGTGCGCCGCGACGGCGAGAAGAGCCCGCTCTCGAACATCGTGACGCTGACGCCGGAGGTTCCGCCGGAGGCTCCGGTGCTCGGATCGGTCGTCGCGGAGGAAGGGAAGGTCTGTCTCGACTGGACCGCGCCGTCCGACGACCTTCTCGGCCGGCCGGTCACCGTCGGCGGCTACTTCGTCTACCGCCGCATGCTGCCTCAGGAGGAGTACGAGCGGCCGCTGAACGCCGCCGCCGTCTCGGACACGAGCTTCGTGGACGCCGCGGTCAGCCACGGAGCGGCGTACTTCTACACGGTGCGCGCGACCGCGCTCGCGAAGCCACGGATCGAAGGCCCGCCGTCGGACGAGGCGGGCATCCTCTACCGCGACGTGTATCCGCCGGCGGCTCCCGCGCGCCTCGACGCGCTGACCGAGGCCAAGCTCGTGCGGCTCGTCTGGGATCCGTCGGCGTCGGCCGACGTCGCCGGCTATCTCGTGTACCGCGCCGTGGACGAGGGACCGCCGGCGCCGCTCACCGAGAAGCCGGTGACGGACACCTTCTTCACGGACGAGAACGTGCCGGAAGGCGCTCGCTCGCGCTACACCGTCCGCGCCGTGGACGGCCACGGCAACCTCTCGCCGCCCTCTCCCGAGGCCGTCGCCGAGCCGTACTGAGCGAGCGGCCCGGTAGACTGCGCCCGTGATTCCTCGGCGTTTCACGAAGATGGCCGGCGGCGGAAACGACTTTCTCGTCTTCGAGGCCGACGGGCGGCAGCTTGCGCGAGGGAGACCGTGCGAGGCTCTCGCTCCTCTGTCGCCGCGGCATGTCCGTCGGCGCGGACGGCGCTCTCTTCGTGGCGCCGTCGGGCCCGGGGCGCGTGCATCTGGACTACTTCAACGCCGACGGCGGGCTCGCGTCCTTCTGCGCCAACGGAACGCGCTGCGCGGCGCGCTACGCCGCGACGCGGGGCCTCGTCGCGGGAGAGGAGCTCGAGATCGAGACGGGCTGGGCTCGGATCCGGGCGCGCGTCGGCAAGGAGCGCGTCACGCTGCATCTGCCGGCGCTGCCGCCTTCGGCCGCGCCGGTTCCCGTCTCCGGCGACGGCCTGCCGGCGGCCGGCACACCGATGTGCGTCGGCGTGCCGCATCTCGTCGTCTTCGTCGGGAGCGATCTGGCGGCGCTCCCGATCGATCGCGTGGCGCCCCCGCTGCGCCGGCACGCAGACCTTCCCGACGGCGCCAACGTGAACTTCGTCGAGGTGCTCTCCGACCGGCGTCTGACGATCCGGACGTTCGAGCGTGGCGTCGAGGGCGAGACGCTCGCGTGCGGATCGGGCGTCGTGGCCTCGGCCGTCGTCGCTGCTCGAGAGGGGCGCGTCCGGCCGCCGGTCGTCTGCGAGACGCGGAGCGGCGTTTCCTTTACGGTCGCGTTCACGCCGTCGGAGGGCGCGATCTCCGACGCGACGCTCGAAGGCGACGCGCGCGAGATCTTCACCGCGGAGCTCAACGAGGAGGCCTGGAAAGCATGAAGCGATTCGCGTTCGGTTCGGCCGGAGCGCCGCCCCTGCCCTCGAAGATCGTGTGCGTCGGGCGCAACTACCGCGAGCACGCCGCCGAGCTCGGCAACGTCGCGCCGGAGAAGGAGCCGCTGCTCTTCCTCAAAGCACCGTCGGCCCTGGTCCTCGACGGCGGCGACATTCGCCGGCCTCCGGAGTCCGAGCGCGTGGACTACGAGGGCGAGCTCGCGCTCGTCATCGGAAAGAAGATCAAGAGCTGGCCGCAGGAACGATGGCTCGAGGCGCTCGCCGGCGTTTGCTGCGCCAACGACGTGACGGCGCGCGACCTCCAGAAGAAGGACGGGCAGTTCGCGCGGGCCAAGTCCTTCGATACGTTCTGTCCCGTCGGCCCGGAGATCGTCTCCGGTCTCGATCCGTCCGATCTCGAGATCCAGACGCGCGTCAACGGCGCGGTCAAACAGTCCGCGCGCACGTCGAACGTCGTCTTCTCACCGGCCTTTCTCGTGGCCTACGTCTCCCGGATGATGACGCTGCTGCCGGGAGACTTGATTCTCACCGGCACGCCCGCCGGCGTCGGTCCGCTCTCTCCCGGCGACGTCGTCGAGGTCGAGATCGAGAAGGTGGGCGTCCTCAGGAACCGCGTCGCGGAGGGCTGAGGCCCGTTCACAGCGAATCGAGCAGGGTCGCCGGCAACCCCCCGAACGCGCCCGAGGACATCAGAAGCAGGACGTCGCCGGCGCGGACCTCGCGCGCGAGGTAGCCCGGAATCTCCTCGATCTTCTCCGGCGCGAAGGCGGGCTTTCCGGCGGCGCGGAATCCCGCAACGAGCACCTCGCGGTCGATGCGCGCCTCGGGCGGCAGGCGGCTCGAGTGGAACACCGGCGCGATGACGAGACCATCGGCGCCGGCGAACGCCGCGGCGTAGTCCTGCTCGAAGATCTTGCGGCCCGCGGTGTTCGACCGCGGCTCGAAGAGCGCCCAGATCCGCCGGCCCGGCCAGCGGGCGCGCGCCGCCTCGAGCGTCCCCTTGACCGCCGTCGGATGGTGGGCGAAATCGTCGACGACCGTGATGCCGTTTTTCTCGCCCTTTACCTCGAGCCGCCGCCGCACGCCGGCAAAGCGAGGCAGCGCCCGCGCGATCTCGGCCGGCGAAAGCCCGAGGCCGCGCACGAGCGCGATCGCGCCGAGCGCGTTGCGCACGTTGTGATGGCCGAGGAGCGGCGAGGTCAGGCGCGCGGTCGGCGTGCCGCCTTCGACGAGCGTGAACTCGGTGCCCTCGGGGCGGTAGGCGACGTCGGCCGCGGCGAAGTCGGCGCCGAGATCCTCGGTCGAGACGAGCACGCGCCGCGCCACGGCGCCCTCGGTGACGCCGAGCGCGCGCGGATCGTCGCGGTTGACGACGATGACGCCGTCCGCGGGCACGATCGCGGCGACCTTCCGGAACGCGTCGAGAACGGCGTCGAGATCCGGGAACAGGTCCGCGTGGTCGTACTCGACGTTGCCGATGAAGAGGTGCCGCGGCTCGTAGTGCAGAAACTTCGGGCCGCGGTCGAAGAACGCGGCGTTGTACTCGTCGCCCTCGAGCACGAAGTGCGGCCCGTCGCCCCGCCGGTAGCCGCGCCCGAAATTGCGGAGCTCGCCGCCGACGAGGAACCCCGGGTCGCGGCCGCAGTCGAAGAGAAGCCACGCCGTCAGCGCCGACGTCGTCGTCTTGCCGTGGGTGCCGGTGATGACGACGGAGGTCTTTCCGGGGAGCAGGTACTGACGGATCGCCTGCGGCATGGAGAGGACAGGGAGGCGTCGCCGCTCCGCCTCCGCCGCCTCGACGTTGTCGCGCGTGGCGGCGTTCCCGACGATGACGGCGTCGGCGTCGGCCGGCACGTGCTCGGGCGAAAACCCCTTGAATACGGGGATTTGGAGCGACTCGAGGAGGGTGGACATTGGCGGATAGAAGTCGAGGTCGCTGCCCGTGACCCGGTGTCCGGCCTCGGTCAGCAGCGCCGCGAGCGGCACCATGGCGGTGCCTCCGATGCGCACCATGTGGAAGCGCTTGCGCGCAGGGGAGGCGGAAATCATTGGCGTTTCGGGCGTTTTCTGGAAATATGTATGCGTAGCGCGCCGTTTCAGGCCACGGTGTAACTCTAAGACAGGACTCTGGAAAAAGAAGAGGAGTCGGAAGATGCGTCACCCTGGAAAACCTGCGGGCCTGGTCCTGGCGGCCTTCGTCGCCGGCGCCGCGTTGTCCTTTGCGCAGGACAAGCCCGCCGCCAAGCCGCAGGACAAGAGCCCGGCAGCCCCGGCTCCGGCCAAGCCCGCCGCCGTCGCGGCGCCGAAGATCGAGGTCATCCCGGAAACCAAGGACGCCGGGACCGTCGCCAAGGGCCAGCTGATCGAGTCAACCTTCCTCGTCAAGAACAACGGCGCCTCGGATCTCATCATCTCCGACGCGCGCCCGGGGTGCGGCTGCACGGTCGCGTCCTTCGACAAGGTCATCAAGCCCGGCGGCGAGGGCAAGGTCGTCTCGTCGGTCGACACCAAGAACTTCTCGGGCCCGATCTCGAAGTCGATCCTCCTCGTCTCGAACGACCCGGACCGCCCGCAGTTGAACCTCTTCGTCAAGGCGACGGTCAAGCCGTACGTCGACATTCTGCCGACCGGCTACCTGCGCTTCTCGGTCGTCAAGGGCGACAGCGCGGCCCAGGACGTCGTTCTCGTCTCCGAGGAGAAGACCTTCAAGCCGACGGTCGCCGAGACGGCGCAGCCGTACGTGAAGGCGGAGCTCATTCCGGCCGGCGAGAAGGACAAGATCGCCGGACGCTCGGGCGACCAGTACAAGCTGCACGTCTCCGTCACGAGCGACGCGCCCGAGGGACTGCTGAACGCGCCGATCCGCGTCGCGACCGGCGTGACGCAGCAGCCGACTCTCGAGATCCCGGTCTCCGGCTACATCCGCGCGCGCGTGTCGGTCACGCCCGCGCTCGTCAACTTCGGCAACTTCACGGCGGGCAAGGACGCGATTACGCGCAACATCATCGTGACGAACAACAAGCCCGGCCAGCCGGTCAAGGTCACCAGGGCCGAGGTCACGGTGCCGGGATTCCAGACCGACGTCGTCCCGACGCAGGAGGGCGTCTCCTACACGGTCGTCGTGAAGGCGACCGACAAGGTCAAGAAGGGCGCCATCGACGGAATGGTCAAGCTCTACACGACCGACAAGGAGAAGCCCGTCATCGAGCTGCCACTCAAGGGCGATGTGCTGTAAGCGGCCACAGCGAGGATCGCGAAAGAAAGAACGCCCCGAGAGATCGGGGCGTTTTCATTTGCGCGGCGGGCGGCCACAAGGGCCGCCCCTACGGCCCTGGTGACGTAGGGGCGGGGGTTAGCGCCGGGCGAACCCGGCGCTTGTCGCGCTCTGCGAGCGCTCGGTGTGCCCCCGCCTTCTTCACACCCTCCGCACCTTCTTCAAAATGTCCCCGTCCCACTCGAACGCGAGCCGCTTGCGTCCCTTCGCCGCACCGCGCTGCAGCGCGTACCCGTAGAGGAGCGGCAACGCCACCGATGTCTCGATGAACGCCATCTCGTGCGTCGCCTTCTTCGAGACCTTGCCCCAGGACGTCGCCTCCGACAGCGTCGAGCCGCCGAGGCCGCCCCAGTGCGGCGCGTCGGTCGTGACCTGCAGCGCGTACTTGTGGCCGCCCGTGTCGATGCCGAAGATGTAGGACATGACGATCGAGTCGTTGATGTAGTTCTTCGGCACGCCGCCCGAGATGTAGAGCGCCGCCGTGGCCGGGCTCTGCACGACGATCTGGGTCAGCTCGTAGTTGTCGCGGATCGACGAGATCTCGAACGGCCGCTGTCGGTTGGTCCGATAGCGGTGGTAGTGCTCGGTCAGGCCGATGCCGATCGAGGAGTCGTTCAACGCCGGCACGAACAGCGGCACGCCGTTGCGGACGCAGGCGCCGAGGATCGAGCCCTTGTCCTTGCGCGCGAACTCTCCGAGCCTCGCGAGGAACCCGCGCGAGGAGAGGCTCTGCGGCGCGAGCGTGTCGGCGAAGCGCGAGACGAAGAGGTCCGTCTTCCAGTACTTCTCCTCGTCGATGAACGTGTCGTAGAGGCGGTCGATGTAGAGATCCCGCAGCTCCTTGTCGTCGGCGTTCACGTCGCCGTGGTAGTGGCGGCCGCCGCGCGCCTGATAGAGGTCCTGCGAGACGATCGCTCCGGTCGAGACGACGACGTCCACCATGTTCTGCTCGATGAGATCCACGATGACCTGCCGCATCCCGGCGGCGATGAGCGATCCCGCCATGCCGAGGAAGATCGTCGGCCGCTGCCGGTCGCGCAGCATCGCCTCGAAGATCGCGGCGCACTTGCCGAGGGCGCGGGCCTGGAAGGACGCGAGGCGGTAGGAGTCGAGGAGCTGTGAGACCGTCGTCCCGCGCGCGACCTTTACGGGCGTCGTCGGCTTGCCGAGGAGCGCTTTCTTGCGGCGGCGGTCGACGCCTTTGGCGGCTTCGTGGATGTAGCGGCGGGCGGTGGTGACGGTGTCTTTCGATCCCATCGGCGAGGTCCTCCCGAAAGAATCCGGAACGCTGCCATCGCGGCGGCGTAGCCGGAATCGATGTTCACCGCCGTCACTCCGTTGGCGCAGGAGTTGACGGCGGACAGAAGCGACGCGAGGCCGCCGAAGGCGGCGCCGTAGCCGCGCGAGGTGGGCACGGCGACGAGCGGCCGGCCGACGAGGCCGCCGATGACCGAGAAGAGGGACGCCTCCATTCCCGCGACCGCCACGACGACGTCGGCGCGCTCGATCTCCTCGAGGCGCGAGAGCAATCGCAGGAGCCCCGCCACGCCGACGTCCGGAACGAGCGTCGAGGAAACGCCCAAGTAGTCGAGCGTGCGGCGCGCCTCCTCGGCGACGAGGATGTCCATCGTGCCCGCCGTCACGATGCAGACCGACCCCTCGACCCGCGGCATGGGCTTGCCGACGGAAAGGAGAAGCGTGCCCGACCGCGGGTCATAGTCGGCGCGGCCCGGCAGGGGATGGGACGCGAGGTCCTCCCACCGCTCCACCGTCAGGCGCGTGACGAGGACATCGTGCGCGCGGGAGAGCTGCCGGCAGATCTCCGCGACCTGCTCGGGAGTCTTGCCCTCCGCCAGCACGATCTCGGGGAAACCGACGCGGCGCAGGCGGTCGAAATCGAGCGTGTAATCGGGACCGAGCACCTTGAAACCGATCATATCCGCGCCGGACGGTTGAAAGTCCGGCGCGCGAAGAGTATCGTCCGCGCTCTGCGATTCTTCGGCGCTCTTTGATTCGTCCGGCCAAGGGAAGCGGGTGAAAATCCCGCGCGGCCCCCGCCACTGTCACCGGGGACGCCCCGGGCAAGAACCACTGGACGCGCCCGATCGAAAAAACGGTCACGCGTCCGGGAAGGAGCCCGGCGGCGGAGGATCCGGAAGCCAGGAGACCTGCCGGTCGAACACGCTCTCGGTCGGGGTACCGGACAGGGCGCGCCTTCGAATCTCCGCGGGCGCGGGATCTTTCCGCTCGATCGACAGCTCGTCTGGTCGAACGGGAGGTTCGAATGACGACCGCGGTCCTGCTCGTTTTCTTCGGCGCTCTCTCGAGGCTTCTTCCCCATCCGCCCAACGCCGTCGCCCTCGGCGCCGTCGCGCTCTACGCCGGCGCGCGCCTGCCGCGGCGCCTGGCGCTCGCCGTGCCGATCGCGGCGATGGCGCTGTCGGACTTCTTCCTCGACTTCGGCACCGGGCGCCCGGCGTTCACCCTCGTGCGCGCCGCCGACTACGCGGCGTTCGCCGCCATCGTGTGGCTCGGCCGCGCGCGCGGCCGCACCGCGCGTCCGCTCGGGCTCGCGGGACTCTCGGTCGCCGGATCGATCCTCTTCTTCCTCGTGAGCAACACCGCGGTCTGGCTCTCCGACGATCTCTACGCGAAGACGCCGGCGGGCCTCGGGCTCTGCCTCGTCGCCGCGATCCCCTTCTTCGGGCGCACGCTGGCGGCGGACCTCGCCGGGACGGCGGTGCTCTTCGGTGCCGACGCGCTCTCGCGACGCCGGACGGCGGCGGCTCTCGTCGCGGCCGCGCTCCTGCTCGCCCTCGTGCCCGCGCGCGCGGCGGCGCAGCAGCCGGCGCCGGTCTCCGAGACGGTCGTCGTGACGGCGACGTCGACGAGCGAGGACGAGAAGAACGTGGGCTCGGCGATCACGGTCATCACGCGCGACCAGATCGAGAGGAGCGGGAAGGCCTCGGTGCTCGAGCTCCTGCGCACCGTGCCGGGGCTCGATGTCGTCCGGTCGGGAACGCCCGGCGCCGTGACCTCGCTCTTCACGCGCGGCACGAACTCGACGCAGACGCTCGTGCTCGTGGACGGCGTGAGGATGAACTCGCCGTTTTTCGCCGGCTACGACTGGTCCGCGATGACGACCGAGAACGTCGAGCGGATCGAGGTCGTGCGCGGCCCGTTCTCCGCCCTGTACGGCTCGGACGCGATCGGCGGCGTCGTGCAGATCTTCACGCGGCCCGCTTCGCCGGGCTTCTCGGGGGAGGCGAGCGGCGGCGCGGGAAACCAGGGCCAGGGCGAAGCCTCGGCGTTCGTGTCGGCGGGATCGGGTCCCTTCTCCGCGACGGCGAGCTACCGCTACGAGGCCTTCGACGGCGAGCGCGTCAACTCGGACTGGCGCGAGCGAAACGGCGCCTGGAGCGTGACCGCGAAGCTTTCGGACGCGAGCCGCATCGGCTTCGAGGGATCGATCCTGGACGGGGAGGCGGGAAATCCCGGGCCGGTCGGCGCGGAGAATCCGACGCAGCGCGGCCTCTTCCACGAGGAACGTTTCGCCCTGCCGGCGCAGTTCGCGCTCTCGCCCGCGAATCATCTCGACGTCGTGCTGGCGGAGGTGGTGTCGAAGCCGTCCTTCGACGATCCGCTCGACGGCTTCTCCTCGCAGACGGACGCGCAGACGCTCCAGGCGCGCGTCGCCGACACGGCGCAGCTCGGGGCGCACACGCTGACGGGATTCGCGTCGTGGGAACGCTGGAAGGTGGACGACGCGAGCAACTTCGGGCCCAACCTCGAGGGACAGACGACGACGCTCTGGGGGCTCGGCGCCCAGGACTCCGCGACGTTCGGCGCGCTCACCGTCACGGGCGGCCTGCGGTTCGACCATCACTCGACGTACGGCGACCACTGGAGCCCGCGCGCGACGGTCTCCTGGCTCTCCGCCGACCGGCTCTGGAAGGTGCGGGCTTCCGGCGGGAGCGGGTTCCGCGCGCCGACGATCGGCGAGCTCTACTACCCGTTCAGCGGAAATCCGGATCTGAAGCCCGAGACCTCCGTGTCCTGGGAGGTCGGCGCCGAGCGTTACGTCGGCGACGGTCGCGCCGAGGTCTCGCTCTTCTGGAACGAGCTGAAAGACCTGATCGTCTACGACTTCGCCACGTCCTTGAACTACAACGTCGGGCGCGCGCGCACGCGCGGCGTCGAAGTCGGATGGCGTCAGGCGATCGTTTCGGGCCTCTCGGCCGACGCGACGTACACCTATCTCGACGCCGACAACCTCGTCACGGGCGCCGCGCTGATCCGGCGGCCCCGCCACCGCGCGTCGCTCGGCCTCGACTGGCAGCCCGTTCCCGGCCTCGATCTCGTTCCGCGGGTGCTCTACGTCGGAGACCGCGCGGACAGCGACCCCCTGACGGGCGCTCCCGTCGAGGACGCCTCCTACGTGCGCGTCGATTTCACGGCGCGGTGGCAGGTGCGGCCGAATCTCGCGCCGTATCTGCGCTTCGTGAACCTGCTCGATCGCCGTTACGATGAGGTGGCGGGGTACCCGGCGGCGGGACGGCTCGTCGTCGGCGGACTCGACGTGAGGTTCTGAATGCCGCGCATCACGAAGGTCTACACGCGCAGCGGCGACGACGGCTCGACGTCGCTCGGAAGCGGCCAGCGGGTCCCGAAGGACTCGCTCCGCATCGAGGCGTACGGGACGGTCGACGAGGTCAACAGCCACCTCGGGACGGCGCTCGCCGCGGGCCTCGATCCGCGCGTGGCGGAGGCCGTGCGAACGATCCAGAACGAGCTCTTTCACCTGGGCTCGGACCTCTGCATCCTCGAGAAGGACAAGGCGCGGATGCCGGCGCCGCGCATCGAGGCGCGCCACGTGGCGGCGCTCGAGAAGCTGATGGACGCGCTCTCCGAGGAGCTGGTACCGCTCGAAAACTTCGTTCTGCCCGGCGGGTCGCCCGGCGCGGCGGCGCTCCACGTGGCGCGGACCGTCTGCCGGCGCGCGGAGCGCCTCCTCGTGGCCCTCGGCCGCGTCGAGCCGGTCGGCGCGCACACGGTCGAGTACGCCAACCGGCTCTCCGACGCGCTCTTCGTGCTCGCGCGCTACGAGAACCACCGGCGCGGCGTCGCGGACATCCTCTGGGACAGCCGGGCCTAGCGGGGAGCTCCTGCGCGGACCGCCTCGCGGGGCGCTCGCATGAATGCGACGGGGCCGGGTCTCGTCGAGACGCCCGACGCGCTCTCAGAAATCCTTCATCCGGACCTCTTCCGCTTCGGGCACGACGGCGTCGCCTCGATGCGGCTCTCCGGATAGAATCCGCGGCGATGCGGCGTCTGGCGGCGGTCGTTCTCGTGGCGGCGCTCGCGGCTCCGGCGGGCGCGGCCTGGCTGCCCTCGGCGGGAGCCGGGCACGCCTGCGCCCTCGCCTGCCCGCTCGGCCACGGCGCCGCCTGCTGCGGAGAGCTGCAGGACGCGGGCCGCGGGCCGTCCTTCCACCGCTGCGCACGGGAAGAAGCCGCGCTCGCGCCGACCGCACTTCCGCCGGCGCTGCCGGTCGCCATCGTCCGTCACGTCCGCCGGGATCCGTCGCGTCCCGCCGACGTTTCTCCGGACGGCGTTCCGGCCTCCCCGTTTTCTCCGGCGATCGACCACATCCCTCTCAGCATCCTCCTCATCGGCTGACGTCCGCCTGAGGTCGCGCCGGAGCTCCGGCGATCGGCCCATTCGTCCGTGAGGAGGAAATTCGCATGGCCCCGGTCTTTCCTCGCCGCCTGGCGGTGGCGCTCTTCTTCGCGCTTCTCGGCGCGCTCTTCGGCGCGCGCGCGGCGGAAGCCTGCTCGATCTGCCGTTGCGGCGATCCGACGTTCAACGCCTTCGGCCCGAACATCTATTCGTCCGGGCAGTGGATGGTCGCCTTCGACTGGGACCGGCTCGAGAAGGAACAGGGTTCCTTCGCGACGGAGGCTCCGGCCGCGCGGTACTCGCGCGTGCTCGCGCGAGCGGCGCAGGGCGAGGATCTCGAGACCGTCACGGAGAACCGCTACACGCTGACGGTCTCTTACTCGATCGCGGAGCGGTTCGTCTTCGTCGGGCGGCTCCCGTACAGCACGCGCAGCCTCGTCGAAGGGGACGAGCACAGCCACGGCAGCGGCCTCTCCGACCCGGAGTTCTACGGGCTCGTGCGCCTCTGGGCGTCGAACTTCGGTCCGGGCCTCGGCCGGCGCGCCTGGATCTCGGCGCTATTCGGCGTCAAGACGCCGTGGGGACAGAACGACGTCCGGGAAGACGGCGAACGGCTCGACGAGCACGTTCAGCCGGGGACGGGCTCGACGGACCTCTTCGGAGGCCTCTCGGCCGTGTACATCGTCGACCAGAACTCTTCGATCTTCGCTTCGGCGCAGTACCGAGGCACCGGCCGCAACGACTTCGGCTACAAGTACGGCAACATCACGCTCGCGAACCTGGCGTTCGAGCACAAGTTCGGCGAGGTCGTGGACACGGCCGTCGAGCTCAACTTCCGGAACGCGCTCGAGGACCAGGTGGACGCCTCGGGTCTCGAGGACCCGAACACCGGCGGCAGCATCCTCTACCTGACGCCGCGGCTCATCCTTTCGCTCGGCCACGGATTCGTCGCGCGCGTGTCGGTGCAGATCCCGACCTGGAAGGACCTGAACGGCATCCAGAAGGAGAAGGCCGTCGTCAACGCCGGCCTGACGGTGATCTTCTGAGGCGGGAGTGAGAAGATCGCGTGCGATGCCCGGCGCGCGGAGTTCGTTGGCGGCTGTCTCGATCGCGGCGTCCGTGCTGGCGGGCGGCTGCCAGTCGGGTGGCGGCGCTCCGTCTCCCGCGGCAGCTCCGGCGACGCCGACCGCCGCTTCCACGCCGCGGCCCGAGGCCACGCCGCGGCAGCCGCCGGCCGCGCGCGTTCCCGACCAGCCGGCTTCCGGCGAGGCGGGGGAGCGTCCCTACAAGAAGATCCTGCGGCTCGCACAGGGCGGCGCGTCCACGGAGACGCTCCTCGCCGCCGTTCGCTCCGACGGTGTCCGCTACGACCTCACGACGCCCGAAATCCTGGAGCTTCGTCAGGCGGGCGTTGCGGAAGAGGTGGTCGAGGCGATGCTCCGGTCGGGCCACTCTTAGTCGCGGCGGGCGTCGCCGCCTCTGCGCGGCGCTTCCACCAGGTGGCGAGGAGCCACGCCGTGGGAACGACCGCGAGCGCGTAGGCGAGCAGGTGCCCGATCTTTCCGTCGGGGCCCAGGATCTCGGTCGCGTCGTGGATCCCCTGCGACGACGGGAACACGCGGGCCTCCGCGAGCTCGTGCACGCCGTAGAGCAGGAGCTGCACGACGAAGATCGCGAGGAAGGCGGCCGAGATGTTCAGCAGCGCGCGGATGTCGACACCGCGCCCGAGGCGCGTCCAGAGCACCGCGATCGCGACGGCGCCGAGCGTTCCGAGCGCGAGCCCGGTGACCACGGTTGCCGACTTCATCTGGAAGAGCGCCGTCACGACGAGCAGCGCCGTCTCCATGCCCTCGCGCGTGATCATGAGGACGGTGAAACCGAAGACGCCCCAGAACGCGCCGGCGACCGTCGCGGCGCCGGCCTCGGTCTCCAGCCGGTGCTCGATGTCGCTCTTGAGGCGGCCCGAAACGCGCTTCATGTAGACGAGGAAGCTGCCGACGAGCGCCGCGGCGACGAGCGCCAGGATCCCTTCCCAGAGCGAGTGGTTCTCGGCCTTCGAGAAGAGATAGCCCGCGGCCGCGCAGGTCACCGCGGAGACGGCGACGCCGGCCCAGACCGCGCGCGAGAGCCGCGGGCGGCCGGTGCGCCTCAGGTACGAGAGCGTCAGCGCGACGATGAGGAAGGACTCGATTCCCTCCCGCAGAGCGATCGTGAATCCCTGCCACATGGCTTCGGGCCCTCCGGTTCCCCGGGGGGCTTGACAGGGCCCGCCGGGGTGGCGAAGAATACAGCAACTGAGACTGAGTCGCAATCGCATGAATGACCGCGAACGCGGGATCTTCCGCAAGTACCTCGAACGGCGCGGCTTGAAGCTGACGGCCGAGCGGCAGGCCGTCTTCGACGAGCTCTTCGCGCGCCACGAGCACTTCGAGGCGGACGAGCTGCTCGTGCGCCTGCGCGCGCGCCACAAGAAGATTTCGCGGGCGACGATCTACCGGACGCTGGAGCTGCTCGTCGACTCGGGCATCGTGGGCCGCGTGCGGATCGGGGAGAGCGGCTACCGCTACGAGCGCCTGCGCGCCGGCGAGCATCACGACCACCTGATCTGCAACGAGTGCGGCCGCGTCCTCGAGTTCTTCGAGCCGCGGATCGAGCAGTTGCAGGACGAGGTGTGCGAGCGCTACGGTTTCCTGCCGCTCACGCACAGCCACCAGATGCGCGGCGTCTGCCGCCAGTGCCGGCCGCGCGCCGCGCGACAGGCGTCCGACGCCGCCCGCGCTCAGGGCGGTCCATCCGTTTCGCCGCCGAGCCGACCCAGCCGGGTGCACTGAGGAACCGCCGTGAGGAGGACGGGACAGGCCGGCCTTCGCATTGATACTGAGACTGAGTCTCGTTCGCTAACGCGCTCGACGACGACTTACGACTGATGGCGCTCGCGCTCGTTCTTTCCGCGATGCTCGTGCGGGGCCCGGCGGCCGCCGCGCCACCGGCGAGCCCCGTCGAGCGCCGCGTCGTAGCGATGGGGACGAGCTTCGACGTGCTCGTCCGCGTGGGCGATCGGAGCCGCGGTCTTGCCGCAATCGAGTCCGCGATCGAAGAGGTCGGACGTCTCGAGGCGCGCCTCTCGACCTGGCGCGGCGACGGGCCGCTCTGGCGGCTCAACCGCGCGGCGCCGGGCGAACGGATTCCGCTCGACACGGAGATCTTCGCGCTCGTCTCCGAGGTCTTTCGCTGGGCCGAAAGGACGGATCGGGCCTTCGATGCCACCGTTCTCCCGCTCGTGCGTGCCTGGGATCTGCGCGGCGAAGGGCGAGTCGCCTCATCGGAAGAGATCGCCGCCGCGCTCGGCGCGATGGGAGGATCCCGCTTCCGGCTCGACCCCGACCACAGGACGATTGCGCGGCTCGACGCGCGGGCCGGCATCGACGAGGGCGCCTGGGGCAAGGGCTATGCGCTCGACCGCGCCGGGGCGCGCCTGAAGGCTGCGGGTATCGCGGACGCCTGGCTCGACCTCGGCGGCGAGGTGCTCGCGCTCGGAAAGGGATCGGGCGCCGGGCCATGGACCGTGCCGATCGCCCACCCCCGGGATCGCCGCCGGCCGGCCGCGCTCCTCGCGCTCCCGGACGGGCTCGCGCTCTCGACCTCCGGTGACTCGGAGCGCCGCCGCCGCGTCGGAGGCCGCACGATCGGGCACCTCCTCGATCCGCGCACGGGGTCGCCGGCGCCCGACTTCGGCTCGGTGTGCGTCGTGGCCGACTCGGGCTTCGTTGCGGACGTCCTCTCGACGGCGTTCTTCGTCCTCGGGCCGCGCGACGGGCTCGCGCTCTCCGAACGGCTTCGCGCGCGGGGCATTCCGAACGAGGCGCTCTTTCTCGTCGACGAGGTCGGGGCTCTCGAGGCCCTGCATTCGCCGGGCATGTCCCGGTTTCTTCTTTCCACCGACCCGGGCATCGCGACCGGCGCCCGCTGACAGGAGGCCGTCTCATGAGTTCTCCCGAAACCCGCGCGCGGATTCTTCTCTTCTGCCTCGCCCTCGCGCTGCCCGTCGCGCTGCGGGCACAGACGCCGCCCGCTCCGACGCCGGCACCCGAGGCGCCGCTCTCCCCCGAAGAGCGACTCAAACGGCTCGAGAAGCTGCTCGCCGAGACGCGCGCGGAGCTCGACGCGATGAAAGCGGTTCCCGCGGATGCGGCGACGCAGGCGCGTCTGGCCGAGGTCGAGCGGAAGATCGACGTGCTCGCGCAGGAGATCGAGAAGCTCAAGATCGGAGAGGCCGCCGCCGTCGTTCCCGCGGCCTCGACCGCGAGGTCCTACGGCGTCGGTCCGGCCGCGTCGAAGGTCTACGGCAAGGACGGCCTCTCGATCGGCGGCTACGGCGAGGTGACCTACCAGAACTTCGCCGAGAAGAACCAGAGCGGCGAGCCTTCGGACGCGGAGGATCAGATCACGGTCGCGCGCGCGGTCCTCTACCTCGGCTACAAGTTCGACCCGCACTTCGTCCTCAACACCGAGATCGAATACGAGAACGCGGTCGTCGCCTCGGACAAGGGCGGCGAGGCGGAGGTGGAGTTCGCTTACATCGACTACATGCATTCCCGGGCCCTCAATGGCCGCGCGGGGCTCGTGTTGATGCCGATGGGCCTCGTCAACGAGCTGCACGAGCCGACGACGTTTCTCGGCGTCCGCCGGCCCGACGTCGAGGACGTGATCATTCCGACGACCTGGCGCGAGATCGGCTTCGGTGCCTACGGCACGGCCGGACCTCTGACGTATCGAGGCTACATGGTCAACGGACTGAACGCCGCGGGCTACTCCGCCGACGAAGGGATCCACGAGGGAAGCCAGGAAGGCTCCGAGGCGCTCGCGAAGAACTGGGCGTTCACTGGACGGGTCGACTTCACGGCGTTGCCGGGGCTTCTCGTCGGCGCGTCCGTCTTCACCGGCGACGCGGGACAAGGACATGCGACGCCAGCGGGCGTGCCGATCAAGGCGCCGACGACGGTCTTCGACGCGCACGCGGACTGGCAGTGGCGCGGCCTCTGGCTGCGGGGTCTCTACGCGCACACGACCGTCGGGGACGCCGCGCTCATCAACGAGCTCAACAATTTCGAGGGTGACGAGTCCGTCGGCAGCCGGCAGGAGGGCTGGTATCTGCAGGGTGCGTTCGACGTGCTCTCGCTCGTGCCGGGGACGCGCATGTCGTTGCAGCCGTTCGTCCGCTACGAGCAGTACGACACGCAGGCGGCGGTTCCCGCGGGCTACGAGCGCAATCCCGAGAACGATGTCCACGAGCTCACGCTCGGCCTCTCCTTCAAACCGATCGACCGGCTCGTCTTCAAGGCCGACTGGCAGCAGAAGCGCAACGCCGCGCGCACCGGAGTCAACCAGTGGAATCTGGGACTCGGCTACGTCTTCTGACGCGGCTTCCGGGGCCGCCGTCCGGGGCTCTTGTAGAGTGAAACGCGTGAAATTGCGCGTTCTCGCCGCGATCGCGGTTTGCGCGGTGCTGGCCGGGGACGAGGCCCGGGCCAAGGTCTTCCTGACGCAGGCCGAGGCGCTTCATCTCGCCTTTCCCGACGGCGTTTCGGTCGAGCGCCGTACGGCTTTCCTCACCGCGGCGCAGCAGGAGGAGACGAAAAAGCTCGCGCACTGTCCCGATCCGCCCGACGCGCTCGTCACCTACTACGTCGGGATGCGCGAGGGGAAGGTCGTCGGGACCGCCTATTTCGACACCCATCGCGTGCGGACGATGCCCGAGACGATCCTCGTCCTCGTGGACCCGGTCGGCGCGGCCGCGCGCATCGAGGTCCTCTCGTTCCAGGAACCGGAGGATTACCTGCCGTTGCCGCAGTGGTACGGCCAGTTTCCGGGACGGCCGCTCGACGACGAGCTCTCTCTGAAGCGCGCGATCCGGCCGGTCGCCGGCGCCACGCTCACGACGAACGCGACGACCGATGCGGTCCGGCGCGTCCTCGCCCTCCACCGCGTCCTCTCCGCCGGTTCTCCCGGCGCCGCGAAATGAAGTACCTCGAGCGGGGGGGCTTCGAGACCCAGTCGCTGATGCGCGCGACGCTCTCGTGGGCCCTGGTGCTCCTGTGTGGCTTCTGGATCACCAACCTCGTCCTCTTCACGTCGCGTTTGGGCTTCACGCCGGCGTCGGTCGCCGCCTACTACCGCGGCTCGGAGGCCGATTTCCGGCCGCCGCGCACCGCCGGGGCGATGCTCGAAGTGACGCACATGCATCTGCCGATGATGGCCCTCGTCGTCCTCCTGCTCACGCATCTTCTCCTCTTTGCGCCGTTCTCGCGGAGAGCCAAGCTCGCGTTCGTCGCGGGAGGATTCCTCTCGGCGCTTCTGGACGAGGGCGCCGGCTGGCTCGTGCGCTTCGTGCACCCGGGCTTCGCATGGCTGAAGCTCGCGGCCTTCGTTTCCCTGCAGGGAATCCTCGCCTTCCTCCTCGTGAGCCTGGCGGCGTTTCTACGCTCGGGCCGTCGTGGAGAGCGAGCGACGCCGATCGTGTCGGAAGACGAGGCGCGAAAGCTGGCGCGCCGCCGGCGAGGTTTCTAGCAGGTTGCTGAAAAAGGGTGTGGGATGGCGTTACGAGTGCCGCGGGGTCAGATCCGAGGAAGCGCAGCGGAAGTAAAGCGGCGATGCCATCGCATCGGCGAGGAGCGAGGACGACGGCGATGCCCTGCGCCGCCGTAAGACGGAGGGTGGACGAGCAGTTTGCCGGCGCCGCCCAGAAGGACGACAACCAGTGAGGCTCGAGCAAGAAACTCGCGGCAGCCGTGCGCAGCGAATGCGGGAAAGTGCCGGACACGACGCCCGCATCCATTTTTCAGCAGCCTGCTAGCTAGCCCGGGACGACGCGCAGAAAGCGCCGGCCGAGACGCAGCACCCGGGGCTCGCCCGCGAGGATCTTCTCGCTGGGATCGCGGACGACGCGCTCCTCGCCGGACGCGTAGACCGTCAGCGCGCCCTCGGCGATCTTTCGCCGCGCCTCGCGCATCGACTCGGCGAGACCCGTGCGGACGAGGACGGTGGCCGCGCCGGCGTCGGCCAGGTCCGGCTCGGCGCGCCGCTCCTCCATCTCCTCGGGGATTTCCCGCCGGGAGAAGGCGCGCTCGAAATCCGCGCGGGCGCGCGTGGCGGCCTCCGCTCCGTGGAACTGCGCCGCGATCGTCTCGGCGAGCTCGGCCTTGACGTCGCGCGGATTCGCGAGGCCCGAGGCGACGCGGTCGCGCCGCGCGGCGATGTCGGAGGACGGCAGATCCGTCAGCAGCTCCCAGTAGCTCCACATCAGCCGGTCCGGAATCGACATGATCTTGCCGAAGATCTGCGCGGGCGGCTCCTCGATCCCGATCGCGTTGCCGAGCGATTTCGACATCTTCTCGGTACCGTCCAGGCCGACGAGCAGCGGCATCGTCATGACGACCTGCGGCTCGAGCCCCTCGTCGCGCATGAGGTCGCGTCCCACGAGGAGATTGAAGAGCTGGTCCGTGCCGCCGAGCTCGACGTCGGCCTTGAGCGCCACGGAGTCGTAGGCCTGGGCCAGCGGATAGAGCAGCTCGTGCAGCGAGATCGGCTGCCGCGCGTTCCAACGCTTCTGGAAGTCGTCGCGCTCGAGGATTCGCGCGACCGTCATCCGCGCGCAGAGCCGGACGAGCCCCTCGGCGCCGAGGGCCGAGAGCCATTTGCTGTTGAAGGCCACTTCCGTCCGGGAGGGCTCGAGGATCCGGAAGGCCTGCCGCGTATAGGTCGCGGCGTTGGCCTCGATCTCCGCGCGCGTCAGCTGGGGCCGCGTGGCCTTTCGGCCCGAGGGATCGCCGATCATTCCCGTGAAATCGCCCACGACGAAGACGATGCGGTGCCCGGCGCGCTGGAAATCCCGCATCTTGCGCATCACGACCGTGTGGCCGAGGTGGATGTCCGGGGCGGAAGGGTCGAATCCCACCTTGACGGTGAGCGGGGTTCCCCGGGCGAGCTTGCGCTCGAGATCCTTCTCGTCGATCAAATCGACGGAACCTCGCGCGAGCGCGGAGACGTCGGAACGCGGCGAAGTCACGGTGGGCGAGGATTATACGGGCCGGAAGACAGGCGCTTTAATGAGGGATAAAATACGTCAACCGCCTTCCTCCGGCTCGTAGACTCGCTCGCGGAGTCGAAAAATGAACCTCGTTTACGCAGTCTCTCGCGCCCTGGCGGCACTGGGTCTCTTCGGCCTGACGCTGCTCTCCGACGCCGCGGCCCCGCGGGTTGCCTTCGTCGTTTCCTCGGGCACGCCGTCGGCGGGAGCGCCGGTTCAATTCACGGACACGTCGTCCTCGAGCCCGAAGGCCTGGCTCTGGAACTTCGGGGATGGAACGACGTCGAATCTCCCGAACCCGTCGCACGTCTTTCCGGGCGAGGGCTTCTATCCGGTCACGCTGCAGATCACCGACGCCGGCGGCGCCGCGCAGTCGACCACGACGGTCGAGGTGCTCCCCGCGAGGACGCTGCGGCTGCTGTCGCAGACCGGGCACCCGTTCGACGTGACTTTCGAGGCGACGGACCCGCGCTCCGGCGTCTCGGGCGCCGGACAGGCCGTCCCGCAGAACGACGCCTTCGGCTACTTCACGGTCCCGGCGTTCGCCCCGCCCGGGACGGCCCAGCCCCCGACGCCGGAGGTCTTCGTCAAGATGCAGGACGACCGGGCCGCGGGCATGGATTTCTCCGTCTTCTGGGGCGGACTGACCGACCTCGGCTACACGCTCACGATCCGCGACACGGTCACGGGCGCGACGAAGGTCAAGCAGTTCCCGTCCACGTCCGGACCGGCCTGCCTCGGCGTCGACACGTCGGGATTCCAGAGCGCCCGTTCCGTGCACATGGTGAACGTCGGAGCGGGGAGCAACTCCTTCCAGGACGTGGCGACCGGAACGGCGAAGACGACGGTCCAGGTCGGCGAGACCGTCCAGTGGACCTGGATGAGCGGGCCCCATTCGACGACGTCCGGTACCTGCACGGCCGGCGGGGGCGGCGGCGGGTACTACGGCGGAGGCAACTCGGACTGCACCTCGACCGGAACCTGGGACTCGACGGCGCACACGGCCGGCTACCAGTACTCCTATACGTTCACGACGCCGGGCACCTACAAGTACTACTGCGCGGTGCACGGCGAGTCCATGGTCGGAACGGTGGAAGTCGATGCGGCCACGGACACGACACCCACCGTCACGCCGACGCCCGGAGGACCGACCCCGACGCCGGGCAGCTTCGGCGTGGCAAATCGGACGCTCGGCAACGAGTCGTCGCGGCCGCCCCGGACGATGCGCAACCCCGAGCGGCCCGTGCCGACGGCCGGGCCGCCGCAGCCGACCCACACGCCGACGCCGACGGCCGGAGCGCCGACTCCGACCCCGACTCCCACGCCGACCGCGCAGGCCGGGCAGACAGTCCACGTCACCGTCGGAAACGACTTCTTCCGCGACGCCTCGAGCGGGAATTCGACGACGACGATCTCGGTCGGCACGACCATCCAGTGGGACTTCCAGGGACACCACACGACGACGTCCGGCCCCTGCCCGCCCTGCGGCGGCGACGGGAACTGGAACTCCAACGCCAAGAACTCCGGCGACAGTTTCACGCACACGTTCACGACCGCGGGCACGTTCCCGTACTTCTGCGGCATCCACCTGACGATGATGACCGGCACCGTCGTCGTGAATCCGTAGTAGCCGTTCCGCATCTCCCTCCCTGCGCGGCCCCTTCGGGACTGGATGAAGGGGCCGCCACTTTTTTCTAGAATGGGCTCCGTATGAGCGAGGAAAAGGAAGGCGCCGAAGCGCCGGAGAAGGCTCCCGACGGCGACAGCGAAGACGATCGGCGGGCGGCCGCGGCGGCGGTCAACCGCAAGCGCGCCCTCGATCAATGGGAGAGCAACAAGAAGCGGTGGCGCCAGACGGACGTGCCGCCCGCCTCCCCGGCGAAGAAGTGACGGCGGGGCCGGCCGGCGCGGGGTCGTTGCGGCTCGAGAGCGCGGCGTTCGCGAACGGCCGACCGATTCCCGTGAAGCACACGGCCGACGGCCGCGACGTCTCCCCCCCGCTCTCCTGGAGCGGCGCGCCGGCTGTGACCCGGGCGTTCGCTCTCGTCTGCGAGGATCCGGACGCGCCGCGCGGAAACTGGGTTCACTGGGTCGTCTACGATCTGCCCTCGTCCGTCGAGGAGCTCCCGGAGGGCGTCGCGCCGACGCCGAAGCTGCCCGGCGGAGGCGCGCAGGGAAAGAACGACTTCGGGCGCCTCGGATGGGGCGGGCCCGCGCCCCCGAGCGGGACCCATCGATATTTCTTCCGGCTCTATGCCTGCGACGGACTTCTCCGGCTGCCGCCCGGCGCGTCGGCGCCGGAACTTCGCCGCGCGATGGAAGGCCGGGTCGTCGCCACGGCCGAGCTCATGGGGACGTATTCGCGCTGAGAACGTCGGCTCGGCCTTCGCGGAGATCGAGCGCGAGGTCGTCTCCTGCCGGCGCTGTCCGCGGCTCGTCGCCTGGCGCGAGGAATCCGCACGCCACCCGCCGCGGCGTTTCCGGGAAGAGACCTACTGGGCGCGTCCCCTGCCGGCCTTCGGCGATCCGTCGGCGCGGCTCGTGCTCGTGGGGCTCGCTCCCGCGGCGCACGGCGGCAATCGCACCGGCCGCATCTTCACGGGAGACGAGTCGGGCAACTTCCTCTTCCGCGCGCTCCATGCGGTGGGCCTCGCCAACCGGCCCGAGTCGATTCGTTCCGGAGACGGGCTGCAACTCTCCGGCGCGCTCCTGACGGCGGCCTGCCGCTGCGCGCCGCCGGGAAACCGGCCGACGCCCGAGGAGTTCCAGCGATGCCGCGGATACCTCGAGCGCGAGCTCGACCTCGTCGCCGGCCGGCGCGTCCTCCTCGCCTTCGGCGCGCTCGCCTTCGAGGAGTCGCTCCGGGCGCTCGCCCGGCGGGCGCCGATTCCCTCGCCGCGCCCGCGCTTCGCGCACGGGGCCCGGGCGGTCCTCGGACGCGACACGCTCTTCGGCTGCTACCACCCGAGCCAGCAGAACACCTTCACCGGGAAGCTCACGCAGACGATGCTGCGCGACGTCCTGCGCCGCGCGATCGCGGAGAGCCGGCGGGCGGCTATTTCTTGAAAAGACGTTCGAACGCCGCGCGCGCGTCGTCGGGCGTGGCGGTCGCCCGCGACCCGGTCAGGTCGAACGAGCGCGCCGCCGAATAGAGCGCGCACGTGTTGCGCTTCTTCTTGTCGGGGATGCGCGCGGGGATCGCCTGCGTGCACTCGAAGCGCGCGGACGTGTCGAAATGCGCGCACTGGGCGCACGAATGCAGGTCCGCGCCGCAGCGCGCGCAGACCGTCTCGAGGCGGATCTCCTCGGGGTCGCGCCGTTTCTCGCCACAGGACTTGCAGGCCACGACGACGGCCTTGTCCTGGTCGGCTCCCCGGCCGCGAGGACCCTCGGTCCGCGGCGGCCCCGACGAGCCGCGCCGGCGCTGCGGCTCGTCGCCCGAGTCCATGTAGCCGCGGTGGCGGTACTTGCGGTCGTTCATGAGGGTCCAGTCTACGCGCCCGGCGTCGGAGTCGGCGTGGGGGCCGCCGCGGGCGGAGTCGGCGCCGCGACCGTGCGTGGGGGAGGCGGCGGGGGCTGGAGGATCTCGGGGGGACGCAGGGAGAGCGGATGCCCGGGGACGAGCGCGTGCGTGCGCCACAGAAGGTAGTAGGCGGTGAACGCGCCGGCGAGGAACCCCGCGGCGACCAGGATCGCGGCCCGAAATCGAATGGCGCCCTCCTCGCGGGAAATCCCGCTCGAGAGGGAGAGCTTAGCGACCTTTCCGCACGCGGGGAGTAGAATTTCTGTCGTGGAAGACGGACCCGTCGAGCGGGCGCTCGAGCTCTGGCGGCTCGGTACCGCGAGACTTCTTTCCGGCAGCCTCGCGGAAGCGGTGGACTGCTTCACGCGGTCGCTCGCCGCGCACCCGACCGCCGAGGCGTACACGTTCCGCGGCTGGGCCTATTCGTTCGAAGGACGGCTGGACGAGGCCATCGAGGAGTGCCGCAGGGCGATCGACGTCGATCCGGCCTTCGGCAACCCGTACAACGACATCGGCTGCTACCTGCTGCAGCAGGGGCGCCCCGACGAGGCCGTGCCCTGGTTCGAGAAGGCGAAGACGGCCGCGCGCTACGAGCCGCGGCACTATCCCTACCTGAACCTCGGCCGTCTGCGGGCGGCGCGCGGTGAGCTCGCCGAGGCCGTGGCGGAATTCGAGGGCGCTCTGGCCGAGAACCCGGGCGACCCGATCGCGAGCAAGTATCTGGAAGCGCTCCGGTTCCAGGTCAACTGAGCCGGCTCCCGGCGCCCCGGAATCGCGCGCACCATAGAATCGTTTACGGATAGGGCCCGCTCGGGCCTGGGGGGTGGGAATGAACGACGACTTTTCGATGACGCCCGCATCGGCTTTCGCGACCACGACGGTGGCCGGCGCCGAGCGCGTCACGGCATTTCTGCGGAAGGTGTACGGCTGGATGGCGGTGGGGCTCGGCACGACGGCCGTCGTCGCGTACGCGGTGGCGAGTTCGCCGGCGCTCCTTCAGACGATCTTCGGCAACCGGATGGTCTTCTTCGGTCTCGTGATCGCCGAGCTCGGCCTGGTCTTCTATCTTTCGGCGCGCGTGAACCGGATGGCGCCGGGCACCGCGGCGGGTCTCTTTCTGCTCTATTCGGCCCTGAACGGCGCGACGATCGCCGGGATCCTCCTGCTCTTCACGGGAGCCTCGGTCGCCACGACCTTCGTGGTCACCGCGGGCATGTTCGGCGCACTCGCGCTGTACGGCTCGACGACCCGCCGGAGCCTCGCCGGCGTCGGACAGTTCGTTTTCATGGGCCTGATCGGGGTCGTTCTCGCGTCGATCGTCGGCATGTTCTGGCACAGCGACGCGCTGCAGTTCGCGATCTCGGTCGTCGGCGTGATCGTGTTCACCGGCCTGACGGCTTGGGATGCGCAGCGGCTGAAGCAGATGGCGGTGGCGACGCCGGACGGCCAGGTCGGATCCTTCGCCGTCGTCGGGGCGCTGGCGCTCTACCTCGACTTCATCAACCTGTTCCTGTTCCTTCTGCGCTTCCTCGGCGGCCGGCGCAACTAGCGGTCGCGCCGCCGCTACTCGGTCGGACCGGTGCCGACGAGCGGCAGGCTCCCGATTCGTGCGTCGGCGGCCGCCGTTGCCGGCGCGGCCTCTTCGCGGACCTCTCCGGATTCCCCGGGATTCCGGAAGAGGTTCGCCTCGAGGCCGTATTGCCGGTTGTACAGATCGGCGTAACGGCCGCCGCGGGCGAGGAGCTCCTCGTGGCGCCCGCGCTCGACGATGAGCCCGCCCTCGACGACGAGGATCGTGTCCGCGCGCCGGATCGTCGAGAGCCGGTGCGCGATGACGAACGTCGTGCGGCCCTTCATCAGCGCGGTCAGCCCTTCCTGGATCGCCGCCTCGCTCTCGCTGTCGAGGGAAGACGTCGCTTCGTCCAGGATCAGGATGCGCGGGTCCGCGAGGATCGCGCGGGCGATCGCCACGCGCTGGCGCTGTCCGCCCGAGAGCTTGACGCCGCGCTCGCCGACGATCGTCTGGTAGCCGTCGGGCAGCTTCGAGACGAATTCGTCGCAGCGCGCGATTCCTGCGGCGTGCCGGACGTCGGCCTCGGAGGCGTCCGGCCGGGCGAAGGCGATGTTCTCGAAGACCGTGCCGTCGAAGAGGAAGTTGTCCTGGAGCACGACGCCGAGCTGTGACCGGTAGTCGGCGAGGCGCAGCTGCGCAAGATCGCGGCCGTCCACGAGGATCTGCCCGGATGTCGGCCGGTAGAAGGCCGCCGCCAGGCCGATCAACGTGCTCTTGCCGGAGCCGGACGAGCCGACGAGCGCGACGGACGTGCCCGGCGGAACGACGAACGAGACGCCCCGGATGACGGGCACGCCCGCCTCGTACTCGAAATGCACGTCGCGGAACTCGACGCGCCCCTCGATCGGCGGCAGGCGCTCCCGATCGGCGTCGTCGGCGTCTTCCGTCAGCTCGTTGCGGATCTCCCGGATGCGCTCGAGGCCCGCGAACGCCTCCGTGATCTGGCTGCCGATCGACACGATTTGGACGACGGGGCCGACGAGGAGTCCGAGGTAGAGCGTGAAGGAGAAGAAGGAGCCGATCGTCATGCGGCCCGCGAGAACGTCGTGCGCGCCGATCCAGAGGATCGCCACGCCCACGATGCCGAGCAGGAGCGTCGAGAACGCCCCCACGGCGGCGAAGCCGGTCATCGTGCTCGCGACGATGCGGAAGAGGCGATGGACGCCCTTCGAGAAGATCAGGGCCTCGCGCCGCTCGGCCCGGTAGGCCTTGACGACGCGGATTCCGGACAGCGATTCGGTCAGCCGGCCGGAGACCTCGGCGTTGATCTTCGAGCGCTCGCGGAAGAGCGGCCGGAGCGTCTTGAAGGCGTAGAGCAGGACGACGGCGAAAAGCGACAGGACCCCCAGAGCCACGAACGTCAGCTTGGCGTTCAGGTAGAAGAGGATCCCGAGCGCGAGAACCGCCGTGACGAAGCCGCCCACGACCTCGACGAGGCCCGTGCCGACCAGGTTGCGGATGCCCTCGGCGTCGGTCATCACGCGCGAAAGCAGCGCCCCGACCTTGTTCTGGTCGAAGAAGGAGACCGAGAGCCGGCCGATGTGACGCTGAACGGCCCGCCGCAGCTCGGTGATCGAGCGTTGCGCCGCCTTGCCCAGGACCTGGGAAAGGGCGTAGGACGTGACCGCCTGGATGAGTGTCGCGGCTCCGGAGATGAGCACGAGACGGCCGAGCATCTGCCGGTGCCCCTTGGCGATGACCTCGTCGAGAAGAAACTTGGTCGTACCGGGCAGGACCAGTCCCGCGACGCGGTTCACGAGGAGAAGCGCGAGCCCCAGGGCGAGGCGACCTCTCCGGGCGACGACGAGCTCTCGGGCATCCTTCACGATGACGGAGAACGGGAGCGCCTTCTTCTTCTTGCCGGGCTCCTCGGCCTGCGCCGCCCGCTTCGTGCCGCGCCCACCCTCGCGCGCGAGGGATCTCCCGGCGCCGGGGATTCCGAATCGGGCCATCGTCAGCGGCCGGCTCTTCGCGTTCGGGCGGGACGGGTTCGGGGCAAGTATTCCTCCACCGGGATTCTATGCAGCGGGCTGCCGCGAAATCGCCGGCACCTTAGAAATTACTGCCGGATCGGACTTTAGGATTCGTGGCGACCAATTGACAATATACATTTTCTTGACAATAATAGTTTTCAAATGGCCGCCGTTGCGAGCCTCCCGGATCTCGAGATCGTGACCGACGGAAAGCGGGCCCAGGCCCTGCTCGATCCGCTCCGCCTGCGCCTTCTTGGGCTGGCCCAGAAGCCGATTTCCGCCGCGGAGATGGCCGCCCGGCTGCGGCTTCCTCGCCAGCGCGTCAACTACCACGTGCGGCGGCTCGCGGAGCGGGGCTTCCTGCGGCGGGCCGGTCGCCAGCGAAAGCGCAACATGGTGGAGCAGCTCTACGTGGCGGTCGCGCGGCGATTTCTTCTTTCGCCGGAGCTTCTGTCGCCGGTCGAGGCGGACTGGCGGGATGTACCCGACGCGGCGAGCGCCGCCCACCTGCTGGCGTTGACGGCGCGGGTGCAGGCCGACGTCATCCGGGGGGCGAGCGCGGCGCAGGCGGGCGGCCGGCGGCTCTCGACGCTGTCGCTCAAGTCGCAATTCCGTTTCGAGAATACACAGCGGCGGGCCGACTTCGCCCGCGCGCTCCGGGAGGCCCTCGGCGAGGCGATCGCGCGCCACACGCTTCCCGACGAACCGTCGGGCCGGCGCGGGGCGGCCGGCCTCCCGTATCGGCTGGTCCTGTCCTGCTACCCGCTCGAGCCCGAGCCGGCGGCCTGAGCCCGCGTCGCGACCGCGAGGAGGCGCGGCGAACCGAGGACGAACGGCTCGCCGGCGGGAGATCCGAAGAGCTCGAACGCTTCGAAGCCGGCGGTCCCGAGCATCTCGAGGACCTGCCGGCACGTGTAGAGGCGGTGCCGCGCCGGGCGCGAGGTCGTCTCGCCGCCGCGCGAGGCGGTGAAGACGTTCTCGACGTAGCCGGAGACCGGGTCGTAGCGGTTCGCGGCCTGGAAACGGATCCCGCCGGCCTTCATGTCGAGCTTGTCGCGGAACTGCGGCAGCAGGCTCTCGGCGACCCATCCCGACTCGAGGACGAAACGCCCCCCCGGCCGGAGCGTCCGCGCGACCGCCGTGAGGAACGCCTGGTTGCCCGCGTCGTCGAAGTACCCGAAGGCGTTGCCGGCGCAGTAGGCGCCGTCGAACACGCCCGTCCAGGGGAGGTCGCGCATGTCGCCCGACACCCACTCGACGGCGGCGCCCTCCCGCGCCGAGGAGGCGCGCGCGGCGCCGAGGAGGTCCGCCGAGAGATCGACTCCCGCGACGCGATAGCCGCGGCGCGCGAGCTCGAGCGCGTGCCGGCCGTGCCCGCACGGCACGTCGAGCACGCGGGCCCCGGGAGCGAGGCGGAGCGCCTTCTCGAGGAACGCCGCCTCGGAGGCCGTCGCCTCCGGCGGGATGACGGCCCGCCAGAAGTCCGCCATCAGGCCGTCGAAGAATCCGTTCCACCAGTCGGGACGCGCGTTCGTCATGAGCTCGCCTTCTGGTTCAAACGCCGGTAAAGGTCGGGGCCCTCGACGATCTCCATGAGACGCTCGGGGTGCTCCGGCCGCCGGAAGCCGAAGCGCTCGTAGAGGCTGTGGGCGTCGCGCGTCGCGAGGTTCCAGCGGCGCAGGTTCTGGAGATCCGGATGCGCGCGGATGATTTCGACGAGCCATTTCGAGAGCCCGCGCCCGCGGTGGGACGGGATCACGAAGACGTCCGCCAGGTAGGCGAAGGTCGCGAAGTCGCTCACGACCCGCGCGAATCCGACCTGCCGGCCGGCCTCGTAAACGCCGAAGCAGAGCGAGTTCTCGATCGAACGGTCCACGATCCCGCGTGAGATCTCCGGCGCCCAGTACGAGGTCTGCAGGAACGCGTGGATCGCCTCGCGGTCGAGCCGCGCGCGGTCCGTCGAGATCGTGAATTGGCCCCGATTCCATTCCATGGTGGGCGAATCCTAAGGCCGGAGGCCGTTTCCCGGTTATGATGTAGGTTTCTTCCCAAGGAAGGAGATTCGACTGTGCGAGCAAAGCCGCGTTATCGAACGTCTGCCGTCGCGGGCTTCCTGCTCGTGCACCTGGCGGCCCTGGGCGTCTTCTTCTATGGATTCTCCTGGAAGGGCGTGGCGCTCTGCCTCGGGTCCTACTACCTGCGGATGTTCGCGATCACCGCGGGCTTTCACCGCTACTTCTCGCACCGCACGTACCGGCTCGGCCGCGTGTCGCAGTTCGTCCTGGCCTTCCTCGGGCAGACGGCCGCGCAGAAGGGCGTCCTCTGGTGGGCCTCGAACCACCGCCATCATCATCGCTACTCGGACCTGCCCGAGGACGTGCACAGCCCGACGCGGAAGGGGTTCTGGTGGGCGCACGTCGGATGGATCCTCGTGCCGGACTACGAGAAGACGGACTTCGATCGGATCCCGGACCTCGCCAAGTACCCGGAGCTGCGGTGGCTCGACCGGCATCAGTTCCTGGCGACGGTCGTTTACGCCGTGGCTCTGAGCGCCGCGTTCGGAGGCGTGGGCCTCTTCTACGGCTACTTTCTCTCGACGGTCATCCTGTGGCACGGCACGTTTTCCATCAACAGCGTCATGCACCTCTTCGGCCGCCGCGTCTTCCCGACGACCGACACGAGCCGCAACAGCTTCCTCCTCGCGCTCGCGACCACGGGGGAGGGCTGGCACAACAACCACCACTACTTCCCGGGCTCGGCGGCGCAGGGCTTCCGCTGGTGGCAGGTGGATCCGACCTACTACGCGCTCTGGCTGCTCGAGCGCCTCGGCATCGTCCGCGATCTGCACCGGGTGCCGGCGCGCCTGCGCGCGAAGGACGCCGCGCGGCAGAGCCGTCCCGCTCCGGCGGGCGAGCCCTGGAACGACCGCATCCGCCGGCTGACGGAGAGCTGGGTCGAGCGCCGGGACGCCGCCTGGGCCACCGCGCGGCACGCCGTCGAAGAGCTCGAGGCCGCCCGGGTGCACGCCGTCGAGCGGCTGGAGCGCCTGCATGCCGAGGCCGTGGAGCTCAAGGCCCGCGCCGGCGCGGCGGCGGAAAAGCGCATCGAGGAGCTTCACGTCGAGATCGAGAAGTGCCGGACGCACCTCGCCGAGGTGCTGGAACGCCTGGTCGCCGCCGCCGAGGCGGCGGTGCCCGTCCCGGCCTAGTTCGGGGGCCTTCGCGGCCCGGTTCCGGAGGGAGATAATCGCCCGGCGGAGGAGAGACCGCCATGCGATTCCTCGTCCGGCTTCTCATCAGCGCCTTCGCCCTCTGGGTCGCCGTCCAGATCGTCTCGGGCGTGTCCTATCAGGGCGAGTGGTCGAAGCTGCTCCTCGTGGCGCTCGTCTTCGGTCTTCTCAACGCGCTCGTGAGGCCGCTGCTGCTTCTGCTGTCGTGCCCGATGCTCATCCTGACGCTCGGCCTCTTCACGCTCGTCATCAACGCGCTCGTTCTCTGGCTCACGAGTGCGCTCTCGGGAAGTCTCGGTCTCGGGTTCCACGTCGCCGGCTTCTGGGCGGCGTTCCTGGGCGCCCTCGTCGTATCGATCGTGAGCGTGCTCGTTTCCGTGCTCCTGCCAGATCCGCAGCGGAGCTGAATCTTGTCCCTCGCCCGCGACGTCTTCTTCCGGGGCCTCGCGCGAATCCGCGACGCGCGCCTCGAGCTGCGCGACCCGGCGGGAGTCCGCGTCTTCGGCGACCCGCAGGCGTCCCTCGCGGCCTCGGTGGACGTCCGCGACCCGCGCCTCTACGGCCGCGTCCTGCGGCGCGGCGAGGTGGCGCTCGGCGAGGGATACACGGACGGCCTCTGGGCGAGCCCCGATCTCTTCGCGACCGTGCGCGCCGCCGTGCGCAACGCGCTGGCGTTCGAGCCGGGCCGTTCGCCGCTCGCCGTGCCGGCGGCGATCTCGCGCGTCGCGCAGCGCCGCAAACATCGGCGGCGGACCAACTCCCTGTCCGGGAGCCGGCGGAACATCGAGGCCCACTACGACCTCGGGAATGACTTCTATTCGCTCTTTCTCGACCGGCGGCACATGGCGTATTCCTGCGCCGTCTTCGAGGCCCCGGACGCCTCGCTCGAGGAAGCCCAGGAGGCGAAGTTCGAGCGGATCGCGCGCAAGCTCGGGCTGGACGCTTCGCACCACGTTCTCGAGATCGGCACGGGCTGGGGCGGCTTCGCGATCTGGGCGGCGTCTCACTACGGCTGCCGCGTCACGACCGCGACGATCAGCCGCGCGCAGCACGACTTCGCGCGGCGGCGCATCGACCGGGAGAACCTCGCCGACCGCGTGACGCTCCTCTACGAAGACTACCGGCGCCTCTCGGGCACCTTCGACCGGATCGTCTCGATCGAGATGTTCGAGGCGGTCGGCCTTCCGCGTTACGACGAGTTCTTCGGAACGGTGGAGCGGCTCCTGTCGCCGCACGGCGCGATGCTCCTCCAGACCATCACGATGAACGAGCAGTGCTTCCCCGCGTACCGCAAGCGCGCCGACTGGATCCAGCTCTACGTCTTCCCCGGCGCGGAGCTCGCTTCGGTCTCCGAGGTGCTCCGCTCGATCGGCCGTGTCTCGCGCTTGACGCTCGTGAACCTCGAAGACATCGGCCTCCACTACGTCCGGACGCTCCTCTCATGGCGGGAGCGCTTCCTCGGCAGCGTCCAGGCCGTGCGCGCGCTCGGATTCGACGAGCGGTTCGTGCGCCTCTGGGACTACTACCTCGCCGCGTGCGCGGCGGCGTTCGCCGAGCGCCACATCGGCGACGCGCAAATGCTCTTCGTCAAGCATCCCTCCGGCGACCGACTCTCGGGACAGCCCGAGCATTCCGACCCGGTCCGCGCGCCCCGGCGGGCGGCGGCCGGTTCGTGAAGCCGGTCCGACGCGCGGTCCAGGTTCTCGCCGACCAGTTCCGGCAGGGCCTGACGCCGCACGAGATGGCGTTGACGCTCGCGGTGGGGCTCTGCCTCTCCGTGCCGCCCGTCATCGGGACGACGACGATCCTGTGCGCGCTCGCCGCCGTGGTGCTGCGGCTCAATCAGCCGCTCATCCAGGCGGTCAACTTCCTCGCCTATCCGCTGCAGCTCGCCCTCCTCGTCCCGTACCTGCGCCTGGGGGAATGGCTCTTCCGCGAGCCGCACACGCCGCTCTCTCCCTCGAAGATCGCGGCGATGGCGCGGTCGGACCTGCGCGGCACGATCTCGTCGCTCGGCACCGTTCTCTGGCACGGCGCGCTCGTGTGGGCCCTGCTTTCCGTGCCGATGGGGTTCCTTCTCTACGCGATCCTGAAGCCGGCGCTCGAGCGGATGCAGGCGAGGCTCAAGCGGGAGGGCGCTCCCGGCGTCGCCTGATTCGGGGTTACGCGCGGGCCGCCCGCAACTCGGGGGTCTCGACGACGCGGATCCCGCGGGCCGGGCTCTCGACGGCCTGCACGAGGGCCGCGAGCACGTTTTCGAGCGGCACAGGGCGCAGCCGGCGCGCGCTCTCCCGCGCCGACGGGATCCATTCCGCGATCGCATAGAAGGGCAGCAAGGCGATCGGCCAGCGGTGTCCCGGTCCGAGGACGTACCACGGCCGCAGGATCGTCGCGTTCAAGCCGCGCGACCGCAGCGCCTCCTCCGCCTCGGCGCGCGCATCCTGGTAGGCCTTCATGACGGGCGCGGGCCGCGCTACGCTGACGTACACGAAGTGGGCGATACCGGCACGCGCGGCGGCGTCGGCCGAGGCGACGGCGGAGGCGAGGTCCACGGTGCGGAAGAGCGCGGCCTTCGCGGGCGACGGATGTGCGACGCCGACGAGCTGGACGAAAGTGTCGGCCGGAGCGACGCGTTCGGCGAAGGACGCGGCGTCGAGCGCATCGCCGACGATCGGCTCGGCGCCGGACGGGAGCTTCGACTCGGAGCCGGCGCGCACGAGCGCTCGGACGCGATGACCGCGAGTCACGAGCCGCGGAATCAGCCGCCGGCCGATGTATCCCGTGCCGCCGGTCAGGAAGATGTCGTGCGTTGGCGTCATCGCGCTCTCTTTTTCGACGATCTGCGAGTAGGATCGTCTCTCGAGGTGCGGAAGTCGAGACCTCCTCCGACTTCCGGCCTCTCCGTCCGGGGGCCTTGCCGGTGTCCAAGATCCTGCTCGTCGAGGACAACGATCGGAATCGGGAGCTCCTCTCGCGACGTCTCGAACGCCGCGGATACGAAGTGGTCGTGGCGACGCATGGTGAGGAGGGCCTCGCCAAGGCGCGCGCCGAGGAGCCCGACCTCATCCTGATGGATCTCACGCTGCCGGTGCTCGACGGATGGGAAGCGGCGCGTATCCTCAAGGCCGAGCCGCGCACGCAGCGGATCCCGATCATCGGCCTGACCGGGCACGCGGTCGAGGGCGACGAGGAGAAGGCGCGCGACGCCGGGTGCGACGCGCTCGACACGAAGCCGGTCGAGATGCCGCGCCTCATCGGCAAGATCGAGGCCCTGCTCCTGCGGCGCGGCGGCTCGGCCTAGCAGGCTGCTGAAAAATGGATGCGGGCGTCGTGTCCGGCACTTTGCATCCGGCGCCTGCCGCGGGACTCTTGCGGAGCTTCCCTGGAGTCGCCCTTGTAGGCGCCGGCAAAGTGCCGTCCACCCTTCGGGTTACGGCGGCGCGGGGCCATCTCCGTCGTCATCGCTCCTCGCCGATGCGATGGCATCGCCGTCGTCGCGCTTCCTCGGATCCGACCCCGCGGCGCTCTTAACGCCATCCCACACCCTTTTCCAGCAACCTGCTAGCTTCCGGCCGCCTCGGCCCCGAAGAGGTGCGCGATCGAGTTCGCGTAGTAGGTCAGAAGCGGCAGCTCCGCGGCGGCCGGACGGAAGAGGCCGTCCTGCTCCTCGACCAAGTGCCGGAGCGTCAGCATCCGCAGGCCCACGTCGATCGCATAGTCCTGGTCGCCGCGCGGGATGTAGACGTGCGCGCCGCGCGCGTCGAGCTCCCGCATCCGCCGCAGCGCCTCCGCCTTGAGCTCGAGCTCGCTCCACGCGCGACCGGGCTCGGCGACGAACGCGGTCGCGACGAGCGCCACGGGGACCACGGGGATCACCCGAGCGACCTTGCCCATGAGGTCGCGGCCGAAGGCTTCGACCTTCTCGCGGCGGTCGTCCTTCGAGAGGCGGCGGAAATCGAGGCCGCGGGCGCGCGCGTACTCGCGGGCCGAGACCGGCGTGCCGAAGGTCACGCATGCGTATCCGAAGCGGTGCCAGCGGTTGCGCGCCATGAGCCAGAAGTTGCGGGCGGCAAAGCGCGCCGTCGTCGCGAAGGACCCGGCCGCGCCCGGACGGCGTGCCTCCGGCGAGAGGTCGAGCAGGAGACTGCGGTCCTCGAAGACGCGGTCGTAGTTGACGCCGACGGGGACGAAGACGATGTCGCGCTCGCCTTCGAGATCGAACGACCGGAGCATGTAGTCGAGGATGCCGAGCTTCGGCGCCCGCAGCTTCCCGTCGCGCGAGAGGCCGCCTTCGGGGAAGACCGCCTGCGTCACGCCGGCCGCGGTGGCCATCGCGACGTAGCGCTCGAGCACCTTGCGGTAGAGCGGATCGCGCGAGTCGCGGCGCACGAAGTACGCACCCATCGCGCGCACGAGCGTCTGCAGCGGCCAGACGCGCGCCCATTCGCCGACGGCGTAGGAGATGGCCGCCCGCTCGGCCGCGAGGTACGCCACGAGAACGTAGTCCATGTTGCTGCGGTGGTTGATGAGGAAGACGACGGTGTCGCTGCCGTGGATGCGCGCGAGGCCAGCCTCGTCCGCGTAGCCGAGCCGCACGCGATAGAGCTTGCGCGCCACGGCGCGGGCCGCGGAGTACCCGAGCCGGAAGTAGGCGTAGGCGTTGAAGTTCGGGACGATCTCCTTCGCGTAGCGCCGGACCCTGGCGAGCACCACGTCCCGAGGCAGGCCCTGCTCGCGGGCGCTCTCGGCGGCCGAGTGCTGCACTTCGGGATCGAAGAGCAGCCGGTCGATGAGGACCGCGCGCCGCGTCGTCTTGAACGGCGGGAGCTCGATCTTGAGCCGGGTGCGGATCCCCTCGAGGAGCCGATCCACGCGGCGGCGGAGGAACCAGCGCGCCGACGGAACGAGCAGGTGATCGAGGGCCGCCCAGAGCGCGAGAACGCCGCCCGCCACGGCGATCCAGAGCGGGATCGAGACGTCGCGCGCGAGGGCGCCCGAGACGAGCATCGCGGCCGGCGCGGCTCCTCCCCTCAGTCCACGCGCCCGCGCGCCGCGACCCGCCACTCGGCCTCGACCGCTCCGCCGCGCACCGCGTAGACACGATCGTGGAGGTTCGACACGACGCAGGCGTGGTTCGGCAGGATCGTGACGCGCTGCCCGACGCGGAATCGGTCGCCCGGCGCGACGGCGACGACGCCATGCTCCTCGGAGAGCCGGTCGAGGCGGCTCGCCGTCCCGAGGATCAGTCCATGCCCGCCGGCGCGCGGCCGCAGCGGATCGGACGACAGCGTCTTCGATCCGGCGTCCACGACGGCGCGATCCGGCGCGGGGACGCTCACGACGGTCGCCGCGACCGTCATCGCGCAGTCCTTCGGCGTGCACGTGCCGAGCGCGACCTGCGAGGCGTCGTGGTAGACGTAGTTGCCCGGCCGGCACTCGGTGACTCCGGGCGCCCGCATCGCCGACGCGGCCGTCGGCGTCGATCCGACGGAGACCTCCGCGCACGGCAGTCCGGCGGCGCGCAGCTCCGCCGCCACGGCCGCCACGGTCTCGCCCTCGTGGCGCCCCACGGCGGCGATGGCGTCTGCGGTCTCGGTGGCGTAGGCCTGGCCGGCGTGCGTGAAGATGCCGGCGAGCTCGATGCCCGGCAGGTCGGCGATCGCGCGCGCGACCTCGATGGCGCGGGCCGGCTCGACGCCGACCCGGTGATAGCCGCAGTCGATCTTCAGGAGCGTCGGGATCTTCCGCCGCGCGGCGGCGAACACGTCCGAGAGCGTCCGCGCCCCTTCGACGCTGTCGGCGCCGACGGAGATCCGCGCGCGGTCGGACAGCGCGAGGAGGCGCCGCGCACGCGTCCCGCCGACCGTCGGGTAGGCGAGGAAGACGTCCTCGAAGCCCGCCTCGGCGAAGACCTCGGCCTCGCCGACCTTGGCGAGCGAGAGGCCGGACGCGCCGAGCGCGAGCTGCATGCGTCCGATCTCGGGGACCTTGTGCGTCTTGGCGTGCGGACGGAGCTTCACGCCAGCGGCGCGGGCGCGCCCCGCCATGCGCGCGACGTTCTTCTCGAGCACGTCGAGGTCAACCAGAACGCAGGGCGTCGGGAGATCTTCGACGGGACGCACGGCGCGATTATGGCAGCGCCACGGAACGGCGCTCGCTGCCGCGCGTGATCTCGATCGCGCGCTCGCGGCCCTCGCCGCGCACCCGAACGCCCGCGCCTCGCCAGCGGCCCGTCAGAAAGACGCTCGCGACGCGCGCGCGCCCGGGTGCGGCCGGGCGGTAGAGGAGGTCCAGTCGGAGCGGCGGCGTGGCCGAGATCTCGACGGTGCCGCGCGGATCGTCCAGGGACAGGAGGACGAGCTCGGCCTCTCCCGCGGCGCCGAGGCGATAGCGGTCTCCCGCGGGAACGCCGCGCAGATGCCACGCGATGGCGGACCGGCGGCCGGGGGGCCCTGCGGCGTCGTCCACGACGACGATCGGCCCGCCGGGAGAGAGCGCCGCGCGGCGGCGGTGCGTCCAGCCGCGCCAGCCCGAGACGGCCGTCGTGCTCGCGTCCGCGTCGTCTCCGGTCTCGAACGACTGGACGTGCGCGAAATGCGGCGGGTCCTGCGCCCACGGGCCGCCGAATCCGGAGAGCCATGAGACCGCCGCGGCGAAGCCCGTCGGCTCGACGAGGAGCGCGTTCAGGTTCTCGCGCGGAATCCGCTTGTCGCGGAAGAGCCGCCGCTCGAGCGGCAGAAGGCGATTGACCTCGCCGCCGCGCTCCTCGGCGAGCGTCTCGCCGCCCGCCACGACGCGCACGATCGCGTTGGTCGCGCGGTAGCGGTGCCAGCCGGAGAAGCGCAGGTTCAGCAGGAGGTAGAGGCTCGACTCCGACCAGCCGTCGCGCAGAACGACCTTGTCCGGCGCGAGCGGCCCGACGCGGTTGGGAAGGCCCGAGTCGGCGAAGAGCAGACAGCTGCCTGCCGTCGGCGAGACGCCGGTCGCGTCGAGCGCCCGCTCGGCGCCGGGCTGGGCGGGAAGGGCGAGGCCCGCCCGCTCGAACGCGCGCACGGATCTCCCCGCGAGCCAGAGGAGCGTCGGGTCCCGAGTCAGGAGCGCGCCGAGATACGCGGAGCCCGGGAGCATCGGCGGCACGGCGGCGTTGTAGTCGGGCGGCCGGCCTCCGGGCTCGGCCTGGAGGAGCAGCCACTCGAAGGAGCGGCGCGCCGCGTCGAAGGGCAGGCGTCCCGAGCGCAGGCTTCGGTAGTACGCGTTGTCGATCCATTCCGGCTGGTAGCCGTAGGAGTCGTCGTTGTTGCGAAAGCGCGCCTCCCAGCCGCGCGGCACGCGGTCGAGATAGGCGCGATTGCGCGCCGCGAGCTCCGGCGCCGCGAGCCCTCCGGCCTCGAGCAGCGCCAGGAGTCCCGCGCCGTTCTCCTGGTTCTCGTACGGCCCCTCGGGCGCCTTGCGGAACGCGATCGCGTAGATCGCGTCGTCGAGTCCCGGCGAGAGGGCGCGCCGGTTGATCGCCGCGAACCAGGCGGCGACGCGGCGCTCGTCCTCCGGCGAGAAGAGGCCCGGGAAGGCGTCGCGAACGCGCGGGTAGTAGTAGGCGCGCAGCGACGCCTCGAACTGCCAGTACTTCGTCTCGCCGCGCCGCGAGAAGATCTCCTGCGAGGCCTCGTCGAGGAGGCGCCTGCGGAACGCGCCGGCGCGCGTGCGGTCGGCGGCCGCGAGCGCGAGCATGCCGTCCTCGGCCACGCCGGCGCGCGGATCGGCGCCCACGCGGGCGAGGAGCTCGTGGAAGACGGCGCGGCCTTCGAAGGTCTCCGGGTCGGGCGCGGCGCGCCCGCAGAGGAACGGCGCTTGCTCCGAGACGCCCGGAAAGCGGGGAGGGTTCGGATCGGAGAAGCTCGCCTGGTAGCGCGCGACGGCGGCGCCGAAGGCGAGGAGCCCGCCGAGAAAGGCCGCGAGGCCGAGCGGCCGTGGATCGAGACGGATGCCGGAGCCCGAGCCGGCTGCCTCCGGCGATCCGGCGCGAAGCGCCGCGAGCAGGCAGAGCCAGGACAGCGCGAGAAGGACCGCCTCTCCCGCGACGAAGAGCTCCTCGTGCGCGAATTGCGATTCGATCTCGACGGCGATCATCGGCAGCGTTCCGGCCGAGGCGGCCAGAAGGATCACCTTCGCGGACGTCCGCGCGCGCCGCCCCGATCGGCCCCGGATGGCGGCGGCGAGCGTCGCGCTCCAGAGCCCGGCGATCGCGATGACGGCGGCGGTGGCACTTTGTGTGAGCGCGGCGACGGCCGCCGCGGCGGCTCCGGCCGCGCCGAGCACGAGCCCAGCGCGCGGGATACGCCACGCGCCGTCCGGAAGTCTCGCCGGCCGCGACAATCGCGCCGTGAGAAGAACGGCCGCCGCGAAAGCGGTGCGGAGAAGGAGCGACGTCGCCGAGAAGGCCTCGCCGTTGACCGCGCGCGAGATCTCGAGAAGCGCGACGCCGGCCGCGAAGGCGCTCGCCGCGCGGACCGGCTTCACGGGAGGAACGCGGCCCTGCCTCCGCGATAGAAGGGAAGCACGCGCAGAGCGAAGAACGCCGCGGCGTCGGCGACGAGCACGAGCGCCGCCAGAAGCAGCGCGCGGTTCCTCGCGGAGCGGCCGCGCACGGTGTCCGCCGCCGGCAGCACGAAGGCCGGCAGCAGGAACCCGAGGACGACGAAAAAGTATCGGCCGTGCGTCCCGCGCACCTCGCCCGTCTCGAGCGCATTGCGCGAGACGTGGAGGAGGTAGGCGGCGGTGAAGGCGGCGACGGCGAACTGCGACGTGAAGACCGCGTTCTCCGGCGCGCCGCGGCGGCGCCAGACGCGCGGCGGCGCGAGACCGAGGACCGCGAGCAGGAGCGCGTAGACCGCGAGCTTCGGCCAGGCCGTGGGCGAGCCGGGACCGAGCCCGGCGAGGACCGCGACGAAGATCGCGGCGGCGAGGAGCCAGCTCGCGCGGGAGGCGGCGTCAGAAGGCGTGGCGGCGTCGAAGTCGCGGCGGTACACCCAGAGCGCGGCGAGGACGGCCGCGAGCGCCGCGCCGGCGAGATAGACGCCGAGGAAGGCGCCGGAGATCTGGAACCAGCGCACCTCTCCGCCGCCCGTGCCGGTCCAGCCGATCAACCCGAAGAAGTTCTTGAACGTGTGATCGAGAAGCGGCGTCTCGCGCAGCGTCCGCAGCAGGTTTGACGGAGTCGCAGCCTGGGGCGCTCCGACCGCGGGGTTGGCGTCGGTGCCCGGGACCTTGCCACGCCAGACGGCCCAGAGCACGGTCGTCGAGAGCGCCACGGCCGCGAGAGCCGCGGCGCGGACGAAGCGGCGCCGCCAGGGCCCTTCCAGGTGGACGGGCAGGAGGACGAGGAGCGCGAGCGTGAGCGGGACCGCGGTCGCTTTCACGGCGCCGGCCGCGGCGAGCGACAGCGCCGTCGCGAGGGCGTGCCGGAGCGATCGGGTGCGCAGGAACCGCATCCAGAACAGGGCGGCGCCGGCGCCCGCGAGCGCGCACAGGATGTCGTGGTTCAGGCCCGAGGCCATGTGCGCGTACATGGGAACGAGGCCCAGGGCCGCGGCGCCGAACAGCGCGACCGGCTCGTCGGCGCCGGCCTCCCGCATCACGAGAAACAGGACGAGCAGCGCCGCCGCTCCGCAGAGCGCGGAGAAGAGGCGCGTCAGTCGGATCTGCCGCTCGAAATCCGGCGTGACCGCGCGGGCGGCCAGGTAGAACGGCGTGGCGAGCGCGTGGTAGCCGGGCGGATGGATCGCCGCCCAGTTGAAGACCGGCTGGCCCGCGAGGCGCGGATTCCAGCGCGCGACCGCTTCGGGCGGGACCACGCTTTCGCCCGGCCGCGGGATTCCCCGGCCGGACGCGATGTCGGCGATCGTGGCGTAGTGGACGAGCTCGTCCGGAACGTCCCAGAGCGGCGTCACGAAGAGCGCGAGCGCGCCGGCCTCGAGGAAGAAGAGGAGCGCGACCGCCCACATCGCGCGCGGCACCCTGGGGGCGTCGCTCATGCGGGGCCGTCCGACACGGCGCGGCTCACGCGGCGAAGGACTCGGGCCGCTCGCAGGCGCGGCGGAAGACCTCCTCGTCGATGTTGCGCCCCGTGACGACGAGAACGATCGGGCCCGAGGCGCCGTCGGCTCCGGGCAGCGCCGCGAGCGCCGCGGCGGCGCCGCCTTCGACGCGGATCCCCGCCTGCGCGAAACGCCCCATCGCCCGTGCGATCGCGCGCTCGGAGACGAGCTCCATGCGGTCCACGGTCCCGCGCAGCCGCTCGACGGCCCGCGGGATCGCCACGCGGACCGCGAGACCGTCCGCGAAGGTCGCCATGCGATCGCACGAGACCACTCGGCCGGCGCGCCACGACATCTCCATCACGGGAGCGTCTCGCGCCACCGCGCCGACCACGAGCGTTCCGGGGGAGCGCTCGCGGAGCAGGCCGCCGATGCCGCCAATCAGCGCGCCGTTGCCGACGGGGACGATCACGGCGGCGGGCGGCTCCGGGCACCGGTCGAGGATCTCCCTCGCGATCGCGCCGTAGCCATCCCACTGCGCCGGCTCGTCGCCGTCCTCGAAGAAGGGAAGGCCGCCCGCCGCGGCGAAGTCCCGCGCCGCGTCCTTGGCGCGGTCGAAATCCGCGCCGGTCTCCCGGATCGCCGCTCCCTGCGCCGCGATGAGCGCCACCTTCGCGCGCGACGCGCCCTCCGGAACGAAGACCGTCGCTTCGAGCCCGAGACGCGCGGCCGCCCACGCCGTCGCGGCGCCGTGATTGCCCGTCGAGGCCGTGACGACGCCGCGCGCCCCGCGCGCGCGGTATGCCTCGAGTGTCGGGAGCGCGCCGCGCCACTTGAAGGCGCCGAGCGCGTTCGTGTCCTCCCGCTTCAGGAAGACGGGCCGGCCCTCGGCGATCGACTCCGGGGCCTTCTCGAGAGGCGTCGGGAGATCCACGGCGGAAACTGTAATTCAGCCGCCATCGTGTAGGCTTCCGCGAAAACATGGCCCGATCGAAACGCCCGCGCTGGCTGTCTTCGACGGCGCTCATCTTCTACGCGCTCGCGCTCGGCATTCTCGCCGGGTACCTGTTTCCTGCCGAGCGGTTCCCGGCCGCCTACGAGACGTTTCGCTTTCTCTCGCGCGCGTTCATCAGCCTCATCAAGATGCTGATCGTCCCCCTGATCTTCTCGACGATCCTGGTCGGGATCGGGAAGACGGGCGACATCAAGGCCGTCGGCCGGATGGGGGTCAAGGCCCTCATCTACTTCGAGATCGCATCGACGGCCGCGCTCGCGATCGGGCTGACGATCGCACACCTCGTGCGGCCGGGCGACGGGCTGAAGCTTCCCCCCTCCGGCGAGCATCTGGCGAAGCCCCTGACGCTCGTCGAGACGCTGCTCCACCTCTTCCCCTCGAACGTCGTCGATGCCATGGCGCGGCAGGACATCCTGCAGGTCGTCGTCTTCGCCACGCTCGTGGGCATCGCCGCGGCGCACATCGGGCCGAAGGCCGAGCCGTTTCTCCGGTTCTTCGACTCGGTCGTTTCCGTGATGTTCCAGCTGACCGACTACGTCATGGCCCTGACGCCCCTCGGCGTCTTCGGCGCGATGGCGGGCTCCGTCTCCCACCACGGGCTCTCCGTTCTCGCCTCGTACGCGCGCCTCGTGGCGTCGCTCTACGGGGCGCTCATCCTGTTCACGCTCCTCGTTCTCGTGCCGGCGCTCGTGATCGTGCGGGCGCGGATCAAGGAGTTCTTCCGGATGATCCGCGAGCCGTTCCTGCTCGCGTTCTCGACGGCGTCCTCGGAAGCCGCGCTGCCGCGCGCCCTCGAGAAGATGGTCGAGTACGGCGTGCCGAAGTCCGTCGCGGGCTTCGTGATCCCGGCGGGCTACTCCTTCAACCTGGACGGCTCGACGCTCTACATCTCGCTGGCCTCGCTCACGATCGTGCAGGCGGCGGGCGTGAACATGCCGCTCGGGACGGAGCTCCTGATGATGCTGACGTTCATGCTGACGTCGAAGGGCGTCGCCGGCGTGCCGCGGGCGGCGCTCGTGATCATCGCGGCCGGCTGCGCGGCGTTCAACCTTCCGGGGGAGGCCGGCGTCGCGATGATCCTCGCGGTGGACGAGCTGATGGATATGGCGCGCACCTCCATCAACGTCATGGGAAACTGCGTCGCGTCGGTCGTCGTCGCGCGGTGGGAGGGCGTCCTGACCGACCCGATCTCCGTCCGCGACGAGGACGCGCCGGCGGCGGAGCTCGCGAGAAGAGAAGAGAGGTCGAGATGACGAAGCGGCTCGCGGCCTGCGGACTCGCCGCCCTGCTGTTCCTGCCCGCGGCGGCGCGGGCGGCCGGGATGAAGATCTACATCTCCGTCGACATGGAGGGCATCGCCGGCGTGGTCACGAGCGACCAGCTCGGCCCGCCGGGCTTCGAGTACGAGCGCTTTCGCGGCTTCATGACGAACGAGACGCTCGCGGCGATCGAGGGCGCGCGCGCCGCGGGAGCGACCGAGTTCGTCGTCTCCGACTCGCACGGCAACGGCGAGAGCCTCCTCATCGAGAAGTTCCCGAAGGACGTGACGGTCGTGCGGGCGTGGCCGCGGCCCCTCGCGATGATGCAGGGGATCGACGAGAGCTTCGCCGGCGCCTTCTTTGTCGGCTACCACGCGAGCACGACCAACCCGCAGGGCGTCCGCGCGCATACGATGTCGTCCGCGACGTTCGCCGACGTGCGGCTGAACGGGCTTTCCGTTCCCGAGGCGGGGTTGAATGCCGCGATCGCCGGGCACTTCGGCGTCCCCGTGCTGCTCGTCACGGGAGACGACGCGATCTCCGCCGAGGCGGCGAATCTGCTCCCGGGCGTCGAGACGGCCACCGTCAAGTGGGCGCTCGGGTTCCACTCCGCCCGCACGCTCACGCCCGAGGCATCCTGCGACCGCATCCGGGAGGCGGCGCGAAAAGCCGTCGCCGCGGCGAAGGACCGCAAGCCCTACCGGATCAAGGAGCCCGTGGATCTCGACCTGCGCTTCAAGAACTACCGGCCGGCCGAGCTGCTCGCCTACCTGCCGGGAATCGAGCGAATCGACGCGCACGCCATCCGGTTCCACGGGCACGACGTCCTCGAGGTCGCGCGCTTCCTCGAGTTCGTCACCAACTACGAGCCCGGCCTCTCGCCGTGATCCGCGGCGCGATCCTTCCGCCGCACATCCTCGACGCCATCGTCCGAAACGGCACGGCCGAACAGCGCCGGAGCGCGCTCGAGACCCTCGCCGTCTCCGAGCGGATGCGCGGGCGCCGCGAGGTGCGGGCGCTCGGTCTTCTCGCGCCGGTTCCGGCGGGCGAGAAGCGGCGGGCGGTGTACGACGCCGGGCGCCTCACGAAGCTTCCGGGCAAGCTCGTGCGCCACGAAGGAGATCCGGATTCCTCCGACGTCGCGGTCGACGAGGCCTACGACGGCGCGGGCGCGACGTACGACCTCTACTTCGAGATCTACGGGCGCAACTCGATCGACGGCCGCGGGATGGAGATCGACTCCTCGGTCCACTACGGCGTCCGATACGACAACGCCTTCTGGGACGGCGCGCAGATGGTTTACGGCGACGGCGACGGAGATCTCTTCGAGCGGTTCACGATCGCCGTGGACGTGATCGGCCACGAGCTGACGCACGGCGTGACCGACGCGGAGGCCGCGCTCGAGTATCACGACCAGCCGGGCGCATTGAACGAGTCCTTCTCGGACGTCTTCGGCACACTCGTCAAGCAGCGCGAGCGCCGGCAGACCGCCGCCGAGGCCGACTGGATCGTCGGCGAGGGCCTTTTCTCCTCGCGCGTGCGGGGCGTGGGCCTCCGGTCGCTCAAGGCGCCGGGCACGGCCTACGCCGATCCCGTTCTTGGGAACGACCCCCAGCCCGCGCACATGGCGCAGTACGACACGTCCCGGGAAGACGACGGCGGCGTCCACGTCAACTCGGGAATCCCGAATCACGCGTTCTATCTGGCCGCCGTCTCGATCGGGGGCTTCGCGTGGGAGAAGGCGGGCCGGATCTGGTATGTCGCGCTGACCGAGCGGCTGCGGCCGACGTCCGACTTCGCGGCCGCCGCCCGCGCGACGGAAACCGTGGCCGGAGAGTTGTTTGGAGCGAACGGGCCCGAGCAGACGGCGGTTCGTAATGCCTGGGAGAAGGTCGGGCTCTGACGTCGCGGCCCGGCTTGCCTTCGGCCGCCGGCGGCGGCAAAATGTACCGACAGACGACAACTTCGAGGCGGAAACCATGGGTAGCCCGATACGTGTCTCCGTGGCCCGGGTCGGCGGCGTCACGGGAACCAAGCGCACGGCCACGCTCGACACCGAGACGCTCGACGAGAAGCGCGCGGCGCAGCTCCGACAGCTCGTCGAAGAAGCGAACATCGCGCACGTCTCCGAGCCGACGATCCGCTCGACGCGCGAGAAAGACCGATTTCACTTCACGATCACCGTTCAGCACGGGGCTTTCCAGCACTCTCTGACCTTCACCGAGGACCGGACGCCCGAGCAGGTGCAGCCGCTGCTCGAGATGGTCTGGCGCGACGGTCAGCCCGACCTCGACGACACGCGGGCCGTCTAATCGATTCTCGCCGGGCGGTTCTTTACGGCGGGGGAGTATGCTCGCGGAGTCCCGGCCACTTACCGACGCGCCAGAAGTCATCGCAACACATGATGCATGGATGCCGTGTCGCTCGCACATCCGTGCGCTCGCCTTCCCGTCCTTGACGCCGTTGGTACGGTCTGTTAGCGTCCGGCAACAATTGTTGTAGAAGGCCTCCGAGATGGAGGCCGGGCGAGGGCGACGGCCACATGGCGGGGCAACGGGAAGGGAAGGTGCTTCCGGACCTCGGGGCGCGGGCCCCGGCGGCGCTCGAAATCGAGTCCGTCGAGGTCCGCCGCCTCCGGCTTCCGCTGCAGGAGCCATTCGAGACGAGCTTCGGCAGCGTCTCGTCGAGACTCATCGTCCTGGTCGAGGTTCGGTCGGGGAATCGGAGCGGCTGGGGAGAGGTGGTCGCCGCCGAGGAGCCGCGCTACAGCTACGAGACCGTCGAGACGGCGAGCCACGTGCTCCGGGAGTACTTCGCGCCGGCGGCGCTGGGGGCGCCGCTCGCGAGCGTCGAGGAGCTGGCCGCGCGGCTCTCCGGGTTCCGCGGCCACCCGATGGCCCGGGCGGGACTCGAGCTCGCCCTCGCGGATCTCCTCGCGCAGGCGCGGGGGGAGCCGCTGTCTCGATTCCTCGGTGGCGTCCGGGACCGGATCCCGGTCGGCGTGAGCCTCGGCATCCAGCGGGACGTTGGGAGGCTGCTCGAGAGGGTGGACCGGTACGTGGGGCTGGGCTACCAGCGCATCAAGCTCAAGATCAAGCCGGGCTGGGACCTCGCCGTGGTCGCCGAGGTGCGCCGACATTACCCCGAGGTGGTGCTATCCGTCGACGCCAACGCGGCTTACACGCTGGCCGATCGAAAGCACCTGAAGGAACTCGACGCCTTCGGCCTGCTGATGATCGAGCAGCCACTCGATGATGGCGATCTGCTCGACCACGCGGCGCTCCAGAGAGAGCTCGAAACGCCCATTTGCCTCGACGAGAGCATCACGGGGCTGCGCGCGGCGCGGCAGGCGCTCGATCTCGGCAGCTGCCGGATCGTCAACATGAAGGTCGGCCGCGTCGGCGGCTATTCGCAGGCCCTGGCGATCCAGCGGCTGTGCGTCGAGCGGCAGATCCCGCTCTGGTGCGGGGGGATGCTCGAGTCGGGGATCGGCCGGGCGCACAACATTGCGCTCGCGAGCCTTCCCGGCTTCGATCTGCCCGGCGACATCTCCGCCAGCCGCCGCTACTTCGCCCGCGACATCATCGTGCCCGAGGTCGCCGTGAATCCGGACGGCACGATCGACGTCCCGCGCGGTCCGGGTCTCGGATTCGAGGTCGACCGCGACTTCCTGGCGGCGCGGACCGAGTCGGTCGAAAAGCTCGTGAAGTCGGAGCGCACCGCCGCCTCGTGAGATTCTTTAGCCTCGGGGGCGGAGAAGGATGCCGACAAGAACCTCGATCGAGCAGCGATTGGCGGACGCCGGCCGGCGGCTGAACCCCCGGCGCCGGCGCCTCATTCAATCGACGCTCGAGAATCCCGACGAGACGTTCTTTCTCTCCTCCCGCGCGCTCGCGCGCCGTTATCGCGTGGATCCCGCGACGATCGTGCGGACGATCCAGGCGCTGGGGTATCGGCGCTATGCCGATTTCCTGAAAGATCTGCGCGACCATTTCGTCCAGCGCGTCACGCCTTACCGCATCATCGAATCGACCGCCCGGCAGCGGCGCAGCGTCGCGGACCACGTGCGTCACAGTCTGGAGCGGGATCTCCACAACGTGCACGCCGTGCAGTCGGGGCTCGACCCGACCCGAGTCGTGGACCTCGCGCGCCGCATCCACCGCTCCCGTTCGGTTCTCGTCGTGGGAGTCGATCTGGCGGCCTCGCTCTCCGGGTTCCTGGCCTACGGCCTCGCGGCGCTGGGTTTCGACGCCGAGGCGCCCGTCGGAAGCGCCGGAAATCTCGAGCATCGCGTCCGGTCTCTCGGCAGCCGCGATCTGCTGATCGCGATCAGCTTCGGACGGTGCCTGCGCCTCACGGTCGAGGCCGCCACGCAGGCGAGGCGTCGCGGGGTTCCGGTGTTCGGTCTGACCGACAGCGACACGACGCCGATCGCGCGCGTCTGCGAGTCCTACCTTCTGGCGCCGATTTCCGCCTCGACGTTCACCGGCTCCTACGCGGCGCCCATGGCCATCGTGAACGCGATCCTCGTCGCCTGCGCGCAGGTCAAGCCGCGGCGGGCGCTGGCGGTCTTCCGGCAGTCCGAGAAGGAATACCTGTCGAGCCCGCGCTGGTACGACCCGGCGCCCCCGCCGTCATCAATCTGGACGGGCCGCGGTGTCCGGGCCGAGTGAGGTGAGCCCGAAGGACTGGCTCGCGCGCTTCGGAGAACGCGCCGAGCAGCTGACGGCGGATCTCGGGGATCTCGTCGCGCGCGAAAGCCCCTCGGAGGATCCGGCGATGGTCTCGACGCTGGCGGCGTGGATCCGCGACCGTCTTCGAGAGCGGGGCGTCGCGGCCCGCACGGAGGCCTGCGGGAGCGCGGGTGACGCGCTCGTCGCCGAGGTCGGCGGCAAAGGCGGCACGCTCGTTCTCGGACACCTCGACACGGTCTGGCCGGCCGGAACTCTGCGCGAACATCCGTTCCGCGTGGAAGGCGAGCGCGCGACCGGACCCGGCGTCTTCGACATGAAGGCAGGGATTGCCGTGGCGATGGCGGTTCTGCAGGGTCTGTCCGAGACGCGGGCGGGGGATGCGACGCTCCTTCTCGTTCCCGACGAGGAAGTCGGCAGCGGGGCGTCGCGCGCGCTGACCGTTGCGCTGGCGCGGCGCCATCGGGCGGTCCTCGTGCTCGAGCCATCCGACGACGGAGCCGCCAAGGTCGCGCGCAAGGGCAACGGCCTCTTCCGCATCGCGTTTCGCGGGCGTGCGGCCCATGCGGGCCTCGAGCCCGAGCGCGGCGCGTCGGCCCTGGCCGAGCTCGCGCGCTGCGTCCTGTTCCTCGAGAAGCTGGGCGACCCTTCGGCCGGCACGTCGGTCGTCCCGAGCCGGGCGCGCAGCGGCGACCGAACCAACGTCGTTCCTGAGGACGGCGAGCTCTCCGTGGACGTGCGCGTCTGGACTCCGCAGGAGTCCGAGCGTCTCGAGGCGGCGATCCGCGGCTATCGGCCCGCGAATCCCGCGGTCTCGATCACCGTCGAGGGCGGATTCGATCGGCCGCCGCTCGCACCCACGCCGGAGTCGGAAACGCTGTTCGAGCGCGCGCGCGAAACGGCCCGCGCGCTCGGGCTCGAGCTGCGCGCCTCGCGGGTCGGCGGGGCGTCCGACGGGAACCTGACGGCGGCGGCGGGGGTTCCGACGCTCGACGGTCTGGGGCCCGAGGGCGGCGGCGCGCACGCGCGCCACGAGTTCGTTCGGTTGACCGACCTGCCCCGGCGCGCCGCGCTCGTGGCAGCCCTCGTCGCGTCGGCGTCGGATCGATGAGCCGGATCGCCATCCGCGAGCTCCACGATCTCGAGGATTTCGTCCGCGTCCAGGACGTCGCGCGGCGCGTGTGGAGCTTCCCGGACCGCCAGCTTCCCGCCACGGCCGATCTCCAGACGGTCCGCCATGTCGGAGGGATGACCGCCGGGGCGTTCGAGGGCCGGGAGATGGTCGGGTTCGTTCACGGGCTGCCTCGGACGAACCTGTCGGAGCCCTGCCACCACTCGCACATGCTGGCGGTACGCCCGGAATGGCGTGGCCGCGACATCTCGGTGAGGCTCAAGCTCTTTCAGCGCAGCTGGTGCCTCGCGCGCGGAATCCGCCTGGTCACCTGGACCTACGACCCGCTCCTCCTCAAGAACGCCAGCCTGAATCTCGTCCGGCTTCGCGGCCGCGCGGTGGCCTATCTGCCCGACCACTACGGCACGCTCGGCGGCCTCTACGGGAACCTCCCCACGGACCGCTTCGAGGTGCACTGGCGGTTGAATGCCCCGGCGGTGCGGCGGGCGTCGCGCGGCCAGGCGGCGCCGGGCCTCGACGCGGTGGAGGACGTTCCCCGCGCAACGACCACCCGCATTCCCGCCGTGCGTCGGGTCGCCGTGAACGTGCCGGCCGGCGCGCCCGAGCTCTATTCGACGCACCCCGAGACCGCGCGGCTCGCCCAGCGCCGCCTGCGGCGGATCGCGACCCGCCTCTTCGACCGGGGTTACGAGGCGACGGGGATCGCGGCTCGGGACGGCGGCGCCCGGTACGTCTTCGAGCGCCCCTGATACCGGGCAGAGTCTCCTGCAACGCTTGATGCGGACGATAGCCGTCCACTGCCGACGGCTCCTTTGCCGTGCCGACCAGCGGCCACGGCCCGTCGTGTTGACTTGCAGCAACGAATGATGCATCCTCCCGCAAATTCGGGGAACCCGGGAAGCGAGGAGGGGGTCATGAGTCCATCGGCGAAGTCGGCGTGGGCCGCCGCGGCCGCGGCATTTCTCCTGGCGTCGGCGGTGCTCGCGCAGGGCGTGGGCGGAACGGTGTCGGGCAGGGTCTCGGACGAGTCGGGGCGGCCGCTCGCGGGCGCGACCGTGACGGCGCGCAACACGGCGACGTCGCTGACGCGGACGGCGGCGACGGACGCGGCCGGGTTCTACCGGCTCGTGGAGCTGCCGGTCGGGACGTACGAGTTCAACGTTGGCCTCTCCGGCTTCGCGGCGGAGGTCCGGTCCGGCGTCAGGCTGCTGATCGGCCAGAAGGCGACGCTCGATTTCGCGCTCAAGGTCGCCCGGGTCGCGGAGACGGTCACCGTGCAGGCCGACGCGCCGATCGTCGAGACGACCAAGAGCTCGATCGGCGCGACGATCACGAGGCAGCAGATCGACCAGCTTCCGCTGCCCGAGCGCAACTTCGAGAGCCTCGCGTTTCTGGCTCCCGGAATCAGTCCCAGTGTGACGGATGGCAGCACGATCTCGGGAGCCGGCAGCTCCGGGGCCAGCAATACCTTTGTCACCGACGGAGTGACCAACGACCAGGATGCGCTCGGTGGCACCCGCGGCGACTATTCCCCCGACGCGATCGCGGAATACGAAGTCCTTTCGAGCTCCTACTCGGCCCAGTACGGGCAGGCCTCCGGAGCCATCATCAACGTCATCACGCGCTCGGGCGGAAACGACTTCCATGGGCGGGCGTCGGCTTATTACCGGGCGGACGGTCTCACCGCGAGCGACCCGTTCGCGGCCGGCGCCAAGACGCCGTTCGATCAGTGGATCGCCAGCGCCTTCCTGGGGGGACCCGTCGTGAAGGACAAGGCGTTCTTCTTCGGTTCGTTCGAGGAGACGTGGCGCAACGGGACGGCCGTTGTGGGCGTCGACCCGGCGCTGCTCGAGTCCCTGGGCCTCGGAAGCCAGACGACCTTTCCGAACGATCTCACCGAGCCGCGCGCCGTCTTCAAGCTCGACTACCACCCGACCGGCAGCCAGATCCTCACGTTCCGTTTCCGCCTCGACGATCCGAAAGAGACGAACACCAACGTGGGACAGGTCATACTTGATCGCCCGCTCGTCGGCGAGACGGGGGCGACGCTCAAGACCGACAACATGGACTATGCCCTGTCCCACTCCTGGGTCATGTCGAGCGACACGTTGAACGAAGCGCGCTTCCAGTACTCCACACAGAACAACGACATCACCCAGGTCAATTGCCCCGGCTGCCCCTTGATCATCCGGAACAGCCTCATCTCGGGCAAGCTCCCGAACCTGCCGCAGAAATTCACGGAGGACCGGTATCAGTTCCTCGATTCGCTGAGCTTCAGCATGGGAAATCACTTCCTCAAGGCGGGCGTGGACTACAGTCACGTGAAAGTCGACGCGTTCGTGCCGCAGAACTTCGACGGCGAGTTCATCTTCATCACCGACGCCCCGTTCAATCCAGACGATGCGGCGACCTACCCTTTAGAATTCATAGGCGGCGGCGGGAATCCCAACATCAACGTTGCGAACAACATCCTTGCTCTCTTCGTGCAGGACGAATGGAGAGTCTCGCCGTACCTGACGTTGAACGTCGGCCTACGCTGGGACTATGAAGATCAGACCTACGTCAAGCACGACTGGCAGAATTTCGGGCCGCGCGTTCATTTCGCCTGGGACGCGACGAAGGACGGCAAGACGTCGATCCGCGGAGGCTTCGGGATCTACTACGACCAGGTCTTCCTGAACGTGCCGTTGCTCGCGGAACTCTACGCTCCCGGCCGCTTCACTTCCACGATCATCGTTTTTCCGGGATATCCCGACCCGCTCGTTCCGCCCCCTGGGGGGTCGTTGGATCTGCCGCCTCCTCCTCCCAGCATTTCGATCGTGGATCCGAATGCCACAACGCCGTACAAGAACCTCGGCAGTCTCGGCATCCAGCGCGAGATCGGGACGAACATGGCCGTCAGCATGGATTTCGTCTATGCCCGCGGCTACCACCTTCTCAGCATCCGGGACGCCAACGCGGCGCACGTCGGCTGTACGCCGAACCCCGCCACCGGAGCCTGTGACCGGCCCGACCCGAACGTGGGCCAGGCGCTGGAGCCTCAGACCGAGGGCAAGTCCGAGTACGCGGCCCTCCAGATCGGGTTCCAGAAACGGTTCTCCGATGGTCTCTCGGCCCAGCTCGCGTACAACCTGTCGAGCAACCGGACCGACACTGACGGCAGCCAGGCCTTTCCGAGCGACAACTACAACCGGAGCGCGGACTGGGGTCCGAGCTTGAACGACATTCGACACACTCTGAGCGCGGCCGTCAACTGGACCGGTCCATGGGGAATCCTTCTCGGCGCCGGCACCACCTTCCTCTCGGGGGCCCCTTACAACATCACGACGGGAACGGACGACAACGGAGACGGCAACCTGACGGAGCGGCCGCCGGGCGTGAATCACAACTCGGGACGCGGCGCTTCGAACTGGACCGTCAACGCGCAGCTCGGTAAGGTGTTCTCCCTCGGCGGCAGCGTTCAGATCCAGGCTCTGGCCGAGGTGTTCAATCTCTTCAACCGCACCAATCCGGCAGGCTACGTCGGCGTGAAGGCGTCGCCGGACTTCGGGCAGGCCACACGAAGCGCCGACACCCTCGGGCTCGGGCCGCGCACCGTGCAGGTTGGTCTGAGGTTCGATTTCTAGGATCTATCGGAGCCGCGCGGACGACGGCGGGGATCTTCTCGCCCCGAGTGGAGGAGCGATGAAAAAGCGCCCGGGTAGCCTTTGGCCGTTGAGTCTCGTTCTGCTTTTGTGTCCTTTCGGTCTTCTGGCAGAGACTTCCCCGGCCGGCGCCGCCCTGACGGCGGCCGACGTCGAGGCGTTCCTGGAAGGCGTCGTGCCGAACCAGCTCGCGCGCGAGGACATCGCGGGGGCCGTCGTCGTGGTCGTCAAGGACGGCAAGGTGCTTTTCGGCAAAGGCTACGGTTTCGCCGACGTCGAGAAGCGCACGCCGGTCTCCCTGGACGACACGCTCTTTCGCCCCGGCTCGACCTCGAAGCTCTTCACCTGGACGGCGGTGATGCAGCTCGTCGAGCAGGGCAAGCTCGACCTCGACCGCGACATCAACGCCTATCTCGACTTCAAGGTTCCCGAAGCCTTCGGGAAACCGATCACGCTGCGCGACATCATGACGCACACATCCGGCTACGAGGACTACGTCAAGGAGCTCTTCGTGACCGATCCGAGCAAGATGCAGCCGCTCGGAAAGCACGTGGCGACGCACCAGCCGCAGCGGATCTTCCCGCCGGGGACGACGGGCGCGTACTCCAACTACGCGACCGCGGTCGCGGGCTACATCGTCGAGCGCGTTTCCGGCAAGCCTTTCGCGGAATACATCGAGGAGAACGTCACCGGTCCGCTCGGGATGAAGCACGCGACCTTCCGGCAGCCCCTTCCGAAGGACCTCGAGCCGCTGATGTCGAAGGGCTACAAGCTCGGCTCGGGGAAGGCGCAGAAGTACGAGTACGTCATTCCGTCGCCGGCCGGCGCGATGGCCGCCTCGGGAGGCGCGATGGCGCACTTCATGATCGCGCACCTGCAGGAAGGCCGCTACGAGGGCGTCCAGATCCTGCAGCCGGAAACCGCTCGGCTCATGCACGCGCGGCAACGCGGGAAATCTCCCACCATGAACGCGATGTGCCTCGGCTTCTACGAGGAGACGCGCAACGGGCACCGCATCATTTCGCACGGCGGCGACACGGAGTGGTTCCACAGCGACCTGCACCTGATGCCGGATGCCGGACTCGGCTTCTTCGTCTCGTACAACAGCGCCGGCAAGGGAGAGATCAGCAGCCGGACGATGCTCTGGGAATCGTTCCTCGACCGGTATTTCCCCTACACGCCGCCGGCGGCTCCGGCCGTCGCGCTCTCCGACGCGGACCTCAAGGCCTTCACCGGCTACTACCTCTCGAGCCGGCGCAGCGAGACGACCTTCCTGAGGCTTCTCTACCTGCTCTCGGAGAACAAGGTCAGCGCCGGTCCGGATCACACGATCGAGGTCGACGCGTTCAAGGCGTTCAACGGACAGCCGCTCCGGTTCGAGCCGGTCGGGCCGATGGCCTTCCGCGAAGTTCATGGGCAGGGCCGGATCGAGTTCCAGAAGGCCCCGTCGGGGCGCATGGAGCTCGTCACGGCGTATCCCTTCTTCGTCTTCGAGAAGACCACGGCGCTCCGTGACCGCGCTCTCCTTCAGCCCGTCGCGATCGGCTCGCTGGTCGTGCTCGTTCTGACGCTGCTCTTCTGGCCGATCGGCGCGATCGTCCGGCGGCACTACGGCCGCAAGCTCGAGCTGCCCGACGGCGAGCGCCGCCTGCGCCGTTGGACGCGCTTCATCGTCGTGCTCGACCTGGTTCTCATCGCGACCTACGCGACGATCGTGTTGGGAGGGCTTTCGAACATCGATCTCTTCGGCCCGAAGCTCGACCCGTGGCTCCGCGTGATGCAGGGGCTCGCGCTGCTCTCTCTCGTCGGAGCGGTGGTCGCTCTCTGGGACGGCCTGCGGGCCTGGGCCAGCCGGTCGCGAGGCGTCTGGAGCAAGCTCGGCGAGACGCTCATCGCGCTCGCGTGCGCGGGCATGGCCTGGCTGGTCCTCGCCGGCGGACTCCTCCACGTCGGGAAGACATATTGATGCGAGCTCGCCTCCTGATGCGGGCCCGGGCTTCCGCCTCGATTCTCCTGGCGGCGGCGGTCGCCCTTCTTGTCCTAGCGGCCGCGACGGCCACTGCGGCCGACGCTCCGTTCGACGTCGTCATCCGCGGGGGCACCGTGTACGACGGCACGGGGAGCCCGGGCCGCCGTGCCGACGTCGGCATCCGCGGAGACCGCATCGTCGCCGTGGGCGACCTGGGCAACGCGTCCGCGGCGCGCGTCGTCGACGCGACGGGGCTCGCCGTCGCGCCCGGATTCGTCAACATGCTGTCGTGGTCGGTCGACACGCTGATCGCCGACGGAAAGTCGCAGAGCGAGATTCGCCAGGGCGTCACGACCGAGATCTTCGGCGAGGGCTGGTCGATGGGCCCGTGGAACGACGCGCAGAAGAAGCGGGCTCAGGAAGAGCAGAGCGACATCAAGTACCCGATCGAATGGACGACGCTCGCGGAGTACCTGAAGTACCTCGAGAAGCGCGGCGTCTCTCCCAACTTCGCCTCATACGTCGGCGCCGCGACGGTCCGCGAGAACATCCTGGGTCTCGAGAACCGCGCGCCGAGCCCCGAAGAGCTCGAGAAGATGAAAGCTCTCGTCCGGCGGGAGATGGAAGCCGGGGCTCTCGGGATCGGCACGGCCCTGATCTACCCGCCCGGCACGTTCGCCACGACGGAGGAGCTCATCGCCCTGTGCAAGGTCGCCGCCGAATACAAAGGCAAGTACATCTCGCACATGCGGAGCGAGGGCGACCGCCTGCTCGAGGCGATCGACGAGGTGATCCGGATTTCGCGGGAGGCCGGCGTGCCGGCGGAGATCTACCACTTCAAGGCGGCCGGCGTGGACAACTGGGGCAAGGTCGACGCGGCCATCGCGAAGATCGAGGCGGCACGGCGCGAAGGTTTGAAAATCACGGCGGACATGTACACGTACACGGCCGGCGGCACGAGCCTCGCCTTCTGCATTCCGCCGTGGGCGCACGAGGGCGGGACGCCGGAGCTCATGAAGCGCCTCGCCGACCCCGAGACGCGCGCCCGCATCGCCCGCGAGATGAAGGAACCGGGGAAGGGTTGGGAGAACCTCTACCGCGCGTCGGGCCCGGACGGAATCCTGCTCGTCGAGTTCGCGGACGAAAAGCTCAAACCGCTGACCGGCAAGCGGCTCTCCGAAGTCGCACGCGACCGGAAGCAGGATCCGGTGGAAACGACGATGGACCTCGTCGCCGAAGGCAAGGGGCAGATCGGCGCGCTCTTCTTTCTCATGTCGGAAGACAACGTCGCGAAGCAGCTGAAGCTCCCGTGGGTGTCCTTCGGCTCCGACGCGGGCTCGATGGCCCCCGAGGGCGTCTTCCTGAAGTCGTCGCCGCACCCGCGCACCTACGGAAACTTCGCGCGCTTCCTCGGCAAGTACGTTCGCGAGGAGAAAGTGACGACGCTCGCCGACGCGATCCGGCGCCTTTCGGGACTCCCGGCCACGAACCTCGGTCTGGACCACCGCGGTCTGCTGCAGCCCGGCATGTACGCAGACGTCGTCGTCTTCGATCCGGCGACGATCGCCGACCGGGCGACGTACGAAAAGCCGCACCAGTACGCCGTCGGCGTCCGGCACGTCTTCGTCAACGGCATTGCCGTGCTGAAAGACGGCGAGCACACCGGCGCGAAGCCGGGGCGGGCACTCAAGGGACCGGGGGCAAGGAGCTAGCGCTCGTCCGGGCGGGGACAAGCCCCGCCCCTACGGCGTCATCCCGAGCGATAGCGAGGAATCCCGAGGTCGGCAGGCTTCGAGACGAACCTAGGCCATCGCCTCTTCCTTGTACAGCCACGCGCCGGCGACGGTCGACACGATCGCCTCGACCAGGGTCCACACGAGCAGGAGCACGTTGATCGGATAGAGGCCGAGGTTCCAGAAGACGACCGTCATGTACAGGGACCCGAGCACCCAGACCGCAATTCCCGCCTTGACGGCCGTGCCGGGCCCGGCGCCGTAGCGCGGGCGGATCGCGGCGTAGAGCCAGACCGCGGCAATCCCGATCACGAAGCCGAGGATCATCCAGACGACGATCGTGCCGCCCGATTCCGGCATCGTCTTGCCGAGGGCCTTCATCGCGTCCTCGTTGGCCTTCTTGAGGACGACCTCGTTCAAGACGAACTCCGAGACGTTCATGACCACGCCGGCGAGGATCCCGCCGAGGATGACTCGACCCCAGTTGACGGACTTCATGCCACTCCTCCTTTCCGAGGCAAGGTCGCGCGAAGAATTTCGAGAGACTTCGTGGAATGAGCATAGGTCCGTCCGCGGGCGCGCTCAAGGGGTGTCGGAAACCGAAAGTCGGCGACGGGCCGACGGGGTCAGGACGTGCGGGTCTCGATCTCGTAGACGTCGATGCCGGTGCCGACGCTCGCGAACCGGTCGATCGGGCTCTTGCGAAAAAAGCGCAGGGGCCCGGGCCGGCGGCTCTTTCCGAAGATCGCGAGGGTCACGCCCTGCTCGTGCGCGAACCGGAGCAGTTCCTGCGCGACGTCCTCTCCCGAAAGCCAGACGACCTTGGCGCCGAGCTCCATGGCGAGCGTCACGTTCTCCGAGAGGAGCCTGTGCTCGCGGGCGTCCATCCGCTGGGGGCTGTCCCTCCTCGTCCGGACGTAGACGGCGAACCAGTTGGTGTTGAGGCGCCCGGCGATCGTCGATGCGCGGCGCAGGAGGAGGCGCGTCGTCTCGGGGTTGGACGAGATCGCGACCATCGCCTTGGCGCCGACGGGCTCCGCGGCGGCCGAGCGATCGACGCCGCGGCGCTCCGCCTCGAGGCGGTCGGCGATCTGGCGCATCGCGAGCTCCCGGAGCGAAGCGAGGTTCTCCTCGGTGAAGAAGTTCTGGAGGGCGGTCGGAACGCGCTCGGCCGGGTAGATCTTTCCGGCTCGGAGGCGTTCGATGAGCTCCTCGGACGGAAGGTCGACGTTGACGACGGCGTCGGCGTGGCGGAGAAGCCGGTCCGGCACACGCTCCCGCACTTCGACGCCCGTCACACGCGAGACGATCTCCTGGACGGACTCGAAGTGCTGGATGTTGACGGTCGTCATGACGGAGATCCCGGCCGCCAGGATTTCCTCGACATCCTGATATCGCTTCTCGTTCTCGACGCCGGGGACGTTCGTGTGCGCGAGCTCGTCCACGAGCACGACCTCGGGCCGGCGGGCGAGGATTCCCGGCAGGTCCATCTCCTCGAGCGTCTTCTCCTTGTACGGGACACGGCGGTGCGGGATGACTTCGAGCTCGCCGATCTTCGCGAGGGTCTCGTCGCGCCCGTGGGTCTCGAGGATCCCCGCGACGACGTCGACGCCCTGTTTCTTCAACGCGTGGGCGTCCTCGAGCATCTGATAGGTCTTGCCGACGCCGGCGGCGTGTCCGATGTAGATCTTGAGCCTTCCGCGGCGGGACTTCTCGAGAAGGCGCAGGAAGACGTCCGGGGAAGTGCGCCTGGACTCCTCCTGCGGCATGGTCGAATTCTAAGGGGCGGCCGCGAGCGTCCGGTCGAGGTCGAGGTTGGTCAGGAGCACGTTGACGCGCGGCTCCCCGAAGAGCCACAGCGTGCGCGGCTCGACGTGCCGGCGGATGATCTCGGTCACCCTCTCCTCGGAAACGGCCCGTGCCTTCGCGATGCGCGCCGCCTGCCAGAGGGCGGCGTCCGGGGAGAGATGGGGATCGAAGCCCGACGCCGAGGTGGTCACCAGGTCCGCCGGAACGGGACCTTTCTCGCCCGGTCGGTCCTCCCGAGCCGCGGCCACGGCCGCGGCGATCGCCTTCGCGAGATCCGCGTCGGTCGGTCCCTTGTTGGTCCCCGCGGAAGCGGTCGCATCGTAGCCGTCCTTGCCGGCCGCCGACGGTCGCGGATGGAGGTAACGGGGTTCCTTGAAGTTCTGGCCGATGAGCTCCGAACCGACGACCCGTCCTCCGGCGGTCACGAAGGAGCCGTCGGCCTTCTCCTTCCAGAAGATCCGGGACACGCCGGTCACGGCCGCCGGATAAGCCCCCCCGAGGATCACGGTCAGAACGACGACGTAGAGGGTCGAACGAATGATGAGCTTCATGATGCTTTCCTCATGCCAGATGGAGCGCGAGAACGATCCAGTCGATCGCCTTGATGCCGAGAAAAGGCACCACGACGCCGCCGACGCCGTAGATCCACAGGTTGCGGGTGAGAATCCGCGCGGCCCCGAGCGGCCGGTACTTGACTCCCCGCAGCGCGAGGGGAATGAGCGCGATGATGATCAGGGCGTTGAAGATGACCGCCGAAAGAATCGCCGACTTCGGGTTGCCGAGCCGCATGACGTTCAAGGCGTTCAGGGCCGGATAGGTCGCCGCGAACATCGCCGGAAGGATCGCGAAGTACTTGGCCACGTCGTTGGCGATGGAAAAGGTCGTCAGCGAGCCCCGCGTCATCAGCAGTTGTTTTCCGATCTCGACGACCTCGATCAGTTTCGTCGGGTTCGAATCGAGATCCACCATGTTTCCCGCTTCGCGGGCCGCCTGGGTTCCGGTGTTCATGGCCACGCCGACGTCGGCCTGCGCGAGCGCGGGGGCGTCGTTCGTGCCGTCCCCCGTCATGGCGACGAGATTTCCGCCCTCCTGCTCCTTGCGGATGAGCGCGAGCTTCTGCTCGGGCGTCGCCTGAGCCAGGAAGTCGTCCACGCCGGCCTCGCGGGCGATGGCCGCCGCGGTCAGCGGGTTGTCGCCGGTGATCATGATCGTTCGGATACCCATCGCCCGCAATCGGTCGAAGCGGTCCTTCATCCCGGCCTTGACGACGTCGCGCAGTGCCACGACGCCGAGCACGCGATGTCCCTCGGCGACGAGGAGCGGCGTCGCACCTTCGGCCGAGATTCGGTTCAATAGATCGGAAACGGCCGGCTCGATCTTTCCTCCCTGGCCGCGGACCCACTCGGCGACGGAATCGCCCGCCCCCTTTCGGATCTGACGTCCGTTGAAGTCCACCCCCGACATGCGCGTGGTCGCGCTGAAGGGAATGAAATGCATCCCTTCCACGCGCCGGGCACGCAGAGCGAAGCGTTCCTTGGCAAGCACGACGATCGAGCGCCCCTCCGGAGTCTCGTCGGCGAGCGATGAGAGCTGCGCCCCTTCGGCGAGATCGCCCGGAAGCACTTCCGGCGCCGGGAAGAACTCGGTGGCCTGACGGTTGCCGAGAGTAATCGTCCCGGTCTTGTCGAGCAGCAGGACGTTGACGTCGCCCGCGGCCTCGACGGCGCGCCCGGACATCGCGAGGACGTTGTGCTGGAGAACCCGGTCCATCCCGGCGATCCCGATCGCGGAGAGCAGGCCGCCGATGGTCGTCGGGATCAGACAGACGAGGAGCGCGATCAGGACCGGCGTCGTCGCCACGCCCTTCGCATAGAGCGCGAAGGGCCGGAGCGTCACGGTGGCGATCAGAAAGACGATGGTCAATCCCGCGAGCAGGATCGAGAGGGCGATCTCGTTGGGCGTTTTCTGACGCGAGGCTCCTTCGACGAGAGCGATCATCCGGTCGAGGAAGGTCTCGCCCGGGTTCGACGAGATCTCGACGACGATGCGGTCGGAGAGAACGCGCGTGCCGCCGGTCACGGCCGAGCGATCGCCTCCCGACTCCCGGATGACCGGGGCCGACTCGCCGGTGATCGCCGACTCGTCCACCGACGCGATCCCCTCGACGACCGTTCCGTCTCCGGGAATCATCTGGCCGGCCTCGACCACGACCCGGTCGCCCTTGCGGAGGCTCGTCGCGGGAACCGGCTCCTCCCCCTTGCGGGTCAGCCGACGCGCGACCGTCTCGGTCCGGCCGCGTCGCAGGGCCGCCGCCTGCGCCTTGCCTCGTCCTTCGGCCATCGCCTCGGCGAAATTTGCGAAGAGCAGGGTGAACCAGAGCCAGAGCGCGATCTGAAGGTTGAAGAGGACGTCCTTGCCGCGGGCGACGTCGCGCACGAGGAGCACAGTGACGAGGACCGCCCCGACGAGCACGACGAACATGACCGGATTGCGCGCCTGAAGACGCGGATCGAGCTTTCGGAACGAGTCGCCGATCGCGGCCCGGACGATCGCGCGATCGAAGAGTGCGGTGCGTCGGGGATGAGCCATGGGCATCCTCCTCAGAACAGAGTTCCGGCCTTCATGAGCAGGTGCTCCACGATGGGGCCGAGCGAGAAAGCGGGAAAGAACGTCAGCGCCCCGACGATCAGGATGACGCTGACGAGCAGGACCGAGAAGAGCGGGCCCGTCACCGGGAAGGTGCCGACGGACTCGGGGACCTTCTTCTTGGCGGCGAGCGAGCCGGCGATCCCGAGGATCGGAATCAGCATGAAGAAGCGACCGAAGAACATGTCGAATCCGAGCGTCGTGTTGTAGAAGAGCGTGTTGGCGTTCAAGCCCGCGAATGCGGAACCGTTGTTTCCGGCGCCGGACGTGAACGCGTAGAGGATCTCCGTAAAGCCGTGAGGGCCCTTGTTGTTGAGCGACGAGAGCCCGGCCGGGAGCACCGAGGCGGCGGCGCTGAAGCCCAGAATGCAGAGGGTCAGGATCAGGACCGAGAGCATCGCGAGCTTGACCTCGTGCGCCTCGATCTTCTTGCCGAGGTACTCGGGTGTGCGGCCGACCATGAGTCCCGCGATGAAGACGGAAAGGACGATGAAGAGGAACATGCCGTAGAGGCCGGCGCCGACGCCGCCGAAGATGACCTCGCCGGACGCGATGTTCGCCAGAGGGACGAGCCCTCCGATCGGCGTGAACGAGTCGTGCCAGGAGTTGATCGCGCCGCAGGAGGCGTCCGTCGTGATCGTGGCGAAGAGGGCGGAGTCCCCGATGCCGAAGCGGACTTCCTTGCCTTCCATGTTGCCGCCCGTCCCACCGGCCGTCGGGAGAGCCGCCACGCCGAGCTTCTGATGGATGGGATTGCCCCGCTGCTCGGCGATCTCGGCCACGAAGGCGCCGACCAGGAACATCAGGGCCATCGCTCCGAAGACCGCCCATCCATGCCTCACCGATCCCGTCATTCGGCCGAGCGTATTCGTCAGGCCCGCCCCGATCGTGAAGATGAGGACCATCTCGAGGAAGTTGGTGCCGGGCGTCGGGTTCTCGTAGGGGTGCGCGGAATTCGCGTTGAAGAATCCGCCGCCGTTGGTCCCGAGCTCCTTGATGGCCTCCTGGGAGGCGACCGGGCCCTGGGCGATCTTCTGCTCGGCGCCCTCGACGGTCTTGACCGCGACATCCGCCCGGAAATTCTGCACGACGCCGCGGGAGACGAGAAAGAGCGCGCCGACGAACGAGATCGGCAGCAGCACCCAGAGGAGGGCGCGCGTGCAGTCGTACCAGAAATTGCCGATGCCTTTCGCCTTCTCGCGGGCGACTCCGCGAATCACGGCCACCGCGATGGCGATTCCCGTCGCCGCGGAGAGGAAGTTGTGGAGGGCGAGGCCGGCCATCTGGGTGAAATGCGACATCGTGGATTCGCCGGAGTAGCCCTGCCAGTTCGTGTTCGTCGTGAAGGAGACCGCGGTGTTCCACGACGAGTCCGGCGAGACCGCCCCGAAGCCGTTCGGGTTGAACGGCAGGAACTTCTGGAGCCGCTGCATCCCGTAGAGGATGACGAGAGAGGCCGCGTTGACGATCAACATCGTCACGGTCCACTCGATCCAACCCTGGTCCTTCGAGGCGTCGACGCCGCAGATCCGGTAGATGCCGCGCTCGACCGGCTTGAGAACCGGGTCGAGAAAAGTGCGCTCGCCGGAGAACACCCGCTTCATGTAGCCGCCGAGGAGCGGCGTGAGGGCGACGATGATCGCCAGATAGACGAGGATCTCGACGAAGTTGATGGTCGTCATGGCGTCAGAACCTTTCCGCCCGGAGCATGGCCCTTAGCAGGTACCAGAGCAGGCCGACGCTCACCAGGAGACCGAGAATGTCCTCCCATCCCATGGCGTCCTCCTCAGATGCGGTCGCAGCGCCGCGTGTAGATGACGGAGATCCAGAACAGGAAGACGGTGACCACGAGAAAAATCAGGTCCCACATCGGAACGTCCTCCTCAGAACGTGAAACCGAGCTCGAACAGGATGGCGTTGCCCTTGGAGTCGCCGTTCTTGAGAGAGTAGCCGAGATAGATCGTCCAGGCGTCGAGCGGCACCGAGACCCCCGGCGTGAAGTACCCGAGGCCGTTCTTTCCACTGATCCAGTCGGCGATGACGTTCAGGTGGTCGTTGACCTTCTGCTCGAAGCCGATCAACGCGCCGGCCTGGGGATCCGCCGCCGCATAGCCGGAGGAGGCCCAGTACCCGCCGGCGGTCAGGCGCGTGTTCGTGGGCAGCTTGTACGAGGCCTCGCCGTACCCGAGGACCGCCGGATCGCCGTCCTTCGAGCCGCGGAGATAGAAGAGTCCGAAGACGCCGGTCGTGAAGGCGAGCTTGTCGTTGTGCCAGGGCTGCCACTTGAGGTTGGGCGTCGCGATCGGCACGGAGCGTCCGGGAGTGACGAATCCGCCGAAGTTGACGCCGGCCTCGACGTTCGCGCCGAAACCATAGACGCCCCGCTCCGTGAAGACGGCGAAGTTCGGATCCTGGGGGCGCCAGAGTACGTCCGTCTCGAGATACGTCTTTCCCCTGTCCAGAACGTCGCCGCTCGGGACGTTGAAGATCGTCTGCTGCGCCTTCGCGGGCGCGGCTACGGCGCCGATCAGGAGAAGGAGCCCGACCGCCCGCGGCCAGGGCCGTGGCCGAAGGTTCGAAACGGGCCGGGCCACGCGTGCGGCCGGCGCGGAGGAGGCCGGAGGCGGCGGAAACGGACTCGCGTCGCGCCGAATTCGAGGGCCGATCAGCAGGCGCGCGGCGAGCGATCCGTGGGCGAGATACACGAGAACACCGAGGACGACGAACGCCGCCCGAGACACCGGTCCGGACGCGCAAGCCCCGGCGAGAAGCCCGCCCGCCAGGCCGACCGCGGCGAGACCCGCGTACGTCCTTGCGGCGCGCTGGCGCTTGTTCGTTGCGGAAAACTTCACGATCTCCTCCTGACAGGGGAGGAGTCTGCGGGGCGGAGCGACAAGAAGTCCGGAGGAGTACCGAAAGATTGTTGAAAGAAGGCAACCTGCCCATTCCACCCGCAGGGCCGAAGGGAGAGCCCATTTCCATCCGCCGAGGGTCCCGTCCTTTCAGGCGGGGCACCTGATGCACGTGGATCCGAGAGGATCCCTGGCTTATTCCGATGCCGAGGGATCCCGCCGCGTGGAGGCCGTTTTCCCGTCCGCGCTCTCAGGCGTGAACCGGTAGCCGACCCAGGGCTCGGTGCGGATGTAGCGCGGCCGGTCGGGGTCGGGCTCGAGCTTTCGACGCAGGCTCCCCATGTGGACCCGGAGCGTGTCGCTGCTGACTCCCGCGGTCGTGCCCCAGACGGCCGCCATGAGCTGACGGTGCGTCCAGACGGCCCCGGGCTTCGAGAGGAGCGCGCCGAGTAGGGAGAACTCCGTCGGCGTCAGGTGCACGGGACGATCGTCCCGGCGGACGACCCGCGCCTCGCGGTCGAATTCGACGGGGCCGAATCGGAGGACCGCCGGCGCGTCCGTAGGACCCGATCGCCGTCGCAGGAGCGCGGCGGCACGCGCCACGAGCTCCGCGACGCCGAACGGCTTGGTCACGTAGTCGTCCGCGCCTGCGTCGAGCAGCCGCACCTTGTCCCGCTCCTCGGAGCGGACGGTCAACATCAAAATCGGAACCGAGGAGCGCTTCCGGATCCGCCGGACGAGCTCGAACCCGTCGAGGACCGGCATGTTCCAGTCGGCGACGACGAGGTCGAAGGCGCCTTCGTCGAATCGGGCGAGAGCCTCCTCGCCGTCAGCGGCCGTCTCGATCTCGTGGCCGGCACGTTCGAGAGCGTCGCGCACCACTTTTCGGATCGCGGCTTCGTCGTCGGCGACGAGAATGCGGCTCATCGGCGCGCTCTCGGCAGAGAGATCTCGAAGAGGGTCCCGCCGCCTGGCGTCGCCGCGAGCGACACGCGACCCCCGTTCATCGCGACGAGACTCCGCGCGATCGAGAGGCCGAGACCGGTGCCGGGAGTGCCTTCCGCCGCCGGAAGCCGGACGAAACGCTCGAAGACCCGTTCCCGGTCGGCGTTGGCGATCCCCGGACCGGTGTCGAGGACCTGCAGCCGTACGGTGTCCGCGTCCGCTTCGACGCGGACCTGGATCCGCGAGCCCCGGGGCGAGTAGCCCGCTGCGTTCTCGAGACCGTGGCCGAGCGCCTCGGTGAGCTGTCCGGGATCGACCTCGACGAAAGCATCCGGCGGCGGCGGCTCGAGCAGAAGCGAGTGGCCGGCGAGGGCGTCGCCGAAGCGCGCCACGGCCGCCTCGACGATCTCGGCGGCGGCCACGATCTCGCGGCGCGGCCGCGCCACGCCCGAGTCCAGGCGCACGACCTCCATCAGCTCGTCGATCCGGCGCGAGAGAGCCTTCATCTGATCGAGGGCGAGCCCGGCCGACTCCGAGGGTCCCGCGGAGGCGGCCCAGTTCTCGACCGCGCCGCGCGTGGCGGCGACCGGCGTTTTCAGGTCGTGCGCGAGCGCGGCGAGGAGCGTCGATTTCATCTCGTCGCTCGCCTTGGTCTCCTCGGCCGCGCGCGCGACCGCCAGGAACCGCTCCCGCTCGAGGGCGAGGCCGAGAAGCTGGGCGCAGGCTTCGGCCATCCGCTCGCTCGAACGCAGACCCCTCGCGACGAGCACGCCGGCGCGCTGGACCCCGATGGGAACCGGCAGATAGATGTCCGTGCCGCCGAGGTCCGACGGAAACGCGGCGGAGTTTCCCTGTTTCCAGGCGAGCTCGACGAGGTCGGAGCGGACGGCGGCGCCGGGCGTCGAAGCCGCCTCGGCGACGCGGCCGTCCTCGTCGGCGAGCCACAGCGAGACGCGCTCCGCCTGCAAGGCGTTCCGCAGCCGGTCCACGGCGACGCCGAGGAGCGACTCGCGGTTGGTGTCGGCGAGGAAGGCCTCGGAGAGCCGCGTCAGCGCGGCGAGGTCGCGGCGTTCGGCCTCGACGAGCTCGAGGCGCCGGCGCGCGAGCGCGGAGAGCCGGCCGATGAGGAGGCCCGATGCGAGGAAGACGAAAAGAGCAGCGACGTTGCGCGGATCCTGAATCGTGAACGTGTACAGAGGCGGGATGAAGAAGAAGTTGAACGCGGCGGTCGCCAGCAGCGCCGCCAGGACTCCGGGCCCGCTTTGCCAGATCCAGGCGGAGAGGAAGACGGCGAGGAGAAGCACGAGGGCCACGGTCGAATCCGTCAGACCGTGAAAAAGCTTCAGGCAGGCGACGGTCGCAGCAACGAGCAGCGCGGCTGCGGGATAGCCGACGCCGGGGCGCCGGAGGAGGCTCACTCGGCGATTCTATTTTGCGGACGGAGGCAGCAGGTGCTCGGGAATCGGGTTTTCCGGCCGCTCCGTGTCCCAGACGATCGCCGCGATCGCCCAGCGATCGCCCGCCTTGACGACCTGGAGGAAGTTGACGCCGCGGATGAAGGGCTTCGGATCGTCGCCGCGAAAACGGCCCTCGTAGGCGGAGAGGACGTCCGTGATGCTGCCGTAGACGTGCGTCTCGCGTCCGATCTCCCGCTCGAAGAATCCCGCGGGCTTCCCCTCCTCGCGGCGCGCCGCGATCCCCTTGCGCACGGCGTCGCGAAACTCTTCGAAGGAGAGCGCCACCCACTTCGGGTCTCCGGGCGGCTTCGGCGGCGTCAGGCGCGCGCCGGGAACGAAGAGCGGCGCCAGGCGGTCCCAGTTCGGCTCGGCGTCCGCGGCGTGCGAGACGCCCTCGTACAGCGCGCGAAGCAAACCGTCGAGGGACGCGCCGTCGGACGGCGGCGGCTCCGGCGTCGGCGCTCCGCCGGATCCGAAGACCGGCGGGCTCGTGGAGAGGACGTCCTCGAGCGAAACGGCGGCGGTCCCCGGATGGCTCGGTTGCGGCGAGCCAGCCGAGCGGGGCGGCTGCGCGGGCGACGGGGCGCAGGAGAGCCCGGTGACGGCGGCGAGCGCCAGGACGAGGCCGCGCATTTTCTGCTTCATGGGGGATCCCCCGGAACCCGATTCTAAGGTCCCGGATCGCGGTCGAGGCCCCGGTCGTCCCAGGAAATGGGATCTTCCCGCGGCTCGAGGTGCGTGAAGACCGTCGTCTGCGGCAGGACGGCGCGCACCGCGGCCTCGACTTTCTCGCAGAGATCGTGCCCGCGCTGGACCGTCCAGTCGCGCGGGACGAGGACGTGCATCGAGACGAATCGGCGGGCGCCCGCGGCGCGCGTATGGATCGCGTGAAAGAGGATTCCCTGCGCCTGGAACTCCGAGAGCGTCGAGGCGACCTCACGGCGATCGGCGTCGGGAAGGGAGACGTCGAGCAGACCCATTCCCGTCTCGCGCACGAGGCGCAGGCCCGTCCAGACGATGTTGACCGCGACGGCGAACGCGATGAGTGGATCGAGGCGCCGCCATCCCGTCGCGGCGACGAGCGCGATTCCGGCGATGACGCCGAGCGAGGTCCAGACGTCGGTCAGGAGATGGCGCGCGTCGGCGCGCAGCGTGATGGATCGCAGCCGGTTGCCCGCGCGCATCAGAATCGCCGCGACGGCGCCGTTGAGGATCGAGGCCGCGGCGGCCACGGCGATTCCGATCCCGGCGTCGGCGATGGGCTGCGGGTCGCGCCATCGCTGCCCAGGCCGTCACGGCGATCCCGAAGGCGGCGGCGAGGATCAGGAATCCTTCGGCGCCGCTCGCGAAGTATTCGGCCTTCGTGTATCCGTAGGAGTGGAGCTCGTCGGCGGGCCGCGCGGCGACCGTGAGCGCCCAGAGCGCGATGAGCGCGGCGGCGAGGTTGACGAGCGACTCCGCCGCGTCGGAGAGGAGGCCGACCGAACCCGTCACTCGCCACGCGGCCGTCTTGAGCGCAATCGTGACGATCGCGGCCGCGATCGAGAGGCCGGCGTAGAAGCGGGTCGAGCGCGCCGGAGGCTCCATCCTCGCCGCGGACTCCGCGCCGGCGACTCGCCCGGCCGTCACGACCGCATCTTAGTGCGGGACGAGGCGCTGCTAGACTGCCCGCCGTGTCCGCGGGCCGGGAAACGCACCGAAGCGACCTGAAGAAGATCGCCCGCCGGGCGATGACCGAGCGCGGACTCTGGCCCGACTTCTCCCGCGACGCGCTTGCCGAGCTCGACCGGCTGCGCGATCCGGCGCCGGCGTCCGCGGGAATCGTGGATCTGCGCAAGCTTCCCTGGGTTTCGGTCGACAACGACGATTCGCGGGACCTCGACCAGCTCTCGTGCGCCGAGGAGCTGCCGAAGGGCGCGGTGCGGATTCGCGTGGCCGTGGCCGACGTGGACGCGCTCGTGAAGGACGGATCGGCTCTGGACGGGTACGCGCGGCACAACACGACGTCGGTGTACACGGCCGCGACGATCTTCCCCATGCTGCCGGAGAAGCTTTCGACGGACCTGACGTCGCTCAACGAGGACGCCGACCGCGTCGCGATCGTCGTGGACATGGTCGTCGAGTCGGACGGCGAGGTCTCCTCCTCGGTGGTCTCCCGAGCCGCGGTCCACAACCAGGCGAAGCTCGCCTACGACTCCGTCGGCGCGGCGCTCGAAGGGAAGGCGTCGATGCCGGGGCGCGCGGGTTCGTCGGCGGAGCTCGCGCGGCAGCTCCAGATCCAGGACGTCGTCGCGCAGAAGCTTCGCGCGCTGCGCTACGAGCGCGGGGCGCTCGAGCTCGAGACGATCGAGCCGCGGCCGCTCTTCGACGGCGACCGCGTCGTGGACCTGCGCGTCGAGCACAAGAACCGCGCGCGCGAGCTGATCGAGGACTTCATGATCGCGGCCAACGGCGTCACGGCGCGGTTCCTCTCCGACAAGGGGATCGCGTCGCTTCGGCGTGTCGTGCGGTCACCCGAGCGCTGGCAGAAGATCGTCAAGGTGGCGGCGGAGCAGGGCGAGAAGCTCCCGCCCGAGCCCGACAGCAAGGCCCTCGAGGGGTTCCTCGCGCGCCGGCGCAAGGCCGATCCGCTGCGGTTCCCCGACCTCTCGCTCGTCATCATCAAGCTGATGGGCGCGGGCGAGTACGTCGTGGAGCGTCCGGGGCAGACGGCCGTCGGGCACTTCGGCCTGGCGGTGCGCGACTACACGCACTCGACGGCTCCGAACCGGCGGTATCCCGACCTCCTGACGCAGCGTCTGCTCAAGGCCGCGCTCGCGGGGGGAACGCCGCCGTATTCCGCCGCAGATCTCGAGCCGCTCGCGCAGCACTGCACCGAGATGGAGGACGCGGCGGACAAAGTCGAGCGTCAGGTGCGCAAATCGGCGGCGGCAATGCTCCTCGAGGGCCGGCTCGGCCAGCGTTTCGACGGCGTCGTCACCGGTGCGTCCGAGAAGGGAACCTGGGTCCGCGTGTTCACTCCGCCGGTCGAGGGGAAGCTCGTCCAGGGCTGGGAAGGACTCGAAGTCGGCGACCGCCTCCGCGTCAAGCTGACCGGCACCGACGTCGAGCGCGGCTTCATCGACTTCGTGCGGACCGGTTAGCCGGGCCGCGCGGGTCGGGATATAAGAGAAGCTTCGTGGTTCGAAATCCAGCGCGTCTTCGGGGAGGGTTGCATGCGGCACCGCCGTCTCTCGATCCGTCCGCTCGCGCTCGCCGCGCTCGCATTCGCCGGGCTTGACGGGGCGGCGATGCCTCAGGCGCCGCAGAAGCCCGCGACCGTCGAGGACGCCCGCGCCTTTCTCGCGGACGCCGAGGAGAAGCTGCTCGCCCTCTCGACGAACGCGAGCCGCGCGTCCTGGGTGCAGTCGACCTTCATCACCGACGACACGGAGATCCTCTCGGCGCAGGCCAACGAGAAATTGATCGCCGCCACGGCGGCGTACGCGAAGCAGACGACGCGCTTCTCCGGCCTCGCGCTTCCGCCCGACGTCGCGCGGAAGCTCGACCTTCTCAAGAACGCGCTCACGCTCGCCGCGCCGGAAGATCCGAAGGAGCGCGAGGAGCTGACGCGGATCGCCGCGGCGCTCGAGGGCGCCTACGGGAAGGGCAAGTACTGCCCGAAGGGATCCGACAAGTGCCTCGATCTCGAGGACATCACGAAGATCATGGCCGAGAGCCGCGATCCCGGGCAGCTCTACGACGTCTGGCAGGGCTGGCACACGATCGCGCCGCCGCTCAAGAAGCCGTTCGAGCGCTACGTGGAGCTCGCCAACAAAGGCGCGCGGGAGCTCGGCTTCCCCGACACGGGCGCGATGTGGCGCTCGAAGTACGACATGCCGCCCGCCGACTTCGCCCGCGAGCTCGACCGGCTCTGGGAGCAGGTGCGTCCGCTCTACGTGTCGCTCCACGCCTACGTGCGCTGGAAGCTTCGGGAGAAGTACGGCGACGCGGTGCCGGCTTCCGGTCCCATCCCGGCGCACCTGCTCGGCAACGTCTGGGCGCAGGACTGGAGCAATCTCTATCCGCTCGTGGCGCCGGAGGGCTCGGACCGGGGGTTCGACCTGACCGAGATCCTGAAGTCGCGGCACGTCGAGCCGATCCCGATGGTGCGCTACGGCGAGGGCTTCTTCACCTCGCTCGGTTTCGACCCGCTGCCGAAGACCTTCTGGGAGCGCTCCCTCTTCGTGAAGCCGCGCGATCGGGACGTCGTCTGCCATCCGAGCGCCTGGGACATCGACGCGGTGGACGACCTGCGCCTGAAGATGTGCATCGACATCACGGCCGAGTCCTTCACGACGATCCATCACGAGCTCGGGCACAACTTCTACCAGCGCGCCTACAACCGGCAGCCCTACCTCTTCCGCGACAGCGCCAACGACGGCTTCCACGAGGCGATCGGCGACACGATCGCGCTCTCCGTCACGCCCGAGTACCTCGCGAAGCTCGGCTTCCTCGACAAGGCGCCCGACGCGTCGAAGGACATCGGCCTGCTGCTGACGCGCGCGCTCGACAAGATTGCGTTCCTGCCCTTCGGTCTCCTCATCGACCAGTGGCGCTGGAAGGTCTTCGCGGGGGAAATCACGCCGGCGGACTACAACCGGACATGGTGGGAGCTGCGCCGCAAGTACCAGGGCGTCGCGCCCCGGGAGGCGCGGACCGAGCAGGACTTCGACGCCGCGGCAAAGTACCACGTCGCCGCGGGCGTCCCGTACTCGCGCTACTTCCTCGCCGACATCCTCCAGTTCCAGTTCCACCGCGGTCTCGCGTCGGCCGCCGGCTGCACCGGGCCGCTCCATCGCTGCTCGATCTACGGCAACAAGGACGCCGGCGCGCGGCTGGCGAAGATGCTCGCGATGGGTTGCTCGAAGCCCTGGCCGGAAGCGCTCGCGGTCATCACGGGAGAGAACAAGATGGACGCGTCGGCGATCCGGGACTATTTCGCGCCGCTCCAGAAGTGGCTGGACGAGCAGAACAAGGGCAAGCCGGTCGGCTGGTGAGCCGGCGGGGGAGGTGACCGCGATGCGCGCATCGATCGTCAAGGATCCGAAGCTCGCGCCCGAGGGGCACCGGAAGATCCGCTGGGTCGAGTCGCATTCGCCGGTCTTGAACGCCTTGTCCGAGCGGCGGCTCTCGGACGGGACGCTCCGCGGCCTCTCGATCGCCGTCTGCGTTCCCCTCGAGGCGAAGACGGCGTATCTGACGCTCCTCCTTCACCGCGCGGGCGCGCGCGTGACGCTCGCGGGCACGGCGCCCGGCTACGTCCAGGACGACGTCGCGGCGGCGGTCGCCGAGGAGGGGGTGACGGTCTTCTCGGTCGGCGACGCCTCGCCGGCGGAGTTCGAAGCGAACCTGACGCGCGCCTGCGAGGACGATCCGGTGCTCCTCGTGGACGACCGCGGCGAGCTGACGCGCATCCTCCACACGACGCAGGCGAGCCGCTGCGGCGGCGTCTGGGGCGCGAGCGAGCAGACGACTTCCGGCGTGACGAAGCTCAAGAACATGGCGCGCGCGGGCAAGCTCACGTTCCCGGTCATCGCCGGAAACGACGCCATGTGCAAGCACCTCTTCGACAACCGCTACGGCACCGGCCAGTCGACGTTCACGGCGATCATGGCGCTGACGAACCTGTTCCTTGCGGGCCGGATCGTCGTCGTCGCCGGCTATGGCTGGTGCGGGCGCGGGCTCGCGCGGCGCGCCGCCGGACTCGGATCCCGGGTCGTCGTCTGCGAGGTGGACCCCGTGCGCGCGCTCGAGGCGATCGCCGACGGCTTCGCGGTCATGCCGCTTGTGGAGGCGGCGGCGCTCGGCGACTTCTTCGTGACCTCGACGGGCACGCACGCCGTGTTCGCGCGCCCGCACTTCGAGCGGATGCGGGACGGCGCCGTCCTCGCCAACGCCGGCGGTCTCGACACGGAGATCGACGTACCGGCCCTCGAGTCCCTCGCGGCGAAGAAGACCGAGGTCCGCCGCCAGATCACCGAATTCCGGATGGCCGACGGACGGCGACTGAACCTCCTTTGTGAAGGGCGGCTCGTGAACATCGCCGGCGGGGACGGCCACCCGGTCGAGATCATGGACTTGTCCTTCGCGGTTCAGGCCCTCGCCATCCACCACCTCGCCCGCCATCGCGGAGAGCTCGCGCCGGGCGTGCACGACCTTCCCGTGGAGATCGACCGCGAGATCGCGCGCACGAAGCTCGAGTCCCTGGGCGTCGCGATCGACGCCCTGACGCCGGATCAGGAGGAGCGCCGGCGCCGCTGGCAGTGAAGAAGAAGCGTCCGGCGATCGCCGCCGGCGAGACGGAGCGCGCCGACCTCCTCGTCCTCGGCGGAACGGTCCTGACCCTCGACGCCGCCGACACCGTGATCGCGGACGGCGCGATCGCCATCCGCGCGGGTCGCATCGCCGCCGTCGGTCCGCGGCGGATGCTCGAGCGCCGCTTCCGCGCGCGGCGGAAGATCGAGGCGCGCGCCGATCTCGTCCTGCCGGGCCTCGTCAACGCCCACACCCACGTCGCGATGACGCTGCTCCGCGGCGTGCACGACGACGCTGACCTCATGACCTGGCTGACGAAGTACATCTTTCCGCTCGAGGCGCGCTTCGTCTCGCCGAAGTTCGTACGGTGCGGGGCGCTGCTCGCCTGCTGGGAAATGATCGCCTCGGGCACGACGACGTTCGCCGACGGATATTTCTTCGAGGAGGAAGTGGCGCGCGCGGCCGACGCGGCGGGCCTGCGCGCCTTCCCGGGGCAGGGCATCTTCGACGCGGCGACGCCCGACGCGAAGGGTGCCTCCGAGGGTCTCGCGCGCGCCGAGCGGATGCTGTCGCAGTGGCACGGGCACGCGCGCGTGACGCCGTCGCTCTTTCCGCACGCCGCCTATACGGCCGGGCCGGAGACGCTCCGAAAGACACATGCCCTCGCGGAGCGCTTCGACGCGCCGGTTCTGACGCACCTGTCCGAGTCCGCCGGAGAGCTCGCGATGGTTCGGGAGCGCTACGGCACGACGCCGGTGCGGCACTTCGCGGGTCTCGGCGTCCTCGACGCCCGCGTGACGGCGGCGCATTGCGTCGCGGTGGACGAGGAGGAGATCGGCCTGCTCGCGCGTTCGGGCGCGGGCGTCGTCCACTGCGCCGAGAGCAACATGAAGCTCGCCTCGGGGGTTGCACCGATTGCGCGGCTGCTCGCGGCGGGGGTTCCTGTCGGGCTCGGCACGGACGGCGTCGCGAGCAACAACGACCTGGACCTCTTCGGGGAGATGGGGAGCGTCGCGCGGCTCCACAAGGTCGCGACGCTCGATCCGACGGCGGCCGACGCCCGAACCGTTCTCCGGATGGCGACGATGGGGTCGGCCGCGGCGCTCCACCGGGAGGGCGAGATCGGCTCGCTCGAGGTCGGGAAACGGGCGGACCTGATCGTCGTCGAGACGTCGGGACCGAGCGCGGTGCCGCTCTACGACCCGTGCGCCTATCTCGTCTACGCGGGGCGCGCGGACGCGGTGCGGACGGTCGTCGTGGAAGGGCGGGTGCTCATGGAGCGGCGCCGCCTCGAGACGCTCGACACGGAGAAGATCCGGCGAGAGGCCGAGAAGTTCGGGCGGCGGATCGCCGCGGCGCTGCCGGACTAAGAAGGTAAGAAAGAGGTCCCGGGCCGGCCGCTCCGGCCCGGGACCCCTCGAATCGAATTCGATTCCTACCAGGCCACCCGTACGCCGAACTGGAACCGCCGCGGCTCGCCCGCTCCGGAGCGGACCGTGCCGTCGAAGTTGAAGATCAGGTTCGTCGTCTGCGGGATCGAGGAAGTTCTTCGCGTTGAAGAGATTGAAGACGTCCATCGAGGGCTCGACCTGGAGCTGTCCGAAGAAGAACACGCGCGAGATCCTCAGGTCGAAGATCGAGAGCGCGTTGTCCTTGCGTCCGGTGTTGCGTTCGATGACCTCGGTCCCCGCCGGGCATCCGGCGATGACGCAGCGGTCCTGCGCCGTGTTCGCGACGGCGCCGGTCGCCGTGAGGGACTGTGGCTGGGCCGAGAGGTACCTATAGCTCGCGTTGAAGTCGATGTCGAGCGGCATCCTCCAGAGCAGCCATCCCTGGAACCGGTGCCGCTGGTCGCGGTCCGAGTAGCCGTACTCCTGCGTGAACTCCGCCGTCGGGTTGTTGGGATCCTCGAAGATCTTGGCGTACCGGAGCGTGAAGGGGTCGCGCTCGTTGTCGTCGTCGGACTTGTCCTTCGAGTAGGTGTAGGTTGACCTGCGGCGCCGAACCGATCGGAGAACCGCTTGGTGGCGCCGAACGTGATGCCCCAGTAGCGGCTCTTGGCCGAGGACTCGATGGTCGTGAGTGTCCGACGCCGTTCGTGCCATCGTCGCCGAGCCCCGTCGACCACGGCTGCCGAGCTCCGCGGCGTTGCGGTCCACGAAGCGGGTCAGGTGCACCGTGTCGGCCCAGTCGTAGCGGAGCAGCAGCGACGAGGTTCGGAATGACCTCGCGCTCGGCCGAGACGCTCCATGCCGTCGTCCGCGGGTTCTGGAAGTTCTTGTCGAACGACGAAGACGCCCGGATGATTGGGACCGCGTCGGAGTCGGCGGTTGCGGAAAGAGGCCAGGATAAGGGGCGGCAGCGGGCGGACCGAAGTTCGGAACGTGCTGTCGCGGTAGATGCTCTGCCCGCGCGTGCCGTCCGTCGAGCGCGAGGACGCGAGGTTCAGGCCCGGAATGCGCGCGTAGAAGATGCCGAACGTCGCGCGCAAGACCGTCTTGCCGTCATTGCGCCGGATCCCACGCGATGCCGACGCGCGGCTGCCACATGCTCTTGTCCGACGGGATCGTGCCGTCGCCCGGGAACTCCTGCCCATTGCGCGTCTGCCCGATGAACGGGTTCGTAGAAGAGCTCCGGGATCGGCGTGATCAGCGGCGGCTCGATCTGCGCCTCCCAGCGCAGTCCCAAGTTGATCGTCAGATTCGGCATCGGCTGCCACGTGTCCTGCCCGAAGACGCCCCACTCCTTCTGAACGATCGTCTGAGTGCCGGCTTCTTCGACGGAGTGCCGCCGACGCCGGCCTGCTGGAGATAGAGGAGCACGGGGCCGCTGACCGTCGTCCCCGACGGGCAGGATCCCGTCTGCGAGCTCGAGCCGTTGCTGCACTCGACGTAGTTGGGGTTGGCAACGTAGTCCAGGAAGCCGTCGGTCGAGCGAAGATGAACCGGCCGTTGGCGAAGCCGAGGAACGTCTGGCTGGCGGCACGATGCGGTTGAACTCGACGCCCCCCTTGAACGTGTGCTGGCCCAAGAAGTAGGAGACGTTGTCGACGAACTGGCTGCGGTCGTCGTGGTACTGCGACCGGAATGAAGAAGGGCTCGCCGAACCGGTAGGAGTTCACGAAGTCGAAAGCCGTATCGGGCAGCGGCCGGCCGGTGCAACGAGGATGTTCGGGCCATCGTAGGGACGCGGCCGGTCCTCTCGGGCGAACTGGAAGCGGAACTCGTTCGAGAGGTTGGCGTTGAAGGTCGAGAGCGCCGAGCCCGGTGATCGCCTTCGAGAAGTCCTTTTCGATCGCGTTGGCGCTGCGGCCCCAGGAGTTCACGTCGAAAGTCCCGTTGTGCTGATCCGACCACGTGTACGCGTAGCGAAGGGTCAGCAGGTGACTGTCGGTCGCGCGCCAGTCCACCTTGGCGAGCAGCGCGAGGGCGTCGTCCGTGCGCGCGATCGGAGCCGTTCTCGTCCGGGCTGCCGAGGGCCGCGAAGGCGTCCACGACCCGCTGCTCGATCCGGGTCGGGATCGAGCTGCTTGGTCGTGTCGCCGTTCTGGTAGTCGCCCGACAGGAAGTAGAAGAGCCGGTCCTGCACGAGCGGTCCGCCGAGCGTGAAGCCGAGCTGATAGCGGTTGGAGTCGGGCTTCGGCTCGAAGCCGCCGCCCGGCATGGGGCGCCTCCGCCTGGAGCGCGTCGTTCGTGTAATAGAAGTGCGCGCTCGCGTGGATGTCGTTGGTGCCCGACTTCGTCACGACGTTGACGAAGCCGCCGGAGGAGCGGCCGAACTCGGCGTTGGCGCCATCGTTGACGACCACGACCTCCTGGACCGCGTCCAGGTTGAACGTGAACGGCGGACGCTGCCCGCCGCGCTGCTCGCCGAAGAACGGGTTGTTGAAGTCGGCGCCGTCCACCGAGACGTTGTTGTGAATTCCCTTCTGTCCGTTGATCGTGAGCTCGTCGCCGTCGGGGCCCTGCACGACCGAGACGCCGGGCGTGAGCTTGGTGAAGTCCATGAAGTTGTGGTTCAGCTGCGGCAGCTTCGAGACGGCCTCCTGCGGGCACGATCGTCGTGCCCTCCGTGCGGCTCGTCGCGACGACCGGCGCCTCGGCGCTGACGGAGACCTCCTGCTGGACCCCCGAGACCTCGAGACGCAGCGTCAGGCTGACGGTCTGACCGACGATGAGCGTGATGCCGTCGCGCACGAGCGTCGCGAAGCCCTGCGAGCGTGACCGTGACCCGGTACGGTCCGAGCGGCAGCTGCAGCGCGCGAAACCGGCCGTTGGCGTCGGTCACGTGCGTCTGCTCGAAGTTCGTCGCCGTGTTCCGCACGACGACCGTGGCGCCGGGCCGGATCGCGCCTTCCGGATCGAGCACGAGACCTTCGATGATTCCGGTGGTGGCCTGGGATTGGGCGCCGAGGCGGGGAACGAGAGCGAGGATCAAGGCGAACGCCAGAACGAACGAACGCAGGCGTCGATGCATGCGCAATACCTCCCCCCAAAAAATCGAAACGAGCCGCGTAAAGTCTTGCGGGAGTCTTTTCCTCTTGCCGTGCTAAGTCAAGAGCGCCGGCGACCGCGGCGCCCGTTCCAACGACGTGCATCGATCCGGCGTCTAAGGGATCGGATGAGCATCTCGAGGGGCGGGGGTTGACCGCGCTTGGAGAAAACGGGACATTTCGAGCCGTCTCACAGGAGGTTGCGCTGGCCGCTCCCCCATCGGATGACCCGGCGGCTCCGGACGACGCGCTGCTCGAGGCGGCGCAGCGTGGCGATCGATCCGCGTTCGAACGGCTCTACGAGAGGCACGGCGCGCGGATGAAATCGATCGCCGCCAATCTGCTCGGGAGCGTCTCCGACGCGGAGGACGCGGTGCAGGAGACCTTTCTCAAGGTCCACCGCGGCGCCGCCGCTTTTCGGGGAGGCGCCCGCTTCTCGACCTGGGTCTACCGGATTCTCCTCAACTCCTGCTACGACCAGATGCGGCGCCGGAAGCGCAAACCCGAGATGGAGCTCGCGCCCGACGGAACGCCGGCGGCCCGGGATCTGCCGGCCGCCGCCGCCGACCATCCCCTCCGCCTCGAGCTCGAAGATGCCGTGGCGCGCCTTGGGGAGCGGCCCCGCACGGCCTTTCTCATGTCGGCTGTCGAGGGGTTCAGCCACCGGGAGGTCGCCGAAGTCCTGGGGATCTCCGAGACCGCCTCGCGCTCTCTGGTCTACGAGGCGCGGCGGGAGTTGCAGAGGATGCTGTGGAGAGGCCGGGCGCCGGAGGCGCGGGCATGAGCGCAGCGGCCTGCGACCGGTTCGACCGGACGGCCGAGCGGGAGGATCCGGCGGCTTCCGCCGAGCTCCAGGCGCATGCCGCCGTCTGCCCCGAGTGCCGGGCCCGCCTGGCCCTCTGGGGCCAGATCGCGGAGGCCGCCCCGGCGATGCGGAAGTCCTGGGACAGTCCCGAGCTCTGGCCCCGGATCGAACGGGAGATGGCGCGGTCGGCGCGGCCCGCGGCGCCGCGGGAGTCGTCGCCGTGGCTCCGTGGGCTCGCGGCGGCTGCCGTCGTGGCGCTCGTGCTGCTCTCGGCCATCGGCGTGCGCGTCTTCCGCGATCGCGGCGGGCGGGAGCCGCTCGCGAACCTCTCCGCGTCGCGAAACGCCCTCTTGAGCGAGGACGCGCTGCGTGACGTCGAGGCCGCCGAGGAGGTCTACCTCGCCTCGATCGAGAAGCTCTCGCGGGTGGCGCGGCCGCGTCTCGAGAATCCGGATTCCGCTGTCGCCGCCGCGTACAAGGAGAAGCTCTTCGTCCTCGATTCGGAAATCTCCGAGATGCGCGGCGAGATCGAGCGCAATCGGTTCAACACGCACCTCCGCAAGGAGCTGCTCGGGATCTATCGCGAGAAGCAGCGCACCTTGCAGGATTTGATGAAAGTAGGTCAGTCATGAGCTCTCCCTCGAAGATCGTTCGGACCATCGGGCTCGCTCTGATTCTCGTGGCCGGACCGGCCGCGGCGATCGCGCGCGACGAGATCTCGCGGAACTTCGAGAAGTCGCTTCCGCTCGGTGCCGGGCAGCGCGTGTCGATCGAGCACAGCCACGGCGCCGTCGAGGTCACGACGCACAAGGACGCGACGGTCCAGGTTTCCGCGACGATCCGCGTCTCCGCGACGAGCCGCGAGCGGGCCGAGAAGTTCGCCGCCGACGTCCGGATCGAGGTCGAGGCGACCGGCGCCGGCGTGTCGATCCGAACCGTCTATCCCGAGCGGCACGCGCTCTTCGGCGACTTCGCGCTGTCGTACTCGGTCGACTACCGGATCGCGATGCCGGAGAACGCCCCGCTCTCGCTCCGCAATCGGTTCGGCGACGTGTCGGTGGCCGGCCTGAAGGCGGCGTCCGAGGTCGTCAACTCGAACGGGCACGTCGCGTTCCGCGACGGCGCCGGGCGGCAGCGGCTCGAGAACTCGTTCGGCGCCGTCGACCTCACCGGCAACGCGGGAGACGCCGTCATCGTGAACGGCAACGGCGCGGTGACGGTGTCCGACGTCCAGGGCGACCTCGAGGTGAGCAATCGCTTCGGCCGGACGTCGGCCGCGCGGACCGGAAAGAAATGCACGGTGACGAGCAGCAACGGCGACGTGTCGGTCGACGGCGCCGGCTCGGCGTCGGTCGAGGCGTCGTTCGGGAAGCTCGACGTGCGTAACGTGTCGGGAGAACTCTCCGCCCGCAACAGCAACGGCGCCATCACGGCGGCCGGCGTGGGCGGCAAGGCGGACCTGGCGACGAGCTTCGGCACGATCTCGTTCACCGACATGAAGGCCGCCGTCGACGCGCGGGGGAGCAACTCCGCGGTGAACGGGCGGAAGACCGGCGGCGGCGTCATGGTCCGCACGACGTTCGGAGGAGTGGAGCTGGCCGACGTGGGCGGCCCGGCGGACGTCGAGAACGCGAACGGAAAGATCCTCGTCCGCGACGTGCGCGGCGGGGCGCGGCTCACGACCCGGTTCGGCGACGTGGACGCCGCGGGAATCGCCGGCGACGCCGTCGTGTCCGACTCCAACGGTCGCGTGACGCTCGCCAACGTGGACGGATCGGCCGACGTGCGCAACTCCTTCGGTGAGACGAGCCTGACGCGCATCAAGAAGGGCGCGAAGGTCGTCTCCGGCAACGGGCGCGTCGCCCTGACGGAGGTCGGCGCCGCCGCTTACGTGAAGACGAGCTTCGGCGCCGTCGAGGCCTCGGGCGTCGGAGGGCGCGCTGACCGTCGAGAACTCCAACGGGAGCGTGCGGGCGTCGCAGATCAAGGGCGGCCTGACGGCCCGGACGTCGTTTGCGCCCGTGACGGCGGACGGCGTCGGCGGCCCTGTGGACGTGGACGACCAGAATGGAGCCGTGGACGTGCGCGCCGCGGCGGGAGGCGGCGCGTGCGGGCGCATCTCTCTCAAGGCGTCCTTCGCGCCGATCCGACTGGCGCTCGATCCGCGCGTCGGCTACGCGATCAGCGCGCGGACGTCGTTCGGGCGCGTCTCGACGGAGATCCCGCTGACGGTCTCGACGTCGGCCGGCACGGACGCTCTCTCGGGCAAGATCGGCGACGGGGCCTGCGAGGTTCTCCTGACCAACAGCAACGGCAACATCGACATCGTCAAGGCCGCCGGGAGATAGCCTTTCCGGCCTCCTCGCCGCGCCGCCCGAGCGCCACGAGCAGACTTTCGGCGAGCGCGCCGACGGCCGGCTCGACGAAGAGCGCCGTGTCGCGGCCGGGCAGCTCGTGGATCTCGAGCGCGGCGGTCGAGAGGCCGCGATAGTCGGATGCCGGGTCCTCCGCGCCGCGCCGCTCCGCGAGAAAGAGCGCGACGGGCCCCGGGTCGGGCCGCGCGACGTAGACGGCATGGGCGCGCCGGGAGACGCGGTCCGCGTCGACCAGCCGCTCGGGAAGCGCGAGGCCGGTGACGCGCCAGACCCGGGACGCCCCGCGCCACGCGAGGTCCGCTCCGGAGGTCCGCGCACGGGCGCGCGCCCTTCCGGCGAGCCGGCGGAGTCGGGCGAGCGCGCTTTCGGGCGAAGCGGCGCGGGAGCGGACGGACGCGGGGCCCGAGACGAGGCCCGGAAAGTCGAGAGGCCCGATCCCCACGAGCGCGAGGAGCGCGATCATCTCGCCGGCCGCCCGCAACTGGCGCGCCGCCTCGAGCGCGACGACGCCGCCGAAGCAGAAGCCGCCGAGCCGGTACGGCCCGCGGGGCTGGACCCGGCGGATCTGGCGCACCGTGTCTTCGGCCATCTCTTCGACGGTCTCGGGCGGCGCGCCGTTTCGGCCGCGCATCCAGCGCGCCAGGTAGAACGGCTGCGCGGGTCCGAGTCGCCGCGCGAGGGAGCCGTAGAGCCCGATCTCGTCGCGGCTCGGCGAGAAGAAGAGCGGGGGCCGCGCGCCAGGCCCGCCCGCCTCGAGCGCGACGAGGGATTCGACGCTCCGTTGCCGCCGGCTTTCATCGCGCAGCGCGGCGGCGAGACTTTCGATCGTCGGGGCTCCGAGGATGACGTTCGGAAAGACCGGAATCCCGGCGATCCGTTCCGCTCCCGCCGCGACCCGCATCGCCGTCAGTGAGTCGCCTCCGAGCTCGAAGAAGTCGTCGCGGACGCCCATGCCCGTTCGGCCGAGGACGGTCTCCCAGAGCCGCAGGAGGCGCCGCTCGAGACGGTCCCGCGGCGGGAGCGGCGGCCGCGATCGGCCGCGCGGTAGCGGGTCGGAATCCGGCAGCGCGCGGCGGTCGAGCTTGCCGTGGCCGTCGACGGGCAGGGCGGGCAGCGCCACGAAGCGCGCCGGGATCGACGTCGGCGGGAGCGCGGCCGCGAGTCCGCGGCGCAGCGACTCCGAATCCGGCGCCGGCTCCGAGGAGGCGACGACGTACGCGATCAGGCGCGGCTCCCCGGTGCGGTCCGGCCGGGCGATCACGGCGGCCTCGCGGACGCCGTCGACCGCGAGGAGCGCCCGCTCCGTCTCCGCGGGCTCGACGCGGACGCCGCGGATCTTCAAGGCGCGGTCCTTGCGCCCGAGGAGCTCGAGACAGCCGTCCGCTGCGAGGCGCCCGAGGTCGCCGGTGCGGTATGTGCGCTCGCCGGAGTGCGCGGGATCCGCGAAGAACGCTTGCCGGTCGAGATCCGGGTTGCGCCAGTAGCCCTTCGCGAGGAAACGGCTGCGCACCGCGACCTCGCCGGCCCGGCCTTCCGCGGCGGGCGCGCCGTCCTCGCCGAGGATCGTCACGGTCATGTCCTCGACCGGATAGCCGACCGGCACGAGGCCACCGGCGAAATCGGTCTCGCGGTCGAGGAAGAACTGGCGGCAGAGCCCGGTCTCCGTCGCGCCGAGGCCGTTCACGAGCAGCGCGCCGGACGCGAGATGCTTTCGGAAGAGCGCGACGTCTAGCCGCAGCGCCCGGTCGCCCTCGAGACGCAGGAGGCGCAGGTGGGGGAAGCGGCGGCCGCCGTCAGCGTCCACGAGGGCGCGGAAGATCGCCGGGACGGAGTGGAAGATCGTGATCCGCTCGCGCGCGACCCAGTCCGCGAGCCGGGCGGTGCCTTCGCGGCGCAGGTCGAAGGGAAGGAGCGCCGCGCCGTTGCCGAGCGCCCCGAAGACGCTCGAGACCGTGCCGCTGAAGGTGCTCGACTGGACGACGCTCAGCCGGTCCTCCGGCCCGATGGCGAGCGAGTTCGTGTAGCGCATCACGTTGTGGAGGACGTTGCGGTGCGTGTCCACGACGCCCTTCGGGCGGCCGGTCGAGCCGGACGTATAGAAGATGTAGGCGCCGCGGTCGGGGGACAGCGGGAGCGCGAGGTCGTCGTTTCGAGACGCCGGGTCGATCGCATCGATGTCGAGGATCTGGCGCGCTCCGGAGGCGAGGTCCGCTGCGAGCGCGCGATTTCCGGCGTCGGCCACGAGGTGTGCGGCCCCGGACTCGTCGAGCACCTCGAGGATCCGCGAGCGCGGGTGCGCGGGATCGAGCGGCACGTAGAGCTTGCCCGCCTTCAACGCGCCGAGGATCGCCGCGATGAGGCCCGCGCCCTGCGAGACCAGGAGCGCGACCGGCTCCTCCACGTCGCCGCGCCGCTCCCGAATCGCGCGGGCGATGCGGTTGGCGCGCGCGTTCAGCTCGCCGTAGGAAAGCTCCTCGCCGCCGGCCCGCACGGCCAGGCGGTCGGGGAATCGCGCGACCTGCGCCTCGAACCGCGCCGGGAGGGACTGCTCGATCTCGCCCCGCTCGAACCGGCGAAAGTCCGGGCCGGGCGGCGGCCTCACGGCCAGTCGAGACCGAGTGCCTTGGCGATCCACGTCGCGACTTCCTGGCGCGTGATCGTCTGGTTCGGGCAGAAGATCAGCGGGCTCGAGCCGCATCCCTTCGTGACTCCCGACGAAGCGAGCGCCTCGATGAACTTGAAATACGGGTGGTTCGTCGGCACGTCGGCGAACGTCGCCGTCGCGGGCGCGGGGCTCACCTGGAGCTGGTAGAAGATCGAAACCCCCGAGAAGGAGCTGTCGAGGAAACCCCCGTGCGTCTCGACCTCGACGTAGATGTCGTCGGTGTTGGGATTGAACGTGACGTTCTGGGCCGTCAGGTCCTCGTAGGCCGACGTGCAGGAGTTCTGCGTCGTCGAAATCAGGTGGGACAGGTTCGTCGAGCTGGACGGGTTCGTGTGGGGAGCCGTGTAGAGCCAGGCCTCGACGGTGCCGCCGTCGACGTTGTCGCAATAGTCCAGATCGAAAAACGTCAGGAGGGCGCCCTTCGGGACGTGGGCGCTTGCGTGGAAAATTCCCGCTCCCCCATACGAATACAAGAGAGACCCGTTGCTCTCGTAGTCCGTTCGCGAGTTGACGGGCGTGAAATCCGGCGCCCCGATGCGGTCGATCGTCCAGTGCACGGTCCCGTAGGCCCTCGGATCGGGAACGCCCGCCTTCTGCTGGGCGAGGAGGTCTGTCGCGAGGAACGACAGAAACGCGGCGACGCAGAGGCCGGTGCGGACGGATCTCGTCATAGCCAGCTCCTTTCGACTCGGTTCGGCGGATCCAACAAGTGTAGCGCCGGCCCGGCGGCACTATCGCTGCCGGTACGCCGGGTGACCCTCGCCCACGGCCACGAAGGTGCCGCGACAGGTCGCCGTGACCTGTCCGGCGGCTTCGAGCGTCGCCTCGACGACCGCGCGATCCTCGGTCGACTCGACGACGCGGGCCGTGAGGTGCAGAGGCACGCCCATCGGCGTCGGGCGTTTTAGCCGGACGTGGAAATCGGCCGTGACGGTTGTCGGAAACACGCCGGACCGCTGCAGAAAGTGATAGGCCGCGGCCCAGTTGCTGTGGCAGTCGAGGAGAGCGCCGCAGATTCCGCCGTTCACCATTCCTTCGAAAGCGAGGTGGTGCGGCGACGGTGTCCAGTCGCAGACAACCTCGCCGCCCTCCGCGGCGTAGCTCTTGATCCGGAGTCCCTTCTCGTTGGCCGAGCCGCAGCCGAAGCACCGATCGTCCGGTGCGTATCGGTCCTGGAGGCTCATTCTCTCTTCCACGGTCAGCGCGTCCGATATTCGGCGTACTTCGGATCCGTGTCGAGCGCCGTGTGGGACAGGAACTCCCAGGCCGCCTTGTTGATCTTCGCGGAGCTCGACGCGTACTCGTGGTCGTGGAAGCGCATCTCGACGATCTGCGCCGGGAATCCGCTCGCCTTCAATGCCTCCACGGTCGCGCGCGCGTCGGCGATGGGGAAGAACTCGTCTCGATCTCCGATCGCGATCTGAATTGGAATCTTTCGCCGGGCGTAATTGAAGATGGAGAACTGCGATGAAAGCAGCGCCCCGGCGTGGATCGCCGCCGCCGCGAAGTACTCCGATTCCAGGCAGGCCATCTGGAGCGCGAAAAGCGCGCCGGCCGAGTGCCCGAAGAGATAGACGCGGCGCGCGTCGATCGGATGAACGGCGCGCGCGTCCTCGACGACGTCGCGGAGAAACGCCGGACCGTCGGCGGGCGAGGACCAGTGCTGCGAGTCGGTGGAATCGGGCCCCGCGAGGACGATTCCTTCCTTCTCGGCCAGGTCCCGCCATGGGGAGACGAGGCTCTTTCCGTCGTGCCCCGATCCGTGCAGCGTCACGAGAAGCGGCGAGGGCCGGTCGGCCGGCAGGTTCGCGGGAACGTAGAGGGAGTATTTCCGGGGTTTCCCTCCCGACAGGAGGGTGCGCGCGACGATCTTGGCTTCGGACGCCGTGCCGCCCGCGCGCCCGGCGAGGAGCGCCGCCAGCGCCAGGCCGGTTCGGCGGAGGGACGGGCCGCGCATCGCCATTCCGGCGCTCAATATAATGTCTGTGGAGGGGCCTGCCATGGGCGCCATCACCGAACCCAAGACGTCCGACGCGGCGACCGCCGCCTCGGACTCGAAGCGCGACGCGCTGTCGGTCACCGACCGTCGCACCGGCCGCACCTACGAGGTGCCGATTCAGCACGGCACGATCCGCGCGATGGACCTGCGCCAGATCAAGACGGGGCCCGAGGACTTCGGACTCATGTCCTACGATCCGGCCTACCTCAACACCGCCTCCTGCACGAGCCGGATCACCTACATCGACGGCGACAAGGGGATCCTGCGCTACCGCGGCTACCCGATCGAGCAGCTCGCGGACAAGTGCACGTATCTCGAGGTCGCGTATCTGCTCCTCTACGGCGAGCTTCCGACGAAGAAGCAGTACGAGGAGTGGGTCCACAACATCACCTGGCACACGATGATCCACGAGAACCTGAAGAAGGTCATGGACACCTTCAACTACGACGCGCACCCGATGGGCATGCTCATCGCGACGATCGCGGCCATGTCCACGTTCTACCCGGACGCTCGGGACGTGCACGACCAGGCCTCGCGCACGAAGCAGATGTACCGGCTGATCGCCAAGATGCCGACGCTCGCGGCGTTCGCCTACCGGCACAGCCTCGGCATGCCGTACGTCTATCCCGACAACGACCTCTCCTACACCGAGAACTTCCTCAACATGCTCTTCAAGATGCCCGCCGCGCGCGGGTATCGCCCGAACCCGACGCTCGTCAAGGCGCTCGACGTCCTCTTCATCCTGCACGCCGACCACGAGCAGAACTGCGGCACCGCGGTCATGCGCTCGATCGGGTCTTCGCACGCCGACCCGTACTCGGCGGTCGCCGGCGCCGCCGCGGCGCTGTACGGCCCGCTCCACGGCGGCGCGAACGAGGAAGTCCTCAAGATGCTCCAGGAGATCGGCTCGGCCGCGCGTGTGCCGGCCTTCATCGAGGAGGTCAAGCAGGGCCGCGGCGAGAAGCGCCTGATGGGCTTCGGCCACCGCGTCTACAAGAACTTCGATCCGCGCGCCACGATCATCAAGCGGATGGCGGAGGAAGTCTTCTCGGTCACGGGCCGCAACCCGCTCCTCGACATCGCGCTCGAGCTCGAGCGCATCGCGCTGCAGGACGACTATTTCGTCAAGCGCAAGCTCTACCCCAACGTGGACTTCTACTCGGGCCTGATCTACCAGGCGATCGGCATCCCCACGGCGGCGTTCACCGTGCTCTTCGCGATCCCGCGCACGTCGGGCTGGATCGCGCAGTGGGAAGAGCTGCTCGAGGACCCCGAGGAGAAGATCGCGCGGCCGCGGCAGGTCTACCTCGGCTCGCCGGAGCGCAACTTCGTGCCGATGGAGAAGCGGTAGCACGCCGCGCCTCTCCGCGGTTCTCTTCGACTGGGACGGCACGCTCGTCGATTCGGCGGAGGCGAGCTTTCGCTGTTACACGCGCCTCTTCGCCGGGTACGACATCGCGTTCGACCGCTCCGTCTTCGAGGCGACGTACTCTCCCGACTGGCACCGCACGTACCGTCTCGTCGGCCTGCCGCCCGATCGCTGGGGCGAGGCCGACGCGCGCTGGCTCGCGCTCTATGACGAGGAGGAGACGCGCCTGCTGCCGGGAGCGGCGGAGGCGATTGCCCGCCTCGCGGAGGAAGGGCTCGCGCTCGGAATCGTGACGAGCGGCAGCCGCCCGCGCGTCGTGCGCGAGGTCGCGCGGTTCGGTCTCGCGCCGCGCTTCGCCGGTCTCGTCTGCGCGGAGGACACCGTGCGCCGCAAGCCGCACCCCGAGCCGCTGCACGTCGGTCTGGAGCGGCTCGGCGTCGCCGCGATCGAGGCGGCCTGCGTCGGCGACAGTCCCGAGGACGTCGAGATGGCGCGCGCGGCGGGCGTTCTCTCGGTCGGCGTGCCGGGAGGATTTCCCAATCGCGAGGCGCTGCGCGGCGCGAGCCCCGACCTCTGGGCGCACGAGCTCTCGGACGCCGTGGGGCAGCTGTTGGCGCGCCGCGGAAGCGCCCCGTCGGCGCGATGACGGCCGCGCAGATCGCCGCGCTCTTCGCCTCGGCGGCCGGTGCGGGCGCGATGAACGCGATGGCGGGCGGCGGCACGATCCTGACGTTTCCGACGCTCCTCTTTCTGGGCGAGCCGGCGATCACCGCGAACGCGACGTCGGCCGTGGCGCTCTGGCCGGGCTCCGCGGCGAGCCTCTACGGCTACCGGCAGGAGGTGCGCGCGCACCGCGACTGGCTCGGACGACTTCTCCTGCCGAGCCTGCTCGGCGGGGCGGTCGGCGCGGTGCTCCTCCTCCGCACGCCCGCGCGAATCTTCGAGCACCTCGCGCCGTTTCTCGTCCTCTTCGCGACGCTCCTGTTCGCGGTGCAGGGCGTGATCTCGCCCGCGCGCGTCGCGTCGGGCGCGGCGACCCCGGGGCGACTCGCGGCCGCGTGGATCGTTCAATTCTTCGTCGCCGTGTATGGCGGCTACTTCGGCGCCGGCGTGAGCATCCTGATGCTCGCCGTGCTCGGATTCCTCGGCCTCGCGGACATCCACGCGGCGAACGGACTGAAGAATTTCTTCGTGCTCTGCATCAATGGCGTCGCGGCGATCTGGTTCATCGTTCAGCGCGCGGTGCACTGGCCGGCGGCGCTCGTCCTCATCGCGGGCGCCGTCGTCGGAGGCTACGCGGGCGCGCGGTTCGGCCGGTCGATCTCCCGGGCCGCCGCGCGGCGCACCGTCGTCGGCATCGGGATCGCGGTCGTCGTCGCGCTCTTTCTGATGCGATAGCGCGGGCGCGGCCCACCCGAGCGCCCTCGCTGTGACGAGCGGCGACGCCTGCGGGATGAAGCGCAGAACCGCCCCGGAGCCGTCCCGTATCCCGAAGTGCTTCGAAAATTTTCGACGCAATGGGAGGGACGATGAAGCGGGACCTACTTGCGGGGATCGGGGTCGCGGCGGCGCTTGCCGCGTCGGTCGCCTGTGCTCACGGCAACGGGGCCTCGGGAAAGGACGGCGTCCGCGTCGTCACCAACGCGCAGGACGTGGCCGGCTGCGAGAAGCTGTCGCAGGTGAAACTCTCGGGCACCTGGACGAGCGGCGCCGGCAAGGAAGAGCTCGAGAGTCTCGTGCGCTCGAAAGGCGGGAACGTTCTGCTGATGCCGAACGGGTCGACCGACTCGGGCATCGCGTATCGCTGTGCGGGCGCGACCGTCAAGAACGGCTCGTAGGCTCGTTTTCGTTCCGCACCGGTAACTCGAGCTGCGGTTCCCGCGGCGCCGCCGCGTCGGCGACGGCTTCGCGGGGCTGCAGCCCGTGCAGCGAGACGCCGAGCAGGCGGACGGGTTGCCGCCCTGCGGCCGTTTTCTCGAGCAGCACGAGCGCACGCGCCGCGATCTCGTCCCCGGAGCGCGTGGCCGGCTCGCGCGTCTCGCTCCGGGTGATCGTCTGGAACGTCGCATAGCGAAGCTTCAGGACCACGGTCCGCGCGAAGAGCTCCATGCGGACGAGGATCTCGGCTGCGTGGCGCGCGAGCGCCTCGACCTCCCGCCGGATCGGCTCGATCTCCGAGAGATCGCGCGCGTAGGTCTCCTCGCAGCCGATCGACTTGCGCTCGCGGTTGGGCTCGACGGCGCGGCCGTCCTCGCCGAAGGAGAGCCGGCGAAGCGTCTCGGCATAGCTCCCGACCGCGCGGCGCAGGACGTCCGCGTCGGCCGCGCGCACGTCCACGAGGCGCGCGATGCCCGCGGCGCGCAGTTTCGCCGCGGTGACCGGCCCGACGCCCCAGAGCGCGTCCACCGGCAGCTTCTGCAAGAAGGACTCGACCCGTTCCGGCGCGATGACCGTGAGCCCGTCCGGCTTCTTCCAGCCCGAGGCGATCTTCGCGAGAAACTTGTTCGGCGCGACGCCCGCGGACGCGGTCAGGTTCATCGTGTCCCGGATCGACTGCTTGATGCGCCGCGCGACCTCGACGCCGAGCGGGAGATTCCAGGCGTTCTCGGTGACGTCGAGGTAGGCCTCGTCGAGCGACAGCGGCTCGACGAGCGGCGTCACGCCGCGGAAGATCTCGAAGACGTGGTCCGAGACTTCGCGATACTTGCGGAAGTCGGGCGGGATGACCGTCAGCTCGGGACAGAGCCGCACGGCGCGCGACATCGGAATCGCCGAGCGCACTCCGAACGCGCGCGCCTCGTAGCTCGCGGCGCAGACGACGCCGCGGCTCTGCGGGCTTCCGCCGACGGCCACCGGCCGGCCGCGCAGGGCCGGGTCGTCGCGCTGCTCGACGGACGCGTAGAACGCGTCCATGTCCACGTGCAGGATGCGTCGGAGCGTCGGCCCGGACTCCATGCGGCGCCTCAATCATAGGGGGCCGCGCTGGCCGCGGTGGAAACGCCCGCGCCCGGCGCGACGCCCACGTCGGTTCCGGCGGATCTTCAGTAGGCGAGCAACAGCCGCGCGGCGCGCTCGATCTGATCCTCCGAGGGGAGGAAGAACTCCTCGAGCGGCGGCGAGTAGGGCACCGGCGTGTCGAGCGCGCCCACGATCCGCACGGGCGCGTCGAGATACTCGAACGCCTCCTCCTGGATCACGGCCGCGAGACTCTCGCCGATCGAGCCCGTGCGCGTGTCCTCGTGCACGACGAGGACGCGCCCGCACCGCCGCGCGAGCGCGAGAACCGCCGCCTTGTCGAGCGGCACGAGGCTCCGCAGGTCGAGCACCGAGACCTCGATTCCTTCGAGGCCGAGCTTCTCCGCGACGCGAAGCGCGACGTGCACGTACGCGCCGTAGGAAATCATCGCGAGATCGGATCCCTTGCGCCGCAGGGCGGACTTCCCGAGCGGGATCGGGGCGGGCGCGGCGTCGGGCAGGACCTGCTTGATGCGGGGATCGCGATAGAGCGCGATGTGCTCGTAGTAGAGGACCGGGTCCGGGTCGGCGACGGCCGCGGCGAAGAGCGCGCGCGCGTCGTGCGGCGTCGAGGGGACGACGATTTTCAGTCCCGGCGTCCGGTAGAACCAGGCCTCCGTGTTCTGGCTATGGTACGGACCGGCGTGGCGCAGTCCTCCCCACGGCATTCGCAGCACCATGGGAACGCCGCCGCCCCAGCGGTAGCGGACCTTCGCGGCGTTGTTCACGAGCTGGTTGAATCCCGTGGCCACGAAGTCGTTGAACTGCATCTCGCCGATCGGGCGCTGGCCCGCGAGCGCCGCGCCGACGCAGACGCCGAGCACCGCGCCCTCGGCGAGCGGTGAGTTCCAGATCCGGTCGCCGTAATCCGCGAGCAGCGGGCGCAGCAGGAGAAACGCGTTGCCGTACTTGCCGCCGACGTCCTCGCCGTAAACGAAGACGCGCGGATCCGCGCGCAGCGCGTCGCCGACGCCGAGGGCGACCGCCTCGAGGAGCGTCCGGCCTTTCGGATCGAAGGGAGGGCCGGTCTCGAGCGGCGGCATGGCCGCGTCCGCGCCGCCCCGCGCGGCGGGATCGAGCGGCTCCACCGGCCGGCGCGGCGGCTCGCCCGCGAAGACGCGCGCTCCGGCGCTCTCGGGCTCCGGCCACGGTGCCTCGACGACTTTTCGCGCCTCGGCCTCGACGACGTCGGCGGCCTCCTGCTCGAAGCGCGCGAGATCGTCCGATGCGATCACTCCGTCGGCCGTCAGGCGCGCCGCGTAGAGCTTGAGCGGATCTCGTCGCGACCAGTAGTCATAGAGGGCGCGATCGGCATAGCCGCCCTCGTGGAGCGGCGGATAGTCGAAGGAGATCGGCGGCTCCTTGCCGAGATAGAGCATGTCGTCGTGGTGCGCGTGCCCGCAGACGCGCATGCAGACGAGCTCGAGGAGCGCCGGCCCGGCGCCCTCGCGCGCCCGGTCGGCCGCCCAGGCGAAAGCCGCGGCGATCGCTTCAGGATCGGTGCCGTCGAGCGTGACGCCCGGAATCCCGTAGCCGCGCGCTTTCTCGGCGAAGACGCGCGCGGCCGACTGGTCGCCGACCGGCGTCGAGAGCGCCGTCTGGTTGTTCTGGACGCAGAAGATCGCGGGCAGCCGACGCGCGGCGCAGAGGTTGATCGCCTCGTGCCACTCGCCGAGCGACGTGCCGCCCTCGCCGATGAAGGACACCGCGACGCGCCCGGAACCTTCGCGCGCGAAGGCCATGGCCATCCCCGCGATCGTGAGCGAGGAGATCGAAAGCGGCGCCGCCGGCGGGAGGATGCCCCACGCGAAGTCGCCGACGTGCAGATCCTTGCCGTCCATCGGAGGGCCGGCCTTGCCCATCTGCGCGCTGAGGGTGCCGCGGACGGTCTCCGGGTCCGGCCGCATCGCGAGCGCCGCGCCGAGGTCGCGGATGAGCGGCGCGACGACGTCGCCCTTCCATGATCCGTTCGGGCCGCGGTGGACGGGTCCGCGCCGCAGACGCAGCGGCGCGCCGTAGATCGCCTCCTGCCCGAGCGAGCGGAACCCCTTGCCCTGGAAGGCCACGCCGCGGTAGCGGACCTCGTTGCCCAGGAAGAACGCCTTCAGACGATTGTCCGTGGCGCGCGTGAGGACCATTCCGCGCAGCAGCTCGAGCCGCTCGTCGCGAGTGAGCGACGCGACGATCGCCTCGCGGCGCAGGAATCCGTCGCAGGCGTCGAGCAGGTCTTCGCGCGCTCCGTCCAATCGCTCGACGGCGGAAACTCGCGGCGTCGTCTCCGGAATCCCCTCGGGCGGCGAGCCGGCAAACGCGCGGCGGAGCGCTTCCGCGAGGGGCCGGCGGATCGCCTCGATCGCCGCGGCGTCGCGGCCGGGATCACCCGGGATGACCGTGCGAAACGCTTCGAGAGCCGGCCCGAGCGCGAACGGAAACTGCTCGGCGACGAACGCCGCGAAGCGCGCCCCGAGCGTCGTCCGCGCCGCGGCGGGCGCCCGGGGCTCGGTCATCCGTTCCATGAAGACCCGATGCTAACTCGATCGGCGCCGGCCGATGCGCCGCCGTGACGCCCCGGGGTCGGGATCCGTCCCGGCTAGGTCTTGGGCAGCAGGTCGCAGGAGTCGGTCGGCTCCGTCAACATGCCGTCGCCGAGAACGGTCGATTCCTCGACGTGGATGCAGAAGCAGGGCATCCCGTCCTCGAGGTTCTTGAGGACCCCGTTTCGCCCGCAACGCGGGCATCGGACGACGGTTCCCTCGAGAAGGTCGACGTATCCCTCCGGAAGCCGCGTGAAATCCTCGACGCTCATCATCGCCAGCCTCCTTTCCGATTCGCTCTGCTTACGAGACGTCCTCGAACGGACGCCAGCCCTGGAGGACCCTCATGTAGTTTGCCCGCTCGAACGCCTTCGGATTCGCGGTGCGCGTGTAGCTCATGCTGCCCTGCATCTGCTTCAGCGAGGCGTAGTCGTGCGTTACGAGCCAGCGCTCGACGTCCGACCGAATCCGGACCAGAGTCTCCGGACCGCGTCGCAGGAGCACCGAGACCATCTGCACCGCATGCGCTCCGGCCATGATGGCCTTGATCGCGTCGGGGGCGTTGTGGACGCCTCCCGTCACGGCGAAAGAGCCGGCGAACTGCTTCGAGAGGATCGCGAGCCACCGCAACCGCAGGAGCAGCTCGTTCGGGCTGGAGAGGTAGAGCTTCGGCACGACGTCCAGCTCCTCGATGTCGATGTCGGGCTGGTAGAAGCGGTTGAAGAGGACGAGCCCGTTGGCGCCGGCGCGCTCGAGGCGCCGCGCGAAGTTGGCAAGCGAGGAGTAGAAGGGGGAGAGCTTCACGGCGAGGGGAATACGGACGGCCTCGCGGATGGAGGTCACGACGTCGATCGCGCGCTGCTCGACGTCCTCGCCCGTTTCGAGAGGGTCGGTCGCGAGGTCGTAGACGTTGATCTCGAGCGCGTCCGCCCCGGCCTGTTCCATCAAGCGCGCGTACTCGGTCCAGCTCGCGGGCGTCGTTCCGTTGAGCGACGCGATGACCGGGATCGCCACGGTCGCCTTGATGCGCGTGATCTGTTCGAGGTACTCGTGCGTGCCGAGGGCGAAGTCTCCCGGATCGGGCAGGTAGGAGAGCGCCTCGGGAGACGACTCGGCCCGGGACCGAACGGAGTCGTAGAGGGCGAGCTCCTCGGCGACGATCTGCTCCTCGAAGAGGGAGTGCATGACGATCGCGGCCGCGCCGGCGTCCTCGAGCCGTTTGACCATGTCGAGATCGTCGACCAGAGGGGACGAGCCCGGCATGAACGGATGCGGGAGATGGAAGCCGAGGTACTCGGTCGAGAGATCCATCGTCACTTCCCGGCCGCCGCTCCGGCGGCCTGCGTGGAAGACGCCGGCGCCGGGGCCGCCTCGGCCGTCCCGGCGGGAGTCTCATCGACTCTCCAGTCCGACAGGTGCTTGTAAAGGCGGAGCCGTCGGCGGGCCTCGCGCGCGGCGAGCTCGGTCAGATGCCGGTAGCGCACCGGGTCGGCGGCCTCGACCATCCGGAACCGGCTCTCGTTCTGCATGAACTTCTCGACGCCGACTTTCGGCGTGCCGGAATCGAGCTGCAGCGGCGGCTCTCCCCGCGAGGAGCGTCGCGGGTCGTAGCGATAGAGAGGCCACAGCGCCGAGTCGACGAGAAGCTTCTGCTGCTCGCAGCCGAAGGCCATGTCGTAGCCGTGGGCGATGCAGTGGCTGTAAGCGATGAGCAGCGACGGCCCCGTGTAGGACTCGGCCTCCTGGAAGGCCTTCACGGTCTGAAAGTCCTTCGCGCCGAAGGCAATCCGAGCGACGTAAACATGGCCATAGCTCATCGCCATCAGCCCGAGATCCTTCTTGGCCAGCTCCTTTCCGGCGACCGCGAACTTCGCCGCGGCTCCGATCGGCGTGGCCTTGGACTGCTGGCCGCCGGTGTTCGAGTAGACCTCGGTGTCGAGCACGAGCACGTTGACGTCGTGGAACCGGGAGAGCACGTGATCGAGGCCGCCGAATCCGATGTCATAGGCCCAGCCGTCGCCGCCGACGATCCAGACGCTCTTGCGCACGAGGTCGTCGGCGAGAAGCTCGAGCTCCCGCGCCCCGGGGCCACGGGACTCCTGGAGCCGCGCGCGTAGCGCCGTGATGCGCTCGCGCTGCGCCTTCACGCCGGCGTCTTCCGATTGGTCCGCCTCCAGGATCCCGGAGACGAGGGTCTCGCCGATCGAGGGGGTGAGCTCCCGGAGGAGGCGCCGCGCCTGCTCCGTGCGGCTGTCGAGCGCGAGGCGCATTCCGAGGCCGAACTCGGCGTTGTCCTCGAAGAGCGAGTTCGACCAGGCCGGCCCGCGGCCCTCGCGGTTGACCGTGTAGGGCGTCGTCGGCAGGTTGCCGCCGTAGATCGAGCTGCAACCCGTCGCGTTGGCGATCAACAGCCGGTCGCCGAAGAGTTGCGTCAGGAGCTTGATGTAGGGGGTCTCGCCGCAGCCGGCGCACGCCCCCGAGTACTCGAAGAGCGGCGTCGCGAACTGCGATCCTTTGACGTCCATGACGCGGATGCGCGAGCGGTCGGGCTCGGGAAGACCGAGGAAGAACGCGTAGTTCTCCCGTTCCGCGTCCCGCAGAGGCGCCTGCGGCGCCATGTCGATCGCCTTGTGCTTCGGATTGCCCTTGTCCTTGGCGGGGCAGAACTGGACGCAGAGGGAGCAGCCGGTGCAGTCCTCGGGCGCGATCTGGATCGTGTATCGCCAGCCCTCGAAATCCGCCGCTCGAAAGCGGTCGGACTTGAACGTCGGGGGAGCGCCCTCGAGGAGCGCCGGTTCGAAGACGGAAGCGCGGATCGCCGCGTGCGGGCAGACGAGCGCGCACTTGTTGCACTGGATGCAGATCGACGCGTCCCAGACCGGAATCTCGGTGGCGAGGTTTCGCTTCTCGAATCGCGTGGTTCCCGTGGGCCAGGTGCCGTCCACGGGGAAGGCCGAGACGGGAAGCCGGTCGCCGTGGCCGGCCATGAGCACGGCGGTCACGCGTTGGACGAAGTCGGGAGCCGCCGGAGGCACGGCGGCGGGCCGGCGCTCGGCCGCGGTCGCCTCCGCCGGCACGCGCACGGGAGCCAGGCCCGCGAGCGTCGCGTCGATGGCGGCGTCGTTGCGCCGCAGGAGCTCCGCGCCCTTCTTCCCGTAGGTCTCCACGACCGCCTTCTTGATCCGCTCGATCGCCTGGGCCTGAGGCAGCGGCTCCATGATCGCGAAGAAGCACGTCTGCATGATCGTGTTGATCCGGCCCTTGAGGCCGGAAGCGCGCGCGATCTTGTAAGCGTCGATCACGAAGAACCGGATTCGCTTGCGGAGGATCTGCTCCTGCACCTCGAGCGGCAGGTGATCCCAGACTTCTTCCGGGCCGTAGGGCGAGTTGAGGAGAAACGCGGCGCCGTCGAGCGCCTGATCCAGGATCTCGTGCCGGCGGAGGAGCTCGAACTGGTGGCACGCGACGAAGTGGGCCCGCGCGATGAGATAGGACGAGCGGATCGGGCGCGGCCCGAAGCGGAGATGCGAGACCGTGACGGCGCCCGCCTTCTTGGAGTCGTAGACGAAGTAGCCCTGCGCATATCCGGGCGTCGCCTCGCCGAGAATCTTGATCGAGTTGCGGTTGGCTCCGACCGTTCCGTCCGATCCGAGCCCCCAGAAGACGAGCCGCGAGACGTCCGGCGGCTCGATGTCGAGCGCGGTGTCCCAGGGAAGCGAGGTGTGGGTGACGTCGTCGGTGATCCCGATGGTGAAGTGGTTCTTCGGCTTCTCGCGCGACAGCTCTTCGAAGACGGCGGCGACCATCGCCGGCGTGAACTCCTTGGAGGAGAGCCCGTACCGCCCGCCGACGACTCGCGGCATCGCGCGTCCCGCGTTCGCCTCGCAGAGCGCGGTCACGACGTCCTCGTACAACGGCTCGCCGACGGCTCCCGGCTCCTTGGTGCGGTCGAGAACGGCGATCGCCTCCACGGTCGGCGGCAGGGCGGCGGCGAACCGCGCGACGTCGAACGGGCGATAGAGACGGACCTTCAGGACACCGACCTTCTCCCCGCGCGAACGGAGCCAGTCGACCGTCTCGTGCGCGGTCTCGGCGCCCGAGCCCATGAGCACGACGACGCGCGTGGCCGCGGGGTCGCCGACGTAGTCGAAGAGGCCGTACCGGCGCCCGGTCTCCGCCTCGAACTTCTGCATCGCGCGCGCGACGGCGTCCGGGCAGGCGAGATAGAAGGGGTTGGCGGCCTCGCGCGCCTGGAAGAAGGCGTCCGGATTCTGGGCGGTGCCTCTCAGGACCGGCCGGTCCGGCGTGAGCGCACGGCGCCGGTGCGCCGCGACGTCCTCGGAATCGATGAGCGCGGCGAGCTCGGCGTCCGCGAGCTCTTCGATCTTGGCGACTTCGTGCGAGGTGCGGAAGCCGTCGAAGAAATGGAGGAACGGGATGCGGGAGGAGAGGGTGGCGGCGTGCGCGATCGCCGCGAAGTCCTGCGCCTCCTGCACCGAGCCGGAAGCGAGCAGCGCGAATCCCGTCTGGCGGCAGGCCATCACGTCGGAGTGGTCGCCGAAGATCGACAGCGCGTGTGTCGCGAGCGTGCGCGCCGCGACGTGCATCGTGAAGGGCGTCAGCTCCCCGGCGATCTTGTACATGCTCGGGATCATGAGCAGCAGTCCCTGGGACGCGGTGAACGTCGTCGCGAGCGCGCCCGCCTGCAGCGCTCCATGCGCAGCGCCCGCCGCGCCGCCTTCCGACTGCATCTCGACGACCTGCGGGATCTCGCCCCAGAGGTTGCGGCGTCCCCTGGCCGACCACGCGTCGGCGTGCTCTCCCATCGGAGAGGAGGGCGTGATCGGGTAGATCGCGATGATCTCGCTCGCACGATGGGCGACCGAGGCGACAGCCTCATTGGCATCGAGCGTGACTCGCCGCTTCTCCAGCATCGTATCCACACGGTACCGACGCCAGCGGGCCGCGGGGATGATGCCGATGCATCAAGTGGAAGGAGGGAATCTTCACGGTCCATGTCAGAATCCGTTGCCTTCCGTGGCGAGCGACCGGACCGAACAGCTCGGACTCTTCGGCGCGATCGAGGCGCCCCGCCGGGGCGATGCCGATCTCGAAGAGCGTCTCGGGCGGGAGCACGCCGAGGCGGCCGCCATCGCCGCCCGCCTGCCGGAGGGAGTCTTCTTCGGCACGAGCACCTGGAGCTTCCCGGGCTGGGCCGGCATCGTGTACTCGCGGCGCGCAACGACGGCCGAGCTCGCTCGCGAGGGTCTCGCGGAGTACGCGCGGCATCCGCTCCTGACGACCGTGGGCATCGACCGCGGCTACTACGGTCCCATCCCGAAGAGCGATCTCGCGCGGTACGCGGCGCAGCTGCCGCCCGGGTTTCCGTGCTGCGCGAAGGCGCCCGAAGCCGTGACGTCGGCCGCGAGCCCGGACTTTCTCCACGCGCCGCGCTTCGTCGACGAGATGGTCGGGCCGTTTCTCGAAGTCTTTCGCGAGCACACGGGCCCGTTCCTGATCCAGCTTCCTCCGGCGCCGCGCGAGGCATCGGCGGAGACGGGACGTTTCGCGGAGCGGCTCGATCGCTTCCTCGGAGCGCTCCCGCGGGACGCCCGCTATGCCGTCGAGCTGCGCGAGCGCTCGCTCCTGACGCCGGCCTACCGCGATGCGCTCGCCGCGCACGGCGTCGCGCACGTCCTGAACTACGCCACGGCGATGCCGATGCCGGCCGAGCAGGCGCAGGCGATCCCGGTCGCGGCGGCGCCGTTCGCGGTCGTCCGACTCCTGCTGAGACCCGGCACGCGCTACGAGGAGCGGCGCGACGAGTTCCTGCCGTTCGACCGCATCGTGGACGCGAATCCCGAAATGCGTCGGCAGGTCGTCGAGATCGTCCGCGAGGCCGTCGGTCTCGGGCGCGAGGTCTCCGTCCTCGTCAACAACAAGGCGGAGGGATGCTCGCCGCGGACGATCCGAGCGCTTGCGGAGATGCTGGCTGCGGAGGGCTCGTGATTCAGACGGCGGTTTCGACGGGCGACTCGGGGGAGCCCTCGCCGTCGGTGATCGTGCAGCAGTCGGCGGCCTCGGAACGCAGGCCGTCGCCCATCATCTGGGACGTCTGGACGTGAACGTAGCGCACGCTGCCGTCGAGGCGCTCTCGGCGAACGCCGTTGCGGCCGCAGCGCGGGCAGCACACGACCTGCCCGTCGATCGGGACACGCGCTCCGGGTTGGAGCTTCGTGAAGTCCTCGATCACGATCATGGACGCCCCTCCCTCTCCGACGGGTCGAAGCAAGAAGGAGGCCAGATCCGATGAGCCGCGAAGACAAGGCGATCCGAGACGAGGTCCGGCGGATCAAGGAGCGCGTGAAGAGCCTGTCCGGCTTCTGGATCGGCGAGGCTTCCGCGGCGATCTACGCGCTCGAATGGGCGCTCGGCAAGAGAGAGAAGCCGCCGTCCGAGGACCTCGGCCGCGCCGGCGGCGAGCAGGGCCGGATCGCCGCAGGTCTCGTCAAGCTCGCCGAGAAGGCGCCGCGCCCGCGGCTGGAAGTCAGGAAACCGGCGCGCCGCTCCGGCCGCAGGAGGACCTTCCGCACCCCGCGCCGGGCGGCCGCCGCGAGCGCGCGGGGCGCGCGCGAAAGCGGGAACTCGGCGCTGAGGAGCGGACGCACGTCCACCCGCCGCGTGCGCAGGAGCTCGATCGCCGGCTCGAATCGGCCGCATCGCGAGCCGACGACCGTCACTTCGTTGACGACGAGCGGCGCGGCGTCGAAGCGCGCAGGCGCGTGGTGCGTCGTCTTCCAGACGATCGTTCCGCGCGGCCGCACGAGCTCGAGCGCGCGCGGCATTCCCTCGGGAGATCCCGTCGCCTCGACGACGAGATCGAACGAAGCCGCTCTTGCCCGGCTCGATCGGCCGAGGCGCGCGACCGAGGCGCCGGTTTGCTCGAGCACCGCCGCGGCGAGCGATCCGAGCTTGCCGACGCCGAGCACCGCCGCGCGCGTCTTCTCCGTCACCTCGACCTGATCCAGGATCTCGCACGCGGCGGCGAGCGGCTCGACGAAGACGGCCTCGCGGTCCGGGATCTCCGGCGGGACCTCGCGCAGGTTCGCCTCCGGAAGCGTCAGGTACTCCGCGTGCGCGCCGGCGTGCCCGCGGATGCCGAGCACCGTGCGCTTCGGGCAGTGCCGTGAGAGGCCGCGCCGGCACCAGTCGCATCGTCCGCAGCCGAGGTTGATCTCGCCCACGACGCGCTTGCCGATCCACGGCGAGCCCGCCGGCCCCTCGACCACCCCGACGAACTCGTGGCCGGGGATCCCGGAGAAGCCGTGGTAACCGCGGCGGAGCTCCAGGTCCGTGTTGCAGATTCCCGAGAAGAGAACGCGCACGCGCGCCTCGCCGGCGCGCGGGACGGGAGTGCGAACCTCGCGAACGGAGGCCCGGCTCTTCTCGAAGACGAGCGCCTGCACGGCGCGATGCTAACCGAGCAGGAGAGCTCGGCGAGTCGTAGAATTTCCCAGGCGAGAGGAGGCTTGTCATGAAACACGCGAAGCTCGTCATCCTGGCGGCGGCGGGACTGCTCGCCGCGTCGGCCGCCGCCCAGGCTCAGGAGAAGAAGATGGAGGCGCCCAAGCCCGGGCCTGAATTGAAGAGGCTCGACTACTTCAACGGCAACTGGCACTCGGAGGGCGAGATGAAGGCCGGTCCCTGGGGCGCCGGCGGGAAGTTCTCGGGCGACTCGCACTGCACATGGATGTCGGGCGCCTTTTTCCTCGTGTGCACGGAAACCGGCACCGGCTCCATGGGCAAGATGCACAGCATGAGCGTGCTCGGCTACGACGCGGCCGCGAAGAGCTATACCTACAACGGCTTCAACAGCATGGGCGAGAACGAGCACGCCAACGGGTCGGTGACCGGCAAGACATGGACCTACACGAACGAGAGCGTGATGAACGGCAAGACGATGAAGGGCCGCTACACGATGACCGAGACCTCGCCGACTGCCTACGACTTCAAGTTTGAGACCTCCGAGGACGGGAAGACCTGGGGCTCCATGATGGAGGGCAAGGTCACGAAGAAGGCCGCCGCCGAGAAGAAGATGTGAGTCGGGACGCCGCGCGGCCGCTGTAGGATTTCGCGCGGCGTGCGTTGTCCTCATTGTGGAGCGGAGATCGAGGCGGGCGCCGCCGTCTGCCGCCGGTGCGGCCAGCTTCAAACCTCCGCCTCGCAGGTTCCGACCGGACTCGCCACGCCCTCGGTGGCGGCGGCGGCGCGGCGGGTTCCGTCCTCTCCCGTCGGGAGGCTGTCCTCGAGCGATTCGATCGACTCGGGCGGCTTCACGCCGGGAACGGTTCTCGCCGATCGCTATCGAATCATCGGCCTCATCGGGCGCGGAGGAATGGGCGAGGTCTATCGCGCCGACGACCTGAAGCTCGGCCAGCCGGTGGCGCTGAAATTCCTGCCGGACCGGCTCTCCTCGGACCGTGCGCTTCTCGATCGATTCTTCGCCGAGGTCCGCACGGCGCGGTCCGTGGCGCACCCGAACGTGTGCCGCGTCTACGACATCGGCGAGGTGGACGGCCGGCACTTCCTCTCGATGGAGTACGTGGACGGCGAGGACCTCGCGTCGCTCCTCCGGCGGATCGGACGGCTTCCGCAGGACAAGGCGCTCGAGCTCTCGCGCCAGCTCTGCGCGGGACTCGCGGCGGCGCACGATCGCGGGGTGCTGCACCGGGACCTGAAGCCGGCCAACGTGATGGTGGACGGCCGCGGCCGCGCGCGGATCATGGACTTCGGTCTCGCCGTGGCGGCGGGAGAGGTCGGGACCGAGTCGGAGATCGGCGGGACGCCCGCCTACATGGCGCCGGAGCAATTCGCCGGCAAGGGTGCGTCGGTCCGAAGCGACCTGTATTCGCTCGGCCTCGTCCTCTACGAGCTCTACACGGGCAAGCGGGCGTTCGACGCAGGCAGCGTCGCGGACTATCGCCGCAAGCACGCGGAGGATCCGCCGACGAGCCCGTCCCTTCTGGTGGCGGGGATGGAGCCCGCGGTCGAGCGGGCGATCCTGCGGTGCATCGAGAAGGATCCTCGTCAGCGGCCGTCCTCGGCGGCGCAGGTCGCGGCGGCGCTGCCGGGAGGCGATCCGCTCGCGGCGGCGCTTGCGGCGGGAGAGACGCCGTCGCCCGAGATGGTCGCCGCCGCGGGACAGCAGGGGGGACTCGAGCCGTCGCGGGCGCGCTGGCTCCTTCTCGCTCTCGCCGCGGCGCTCGGCCTCTCCGTCTTTCTGTCGCCGCGCGCGAACATCGCCCGCTTCGCGGGCGTCGAGAAGTCGCCGGAGATCCTGCGCGAGCGCGCTCGGGAGATCCTCGAGAGCGCGGGAGCTCGGAAAGCCCGCCGACTCGGCGAACTGGTTCCGAACCGACGAGTCCTTCCTCGATTGGGCTCGAAGTCACGGCGGCTTCCAACGGCGATCTTTCGCGAGACGCCGTGGCGTTCGTCTATCGCCAGGCGCCGGCGCCACTTGATTCCGGCGCTGGCGGTGACCGGACCGTTTCCCACTCCCGGTCGTGGAATCTCTGAACCCCGCGCCGGTCGAGCCCGGCATGGCCGAGGTATGGGTCGACCCCCGCGGGAGGTTGCTCCGGCTGGCGATCGTTCCGCCCCAGGTCCGGAGCGAAGCCGCCGTTCCAGCGGAAACGGATTGGAGCGGCCTGTTTCGTCAGGCGGGCCTCGACATCCATCGATTCGCGCCCGTCGAGCCGCGCTGGTCGCCGCGCAACTTCGCGACTGTCCGCGCCGCGTGGGAGGGCCCGCACCCCGAGCGATCCGGAGTCACGATGCGCGTCGAGGCCGCGTCCTACGGCGGCCGGCCCGTCTCCTTTCTCTGGATCGGTCCGTGGACGCACCAAGTGGACGCGTCGGTCACCTCCGCGAGCGCCGGCGCCGGGGAGTTCGTTTTCCTGGCTGTCCTTCTCCTCTGCCTGCTCGGCGGCGCCTTCGTCGCGCGGCGAAACGTCCTCGCCGGCCGAGGCGACAAGCGGGGAGCGGTGCGCCTCGGGGCGGCCATTCTCCTGCTGCAGGGCGCCATGTGGCTTCTCGGCGGGCACCACGTGACGACGGCCGACGAGGGCTGGCTCCTCATCGCTGGTTTCTGCAACGCGGCCGCGATGGGACTCGGATTCTGGATCCTCTACCTCGCCCTCGAGCCCTTCGCGCGCCGCCGCTGGCCCGAGATGCTGATCTCCTGGACGCGGGCGATCTCGGGGCGCTGGCGCGATCCGCTCGTGGGCCGAGACGTCCTCCTCGGAGCGGCGGTTGGCACCTCGGCCGGGCTGATTCTCGGGCCGGCCCGGGTGCTGCTTCCGATGAAGCTCGGGATTCTCGGGCCGGCGCCGCATCGATTTCGCCAACGACGCGCCGGTCAATCCCGGCCTCGTCGTCACGTGGCTCATTTCCACCGGCGTGCTGTCGGCATTCTGGGTTCTCGGAATCGTGTTCCTCCTGATTCTCGTGCGCGCGGCGGTGCGCTCCGGTTGGCTCGCGGGCCTCGTCGTCACCCTCATTTTCGCGGCGGTCTTCCTGGGAGGCACCGGACAGGCCGTGACGCTGCCGCTCGCGGTCCTCTCCATGGGGATTCTGGTTGCGGTCACGATCCGCTTCGGAGTCCTCGCGGCGATCGCCCTGGAGACCTGCCGGCGCATCTTCGGGTACTGCATCTACAGCAGCGATCCGTCGAGCTGGGACTTCTACGCGGGGATGATCGCCGTGGCCGCCGTTCTGGCGCTGGCCTACTGGGCGACGAAGACGGCGCTCAGCGGGAAGCCGCTTTTCGGCGGCGCCGAGGAATCGTAAGTCCGGCCCGGCCGCGCCGGCGCGATAGCATCTCGGCGGCGTGCATTGCCCGCAGTGTGGCGCGGAGATCGGGGACCTCGCGGTTTGTCCGCGCTGCGGCAGTCTCTCGACCTCGGCGTCTCAGCTGCCGACGGGCCTCGCGACACCCTCGGTCGCGGCGGCGGCGCGGCGGCATCCGTCTTCTCCCGTCGGCCGTCTGGCGTCCTCGGATTCGATCGAGACGGGCGGCTTCACGCCGGGAGCCGTTCTCGTCGATCGCTATCGAATCATCGGGCTGATCGGGCGCGGAGGAATGGGCGAGGTCTATCGCGCCGACGACCTGAAGCTCGGCCAGCCGGTCGCGTTGAAGTTCCTGCCCGACCGCCTCTCTTCGGATCGGACACTCCTCGATCGATTCTTCGCCGAAGTCCGGACGTCGCGTTCGGTGGCTCATCCGAATGTGTGTCGTGTGTACGACATCGGCGAGGTGGACGGGCGGCACTTCCTCTCGATGGAGTACGTGGACGGGGAGGACCTCGCGTCGCTCCTCCGCCGCATCGGACGGCTCCCGCCGGACAAGGCGCTCGAGCTCTCGCGCCAGATCTGTGCCGGCCTCGCCGCGGCTCACGAGCGGGGGATCCTGCATCGGGACCTGAAGCCGGCCAACGTGATGGTGGACGGGCGCGGCCGCGCGCGGATCATGGATTTTGGTCTGGCCGTGGCGGCGGGGGAGGTCGGTACCGAGTCGGAGATCGGCGGGACGCCGGCGTACATGGCCCCCGAGCAGTTCGCGGGCCGGGGAGCGTCGGTTCGCAGCGACCTCTATGCGCTCGGGCTCGTTCTCTACGAGCTCTACACCGGGAAACGGGCGTTCGATGCCGGAAGTCTCGCCGACTACCACCGCAAGCACGCGGAGGACCCGCCGACGAGCCCGTCCGTTCTGGTCGCGGGGATGGAGCCCGCGGTCGAGCGGGCGATACTGCGGTGCCTCGAGAAGGACCCGGCGCAGCGTCCGTCTTCGGCCGCCAGAGTCGCCGCCGCACTGCCCGGAGGAGATCCGCTGGAGGCGGCGCTGGCGGCGGGAGAGACGCCGTCGCCGGAGATGGTCGCGGCGGCGGGGAGCGCGGAGCAAATCGAGCCGCGGCTCGCGCGCGGTCTGCTCGCGGCGGTCGTCGTCCTGCTCGCCGCTCTCGTCGCGCTCGTCGGCAAGACGAACTTTCTCGCGGCGATCGGGTCGGAGAAGCCGCCGGAGGTGCTGCGGGCACGGGCGCGCGAGATCCTGGCCGGCTTCGGTTTGCCGGGCCGCCCGGCCGACTGGGCCGCCGACATTCTCCAGGACGACGATTTCGTCGATTGGGTGACGGAGCACGACCGGTCGACGGACCGTTGGCGAGCGCGGCATCGCGCGCGACGCGATCGCCTACTTCTACAGAGAGAGCCCGACCGTCCTCATCCCCCAGGATTTCATCTCCGGCCCCTTCCCGGGACCTCGTGTGACCGAGTTCGATCCGCCTCCCGGGATTCAGTCGGAAACGGCGACGCTCCGTCTCGACATGGACGGCCGGCTGAAGTCGCTCGAAATCGAGCCGAAGCAGCTCGAGCGGGCCGAGGGACCCGCCGCCGCTCCCGACTGGAGCGCGCTCTTTCGCGCGGCGGGGCTCGACATGAGCCTCTTCCATCCCGTCGAATCGCGATGGACTCCGCCGGTCTTCGCGGACGCGCGCGCCGCGTGGGAGGGTCCGCATCCCGAGCGCCCGGGCGTGACGATGCGGGTCGAGGCGGCCGCTTTCCGGGGCCGCCCGGTGTCCTTCCAATGGCTGGGTCCCTGGTCGCGTCCGGTCCGCGACATCTTCGATACGCGCAGCTCCGGAGTGCAACTCGCGGAGCACCAGCTGGAAGGCGACGCTCCTCATTCTCTTTTTCGGCGGCGTCTGGCTGGCCCGTCAAAACCTTCGCGCCGGCCGGAGCGACCGGCGCGGCGCGGCGCGGCTGGCGGCGGCCGCCATGGCGCTCTCCCTTGCGGCGTGGGCCTTCGGCGCGCACCACGTGCGGGAAGGCTACGAATTCGACGTGATCTTCGGCAACGGCGCTGGCGAACGCTTTTCTGATGAGCATCTTCGTCTGGCTCGTGTACATGGCGCTCGAGCCGTTCGCCCGCCGGCACTGGCCGCACATGCTGATCTCGTGGACGCGATTCCTCGGAGGCGCCTTCCGCGATCCGCTCGTCGGCCGCGACTTGCTGATCGGGTCGGCGGCGGCCGTCCTGATGGCCCTGATCAGCGGCCCGCTGCTGCGCATCGTTCCCGCCTGGCTCGGATCGCCTCCGGCGCCTCCCCGCCGACCCTTCTTCGTCGCGAGCCCCCTCGACGCGCTCGCCTGGACCGCAAGCGTGCCCCTCGAGCGGCTCGTGTGGACGCTCGGGATCGTGTTCTTTCTCGTGTTCGTGCGCCGCCTGGTGAAGGTGGAATGGCTCGCCGCGGCGATCGTGACGCTCCTCTTCTCGGCGAATTTTCTGGGGAATGGTCTTCCGATCCTGATCGTCGGAATCTTCTCTACGGCCGTTCTCGTGTTCGTGTCGATCCGCTACGGCCTTCTCTCCGCGCTGACCACGGCGATCCTCGCGCAGGCCCTGCTGGGCTTCCTGCGGACGTCGGACCCGTCGGCCTGGTACTTCTATACCGGCCCGTTCGTGATCGCGGTCGTCCTCGGGATTGCGATCTGGGGATTCCGAACGGCGGCCGGACGGCGTCTCGCACCGGGGACGTGAGCCGATACGTCGCGAGCGACGGCTTATCTCATGGCCTCCATCGGCGAGAGGCGCGACGCCCGGATCGCCGGATACATCCCGAACGTCAGCGCGAGCGCGAGCGCGACGCCCCACGCCACGAGGAGCCCCATCGGGTTGACGACGAGGCCGTAGGGAAACTTCGGCGCCAGCGCCTTGCAGAGCGCGGCGCCGGAGAGCGTCCCGACGGACGCGCCGACGGCCGCGAGCACGCAGGCCTCGAGCAGAAACTGCGTCAGGATCTCGCCGTCGGAGGCGCCCATCGCCTTGCGCAGGCCGATCTCGTAACGCCGGTCGGAGAACGAGATCAGCATCACCGAGAGAACGCCGACGCCGCCGACGAGGAGCACGGTCCCGGCGAGGCTCATCAGAACGATCGTCCAGCCGCGCATCTGGTCGAGGAAGTTCTGCCAGGAGCGCGCCCCTTCGGCCTCGAGGTCGGTGGTCTCGACGTCCTCGATGCCGTGGTGCGCCTGCCGCGCCCGCGCGATCATCATCGCGGAGACCTCCCCGAGATCCTTCTTGTCGCGCAGCTTGACGGAGATCTGGTTGATCTGGTGCGTGGGCTCGATCCGGTCCATGTAGGTCTCGATGGGGATGAGCATGCCGTTCGCGTCGTACCAGTTCTCGTCGGAGAAGAGCTGGCCCGGCGCCTGCACGCCGACGATGCGGAACGGCGAGCCCTCGACGACGATGTCGCGGCCGACCGGGTCGGTGCCGCCGAAGAGCTTGGAGGCGAGCGTCGCGCCGACGACGGCGACCAGCAGGCGGCGCCGGCCGTCGTCCTCCGTCAGCCCGCGTCCGAGGCCGATCGGGCGGTTCATCCAGAACGAATAATCGCTGCCCACGCCGACGACGAACGTGCGCTCCGTGCCGCCGGCGATGCGGACGGCCGTCTGCTTCTGGGCCCGGGGGATGAACGCGAGGACCTTCGGGTGCGGTGCGGTCAGACGCGGGAGATCCTCGTAGCGCAATCCCGGGCTCATCGCGAATCGCTTCTGCTCTTCCGTCGTCGTCGGGCTCTTGGGGGCGAGGCGGACGGTGCCGTCCCAGCTCATTCCGGCGAAACCGGTCGAGATCTTGTCCATGACGCCGTCGAGGACGGAGGTCATGACGACGAGCGCGAAGACGCCGAGCGCGAGCAGCGTCAGCGTGAGGATCGAGCGCAGCTTGTGCGCCCACAGCTCGATGAAGCCGCCGCGCACGACCTCGAGGTAGAGCGCCAGGTGGCTGCGCAGGGACAGGCGGCGGGGCCGGGCGGGCGTCGCCGCGACGAGGGGAAGAACGGCGCTCTCGCTACTCATAGTGCAGCGCCTCCATCGGCGACAGGCGGCTCGCCTTGAAGGCCGGGTAGAGCGCGAACAGGAAACCGAACACCGCCGCGAGCACGCATGCCCAGACGAAACTCTTCGGATCCATGAAGAGCGGGACGCCGAGCGCCGTCGTGATGATCTTGGAGAACCCGACGCCGATCACGAGCCCGGCGAGACTTCCGAGGCCGGTCAGGAGCATCGCCTCCGTCATGAACTCCCGGAAGATCTCGCGGCCGGGCGCGCCGATCGCCATCTTGACCCCGACCTCGCGCACGCGCTCTTTCAGCGTCGCCATCTGGATGTTCACGTTGACGATGCCGCCGCCGAGCAGCGACAGCGCTCCCGAGAGCAGGAAGATCAGATCGTAGACGTCGCCCTGGCTGCGCTCCTTCTTGATGCGCGCGGCGACGTCGTCGAGCCGGAAATCGTCCTGCTGTCTGTGGTTCGCCTTGAGCATGCCCGAGAGCTGCTTCGAGAAGACGGCCATCGCGTCGAGATTCCGGATCCGGAACGTCACGCGGTCGAGCCGGTGGTAGGCGTCGCCATCGAAGCGCTGGGCGACGAGCGTGGCCGGCAGCGCCACGATGCGGTTGCGGCGCCGGAAGATGTTGCGGCCGCTCTTGCGGAAGCGGAAGACGCGCTCCCGGAAGACGCCGACGACCGTCACCGGCGTCTCGCCCACGCGGATCACCTGGCCGACGGCGTTGCCGGCGGGGAAGAACGTGCTCGCGGCCTCGCTCCCGAGCAAAGCCACGGGCGCGGCGGTGTCGAGATCCCGCGCCGAGAAGGCGCGCCCCTCGTCGATCTCGTAGCCGTCGAGCGCGAGGAAGTCGCCGCCGATGCCGCGGATGTCGCGCTCCTGGTCGGCCCACGCCGAGCGGACCCGCGCCTGCGCGAACTTCTGCTCCGAGACGCCGCCGACCGTCTTGTCGTCCAGGTCCTGTCCCTCGCTCGCGTCGTCGCGCCGCAGGCCGAGGTTCGCCATCTGCAGCGCGGTCGGGCTGCCGTCGCGCACGACGGCGGAGGGCTGGACGTTCAGCTTGTCGAGGCCGCCGAGGCGAATGAAGAGCTCGTCGGCTCGGCGCCGCTGGCTGTCGGAGATCGAGAAGCCGCCGAGGACCGACGCGACGCCGAGCACGACGCCGAGCGACTGCAGGACGGCGCGCCCGAGGTTCTCCCGGATCTCGACCCAGGCGTTTCGGACCCTCTCGGCGAAGGCGCCGGTGCGCACGGCGACCGCTCCCTCAGGCCGCTTCCGCGCGGCGGATGAGCCCGTCGTGCAGCTCGACCTGTCGCTGGGCGAGGGCCGCGATCGAAAGGTCGTGCGTGACGATGAGGACCGTGTTGCCCTGGCGGTGGAGCTCCTGGAAGAGCTCGAGGATCTCGTGCCCGGTGTGGGAGTCGAGCGCGCCGGTCGGCTCGTCGGCGAGCAGGACCGATGGCCGGTTCGCGAGGGCGCGCGCGATCGCGACGCGCTGGCGCTGGCCGCCCGAGAGCGCCGCGGGAAGAACGTTCGCCTTCTCGGCGATGTCGACCTTCTCGAGCAGCTCCAGCGCCCGCGCGCGGCGCTCCTTCTTGCCGACGCCCGCGTAGAGCATCGGCAGCTCCACGTTGCGCCGCACCGAGGCCTTGGGCAGCAGGTTGTACTGCTGGAAGACGAATCCGATCTTCTCGTTGCGAATCCGCGCGAGCTCCGCACCCGTCAGGTGCTCGACGGACTCGCCGTCCAGCCGATACGTGCCCGTGGTCGGCGAGTCGAGGCAGCCGAGGATCGCCATCAGGGTCGACTTGCCCGAGCCCGACGGCCCGATGAGCGCCACGAACTCGCCGCGCGCGATCGCGAGATCGATGCCGCGCAGCGCGTGGACGGCGACGCCGTTGGTGCCGAAGGTCTTGGTGAGGTCCGATGTTTCGATGATGTTCATGGTTCGTAGCTGTCAGCGATCCGCTGACGGCTGTTCTCAATCGGTATCGTCGTCCTTCTCGACCTTCTTGCGCGACGGATCTTCGAGCGCGACCTGCTGGCCGGGCTTCAAGCCCGAGAGGATCTCGACGCGCTCGAGCGTCGCGATTCCCGCGGAGACCGGGACGACGTCGAAGTAGTCCTTCCAGTGCTCGGAGAGCCAGATGAACTTGTTGCGGCCCGTCAGGCCGTCCTTGGCCGTGGCGATCTGCTGCGGCTTGAGGCTCGGCTTGAGGCGGTAGGCGACGGTCTTGCCGTCGCGCTTCTGGAGCGCCTCGAGAGGAATCGAGATCGCTTTGGCGCGCTTGTCGCCGAGGATCTCGACGTTGGCGCTCATCCCCGTGCGGAACGTGTCGGAGAGCTCGTCGAGCTTCACCTCGATCCTGAAGACCTTGATCTTCTCGACGAGCTCCGCCGCCGGCGCGACGAAGCTGACCTTGCCGGTGAAGACCTTCTGAGGATACGCGTCGAGCGTGATGCGCACCGGCTGTCCGACCTGCACCTTGGCGATGTCCACCTCGTTCAGGTTGACCCGGATGATGAGCGACTTGAGGTCCGCGACCGTGAAGAGCACGGTCCCGGCGTTGAAGGAGGAGACGCCGGAGGTGACCATGTCCCCGAGCTCCACGCCGCGCTTGATCACGACGCCGGCCATCGGCGAGGTGACGCGAGCCTTCTGCGATGCGGCGTTGCCGGAGATCGGGATGCCGCGGTCTTCGACGATCTGGTACCGCATCTGAGCCGCCCGAAGGCTCTCCGCGGCCTGGTCGCGCTTGATCTGCGAGGAACGGAAGGCGTCGTGGCCGACCAGTCCCTGCTCGAAGAGTGCCTTCTGCATCGTGAAGTCGCGCTCGGCGTCCTGAAGCTTCAGCTCCATGTCCTTGACGCTCGCCTGGACGTCGGAGAGCGACTGCGCCTGATTCACGTCGGGCTCGATCTCGGCGAGCATCGCGCCCGCGGCGACGACGGCGCCCTCGCGCACGCTCAGAGAGGTGACCTGTCCGGAGACCGCCGACTTGACGTCCACCTTGGTCACCGGGTCGACGACGCCCACTTCGCGGACCGAGACCTGAAGGTCCTCGGCCTGGACCTTGCCGAGCCGGAAGGGGCTGGAATCGGCCTTCGGATCGGTCTTGTCCTTGCCGCGCGTGGCGGCCAGGGCCCCGCCGGCCACGACGGCGATGGCAACGATCCAGACCCAGCGCTTCTTTCGCATGAAAAACCCCACAAATCTCCGGAAAGCCCCCGGCGAGCCCGTTTTCGGCCCAATTTTGGTCATTTCGGCCCGGCCTATCCGTCCGACACTAGTCTGTACGCTTCCCGGGCCGGAAATGTTCGGGACCGCTCCGCAAGATAATCCCCGCCGTGACGAGCGACGGGAGGACCGGCAGCTGGTCGAGCGCCCCGACGGGGCGATTCGCGGTTCGCCGCGTGCGCTCGGCTTTCGCCTCCTGGCGCGCCTCGATCCGGCCGTCGGACATCCTCCTCGCGAGCATCCTCGTCCTGCTCTCGGCCGGCCTCGGCGCGTTCCTGCTGGCGCGCGCCCACGCGGCCGCGAGCCTCGAGTTCGCCCAGCGGGCGCAGCGGCTCCACGCCGCGGTGATCGAGCGGCTCTCGAACCCCCTGGAGGACCTCGCGACGCTTTCGAGCTTCTTCGAGGCATCGGGCCGCGTGACACGCCGTCAGTTCCACATGCTGACGGACCCGATGCTCTCGCGCCACCGTCTCGTCTACGCGCTCGAGTGGCTGCCGTTCGTCCGCGACCGCGAGCGGATGTTCCAGGAGGCCGAGGCGCGCGCCGCCGGGCTCTCGACGTTCCGCATCTGGGAGACCGGGCCGGACGGCAAGCCCGTCGCGGCCGCGCGGCGGGAGTTCTACGTCCCGATCCAGTACATGGAGCCGCCCAACGTCCTCGCGCTCGGCCTCGACATCGCGTCCGACCAGGTTCGGTGGAGCTACGCCGAGAAGGCGCGCGACTCGGGCATGATGGTCGCCTCGCAGCCGTTCGTCCTCATCGAGGATCAAGGCCGGCCCGACCCGTCGCCGTCCATCGCGCTCTACGGGCCGGTCTACGACGACGGCGACCCCGGCTCCGAGACCGCGCGCAGGGCCTCTCTCTCGGGCTTCGCCATGGCGGTCATTCGAGTCGCTCCGCTCGTGGACGCCGCCGCCGCCGCGGTGGACGCGACGGGCATCGCCTTCGTCCTGAGGGACGGCGACGTGCAGAATTCGGCGATCCTCGTCGAGCGCCCGCGCGGCGCGAAAGGCGTGACGCGCCGGTCGGACTTCGAGGCCGGGTTCCCGGTTCCCGTCGCGGACCGGCGCTGGACGCTCGACATCTTTGCGCTCCCGAAGGGATTCCTGCCGGCGAGCCGCGGTCCCATCGGCGTGGTAGTCGCCGGCGCGCTCACGGCGCTCCTCGGCTTCGTGACGCTGACTTCGCTGCGCACGATCTCGCGCCTGCGCCGCCAGGCGGAGAAGGTCGGGCCCTACCGCCTCGTCGCGCGCCTCGGGCACGGCGCCATGGGCGTCGTCTGGGAAGCGCGCCACGCGCTCCTGCGCCGGCCAACGGCCGTGAAGCTGCTCGCACCAGGGACGGAAGGGGAGCGCGCGCTGGCGCGCTTCGAGCGCGAGGTGCAGCTGACGGCGGGACTGACGCACCCGAGCACGATCGCGATCTACGACTACGGACGCACGGCGGACGGGATCTTCTATTACGCGATGGAGCTGCTGCGCGGCATCAACCTGCTCCAGCTCGTCAACTTCGACGGGCCGCTGCCGCCGGCACGCGTCGTCCATCTGCTGCGCCAGGCCTGCGGCGCGCTCGCCGAGGCCCACGCCGCGGGCCTCATTCACCGCGACATCAAGCCCGCCAACCTCATGATCTGCGTGTACGGCGGCATCCCCGACTTCCTGAAGATCCTCGATTTCGGTCTCGTCAAAGACATCGGCGCGGTCGAGCACTCGGCGGGAGGCGACGGCGCCGGGGCCGGAGCTCCCGCCCCGGACGACGCGTCTCTCTCCCACGACGGCTCGCTGCTCGGGACGCCGCTCTACATGGCGCCGGAGGGGATGAGCGACTCGTCCAAGGTGGACGCGCGCGCCGACATCTTCGCGCTCGGCGCGGTCGGGTACTTCCTCCTGACGGGGGGCTCTCCGTTTCCGGGGCGGACGGCGATCGAGGTCTTCCGCATGGAGCGGCGCGGCCCGCCGCCTCCGTTCGCGACCGCCGCACGGCACCCGGTGCCGCCGCGCCTCGAGGAGATCCTCTTTCGCTGCCTGGCCTTCGACCGCGAAGTGCGACCGGTTTCGGCCGAGGAGCTCGACGCGCTCCTCTCGGATTGCGGCGCGCCGCCGTGGAAGCTCGAGGAGAGCCGCGCCTGGTGGCGCGACCGGGGGCCCAAGGCCCTCGACACGGCGCGCGGAGAGCGGGAGGAGGAGGGGCGGATCATGTTCCTCTCGGCCGGAGACCGGGCCCGGACCGTCTAGTTTCGGGGCCCTTGCGGCGGCGGCCACCGCCATAGAATACGCAGCAACCGTAAACCGAAGCGAGGCTCCGACATGTTGAGCGTAGACGCCGCTTTCGACCGCATCGGGTCCGCCCTCAAGCAGCGAGGCTACTCGCTCGCGAAAGAGGATCGTCCGCGCGAGGCGCCGGGCGACCGCTACGCCGTCTTCTCCTCGCAGGACATGTCCGTCCGCGTCTCCTGGAAGGAGAAGGCCCGCATTCTCGCGCTCGAGGTGGAGGCCGACGGCGCCTGGACCGAGTTCGCGCGGCGGGGCTTCGGGCCGACGGGGCTCGAGGAAACGGCCGTCGAGGTCCTCGTGCGCGCCGTGCGAAACGAGGTCGCCGAGACGTCGACGGACGCGGATTAAGCCGTCGCCGGAGCTTGCTCGGGGATCTGGCTGCCGCCTCGAGCGAAGCGGTTGCTCTGCTCCCGGATCGGCGCCGCTGCCGGCGCTCGGCTCGGCCAAAGGCCTCGACCGCGCGCCTGATCGCCTCGCTTCGCTCCGGCTCCCGCGGCGCGCGCCTCCTCCCTCGCTTCCGCTCGGGAGACTTCGCGCGCCGCGAGCGCATGGATCTGCTCGACGGAATCTTCAATCACGTGCCCGTAGGGGCAGGGCTTGTCCCTGCCCGATGTAGCCGCGTGGCATCTCCCTGGGAAGGAGAGCCGCGCTAGTCTTCGGAACCGGTCTGCGCGGCTTGCGTTTCTAGTCGAGGAGGTCTGATGCTGGAAATCCGCTCGATCGGCAAGCGCTATCCCGACGGGACGGTCGGGCTCGAGGAGTTCTCGCTCGCGGTCGGCGAGGGCGTGCTGGGGCTGCTCGGCGGAAACGGAGCGGGGAAGACCACGCTGATGTCGCTGCTCGCGACGGTGACGCGCCCGACGTCGGGCACGTTTCTCTGGGAAGGGCGCGACGGCGTGGCCGACCCGCTCGCCGTGCGCCGCGTCCTCGGCTACCTGCCGCAGGACTTCGGCGTCTACGAGAAGCTGACCGCGCGCGAGTTCCTCGCCTACCTCGGCCGACTCAAGGGCCTCTCGGGCGCCGATCTCTCGCGCCGCGTGCAGCAGCTGCTCGAGCTGACGAACCTCCACGGCGCCGCGGACCGGAGGCTCGCGGGATTCTCCGGCGGAATGCGGCAGCGCGTCGGAATCGCCCAGGCGCTCCTCGGCGATCCGAAGCTCGTCATCGTGGATGAGCCGACCGTGGGTCTCGATCCGGAGGAGCGCGTCCGCTTCCGCAATCTCCTCTCGGAGATCGCGCAGGGCCGCGTCGTGATCCTCTCGACGCACATCGTGTCGGACGTCGAGGCGGTGGCGTCCTCGATCGCCGTGATCCGGAAGGGCCGTCTCGTGCGGCACGCCACCCCGGAGGACCTCCTGCGCGACGCGGTCGGGCGCGTCTTCTCGGCCGTCGTGACGTCGGAGAAGCTGCCCGAGGCGCAGCGGAGCGTGCACGTCTCGAACCTCATCCGGCGGGCCGACGGCGTGCACGTGCGCTTCGTCGGGCGCGGCGCGTCGCTCCCGGGCGCTCGCGAGGTCGAGCCGAACCTCGAGGACGCCTACCTCCTGACGAACCTCGAGGCGGACGCTCGGCGGCCCGCGGCGTGAGCGCGTCCTCGGGCGCCCTCGCCGCGCAGGTCGGGACGGAAGTCCGCATGCGGATGCGTTCGGTCGGGACGCTCGTCGCGCTGCTGGCCGCGTTCGCGGCCGCGATCCTCTGGATCCCCGACCCCGCCGGCCGCGCGAGCTCGCTGTCGTGGCGCCTTCCCGACGGCCGCGTCCAGGCGCCGATCTACGACACGGCTTACATCGGCTTCGCGGCGTCGGCGCTCATCGCGATCCTCGTCGCGCTCGGCGGCTTCTATCTCGTCGCGGGCTCCGTGCGCCGCGACCGCGAGCGCGGGGTCGGCGCGATCCTCGCCGCGACGCCGCTGTCGAACGGTCGGTATCTCCTGGGCAAGTTCGCGGCGAGCGCGGCCTACCTCTCGGTCATCACCGCACTCGCGCTGACGGCGGGACTCACCGCGTGGCTGCGCTTCGGGAAGGGGCCGTTCGATCCTTTCGCGTTCTTCGTGCCGTTCCTCCTGCTGAGCCTGCCGGCCGTCGCGATCACCGCGGCGTTCGCGCTCCTCTTCGACGTGACGCCGGGGCTCTCCGGCCGGTGGGGCTACGTCGCGTGGTTCTTCGTCTTCTCGCTTCTCCTCGTCGGCGTGCCGATGGGACTCGCGGGCGCCGCCGAGGGGCAGGGCAAGCTGCGGCGCTCGCCGGCGATCGATCCGGTGGGCGCCGCGACGCAGGCCTACCTCGCGCGCCAGACGGTGCCCGGCGCCACCGGGTTCTCGACGGGGCTCGAGATCCGCGACGAGCCGTTCGAGCGAGTGCCGTGGGCGGGGATCCGCGTGACGCCCGGGCTCGTGGCGCTGCGCGCGGCGAACCTGCTCGTGGCGTTCGTTCCGCTCGGAGCGGCATTGCTCCTCTTCGACCGGTTCGATCCGGCCCGCCGCGGACGGCGCGCGCTCCGGGGGACGAAATCCCGCAACCGCGGCCAGGCCGCCGAGAGCCCGGCGCCCGGGGACTCGCTCGCGGCAGCGGCGCCGATCGCGCTGGTACCCGCCGCCGTGCGTCCGTCCGCGCTGGCGGCCGTGCTCGCCGAGACGCGTCTCATCTGGGAGAGCGCGGGGCTGCTCCGGTGGCCGCTTCTCGCGGCGGCGATTCTCGCGGGCTTCATTCCGGGAAAAGGAGCGGCGGCGGCGTTCCTGCTCCTCCTCGTGCCCGCGGTCGCCGAGGTCGCGGCCCGCGAGGATCTCTCCGGCACGCGCGCGCTCGTCTTCTCGCAGCCGGGCGTCCCGACCTCGGCCGTCCTCTGGAAGACCGCGGCGCTCGCGCTCTTCGTCGCGATTCTCGGCGCGCCGCTCGTGATCCGCAGCGCCGCCGCTTCGCCCGCGCGAGGGCTCGGCGCGCTGGCGGGTCTCCTCGCCGTCGCGGGAATCGCAACCGGTCTGGGCTTCCTGAGCTCGGGAGGCAAGCTCTTTTCCGGGCTCTATCTGCCGGTCTGGTACATGGCGGCGTCGAACGCGCCCGGCGCGGACTTCACCGGGACCCTCTCGCAAAGCCCGCGTCTCGCCGTGAGCCTCCTCTTCCTCGCGGGAGCGGCGGTTCTCGTGGCTGCCGCGGCGGGCCGCGAGCGCGCACGGCGAGCGGGGTAGCGACCTCCGTTCTCCGGGCCGGCCTGTCCCGGCGGCGGCGACCCCTCCGCCTTAGGTCGGGATCCAGTCGGGCAGGGGATTGTCGGGCCGCGCGTTGTCCCAGGCGATCGAAACGATCGCCCAGCGCTTCCCGTCGTGGGCGAGCTGCAAACTGTTGATGCCGCGGAAGAGGATCTCGGGATCGTGGAGGCGGCGTCCCGCGGCGTACGCCGAGAGCACGTGCGCGACGTTTCCGAAGCGGAAGATGCGCCGCGCGATCTCCCACTCGTAGAAGTCGCCGGCGTCGAAGAAGGCGCGACGCGACTCGAGCCACTGATCGAAGGTGAGCGGAACGCGCGCGACGGCGGGCGCGTCGCCCGGCTTCGCCGTCGGGATCGGTCCCGTCGGCATGAGGACTGCGCCCGGCGCGAAGAGATTGCGGTCGCGCTCCCAGTCGCGCGGGCCGGCCGGTCCGGAGATGGATTCGTACAGCGCGTCGAGGAGCCCCTCGATCGTCGCGGTGTCGCGGTCGGAGGCGCCGGTCATTCCGGCCTCCACGTCGGCACGCGGCCCGGCGTCCAGGGCGCGCCGGCCGCCTCCATGCGGGATTCCAGGCTCGCGAGGTCCTTGTCCGCCTGGCGCAGCTTCTCGAGCACGGGCGCGAACTCCTCGGCGGCGATGGTGTAACCGTCGCGGCTCGTCTGCGTCGGCGCCGACACCGAGCTCCACTGCGTCCCGATGATCGCGTCGATCCTGTCGGTGATGCCGGGCGCCGTCGGCTCCTGGCGAGCGGCCATCACCTTGTCGCCTTCGAGCGCGAGCAGAACGTCGCGCAGGCGCGCCTCGAGCGAGCGCGCGTCCTTTTCGAGCGCCGGGTCGGCCGCCGGCGTGTCGTGGAGCGCCTGCTTCATGTCCGCGAGGCGTTTCTGGTCTTCCTTCGCGGCCGAGACCGCGCCGAACGCGGCGCGCTGGAGCCGCGCGGTCTTGCGCTGGAACGCGAGGAGCTCGGCGCGGTCGGCAGGCGGCAGCGAGCCCGTTCCGAGCGCGGCCACCTCGAACGCGACCGGCCCGGCGAGCGGCGTCACGACGCCGTCCACGCGCTTCGCGAGCGAGACGCTGTACTTTCCGGGCACCGTCATCGGTCCGGTCGGCGGCTGCTGCCACGGAATCGTCGGATCGGGCTTCGGCGTGTCGCTCGGGTTGGACGGCGGGAAGCGCAGGTCCCACGCGATGCGGTGGACGCCGGCCGTGCCGGGCGCGGTCAGGCGGCGCACGACGTTGCCGTCGGAGTCGGCGATCGTGAAGAGCAGGACCGGATCTTCTTCGGCCGCCTCGGCCCGCAGCTCCTCCGCCGTCGGATAGGGCGACGCGGCGCCGTCCTTGGCCGCCTTCTTCTCGGCCTCCTGGCGCATCTTCTTCTTCGTCTTGAGATCCGACTTCAGGTAGTACGTCACGACGGCGCCGAACGGCGGGTTCGGGGCGGCGTAGTACGCATCGCCGAGGAAGCCCTTGCCGGGGAATCCGAGCGGGCTCGTCGGGTGGTAGGCCCACGCGTTGCGCACCGGGAAGATCGCCGCGTCCTGGTCGAGCGCCGCCGGGCTGGCCGCGCGCAGCGCCGTGTCGTCGTCGAGGATGTAGATGCCGCGCCCGAACGTGGCGACGACGAGATCGTTCTCGCGCGTCTGGATCGCGAGGTCGCGCACGGCGATCGTCGGCAGGCCGCCCTTGAGCGGCACCCAGTGCGCGCCGCCGTCCTTGCTGAAGAAGAGCCCGAATTCCGTCCCGGCGAAGAGGAGGCCCGGATCGCCCGGGTCTTCCACGGCGACGTACACCGTCCCGCGCGCCGGCAGATCGCCGGCGATCGAGGTCCAGGTGCGCCCGCGGTCGGCGCTCTTCAGGAGGTACGGCTTGAAGTCGCCCATCTGGTGGTTGTCGAAGGCCGCGTAGACGGTCGAGGCGTCGCGCGGCGAGGGCTCGAGGCGCGCCACGTAGGTGTTGGCGCGGCACGCCGGGAAAGCTCTCGACGCGCCGCCACGTCGCGCCGCCGTCCTCCGTGACCTGCACCAGGCCGTCGTCCGTGCCGACGTAGAGGAGCCCTTCCTGCCTCGGCGACTCGGAGAGCGACACGATGTTCCCGTAGAACGACGTCGAGGCGTTCTTTGCGACGGCGTCCGCGTTCCAGACCTTCCCCATGACGGGCAGCTTGTTGCGATCGATCCGCCGCGTCAGGTCCGGGCTGATCGGCTTCCAGCTCTGGCCGCGGTCGTCGCTGCGGAAGACGCGCTGCGCAGCGAAGTAGAGCCGCGTGTGCGCGTGCGGCGAGATGAGGATCGGCGAGTCCCAGTTCCAGCGCAGCGGCTCCTCGCCCTTGCCGGGCTGCGGCTGGATGGCGAGGAGGTCGCCGCTCTTGCGGTCGAGGCGCTGGAGCCCGCCGTACTGCGCTTCCGAGTACACGACGTTCGGGTCCTTGGGATCGACGCGCGGCTGGAAGCCGTCGCCGGAGACGGTGACGAACCAGTCGGAGTTGGCGATGCCGTGCACGTTGCCGGTCCGCGACGGGCCGCCCAGGCTGTCGTTGTCCTGCGTGCCGCCGTAGACGTTGTAGAAGGGCGCGGCCTCGTCCGCGACGACGCGGTAGAACTGCGCGAGCGGCAGGTTCGCCTTGAACTCCCACGAGGCGCCGCGGTCGAAGCTCTCGTACACGCCGCCGTCGCACCCGACGCGGTAATGGCGCGTGTCGTCCGGATCGATCCAGATGACGTGGTTGTCCACGTGCTTGGAGCTCTCGCCGAGCTTGTGGAACGTCTTGCCGCCGTCGTCGGAGACCTGGAGGAAGACGTCCACCGAGTAGACGCGCTCGCTGTTCTTCGGATCGACGGCCAGGCGCGTGTAGTAGAGGCCGCTCGTGACGTGGTCGCCGCGCTTCTCCCAGGAGACGCCGCGGTCCGTCGAGCGAAAGACGCCGCCGGCCTTGTTCGCCGCCTCGACGATCGCGTACACGGTGTCGGGAGCCGACGGCGCGATGGCCAGGCCGATGCGCCCGAGCTCCTCCTTCGGAAGTCCCGCGTCGATCTTCTTCCAGGTCGCGCCGGCGTCGGTCGAGCGGTAGAGCGCCGACTCGGGACCGCCGTCGATCTGCGTCCAGACGTGCCGCCGCCGCTGATGCGCCGCCGCGAGGAGGACGTCGGGATTGCGCGGATCCATCGCGACGTCGGCGACGCCGGTGTTCTCCGAGATCGTGAGGACCGCCTTCCACGTCTTGCCGCCGTCGGTCGTCTTGTAGAGGCCGCGGTCGCCGCCCGCCGACCACAGCGGGCCCTGCGCCGCGACGTACACGACGCGCGAGTCGCGCGGGTCGATGCGGATGCGGCCGATGTGCTCGGAGCTCTTGAGCCCCATGTTCTGCCACGTCTTGCCGCCGTCCTCGGACTTGTAGATGCCGTCGCCGTACGAGACGCTCCGCTGGCTGTTGTATTCGCCGGTGCCGACCCAGATGACCGCGGGATCGTTCGGATCGAGCGCCAGGCAGCCGATCGAGTACGAGCCCTCGCCGTCGAAGATCGGCGTCCAGGTGACTCCGGAGTTCACGGTCTTCCAGACGCCTCCCGAGGCGGCGGCGACGTAGTACGTCGCGGGATTGCCCGGAACGACCGCGATGTCGTTGACGCGCCCCGACGTGACGGCCGGCCCGATCGACCGCAGCTCGAGGCCCTTCCAGGTGTCGGACGAAAGGAGCGGCGGCTTCTTGTCTTCTGCAGGCGCGGCCGGCGCCGCGGCTTTCTTGCCGGGCGGCTCGGCGGCCGTCCCGAGAGCGGCGGCGAGAGTGATCGACGCGAGGCCGAGCGCGATGCGGCGGTGCATTTTCATGGGCGCGGACTATAGCAACGGCCGCATGGCGCCCCGCGGCGGATAATCGCGGCCGCATGGCCGCGGAAGCCGTCACGATCTTCCTCTCGGCGTTCCTGCTCTTCGAGGTCGAGCCGCTGATCGCCAAGGCCATCCTGCCGTGGTTCGGCGGGGCCTCGTCGGTGTGGACGACCTGCCTCCTCTTCTTCCAGGCGGCGCTCCTCGGCGGTTATCTCTACGCGCACGTCCTTTCGCGCCTCTCGCCCCGCGCCGCGCGCGCCACGCACGCAACGCTCGTCGGGCTGTCGGTCCTCCTCCTCGTCGCCGCGGCGATCGGCGGACGCCCGCCGGTCCTGCCGCCGCTCGCCCTGCGTCCGGCCGATTCCGGGACGCCCGTCCTCCGTGTGCTCGCGGCGCTCGCGGCCGGCGTCGGGCTGCCGTTCTTCGTCCTGTCGTCCACGGGACCGCTCCTCCAGTCGTGGATCGCGCGGCGGCGTCCGCAGGCGCGCGTCTTCCGCCTCTTCGCGCTGTCGAATCTCGCGTCGCTCGCGGCGCTCCTCGCGTACCCGTTCGTGATCGAGCCGGCGCTCGGGCTCGCGCGCCAGGCGTGGATCTGGTCGGCGCTCTACGCGGCCTGCGCCCTTCTGCTCGTGGTCTGCGCTCTCCGCTCCGTCCCGGCGGCCGCCTCCGTCGCGACTTCTCCGGAGGGCGAAGCTCCGGATCCCGCCATCCGGCCCGCGCGGCGGATCTTCTGGCTGGCGCTCGCGGCGTGCCCGTCCGCGCTGCTCCTCGCCGCGACGAACCAGATGTGCCAGGAGGTCGCCGCGATTCCGTTCCTCTGGGTCCTGCCGCTCGGCTTGTACCTGCTCTCCTTCGTCCTCTGCTTCCAGAGCGACCGGCTCGCGCCGCGCGCCGTCTTCGGCCCGCTGCTCGTCGGCGCGCTCGGCTACGCGGCGTGGATCCTCTACCGCGGATACGGCGTGCCGATCCGTCAGCAGGTCCTCGCGGACGCGCTCGCGGTCTTCGCCGTCTGCATGGTCTGCCACGGCGAGCTCGCACGCAGCCGGCCCGCGCCGCGGCAGGCGACGGCGTTCTACCTGATGGTCGCGGCGGGCGGCGCTCTCGGCGCCGTCTTCGTCGCGGTCGTCGCGCCGCTCCTCTTCCCGGCCTTCTGGGAATTCCACCTGCTGCTCTGGCTCTCGGCGGTCGCGGCGCTCTTCGCGCTCGTGCGCGACACGGACTCGTGGCTTCATCGCGGGCGCGTCTGGCCGGCGCTCCTCACGCTCCTCGCGGTCGCGGTCCTCGCGTGGCAGATCCGGGATCCGGATCTGCTCGCGTCGCTCGCCGCGCGCGCGAAACGCGCCGTCGCCTCCGGTCCGGGCGCCGTCGCGGCGCTCGCGGCCGCGGCGCTCGCCGCCTTCGTCGCGCCGCGCTTCCTCCGGATGCGCGCGCGCCCGTATTTCGTCGCGGCGTGTCTGGCCGGGGCGGCGGGCTTCCTGGGTTATGCGCTCGTGGCCGACGTCCGCGCGTATCTGCGCGGGGCGATCGCGCTGTCGCGCAACTTCTACGGGGTGTTGACGATCGAGGCGCTCGATTCGCCGGATCCTCTGCTCTCGCGCCTGTCTCTCCGCAACGGCCGTATCGTGCACGGCTCCCAGTACCAATCGTCCGGGAAACGGCGCGAGCCGACGACCTATTACGGGCGGGCGAGCGGCATCGGATTGCTCCTCGACCATCACCCGGGACGCGCGCAGGAACGGCCGCTCCGCGTCGGCGTCGTGGGCCTCGGGACGGGAACGCTCGCGGCGTACGGGCGGCCCGGCGACGTGTTCCGCTTCTACGACATCAATCCCGACGTCGTGCGTCTCTCGAGCGGCCCGGCGCCGCGCTTCACGTACCTCGCGGACAGCCGCGCCGGGATCGAGATCGCGGCGGGCGACGCGCGCCTCTCGCTCGAGCGCGAGCTGGCGTCGGGGGCGCCGCCGCTCGACGTGCTCGCGGTGGACGCGTTCACGAGCGACGCGATTCCGGTGCACCTGCTGACGCGCGAGGCGATCGCGCTGTACGTGGCGCGCCTGCGCCCCGACGGCGTGCTCGCACTGCACCTCTCGAACCGGCAGCTCGATCTGCTTCCGGTGGCGAAGGCGGCGGCCGACGCCCTCTCGCTCGAGGCGTCGCTCGTCGACACGAACGACGACGGCGAGGGTTGCTGGGGCGCGACGTGGGTGCTGCTCGCGCGCGAGTCGGCGCCGCTCGAGCCGCCGGAGATCGACGAGGCGTCCGCGGATCTGCCCGAATCGCCCCGCGTGCGCCTCTGGACGGACGACTACAGCAACCTCTTTCAGGTGCTGAAGTGATCGCGCGGGAAGATCTCGAGCGCTCGCTGTCGGCGTATCGCGCCGAGGACGCCTCGGAAGAGGAGTCGCTCGCGCGGATCCGCGCGCTCGTGCGGGACGCGCCGGACCCCTTCACGCGCGCCGTGCGCGATCACGTCACGGCGAGCGCGGTCGTGGCGCGGCCGGACGGCGGCGCCTTCCTCCTCGTGTACCACCGGCGGCTCGAGCGCTGGCTGCAGCCCGGCGGCCACGTCGAGCCGGACGACGCATCGGTCTTCGAGGCCGCCCGCCGCGAGGCGCGCGAGGAGACGGGCGTCGAGGACCTCGCCGCGCCGGTCGGCGGCCGCGTGCTCGACGTGGACGTGCACCCGATCCCCGCGCGCCCCGACCGGCCGGCGCACGTCCACTTCGACCTGCGCCACCTGCTCACGACGACGGCGACGCGCTTCTCCGTGGCGGCCGAGGAAGTTCGTCGCGCCGACTGGTTCACCTTCGAGGAGGCGCTCGCGGCGGGTGTCGATGCCTCGCTCTCGCGCGCGCTCCGAAAGGCCCGTGCCCTCCTCGGGGCGGAACCGCGCCGGCCCGGTTAGGGCGTCGCGGCAGCCGTCGGGACCGGAGTCCGTCCCTCGAGCGCCTGGATCGGGTGGCGCAGCATCTCCGGCGAAACCTTCGGCTCCTTGCGCAGGAAGAAGAGGTAGAGGATGCCGACGCCGATGACGAAGACGCCGGTCGCGCGGTTGATGGTGACGAGCGTCTCGTAGCGGAATCGCCCGCGAAAGAAGTTCGACAGCCCGACGAGGAACGCGAACCAGGAGCTCGATCCGATCAGCACTCCCGCCACGAGCTCGGCCGTCAGGAACGAGTGGCCGTGGACGGCGCCGATGCCGAACGTCGCGAAGACCGCGACGAAGGCGATGAATGTCATGGGGTTGGTCAGCGTCAGAACGAGCGTCGAGAAGAAGTCCGCAGCGAGACCGCGGTCCATGTCCACTTCCTCGCGCTTGGGCGGCTTCAGAAAGAGCAGTCTCGCTCCGAGGACGAGCAGGACCGCGCCGCCGACGCGCTGGAAGATCAGGCGGTGATCCATGAGGAAAGATGAGATGACCGTGACTCCGAAGGCCGCGAGCGTTCCGTAGAGCGCGTCGGCGACCGCGGCGCCGAGTCCGGAGACGAGCCCGGCGAGCTTGCCGTGCGAGATCGTCCGCTGGACGCAGAGGACAGCGATGGGACCGACGGGCGCCGCGAGGCAGAACCCGACGATCAGTCCCTTGACGAAGAGGTTCTCCATCCGCGGCGGAGCCTATAACGGGGCAAGCAGCCGGCTAGCCGTACCACTCCGCTTCGCGCATCAGGCGGAGCCACTCGCCGAGATCCGTCGCGAGGACGTACTCGCAGAGGCCGAGGTCGGAGAAGACGTCGTCGGGCGGCCCGTCGGGATCGAGCCGCTTGCGGATCGTCGCGAGCGACGATCCTTTGGCGAGCGAGCGGTTCTCGTTCCTTCCGAACTCGTTCGCGCTCCGGTAGGTCCGCGCGGCGGCCCACAGGGCCGGGATCCCGAACGAGACGGCGAGCGCGATGCTCTTCGCCTGGTTCCAATCCTCTCCCGCGTGCTCGGCGGCGACGTGGAAGACGGCGAACGCGACGCTCGTGAAGAACACGAGCGGGAGCCAGCCGGGCCGACGGATCCAGCGCTTCTCGATCCGCTCGGCGGCGCGCGCGAAGTAGTCGATCTGGACGTCGAGCCGCTTGCGCCGGTAGTACGCGACGATCACGAGCCGCCGGGCGCGGTCGAGGGCTTCGCAGGATGCGGCGGCCGGGCGCGGCGGGATGGCGTCCTCCGCGTGTGCGAGGGCGGGAAGGTCGTTCTCGCCGAGCGCCATGATCGCGTCGCGCGCCGTGACCAAGTCCGTCTCGCTCTTCGGCGTCGGGCCACCCGCGCACCAGAAGTCCGGCTCGACGAGCTTCTGGAACTTGAGAAGCCGCAGCCGCTCCGCCTTGTACCGCGCGATCAGCCAGGCCTTGTGGAACTCGAAGACGAGTCCGACGGCAACCAGCGCCGTCGCGACGAGCGAAAACGCCGCCTCCGCGAAGAGCCGCCACTCGTAAGGCGTCGCCGGCGGAAAGAGGGGCCCCAGCCGGACCTCCTCGGGGAAGGCGATGTTCACCGCCGCGAGCGCGAGCCCGAGCGCTCCGACGACACCCGCGCCGCCGGTGAAAAGCCGGTGGCGCCATTGATTGGCGTTCGCGGCGCCGTCGGCCTTTTCGTACGCGGGAACGAGCTCCCGTGCGCAGAAGGAGAGGTACTTGCCGAGCGGGCCCTCGTCGGTCAGGTCGCGCCCCTCGTCGTGGACGTCGTCCGTCATCGCGCGGGCGCCGCCTTCGCGATCCGGTAGCCGAGCACGACGATCGTCTTCAGGGTCTCGATCGCCGTGCGCCGGTCGTATTCCTTCTCGCTCTCCGAGAGCGACTCGTACGGCACGAGGCTCGGGTGCTCCTTCTTGGCGTCGTCGCGCCGCGGGCCGTAGCGCCAGCCGTCGGCGAGGCGCTGCCGCGCCCAGTTCTCGTGCGTGTTGCGGGCGAGCAGCTCGGTCAGCTCGACGACGTCCGGCGGGAGCCGGACGCCCGAGGTGTCTCTCGGCGCGGGGCGATAGTCCACGGCGGCCTCCTCTTTTCTTTCGGCAGCGCAGCCGGCGGCGTCCCCGGTCAGTTCACCTTGAATTTGAAGCCGTTGGGCGCCTGGATCTCGAAGGACTTCTTGTTGTTGCGCGGCGGAGGTTTCGGCGCGACGGGCGCCGGGCGGATGTCGAACGCGAAGCGATAGGGCGCGCTCCTCTTCCCGTCGTTGTCCACGAGCGTGGCGTCGAGGACGACGTGCTCGGTGAGCGGCGAGGAGAGCCAGAAGGCGTAGCTGCCCGACGTGCGGCCGGTCATCCCCTCGAGCTCCATCGTCCACGGGCGGAAGGACGCGCCCTGCACCGGCTCGAATTTGACGAGCGCGGCGTCGCCCTTCTTGTCGGTGAAGTGGAGCACGAAGTTTCCGCGCTGGCCCTGAACGATCGGCGTCGGTGGAACCTCGATCGACTCGATCTTGGGCGAGTGGCCGCGCGTGGCGAGAAAAGCGCCGCCGCCGACGAGGAGCGCCGCGACGGCCACGAGGCCGAGCGCGCGCGTCGAGACGCCGGAGGGCTTTGCCGCGGGAGCCGCGGGCGGGATCGCGGGAGCGGAGATCGACGGCCGGGATACCGCGACGCCCGTCTCGCTCGCGCGGCTCGGGCGGGCGAGCAGGAGTTTGACCGTCTCGGCGAGCCGATCGAGGTGCGCCTCCACCGAAGGCGTGTACGCGTCCAGCCAGTGCGAAGAGCTGATGAAGTACTCGAGCGTCTTGCCGAGCGGGACGTCCTCGATGCGCAGCGGGATGATCGCGACGCCCTTGTGCACGGCGCGCTCGACCTCCCGCTTGATCTGCGGCGACTTGTTCGCCGCGGCCGAGAAGACGAGCACCATGACCTTGCTCGCGCCGATGGCGTCCACGATCGCGGCGCCCCAGTCGAGACCGGGCAGGATGTCGCGCGGCGCGATCCAGCAGCGCACGCCATGGCGCTCGAGCGTGGCACACACGGCGTCCGCGACCGGCTTGTCGGCCGTCGAGTAGCTGACGAAGACCTCGTGCGCCATGGTCTGTCGAGTCGAGAGCGCGGGGATCTTATAACCGCGCACCCGGCACGAAGGGGCTACGGGGCGGTGCGGAGAGACTACGGCGCCGCCCGGTGCATCACGTCCGGCTCGAAGACCTCCTCGATCAGCTTCCCGAAGACCTGGGCGATGCCGAACGCGAGCGGCAGGCTCGGGTCGTAGCGGCCGGTCTCGATCGCGTTGACGGTCTGGCGCGAGACGCCGAGCCGCTCCGCCAGATCCGCCTGCGACCAGTCGCGCTCGGCACGTAAAACCCGGAGGCGGTTCTTCATCGGTAGCGACGGTTCGCGAGAACCATTCCGACGCCGCACGTGAGGACGAGGACTCCCGCCATCCAGACCCAGTTCAATCTCGGTAGACCAGCGGCTTCGAGCGCGGCGCCGGCCAGGGCGGCGAACAGCGAAACGACGAACCCGAATGCGAGCGCCTCCTGGGCGATGCGGCGCTGCAACTCGTCGGCGCGGCGCGCGATGCGGATCGTGCTCCAGGCGAAGAGAGCAGCGGGAGCGAGCGGCAGCAGCGCGGCGAAGAGCGCGAGAGGCGATCCCTTCGGCGCCTTCTCGTGGAGGCCGAGAAAGAAGATGAAGCTGAGCATGCCGGCTTCCATCAGGGCCGCATCGTCCTGGCGCCTCCACATGCGGAGGATGGCCCACGCCGCCAGCGCGAGCCCGGCCACCGAAACGACACCGAACGAAAGCGCGTAGCTCGACCCCGGCACCCGCAATGCGCGCCCGGTGGCCACGAACGCGAGGATGAAGACGGCGGCGCCAATTCCCATCAGGATCAGGTCCGGTCCCGACTCCTTCATCGGCCTCACTCCGGAGGGACCGCAAATGCCCAATTCGACATGAGACATCGGTTTCCTCGCTTTCTGGATCATGGATAGGTCGTGCATGCTTGGCAAAATGTAAAGTTATCTTGTCATACGTGGCCGACGAATCGTTGTTTTAGGATCATTGACTTACGCCTTATTTACGCCTAACGTGGCCCTCCTTCGATTCGGAGGTCCGCATGGGCGCATCACAGGCTCTCGCGATCGAGCGGTTGCTCGCGGAGAGCCTTGGCTCCGCGAAGAAGAAGGACGGCGTCCTGCTCGCCGGCCTCGGCGCCCGGCTCCGTCGCGCCTCGGAGCTCGCCGCCCCGCTCGAAACGCCGGGCGCGCTGCCGACGGCGCTCGCGCCGCTCGACCGCCTGCTTCTCGGAGGGCTCCCGAAGGGACGGCTCGTCGAGCTCTCGGGGCCGCGTTCGTGCGGGCGCTTCTCGCTCGGAATCGCGGCGCTCGCGGCGGCGACGTCGAGCGGCCTCGCCGCGGCGCTCGTGGATCTCGGCGATCACCTCGACCCGCAGGCGGCCGAGGGCGCGGGCGTGGACCTGCGATATCTCCTCTGGGCGCGGCCTCGGCGCGTCCGGGAAGCGCTCGCGGCGGCCGAGATGCTGCTCGCCGCGGGCTTCCCGCTCGTCGTCGCGGACCTGGGGCTCGCGGCGCGCACGCGCGGAACGCCCGACGCCGCGTGGGTGCGCCTGGCGCGCGCGGCCGCGGCGCAGGGGGCGGCGCTCCTTCTTTCGACGCCGTGGCGCGCGAGCGGCATCGCCGCCGACGCGGTCGTCTCGGCTTCCCGCGCGCATCCGGTCTGGCGGGGAAGCGGCCGCGCGCCGCGCCTTCTCGCCGGTCTCGCCTCGCGGCTGATGCTCGAGAAGCTCGGCCGCGCGACACCGGGAGCGGCCGTGCCGTCGGTTTTCCACGCCGCGGAGGCGCTCCCGGTGTTTCCGCCCCAGGCGTCTTTCGCCGCCTACGAGGCGATTCGCGAAATTCCCGGGAACCCGTCGAATCCGGCATTGAAGCTCATGAGCCGGACGATCCCCTGACCTCGACTCATTTAGAAGTCAAGTGACCCGAATGCGCCTCGCGTGCGTCCTCGTTCCGCTCTTCCCTCTTGCGGCCCGTCTGCGCAGCGAGCCGGACCTCAAAGGAGAGGCCGTCGTCCTCGTCGAAGGCAACGGTAACGCCGCGCGCGTGATCGCCGCGTCGCGTCCGGCGCGCCGCGCCGGCGTGGATGCGGGCATGACGCTGCCCCAGGCGCGGGCGCTCGTGCCGAAGCTGCTGGCGCGCGCGCGAGACCGCGAGAGCGAGCGCGCGGCGCAGGAGGCGATGCTCGAAGTCGCCGACGCGTTCTCGCCGCGCGTCGAGGACGGCGGCGAGGGCGTGATGTACCTCGACCTCGAGGGCATCCCGGCGCTGTCGGGCGACCACAAGCACAAGGGCCGCCCCGACGGTGATTCGGCGCTGAAGGTAGGGACGGGGGTGAGCGCCGGGCGAACCCGGCGCTTGTCGCGCTCTGCGAGCGCTCGGTGCGTCCCCGCCGGTGATCCGGAACCCGAGCGCGCGCTCGGCCGCGACCTCATCGCCGCCGTCGAGAAGACGGGCCTGCCCGCGCGCGCCGGCATCGCCTCCTCCAAGCTCGCCGCACGCGTCGCGGCGGGGCTGCCCGATTCGCCGGGAGTCGTGCCTCCGGGTGAAGAAGCGGAATTCCTCGCGCCGCTGCCGCTCGCGCGCCTGTCGCCGGAGATCGGGATCTCCGAGACGCTCGGGAGATGGGGTCTGCGCTCGATCGGAGATTTCGCGAAGCTGCCTCCCGGCGAGATCGAGAGCCGGCTCGGGTCGCTCGGGCGGCGGCTGCACGCGTCCGCACGCGGGCGGGATCTCCGACCGCTCGAGCCGCGCCTGCCGGCGCTCTGTCTCTCCGAGGGCCTGGAGCTCGAGTGGCCGCTCGTCACGCTCGAGCCCTTTCTCTTCGTCGGCCACGCGGCGCTCGAACGGCTCACGGCGCGCCTCGACGGGCTGGGGCTCGCCTGCCGCCGGCTCGAGCTGACGATGACGCTCGATCCCGACGGCTGCGACGCGCGCGCGATCGCGCTGCCCGCGCCGACGCGCGACGTGAAGACGCTGCTGACGCTCGTGCGCCTGGAGCTCGAGGCGCGGCCTCCCGGGTCGCCCGTCGTCGGCTTCACTTTCGCCGCGCATCCCGACAAGCCGCGCCGCGCGCAACTTGCCCTCTTCGGGCCGCCGGCGCTGTCGCCCGACCGCCTCGCCACGACGATCGCGCGTCTGGCCGCGCTGCTCGGCGCCGACCGCGTCGTCTCGCCCCGCGCCGCCGACGGCCACCGCCCCGAGCGCTTCGCCTCCTCCGGATACGAGCCGCCGCCTCCTCCCGAGATCGCGCGGCCGCCGCGCGCGGGACGCGGGCTCCTCGCCGTGCGCGTGCTGCGTCCGCCGGTGGAGCTCGAGGTCATGGAATCTCCGGGAGATCCGGCCGGCCGGCCGGCCCGCGTCCGGTCCGCGCGCGACGCGACCCCCGAGATCGCGGGATCGGTGCGCGTGGCGGCGGGGCCCTGGTCCATGGAAGAAGGCTGGTGGTCCGACGCCCCTGCCGCGCGCGACTACTGGGACGTGGAGCTCGCCGAAGGCGGCCTCTACCGCCTCTACCGCGACCGCGCGTCGCGCGCGTGGTTCGCCGACGGCGTCTACGATTAGGCGGACGGGGGCGGGGACGAGCCCCGCCCCTACGCATGCAATCCGATCGTAGGGGCGGCCCTCGCGGCCGCCCGATCGTTGTGGCGGAACTTTCGCATCTCCCGAGGACGGAAAGGAGACCGCCGTGATCCGAAAGCTTCCGTCGGGCCAGTACCGCCTCTACTCGCGCAAGAAGGATCCGAAGACCGGCCGACGCCGTAATCTCGGGACTTTCAAGACGCGCGCCGCGGCCCAGCGCCACGAGAAGGCCGTCCAGTACTTCAAGCGACAATGAGAGTCACGCCGCGGCGGCTGATATCGTCGGACCGCGTTCGAGCGTAGCGCGCCATGACATCGAGCGACGAATCGGATCGCCGGCTCCTGCGGCACGCGGTGGCGACACTCGCGTACCGCGGCGCCCGGGCCGCGCGCGGCGCGCCGCCGGAGTTCGCGTCCTTTCGCGCCGCCGCCTCGACGCGGACGCCGGCGGAGATCCTCGCGCACGTCGGCGACCTGCTCGATTGGGCCCTGAGCCTCTGCCGCGGCCAGGAGGTCTGGAAGGACTCGCCGCCGCTCCCGTGGAAGGATGGCGTCGCGCGCTTTCACGAGGGGCTCGCGCGGCTCGACGCGGCGCTCGCGGCCGGCGGCCCGCTCGGCTGTCCGGCCGAGAAGCTCTTTCAAGGTCCGATCGCCGACGCGCTGACGCACGTCGGACAGATCTCGATGCTGCGGCGGATGGCGGGCGCGCCCGTCCGAGGCGAGAACTTCTTCCGCGCGGAGATCGCCGCGGGCCGCGTCGGGCCCGATCAGGCGACGCCCAAGCGCGAGTTCGATTGAAGCCGGCGCGCCGGACCCGGGCGGCGCCGGCCGCGCTTGCGCTTGCGTTTGCCCTGGCGCAGGCGGCGGCCTCCGTCTCCTGCGAGCGCCCGGCGGAAAGCGCCGCGAGGCGTCTCATCGGGCTCTGGATGCGGGAGACGGGGGCGCCGGCGGCGCAGATCACGGCCGCACGGCGCGGACAGGTTCTCTGGAGCGAGGCGTTCGGGCAGGCGAACGTCGAGCTGGGCGCCCCGGCCACGACGCACACGCGGTTCCGCATCGGCAGCGTCTCGAAGTCGCTGACGTCGGCGGCGCTCGGCGCGCTCGTCGAGGAGGGCCGACTCGATCTCGACGCGCCGATCCAGAAGTACCTGCCGGACTATCCCGAGAAGCCGTGGCCGGTCACGTCGCGGCAGCTCGCGGGCCACCTCGCCGGTGTGCGCCACTACCAGGGCGACGAGTTCGAGAGCGCGCGCCACTTCGACTCGGTGCGCGCGAGCCTTGCCGTCTTCGAGAACGATCCCCTGCTCTTCGAGCCGGGCACGCGCTATTCGTACTCCTCGTACGGATGGAACCTGCTGTCGGCCGTCCTCGAGAAGGCGGCGGGCGAACCGTTTCTGGATCTCATGCGGCGGCGCGTCTTCGAGCCGGCGGGGCTCGCGGAGACCGCGGCGGACGACCCGCTGACGATCGTCCCGCGGCGAGCGAGCTTCTACACGCTCGACGAGAAGACCGGCGCGCTCCGCAACGCGCGCGCCGTGGACAACAGCGTGAAGTGGGCGAGCGGCGGCTTCGTCTCGACGACCGAAGATCTCGTCCGGTTCGCGGAAGCGCTGCGCGCAGGGCGGCTGCTCCGTCCCGAGACCGTGCGGCTCCTCTGGACGTCGCTCGCGACGCGCGACGGAAAAGAAACCGAGTACGGCTTCGGGTGGGGCGTGGGACGCGACCCGCGTGGCCGGCGAACCGTGAGTCACAGCGGCGGCGCGCAGGGCGGCACGGCGTACCTGATCCTGTATCCGGACGAGGACTTCGCGGTCGCGATGCTCGTCAACAGCGACGTCTCGTTCACGCGCCGGACGCCGCGCCTCGCGCGGCTCCTGCTGGACGGCGTGGACTCCGAGCGACTCTGGGACGACGGCGCGGGCCTGTCGCTCATGCTGCCGGAGAGCTGGTGGACGCGCTACGAGGCGGACGTGAAGACGGGCGCCGCCGCCGAGGCGATCCGGCCGAAGGCCGCCGAGGTCGTGCGCTTCACCTATCTGCCGACGCAGCGGGCGCGGGGCGATCGGACGCTCCTCACACTCGCGGTGTTCTCACGCGGCGATTGGGATGCGCTCGCGCGAGCGCTCGACAAAGCGCCGCCGGGCGACGTCGTCGGGGAATCCGGCGGCCGCATCGTCGTCGCGGAGGTTCCCTCGTCCGATCCCTATCCCGCCGGGAGCCCGGACGCCAGAGCCTTCGCCGCGATGCGGCTCGACGCCGCGGCGGTGCGCCGGTCGCTGACGCTGCGCGCCGCGCCGGCGGGGACGGTCACGGCCGCTCGGATACAGTAGGCGCACCGTGGGCCCGCTCGAAAGGGACTCGCTTCCTGTGCTCGCGGAGTCGCTCGATTGCCTGTCGGAAGGTTTCGCCGCGCTCCCGGAGGCCGGCGGCGCGCCGCCCGACGGCGCAGCCTGGCGCGCGGTGCTCACCGAGGTCGCGAGACGCCTCCGGGACAACTATCCCTACTTCCATCCGCTCTATGCGGGCCAGATGCTGAAGCCGCCGCATCCGGTCGCGCGCACGGCCTACGCGCTCGCGATGTGGATCAACCCGAACAATCACGCGCTCGACGGCGGCCGTGCGAGCTCGGCGATGGAGAAGGAGGCCGTGCGGGAGCTCGCGGGCCTCTTCGGCTGGAGCGACTTCCTCGGCCACCTCTGCGGCGGCGGCACGATGGCGAATCTCGAGGCGCTCTGGGCGGCGAGCCGTCTCTCTCCGGGCGCCGTCCTCGCCTCGGAGCAGGCGCACTACACGCACTCGCGCCTCTCCGGCGTGCTGGGTCTCGCGTTCGAGCCCGTCGCGTGCGATCGGCGCGGACGCCTCGACGCGCGCGCCCTCGAGGCCCGTCTCGCGCGCGGCGGCGTCGGCACCGTCGTCGCGACCATCGGCACGACGGCGACCGGTTCGGTCGATCCGCTGCCGGAGATCCTCGCGCTCCGCGCGCGTCACGGCTTCCGCGTCCACGCCGACGCGGCGTACGGCGGCTACTTCGGCCTCCTGGACGAAGGTAAGGACGGCCTCGCGCCGGAGACGCGCGCGGCGTACGACCGCCTCGGCGAGGCCGACTCGATCGTCATCGATCCGCACAAGCACGGGCTGCAGCCCTACGGATGCGGCTGCGTCCTGTTCCGCGATCCGTCGGTGGGGCGCCTGTACAAGCACGACTCGCCGTACACGTACTTCACCTCGACCGAGCTCCACCTCGGCGAGATCAGCCTCGAGTGCTCGCGTCCCGGCGCGAGCGCTGTGGCGCTATGGGCGACGATGCGGTTTCTGCCTCCGGTCCGCGGCGGCGCGTTCGCGCGGATGCTCGGCGCGGGGCGCGAGGCGGCGCTCGCGCTCCACCGGCGGCTCGGCGAGGGCAAGCGCTTCGTTCCGGCCTTCCGTCCGGAGCTCGACATCGTCGTCTGGGCGGCGCGGGCTCCGTCGGTGTCCGAATCGTCCGCGCGGGCGCGCGCGATCTTCGACGAAGCGGCGCGTCGCGGGCTGCACCTCGCGCTCGCGGAGCTGCCCGCGGCGTTCTTCGATTTCGAGGCGCACGGCGTCGCCCGCGACCGCGAGACCGTGACGTGCCTGCGCTCGGTGCTGATGAAGCCCGAGCACGCGGCCTGGGTGGAGCGGATCGCCGGCCTCCTCGAGGCGAGCGCGGACGCGGCGGGCGGGGGAGGCGGCGCTTGATCCGGTGGGGCTGGCGGCCGATTCCGCTGCTGCTCCTGCTCCTCCTCACCGTCGTCACGGGCGCGCTCGACGTCGTTCGCGAGTGGCCGGACGCGGGGAACACCGGCCAGAAGCTCGCGACGGTCGCGGAGGCGGGCTACGTCGTGGCGGCCGCCGCGGGCCTCGCGGGGATCGCGGCGCGGCGGACGTGGACGCGGCCCGTCCTCTGGGTCTGGGCGGGATTCACGACGGTCACGGCGCTCCTCGCCGCCATGTCCTGGGGCGATGCGGGGCTGTTCGCGGGCCTCGCCGGCGCCGTCGCCTGTGCGGCGCTTTGCGTCGGAGTGATCGCACTCGCATTCTCCCGGCCGCGGCGGGAGCGCGCGGGAGACGCCTCGTGAATGCCGGCGCCGATTCCGTGCGGGTCCGGCCCGCGCGCGCCGGGGACCGCGCCTTCGTCCTCGAGACCGCGCCGCGCCTCGCGGCGTTCGGTCCGCCCGAGTGGCGCACGCCCGACGAGGTCGTCGAGGGGGAGGCGCGGACGCTGCGCGCCTTCTTCGAGCACCCGCCGGACGGCGCCGCGCTCCTCGTCGCCGAGACGGGGGCTCTCGGACCCGCCGGGTTCGCGTACCTCGAGACGCTCCGCGACTACTTCACCGGGGAGGCGCACGCGCACGTCGGGATCCTGGCTGTCTCGGAGCATGCCGAGGGCCGCGGCGTCGGAAGCGCGCTCCTCGCCGCCGCGGAGGACTGGGCGAGAGGGCGCGGCGCGCGCCGGCTGACGTTGAACGTCTTCGAAGGCAACCGCCGCGCCCGCGCGCTCTACGAACGCCGCGGCTTCCTTCCCGAGAGCCTGCGCTACGTGCGGCGGCTCGAGAGGTCATGAGCTCCGCCGCCGCGATTCCGCCGCCCGCGGAACGGCCCGTCGCCGTGACGGTGATCGGCTGGGTCTGGATCATCTACGGCATCCTGAAGCTCATCGGCGGCGTGTGGGCGCTCGCCGCCTGGAGATTCGGCGGCCTGCGCGACGTCTTCGCCGGTCCGGGATTCCCGACGGCGTTGCCGACGCGGATCCTGCAGAACGCGTTCGGGCATCTCGCGCTGGGGCTCGCCGCGCAGGTCGTCTTCGCGGGCTCCGTCGTGATCGCCGCGGCGGCGCTCCTGCGGTTGCGGTCCTGGGCGCGGAGCGCGATCGAAGTCCTGTGCTGGTTCTCGCTCTGTTACGTCGTGACGTTCACGCTGGGATGGATCTGGCTCTGGCGGCGCGCGTCGGTCGGGGCCGCGCGCCCGGCCTCTTTTCGATTCATCGGGCTCACCGTCGCCATCGGCGCGGCGATCGTGCTCGGCCTGGCGTTCGTTTCGATGATCCGCGCGCTGCGAAGCGACGAGGTGCGGCGCGCCTTTCGAGGAGGGTCCGCATGACGATGCTGCTCGGTTTTCTGGCTCTCGCCGCCGCGTCCGACGCGCAGATTCCCTGGAGTCCGCCGCGCGCGATCTTCGTGAACGTGGTCAACCGCGATCTCGCGCCGGTGCCGGGGGCGACCGTCTCCCTCCGTCGGCCGGAGAGCCCCGAGGGGGAGCCGGTGAAATCCATGGCCTCGAGCATCGGAGGTCGCGTCGAGTTCCGGGAATTGCCGGCCGGTTCCTACCTCGTGAGGATCGAGCAGCCGGGATACGTCGTCATGACGCTCGGACCGGTGCCCATCGACGAGAAGACGCCTCCGAGCGTCCGGGTGGCCCAGATCCTCGCGGTATTGAACCCGATGATGCGGTTCGACGAGGGGTCCTCGGGAGCCAAACCGAACTAGGATCCGCCTATTCGCAAGCCCTCCTACTCCCACGGCGCGAGCGCGGTTCCGCTGCTCGGCGAGACCATCGGGGAAAATCTGCGCCGCACGGTCGAGCGCTTCGGCTCGAGGGAGGCGCTCGTCGTGCGCTCCCAGGGCTATCGCGCGACGTACCGGGAGCTGTGGGACCAGGTCGGCGCGGCGGCGAGGGGCCTGCTCGCGCACGGGGTCGCTCGCGGCGACCGCGTCGGGATCTGGGCGCCGAACCGCTTCGAGTGGGTCGTCCTCCAGTACGCCACGGCGCGCCTCGGCGCGATCCTCGTCAACATCAATCCCGCCTACAAGACGAACGAGCTCGAGTACGCGCTCGTCCAGTCGGGCGTGTCGCTGGTCGTCCTCTCGAGCGGATTCCGCCAGTCGGACTACGTCGCGATGCTCTCGGAGGTGCGCGGGCGCTGCCCTAACCTGCGCGAGGCGCTCGTCCTCGAAGACGACTGGGACAGACTCCTCCACGACGGCCGCCCCGTGCCGGAGGAAGACCTGACGCGCCGCGAGACCGAGCTGCAGTTCGACGACGCCATCAACATCCAGTACACCTCGGGCACGACGGGACGACCCAAGGGCGCGACGCTCTCACACCACAACATCCTCAACAACGGATTCTTCACGGGGGAGACGCTCCTCCTGACGGAGCGCGATCGGATCTGCATCCCCGTGCCCTTCTACCACTGCTTCGGAATGGTGCTCGGCAATCTGGCCTGCACGACGCACGGCGCGTGCATGGTGATTTCGGGCGAAGCGTTCGATGCGCTCGCGGTGCTCGAGACGGTCGCCGCGGAGCGCTGCACGGCGCTCTACGGCGTGCCGACGATGTTCATCGCGGAGCTCGATCATCCGCGATTCGCGGAGTTCGATCTGTCGAGCCTGAGAACCGGGATCATGGCGGGCGCGCCCTGTCCCGTCGAGGTGATGAAGAAGGTCCAGGAACGCATGCACATGTCGCAGGTCACGATCGGCTGCGGCATGACCGAGACGTCGCCGCTCTCGACGCAGACGACGGTGGACGACCCGGTGGACAAGCGCGTCGAGACGGTCGGGCGGGTGCTCCCGCACGTCGAGGTGAAGGTCGTGGACCCGGCGTCGGGCGCGGTCGTTGCCCGCGGCGTCCCCGGCGAGCAGTGCACGCGTGGCTACGGGGTCATGCTCGGCTACTGGAACAACCCCGAGGCGACCGCGAAGGCGATCGACGCCGCGGGATGGATGCACAGCGGCGATCTCGCGACGATGGACGACGAGGGATACGTCCGCATCGTGGGGCGCCTGAAGGACATGATCATCCGCGGCGGCGAGAACGTCTATCCGCGCGAGATCGAGGAGTTCCTCTATTCCGTGCCGGGTGTTTCGGACGCCCAGGTCATCGGCGTGCCCGACGAAAAGTACGGCGAAGAGGTCATGGCGTGGATCCGCGCGAAGGAGGGCGTCGCCCTGACCGAAGAGACTCTCGCCGCCGCCTGCCGCGGAAGGATCGCGACGTTCAAGATCCCGCGGTACTGGAAGTTCGTCGACGCCTTTCCGATGACGGTCACGGGGAAGATCCAGAAGTTCCGGATGCGCGAGATCGCCGTCGAGGAGCTTCGCCTCGCGCCCGCCGGCAAGAAGTAGGCGCTCCGAGCGCGCGGTGCCGTTTCTCGATCTCGGGGACCATCGCGTCGAGTACGCCTGGCACGGGCCACGGCCCGGCGACGCGCCGACGCTCGTCTTCCTCCACGAGGGCCTGGGCTCGATCGCCGCGTGGCGCGACTTCCCGGCACGGCTGGCGGAGGCGTCGGGCTGCGGCGCGCTCGTCTGGAGCCGGCGCGGGTACGGCGGCTCCGATCCGGCGCCGCGGCCGTGGCCGATCGAGTTCATGCACCGCGAGGCGCGCGCCGCGCTTCCGGCGGTCCTCGACCGGCTGGAGGTGCGCGCGGCCGTCCTCGTCGGGCACAGCGACGGCGCCTCGATCGCCTTGATCCACGCCGGCGACGCGGGCGCGACGCCGCGCGTCCGGGGGCTGCTCCTCGAAGCGCCGCACGTCTTCGTGGAGGACGTCTGCATCCGTCAGATCGAGCGCGCCGTCGCGGACTACGAGTCGGGCGACCTGCGGCGGTCGCTCTCCCGCGTCCACGCGGACGCCGATGCGACCTTCGGGGCCTGGAGCGGCGTCTGGCTCGATCCCGCCTTCCGCGCCTGGAACATCGCGGAGAGCCTGCCGCGCGTGGCGGTCCCCGTCCTCGCCATCCAGGGGAACGACGACCCGTACGGAACGCTGCGACAGGTCGAAACGGCCGCGGCGTCCGGCGGCGGATTCGTCGAGGTCCTCGTGCTGTCGGGCTGCGGGCACGCGCCGCACCGGGAGCGGCCGGAGCGCACGCTCGCTTCCATGGCGTCCTTTCTGCGAAACGAGATTCTCGGGAGGTCGTGATGGCGAAGCTCACCCCGGAGGAGATCCAGCGGTTCTTCGAGCGCGAAGGCCTGGACGGCGGCGGATCGATGCGGGTCGAGGAGGTCGGGAACCTCACGGCGCGGCTGCGGTTGAAGGCCATGCCGCGCGACCTGCGGCCGGGCGGCACCGTCTCCGGCGCGTCGATGATGGCGCTCGCGGATCTCGCGATCTACGCGGCGTTGCTCGGCGAGATCGGGCTCGTACCGCTCGCCGTCACGACGAGCCTGACGATCAACTTCCTGCGAAAGCCGCCGCTCGCCGACGTGCTCGCGGAGGCGCGGCTGCTGAAAGTCGGCAAGGCGCTCGCCTTCGGCGAGATCCTGCTCCGCTCGGAGGGGGAGCCGAAGCTCGTCGCTCACTGCACGAGCACGTACTCGATTCCGCCCGGTGAACGGTAGTCCGGTAGTCCGGTGACCGCCGCCGTGTGCTTCGGCCCGGGTGTATGTTCGCCGCCGCTGCTGGAGGTGATTCCGTGAGACGAAGGATCCTTCTCGCGTCGTCCGTGGCTCTGGCCGCCCTTTGCGCCTCCGCCTCCGCCGCCCCGGACGATCCGTACCCGTACTTCGCGGGGATGCACTGGCGGATGATCGGACCCTTCCGCGGAGGCCGCACGGTCGCCGCCGCCGGCGTGCGCGGCAAGCCCAATCTCTTCTACGTCGGTGTCAACAACGGCGGCGTCTGGAAGACCGACGACGCCGGCCGCACCTGGACGCCGATCTTCGACGGCCAGCCGACGCAGTCGATCGGCGCGCTCGCGGTCGCGCCGTCGGACCCGAACGTCCTCTACGTCGGCAGCGGCGAGGGATTACAGCGGCCGGACCTCTCGGTCGGTGACGGCATGTACAAGTCGACCGACGGCGGGAAGACGTGGAAGCACCTCGGCCTCACCGATGGCCGCCAGATCGGCGCGATCCTCGTCGATCCCGGCGACGCGAACCGTCTCTTCGTCGCCGTGCTCGGGCACCCGTACGGCCCGAACGCGGAGCGCGGCGTGTACCGCTCGACGGACGGCGGCACGACGTTCGAGAAGGTCCTCTATCGCGACGCGGACACGGGCGCGATCGACCTCGCGTTCGATCCCGCGAACTCCCGCACGGTCTATGCGGTGCTCTGGGCCGCGCGCCAGGGGCCGTGGGAGTACGACAACTCGTACAGCGGGCCGGGCAGCGGGCTCTTCCGCTCGACCGACGGCGGGACGACGTGGCAGCCGATCGGCCAGGGGCTTCCGACCGCGGCGGAAGGGCTCGCGCGCATGGGCATCGGCGTCGCGCCCTCCGACGGGCGGCGCATCTACGCGCTCGTCGAGGCGCCGGCGGGCCGCGGCGGGCTCTACCGTTCCGACGACGCGGGAGTCACCTTCACACGCGTCAACCCCGACCAGCGCATCTGGGGGCGCGGCGACGACTTCGCCTGCGTGCGCGTCCACCCGAAGAATCCCGACGTGCTCTATGTCGCGAACATCGCCGCCTACCGCTCGAATGACGGCGGCCGCACGTTCACGGCGTTCAAGGGCGCGCCGGGCGGCGACGACTACCACACGATCTGGCTGAACCCCGACGACCCGGACGTGATCCTCATGGCCGTCGATCAGGGCGCCACGGTGTCGGTCAACGGCGGCCGCACCTGGAGCTCCTGGTACAACCAGCCGACCGGCCAGATGTTCCACGTCGCCGCCGACAACCGCTTTCCGTACTGGGTGTACGGCGGGCAGCAGGAGTCGGGCTCGGCCGGCGTCGCGTCGCGCGGCAACGACGGACAGATCACGTTCCGCGAGTGGCATCCGGTCGGCGTCGAGGAGTACGGGTATGCGGCGCCCGATCCGCTCCACCCCGGAATCATCTACGGCGGCAAGGTCACGCGGTACGACGAGAAGACGGGGATGACGCAGGAAGTCGGGCCGGTCGTGCTGCGCACCGGCAAGTATCGGTTCGTGCGCACCGCGCCGATCCTCTTCTCGCCGACGGACCCGCGCGTCCTCTACTTCGGGCTGAACGTCCTCTTCAAGACGGCGAACGGGGGGCAGAGCTGGGACGTCATCAGCCCCGACCTCACGCGCGAGGCCCCGGGCGTGCCGGCCAATCTCGGCATCTACGCGGACAGGGCGAAGGCGCCGCGCGGCGTCATCTACGCGATCGGGCCGTCGCCGAAGGACGGCGACACGATCTGGGCCGGCACCGACGACGGCCTCGTGCAGGTCACGCGCGACGGCGGGCGGAGCTGGAAGAACGTCACGCCGCCCGAGATGACCGCGTGGAGCAAGGTGACGCAGATCGACGCGTCGCACTTCGACGCGGGGACGGCGTACGTCTCCGTGTCGCGCTTCCGCCTGGACGACCTGACGCCGTACGTCTACCGGACGAAGGACGGCGGTGCTTCCTGGAAGCGGATCACCGCCGGCCTTCCCGGCGACGCGCCCGTCAACGTCGTGCGGGAGGATCCCGAGCGTCCGGGACTCCTGTTCGCCGGGACGGAGAAAGGCGTTTCGGTCTCTTTCGACGACGGCGAGGCGTGGCAGTCGCTCCGCGGCAATCTGCCGGCGTCGTCGGTGCGCGACCTCATCGTCAAGGACGGCGACCTCGTCGTCGCGACGCACGGGCGCTCGTTCTGGATCCTCGACGACATCTCGCGGCTGCGGCAGTGGACGGGGGAGGCCGCGCCGGGCGGCGTCCGGCTCTTCCGCCCGCGGCGCGCGTATCGTCTGCGGCGCAACCTGAACACCGACACGCCGCTCCCGCCCGAGGAGCCGGCGGGCGAGAACCCGCCGGACGGCGCGATCCTCGACTACCGCCTCGCGGCGGCCTCCGTTTCGCCCGTGACGCTCGAGGTCAAGGACGCCGCGGGACACGTCGTGCGCCGCTTCTCGAGCGCCGACGCTCCGAAACCGCCCGACGCGAACGCCTATCCCGTTCCGGCGTACTGGTTCGAGACGCCGGCGACGCTCTCGGCGGCGGCCGGCGCGCACCGCTTCGCCTGGGACCTGCGCGAGGAGAGCCCCGCGGCGCTGCGCCGTTCCTTCCCGATCTCCGCCATCGCCGGCGACACGCCGCTCGTGCCCGAGGGCCCGCTCGTTCCGCCGGGCGCGTACACGGTGACGCTGACGGCGGGCGGCGTTTCCTCGACGCAGACGCTCGCGGTCGAGATGGACCCGCGCGTCGCCGCGACGGCCTCGGATCTCGCGAAGCAGTCCGAGGCGGCGCGCGCCGTCACGGCGGCGCTCGCTCAGGATGCCCCGGCGCTCGACGCGGTGCGCGTCGCGCGCGCGAAGCTCGCGAAGGCGAGGCCGTCCGAGAAGACGGCGGCCCTCGACGCGGCGCTCAAGGATCTGGAGGACGGCAAGGAAGCGGCCGGCGGCGATCTCTCGAGCGAGGGATTCCGCCGCCTGAACGGGCGGCTCGTGACGCTCCTCGAGGTGATCGAGAGCGCCGACGCCGCGCCGACCGACCAGGCTTCGGCCGCGCTCGCCGAGACGCAGCGCGTGCTCGCGGACAAGCTCGCGCGCTGGAAGTCGCTGCAGGCGAGCCTGCGCGGTTGATCGCGGCGGCCCTCCTCGCAGCGGCCGCGGCCGCCGCGCGCCCGTTGCCGGACGAGATCGCGAAGATCGCGGCGTCGGCGGGCGGCACCGTCGGCGTCGCCGCCGTCGCAGTCGAGACGGGCGAGCGGTTCGCGCTCCGCGGCGGCGAGCGCTTCCCGATGATGAGCGTCTACAAGCTTCCGATCGCGCTGACGCTCCTTCATGAAGTCGAGACGGGCCGGCTGTCGCTCGAAAAGCCGGTCGTGATCCGGCCGTCGGACCTGCGACTCGGCAACAGCCCGCTCGCCGAGCGATATCCCGAGGGCGAGGTGACGCAGACGCTCGCCGAGCTCCTCGAGGAGACGCTCGTGGACAGCGACAACACCGCCTCCGATCTCCTGCTGCGCGAGGCCGGCGGCGCGGCGGCGGTGACCGCGCGGCTGCGCGCGCTCGGCGTCGAAGGCATTCGCGTGGATCGCCCCGAAGCCTGGCTCGCGCTCGACGGCGCCGGGATCCGCAACGCGCCGCCCGAGGCGGAGTGGACGCTGCCCGCGCTGCGCCGTCTCTTCGACGCGCAGGCGCCGGCCGAGCGGGTGAAGGCGATGCATGCCTTCGTCGAGGACCCGCGCGACACGGCGACTCCCGACGCCATGGCGGATCTGCTCGTGCTCGTGGCCCGCGGAAAGGCGGTCGACGCCTCGAACACGGCGCGGATCATCAATCTCATGGCGCGGACGAAGCCCGGCGGCGCCCGGATCAAGAGGAGGTTGCCCGACGGGACGCCCGTCGTGCACCGGACGGGCCTCTCGATGGCGGTCGAAGGATTCACGGGCGCGGTCAACGACGTCGGCCTCGTCACGCCCGTGGACGGCGGCCGCTTCGCGATTGCCGTCCTCGTCAAAGGCTGCCGCCGTCCCGTGCCCGATGTGGAGGACGCGATCGCCCGGATCGCCCGCGCCGCGTACGACTTCTTCGCGGCGCCGCAAACGGCCTCGCCGCGCTGACGCCGTGGCCTCGGTCGTCTCGCATCCGGCGATCGTCCTCGCGCTGGCGCCCTGGCGGAGCGACATGCCGTCCCGGAGGCTCGTGCTCTGGGGCGTCGCGCTGTCGGTCGCGCCGGATCTGGATGTGATCGGATTCTGGCTGGGCGTTCCGTACGACTCGCCGTTCGGGCATCGGGGCCTGACGCACTCGCTTTTCTTCGCGCTCGTCCTCGCCGCGATCGTGACCGCCGCCGTCTTTCGCCGTTCGCCGTCGCCGATCGGCGTGCTCGCATTCCTCTTTCTCTGCGCGGCATCCCACGGCCTCTTCGACGCGATGACCGACGGCGGCCGGGGCATCGCGCTCCTCGCGCCGTTCGACGGGAACCGGTACTTCCTACCCTGGCGCCCGATCCGCGTGTCGCCGATCGGGATCGGCCGCTTTCTCGGACCTCGCGGGCTCGCGATCCTCGAGAGCGAGCTCGTCGCGATGTGGATTCCCTGCGCGGCCGTTGGCGCGCTCGGCCTGCTCGTGAGAGGCTCGCGGCGGAGGCCCCACGGAAATGCTTGAGCGGCTGCGCCGGCTGTTCGCCTACGACGCGTGGGCCAATCGCGAGACGCTGCGCTCGCTCGCCGCCGCGGCGTCGCCTCCCGACGAGGCCGTCGCGCGCATGGCGCACGTCGTCGCGGCCGAGTGGCTCTGGCGCTCGCGGATCGCGGGACAGTCGCCTCCGGTCGCCGTGTGGCCGAAGCTCTCGCCCGCCGACTGCGAGCGCGAGCTCGGGCGCCTCGAAGGCGAGTGGCGCGGCCTGCTCGACGGGCTGTCGGAGGAGGGGCTCGCCCGCCCGGTCTCCTACGTCAACAGCAAGGGCGAGCCGTGGCGGAGCAGCGTCGAGGACATCCTGATGCACACCGCGATGCATTCGGCCTACCATCGCGGCCAGATCGCCTCGGACCTGCGCGGCGCGGGCTTCGAGCCGGCCTATACCGACTACATCCACGCCGTCCGGCAGCATCTCGTCTGAGGAGGAGCCCCCCGATGTGCGGAATCGTCGGCATGTTCTCGCCCCGCGGCCGGGTCTCGCGGGAGACGCTTTCGCGCGCGACGGAGCGTCTGCACCACCGCGGTCCGGACGGGCGGCGTCTGTGGATCGCCGACCATGGACGGGTCGGCCTCGGGCACGCGCGACTCTCGATCATCGACCTGACGACGGGCGACCAGCCGATCGCGAGCGAGGACGAGCGCCTCCACATCGTCGTCAACGGCGAGTTCTACGACTACGAGCGGATTCAGAGGGAGCTCGAAGGCCTCGGTCACCGTCTGCGAACGCGCTCGGACAGCGAGATCGCGCTGCACCTCTACGAGGACTTCGGCACCGCGTGCCTCGCGCGGCTGCGCGGCGAGTTCGCGATGCTCCTCTGGGACGAGGGAAACCAGGTGCTCTTCGCCGCGCGCGATCGGTTCGGCATCAAGCCGCTCTTCTACGCGGAGCACCAGGGGACGCTCTATCTCGCCTCCGAGGTGAAGGCGCTCTTCGCGGCCGGAGTTCCGGCGCGCTGGAATCGCGAGGCGATCGCCCGCGGCGCGAGCGGCGCGGGGCACCCGGCGCAGACCCTGTACGAGGGCGTCTCGCAGCTCCTGCCGGGCCACTACCTGCTCGCGACGGCCGCCGGCACGTACGTCCACCGCTACTGGGACTTCGACTACGTGCGCGCCGCGGACGAGTCGCGCTCGCATTCGGACGCCGAGAATGCCGAGCGGCTCCGGGAGGCCCTGGAGGAGGCGGTGCGGCTCCGGCTGCGGGCCGACGTGCCGGTCGGCTGCTATCTGAGCGGCGGCCTCGACTCCTGCTCGGTCATCGGGCTCGCGTCGCGGCATCTCTCGACGCCGATCCGCGCGTTCACGCTGACCTTCGACCAGCCCGACTACGACGAGAGCGCGATCGCGAAGGAGATGTCCGCGAAGGCGGGAGCCGAGTACTACCCGGTGCCGATCCGACAGGATGATCTGGCCGACCATTTCTCCGACGCGACGTTCCACGCGGAAACGCTTTGCTTCAACGCGCACGGCGTCGCGAAGTTCGTTCTCTCCCGCGCGGTGCGCGACGCCGGATACAAGGTCGTGCTGACGGGGGAAGGATCCGACGAGATCTTCGGCGGATATCCGCACTTCCGGCGCGACATGCTGCTCTACGACAACGGCGGCCAGGATCCGCAGACGGTGAAGGAACTGCTCGCGCAGCTCGAGCGGAACAACCCGGTCTCGCGCGGCCTGCTCCTGCCGGACGGCGAGACCATCTCGACCGCCGGCGTGCAACGCGCGCTCGGTTTCACGCCCTCGTGGATCGAGGCGGCTTCCGGCGCGCTCTTCAAGATGCGCGGCATGCAGGCGAGCGCCTTCGCGGCGGAATTCTCCGGGCGCGACGGCTATCGGGCCCTGCTCGACAGCCTGGACGTGCCGGGACGGCTCGCCGGACGTGCGCCCGTTCACCAGTCGCTCTATCTCTGGAGCAAGACGATCCTCGCGGGCTACATCCTCGTCGTGCTCGGCGACCGCATGGAGATGGCGCACTCGGTCGAAGGGCGCGTCCCGTTCCTCGATCACCACGTCGTCGAGCTCGTGGTGTCGTTGCCGGTGTCGGCGAAGATCCGCGGCATGACGGAGAAATTCGTCCTCCGCGAGGCGGCGCGCCCCGTCCTGACCGACACGGTGTACAAGCGGCAGAAGCACCCGTTCCTGAGCCCGCCGGCGACGCTCGACGACAAGGGGAAGCTCCATCAGCTCATGCAGGACACGCTGCGCGGGCCGGTCCTGCGCTCGATGGGCTTCTTCGATCCGGCGAAGGTGGCGCGCCTGCTCGACGATCTGCCGCGCATGGACGCCGGCGCGCGAACCGTGGTGGATCAGGGTCTGATGCTCATCCTGTCCGCGTGCGTCCTCCACGAGCGGTTCGGCCTCGCGGCCTGATCGCGATCGTCGCGTCGCTTCACACGCCCTTCACAATCTTCTCGCAAGATTCGCGGGCTCCGCGCCGCGTGCCGCGCGCCGCGAGCCGGGGCAGGGAGGACGCGATGCCTTCGACGCATCTCTTCGAGCACAACACCGATGCCCGGAGCGTTCCCGCCGGGACCGTGATCTTCGAGGCGGGAGACAAGCGCGACTACATGTACGCCGTCGTCGGCGGCGAGGTGGAGCTCTTCGTCAACGGCCAGCACGTCGAGACCGTCGGCCCCGGAGGGATCTTCGGGGAGATGGCGCTGATCGACAAGGAAGCGCGGACCGGCCGCGCCGTCGCGAAGACCGACGCGAAGGTCGTCGAGGTGGACGAGCGCCGCTTCCTCTTCCTCGTGCAGCAGACGCCCAACTTCGCGATCCATCTGATGCGCGTGCTGTCGGACCGCCTGCGCCGGATGGATCGCCGGATCGCGCAGCAGGCGTAGAGATCGCCGTTTCATCGCGGTTTTCGCGGGGTCGGATTCTCGAATTGACTTACGCCTGATTTACGCCTAGATTCCGGGCGTGTCCGAGAAGCGAAGCCGCGCCTCGGAGAACGATCCCGGGACGCCTCCCGCGCGCAACCTGGGAGCCGGCAACGCGAGCTGCGGGGCGCACGATCGCGACGGCGATCCGCTCGCGCGGATCGTCGCCGCCGGCGCGCGCAAGGAGAAGCTCCGCCAGCGCTCCTGGAAGCCGCACGCCTCCCACGCGAGCCCGCGTTCGTACGCCGAGCTGCGCGCCGCCTCGGCCTTCTCGTTTCTCGACGGCTCGTCGCTGCCCGAGGACCTCGTCGAGCAGGCGGCTCGCCTCGATCTGCCGGCCGTCGCGCTCGTGGATCGCAACGGCGTCTACGGCGCTCCGCGCTTCTACAAGGCGGCAAGAGAGGCGGGAGTGAAGGCGCTGGTGGGAGCGGAGGTGACTTTGCGAACGCTGGGTCATCCCGAGGAGCACAGCGTAGGGGCCGGGCTTGTCCCGGCCCGCGGAGAGACGGGCGGCCGCAAGGGCCGCCCCTACGATTCTCGCGCGGGTGGCAAAGCCGCCACGCGGCTCACGCTCCTCGTCGAAAACCGCGCCGGCTACAGGAATCTCTGCCGTCTGATCACGGCCGGCGCGCTCGGGAAACCCAAGGGCGAGACGGCGGTGTCGTGGGACGAGGTCGCGGCGCACGCGGAGGGACTGCACTGTCTGACCGGCGGCGCGGAAGGGCCGGCCGCGCTCGCGCTCGCGTCGTCCGGTCTCGAAGCAGCCGATGGAACTCTCGCGCGGCTCGCCGCGCTGTTCCCGGGCCGCCTGCACGTCGAGCTCCAGAGGCACCGCCTTCGCGGGGAGGAGCATCGCAACCAGGCGCTCGTCGATCTCGCGCGGCGCAAACGCCTGCCGCTTCTCGCCACCAACGGCGTGCGCTACGCGCGCGCGCGCGACAAGGAGCTCCACGACGTCCTGACCGCGATCCGCGAGCACACGACGCTCGACGCCGCGGGAAGTCTCCTCGCCGCCGAGCGCGAGCGGCACTTCAAGGACGCGCGCGAGATGGCCGCGCTCTTCGCCGATCTTCCCGAGGCGATCGACGGCGCCGCCGATCTCGCGAAGCGCCTCGACTTCACGCTCGCGGACCTCGGCTACCGGTTCCCCGACTACCCGCTGCCGCCGGGCGAGACGCCGGCCTCGTACCTGCGGCAGATCGCGTGGAACGGCGCGCGCACGCGCTTCCGTCCGCTCACGGCGAAGGCGCAGGCGCAGATCGAGAAAGAGCTCGCGATGATCGAGAAGCTCGATCTGCCCGGCTACTTCCTGATCGTCTGGGACATCGTGCGCTTCTGCCGCGAGCAGAAGATCCTCGTGCAGGGACGCGGATCGGCCGCCAACAGCGCCGTCTGCTACGCGCTCTCGATCACGGCGGTCGACCCCGTGAAGATGGAGCTGCTCTTCGAGCGGTTTCTCTCGGAGGAGCGCGGCGAGTGGCCCGACATCGACCTCGATCTGCCTTCCGGCGACCAGCGCGAAAAGGTCATCCAGCACGTCTACGCGAAGTACGGCCCGCACGGCGCGGGCATGACGGCCAACGTCATCACCTATCGCGACCGCTCGTCGGCGCGCGAGGTCGGCAAGGCGCTCGGCTACGCGCCGGAGCAGGTGGACCGGCTCTCGAAGCACCTCGCGGGCTGGAACTTCGGCGAGATCCGCGAGCCGATCGAAGAGCTCGGCCGGGAGATCGCCGCCGCGGGCCTCGATCCCGAGGACGTCCGCACGCGCCACTTCCTGCGCCTCTTCCTCGCGATCCAGAACCTGCCGCGGCACCTCGGGCAGCACTCGGGCGGGATCGTCGTCGCGGCCGGCCGCCTCGACGAGGTCGTGCCGCTCGAGCCGGCGGCGATGCCGGGCCGCGTCGTCGTGCAGTGGGACAAGGACGACTGCGCCGATCTCGGGATCGTCAAGGTGGACCTGCTCGGCCTCGGCATGCTCGCGGCGCTCGAGGAGGCGATTCCCATGATCCGCGCGCACGAGAAGGTCGAGGTGGATCTCGCGCACCTGCCGGCCGACGACCCGAAGGTCTACGCGATGCTGAACGAGGCGGACACGGTCGGCTGCTTCCAGGTCGAGAGCCGCGCGCAGATGGCCTCGCTGCCGCGCAACGCCCCCCGCCGCTTCTACGATCTCGTCATCCAGGTGGCGATCATCCGGCCGGGACCGATCGTGGGCGGCATGGTGCACCCCTTCTTCGACCGGCGGCAGGGGAGGGCGCCCGTCGAGTATCCCGATCCCTGCCTCGAGCCGATCCTCGCGCGCACGCTCGGCGTCCCGCTCTTCCAGGAGCAGCTCCTGCGCATCGCGATGGTCGCGGCGGGATTCACGGGCGGCGAGGCGGAGGAGCTGCGGCGCGCCATGGGGTTCAAGCGCTCCATGGAGCGGATGGAAGCGATCGAGACGCGGCTGCGCGCGGGCATGGAGGCGCGCGGGATCGGGCCGGCGGCGCGGGACCAGATCGTGAAGTCCATCACGTCGTTCGCTCTGTACGGCTTCCCGGAATCGCACGCGGCGAGCTTCGCGCTCATCGCGTACGCGAGCTGCTATCTCAAGGCGCACCACCCGGCGGCCTTCCTCGCCGCGCTGCTCAACTGCTGGCCGATGGGCTTCTACCACCCGGCCACGCTCGTCAAGGACGCGCAGCGGCACGGCGTGGCCGTGCGCCCGGTGGACGTCCTGCGCTCGGGCTGGAAGTGCCGCTGGGAAGAGGGCGCGGTGCGCCTCGGCCTGCGCTTCGTCGCAGGCCTGCGCGAGGCAACAGGCCGGCGCGTCGAGGAGGAGAGCGGGCGGACCGCCTTCGCCGGCGTCGAGGACCTCGCGCGGCGCTGCACGCTGCGCGCCGACGAGTTGACGCTGCTCGCCGACGCCGGAGCGCTCGCGGGATTCGGGCGAACGCGCCGCGAGGCGCTCTGGCAGGCGGCGAAGGTCGCGCGGCCCGCGGGTCCGCTCTACGAAAGCCTGCCGGCCGGCGACGCGTCGCCGTCGCCGCTGCCCGAGATGACGCCGCAGGAGGAGACGATCGCCGACTATCGGACGACCCAGATGACGGCCGGCCCGCATCTGATGGAACACTGGCGCGCGCGACTCCGCCGCCGCGGAATTCTCGCGGCGGGAGATCTCGCGAAGATCCCCGACGGCCGCCGCGTCCAGACGGCGGGCGCCGTCATCGTTCGGCAGCGTCCGGGCACGGCGAAGGGATTCGTGTTCCTGACGCTCGAGGACGAGAGCGGCCTCTGCCAGGCGATCGTACGCCCCGATCTCTTCCGGCGAGAGCGCGCCGTCATCGTGGGTTCGGGGTCGCTCATCGTCGAGGGGAGGCTGCAGAAGCAGGACGGATCGCTCTCCGTGAGGGCCGAGAGGTTCTGGACGCTGGACGAGCTCGAGGCCGTCCCGAGCCACGACTTTCGCTAGACTTTCCGGATCTTGCCGGCCAAATCCTCGTAGGAACGGACGTGAAGATCCCTCTTCTCGTTGTCGTGGTCGCTCTCTGCGCGCGCGGCCTCGCGGGCGAGGAAGCGGGCGAGTTCCGGATGAAGCTTCCGCGGATCGCGGAGCCGATCCGCGTGGACGGCGACCTCTCGGACCCGGGCTGGCGCGAGGCGGCGGTCGTCGACACCTTCTATGAGATCGCGCCCGGCGACAACGTCCCTCCGCCCGTGAAGACCGTCGCGCGCATCGGCTACGACGACCGCTTCCTCTACGTGTCCTTCTGGTGCCAGGACCCGGACATTCGGAAGCTGCGCGCGCCGTATGTCGACCGCGACGGCATCACGGACGACCAGGACTACGTCGGGGTCCTGCTCGACGTGGAGAACCAGCACCGCGCGGCGATCGATTTCTGGATCGGACCACGCGGCATCCAGGCCGACTCGGTCTTCAACGAGGGGACGTTCACCGAGGACTTCGGGCCGGACTACTTCTGGCAGTCGGCGGCGGCAATCGGGCCGGACGGCTGGACGGCGGAGGTCGCGATCCCGCTCTCCTCGCTGCGATACGCGGAGAAGGACCCGCAGGACTGGGCACTGATGCTTTACCGCGTCTATCCGCGCGACTTCAACTACCAGTTCTACAACGTCAAGGTCCCGCGCGGCGCGGCCTGCTTTCTCTGCCAGTCCGCGACGGTCGAGAACATCTCGGGGCTCCCGCGGAGCGCGCACCTCGTGGTCGCGCCGTATGCCGCCGGGTCGAGCACGAAGACGTACCCCGGAGCCGACGGATACTCCGGCGACGGTCTCGTCACGAAAGGAAAGGTCGGCGTGGACGCCAAGTGGCTGCCCGACGCGGACACGATCGTGGACGGGACGCTGAACCCCGACTTCTCGCAGATCGAGTCGGACGTGGCGCAGATCGCGGTCAACGAGCGTTTCGCCCTCTTCTATCCCGAGAAGCGTCCCTTCTTCCTCGAGCAGGTCAACCTCCTGCAGACGCCGATCCAGGCGGTCTACACGCGCACGATCACCGATCCGCTGTGGGGCGCGCGCGTCACGGGCCGCGGCGGAAGCACGTCCTACACGGCGCTCGTGACGGAGGACCGCGGCGGGGGCACCGTCATCCTGCCCGGCCCGGTCTTCTCGGACGTCGCGCCTCAGGACTACACGTCCTTCGTCGGCATCGGGCGGCTGCGCCAGGACCTGGGCAGCTCCTTCGCGGGACTCCTCGGAACCGCTCGCGTCATCGACGGCGGCGGCCACAACTACGTCTTCGGCGGCGATTTCCAGTGGCGGCCCAACGGCGCCGACGTCGTCACCGGGCAGTACCTCTACAGCCTCACGCGCGAGCCCGACCGGCCCGATCTCTCGCCCTCCTTCGCCGGACAGGCGTTTTCGGGCTTCGGCTGGACGGCGGCGTACAGCCACTCGTCCGACCATTGGAGCTGGAACTACACGCACAACGACTTCGCGGACGGCTTCCGCGCGGACGAGGGGTTCGTGCCCCAGGTCGGCTATCGCGAGGACAACGCCGGACTGTCGTACACCTTCTATCCGACGGGATTCTTCTCGCGACTGCGGCCGCTCGGCAGCGCGGACGTCGCCGTGGACCGCGACGGTGAGCTGATCTCGCGCAAGCTCTACCCGGGCGTCGCCTTCCGGGCGTGGGGCGGCCTGCGCGGCGAGCTCGACTACGACTTCGAGGCCGTGCGGATCGACGGGACGCGGCTCGAGTACGACCGGTTCGTCTTCAACGTCGCGGCGTCCCCGTCGCGGCTCTTTCCGACGATCGGCATCCAGGGCAACTATGGAGAGCAGGCCGACGTCACGAACGTCCGCGTCGGCACGGGCGGGACGGTCACTCTGACCGCCCTCGTGCGGCCGGCCGAACATCTGGGGCTGGATCTGCTCGCCGAGCGCCAGTGGCTCGACGAAACCGTGGACGGCCGCCACGGCCGCCTCTTCACCGCCGACGTCGCGCGGGTCAAGGCGACCTGGGTCTTCAGCGCGCGCACGCTCGTCCGCCTGATCGGCCAGTACGTGGACGTGCGGCGCGATCCGTCGCTCTGGAACAATGTCGTGACAGCCCGCGAGGGCTCGTTCGCCGGATCGGCGCTCTTCGCCTACAAGCTGAACTGGCAGACGGTCGTCTTCGTCGGATACGGAGACAACCGCACCCTTCAGGAGTCGGGCGACCTGACGCGTGCGGATCGCCAGTTCTTCCTGAAGCTCTCCTATGCCTTCCAGCGTTAGCGCTCGACGTCGGCCGGGACGACCGAGAACCCGCGGGGGCGAGCGGCGTAACACTCTGCAGTGAGACGACTCGCCGCGGCGCTCTCCGCCGTCCTGTCCGCGGGCGCCGCCGCGGCGCAGCCGCAGCCGTCAGTCCCGCCGCCCCTGCGCGTGCCCGTCGCCTCGGGACCGATCACGATCGATGGCCGCCTCTCGGAGGACGCGTGGAAGAGCGCCGCCGTGATCGACGAGTTCTGGGAGACCAATCCCGGCGACAACACGCCGCCGAAGGTCAAGACCGTGGCCTACCTGGCCTACGACGACCGTTTCCTCTACATCGGCCTGCGCTGCGACGATCCCGAGCCCGACAAGATCCGCGCGCCGTTCGTCGAGCGCGACCAGGTGCTCGGGACCGACGACAACGTCGCGGTCTTCATCGACACGCGCAACGACCGCCGCTCGGCGATGGAGTTCCGGGTCAACCCGCGCGGCATCCAGGGCGACGCGATGTTCAACGACGCGAACGGCAACGAAAACCTCTCGCCCGATTTCTTCTACGACACGGCGGCGGAGATCGGGCCGCAGGGCTGGACGGCCGAGATGCGCATTCCGCTCTCGACGCTGCGGTACAAGAAGACGGATTCGCAGAAGATGGGGATCATCATCTGGCGCAACTATCCCCGCGACTATCGGTACGCCATCTACTCCAGCCCGCAGCCGCGCGGATCCAACTGTCTGATCTGCTTCTCGCGCGAGCTGACGGGGTTCGAGAACCTCCCGTCGGGACAGCACTTCGTGATCGCGCCGTACGTCTCGGCGAAGGAGGATGGCGCGCCGCGTGATCCGGCGGATCCCGACTCCGCCTTCTTCAACCAGCCGGTCGAGCCCAATGGCGGCGGCGACATCAAGTGGATCCCGAATCCCGACACGGCCGTGGACGCGACGATCAACCCGGACTTCTCGCAGGTCGAGTCGGACACGGCGCAGATCGCCGTGAACCAGCGGTTCGCGCTCCTCTTTCCCGAGAAACGTCCGTTCTTCCTCGAGGGCGTCGACCTGTTCGACACGCCGATCTCGGCCGTGTACACCCGCACGATCACGGACCCGAGCTGGGGGCTGCGCGGCACCGGCAAGATCGACTCCTCGAGCTACACGGTCCTCGTCGCGGAGGACCGCGGCGGCGGCACGGTGGTCCTGCCCGGGCCGGAGTTCTCGACCTCCGCGCCGCAGGACTTCCATTCGTTCGTCGCGATCGGCCGGCTGCGGCACGACTTCGGGACTTCGTTCGGCGGGCTCCTGCTGACCGACCGCGAGATTTCGGGCGGCGGGCACAATCGCCTGTTCGGTCCCGACTTTCAGTGGGCGATCGGGACCGACGACCGCATCACGGCGCAGTACCTCTACACCGACTCCCAGGAGCCGAACCGGCCCGATCTCTCGCCGGCTTTCAACGGAGAGCATCTCTCGGGCCACGGCCTCTTCGCTCGACTGGACGCACACGAACCTCACGACTTTCTTCGAGGCGACTTACAAGGACTTCTCCGACGGCTTCCGCGCGGACGACGGCTTCGTGCCCCAGGTGGGATATCGGGAGGGGATACTGAGCCTGGGCCGGCCGTTCTATCCGACGACCGGGCTCTTCAGCTACCTGCGGCCCCACGTGGGAGTGGACTACCAGGAGGACCGCGAGGACCAGATGATCTTCCGGAGGATCTCTTCCGGGCTCGACTTCCTCGGGAAGAAGAACCTGGCGGGCTACGTCCACGCGAACCTCGACACGGTCCGCGTGTCCGGAAAGCTTCTGTCCGCGGACTACGCCACTTTCCAGATCCAGGTCGATCCCTCGCGGCGTTTCACGCGGATCACCCTGACCGGCTCGGCCGGCCAGCAGATCGACTTCGACAACGCGCGGGAGGGGCACGGCGCCGACGTCGCGCTGACCCTGACGCTCCATCCGACGGACCATCTCGAGGTGATCGCGCTCGGCGAGCGCAGCTGGCTCGACGTGCCGCCGACACCCGGCGCCGACGCGCAGCGCCTCTTCACGGCGTGGATCGGCCGGCTCAAGGCCACGTACGTCTTCGATGCGCGCCTGTCGCTGCGCTTGATCGGACAGTGGGTCGAGACGCAGCGCGATCCCTCGCTCTACACGTTCCCCGTGCCGGCGCGTGACGGCCGGTTCGACGGCTCGGTGCTCTTCTCCTACAAGGTCAACTGGCAGACCGTGGCATACCTCGGCTACGGCGACAGTCACGCGCTCTTTCCCGAGGGCGACATCGTGCCGGTGCCCCCGACTTCGTTCCGTCTCGCGCCACTCTCGCGGCAGTTCTTCCTCAAGATCTCGTACGCGTTCCAGCGTTAGTATTTCCTCCGATTTCGGGAGGACACATGCGACGCGTCATTCTCGGGGCGCTCCTCGTCTGCGCGGGCCTCGCGCCGTGTCTGTCGGCGCAGGTCCTGCCCGGCCACCGGGTTCCGGACGGGCCGGAGCGCGCCGTGCGCGAGCGCGACTTCCGCGTCGAGAGCTACAAGGCGGAGCTCGCCTTCGACATGGAGCACGAGAAGATCTCGGGAACCGTCACCCTCGGCGTCGACTCGCTGCGGTCGCCGCTGACGACGCTCTCGCTCGACGCGGCGGATCTCGTCGTCTCCCGCGCGGAGCGGGACGGCAAACCGGCGAAGTTCACGACGGATTCGAAGGCCTGGAAGCTCGACGTCGCGTTGGATCCGCCGCTGTCCGCGGGAGCGAAGGCCAGCGTCGCGATCACGTATACCGTGTCGCCGCGCGTCGGCATGTACTTCTTCCCGCCGGCCGGCGGACGCCCGGCGCAGGCCTGGAACTACGGGGAAGGAGGCCTGCACAACGGCTGGCTGCCGCTCTACAACGGCGAAAACGAGCGCTTTCCCGTCGAGTGGCTCGTCACGGTCCCGAAGGGCTTCTCCGCCGTCGCCAACGGCAAGCTCGAGTCGGTGCGCGAGAACGCCGGCGGCACGCGCACCTTTCACTGGATCCAGGAGAAGCCGATCCCGGCGTATCTGCTGACCGTGGACGTCGGCGACTTCGTCGCGGTGCCGCTCGATTCCGCCCGCGTGGGGACGGCGACCGTGCCGCTCTCCGCCTGGACGCCGCCCGGTACCGAAAACGCGGCGCGCCACTCCTTCGGCAATACGGCGCGGATGATCGAGTTCTTCTCCGAGACGATGCGCTACCCGTATCCGTGGGTGAAGTACGACTCCGTCGCGCTGCGCGAGTTCGCCGTGGGCGCCATGGAGACGACGACGGCGACCGGCTTCGGCGAATCGCACCTGCACGTTGACGGGGACCCGCCCGACTCGGCGCCGGACTACGAGAAGCCCTACCCGATCTGGACGTACGAGGACACGATCGCGCACGAGCTCGCGCACCACTGGTTCGGCGATCTCGTGACTTGCCGCTCGCTCTCTTCGATCTGGCTGAACGAGTCCTTCGCGTCCTACTGGCACACCGTGTGGAACGGCCACGCGCACGGCCAGGACGACTTGACGTACCAGCGGTGGCGGTATCTGAACGACTACCTCGACTACGTGCGGCAGACCGGCGAGGTCCGGCCGATGGAGTCGTACCGGTGGAAGGAGCCCGCGCAGATGTACCAGTCGCAGTTGACGTACATCAAGGGCTCGCTCGTGCTCCACATGCTGCGCCACTTCGTGGGAGACGACACGTTCTATGGCGCGCTCGCCTGGTATCTCCGGCACAACGAGCTGTCCAGCGTCGATTCGAACGACCTGCGCGAGGCGTTCGAGCGCGCCGGAGGGCGCAACGTCTCCTGGTTCTTCCAGGACTGGATCCAGAAGGGCGGCGGCCACCCGCGCTTCGACGTGTCCTATGTCTGGTCCGCCGACCGCAAGCAGGTCGATCTGACGGTGCGTCAGATCCAGGCAGACCTGCCCTTCGAGAACGATTTCCGGCTGCCGGTCGAGATCGAGATCGCGGACGAATCGGGCGCGAAGGTCCATCGCGTCGAGCTCTCGGGCTGGGAGACGAAGGTCGCGCTTCCGGCGCCGTCGCGTCCGCGCCGCGTGACGTTCGACAAGGGCGGCTGGCTCGTCAGCGAGGTGAAGTACGACCGCCCCATCGACGAGGTCCTGGACGAGCTGCGCGGCGGCGACCTCGCGGCCCGCCTGCGCGCGGCGCGGCAGCTCGCGGACGACTTCCCGCGGGATCCGCGGGCGCAATCGGCTCTGGCGTCGGTCCTCGCGGACGCGGGCGCATTCTGGGGACTGCGCCAGGAGGCCGCGATGGATCTCGGCGCGGCGGGCGGCGAGTCCGCGGCGCGGGCGCTGGAGAAGGCGATCGGAGATTCCGACCGGCGCGTGCGGCGCGCGGCGGCGCTGGCGCTCGGCGCGTGCGGGTCCGCGTCGTCGGCGGCGGTGCTGCGCCGGACGGTCGAGACGGACGCCGCCGAGGACGTGGTCGCGGCGGCGGAGATCTCGCTCGGGAGGCTGCGCGCCTCGGGGGCGAAGGAGTTTCTGACGAAGCAGCTGTCCCGCGACTCGCGCTACTGGGACTCGATCCGGGTCGGCGCGTTAATCGGCCTCGGGAAACTGCAGGACGCCTCGCTCGCCGCGACGTTCGATTCCTGGACCGACCCGAAGCACCGCCAGGACGTGCGCGCCGCCGCGCTCGAGGCCTGGGAGGCGTCGTCGCCCGGGGATCCACGCCTCGCCGAACGGTTGCGACAGTTCACGTCGGACCGGAACCGCCAGATCCGCGAGGACGCCATCAAGAAGCTCGCGACCCTCCACAGCGAGAGCGATCTCGGGCTCCTCAAGAAGCTGTCGGAGGATCCGGATCCTTCCGTGTCCGAGTTCGCGAAGGAGGGGATCGAAGAGATCGAGGCGTTCGTCAAGCGGTAGCGGCGGGGTTCGTCCTCTCGCATGCGGGCGGCCGCAAGGGCCGCCCCTACGCGACTCCGTCGCCTTCGCTTCGTCGCGTTGCGATCGGAATGAACTCCCGAGGCCGGATCCATCCTCGCTCGCGGCGCGAGGAGTCTCCGCGAAGTAACCGAGCGGAGGAGCCTCGCGCCGCGGGAGTGAGCGCCGAGAGAGGAATCAGGCGGACGGTCGAGCCCCTTTGGGCGAGCCGGTCGCCGGTGCGCCGCAGGAGCAGATTCCGAACGAGAGCGCGAGCGACGGCTACGCTGCGACTTCCCCGTCCTTGATGATCCGGCCGTCGCGCACCTCGACGACGCGCCCGGCGCGCCGCGCCAGGGTCATGTCGTGCGTGATCACGACGAGGGTGCGTCCCTGCTGCCAGAGCTCGGTGAAGAGCCCCATGACGTCGCCGCCCGAGGAGGTGTCCAGGTTTCCCGTCGGCTCGTCGGCGAGCAGGATGTCCGGGTTCATCGCCAGCGCCCGGGCGATCGCGACGCGCTGCATCTGTCCGCCGGAGAGCTCCGTCGGCTTGTGGTCCATGCGGTCCGCCAGCCCGACCTTGGTCAGCAGCTCCTCGACGCGCTCCTTGCGCTTCTTCGGCGGCACGCCGCCGAAGAGGAGCGGCATCTCGACGTTCTCGTACGCCGAGATCTGCGGCAGCAGATTGAAGTTCTGAAACACGAATCCGACGCGCCGATTCCGGATGTCCGCGAGGTCGTCGCGCGAGAGGCCGGAGACGTCCTCGCCGGCGAGATGGTAGGTGCCGTCGCTCGGCGTGTCGAGACAGCCGATCAGGTTCATCAGCGTCGACTTGCCGGAGCCCGAGGGTCCGACGATCGCCAAGAACTCGCCGGCCGCGACGGAGAGGTCGATGCCCTTCAGCGCCTCGACCCGGACCTTCCCGGTGTCGTAGATCTTCCGGATCCGGTCCATGGCGATGACGGGGCCGTCGGCCGCAGGCATGGCTCTCTCCTTACTCATAACGCAGGGTGGACGCCGGGTCGATCGACGCGGCGCGGCGCGCGGGGAAGTACCCGGCGAGCAGTCCCGCCGTGCCGAGGATCGCGACGGTGGCGGCGCCGATCGGCCACGACAGGGTCGGCTTGCCGAGGAACTCGAGCACGTCGTTGCCTTCCGACGGGATCAGCCCCAGCAGCGTCACGATGACGATCGAGATGAGGGCTCCGAAAAGGCCGCCCACGAGCGTGTAGACGAGGCCCTCCAGGATGAAGGGCCCGGTGATCCAGCGGCGTCGCGCGCCCATGGCCATCTTGACGCCGATCTCCTTCGTGCGCTCCTTGACGACGGCGTACATGATGTTGGCCACGCCGACGCCGCCGATGATGAGGGTCAGCGCTCCAATGATGCCGAAGAAGAGCTCGAGGCCGAGGAGGATCTTCGCGCCCATCTTCTGCCCCTCGACCGTGTTCCAGACTCCGAACACGCGCGTGTCCTCCGGGTCGTAGCCGAGGCGCGGCCCGAGCACCTGGTTGAGCCGCACGAGCGCGTCGTCCATCTCGTCGGGCTTCTTGACGCGGATCACGAGCACGTTCAACTGGTCTTTTCCGAAGATGGCCTTGAAGGTCGTTTCCGGAATGATCGCGTGCTGGGCGTCGGGCCCGCCGTAGGTCGAAGACTGCCGCTTGCGCTGCATGACGCCAATGACCGTGAACGGCGAGTTGTTGATCGCGACGGTCTTGCCGACCGGGTCTTCCTCGCCGAAGAGCTGCTTGGCGAGCTCGTTGCCGAGGAAGACGACGCGGCGCTTGTCCTCCTCGTCGTTGGGATCGAGGAAACGGCCCCCGGGCTTGGGAAAGTGCTTGCGCGGCTCGCCGTAGACCGGGTTCGTTCCGATGACGCGCCCGTTGACCGTCTTGCGGCCGTAGGCTAGCGCCGTGCGCCAGGAGGTCAGCTCGCCCCAGGCCGCGTCGAGGTCGGGCATGCGTGCGCGGACATAGTCCACGTCGTCGAGGTGCGGGCGGATCGGCCGGCCCTCCGCGAGGCCCTTGTACGGCTTCGACGTCTCGCCGGGCCAGAGGATCGCGAGATTCGATCCCATGGCCTGCTCGTTCGACTGCATCTGCCGCTTCAGGCCTTCGCCGAACGCGAGCAGCAGGAGGATCGTGACCGTGCCCCAGGCGAGCGAAGCGATCGTCAGCGTCGCGCGCTTCTTCTGCAGCCGCGCGGAGAGGAAGAAGAGCTGCAGGACGAGCTTGACGTCGTGGCGGCTCATAGCTTCATCGCCACCACGGGATCGAGGCGCGAGGCTTCCTTCGCCGGGAAGTAGCCGGCGGTCAGGCCCGTCAGGCCCAGAATTGCCGCCGTGACCGCGGCGACGGCGAGCGAGACGTTCGGATCGCCGACGTACTCGGTCACGCCGAACTTGGGGAAGACCCAGCAAACGGAGAGCGAGATCGCGAAGCCGATCGCGCCGCCGACGCCGGTGATGAGCATCGTCTCCATCAGGAACTGGCGCAGGATCGCCTTCGCGCGCGCGCCGAGCGCCATCTTGATGCCGACCTCGCGGGTCCGCTCCTCGACGACGACGTTCATGATGTTCGAGACGCCGATGCCTCCGACGATGAGCGTGAACGAGCCGATGATCCCGAGGAAGAGCCGGAACGACAGGAAGAAGATCTCGAAGAAGGCGAACTCCTCCGTCGTATCCCAGACGGACAGCGCTTCTTTGTCGTCGGGGTCGAACCGCTGGCGCCGGCTCAGGATCTCGCGCAGGCTCGCGGTGACCTGCTTGCTCTCGTGCGGAATCGTCGGCTGATAGATGAAATTGTCGACCCACTTCTCGCCCGTCAGCGCCCGGAAGGTCGAGCCCGGGATGAAGATCTTCCCGTTGTCGCGGCCGCTGTAGCTCGACTGCTGGATCTTCTTCTCCATCACGCCGACGATCAGAAACGGCGACCCGCCGAGCAGCACGGTCTTGCCCACGGGGTCCGTCTTTCCGAAGACGTCGTCGGCGAGCTTGTTGCCGATGAAGAGCACCCGACGCTCGAGTGCCACGTCGTTGGGGTTGAGGAAACGTCCGCCCGGGTGGGGGTTGATGTTGCGCATCGCGCCGAACTCGGGCGAAACGCCGGAGACGTCCACGGCGACCGTCTTGGTGCCGTAGTTCAGCTTCAGCGTCTTCGAGTATTCGCTCGAGATCGCGTTGAGGCCGCGCGCCTGCTCGCGGATCGCCTGGATGTCTTCCTCGTTCAACCGGATCTTGCGCCCCTTGCCGAGCCCGTCGAACGGGATCGAGGTCAGTCCGGGCCAGGCGATGCAGATCTGGTCGCCGATGCCCGCGGTGTTGATCGTCATCTGCCGCTGCAGGCCGCGCCCGAATGCGAGGAGCAGCGTGACGGCGACCGTTCCCCAGACGATGCCGAAGATCGTCAGGAACGTGCGCAGCTTCTGGCCGCGCATGTCCCGCCACATCTGCCGCAGAGCGTCCTGAAACGTCGCCATCGGAGGTCGGCTCGGCTCAGTCGACGGCGGAGGTGATCTTCTTGGGGGGTCGCTCGAGCACTTTGGCGCCCGGCTCGAGCCCGGCGACGACCTCGGCGTTCAGGCCGTCGGAGATGCCGAGCTTGATCTCGGTCTTCTTGGGCGGCTCCTTGGGCTTCGCAGGCGGGAGCTCGACGAACGTCTTCTTTCCGCCGTCCTCGAAGATCACGACGCGCTCGGGCACCGTGAGCACGTCCTTCTTCTCGCGGATGATGAGGTCCGCGTTGGCCGAGTAGCCGGCCCTCAGCGTGAGCCGGTTCGACGGATCGAGCTCGATCTCGACGTCGAAGAGCGTCGCGCCGTCCTTCTGCTGGGCCTGCGGTGCGATCCGCGAAACGCGGCCCGTCACGACGTCCGAGGGCATCGCGCCGACCTTGATGCGGGCGGGCAGATCCACCTTGAGCTTGCCGACGTCGATCTCGTCCACCGTGCCTTTGAAGATCAGGTCGGTCATGTCGGCGATCGTTGCGAGCTCGGTGCCGGGCTGGTAGGAAGTCAGCGGGGTGATGGGATCTCCCGGGTTGACCGCGCGGGTCAGGATCGTTCCGGCGGCCGGGGACTTGATGTTGGACTCGATCGTGATGTCGGCCGTGTCGATTCGCCCCTTGCGCGTCAGGTCCCGGTCCTGTTCGGCCCGCGCGACCGCGATCTTCGCGAGCTCGAAGGCCTCGCGTTTGGAGTCGAGGTCGGAAGTCGGGAGGACGCCCGTCTTCGAAAGTTCCACGGCGCGCTCGTAATCCGCCTTGGCGCGCTGGAAGGAGGCGTGCGCGGAGTCGAGCTGTCGATCGACATCCGTCAGCTCCTGCGGCGTCGGGTCGGGGGCGATCTCGAAGAGCGTCTGTCCGGGCTGGACCCGATCTCCCACCTGGACGAGGCAGCGGTGCACGATGCCGGAGATCTTCGACTTGACCGAGAACTTCTGCCGGGGCTGGATCTGGCCGACGGCAATCGCCTTCTCGGTCACGGCGCCCTTCTCGACGGTCACCATCTTGGGGCCGTCCTTGTCGCCCTTGCCGGCCCGCGCCCAGGCGTAGAGCCCCGCGGCCGCGGCCACGAGAATCAGCAGCAGAAACAGGGTTTTGAAGAGCTTGCGCATGGAGCCGACCCCTTCCCCTTCGACCTTCCTCGATGCGGTGGCGGACGACGATGAGACGTACCGCCTGCCTATGAGTTACGCACGTGCTCCGTGGAAGTTCCGCGCGATCGGAGGCCCGCCGCGACGGGTCCGAGCGGCCGTCGGGGTAAGCTTTCCAGGCACTTGCGGTGGAGGCGATGGGGATCCACGACTATCGTTTCGTGACGCGCTGGCTGGTCGCGGGGACGCCCCGAGAGGTCCGCGACGTGCTCCGCGACCCCATGGACCTGCCGCGCTGGTGGCCGGCGGTCTATCGGCGCGCGGAGCAGATCCAGGCCGGCGACGCGGACGGGATCGGCCGGACGGTGCGCCTCCGCACGCGGGGATGGCTTCCCTACCGGCTCGACTGGATGCTCCGATTGACCGAGCAGCGCGGCGAGCAGGGGTTCGCGTTCGAGGCGGACGGCGACTTCCGCGGGCGTGGCGAATGGACCTTCGAGCCCGAGGGCGCCTTCGTCGAAGCGACGTTCGACTGGCGGATCGAGGCGCGGAAGCCTCTGCTGCGGTTTCTCGCGCCGGTCTTCCGCCCCGCGCTCGAGGCGAACCACCGCTGGGCGATGCGGCGCGGCGAGGAGAGTCTGCGGCTCGAGCTCGAGCGGCGGCGCGCCGCGTCCGAGTGGGAGCGCGAGCAGATCCCCGCGCCGCCCGGTCCCGCGATGGGGTCGGGTTGGGTGCTCGCCGGCGCCGGCGCGGCGGCCCTGGTCCTCGCCGCAGCGGGAGAGACGGCGCGCCGCCGGCGCGTTCGCCGCCGCTTCCGGCTCTGGAGATGACCGCTTGAGCCTCGACGTCCAGCTCCGAATGCTCGTCGACGTCGCGCTCGCGATGTTCTTCGGCGCCTTCATCGGGCTCGAGCGCGAGCTGCGCCGCAAGGCCGCGGGACTCCGCACGCACATGCTCGTCGCCGGCGCTGCGGCGATGCTCGTCGAGGGCGCCCGCGCCCTGGAGCATCAGTTTCTCGGGTCCTCCGCTCCGTCGCTCGTGCGCTTCGACCCGGTGCCGGTGATCACGGCCGTCGTCACGGCCGTCGGCTTCCTCGGCGCCGGCACGATCATCCGGCAGCACGACGAGGAGCACATCGAGGGCCTGACGACCGCGGCCTCGATGCTCTTCGCGGCGACGGTCGGCGCGTCGACGGCGCTTCGTCAGTATCCCTTCGCGGCGGGAGCGACTCTCCTCGCGCTCGCGACGCTGCACGTCGTCGGCGGGCTCGAGCGGCGCTTCGCCGCCCGGCACGGCGCGCCCCCGCGGTCCTGAGCCTCTCGATGGATCCCGCGGCGAAGCTCTCCCGTGGGATCGGCCTCTTCGACGCGACGGCCCTCGTCGTCGGCTCGATGATCGGCTCCGGCATCTTCATCGTCTCGGCGGAGAGCGCGCGGCAGGTCGGATCCGCCGGCTGGCTGCTCGCGGCGTGGACGGTGGCCGGCCTCTCGACGATGGTCGCTTCGCTCTGCTGCGCGGAGCTCGCGGCGATGTTGCCTCGCGCCGGCGGACAGTACGTCTTCTTTCGCGAGGCCTACGGTCCGCTCGCCGGCTTTCTCTTCGGGTGGACCCTGATGCTGGTCGTGCAGACGGGCACGATCGCCGCCGTCGCGGTCGCGTTCGGAAAGTTCCTGGGCGTCCTCGTGCCGGCGATCTCGTCGCGGCCGCTCTTCACCGCCGGGCCGGTCTCCGTGTCGGCGATACAGGTCGTCGCCATCGCCGTCATCCTCGTGCTGACGGCGTCGAACGCCACGGGAGTGAAGACCGGCACGCGGACGCAGAACGTCTTCACGGTCGCGAAGTTCGCCGCGCTCCTCGGCCTGACGGCCGCGGGCCTCCTCCTGGGAGGCGGGCCGGTGGCGGCGCTTCGCGGGGAGAACCTGTGGCATGCCGCGTCTTCGTCGGGATCGGCGCTCGCGGGCGCGCCGCTCGCCCTGGCGTTCGGCACCGCGATGGCCGGTCCGCTCTTCGCGCAGTCGGCGTGGAACAACGTCACGTTCGCGGGCGAGGAGATCCGCGATCCGGGCCGCACGCTGCCGCGGGCGCTGCTCGCGGGATGCGCGATCGTCACGGTGCTCTACGTCGCGGCGAACGTCGCCTACCTGAACGTGCTCCCGTTGTCGGGAGTGGCCCGCGCTCCCGAGGACCGCGTGGCGACCGCGGTCGCCACCGCCCTCTTCGGTCCGCCCGCGGCCGCGGCCGTGGCGGCGGCGATCATGGTCTCGACCTTCGGGTGCGTCAACGGCCTCATCCTGTCGGGCGCGCGCGTCGGGTTCGCGATGGCGCGCGACGGGCTCTTCTTCCGCGGCCTCGACCGGATCAATCGGGCCGGCGTGCCCGGGAACGCGCTCCGGGCGCAGGCGGCGTGGGCCTCACTGCTCGTCCTCTCGGGCAGCTACAGCGACCTCCTGAAATACGTCATCTCGGCGGACCTGCTCTTCTTCGTTCTGCTGGTGCTCGCGGTCGTCGTGCTGAGGCGCCGGCGGCCCGAGTGGCCGCGGCCGTTCCGGCTGCCGGGCGGCGCGCTGTTCCCGCTCCTCTACGCGGCGGGCGCCGGCGCGCTGATCCTGCTCCTGCTCTCCGCCAACCCGCGCACGACCTGGCCGGGCTACCTGATCGTCGGAGCCGGCGTTCCGGTCTACGCGCTCTGGAGGCGTCGCGGCGCCGACGCGGGCGCGACCCGCGCATGAGCGAGATCGCGCCGGAGATCCACGACCTCGCCGACGGCGCGGCCGTCGTCGAATACCGCGATGCGCCGGAGGACGAAGCCAACCGCGCCGCCGTCGCGCTCGGAGAGGCGCTGCTCGCGGAGCGGTTGCCGGGGCTGCGCGACGCCGTCCCCGGCGCGCGCACGCTCTTCCTCGCGTTCGATCCGCGGAGCCTTCCCCACGAGGCCCTCCGCCGCGAGATCCGGACACGCTCGGGCCTTTCTTCGGCGCCGCGGCCGCCGCGCCGGCACGAGATTCCCGTCCTCTACGGCGTCGAGACGGGGGCGGACCTCGCGGAGCTCGCGGCGCACGCGGGGATGTCGCCCGAGGAGCTCTGCCGTCGCCACGCGGAAGGGGAGTACACGGTCGCGTTCCTCGGGTTCGCGCCGGGCTGGGCGTATCTCTCGGGGCTCGACCCGGCGCTCCACGCGCCGCGCCTGCCGACGCCGCGGCCGCGCGTGCCCGCGGGCTCCGTCGCGATCGGCGGCCCGTACACCGGCGTCTATCCCTCGGCGACGCCGGGAGGCTGGCGTCTCATCGGCCGGGCCGCGGTCCGTCTCTTCGACGAGGAGGCCGAGCCGCCCGCGCTCTTCGCGCCGGGAGACCTCGTCCGCTTCGCGGCGGTCGCGCCGGGGCGCTTCGCGGCGATGGAGGCGGAGATCGCCGCCGCGTCGTCGCGCGTCGCGACCTCTCCCGGCGGGCGTCCCGCGTTCCGCGTCGTGAAGTCGGGCGTCTTCGCGTCGGTTCAGGGCGCGCCGCGGCCGGGCGGGGGCGGCTCGGGACTGCCGCCCGGAGGCGCGATGGACGAGGGCGCGCTCGCGCATGGCAACGCGCTCCTCGGCAACCCGTCGGACGCGGCCGCGGTCGAGATGACGCTGCTCGGCCCGGAGCTCGAGGCGCTGTCGTCCTTCTTCGTCTGCGTCTCCGGCGCCGCGATGGCGCTCGAGCGCAACGGCGTGACGGCGTCCGCGTCCGCGCCGCTGCGGGTCGAGGCGGGAGATCGCCTCCGCTTCGGGCCGTCGCGCGACGCGATGCGCGCGTACCTTTGCGTCGAGGGCGGGCTCCGCGCGCCGGGACGGCTCGCACTGACGAAACGCCTCGAGCCCGGTGAGATCCTGATGGTTCCGCCGGGCGCGGCGCGCGACGCCCGCGCGGCCGCTCGCGCGTCGGAGTCCTCGAACCCCTCCGTGAAGGGCGGCGCCGAGCTCTTGCTGCGCGTCGTCCTCGACCCGCGCCGCGAGCGCTTCTTCGAGCGCCGCTCGATCGAGACGTTCTTGTCGCAATCGTTCCGCGTCTCCTCGACGAGCGACCGCCGCGGAATCCGGCTGGAGGGATCGCCCCTCGCGGCGGCCGGGTCGTCCGAAATGCCGCCGGAGGGAACGGCCCGCGGCACGATCCAGGTGCCGCTCGACGGGCAGCCGATCCTCCTCGGGCCCGACCGCCCGATCACGGGGGGCTATGCGCGCATCGGCGCCGTCATCGCCGCCGACTGGCCGCTCGCGGCGCAGGCGCCCCCGGGGCGCGCCGTGCGGTTCGAGGCGGTGACCCTGGCCGAGGCCCTGGCCGCTCGGGCGGGGATACAATTTTCGAGCGCATGACCACGATCGACCTGAACGCCGACGTCGGCGAGGGGATGCCGGACGAGGAGCTGCTGCCGTACCTCACGTCGGCCAACGTGGCGTGCGGCTTCCACGCCGGCGATCCCTCGACGATGGACCGCACCGTGGCGGCGGCGCTGGCGCGCGGCATTCGGGTCGGCGCGCACCCGGGATTCGCGGATCGCGAGAATTTCGGGCGCGCGGCGGTCGACATGCCGGCGGACCAGATCGAGAAGCTCGTCCTCTACCAGATCGGCGCCCTCGACGGATTCGTGCGGGCGCGCGGCGGAACGCTCGCGCACGTGAAGCCGCACGGCGGGCTCTACCACATGGCGGGACAGTTCCCCGACGTGGCGCGCGCGATCGCCGAAGGCGTGCGGCGGTTCCACCCCGCGTTGATCCTCGTCGGCGCGGTCGGCTCGATGCTCCTCGAAGCGGGCCGCGAGGCCGGGCTCTCCGTGGCGGGAGAGGCGTTTGCCGACCGCCGCTATCTTCCGGACGGAAATCTCGTGCCGCGCTCGCGGCCCGACGCGCTCCTGACCGATCCGGACGCGGCGGCGGCTCAGGCCGTGTCGCTCGTGTGCGAGGGGTCCGCGGTGGCGACCGACGGGACGCGGCTGCATCTCCAACCCGACACGATCTGCCTGCACGGCGACACGCCCGGCGCACCGGCGATCGCGCGCCGCGTCGGTGAACGACTGCGCGACTGCGGCGTCCGCGTCGCTCCGATGGAGGCGCTGCCGCCCGGAGCGCACGCGGCCGCCTCTCTGGAGGCCCGACCATGAGCGAGATGGAAGAGCTCGAGCCGGACGTCTCGACTCCGCCGCCGGGCTGGCGCGAGAAGCTCTGGGCGGTCGGCGCGACCGCGGGGCGCGTGCTCGAGACGCGCGCGGCGATGTTCCAGGAGGAGCTCGCGGAGAAGGGAACGCTCTTCGGCAAGGCGCTCGCGTCGCTCTTCGTGGCGATCCTCTTCGGGACGCTCGCGGGCCTGCTGCTGACGGCGCTCCTCGCCGCCGTGTTCGCGCGTCTCTTCGGAAGCCCGATCCTCGGCATCCTCGCGACGCTCGTTCTCTACGCCGGCGTGGCGGCGGCCGCCGGCGTCTTCGGCGTCCGCCAGATGACCCGCGTCCGCCCGCTCGATTTCCCGGCGACGCGGCGGGAGATCGACCGCGATCTCGAGGCCGTCAAGCGCGCCGCGGGCGTGGGCGAGAAATCGGACGCCGAGAAGGGACCCGATGACCACCCGGTTCCGGCCCGCGCCGGCGAGACGCCGGAGGAGATCGAGGCCCGCCTGCGGGAGAGCGCCGGATGAGCACGCGCGAAGAACGGCTGGTGAACCTCTCGATCCGCGCCGAGGCCGAGCGCCGCGATCTCGCCGCCGCGATCGGCGAGGTGCGCTCCGGCGTCGAGGAGAAGCGCGCCCGCTACACGTCGATCGGGTTCTGGACCGGCACGCTCGCGGCGGGCGTCGTCGGCGCCTACCGGCTGTTTGGCCGCAACTCGTTTTCGTCCCGCGTCAATCGCTGGAGCATGGCGGGCTCGCTCGCCCTCGCGGTGGCGCGCTTCCTCTTCCGGCTCTTCCGCTGAGGCGGCCGGCCGCTGACCTCTCCGGGCGTCGGACTGACTCTCGCCGGGGACGGCCGTAGCGGTGCCCGGCATCGGCAAGTGCTTTGGACCGAGCGCTTTCGATCTGGCATCGCCGTTGCGATGGAATCCGGCCGGAGGTATTGGAGATGAAGTCCCTGCGTGCGATTGCGATCCCGGCCGTCCTGGCCGTCGCGGCTTTCTTCGCGTCACCCGGCACGGCCTCCGCCGGGGGACATTTCCACGGAGGCGGACACTTCCACGGAGGCTTTCATTCGGCGCACGTCCGCGTCGCCGTTGGAGTTCCATTCTTCGCGCCTTCCGTCGTCGTCGCGGCGCCCTATGCCGCGTACTCCTCCTGTCCGTCGCCCTACGCGTACGGGTACGGGGCGCCTTACGCGTACCCCTACGGATACGGCTACGCGGGCTACGGAGCGCCGGTCGCCTACTTCTCGGTCCGCGCGCGCGGCTTCCCGGTCGCGCACTTCCACGGTGGCGGGCACGGCCACGGTGGATTCCACGGCCACGTCGCCGTCCACCACCACTGACCCGGCCGTCGGGTTCTCCCGTTCGCAACGCGACCAAGGTTTGCGAAGTTCACCGAGCAAACCGACTCGCGTTGCGGGAGCCGGAGCGCAGCGAGCGAATCAGGCGAGCGATCGAGCCCCTTTGGGCGAGCCGCGAGCAGGTGGCGCGCCCCGAATCCGTGACAGACCCGCGATGGCCGACGGCATGAGGGCGCGTCAGATTCGCGAGCAAGCGAAGGCGACGGTCTACTCCAGAACCTGCAGGAAACGCGTCGCGATGAGGCCGTAGCCCTCGCGGTTCGGGTGGAAGTGGTCGATCGCGAGGCGATCCTCGCGGCCCTCGAAGAGATCGAAGGTCGGCACGACGACCACGTTCGGAAATGAGAACGCCGTCTCCTGCGCAACGGTGTTCCAGTTCAGGATCACGGACTTTCCGAGACGCGTCGAGCCGGTGACGCTCTCGAACGGATCGTAGAGCGCGAGCAGGCGGATCGGCGCCTCGGGATTGGCCTCCCGCAGTCCCGCCAGGATCGCGCGCAGATTCCCGGCGTAAGCGTCGCGGGCGCGGGCGACATCCTCGAGCGGAGACGGCGCCCGGGCATCGGCGCGCGGCACCGCGTGCGACAGGTCGTTGCCGCCGACCGAGACGAGGATCCAGGCGGCGTTGGCCGCGAGCGAGCGGACGTTCGGCTTCTCCGACAGGTCCCGCACTTCGTCCGACTCGGCGCCGTTGATGCCGAGGTTCGCGATCTCGACGGGGCCGCGCTTGCGGAGCCCGTCGAGGACGTCCGCGGCGAACCCGCGGCCCGACTCGTCTCCGGTGCCGCGGGCGAGCGAGTCGCCGAGCACGAGGAGCAGCCGGCCGTTGACGCGCGGCGGCGGCAACGACGCGGCGCGGGCCTCGGGTGGCGGCGCGCCGAGCGGCCGGCCGGCCGCACCCCGGAGCGCGAGGACGAACCCGGCGGCGAAGAGAAGCGTCGCGGCGACGCCGACCGCCGCCGGCAGTCTCCAGAGCCAGAACCGCGAGGATCCGGTCGCCACGGCGAGGATCATATGCAGGGCCCGAACGGCCGGCTTGTGAGAGATTCTCCGGCGTGGGCGAGCCCGTCCTCGCGGCCGAGCATCTGACCAAGCGGTTCGGCGATCGCACGGCGGTCTCCGACGTCTCCTTCGAAGTGCCGGCCGGCGAGGTCTTCGGGTTTCTCGGCCCGAACGGCGCCGGCAAGACGACGACGATCCGCATGCTCGTCGGGCTCGCGCGGCCCGACCGGGGGACCGTCCGGATCCGGGGCCTGGACGTGGCCGCCGAGTTTTCGCGCGCGATGGCGCACGTCGGATGCATCGTCGAGTCGCCCGACCTCTATCCGTACCTGACCGGCCGCGAGAACCTGCTGCACTTCGCGCGCATGCTTCCGGACGGCGCGGCCGCGCGGATTCCCGAACTCGCGTCGCTCGTGGCGCTCGGCGAGCGGCTGGACGACAAGGTCTCGACCTACTCGCTCGGGATGCGTCAGCGGCTCGGCATCGCGCAGGCTCTGCTCGGCGCGCCGGACGTCCTGATCCTCGACGAGCCCGCGAACGGCCTCGATCCGGCCGGCATCCGCGAGATCCGCCGCCTCGTGCGCTCGCTCGCCGAGGAGCGCGGGATCTCCGTCTTCGTGTCGAGCCACCTGCTCTCGGAGGTCGAGCAGATGTGCGACCGCGTGGCGATCATCCACCGCGGCAAGACGCTCTCGACCGGCCCCGTCGCGGAGCTCCTCTCGCGCACGGCCTCCGGACATCGCGTCGTCGCGCGGCCGGGCGAGCGAGCGGTCGAAGTGCTCGAGCGCGTCTTCCCGGGGCGCGTCGAGCGGGAAGGGCCCGAGACGTTCCTCGTGGCCGCGGGCGGCGCCGACATGCCGGCGGCCGTGCGCGCGCTCGTCGAGGCCGGCGTCGAGGTGGCGGCCGTGGAGCGCCGCGCTTCCACCCTCGAGGACGTGTTTCTGGAGATCACGGGAGGGGAGACGGTATGAGGTTCCTGCCGCTCGTCGAGAACGAGGTCCTGAAGCTGTGGAAGCGGCGGCGGTTCCGGCTCGTGCTCGCGATCCTCATCGCGTTGATCGGCATCATCGTGTTCGCGCAGGTCGAGGGGCGTCGCCGGTTTCACACGAAGGACTGGCGCATCGACACGCAGGAGCAGGTCTCGCGCATGCGCAACTGGCTGCGGCAGGGCCGGCTCCCGGACACGCAGCGCCGCTGGGTGCAGTTCGAGATCGCGCGCCTGCAGTACTACCTCGACCGCAACATGAATCCCGAGGACACGTCGGGGCCGCTCTTCTCGCGCGGATTCGCGAGCGCGTCGAGCTACCTCCTGCTTCCGCTGCTCGCGATCGTCTTCGCGGCGGACATCGTTTCGTCGGAGTTCTCCGAGGGGACGGTCAAGCTCCTGCTGACGCGGCCGATCGGCCGCCGCCGCGTGCTCGCGTCGAAGCTCGTGGCGCTCCTGCTCGCCGTCGGGCTCACGGTGCTCGTGGGCGGGATCGTGGCGTATCTCTTCGGCGGCCTCGCATACGGATATCGGGGATGGGGAGCGCCGTTCCTGACGGGATTCCGTCTGACGTCCGCCGAGGCGCTCGACTCTTCCGCCGTGCGCGCGGTGCCGCTCTGGCAGGACGCCATTCTGTCCTTCGGCCTCGCGTGGTTCGCCGCCGCCGCGGTCGCGGTGATCGGATTCATGACGTCCGTCCTCCTGCGCTCGACGGCCGCCTCGATGGGGACGATGTTCGCCGCGTTGATTCTCGGAACGATCCTGCCGCGGCTCGCGTCCACCTGGGAGTTCCAGAAATACCTCTTCGTCACGAACCTGCCGCTGCCCGATTACGCCACGGGCACGCCGCCTCCCATTCCCGGAATGACGGTCCCGTTCTCGGTCGCGGTGCTCGCGGTGTGGGCGGCCGGCGCCCTCGCGGTCTCCTTCGAGGTCTTCGCCCGGCGCGACGTTCTCGCGTGACCGTCGGACCGGGCTGATAGAATCCCGCCGAAGTTTGCGGCGCCCCCCGCGGCGCCGGTTTCGATTGCAGGGGGAGATATGAATCTGAAGTCCCATGAGGCGCAGTACGTTCTCGCGGCTCTCGTGAAGCAGAAGAAGCTGCGGGTCTCACAGGTGCGCGCCACGCTCCGGGCGCGGGAGCACGAGATCCGCGAGCTGCGGGAGCGGTTGGCCGCGCTCGAAGCGGGCGCCGCGGCGTCCGTCGCGCGCGGGCGGCGGGTCGTGCGGCGCCGGGCGACGACGGCGAAGGTCCTCGCCCTCCGCAAGCTCCAGGGGCGCTACATGGGCTTCGTGCGGCGCCTGAAGGCGGCGGAAAAAGCGAAGGTGCGCGCGATCCGCGAGAAGCAGGGCCTGCCGGCGGCGATCCGCGCCGCGGTGTCGCTCGCGAAAAAGAAGTAACGGAGGCAACCCCGGATTCCCGATGGCTGGACGAACGAGCGACCCCGAGAAGCCCAAGCGGCCAACCGGAACCCAGTCCCGGAAGCGTCCGACCCCGGACCAGTACGAGCTGAAGATCCGGTGGGACAAGGCGCGCGGCGTGATCGACGTGTCGCCGACCGGCGTTCAGTTCGATTTCGACAACCCGTTGAAGGTCGGCACGAAGTACCCGGTGACCCTGACGGCTCCGGGCGTGTCCCTGTCCTCGACGATCGAGGTCACGCGCTGCCAGCTCACGGTGCTCTCCGAGAGCGGCCGCTTCTTCCGCGTGACCGCGCGCTTCTACCCCTACGTCGAGTAGGCGGCGCCGTCCTTCGGTGCGCGTGCCGCCGACTCGGTCGGCGGCGCGAAACGATAGCCCGTGTGCCAGGCGGAGAACCGCGCCTCGCGGTCGAGGCGGCGGCCGGATTTCGCGAACGCCTTCTCGAGATCGCGCCGGTCCAGACGGTGCGCCGCCGGCGTCTTCGGCCCCGAGACCTTCCGCATCGCCGTCACGACCCAGATGACGCCGGACGGGTGGAGGCGCTTCTCCGCCGCGGCGAGCAGCGCCTGCGAGCCGACCCGATCCTCGCGCCAGACGAGCACCGCGTCGAACGCGTCCTTGACGGCGCGCAGGCGCGTCTCGCTCACGGCCTCGAGCGGCGCCTCCGGACCGCGCGCCGCGGCGAAGATCTCGATGAGCGGCTCCGGCGCGTCGACGAGGAGAAGGCTCTCGCTCGGCGCGACGCCCACGCGGCCGAGGATCTCCGACGGATTCTTGAGAGCGAAGCTCACCGCGAGGGCCTGGCCCGGAGGAACGACCAGGCGAGGTAGCCGAGGAACGCCAGTCCCGCGAGCACCACGAGCACGGCGGTCGCGGGGGAGGTCCGCGCCACGAGGCCGTACAGCAGATAGAAGATGACCGCGAACACGGGCAGGGACAGGAGACCGAAGATCGCGGAGAACGAGCGCCCTTTCGGCCCCTTGTCGAAGGGAACGACCTTCATCATCTCGAGCTGCTTCGTGGCTTCGGGAGGCACATCCGGGCGGTCGATCCACTGCAGCGCCTCGGGCTCCGTGAAGCCGTTTCGGAAGCCCTCGGGGAACCGCTCGCCGCAGTAGACGCAGTGGTCGAGCCGCCAGGCCGCGATGCGCCGCCGGCAGCGGGGGCACAGCGGGCCGGAGGCGGTGCTCGACATCGGAACTATTGAACCATGGCGGGCAAGCCCGGCGTCCGTGGTAGCTTGCGCCATCGACAGTCCGCCGGAAATGTCTTCTGCGGAGGCTCCGTGAAGTCCAGGGCGCGCGTCGGCTGGAAGGGCTGCGGAACGTCGCTCGTCACGCCGTTCGACGACCGGGGGCGTCTCGATCTCGACGCGATCGTGCGGCTCGTGGACTGGCAGATCGCGCAGGGCGTGTCGTTCCTCGTCACGATCGGCGCCATGGGGGAGTCGGCGACGATCTCGGGCGACGAGCGCAAGGCGATCACCGTCGCGGTCGTCCAGGCGGCGCGCGGGCGCGTCCCCGTGCTCGCGGGCGCCGGCGGGAACCACACGGCGAAGGCGGTCTTCTGGGCGCGCGACGCCCGGAAGGCGGGCGCCGACGGCATCCTGTCCGTCACGCCGGACAGCCAGCCCTCGACGGAAGGACTCGTGCGCCACTTCTCGGCGATCGCCGATGCGACGGACCTGCCGATCCTCGTCTCGAACGTGCCGTCGCGCACGGGTACGGACCTCTCCGGCGAGGCCGTGCTGCGGCTGGCGGAGATCCCGAATGTCGTCGGTATCAAGGAATCGTCGGACGACTTCGCGAAGATCGCGTGCATCGCGTCGTCGATGCCCGACGACTTCCTCCTCTTCGCCGGCAACGACACGACGGCGCTCGCGATGATGGCGCTCGGCGCGCAGGGGCTGATCTCCGACGCGTCGAACGAGATCCCGGCGGAAATGGCGGCCGCCGTGAAGGCCGCGCTCGACGGCGAATGGGCCGAGGCGCGGCGGCTGTGGAAGAAGTATTTCGCGCTGATGGAGATGAACTCCTGGGAGCCGAGCCCGGGCCCGGTCAAGTGCGCCCTCGCGTTGATGAAGCGGTGCGGCGAGACGGCGCGCCTTCCCGCCGTGCCCGTCAGCGACGCGACGCGGAAGCGGATCGAGGGCGTGCTGGCGGGATTGAAGCTGCTGCCGAGGAAGAAGGGGTAGGAACGTCGGGCGGCCGCAAGGGCCGCCCCTACCCAACGACGCCGTAGGGGCGGGGCTTGTCCCCGCCCTCAAAACATTTTGACCAGATCCACCAGGATCCGGTTCAGGTAGTTCTGCCGGTCGAGCCGCTTCTGGAAGACGACGGATCCCTGCACGAACACGTTCGGCAGCACGGTCAGCGCGAGGCCGATCCGGTGCCCGCGATACCAGCTGTGGAACCACCAGTCGTCGGTGTTGTACGCGCCGATCAGCGCGTCGCGCTCGACGTACTGGAACGTGTAGAAGAACCGCCAGCTCCACGGCACGCCCAGCCGCCCGAGCGTGAAATTGCCCTCGAACGCCTCGTCTTCGCCGTCGATCTTCGCGGCGCCGCGGACGCCGAAGTTCTTGACGCCGTCGAGGCTCACGAGCGCGGGGATCCGGCCGATCGGGAAGCGCAGCCGCACGATGACGTCCGCGATGCGGTAGTTGGAGAGAAGTCCGGTGTTCGTCGCGTCCGAATAGTTCTGGCGGATGAGGTTCGGCCGGCCGCTGGCGAAGAAGAGCTTCAGATCGTGCGGATCGAAGTACCAGAACGCCCCCGCCGCCTCGAGGACGAGCTTGGACGGATCGCCCGTGTGCCACAGGATCTGACCCGCGCCGATCTTCGTCTTGTCGCCCTGCGACTGCGGGCCGTAGAACCCCGCGCCCGAGAACGTCAGCGTCGAGGTGTCGCCCGTCCGCGTCTGGTACGACACGGCAACGCCCGGCGTCTGGATGTCGTGGTCCCAGAGCATCTCGGTCGCGAGCAGCGGCATGCCGAAGGCGCCGGCGTCGATCGTGAAGTCGCCGGGCCGCGCCTCGATGTAGTAGCGCTCGACGGACACTCCGCGCGAACGATAGTTGTCGAAGTTGAGCGAGTTCTGGCTGTTCTCGTCCGTCCCGTAGTCCGCGACGGCGCGCACGCCGATGCGAAACCGGTCCGAGACTTCGAACCCGACCTCGGGACGCACCTCGAAGCGGCCGCGCTCGATGTCGGGTCGGAAGCGCAGGTGGTAGATGTCGTCGTAGCGCGCGAGCGCGTCCCAGCGGAACGTGAAGTGCAGCGGGAACGCGGGCGGCGCAGCGGCCGCCGGCGCCTCGGCAGGCACGGCGTCCTGCGCGGAAAGCGCCCCGGCCACCGAAAGGAGAAACGCGGCGAGGTTCGTCCGTCTCACGCGGCGGCGGCCGTCACGCGCGAAAGCGCTTCGTAGAGCTCGTTGACGCTCGCGTAGCGGTCGGCGGGATCCTTCTGCATGCAGCGCAGGATGATCGCGGCGACCTTCGGGTCCACCTTCGGGTTCTTCGCCTGCGGCGACGGCGGCTTCTCCTGCACGTGCTTGAGGACGACCGCGAGCGGGCTGTCGCCCTCGAACGGGAGCGCGCCCGTGAAGAGCTCGTAGAGGACGACGCCCGTCGAGTAGATGTCCGAGCGGAAGTCGAGGGGGAGCCCGCGCGCCTGCTCGGGCGACATGTAGTCGGGCGTGCCGATGACGGTTCCGGTCGCCGTCATCCCGCGGTCCTCGGTCAGGCGCGCGATCCCGAAGTCCATGATCTTGAGCCCGCCCGAAGGCTCGATGAGGATGTTCTGCGGCTTGATGTCGCGGTGGATGACTCCGGCCTCGTGCGCCGCGGCGAGCCCCGCGCACATCTGCTTGGCGATCCGGAGGGCGACGGGCATCGGCAGGATCTGATCCGACTCGACGAGGTGCTTCAGCGTGATCCCCTTGACGTACTCCATCGAGAGATAGCGCAGGCCGTTCGCCTCGCCGAGGTCGTGTGTGCGCAGGATGTTCGGGTGCGTGATGCGGCGCGCCAGCTTGATCTCCTGTTTGAAGCGGTCGAGAAGCGTCGGATCCGCCGACACGGCGTCGCTCCGCAGCGTCTTGATCGCGACGAGATCGTCGAGGTCGCGGTCGTGCGCGCGGTACACGACGCCCATGCCGCCGCGGCCCAGGATGGTCTGGATGTCGTAGCGGCCCGCGAAGAGGTCGCCGACCTTCGGCTCGGCGCTGCGCACGCCGGCCTCGGCGGTCGAGGCCCCGGCGCCGGTGCGAACGCCCGTCGACGGCACGGTCACGCCGCCGTCGTCGCCGAGGCGCATCGTCAGGGAAGCGACGTACTTCTCGAGCGCCGCCTTCTCCTTGAGCTCCTCCAGCATCGCGGAGAAGGACCGCGCGAGGATGCCGATCTCGTCCTTCGACTCGACGGGAAGCTGCGCCGACTCGAGCTTGCCGACCCGCACGTCCTCGGTCGCCTGCACGAGCCGGCCCACGGGCCCGGTGATGCGCCGCGCGAAGAGGTAGGAAAGCAGGAACGCGAACGGCACGGCGAGCAGGCCCACGAGGATCTGGATGTTCTGGATCTGACGGAACGGCGCGAGCTCGCGCGCGCGGCTGCGGAGCGCGACGGCCGCGCCGACGATCTGGTCGGTCGAGGAGCGGATCGGAAGGAAGTACGCCAGATACGTGTCGCCCGAGACTTCGAGCGCCAGTGGTCCGACGGTGCGGCCCTGGCGGAACACGGCGGCGACGAGGTCGCTGCGCCGGTTCACGGCGTCGAGCACCGCGGCGCTCGTGTCCTGCATCGTGGACGCTTCGAGCGCCGGCTTCGGCGCTTCGCCCGGCTTCGCCGCGTCGGCGAGGAACACCGCCTCGGCATTGGTCAGGGTCTTGAGGCTTCGCGCCACCTCGTCGTTGATCTGGAAGGCCGCCACGATGACGCCGGCCACGCGCGTGCCGCCCTCGAGAACCGGCGCGCCGACGACGTGGTAGAGCCTGCCGCCCGAGAGCCAGATGCCCTCCGTCTGCTCGCCTTCGAGCGCGCCCGCGACCGTGGGCACGCGCGAGAGGTCGGCGTTGAAGGGGAGTGGCCGGTCGGTGCGCGCGAGGCCGATCCCCTGCGGATCGAGGGCCACGAAGAAATCCGCGCGGGCGCTCGACGCCTGCTCGCGTTTGAGCGTGTCGAAGACCGTCGCCGCGTCGGGATGTCCCGTCGCCGGATCGGGGGTCGACATGAGGGCGATGATCCCCGGGTTGTTCACGACGACCGCGAGCGCGCGCTGCAGCGCCGCGTAGCGCGTCTGCTGGAAGGACTCCCAGGCCGGTCCGGACTTCTTCAGGTCCTCCTCGATCTTCGCGTCGGCGACCTTCCGGGCGCGCAGCGACGACACCGCGATCGCGCCGCCGACGGCGATCAGGATCAGGAGCGCCGCCGCGAGGAAGATCTTCCACGCCAGGGAGAACTTCGGCGGCTCGGGCGGCGGCAGCTTCAGCCCGACGAGCAGCGGCGGCCCGGTCGTCGTGGCGCCGCGCGCCGGCGGCTCAGTAGCGCTCATCTTCGGTGGCCGGCTGCGGGGGGTAATCCTTGCCGTACTTGTTCTTGTGCGGCTCCGACTTGAAGCCCGTCACGTCCAGCCGGACCGCGACCGGCGGCGCATCCCCGCGCGCGCCGACGACGACCGGAATGGACGCCGGCGCGGCCGCCTCCTCGTGCCAGACCTTCAACGTCCAGTCGCCGGCGGGCACGCCTTCGAAGCGGAACTTTCCGTCGGGCCCCGTCGTGGCGGCGAAGTCGGAGTCCACGACGAAGACGAACCCGACCATCTGCGGGTGGATGTTGCAGAAGACGCGCACGAGACCCGGCTCGTCGAACTCCTTCCGCTTCGAAGCGCCGCTGCGATAGAGGCCCAGGTCGAAGCGGTTGCTTCCGGAGACCGAGAAGACGTTGTGGTAGATCGCGTCCACGTTCGGGAAATCCACGGACGCGTTCTTCGGGACGACGACGACGCGCGGCTGGAACCTCTTCTGGTCGCTGCGCATCTGGGGGACGGCCGCGGGCGCGGGCGCCGACCCGGCGGGACGGTGCGCCCCTTCGATCCAGACGACGGCGTTCGACGCGTCGGCGCGCGCCGTTCCTCTGGTGGAAAGCACGACCTGTCCCGAGACGCTTCCCCTGTTTTCGGGTGCTGTCGGGACGGCCGCGATCAGGAAGAGGCTCAACAGCGGCGTGCGCATGAGGAGCGCGAAAATCATAGCATCCACAGGAGATCGGCGCGGGTAAGATTGTCGCCGGAGGGTTCGTCCATGGCTTTGGAGGAGCGCGGCGTCGAGATCTTCGGCAAAGACACCTGACCTCACACGACCGCGGCCCGTGAGGACTACGCGAAGCGCAAAGTTCCCTTCCGATACATCAACGTTCAAAAAGATGGCGCCGAGCTCGAGCGCATGATCAATCTCTCGGGCGGGCGACGCGTGCCGGTCATCCTCGACGGCGGGAAGGTCACCGTCGGATTCGGGGGCACCTGAGGCGTCTGACGCGCCCCGTCGGGGCGCCCCGCGACGAAATCCCTTCTCGGGCTCCGCGGCCCGTGCTACAAAGCCCCCAATTCGATTGACGGAGGTGGCATGGCGAACCATTCCGGGTCCGCGGCGGAGTTCCGGCCCTACGTTCCCGACTCGGAGTCGCCCCCGGAGTTCACGCCCAAGGCCATCCTCCTCGGAATCTTCTTCGGAATCCTGTTCGGAGCCGCGACCGTCTACCTGGCGCTGCGCGCCGGACTGACGGTCTCGGCTTCGGTTCCGATCGCGGTTCTCGCGATCGCGGTCTTCAAGAAGATCGGCAAGTCCACGATTCTCGAAAACAACATCGTGCAGACGATCGGCTCGGCCGGCGAGTCGGTCGCCGCGGGAGCCGTCTTCACGGTGCCGGCGCTGCTCTTCCTCGCGGGCGGCGACGAGTACTTCAAGTACCTCCAGATCACCGTGCTCGCGATCTTCGGCGGGACGCTCGGCGTCCTCTTCATGATCCCGCTGCGCCGCGCGCTGATCGTCAAGGAGCACGGGAAGCTTCCGTATCCCGAGGGAACCGCGTGCGCCGACGTGCTCATCGCGGGCGAGAAGGGCGGCAACCTCGCGAAGATGGTCTTCGCCGGCGTGGGCGCGTCGCTGCTCTACAAGTTCCTCTACGGCGTGCTCGGCCTCTGGAACGAGACGCCGATCTGGTTCCGCACGAAGAAGGAGTCGACGGTCTATCCCGCGGCGACGCTGGACATCGCCGTCACGCCGGAGTACCTCGGCCTCGGCTACATCATCGGCCCGCGCATCGCCGGAGAGCTCTTTTCGGGGGGCCTCCTCGCGTGGATGGCGCTGATCCCGCTCATCGCGATTTTCGTTCCCGAGAGCCGCGTCGTGGCGGACCTGAAGGCGCTGGGATTCTCGGATGCCTGGATGGCGTCCAACTCCTACGCCAACTGGATCTACCGCGCGTACATCCGGTACATCGGCGCGGGAGCGGTGGCCTGCGCGGGCGTCATGACGCTCATCAAGACGCTTCCGACGATCGTTTCGGCGTTCCGCGAGTCTGTCAAGAGCTTCGGCGGCGGGCGGGACGCGGCGGCCGCCACGCGGCGCACCGAGAAGGACCTCGGCATGGGCGTGGTCCTCTTCGGCTCGCTCGCGATCGTCGTGATCCTCGCGATCCTGCCGAACTTCCCGCACGGCCCCTTCCCGCAGTCGCTCCTGATGTCGCTTCTCGTGGTCATCTTCGGGTTCTTCTTCGTGACGGTCTCGTCGCGGATCGTCGGCATCATCGGTACGTCGTCGAATCCCATCTCCGGCATGACGATCGCGACGCTCATGATGACCTGCATCGTCTTCGTCGTCATCGGCTGGAAGGGCGACGTTTACCAGGCCGTGGCGCTGTGCGTCGGCGCCATCGTCTGCATCGCCGCGGCGAACGCCGGCGCGACGTCACAGGACCTGAAGACCGGCTACATCGTCGGTGCGACGCCGCGGTCGCAGCAGCTCGGATTCATCATCGGCGTGGTCACTTCGGCGTTCGTGATCGCCATCACGCTCTTCGTGCTCGATCAGACCTATCGCGGCACCGAGGCGCACGGCATCGGCGGCCCGAAGCTCGCCGCCCCGCAGGCCACGCTCATGGCGACGATCATCAAGGGGCTCCTCGCGCAGAACCTTCCGTGGGCGCCCGTGCTCGTCGGCGTCTTCCTGGCCTTCATGGCGCAGCTCGCGGGCGCGCATGCGCTCTCGTGGGCCGTCGGCGCGTACCTCCCGGTCTCGACGACCGCTCCGATCTGGGTCGGCGGAATGATCAAGGCCTTCATCGACAACTGGCGCCGCAAGAAGGAGGGCGACGCGAAGGAAGAAAGCGAGCTCTCCTCCGGCATGCTCTACGCGACGGGGCTGGTGGCGGGCGGCTCGCTCGGCGGCGTGCTCATCGCGTTCGTGGCGTTCTTCGGCGACCGCGTCCTGCGGATGGAGGCGCCGACCCTGCTCGAGCGGCTGGACTTCGGCACCAAACTCTTCCCGGAGCTGAAGAACGGGCTCGTCAGCGGCGGCATCATTTGCGCCATCGCCTTCGGAGTCCTTTGCGTTCTGCTGCTGAAGAACGCGCGCAAGAAGCTCGAGGCGTAGGCCGGGGCCGCGCGGCCGTCGTCGCGATTGCAGGGGCTGCGGCGTTGCCCGCGGCTCGTGGACTGCTTCCTGCGGCCGATCGACTACAACGGGTTCTGGCACGTCTTCATCGCCCGGAATCTCTCGCGTGAGTGGCTGAACCTCCAGCACCCTCCGGCCTACCTCGTTCTCCTGCGTATTTCCGACACGCTGAGCCGGACCGTTCTCTCGTATCGCTCGTGGGGGCTTCTGGCGGGAGTCGGCTCGGTCTTTCTCGTGGGTCGTCTTCTCCTCGAGCTTCGTTGTCGACCGGCGACGGCCGCGATGGGTGCCGCCGTGATGGCGTTTTCCGTGAACTCGATACGACTGTCCAACGAGGTGGAGTCGTATTCGGTTTGCGTGTTCCTGGTGCTCGCGAGCCTCCTGTTCTATTTCCGGGTCGTCGAGCCGGTCGGATCGCGGGGAGGGCGGTAGCCGCATCGCATTCGCGGCTCTCACGAGTTTCGCGATCGCGTTTCACTATTTCGCCGGGTCTCTACGCGGCAGCGTGCGTTGCCGCGCCTTTTGTCCTCGCCGCGCTCGCGCCCGACTATCGCAAGGCCATGTCGAAGGCGCTGCCGAGGCGTTGGATGGCCGACGTGGCGACGATTCTTCCGCCGCTTCTCGTTGGTGGGTATCTGTACCAGGTCCAGGCGAAGCGGTGGGTGATGCCCCTGTCATCCCTTCCGAGCTTCTACTATCAGCCGCTGACAGACACGGCTTCGAGCTTTCTCATCCGGAACCTGCGCGAGACCTTCAACCTCTTCGCGCCCGTTGCCTTTGCACATGCCCGTGTGGCAATTCCGATCCTCGCGGCCGTTCTCGTCGCGATCGCATGGCCGATGGTCAGAGAACGCCGCGAAGAGCGGTCTCCGCTCCGCCTTCTTCCTCTGATCTTCCTCGCGGGGCTTCTCGTGGGCGGAATGGTGTTGGGACTGCGAGGTCTCTATCCGTTTGGCGGCCAGATGCGTCATCAGTACCTGATCTTCCTTTTCGCAGTGCTCGCCGGGATGGTGGCTCTGGACGCGTGCGATACGTCATCTCTCCGGGGCTGGTCGCGCCGCAGCCGTTGGGGGGCTGGCGGTCATACTCGCAGCGGACTTTCTCTGGCAGTTGTCGGTTCTTCTTCATCCGGCGCCCGATCGACTGCGACCCATCCTCGAGGCCCGGGACATGGACTTCCGACGGACGGGTCGCGTCTCCGTGGATCAATTTGGCCTGGTGGCTCTTTTCACGCGCTACTACGACTCGGGCTTCGACTTCGCGGAGCGGGTCGCGGACTCGCCACCGATCGACCGCTACGAAGTCCGATCAGATGGCGCCCGCTTCGATGTCCTGGCGTTTCGAGATTGGTGGATCTTCGAATTCTGGGACGATCGCGTGTTTGACGAGCTCTCGCGGGCCTGGTCGAAGGAGAAGGACGGCTGCAACGGCCTTCTCCGCGTGAACGGGACCGTTTTCGACCAGCCGGAGCGGTCCAGGCCCGATGACAAGTTCCGGGTCACGCTCGAGGCGCGTCTCCGGTCGGCCGCCGCCGCCCACGGACTGTCGCTCCGGAGCCTCGAGACTTCCGTGTTTCTCGACGTCTACGCGGTGTTCTGTCGTTAGGGCCGCGCTCCCCAGTCCAATCCCACGGCATTCCCGGCGCGCTCCCCGGACAGGGCGCCCGTCGGTGCGTAGCCTCGAGGGATGACGAACCGCAACGGGTCCTCTCTCGGAGCCCTCCGCCGGCTGAACCGCGAGTACATCGCCGCCTACATGAATGCGGACGTCGGCTGGTACCGTCGGCACCTGGCGCGCGACTTCGTCTGCATCGAATCGGACGGGTCCGTGCAGACGCGGACGAAATTCCTGGCGGAGACGTCGCGCGGGCCGGACGTCGCGGCGTACCGGCTCGCGAGCGTCCGCGTGCGCCTCTACGGCGGCGTCGCGCTCGTTCAGGCGACGGGACGGTTCACGCGGCCGGACGGCCGGCGCGGCACGAGCCGGTACACGGACGTCTACGTCCGGAGGAACGGGAGCTGGAAGGTCGTGTCCGCGCAGATCACGCGGACCGCCGGCGCTACTTGAGGCCGACGATCAGCCGCTGGAAGCGCGGCTCGTCCCGAAGGCTGTCGTAGTCGGGATCCCGCGCGACCCAGTCGCACTTGCCCCAGCCGCGGGCGAACACGCGCTCCAGCAGATCGAGCGCCTCCTCCTTCATGCCGAGGCGCGCCCGCAGGCCGGCGCCGTTGATGAGGGGGGAGATCTCGTCGGGATAGAGGTCGAGCGCGCGGCGCGACCACTCGAGCGCCTCCTCGACCCTTCCGTCGTCGAAGAGCGCGTGCGAGGCGAGCGACAGCGCGCGGCCGTCGAGCGGGATTCAGGGCGAGGGCGCGCCGGGCGCGCGCGAGGCCTTCGCTCTCGGCCTCCCGCGCCTCGCGCTCGCGCCCGAGCATGCGGAGCGACTGGCCGAGCAACAGGGCGCTCTGATAGTCCTCCTGCCGGACCTCCGACGCCTTCCGGAAGAGCGCGGCGGACCGCTCGACCTGGCCGCGCGCGAAGCACATGCGCGCGAAGTCGTAATAGGGATCGAAGAGATTCGGGTTCACGGCGATCGCCCGGTCGAACTCCCGCTCCGCCTCCGCGTAACGCCGCGCGAGCGAGAGCGCGAGGCCTCGGGCGGCGTGCGCCTCCGCGAGATCCGGAGCGAGCTCCAGGGCCCGCCGGCTCGCCCGGTCGGCCTCCGCCAGGTCCGCGTCCCGCGCGCCCCACCATTGATAGATCACGGCGCGGGCCGCGGCGATGCCGGACCAGGCGGGCGCGTACCCGGGATCGAGGCCGACCGCGCGCTCGAACAGGCGGAGGCTCTCCTTGAGGTCCGTGTGCCTCAGGCGATGGAGATGTTGCCGTCCGCGGAGGTAGAACTCGTATGCCGCCGCCGCCGTCTCGGGACGATGCAGCGCCTCCTTCTCGCGCCGCGAAAGGTCGCCGCGCAGAGACGTCGCGACGTTCTCCGCGATCTCGTCCTGGATCGCAAAGACGTCGCCGACGTCCCGGTCGAAGCGCTGAGACCAGCGGTGATAGCCGCTGCCCGTCTCGACGAGCTGGACCGTGACGCGAAGGCGGTCGCCCATCTTGCGGACGCTGCCCTCGAGGAGCGTCGCGACGCCGAGCTGCCGGCCCGCGGCGCCGACGTCCACGGCCGGGCCGCGGAACTGGAACGACGAGCTCCGCGCCGCGACGCGCAGGCCTTCGACGTGCGTGAGGGCGTTGATGAGTTCCTCGGCGAGCCCTTCGCAAAGGAAGTCCTGATCGCGCTCGGGGCTCATGTCGGCGAAGGGGAGAACCGCGATCGAAGCGGCGTCGCCGGAGGGCGCCGGTCCGGCGCGCGCGCTTTCGGCGTCTCCGTTGACGGCGCGCAGGACCCGCGCCGCGAAGCGATATCCGCGCCGGTGCCGTGTCTCGATGTAGCGCGGCCGGCGCGCGTCGTCGGCGAGCGCCCGGCGAAGCTCCTTGATGCAGGAGTTCAGGGCGTCGTCGCTGACGGCGGCGCCGTCCCAGACCGCCGCGAGAAGCTCTTCCCGCGTGACGGGGCGCCCGGCCTCCATGACGAGCTGCCGGAGCACCGCCGCCGCCTTCGGCGTGAGGCGGATCTCCTTATCGCGCGACCAGAGTCTTCCGGTCGGCGGGTCGAAGCGGAACGGGCCGAAGCGAATGGCGTCTTGCATGGGACGAATTGCGCTTTCGTTCGCTTCACCGAAAACCCAGAGAAATCCCCGCCGATTCCCGGGACTTGCGGCGGTGTCCTCGCACAATCTGTGCCCGATGCGATCGTCCTGGCTCGTCCGGGAGGCCGTCGCGCACGCGAGCGTGCCGGAGGCCGCGCCGTGGCTCGAAGAGGGCGGCGACGGTGGGGAAGACGTGCTCGTCTCGCCGGATGCCGAGGCGGCGACGTTGCGCCCGCCGGCCGCGTTGCCCCCGCCCGGCTCGGACGACGAGATCGTGCGGCGCGCGGCCGCGCTCGGAATTCCCTGGCGGCGCGTCCTGCTCGAGGAGATCGAGGCCGAGCAACGGCTCCGGAGGTACCTCGCGGAGCTCGGGGGCGAGTGTCCGCTGCTCGAGGCGGCGGACATCCTGTCCTTCTCGCTGCTGCGGTCCTGGCGCGTGCGCGACCGGATCGAGAGCCTGGCGTGCGAGGCCCGGACCTCGGCGGTCCGTGGCGCTTTGCGCCAGCTCCGGGTCGTGTTCCGGCGCCTGACGGGAGCCGGCGATCGCAAGCGGATGCTCCTCTCGGAGCACCTGTGGTTCGCGTATCAGCGCGTCCTGCTGCTCCAGCGCGTGCGGCGGGCGGCCGCGCGCAGCCGCGGGACAACGTCCATGTCCGAGCGCCTCGCCTCCATCTGCACGTCGGCGCGCTGCAGCTACGACGACGCGGCCTGGGCGGCGTGCGAAGAGGAGTCGCCCGGACGCGGCCATCGCCTCGAGCAGGCGGTCCGGAAGGTGCGCGAGGAGGGATTCCTCATTCCGCGCGCCGAGTCGGAAGCCCGCGCGCTCGCGGAGCTGCGCCGGATGGTCCGGGTGGGCCGTCGCCCGCGCCGCCGGAAGCCGGTGCGCCCGCTCTCGGCTCCGAAGCGCGTGCCTCTGCCTCTCGACGCGTTCTAGCAGGCTGCTGAAAAATGGATGCGGGCGTCGTGTCCGGCACTTTGCAGGCGGCGCCTGCCGCGGGATTCTTGCGGAGCTTCCCTGGCCGCGCGCTTTGTCGGCGCCGGCAAAGTGCCGTCCACCCTCCGGGTTACGGCGGCGCGGGGCCATTTCCTTCGTCATCGCTCCTCGCCGATGCGAAGGCATCGCCGCGTTATTTTTGCTGCGCTTCCTCGGACGACTGACCCTGCGGCGCTCGTAACGCCATCCCACACCCTTTTTCAGCAACCCGCTAGCTCCAAATTCCTCGACGGGTCTTCAAGGAAACGTTCCAACCTCGCCGTCTTAATGCAAATCGTCCGGAGGCCAAGTTGCGAACCCGAGGAGTCCGCCGAGCCGGCCTCTCGCCGGACGCCGTCGTGGCGCTGCCGTTGCTCCCTAACGAGCCTCGCACCGCCCGCACTCTCGCGCGGCGGCGTGGAGGTCAACATGCAACTGTCGAAAGGTTTTCTGCGGACGGTCGCCCTCGCGGCGTTCGTCCTGGCGCTCGCCGCGCCGCCGGCCCGCGCGCAGTTCGGGGGCAGCACCGGCGGGATCGCGGGACGGGTCGCGGACGAGCAGGGCGGCGCGCTTCCCGGCGTGTCGGTGACGATCAAGGGCCCGGGCGCGCCCCAGACCGTCTACACCAACGCGCGGGGCGAGTTCCACGTGATCAACCTCGCTCCGGGGGACTACTCGGTGAGCCTCGCGCTCCAGGGCTTCGCGGCCGTCGAGCGTGAGAACGTCGCCGTGACGCTCGGGCGCGACACCGAGCTCGCGCTCTCGATGAAGCTCTCGGCCGTCGCGGCCACGGTGACCGTGTCGGGCGAGGTACCCGTAATCTCGACGCGGAAGGTCGAGAGCAGCACGGCGATCACGTCGGACGAGCTCAAGTCGATCCCCACGGCGCGCGATCCGTGGGTGGTTCTCCAGTCGATCCCGGGCGTCGAGATCGACCGCGTCAACGTCGCCGGCAGCGAGAGCGGCCAGCAGTCGAGCTTCGTCAGCAAGGGCTCGACCTACGCGACGTTCACGCTGGACGGCGTCAACCTGACCGACATGTCGATCGTCGGCGTGAATCCCGGCGGGTCGGCCGGGTACTACGATTTCGACTCGTTCCAGGAGATGCAAGTCGTCTCGGGAGGCGCGGACGCCTCGATCCAGGGCTCCGGCGCGCACCTCTCGATGGTGACCAAGCGGGGCACCAACGACGTGCACGGCAGCGCGCGCGTCTTCGCCGCGGACCATCACTTCCAGTCCGACAACACGCCGGAGGGCCTGACGGGCGTCGCCTCCGGAAACCACATCAACAGCATCCAGGACTACGGCGCCGAACTCGGCGGCCCCATCTGGAAGGATCACATGTGGCTCTGGGGCGCCTACGGCCGCGATCAGATCAACCTCGTGACGGCGGCGGGCACCAACGACAACACGACGCTCGAGAACTTCAACTCGAAGCTCAACTGGCAGATCGTGCCCTCCAACTCGGCCGACGTCTGGTACCAGCGAAGCGACAAGCTGAAACAGGGGAGAAACGGCGGCCCGACACGGCCCCAGGAGACGAGCTGGAATCAGACGACGCCGCAGAACACATGGAAGGTGTCGGACAACCAGGTCTTCGGCTCGAGCGCATTCCTGACCCTCCAATACAACGGCTTGAACGGCAACTTCACGCTCGACCCCCAGGGCGATCCGAACCGCCAGACGTTCCTCGACGAAGGGGGCGTGTGGCACAACACCTACGAGTCTTTCTCCGGGCCGCGGCCGCAGCGCCAGGTCAAGACGGACGTCTCGTTCTTCTTCAACACCGGCAGCGCCGGGCACGAGCTCAAGTCGGGTTTCGGGTACCTCAAGAGCGGCACGCGCTCGACCTCGATGTGGCCGGGCACGTCCGGCTTCTCGTTCAACGGCTCCGGGCCGCTCGCGGGGCAGACCTACGGGGACCTCTTCGACTGCAACGGACCCTGCGCCGCGATCACGCGCCAGTCGAACCTCTCGATCCAGAACAAGTACATGAGCGCCTACCTGCAGGACACGGTGACGTTCGACCGCCTGACCTTGAACCTCGGCGTGCGCTGGGATCAGCAGTACGGTAACAACAACCCGACCACCATCCTCGGCAACCCGACGCCGGAGTTCGCGGCCGCGGGCATCCTCCCGACCGTGAACTATCCCGGTGCCAACCGTCCGTTCACCTGGACCGACTGGCAGCCGCGCGCCGGCCTGACCTACGCGCTCGGCGCGAACCGGAGCACGGTGGTCCGCGCAAGCTACGCGCGGTACGCGGAGGCGCTCGGCACGAACACGACGGGGCAGATCAATCCGACGAACTCCGTGGCCTACCTCTACTATCCGTGGAACGACGCGAACCACGACAACCTCGTCGAGCCGGGCGAGGTGGACATCTCGGATCCCTCGCACCCGCTGTCCTCGCGCAACATCGATCCCGCGAATCAGGGCGCGGCGGTCTCGGCGAACACGTTCGCGCCGGGGTTCCACGCACCGCGCACCTGGGAGGTCATCGGCGGCATCGACCACGAGATCCTGCCCGCGTTCGCCGTCGGCGTGGCGTACACGCACCGCGTCTTCACGGGACAGCTCTACCGCTCCCCGACCGGCGTCACGAGCGCGGACTACGTTCCCGCGGGAACGGTGAGCGGAACGCTGCCGGCGGCGTTCGGCGGCGGCGCGTACTCGGCGCCGTGGTACGAGCTCGGTTGCAGCCAGCAGAATCCCGTTCCCGACGGCTGCGTGCCGCCGGGCTACACCTGGACGAGCCGCAGTGGATACGACCAGACGTTCGATGGCATCGATCTCACGCTCACCAAGCGCCTCTCGAACAAATGGATGCTCCGCGGCAACTTCAGCTATGACATGCACAAGCAGCACAACACGTCGTCCGCGGCCTGCGTCGATCCGACGAACACGGTCCCGGGGCAGTCGGCCGATACGGGCAACCCGACGTCCTCCTACACGGGCGAGAGCTGCGCGGACGGCACGTTCGTGGCGACGCGATCGGCCGGGAGCGGCGCCAAGGACAGCGTGTTCCTGAACTCGAAGTGGCAGTTCAACGTCAACGGCATGTATCAGCTTCCCCTCGACTTCAGCGTCGCGGCGAGCCTGTACGGGCGGCAGGGTTATCCGATGGTTCCGTTCGTTCGGGTCGTCGGCGACGACGGCTACGTGCGCGACGTGGTGGCGGCGACGACGGACGCCATCCGGTACGGCGACGTCTTCGAGCTCGACATGCGGCTCGAGAAGCTGATCCACATCTCTTCGACGTCGAACGTCACGCTGTCGGCGGATTGCTTCAACGTGACCAACGACGGCACGATCCTGCAGCGCTTCAACCGCCTGGACCGCAGCAACACGGGCAACGTCAAGGAGATCCAGAGCCCGCGGATCTTCCGGTTCGGAGCCCGGGTCTCGTTCTAGCGCGCTCGCTCGAGATGAAGGACGTAGGGGCGGGGCTTGTCCCCGCCCTTACTTTTTCCGGGCGGCCGCAAGGGCCGCCCCTACGGGCGCGGATGCGGATTCGTAGGGGCGGGGCTCGTCCCCGCCCCCTGTGCCTGTTACGCCGTCACCGTCTCCGCCACCCGGACCCGGTTCCGCCCTTCCGACTTGGCGCGATACAGGGCCTCGTCGGCCGCGGCGATCAGCGTGGCGGACGAGGATCCCTCGCGCGGCATCGCCGTGGCGACGCCGATCGATACCGTGGCGGTCAGCGGCGCACCCGGCCGGTCGTGCGGGATCTCGATCGCCAGCACGTTCGCGCGGAGGCGGTCGGCGCACGACATGGCGCCGGTCTCGTCCGTCGTCGGAAGAATCACCACGAACTCCTCGCCGCCGTAGCGCGCCGCGAGGTCGCCCGGGCGGTTGAGGCCATCGCGCAGCGCGGCGGCGCAGGCCTTCAGGTAGTCGTCTCCGCGCTGATGGCCGAAGGCGTCGTTGAACGCCTTGAAGTGGTCGATGTCGATCATCAGCAGCGAGAGCGGGGCCTGCGCGCGGTACGCCCGGCGCCACTCGAGGTCGAGCACTTCGTCGAACTGACGGCGATTCGCGATTCCGGTCAGGCCGTCCTGCGACGAGAGGCGGCGCAGCGCGCGGTTGGCCTGCTCGAGCCGCTGGTTGGCCTCCTCGAGCTGCCGCGTCCGCTCGCCGACGAGCCGCACGAGCTCGGCCTTGCGATTCGTGAGCCCTTGAACACGCAGACGGTAGAGGCCGGTCGCCAGGAAGAGCAGGATGCCGGCGCAGATCGAGAAGAACCACCGCGTCTCGTAGATGTGCGGCGCGAGCACGAAGGCATAGGTTGCGCCCTGCTCATTCCAGACGCCGTCGTTGTTGCAGGCGATGACGCGGAACCGGTAGCGCCCCGGCGGGACGTTCGTGTAGTAAGCCGCGCGCCGCGTGCCCGCCTCGATCCATTCCTTGTCGAAGCCCTCGAGGCGGTAGCGGAAGCGCACGCGCTGGGGCGCGAGGAACGAGAGGCCGGCGTAATGGAACTCGAGGGCGCCCGAGCCCGGGTGCACCTGCGCGTCGCGCAGCGGATCGAGCGCCTGCTTGTCGGCGATGACTTCCTCGATCTGGACGGGCGGCGGCACGGCGTTCGTCGAGAGATTTTCGGGATCGACCACGACGGCGCCGCGCAGCGTGGCGAACCAGAGCCGGCCGTCGCGTGTGCGGATGCCGGCCGGCTGGTTGCCGCCGTTGCACTCGCTCGACTCCATGCCGTCGGGCGTGCCGAAGAGGCGCCAGGGGATCGTCTTCCGCCGCTGCCGCGCGGCCTGATCGAGCTCGCTCTTCGAAACCCGATACACGCCGCGGTTGGAGCTCATCCAGAGGTATCCCGAGTCGTCGTCGAGGATCTGGAAGAGGACGCTGTCGAAGAGCCCGCGCTCCGTCGTGAACGCGAGGAAGCGGTCGCGGTCGAAGCGGTTGAGACCGCCCCCGAGAGTCGTGACCCAGAGCGCGCCGTCGCGATCGAGGAGCACGGAGTAGATCGCGTCGCTGTTCAGGCCGTCGGCGACTCCGTAGCGGCGGAAGACGCCGCCGGAGTAGTGCGCGAGTCCGCTGTCGGTGCCGATCCAGAAGGAGCCGTCGCGGGCGTCCACGACCGTCCGGACGTTGTCGTTGGGCAGGCCGTCCTTAGAGGTCCAGGTCGTCCACTGTCCGTTCGAGAGCCGCGACAGGCCCGACCCGAGCGTCCCGACCCAGAGCGCGCCCGTGCGATCGGTCGTCAGGCAGCTCACCTTCTCCGCCTTCGGCGCGCCAGGACCGGCCGCCTGGAAATGCCCGTTGACGAGGCGGTTCAGGCCGCCGCCCCACGTGCCGACCCAGAGGACCCCGTCGGAGGTCTCCGCGAGCGACGAGACCTCGTCGTAGGTGAGCCCCTGGCGGGATGTGTAGGCCGTGACGACGCCACCCTTGAGCCGATTCAGGCCGCCGCCCCACGTGCCGACCCAGAGCGTGCCGTCGGAAGACTCGAGGAAGGTCGAGATGTCGTCGTACGAGAGACCCTCCGACGTGCCGAAGCGCGTGAAGCTGCCGTCGGCAAAGCGGTTGAGGCCGCCGCCGTGCGTCCCGATCCAGAGGCTTCCCTCGCGGTCCTCGCAGAGGGAGGCGACGAAGCCGTTGGACAGACCCTGCCGCGTCGCGTAGGACGTCCACTTGCCGTTGGCCAGGCGCGAGAGGCCCGCGCCGTCCGTGCCGACCCAGAGGCTTCCCTCGCGGTCCTCGAGGATCGAGAGCACCTTGCTTCCCGACAATCCGCTCGACACCGCGGAGTGCGTGACGACGCCGTCCTTCCACCGCGCGAGCCCCGCGCCCTCCGTGCCGATCCAGAGGCTTCCTTCGCGGTCGCGCGCCAGCGCCCGGATCGCGCTTCCGCCGAGCGCCGGAATCTTCTCCGCGGTCCAGCGTCCTTCCGCGAGACGGAGGAGCGATCCGCCCGCCGTGCCGACCCACAGGCTTCCCTGACGGTCTTCGGCGAGCGCCCGGACTTCGCCGCGGCGAAGCTCCGCCGGGAGCTCCTGCGTCGTGAAGCGTCCGTTCTCGTAGTGCGAGAGGCCCGACGTCGTGCCGATCCACAGAGCGCCGCGCGCGTCCTCGAGGAAGCAGGTGACCTGGTCGCCGGCGAGCCCGTCCTTCGTCGTCCGCGTGAGCGACTCCCCTCGGCGCCAGCGCGTCACGCCGCCGCCGTTGGTGCCGATCCAGATGCCGCCGTCCCGGTCCTCGAGAAGGGCCTGGACGTAGTTGCTGCGCATCCACGGGCTGTTCGAGCGGTCGAAGACGGTGAACTGGACGCCGTCGAAGCGGACGAGGCCTTCCTGCGTGCCGAGCCAGAGATAGCCGTCGCGCGACTGGATCATGGCGTGGATCGAGTTCTGGGGGAGCCCCTCCCGCGCCTGCCAGATCTGATGGCTGTACTGCGTGGTCGCCTTGCGCGGATCGAGAGCGCTGCCCGGCGCCGTGTGCAACAGGGCGGCAAACGAAAGCGCAGCGGGCAGGACCGCGAAGCGCGCCCGCGGGATCTCGATCTTCATGAATCTGCCTAAGAGACGATCAATTGTAGCCCAGGGGTGCCGGGCGCGACAGGCACGAAAGGGCCACGCCGACGCGGAGGCTCGCCGGCGGCGATCCGCCTAGGCGGTCACGACTTCGAAGCGGCGTCCCACCTTGCGGAATGCCTCGACGGCGCGGTCCAGGTCGCTCCGCTCGTGCGCCGCGGAGACCTGGCAGCGCAGGCGCGCCTGACCCTGCGGCACGACCGGGAAGCCGAAGCCCGAAACGTAGACGCCCTCCTCGAAGAGCGCCTTGCCCATGGCGAGCGCCCTGGCCGTGTCGCCGACGATGACGGGCACGATCGGGTGCGTGCCGTGCGGGATGCGGAATCCCGCTTCCGAGATCGCCTTGCGGAAATACGCCGCGTTCTCGCGCAGCTTCGCCACCGGCGCCGGGTCCTCGCGGAGCATCCGAAACGCTTCGAGCGATCCCGCGGCGACGGCGGGAGGCAGCGAGTTCGAGAAGAGGTACGTGCGGCTCCGCTGCCGGAGCGTTTCGATGAGCGCCTTCGGCCCCGTCACGAAGCCGCCGGCCGCCGAGCCCATCGCCTTGCCGAGCGTACCGGTGAAGACGGGCACGCGGTCGAGAACGCCCTGCTCTTCGGCGGTGCCGCGCCCGGTCTTGCCGAGGACGCCGGTCGCGTGCGAGTCGTCCACGACGAGGAGCGCCTTCCCGGCGTCGCAGATCCGGACGAGCTCGCGCAAATCCGCCTCCTCGCCCTCCATCGAGAAGACGCCGTCGGTCATGACGAGGCGGAAGCGCGAGGTCTCGTCCTCGGCGAGCATCGCGGCGAGCGCCTTCGGGTCGTTGTGCGGCATCCGGAACCGCTTCGCCTTGCAGAGGCGCACGCCATCGATGATCGACGCGTGGTTGAGCTCGTCGGAGTAGAGGCCGTCGGGCTCGTCCAGCACGGCGGCGAAGAACCCCTCGTTGGCGTTCCAGCAGGACATGTAGAGGATCGCGTCGTCCTTGCCGAAGAACGAGGCGATCTCGGCTTCGAGGTCCTTGTGCAGTGTCTGCGTTCCGCAGATGAAGCGCACCGAGGCGAGCCCGGCGCCCCAGCGATCGACCGCCTTCTTCTGGGCCTCGCGCACGCGCGGATGGTTGGCGAACCCGAGATAGTTGTTCGACGTCAGCATGACGACATCGCGCCCGCCGACGCGCACGCGCGCGCCCTGCGGCGTCTCGAGGACGAGCTCTTCCTTGTAGGTCCCGGCCTGGCGGAGGCCCGCCATCTGCGAGGCGAGGTGGTCAATGAGATTGGGCATCGTGTCGCGCCTCCGGCGGTAGGGGTGGCCCTTGCGGCTGCCCGCGGGCGGGGGCGAGCCCCGCCCCTACTCCTCCGAAACCACCTTGCCCGCCACGCGTCCGCCGGGGAACGCGGCGTCGAGCGCCTCGAGGGCCCGGTCGAAATCGGCGTGGTTGCGCGCGATGATCTCGGCGCAGATCGTGGGCCGCGTGATGATTTCCGAAGTCCCCGATCCGCCGCGCACGATGACGCCCTGCGCCGGCTGTCCGACCGTGAAGAGGACGTCCTCCACCTCCTCGAGCGCGCGCACGGCGCGGCGGTGCGCCCGCTCGGGCTCGTCGAGCTTCAGGCAGACGCCCGCGAGGCCGAGGAGCCGATAGGCGTTGGGCTCGAACTCCGTGCGATCCCAGTTCTTCCAGACGCGGTCGCGCGGCGTGAGCTTGAAGCGGTAGGCGATGTTGGAGAGGCGCGATTCCTCGAGCGCGAACTCGGCGATCCGGCGCTCGGTCATCTTGTCGTTGGTTCCGACTTCCGGCTTGTTGGTCGGCATGGCCGAAGTCTATCGTTTCAATCGCCGCCGCGGGGCTTGCCGTTCGGGTAGAAGACCACCTTCATGGCCTTGCGGTTCTCGAGACGTTCCATCGCTTCGTGGAACTTCTCGAGTCCTTCGAACTCGTCGGTCACGAGGTCCGAGACCTCGAGGCCCGCGCGGAGCAGATCGAGCATCTTGATCCACGTGTCGAACACCCGCCGGCCCACGATCGCGTGGAGCGTCAGTCCCTTGAAGATGAAGTCGTTGGTGTAGTCGCGGATCGTGACGGCCTTGCCCCTCGGGAGGCCGAGCAGCGAGATCGTGGCGCCGCGCCGGGCCGCCGCCATGGCGAGGTTGATGGACGGCTCCGCTCCCGAGAGCTCGAGCACGACGTCGGCGCCGCCGCCGAGCGCCTCGCGCAGGCTTCCCGCCGGATCCTTCGTCCGCGAGAGGTCGATGACGGTCACGTGGCGCGCGCCGCGCGAGCGGGCCCAGCGCCGGGCGTGCGCCGCCGCCTCCGAATTCACCTCCGTGATCGCGATGTGCGAGGCGCCCGAGATCCGCGCGATCTCGGCGCACATCGCGCCGATCGGCCCGTAGCCGAGGACCGCGACGGACTTTCCCGAGAGGTCCGCCACCTGCGTCGTATGGACGGCGTTGCCGAGCGCGTCGAGAAATGCGCCGACCTTCACCGGGACGACGTCGCGCTCGAGCGGCACGACGTTGAACGCGGGCACGACGACGTATTGGGCGAAGCAGCCGTCGCCGTGGACGCCGAGGATCTTCGTGTTCTCGCAGATGTGTCGCTGGCCGGTGCGGCAGGGGCGGCAGTGCCCGCAGGTGACGTGCATCTCGGCCGAAACGTACTGGCCGAGCTCGAGGTGCGGGCGCTTGCCGCCGGAGCCGAACGCGACGATCTCGCCGCAGAACTCGTGCCCGTAGATGCGCGGGACTTTCACCATGCCGGCCATCGAGGGGTCCCACTGATAGATGTGCTTGTCGGAGCCGCAGACGGCGGTCGCGAGGACCTTGATCAGGACCTCGGCCTGGCCGGGTTTCGGCACGGGGACCGAACGGATCTCCGTGGCCCCGGGTCCCGCCGCGGCCTTCGTCTTGACGACCGCCGTCATGCGGGCGGGAAGACGCGGGGCGGACCCGTTGCGGCGTCGCGCCGCCGTCAATCGCCCGCCTGATCGTCGCGGACGTAGCCGGCGCCGGCGCCGACCGCCGCGGCCGTGCCGACGTCCGCCGGCCGGACGTATTTCGCGACCGTGGTCCGCGTTCCCGCGATGCGCAGCTTCTCGAAGAGGAAACGGAACTCGCGCTCGAGCGAATCCCGGATCGCCTGGCGCGTGCCCGAGGGGAGGTTCCAGAACTTCTCCTTGAACGGGCCGATGGCGTACTTGCGCGTCTTGTAGAGGAACTGGCTCTCGGTCTCGCCCTTCTTCCACTCATCGGACCTGTTCTCGAAGAGCCAGCGCTCGGCCTCGCGCTTCAGCGGCAGCGGCAGTGACGGGTGGTCGTACGTCATGTTCTGGAACCCGGTCGCGAGATGGATCTCGGCGCAATCGTGATCGGGGAACTTGCCGAAGTACTCCGGCGGCAGCGTCGACGCGCCGTGCTGCACCGCCCCGGCGATGCCGTACTCTTCGCGGCCGACCTTCGAGATGCGGCGCAGGACCTCGAAGTCGATCGCGACGCGTTCAACGGTGCCATCCGGAGCGACGACGCCGCCGTGCGACGAGCCGGTCTGGACCGAGACCTTCGCGATGCCGGGAGCCGGCCCGAGCGCCCCGCGGTAAACGTCCATGTATGCACGGAACTCCTCCGGCGTCGAGTTCTCCTTGCCGACCTCGCCGATCTCGCCGCCGACCGAGATGGGCATCTCGCGCGGCTCGCGCTCGCGGATGAACTTCGTGAACCGCGCGCAGAGCTCGGCGTTGACCTTCTGCTGCTCGGGGAGCGTCGGCTTCGAGAGATCCACGAGCGTCGAGGTGTCGATGTCGATCTGATAGAAGCCCGCGGCGATCGCCTCCTCGATGAGGGCCTCGATCGCCCGGACCTCCTTGTCGGCGTTCTCGCGCATGCGTTTCGGGTTCGTCTGGAAGTGATCGCCCTGGAGGAAGACCGGACCGTCCCAGGATTCCTTGATCGCGGCCGCCAGGACGACGGCGGCGTATTCCGCGGGACGTTGCTCCGTGTAGCCGATCTCGCTGCGCGCGATCTCGAGGATCACCGCGCCGGCGTCGAGCGACCTGGCGGCGCGGAAGACGGCGCGCGCCGTGTCGTAGCCGAGCATGCGGATGTTGATCGCGGGGACCGTGAAGCCCGACACCTCGCCGCGGCCGCGCGCGGCGTAGAGAGGAAGGATCGAGGCGGGCAGGATGCCGAGCGAGCGCGCGGCCTCCCGAATCTTCTTGCGGCTCGCGTCGCGCACCTCGGCATTGCCGAAGACGCCCGTCCAGACGAGGCTGTCGATGACGCCGGACCGGAACCGCGCCGCGTCGGCGACCGCGAACGGCTCGCCGGGCTCGACCGAATCGCAGCTCTTGAGGAACGCGGCCAGATCCGCGACCGTCCGGAAGAGTTCCATGTGGTTCTCCGCGGGCGTGGATTCTAGCCGAGGAGCGCCGGAGCGCCGCCGGCGGCTGTGCTAGCGTGCCGCGCCATGGTCCGGCTGGCCCGCACCATCCACTTCAACGCCGGCCGCAGTCTCTGGCGCCCCGACTGGACGCCGGAGAAGAATCGCGCGGTCTACGGCGAGGAAGGCCCGCACGGCTACGGTCACAACTACACGCTCGAGGTCGCCGTCGAGGGATCCGTCGATCCGGCGACCGGAATGGTCGTCAACCTGACGGATCTCGACCGCGTCCTCAAGGAAGAGGTCGACCGGCCGCTCGACCACCGGAGCCTGAACCGCGACGTCGCGGAGTTCGCCGCGGCGCCGCCGACCGCCGAGAACCTCGCGGTCTGGATCTGGCGGCGCGTGTCGGAGCGGATCGCGCGCGAGCGCTGGCCGTGCCGCCTCGCGTTTCTCCGGCTTCGTCTGACGCCGGACTTTGCCGTGGAGCTCGAAGAACCGGAGGAGCGCGCGGAGTGAGCGAGCCCTCGCGGATTCTCGTCGTCGGCGCGACGGGGCAGCTCGGGACGGCGGTGCTGCGACGCCTCGCGCGGCGCGGGCTGCCGCTGCGGGCGCTCGTGCGCCGCGGGTCGGCCCATCGGCATCTGGAGGTCGGCGCGATCGACCTCGCTTTCGGCGACCTGCGCGAGCCCGCGAGTCTCGACGCGGCCTGCCGCGAGGTCGCGACGATCGTCGCCACCGCGAACGCGGTCGTGCCGCGGGGAGCCTACCGCGCGCGCGACACCGAAGACCTGGGATACGCGAACCTGATCGCGGCGGGGCGCCGCCAGGGTGTGCGGCGCGTTCTCTTCATGTCCGTTCCGCAGACGCCCGTGGACGACCGCGTGCCGGTCTATGCGCGCAAGCGACGCATCGAGGCGGCGCTCGCGGCGAGCGGCCTCGAGGTTGCCGTCTTTCGCGGCTCGCTGTTCATGGACGACTGGTTCGCTCTCATGGGGAGCTCGATCCCGCTGCGCGGAGCCGAGGTCCACACCCTGCGCCGCCCGTTCTGGTTCTCGCGCGCATTTCTCGGCGCGGTCGGCCATCTGATCGAGCGACGCGGAATCGCCCTCGTGCCGGGCGACGGGACGACGCGCCACGCCTTCGTCGCGCTCGACGACGTGGCGGACGTGCTCGCCGCCGCCGCGGCGGCGCCGGGATTCTCGGGAACGTTCGACCTGGGCGGGCCGGAGGCGCTCTCCTGGAACGAGGTCGTGGAACGTTTCGCCGCGGTGCTCGGGCGGCGCGTGCGCGCCATCCACACGCCGGCGGCGGTCTATCGTTTCCAATCGGCAATGCTGCGGCCGTTCTCGGAGGCGGCGTCGAACCTGATGTCGCTCTCCTGGGCGGCCGCGGTCGCCGGGACGCCCTTCGACTCGCGCGCTCTCTTCGCCCGCTTCGGCCTGACGCCGACCGACACGGCGGCATTCCTCGCGCGCCGGGCCGCGATGCCGGAGGCCGCCGCCTCGCGTTAGACTCCCGCCGATGTTCTTCAAGCAGTTCTACCTGGGTTGTCTCGCTCAAGCCTCGTACATGATCGGGGACGGCGGAGAGGCGGCGGTGGTGGACCCGCGGCGCGACGTCGAGGAGTACCTCGAGGAGGCGCGCCGCCAGGATCTGCGGATTCGGCACGTGATCGAGACACACCTCCACGCGGATTTCGTGTCCGGCCACCGCGAGCTCGCGGCGCGCACTGGCGCGCGCATCTACTTCGGGGCGAAGGCCGGGGCGCAGTTCGACCACGTCGCCGTGAAGGAAGGCGACGAGATCCGGATGGGCCAGGTCGTCCTGCGGTTTCTCGAAACGCCGGGGCACACGCCCGAGTCCGTTTCCATCGTCGTGACCGACCGGAGCCGTTCGCAAGAACCGGAGGCCGTGCTGACCGGCGACACGCTCTTCATCGGCGACGTCGGGCGTCCGGACCTCCTCGGCACGCGGATGAGCGCCTCCGAGCTCGCGGGAATGCTCTACGACTCGCTGCACGGCAAGCTTCTCGCGCTGCCCGACGCGACGAAGGTCTTCCCCGCGCACGGGGCCGGATCGCTCTGCGGGCGCAACATCTCGAAGGAGACGTCCTCGACGATCGGCGAGCAGCGCCGTTTCAATTACGCGCTGCGGCCGATGAGCCGCGGGGACTTCGTCCGTCTCGCGACGACCGACCTGCCCGAGGCGCCCGAGTACTTCTCGCGGGACGTCGCGATGAACCGCGAGGGCGCGGCGGAAATGTCGCGCCTTCCCGAGCCGGCGGGTCTCTCGCCGGACGCGGTCGCGCGGCTCCAGTCGGGCGGCGCGGTCGTGCTGGACACGCGCCCCGCGGCCGCCTTCGGCACCGCGCACGTGCCCGGCGCGCTCCACATCGGCCTCTCCGGCCAGTTCGCCTCCTGGGCCGGCGCGCTCGTTTCGCCGCAGACGCCGATCGTGGTCGTCGCGGAGGACCCCGAACATGCGGACGAGGCGCGGGTGCGGCTCGCCCGAGTCGGCATCGAGAACGTCGCCGGATACCTCGAAGACGGCGTCGCCGCGTGGGAGGCCTCCGGGCGGCCGCTCGCGGCGATCGACCAGATTACCGTGGACGAGCTCGAGCGGCGCCTCGAGGAGCACGCCGTCCGCGTCGTGGACGTGCGCCGGCCACCGGAGTGGGAGTCGGGGCACATCGCCGACGCGGCGCACGTGCCGTTGAACGAGCTGCGGCAGCGCGCGGGGGAGCTCGACAGGGACGGCCCGCTCGCGCTCGTGTGCGCGGGCGGCTATCGCTCCTCGATCGCGACGAGCCTCCTCGAGCAGCGCGGCTTTCGCCGCATCGCCAACGTCGTCGGCGGCATGGCGGCCTGGACGACGCGTCCCGGGGCGGCGGCTTGAGGCGGCGGCTCGCGGTCCCGGCGCTGGTCCTCGCGGCGGCTCTGGCGGCGGCGCTCGCGCACGCGCTGTCTTCGGACGAGCCGTCCGGCAGCGTCTGGGAGACGCGGAAGCCCGCCTGGACGCGGCTCTCCGCCGCGGACCGGGACGCGCTCTTCAAGTTCGGCGAGGACTACAAGAAGTACCTCTCCGCCGCGCGGAGCGCGCTGACCTCGACGACGGAGATCCTGCGCGCCGCGAAAGCAGCCGGGTTCTCGGAATTCACCGACCCGGCGCAGGTGACGCCGGGAGCCCGACTTTTCGTGAACGGCCGCGACCGGGCCGTGATCCTCGTCGTCGTCGGCTCCGAGCCGATCCTGTCCGGCTCCCGCGCCGTCGGCACGCACCACGACAGCCCGCACATCGATCTGAAGGCCCGTCCCGTCTACGCGGCGAACGGCTACGCGCTCTTCAAGACGATCTATTACGGCGGCATCAAGAAGTACCAGTGGGCCAACCGGCCGCTCGCCCTCGTCGGGCGCATCGACACGCCGGCCGGCAAGCGCATCGACGTGTCGGTGGGCCTGAAGGCCGACGAGCCCGTCTTCGTCATCCCCGACAACGCGCCGCACTCGGACGAGCCGCTGCGCGACCGGACGTACGAGAAGGTCTTCTCCGGCGAGGAGCTCGATCCCGTGGCGGGCAGCGTGCCGGGCGATGGAACGTCGGTCACCGCGCAGGTCATCGCGGCACTCAAGTCGCGATACGCGATCGAGGAGGAGGACCTCGTCAGCGCCGAGCTCGCGCTCGTGCCCGCGGGGCCGCCCGCGGACGTGGGGCTCGATCGCGGCCTGACGGGCGCGTTCGGCCAGGACGACCGGCTCTCCTCCTACTGCGCCGCGCGGGCGATCCTCGACATGTCGGGCACGCCGCGGCGGACGGCGCTCGCCTACCTCTCGAACTTCGAGGAAGTGAGCTCGGTCAACAACACCGGCGCGGCCTCGCAGTTCCTCAACTCGACGTACGCGCGCCTCGTCGGCGCACAACGCGGGAAGGCCTACACGGACCTCGACCTGCGGCAGGCGCTGCGGCACGCCGAGGCCATCTCCGCCGACGTCAACGACGGCATCAACCCGGTCTTTCCGCAGACGAGCGAGCCGTCCAACGCCGCGCGTCTCGGGTTCGGCGTGACGATCAAGAAGTACGGCGCCGGCTTCGACGCGAACTCCGAGTTCACGGCGAAGGTGCGCGGAATCCTCGACCGCGCGGGCATCCCGTGGCAGACGCAGACGCCGCGCGTCGAGGGCTACTCCGGCGGGACGATCGGGCAGTACCTCTCGTCGCAGGAGATGGAGGTCATCGATATCGGCGTCCCGCTCCTCTCGATGCACTCGCCCTTCGAGATGTCGTCGAAGGTGGACGTGTGGTGCCTGTACCGCTTCCTGTCCGCGTTCCTCGGGAGCTGACCGACAGCGCCGCGAGCGCGCGGCGGTAGTCCTCGGGCAGCGGCGCCGCGACGTCGAGATCGAGCTCCGGGATCTGGACGCGCGCGGCGTGGAGGAGCGGCCGGCCGGCCGCGGCGAGCGCGCGGCGATGGTGCGGATCGCGCACGCCGCGCCAGCGCGTTGCGCCGCCGTAGAGGTCGTCGCCGACGATCGGGTGCCCGTGCGCGGAGAGATGGACGCGGATCTGATGCGTGCGGCCGGTTTCCGGCGACAGCTCGAGGTCCGCAGCGGATGGAAGTCGCGCGAGCGTACGGTAACGGGTCCGCGCGGGCTTTCCATCGGCGCGGACCTTCATGCGGCGCCCGTCCTTCGGGTCGCGGCCGAGCGGATCCTCGAAAACGCCCTGCGCCGGCGCCGGATGGCCCCAGACGAGAGCGCGGTAGGTCTTGTGCGCGCGCCGGTTCTGGAACGCCAGAGAGAGCGCGCGGTGCGCCGCCTCGCCGCGGGCGAGGAGGACGACCCCCGAGGTGCCGACGTCGAGGCGATGCACGAGGAGGAGCTCCGGGTCGTCCGATTCGCCGCAGGCTTCGAGCAGACGCCGCACCGCCTCGGCGCCGGATCCGCCGCGGGACGACGTCGCCATCGAAACGCCGGCCGGCTTGTCGAGCGCCACGACGTCCGCGCGGTCGAAGATCATCACGGGAAGGATTATCGTTTCGCCCGGAGGATCGCGCCATGACGGTCAAGCTCTCGCGCCGCGGGCTCTTCGGGTCGGCGGCCGCCGCGCCGTTTCTCTTCGCGCCTTCCGCGGCGCGGGCGCTCGCGGCGGCGGCGGCCGAGAAGGAGTCGGTCTCGTTCCCCCCGGTGGATTTCGACGGCCTGGCGAAGCAGATCTCGCGCACGCTCGCTCCCGCGGCCGGCGAGCGCGCGATCCTGGTCTTCGACCCCGGCTACTACCCGGAGCTCGCGGCGGCGATCGAGCGGCAGTTCGCTTCCGCCGGCGTCGAAGCGTTTCTCGCGATGGCGTTCGATCCGCCGGAAGTCGTCGCGGCGGCCGACGCGCGGCCCGGCGCGCCGAAGCGGCAGGACGATTTCGTCGCATGGCTTTCGCCCGTCTTCGCGAAGGCGGACCTCTTCCTGTGGCTGCCGGCGCGCGGCCTGTACGACGACACGCGCCTCGAGCATCTCGTGGACGGCTCGAAGGTGCGCGGCATCCACTTCCACTGGATCCTCGACTGGGAGGGCCGCAGCCCCGAGGACATCGCGCGGCTCTCGAAGCTCTACGAGAAGACGATCCTGGAGACCGACTATGTGGCGCTCTCGAGGGAGCAGGACCGCCTGATCGGGCTTCTCCGGGGCCGCGATCTGCGTCTCTCTTCGCCCGGCGGCACGGACCTGAAGCTCCGCGTCGCGCCCGACGCGTGGTTCCACAAGAACGACGGCGACATGTCGGCCGCCCGGGCGCGTTCTGCGCGCGGCGCGCGGGATCGCGAGATGGAGCTGCCGGCCGGCGCGCTGCGGTTCATTCCAGAGCCGAGCTCGGTCGCGGGTCGCCTCGTCATCCGAAAGGCCGCGACGCCGGGCGGCGCCGTCGAGGACGCGTCGATCGAGTTCGCGAACGGGAGGGGCCGCGTGATCGGCGCGAAGAAAGGCGAGGACGCCTTCCGCAAACAGTGGGAGGCAATCGGCGGCGACGTGGACCGCGTCGGAGAGATCGTGATCGGAACGAATCCCATTCTCGCGGCCGCCGGCTCGGCGACCGAGCTGCCCTACTTCGGCTACGGCGCCGGCGCGGTCCGCGTGTCGCTCGGCGACAACTGGGAGTCCGGCGGACCCAACCGCACGTCAGGCAATCGGAACTGGTGGCTCTTCCTCGGCGACGCGACGCTCGAGGCCGGCGGCCGCACGATCGTGCGCGATGGCCGCTTGCTCGCGGAATGAGATCCGAGCGTCAGCGCGCGGGCGGATTGAAGAAGTCGTAGACCATTCGCGAGATCGCGGCGCCGGTCACGAACGTCTCGTTGTCTACGCTCGCGCGCTTGTCCTTGATCCTCCGGGCGCAGATCGCGATCACGTAGCGTGCGCCGGGCGATTTCACGTACGCCGCGTCGTTGCGGACGTCGCCCTTGAAGCCCGACGCGTCGGGCAGCTTCTCCTCGTCCCAGCCCGTCTTGTTGGCGACGAGGACGTGCTCGTTCTCCATCGGCAGCGACCGCGGGATCATCGCCCGGTCCTGCTGCATCGCGAGGATCGCGATCATCTCGTCGCAGGCGGCGCGCCCGACGACCTTGCCTTGCGCGATGAGCTCGAAGAGGCGCGCGGCCGCGCGCGGCGTCGTCATGCCGAGGCCGAACTCGCGCTCGAGCTCCGGGAAAGACGTCGGCCTTGCCGTCTCGGAACGTCGGACGGAAGAGCTTCATCTCGGTGATGCCGTAGGACTCGAGGCGTTTGTCCACGTTCGCCGTGCCGACGAGGCGGACGAGCAGGTTTGTGGCCGTGTTGTCGCTCCAGGCGATCATGAAGCGGAGGAGGTCGTGCGACGGTCAGCACGGAGCCGGCGTGCATCACGTTCAGCGGCACCGTCTCGTCGCCCGCCTTGTCGGCGTCGGCGAGCGTCACGGTCTGGTCGGCGGCGGAGCTTCCCCTCGGCGATCTGGTGATACACCTCGACCATGACGGCGACCTTGATGAGGCTCGCCGTCGGAAACCTCTGGTCGCCGTTGACCGCCACCGCCTCGCCCGTGTCGAGGTTGACGACGGCGACGCCCATGTCGCCGCGGAAGGCGTGCACCGCCTCGGCGATTCGGGACTGGAGCACCGACGTGCGATCGGCGGCGGGAGCCTGCCGGGCAAAGAGCGCCGCCATGAGGAAGAGAGCGATCTTCATGCGATGCATCCTAGCCGGGGCCGGCCCGAGCGTCACGGATAGAATCCCGGAACTCTCATGACGCTCGCGGCGGGGACTGGGCTCGGTGTCTACGAACCGTCGCGTTCGCTTGCGCCGGGATCTCGCTCTCGCGACCGGCGCCCGGCTCGACGAACGGGTCTCGACCGGGCGCCTGATTCCGTCGCTGCGCGCTCGCTCTTGCGGCGCGAGGCTTCTCCCTCGGTTACTTCGGGAGACTCCTCGCGCCGCGGACGATCATGACGCTTCCAACCGGAACCAAACTCGGTCCTTACGAGATCCTTTCTCCTTTGGGCGCGGGAGGAATGGGAGAGGTGTACAAGGCGCGCGATACGCGGCTCGACCGCGAGGTCGCCGTCAAGACGCTTCCGGAAGCGTTCACGCGCGACGCCGAGCGCCTGGCGCGCTTCGAGCGAGAAGCGAAGGTCCTCGCGTCGCTCAATCACCCGAACATCGCCGCGATCTACGGGCTCGAGGAATCGGGCGGCATCCGCTTCCTCGTGCTCGAGCTCGTTCCCGGCGAGACGTTTTCCGAGCGTCTCATCGCCGGGCCCGTGCCCGTGGACGAGGCGCTGGCGCTCTGCCGGCAGGTGGCCGAGGCGCTCGGAGCGGCGCACGAGCAGGGGATCGTGCATCGGGATCTGAAGCCGGCCAACGTCAAGGTCACGCCGGGCGGGAAGGTCAAGGTGCTCGACTTCGGGCTCGCGAAAGCCTTCGGCGCCGACAAGTCGGGCCGCGACGTCTCGCACTCGCCGACGGTGACGTCGGGCGGCACGGGTCAGGGCGTGATCCTCGGCACGGCCGCGTACATGTCGCCGGAGCAGGCGCGCGGGAAAGCCGTCGATCGCCGCACCGACATCTGGGCTTTCGGTTGCCTCCTGTACGAGCTGCTGGCGGGCCGGAAGGCGTTCGAAGGCGAGACCGTCTCGGACGTCATGGCCTCGGTCCTCACGCGCGAGCCGGACTGGAGCGCGCTGCCCTCCGGCGTTCCGCCCCGGATCCGTGATCTCCTCCGGCGCTGCCTGCGCCGGGATCCCGAGCGACGCCTCCACGACATCGCCGACGCCCGCATCGAGATCGAAGACGCCGCGGCCGAGCAACCCGAACGATCGAAGGAGACTCCAGCCCCGGCGATCGCCGTCCGCCGCGGGCTCGGCGTGCCGGCCGCCGTCGCGATGGCTTTGGCGGCCGCGGCAATCGCCGCCCTCGCGACGAGGATGCTGACACGGCTCGCCCCCGCCCCGACTCCTCCCGAAGTCGTCGGTCTCACGCGGCTCACGCCGCCGACGGCTCGCTCCGAGTGGCCGAGCTGGTCTCCGGACGGCAGCCTCCTCGCCTATGCGTCGAATCGCAGCGGAAACTACGAGATTTACGTGCGGCGCAGCGGGGGCGGCGAGGACGTGAACATAACGAACGATCCGGGGCAGGATATTCAACCGGCCTTTTCGCCGGACGGCGGGTCCATCGCCTTCATCTCGACGCGATCTTCGAAGACCGGCCTCATCAAGATCGGCGGGACTCTGTCGCGCAACAGCCGCACGTTCGGCGGGGACCTCTGGGTGACGCCGTCGCTCGGAGGCGCGGCGCACAGGCTCGCCGAGGACGCGAACTTTCCGGCCTGGCGCCCCGACGGCCGGTCCGTTCTCTACGTGACAGGCGCCGAGAACCGGCGGGCGATCATGGAGGTTCCGGCCGCCGGCGGTCCGTCCCGCGCGGTCCTATCCGGCGACCAATCGACGTGGGAGATCATCGGGATCGGCTGCTCGCCCGACGGGCGCTGGGTCAGCTTCGAGACGCAGCTCGACGAAATCTTTCTCATGCCCGCCTCGGGAGGAAAGCCGGTCGCCCTCTTCGCGGGATTCAGTCAGTCCTGGGATGCTTCCTCGCGCCGGCTGTGGGCCTTGTCCCGCGAGGCGGAGGGCGGCACGAGGATCCAGCGCGCGGAGCTCGACGGCGAGAAGGCCGCCGTCCGCGAGATCCGGTCGGTCAGCATCTCGACCGCCTACCTGCGCGACCTGGCGGTGTCCCGCGACGCCCGGCATCTCGTGGTCTCGGAGGAGGAGACGTCGCGAAACCTGACGCGCCTGCCGCTCTCGCCGTCGGGCGACGCTCCCGCCGGGCCCGAAGAGCCGCTGTCGAGCGGGCGCGTGATCGACGGCTATCCGTCCGTCTCGCCCGACGGGCGGCGCCTGGCCTACATCAGCGACATCCTCGGGCGCCGGGAGGTCTGGATCCTGGACCTGGAGACCCGACGTCGGGAGCGCCTGCAGCTTCCGGGCGACGATCTGGCGCAGGGCGAGCCGGGCTGGCTGTCCCTGGGCAAGCAGATCGTCGTCCATCGCTACATGCGGGGCGCCGAGCACGCCGTGTGGATGGCGGCCGTCGATGGAAGCCACGCCGAAGAGCTCGCTCGCGGAAAGGTTCTCGGCACCATCACGCTGCAGCCGTCGCCCGACGGGAAGTCGTTGCTGATGGGCGGGATGCTCATCTCCGGCGTTCAGCAGATCATCCGTTTCGACCTCGGATCGAGGACGCAGACCACTCTGACCGGCGATCCGGGAGACAAATTCGACGCCGTGTGGTCGCCGGACGGCCGTTCGATCGCGTACACGGCGTCGGAAAAGGGCGCCCTGCAGCTCTATGGGATGCCGGTGTCGGGCGGAGCGAAGCGGCAACTGACGACGGGCTTCGAACGGATGCGCCATCCGTTCTACTCGCCCGACGGAAAGTGGATCTACATCCAGCCGTCTCACCGCAACGTCTGCCGGGTGCGGGCGGAGGGAGGACCGCTGCAGCAGGTCACGCGGTTTCCGGAGGCGGGGCTGTTTCTGGAGGAACCGACGATCTCGCCGGACGGCCGATACCTCTATTACTGCCGCGAGAACGGCGCCTCCTCCCTCTGGTTGATGACGCTTTCGAAGTAGGAGGCTTACGATGAAGAAGCTCCTCCTCTGCGCGTGGATTCTCGCGCCGGCCCTCGCGGCGGCGGCGCCGGAGCCGTCCGTCATCGTCGTCCGGGCCGCGCGGCTGATCGACGGCCGCGGCGGCGCGCCCGTCGCGCCCGCGATGGTCCTCGTCGAGGGCGACCACATCGCCGGCGTCGGGCAAGGCCTCGCCGTTCCCGCGGGCGCCCGGGTGATCGATCTGGGCGGCGCGACGCTCCTGCCCGGGCTCATCGACCTGCACACCCACCTGACCGACAAGTTCGGCGTGCACTGGGAAGAGGTCCTCACGACGACCACGCCGCCCGAGGCGGCGCTCTGGGGTGCGAAGAACGCGCGCGACACGCTGCTCGCCGGCTTCACGACGTGCCGCGAGATGGGGCCGACGTGGCCCTACGTGGACGTCGCGCTGCGCGACGCGATCGCGCAGGGCGCGGTCCCCGGGCCGCGCCTGATGGTGCCCGGCAACTACGTCTCCTCGACCGGCGGCGCGGGCGACGCGCGGCAGTTCTCGATCTACGTGGACGTCCCGATCGTCCGGAACCTCGCCGACGGTGCGGAGGAGATCACGAAGGCCGTCCGCACGAACTTCAAGAACGGCGCCGACTTCATCAAGATCCTGGTCACGGGCGCGGTGCTCTCGAAGGGAATCCCTCCCGGCGCGCAGCAGTACTCCGAGGAGGAGATCCGCGCGGCGGTCGTCGAGGCGAATCGCTGGGGCCGGCCGGTGGCGGCGCACGCGCACGGCGCCGACGGGATCAAGGCCGCGATCCGCGCCGGCGTGCGCACGGTCGATCACGGCTCGTACCTGGACGACGAGGCGGTCGCGCTGCTCAAGGCCTCGGGCCGGAAGACGTTCTACGTCCCGACGCTCTACACGAACGACGCCATTCTGAACGGAGAAGGAGCGAAGATCCCCGACTCCGAGGTCGAGCGCGCGCGGCGGATCCGGGAGATCGCGTTCGGCGCGTTCCGGCGCGCCCTGGCCGCCGGAATTCCGATCGGCTTCGCCACCGACTCGAGCGTCATCCCGCACGGGAAGAACGCGCACGAGATGACGATCCGCGTCGGGCTCGGCGAGTCCCCGATGGCGGCGATCGTCTCCGCGACCAGCCTCAACGCCGAGATCCTGGGCTGGTCGGACCGCGTCGGGTCCGTCGAGAAGGGGAAGCTCGCCGACCTCGTTGCCGTCTCGGGCGACCCGCTGAAGGACATCACCGAGATGGAGCGGGTGCGATTCGTGATGAAGGACGGCGTCGTGTACCGGAACGACGAAGCGGGGCGGTAGCCTCACGGCCCGAGGGCGTAGGGGCGGCCCTCGCGGCCGCCCGGCCAAGTCGGGCGGGGACGAGCCCCGCCCCTACGAATCCGGTCGGAAGGGTCGGGGTGAGGGGCTCCCGTCAGGCCAGGTCGAACGCCAGGAACTCCGTCTCGCCCGGGCCCGCCGTGAAATCGAGCCGCGTCTCGTCGGATGCCGCGAGGCCGTCGCCGGCCGAGAGCTTCTGTCCGTTCACCGAGAGGTCTCCGCGCACGACCTGGACCCAGGCGTGGCGGCCCTTCGCGAGATCGAGGCTCGCGGACTTCGCCGCCCTCGAGCACCGAAGCGTAGAGCTTCGCGTCCTGCCGGATCGCGATCGAGCCGTCGGCGCCGTCGGGCGAGACGACGAGGCGCAGCCGATCGAGCTTGTCTGCGCGCTCGAAGCGCTTCTGCCCGTACCGTGGCGCGTAACCGTCCCGGTCCGGAAGGATCCAGATCTGCAGGAAGTGCGTCCGCTCGGCGTCCGAGGCGTTGTACTCGCTGTGACGCACGCCCGTGCCGGCCGACATGTACTGGACGTCGCCCGGCGTGATGACAGAGCCGGTGCCCATGCTGTCCTCGTGCGCGAGCGCGCCTTCGAGCACGTACGAGACGATCTCCATGTCCCGGTGTCCGTGCGTGCCGAAGCCCTGTCCGGGCGCGACGCGATCCTCGTTGATGACCCGCAGCGAGCGGAATCCCATGTGGCGCGGGTCCTCGTAGTCGGCGAAGGAGAACGTGTGGTTCGTGTCGAGCCAGCCGTGGTCGAAGTGCCCGCGCTCGCCGGCGCGGCGAATCTGGATCATGTGGCCTCCGGCGTCTATTACGCCGCGGAGAGCCCCGAGGGTTCCTTGACCCCGACTGTGGAAGGTCGTAGGTTGACGCCATGCCCAAGAAATCGCTGACGCGTCGCGGACTTCTCGCGGCGGGGGCGTCGGCCGCGGCGCTCGGGGCCTTGCGTCCGGCGGCACGGGCGCTCGACGCGGGCCCGCCGCCGGGAAACCCGAATCGCGATCTCATCGCCGGCCCGGTCCGTCCGTTCCCGCTCGAGCAGGTGCGTCTGCTGCCGGGCCCGTTCCTGGAGGCGCGCGACCGGAACTCCCGCTACCTGATGTCGATGCCGCCGGACCGCCTCCTGCACACGTTCCGCGTCAACGCCGGAATCCCGTCGTCGGGCGAGCCGCTCGGCGGATGGGAGAAGCCGGACTGCGAGCTGCGGGGACACTTCACGGGCGGCCACTACCTCTCGGCCTGCGCGCTGACGTACGCGGCCACCGGCGACGAGGCCTTCCGCGCGCGCGCGGCCCTGATGGTCGAGGAGCTCGCGAAGTGCCAGAAGGCGCTCGGCAGCGGCTACCTCTCGGCGTTCCCGGAGGAGCAGTTCGATCGCCTCCGCCGCGGCGTGAAGGTCTGGGCGCCCTTCTACACGTACGACAAGATCCTCCGCGGCCATCTCGACGTCTATCAGCATTGCGGCAACGAACGCGCGCTCGCGACGGCCGAGGCGATGGCGGGATGGGTGCGCGTCTTCACCAAGGGCCTCTCCGACGCGCACATGGAGCGCATCCTGACGATCGAGTACGGCGGCATGAACGCGGTGCTCTACGACCTGGCCGAGCTCACGGGCAAGGAGGAGTACGCCGAGCTCGCGCACCGCTTCGATCAGGCGTCGTTCTTCGATCCGTTGGCCGCGCGCCGCGACGAGCTGACGGGCCTGCACGCGAACACGCAGTTCCCGAAGATCATCGGCGCGGCGCGCCGCTACGAGCGCACGGGCGAGACGCGGTACCGCGACATCGCCGAGTACTTCTGGCGCGAGATCACGGGCTCTCGCGCCTACGCCACGGGCGGCACGAGCGACGGCGAGCGCTGGGAGACGCCGCCCGGCGTCCTCTCGACCGCGATCTCGTCCTCGTCGGCGGAGTGCTGCTGCGCCTACAACATGCTGAAGCTCACGCGGCACGTCTTCGCCTGGACGGCCGACCCGCGCGCCGCCGACTACTTCGAGCGCACGTACTGGAATCACCGCCTCGGAACGCAGAACCCCGAGGACGGGACGCTCATGTATTACTACCCGCTCGCCTCGGGATACTGGAAGTTCTACGGATCGCCGATGTCGGCGTTCTGGTGCTGCACGGGAACGGGCGCGGAGGAGTTCGCCAAGGCGGGCGACTCGATCTACTTCCACGACGACTCCGGCGTTTACGTCAACCTCTTCATCGCGTCGGAAGTGCGCTGGCCGGAGAAGGGGCTGCGTCTGCGGCAGGAGACCTCGTTCCCGGACGAGGCCCGCACGACGATCACGGTCACGGCCGACCGGCCGGTCGAGGCGACGCTGCGCCTGCGCGTGCCGTGGTGGGCGACGCGCGGCGGGACGGTCAAGATCAACGGCGCGGCGTCGCCCGTCTTCGCGAGCCCGTCGAGCTACCTGACGCTCGCGCGCACGTGGAAGACCGGCGATCGCGTCGAGCTCGAGCTGCCGATGAGCCTCTCGGTCGCGCCGATGCCGGACGATCCGACGGTCCAGGCCGCGATGTACGGGCCGCTCGTTCTCGCGGGCCGCCTCGGGATCGCAGGGCCTGACGCGCGCGATGCAGTATGGCGAGTACGACTGCGAGCTCAAGGGCGATCCGGTCCATGTCGCCGACGTCCTCGCCGATCCCGGCGACGCGTCGAGCTGGATCGAGCCCGTGCCGGGCCGGAGGCTGACGTTCCGGACAAGAAGCCAGGCGGGTCAGTCGGAGAGCCACGAGCTCGTGCCTCTGAATCGCCTCTTCGGTGAGCGCTACGCGGTCTACTGGAAGGTGCGCGCACGGCAGGCCTGAGCGTCGGTTCACGGCTCGGCCCCTACGAGATCCTCGGACCTCTCGGCGCTGGTGGAATGGGAGACCGTCGCCTTCGCTTGCTCGGAAATCCGCCCTCCGGGCGCCGGGCCGCGGCTCGTCACCATGCTCACTCGACCGCGGCCCTGATTTCCTCGCCGCGCTCCGGCTCCCGCGGCGCGAGTTGTTTCGCTCGGTCACTTCGCGAAACTTGGTCACGCCGCGAACGATCATGACGCTTCCTACCGGAACGAAGCTCGGTCCTTACGAGATTCTTTCTCCTTTGGGCGCCGGAGGAATGGGAGAGGTCTACAAGGCGCGCGACGCGCGACTCGACCGTACGGTGGCGATCAAGGTGCTCCCCTCCGCCGTCGTGGCTTCCCCGGAGCAGCGTCAGCGCTTCGAGCGGGAGGCGCGGACCATCTCGAAACTCTCCCATCCGCACATCTGCGGCCTGCACGACGTGGGGCGAGAGGGCGAGACCGAATACCTGGTGATGGAGTACCTCGAGGGCGAGACGCTCGCGGACCGGCTGGCCAGGGGAGCGTTGCCGCTCGAGCAAACGCTTCGCTACGGGTCGCAGATCGCCGACGCCCTGGACAAGGCGCACCGGCAGGGGATCGTGCACCGGGACCTGAAGCCGGGCAACGTCATGCTGACGAAGTCGGGCGTGAAGCTGCTGGACTTCGGGCTTGCCAAGGCGACGGCCCCGGAGACATCTCCCTCCGATCTGACGTCGAATCCCACGGCTGCCGCGCGCTCCGACCTCACGCAGGAAGGCTCGCTGCTCGGAACCCTCCCCTACATGGCGCCTGAACAACTCGAGGGCAGGGAGGCGGACGCGCGAACGGACATCTTCGCCCTCGGCGCGACGCTCTACGAGATGGCCTCCGGAAGAAAGGCGTTCTCCGGGGCGAGCCGGGCCTCGCTCATCTCCTCGATCCTGCGGGACGAGCCCGGACCGGTCTCGCGGATCGAAGTGACGGCGCCGCGGGCTCTCGATCGCCTCATCGGCCGGTGCCTCGCCAAGGATCCGGAGCGGCGCTGGCAGAGCGCGGCCGACGTCGGGCTCGAGCTCGAGGGGGTCGCGGAAGGCGGGCAAGTCGAAGGGGAGAGCCCGGCGTTCCGACGGAAGCGAATCGATTGGATGTGGCCGATCGGCCTGGCCCTCCTCGTCGGGGCGCTCGCGTGGTTCGCGGGCCGGCGCCTCGCCCCCGCGCCTGGCGCGACGCGCGAGCGCCGGCTCTCGCTTCTCCCGCCCGAGGGGGCTTCGCTCCTGCTCCAGGAGGCTCCCGCCCTCTCGCCCGACGGCAGCCGCATCGCCTTCGTGGCGGTCGACGCCTCCGGAAAGAATCTCCTCTACGTTCGCCCCCTCGATTCGCTGACCGCGACGGCCCTCTCGGACAGCGAAGGCGCTCGACAGCCGTTCTGGGCGCCCGACGGACGGTCCCTGGGGTTCTTCGCCGGCGGAAAGTTGAAGACGATCCCGGCCACCGGAGGCCGGAGCCAGACTCTGTCCGACGCGCCGACGGCTCGAGGGGGGACCTGGAATTCGCAGGGAACGATCCTGTTCGTGCCGAGCCCTCCGCAGCCGCCGCACGTCATATCGGCTTCGGGGGGCGAAGCCAAGCCCGTTCCTTTGGGAGGGGAGGGGTCAGCCGCCGGCCGGTACCAGCGGTTTCCTCATTTCTTGCCGGATGGACGGCACTACCTCTATCTGGCGTTCAAGCGGGCGCCCGAGAAGAGCGCGATATGTGTCGGATCCCTCGACTCGACGGAGTCCCGGTGCCTCGTCAGCGCGCAATCGTCCGCGGCGTACGCGGCGCCGGGGTATCTCGTCTACCGGCGCGAGGCGGAGCTGCTGGCGCAGAGGTTCGACCTGGACAAGCTCGAGCTGCGGGGAGACCCCGTTCCGATCGTTTCCGGCATCGGGTTCAACCCGATCACCCTGGGCACTCTCTTCTCCGTTTCGAACGACGGGACGCTCGCCTATCTTCCTGCGGAGGCGATGAAGTCCCAACTGGCCTGGATCGGCCGAGACGGCAAGCAGATCGGGCTCGCCGGATCTCCCGGCTATCACAACAGCCTTTCGCTTTCCTCCGACGGTCGGCTCGCCGCCTATGACGAGGCGTCGGCAAACGGAGATCTGGATATCTGGACCTTCGACATGGAGCGCGGAGTCCCTTCTCGAATCACATTCGATCCGGGAACGGATTTCTTCCCGGTCCTGTCGCCGGACGGAAGCCGAGTCGTCTTTTCCTCTCTGCGGGGAGCCCCGCCCGCGCTCTTCGAGAAAATGACCAGCGGCGCCGCGGCGGAAAAACCGATTCTTCCGCAGGGCCTCCCGCAACTGCCGACGACCTGGTCCCCCGACGGCCGTTTCCTCGTCTACGGCGTTCTCGATCCCAAGACCAAATGGGACGTCTGGGTCCTGCCGATGTTCGGTGACCGGCGTCCGTTTCCCGTTCGCACAGACCGCCTTCGACGAGCGCGCCGCCGAGGTTTCGCCGGACGGACACTGGATGGCCTACGCGTCCAACGAAAGCGGGAGCTCCGAAATCTATGTCCGGCCCTTCCCGAGCGGCGCCGGAAAGTGGCAGATTTCCCGAGACGGAGGGTTTCAGCCCCACTGGCGCCGCGACGGGAGGGAGCTCTTCTTCCTCGCGAACGACAGCCGGATCGTCGCCGTCGAGGTCAGGAGCCGCCCACCGGCCTTCGAGGCGGGCGCTCCGACGCCTCTCTTCCGGGCGGCAATGGCCGGCGGCCTGGAAAGCCAGAGCGGCTGGAACACCTACGCGGCCACGGCCGACGGACAGCGCTTCCTGATCAACACGCTCGGCGAACACGCGAACAGGACGCCGATCGCGTTGATCCTCGGCTGGGACAGCGGGCTCGGGAAGGATGCGCGGCGCCGGTGACGGCCGGCCCTAGCGCGCGAACATCGTCTTGACGACGAAGAGCACGTTCGCCGGCCGCTCGGCCAGGCGCCGCATGTACCAGGCCCACCAGGCCTCGCCGTAGCTGATCAGCACGCGAAATTTCTCGCCGGCCTTCGCGACGCGCTCCTGTTCCTGCCGACGGATCCCGTAGAGCATCTGGAACTCGAGCGCGCTCGGCGGAAGATTCTGGGCGCGCCCATACTCCTCGATCCGCCGGATGAGAACGGGATCGTGCGTGCCGAAGATCGCGCGGACGCCCTTCGCGCGGGCCTCGGGCGAGAGGAGCATCGTCGCGAGCTTGAAGTAGTTTTCGTCGACGTCCGACTTCTTCGGGTACGCCTTGTCCGGCGGCTCCTTGTAGGCGCCCTTGACGAGGCGCACTCCGGAGCCGAGCGCGATGAGATCCTTCAGATCCTTCTCGGTGCGATAGAGATACGCCTGAATGCACAACCCGCTGTTGGCGTAGCGTCGGCGCGCGTTCTTGTAGAGATCGAGCGTGACGTCGGTGTACTCGCTCGCCTCCATGTCGACCCAGACCCAGTTGTTCTGGCTCTTTGCGCGTTCGAGGAGCGCCTCGAGGTGCTTCTGGCAGTCCTCCTTCGAGAAGTCGACGCCGAGCTGCGTCGGCTTGATCGAGATCTCGACGTCGAGCTTCCCGGCGTGGATCTTGTCGAGCACGCCGAGGTAGTGCCGGGTGACCTCTTCGGCCTCCTTCGCGTTCGTCAGGTTCTCTCCGAGACGCGTCAGGACGGCGCCGTCGCCCAGGGCCTTCGCGGCGTCGAGCGCCGACTCGGCGTCCTCTCCCGGCATGAACTTCCTGACGGCGGCGCGGATGAAGCCGATCTTCGTCGCGCGCTCGCGCAGGAAGCGGCTGTCGGACGCCGCGAGAAACGCGCTTCGCATCAAGCTCATCGCCGCACTCCCGTCAGACGACGCTGTGGATCATGCCGCCGTCCACCTGGAGCGTCGCCCCCGTGATGTAGGACGCGGCGTCGGAGAGGAGAAACGCGGCGGCGCGGCCGAAGTCCGCGGGATCGCCGTATCGCCCGAGGGGAATCGCGGCCGAGGCGCGCTTTCGGGTCTCCTCCACGGAGATGCCCGCCTTTTTCGCGTTGATGCCGTCGAGCTCGCGCACGCGGTCGGTGTCGATGCGGCCGGGGATGAGCTGGTTGACGCGGATTCGGTCGCCGGCGAGCTCCTGCGAGAGCGTCTTCGCGAGCGCGGAGACCCCCGCCCGCAGCACCGTCGACAGTGTCAGGTTGCCGATGGGCTCCTTCACCGACGACGACGTCGAGAACAGAATCGCCCCGCCGCCCCCCGTCTTGATCGATGGGATCGCGAGGCGCGCCATCCGGATCACGGAGAGAAGGAGCAGCTCGAACGCGCTCTGCCAGGCCGCGTCGTCGAGATCGGGGAATTTTCCGGCGGGCGGCCCGCCGGAGTTGGCGAAGAGGAGGTCGATGCGCCCGAACCGCTCGAGCGTCTTGTCGCGCCAGGCTTCGAGCGCTGCGGCGGATCGGACGTCGGCGGCGACGGCGAGCGTCGCGGCGCCGGTCTCCGTGCGAATGCGCTCGGCGGCCTTCTCGCTCGAGCCGCCGTCGCGCGACGCGAGCGACACCGAGGCTCCCTCGGCGGCGAGCGCACGCGCCACCGCGTAGCCGAGGCCCTTGGAGGCTCCGGCCACGAGGGCCACCTTCCCCTTCAGGCCGAGGTCCACGATCGCTCCCGGGATTTCTCGACCCACGCGACCACCCTCGATAACGCAGCCAGAGTCGACGCGTCGAGCGCCGGGGCTGGCGGCCGCACGGCCGGATGCGCGATCGCGCCGCGGCGGTGCAGCATCTCCTTGCGAATGGCCATCCCGATGCCTTCCTGGAACTCGAAGCGCATCAGCGCGACGCTCCGGTAGAAGGCGTCGGCGGCTTCCTCTTTCCTGCCCGAACGGAAGAGGCGGACGATCTCGACGAGGATCTCGGGATACGCGAATCCCGTCATCGCGCCGGTCGCGCCGGCCGCGAGCTCCTCGAGGAGGTACATGCCGCCGAGGCCGCCGAAGATCTTGAGATCCAGCCCCTCGGCCTTCTCGAGGATGCGCGCGGTCTTGTACGGCGTCGGCGCGTCCTCGAGCTTGATCGTGCGGGCCGAGGGGATCTCGCGCGCGATCTGGACGAGGAGCGCCGGCTCCATCGCATAGCCGGAGACGGGAGGGTAGTCCTGCACGACGATCGGCAGCTCCGCCGCCGCGGCGAGCGCTCCGAAATGGCGCCGCACGCCGTCGGAGTTGATCTTCGGCATCCGCGGCGGGCTGACCATGACCGCGGTGGCGCCGGCGGCGCGCGCGGCGCGGGAGCGCTCGAGGCACAGCGTCGTGCCTTCCGCGGTCGTGCCCGCCACGACGGGGACGCGTCCGGCGACATGCGTCAGCACCGTCGCGAGAACCTCGTCGCGCTCGCGGTCGGAGAGACGCGCCGCCTCGCTCGTGACGCCGAGGGCCGTGACGCCGTCCACGCCGGCTGAGAGCGCGAGGTCGATCACGCGCCGCAGGCTCGTGTGATCGATTTCATCCCCGGGAGTGAACGGGGTCGGCAGAACCGAGTAGACGCCCTCGAAGGCCGTCATCGCGGGCGCGGATCGTAACATCTTTAAGGCGTCTTCCCGGACGCCGGAGGCCGGGGGGCCGGCGGGGCGTCGAGCGCCTGCGCGAGCCGGCGATCGCGCCCGTAGGGGTCCCTCTTGAAGACGGTGTGCCCGTCGTCGCTCGGCACGATCGTCCAGTACATCAGAAGCACCGGCACGGGCTTCGGCAGCCGCACGGTTCGGGTCGTCCCGTCCGCCACGGCCTGCGCGATGGCCGCGGAGTTCCAGGTCTTCGAATCGTCGAGGAGCTTCTCGGCCAGTTCGAGCGGGCGGTCGACGCGGATGCAGCCGGAGCTGAACGCGCGCTCGTCCTTCTCGAAGAGCGCCTTGCTCGGCGTGTCGTGCAGATAGACGAAGTACGGATTCGGAAACATGATCTTGACTCGCCCGAGCGCGTTGTCGGGCCCGGGGCCTTGACGGAGGAGGTAGGGAAAGTTCTTCGGCGTCGCATGCGCCCAGTCGATCGTCGCCGGATCGACGGGCTTGCCGTTGCGGTCGAGAACGTCGAGGTTCTTCTTCGCGAGATATCCGCGGTCGCGGCGCACGGCCGGCAGGATGTCCTTCGCGAGGATCGTCGGCGGCACGGTCCAAGTCGGGTTGAAGACCACGTGGTCGATCGAGGGACTTGAAGATGGGCGTCTGCCGGTAGGGCTTGCCCACCTGGATCCGGGCCTTCCAGACGGCCTTCTGATCCTGAAGATAGGAGACCTCGAAGCCCGCGATGTCCACGAGGACGCCGGGGCCCGGAGGAATCTCGTGCAGGACCGCGCGCGCGCGCTCGAGATTGACGCGGATCTGGAGGATGCGCGCCGCGACGGGAACGTTCAGCTCGGCGAGGGTGGACGCTCCGACCGCGCCGTCCGCAGTCAGGCGGTGCCGTTCCTGGAAGGAGCTCACGGCGCGGGAAAGGGACTCGTCATAAGGCTTGTCGTCGAGCGCCGGGCCGGCGAGATCACCCGTCGCCGCAAGCCGGCGCCGCAGCGCGGCGACGCGGGGCCCCGCCATGCCGACCTTCAAAGCCGGGCCGGGCAGAATCGACGGCCAGCCTCCATGCGCCGCGATCGCCCGGTATTCCGCGAGCGAGGCGCGCGCCCGCGCGTACCACCAGTGGTCCGGCCGCGCGGCGGCGACGGCCTCTTGGAGCCGTCCCTCGGACAGTGCCTTCTCGATCTGAGCGAACGCACGCTCCTCGTCGAGCGGCCGCCGCTCGAAGTTCCAGTTCGGATCGAGCGTCTGCGGATCCACTTTTCCGAGGTACAGGTCGTGAAGAAGCATCGTGAAGGCGTCGGTCGCGAGGAGGTCCAGGTTCGCGCGCATCGTGGGATCGGCGGTGTCCGCGCCCGCGCCTACGGTCGTCGAGAGCCGGGCGAGCGTTTCGAGGTGGTAGTCGCCGGGCGTCAGCCCGTCCTGCGTGGAATCGCGCAGGAGAGCCTGCAGCGCGTTCCGCCGCTCCGCCGTCCAGTACGGGCGGTAGCCGTTGTCCTCGTAGAGACGCGGGAGCGCCTTGCCCGACACGAGCGGCGCGTCGTCCACGGCGAGGCGCCCGGACGTCTCCCACTGTTCGAGCCGTTCGCGGATGCTGTCGGCGACCCGGTCCGCGGCGTCCTGCGGGAGCGCGGGGCCGGCGAGCGCGAGGAAAAGCGCCGCGGCGATCACGGGCTGTCGCCTCATCGCGGCCGCCGAGCGATCACGTCCTGCAGCGGCGGAGCCGCCGAGGGCGAGGCGTTCCGGTAGTCGTATCCGAGCAGCGCCGCGACGGTCGCGGCGATCTGCGACTGCGTGACGGGCGCGGCGACGCGGCGCTCGCCCCAGGCCGGCGTGTCGGGCCCGAGCGCGGCGATCCAGATCTCGGAGGACCCCGGCGTGTCGTTGCCGTGCTCCTTCCAGTCCTCGAGCCCCTGGCCGCGCCCGTGGTCGGCGGTGATGAGGAACGTCGTCTGGTCCCTGTACTCCGGCATCGCCTGCATCGCGTCCCAGAGCTCCGCGACGAAGCGGTCCATGTCGTGGGCCGAGCGCAGGAGCAGGTCATAGCGCCCGAGGTGGGCCCACTCGTCCGTCTCGCCGTAGCCGACGAAGAGGACGCGTGGGCGATTCCGGCGGATCTCGTCGAGCACCGCGGCCTGCAGGAACGCGTCCCAGGTGTTGTCCGCCCAGAACCGCGTGGAAGTCTGGAAGAGGCGCGTCAGCATCGGCGCCGACGCATCGAGGCATCCCTCGGCCGGCCCCCACCCCGAGCAGACCTTCAGCCCGCTGCGCGTCTTGTTGAAGATCGCGTCGAACACGCCCCATGTTCCGTAGGCCTCGACCCGGCCTTCGAGTCCCGGCTGCCGCGAGAGCCACTCGAAGACCGTGAGGTTCGGATTGGGGTTCGGATCGTTGCTGTCGATGCGCGCGTCGGGCGCGCCCGCGAGCATCTCGTTGTAGCCGGGATAGGAGAAGTCCTGGCCGTTCGTGTCGTGCGCGAGGCTGCCCTCCGTCTGATTGCCGAAGAGCTGGCCGTCCCTGGCGACCACGTTCCAGAAGAACGGCAGGAGCGTTCGCCGGCCCTCGTCGACACTCGGACGCCGGAAGTCGCGCGCGAGCGCCGCGGGTTCCTCGACGCCGCCGCAAGCCTCGTTCATCAGTGCGGGATCGGGACCGCGGAAGACCTCCTGCCACCGCAAGCCGTCGCTGACGATCAGGACGACGTTGCGCGTGCGCAGCGGGAGCGGCGCCGCGGCGGCCAGGACCGGCAGCAGCCACGCGGCGATCGCAACGGTGGCGCGGCGCATGAACCGAGGATTTCATGGACGCCGCGGCGACTCAAGCGACAGCGAGGCGCGGGGATCGTGTAGAGTGCCGCGCCGTCGCGCCGGAGGGCCCTGCGGGAATGCATCTCGCTCCGATCGATTGGACCGTGATCGCCGCGTCGATCGTGATCTCGTTCCTGCCCGCGATCTTCTTCGCGAAGCGGGCGGGCTCGAGCACCGCCGAGTTCTTCACCTCCGGCCGCGCCGCCCCCTGGTGGCTCGTCGGGATCTCGATGGTCGCCACGACCTTTTCGACCGACACGCCGAACCTCGTCACGAACATGGTTCGCGAGAACGGCGTCGCGGACAACTGGCTCTGGTGGTCGTTCCTGCTGACCGGGATGATGACCGTCTTCTTCTACGCCCGCCTCTGGCGGCGATCGAGCGTGCTCACCGACCTCGAGTTCTACGAGATCCGCTATTCGGGCCGGCCCGCCGGCTTCGTGCGGGGATTCCGCGCGGTCTACCTCGGCCTCTTCTTCAACTGCGTGATCATGGCGACCGTCAACCTCGCGGCGGTCAAGATCGCGAACATCGCGCTCGGCTGGTCGATGGGAAAGACGCTGCTCGTCTGCTCGGTCATCACGATCTTCTTCGCCTCCGTGTCGGGCCTCTGGGGAGTCCTCGTGACCGACTCGATCCAGTTCGGGATCACGATGACGGGGACGCTCGCGATGGCCTGGTTCGCTCTGAAGCATCCGGCGGTCGGAGGTCTCTCGGGTCTCCTGCACAAGACGGACGCGAGCCGCCTGGGGCTGCTGCCGGATTTCTCGAATCACGGTCTGCTGCTGTCCGTCCTCGTCATCCCGCTGACGATCCAGTGGTGGTCGGTCTGGTACCCGGGAGCGGAGCCGGGCGGCGGCAGCTACATCGCGCAGCGGATGCTCGCGTCGCGCAGCGAGAAGGACGCGCTGACCGGGACCCTCTTCTTCAACGCGATGCACTACGCCGTGCGCCCGTGGCCCTGGATTCTCGTGGCGCTGGCGTCGCTTCTCGTCTATCCGGACCTGGGCGAGATCCGCCGGGCCTTTCCGCACGTCCAGCCGAATCTCATCGGCCACGACATGGCGTATCCCGCGATGCTGCGCTTCCTGCCCGCCGGCTTCCTCGGCCTGATGCTCGCCGGCATGCTCGCCGCGTACCGTTCGACGATCGAGACCCACCTGAACTGGGGGACGTCGTATCTCGTGCACGACTTCTATCGGCGATTCCTGCGTCCGGGCGCGACCGAGCGCCACTACGTCTTCGCCGGGCCGGCTCGTGACGGCGCTGCTCATGGTCTGCGCGGCGTTCCTGACGTTCGCGCTCGAGACGGCGCGCGAGAGCTTCGACCTGATTCTTTCGATCGGCGCCGGAACCGGGCTCATCTATCTCCTCCGGTGGTTCTGGTGGCGCATCAACGCCTGGAGCGAGGTCGCGGCGATGGCGAGCTCGTTCCTGGTGGCGCTCGGCTTCTTTGCTGCGCGCAAGGCCGGCCATGCCGTGCCGTCCTACGTCGCGCTCGTGTCCACGGTTGCCGTCACGACCGCGGTCTGGCTGGCGACGGCGTTTTTCACCGCGCCGACCGACCGCGCCAAGCTCCTCTCCTTCTACCGCCTCGTGCGGCCGGCCGGACCCGGCTGGCGCGAGATCCGGGCCGAGGCGGGCGTGGGTCCCTCGCCGGACTCCCTCTCGCAGTGCCTCGTCGGCTGGGTGCTCGGATGCCTCTTCGTGTACGCGGCGCTCTTCGGCGCGGGCAGCCTGCTCTACGGCCGGACGGCGGCCGCGGCGGTCTGGATCGCGATCTTCATCGCGAGCGGCGTCGCGCTCGCGCGCCTCCTCCCGCGCCTCTGGACCCGAAGCGCGGCATGACGGCGCCGGTGCGAAAGGCGGTGATCCTCGCGCGCGGGCTCGGCTCGCGCATGCGGCGGGAGGACGGCGCGGCGCTCGACCCCGCGCAGGCGTCCGTCGCGGACACGGGCGTCAAGGCGATGATCCCGATCGGACGGCCGTTCCTCGACTACGTCCTCTCCGGTCTCGCCGACGCCGGCTGCGACGCGGTGTGCCTCGTGATCGGGCCGGAGCACGGCGTCGTGCGCGACCACTATGGCGGGACCGGACGTCCGCGGCGGATCGCCGTGTCCTTCGCGATCCAGCCGGAGCCGCTCGGCACGGCGGACGCGCTCCTCGCCGCCGAGTCGTTCACCGGCGGCGACGACTTCCTCGTCCTGAACTCCGACAACTACTATCCGGTGGAGGCGCTCGCCGCCCTGCGGCGGCTGACGGAGCCCGGGACGGTCCTCTTTTCGCGCGACGCGCTCATCGCGCAGAGCAACATCGATCCGGACCGCGTGCGCGCCTACGCGATCTGCCGGGTCTCGTCCGAGGGGTACCTGACGGCGATCGTCGAGAAGCCCGATGCGGCGGCGCTCGCCGCGGCCGGCCCCGATCCCCTCGTGAGCATGAACTGCTGGCGCTTCTCGCCGGCGATCTACGGTCCGTGCCGTGCGACGCCGCTCTCGCCGCGCGGCGAAAAGGAGCTGCCGCGCGCGGTCGGCGAGGCCGTGGCCGCGGGAGCGATCCGGATCCGCGTCCTCCGCGGAGACGGCGGCGTCCTCGACCTGTCGCGCCGCGCCGACATCGCCGCGGTGGCCGCGAGGCTCCGCGGCGTCGTGCCCGACCCGTGACGCGGCGGAAGGAGGCCCTCTTCGATGCCGCCGCGGCGTGCCTGCCGGACGCGGCCGCGGCGGCGGCGGAGCGCCCGATGCGCTGGTTCGTGCCGGGGCGGATCGAGGTCCTCGGCAAGCACACGGACTATGCGGGCGGACGGAGCCTGCTCTGCGCCGTCGAGCGCGGCTTCGCCGTCGCGGCCGTGCCGCGAACGGACGCGCAGGTGCGGATCACGGACGCCGCCCGCGGCGTCTGCACGGAGCTGTCGCTCGATGGCGCGGCCGCGCCGAGGACCGGCTGGACCGCCTACGCCGACGCGGTGGTCCGCCGCATCGCGCGCAACTTTCCCGGCGCCCGGCGCGGCGCCGACGTCGCGTTCGCTTCCGACCTTCCTTCGGCCTCGGGCCTCTCGAGCTCGAGCGCGCTCGTCGTGTCGATCTTCACGGCGGTCTCGGCGGTCAACCGCCTCGACGAGCGCGCGGAATACCGGCGCGAGATCCGGAGCCCCGAGGACCTCGCCGGATATCTCGGCTGCGTCGAGAACGGGTACGCCTTCGGATCGCTCGCCGGGGACGCCGGCGTCGGGACGTTCGGCGGCAGCGAAGATCACACGGCGATCCTCTGCAGCGCCGCGGGGGAGCTCGCGCAGTATTCGTTCTGTCCCGTGCGCGCGGAGGGCCGCGTGCGGCTCCCGCCGGACTGGACCTTTGCCGTCGGCGTCTGCGGAATCGCCTCGGACAAGACCGGCAGCGCGCGCGAGAAGTACAACCGCGCCTCGCTCGCCGCCCGCGCCGTGCTCACACTCTGGAACGAGACGACGGGGCGGTCCGATGCGACGCTCGCCGCGGCGGCCGTGGAGTCGCCCGACGCGCCCGACCGGATCCGGGACGTCCTGCGCCGGCGCCGGCATCCGGATTTTTCGTCCGAGGCGCTCCTCGCGCGCTTCGACCAGTTCTTCGAGGAGAGCGAACGGCTGGTGCCCGCGGCGTCGCAGGCCTTCGCGCGCGCCGATGCGGAGACGCTCTCGCGGATCGTGGACCGGTCGCAGGAGCTCGCGGAACGATTGCTCGGGAACCAGATCCCCGAGACGGTGACGCTCGCGCGGTCGGCTCGAAACCTCGGCGCGATCGCCGCGTCGGCCTTCGGCGGCGGCTTCGGCGGGAGCGTCTGGGCGCTCGTCCCGTCGCGGAGCGCGGCAGAGTTCCTCGCGGCGTGGCGGGAGGACTACCGCGGCCGGTTTCCGGCGGCCGCGGCGTCGAGCCGGTTCTTCACGACCGGCGCCGCGAGCGGGCTCCGGCGTCTCGCCTAGCGCTTCGCCGGCGCGGCGGGCAGCGGATCTCCCTCGAAGCGCCAGGCTCGCCTTGTAGTCCTTCGGCAACTTCTCCTGCGTCAGGCTCGCGCGGATCATCGCGACGGGCATGTCGCCCGCCTTCAGGATCGCGTCGTGGAAGGGCCGCATCGCCATCTTCCCGGAATCCACGAGCTCCTTCTGCAGCGCGCGGAACTGGAGCGCGCCCATCATGTACGCGAGTTGATAGAGCGGCGAGTAGTCGCCGTTGAAGGAGCGGCGCACCTCCGCCGTCGCGTTGGCGCGCTCGTGGCCGACGCGGTCCACGAGGAAGTCGATGCACTGTTGCGGCGTCATCTTTCCGAGGTGGAAACCGAGCGAGAAGATGATCCGCGCGCAGCGGTGCATCCGCCAGAACAGCATGCCGACGCGGTTCTCCGGCGACTTCGGGAAGCCGAGGTCCCAGAACAGCATCTCCCAGTGCAGCGCCCAGCCCTCGACGAGAAACGGCGTGTCGAAGGCGTTGCGGTGCGGGTTGTACCGCTCCGCCATGAAGCCCTGGAGGTGGTGCCCGGGGATCTCCTCGTGGAACACCGTGGCGCGGGAGAAATGGATGTTGTTGCCGCGCATGCTCATGAGCTTGTCGTCCTCGGACATGCGGTCCGTCGGGTAGGAGACGAGCATCTCCTCGCCGCCGAGGAAGAACGGGTTCACTTTCTGGCGCTCGGGCGTCATCATCTCCAGCCGCCAGACGACGTCGGCGAGCGGCGGCACGGTCACGAGGTCGCGCGATCTCACGAACTCGACGGCCTCGCGGTGGAGGTCGCGCACGAGGTCCGCCTGCCGTCCCGGCTCGACATGCAGGGTCTTGACCTTCTCGAGAGCCTTCTTCCAGTCGTCGCCGAAGCCCATCTCGCGCGACGCCTTCTTCATCTCGTTCTCGCACCAGGCGAACTCGCGCTCGGCGACCGCCACGAGCTCCTCGGGCGTGTATGCGATGAACTCGTCGGCCAGGTCCTCCTGGATCGCCTCGCGGCCGATCGGGTCGCCCACGATCGGTTCGTCGTCGCCTTCCTTCCAGCCCACGACCTTCTCGCGGAGGAACTGGACGTACTTCTCGAGCTCGCCGTCGGCCTTCTTGAAGGGCGCCTCGCACCACCACGAGAAGAGCGGGTCGTAGCCGTCGTAGTAGTGGAACCAGCTCGCGAGCGTGGTCCGGAGCTCCTTCGCCATGGCGGCGGAGCGGTAGGCCACGATCTTCGTCGGTTTGAGCGGCGCGGGGGCCGCCGCCGCGGTGGCCGCGGTCTTCGCCGCCGCCGAATCCTTTCCGGGTTCCGAAGGGAGCCCCGCCTCGACGGCCTTGCGCGTCTTCTCGATCTGCGCCGAGATGTCCGCGAGCGCCTTCGCGGCGTCCTTCGGGTCCACGGTGTCGAGGCGCCGCCGGGAATCGGCGAGCCCGAGGATCGCGGGCGCGAACGGCAGCAGCGGCGCCGCCTCCGCGAGGCGCTTCTCCTCCCGATCGAGGAGCCGCTGATCGTGGCGCAGCCGCGTCGCGAGGAGGATCCAGTCGATCCGGCCCTCGACGCCGAGCGACTCGAAGTCGATCGTCTCGAGGCGCGTCTGCCAGGCTTTCGTGAATTCCCGCAGCGCCGCGCGCCGGTCCGGCGAATGGGGCGCGTCGTAGTGGCGCGAGAGCGCGTCGCGGTCGGAAGAGAAGCGCGCGACGACGCTCGCGAGCTCGGAGGGCGACGGATTCTCGATGGGCGAGAGCGCCGGAACCCACGCGTCGGCCGGGTCGGCCTGTCGTCCGGCGTCCGCGGCCTGCGCGGAGGGCGGCCGCAGGGAGAGGGTTGCCGCGGCCAGGATGCAGAAGAGCGATCGCTTCATTTCGGTCCTCGCTTTTCGAAGGCCGGGCGATCTTACAGTTAGGATCGCCGCATGGTCCGATCGTCCGGCTCGACGCGCCGCGAGTTCGCGCGGCAGACGCTCACGGGGCTCGGCCTTGGATTCGCCGCGGGGCTGCGGATCCCGTCGGCCGCGTCGTTCGAGCCCGCCGGACGCGGCGGACCCGTTGCCGCTCGCGTCGACGGGCCGGCCCTCGAGCTCGCAAATGACGTCATCGCCGCGCGATGGTCGTGCGGGCCCGAGGGCCTCCGACTGGAGAATCTGGAGGACCGGCGGAACCGTCGTGCGCTCCGCGTCGGCCGCGGGACGTTCGCGCTCGCGCTCGACGGCGGCGTCCTCCTCGATTCCGCGGCGCTGCGCGTCGTCGAGCCGCCGCGCGCCGAAGAGATCCTTCCGGACCCGCGCGCGACCCGCGCGTCGGAGAAGATCCCGGGGCGGCGGCTCACCGTGGCGCTTGCCGACGCGGAGAACCGCGTCGCCGTCCGCTGGCGCGCGACGCTGCGCGAAGGCTCGCACTACGTCCGACAAGAAGTCTCGGTCACGGCGCGCGGCGCCGATGTCGCCGCTTCGCGAGATCGTCCTCGTGGACCTCGAGGCGCCCGGAGCCGGCGTCGCGGGCACCGTCGCCGGCTCGCCGATCGTCGCGGGTTCCTGGTTCTTCGCGGTCGAGCACCCGCTCTCGCAGTCGGCCGTCGGCCGGCGCGCGCGGGCGAGCCTGTCGCGGGCGCTGCCGCTCAAGGCCGGACAGACCGCCGTCGCGTCGGCGGTCTACGGCGCCGCGCGGGCCGGGCAGCTGCGCCGCGACTTCCTCGCGTATCTCGAGCGCGAGCGCGCACGGCCGTACGCGCCGTTTCTCCACTACAACTCCTGGTACGACCTCGGCTACTTCACGCGGTTCGACGAGACCGGAGCGCTCGGCGTCATCGATGCGTTCGGCCGCGAGCTCCACGAGAAGCGCGGCGTCGTCCTCGACTCTTTTCTCTTCGACGACGGCTGGGACGACCGCCGCCTCTGGGGCTTCCACGAAGGATTCCCCCGCGGGTTCGCGCCGCTGCGGGACGCGGCCGCCCGTTACGGCGCGGCGCCGGGCGTCTGGCTCTCGCCCTGGGGCGGGTACGGGAAGCCGCGGGAGGAGCGGCTCGCGTTCGCGAAGGGGCAGGGCTTCGAGACGAACGAGGACGGCCTCGCGCTCTCGGGTCCGGTCTACTACAAGCGCTTCCGCGAGGTCTGCCTCGACTTCGTCCGCCGCTTCGGCGTCAATCAATTCAAGATCGACGGCACCGGAAGCTCGTCGCGCGTCGTGCCGGGCAGCGCCTTCGGCAGCGACTTCGAGGCCGCGATCGCGCTCATCGAGGACCTGCGCGCCGAGAAGCCCGGGCTGTTCGTGAACCTCACGACGGGCACCTACCCTTCGCCCTTCTGGCTCTTCTTCGCCGATTCGATCTGGCGCGGCGGCGAGGACCACGACTTCGCCGGCGAGGGCTCGGACCGGCAGCGCTGGATCACGTACCGCGACGCCGACACGTACGCCGGCGTCGTGCAGCGCGGGCCGCTCCATCCGCTCAACTCGCTCATGCTCCACGGGCTCATCTACGCGAAGCACGCGAAGCGCCTGGACTCCGATCCACGCGGCGACTTCGACGCGGAGATCCGCTCGTACTTCGGGACCGGAACGCAGCTGCAGGAGATGTACGTGACGCCCGCGCTCCTCGGCGATCCTCAATGGGACGCGATCGCGGAAGCTGCGAAGTGGTCGCGCGCCAACGCGGCGACGCTCGTCGACACGCACTGGGTCGGCGGCGATCCCGCGCGGCTCGAGCCTTACGGGTGGGCGGCCTGGTCGCGCGGCCGGGCGATCCTGACCTTGCGAAACCCGTCCGGGAAGTCGCAGGCGTTCGACGCGGACCCCGCAGCGATCTGGGAGCCGCCGGAAGCGGGCGCCGGACGCTTCGCGCTCGCCTCTCCCTGGAAGAAGGATCGGGGCAGGCCGCCGCTCGTCCTCGAAGCGGGGAAGGCGCACGCGGTGGAGCTCGGCCCCTTCGAGGTCGCGACCTGGGAGGCCGCGATATGATCGCGAAAGTTTCCTGGAGCCTTCCGATCGAGAGGAGTGAGAGGCATGGATCGCCGCCTGCGCAACCGGCAGCTCGTGTACGCCGTCGCCCTGCTCTTCCTCGGCCTGATGGGAATCTGGGGGATGGGCGGATCCCTCGCCCGCTATCGCTCCGTCGACGTTCTCCGCATGCTCGCCTCGGGAGCCTGCTTCGGCGTCGCGCTCGTGTCGACCCTGAATTACTTTCGGGGAGGCGGGGCTCCGCGCTCCGGATAGCTTCCCCGGCACCGAGATCTCCATGCCGACTCCGGCGGTGAGCCGCGCGCGCTGGAGCGCCGCCGACGCGTCGCGTATCGCCCGGGAGCTCTGGAAGCTCGACGCCGCGGCGCGGGAGCTGCCGGGCGAGCGGGACTCGAACTTCGCGCTCGAGACCGCGGAAGGCCGCTTCGTCCTGAAGCTCTCGCCGCCCGGGGAGGCGGCGGATGGCCTCGAGCTCCAGAACGCGGCGCTCGAGTGGCTGGCGCTTCGCGCGCCGGAGCTTCCCCTGCCGCGGCTGCGGCCCGCCGCATCGGGTCTCGCGACGACCTCTGTCTCCGGCCCCGACGGCGCCGGCTGGCGCGCGCGGCTCGTGACGTTTCTGCCGGGGCGGACGCTGGCCGAGGCGCGTCCACGGACGCCGGCGCTCCTGCGGGAGGTCGGCCGGCTGCTCGGAAGTCTCGACGCGGCGCTCGCGCAATTCCGGCATCCGGCCGCCGTCGGCCGCGACCTCTTCTGGAATCCCGACCGCGCCCAGGACGTGATCGCCCGCTTCGAGGGCGCGATCGCGGACCCGCGCGGCCGCCGCCTGGTCGCGCAGTTCGCGGCCCTGCATCGCGAGCGCGTCCTGCCGCTCGCCGCGCGCCTCTCCCGCTCGGTCATCCACAACGACGGCAACGACTGGAACGTGCTCGTCGGCCCGCCGGCGTCGGAGGGCCCGGCGGTCACGGGTCTCCTCGACTTCGGCGACATGCTCGAAGCCTGGACGGTCTGCGAGCCCGCCGTGGCGATCGCGTACGCTTGGCTGCGCGAGCCGGACCCGCTCGCGGCGGCCGCGGCGGTCATCGCGGGATATCACGAGGCGCATCCGCTCGGAGAAGACGACCTGGCCGCGCTCTTCCCGCTCGCGGCGAGCCGCCTCGCGGTGAGCGTCTGCCTCTCGGCGCACCGCCGGACGGCGGAGCCGGACAACGAATACCTCCTCGTCACCGACGCGGCGGCGTGGGAGACGCTCGAGCGCCTCGCCGAGGTGTCTCCGAATCTCGCGGAGTGCCGCCTCCGCGACGCCTGCGGATTCGCGCCGTCGCGCAATGCGCCGGCCGTCGAGGCGTGGCTCGCGTCGCATCGGAAAGAGATCGGGCCCGTCGTCGCGGCGGACCTGTCGAAGGCCGTCGTCTTCGATCTCTCGGTCGGAAGCCCGGAGCTCGAGAGCCCGGCGGCGGCGGCGGACACGGCAGGAATGACGGAGAAGATCTTCGCGCGGATGCGCGCGGCGGGCGCGCCGGCCGCGATCGGACGCTACGACGAGGCGCGCCTCGTCTATCAGAGCGCGGCGTTCCGCGGGCCCGAGGGCGAGCATCCCGAGATGCGGACGGTCCACCTCGCCGTGGACATCTTCCTGCCGCCCGGCGCGCCCGTTCTCGCGCCGCTGCCCGGCCGCGTGGTCGGCTGCCGCGACAACGCGGCGCGTCTGGACTACGGTCCGACGATCATTCTCGAGCACGCGCCCGAGGGCGCGCCGGTCTTCTACACGCTCTACGGCCACCTGACGCGCGATTCGCTCGAGGGTCTCTCGCACGGACAGGCCGTCGCGCGCGGCCAGACGATCGGGCGCATCGGCGAGCCTCCCGTCAACGGGGACTGGCCGCCGCACGTGCACTTCCAGATCGTCACGGACCTGCTCGGGAAGACGGGAGATTTTCCGGGCGTGGCCGCCGCGAGCCAGCGTGCCGTGTGGCTGTCGATCTCGCCGGACCCGAGCGTGATCCTCGGCGTCGATGTCCGGCGCCGCGCGAGCCCTCCCGAGGAGCAGCGGGCGCGGCGGCGCAAGCTCCTCGGGCCTTCGCTCTCGCTGTCGTACCGGCGGCCTCTCGAGATCGTGCGCGGCGCGGGACAGTTCCTCTACGACGAGACGGGTCGCGAATACGTCGACGTCGTCAACAACGTGGCGCACGTCGGGCACGGGCACCCGCGCGTCGTCGCGGCCGGCGCGCGGCAGATGGCGGTCCTCAACACGAACACGCGTTATCTGCACGAATCGATCCTTCGCTACGCCGAGCGCCTCACGGCGACGCTGCCGGCGCCGCTCTCGGTGTGTTTCTTCGTCTGCTCGGGCAGCGAAGCCAACGAGCTCGCCCTGCGCCTGGCGCGGGCCCACACGAAGGCGCGCGATCTCGCCGTCGTGGACGGCGCGTACCACGGCAACACGGCCGCGCTCGTGGACGCCTCGCCCTACAAATTCGACGGGCCGGGAGGGGAGGGCGCGCCGCCGCACGTCCACAAGGTCCCGATGCCGGACGACTACCGCGGCCTCCACCGCCGGAGCGATCCGGAACGCGGCGAGAAGTTCGCGCGCCACGTGGCCGGCGCGGCGCAGGCGGCGCGCGACCGCGGAGAGCGGCTCGGCGCGTTCCTCTGCGAGAGCCTGCTCTCGTGCGGCGGCCAGATCGTCCTGCCGCCCGGCTACCTCGAGGCGGCCTACCGCCACGCGCGCGCGGCCGGCGCCGTCTGCATCGCCGACGAGGTGCAGGTCGGGTTCGGACGCGTCGGCTCGCATTTCTGGGGTTTCCAGACGCAGGGTGTCGTGCCCGACATCGTTACGATGGGCAAGCCGATCGGCAACGGCCATCCGCTGGCGGCGGTCGTCACCACGCCGGACATCGCCGCCTCGTTCGCCAACGGGATGGAGTACTTCAACACCTTCGGCGGCAATCCCGTCTCCTGCGAGATCGGCCTCGCGGTGCTCGACGTGGTCGAAGGGGAGCGCCTGCAGGAGCGGGCGGCGCGGGTCGGGCGCCGCCTGCGCGCGGGTCTCGAGGATCTCGCCCGGCGCCATGCGGTCGTGGGAGACGTGCGCGGGCTCGGTCTCTTTCTCGGCATCGAGCTCGTGCGCGACCGCGAGACGCTCGAGCCGGCGGCCGCGGAGGCCGCCTATGTCGTCGAGCGGATGAAGGACCACGGGATCCTCCTTTCGACCGACGGTCCGCTCCACAACGTCATCAAGATGAAGCCGCCGCTCGTCTTCTCGGAAGCCGACGCCGACCGCGTCGTCGCGGCCTACGACCGGGTTCTCGGAGAGGATTTCGTGACGCGGGTCGCGCGCGCGTGAAGCCGTTCGACGCGGCGGTCGTCGGCGCCGGCTCCTTCGGCGCCTGGACCGCGTGGCGGCTGCGCCGGGCGGGGATGTCGGTCGCGCTCGTCGACGCCTATGGGCCCGGCAACACGCGCGCGAGCTCGGGAGGCGAGACTCGCGTCATCCGCATGGGCTACGGCGCCGATGAGATCTACACGCGCTGGGCGCTGCGGTCGCTCGCGGACTGGAGGGAGCTTTCAGCGCGCGTCGAGCCGCCGCTCTTGCGCCAGACCGGCGTCCTGTGGATGGGCCGTCGCGGGGACGCGTACATGGAGGCGTCGCGCGCGAGCCTGGCGCGCGCCGGAGTGCCGCACGAGATCCTGACGCGCGCGGAGCTCGAGAAGCGATTCCCGCAGATCGCGCCCGGCCCGATCGAATGGGCGATCCTCGAGCCGGAGAGCGGCGCGCTGCAGGCGCGGCGCGGCGTGCAGATCGTTGCCGCGGAGGCGGAGCGCGCGGGCGCGGTGCGAATCGACGCGGCCGCCGCGGCACCGGAGGGCCGTGGGCGAATCGACGCGGTGCGTCTCTCGACGGGGGATCGCCTCGCGGCGGGGAATTTCGTCTTCGCGTGCGGGCCGTGGCTCGGCAAGATCTTTCCGGAGCTCCTCGGCGAGCGCATCTTCCCGACGCGGCAGGAAGTCTTCTACCTGGGCGCCGCGCCCGGCGACGCGCGATTCCGTCCGCCGGCGATGCCGGTCTGGCTCGATCTGACGGAGGAGATGTACGGGATCCCGGATCTCGAGTCGCGCGGTTTCAAGCTCGCCTCGGACACGCACGGCCCGCGCTTCGACCCGGACACCGGCGAGCGCCAGCCGTCGGCCGAGGGCCTCGCGCGCGCCCGAGAGTACTCGGCCCGGCGTTTCCCCGGCCTCGCGAACGCGCCGATTCTCGGCGCCGAAGTCTGCCAGTACGAGAACACGTCGAACGGAGACTTCCTGATCGACCGCCATCCGGATTTCGAGAACGTCTGGCTCGCGGGCGGCGGCTCGGGCCACGGCTTCAAGCACGGGCCGGCCGTGGGCGATTACCTGACCGCGCTCGTGACCGGAGGCCGCGAATTCGAGCCGCGGTTCCTATTGGAGTCGAAGGCGAGCGTCCAGCAGCGATCAGTTCACTGAGAACGAAGCGGGCGGGCCGAAGCCCGCCCGCGATCGGACGAATCCGGGGATCCGCGGATCAGAGATTCGGCTGCGGCGTGTAGCGCAGGTACGGCTTGATCTTGCGCGAGCCCTTCGGGAACTTCTTCGGCACGTCCGCATCCGGCACCGCCGGCACGATGATGCAGTCCTCGCCCGACTTCCAGTTGACGGGAGTGGCGACCTGGTAGTTCGCCGTCAGCTGGAGCGAGTCGATGACGCGGAGGAGCTCGTCGAAGTTGCGCCCCGTCGAAGCCGGGTACGTGAGCGTCAGCTTGACCTTCTTGTCCGGGCCGATCACGAAGACCGAGCGCACGGTGAAGTTCTCCGACGCGTTCGGGTGGATCATGTCGTAGAGAGCCGAGATCTTGCGCTCCGGATCGGCGATCATCGGGAAGTTGACGTTCGTCTTCTGCGTCTCGTTGATGTCCTTGATCCACTCCTCGTGGTCCTTCATCGGATCGACCGACAGGCCGATGACCTTGACGCCGCGCTTCTCGAACTCCGGCTTGATCTTCGCGACGTAGCCGAGCTCCGTGGTGCAGACGGGCGTGAAGTCCTTCGGATGCGAGAAGAGCACGCCCCACTTGTCGCCGAGCCACTCGTGGAAGCGGATCGGACCCTCGGTCGTGTCGGCCGTGAAATCCGGAACGAGATCTCCGAGTCGTAGCGCCATGGGTGGTTACCTCCTCACGAAACTTCCAGGAACCATCGACGATATCGCGGTCGCCGGTCCGGAGGCGACGGCCGCGTCAGTTCGCGGCGGGTCCCGGCGGCAGGTTCGTCAGGAGGTAGCGCGCGATCAGGCGGTGCAGGTGCAGGCTCGTGCCCTTCCCTTCGTTGATGGCGTGCGTGCGATTCGGGTAGACCATGAGGTCGAAGGTCTTCCCGAGCTCGATCAGGCGGTTCACGAGCTTCTCCGTGCCCTGGTAGTGGACGTTGTCGTCGCCCGAACCGTGCACGAGGAGCAGCCGCCCCTTCAAGCCCTCGGCGAAATTGATCGGCGACCCGAGGCGATAGCCGTCCGCGTTGTCCTGCGGCAGGCCCATGTATCGCTCCTGGTAGATCGAGTCGTAGAGCTTCTGGTCCGGCACCGGCGCGACGGAGATGCCGACGCGGTAGACGTCCGGGAATCGGAACATCGCGTTCAAAGTGGAGGAGCCGCCGCCGCTCCAGCCCCAGATCGCGACGCGGGTCGCGTCGACGTACGGCCTTGCCGCGGCGATGGCTTTGACGGCGGCGGCCTGATCCTTCGACGAGAGGTCGCCGACGGCGCCGTACACGATCTTGCGCCAGGCGGCGCCCCGCGGCGCCGGCGTGCCGCGGTTGTCGAAGCTCGCGACGAGATAGCCCTGCGCCGCGAGCGCACGATGGAAGAGACCGCGGTCGCCGCCCCACTGATCGAGCACCGTCTGTCCGGCGGGCTCGCCATACACGTAGACGATCAGCGGGTACTTGCGCGACGCGTCGAAGTCGGCCGGCTTGATCAGCCAGCCGTCGAGCGCGACGTCGTCGCCGATCGGGAGCCGGAAGAACTCGCTCTTGCTCGCGAGCAGCGGCGCGGCCTTCGCCGCGAGCTCCGCGCCGTCGACGAGCGTTCGCACGCGCTTGTGGTCCGGCAGCGAGACGAGCTCGATCGTGGGCGGCCTGTCGAACGTCGACGCCGTGTGGATCGCGAAGCGGCCGTCCGGCGAGAGATCGTAGGCATGGACTCCGGAGACGCCGGCCGGCGTGACGCGTGCGGCCGGCCCCGACCCGTCGAGCGGCGCGCGGTAGAGATAGCGGCCGATCCCGCTGTCGGGCGAGGCGAGGAAGTAGAGCAGGCCGCCCTTCTCGTCGACGCCCTCCACCTGGATGACATCGCCGTCGAACCGCGTGACAAGACGTTCGCCGCTCCCGTTCCTCGCCGCGCGATAGACGTGGCGCCAGCCGTCCTTCTCGCTCTCCCAGAGGAACTCCCGGTTGCCGCCGAGCCAGCGCACCTCGTCGACGACGTCCACCCACGTTTTCGACTCGTCGTGATAGACGGGGCGCGCGTCGCCCGTGCGGGCGTCGGCGAGAATCAGCTCGCTGCGGTTCTGGAGCCGGTTCAGCCGCTCGAGCGCGAGCGTTCCGGCGTCGACCCAGTCCATGCGCGCGACGTAGTTCTCGCGCGGATCGCCCGGAAGCTGCATCCACGCGACGGCGCGGGTCGAGAGGTCCACGACGCCGATGCGGACCGCCGAGTTGCGCGTGCCGGCCTTGGGATAGGGGAACCGGGTGACGGTCGGATAGAGCGCGTCCGTGTCGTCGACGAGCGTGAAGATCTCGACGCCGGTCGTGTCGAACTGCCAGAACGCGATGCGCTTGCCGTCCGGGCTCCAGCGGAAGCCGTCGCGGATGTCGAGCTCCTCCTCGTCGACCCAGTCGGAGGTGCCGTTGATCGTCGTCGCCGAGCCGTCGCGCGTCAGGGGGAAGATCTCGCCGGAGGAGAGGTCCTCGACCGAGAGATCGTTGTCGCGCACCCAGGCGACGCGCGTGCCGTCGGGCGAGATCTTGGCGAACATCAGGGACGAGGCCGGCCCGCCGCCGCCCAGCTTGCGCGGCGCGCCGCGGCGGCGGTCGAGATACCAGTAGTCGCCGCGCGTGTTGCGCCGCCAGACCTTCTTCGAGTTCGTGAAGAGCAGCAGCCGGTCGCGGTCGAGCGCGGCGAAGGCTTCGATCGGAGTCGCGGCGGACGCGCCGGAGGCCGAGAGCCGCGAGGCCGGGACGAGGACCTCGCGCCGGCCCGTGGCCATGTCGTAGGCGACGACGTCCTTGAGATCCTTTTGAGAAGGCGAGTCCTCGAGCACGGCGCAGGTGCGGCCGCCATCGAGCCAGTGGACCGTTCCGAGGCCCTTGACCTTGTATTCCTCGGCCTCGAAGATTCGCTTCAACGCGTCGTCGAGCGCGGGCGGAAGCTGCGCGAAAAGGTCGCGCCCCGTGACGAAGAGCGCCGCCGCCAGCAGGAGCGCCCGGGTCCGGCTTCGATAAGGAAGCATTAGGAGCGCCGATTATAGGGACCCGCGGCGATTCGACCGACTAGAATCCGCATCTCGAGCTCATGCCGTTGTCTCCCGGTTCCCGTCTGGGCCCCTATGACCGTCGCTCGCTTGGAGCGCCGGGTCCGCGCCGCTTCCGGCGCGCCGGCGATCGGCTCGCCCAAAGGGGCTCGACCGCTCGCCTGTCCCGTCCCCCGGCGCTCGCTCCCGCGGCGCGCGCCTCCTCCCTCGATTACCTCGGGAGACTTCGCGCGCCGCGAACGAAGGGGACTCGACCTTGACCCTCGAGGTGGGTTCCCGGCTGGGAACGTACGACCGTCGCTCGCTTGGAGCGCCGGGTCCGCGCCGCTTCCGGCGCGCCGGCGATCGGCTCGCCCAAAGGGGCTCGACCGCTCGCCTGTCCCGTCCCCCGGCGCTCGCTCCCGCGGCGCGCGCCTCCTCCCTCGATTACCTCGGGAGACTTCGCGCGCCGCGAACGAAAGGGACTCGACCTTGACCCTCGAGGTCGGTTCCCGGCTGGGAACGTACGAGATCCTGGGCCAGCTCGGTTCCGGCGGCATGGGCGAGGTTTACCGGGCGCGCGACACGAAGCTCGACCGCGACGTGGCGCTGAAGGTCCTGCCGCCTCACCTGGCGCGGGACCCGGCCGCGCTGGAACGCTTCGAGCGGGAGGCCAAGGCGATCGCCGCGCTCTCGCACCCGAACATCCTGTCCATCTTCGACTTCGGCAACGACGGCGGGGTCGCGTACGCCGTGACGGAGCTGCTCGAGGGCGAGACGATGCGCGCGCGGCTGTCGGGAGGACCGCTCCCGCAGCGCAAGGCGGTGGAGCTCGCCGGCGGGGTGGCCCAGGGTCTCGCGGCCGCGCACGAAAAAGGGATCGTGCATCGGGACGTGAAGCCCGAAAACGTCTTCCTCACGCGCGACGGGCGGGTCAAGGTCCTCGACTTCGGCCTGGCCCGGATGGTGCCCTTCGGCCCGTCGGCTTCGCAGTCGGGGGTCACGGCCGGCGCCACGGAGCCCGGCATGGTGCTCGGCACGGTCGGCTACATGTCGCCCGAGCAGGTGCGCGGCGAGGCGGCCGACCACCGCTCCGACATCTTCTCCTTCGGCGCCGTCTTCTACGAGATGCTGACGGGTCGCCGCGCCTTCCAGGGCGCCTCGTCGGTCGAGACGATGATGGCGATCCTCCACGAGGAGCCGCCGCATCTGCGCGAGGGCAGCCGCACGCTGCCGCCCGAGCTCGTCGAGATCGTCAGCCACTGTCTCGAGAAGAGCCCCGACGAGCGCTTTCAGTCGGCGCGCGATCTGGCGTTCGCGCTCCGTTTCGGCGAGCGCGACGAAGTGTCGACCGCTTCGCGCCGCGCCGCGGCGATTCCCGAGAAGGCCCCGTCGATCGCCGTGCTGCCGTTTCGCAACATGAGCCCGAACCCCGACGCCGAGTACTTCAGCGACGGGATGACCGAGGAGATTCTCAACGCGCTGTCGCAGATCCCGTCGCTCCACGTCGCCGCGCGCACGAGCTCCTTCGCCTACCGGGGCAAAGACACCGACGTGCGGCAAATCGGCCGCGAGCTCGGCGTCGGCGCCGTGCTCGAAGGGAGCGTGCGGCAGTCCGGGCAGCGGCTGCGCGTGACGGCGCAGCTCGTGGACGTGGGCACCGGCTATCACCTGTGGTCCGACCGGTTCGACCGGGAGCTCCAGGACGTCTTCGCCGTGCAGGACGAGATCAGCCGCGCGATCGTCGAGACGCTCAAGGTGCGTCTGCTCGGCGCGGCGGACGCGCCGCTCGTGGCGCCCACGACGCGCGACGTCCGGGCGTACGACCTGTATCTCAAGGGGCGGTATCTCTGGAACCGGCGCCAGACGAAGCAGGCGATCGAGCAGTTCGAGGCCGCCGCGGCGATCGATCCGGAATACGCCGAGGCGCATCTCGGCATCGCCGACTCCTACGCGGTCTGGGGTTTCTACGGCGGGATTCCGAGCTGGGAGGCATTCGCCCGCGCCCGATCCGCCGCCGAGCGCGCGCAGATGCTGGCCCCCGGCACCGCCGGCGTGCACCTGTCGCTCGGGATCATCGAGCACTATTACGGGTGGGACCTCGCGCGCGAGGAGCGGGAGTTGCGGTCCGCCATCGCGCTCTCTCCGCGGTCGCATGAGGGTTTCTCCTGGCTGGCGCTCTGTTTCTCGGTCTCGGGACGCGCCGACGAAGCGCGCGAGATCGCCCAACAGGGTGTCGCCGTCGAACCCCACTCGGCCAACGCGCAGACGGTGCTCGCCTGGACCCGGATCGGCGTCCGCCGTTTCGCCGATGTGGTGCCGGAGCTCCGGCGGGCCGTCGAGCTCGACCCCGAGGCGGTGTTTCCCGTCTGGTCGCTCGGGTTCGCGCAGCTCTACGCGGGCCAGCCGGCCGACGCCGTGGCGACGCTCGAGCGCGAGGTCGAGAGAACCGACCGCGCGCAGTTCTTCCAGATGGCGCTGCTCGGCGCGGCGCTCGTCGCCTCCGGCCGCACGCCGGAAGCGCGCGCCCTGCTCGAGGAGATGCGTGACAAGTCGCGGCGGACCTACGTCCCTCCCCATGACCTCGCCGTTCTGCTGACGGCGCTCGGGGATCGTGCGGACGCGCTCGCCGCGCTCGAACGGGCCTACGAGGAGCGCAACGCCCTGCTCTGGGCGCGGCTGCACTTTCCGATGTTCGACGCGCTTCGCTCGGAGCCGCGATGGATGGCGATCGCGCAGAAGCTCGCGCGCACGGCGCCCGTCCGAGGAGCGCCCGTCACCGGATAGAGCGCCGGCCGGTCCGGCGGGCCGTCAGGCTGTCAGCGGAGCCTTGGCCTCGTGCCGGCGGTACCGCGTCGCGACGTAGTCGTCCACGAGCGCCCGGAAAGCGGCCGAGAGCTCCTCGTACGTGCCCTTCAAAGTCGTGAAGTGCTGTCCGTCGATGTACACGGGGCAGTGGGGCTCCTCGCCGGTGCCGGGCAGGGAGATGCCGATCGAGGCGGCCTTGGATTCCCCGGGGCCGTTGACGACGCATCCCATGACGGCGAGCGTCATGTTCTCGACGCCCTCGTACTGCGCCTTCCATTCCGGCATCTTGTCGCGCACGTAGCCCTGGATCCGCTCGGCGAGCTCCTGGAACGTCGTCGAAGTCGTTCGGCCGCAGCCGGGGCATGCGGTGACCGACGGCGCGAAGGAGCGGATGCCGAGCGATTGCAGGAGCTCGCAGGCGGCGTACACCTCTTCGCGGCGGTCGCCGCCCGGCCGCGGCGTCAGCGAAACGCGGATCGTGTCGCCGATGCCTTCATTCAGGAGGACGCCCATCGCCGACGCCGACCAGACGAGACCCTTGGCGCCCATGCCGGCCTCGGTCAACCCGAGGTGCAGCGGCTGATCCGTCCTCTTTGCGAGGTCGCGGTACACGGCGATGAGATCGAGCGGCCGTGACACCTTGCACGAGATGATGATCTGGTCCTTCCGCATTCCGGACTGCAGGGCGAGCTCCGTGGACTGCAGGGCCGAGAGGACCATGCACTCGTTGATGATGTCTTCGGAAGTGCGGCCGAGATCGCCGTCGGTGTTCTCCTGCATCTTCGCCATGACGAGCTCCTGGTTCAGGGAGCCGCCGTTGACGCCGATGCGCACGGGCTTGCCGCGGTCGCGCGCCACGCCGCAGATCGTCGCGAACTGCTCGTCGCGCCGCGCGCCCTTCCCGACGTTGCCGGGATTGATCCGGTATTTGTCGAGGGCCTCCGCCATCGCGGGGAACTTCGTCAGGAGGACGTGCCCGTTGTAGTGGAAGTCGCCGATCAGCGGGGCCTCGACGCCCGCGTCGAGCATGCGCCGCTTGATCTCCGGAACGGCCTGCGCGGCCTCGGGCACGTTCACCGTGACGCGGACCATCTCCGAGCCGGCCTGCGCCAGCTCGATGCACTGGCGGGCCGTGGAAGCGACGTCGGCCGTGTCGGTGTTGGCCATCGACTGGACGACGACGGGCGCGCCGCCGCCTACCCGGACGGGGCCGACCGCGACGCCGACGGTGCGATGGCGAACGCGCGAATCCATGCGACCGAAAAATCTACCAGAGGACGGCCCGGCGGGCCGCGATCCGCGATATTTTCGCCCTGCAAGTCCCGGCGAACAAAGGAGGAACGGTGAGACGGAACGTAGCGGCGATGCTGGCCCTGGCGGCGGTTCTCGGCGGGAGTGCGCGGGCGCAGGAGAAACCTCCGGAGAAGCCGCCCGAGAAGGGCGCGGAGGCCGCGAAGAAGGAGCCGCCGAAGGCGGAGCAGTCGGTCACGCAGCACAGCGCCGTCATCGGCGGCGTTCCCGTCGCGTACACGGCGACGGCGGGGACGCTCATCGTGCGCAACGACAAGGACGAGCCGTGGGCCTCGATCGGGTACATCGCGTACGTCCGCAAGGACGCCGCCGCGGGGACGCGGCGCCCCGTCACGTTCTCGTACAACGGCGGCCCGGGCTCCTCCTGCATCTGGCTCCACATGGGCGTGATGGGCCCTCGGCGCGTCGTGACGACCGACGCGGCCGCGACGCCTCCGCCGCCGTATCAGGTCGTGGACAACGCGTACAGCCCGCTCGACAAGACGGACATCGTCCTGATCGATCCGGTCGGCACGGGCTTGAGCCGCGCCGTCGGCGACGCGAAGGACAAGGACTTCTGGGGCGTCGATCCGGACATCGAGTCCGTCGGGCGCTTCATCCAGCAGTGGATCACGGACAACGGCCGGTGGAACTCTCCGAAGTTCCTGCTCGGCGAGAGCTACGGCACCACGCGCTCGGCGGGCGTGGTCGACTGGCTGCAGTCGCATGCCGGCATGGCCTTCAATGGCGTCGTCCTCGTCTCCGTCGCGACCGATATCGGCGCGATCTTCCCGACGCCGGGCGACGACCGCGCCTACCCGCTTTTCCTGCCGACCTACGCGGCGACGGCGGCGTATCACAAGGTCCTGCCGAGCCCGCCCAAGGACCTCGATCCGTGGCTGACCGAGGTGCGCCAGTTCGCCGCGGGCGAGTACGCGGCGGCGCTCGCGCAAGGCGATCGGCTGCCGGACGACCGGCGCGCGGCGGTCGCGAAGAAGCTCCACGACTACACCGGGCTCTCGGAGGACTACTGGAAGCTCGCGAATCTTCGCGTCCCGGAAGGCCAGTTCACGCAGGAGCTGATGCGGCAGCACCGCATCACGATCGGCCGCCTCGACTCCCGGTTCGAGGGCCCCTCGTTCGACCCGCTCGCGAAGGACACCCAGGAAGACCCGCAGAGCGACGCGATCAGCGCGGCGTTCACGGCGGCCTTCTTCGACTGGTACCACGAGGGCCTGAAGTTCGGCCAGGGGAAGAATTACGTCGTCTCGGCCGGCATCTGGACGAAGTGGGATTGGAAGCACAAGACGCCCGGCGCGCCCTTCGCCCTGCCGGGCATGACGAACACGGGAGTCGATCTGGCCCACGCGCTGACCACCAATCCGAATCTGAAAGTGCTCGTCCTGAACGGCCTCTACGATCTGGCGACGCCGTTCTTCGCGACCGAGTCGATGATGGCGCACCTCGGCGTCGGCAAGGAGGCCCAGGCGCGCATCGAGATGAAGTACTACCCGGCGGGCCACATGATGTACATCCACGAGCCGTCGCTGAAGGCGTTCAAGGCGGACGTGGCGGAATTCATCGAGAGGCAGGCAAAGTAAGGAGCGGACGGGATAGTCTCTAGGGCCTCTTGAGCCTCGCCGCCGGGACCCACCGTCGCCTTCGCTCGCTCGGAGATCCGCCCATTGGGCGCCGGGCCGCGGCTCGTCCGGATGCGGACTCGACCGCGTCCCTGATCTCCTCGCCGCGCTCCGGCTCCCGCGGCGCGAGTCGTTTCGCTCGCGGGCGGGGTCAAGCCCCGCCCCTACCACGCAAACAGCTGTCGCGCCGCGAACGACAATGACGCTGTCTGCCGGCACGAAGCTCGGCCCTTACGAGATCGTCTCTCCCCTCGGAGCCGGAGGCATGGGTGAGGTGTACCGCGCCAAGGACACGCGCCTCGGCCGGACGGTGGCGGTCAAGGTTCTGCCGGCCGCGCTCTCGGAGAACGCGGAGCTGCGCGAGCGCCTCGAGCGCGAGGCGAAGACGATCTCCTCGCTCTCGCACTCGCACATCTGCGCCCTCTACGACGTGGGCAAGGAAGGCGCGACCGACTACCTCGTCATGGAGTATCTCGAGGGCGAGACGCTCTCGGCGCGCCTCGGGCGCGGCGTCCTCCCGACGGAGCAGGTGTTGCGCTACGGGACGGAGATCGCCGACGCGCTCGACAAGGCGCACCGGCAGGGGATCGTCCACCGCGATCTGAAACCCGGCAACGTCATGCTGACGAAGTCGGGCGTGAAGCTGCTCGACTTCGGCCTGGCGAAGGCATTTGCGCGGCCGCTCGACGCGGCCGGGAGAGAGCAAGCGGCCGCGGGTCAACATCCCATGGCAGGAAATGCCCTCACGTCGTTTCCGACCGTCGCCGGACGCGGCGAGCTGACGCAGGAGGGCACGATCCTCGGGACGTTCCAGTACATGGCTCCCGAGCAGCTCGAAGGGAAGGAAGCCGACGCCCGCACCGACATCTTCTCTCTGGGCGCCGTCCTCTACGAGATGGCGACCGGCAAGAAGGCCTTCTCCGGGACGACTCAGGCGTCGCTCATCTCCTCGATCCTTCGCGACGAGCCGCCGCCGATCTCGCAGGTCGCGTCGATGACGCCCCCGGCCCTCGACCGCGTCGTGCGCACGTGTCTCTCGAAGGATCCCGAAGAGCGCTGGCAGTCGGCGGGCGACGTCGCGAAGGAGCTCAAGTGGATCGCCGAGGGCTCGGCCGCCGGCGTCGCGGCGCCGGTCGCGGTGTCCTCGCGCCGCCGCTCCCGGGAACAGATTGCCTGGGCGATCGCGGCACTTGCCGTCGCGGCGGCCGCGTGGCTCGGCCTGTCGCGCGCGCGCCCGGCGCCCGAGGCGCCGCAGCGACTCGTGCGGACGAACATCCTGCTCCCGGAGAAGGTGTTCCTGAACAACGCCGTCGTCTCGCCGGACGGCTCCCGGGTCGTCTTCAGCGGTCGGGACGCGACCGGAAAGGTCCAGCTGTGGGTGCGTCCGCTCGATTCCTACACGGCGACGGTCCTCGCGGGAACCGAGGACGCCATCCTGCCGTTCTGGTCGCCCGACGCGCGCTTCATCGGCTTCTTCGCCGATAAGAAGCTGAAGCGCATCGAAGCTTCCGGCGGATCTGCGATCGCGCTCTACGACGTGGACGGACTGGGAGCCGCCTGGGCGCCCAACGGGGACATCCTGTTCGCGGGGCCGAGCGGTCCGATCTACCGCCTGCCGTCTTCCGGGGGGAAGGCCGAGCCCGTCACGAAGATCGACGCTTCGAAGGGCGAGACCGCACACCGCTATCCGTTTCTCCTGCCGGACGGCAAACACTTTCTCTATCTCGCCATGAACCTCGCCGGCGCGCGAGGCGATCCGGCCAATCGCATCTGGGCGGGCTCACTCGACGGCGGCGCCGCGAAACCGATCCTCTCGACGAGCTTCAACGCGCAGTTCGCCGACGGCCACATCCTCTTCATCCGCGGGGGCGACTTCGGGGGCAGCCTCCTCGCCCAGCCGTTCGACCCGGCGCGTCTGGAGGCGAATGGCCAGCCGGTCACGGTGGCCGATCAGGTGAGCCTGTACGGCGACGTCCTGGGTTTCGGCGACTACTCCGTGTCGAACACCGGCACGCTCGTCATGGACTCCTCGCTTCTGCTCCGGCGCCTCGAATGGTTCGACCGGAAGGGTTCGATGACCGGAACGTTCGGAGAGCCCGCCGCGCAGTTCGGAGTCCGCATCTCGCCGGACGGCTCGCGGCTCGCCACCGCCATCTACGACGCGGGCACCCAGAGCACGCAGATCTGGATCGGCGACGTCGCGCGCGGCGTTCGGACCCGCCTGACCTCCGGCGCGAGCAGCAACACCGGCCCCATCTGGTCGCCCGACGGCTCGAAGATCGCGTTCCAGACGGACCGGAAACATCAAGCCGATGTCTACGCGATGGCGGCCGATGGGTCGGGAACCGCGGAGGCGGTCACCGACGAGCTCGGGCAGCGGATCCCGACGGACTGGTCCAGGGACGGCCAGATCCTTTACCTCGACCGCGAGGCCGCGGGTGGCCGGCTGATGCAACTCTCCGTTGTGTCGCTGGCGCCGCCGCGAAAGCCGTTCACCCTCATCCCCCGGGCGCCGAAGGATTTCGGATTCTCGGTGCGGCTCTCGCCCGACAACAAGTGGATCGCCTACGACATCGACGAGTCGGGAAGGCCCGAGGTGTACGTCATCACGTTTCCCGAAGGCCGCGGGAAGACACAGGTCTCCACCAACGGCGGGATCGCCCCGAAATGGGTTCGCGGCGGGAAGGAAATCATCTACCAGGACTTCGACGGCCAGGTCATGTCCGTCGAGGTCGACACGAGTCACGGGGTTCGGGCGGGCACGCCGAAGCGTCTTTTCCAGCTACCCGAGGGCTCCGACTTCGGCTGGGACGTCACGTCCGATGGCGAGCGCTTTCTCGTGAACGCGCCCGTGATCAAGAGCTCGTCGGTTCCGTTGAACGTCATCGTCAACTGGACGGCGGCCCTCAAGAAGTAGATGACTCGGCGATGAAGACGCCGCACAAACGATGAACCCGGCCGCGATTCTCCGGCGGGCGGGCGCCACCCTCATCCTGGGACTGCTTTCGGCGCCGCGCGCCCGCGCCGCCGAGAAGGACCCGATCGAGGTCTTCTTCCGCGCGCTCGACAAGCGCGACCGCGCCGCGGCGTCGGCGGTCCTCCATCCCGAAGCGGCGCTGTGGAAGCTCGGCGAGGAGAAGCCCGTCGCCGCCGGCGGAGGCGCCGTCCTCGACCTGCTGCTCGGGCGCTTCCCGGAGTTTCCGAAGTGGTCGACGAAAGCGGCTGCTCGCATCGGCTCGGGGTCCTTCGCCGCGGTGCGCGAACGCGTCACGCTCGAGAAGGGCGAGCGCCCGCGCGAGACGCTGTTTCTCTTCGAGGCGCGCCAGGGCGCGATCCGCCGCATCTGGGAGATGGATGCGCTGGAGGAGGGCGGCGACGTTTCGCTCCTCGTCGAGAAGTGGAACGCGCGCGATCTCCCGCGCTTCCTCGCGCTCTTCGAAGGGGACGTCACGTTCTTCGAGTTGCCGTCGGGCGAGCGCCTCGGCGCGGGAGAGGACGCGGTCCGGGAGCGCTACGAGAAGGTGTTCGAGAATGCCGATGCGCCGCGCCTCGACGTGACCGAAAGGATGTCGCTTCCTCCCTGGACGATCTATCGGTCGCGGCCCTCGATGGACGGCGAGGGCGGCGACGACGCGCTCACCATCTTCCAGACGCGAGACAACCTCGTGCGCCGCGTCTGGTTCGTGCGCGTCGGCTCCGGAATCTAGCCTGGTAGATCTCAGGCGGCGGCGCGCGCCGGCACGACCTCGCGCAGCGCGGCGAGGAAGGCTTCCATCTCGTTCCGCCTCCCGATCGACACGCGCAGCCAGTTCGGCATCGACGGGAACTTCCTCCCGACCAGAATCTTCCGCTCGCGGAACGCGCGAATGATCGGCGCGACGTCGGAACGGACGTCGATCATCAGGAAGTTCGTCTGCGACGGGACGTAGCGCCGCTTCTCTCGATCGAGGCCGGTGCAGAGCCACTTGCGCGTGTCGGTGAAGAGCTTGCGCTGCGAGGCCACGAGGTCGGGATCGGACAGGCCGGCGAGCGCCGCCGCGAGGCCCGCGGAGTTCACGTTGTTCCACGACGCCTGGCGCCCGAGGATCTGCGCGTTGGCCTCGGAAGCGACGGCGTAGCCGAGCCGCAGGCCCGCCATGCCGTAGATCTTCGAGAAGGTGCGCGCCACGACGAGGTTGGGATAGCGGCCCATGAGCTCGATCGCGCTGCCGTAGGACGGGTCCTCGACGAAGTGATGGTACGCCTCGTCCACCAGCACGGTCGTCTTCGGCGGCACTTGCGCGAGGAACGCGGCCATCTCCTCGCGGCTCACGACGGTGCCCGTCGGGTTGTTGGGATTGCAGATGTACACGAGCCCCGTCGTCTCGCGGCACGCCTCGGCCATCTTCGGCAGGTCGTGGCGGAAATCCTTCGTCAGCGGCACCTTCGTCGCCGCGGCCTGCATCACGCCGGCGTAGAGGAGCACCGCCTCGAACGTCGGCTCGGCGGCGACGACGGTCTTCCCACCGCCGAGGTACGCCGCATCCGCCATCCGCAGGATGTCGCTCGAGCCGCAGCCGAGCACGATGCGCGCGGTCGGGACACCGTGGTGGCGGGCGATCGCGGCCCGCGTCTCGTCCTCCTGTCCGTCGGGATAGCGCGAGCCGACGGCGGCCGACTGCGTCATGGCCTCCCGCGCTTTCGGCGACAGCCCGTACGGGTTCTCGTTCGAGTTCAGCTGGATGAGGTCGTCCGGCGCGCCGAGCGGCAGGCTCGCGTCGGCCCGCGAGGCTCCGATTCCCGGCGTCAGCAGTGACGCTCCGGCGGCCGCCGTCGTGCAGGTCGCGAGGAAGTTCCGTCGGGTGAGTCGCAGTCGCATCGAAACGCCCCCCTTGTTCGCCGCTTCCGGCGGTCCTTCGAGACGCGTCTAGCTTAGACGAATCCGATTCGCTCACAGATCGCGCGTGATAGCGTTCGCCTCGACCTTGACCCTCGCCGCTGGAACGAAGCTCGGCCCTTACGAGATTCTGTCTCCCATCGGAGCTGGAGGCATGGGAGAGGTCTATCGCGCGAAGGACACGCGCCTCGGCCGCGACGTGGCGATCAAGGTGCTCCCCGCGCAGCTCTCCTCTTCGCCGGAGCTACGCCAGCGCCTCGAGCGCGAGGCGAAGACGATCTCGCAGCTCTCCCACCCGCACATCTGCATGCTCCACGACGTCGGCCACCAGGACGGGACCGATTACCTCGTCATGGAGTATCTCGAAGGGGAAACGCTCGCGGACCGGCTCGGCCGCGGCGCGCTGCCGGTCGACCAGGCGCTGAAGATCGGCATCGAGATCGCCGACGCGCTCGACGCGGCGCACAAGAGCGGCATCGTGCACCGGGACCTCAAGCCCGGCAACGTGATGCTGACGAAGTCGGGAGTGAAGCTCCTCGACTTCGGCCTCGCCAAGCTCGGAGCGGGCCCGGCCGGCGTCGTATCGGCGGTGACGAGCCTGCCGACCGCGCTGCAGGAGAGTCAGCCGCTGACGACGCGCGGAACGATCCTCGGGACGTTCCAGTACATGTCGCCGGAGCAGCTCGAGGGCCGCGAGGCCGACGCGCGCAGCGACATCTTCTCTTTCGGCTGCGTGCTCTACGAGATGCTGACGGGGCAGAAAGCGTTCACGGGCAAGAGCCAGGCGAGCCTGATCGGCTCGATCATGACGTCGGAGCCCGCCTCCATCTCGAGCATCCAGCCGATGGTGCCCCCGGCGCTCGACCGCGTCGTGAAGGGCTGCCTCGCCAAGGAGCCCGAGCACCGGTGGCACACGGCGCACGACGTGCGGATGCAGCTCCAGTGGATCGCGGAAGGCGGGTCGCAGGCGGGCGTGCCCGCGCCGGTCGCCGCGCGGCGCAAGAGCCGAGAGAAGCTGGCGTGGGGAGTCGCGGCCGCCGCGCTTCTCGCCGCCGCCGCGTTGGGCCTCGGCTTCTGGAAGCGCGCGCCGAAGCCGCCGCGCACGGTCCGCTTCGAGATCTCGACGCCGGAGGACGTCACCTCGATCGACACCCCGCGGATCTCGCCCGACGGCCGCTACCTGGCCTTCAACGCGACCGACAGCTCCGGGAAGACGCGTATTTGGGTCCGCGCGCTGAATGCATTGGCTGCGCAGCCGCTCGCGGGAACGGAGGGGACGACGCGACCCTTCTGGTCGCCCGACAGCCGCTTCCTCGGGTTCGTGGCCGAGGGCAAGCTGAAGAAGGTCGAGGTCACCGGCGGCCCGCCGCAGAAGATCTGCGACGCGCCGACGGGCTCCGACGGAACGTGGAGCTCCGAGGGCGTCATCCTCTTCGACGGCCAGGCCAACGACCCGATCCAACGCGTCTCGGCCGCCGGAGGCACGGCGGTCCCGGCCGTCAAGGCCGATCCGGCGCGGAAGGAGACCACCGTCGCCTGGCCGGAGTTTCTGCCCGATGGACGCCACTTTCTCTACATGGCGGCCGGACAGAAGCCCGAAGACAACGTCTACCGGATCGGCTCGCTCGATTCGAAGGAATCCAAGACGGTCGCGTCCGCCCAGACCCTCGTGACCTTCGCGCCCCCCGGGTATCTCCTCTTCGTGCGCGACAAGACGCTCGTCGCCCAGCCCTTCGACGCGAAGGCGGGCAAGACCACGGGCGAGCCGATTCCGCTCGCCGAGCACATCGGGACGAACTCGGTCGGCCTGGCGCGGTTCTCCGTCTCTCGCGACGGGACGCTCGCGTATCGAACCGGGGAATCGGGAGATCGCATGGTCTGGGTCGATCGAAACGGAAAGGAATTGGAGACGGTCGGCGATCCGGGCGAGTACCACAATCCGGACATCTCTCCGAACGGCGGCGACCGGCTTGCGTTCGACCTGGCCGATCCGCGCTCGGGGAAAGCCGACATCTGGATTCGGGACCTGTCCCGCGGTGTCAGCTCCCGTTTCACTTTCGGAAAGGGAGACGCCTTCTGCCCCGTCTGGTCGCCCGACGGGAAGCGGATCGCCTTTTCGAACGACGGGGAAGGATCTACCAACCTCTACGAAAAGGCGTCCGATGGACAGGGAGACGCGAAGCTCCTCCTCAAGTCGGACGAAACCAAGATCCTGTGCGACTGGTCGCACGACGGCCGGTACATCGCCTTCATGAGCCAGGGGAAGGACACCGGCTGGGACGTCTGGACTCTGCCCCTCTCCGACGGCGGAAAGCCCACGCCCTTCGTGAAGACGCCCTTCATCGAGCTGTTGCCGGTCTTCTCTCCCGACGTGCGTTACCTGGCCTACATGTCGAACGAGTCGGGACGCCAGGAGGTCTACGTGCAGAGCTTCCCGGGCCCGGGGGGCAAGTGGCAGATTTCGACGGCGGGCGGCGTCGAGCCGCACTGGCGCGCCGACGGCAAGGAGCTCTACTACCGGGCCCCCGACCAGAAGATCATGGCGGTGGAGATTCGGTCCGACGGAGGCTTTCAGGCGGGAGTCCCGAAGGCGCTCTTCACGGGGCGATTCGAGTCCGGCGTCGCCCGGGATCGATACTTGCCGACGGCGGACGGCCAGCGCTTCCTCCTGGTCTCTCCCCTGGGGCGCGAGGCGATGTCGCCGACGACGGTCGTCCTCAACTGGGCCGCGGACCTGGGCCGGTAGCCCGTCGTCCCGCGGCCCGAAAGTGCCAGCGCGCTCGGCGGCGCCTCGGTCATAGAATCGCTTCGGACCCCCAGGGAGATATGCCATGACACAAGAGCCGCTGACGCGCTGCAATTTCGACGCCTCGGACCTGCTCGTCAAGATGGACCTGAAGCTCCCCGGCGACGTCAACGCCATCTCGCCCGTCGTCGAGAGCGTCATGCGCATCGTCACGGAGATGGGCTGCGCGGCCGGCAAGGAGTTCGAGATCGAGCTCGCGCTGCGCGAGGCCCTCGCCAACGCCATCGAGCACGGCAGCCGCCACGACCCTTCCCAGGAGATCCAGTGCTGCGTCGCGTGCGATCACACGCGCGGCATGCTCATCGTGGTTCGCGACCCGGGTCCCGGCTTCGATCCCGCGCAGATCCCGTCGCCCATTCAGGGACAGAACCTCTTCTCGACCGGCGGCCGCGGCATCTACCTCATCAACCAACTCATGGATGAGGTGCGCTTCGAGAAGGGCGGAACCGAGATTCACATGGTGACGCGGCCGCCGGAGTCCGCCAAAGTCTCGAAGACGGCGTAGGCCGTCGCATTCGCGCGCTCGCAGGCGCGCCGTCCAATAGAATTCGCTCGAGAGTCATCTCGCATGAGCCTCGCGCCGGGCTCCCGTCTCGGCCCCTACGAGATCCTGTCGCCTCTGGGCGCAGGCGGGATGGGAGAGGTCTACAAAGCACGGGACACACGACTGGAGCGGACCGTCGCCGTCAAGGTCCTGCCCGAGCGGATGGCGGAGGATTCGGACGCGCTCGCGCGCTTCGAGCGCGAGGCGAAGGCCGTCGCCGGTCTGTCTCACTCGAACATCCTGGCGCTCCACGATTTCGGCCGCGAGGGAAGCGTGGCCTACGCGGTCATGGAGCTGCTCGAGGGCGAGACGCTGGGCGAGGCGCTCTCCTCCGGCCCGCTGTCCGCGCGCCGGGCGACGGACTACGCCGTCCAGATTGCGCTCGGCCTCGCGGCGGCGCACGAGAAGGGGATCGTCCATCGGGATCTGAAGCCCGACAACGTCTTCGTCACGCGCGACGAGCGGATCAAGATCCTCGACTTCGGCCTCGCCAAAGCGTCGGCCGCCGACTGGAACGACGCATCGGCGACGCACTCGCCGACGGTCTCCGGCTACACGGAGCCCGGGAAGGTCCTGGGCACGGTCGGCTACATGTCGCCGGAGCAGGTTCGCGGCCTGCCCCTGGATCATCGGTCCGACATCTTCTCTTTCGGATCGGTGCTCTACGAGATGGTGACGGGTCGCCGCGCGTTTCGGCACGAGACGGCGGCCGAGACGATGACCGCGATTCTCAAGGAAGAGCCCCTTGCGGCCGACGGCGCGGAGAGCGGGGTGCCCGCGTCGCTCACCTCGATCCTGCGGCATTGCCTCGAGAAGAAGCCGGAGAAGCGCTTCCAGTCAGCGCGGGATCTCGCCTTCGCGCTCGAGACGGCTTCCACGCGGAGCGCCGCGATGCCGGCAATCGCCGCGGCACCGCGGAGCCCGATGCGGTGGAAATGGCTCGGTCTGGCCGCGCTCGTCATGGCCGCGGCGGCGGCGGGCTACTTCCTGCGTCCCGCACGGACGACGTCGGCCGGCGCCGACTGGCGGGACATGACGTTCACGCGGCTCACGACCGATCCCGGCTACGAGGGCGAGCCCACGTTCTCGCCGGACGGCCGGACGATCGCTTACGTGTCCGACCGTGACGGCAACTTCGAGATCTACCTCCAGCAGATCTCGGGCGGGCCGGCGATCAACCTGACCCAGAACCCGGCGGCGGACATTCAGCCGGCCTTCTCTCCCGACGGGCGAGAGATCGCGTTCGTCTCGAGTCGCTCCGGCTCCGACATCCTTCACGCCGCGCCGGGGCTTCCGCACGTCGGAGGCGACATCTGGGTCATGCCGGCGCTCGGCGGTCCCGCGCGAAAGATCGTCGAGAACGGGACCTCTCCCTCCTGGACGCCGGACGGCACCGGCATCCTCTACGAGCACGGCTCGTTCCGGAGCGCGCGGATCGGGCGCGTCCCGGCCACCGGAGGAGAAAGCCGCGACATTCCGATCGATGAGCCTTTCACCCTCCGCTACTTCTTTCCGAAGCTGTCGGACGACGGCCGGTGGCTGCTCTACCAGAACGGTTACGCGGTCGAGGTCGTCGCGGCGCAGGGCGGCAAGCCGAAGGTGCTCGTGCAGGGCGAATATCCGGCCTGGGGCCCGGGCTCGGCGAGCATCCTCTTCACCAACGATCTTCCGGGAAAGGGCCGCACGCTCTGGACGGCGCCCTTCTCGGGCGCGCGGGGAGAGCTCGCCGGGCCGTCGCGGCCGCTGACTTTCGGGCGCGGTCCGGACATCGGCGCCGCCGCATCGCGCGACGGGACGGCGATCGCGTTCACGGCGGCGGACGAATCGCTGAATCTCGAGGAGATTCCCTTCGACGCGGAGGCCGGACGTGTCACGGGACCGCCGCGCGAGCTGACGGCCGGCAGCAATGCCATCAGTTTCATCGGCCCCAGCCCGGACGGAAAGGCGGTGGCGTTCGCCGCAAGCCGGGGAGGGGTCTCGCACATCTGGCGCGTCGACGCACCGGCGCCGCCGATCGAGCTGACGCGCGATTCCGGCGTCTCCGACTCGAATCCGGCGTGGTCGCCCGACGGACGCCAGATCGCCTTCTCGCGCCAGGCCCTCGGCGGCGGACAGCGGCTCGTCCGATCTGTGGCTCATGAACGCCGACGGGACGAGCCCGCGCCGCGTGACCGAGATGATCGGAGCCGGGGCGCCGGTATGGATGCCGGACGGAAAGAGCATCCTGATTTCCCACGGCGACTCGCTCGTGCGGCTCGACGTGTCATCGGGCCGCACGACCACCGTGCCATGGGCCGACGCGCGGACGCTCTTCGTCGTCGATGCCTCGGGGCAGTGGGTCGCCTTCCAGACGCACCAGGGCGACTCCTTGACGATCGCCGCCGTTCCGATCACGGGCGGAACGCCGCGCGTCATCCTCCCCGTCGTCCTACGAGGCCTTCCACCCGTCGTTCTCGCCGTCGGGCCGCTGGCTCTACTTCCAGCCGAATCACAAGAATCTCTTCCGGGTTCCCGGCCCGGCGCAGGACTGGAAGAGCGCGACGCCCGAGAAGGTGACGGATTTTTCGGCCGTCGATCTCTACATCGAGGACCCGAAGATCTCGACGCGACGGCACGAAGCTCTTCTACACGCGCGGACGGACGACGGGTGACATCATCATTCTGCGAATGGAGAAGCCGAAGGGGAACAAGTGACGCTCGACCGTCGCTCGCGCTTGCGCCGGGATCTCGGTGGAGATTCGCCGCGGTGGAGGCCTGACGGACGAGAGATCTTCTACCTCGGTCCGGGAAGAACGCTGGTCGCCGTGGCCGTGGAGCCGGGCCCGGACCTCAAACTCGGCGTGCCCCGTGCGCTCTTCGAGCTCCCCGGCGGGGCCGAACGTTGGGACGTGGCTCCCGACGGGCAACGCTTCCTGGTGAACGCTCCCTCGTCGTCAACTGGACGGCGAAGCTGAAGAAGTAGCCGCGTTCGGCGGCGGGAACGGCGCGAGGATCTGCTCGACGGCGCGGCGAATGTCCTTCGCGATGGCCTCCGGGCTGTTGCCGACGAACTTCGAGACCCAGCCGCGCCAGACGAGCTTCTTGGCCGGATCGCGGAAGTCGATCGCGAGCGTCCGCTCCCGGTAGGTCTCGCTTCCGACGTACGTCGGGATCGACCACCAGGTGTACACGCCGTACTGGTCGCGCGAGACGATCCCGTTGGCGCGCGTGTGGTAATCGATGAGGAAGTCCGGCGCCGCATCCTCGGCGGCCGGCCGGAAACCCTTCTTGGCAAGAAGCGCCGTCACGTCTTTCTTGACGTGGTCGTCCACGAATCGCGTGTCCACGATCGCGCTGCCGATGCCCTTGTCCTCCCGGGGATCGGCGTACCAGCCGAACGTCTTCCAGCCGGCGAAGCTCACGTTGTGGTCCCAGGAGGCCTGCGGCGGCGGCGTCGAGCTGCAGGACAGCCCGGCGGCCGCTACGGCCAGGACGGCGGCGAGTCGGAACGTCTTCATGCGCGCGACTTTACTCCAGGACCTGACGCCGCGCGGTTGTATCCTCGGGCGCATCTTGTCCGAGACACGCGCGCCGTCGCCCTGGACCCGCCGCGGCTTCGTCCGCCTCGCGGCGGCGGCGATCGGCGCGATCCCGGCGCGCCGGCTTCTCGGACAGGCGTCGAGTCCCGCGCCGGCGGAGCATGCCTTTCCGATCGTCATCGACGCGCTGGGCGGGCCGGGCGATCCGGCGGCGGAGGAAGGAGCCGCGCTGTCGGCCCGGGCGATCGCCGACGTCCGCGCTTCCGGAATCTCCGCGGTCAACCTGACCGTCGGTCCGGTGGGCGAGCGCCCGAGCCTCGCGGCGTTCGAGGGGATCTTCCGCGACCTCGCCGAGTGGGAGAAGGAGATCGAGGCGCATCCCGACGTTCTGATGCGTGTCCGACGCGCGGCGGACCTCGACGCGGCGCGAGCCTCCGGGCGCCTCGGCCTCGTCTACGGCCTCCAGGACGGCGTCGCTTTCCACGACGACGTCTCGCGCCTCGACGTCCTCCATCGCTTCGGCATCCGCATCATTCAGCCGACCTACAACCTGAGGAACCTGATCGGCGACGGATGCCTCGAGCCCGAGGGCGCCGGGCTCTCGCGCGCGGGGCACGAGGCCGTCGAGAGGATGAACGCGCTCCGGATCCTCCTGGATCTCTCGCACTGCGGCCGGCGGACGACGCGGGACGGGCTCGACGCGTCGAAGCGGCCGCCGGCGTTCACGCACACCGGATGCGCGTCCGTCGCCGACCATCCGCGCAACAAGACGGACGAGGAGCTGCGCCTTCTCGCGGACAAGGGCGGCGTCGCCGGCATCTACTTCATGCCGTACCTGCGGACCTCCGGCCAGCCGATGGCCGAGGACGTCGTCCGGCACGTCGAGCGCGCGCTGCAGGTGGCGGGGGAGGACCACGTGGGCGTGGGAACCGACGGCGCCATCTCGCCGACGGACCTGTCGCCCGAGTACCGGGCGCGGTTCCGCGCCGACATCGAGCGCCGCAAGAAGGCCGGAATCGGCGCCCCCGGAGAAGTGCCGGACGTCTTCCCGCTCGTGCCGGACCTCAACTCGCCGCGGCGGATCCAGAAGCTCGGCGACCTGCTCCTCGCGCGCGGGCACTCGACGGCGCGCGTCGAGAAGGTCGTCGGCGGCAACTTCGCGCGGCTCTTCCGGGAAGTCTGGGGAGGAGACACGGCATGAGAGTTCCGCGGATTCTCCTGGGCGTCACGTTCGCGCTGTCGCCCGTGATGGCGATCGCGCAGACCGCTCCCCCCGCTTCCGCTCCCTGGTATCAGACCGACTTCCCGCCCGAGGAGTTCCGCGCGCGCTGGGAGAAGGTCTTCGACCGGATCGGCGACAAGGCCGTGGCGCTCGTGGCCGGTGCGCCGCCCGCCGGCGGCTTCCTCTTCCCTCGGCAATCGAACGACTTCTACTACCTCTGCGGCGTCGAGACGCCGGGCTCCTACATCCTGCTCGACGGCCGGAGCCGCAAGGTGACGCTGTTCCTTCCGCCGCGGAACGCGCGGCTCGAGGCGGCGGAAGGCCGGATTCTGTCGGCCGACGACGCGGAGCTCGTTTCCCGGCTCACGGGAGCGGACGCCGTGGCGCCGACCGACGCGATGCGCGGCGACTGGCTCGGCGCGGCGCCGGCGAATCTGCCCGAATCGGTGTGGACGCCGTTCTCGCCCGCCGAGGGGTCGGCCGAGCAGCGCTACGAGCTCAACGCGCGCAACGCGGCGATCGCCGCCGATCCCTGGGACGGCCGGATCTCCCGCGAGGGGCGGCTCGTCGAGCTCCTGCGCGCAAGGTACTCGCGCGCGAAGATCGCCGACCTGACGCCCGTCCTGGACGAGCTCCGGAGCGTCAAGAGCCCGCGCGAGGTCGCGCTCATCCGCCGCGCGTCGCGGATCGCGGGCCTCGGCCTCCTCGAGGCGATGCGGAGCACGCGGCCGGGCGTGCGCGAGTGGGAGCTCGACGCCGCGGCGCGGTACGTCTTCCTCATCAACGGCGCGCGGCTCGAGGGCTACCGGTCGATCACCGCGGCCGGCACGGCGAACATCTGGAACATGCATTACTACCGGAACTCCGCCGAGCTGAAGTCCGGCGACGTCGTGCTGATGGACTACGCGCCCGACGATCATTCCTATACGAGCGACATCGCGCGCGTCTGGCCGGTCTCCGGGAAGTACGGCCCGACGCAGCGCGAGCTCCTCGGATTCGTGCTCGCCTATCGCAACGCGATCCTGTCGCGGATCCGGCCGGGCGTGGCGCCGAAGGACATCCAGGCGGAGGCGAAGGCGGCGATGGAGCCGGTCTTCGCGCGCACGAAGTTTTCCAAACCGCTCTACGAGCAGGCCGCGCGCCGTCTCGTCGATACGGGAGGCGGCGTCTTCTCGCATCCGGTCGGGCTCGCGGTCCACGACGACGGCGAGTACGCGAGCCGGCCCCTCGTGCCCGGCGTCGTCTTCTCGGTCGACCCGCAGCTGCGCGTTCCGGAGGAGAACATCTATCTGCGCTACGAGGACGTCGTCGTCGTGACGCCCTCGGGCGTCGAGAATTTCACCGCGTTTCTGCCGTCCGAGCTCGACGCGCTCGAGAAGGCGGTCCGCGGCGACGGCGGCGCGGGCGGCGGAATCGTCCAGAAGTTTCCGGCGGCGGCGGCCGCCGCCGAGCGCTAGCAGGCTCTAGGGCTTCTTCGGCCAGTGGTCCCTCGGGACGTCGCGGTAGACGTCCTCGAGCTTCTGGTAGCCGTCCGCGATGACGGTCGACACGAGATTGTCCCGGTCGACGGAGACGGGCTCGATCAGAACCGAGGGCACGTCGATCTTGCCGTTGGACAAGCCCCGCGTCGCCTGGCCGTGAGGCTCCTTTCGGGCCATCCTCACCGCGACCTCGGCGGCCATGGAGGCGAGGAGCCGGATCGGCTTGTAGACCGTCATGCTCTGCGTCCCCGCGGCGATGCGCTGGCAGGCCGACAGCTCGGCGTCCTGACCCGAAACGAGAGTCGTTCCCGCGAGCTTCTGCTCGGCCAGGGCCTGGATCGCTCCACCGGCGAGGCCGTCGTTGGCCGCGACGACCGCGTCCACCCGGTTGTCGTTCGACGTGAGGGCGTTCTCCATGATCTTCAACGCCTCGACCGCGAGCCAGTCCCGGGCCCACTGGTCCGCCACGATGTGGATGTCGCCGCGCGACACGTACGGCTCGAGCACCTTCCTCTGGCCCTGGTGATAGAGGAGCGCGTTGTTGTCCGTCGGCGCGCCGCCGATCACGGCGTAGTTGCCGCGCGGGCGGCGGGCGACGAGGTACTCGGCCTGCATCTGCCCGACCCGCTCGTTGTCGAACGAGACGTAGAGATCCACGTCGGCGTCGTTGATCAAACGGTCGTAGGCGATGACCGGAACGCCCGCCCGGTGGGCCGCCTCGACGATCACGGCGGCCGTCTTGCCGTTGTGCGGCGCGACGAGGAGCACGTCCACGCCCTCCGTCAGCATGTTCTCCGCCTGCGCGTTCTGCAGGGCGTCATTGCCGTTGGCGGCCTGGACGAGAACGTCGGCGCCGAGCTCTCTGGCGCGCGCGACGAGCAGATCGCGGTCCCGATGCCAGCGCTCCTCTTTCAGCGTGTCCATCGAGAAGCCGATTCGGATCTTCTTGCCGGCGGCGGACGGAGACGGCCCCGCTTTCTCGCGGGCGGGACATCCGGCGGCGAGCACCGCGGCGAGCGCCAGAACGACGGTCCGGCGGCGACGCCCGAGAAAAGTCATCCGGATCGGGAGACTACCGCGCCGGCCGCCGGCTCGCGACGTCGGCGGCGACGGCCGCGACGAGGATCGCGCCTTTCAGGATGGGCTGCCAGTAGGGCTCCGTGTTCATGAGGCTCATCCCGTTGTCGAGCGAGGCCATCACGAGGGCGCCGAGGAGCGCCCCCCACACCGTGCCCCGGCCGCCGAGCAGCGAGGTGCCCCCGATCACCGCGGCGGCGATGGCGTCGAGCTCCATCAGGCGCCCGGCGTCGGAGGTGGCCGAGCCGACACGCGCCGTCAGAACGATGCCCGCGGCGCCGCACAGGAGGCCCATGAGCGTGAAGACTCCGGCGACGTGCCGCTCGATCGAGACACCCGAGTAGAGCGCCGCCTCGCGGTTGCCGCCGATGGCGTAGAGCCGCCGACCGAACGCGGTGTGGTTCGCGATCGTCGAGAAGGCCGCCGCGACGGCGGCGAGCAGCAGGACCGGCAGCGGAATCCCGGCGTAGGCGTTCATGAGGGCGGTGAAGGCCAGGATCGCGGCCGCGAGCGAGATTCCTTTCCCGCGCGGCGCGCGCTTCGCGAACGTCGCGAGGAGAAGCGCCGCGGCCAGGGCGCCCGCGATGGCCCAGCCGGCGCCTTTGCCCAGGTAGGCCTGGCCGATGCGAAGAAACGCGTCGCCCGGAGAGATCGAGATGCCTCCCGTGATGCCGAGGAGCGTTCCCTGGAAGACGAGCATGCCGCCGAGCGTGACGATGAAGGAGGGCACGTGCATCCGCGCGACGATCGTCCCCTGCGCGAGGCCCAGGGCGGCGCCGAGGACGAGGGCCGATGCGAGCGCCGCGGCCAGCGGCCAGCCGGCCTTCACGGAAACGATCGTCGCGACGGCGCCGAGCAGGCCCGACATCGCGCCCACCGACAGGTCGATCTCTCCCGTCACGATGACGAGCACCATCCCGACGGAGAGGAGCGCGGTCACGGACATCTGACGCGCGAGCAGCGCCAGGTTGCGGGCGCTGGCGAACGTGCCGCCCGTCGCGGCGAAGAAGACCGCCCAGATGACGAGCAGCGCGCCGGCGAGCGTCAGCGCGCGCCAGGAGAGACCGGCCTTGCCGGGCGCCGGCATCTCAGGCGCTCCCGGTCGCCGCGGCCACCACGGCTTCCGGCGTGGCCGACGGGCCTTCGAGATGCGCCGCCGGCCGGCCCTGCTTCAGGACGAGGACCCGATGGGAGAGAGCGAGAAGCTCCGGAAGGTCGGAGGAGACGAGGACGATCGCGGCCCCTTCGGCCGCCAGGCGGCAGACGATCTCGTGGATCTCGGCCTTGCCCCCGACGTCGATGCCCCGCGTGGGCTCGTCGAGCAGCAGGATCCGGGGTTTCGCGAGGAGCCACTTTCCGATGACGACCTTCTGCTGGGTGCCGCCGGAGAGATCGGCGACGCGCGCGGCGAGGGAGGGCGTGCGAATCGAGAGGGCGTCGACCTGACGGCCCGACGCCTCGGCCCGGGCGTCGTCGTCGAGCAGGACGCCCCGGACGAAGCTCCGCAGAGTCGGCAGCGTCAGGTTCTCGAGCACCGACGCTCCCGGGACCAGGCCGAAGCGCTTCCGGTCCTCCGACACGAGGGCCACGCCCGAGGCGATCGCCTCCGACGGAGTGCGAAACGGCGCACGGCGCTCGCGTCCGGCGATCCGCAGGGTGCCGGACACGCGCGAGCGGGCCGCGCCGAAGAGCGAGGCGGCGAGGGCCGTGCGGCCCGAGCCCATGAGGCCGCCGACGCCGAGGATCTCGCCGGCGCGAACCGAGAAGGAGACTCCCTCGAGCGCGAAACGGCCGGGCCGGTCGGGGTCCGCGACGCGCCAGTCCTCGACGGAGAGGGATTCCGCGCCCCGGGGCGGGTCGGGCCTCGGGTACAGCGCCGACACGGGCCGGCCCACCATGGCCGCCACGACGCGGGCCGGCGTCAAGTCTCCGGCGGGCGCCGAAGCGACGGCGCGCCCGTCGCGCAGCACCGTGATCCGGTCGGCGATCGAGAACACTTCCTCGAGGCGATGGCTCACGTAGATCGAGGCGACGTTCTTCGCCGCGAGCCCGCGGAGGAGGCCGAGCAGCCGTTGCGCGTCGCGTTCGCCGAGGGACGCCGTCGGCTCGTCGAGCACCAGGATGCCGGAGTGCTGACATTTGTCGAGGGCCCGCGCGATCTCGACCAGCTGCTGCTGGCCGACGCCGAGCGAGCGGACGGGCCGATCGACATCGAAGTCGGCGCCCACACGGGCGAGGGCATCCCGCGCCGCCGCCCGCAGGCGCTCCCACTGGATGAAGCCCCGCCGCACGGGCTCGCGCCCGAGCATCAGGTTCTCGGCGACGTCGAGCTCGGGCACGAGGGCGAGCTCCTGCGCGATGACGGCGACGCCCCGGCGCTCGGCTTCGGCGATGCCCGAGAAGCGGACGACCTCGCCCCGGAGCCGGATGGTGCCCTCGTAGGTCCCGCCCGGGAAGTAACCCGACAGGATCCGGATGAGCGTGCTCTTGCCCGCCCCGTTCTCGCCGCACAAGGCGTGGATCTGCCCGGGCTCGAGATCCAGGTCGACGGCGTCCAGGGCGCGAACTCCCGGGAAATCCCTGGTGATCCCCCGGAGCTCCAGGAGCGCCATGGCCGCGGTTATATCCTTTCGCGGCCGTCTGCCGGCCGGCAAGGAGGAGTCGACGTGATCGAGATCCATCGCGCCACCGGGAAAGTCTTCTGCGCCTTCGCCGCCGCGCTCGCGCTCTTCGGAATCGCGCGCGCCGCCGAGCCGCCCGCCAAGCCGAAGGACGCGGCGGAAGCGAAACCGGCGGCCGGCCCCTACGAACATCTGCCGTTCCGGTTCATCGGCCCGCCGGGCAATCGCGTGAGCTCGGTGGTCGGCGTGCCGGGCGACCCGAACGTCTACTACGCGGGCGGCGCCTCCGGCGGCGTCTGGAAGTCCGTGGATGGCGGCAACCACTGGAAGCCGATCTTCGATTCCGAGAGCGCGCAGTCGATCGGGGCGATTGCGATCGCGCCGTCCGATCCGAACGTCCTCTGGGTCGGCACGGGCGAGCCGTTCATCCGCAGCAACGTCTCGATCGGCAACGGCGTCTACAAGTCCACCGACGCCGGCAAGACGTGGACGCACGTCGGCCTCGACAAGACCGGCCGGATCGCCCGCGTGATCGTCGATCCGCGAAATCCCGATGTCGTCTTCGTCGCCGCGATCGGCACCTGTTACGGTCCGCAGCCCGAGCGCGGCGTGTTTCGGACGACCGACGGCGGCAAGACCTGGGAGCGCGTCCTCTTCGTGGACGAGAACACCGGCGCGTCCGATCTCGCGATGGACCCGACGAACCCGCGGATTCTATACGCCGGCACGTGGCAGATCGACATCAAGACGTGGGGACGCAAGAGCGGCGGGCCCGGCAGCGGCGTCTTCGTGACGCGCGACGGCGGCACGACCTGGAAGCGCATCACGGGGCACGGCCTCCCCGATCCGCCGCTCGGAAAGATCGCGGTGGCGGTCGCGCAATCGAACCCGCAGCGCGTGTACGCGCTCATCGAGACCGGCGACCGCGGCTCCCTCTGGCGCTCGAACGACGGCGGCGAGGAGTGGAAACTCGTCAACAACAGCCGCCTGCTGAACGAGCGGCCGCACTACTACTCGCGCATGCTCGTGATGCCGGACAACGCCAACGAGGTCTATTTCCCGTCGAACGGCATGGGCATGACGCTCGACGGCGGCGAGACGGCGGAGCAGATTCCGTGGGGCGGCGACAACCACGACATTTGGGCCGACCCGAAGGACCCCAACCGAATGATGATCGGCAACGACGGCGGCGTCGAGATCTCCACGACGCGCGGACGGGCGTGGAACTTCCTGCGCCTGCCGATCGGGCAGATGTACCACGTCGCGACGGACAACCGCGTGCCGTACTTCGTCTACGGGCAGATGCAGGACGACGGCTCGATGAAGGGACCGAGCCACGTCCCGGGGGCCGGCAGCATTTCCGCGGCGCAATGGACCTCGACGGCCGGCTGCGAGACCGGCTGGGCCACGCCCGACCCGGTCGATGCGAACATCGTCTGGGGCGGCTGCTACGCCGGCGTCGTCGAGCGCTTCGACGCCCGCACGGGAATGTCGCGCTCGGTGAGCCCGTGGCCGGAGCGCACGATGGGCGCCAACGCCGGCCAGGTCAAGCTCCGGATCAACTGGACGTTCCCGATCGCGATCTCTCCGCACGACCACAACGTCGTCTACGTCGGGAGCCAGTACGTCCACCGGACGTCGGACGGCGGGCAGAGCTGGGAGACGATCAGCCCGGATCTCACGACGAACGATCCCGCGATGATGGGCGATTCGGGCGGCTTGACGGTGGACAACCTCTCGGTCGAGTACGCCGGGGTCGTGTACTCGATCGCGGAGTCGCCGAAGGAAAAGGGCGTCATCTGGGCCGGGACCAACGACGGCCAGGTCCAGGTGACCCGCGACGGCGGCGCGCACTGGGACAACGTCACCCGGAATCTCCCGGGCCTTCCGCCGAAGGGGACGGTCGGCAGCGTGGATCCCTCGCACTTCGACGGCGGCACCTGCTACGTCTCGGTCGATCTGCATCAGGTCGACAACCGCGATCCCTTCCTCTACAAGACGTCCGACTACGGGAAGACCTGGAAGGCGATCGCGTCGAACATCCCGAAGAGCCCGCTGTCCTACGCGCACGTCGTTCGCGAGGATCCGTTCCGCAAGGGGCTCCTGTACGCCGGCACCGAGAACGCGCTCTACGTGTCGTTCGACGACGGCGGCCGCTGGGAGCCGCTCCAGTCGAAGCTGCCGCACGCGCCGGTGTACTGGCTGACGGTGCAGGAGCACTTCCACGACCTCGTCGTCGCGACGTACGGGCGCGGGTTCTACATCCTGGACGACGTCACGCCGCTCGAGCAGCTGACCGATTCGGTGCGGGCGTCGGCGGCGCAGCTCCTCGAGCCGCGGCCCGCGTACCGCTTCCGCACGATCTCGCGTCCCAACCTCGCGCGCGCCAGCACGGCGCGCGGCAAGAACGGACCCGCCGGCGCGGTGCTGAACTACTGGCTGAAGGACGCGCTGCCGGAGCCGCCGCCGGAAAAGGACAAGGGCAAGAAGGAGAAGAAGAGTCCGGTCGAGATCACGATCCTCGACGCCGCCGGCCAGAAGATCCGGACGCTCTCGGGTCCGGGCAAGGCCGGCGTGAACCGGATCGTCTGGGATCTGCGCTACGAGCCCACGATCGAGGTGCGCCTCCGCACGACGCCCTCCGGGAATCCACACCTGTGGGAGGAGAAGCGCTTCCGCGGGAAGGAGACGCGCGACGTCTACTACTACGGGATCAGCCAGCTCAAGAACGGGCCGCTCGTGGCGCCGGGAACGTACACGGTCCGGCTCACGGTGAACGGGCAGGACGCCGGCGTCCAGAAGCTCGTGGTGAGGAAGGACCCCAACTCGGCCGGGTCCGAGGCCGACGTCGAGGCCTCGACGAAGCTCTCGGTATCGATCTACCGCGACACGAACACGTCGGCGACGATGATCAACCGTCTCGAGTGGACGCGGAAGCAGATCGAGGATCTCCGCAAGATGCTCACGGCCGAAAAGGCGCCCGCCGCCGACTTCGCGTCCGCCGACGACCTCGAGAAGAAGGTCCGGGCGGTGGAGGACCGCCTCCTGCAGCCGACGCTCGCGGAGGCCGACCAGAAGTCGTTCCGCGGACCGCTGCAGCTCTATCTGGCTTTCCTCTGGCTCCAGGCCGAAGTGGGCCCGGGCGCCGCGGACGTCTCGGGCAACGCGGACTTTCCGCCGACGAAGCCGGAGCTCGAGGTCTACGACCTCCTGTCGAAGCGGCTCGCGGACGCGCGGCTCGCTTACGACGACCTCTACGCGAAGGGCATTCCGGCTTTCGAGGAGGCGTCGAAGGGACGCGTGAAGCTGTTATCGGTGGAGGAACCGCCGGAGCCGCGGCCCGAGCGCAAGGGCGAGGACGAGGACGACGACGACTGGTCGGACTGAGTCGGCAGCCGCGCCGCGGTGTATCCTGATCCGCTGATCTTTCGTCCCGAAAGGTCCGAGGGAGGGATTTCGGAGTGGAGGCGATGAAGGAATACTCGACGCTCCTGGAAGAAGCCCTGGAAGCCTGGGAGTACACGCGGCAGGGAGTCCTGGACGAGTTCCAGGCCCTGCCGGAGAAAGAGCTGGGATTCCAGCCGACCGAAAAGAGCCGCACCGCGATCGAGCTCGTCCAGCACATCGTCGAATCCGGGACGCTGATGGTGGGAGAGCTCTCGCGCGCCGACGGCGACTTTCAGCGGAAGTCTTACGAGGGATTTCTCCACGAGTACGGACGCGGCATCTCCGCCAAGCGCACGAAAGCGCAGCTGCTCGACGCGCTGAAGAAGACGCACACGGAAGGCCAGCGGCGCTTCCGCGAGGTCGGTGAGCTGCACATGCTGCAGTCGATCCGCCGCTTCGACGGCAAGACGGGCACGCGTTTCGCCTGGTTGAACCACGGGATCTCGCACGAGGAGTACCACCGCGGCCAGCTGGCCCTGTACGCGCGCCTGCTCGGGCGCGTGCCGGCGCTGACTCGGCGCATCGAGGGCAAGTGATCCGCGCGGGGCGGCGGGGCGCCGCGACGGTTGCCGCGCTCCTGGTCGCCGCGGCGGCGGCCCTGTCGGCGCAGGCGCCTTCGGGAAAACTCGGCCGCATCGACTTTCCGACGTCCGGGACGCCCGACGCGCAGGCGCACTTCCTGACGGGCGCGCTTCTCCTCCACAGCTTCGAGTTCGAGGACGCCGCCACCGAGTTCCGGAAGGCGGAGGAGATCGGGCCCGGCTTCGCCATGGCGTACTGGGGCGAGGCGATGGCGTACAACCACCCGCTCTGGGCGGAGCAGGACCTCGACGCCGCGCGCAAGGCGCTCGAGAAGCTGGCCTCGACGCCCGAGGCCCGGCGCGCGAAGGCGCCGACGCGCCGCGAGAAGATGTATCTCGACGCCGTCGAGGCGCTGTACGGCGAGGGCGACAAGCCGGCGCGCGACCGCGCCTATGAGCAAGCCATGGAGCGGCTCCATGCGGAGTTCCCGGACGACCTCGACGCCGCGAGCCTCTACGCGCTCTCGATTCTCGGCGCCTGCGAGGGCAAGCGCGACACCGCGCAATACATGAAGGCCGCCGCGATCGTCGAGGAGGTCTTCGCGAAGAACCCGGATCACCCCGGCGCGGCCCACTACCTGATCCACTGCTATGACGATCCCGTCCACGCGCCGCTCGGCATGCGCGCCGCGCGCGTCTACGCCACGATTGCGCCGTCGGCGACGCACGCCCTGCACATGCCGTCGCACATCTTCCTCGCGTCGGGGATGTGGCCCGAAGTCGTCTCGTCCAACGAAGCGTCGTGGAAGGCGTCGGTCGATCGCGCCGACCGTCTCAAGCTCGGTCCGGACGCGCACAGCTTCCACGCCCTGTCGTGGCTCGAGTACGGCTACCTCCAGCAGGGGCGCTATGCCGACGCTCGGCGCACGCTCGCGCTCATGGAGGCGGACGCGGCCGCGGGGGCGTCGTCGGGGCGCGCGAAGGCCGGCTTCGCGTCGATGCGTGCGGCGTACGTCGTCGAGACGCGCCGCTGGAAGGGCGACGCGGTGGCGCTGCAGGTCCCCGCGGACGACGCGCACCGCGACCTCGATCTCTTCACCACCGGCTTCGCCGCGATCGAGTCGGGAGACCGCGCCGGGGCACGGAAGGCGCTCGCCGCGATGTCGGCGAAGCCGGACACAGGCGGAGGCGGCGGAGGCGGCTCCGCGCACTCGCACGGCGGCGGCGCGATGTCGTATTCGGACGGCTCCTCGGCGAACGCCGTGCTGCGGCAGCTGCTCGAAGCCCGGATCGATTTCGCGGAGGGGCACCGCGACCGCGCGATCGCCGGCGCGAAGTCGGCCGCCGCGCTCGACGACGGCCTGAACTACGAGTTCGGTCCTCCGGACGTCGTCAAGCCCGCCCACGAGCTGCTCGGCGAGATGCTGCTCGAAGCCGGCCGTCCGGCGGACGCCCGCAAGGAGTTCGAGGCCGCGCTCGCGCGGTATCCCGGACGCGCGCTCTCGCTTCTCGGCCTCGCGCGCGCCGCGTCGAAGGCGGGAGACGCGGCGGCCGCGAAAGACGCGTACGCGCGCCTCGCGGCGATCTGGAGCCGCGCCGACGCGGACGTGCCGGAGCTCGCCGAAGTGCGGCGCGAAGCGTCGGAACCGGCCGCGGCGGGCGGCACCGACTCAACAGCGCGGAAAGCGAACTAAGGAACGCGCCCTAGCTGTGATTTCTCAACACGTTGTTCACTCCCGCACCTCGTTCGTAAAGGGCTGGTCGGCTTCGAGGCTCAGAAAACCCCCACTTCGGCGAGGGAGCCTTCGGGAGAAGTCATCAACGGGCGAATTCCGCCCACTTGGAACCTGGAGTTCGGAGAACACTGTGAACAACCTCTTGAGAAACGACACCTAGCGAGGCTCCGCCTTCGCCAGATCCCTGAAACACCTGCGCAGCTCGGCGCGATAGCGGGACCGCGAGCCCCTGGGGATCGCGGCTTCACGGCAGGACGTCTCGAAGGACAGTCCCACCAGCGTGCCGGCCGTCAGCCGAACGAGCCGCTCTCGGGTTCCGATGGGCCGGCTCCGCGCAAACCGAGACACGCGCTCGAGCAGGAGTCTCTTCTCCAGGCTCGAATGGTCGGCCTCGACGCCGCGCTGAACGGCTGCTTCGATGGGCATGACGTTCCTCCGCCGTCGCTCGGCGTCCCGAGCCCGGCGTCGGGCGATCGTGAGGAAGAGTCCGTCGGGAGTTCGGACCCCCGAGGCACGGAGGAAACAAAGAAAAGAGTCACCGATGAGGTCGTCCGCATCGTCCGGCGACAGCCGATAGCGGCGCACGATGAAAGACCGGGCGTAGCGAACGATTGCGTCGCTCGGCATCGAGCCAGCAACTTTCTCCGGGGTCGACCGGGCGCTCGTCGCCTCTCGCATGATCGCCGCCCCTTTGATTTCGAGAAACCCGAGTCCTGAGAGCGATCCTAGGCGATGCAATTTCGCCCCCGCAAGCGACTTCTTCGGTAGAGGGGTGATTCATGCACGTTGAGTCGAGGTCGCCACAGGGCGAATCTCTCGGTGTCGCCAGGATTCGTTGCCAGCGGATCCAGGAGATTGGAAGATCAGCCGTCCACTCGTCCCAAAGGAACGGCGTTTCGTCCCGAATCGGTGCGGCCACTCTTCTCCTGGCGATCCTCTCGGGTGTCCGGGCGGCAGCGCAGCCTCTCCCCGACACACAACACGGGTTTCCTCCGAACGCCACTTTCGCAACGAGCGGCATCGACATCGTCAACCTCTTCAACGGCAACCTCGTCATCAACATCCCATTGGGCCCTGACTACCCAGTAGGCGCCGGCTTCACGTCTCAACTTCATCTCATCTACAACTCGCAGATCTGGTCCACTCAGATGTGCGGCTACGACCCCAACCAGAACAAGGACCTCTACGGCGTTTACGTGCGCGGTTACCCCATCCTTGGCGCCGGCTGGCATCTGGACTTCGGACGCACGTACCAGGACCCGGAGCACAACGACGATCCAAACTTCCTGACCGCCGATGGATCGGGACACAGGATGCCGTCAGTCGCACCGAAGGTCTCCGACGACCTTTCGTTCCTGAATTTTCAGGTGGCGAACGAAGTGGGCTACGCGAACGGGGACCGTGCGAAGCTGGGCACCGCGCCGACCCAGTTCGATCACGGCAGCACGTTGCCCGACTTCGATGCGGCCGGGCAGTACGTCACGAGCCTGCGAAACCGCTTCGGCGATTGCGTGGAGATCAAGTACGTAACGAACACCAATCGGATCTCGACGATCAACACCTACCATCTGCCGACGGCGTGCCCGCCGCCGAGCGGCACAACGCCGCTCCGCACCGCCAACTTCACGTACACGCAGAAGGCCGTCACGGCTCCGAGCGGCCCGACCGACACCTGGAATGTCCTCTCCCAGATCTCCTTTCCGCGAGAGGGCGCAAGCACCCAGATCGTCGTGTTCGACTACTACGACACAGGCTTCTTCCGGTCACCGTATAGCGACATTGGTTGCCCGATTCCGACGACCGTCTCAGCACCCCTTCTGCACACCGTCGAGCTGGATCAGGGTTCCGGAGTCAAGTACACCTTCAAGTACTGGGACACGGACACGGGGACGCCCGCCAACGGATCGCTCAACGAGCTGGACCTGCCAACCGGCGGCCTGATTCAGTACCAGTACGGGACGCTCGTCCCCTCGCCTCCTGTCGGGTCTCCCGCGGGCGCCGGCGGAGGCAGCAGCTGCCAGTCCCAGGACAAGACGTGCATCATCCAGTTCCGGAGGAAGAACATCCTCGCAATCACCCAGCGCATCGAATATCCGAACGGGGCGGGTGGCTCGTCGAACACCTGGACCTACACGCGCAACAGGACGAACGACGCGAATTTCGTCTACACGCGGACCGTAGAGGTCGGCGCCCCGGACGGGACCTCGACCCTGCACTACTTTCACGAAGAGCCGGACGGTACGGCGATGCGCCAGTCCGTGGGGATCGAGTATCAAACGGACTATTTCGACGCATCGCTCGCGACACCCGTCCGCCGGTTGAACTACTGCTATAACGGCGGGAGCTCGGATGGGACACCGATTTGCGCTCCCGCGCAGGATCCTTCGTTTCTCAGTCTGAACGTCCGGGAGATCTCGCGGACGACCTCCATCATGACCTCCGGAGGTGGCGTAGCCAAGACGAAGAAAGTCCAGCGCAACGGCTGGGACGGGTACGGGCATTTCGAGCAGGAGGACTCCTTCGATTGGGGCGGGACGGCTCGGCGGAAGGGAACGTTCACGAACTGGACACCGAACACGACAAGCTGGATTCTGAATCTCTACGACCAGCGGACCGAGACTCAGTACGCGGCGGACGGCACGACGCCCCAGTCCTCGGTGGACAAACATTTCCAGTTCGATACGACGACGGGGTTTCTCAAGCAGGCGTTGACGTACACCGGGGCCCCGGACAATCGATCTTTGGTGAACTGCCGTCTTTGGTACTCCGCCAGCCCCGGCGACGTCAAGGAGGACGTCACGGGCACGCTGGACGGGCAGACGACGTTCCATTTCACCGCCTGCCCGACGCCGACGGATCCTCCGGTCGCGAACGTCGGAACCAACAGCGACGCCTTTGGAAAGAAGCACTCCTACAAGAACGGGCAGGTGATCCAGGCCAACTGGATCGAAAGGGGAGCGGCGAACGACTCCATCGGCTGGTTCATTTTCGACGTCGATCGGGCCGACGAAGACGGCGCGGTCACGACCTCGCGTGATCCCTCGGGTCTCGCGACGACCTATTCCTACGACGACCTGGGTCGGCTGACCCGCGTGGCGCCTCCGTCACCTGAGCTTTCGACCTTCATTTGCTACGACTCGAACAGCCAGGCGGCGACCGCGTATCGGTCTTCCAGTTCCGTAGCATGCCCGACGACGGGAGTCGCCCGGCTGACCGATCCTCCCAAGACCTGGGAACGCTACGAATACGACGGCTTCGGGCGGCTGGTCCGGGAGATGCGGCAGCTCGACATCGGCAGCTTCGGGGTGCGAAAGCATTCCTACGACAGCATGGGCCACGAGAGCTCGACGTCCGAATGGGGCGCCTGCTCTACGGTCGGATCCTGCGAAACAGCCAGCCCGCCGGCGACGGCGCGCTCGAACTACGATCCGTTTGGGCGGCCTCAGAAGATCGTTGGCCCCGGCAACTCCAGCTACCTGGCGATCGATCGAACCGACGGTACCGGTCTCTACAGCGACACGAAGGAGGTCGCGACGGGCTGCGTGAACGGGTCCTGGAACGGGACCGCCTGCGTGGACATTGGAGGTCTCGGAGTCGCCCATGCCTCGCCTCAGACGACGACCAAGCGCGACGCCTTCGATCGGATCGTCTCCGTCACCGAAGACACGGGGGCGGTGACGTCCTACGCGTACGACGTCAACGACAAGCTCTCCTGCGTGAAGCAGGGCGGTACGGCCGACATGACCAACTGCACGAGCAATCCGGGAGGCCAGTACCGGGCGTTCACCTACGACGCCTTTGGGTTTCTGAGGAAGGAGGTCACGCCGGAGAAGGGCACCGTCGATTCGACCGGCCTTCTTCAGAACGGAAGTGGGAAGTACGGCTCGCTGGGAAACCTCCGGGCCAAGACCGAGCCGGGAAGCAACACTATCTCCTACCTCTACGACGCCGCGGGCCGGGTCGCATGCGAGTTCGCCGGAGATCTTCAAGGCACCGTGACGGATTGTGGAAGCCTGACGAATCAGAAGTACGTCGTGAACTCTTACGACGGCGACGGGGTCGGCGGAGGAGCCTATCCGAAGGGCAAGCTGACGGAACGGGTGGGCGTCAACCCGTCCTACACGCCGCTCTTTCCGGCTGGGTCCGCCCCTCAGGTGTTCACGGAAGGCTTCTTCTACGATGACGGCGGCGGTCGCCTGACGTCGAAGACCACTTCGATCGACACCGCGGCCATCGACTCGTCCGTCGAGACTTGGTCGTACACGAACCTGGGCCTCGTTCAAAGTCATGGTCATCCCCGGGTGATCATCTCGACAGGAGCCCCGGCGACCTTCGCCGAGAGCTTCTCCTACAAGCTCGGTTGGCCGACATCGGTTTCGGTCTCCGGAACCGACTATACGAATACAGTCATCACAGGTGCCACCATCAGCGCGACGTACCAGCCCGCCGGGAATCTTGCGAGCTACACGGCGCAGCAGAGCGGAATAGCCACCGCCCTGACGACGACGATCTCGCCGGACACCTCGGGCCTGCCCCGCCCGCTGCAGATCTCGAGCAAGTGGGGAACCAATTCGCCGCTCTTCAACACGGGCACAATGACCTACGACGCGGCCGGGAATGTGGCGAAGATCGGTTCCGACCTTTACAGCTACGACACGCTGTCGCGGCTGAAGCACGCCCTGCTGTCCGGGACGGGAGGCGGGGACCAGTTCTTCTGCTACGACCCGTACGGGAACCGAACCGCAAAGGGCTCGACCCAGCCCTCGTGCACCGCCACATGGTCAGACAACAAGGTGCCGACCGGCGCGAGCTACGACTCCCGGGGCAACCAGATCGGGAACGGCTCGTCGGAGACGATGACGTATGACCCCTTGAACCGAATGATCAAGGACGCGCCGACCGTGTCGGGAAGTTTCCAATACGTCCTCAGCGGCTCCGACGAGCGCTTCGTGAAGGTACCGTTCGCGACGAACAGTCAGGGCTCGACGCGGCGGGAGATCGCGCGGATGGTCGTACAGGCCAAGGTGCTACGTGGGGTATGGACTCTACCGACGACGCCGTGCGCGGAGACCACGCGACGGTTCACCGACGTTCATTGCGCGGACCCCGACTGGGCCTACATCGAGACTTTCGCGGCGCAGGGAATAACCTCGGGCTGCGGGAGCGGGATGTACTGCCCGGAGACGGTCGTGGCGAGAGATCAGATGGCGGTCTTTCTGCTCAAGATCGAACACGGAGGCAGTTACACGCCCCCGATGTGTACTCCCCCAGGGAGCTTCCTGGATGTGCCGTGCCCGGCGTATCAATTCGCCAACGCGATCTACCGGGCACAGTTTGAAGGGCTGACGAACGGCTGCGATGCGACGCATTACTGCCCGACCACGGCCGTCACGGAGACAGCTCTGGCGACGTTCCTCAACAAGCTGGTGCTGGACGTACAGGCATACCATGGCATCCAGGGAGGCTCGTTCTACACGTTGCGGGATGAGGGGAACCGCCTGGTGACCGAGTTCCAGGATTCGATGCCGGCAAGGGACAATGTGTACCTGGGGAGCCTGCTGGTGGCGTCCTACGTGAGCAAGACGCCGACGAACTCGTCGCCGATGTGGCAGTTTCACGTGGCGGATCATCTGGGGACGATTCGGGCGTCGGTGCGGGGCAGCGACGGGTTCGTATCGGAACAGCATCGGTACTGGCCGTATGGGGACGAGGTCGGAACGCCGCCGCTGGCGCAGCGGCTATCCTTCGCGGCGATGGAGAAGGACACCGAGTCGACGCACTACTACGATCATGCCAGGACGCAGGATTTTGGGCTGGGGAGGTTCGGGAGCCCGGATCGACTGTCTGGCAATACAGCTCAGCCATGGACTTGGAACCGGTACAGCTATGCAGTTGCCAACCCCCTAAGGTATCTTGATCGTGATGGCGAGATCTGGCACATCAGCTCTGACAGCCCCACATCTCTAAGAGAGCAGTTCCTAAGAGAGACTAGCAGCGCTATGGGCATTCCGGTCTACCTTGATGGAAACGGGAATCTCCAAAGAGCCGCGGGACCGCCTGCACTAGGGCGCGTCGAAGCTATCGCCGCCATGGATGCCGCGATATTCCAGCCCGAGACGATCAGCGTTAAGCTGAGGTATGCCAGCACCGCAGGCAGCGGGGCGGCTGTAGACGCCTTCTCAAGCAGAAGCATCTTCCCTGAGGACTTAGCGCGTTTTCCTAAGGACGCCGCTGTGACGGATCCGGAAGCCGTTACGCAAGGTGAGCTACTGACGCATGTTTTCAGCGAGTATGGCTGGGCAGCGGCGCACGGTGGTTTCAACGACCTGAACTTTCGCAGTGCGCATAACGTTATCGCATTTGATGCGCAGAACGCATTTCGTACTTCGAACGGCCAGCTCCCTCTATACAGCCTTAGATTGATAACGACCGGCTCGAGCCCCGCTCTCAGAGTCTGCCTGAGCCCGGACAATTGCAAGTTAACGTATTTTCCGCGATGAAGGTGAGACATGATCCGCATCCTCGTGGTCCTCGGTGTTTTGGCTGCGGTACTCGGCAACCCGCTTGTGCACACCAAGGGGTCGCAGACCATAGCGGAAGCCGATATCCCATCGGTGCGAGAATGGCTCCAACGGTGCGACCTCGTCTTTGCTGGGAGGCTCGTTGAGGCTGACTGGCGAGGGTCCTGCGTGAGCGGCATCGCCCCGTGTTTTCGGCGGCTTTCGTTTGAGGTTGACGAAGAGCTACGAGGTCGAGCGGCGCGAAAACGGCAGAGGATTGAAGTTGTAATGCTCGGCCCAAGCTCATGGGTCGAGCGTAATCCAAAGGATGGCATGCTAAGCTTCTCGCGCTCCTTCTTCCATGAGGGTAGTGCCTATTTGGTGCTTGCTGAGCGATCGATGCCCAGTGAAGGGCTAGAGAGCGATGAGTTTGTAGTAACTGGCTCGCAACAGATATGGCCGGCAACGGCCGAGAACGTAGCCATGTTACGGCGGCTCGTCACCGAACCTCGCAAGCCGTCGCCGTGACAGCGTCACGCGTGAGGCCCGTGGGCGTCCTTCAGGACGCGCCGGGGCTGGGGCGAATGAGGCCGAATATGGAGGCAATTCTGGGGTCAACTCTGAACTCCTGAACTTGTGAGTCGCCGGCCGACCAGCCAGAAGACACCTGAGATCGCGAGAACCAGACCGAACACCGCCGCGGTCGAGTGGTGGGTCGCGGCAGTTGCGCCGGCGATCGCGTAGATCAACGAGCCGGGCAGCGCCCCCGCGGCGGTCGCGAACGTCAGGCGCCGCCAGGTCATCGAGGAGGCGCCGGCCAGGATCGCCACGGTCTCGGCGAGGATCGGCACGGGGCGCGTGACGACGACCGCCATGTCTCCCCAGCGGTCGAGCAGAGTGTTGGCTCGCGCCCGCTCCTCCGCCGGGACGAGGCGCTCGAGCAACGGCCCTCCGCGCCGCCCGAGGCCGAAGCCCACGAGCGCGGCCCCGAGTGTTCCGACGGACGAGAGAGCCGTTCCCAGCGCGATGCCGAAGAGCGCGCCGTGGCGCGAAGCGACGCGACGGTTCACCGACGTCCATTGCGCGGACCCCGACTGGGCCTACATCGAGACTTTCGCGGCACAGGGAATAACCTCGGGCTGCGGGAGCGGGATGTACTGCCCGGAGACGGTCGTGGCGAGAGATCAGATGGCGGTCTTTCTGCTCAAGATCGAACACGGAGGCAGTTACACGCCCCCGATGTGTACTCCCCCAGGGAGCTTCCTGGATGTGCCGTGCCCGGCGTATCAATTCGCCAACGCGATCTACCGGGCACAGTTTGAAGGGCTGACGAACGGCTGCGATGCGACGCATTACTGCCCGACCACGGCCGTCACGGAGACAGCTCTGGCGACGTTCCTCAACAAGCTGGTGCTGGACGTACAGGCATACCATGGCATCCAGGGAGGCTCGTTCTACACGTTGCGGGATGAGGGGAACCGCCTGGTGACCGAGTTCCAGGATTCGATGCCGGCCAGGGACAATGTGTACCTGGGGAACCTGCTGGTCGCGTCGTACGTGAACAAGACGCCGACGAACTCCACACCGATGTGGCAGTTTCACGTGGCGGATCATCTGGGGACGATTCGGGCGTCGGTGCGAGGGAGCGACGGGCTCGTGTCGGAGCAGCATCGGTACTGGCCGTATGGGGACGAGGTCGGAACGCCGCCGCTGGCGCAGCGGCTATCCTTCGCGGCGATGGAGAAGGACACCGAGTCGACGCACTACTACGATCATGCCAGGACGCAGGATTTTGGGCTGGGGAGGTTTGTTAGTCCAGACCTTCGAAGTGCGCCCTCGTCGAACCCGCAGGCCTGGAACAGGTACAGCTATGCGCTCTCGAGTCCAGCCAGATACGTCGATCCGGATGGGAAACAATCCGCCGAGGTCTCTTTCGAACTGGACGCGCAGGACCTTCTTCATCATCGGATCACGCTGGAGGAATATCACGCACGCATCAACGCGCGAGCTGCGGGAGCCTTGATTGGGATTGGACTGGTATTCGGTGGCGCTGAATCAGCAGTTGTACTGGCCGAGTCCGCCCTAGTTCGCCTGGCCCTCGCCACCGAGAGTTCGGTCTTGATCGGCGAGACCATGCGCAGAATTCAGCCAGTCGCAGAAGAGCTGGAGGCAGGCACATTTTCTGCGACGTCCCGCGACTTCGCCCAGATGATGGAGCAGAATGTGTCATGGCTTCAGAGCAGGATTGATCGAGGCCAGAAGATCTTCGATCTGGGTATCGATGCTGCAAGGGCGGCGGGTCGAAGCCCGTTCTACTCAGCAGAAGTCCAACTTTTGCTCAAGAACGGATATGAACGAGTATTCTCCAAACTGGTTATGATCGAGGGCGTTGCGTATCGCGTCTTCGAATGGACCAAACGATGAAGTCGCACGAGCTGGTTGACGTGTTCGAAAGAACGGTGCTTCGAGCCTGTGAAGAAGTGGCGGCGAAATTCAATCTGCGGCACACGGCGACCGACAGTGCGGGTGCCGAGATGTGGGTGACTTTTCGGAACGAGAGTACATTCGTCGTCATTCATTTCGAGGTCAATGCAGAGCCGTGGATTGAGATCTCGCGCGCCGTGTCTGGCTCGGGAGATCGAATGGTGGGTGAGGCGACTGGGTCCCTGGAACTTCTGCTTGCTGACCAGGTAGGGGTGCTACCGGCTGCGAGAACATTTTCCGATCCCGCGGATCCGAGGCTGTTCGACGTCTTGCGGGAGAAGGCCGAGAAGTTGAGACTCCTCGGGAGGGGGTTACTTCGAGGAGAACCCTCGAGTTTCGTGCGACTTAAGGAGCTTCGAGAGGCGAATCGTAGTAAAGCCGAAGGCGAGCTCTTCAGAGGCGCTGATTAGGTCTTTGGTGACTCGCTGGTGTCGTCCGACAACCGGGGTCAGCCCTCTCTCTAAAGCGGCCGTGACTCGTCAAGCCTCCGAGTGAACTTGAGCCGGTCTTCTTGGTGTTGCCCACGACGGAGCCGAGGGAGGGGGCGGACAGGCTTCTCTTCGTGGTCGCCCAGGCGCCACAGGATCACCCCTTTGGCCTTACGCGCCTCGATCACCGCAGCCTCGTGCTCCAGCCTCTCCAATATCTTCGATATCCATTTTGCCAACGGTCGAGCCTCCAGCAGACAGCGCATCCGATGGGCGTCTCATCAGCAAGCTGGCTAGACCCGCTTCGTTCGCGACGAACAGTCAGGGCTCGACGCGGCGGGAGATCGCGAGGATGGTCGTACAGGCCAAGGTGCTACGTGGGGTATGGACTCTACCGACCACGCCGTGCGCGGAGACCACGCGACGGTTCACCGACGTTCATTGCGCGGACCCCGACTGGGCCTACATCGAGACTTTCGCAGCACAGGGCATAACCTCAGGCTGCGGGAGCGGGATGTACTGCCCGGAGACGGTCGTGGCGAGAGATCAGATGGCGGTCTTTCTGCTCAAGATCGAACACGGAGGCAGTTACACGCCCCCGATGTGTACTCCCCCCGGAAGTTTTCTGGATGTGCCGTGCCCGGCGTATCAATTCGCCAACGCGATCTACCGGGCACAGTTTGAAGGGCTGACGAACGGCTGCGATGCGACACATTACTGTCCGACCACGGCCGTCACGGAGACAGCTCTGGCGACGTTCCTCAACAAGCTGGTGCTGGACGTACAGGCGTACCACGGGATCCAGGGAGGATCGTTCTACACGTTGCGGGATGAGGGAAATCGGCTGGTGACGGAGTTCCAGGATTCGATGCCGGCAAGGGACAACGTCTACCTCGGGAACCTGCTGGTGGCTTCCTACGTGAGCAAGACTCCGACGAACGCGACGCCGCTATGGCAGTTTCACGTATCGGATCATCTGGGGACGATCCGGGCGTCGGTACGCGGGAGCGACGGGTTCGTCTCGGAGCAGCATCGTTACTGGCCGTACGGGGACGAGGTGGGGACGCCGCCGCTGGCCCAGCGGCTATCCTTCGCGGCGATGGAGAAGGACACGGAATCAACCCACTACTACGACCACGCGCGGACGCAGGATTTTGGGTTGGGGAGGTTTGCCTCTCCCGACATGGGTTCTAGGCATATGGCAGACCCACAGACATGGAACCGATACGTCTATAGCCGCGGTAATCCCGTCAAGTTCGTCGACCCAAACGGCCGCTATTTCGTGGCCACTTCACCTCAGAGCAAGGAGTATTTCGCTCGGGCGTTTGCGGCGATCTCTCTCGACTCGAGGGGTCGCGATCTGCTTTCGCGGCTCTCACGAGATGCTCGCCCGATATTCCTCTCCGCGGGAGCCATATCTGGAGCGCCGCCGGGGCGGATCGCAGTCGGTGGCACGGCACTGTGGACGGGCGGAATGCAGGGACCGCGCGGGCCAGTTGGAACGGTGGCTGACGTGAGGGTAGATTTCGGCAAGCTGGCGGGTCTAACTCAAATCGGGGCGCGCGATCAGGGCGGAATAGCGACTACGGCCCATGAATTGCTTCACGTCGACGCCGGCTTTTTCCAAGGCGCGGTCGCTGCGCTTGATCAGGACAGCCGGCGAGCAGACCCTGACATCAGCGCCGCTGAGCTGTTTGGAGTCGAGATCGCCCTATCACCAGACAGCCCCGAAAGCGGAATCTCGGAGCAGGAGGCCGCCGACTTGATTCAGAACCAGCTCGACCCGAGCGCGGAACCCCATGCGGAAGAAATAATCGAGTCTCTCGAGGCGGGGCGCTGTGCCATTACTAATGTTTGTGGACCACACTAACCGGCGTACATTGAAAATGGAGGGCGGACGCAATGAGCGCAGCCTTAATCGTCATATGGATGATGCTGGGTGTGACCGGACCTGTCGACCGGCAGTGGCAGTTTGAAGTCTCGGTGTCTCGGTTTTCAACGCCTGGCGCCGAAGCCGCCGGTGCGGTGGCGGGTCCGGAGGCCTTTGAAGTTGTTGTACGAAGGCCCGACGGGAGGGTCCTGTTTCGAGGGAGAACAGATCAGTCCGGTCACATCGTCGTGCCTCTTGATTACCGCACGTTGACCGCCGAGCATCAGATCGAGGCGCGCGCTGCGCTGGGTGAGGGCGCTTACATCGGCGCATTTGTATCTGGAAGCCCGCGCAATGCGATGTATTCAATCGTTCTTCCCCCGTTGATGATCGTGGACTGACGCGGCCCCGCGGCGGACGCGAGCGTCACAATTCTGGGGTCAACCCTGAACTCCTGAACTCTTGAGTCGCCGGCCCACGAGCCAGAAAACCCCGGAGATCGCCAGAACGAGACCGAACACCGCCGCGGTCGAGTCGAGGGTCGCCGCGGTCGCGCCGGCGATCGCGTAAATCAGGGACCCGGGCAGCGCCCCCGCGGCGGACGCGAGCGTCAGGCGCCGCCAGGTCATCGAGGAGGCGCCGGCCAGGATCGCCACGGTCTCGGCGAGGATCGGCACGGGACGGGTGACGACCACCGCCATGTCTCCCCAGCGGTCGAGCAGGCTGTTGGCGCGCGCCCGCTCCTCCGCCGGGACGAGGCGCTCGAGCAGTGGCCCCCCGCGCCGCCCGAGGGCGAAGCCGACCAGCGCGGCCCCGAGTGTCCCGACGAACGAGAGAGCCGTTCCCAGCGCGATCCCGAAGAGCGCGCCGAGCGCGATCATGACGAGGCTCGACGGGACCGGAAGCACCACGTCCGCGACGAGCAGCCCCACCCCGAGCGGAGCCGCGAGCGCGCCGAGGCCCCGCAGCGAGGCTCGCGGATCGGTCAGGAGCGGTACGCCCAGGGCCTCGACGATCCCGAAGAGGAGCAGCATGACGGCCATCATCGCGGCCGTGAGCAACAGATAGCGCTTCATCCGCGCGGACTCTCGAGGAACTCTTCGATCGCGGAGGCGACGGCATCGGGAGTCTCGAGCGGGGGGAAGTGCGAAGTCCCGTCGAGGCGCCGGAAATGGAACCAGGAGTGCTTCCGCGAAAAAGCCTCCTGCGCCGCGCGGTACTCCTCGTCCTTTGGCAGGGCGTAGAGATGCAGGGTCGGCGGCGGCGGCTCGATGGCCGAGAGCGCCGCGAGCGGGCTGCCTTCCCGCGCGTACGCCGCGGCGATCTCCCGGCCGGCGCGGGCCCACATGCCGTGTCCATGGTTCTCCATCGTCCGCCGGACCTGCGCCGCGATCTGCGGGTCGGCGTGCTCCAGCCAGAGGGAGAAGAGGCGCGCGCGCGTCGATTTCCATCGCTCGGGATCCTGCAGGCCGCGGAGCGCCTCGAGAAACGGCGGCGGCGGATCGAGGACGATCCAGTCGAGGAGGACGAGGCGCGGCACGCGTTTGGGGCCGAGGCGCCGTCGCAGGCCGAGGGAGACCCAGCCGGCGTGCGCCATGCTGACGGGAACGAGGGTCTCGACTCCGGCGGCCTCGACGACGTCGGCCGCCGCGGCGACGAGCTCCCGAAAGCCGTACTCGCCCTGCGGGGCCTCGGAGTTTCCGTGGCCCGGAAGGTCGACGGCGAGGACCCGGCGCTTCTGCGCCGACAGGGGCAGGAGCGAGTGAAACTGCGCGCGGCTGTCGCACCATCCGTGGAGGAACAGCAGAGCTGGATCGCCCGCGCCGGCGATGTCGTATCGAATCCGGGCGCCGCTCGAGGTGGCTTCGGGAATGTCGGGAACCTCTCGATAGAATTGTAGCCAACGAAAGGGGAGGAGTCGCCGTGCGTACGCTCTTCGCGATTAGCGCCCTGTCATTCGCTCTGGCCGCGGCGCCTTCGGTGCCCGCGGAGTCCGCGCGCGGCGCGTTCACCGTCGGCACCGCGGCCGCCGCTCCCGGGCCAGAAAGCGACCGGCGTTCTTTCGGTGCCCGCGGGCGTCGATGCCGGCCTCGACATTCCCGTCGCGGTCGTTCAGGGCGCGCGGCCCGGACCGGTGCTCGCGCTCGTGGCGGGAGCGCACGGGACCGAGTACGCCTCGATCATCGCGCTCGAGAAGCTGATCGAGAAGCTCGATCCCGCGCAGATCTCGGGGACGGTCGTCATCGTGCCGCTGGTCAACCTCGCGTCCTTCGAGCAGAAGGTCCCGCACGTGAATCCGGTGGACGGCAAGAGCATGAACCGCTTCTATCCGGGCAAGGCCGACGGCACGCAGACGGATCGCGCGCTCTTCGTCATGACGCGCGCAGGTCGTGGAGCGGTGCGACGCCCTCATCGACTACCACGGCGGCGATCTCGACGAGGACCTGCGTCCCTACGGCTACTGGATCAAGACGGGCAACGAGAAGCAGGACGCGGCGTCCCGCGGCATGATCCTCGCGTTCGGCCTCCCGACGATCATCATCGCGGCCGACCGGCCGGCCGATCCCGCCGAGTCGCGCTACCTCGACAGCACCGCGACGTCTCGCGGCAAGACGGCGATCACCGTCGAGGCCGGCCACGCCGGCACCGTCGAGCCGCAGGACGTGGCGGCGCTCGTGGACGGGACGCTCTCCGTGATGCGGTACCTCCGGATGCTTCCGGGCGCCCCGGAGAACGTCGAGCACCCCGTCTGGATCGAGAGCGTGAAGACGGTCGCGAGCGAGCAGACGGGCATCTTCTATGCATCGGTCGTCCGAGGCGCGTACGTCGCGGAGGGCGCGAGGCTGGGATACGTGACGGACTATCTGGGACGAAAGGTCTTCGAGGCGCGGTCTCCGGCGGCGGGGGTCGTCCTGTACGTCTGTTCGGTGCCGTCCATGAAGAAGGGGGACACCATCGCCAACGTCGGGGTGGTGGCCGCGGTCTCGCCGGACAAACCGAAATGAGCGAAAATCGTAAATAGAGGTTAAAGGGAACCACGCCGTGATCGCCTGCGCGCGCACCGTCAACCTCCTGCTCGACCAGGTCGGGCGGCTGGAGCTCGTGCGCAAGTCGGACCTCCGGTGCGGCGACCGCCTCGAAGTCGAAACGGAGAATTCGACCTATTCGATCTGCGTCCACGAGGACGCGACGTACTCGATCTCGGGCGGCTGGTTCGACTCGCAGGGCCTCTCGCCCGCGCGTCTCTCGATCGCGGGATGCACCTGGGGCGGGAGCGTCATCAAGTCGGACATCGTCGCCGCCTGCGGGCTGCGGCTCGAGTTCGGCAATCGCGTCGTGACGAGCCGCATCCAGGAAGTCCGCTTCGTGCGCGACCGCGCGCGCGAGCTCGTCAACTAGAACTTCTGCCCGCGCTCCTCAGGGCTCCGTCGAGGGCGCCGTCGTCGGCAGCGGCACTTCCGTCTCGACCGCGCCGTGGCCCGATCCGCGCAGGCGCAGCATCAGGAGCGCCGCGACGAGGCCGAGGGCGAGCGTGAGGAGCCAGAGCTCGTAGGGTCCGCGGCTCGCGAGGATCTGAAGTCCGCCCCACGGTCCCAGCATGAAGGCGAGACCCATCATCATCTGCGAGAGGCCCATGTACTCTCCGCGGCGCGCCTCGGGCGCGATGTCGGTCAGGTAGTCGGCCATTCCGGGAAAGATCAGCATCTCGCCGAAGGTCCAGACGACGACCGTCGCGGCGACCTGCCACACGTTGCGCGCCCAGGCGAGGGATCCGAATCCGAGGCCGCAGAGCGCCGCGCCGAGCGCGAGCGTGCGGCGGTGCGGCCAGTGAGCGGTCGCGGTGTTGATGCCGACCTCGAGGAAGACGATGAGGAGGGTGTTGAGCGTGAAGAGGAGGCCGTAGACCGCGGCCGGGATCTTCAGGTCTCGAACGAGATAGACGGGCATCGTCGAGATGTGCTGGAAGAACACGAAGGAGATCGGGAACATCGCGGCGAGAAAGTAGAGGAGCCGCGGGTCGCGGTGCGCCGCGGCGGCCAGACGCGGCGCGATCGAGTCTTCGAGCTCGCGCGGAGCGCGCCGGTGCGGGGGAAACGTCGAAAGCGCGAGGATGACCCCGGAGAGAAGCGAGGTTCCGCCGTCCACCAGGAAGATCCAGCGGAACGAGATGCCGGCGAGCACGCCGCCGAGAGCCGGGCCGACGCTCATGCCGAGGTTGATCGCGAGCCGGTTCAGCGCGAAGGCCGGCTTTCGTTGTCCCGGCGCCACGAGGTCGCCCACGATCGTCAGGTTGGCCGGACGGAAGGACTCCGCGGTCACCGACAGCGCGAGGGTGAGGGCGACGATCGCCGGAAGCGTCCGCGCGGCGGGGAAGGCGAGCATCACCAGGCCCGACGCGAAGAGCGAGATTCGCATGACGCGGATCGGTCCGAAGCGGTCGGCGAGGCGCCCCGCGACCGGCGCCGCGACGAGCGCGCCGCCGCCGTAGACGAGCACCATGAGGCCGGCCGTCCGGATCGAGAGGCCGACGTCCCGGGTCAGGTAGAGGACGAAGAACGCGAGGACCATCGAGCCCGAGCGGTTGACGAGCGTCGCCGAGGCGAGCACCCACATCTCGCGGGGAAGGCCCGCGAGCCCGCGCCAGGGATTCCAGCCGCCCGCCCGACCCGCGCGCATGAGCTTGCGGGATGTTACGGGACGCGAGCGAAGGTGTTTCGATCTACACGCGGCGCCAGACCCAGGCGGCGAGGAACGCCAGCGCGGCGAGCGCCAGGAAGAAGCCGAAGACGTAGAGGAGGATCGGGAGGAAGGCGGTGTCCGGAGGCGGGTCGGGCTTCTCGCCGCCCGGGTCTTCCGTCAATGGACTCCCTGGTGCGCGAGCCACCGCTCGGCGTCGATCGCCGCCTTGCAGCCCTCGCCCGCGGCGGAGACCGCCTGACGGTACGTGGGATCGGCCACGTCGCCCGCCGCGAAGACGCCTTCGACCGACGTCGCCGTCGAGGGGTGCTTCACCTTGAGGTACCCGACGTCGTTCATCGCGAGCTTGCCCTGGAAGATCGCCGTGTTGGGCGAGTGGCCGATCGCGACGAAGAGGCCCTGCGTGGCGAACGGCGAGCGCGCGCCGGACCGCGTGTCCTCGAGCGTCAGCCCCGTGACGCCGCCCGGCGCGGCGCCGTGGATCTCGACGACCGCGGCGTTCAGCTTCCAGGCGATCTTGGGGTTCATGCGCGCGCGCTCGAGCATGATCTTCGAGGCGCGAAATTCCTCGCGGCGGTGGACGATCGTGACCTTCGACGCGAACTTCGTCAGGAAGTTCGCCTCCTCCATCGCGGTGTCGCCGCCGCCGACGACCGCGACCTCCTTGCCCTTGAAGAAGAAGCCGTCGCAGGTGGCGCAGGCCGAAACGCCGTGGCCCATGAGCTTCGCCTCGCTCGGGATGCCGAGGAGCTTGGCCGAGGCGCCGGAGGAGACGATGACCGCCTCGGCCGTGAGGTTCCCGCCGCCGTCGAGGTGGAGGCGAAACGGGCGCGCGGAGAAGTCCACGTCCGTGACGGTGTCCAGCACGACTTCCGTGCCGAAACGCTTGGCCTGCTCGCGGAAGATCTCCATGAGCTCGGGACCCTGGATCCCGTCGCGAAAGCCCGGATAGTTCTCGACCTCGGTCGTGATCGTCAGCTGCCCTCCCGGCTGCGGGCCCTCGATCACGATCGGCTCGAGCTCGGCGCGCGAGGCGTAGAGAGCGGCGGTCCAGCCGGCGGGACCCGAACCGATGATGGCGACGCGATAGTGGCGCTTGGAAGGGGGCATTCGTGTCTCCCGTCGGGGGCGCAGGATATCAGCGCCTCAGCGCTGCCCGGCGGCGTATCGGTATCATCGGGTCCGTGCCGCGGCCCGCGCTCTCCCGCAAGCTCGAAGGGTTCGGCACCACGATCTTCACGGAGATGACGCGCCTCGCGAACGAGCACGGGGCCGTCAATCTGTCGCAGGGGTTTCCGGATTTCGACGGTCCCGACTTCGTGAAGGAGGCGGCGATCGAAGCGGTGCGCGCCGGACGCGGGCAATACGCGCGCATGAGCGGAATTCCCGAGATCCACGCCGCGCTGTCGGCGAAGTACCGGCGCGACTACGGCCTGTCTTACGCGCCGGACACCGAGATCACGGTCACTTCCGGCGCGACCGAGGCGATCTTCGCGGCGATCCAGGGTGTCTGCGACCCCGGCGACGAGGTCGTCCTGTTCGAGCCCTACTACGACTCCTACAAGCCGAGCGTCGCGATGGCGGGCGCCGCGGCGCGGATCGTGACGCTGCGCGCGCCCGACTGGCGCTTCGACCGCGGCGAGGTCCGCGCGGCCGTGACGCCGCGCACGCGCGCGATCCTCGTGAACACGCCGCACAACCCGACGGGCAAGGTCTTCTCGCGCGAGGAGCTGGAGTTCCTGGCCGGGCTCTGCCGCGAGAAGGATCTCCTCTGCATCACCGACGAGGTGTACGAGCACCTCGTGTACGACGGCGCGCACGTCCCCATGGCGACGCTGCCCGGGATGCGCGAGCGCACGATCACGATCTCTTCCTTCGGCAAGACGTTCTCGCTCACGGGCTGGAAGATCGGCTGGGCCGCGGCCCCGCCGGACCTCACGGCGGCCGTCCGCGCGGCGCATCAGTTCGTGACCTTCGCGACGGCGACGCCGCTCCAGCACGGCGCCGCGGCGGCCCTCGCCGCGCCGCCCGACTACTACTCGCGTCTGCGTTCGGACTACCTCGAGCGGCGCGACCTGCTCGTCCGGGAGCTCTCCGCGATCGGCTTCGGCGTGCGGCCGCCCGCCGGCACCTATTTCGTTTGCGCCGACTTCACCGCCTTCGGCTTCGAGGACGACGTCTCCTTCTGCCGGCACCTCGTCGAGAAGATCGGCGTCGCCGCGATTCCGCCGTCGGCCTTCTACGACCACAAGGAGCGCGCGCGCGGCTACGTGCGTTTCGCGTTCTGCAAGAAGCGCGAGACGCTCGCGGAGGCCGTGTCGCGGCTGCGGCGGCTCGAGAAGGGCTAGCGCGTGGACTTCTTCGGGATCTCGCTCGCGACGATCATCGTCGCCGTCTTCTTCGGCTTCGTGGGCTTCGCGGCGTTCCGCTACGGCAAGAAGATGGGCGAGCCGCGCCCACTCTTCCTCGGGATCGCGCTCATGGCCTACGGCTACTTCGTCTCGAACGCCTGGGTCTCGTTCGCGATCGGCGCGCTCCTGACGCTCCTGCTCTTCTTCCCGCGCTGAGCGAGCGCTATCGGGTCTGGAGCTCCTTGGCGGCGAACGCCGACAGCGCCTCGACGCCTCCGGCGATCATGTCCTCGGCCACCGAGAAGGAGAATCGCAGGTGCCCCTCGCCTTCCGGCCCGAAGACCATGCCGGGAACCGTTGCGACCTTCGCCCCCTCGAGGAGCGTCTGCGCGGCGGCCCGCGAGTCGGTTCCGAGGAAGGACGGGATCTTCGGGAAGAGATAGAGCGCCGCGCGCGGCGCCGGGACGTCGAATCCCGCGATGCGGAGGCCTGCGGCGAGGCGGTCGCGCCGGCTCCGGTAGCCTTCCCTCGCCTCGCGCAGGAACTCGTCGGGCAGCGAGAGCGCCTCGAGCGCCGCCCACTGCGTCGGCGTCGAGACGCCGTTGATCGAATAGAGGACGACCGTCTGCATCGCGACGCGATAGCGCTCGGGCACGATGACGTATCCGGCGCGCCATCCCGTCATGGAGAAGGTCTTCGAGAGCGTGAAGACGGAGATCGTGCGCTCCTCCATGCCGGGCAGGGAGGCGGGCGAGACGTGTCCCTCGCCCTCGTAGATCAGGTCTTCATAGGCCTCGTCGGAGATCACGGCGAGGCCGTGGTCGAAGACGAAGCGGGACATCCCCTCGATCTCGGCGCGCGTGAAGACCTCGCCCGTCGGATTCACCGGCGAATTCCAATAGAGGACCTTCGTCTTCGGCGTCACCGCCTTCTCCAGGGCACGGAAGAGTCCTTCGGACCGCGCCTCCGCGGTCGAGACGAGCACCGGCCGGCCGCCGAAGAACGTGATGACGTCCACGATCGGCGTCCAGTAGGGCGAGAAGACGAGGACGTCGTCGCCGGGGTCCACGAGGGTCGCGAAGGCGGCGAACAGGCCGTGCATGCCGCCGTTGGTGACGATCGCGCTTTCACGGTCGGCCGGAATTCCGTTGCGGCGCGCCACCTTCGCGACGATGGCCGTGCGAAGCTCCGGGATTCCCGAGGAGGGCGCGTACCGCGTCTGATTCCGCGCGAGCGCCCGCGTCATGGCGTCCTTGATCGGCTGCGGCGTCGGCATGTAGGGTTCGCCGCCTTCGAAGCGCCAGACCGTCTCGCCCGCGGCGAGCCGCTCGAGGACGCGATTCCGAACCTGGACGATTTCCGAAAACCCGACCGAGTCGAATCGGCTGGCCGGAGCGGGATGTGCGCCTCGCGTCATCGTTTCAGACCGCCGCGCGGCGGCCGGGGCCCATGAGGAAGTAGAGGATCATTCCGACGAGCGGGAGAAAGACGATCAGGAGCAGCCAGAGGATCTTCGTTCCGGTGTCGGCGCTGCTCTTCAGGAGCGACACGATCGCCACGATGTCGAGGATGAGGACGACCAGCCCGAACAGTCGAAACATGCCCCTTCCTCCTTCCTTACCCCGCGCTTGCCCGCCGTTTCAGAGCTTTTCCGAGATCGATTTGGCCTGGGTGAAAAGATACAGGTATTCGCGCCCGCCGGCTTTGGAATCCGTGCCCGACATGTTGAATCCGCCGAAGGGGTGGACGCCGACGAACGCGCCCGTGCACTTGCGATTGAGGTACAGGTTCCCGCAGAAGAGCTCGCGCTTGCCCCGCTCGAGCCGGCCGCGGTCCCGCGAGTAGAGCGAGCCCGTCAGGCCGTACTCGGTGCCGTTGGCGACCCGGATGCCCTCGTCGAAGGTCTTGACCGGGATGACCGCGAGGACGGGCCCGAAGATCTCCTCCTGCGCGAGCCGGGCGTTCGGCTTGATGCCGTCCACGACGGTCGGCATGACGAAGAAGCCGCCCTTCGGGCCGGCCTTGCCGCCCGCGACGACCTTTCCTTCCTTGCGGCCCACGGCGACGTACTCGAGGATCTTCTTCTGCGCCCCGGCGTTGATGACCGCGCCGACGGCGTTCTTCGGATCGCGGACGTCGCCGACGGTGAGCGCCTTGGTCTTCGCCACGACCTTGGAGAGCAGCTCCTTGTGCACCTTCGTGTGGACGATGAGGCGCGAGCACGCGGAGCACTTCTGCCCCTGGAATCCGAAGGCGGACTGGACGACGCCTTTGGCCGCCTCCTCGAGGTCGGCGGTCTCGTCGACGAGGATGAAGTCCTTCCCGCCCATCTCGAGCACGGCGCGCTTGATCCAGATCTGTCCCTCGGGGACCCTTCCCGCTTTCTCGGAGATCTCGACGCCGACGTTGCGCGAGCCCGTGAACGCGATGAGGCGCGTCTTCGGGCTCTCGACGAGGGCGTTGCCGACCGTCGAGCCGCCGCCGGGGACGAAGTTGAGGACGCCGTCCGGGAGCCCCGCTTCCTCGCAGGCCTGCACGAACATCTCCGCGATGCCGACGGCGTCGGAGGAGGGCTTCAAGACCACGGTGTTTCCGGTCACGAGCGCCGCGGTCGTCATCCCGGTCAGAATCGCGAGCGGGAAATTCCAGGGCGGAATCACGGCGCAGACGCCGAGCGGAATGAACTCGAGCTGATTGCGCTCGCCGGGAAACGGCGTCAGAGGCTGGGCCTCGGCCAGGCGCTCGGCCTCGCGCGCGTAGAACTCGCAGAAATCGATGGCCTCGGCCGTGTCGCCGTCGGCCTCCGGCCAGGACTTGGACTCCTCGAGAACCATCATCGCGGAGAACTCGTGCTTGCGCCGGCGGAGGATGGCCGAGATGCGCAGAACCGCGACCGCGCGCTCGTGCTGCGGGAAGGCGGCCCAGGCCGGGAACGCCTTGTGCGCGGCGTCGATCGCCTTGCGCGCGTCGGCGGCGGTTCCCGACGGGAAACGGCCGATGACCTGTTTCGGGTCGCAGGGGTTGACCGACTCGAAGGTCGCGGACGCCGACAGCTTCTTCCCGCCGATCCGGATCTTTCCGATGATCGGGAGACGCTTCTCGACCGCCGTCAGGGCCTCGCGGAAGGCCTTGCGGTTCGCCTCGATCGAGAAGTCGGTCAGGGGTTCGTTCTGAAATTCAGGAAGCACGGCTAACCTCCGAGGGGCGAAACTTATCAGACGTGGCGGGGCCTCTTGGTACCATCGCGGGAATGGCGGAAGGCCGGCCCGACGCCCTCGCGGATTTCACCACCGATCGCCGCGTCGTGACCCTGACCCTGATGGCGACGGCCATCGGGGCGATCGGCGCGCTCGTGGCCGCCGCGCTCGTCTGGTTGATCGCCGTCATCACGAACCTCGCGTACTACCAGCGCTTTTCCTCGACGTTCGTCTCGCCCGCCGGCCATCACCTCGGGGCCTGGTCGGTTCTCGTGCCCGTCGTGGGTGGACTGATCATCGGACTCATGGCGCGGTTCGGCTCGGAGAAGATCCGCGGCCACGGAATCCCGGAGGCGCTCGAAGCGATCCTGATCGGACGCAGCCGTCTCGACGCGAAGGTCGCGGTCTTGAAGCCCATCTCGTCCGCGGTCTCCATCGGAACGGGGGGGCCGTTCGGCGCCGAGGGGCCGATCATCATGACGGGAGGGGCGTTCGGCTCCCTCTTCGCGCAGCTCTTCCATCTCTCGTCGGCCGAGCGGAAAACGCTTCTCGTCGCCGGCGCGGCGGCCGGAATGTCCGCGATCTTCGCGTCGCCGATGGCCTCGGTCCTTCTCGCTGTCGAGCTCCTTCTCTTCGAGTGGAAGCCCCGCAGCTTCATTCCCGTCTCGGCGGCCGCGATCGTCGCTTCGGCCCTGCGCGTGCCGCTCCTCGGAAGCGGGCCGATTTTTCCCGTCGCGCCCCACGCGCCGCTCGGCGGCGAAGCGCTGGCTTTCGCGCTCGTCGTGGGGCTCGTTGCGGGCCTGGGATCCGGTCTCCTGACGTCGCTCGTCTATGGCTTCGAGGATCTCTTCGCGAAGCTTCCGATCCACTGGATGTGGTGGCCGGTCATCGGCGGTCTCGCCGTCGGGATCGGCGGCCTGCGTCGATCCGCGCGTGCTCGGCGTCGGGTACGACACGATTCACCTGCTCGTCGCCGGCAAGCTCCTCGGGTTCGCCGCGCTGGGACTGCTCGTCGGAAAGGCGCTCGTCTGGTCCTTCGCGCTCGGATCGGGCACCTCGGGAGGCGTGCTCGCGCCGCTCCTGATGATGGGCGGCGCGCTCGGCGCCTTCGGCGCCCCCTACATCCCGGCGGGCGACGCGAGCCTCTGGGCCATGGTGGGGATGGCGGCGATGATGGGCGGGACGATGCGGTCCCCGCTGACCGCCATCGCCTTCGCGCTCGAGCTGACGCACGACCTGAACGCGCTTCCCGCGCTTCTCGTCGGCTCGGTCGCGGCGCACGGCGTCACGGTGCTGCTGCTGAAGCGCTCGATCCTGACCGAGAAGGTGGCCCGGCGCGGCCATCACCTCGTGCGCGAATACAGTGTGGATCCGATGGAGGTCCACCGTGTCGAGGAAGTGATGGACCGCGACGTGGCGACGGTCCCGGCCGGCCTGCCGGTGGCCGAGCTCTCGCGCCGCATCGCGGCCGGCGATCCCGCGCTCTCGCGCCGTCAGGGAACGCCCATCGTGGACGAGGCGGGGAATCTCGTCGGCATCATCACGCGGAGCGACCTGATGAAGGCGATGGAGCGCCGCCGGGAAGGGGAGCCGGAGCGCACGGTGAAGGACGCGGGCAGCGCGAAGCTCATCGTCGGATACCCGGACGAGCTCCTGCGCGACGCCGTGCGGCGGATGCTCGAGAACGACATCGGCCGGCTTCCGATCGTCGAGCGCGAAAACCCGCGGCGGCTCGTCGGCTATCTCGGGCGCGCCGGCGTCATGGCGGCGCGGGTCCGCGGCTTCGAGGAAGAGCACGTGCGGGAGCGCGGCGGCGGCCGCTCATGAACCTGAAGGGCGCCGAGGAAGAGCGCTTCGGCGCGATGGCCTCGTTTTTCTATCGGCGGTGGGCGGAGCCGATGCTCACCCCGCTCTATCGCCGCATCGGCGCGGAGATTCCCGTCGAAAGCGGGAGGCTGCTCGACGTCGGCTGCGGCCCGGGGAAATTCTCGCGATTGCTCGCGGCGGCAAATCCGGGGCTCGAGGTCGTCGGCCTCGACGTTTCTCCGGAAATGATCAAGCAGGCGGGCCGCGGCCCGATTCTCCCGAACCTCGAGTTCCAGGAAGGCGCCGCCGAGTCGGCGGGATTCACGCGCCTCTTCGACTTCGCGGTGTCGCTGCTCTCCTTCCATCACTGGGAGGAACCGCAGAAGGGGCTCGAGGGGATCTACGCCGCACTCAAGCCGGGCGGCTTCCTTTGGATCTACGAGCCGGACGCGGAGGCCTCGAACGAGGACATCCGGCTGGACCACGCGCCGCTCTGGGGCTGGCTGCGGATCCCGGCGCCGTGGCAGCGGCTCATTGCGCGCACCCACGGTTTCGCGGCGCGGGAAATCGACGAGGTCGTCCGCCCGCTCGTGGCGCAGACGTCGTTCGGCGAGGTGGACGCTTCCCGGCGCGGCTCGACGTGGCGGCTGGAGCTCGCGCGATGAGCGCGAGGGGCCCGGTCGCGCCGGACGCGCTGTCGAACGAGGAGATCCGCCGCTACGCGCGGCACCTCATCATGCCGGAGGTCGGGCTCGAGGGGCAGAAGAAGCTCAAGGCGGCGCGCGTGCTCGCGGTCGGCGCGGGAGGGCTCGGCTCGCCGCTCGCCGTCTATCTCGCCGCGGCGGGCGTCGGGACGCTCGGGCTCGTCGACTTCGACGTCGTGGACGACTCGAATCTCCACCGGCAGATCCTCTTCGGCACGTCCGACGTCGGGAAACCGAAGCTCGCCGCCGCGGCCCGGCGGCTCAAGGACCTCAACCCGAACGTCCAGGTGATCCCGTTCGAGGAGCGCCTGACGTCCGCCAACGCGCTCGCGATCGCGCGCGACTTCGACATCGTTGCGGACGGCACGGACAACTTTCCGACGCGCTATCTCGTCAACGACGCCTGCGTGCTCCTCGGCAAGCCGAACGTCTATGCGTCGATCTTCCGCTTCGAGGGGCAGGCGTCGGTCTTCTGGGCGGAGAAGGGGCCCTGCTACCGGTGCCTCTACGCCGAGCCGCCGCCGCCCGGCCTCGTGCCGTCCTGCGCCGAAGGCGGCGTGCTCGGGATCTTGCCGGGTCTCCTCGGCGTGATCCAGGCGACCGAGACGATCAAGCTGATTCTCGGCAACGGCGAGCCGCTCGTGGGCCGGCTGTTGCTCGTCGACGCGCTCTCGATGAAGTTCCGCGAGCTGAAGCTGAAGAAGAATCCGGACTGCGTCGTCTGCGGCCCGCGGCCGACGATCACGAAACTCATCGACTACGAGGCGTTCTGCGGCGTCGGGGCCGCGGAGGCCGAGGCGTCCGCACGCGCGGCGTGCCGGAGATCTCCGTCGAAGAGCTCGCCGCGATGCGCGATCGCGGAGAGTCGCCTCTGATCCTGGATGTCCGCGAGCCCCACGAGATCGCGATCTGCGCGCTGCCGGGCTCCGTTCGGATCCCGCTCGGCGAGCTGACCGCGAACCTGAATCGCCTCTCGACGGCCGACGACATCGTCGTGTACTGCCGCTCGGGCAGACGCAGCGCGACGGCCGTGAAGCAGCTGCAGGAGGCGGGCTTCCGGCGAGCGCGCAACCTCGCCGGCGGCATCCTCGCCTGGTCGGAGCGGATCGACCCGACGGTTCCGAAATATTAGCCGTCGCCGGAGCTTGCTCCGGGATCTGCGCTGGCGGCTCCGAGCAAACTCAAGGGTTCCGTTGCGGCGATGGACGCCGCCGGCGCACCGCCTCGCGGCTCGCCCAAAGGGGCTCGACCGCTCGCCTGATCCCCTCGCTGCGCTCCGGCTCCCGCAACGCGAGTCGGTTTGCTCGGTGAACTTCGCAAACCTTGGTCGCGTTGCGAGCGGAAGGTCGCTGCGGGCTTAGCGGTGGGGCTTGTCCCCGCCCCGTCATCGCGGGCGGCCGCAAGGGCCGCCCCTACGAGACCTTCGTCGCGTTGCGAGCTCTCGTGCCGAACCGTCGCCGGAGCTTGTTCCGGGATCTGCGCCCGGAGAGCGCATCGGCTCGCGGCTCGCCCAAAGGGGCTCGACCGCTCGCCTGATCCCCTCGCTGCGCTCCGGCTCCTGCAACGCGAGTCGGTTTGCTCGGTGAACTTCGCAACCCTTGGTCGCGTTGCGAGCTCTCGTGCCGTCGTCCCGGGCAGCCGTCGGCGGCGTGGGATATCGTTCTCTCATGCCGGGGCCCGTTCCGCAGATCGACGTCCTCCAGCTCAAGCAGATGCTTGATCGCGGCGAGAAGCCCCTGCTCCTCGACGTTCGCGAGCCGCACGAGTACGCGCTCTCGGACCTGCCGGGCGCGATCAAGGTGCCGCTCCAGACGCTGCCGAAGAACCTCGAGAAGGTCCCGCGGGACCGCGACCTCGTCGTTTACTGCCGGTCGGGCGCCCGCAGCGCCAACGCCGTGCAGTTCCTTCGGCAGATGGGATACGAAAAGGCGGTCAATCTCGCCGGTGGCATCAACGCGTGGGCGGAGCGGATCGACCCGGCTCTGCGAAAGTACTGAGGAGGCGACGATGCGACGTGTGGGAATGGTGCTCCTGGTCATCGGAATCGCCGGCTTCCTCCTGGCCTCGAGCAAGCGCGCGGGATACGACAGCGTCCAGGGGGCGCTCAAGTCCACCTTCTCGAGCTCCGAGCGCTCGCAGAAGGAAGGCTGGGAGACGGCGCGCTGGCTGTCGCTGGGCGCCGGCGTGATCGGCCTCGTGTTCGTCCTGCTGCCCGGGAAGAAGGCCTGAGCCCCGGAAGGAAGCGACGCGGCGGGCCGGGGCCCGCCTCGCTGCTGACGGCGGCGGATCTTCACCTCTTCGGCGAGGGCAGCCACCTCCAGCTCCAGGACAAGCTCGGTTCTCACGCGCGAACGGTCGACGGCGTCGCCGGAACCTCGTTCGCCGTCTGGGCGCCGTCCGCGGCCTCGGTGTCCGTCATGGGCGACTTCAACGGCTGGGACAAGGAGAGCCATCCGCTCGCGTCGATCGGCGGGCCCGGCGTCTGGGAGGGCTTCGTGCCGGGCGCGGGCAAGGGGACGATCTACAAGTACCACGTCGTGTCTCGGCGGCGCGGCTATCGCGTGGACAAGGCGGACCCTTTCGCCGTGATGCAGGAGAAGCCGCCGCGCACGGGCTCGGTCGTCTGGGATCTCGACTACGAATGGGGCGACGGCGAGTGGATGGCCGGGCGCGCCGCGGCGAACGCGCTCACGGCGCCGATGTCGATCTACGAGGTGCACGCGGGCTCCTGGCGCCGGAAGGACGGGAAGGACTTTCTCTCCTACCGCGAGCTCGCCCACGCGCTCGCCGACTACGTGCTCGCGCAGGGCTTCACGCACGTCGAGCTCCTGCCCGTGATGGAGCATCCCTACTATGCGTCCTGGGGCTACCAGACGACCGGCTACTTCGCGCCGACCGCCCGCTACGGCACGCCGCAGGACCTGATGTACCTCGTCGATCACCTCCATCGGCGCGGCATCGGCGTGATCTTCGACTGGGTGCCGTCGCACTTCCCGTCGGACGAGCACGGCCTCGTCTACTTCGACGGGACGCATCTCTTCGAGCACGCGGACCCGCGGCAGGGCTACCACCCGGACTGGAAGACGTGCATCTTCAACTACGGACGCAACGAGGTGCGGAGCTTCCTGCTGTCGTCCGCGCTGTACTGGCTCGAGCGTTATCACGCCGACGGCCTGCGCGTGGATGCGGTCGCCTCGATGCTGCGCCTCGACTATTCGCGCAAAGCCGGCGAGTGGATTCCGAACCGCTTCGGCGGACCGGAGAACCTCGAGGCGCTCCTCTTCCTGCGGCGGCTGAACGAGGAGGTCTACGCCCGCTGCCCGGGCGTCCAGACGATGGCGGAGGAATCCGCGACGTGGCCCATGGTCTCGCGCCCGACGTACGTCGGCGGGCTCGGGTTCGGGATGAAGTGGGACCTCGGGTGGATGCACGACACGCTCGACTATCTCGGCCAGGACCCGATCTACCGGAAGTACCGGCACAATCTGCTGACGTTCCGCATGATCTACGCGGGAAGCGAGAACTTTCTCCTGCCGCTGTCGCACGACGAGGTCGTCCACGGGAAGTACTCGCTCGCCGACAAGATGCCGGGCGACGCCTGGCAGAAGATGGCGAACCTGCGCCTGCTGCTCGCCGACCTCTACGCGCAGCCCGGCAAGAAGCTCCTCTTCATGGGCGGGGAATTCGGACAGTGGCATGAGTGGTCGCACGACCGCGAGCTCGACTGGGATCTGCTGAATCATCCTCTCCACCGCGGCGTGCAGCGTCTCGTCGAGGAGCTGAATCGCATCTACCGCGCGGAGCCCGCGCTCCACGAGCTCGACGAGGACGCGCCGGCGGGCTTCGAGTGGGTGGATTGCCACGACGCCGAGGCGAGCACGCTCTCATTCCTGCGGAGAGGGAAGACGACGCGCGATCCGGTCCTCGCCGTCTTCAACTTCACGCCGGTGCCGCGCCCGGGGTACCGCGTCGGAGCGCCGCGCGGGGGAACCTGGAGGCTCCTCGTCAATACGGACGCCCGGATCTACGGCGGCAGCGAATACCCGGCCGGCGGCGACGTGGAAGCCTCGTCCGCGCCGATCCACGGCCGCCCGTTCTCGCTGACCGTGAATCTGCCGCCGCTCGCGGCGCTCCTGTTCAAGCCGGACCCGGAGCCGGAGCGGAGGCGACGAGAAGGCCGCGGCGGAGCCCGAGCCGTTCGACGTCGAGGCCGAGCTCGAGGAGGAAGAGCCCGTCGAGGATCCGGTCCTGGCGTGACGCGATACGTCTGCGTCCACGGCCACTTCTACCAGCCGCCGCGCGAGAACCCGTGGCTCGAGGCGATCGAGGTCCAGGACTCGGCGTTCCCGTACCACGACTGGAACGAGCGCATCACCGACGAGTGCTACGCCGCCAACGCGGCGTCCCGGATCCTGGACGCGAAGGACCGGATTGCCGAGATCGTCAACAACTACGCGCGCATCAGTTTCGATTTCGGGCCGACGCTGCTCTCCTGGCTCGAGCGCCACGCGCCCGACGTGTATGCGGCGGTTCTCGACGCCGACCGGGAGAGCCGCGAGCGATTCTCCGGGCACGGCTCGGCCCTCGCGCAGGCCTACAACCACGTCATCCTCCCGCTCGCCGGCGCGCGCGACCGACGCACCCAAGTGCTCTGGGGGATCGCGGACTTCCGCCGCCGCTTCGGGCGGGAGCCGGAGGGGATGTGGCTGCCCGAGACCGCGGCGGACCTCCCGAGCCTCGAGGCGATCGCGGAGGCGGGCATCCGATTCACGATCCTCGCGGCGCATCAGGCGCGCGCGCACCGTGAGATCGGAGCGGCGGCGTGGAGCGAGGTCGGGCCCGAAGGCGTCGACCCGACGCGCGCCTACCGCGCTCCGCTGCCCTCGGGGCGCTCGATCGACGTCTTCTTCTACGACGCCGCCATCGCGCGCGACGTCGCTTTCGGCGGTCTCCTCCACAGCGGCCAGCAGCTCGCCGCGCGCCTCGCGGGCGCGTTGCCCGAGACGGAAGATCGGCCGCGCCTCGTGAACGTCGCGACGGACGGCGAGACCTACGGGCATCACCACGCGCACGGCGACATGGCCCTCGCGTACGCCCTGCGATCGATGGCCGCCGGAGGAAAGGTCGTTCTCACGAACTACGGCGAGTTTCTCGAGCGCTTCCCGCCGGCGGCGGAAGTCGAGATTCGCGAGAACACGTCGTGGAGTTGCGCCCACGGCATCGAGCGGTGGCGGAGCGACTGCGGCTGCGCGACCGGCTCCTCGCCCTCGGGGGATCAGGCCTGGCGCGCGCCGCTGCGCCGGGCTCTCGACCGTCTTCGCGAGCGCGTGGACCCGCTCTTCGAGCGCGAAGCGGCCGTCCTCCTCGCGGACCCGTGGAGGGCCCGGGACGCCTCCATCGAGGTCGTGCTCGATCGCTCGCCGGAGAGCCTCGATCGCTTCTTCGAGGCGCAGGCCGTCCGCCCGCTCTCGGAAGAGCAGCGAGTCCGCGCGCGGATGCTCCTCGAGCTCGAGCGTCACGCGATGCTCCAGTACACGAGCTGCGGCTGGTTCTTCCACGATCTCGCCGGCATCGAGACCGTCCAGGTGCTCCGCTACGCCGGCCGGGTCGTGCAGCTCGCGGAGGAGCTCTTCGGCGAGTCGATCGAGGAGGCCTTCCTCCGCGACCTCGAGGCCGCGGCGAGCAACCGGCTCGAGGAGGGAGACGGGCGGCGCGTGTACGACCGGCACGTGCGCGGGAAGATCGTGGATCTCGGCCGGGTCGGCGGGCACTACGCCGTGCGTTCGCTCTTCGAGCCCGAAGCGACGGAGGCGCGCATCTACTGCTGGAAGGTCGCGCGCGAAGACCACCGGATCGCCGAGGCGCCGCCGATGAAGTTCGGCGTCGGGCGGGCGCGTTTCACGTCGGACGTCACCGGCGAGTCGGAGCGGCTCGCCTTCGGCGCGTTGCATCTCGGAGACCACAACGTGCACGGCGGCGTCGCGCCGGCGCCCGCGGACGCGGATTGGGAGACGCTCGTCCAGAACGTGCAGCACGCGTTCTCGCGGGCCGACGTCGCGGAGGTGCTGCGCCTCTTCCAGGCGGTATTCGGCGCCGACACGGTGTCGCTGAAGACGATGTTTCGCGACGACCAGCGCCGGATCCTGCGCGTCGTCCTCGAGTCCACTCGGGAGGAGGCCGAAGGTGCGCTCCGGCGGATCCACGAGCGGCATCTGCCGCTGATGCGCTTTCTGGCGGACCTCGGATCGCCGCTGCCCCGCGTCTTCCGCGCGACCGGGGAGTTCGTCGTCAACGCGGCGCTGCGGAAAGCGCTCCAGACCCCGTTGCTCGACGGGGCCGCGATCGCCGCGGCGCTCGACGAGGCGGCCGGCGAGAAGCTCGCGCTGGATTCCGAGGCGCTCGAGTACGCGCTGCGGCAGCGGCTCGAGGGATTCGCGCGGGAGTTCGCCGAGCGGCCCGAGGATCTCGCTCGGCTCGAGACGCTCCGCCGCGCGGTGGAGCTCTGCCGGCGCTTCCCGTTTCCGGTGCGGCTCTGGAAGGTCCAGAACGTCTACTGGAAGGTGCGCGAGTCGGGAATCCTCGGCGAAGACGGCACGTGGCGCGACGCCTTCGTCGCCCTGGGGGAGCTCCTGTCCATTTCGCCGCGCGCCGCGCCCGCGGACTGATCAGCCGGCGGGCTGCGTGTCGTCGGCGGCGTCGTCGAGCAGGCGGTCGATCTTCGCCGCGACGATGAAGTCGTTCTCGTGGAGGCCGCCGATCGCGTGCGTCCAGAGGGTGAGGTCCACCTTGTTCCAGTGGATCGCGATGTCGGGGTGATGGCCCTCGGCCTCGGCGATCCCCGCGACGCGGTTGACGAACTCCATGGCCTGCACGAAGTCGCGGAACTCGAAGCGGCGGGAGAGGCGCGTCGCGCCATCGCCGAGCGCCCAGCGCGGGGTTTCCGCGAGCAGCTTGCCGGCGGCGCTCTCGGAGAGCGGCGAAACGCCGCCCCGGCATGGTACGCAGTGGCGCGACGCCAGGCCCCCGTCCTTCACGGGCGGATTCTATCGGCTGCGGGCGGCGCCGGGCGCCAGAAGAACCGCACCGGACCGAGGCGGCGGGCGCGGCCGTCCGGACCCTTCAGCTCGACGACGAGAAGATGCTCTGCGGCCGAGGGTTCCGGCTCGAGGGCCGCCTCGAAGCCCGCCTGCGAGCAGTCCCCGAGCGAGGGCACGGCCGCGCAGACGTCCGGCCGCGGGAGGCGCGCAACGGGCACGACGCGGTCGCCCGGCGAGATCAGGATCTGGACGTCCACGGGGCCGGCCGGCGACCGGGCCCAGCCGGCGATGCGCAGGGCTCCGCGCACGGAGGAATCCGGCCGCGGAAAGTCGAGCGCGCCCGGGATCGTGTCGTCGGCGGCCGCATCGCGCGTCCAATGCGGCGGCGGCGTCGCGACCCGCGACGGCTCCCGGGCCGGCGCCGACCGCGGGGGCAGAGCGCCCGAGGAGTCTCGCCGCCAGGCGCGGGATCTCCGAGTCGCGGATCTGCCAGAGGCGCTCGGGCTCGCGGTCGATGTCATCGTTGAAGCCGCTCGGGTAGAAGCGGGCGCCGAGGAACTGCACGAAGATCGATGCCGCGGCGAGGACCGTGAAGAGCGCCGCCGTCCACCGCCGGCCCGCGATTTTCGGCCACGCTGCAGCGATGAGGAGCATGAGGAGCGGCACGATCTCGATCAGGATGCGGTAGCCGAACGAGTGCCCGCCCCACCAGATCCGCCAGCGCGAGAAGGCGGCGAGCGTCAGGACGGCCGCGACGGTCAGGCACCTCTCGAAGAGCGATCCCGAGCGGCGCCACGCCGCGACGCCCGCGGGAATCGCGAAGATCAGGAACGGACTGAAGACGAAGAGGCCGCGCGCGGGGGAGAGCAGCAGGCCCGCGAGGCCTCCCGGCGAGCTTCCGGAGAATCCCGCCGGCACGACGTTTCGCGCGAGCGTGAAGGGATTGCCCCAGGACGCCGCGGCGTGCGCGGCGACGAGGACGACCGGGAGCGCGAAGAGAATCACGAAGGCGGCGCGTCCGCGCGGGCGGCGGCGCATCTCCCAGAACACGAGGGGCGCCGCGATCAGGATGTTCGTCGGCCGGATCCCGATCGTAAGGCCGAGCGAGAGCGCGGCGATCGCCGCCGCGGGCGGCGTCTCGACTTGCAGCAGCCAGAGCGCGAGCGTCAGGAAGAAGAGCGACGGCCCGTGCTGGAAGAGCCCCTTTCCCGCGACGCTCCAGACCTCGGTGCCGAAGGCATAGAGCATCGAGAAACCGAAGGCCGCGAGGTCCGACCGGCCGATCCTCCGCAGCGCGAGAAACAGGAAGAGGACCGAGCCCGCCGCGAGCGCGGAAGAGGTGGCGAGTGAGAGACGGAATCGGTCCTCGAAGAGCGGGAGTCCGGCGGCCTTCGCGGCGGCGAAGACGGGCACGTTGAGAAGCCCCGGAACGACCGGGTAGTCCGAGACGACGTGGCCGTTCTTGACGCGGAACCAGTACGGCAGGGTCTCGCCCGGCCGGACGAACGCGTCGAAGTTCAGCGCATGGTGCTCGAGGACGGCGATCGGGAGGAGCTCCGCCGGCGCCGTGTCGCCGCTGCCGAGGTAGCGGCCGTCGCCGAAGAAGACGGCGAAGGGAAGAAGCAGCGCCGCGGCCGCGAGGAGAGCGGTCCGGCGGGAAGCCACGTCGCCTCCTAGTTCTGGCTCGGGGCGGCGGGACGGTCGGGCAGCGAGATCGCGTCGCGGACTTCGAGCCGCGACACGGTGAGATCGTGGATCTTGACCGACTTCAGCTCGACGCTCTCCGCGAGGAAGCGGCGGATGGCGAGCCGTCCGATCGCGAGCGCCCCGATCGCGAACGGCGCCGACGGCGACCGCTCCTATGGCTGCGGCCATCGCGGCCAGGCTCCGAGCGCCCATGGACCGGCGGCGACAAACGGATCTCATGTCTCCCTCCTGCCTCGCACAGAGGTCTCCGAGAGCTTTTCACATTCGTTCGGCCGGTGGGGAGGCCGTGCTCCGGCCCGGCCCGGGATCGTTCTAGGGACCGTTGAGAACGAGCCCGAACCCGTTGCCCAGGAACTTGGCCATCTCGTCGCGGTGGACCCCTCCGGCCGGGCAGTAGTTGGCGCCGGCGCAGCCGCTGACGATTCCCCTCGCCCAGAGATAGTGCACGTGCTTGCAGAAGGCGTCCGTGACGGGCACGTCGAGGAAGTGGAGGTTGGGACTGGCCGCGCTGCAGCTGTACGAGAAGCCCGTGACGGGGTCCGGTCCGTACGTCGCGGGGACTCCGGCGCCGCCGGCGGGCGCCACGATCGCCTTCGCGACGAAGCCCGCCATGCTGTCGCGGTCGATCGGCGAGGCCGGGCAGAACTGCGTGGCGGAGCAGCCGAGCGTCACGTTCTGCGCGGCGAGGAAGTGGGCGTGCTTGCAGAAGCTGTCCGTGGGCAGGACGTCCGTGAAGATCGACACGCCGCCGCTCGCGCAGTTGTAGGCCTTGGCGCCCACGGTCCCGGAGGCGGGGACCGCCGCGCCGCTTCCCGCGATTCCTTTGGCGAGGAAGATGGCCATCTGGCCGCGCGACACCGGAGACGACGGACAGTACTGCGTTCCCGTGCAACCGGTCGTGATCCCGGCGTGCAGCAGCGTTTCGATCTTCTTGTAGAAGGGCTGGGATTTGGGGACGTCGGTGAAGCTCTGGCCGACGTGAAGCGTCCAGACCTTCGTCTCGTCGCCCGTGCTCGGCGTCTCGGTGAAGTGAACGTCCCAGTGCGTCGCGGGGCGTACCGCTGGCGCGGAGACGGACAGGGAGTAGCAATTGGAGGCCGCGGTGCAACTGTGGACCGTGTCCGGCGGAATCGACCCGTAGCCGGCGGCCGCGTCGGGCAGCGCGTAGGTCGGGCCGGACGGCCCCGTCAGGCCGGACGCGGTTCCGGTCAAAGCGAGCGGCGAGGGCGTCAGGTTGCGCCACGCGGTCTGCACCGCGACCGTCTCGCCGGGCTCGAGGACGCCGTTGCCGTCCGAATGGGCGCCGGCGGCGGGGTCGACGAGAATCGATTCCGCCGTCTCCGCGAACGGTTCTCCCACGACCGTCCATTGCGTGTCGGAGTTGTTCGCGGGCGCCGGGTCCGGCGTCGCGGACGTGATCGACGCGGTCTCGGTCAGAAGCGTCCCCGATGCCGTGGCGGCGCCGATTTTCACGACGAGGTGGAAGTCCGCGGTCGCGCCGCTCGCGAGGCTCGCGATGGTGCACGTCACCGTTCCCGTCGCTCCGACGGACGGATGCGCGCAGACGAAGGCCGGCCCCGCCGTCTGCGAGATCGAGACGAAGGTCGTGTTTGCGGGAATTGCGTTGGTGAGGCTCACGGAGCCGGCCGGCGACGCGCCGGCGTTGTGCGCCTCCAGCGCGACGGTGACATTGGCTCCCGGGTTGGCGTTGCCCGAGAGCGTCGCGAGAACCGAGAGGTCCGCGGCCGAGGCCGCGTCGGACACGGTGGTCGTCGCATCGGGGGGGCCGGGCGCCGCCTCGAGGTTGCCGGCTTCATCACGGGCGACGCTGTAGAAGGCGTAGGAATGCCCCGGCGCTCCGGCGAACGTCGCCGACGTCGTCGCGGTCTGCGCGACGAACGGCTCGAACGGTCCTCCGTCCTCCGAGACGAACACCGTGTATTCGAGGATGCCCGAACCCGTGTCGCTTCCGGTCCAGTGAACGGTGAAGGCCGCGGAGGACTCGCTCGCGGGCAGCGCGAGGACGTGGCTCGACGGCGCCGACGCGTCGATCGTGTTGAGCCACTCGGGCGTGTCGATCGGCGGGTTGACGTCGAAGACGATGCGCGCGTGGTTGCGAATCTCGGTCCCCGTGGCGAGGGTCTTCGGCGAGACGGTGAACGAAACGGCGCCCTCGCCCTCCGGCGGAACCGTGTCCGGCGGCAGGAATCCGGCCGCGGGGTCCTCCGTGGGCTGGCCGGTCTCGGGATCGATCGAAGCGAAGTGCCACGTGACGAGGCCGGTCGCCGGGTTCAGGTGCGACGTGATCCGCGCGATCAGGTTCTGGTCGGGCCGCAGATCCACGTCGCGGTTGAAGTCGCCCGTGGCCGAGGACGGGAACACGGTGGTCGCGCCGAACGAAACGGGTCCGAACGCGAAGGTCGAGAGATCCACCTTGGCCGGATCGAGCTGGTCGGTCACGACGACGTCCTGTGCGGGCGCCGTGGCGGTGTCTTCATTGGTGAACTGCACGAGGTAGCGCAGCGGCTCGGAGCCGGTCAGGAAGTGGGCGGGCGCGCCGCCGCCGACCGATCCGAACTTGTCGTTCGGATCGTTGGAGGTGATCACCTCGGCGGGAAAGTTCTTGCCGAACTTCGGAGAGAGCGGATTGCCGCAGTCGTCCAGGACCTCGTTCAGGTCGATGAGGAAGGGGAGGATCTCCAGGACGACCTGCAGGACCTTGACTTCCGGCACGACGAGACCCGACAGCTCGAACGCGCACTCGAGGCCCTGCTGGAGCGCGGGGCAGAGCATCTGCGTCAGCGACTTGGCCGCGTCGGCCCCCGAGTACGTGCCCTGCTGTCCCTTGACGATCGCCTCGAGCGTGTTCTCGAAGATCTCCTTCATCGCGGAGCCGGCGCCGGTCACGCAGTCGACCGGCATGAGCTTCTTGATCAACACCTCCATGACGCGGCTCAGGATCGTCTTCGTCACCGTGCGGAGGCATTTCTCGGCCTGCGGGTCGAGCGGCGAACCGAAGAAGGGCGCGTTCATCCAGACGCGGATCGAGAACTGCGCATGCGCGTACTGCGGGTCGTCGGGAACGTGGAGCTCGATCGGCAGGGTGCCGGCGATTCCGGAGGGAATGACGCCGATGAAGAGCGGGATGACGGTCTCGGTGTCCGTGTCGAATGAGATGGGAATCTTGCTGAAGTCGACCGCCGGGATGCCCGGAGGAAGAGGGGGCGGCGTGAGCGTGAAGTCGAGCTTGTAGTCGAGGTATTTCGGGAACGCGATCCAGAGGAGCGTCCCGAGCGCGGCGTCGGGGCTGCGGTTCCCGTACACGATCTGATAGCGCTGCGACTTGCCCCCGCGCAGATTCGGGCTGCCGACGACGTCCACCCAGAGGTCGGCCGCGCGGCCCGGCGTGACGGTGAAGCCGCCCGCGAGGGTCGCGGAGCCGCCGCCCGGGTTCGTGACGACGAGGTCCCACGCGCCCTGCGCCGCCCCGTGCAGGTCGAACAGTGTGTCGATGCTCGAACCGTCGGGCGCGAGCCCGAGCGGATCGCCGACGATGTCGGCGTGGCCGGAGCGCCGGAGCTTCACCGAGGCGCCCGGCTGGAAGCCCGCCCCCTCGACGAGGACGGCCGCGGTCCCCGTGTTGCCGCCCTCGTTCGGCACGACGGCGGAGACGTCGAACGACGTCAGCTCTCCGACCTTCGCGACGAACACGCTCGAGAACCCCTTGAAGCTCGTCTGGAAGGAATTCGTCGTCGCCGGGAAGTCGTCGGAGAACGTGGTGCCCGTCACGTACGCGTTGCCGACCGCGTCCACGGCGACGTCCGCACCGTACTCGTCCTTCGTGCCCCCGAGAAGCGTCGAGTACACGAAGTCCGTCCCGGCGGGATTGAGCTTCACGAGGAAGGCTTCGCCGGTGAAGCCACCTCCCTTGAAGACCTGCAGCGAATGGGACGTCGGGAAGTTGTTCGAGCTCGTGTGGCCGATGACGTAGGCGTTGTGACTCCCGTCCACCGCGATGCCGCCGCTCGAGAAGACGTTCTCCAACGCGGAGCCTCCCAGAAACGTCGAGTAGACGAGACCGCTGCCCGCCGCGTTCAGCTTGTAGGCGAACGCGTCGGCGTTGCCGCCGCCGTAATCCGGCTGGACGGAAGCGGGCGTCGTCGGGAAATCGTTTTGTCCGGAGAAGTGCGGGTTGGTCTCGCCGGTGACGTAGGAGCAACCCTGGTCGTCGATGGCGATGCCGAAGCCCTGGCTCTGGCCGATCGTTCCTCCGACGAGCGTCGCGAACACGAGGCCGGTCCCGTCGGGCTTGAACTTCGCGACGAAGCTCGCGTTTCCGTTGTGCCCGGAAGCCTGCTGATAGGCGCCGGGCGTCGTCGGAAAGTCGCTCTGGTTGAAGCCGTTCGTGCCCGCGATGCCCGTGACGAAGGCGGAGCCCGCGCCGTCGACCCGGATGCCGTAGCCGCCGTCGTCTCCGATGCCGCCGAGGAACGTCGAATAGACGAGCGCGCTGCCGGCGGGATTCAGCTTCGTGACGAAGGCATCCGTGTTGAATCCGCCGTTGAAGGGTCCGGTGCCGAGCGTGCGCGAGAAGGCGCCGGGAGTCGTCGGGAAATCGAGGTCGTCCGTCACCCCCGTCACGTAGGCGTTCCCGCCCGAATCCACGGCGACGGACGTGTAGCGCGGCTCGTTCGAGCCGCCGGCGAAATGCCCGATCCGCGTCGAGTAGGCGAGCGCCGTTCCCGTGGCGTTCAATTTCGCGACCCAGGCGTCGGCTGTGGACACGGCGGTTTCGCGAAACGCACCGGGCGTCGTCGGAAAATCGGTCGAGAACGTCGTGCCGCTCACGTAGGCGTTTCCGTCCGCGTCCACGGCGATGCTGTATCCGTAGTCGAGGCCACTGCCGCCGAGGCGCGTCGAGTAAACGAGCGTCGAGCCGCCGTTCGAGAGCTTGGTCACGAACGCGTCGCCGCTCGTCGCCGTGTCGTCGATCGGGTTCTGGAGGGGGAAGTCGCCCGAGAAAGCCGTCCCCACGACGTACGCGTTGCCCTGTCCGTCCACGGCGATGCCGTAGCCGTTGTCGCTCGACAACCCGCCGAGATAGGTCGCGTAGGACAGGATCGGATCGATGACGAGCGGCGCGCGGCGGTCGTAGCGGCGGATCTCGAATCCGGCCTCGGCCGGTCCTCCGGGGCGCCGCGGCGATCGCAGCGTCCAGCGGCCCTCGACGGCGACGCGCCGGCCGGCGATCTCCTGGTAGATCTCCGGGGAGTGCGCGACGACGTCGCCGACGGCGGTCGAGAGGACGAGGTCGCCGCGCCGGTCGATGCGCGTGCGCCGCGCTCCCGAGATCTCGAGCCGGATCGCGCGCGGATCGGCGCCGGGAGAAACGACGAAGTCGTGCTCGAAACGGCGGGCGCTCCCGTAGAAGGAGAGGGCGATCCCGGGATAGAGATCCGAGTAGGTCACGCGCGCGAACTGATCCACGCCCGAAATCCACCGGCTCGGGTCGCTGCCATGGAAGTCGCTGCTCTTCGACGCGAGCAGCTCGTCCCCGAGGATCGCAGGCTCGCAGTTCGCGCCGCGCCACCGGAGAGAAAGGCGCTCGGCAGCCCCCTCCCGTCCGCGCAGAACGAGGACGGCTTCGTCGGGGTGCAGAAAAAGATCGAACGCGGGAGATCGCGAGAGGAATCGGACCGTGGATTCCGCCTGCCCCCGGTTCTCTTCGAAGACGAGCGGGAAGACGGAAGAGACGGACAGAATCCTCGTGGGCTCGGGAGTCGATGCGGCGGCGTGGACGTCGGTTGCGAGACTCGCTCCCAGGATCGCGAGGAAAGGCACTGCCTGGAAGGACCAGCGCATCGCGCACCTCCGGAGTCGATCGCTCTGATAGGGACTGTCCGACGCCGGAGCCTATCGCGAGTCGGGCTCGTCCCGGCAAGAGGGCGTGGCCGGCGGGGGGCCTTCGCCGTCAATTCGGGGCGGCGAGATACGCTACGCGCGGAGCGCGATCGAAGATGAAGCTCAAGGACCACGTCGCCATCATCACCGGCGCCACCTCGGGAATCGGCGAGGCCGCGGCGCGGCTCTTCGCGCAGGAGGGCGCCCGCGTGACGTTGACCGGACGCAACGAGGCGCGCGGCCGTGACGTCGCGGCGGCGATCGCGGCCGCCGGCGGCACCACGGTCTTCGTCCGGGCCGACGTGCGGGTCCCGGGCGATTGCCGGCGTGTCGTCGAGGAGACGCTCTCCGCCTTCGGGGGCCGCCTCGATGTCCTCTTCAACAACGCGGGTGTTTTCCATCCCCACAACGCCGTCGACTGCACGGAGGAGGAGTGGGACGAGACGGTGGACTCGAGTCTCAAGGGAGCGTGGCTGATGGCCAAGTACTCGCTGCCGGTGATGATCGCCCGGGGACGGGGCGTGATCATCAATCAGGCGTCGGGGTGGGGCATCCAGGGCGGCGACGAGGCCGTCGCCTATTGCGCGGCCAAGGGCGGGCTCGTCGTGATGACCAAGGCGATGGCGATCGATCACGGCAAGCAGGGCATTCGCGTGAACTGCCTCTGCCCCGGCGACGTCGAGACCCCGATGCTCGCGGCGGACGCCGAGGCCCGGCACATGAGCTACGCGGACTACATGCGGGGCGCTGCCAATCGCCCGCTGGGCCGGGTCGGCACCCCGGAGGAGCTGGCGCGCGCCGCGCTCTTTCTCGCTTCCGACGATTCGTCCTTCATGACGGGCGCGGCCCTGGTCGTGGACGGCGGCGGCATCGCCGGCTGACCGCTGAGCGGACGATGAGGGGGCTGGCCGGCAAGCGGGTGGTGATCACGGGCGGCGCGAGCGGCATCGGCGCGGCAACCGTGGAGCGGTTCCTGCAGGAGAGGGCGCGCGTCGCGGTCATCGACCGCGACGCGGAGGGCGGAAGGGCTCTTCGCCGGAGACATCCGGATCTGGCGGGCGTCATCGAGGCCGACGTGGCCGATCCCGCCGCCGTGGACCGCGCCTTCCGCGAGCTCGACGGCCTGCTCGGCGGCCCGGACGTCACGATCAACAACGCGGGCATCAGCATCCGCCACGACTTCATGGACATCACGCCTGCCGAATGGCGCCGGGTGATGAGCGTCGACATCGATGGCGTCTTCTACGTGGCCCAGCAGTCCGCCCGGCGCATGCTCGCCGGCGCCGGGGGCGTCATCCTCAACATGGGCTCGACCTCGGGCATGAACGGTTACCCGCGCTACGCCGACTACAACGCCGCCAAGGCCGGAGTGATCGAGCTCACCCGCACGATGGCGCTGGAGCTCGCGCCGAAGATCCGCGTCGTCGCGGTGTGCCCCGGCTACGTCTGGACGGCCATGCAGGAGGCCGAGTACACCCCGGAGATGAAGGCGGCCGTGGACGCGAAGATTCCACTGCGCCGCCATGCGACGCCCGGCGAGATCGCCGCGCTCTTCGCGTTCCTGGCCTCCGACGAGGCGCCGTACATCACGGGACATCCCGTGATCATCGACGGCGGCGAAATCGCGGGGGGCCTGGCGAGCCGCTGACGATCGCGAGCCCGCTTTGGATGTGCACTCGAAACTCGCGAGGTAATCTTCGCCTGCCAGCACCAGTTGATCTAGTCTCCGCAGGAGGTAACCGATGAAGCTGAACGTCCGCGCCTTCGCGTTGGCCTGCGCCGTCGTGTGGGGAATCGGCGTGTTTCTCGTCGCGTGGTGGGGACTCCTTTGGAACGGTCCGGGGGGACCCGTGCCGCTCCTGGGAATTCTCTACCGGGGTTTCACTTTCTCGCCGCTCGGCAGCCTCATCGGATTGCTCTGGGCCTTCCCGGACGGGTTGATCGTCGGCGCGCTCTTCGCCTGGCTGTACAACAGACTGTCCGGAGCGGGCCAGGCGTCCGGTCTCGTAGGGCATCGGCAGCCGCGAGAGGTCTGGTTCTTTGCCGCCGATCTGGCTGATTCGCGTCGCGGTCGCCGGCGTCTGGCTCTACGAGGGACTGTGGTGCAAGCTTCTCGGCCGGGAAGCGCGTCAACTCCGGATCGTGGAGGCGGTGCCGCACTTTGGACCTCGGATCGGCGCGATCTTCCTCAAACTCCTCGGCGTCGTCGAGACGAGTTTGGCCCTGTGGGCATTGAGCGGCGTCCTCCCGGTCCCGTGCGCGGCGGTTCAGACCGTTCTTCTCGTCCTTCTGAACACCGGCGGATTGCTCTGGGCGCGGCGGCTCATTCACGATCCCGGCGGGATGGTCGTCAAGAACTTCGCCTTCCTCCTCCTGGTCTGGGTCTCCGCGAGCCTGCCCCGATGAACGGAGCGGTGCGCGGTCCCGAGACCGTCTGGTCGCGCGGCCGCTTCGACGGGCGCCGCGGATCGAGCCGGCTCCTCTTCGGTCAGATGTACGAGGACTCCGCGATCGAGGTGCGCGCCTTCCGTCCCGGCGGGAGGATCTTCTGCGTCGCGTCGGCGGGTTGCACGGCGATGGAACTTTCGCGCCGGCACGAAGTCGTCGCCGTGGACATCAACGCCGTGCAGGTCGCCTACGCGAAAGATCGCGCGTCCGGGGCTCCGCCTCTTCCGGGAGCGGCCGAGCGCGTGCTGGGCCGGCTCCGCGCGTTGGCTCCTCTCGTGGGTTGGAGGTCTTCCCGGCTACGGGAGTTTCTCGACCTGGAGGATCCGGCGGAACAGATCGTGTTCTGGCGACAACATCTGGACGGACCGGGGTTTCGCGCGGCAACGGACGCGATCTTCTCCAGGTTCCTGCTTCGTGCGGTCTACGCGAGGTCGTTTCTTCGCGGTCTTCCTCGCCGGTTCGGCAAGAGTGATGCGAGGATCGTCTGACACGAGGCTTCGCGCGCCATGCGAACCGGGGAAATCCTTATGCGCGCGCGCTGCTGCTCGGCGAAATCTCCCGCGCACCGGCTCCTCCCGAAGCCGGGCGAATCCGAGTTCGTCCACTCCGACGCCGCCGCGTATCTCGAGCGGGAACGGCCGGGGAGCTTCGACGGGTTCGCGCTTTCGAACGTGCTCGACGGAGCTCGCGACGACTATCGGGAGCGGCTGATTGCCGCCGTCGAGCGGGCCGCGGCGCCGGCCGCCACTCGTGGTCCTGCGGAGCTTCTCCGAGCCGACGGGCCCGTCGGAACCGAACCTCGCCCTCGAGGATCGCGCGATGCTCTGGGGAACCGTCGAAGTGAAACCTGCGGGGTCGCTCTGAAAGGACGGCCGGTTCCCGGCGGCGGTCGCTTCGAGGACGCTGGTTTCCGTCGTCACGAGGACGAATTGCTCCGCGTCCCCCGAGCGGGTGTGGAACGCGCTCCTCTTCTACGAGCAGATCGGGCACCGGCCGCCGTTGCCGCTGCGTCTGCTCCTTCCGGTGCCGGTGCGCGCCGAGGAGGCACTCGCGGGCGCCGACGAAGAGACCCGATGCGTCTACGAGAACGGACATCTTCTCAAGCGGATGACGCGCGTCCTGCCTCCGCGTCATCGTGCATTCGAAGTCGTCGACCAGAAACTCGCAATCGCCGGCGGGATTCGGCTCGAAGGGGGCAGCTACAATCTGGACGGGCTCCCGGACGGATCGACGCGACTCGCGCTCGAAACACGGTATGTCAGCCCGCGAAGGCCCCGGTGGCTCTGGGGCCCCATCGAGGCTTCCGTCTGTCACGCCTTCCACCGGCAGATTCTCGGTGCGATCCGCCGTGGAGCGGAAGATCCCCGGGGCGCAACGAGCGCGTTCCTTCGCATCGGGTACAACCCCAATTCCTCCGAGGATTGAAGCGTTTTCATCAGGCGGCTGAGCCAGAGCCAAGGCCAAGCTGCCTCCGACGGAAGGGGAGAGAGATCGAGTGGATGTTCTCCAAGCCATTGGCGAGCGTCGCGCGGTCCGTTCCTACGGCGACGAGCCGTTGGACCGGGCGACGGTCGAGCGGCTGATCTATTTTGCGGTGCAAGCGCCGAGCGCAATGGACCTGGAGCCGTGGGCGTTCGTGATCTTCGAAGGGAGAGAGCGCCTTCGCGGCTTCTCGGACGAGGCCAAGCGGGTGTTCTTACGCAGTCCCGAGGAGAGCGGGTCCCCGAAGATGCGGGCGATGCTCTCGGATCCGGCCTTCAACATCTTCTACGGCGCGCCGGTGCTCGTCGTGATCTGTGCGACGTCCGCTCAATCCCAGGCGGCGGAAGACTGCTGTCTCGCGGCCCAGAATCTGATGCTGGCGGCGCATGCCGAGGGTGTCGCGACCTGTCCGATCGGTTTCGCGCGGCCGTGGCTCAATCTGCCCGAGACCCGGGTCGCCCTCGGCATCCCCCGGAATTGGAATCCCGTATTTCCGGTCATTCTCGGCCGCGCGAAGGAACATCCTGCTTCGCCCGGCCGCCGAGCCCCAACTCTGATGTGGCGGTGACGCATGCTCTCGAGAACGCTCTTTCTCACAATTTTCGCCTTCGCTTCGACCCTCTCCGCGACTCCTGCGGCCCCCGCGGCGGTCGACGAGGCCTGGCCGCGGCATCTTCTCGAGCGGCGGCACCGTGTTGACCATGTACCAGCCGCAGTTGGACGGCTGGGACGGCCGGTCTCTGGAGGCGCACGCGGCGGTCTCCGTTCGCGAGGCCGAAGCGAGTGAATCGACGTTCGGCATCCTCTGGATCTCCGCGCGAACGAACGTCGACAAGGAGAACCGCCTGGTCGACTTCGATCAGATCGAGTTTTCGAGGGCGACTTTCCCCTCGGCGCCGGGGAGCGAGAGCGCGTACCTCGACCTGTTCCGCCGGGCGATGTCGAAGGGGTCGAAGCCCATCGCACTCGACCGTCTCGAGGCGAGCCTGGCCATCCTCAAGGAGCAGCGCCGCGGCGCGGCGCTTCCGCTGCGCAACGTTCCGCCCCGCATTCTCTTCTCCAGCAGGCCGGCGATCCTGGTCACGATCGACGGCCCTCCGGCCTACCGAGCCGTTGAAGGAACCTCGCTCGAGCGCGTCCTGAACACGAGGCCGCTTCTCCTCAAGGCCCCCTCGGGCGCCCGCTATCTCCACCTCTTCGACGGCTGGATGACGGCCCCGTCGTTGGACGGGCCCTGGGTCGCCGCCCCGGACCCTCCGGCCGAGCTCGGAAAGGCTCTCGAGCGGCTGACCGCGTCGGGACAACCGGTCGACCTGCTCGAGGGCGAGGTCCCGCAAGCGAGCTCCGGCTCCGCCGCCGGCGGCGCGAGCGCCAGTGCGCCGATCAGGCCCTCGCTCGCACAAGGGGCCCGTTCCATCCGTGTTCGTGGCAACCTCGCCGACGGAACTGATCGTCACCGACGGAGAGCCGAATTGGGTTCCGGTCGAGGGCACGCGGCTGCTCTACATCCAGAACACGACCGGCAACGTCTTCAAAGCCCTGTCGGACCAGCAGACATACGTCCTGATCTCCGGCCGTTGGTACCGCGGATCCTCGGAGAGCGGTCCGTGGGAGTACGTCTCGGGCAAGGCGCTGCCCGCCGATTTCGCGAGCATCCCGGATGACAGCCCGAAGGAGAACGTCAAGGCGTCGGTGCCCGGAACGCCGCAGGCAGCCGAGGCTCTCATCGCCGACGAGATCCCCCAGACGGCGAAGGTCGACCTCCGTGAGACGAGGATGACGGTTCCCGAGTACGACGGGGAACCGGAGCTCGCGTCGATCCCGGGAACGCCGCTTCAATACGTCGTCAACGCATCGCTGCCGGTCATCCTCGCCGACGACGGGAAGTGGTACTCGGTCGAGAACGGCGTCTGGTTCGTCGCGGACTCTCCCCGCGGTCCCTGGGCGGTCGCGCGAAGCGTGCCGCCCTCGATCTATTCGATCCCGCCGGACTCACCCCTCCACTACGTGACGTACGTGCGCATCTATGACGCCTCGGCCGACTCCGTGCAGGTCGGATACACGCCGGGCTATACGGGCAGCTGCATCGACGACGACGGCTTGATCGTTTACGGCACCGGCTACGTCTACACACCGTGGATCGGCAACGTCTGGTACGGCCCGCCGGTCACCTGGGGGCTCGGTTTCGGTCTCGCCTGGACGCCGTGGTGGGGGTGGGGTTTCGACGCCGGCTTCGGGTGGGGCTGGGGCCCCGGTTGGGTGTGGGGATGTCATTCCGCCCCCCTGGTGGGGACCGATCGGGTGGGGCTGGCGCCCCGGCGGATGGCAATGGCGCGACGGCGGGGCCCATGTCCCGCGAGTGATGCCGTGGCGCCCGGGCGGCTGGAATGCGGCAAGCGGAAGCATCTACCGGCGATGGGGCGGGACCGTGACCGTCTCACCGCGGCCCGTTCCCTCAGGCCTTCCCGGGACGCGCCATCCGGTCGGCCTCTATGGCCGCTCCTACAACTCCCGCACCGGCGCCCTGGCGGCGGGACAGCAGGCGGCCGTCCGCAATGTCTATCGGACTCCGTCCGGCTCTGCCGGAAACGACGTCTACGCGGGCGCCGACGGGCACGTCTACCGCCGGGACGCGCGGGGGAACTGGCAGCAGGTCGGTCCTCGCGACGTCCGTCCTCCGGACCGCCAACGGGTTCAGCCGCTCGAGCGAGAACACGGCGCGCGAACGACGGGAGACCAGCGATCGCGCGCCGTCCGGCCGCCCAGCCCGCCGCCGCGCAGCGCTCCGCGACCCGCTCCTCCTCGGGCCGCGCCTCCGCACACTGCGCCACCACGTCCTCACGGCTGAGCGCCGGCACGGAACTGTCAACGCTACGGACACACGGGGACGCCGAGCCGGACTCGCAGGAATATCGGCGGGTCAGGTGATGTGAGTCTCGATCCCAATCAAGCGGAAATAACCTCGAGGCTATTCGAGCGTGAAGTCCTTGAAGAAGGGACTCCTTCGCGTCTCTCCTCCTCAGCCGAGGACATCACGCCCTGATCATGATGAGCAGCATCTTGAAGGGGGTGATCGCCTTCACCGCGTGCGGTCGTCCGGCCGGGAGCTTGAGCAACTGCCCGGCGTCGAGATGGTGCGTGGTGCCGGCAATCGAAATGTCGGCCTCGCCTTCGAGACTCAGGGCCAGAGCGTCGTACGGCGCGGTGTGCTCGCTCAAGCCCTCGCCGGCGTCGAACGCGAAGACGGTGACCGTGCCGGCTGGCTTTCGCACGAGGGTGCGGCTCACCACGGTGCCGGGCTGATGGGCGACCAGAGCCGACGCCGACACGACGCCTTCGAGTTCCGGATGGACCGACTGATCCTGCGGCATGGGACCTCCTGCAGCGAGTCTGGTGGCGAATAACGCGAAAGGCCAGGGTGGCTGGCGGGCCGAAACCTGAAATATCGCATTACGATCCTTCTCTTGTTATTTTTGTTCGGTGGCGTGGCGCGCGGGGAGGTTTCTCGCGCCCCGGCGCCATGACGCCATGCGCATTCGGCCCAGGGTGCTTCTCCTGCTCGTGTCGCCCTTGCTGCTCCTGGTGGCGGCCGCCTGGATCCAGTGGGGCGTGGCTGGACTTCCGCATGTGAGTTCGCCCCCGGCAATCATCGAGACGGCCGCCGGCCCCGTCGGCTTCCCGGCATGGCTCCGCATCACCCACTACGTCAACTTCCTGTTCCTGACCCTCCTCGTTCGCAGCGGCCTGCAGATCCTCATGGACCATCCCCGTCTGTACGGCAACGTCCATTGCACCCCCGGGACCGAATGGCTCCGGCTGACCCCGGTCGAGGTGCCCCGGGATCGCGTGTGGACGGCGAAGGATGACTCCCGCCACCTCTCTCCCTGGATCGGCCTCCCCGGCTACCGCCACACGGTCGGCATGGCCCGGCACTGGCACTTCCTCAGCGTCCTGTTCTGGGTTGGCAACGGCCTCGTCTTCGTCCTGCTGTTGTTCGCCACGGGACAGTGGAGGCGCCTGGTACCGACGTCCTGGCGCGTCGTCCCGGATGCCTGGGCCGTGTTCGTCCACTACGCCACTCTGCACCTGCCGCCCGAGCCCAATGGCTTCTTCCGTTACAACGCCCTCCAGCAGCTCGCGTACTTCGGGGTGGTGTTCGTCCTGGCTCCGCTCGCGATCCTGACCGGCCCGTCGATGTCGCCCGCCTTGACGAACCGGTTCCGATGGTACCCCTTCCTGCCGGGCAATCGGCAGATCGGACGGTCGCTTCACTTCCTCGTCATGTGCGCTTTCGTCGTCTTCCTCGTCGGTCATGTCGCGATGATCACGATGACCGGTCTGGTTCGGAACATGAACCACATCGTGCGAGGGACCGACGTCGCCGGCCCGGCCGGCCTGTACCTCGGGCTTGCCGGCATCGCCGTCGTGGTCGTGGCCAACGCGCTCGCCAATTGGGCGGCGTGGAAGCGCCCGCGGGCGGTCCAGCACGCCGCCGGGAGGATCGTCACGCCGGTCATGCGCTTCGCGCTCGATCGCCCCGCGCCGGTCGCGCAGTTCTCCCGCGACGACATCTCTCCCTTCTTCTGGATCAACGGCAGAATGCCGACCTGCGAGGAGTGGAAGAGGTTGGCCGCCAACAGATTCGAGGACTATCGCCTCAAGGTCTACGGTCTCGTCGAGAACCCGAGCGAGTTGTCCCTGGATCAGCTCCGGGCCCTCGGCAAGGAGACCCAGATCACGCTGCACCACTGCATCCAGGGCTGGTCGGGCATCGCCGAGTGGGGCGGAATATCGCTGGCGAAACTGCTGAAGGTGGTCCGTCCGGCACCCGGCGCGGAGGCGGCAGTCTTCTACTCGTTTGGCGAGGGCGTCGAACTCACCACCGGTGCCGCGAATGGCACCTACTACGACAGCCTCTCGATCGAGAACGCGCTGCACTCCAACACGCTGCTCGCCTACGAGATGAACGACGAACCGCTCGGGCTCCTTCACGGGGCGCCACTACGTCTGCGCGTCGAGAACCAGCTCGGATTCAAGATGGTCAAGTGGATCGAGGCGATCGAGCTCGTGGAGGACGTCCGGTCGATCAAGAGGGGGGAAGGGGGCTACGCGGAGGACCACGAGTTCTTCGGCGAGCTGGCCAACATCTGACCGCCCGGTCGTGAAGCAGGGGCGTTCTTCGAAAGGAGCAGCTACTCGAGCGCGAAGTCCACGCGGCTGGCGCTCGCCTTCCCCTCCGCGGTGGCGGGTTTGTCTCCCGGCTCGAGGATGAAGACGCGCGCCCCTTCGACCTTTCCGGGCCCCGTCAGGTAGTCCTTCACGGCATTCGCTCGCGCCAGAGCGAGCTGCCTGACGTCGTCCGTCGTTGCGGTCAGGTTTTCGAGCATGAGGCTCTCCATTTAGGGCGCGGGGATGTCCTTCGCCATTCCCAGGAAGTTGCCGGGCTTCTTGAACTTCTCTTTCTTATGGGCCTTCTTCAGGTACACCGTGCATTCCGTCTCGTCGATGGCGACGGCATCCACGCTGCCCGGCGCCTCGCTACGCTCGACGAGGTCCGCCAGCTTTTGCGCCTGGCCGCGAGCTTGCGGTTCTCGAGCTTGTACTTGAGCTCCATCGTGAGCGTGCCGCGAGCGATCGCGTATCCCGCCAACGCTACGGACACACGTAGTCGACTCCGGGGGACCCGGCATCTGACTCACAGCGGTATCGGTGGATTGGAAGACGGGGTTAGTTTGGCTGATGCAAGTCGTGCGGAATTACTTCGCGTCGGTAGCGAGCTTCTGGAACCTCGGGTTCTTGCGCAGCGGGTCGAAGTTGGGATCGATCTTGAGCCAGCCGGGCGAGAGGTAATAGGGGATCTTCAGCAGCGGCTCGAGCTCCCCGAGCGCCTTCTCCGGCTCGCCGACGAGCATGTAGATCCGCACGAGCTGGTGCTGGTTATAGGCGCCGCCGAGGGCGTCCTTCGCAACGGGATCCAGCGCGACGCCACGCTCGCCCTCCCGGATCGCCTCCTCCTTCCGTCCGAGGTACGCCAGCGCGAGGCCGAGGTCGACGTGGCGCTGAGCGTCATTGGGCGTCGCGCCGAGCTGCTTCTCGAACATCTGCCTGGCCTCCTCGGCGTAGATGTGCACGTTTGCGGCATCGCCTTTCAAGGCATAAGCCTGAACGAGGCAGATGGCCCAGATGCCCCGGTCGTCGTCGAACGCGCTCGGCGTCAGCCTCAAGAGAAGTTCCTGCTGTTTCTCGTCGAGGACCCACACGAGATCCCGGTAGTTTGCCAAGTAGGCCACGAGCTCGGTTGGCTCGACCTCCTTGGGGACGGCCTTGAGCACCGCCCTGGCACCGGCCATGTCTCCCTCTCCCAGGAACGTTATGGCCTTGAACTCGATCAGACGCAGGTTGGTCGGCGCGAGGGCGAGTCCCCGATCGTAGACTTCCCGCGCCTCGGGATAGCGCCTGAGAAAAGAGAGCGCATTGCCGAGAGCCGAGAAAATGCTAACCGACCGGGGGTCGAGGCGCTCCGCCTGTCTGAAATGTTCCACCGCCGCTTCCCAGCGCCCGAGACCCTCCTCGGAACGCGCCGTTCCCTCCAGAATATTCGCGCTGCCCGGCGCAACACCCAGTCCCTTTGCGTACTGTTCCAGGGCGCCGCCGAAATCCAACAAGACCGACCGTCGGTAGTCGCCGAGTGCCAGGTACCCCTCGGGACGGTCGGGTGCAAGTGCGACCGCCTTCTCTGCGGCCTGTCGGGCACGCGCTGCAAGCTCGGGCGTCGGCACGCTGAAGAAGTACAAGCCCGCGTTCGCCTGAGAAACTCTCGCCCATGCCTGCGCAAAGGCGGGATCCAACGCCACGGCCTGCTCGTAGAAGCCGAGCGCCCTCCGCACGCTGGGCGGATCGTTGGCTGCCAAGCTGTTCGCCGCTTCCTCTCCCTTCAAGAAAAGCTCGTAGGCGGGGAGGTTCTGAGTGGGCTTCTCGGAAAGCCGCTTCTCCTCGCCCGCCCCGAGCGCCACACCCAACGCCTGCGCCACCCGAGAGGCGATGTCCGACTGCACCTGAAAGACGTCCGTCAGCGACGCGTCGAACGGCTGCTGCCACTTGGACGTCGGGGCATCCGGGCGCGTCACATCGACAAGCTCTGGACTGACCTCTACGCGGCTGGTGCCTCCGCTTTTCTGCCACCGAACCGTCGCCGTGAGCAGATAGGACGCATTCAGCTCCTCGGCGATCTGTTTCGGCGTCTTCGTCGTCTTCTTGTAGGGCGTGGAGCTGCCTCGGGCGATCACCTGGAGGCCAGTCAACGCCGTCAGCTTTCCCCGTACCGCGTCCGCGATGCCGTCGGCGAAGTAGTCGTCCTCGGGCGATCCCAAGTTCTCGAACGGCAGTACAGCCACGCGCTTGACACTGCCGGCCTCGCCCACGCCCGGATGCGTGCGCCGCAGAAAGTAGACGCCCGCGATTGCGAGAACGACGATAGCCCCAATCGCAATAAGGCTCTTCTTCTTAGGGGCCGGTGACGCGGTCGCTCGCGCCGAAAACTGCACGCCGCTGGCCCCCGTGACCGAGGAGGCCTCCGAGAGCGCAAACGCGATGTCTTTGGCCGACTGGAACCGATTGTCCCGGTCCTTTTCCAGGCAGTGCTTGACGATGTGGTCGAGAGCGGGCGAAACGTTGCGCCCCGACTCCGAAAGCTCCGGCGGCTCCTTCATCAGGATCGCCGCCATTGTCTCGGCGTTGGTGTCTCGTCTAAACGCCCTCTTCCCGGAGAGCAGCTCGTACAGGATCGCCCCGAACGAGAAGATGTCCGAGCGGTGATCGACGGGGAGTCCTTTTATCTGCTCGGGCGACATGTAGCCCACCGTCCCCATGACCGCCCCGGGCTCCGTGTGGCCCGACCCCGTCGGCGCGCTCGACTGCTCCTCCGAGGCGACCGCCTCCACCTTCTTGGCCAGACCGAAGTCGAGGATCTTGACGTGGCCGTCCTTCGAGACGAACAGGTTCTCGGGCTTCAAGTCACGGTGGACGATGCCCTTCTCGTGGGCCGCCGAGAGGCCCCTGACGATCTGAAGCGCCCAGTCCACGGCCTGCTTCTGCGGAATCGGACCGGAGTCGATCTTCCCTCCCAGCGTCTCGCCTTCGAGAAGCTCCATGACCGCGTAGGCGATGCCGCCTTGGTTGCCGAAGTCGTGGATCGCAAGAATGTTTGGATGAGAGAGCGCCGCGACCGCCTTCGCCTCTCGCTCGAATCGGGCGAGCGTGTCGGGATCTGCGGCCACGGACTGGGGGAGGACCTTGACTGCGACGTCCCGTTCGAGCTTCTCGTCCCGCGCCCGGTAGACCTCTCCCATTCCGCCGGCGCCGAGCAGTGCCAGGATCTGGTAGGGGCCAAGACGCGTCCCGGCGGAAAGTGTCATTCGATGAACGTCTCCCGATTCTATCCCGCTCAGGGAGATGTGCTCGCGGCGCGAGGAGTCTCCGCGAAGTAACCGAGCGGAGGAGCCTTGCGCCGCGGGAGGCGGAGGAGTCTCCGCGAAGTAACCGAGCGGAGGAGCCTTGCGCCGCGGGAGGCGGAGGAGTCTCCGCGAAGTAACCGAGCGGAGGAGCCTTGCGCCGCGGGAGGCGAGAGGAGAGCGAGGGATCAGGCGCGGGGTCGAAGCCGGTTTGCCGAGCCGCGCGCCGGTGGCGCAGGCCAGATCCCGAGCGAACCGAAGCCGACGTATCTGGCTGGGAGGCAGGGACTCGAACCCCGATTCACTGGTCCAGAGCCAGTTGTCCTACCATTGAACGACCTCCCAGTCGCTCGGGGAAGGCGGATTATCGAGGAAGGAAGCGGGTCGGTCAAATCGCCGGCTGCCGCTCGGAGAAACCCCTCGCGCGCCGCGCCCGTCAGGAGGACGGACGCGGCGGCGGGGAAGAAGAATCGATCCGCTAGCGGGTGCGGCGGCGCGAGATCGCGAGACCGAGCCCGGCGACGAGAAGCAGCGCTCCTGCGAGCCCAGTCGCGGGAACCACGCTCGCCGTCTTCGGAAGCTTCTTGGCCGGAGCCGGGGCCGGCTCCGCGGCGGGCGCCGGAGCCGGAGCCGGAGCGGGCGCCGGAGCTGCGGCCGGCGCGGGCTTCGCCGGGGCGCCTGAAACCGCCGCCTTCACCTGCTGCGAGCTGACGACCGTCGGCGGGTGATGCGAGACGATCGTGGCCGTGAGCCGGTCGCCGACCTTGAGCTGCGAGATCTCGACTGGCTGGCCGTCGCGGAAGATCTTGATGTCCTGGCCGTTGACATCCTCCATCGTGAACTTTCGATTTCCGTGGGCGCCGCGAACGATGATCGCGTGGCCTGCCACGGCGAGCACCTCGGCCTGGCGGACCTCAGTCACCGTCACGGGCGTCACGGTCGTCGTCGTCGTGATCGTCGCTGTGACCTTCATTCCGGGCTTGAGATCCGCGACGCCGATGTCCTTCCCGTCCATCTGGAACATGAAGCCGGCCGGAACCGTGTATTCCTTCGTTCCCTGGTCGGTTCTGGCGACGACCGTGTTCCCGGACACGTCGATGATCGTGGCATGAACCGTTCGCGATGAGGTGGACGAGCTTGCCTGCGCCGTCGCGATGCCGGCGACGAGCAACCCGATACTGAGAATCAATGAAAGCTTACGTGCCATGATTCCTGACTCCTTTCCTCTCCTCCGTCTGCTTCACTCTATCGCCTTGCACGGGCGCCTCGATAATGTTCCTATCCTATCGTCAATGGCACCTTCCCCTTAGGACATAGCCTCCGACAACCCGAAGGGAGCGGTCTGGTGCATCGGCATCAAATCCGGGGCTGGCGCCTCCCGGCGCTCCTGGCGGGCGCCGTCGCGGCGGCGTCCCTGGCCGGGGCCCAGGAGCTCGAACCCAGGGCCTATTCGCCCTCGCCGGTGGGCGCGAATTTCGTGGTGGCCGGGTTCGGCAGGTCGACCGGAGACGTCGTCACCGATCCGTCGCTACCCTTCTCGGACGTCTCCGCGCACATCAACGGCTTCACCGTGGGCTACGCGCACTCGTTCGCGCTCTTCGGCCGGCAAGCGACGGTCGGCGCCGCGCTGCCCTATGCGTGGGGGGACGTCCAAGGCAACGTCCAGGAGGAGCGCCACCAGATCACCCGATCGGGCCTGGCCGACCTGAGGGCCAAGCTCGCCGTCAACCTCTACGGTAGCCCGGCGCTCACGCCCAAGGAATTCGCGACGCGAAGCCGCGGAGTCATTGTCGGGGCGAGCCTCGCGATCCAGGCGCCGACGGGCCAGTACAACGAGACCAAGCTGATCAATCTCGGCACGAATCGCTGGGCGTTCAAGCCGGAAGTCGGTCTCTCGGTTCCCTGGAAGAGGTTCGACTTCGACCTCTACGCGGGAGCGGTCTTCTTCACGGAGAATCCGAACTACTTTCCCGGAGCGGCCACCCGCCGTCAGGATCCGATGGAGACCGTCCAGCTCCACATCGACTACACCTTCCGTCCCGGCCTCTGGCTGGCGCTCGACAGCACGTGGTACGGCGGCGGCGCAGCGCGGGTCGACGACGGATCGGCCACCGCGAGGCTCTCCAACAGCCGTATCGGCGCGACGCTCTCGATCCCCGTGGGCAAGCGCCAGTCGGTGAAAGCCAGCTACAGCACCGGTGCCTCGGTTCGCGCCGGCCAAAACTTCGATTCGTTCGCCGTCGCCTGGCAGATTCTCTGGTTCTGAGGAACCCCGCGGCGAGTTCTAGGGCCGGTCGTCCTCGGTCACGATCCAGCTCTTGTCCGGGTTGTAGGCCTTGATGCCGGCGGCGATCTTCGCCGTCTCGGGGCCGAGATCCTTCTGATAGACGATGCCGTCGTGGCTCACGAGGAAGGTCTGAATGCCGGTGACGTCGTAGTTGGCGGGCCAGGCTATGGCCGCGAAACCGCCGATCATCATTCCCTTGACGATGTAGTCGCGGGCGCCGAGCGGCGCTGCGGGCCCCTGGGCCGTCAGCGTGCGGAAGTAGTAGCCGTTGTAGGGCTCGCCCTTCTTCGTATACCCCTCGGCCAGCGCCTTGGCGATCAAATCGCCGATCGGTCCGCCGACGCTGCCGTCGGCGTTTCGCCACGACAGGCCGTCGTGCTTGCCGGAGGAGCTGATCGCCTTCTGAGCGTACTGGTGCGTCGGGTTTCCGTCGTGCGTCCCCTCGGCGTATTCCTTCTGCGCCTCGACATATCCGCGCAGGATCGAGATGGCGTCGAGCTCGTTGCCGCCGATTCGTCGCGCCAGGATTTCCTCGCGGCCCTGCGAGGCATCGAAGTGCCACTTTCCGCCGCTCTTGACGACCGGGACGGGAAACGGCCATTCGTCCTCTCCCACCACGACGAGCGTCCGCTTCGGATTGCTCGGGTCGGTCTCGAGCCGCGTCTTCTCGTGGGCTTTCTTGGCGAAGCTCTGGCGACGGTTCTTGTCTTCGACGGGATCTCCCGAGGTGACCAGATCCTTTCCGCCGGGTCCGAAGATCGCGAGCAGCGCGTCCACGTCGTCCTTCTCGGCGGCCGCGACGAGCGCCTCGGCCGCCTGTTGCGGCGTGTCGAAAGCTTTCGCGCCGCCGGCCGTCGGCGCCGCAGTGCTCGCGGCCGAAGCGATGCTGGCGATCGCGAAGAGCGCTGCAAGAAGCGCGATGTGACTCTTGAGAATCGGTGTTCTTCTCATCTTTTCCTCGCTCCGGCGGCCTAACGCCGCCGCCCCCCGCCGCCGCCGCGCGACATGCCACCGCCCCGAGAGCCCATGCTCGAGGCGCCGCGCGAGCTCGACGACCGTGCACTGCTGCCACTCTGCGAGCCGCCGAAGGCGCTGCTGCCGCCGCGGCTGCTCGGCGACACGTCGCGGCTGCCGGCCCGGCTGCTTTGCGAGCCTCCGTAGCTGCTGCTGCCGCCGCGGTCGAAGCTACTCGAGCGCCGCCGCGGTTGGCGCTCTGACCCTGGCGCGATTGCGCCTGTCCCTGCCGCGACTGCATCGAGTCGCCCCGCGTCCCGCCGCCGTACTTGTTCGCGGTAGCCCTGTCCTTGTAAGGCGCGCCGCCGCGCTGCTGGGCATTGTGCTGCCAGTTGCTGTTTCCGCTCCGGTTGACGTTGTTCTGCCGGTTGTTGATGACTGACGTAGTTGTTGTTGTTGTTGATGTTGATGGTGTTGCCGCCGCCGTGCCAGCCGCAGCCCCAGCCCCAGCCGCCGCTGATCCCGATTCCGACGGCGATTCCCACTCCGAATCCGATCCAGGCCCCGCCGGCGTAGTAAGGCGGGTAGTACATGCGGCGGGTACGGGTAGTAGGCCGGCGCGCCCCAGATGACCGTCGGGCTGTAGGACGGCACGTAGACCACCTCCGGGCTCGACGGCTCGATGACGATGACCTGCTTGGACTCGACCGTCTGGACTTCAACCTTCTGCTGGTCGCTCGACTCGAGCTTTCCGCCGTCCTTGGCCTTCACGCGCAAGCGCTGCACCGCATCCATGACATCGGATTGCTGCGCGAGAAAGGCGTCGCCGAGGTCCTTGGTCCACGCGATGTTCTCGGAGAGCCGCTTGAGGGCGTCGGGGATCGACACCAGGGCCTGGACGCTCGGATCCCAGGGCTGGTTCTCGGCCTCTTTCGCCAGCGCGTCGCCCTTGAGGCTCGAGTTCTTGTCGAGCCACTGCTGCGCCGCGACGACATCGATGGGATAGGTCGAGGCCACGAGGCACTGGGCGAGCAGAGGATCCGGATAGAGCGCGACCGGCGCGACGAGCGAGTCGAGCTGGTCGTTGGTGAGCTTCTCGGCCACCTCGGGAACCTCCGTGCCTTCCGAAGCGGTTAGTCGCGTCGCTTGCGGCGGCGGCTCCTGAGAGATCGCCTGTCCCGGAGCGGCCATCCAGGCGCAGAGCATCCCGACGAGCGTCGCCGCGGGCAGGCCCTGGAATCGAGAGCGAATGCGTTGCAGCGTGGGCACAGTGCCTCCGTTTCGGCGCAAGCCTATCGCCGACGCCGCGGCGGCCGCAAATGGGACCAAGGTCCGCCCGCCGAGTGCACTAGAAGCTGACGGCGAGCGACGAGACGACGGTCGGAGTCTCCCAACCCGGATTGAAGACGTACGTCGTGAGCTTCACGCTCCTGTACGTGAAGCCGATGAAAACTCCCCGCTGCACGTCGAGCCCGGTCTCGTAGGCGCGCGTCCGCTGCGAGGCGAGACCGACCGTCAGCCAGTCGAGCGGCGAGTAGCCGAGCTGGGCCCAGTTGTAGAAGAAGTTGTTGGCGGAATCGTCGACGTCGATGACGTACTCGCTCTCGCTGTAGAGCTCGAAGCGGCCGTACGAGACCGTCAGCTCGAGCCCCGGCGCGACGCCTCGCGTGTCGCCGAAGACGCCTCCCGCCATGAGCGTGGCGTCCAGGCGCAGCTTGTCGCCGAAGCCGAAGTTCCAGCCGACCCAGGCCGAGCCCGTCTTGAACGACTCGTAGTTGTAGCGGCCCTCCAGGTGGAGCGCTCCGTGGTCGGCGATCACGGTCGGCTGGGCGTAGTGCCGGTCTTCCGGCGGGAAGTATCCGTAGAGGCTGGCGTTGAACTCCCAGGCGGGCTTCTCGGGCTTCTCGTCGGCGCTCGCCGAAGCCGCCGGGTGATCCTGCGCGAGAGCCGAGGCCACCCTCAGCGCGAGCAGGGCCGCGAGCGCAATCCGACGCAGGGCGTTCATCCTCCGAGGGCGATCGTCAGGCCGACGAGCGCGACGCCGATGCCGACCATGGCGAGGCCGAGCCGCCACGGGCGGCCGCCAGAGTATTTCGCCAAGCTGTAGCCGCCCAGAAAGAGCAGGACGATCGCGATCAGGTTGGAGATCCGCAGCGCGTGCATGGCGTCGCTCATCAGCAGGAAGGGGATCACCACCGGGAAGGTCGACAGGAAAACGAGGAGAAATACCGCGGCCGCCCCGCGGAAGTCGTCACGGAGGAACGGGACGCGCTTCGGCGGCTCCGGTAGCGTGGCCAGTTGCTGACGCAGCGTCTCCAGGTCCCGAGGGCGCAGGACCGAGGCGAGAACCGGCGGCAGCTCGTCCGCGATCAGGGCATGCGCCGTCGCCGCGTCGGTCGTCGTGCGCAGGTTCCGCAGCACGACGATCCCGTGTCCCCTCTGGCTCAGCGTATTCATGAGATAGAAGATCGCGTCGATGATGCCCCACGCGAGGTTGCAGCCGAGCGCGCCGATCAGCATGGTCCGGACGGCGTTGTGGCCGCTCTCCGCGGCGGAAAGAGAGCCCGTGAACGTCAGGACCATGATCAGGCCGAACAGGATCTCCGAGAAGCGTTCGGTGGGATCGAGGACCCGCTGGCGTCCGGTTTTCCCGGCCCGGGTCCCACGGCTGTCCGAAGTCATGGCGCCCTCCGCTAGCCTGGAATCAAGTAGGCCGTCACCGCGAAGATGGCGTACACCGCGAGAAGCTGGACCCCCGAGTACCAGGCGGAGCGGCCGGCCGAGACCACGAAGGAAACCGTCAGGGTCGTGAGCAGGACGACCAGCACCTGGCCGCCGCCGAAGTTCAGGTCCATCGGTGCCGGAGCCACGAAATAGCTCAGGATCAGGAGGACCGGCGCCACGAAGAGGGCAATCTGCGAGGAGCTGCCCATCGCCACGCCGACGGCGAGGTCGCACCGGTTCTTGCGGGCCGCCGAGAAGGCGGTCGTCATCTCGGCTGCCGCGCCGACGAGCGCCACGACGATGAACCCCACGAACGCCTTCGACATTCCGAAAGTGACGGCCGCCTGCTGCACCGATTCCACGAAGATCTCGCTGACGAAGGCGATGCCGAGCGTCGCGATCGCGAGCGCGCCGAGCGCGAACGGGAGGGGCCACGGCGTCTCTTCGTGCTCATCGCCCCCGACGCTCGCGAAGACGTCGCGATGAGTCTTCAGCGAGAAGAGCAGGCTCAACGCATAGGTCGCAAGCAGGATGCAGGCGATGCCGAGGGAGAGTGGGCGCATGACGGAGGTAACGTTCAACCGATCCACGCGGCCGACCGCGGACGGCACGACGAGGCCGATCGTGGCGAGCAGCAGCATCCCGGACTGTGTGCGCGCGTTGGCCGGGTTGAACTCCTGCTTGTGGTGCTTCAACCCTCCGAGCAGAAACGCGCCGCCGAGCATGAAGAGTGAGTTGGTCACGATGGCGCCTGTCATGGACGCCTTCACCAGGTCGAGCATCCCGGCGCGCAGGGCCGTGATGGCGATGACGAGCTCGGTCAGGTTGCCGAGCGTGGCGTTCAAGAGGCCGCCGATCGCGTCTCCCGTCTTCGCGGCGACGCTCTCGGTCGCGCGGCTCAAGAGCGCGGCGAGCGGGATGATGGCAAGGACCGAGAGAAGGAAGAGAGCCGTGTGGGCCTCGGGGCGCACCCGCTCGGCGATCAGGACCGCGGGCACGAAAGCGAGGAGCCAGTACAACGGGTTGTGCCGGAGCTCCTTACCGATCGTATTCATGTTCTCGTTAAGTAAGAGTAGTAGCCCAGGGCCGCGAAAACTCCAATGAGACCAAGGTCCCACCGTCGGCCCCCGGCTGACTTAGCATGAGTGCCGTGAAATTGACCTCTTTGCGCAGGCCATGACCTGGGTCACGGTCGTCTGGACGTTCGTGGCGTCGGCGTGCCTGACGCTCGGCGTCCTTCACCTCTTGATCGGAATCCGGCAGCCCCGGCAATCGCACCTCTGGTTCGCGCTGACCGCCGTCTCGAGCGCGGCGATCGCCGCCTTCGAGCTGGCTCTGATGAACGCCGGCACGCCGGCTCGCTACGGGGAGCTGATCCGCTGGATCCACGTGCCGATCTTCGTCTTCGTGGCCTCCCTGGTGATGTTCATCCGGTCGTACTTCCGAGCCGGGCGTCCCGGGCTCGCCGCCGCGACGATCGCGACCCGCGGGCTCGCCTCCCTCGTCGTCAACTTCCTGCACAGCCCGAACCTGAACTACACGAAGATCGACGCCGTCCGCCACGTTCCGTTTCTCGGGGGAGTCGTGACGATCGCCGACGGGACCGCGAGCGCCTGGACGCGGCTCGGCGAGCTGGCCTCGCTTCTGCTCCTGATCTACCTGCTCGACGCGACACGCACGGTCTGGCGCCGCGGCGGGCGTCGAGAGGCATTCCTGATCGGGGGCAGCGCCATCCTCTGCGTCGTGGCCGGATCGATGGTCTCGACGCTCATCCATCTCGGCATCCTTCGCGTTCCTTACATGATCAGCATTCCTTACTTCGCACTTCTTCTCGCCATGTCCTACGAGCTGACCTCCGACGTTCTCGGAGCCTCGGATCTGTCGCGGCGGCTCGGCGTGAGCGAGGACGCGCTTCGAGAGAGCGAGATGCGCATCGCGCTCGCGACGCGGGCGGCGAATCTCGACTCCTGGTCGTGGAATGTCTCGTCGGGCGAGTTCTGGATGAACGACCGTGGCCGCGAGGTCCGCGGATTCGGCGCAGAGGAGCGCATCGACTTCGCGCGGTTCGTGGAGTCCGTCCATCCCGACGATCGGGAGGCATTTCGACGATCCGTTCGGGATTCGCTCGAAAAGGGAGGAGAATTAGATAGTGAATATCGCGTCCTTCGGCCGGATGGACAGGTGCGCTGGGTCGTCTCCCGGGGGGTGGTCGAGCGCGACGCGGCAGGCCGGGCGGTTCACGTGTTCGGCGTGTCTCTCGACGCCACGCGACGCAAGCTCGGCGAGCTCGAGGCGCAGCGGCGGGAGAGCGAGTTCGCTCACCTCTCTCGTGTGGCGATCATCGGCGAGCTCTCCGGTTCGATCGCCCATGAGCTGAACCAGCCCCTGACCGCGATCCTGAGCAACGCGCAGGCGGCGCAGCGCTTCCTCTCGCAGAACGGCGCGAATCTCGAGGAGCTGCGGGAGATCCTCCAGGACATCGTCGAAGAAGACAAGCTCGCCGGAGAGGTGATCCGCCGCCTGCGCCGATTGCTGAAGAAAGGCGAAGTCGACCTGCAGAGACTGGACCTGGCCGAGGCCTCGACGGACGTCCTGAGGTTGATGCGCACGGACTTGATTGATCGCGGGATTTCCCTCAAGACGGAGCTTGCGGGAAATCTTCCGCAGGTCCTGGCGGATCGGGTCCAGATCCAGCAGGTCCTCCTGAATCTCCTGACCAACGCCTGCGATGCCATGGCCGGCGCCGAGCCGCAAGAGCGGCGACTTCTTCTTCGGGCGGATCTCTCCGACGGCTCCGTGCACGTATCCCTGGCCGACCGGGGAGCGGGGCTGCCGGCGGAAGAGATCGAGCGTATCTTCGAGCCCTTCGTGACGACGAAGAGCCATGGGTTGGGCCTCGGCCTGACGGTGTGCCGGTCGATCATCTCGGCTCACCGCGGCCGCCTCTGGGCGACGAACAACCCCGATGGCGGATCGACTTTTCATTTCACGCTTCCGGCCGAGGGCGCGGGGGGCTCGTGAGCACGTCCCGGGAGCGCGTCTTCGTCGTGGATGACGATCCCGGTGTCCGCAAGAGCCTCTCGCGTCTCCTGCGCTCGGCGGGCCTCGAAGCGATCGTCTACGGATCGCCCGAAGAATTCCTCCGCAACCTGAGCTCCGACTCGGCCGGCTGCGCGGTCCTGGACGTCGCGATGCCGGGACTCGACGGGCTGGCGCTCCAGCGAGAGCTGGCGTCACGGGGAAGTGAGCTGCCCGTCATATTCCTGACCGGGCACGGCGACGTTCCCAAGAGCGTCGAGGCGATGAAGAGCGGCGCCGCGGACTTTCTGACCAAGCCCGTCGACGATGAAGTCCTGCTCGCCGCCGTTCGCCGCGCCGTGGAGACGGACCGCGCCGGCCGCGAGTCGCGCCGCGAGCGCGCCGAGATCCGGGAGCGGCTGGGAACTCTGACCCCTCGCGAGCGCGAGGTGATGGAGGGCGTCGTGGCCGGCCGGCTCAACAAGCAGATCGCCAACGATCTCCGGATCGCCGAGAAGACCGTGAAAGTTCACCGTGGCCGCGTGATGGAGAAGATGGCCGCGTCCTCCGTCGCCCAGCTCGTCCGCCTCGCGGATCGCGCCCGCCTCCGCCGCCCTTAACTCCGAGGCCGTGGTCGCCACGGAATGGGACCAAAGTCCCATGGACAGAGGTCCCATTGTTCGTTGCGCACGCGCGACTTAGCGTTCGGATCGTGAGTCGTGCCGTGCACCTCATCGCGGTGGTCGACGACGAGGGGTCCGTGAGACGCGCGCTTGGACGCCTGCTCCGCTCGGCGGGTCTCGACGCCGAGACGTTTCCCTCCGGGGACGAATTTCTGGAGACGTTGCCGGATCACCGGCCCGACTGCATTGTGCTCGATCTTCACATGCCGAAGGTGGACGGTTTCCAGGTGCAGGCCCGGCTTGCCCGCGCAGATTTCCGAATCCCCGTCATCGCGATCACCGGCCACGACACGCCCGAGTCTGAGGCACGCGCCTTGAAGGGAGGCGCGGTGGCCTATCTCCGCAAGCCCGTCGACGCTGAGACCCTGCTCGGAACGATCGCGGAGGCGATCGCAAGGAAGACACACGGCCGAAATCACAACGGAGGAAAAGCAAAATGAAGAAAGAAACCGCAGCGAAATGGCGGGCAGCCGCCGCGGTCCTCGCGGCCGTTGCGGCGCTCTCGGGAGGCTCGGCTTCCTACGCGAGGGCCGGCACCGACGAATCCGATACGACCGCGGCCGCCGCGTCGGATACACAGGCGACGACCGTGGTGGTCGAGGTTCAGACGCCGAAGCCGCGGATGGACATCTACGGCTTCGCGATGGTGGACACCGGCTACGACTTCAAGCAGGTCGACCCGAGCTGGTTCGACGTCCTGCGCCCGACGAAGCTCCCCGCGTTCGCCAACCAGTTCGGCGCCGACGGCAACTTCTACGCCGGCGTTCGGCAGAGCCGCCTCGGAGTCAAGGGCTGGTTGCCGACGAGCCTCGGCGAGATCAAGACGATCTTCGAGTTCGAGCTGTTCGGGACGGGTGTGGACGCCGGGCAGACGACCTTCCGGCTGCGCCACGCCTGGGGCGAGCTCGGGCACTTCGGGGCGGGCCAGTCCTGGAGCCCGTTCATGGATCCCGACGTCTTCCCGAACTCGATCGAGTACTGGGGGCCCAACGGCATGGTCTTCTTCCGCAACGTGCAGCTGCGCTGGATGCCGATGCAGGGCGATAACGAGCTCTGGATCGCCCTCGAGCGGCCGGGCGCGAGCGCCGACCAGGGGACGTACGCCGACAAAATCGCGTTGCAGGGCGTGAAGCCGCACTTTCCGGCCCCCGACTTTTCGATGCACTACAAGCGCAGCGGCGATTGGGGCCACGTCCAGATCGCGGCGATCTATCGCTACATCAGCTGGAAGGACACCGTGCCCGACGAGATCGATGCCTCGGGGCACGTCAACGGCTGGGGCGTGAATCTCTCCACGAACATCAAGACCCCGATGAAGGGCACGGTCCGGGCGTCCGTCGTCTACGGTGAGGGCATCGAAAACTACATGAACGACGCTCCCGTGGACGTCGGCATCGAGCTGAACCCGGGAGACCCGCACCGGCCGCTCCTCGGGAAGGCGCTGCCGGTCCTCGGGATCGTCGCCTTCTACGACTTCAACTGGAGCGAGAGCTTCTCGAGCGCGATCGGTTATTCGCAGGTACACATCACGAACAGCAACGGGCAGGCTCCCGACCCGGGCCAGCCCGGCCCCTTCAGGACCGGCCAGTACGCGCTCGCCAACCTGCTCTATTACCCGGTCAATAACGTCATGGCCGGCTTCGAGTTTCAGTGGGGCCACCGCGAGAATTTCGCCGACGGCTTCAAGGTGCCCGACTACCGCCTCCAGTTTTCCGCGAGATACAACTTCAACATCCATATCGGAGGTGACAAGTGACCACGCGCCTGAAGGCGATTGCCTCCGCTCTCTCCCTTCTGGTTTCTCTGGCGGTTACCGCGCCCTCGGCGCGGGCTCAGACTCCGGCGCAGATCGACTCGGCGGTGAAGGCGTCCTACGACAAGTACAAGGATCTTCAGGAAGGCAAGAACGCCGACTACATTCCGGCGCTCGCCAAGGTGGACCCGAAGATCTACGGCATCGCTCTGGTGACCACGGACGGGAAGGTCTACACGGCCGGAGACTTGAAGTCCGAGGTCTCGATCCAGTCGATCTCCAAGGTCTTCACGATGGCGAAGGTCATCGAGGAGCAGGGTCCGGAATCGATCGTGAAGCGGATCGGCGTGGACGCCACGGGCATGCGTTTCAACTCGATCGTCGCGGTCGAGTTCGCGCAGAAAGTGCTCGGGGGACCCGAGATCAATCCTCTCGTCAACCCGGGCGCGATCACGGCCACGAGCATGGTGAGCGGCTCGAGCCGCGACGCGATCTGGAGCAGCATCCTCGGCTACTACTCCGACTTCGCGGGGCGTCCGCTCTCGGTCAACCAGGAGGTCTTCAAGTCCGAGTCGGACACCAACCAGCGCAACCAGGCGATCGGCTACCTGATGTACGCCTACGAGTTCATCAAGTCCGAGCCCCTGCGGGCGACCGACATCTATACCGAGCAGTGCTCGGTCAACGTCAACGCGAAGGACCTCGCGATGATGGCGGCCACCCTCGCCAACGGCGGCAAGAACCCGGTGACCGGCAAGCAGGTGATGAAGATTGAGAACGTGCCGGGCGTTCTCGCCGTCATGGCGACGGCCGGCCTGTACGACAACTCGGGCAAGTGGCTCTATCACACCGGGCTGCCGGCCAAGAGCGGCGTCGGCGGCGGGCTCATCGCCGTCTCGCCGGGCAAGTTCGGCATCGCGGTCGTCTCGCCCCCGCTCGATGACGCGGGCAACAGCGTGCGCGGTCAGAAAGCGATCACGGACATCTCGAACGCCCTCGGCGGGAACCCGTATGCGTCCAAGCCCCGCTGAGGCCGGGCGAAAGAGATGTCGGCAGGGCCGCGGTCGTCGCCGCGGCCCTCGCGGTCCTGACGGTTTCGGTCGCCGCGGCCCAGACCCCCGCGCCGACCCCGACCCCGTCGCGCGCGGATCTCGTGGCGGCGCACGTGGTCTCCTGCTCGTCGAAGCCGGGCGAGCGCAGCGACTGTCCGGCGGACACGTCCAAGGGTGTCGCGCTCGCGCGATCGACCGGAGAGGCGCCGTGCCTTCTCGGAAAGACGTGGGGATATACCGACGACGGCGTCTGGGTGTCCGACGGCTGCGGCGCCGATTTCTTCCTCGGAGCGGAGCAGAAGGCCGCGCCGGCGAAGCCCGAAGGCGAAGAGGCCGCGCCGCCGACGGAGGCGGAGAAGAAGAAGCTCATCGACTACATCCCGAACGCCGGCTTCCGTCTGATCGAGGGCGACAAGGGCGAGATCTATCTGCGCATCTTCAGCTACGTCCGGTATCTGAACCAGAAAGGCCTCGATCCGGCGTACACGGACTTCTTCGGCAACACCCATTCCATCCAGATCCGCGAAGACGTGCAGCTGAACAAGGTGTTCTTTCCCTTTTCCGGATGGTTCCTGACGCCGAAGTTCCGCTACTACCTGTACGTCTGGTCGCAGAACCCCGCGCAGGGAGAGGGCGCCCAGGTCGTCGCCGCCGGGAACCTGAGCTACACCTTCAATCGCTTCCTGACGCTCGGCGGCGGGATCACGTCCCTTCCGGGCGTGCGGAGCACCGAGGGGCAGTTCCCGTACTGGCTCGGCGTGGATGACCGGCTGATCGCCGACGAGTTCTTCCGGCCCTCGTACACGGAGGGCTTCTGGGCCAAGGGCGAGATCCTGTGGAACCTGAAGTACATGGTGATGGCCGCGACGAGCATGAGCATCCTCGGCGTGAGCGCGTCGCAGCTCGACCAGGGGCTCAATACTCAGTCCTTTTCGCTCAACTGGCTGCCGACCACGGGCGAGTTCGGTCTGTACGGGACCTTCGGCGACTACGACTTCCACGATTTCGTCGCCACGCGGCTCGGCGCGCACTTCACCCACAGCCGCGAGGACAAGCAGACGCAGCCCGGGACGAACTCGATCGAGAACAGCCAGATCCGATTGACCGACGGAAGCATCATCTTCACGCCGAACCTCTTCGGGCCCGGCATCACGGTCAATCGCGTGACCTACGAGATGACGAGCGTCGACGCCGGCGTCAAGTACAAGGGCTTTTCGCTCGAGGCGGAGTATTACTGGCGCCGGTTGAGCAACTTCACCGGATCGAGCACCGAGGGGATCGCGCCCATCGAGGACCACGGTTTCCAGGTGCAGTCCTCCGCGATGATCGTGCCGAAGAGCCTTCAGGTCTACCTGAGCGGCTCGAAGATCCTGGGGCACTACGGCGACGGCTCGGAGGTCCGCGCGGGCGCGAACTGGTACTTCCTCAAGGACAGGGGATTGCGCTTGAACGCCGAGTGGATTCGTTTGAATCATTGCCCGGTGGGGTACACGGCGGTCCCCTATCCGGTGGGAGGAAACGGAGACGTCTTCCACACGAACGTGGAGATGAATTTCTGATCGGAGGAGGTCCCGCATGAGGACAGGACATCGAACCGCCGTGCGGTCGGCCGCGATGCTCGTCGCGTCGATCGCGCTCGCGGTTGTGCTTCTCGCGCCGGCGAACACCCCGGCGCAGGGTGCGGCGCCGGACGCCTCCGAGTTCGACGACTCGCATTTCCACCTGACCAACTACGTCCAGCAGGGGATCGACGTCCGGAGGTTTCTCGAGATCATGGGGACTCGCGTCGGTCGCTCGACGCTGTTCGGCATCCCGCTGCAACAGACCTGGTCCTACGGCAACTCGGGCGACTTCGCGCCGACGTACTACCTGCAGTCCGACGCGCCGCTCTACTACTACTCGTTCACGGACGCTTACATCGCGACCGAGTATCTGCGGCTTTCTCCGGCGGACCGCGCGCGGTTCGATCCCATGATCACAGGCTTCAATCCGGCGGACATGTACGCGGTGGACCACATCCGCCGCGTCCTGCAGGCGTTTCCGGGCGTCTTCTCGGGCATCGGCGAGTTCTCGATCCACAAGGAGTTCGTCTCGTCGAAGGTCGCCGGGGAGACCGCGAGCCTCACGAACCCGGCCCTCGACCGGATACTGGACTTCGCGGCGGAGTCGGGTCTCCAGGTCCTCCTCCACAACGACGTCGACATGCCGTTCGCGAAACCGGACACCGAGCCGGTCTATCTGACGCAGATGCGCGACCTTTTGAAGCGTCATCCGAAAACCTCGATCATCTGGGCGCACATCGGTCTCGGGCGCGTTGTCCGTCCGGCGCAGAGGTCCGGTGCCACGGAGGCTGCCGAGCGAAGCCCCTATACGATGCAGCTGGTCGAGAAGGCGCTGACGGACCCCGGCCTCGCGCACGTCTGTTTCGACATCTCGTGGGACGAAGTCGCCAAGTACATCGTCGCGTCGCCGGACGTGACCGCGCGGGCGGCGGCTCTGATCAACCGCTTTCCCGACCGCTTCCTGTTCGGTACGGACACGGTCGCGCCGGCCGATCCCAAGGCCTACTACGGCGTCTACGAGATGTACGCGCCGCTGTGGCGGCAGCTCACGCCCGAAGCGAGCCTGAAAGTGCGCAAGGGAAATTACGAGCGTCTCTTCGACGAGGCGAGACGGCGCGTGCGCGCCTGGGAGCGCGCCCACGCCGCGGACCCGAGGTGAACGAGCATTCGAGGACTTTCTTTTTTCATTGGAGGTGATTCGTGAACAACATCGCCAAGACTCGAACCGAGCACGATCTGCTGGGAGATCTCCGGGTACCCGCCGAGGCCTACTACGGCGTCCAGACCGCCCGGGCTCTGGAGAATTTCCACATCTCGGGCGTCGAGCTGCGGCTGTATCCCAACATCATCAAGGCGTTCGCCATGGTGAAGATGGCGGCCGCGCGGGCCAACTACGACTGCAAGCAGTTCTCCAAGGAGATCCTGAAAGGCATCGAAGGCGCCTGCAAAGAGCTCATCGACGGAAAGCTGCACGACGAGTTCCGCCTCGACGTTCTCCAGGGCGGCGCGGGCACCTCGACCAACATGAACGCCAACGAGGTGATCGCCAACCGCGCGCTGGAGCTGATGGGGCACAAGAAGGGCGAGTACAAATTCTGCGACTCGCACGATCACGTCAACCTTTCCCAGTCCACGAACGACGCGTACCCCTCGGCCCTCCATGTCGGCATGGCGCTCGGCAACATCGAGCTGGTCAAGGAAGTCAAGCGGCTCATCGCGGCCTTCCGCAAGAAGGGCAAGGAATTCGCGTCGCTCTTGAAGATGGGACGCACGCAGCTCCAGGACGCCGTCCCGATGACGCTCGGCCAGGAGTTCGAGGCGTTCGCCGCGACGCTCGAAGGCGAGGTGCTCGCGCTCGAGAGGATCCAGAACGTCCTCTGCGAGGTCAACATGGGCGCGACGGCCATCGGGACGGGCCTGAACGCGCCCGCCGGCTACGCCGAGAAGTGCACCGCCCACCTGGCGAAGATCACGGGCCTCCCGATCCACCTCGCCGAGAACCTGATCGAGGCGACGCAGGACACGCAGTCCTACGTCCTCTACTCCTCCTGCATGAAGAGCCTCGCCATCAAGCTCTCGAAGGTCTGCAACGACCTGCGGCTGCTCTCCTCCGGTCCTCGCTGCGGGCTTCGCGAGATCAATCTCCCGGCCAAGCAGCCGGGCTCGTCGATCATGCCGGGCAAGGTGAATCCGGTCATCCCGGAGGTCGTGAGCATGGTCTGCTTCCGCGTCATCGGCAGCGACATGACGGTCACGATGTCGGCGGAGGCCGGCCAGCTCCAGCTGAACGCCTTCGAGCCCGTCATCGCCGCCTGCATCTTCGAGGCGCAGACGATATTCGAGAACGCCGCTCGCACGCTGCGGGTGCACTGCGTGGACGGCATCACGGCCAACACGGACGTCCTCAAGCACTACGTCGAATACAGCATCGGCACGGTCACGGCTTTGAACCCGGTCATCGGCTACGACAAGTCGACGGAGCTCGCCGCGGAGGCCATGAAGTCGGGGCGGGGAATTCTCGAGCTGGTCCGCGAAAAGAAGGTGCTCACGGAAGATCAGATCAAGAAGGTTTTCGACCCGGTCGCGATGACGGGTCAGGCCCCCCGGGCATGAACCGCCGGGCGCTCGTTCGCGCGGCGCTCCTGACGGCGGCCGTCGGACTGCTCGCTGCCGCCCGCGCGCGGCGCGGAGCCGGCGGCCGACGGCTGGCGGTCCTTCACGGCGACGTGGACCGTGTCGGGGCAGCGGGAGACCCTTCCGACCGAAGGCGACCGAGACGCTTCGATCGTCAACCTGACGGGCCCTCTCGTGCTCACGAGAGGCGAGGGGCTCGGCCGAGGCCTTCTCGGCGAGGTGATCGGCTACGACGACGGCGGACGGCTGCTGGCGGGCCGCGCGGTCCTTACCGACGAGCACGGCGACCGGATCTTCTGCTCTCTCCGGGCCGAGCCGATCGGGACCGGCCGCCTCGCCACCGCCACGATCACCGGAGGCACGGGTCGGTTCGCGGGGCTCGAGGGGAGCTTCACCCTCGCGTGGCAGTACGTCGTGGACTCGGAGAGCGGGCAGGTGAACGGGCGCGCCGTGAACGTCGAGGGGCGCACGCGGCTCGCCTCGGTCCACCGCAGCGGCGGGCCATGACGCCGCGCGCGAAGACCCTCGTCGCGCGCCTCGGCGTCTTCGGCCTGGGCGCGGCGATCTGGTTCTGGCCGGTGCCCGAGGGCCTGACGCCGCCGGCCTGGCATCTCTTCGCGATCTTCGCCGCGACGATCGCGTCGGTGATCGTCGGCGCGTTTCCCATTCTCACGGCCTCCGTGCTCGCCATCGGCATCGCCGTCCTCTCCCGTGTCCTGACTCCCGCGAAGGCGTACTCCGGCTTCGCCAACGGGACGATCCTTCTGATCGTCGTCGCCTTCCTCGTGGCGCGGGCCATCGTCAAGTGCGGGCTGGGAGCGCGGCTCGGACACCTCGTCGTGAAGCTCTTCGGCCGTTCGACGCTCGGACTCGGCTACAGCATCTTTCTGTTCGACGCGGTGATCGCGCCGGCGTTCCCGAGCGACACCGCGCGCTCGGGAGTTCTCTACCCGCTCGCCCTCTCTCTGGCCGAAGGCGGCGGCTCGAAGCCCGACGAGGCGACCCGAAAGAGGATGGGCGCCTACCTCATGTTCTGCGCCATGGCGACCCTGAGTCTCTCCTCGGCGCTCTGGCTCACGGCGATGGCCGGCAATCCGCTCGGCGCGGAAATCGGAAAGACGATGGGCTTCCAGATCTCCTTCGTCTCGTGGCTCGTCGCGGCCTCGGCGCCGACGCTCGTCTCGCTCGCCCTCCTGCCGCTCCTCATCTACAAGGTCTTTCCGCCGGAGGTGAAATCCACGCCCGAGGCTCCGGCCGCCGCGAAGAAGGCCCTCGCGGCGATGGGCCGCTTGACTCTCCACGAGAAGATCGTGGCGGCGACGTTTCGTCGTCATGGTCACGCTCTGGGGCCTCGCGGGAACGCTGAAGCTCGACCTGACGGCGGTGGCCTTCCTCGGGCTCGGGGTGCTGCTCGCGACGGGCGTCCTGACGCTCAAGGACATCGGACAGCAGGGCGACGTGCTGGCGACCTTCATCTGGTTCGCCATCCTCTACACCCTGAGCGGTCAGTTGAACGCGCTCGGCTTCATGGGCTACCTCGGGCAGCGGCTCGGGGGAGCCCTCGGCGGGCTGCCGTGGCTCGCCGTATACGTCGATTCTCATCCTCGCGTACGTCGTCCTCCACTATCTCTTCGTCAGTCAGACGGCGCACGTCCTCGCGCTGTTCGGCGTCTTCCTCGGCGTCGGCGCGCAGCTCGGCGTGCCGGTCCCCGTGCTGGGATGCGCGCTCCTCTTCTCGACGAGCTATCTGGCGACGATCACGCCCCAGGCCTCGAGCGCCAACGTGCTCGTGGTCGGGAGCGGCTATCTGACGCAGGGCGAGCTCTACAAGCTCGGCACGATCACGACGATCTTCAACATCCTCGTCCTGCTTCTCGTGGGGACGCCGTGGTTGCTCCTGGTCGCGCGATGAGGGAGGAGACAGCATGACCTACGTGACGGAGGCCCTTCGCAAACACCCCGAGCTCGCGATCTTCCTGACGCTCGCCGTGGGCTTTCTGCTCGGGCACATCCGGATCGGAACCTTTCGCCTCGGGAACGTCGTCGGGACGCTGCTCGCGGGCGTCCTGATCGGACAGCTCAACATCCACGTCGATCCGGTCGTCAAGACCGTCTTCTTCGACCTCTTTCTCTTCGCGACCGGATACAAGGTCGGTCCGCAGTTCATCCGGGGCCTGGGAAAGAGCGCGCTGCCGCAGCTCGCGATCACCGTCGTCCTCTGCGTGACGAGCCTCGTGACGACGGTCGCGGCCGCGAAGGTCTTCCACTACGACTGCGGGACCGCGGCGGGCCTCATGGCCGGCGCCTTCACCGAATCCACCGTCATCGGCACAGCGGGGGACACGATCAACCGGCTCGACCTGCCGGAAGCCGAGAAGACGCGGCTCCAGAACAACATCCCGGTCGCCTACGCCGTGTCCTATCTCGTCGGCACCGGCTTCGTCGTCTGGTTCCTGTCGAGCCTCGCGCCGCGGCTGCTCAAAGTCAACCTCAAGTCCGAAGCCAGGAAGCTCGAGGCGGAGATCGCGGGGCCGGTCGCGCCGTCGACCTTTCGGGAATGGGACTTCCGCGCGTACCGCATCGACGATGCGAGGTGGGCCGACCGGACCGTGGGCGACCTCGAGAAGTCCTTCGCTCCCGAGCGCGTTTTCGTCGAGCGGATCAACCGCGGCGGGGACGTGCTCGAAGCGGAACCGGGAACCGTCCTGCGCCGCGGCGACGCCGTCTCGGTCGCCGCCCGCCGCCGCGTGCTCACCACCGGAACCCCGATCGGCGTCGAGATCGAGGACAAGACGCTGCTGTTCCCGGCCGAGGTCCTGGACGCCGTCGTGACCCGGAAAGACGTCGCCGAGCGAACGCTCGCCGAGATCGCGGAGAAACACGGCCGCGGCGTCGCCCTCTCGAAGCTCGTACGCGGCGGAGAGGAGATTCCGTTCGCGCCTTCGACGGTCATCCACCGGGGCGACCTGATGACGATCTCCGGGGCCCCGCGGGACGTCGAGCGAGCCGGGAAGGCGCTCGGATACACCGAGCGGCCTTCGAGCGAGACCGACGTCGTCTTCGTAGGTGTGGGCATCTTCGTGGGAGGTCTCGTCGGGCTGCTGTCGGTTACGGTGGCCGGCATTCCCCTCTCCCTGACCGCGAGCGGCGGCGCGCTGATCATGGGCCTCGTCTTCGGCTGGCTCCGCTCCGTGCGGCCGACGTTCGGCCGGATCCCCGAGGCGGCCCTCTGGATCTTCGACACGATCGGGCTCGCGGCGTTCATCGGAACGGTGGGCCTCGCGGCGGGGCCGACCTTCGTCGAGAGTCTTCGACGGACCGGGCCGAGCCTTCTGCTGGTCGGCCTGGTGGTCGCGGTCACGCCTCACATGGCGGCGCTTCTCTTCGGCCACAAGGTTCTGAAGATGAACCCGGTCATCCTCTTCGGCGCCAGCGCCGGCGCCGGGACGGTCACCGCTGCGCTGCGGGCGATCCAGGACGAGGCGCAAAGCAAGCTTCCTGTGCTCGGTTACACGGTGCCCTATGCCCTCGGGAACATTCTCCTGACGGCGTGGGGCCCGGTCATCGTTTTCCTGACGAAGTAGGAGGTCACCATGTTCCGACGGGGCAGATTCTCTCTGACTCTGACGCTTCTGTTGACGGCCGCGGTTGCGGCGATGGCGCAGACGGGCGCCAAAGGTCCTCTCCCGAACGTCGTCGTGCTCGCCACCGGCGGCACGATCGCCGGCGCCGCCGCGAGCGACGTGCAGGCCGGCTACACCTCCGGCCAGGTGGGCGTCGAGCAGCTTCTCGCGGCCGTGCCGCAGGCCAAGAAGCTCGCCAACCTCAAGGGTGAGCAGATCTCGAACATCGGCTCGCAGGACATGAACGACGAGGTCTGGCTGAAGCTCGCGCGCCGGATCAACGAGCTCACAGCGATGTCGAACGTGGACGGAATCGTCATCACCCACGGTACGGATACGATCGAGGAGACGGCCTATTTCCTGAATCTCGTCGTCAAGTCGAGAAAGCCGGTCGTTCTCACCGCGGCGATGCGCCCGTCCACGGCGCTCTCGGCCGACGGCCCGCTCAATTTCTACAACGCGGTGGCCGTGGCGGCGAACAAGGAGGCGGCCGGGCGCGGCGTGCTCGTCGTCGTCAACGACTGGATCCACGGCGCGTCCTCGCTCACGAAGACGAGCACGACGGCGGTCCAGACGTTCATGTCGCCGTTGCGCGGTCTGATCGGCACCGTCGCGTACGGGGAGGCGGAGTGGTATCGAGGGCCCGTCGGCAAGAACACGGCCGACTCGGACTTCTCTCTCGATAAGGTCACGACGCTGCCGCGCGTGGACATCATCATGGCCCACGAGAACATGGACGGCGCGCTCATCGACGCGGCCGCCGCGGCCGGGGCCAAGGGGATCGTGATCGCCGGCGTCGGCAACGGAAACATGACGGAGGTCGCCTTGAAAGCGCTTTCCGCCCAGGCGAAGAAGGGTATCGTCTGCGTGCGGTCGTCTCGCGTGACGACGGGCAACGTCGGCCGCAACGTCGAGGTCGACGACGACAAGCTGGGTCTGGTGGCCTCGCTCGACTTGAATCCTCAGAAGTCGCGCGTGCTGCTGCGGCTGGCATTGACTCGGACGACGGACGTGAAGCAGATTCAGAAGTATTTCGAGGAGTACTGAGCGCGGGCGGGCGCGCGGGGCGAGAAGGAGTCGAGATGAGTCAGGCGCCGGGTTTCCTCGGATCCTCGATCGGGCGCAAGGTCGTCATGGCGGTGACGGGCGCGATCCTCTTCTTGTTCGTCCTCGGCCACATGCTCGGCAACCTGCAGGTCTATCTCGGGCCGGAAGCGCTCAACCACTACGGCGTGCTGTTGCGCCAGCTGCTCCACGGCTCATTTCTCTGGATCGTCCGCGCCGTGATGCTCACGGCGGTGTCGCTGCACATCTGGTCGGCGACGTCGCTGACGCTCGAGAGCCGCCGCGCGCGGCCCGAGGGCTACCGGGAGCAGAAGTGGAAGGAATCGACGTACGCCTCACGGACCATGCGGTGGGGCGGCGTCATCATCCTGCTCTTCGTGATCTACCACCTGCTGCACTTCACGACCGGCACGGTGCACCCGAGCTTCATCGAAGGCGACATCTACCATAACTTCGTCACGGGCTTTCAGAGCGTGCCGGCCTCGCTCTTCTACATCTTCGCGATGCTGGCGCTCGGGCTGCATCTGCGGCACGGCTTCTGGAGCATGTTCCAGACGCTCGGCGTGTCGCACCCCCGCTACATGCGAATGGCCCATGTCGGGGCCTGGATCTTCGCGATTCTCATCGTCGTGGGCAACATCTCCTTTCCGATCGCCGTCCTCACCGGGATCGTGAAGTAGGTCGAGGAGGTCCGCATGGAGCTTCGGTCCAACATCCCGTCCGGCCCTCTCGAGAAGAAGTGGGAGAGGCACCGCTTCGAGATGAAGCTCGTCAATCCGGCCAACAAGCGCAAGTACACGGTGATCATGGTGGGCTCGGGGCTGGCCGGCGGCGGCGGCGCGGCCTCCCTGGCGGAGCTCGGCTACAAGGTGAAGTGCTTCTGCTACCAGGACTCGCCCCGCCGCCCGCACTCGATTGCGGCGCAGGGCGGCATCAACGCGTCGAAGAACTACCACAACGACGGCGACAGCGTCTTTCGCCTCTTCTACGACACGGTCAAGGGCGGCGACTTCCGGGCCCGCGAGGCCAACGTCTACCGTCTGGCGGAGGTCTCGGGAAACATCATCGATCAGTGCGTGGCACAGGGAGTCCCCTTCGCGCGCGAGTACGGCGGGATGCTGGACAACCGCTCCTTCGGCGGAGCCCAGGTCTCGCGCACCTTCTACGCGCGCGGCCAGACGGGGCAGCAGCTGCTGCTCGGCGCCTACCAGGCGCTCGAGCGCCAGATCGGCCTCGGCTCCGTCGAGATGTTCTCCCGCCACGAGATGCAGGAGCTGATCGTCGTGGACGGCCGCGCCCGCGGCGTCGTCGTGCGGGACATGGTCACGGGAGAGGTCGAGACGCATCTGGCCGACGCGGTGTGCCTGGCGACCGGAGGGTACGGCAACGTCTTCTACCTCGCGACGTACGCGAAGGGCTGCAACGGCACGGCGATCTGGCGCGCCTACAAGAAGGGCGCGGTCTTCGCCAACCCGTGCTTCACGCAGATCCACCCGACCTGCATCCCGGTGACCGGCGAGTACCAGTCGAAGCTCACCCTGATGAGCGAGTCGCTCCGCAACGACGGGCGCATCTGGGTGCCGAAGGCGAAGGGCGACAAGCGCGCGCCGGGAGAGATCCCCGAGGCCGAGCGCGACTACTACCTCGAGCGCATGTATCCGAGCTTCGGCAACCTCGCCCCGCGCGACATCTCCTCGCGCGCCGCCAAGCGCGTCTGCGACGAAGGGCGCGGCGTCGGCCCGACGGGGCTCGGCGTCTATCTCGACTTCGAGGACGCCATCAAGAGGCTCGGCCGGGACAAGATCGAGGAGAAGTACGGGAACCTCTTCGAGATGTACGAGCGCATCACCGACGAGGACCCGTACCAGGTGCCGATGCGGATCTATCCCGCCACGCACTACACGATGGGCGGTCTCTGGGTGGACTACGACCTGATGAGCACGATTCCCGGCCTCTTCGTGCTCGGCGAGGCGAACTTCTCCGACCACGGCGCCAACCGCCTCGGCGCGTCGGCGCTGATGCAGGGGCTGGCCGACGGCTACTTCATCATTCCCTACACGATCGGCAACTACCTCGCGCGGCAGAAGTTTTCGCCGGTTCCCGCCGACCACGCCGACGTCAAGGCCGCGGAGAAGGCCCTGACGGAGCGCACCAAACGGCTGCTCTCGATCCAGGGCAAGCGCACGCCGACTTCCTTCCACCGCGAGCTCGGCAAGATCATGTGGGAGCACTGCGGCATGGCGCGGGACCGGAAGGGCCTCGAGCAGGGCCTCGCGATGATCCCGAAGCTCCGCGAGGAGTTCTGGAAGAACCTGCGCGTGCCCGGCACGGGGCAGGAGCTCAACCAGTCGCTCGAGCATGCGGGGCGCGTGGCCGACTTCCTCGAGCTCGGCGAGCTCATGTGCCTCGACGCGCTCGAGCGCGACGAATCCTGCGGCTCCCACTTCCGGACCGAGCACCAGACGCCCGACGGCGAGGCGGAGCGCAACGACAAGGACTTCTGCCACGTCGCCGCCTGGGAATTCCAGGGCGACGGCAAGAAACCCGTTCGGAACGTGGAACCCCTGGTCTACGAGAACGTCGAGCTCGCCGTGCGGAGCTACAAATGAAGATCACGCTGAAGGTCTGGCGGCAGAAGGACGCGAAGGCGAAGGGCGGCTTCGTCACCTACGAGGCCCCCGACATCAACGAGGAGATGTCCTTCCTCGAGATGCTCGACGTCGTCAACGAGGGATTGATCGGGAAGGGGGAGGATCCGATCGCGTTCGACCACGACTGCCGCGAGGGCATCTGCGGCACCTGCGGCGTCGTGATCAACGGCCGTCCGCACGGCCCGCGCGACCGGACGACCGCCTGCCAGCTCCACATGCGCAGCTTCCACGACGGCGACGTGCTCACGATCGAGCCCTGGCGGGCGGCCGCCTTTCCCGTCGTCAAGGACCTGATCGTCGATCGCGGCGCCTTCGACCGCGTCATCGCCGCCGGCGGCTTCATTTCCGCGCCCGTGGGCAGCGCGCCCGACGGCAACGCGATCCTCGTTGCGAAGGAGAACGCCGACCTCGCCATGGACGCCGCGGCCTGCATCGGCTGCGGCGCGTGCGTCGCGGCATGCCCCAACGCCTCGGCGATGCTCTTCGTGGGCGCCAAGATCTCGCAGCTTGCGCTGCTGCCCCAGGGCCAGCCCGAGCGGCGCGACCGCGTCCGCAACATGGTGGCGAAGATGGACGCCGAGGGCTTCGGCACGTGCACGAACCACGGCGAGTGCGAGGCCGCCTGCCCGAAGGGTATCCGCATGGAGTTCATCGCCCGGATGAACGCGGATTTCCTGCGGGCGGTGCTGACGGCGGGCCGCCGCGGGACAACCGGCGGGGAAGGTGGAGCGGGTTAGCCGGCGAAGCGTCCGCGGAGTCCCGGCGGTCGTCGCGGCGATCGCATGCCGTCTCACTCTCGCCTCGTTCGCGTCGGCTCAGGGAGCCGGTGATGCGTCCGTCGGGTCCGGGAGCGAAGCGGGCCCACGCGTTCAGATCTACGGCTTCGCCATGCTCGACCTGATCTACGACTTCGATCAGGTCGATCCGAACTGGTACGACATGGTGCGTCCCTCGAAGCTCCCGAGCTTCGCGAACCAGTTCGGCGAGGACGGGAACCTCTGGGCGAGCGTGCGACCGAGCCGCCTCGGGGTCCGCTCCTGGCTGCCGACGAGCCTCGGCGAGATCCGGACGGAGTTCGAGTTCGACCTGCTCGGTGTTGGAGCCGACGCCGGCCAGACGACCTTCCACCTGCGCCACGCGTGGGGCGAGCTGGGACCGTTTCTCGCCGGGCAGACGTTTTCGCCGTTCATGGACCCGGACATCTTTCCGAACGACCTCGAGTTCTGGGGCCCGAACGGCATGGTCTTCTACCGCAACGTGCAGCTGCGGTGGACGCCGATCCGGGGAGACGACCGCCTCGCGTTCGCGCTCGAGCGTCCCGGGCGCGAACGGGCGACAGCGGCGAGTTCGCCGATCGGGTCGAGCTGCAGCACATCGACGACCGATTTCCCTATCCGGATTTCACGGCGCAGTACCGGCACGCGGGGGATTGGGGACACGTCCAGATCTCGGGTCTCGTCCGTTACATCGGATGGAAGGACACGCTCGCCGACGCGTTCGACCTGTCGGGCCACGCGATCGGCTGGGGCTTCAATCTCGCCTCGGTCTGGAAGGCCTCGAAGAGCGTCACCCTCAAGCTCGAGGCCACCTACGGAGAGGGCATCGCGACCTACATGCGGGACGCGCCGACGGACATCGGGGCGGAGCCCAACGCCGATCCGAACCGGCCGATCGTCGGAAAGACGCTGCCGATCTTCGGAATGGTGGCGTTCTGCGAGATCCCGTGGAGCGACCGTTTCCGCAGCGCGATCGGGTACTCGCGCCTCGACGTCTCGAACAGCAACGCCCAGCTTCCGAGCGCGTTCAAGACCGGGCAGTACGCCTGGCCGACCTGCTCTACTATCCGGTGAAAGACGTGATGACGGGACTGGAGCTCCAGTGGGGACGGCGCAAGAACTTCTCCGACGGCTTCACGGTGGACGACTATCGCGTTCAGTTCTCGGCGAAGTACAGCTTCTCTTTCGACGTCGGCACGAATAGGTGAACGCGGTGAACGCGGATCTCTCAATCCCGTTCGTCGACCGTCCCTCGATGGTCGCGTGGACTGCCTGTTGCCCTAGGCCCGGCTCTTCGCTTTGCGGGCGAAGTGAAGGTACGCGCCCACGCTCAGTGCGTTGGTGAGGATCCCGACCACGTTCCACACGATCACCGGCCGCGAAGCAATCAACAGACCGTAGTAGACCCAGGCGAATTGAAAGACGCACATGATCCCCGCCATCCTCGGATTCATGCCCGCGCTCGAGCGAACCCTGAGCATGGCGATCAGGTCCGGCAGTGCGGCGAAGGTGGTTCCGAAGCCTGCGATGAAACCGATGACCTCTGACCGCTGAAAGGTGGAGAGGAGCAGGCTCCTTGTGTCGCTCACGATGCGCGCTGCTCGAACAGGTGAAACTGCCACGGCTTGAGGTCGACGTACATGCCGGCGTCCCGCATCTCGTCCCCGTTGCGGTCATAGCTGGCACCGGTCAGGACATCCTTGAGACGCCACTGCCTTCCCCGGAGCTCATCCCACGGCAGGCGGACCCGTGCCTGGCCGGCCTGTGGCCCGTAGTTGATGACGACGAGGTAGCGTTCCTCTCCCTTGACCCAGCACCAGGCGAGGAGATTCCGGTAACTCTGGTTGTCTGGCCAGCCGCTCCGCTCGCACAGACGCCATTCGCCGTTGCGAAAGACGTCGAGATTGGTCGCCTTCAGGAGGCACCCGTAGAAGGCGGCGAGGTCCTGGTCGAGCGGCTCGGCAGGGCGACGGCCCAGGAAGACGGGCAGCCTCACCTTCCTGCCCTCGAACTGCCCTTCGTGGAGCAGCCTGGCACCGGGAAGCGTGAGGATCGCGACGGCAGCCGCGCGCCCCTTGTCGCCCGAAAACGTCGCGGCGGCCCGGGGCTCGTCGTGGTTCTCGATGAACCGCACCATCCTGTCCTGGTAGGAGGGATCGGCCAGGAGATGCTGGCGCACGCTCTCGGCGTCCCCGTGATCCATCCGGTCGTAGAGCTTCTTGTCGTAGCAGTAATCGAAACCCTGCTGCTGCAGCTCCCACTCGAGGTCCCAGTAGGCCTCCGCGAGGAACCGGAACTCCGGATGTTTGCCTTTGATCGCCGCGATCGTCGTCGCCCAGTATTCGCTCGCCGGCTTCGAACCCGCTCGAGCCCCCCAGGTGCGCTCGACGATCGCGTTCAGCATGAGCATCGCCATGTCGCACCGGATACCGTCGCCTGTTCGGCGATCCCCGAGATCGTCTCGACCACCGCCTGCCGGAGACCCGGCGAGAAAGGGTTGAGCTGGAGCACGTCGGGCCACGCCGGGAAGTAAGGATCCCGGCCGCGCGCGAACACCGCCCCACCCGCCTCGACGAAGGACGCCGGATCGTTCCGGGCATCGTCGGCGCTTCCCTGAACGAAATACTCGGGATGCGCGGCGACCCACGGATGGTCGGGCGCCACGTGATTGGGGACGAAATCGAGGATCAGCCGCAGGCCGCGCTCGCGCAGCGCGCGTCGCGCCGCGGCGAGCCCGTTCGGCCCGCCCAGGCGCTCGTCGACGACGTAGCGGCGCACGCAGTACGGCGACCCGACGTTGTCCTGCGCCGAGAAGTCGGGGAGCGCTCTCCGGAAGTCCTCGAGAAGACCCGTGTTCCGCATCGAGATCTCGATTCCGGCGGGGCTTCGGTCCCAAACGCCCATGAACCACACGGCGTCGAAGCCGCGAGCGGCCATGGCATCCCACTCCTGCTTTGGAACCGTGGCGAGGTCCACGGGCCTTCCGTACTTCCGGCCGAGCTCCGTGAGCCACACCCACGTGTTGATCTCGAAGATGACGGGATAGCGCGGCCACGTGTTCATGTGCCTTCTCTACGGTCTCAAGAAACGAGCTCGGGCTCTGGAACTCGCTCTCCCTGGACAAATGCGGCCTGCTTCCCTCCTTCCAGCGTCCGCTTGGCGTCGAGGAGTCCGTACAGCTGGATGAGCTTGGCCACGACTCCCGTCCACCCGGTCTGGTGACTGGCGCCGAGCCCGGCGCCGTTGTCTCCGTGGAAGTACTCGTAGAAGAGGATGTGATCGCGCCAGTGGGGATCGGTCTGAAACTTTTCGCTGCCGCCGTAGACCGGGCGCCGGCCATGCGCGTCGCGGGTGAAGATGCCGGTGAGCCGGTCGGCGATCTCCTTGCTCACCTCGAAGAGGTTCATCATCTTCCCCGAACCCGTCGGGCATTCGATCTTGAAGTTATCGCCGTAGTACAGGTAGAAGTTCAGCAGCGCCCGGACGATGAGCACGTTCACCGGCATCCAGACCGGGCCGCGCCAGTTGGAGTTGCCGCCGAACATGCCGGTGTTCGACTCGGCCGGCAGGTAGTCCACGCGGTGCTCCTGGCCGTTCACGTGAAGGACATAAGGGTTCCGCTCGTGGAACTTCGAGATCGAACGGATGCCGTGAGGGCCCAGGAATTCGTTCTCGTCGAGCATCTTCGTCAGGATCCGGCGGAGCCGATCGGGGTTGACCAGCGCCAGGAGGCCCCGCTCGGCCACGCCGAGATGACCCGGGCCGGTCGGGTGCATCGTCGCCGACAGCTCGGGGATCCGGCGAATCCGTTCCTGGATGTAACCCATTGCTTTCGGGACACGGTCCCGCTGCCACTTCTCGAACACCGTGGTGGCGCAGAGCGGGAGGAGCCCCACCATCGAACGGACCTTGAGCCGCGTGGCGCTGCCGTCCGGGAGCCGCAGCAGGTCGTAATAGAAGCCATCCTCCTCGTCCCACATTCCGTCGGATCCGGTCCGGTTCATCGCCGCGGCGATGTAGTAGAAGTGCTCCACGAACTTGAAGACCATGTCCTGGTAGGTCGCGTCATGGGCGGCGAGCTCGACCGCGAGCTCCAGCATGTTCTGACTGAAGAGGGCCATCCACGCCGTGCCGTCCGCCTGCTCGAGGTGGCCGCCGGTCGGAAGCGGTGCGCTGCGGTCGAAGACGCCGATGTTGTCGAGGCCGAGGAAGCCTCCTTCGAAGACGTTCTTGCCGAACCGGTCCTTGCGGTTGACCCACCAGGTGAAGTTCAGCAGGAGCTTGTTGAATGTTGATCTGAGGAAGTTCAAGTCCACTTCGCCGCGCAGCGCCTGCTCGGTGCGGTGCAGAAAGAGCGTCGCCCAGGCATGGACCGGTGGGTTCACGTCGCTGAAGTTCCACTCGTAGGCAGGCATCTGGCCGTTGGGGTGCAGGTAGGCGCCTCGGAGCATCAGCTCCATCTGCTGCTTGGCGAAGTCGGGGTCCACGATCGAGAGCGGGAGCGTGTGGAAGGCGAGGTCCCAGGCCGCATACCAGGGGTACTCCCACTTGTCGGGCATGGAGACGATGTCCTCGTTCAGCATGTGGAACCATTCCGAGTTCCGGGCATTTCGGTATCCCGTATGGAGCGGGTTGGAGTGGTGCTCGTCCAGCCAGTTGTCCCCGTCGAAAAAGAAGAACTGCTTGCTCCAGAGCATGCCGGCCAGGGCCTGGCGCATCACGTTGGCCGCGTCGTCGCTCACCGATGGCGGCGTGACCGACTTGTAGAACTCGTCGGCTTCACGAAGCCGGACGTCGAAGACTTCATCGAACGGCTTTCCGAACGCTCTGCCTTTCGGGTCCGCGGAAGCCCTGGAGAGCCGCACGCGAATCACCTCGGTCCGGCCGGCGCCCACGACGACGTGGTAGTGCGCCGCGACCTTGGTGCCCCGCTTGCCGGGGTTCACGGCGTCCTGCTTCCCCTGAGTCACGAAGTCGTTGATGCCGTCTTTGACGTAGGGGCTCTCGTTCTCTTGCCCGGGGAAGAGCAACGCGTGGTTCGTTTCGTTCTCCGTAAAGAGCAGCGGCACGTCGCCTTCGCAGGAAAGGACGAACTCACCGAGCAGGGGATGCGTTACCGCGACGGCACTCGCGCCTGCCGGCGGCGCGATCTGCTCGAGGCTCGGTTTGATGGCAGCTCTGTTCGATTCGGCGATCCATTTCGACCAGTCGTTCCGGAACCACAGCGTCGGCAAGAGATGCAACTCGGCCGCGTCCGGTCCCCGATTGGCCGCGGTGATCCGCACGAGGATGTCTTCCACGCCTGCCTTGGCGTACTCGACGATGACGTCGAAGTATCGGTTGTCGTTGAAGACCCCGGTGTCGAGCAATTCGTACTCGAACTCGTTTCGGGAACGCCGGCGGTTGTTCCCCACCAGGTCGGCGTACGGATAGGCCGCCTGCGGGTACTTGTAGAGGTACTTCATGTACGAGTGCGTCGGCGTCGAGTCGAGGTAGAAGTAGTACTCCTTCACGTCCTCCCCGTGGTTCCCCTCGCTGTTGGTCAGTCCGAAGAGCCGCTCCTTGAGGATCGGGTCCTTCCCGTTCCACACGGCCAACGCGAAGCAAAGGCGCTGTTTATCGTCGGAGATGCCGGCCAGGCCGTCTTCACCCCAGCGGTAGGCGCGCGAGCGGGCCTGGTCGTGGGTGAAGAAATTCCAGGCGTCGCCATTCTCGCTATAGTCCTCTCGGACTGTTCCCCACTGGCGCTCGCTGAGGTAAGGCCCCCATTTCTTCCAGTCGATCTTCTGCTCGCGAGCCTCTTCGACTCTGAGTTGTTCAGCTGTTTTCATAGGCCATCCTCTATCCGGGGCCGCAATTCCTTGGACCTCCGGCTCATTTGCCCGCATCCCACGGCAACGACGCTATTCTCCAAGGAAAACCGGGCAATGATGCGTTCAACTCAGTGCCCGGATCGCAGGCGCGGCTCAGCGCAAGTGCCGACCTCCACGGACGATTGCCGGCGATAATCCGCACACCGGGAGATTGAGAGGTGCGCGTGAGGGAGCTTATGCGGCGTCGGCCAATCCTCCTCATCGTCGTTGCCGTCGCGATCTCCCTCGCCAGCCTCGTCTCACTGATCTTCGTCCTCAGCCGTGGGCTGCCACCGCGGACCGTCGTCATGACGACCGGCCCGGAGGGCGGCGCCTTTCAGGTCTTCGGCGAAAGGTATCGCGCGGCCCTCGCCCGCGACGGGATTCGCCTGGTGCTCGAGCCGTCTCTCGGCAACCTCGAGAACCTGGCGCGCTTGAACGATCCCTCGTCCGGTGTCTCCGTGGGCTTTGCCGCGAGCGGCCTGACGACGGAAAGCGCCTCGCCGGGGCTCGAGTCGCTCGGCACCGTCTCCTACGAACCGATCTGGGTCTTCTGCCACGGCCTCCCGGAAGAGGCGCAGTTCGGAGATCTGCGGGGCAAGCGCGTTTCGATCGACCCGCACGCCGGCGTCATGCTCGACCTGCTGCGCGCCATGGGGCTCGAGAAGGACGTCACGGTCGTCCCGCTCGCGCCCGTCGCCGGGGGAGAGGCGCTCCTCCGAGGCGAGGTGGACTGCGCGTGCATGCTGACGGTCGCCGACGACCCCACGGTCAAGAAGCTCCTCGCCGACGAGCGCGTGAACCTCATGAGCTTCCAGCGCGCGGACGCGTTCGTCGCCCTCTATCCTTATCTCTCCCGAATCACCATTCCCCGGGGCGTCGGAAGCCTCCCGAAGGACCTCCCGGGCCGAGACGTGACGCTCGTCGCGCCGATGGCCAGCCTCCTGGTGCGCCGCGAGCTGCACCCCGCCGTCCAGTACCTGCTGCTCCAGGCGGCGCAGGACATCCACTCGGCCCCCGGCATCCTCCGCAGACCCGGCCAGTTTCCGGCCGCCGAGCCGCAGGACGTCCCGCTGTCGAAAGAAGCGCACAACTACTACAAATCGGGCGGAAGTTTTTTCCAGCGGCATCTTCCGTTCTGGCTCGCCGTCATCGCCTCCCGTCTCGTGGTCCTGCTCGTGCCGCTCATTGGGCTCCTCTACCCCCTCCTGCGCGTCCTTCCGCTCGTGCTCGCCTTCGCGTTCGAGCGGCGCGTCAACGCCCTGTACGCCGAGTTGCGCACAATCGACGCGCGGATCGGCGCCGGGGACCCGGCCGAAGAGATCTCGGCGGATCTTGCGCGTTTGGACGAACGAATCGGACGGACCCGCGTCTCGGCTTCCCGCGCGCGCGAGCTCTACACGCTCCGGCATCACGCCAGCCTCGTCGCCGACCGGCTGGGCGCTCGGGTGGCCGCCGGCCACCCGCAGACAACCTAGCCCGGGAGTCGCCGACCTCCCGGGCGCCCCGTGAACACGAACGCCGGGTCTACCGTCTACCGGCTCGTCGTTGGCGCGTCCGAAGAGTCGGGCGGCTCCTCGACCGGGCTCCAGGTCTTGTCGGGGTTGTAGCGCTCCATCGCCTGGAACGTCCCGAGTGTCTTCGGCCCGAGGTCCTTCTCGTAGACGACGCCGTCGTGGCTCACGATGAACGTCTTCACGCCGGACACCCGGTAGTCGGCCGGCGCCGCGACGAGCGCGAACCCCCCGATCATGACCCCCTTGACGACGAAGTCGATCTTTCCGAGCGGCGCCGCGGGGCCCTGGCCTTTCAGAACCTTGAAGTAGTAGCCGTGGTACGGCTCGGTCTTCTTCGAGTAGCCCTGGGCGATCGCATGGGCGAGCTCTTCTCCGAGCGGCCCGCCAAAGGTCCCGTCGGGATTGCGCCACACGAGGCCGTCCTGCTTCCCTTCGGTGCTGATGATCTTCTGCGCGTACTGGTTGAGGCTCGAGCCGTCGTGCTTCTGGAGCGCGTACTCGTGCTGCGCCTCGACGAAGTTGTGGCAGGCCTCGATCGCATCGAGCTCGTTGCCTCCGATGCGGCGATAGAGGATTTCCTTGCGCCCGGCCTTCGTGTCGAAGAGCCACTTGCCTCCCTTGCGGACGATCGGGATCGGCATCGGCCAGTCCTGGTCTCCGATCTGCAAGATCGCCAGGTTCGGGTTCTTCTTGTCGGGGAGGATTTCGCTCTTCTCGTGCGCCTTGGCCGCAAACGCCGCGAGCTGATTCTTGTCCTGAACCGGGTCTTTGGTGACGACGAGGTCCACGCCGTCCGGACCGAGGATCTTCTTCAGGGCCGTCAGGTCGTACTTCTCGGACGCGTCGACCAGTGCGTCGGCCGCCGCCTTCGGAGTCTCGAACGTCTCTTGCCGGGGCACGGCCGGGGCCGCGGATTTCGATTGTTCCTGTGCCGACGCGTCGAAGGCCGACGCCAGTAGGAGAACGCAAAGTGTTCCAGAGCCAAGCCAGTTCTTCATGGCGCTCACCTCCGCCGTCCGCCGCCGCCGCCCCGCGAGCCTCCGCCTCCCCGTGAGCCGCTCATACTCGAGGAGCCTCGGGAGCTGCTCGACCGGGCGCTGCTGCCGGAGAAGCCGCCCGACCCGCCACCGACGGCCGAGGAGCCTCTCGACCCGCCGCCCCCGCCGCCACGGCTTGCGTTGCTGGCGCTGGGGCTCGCCCCGGCACCACCGCGGCTGCCGCCCCCTGCGCCGCCGCCGCGACTCGCACTGCTCGCGCTGCTCGTGCTGGGCCTCGCCCCGGCTCCTCCTCCTTGTCGGGAGCTCGCCTGCGTGCCTCTGGTCTGCCCGCCGTACTTGTTCGCCGTCGCTTTGTTCGAGTAGGGAGCCCCGCCGCGATGCTGCGAGTTGTGCGACCAGTTGCCGCTGCCGCCCTGGCCCCGATTCCCGCCGTTGACGTTCGTGTTCCTGTTGAAGTTGTTGTTGTTGTTGATGTTGATCGTGTTGTTCCCGCCCCCGCCCCAGCCACAGCCGCAACAGGAGCCGCCCCAGATGGCCGCTCCCATCGCCATGCCGACGCCGAAGGAGACGAGCGCGGCGCCCGGGTAATAGGGCGGGTAGTAGACCGGCGGGTACGGGTAGACCGGCGGCGGGTAGACGACCGTCGGATTGTAGGACGGGACGTAGACGATTTCTGGATTCGTGGGCTCGACAACGATGACCGTCTTGTTTTCGATGACCTTCGTCTCGACCTTCTGCTGCTCGTTGGACGTCAGGGAGCCCTTCTCGTCCGCCTTCTTCCGCATCCGCTGGACCGCTTCCATGACCTCGTTCTGCTGGTCGAGGAAGGCGTCCCCGAGCTGCGTCGTCCACTGAATGTCGTCGGCGAGCCGCTTGACCACCTCGGGCACCGCCGCCATCGACTGGACGGACGGGTCCCACGGCTGCTTGGCGACCGCGTCGGCGAGCGCCTTGTCCTTCAGGCTCGGGTTCTTCGCGATCCACTGCTGGAGCTGGATGAGCTCGAGCGGGTAAGTGGACGCGGCGAGCGTCTGCGCCAGCAGCGGATCGGGGTAGAGGGCGATCGGCGCCACGAGCGAGTCGAGCTGGTCCGCGGAGAGCTTCTCGGCCGCCGGTTCCGCCGGCGCCTCCTGGGCTGCTTCCTGCGCGAGAAGCGCGCCTTCGCCATGCGCGAGCAGCGCGACGCAGAGGAGCGTCAGGATTTTCCGAAACGCAGAAGCCCAGCCCCGCGGTCGAGACGAAATCAGTTCCATGGAATCTCCTTCAGCGGTCCGCCAAGAGCAAGAGAGGTCATGCGGTGTCGTCAGTCCCAGGCAATTCAGCGATGGGGCTCGGGCGCCTTCGGCACGTCGCCCGGCGAGGCGACGACCGCCGACGGCGGCGCCCAGGCGTCGGTCACGCCCGGGACTCCCTGATAGATCCAGTTGGTCGGAGTCTGGCTCCCGGCGGCCGCGGGCCCGCCGGCAGCGGCATCCGCTGCGCTCGACGGCAGAGTGCTGGCGGAGCCGCCCTCCATGGCCAGATTGCCGATCGCCTTCGCGCCGAGCTGCTCCATGTGGATCTTGAACGCGTCGAGCCCCGTGACGCGCGTGATCTTCTTCACGTCGCCCGGCCGCAGGCTCATGAGCGTGCCCTCGCGCCAGGTGTGGAACCGATAGGTCGCGCCCTTCAGGACCGGCTCGTCGCGGGAATACATCTGCCCGGTGGGAGCGAGGTCGATCTGATAGACGAACTCGCCGCGGACGTCCTTCGTTCGCGCGACCATGTTTTTGACCCTCGACTTCGGCAGACGCACCGTCGCGCGGTCCGGCCAGACCTGGAACACGTAGACGTCGCCCTGCAGAACGGGCTTGGTCAGGGCGAAGCCCGTTCCCGACGGGACGAGGTCGATCTGGTAGATCTCCAGAGGGGGCTCTTGCGCCGGCGCCGGAGCCTTGGGTTGCTGGCTCCACGCAGGAACGGCGAGAGCCAATCCGATGGCGGCGAGGATCCTGGCGTGTCTCATGTTCGGCCTCCTCCTGCTTTGTCTCCGGGCGAGGGCGACTGGACGCCCTGGAAGCGGGCCACGGCGCCCTCGAGATTGAACAGCATACGCTCGCGCCCGAGAGTCTCGCCGAGTGGGGAGCGCTGAACCATGGCCAGCACGTCCGGGTTCAGGCCGACGAGCCACAGCGCGACGCCCTGCTCACGGCCCCGCTTTTCGCCTTCGGTGAGCATCTTGAGCGCCGTGTACTCGAGATCGAAGACGGCGCTCAGGTCGACGGCGAGCACCCTCGGCTTCGAATCCGCGAGGAACGCCTGCAGCTTCTGGCCGATCCGCTCGGCATTGGCGAAGAAGATGCGCCCTTCCGGCCGCACGAGAAGCAGTCCCGGGAACGCCTCGTCTTCGGGATGCTCGCTCGAGACCGGCCGAAAGACGTTCGTGCCGCGTTTGCGCCGGAGGACGTGGACGGGCGGATTCGCGACCTGGTGCGCCAGGGCCACGAGCGACAGGATGATGGCGACGAGGATTCCCTTGAGGGTTCCGAAGAGCATCACGCCCGCGAACGCCGCGAGCGCCCAGATGAACTCCGTCCGCCGGATGCGCAGGATCGAGCGGAACTCGACGGGCTTGATGAGCCCGATCGAGTAAACGACGACGACCGCGGCGAGCGTCGCCTGAGGCATGAGGCCGATGTAAGGAGCCAGAAAGAACATCGTCGCAAGCGTGGCGCCTGCGGTCACGACCTGGGCCAGCTGACTGCGCGCTCCCGCGTGGCGGTTGACCGCCGTCTGGCTCGTGCCGCCGCCCGCCGGCATGGACCCGAGAAAGGCGCCGGCCGCGTTGCCGAGCCCGGTCGCGAGCAGCTCGCGGTTGGCCCGCGGCGCGGGCTCGTCGGTCCGAGCGAAGGCGCGGCCGGCGGCGACGGTCTCCGTGAAGGACATCAACGCGATGCCGATCGCTCCCGACCAGAGCACCGGGGCCAGCGAGAAATCCGCCTTCGTCAGCGGAGGGAACCCCGTCGGGATGTGCCCCACGAGCTCGATGCCGCGCGCCTCGAGGCCCAGGAGGCCGGCGCCGGCGATTCCGGCCGCGACGGCGACGAGCGGCGCCGGCACTTGCGGCACGAACCGCTCGAATCCGATGAGGATCGCGATCATCGCGGCGGCGACCGCGAGCGTCGGCAGCGACGTCTCCGGAAGGTGCGCGACCGTCGCGCGGAGCTTGGCCAGGAAATTGGGTCCGGACACGTGGAAGCCGAGGAGCTTCGGCACCTGGTCGAGCACGATGACGACCCCGATGCCCGCCTTGAATCCGACGAGCACCGGCTCGGAGATGAAGTTCGCGACGAAGCCGAGCCGCAGGATCCAGGCGGCGACGAGGATCGCCCCCACGAGAAGAGTGAGCGTTGCCGCGGCCCGAAGCAGCGCGGCCGGATCGCCCGACGGAGCGGCCTCGGCGAGCTCCGCCCCCGTCAGGATGGCGAGCGTCGTCGTGGTGCTGACGCTCAGAACGCTCGACGTGCCGAGGACCGCATAGACGAGCATCGGCAGAAACGCCGTGTAGAGGCCGACCTGCACCGGCAGTCCGGCGATCGTGGCGTAGGCCATCGCCTTCGGGATCACGACGGCCGCCGCCGTGAGACCGGCGACGACGTCCGGCTTCAACCAGGCTTTCGAATAGCCGCGGAGCCAGCCGAACGGCGACGAAGCCGGCGGGCCGAGCCCTGTCATTGGGCGGCTCGAGGCGCGGGAGCTGCGGCGGGCGCTTCCCGATTCATCCAGTCCTGGAACAGGTTGTAAGCGACCACGAGGAGTGTGGGTCCGATGAAGAGGCCGAGGAATCCGAAGGTCAGGATCCCTCCGATCACTCCGAGAAAGATCAGCGCCATCGGCGCCTCCACGCCCCGGCCGATCAGCAGCGGCCGGACGACGTTGTCGGCGCCGCCGACCACGACGAGTCCCCAGACGGCCATGAAGATCGCCCAGCCCGTCGATCCGTTCGCGTTCAGCCAGAGCGCGGCGGGCAGCCAGAGGACCGTCGGGCCGCCCGGCACGACCGAGAGGAAGAACGTGCCCATCCCGAGCAGGAAAGGCTGCGGGACGCCCGCCACCCAGAACCCGATCAGAGCGAGGATGCCCTGCACCGCGCAGGTCCCGAGAAGTCCGTTGAAGACGCTCTTCACCGTCGAGCGCACGACCATGACCTGGCGGTGTCCGGTCTCGCCGCCGAGGCGCCGGGCGATCCGGTCCACGGTCGCGGCGAAGCGGTCGCCTCGGACGTAGAGCAGTCCCGCGATCAGAAGAGAGAGCGCGAATTCCAGGAGTCCCACGCTGACGCTTCCGACGGCCGTCACGAGGAAGTCCTTGACGGGTTTGACGAAGGGCCGCAGCTCCTGGCGGAACGATTCCGGATCCGCGGCCCAGCCCTGCCATCGCGCGCTCGCGGCCTTGCCCACGAGGGGCACTCCGGCGAGCCACGACGGCGGTTGATGGAGCCCGCCCTCGGACATCTGCTGGAAGCGGGCGGTGAGATCCGGCATTTCGGCCGCGAGATTGACGGCGAGTGCGGCGATCGGAATGAGAAGAACGAGCACGAGGGCGAGCGAGCAAAGGGTCGCCGCGAGGCGGCGGCGCCCGCGGACCCAGCCGAGGATCCGACGGTACATACCGCGGGTCGAGAGGGAAATGATTACGCCCCAGATGAAGGCCGTCAGGAACGGCCGGACGACCAGGTAGCAGCCGACCGCGAGGATCAACAGCGCCGCGCCGACGGCGAAGCGCTCGTAACGGCTTGAGGAACCGCCTTCGTCTCCGCTCATGAGGTCACGCCTTCTTTCCTTCGATCAGAACCTTCCGCACCGCGGCGAGGTCCTGGCGCCTCGCCTTGTCGACCTTCGGGTACTGGAGGCCGAGCGAGTCGAGCGTCTCGACGATCGCGGCGGCCACCACGACGCGCGTGAACCATTTGTTGTCGGCGGGCACGACGTACCAGGGCGCGTCCTCGGTCGCCGTGTTGCGGATCGTGTCCTCGTAGGCCTTCTGGTAGTCGTTCCAGAACCCGCGCTCCTTGATGTCGTTGCTCGAGAACTTCCAGTTCTTCTCCGGGTTCTCCAGCCTCTCGAGGAAGCGCCGCTTCTGCTCGCCCTTGGAGACGTGGAGGAAGAACTTGCGGACGATGACGCCGTTGCGCGTCAGGTACCGCTCGAAGCTGCGGATGTCCTGGAAGCGCTCCTCCCAGATGTTCTTCGTGATCGATCCTGGCGGGAGCTTCTGGCCCTGCAGGAACTCGGGATGCACGCGGACGGCGGTTGTCTCCTCGTAATAGCTCCGGTTGAAGATGCCGATGCGCCCGCGCTCCGGCAGGCGCTTCATGCATCGCCAGAGGTAGTCGTGATCCAGGTCTTCGGCGGACGGGGACTTGAAGGACGTGACCTCGCAGCCTTGCGGGTTGACGCCCGACATGACGTGCTTGATCGTCCCGTCCTTGCCCGCGGCGTCCATGGCCTGGAAGATCAGCAGCAACGCCCAGCGGTCCTGCGCGTAGAGCTTGCCCTGGAGCTCGGCGAGCGCCGCGACGCCGCTGGCGAGGGCCTCCTTGGCGCGCGGCTTGTCGCCGGCTCCGAGATGCAGCGTGTCTCGCGGGATCGACGTCCTTGAGGCGAAAACCGCGGCCGTCGGTGACGCGGAAAGGCTTCGCGAAGCTTCGCGCTCTCTTGATCAGGTCCTTCGTCTTCACGTCCGTGTCTCCTCTTTTCTCTTCGCGCCGACTAATTCAGCCGGATTCCGAGGTGGATGCTCAGGATCGCTTCCGGCCTCGCTCCCGCGGGCGCGGCCGCCGCGACGCGGACCACGGGCCGCCGGGGTGGACCTGCGGCTGCCTGCATTGCGGAAAACTATAGATCCGCCGCACGACCGCCATGGGACCAAGGTCCATCGCCGGGCCGGCCTCGGCGCGCGCCCGCGCGGGGTAGAGTTTTCCGCGGTTCTCGCCTTCGATCCACGAAAGCGAAAGGAGACATCGGTGAACGACAAACTCAGGCTACTCGTCGGCGCGATCGCGCTCCTGGCGGTCGTTTCCTGCTCGAGCCTCAAGATGGACGTCGGCTGGGACAAGCAGGCGGACTTCACGAAATATCGAACGTGGGCGTGGAAAGACGACGGATCGATCAAGGACCCCGTCTGGTCGCGGCGCGTCCAGAGCGTCCTCGAGGACGAGCTCGGCAAGCGCGGCCTCCGGCGCTCGGACGACAAACCGGATCTGTGGCTCGCGGTTCACTGGCGGCTCTCCGTCGACACGCGCGTCGTCTCCTACAGCCCGGCCTGGGGCTATGGCTGGGGTCCCTACTGGGGAGCGCCCTACATGACGGAGGTGTACGACGTTCCGGCGGGCACGATGCTGATCGACCTCGTGGACATCGGCAAGAAGGAGGCGGTCTGGCGCGGGACGGCGAGCGGCGAGATCCGGGCGAACAAGGAGAACGAGGAGCGCGAGCAGCGGCTTCGCGAGATCCTCGACAAGATGTTCGCGGGGTATCCACCGGCGCGTTCGTGAAGCGCCCCGCGCCCCTGGCGGGGTTGTGGCAGTCGGACAAGGGACTGTCCGCGCTGCTCGTCTTCCTGTGCCTGGCGCTCTTCGTCGGCTCGCCTCTGGCCGACGCCGGAAGCGCCGGGGAGCTCGCCTTCGACGTCCTCTTCTCGCTGCTGCTCGTGTCGGGCGTGGTCACCGTCGGCAAGCGGCCGCTCCTGACGGGATTCGTCGCGGCCCTGACGGTCGCAACCCTCGTCCTGCGGTGGGCGGGGCTCCGGTCGCCTGGCTCGGCGTCGCAGCTCGCGGGCTTCGCCTTGTCGATCGTACTTCTCTTGGTTCTCGCGGCGCTCGTTCTCGTGCAGGTCTTCCGGGAGGGGCCGATCACGGTCTATAGAATTCAGGGAGCGATCGTCGTATACCTTCTCGTGGGATTCGCCTGGGCCGCGGCGTATGAGCTCGTCTATCGCGAGTGGCCCGGAGGCTTCCAGTTCGCGGAGCGCGGGGCGAGCGACCTCCGCATCACGCACGGCCTGCTCTACTACAGCTTCGTGACGCTGACGACCCTCGGGTACGGAGACATCACGCCGGTCCATCCCGCCGCACGAAGTCTCGCGATCGGCGAGGCCCTGGTCGGCCAGCTCTATCCGGCGATCCTCATCGCGCGACTCGTCTCCATGCGGATCGCCTCCCGGCGCGACGCCTGAGCCGGCGGCGTCAGCGGCCCGCGGTCTCGCCCAGCGTGTCGAGGAGCTTGGCGATCAAGCCGGTCCATCCGGTCTGATGAGAGGCGCCGAGCCCGGCGCCCGAGTCTCCGTGGAAGTACTCGTGGAACAGGATCAAATCCTTCCAGTGCGGATCGCTATGGAAGACCTCATAGGCGCCCGCGACGGGCCGGCGCCCCGAGGCGTCGGGCAGGAAGATCTTCGCGAGGCGTCGCGCGATCTCGTTCGCGACCTCGCGCAGCGTCATCAGGCGTCCGGAGCCCGTCGGGCACTCGACGCGGAAGTCGTCTCCGAAGTAGCGATGGAAGCGCTGCAGCGACTCGATGAGGAGGTAGTTGATCGGGAACCAGATCGGCCCGCGCCAGTTCGAGTTTCCTCCGAAGAGCGGCGTCGCGCGATTCGCCGGGCTCGTAGTCGAGCCGGTAATCCATGCCTCCGGCGTGCGCCTCGTACGGATGCTCGCGGTGAAATCGAGAGACGGATCGGATGCCGTAGGGGGAGAGGAACTCGTTCTCGTCGAGCATGTAGCCGAGCACGCGGGTGAGCTGGTCCGGCTTGACGACGGAGAGCAGGATCCGGTCCTCTTGACCCACGCGCGTCATCGAGGAGCAGGACGCGGTCAGGTCCGGCCGATTGGCCACGAACCACTCCATGCGGCGGCGGAAGGCCGGAAACCGGGCGATCAGCTTCGAGTCTCCCGTCGCGACGGCGGTCAGCGGAAGCAGCCCGACCGCGGAGCGGACCTTGATGGGAACGTTGCGGCCGTCGGGCCCGTGCAGCGTGTCGTAGAAGAACCCGTCGTCCTCGTTCCAGAGGCCCTTCGCCTGCTCGTCGGGACGCTGGATCGCGAACGCGATGTACACGAAGTGCTCCCAGAACTTGCTCGCGACGTCCTCGTACACCGGATCCTCGGTCGCGAGCTGGAGCGCGATGGCCAGCATGTTGAGGCAGTACATCGCCATCCAGCTCGTGCCGTCCGCCTGGCCGAGGATCCATCCGTTGGGGAGGGGAGCGTTCCGGTCGAAGATGCCGATGTTGTCGAGGCCCAGGAATCCCCCCTGGAAGATGTTGTTGCCGAGGGCGTCCTTGCGGTTGACCCACCAGTCGAAATTCAGGAGCAGCTTGTGGAAGACGCGCTCGAGGAAGACGCGATCGCCCCGACCGGTCTTCGCCTCCTCGATCTGAAACACGCGGAACGCCGCCCAGGCGTGGACGGGCGGATTCACGTCGGAGAAGTTCCACTCGTAGGCGGGGATCTGGCCGTTGGGATGCATGTACCACTCGCGCAGCATCAGCACGAGCTGGTCCTTGGCGAAATCCGGGGTCGATGAGCGCGAGGACGACGCAATGGAATGCGAGGTCCCACGCCGCGAACCACGGGAAACTCCCAGGTGTCCGGCATCGAGAGGACGTCGGCCGCGAAGACGTGCGTCCAGTCGGCGTTGCGTCCCTGCCGGCGCTCGGGCGGCGGCGGCGGCTGTCCGGGGTCGCCGAGCAGCCAGCGCCGGACGTCGTACTTGTAGAACTGCTTGGACCAGATCATGCCGGCGAATGCCTGGCGCGCGACGTTGCGCTCGTCGGCGGAGAGACTCTCCGGCGTGACCGCGTCGTAGTACTCGTCGGCCTCGGCCCGGCGCTGCGCGAAGATGGTCGAAATCCCCGGAGAGCGGATTTCCCGAGGTCGCGGGCTCGTCGGTCAGGCGCAGGCGGACGCGGGCGCTCGCGCCGGCGGCGAGCGAGAGCCGGTAGCGGGCGGCCCCTTTCGTTCCCAGTCGCGCGGGGTTGACCGCGTCCTTGCGCCCCTGCACGACGTATTCATGGAACGCGTCCTTGACGTAGGGCGACGCGTTCGGAGCGCCGAAGATCTTCTGCGTGTTCGTCTCGTTCTCGGTGAAGAGGAGCTCTCCGCCCGCCTCCGCGTGGAGGAATCGGCGGCCCACGTACGGCTCCGAGAGCTCGATGACGGGCCGTCCGTCCGCGCGCTTCCCGGCGTGGAGGTTCGGGCGGACGCGCCCGGGCTCCCACCACGTGTTGCGGAACCAGACCGTCGGGAGCAGGTCGAGCGCCGCCGCCTCCGGCCCGCGGTTGACGACGGTGATCTCGATGAGCACGTCCTCGGGAGATGCCTTGGCGTACTCGACGCCGACGTCGAAGTAGCGGCTCTCGGCGAAGACGCCGGTATCGACGAGCTCGTACTCCGGCTGATCGATCGTGCGCCGCGCGTTCTCCTCGAGCAACTGCCGGTACGGAAACTCGGCCTGCGGGTACTTGTAGAGCGCCCTCAGATAGGACGCGGTCGGCGTGGCGTCGAGGTAGAACCAGTAGTCCTTCACGTCCTCGCCGTGGTTGCCCTGGGAGTTGGAGAGGCCGAAGGGACGTTCCTTGAGGATCGGGTCCTTCCCGTTCCAGAGCGCGATCGCGAAGCAGACGAGCTGATGCCGGTCGCAGAGGCCGAGCAGGCCGTCCTCGTTCCAGCGGTAGGCGCGCGCGGGCGTGCTCCTGCGGGAAGAAGTCCCAGGCCGTGCCGTCGGCGCTGTAGTCCTCCCGCACCGTGCCCCAGGCGCGCGCGGAGACGTATGGCCCCCAGCGGCTCCAGTGGATCCGCCGCGCATCGTTGTCGGCGAGGCGCCGGCCCTCGGCCGTCGGGATTGTCATCTCGCTTTCGGGTCCGCAGTCTAGCCCCGCGCCGTGGAATTGCGTGCGGCGCTAGAATCGCGGCGCGGTGAAATGGGCGCTCCTCCCGGCGTTCTCAGCCATAGTACTCGTCGGCGCGATACTGCTCGGGATCAATCCGCCGGTGGCAATGCTCTGCGCCGCCGCCCTCATCGGTGCGGTCATCGCCGCGGTCCACCACGCGGAGGTCGTGGCCCACCGCGTCGGCGAGCCTTTCGGAACCCTGGTGCTCGCCGTGGCTGTGACGGTGATCGAGGCCTCACTCATCCTGTCGATGATGTTCACGGGCGGCCAGGACGCCGCGGTGATCGCCCGCGATGCGATTTACGCGGCGGTGATGATCATCTTCAACGGCGTGGTGGGGCTGTGCATTCTCGTGGGCGGCCTCGCCCATCACGAGCAGACGTTTCGCGTCGAGGGTTCGAGCGGCGGTCTCGCAGCGCTCATCGTGATGGCGTCGCTCTCACTCGTACTGCCGACCTACACGACGACGACGCCGAGCGGTACGTATAGCCACACCCAGCTCGCTTTCGTCGGGGTGACGTCGGCCGCATTGTGGGCCATCTTCGTCTTCGTGCAGACGGTACGGCACCGGGACTACTTTCTCCCGGTCGAGGGCTCGTCCAATCCAGAGGCGCATGCGAGCCCTCCGACGAAACGCGAAGCCGCCGCCAGCTTCGGCCAGCTGATCGTCTGCCTCGTCTCCGTGGTCGGTCTGGCCAAACTGCTTTCGCCGACGATCGAGCGACTGGTTATCGAAGCCGGCGCGCCGAAGGCCGTCATCGGAATCGTCATCGCCGCTCTGGTGCTGCTCCCGGAGACGGGCGCCGCGGCGCGCGCCGCTCGCGCAAACCGGCTGCAGACGAGCATGAACCTGGCCATCGGATCGGCGATGGCGTGCATCGGACTCACGATACCCGTGGTGGCCGTTGCCGTGATCTCCTTCGGCCTGCCCCTTCACCTTGGCCTCGAAGGAAAAGACCTCGTGATGCTCGGCGTCACGCTTCTCCTGAGCTCCGTGACGCTCGGCACCGGGCGCACGTACCTCATGCAGGGCGCCGTGCACCTCGTCCTCTTCGCGGCGTTTCTCTTCCTCGCGTTCGTTCCGTGATTTCGCGTGTTAGGCTCGCGACAATGCGGAGGCATTTCCGTCTCGCCGCGGTGCTCACTGTGGTGCGGGCCTCGCCGGCGACGGGCAGGAGCCGCGTCCCGGCAGTTCACCGCCACCGCGGAGATGACGACGTCGCAGGGCACGCGCACGATGCCGATCACGATCATCGTCGCGCGGCCGCTCACGGTCGAGGAGGCCCAGCCGCTGCGAAAGGCACTCGCGGACGGGGGCCAGCAGGCGCTGCTTTCCGCGATCCGCGGCGGCAATCGCGGGCGCCTGAATCTCGGCAATCTCGAGTACCCGCTCGAGCTCGTCGTGACGGAGCCGTTGTCGGGCGGCGGCACGCGGTACGTGGTCGTCACGACGCGCAGCCTCAAGATCGAGGAGGTCAACGACAGCGCTCCCTCGCTCGACTATCCGTTCGCGGTGGCCGTCTTCGAGGTCCCCGACTTCGGGTCCGGCGAGGGCAAGCTGTACCCCCGTGTGGCGCTGTCGATCAACGAGAGCGGCGGCGTCCACGTCGAGCACTACGACGAGCAGCCGGGCCGACTCAAGGACATCCGCCGCCGCTAGCATCGACCACGCTCTCCCGAGCGGCGACGGTTCGAACTTAAGGCTTGGACTCGGCGGGCGGCGCGGCGGCGGGCGACAGCCAGCCGGGACTCTCGATGTTCCAGCCGCCGCCCAGGGCCTTGTAGATGTCCACGAAGTTCGTCAGCAGGTTCAGCCGCTCCCGCGCGAGGACGATCTCCGCAGGGTAGAGCTGCTGCATGGCGTAGAGGACCTCGAAATAGTTCGAGAGGCCGCTGTCGTAGCGCACGTTCGTCAGCCGGACCATCTCCCGATAGTCGTCCACCGTGCGCTGGAGCGCGGCCACGGATGCCGCAGAGCTTCTCGCGCGCGTAGAGGACCGTCGTCGTCTCGGCGAAGGCGCTCGTCACGGCCTGCTCGTAGAAGAGCCGCGCCTGCTCCCACTGGGCGTAGGTCACGTCGTACTCGCTGCGGAGTCGGCCTCCCTGGAAGAGCGGGCCCAGGAGGCCGGCGGCGATCGACCAGGTCTTTCCCGCGGGATAGAAGAAGTTGTCGAGCTCGGGGCCGACCGCGCCGAAGACCCCCGTCAGGCTGATGCGGGGGAAGAAGTTCGCCGTCGCGACGCCCACCGTGGCGTTGGCGGCGATCAGCGTCTGTTCGCTCTGGCGGATGTCGGGCCGCCGCTCGAGAAGATCCGACGGAAGTCCGGCCGGCACCTCCGGCGGCAGCGGCTGGTCCTCGAGCGCCTGGCCGCGGGGGATGGACCCCGGGTTGTGGCCCAGGAGGAGGCTCAACTGATTCTCCGTCGCCTCGATCTCCCGCTCGATCGAAGGCACCTGCGCGGCGACCTGGTTGAGGGCGGCGGTGGCGTACGAGGTCTCGAGCGCCGAGGCCGCGCCCTGCGCGAGCTTGCGCTCGAAGAGGTCGGCGGTCTCCTGGAAGGCCGTCACCGTGCTCTTGGCGATCGCGAGCTCCTCGTCGAGCTCGCGGAGCAGGAAGTAGGTGCGCGCCACGTCCGATACGAGCGAGAGGAGGACGCCGCGGCGCGCTTCCTCCGTCGCGAGGTACTGCGCCTTGGCCGCCTCGTTCAGCCGACGGATGCGTCCCCAGAGGTCGAGCTCCCATCCGAAGTTGACGTTGATGTCGTTCAGATTCCTCGTTGCCGTGGAAAACGGGGGGACATAGACGGAGTTGCGCCCCCGCGACCATTCGGCGCCGTAGCCGATCTGCGGCCAGAACTCCGAGCGGGCGATGCCGGCCCGGGCGCGGGCCTCTTCGACGCGCCACGCGGCGATGCGCACGTCGTAGCCGGTCTGGAGCGCTTCGTCGACCAGGCGCTGCAGCTGCGCGTCGCCGAAAACTTCCCACCAGGGTCGGTCGGCCAGGAGCTCCGCCGGCGCGGGCGGACCCTGGACCTCCCGATACTGATCGGGGGCCGGGACTTCCGGCTTCTGGTAGTTGGGCCCCACCGCGCACCCGGCCACGAACACGAGTCCGACCAGCGGGATGGCAAGCTTTCTCACGTCAGTGCCCTCCGCCGGCCGGGGAAGGCTTCGGAGCCGGTGCGCCCGTCGGAGCCGTGCCCTCCGCTTCCTTCGGTTTCGCCTTTCCCTTACCCGCGATCTTCTCGACCAGGACGAAGAGCGCGGGAATGATGAAGATCGCGATCCCCGTCGCCGCGAGCATTCCGACGATGACGACGGTTCCCAGGATCTTGCGCGACTCGGCGCCCGATCCGGACGCGGTCCAGAGAGGCACGCACCCGAGGATGAAAGCGAAGGAGGTCATGAGGATCGGCCGCAGGCGCAGCTTCGCGCCCTCGAGGGCGGCGTCCACAAGGCCCATGCCCTTTTCCTTCTGCTGAAGCACGGCGAACTCGACGATCAGGATGGCGTTCTTCGCGGCGAGGCCGATCAGCATGACGAGGCCGATCTGCCCGTAGACGTCGAGGTTGAACTTTCGCAGAAGGAGCCCGAGGAATGCGCCGAACACGGCGACCGGCACGGAGAGCAGAACGCCGAAGGGCAGCGACCAACTTTCATAGAGCGCCGCGAGGATCAGGAAGACGAAGATGATCGAGAGGACGAAGACTCTCCCTCCGGCGCCCGCCGCCTTGACCTCCTGATACGACATGTCGGCCCAGTCGTAACCCATCTCGCGCGGCATGCTCTCCCGGAAGACTTCCTCGAGCGCCGCGGTGGCCTGGCCGGAGCTGTAGCCCGGCGCGGGGATCCCGGTGACCTGGGCCGCCCGGAAGAGGTTGAATCGGTTGGTGAACTCCGGTCCCGAGATGCTCCGGGTCGTCACGACCGCGGAGAGAGGCGTCATCTTGCCGTCGTTGTTCTTCACGTAGAACTGGTTGATGTCCTCGGTCTTGACGCGGCCGCTCGGCTCGGCCTGGAGGAAGACCTTCCACTGGCGGCCGAAGCGGTTGAACTGGTTGACGTAGATGCCGCCGAGGAACGCCTGGAGCGACTGGTAGACGTCGCGGACCTGGACGCCCTGCTTCAACACCTTGTCGCGGTTGATGTCGGCGTAGATCTGGGGCACCGCGGCGCGCCAGACGCTGTTGACGTTGGCGAGCTCGGGGCGCTTGCGGGCGGCCTCGAGGAACTTCTGGAGGTTCTGCTCCAGGAACTGGACGGTTCCGCCGCTGCGGTCCTGGAGCCAGAACGAGAAGCCGCCGCCGGTGCCGAGGCCCTGGATGGCGGGCGGCTCGAAGGCGACGACGCTCGCCTCCAGGATCTTCGAGCGGAACTCCCCGTTCAGGCGGCGGACGATCGCGCTCGCCAGCATGTCGTCGCCCTTTCGCTCATCCCACGGATCGAGCCCGATGAAGTAGAAGGCGGTGTAAGGTGCCGAGGCTCCGGCGAGGAGGCTGTATCCGGCCACCGTCGTGACGTACTTGACGCCCTTCGTCTCGGAGAGGAGCTTCTCGACTTTCTGGCACACCGCGTCCGTCCTCTGGAGCGAGGACGCGTCGGGCAGCTGGACGTTCAAGAAGAAGTATCCCTGGTCCTCGCTGGGAAGAAAGCCCGACGGAAGCCTCTTGCCGAGCAGGCCCGACAGAGCGATGAACCCGCCGAGGATCAGGAGGCTCACGACCATCCGGCGGATGAGGTGGCCGGAGAGGTTGACGTAGCCGTTGGTCATCTTGTTGAAGACCCGGTTGAACCACGCGAAGAACTTCCCGAGAGGCCCCTTCGACGGCTTCTTGGGCTTCAGGATCAGGGAGCAGAGCGCCGGCGAGAGCGACAGGGCGTTGAACGCGGAGATCAGGACCGAGACGGCGATCGTGATGGCGAACTGCATGTTCATCCGGCCCTGGATGCCGCCCATGAAGGCGACCGGGATGAACACGGCGGAGAGGACGAGAGCGATTCCGATGACCGGCTGCGTGACCTCCTCCATCGCTTTCAGCGTCGCGTCCTTCGGCGAGAGGCCATGCTCGATGTGGTGCTCGACCGCCTCGACGACGACGATCGCGTCGTCCACGACCAGCCCGATCGCGAGGACGAGGCCAAACAGAGAGAGCGTGTTGATCGAGAAGCCGAGCGACGGGAAGAACATGAACGTGCCGACGAGGGACACGGGAACGGCGAGCAAGGGAATCAGCGTCGCACGCCAGCCCTGCAGGAAGAGGAATACAACGATGATGACGAGCACGATCGCCTCGAAGAGCGTGTGCTCGATCTCCTTGATGCCCTCGGTGATCGGCAGCGTGGTGTCGAGGGAGATCACGTAGTCGAGGTCGTCGGGGAAGCGGTCCTTCAGCTCCTTCATGGTCTTCTTGACGCCTTCGGCGACCGCGATGGCGTTGGAGCCGGGGACCTGGAAGATGCCGATCGGGCAGGAAGGCTTGCCGTTCAAGCGCGCGCGCTGCTGATAGTTCAGCGCTCCGAGCTCGATCCGGGAAACGTCCTTCAAGCGCACGACGGAGCCGTCCGGGATTCAAGCGGACGACGACGTTGCCAAACTCCTCTGACCGAGACGAGGCGCCCCTGGGAGCGCACCGTGTACGTGAACTCCTGCCCCTTGGGCGCCGGCTCGGTGCCGATGCCTCCGGAGGGATTGACCGTGCTTTGCTGATTGACCGCGTTCAAGACGTCGGGGACCGTGAGCCCGAGGCTCGCGAGGCGGTCCGGCTTGACCCAGATCCGCATGGCGTAGTCGGCGGTGCCGTAGTTCTGGATCTGGCCGACGCCGGGCACGCGGTAGATCGCGTCGTTGACGTTGATCGTGGCGTAGTTGCCGAGGAAAAGGGCGTCGTAGGTCCCCTTGGGCGAGAACAGAGAAACGATGAGCAAGGGGTTGGATGTGGCCTTCTTGACCGTCAGGCCGAACTGGTTGACGTCGGACGGAAAGTTCGGCTGGGCCTGCGAGACGCGGTTTTGCGTGTTCACCTGGTCGATGTTGATGTCGGTCTCGACGTCGAACGTGACGTTCTCCGTCATCGTCCCGTCGTTGGCGTTGATGGACTGCATGTAGATCATGTTGTCCACGCCGTTCATCTGCTGCTCGAGCGGGGTCGCGACCGACTGCTCGATCGTGAGCGCGTCGGCGCCCGTGTAGGTCGTCGTGATCTTGATCTGGGGCGGGACGATGTCGGGATACTGGGCGGTCGGGAGCTTCGTCATCGCGACGGCTCCTGCCATGGTCATGAGGATCGCGATGACAATCGCGACGATCGGCCGGCGGACGAAGAAGGCGCCCACGGGTTACGTCCCGGGCTTCTCGGCCGGCGCGGCCTCCGCCTCCGGCGCGGTCGAGGCTTCCTTGGGAACGACCGTCATGCCCGAGCGTACGCGCTGAAGCCCCTCGACCACGATCCGGTCTCCCGGCTTCAAGCCCTCCTCGATCACCCAGAGGTTGCCCTCGACGGGGCCGGGCTTGACGACCTTGATCGTCACCTTGTTGTCCGCGCCGACGACGGCGACCTGATAGCTGCCCTGGAGCTCCGAGACCGCCCGCTGCGGCACGAGGATCGCGCCCTTCTTGACGTTCAAAGCGACCCGCACCTTGGCGTACTGGCCCGGCCGCAGGACATTGCCCGGGTTCGGAAACGCTCCCGCGAGCTGGATCGTGCCCGTTTTCACGTCCACCTCGCGGCCGACGAGGATCGCCCGGCCGTGGTGCGGAAAGACCGAGCCGTCCGAGAGAACGAGCTGCAAGGGGCCCTGCTCGAGGCTCGTGCGGGCGTTGAGAGCCTTCTCGATCGGACCGTTCTTGGCCACCCAGGCGAGGTACTCCTGCTCGCTCGGATTGAAGTTGACCTTGATGGGATCGACCTGCGAGACCGTCGTCATGACGGTCAGACGGTTGACGAGGTCGCCGACCTGCGCCTTCGCGACGCCGGCGATGCCGTCGATGGGCGAGACGACCTTCGTCCACCCGAGGTCGAGCTTCGCCTTCTCGAGGGCGGCCCGCGCGGATTCCGTATTGGCCTCTGCCGTGCGCTCCCGCGTCTCGGCGTCGTCCAGTTCCTGCTGGCTGATGGCTTTCTGCGCGGCCAGGGGTCTGTAGCGCGCCGCCGTCGTCTTCGCATTGGCGAGCGTGGCCTCGTTCTGCGCGAGGGCTCCCTTGGCCTGTTCGTATGTCGCCTGGAACTGCCTCGGGTCGATCTGGAAGAGGGTGTCGCCGGCGTGGACCAGGAAGCCCTCTTTGTATTCCTGCTTGAGAAGGTAGCCTTCGATCTGCGGGCGGATTTCGGCGTTGACGAAGCCGTCGAGCGAGCCGATCCATTCCTGGGAAATGGGGACGTCCTTCTGGACGACCGTCGCGACCTCGACCGAGGGCGGCGGAGGCGGCGGCGCCTCCTGCTTCTTGCCGCAACCTGCGGATATCGTCGCGACGACCGCGACCGTGACGAAGAGACGCCGCGACACCAGTCCTGCCATGCCCACCTCCCGGTTATCCGCCCGAGAGCGACGCCAATCGAATCGGAGGGGGATTCTATAGTGCGGTCCGATTTCCGGCGCGTAGGACCAAAGTGCATTCCTGTCCCTCGGGCCAGCGACCCGGCGGCGCCGACCTGCTAGCATCGTCGCGCGCATGATCCCCGAAGTCTTCGAGTGCCCGCGCTGCGAGCGGCAGTTCGTGATCGACGGCATCCCCGAGACGGGGAGCGAAGAAGTGCATTGCCCCCAGTGCAGCCGGTTTCTCGGCGTGCGCGACATCGCGTTCGTTCTGCGAACCGAGCTCGACGAGCTGATCGAGCGGCTGTCCTACGAGAAGGACAGACTCGAGAAGGACGAGGCGGTCTACGGACTGACGGACTGCGACGCCGAGCTCAAGTACTACGGGCGCGAGGTCAGCCGGGTGACGACGGTGCTTCGCGACGCGCTCAAGCAGCTCCACCGGCTGCGCGAGGACTACCGCATCAAGAGCTGACCGGCGACGCCGCGCGAGCGACGGCTCACGCGGGGGTCTTCGGCGCGATCGCCTCGAGGAACTTCCGGAGCCGCCGAAGCGACGTCTCCTTCCCGAGCAGCGCCAGGACGTCGAAGAGCGGCGCGCCAACGGTGACGCCCGTCAGGGCCAGCCGCACCGGGTGGATGAGCTTGCCGGCCGCGACGCCGAGCGATTCCGCCGTCTCGCGCAGCGCCGCCTCGAGCGCGCCCGCCGACCAGTCGGCCTGTGCCTCGAAGCGCGCGACGAGCTTCTCGAGCTGCGCGGGCGTCTCGGGCCGGACCTGCTTGCGGAGGCCGTCCGCGTCGTACTGCTCGGGGTCGCGCGCGTAGGCGCCGAGCGCCCGCGCGAGCTCGATCGTCGTTCGCACCCGGGGGCGATGCAGCTCGATCGCGGGCAGCGCGATATCCCGCGGCGGCATGTCCTGCGGCGCGGCGGCCGCCGCGGCCGCGCGCGCGAGGAGCTCCTCGCCCGGCATCCGCGCGATGTACTGGGCGTTCATCCAGAGAAGCTTCTCCGGATCGAAGACCGAGGGCGAGGCGCCCACGTGGTCGAGCGAGAACTCCTTCTCCATCTCCTCGCGCGACAGGATCTCGCGGTCGCCGCCCGGGGCCCAGCCGAGAAGCGCGAGGTAGTTGAAGAGCGCCTCGGGCAGGACGCCCACGTCGCGCCACTCTTCGACCGACGCCGCGCCGTGCCGCTTCGAGAGCTTCTTGCGGTCCGTTCCGAGGATCATCCCGAGGTGCGCGAACTGCGGGACGGGTGCGCCGAGCGCGCGGAAGAGCGCCACGTGCTTGGGAGTGTTCGCGAGGTGGTCGTCGCCCCGGATGACGTGCGTGATCTTCATCTCGGTGTCGTCCACGCAGACGCTGAAGTGGTAGAGCGGGTGGCCGTCGGAGCGCACGAGCACGAAGTCGTCGAGCGCGTCCGCGGGGAACTCGACGGGCCCGCGAATGAGGTCGTGGACGACGATCGTCTCCGCCGGCATCTTGAGGCGCACGACATGGCGCTCGCCGGCGCGCGCGCGGCGGTCGCTCTCGTCCGGAGGGATGTCCCGCCCGGCGCCGGAGTACCGGTAGGCGCGGCCCTGCGCCTCCGCCTTCTTGCGCTCGACGTCGAGCTCATCGGGCGTCTCGAAGGCCCGATAGGCCTTCCCTTCCGCGAGGAGCTTCTCGGCGGCCGCGCGGTAGAGGTCGTAGCGGCGCGACTGGTAGTACGGCCCCTCGTCCCAGTCGAGGCCCATCCACTCCATGGCGGAGAGGATCTGCGCCGACAGTTCCTCGCTCGACCGCTCGACGTCGGTGTCCTCGATCCGAAGGATGAACGTGCCTTTCTCACGGCGCGCGAAGAGGAGGTTGTCGAGTGCCGTTCGGACGCTGCCGACGTGCAGCGAGCCGGTCGGCGACGGAGCGAATCGAACGCGCGGAGAGGAGGCCCCCGGATCGTTCAAGGCGCCGATGCTAGCCTAGGGCACCCCGACCGCCAAGCCGCGCCATGAATTCCATTTCGAGCGAAAAGAACGCGAACGTCTTTCGAGCGGACGCGGTGCTCCTCGTCGTGACGATCGTCTGGGGCTCCTCGTTCGTCGTCGTCCGACACGCCCTCGACACCGCGCCGCCGTTCTACCTTCTCTTCTGCCGCTTCGCGCTCGGGGCGGCGCTCCTCGCGCCGCTGCTCTGGAGGAGGGCGCGACCCGCGGCCCTCGGGCGGGACGGATGGATTCTCGGCGGGCTCCTCGCCCTCGAGATGTCGCTCCAGGTCTCCGGGCAGGCCGGCACGACCGCGACGAACGCGGGCTTCCTGACGGGTCTCGCGATCGTCGTGACGCCGTTCGTTGCGGTGGCGCGCACGCGCCGGATGCCCACGATCGGCAACGGGATCGGGATCGCGCTCGCCTCGGTCGGATTCCTGCTCCTGACCTTCCCGGGGCGCGGCGCTTCGTTCCAGCGGGGTGACCTGCTCGTCGCGGCGAGCGCCGTGGTCCTCGCGGTCTACACGGTCGAGCTCGCGGAGCGTGGTTCCCGCCACGACGCGCTCTGGCTGACCGGAGCACAGCTGTCCATCGCCGCCCTCGGGGCGGGGGCGCTCTCGCTCCTGGTGCGCTCGCCGCTCTTCTCCGGCACCGTCGCCGCGGCTCTCGAGTCGCGGCCGGTCGACTGGCGCGGCCCCTTCCCGGGGAGCGTGCTCTATCTCGGCTTCTTCTGCACCTTCCTGGCGTTCCTGGGATGGACGTGGGCGCAGGGGAGGATGTCGGCGATCCACGGCGATGATCCTGCTCGCGCTCGAGCCCGTCGTGGCGGCGCTCCTGGCGGCCTGGCTCCTCGGTGAGCGGCCGGGCCGCCGGGGCGTGGCGGGCGCCGCGCTCGTGCTCGCGGGGATCGTCGTGTCGGAGCTGCGCCTGCGGCCCCGCGCGGAGGCGTGAAGAATCGCGGTCGCGGAAATCCGCGTATATGAGGTCCGAGGAGACCGACCCCATGTCGTTGAGACCCGTCAAGACCGTCCGCACGTCGCAGCCGACGATCGAGGGCGCCGGCGTCAAGCTGCGGCGCGCGTTCGGCTTCGGAAACACCGAGGAGTTCGATCCGTTCCTGCTCCTCGACGACTTTCGCAACGAGAACCCCGCCGACTACCTGGCGGGCTTTCCCTGGCACCCGCACCGCGGCATCGAGACGATCACGTACGTGCTCGCGGGCACGGTCGCGCACGGCGACAGCCTCGGCAACCGCGGGAAGCTCGGCTCCGGCGACGTGCAGTGGATGACGGCGGGCAGCGGCATCCTGCATCAGGAGATGCCGCAGGGCGACCCGCGCGGCCGCATGCACGGATTCCAGCTGTGGGCGAACCTGCCGTCTTCGCTCAAGATGACGACGCCGCGCTACCAGGACATCGCCGCGGCCGACATCCCCGAGGCCGTGGACGACGACGGCACGACGGCGCGGATCATCTGCGGAGAGTTCTGGGGCAAGCGCGGCCCCGTCGAGGGCGTCGCGACGGACCCGCGTTATCTCGACATCTCCGTGCCGGCCGGCCAGCGCAAGCGGATTCCGGTCGACCGCGCGCACCACGCGTTCGCCTACGTGTTCGACGGATCCGGATCCTTCCGCGACGCCTCCGCGCCGCAGGCGGTGCGCAACGAGCTCGAGAACGTCGTGCCGGACGCGGTCGAAAACCGCTCTCTCGTTCTCTTCGACCGCGGCGACGAGGTGACGGTTCAGGCGGGCGACGAGGGGATCCGCTTCCTCCTCGTCTCGGGACGGCCGCTCGAGGAGCCGGTCGCCTGGCAGGGCCCCATCGTCATGAACACCCGGGCGGAACTGCGCCAGGCGATGGCCGAGCTCGCCGACGGCACCTTCATCAAGAGCCGCTGAACCGTCGCCTTCGCTTGCTCGGGGATCTGCGCGGCGGCGCCTCCGATCCGTGCGCATCGGACGGGACGGTTCGGAATTCGGACGCCGCCCGCGCATCGGCTCGCGGCTCGCCCAAAGGGGCTCGACCGCTCGCCTGATTCTCTCGCTCGCTCCGGCTCCCGCAGCGCGAGTCGCTTTGCTCGGTAAACTTCGCGAAGCTTTGTCGCGCTGCGAGCGGCTGTTTCAGCCGGACTCGTTCAATGGCTCGCGGCGCGAGGAGTCTCCCGAGGTAATCGAGGGAGGAGCCTCGCGCCGCGGGAGCGAAGGCGAAGCGAGGGATCCAGGCGGACGATCGAGGCCCTTTGGCCGAGTCGGCCGCCGGTGGCGGCGGCGCGTCGATTGCCTACAGGCGCGTTATGCCGTGAGCGAGCGCGGGCGCCAGGATCCCGAGCAAGCCGAAGCGACGGTCAGTTCAGCGGGAACGTCAGCGTGTACTGCCACGCGCCGCGGCCCACGACCATCCAGAGGGTCGTGCGGCTGTGGTCGCGGGCCAGGACCTTGTTGACGTCGGCGATCGAATTGACCTCGGTGCCGTTCAACGCGACGATCGCGTCGCCTCTCTCGAGGCCGGCCCGCGCCGCGGCGCCGCCCGACTCGACCGTCGCGAGCCGCAGACCGTCGCGCGACTCGCGCAGCGTCACCCCGATCTCCTCGCGGAGCAGCCGCACGCCGTAGTCGGCCGGCGGCGCCTGCCCCGAGACGGTCACCGTGCGCTGCGGGCCGGCGGAGCTCTTCAACACGATCTTCATCGGCTTGCCGGGGCCGCGCGTCGAGAGCGCCGTCTCGAAGGCTTCCTCGGAGTCGACCGGTTTCTCGTCGATCGAGACGACCTGGTCGCCGGCCTTGATGCCGGCGCGATCGGCGGGGGAGCCGGGCTCGACGCTGCGCACGCGGTAGCCGCGCGGGCGGTCTTCGTCGCGGCCGGAGATCGTGCGCCCGTGGATACCGATCCAGACGGGCTGCACCTTTCCGAAGCGCAGCAGGTCGTCCACGATGCGGCGCGCGCGGTCCGCGGGGATGGCGAACCCGATGCCCTGCGCGCCGCCGATGATCGCGGTCGCCACGCCGATCATGTCGCCCTGAATGTTGACGACCGGGCCGCCGGAGTTGCCCGGATTGATCGGCGCGTCGATCTGCAGAAAGTCGCTGTAGACGCGCTGGTTCTCGCCCGGGACACTGCGGCCCAGCGCCGACAGCACGCCCGCCGTGACCGTGTTCGAGAGGCCGAACGGGATTTCCGATCGCGACGACCGTCTCGCCGATCAGGAGGTCCGACGACGAGCCGAGTCTGATCGTCGGCAGGTTCGACACGGCGCCGCGCGCCTTCAAGACCGCGAGGTCGTTGTCCGCGTCGGATCCCACGACGTCGCAGTCGAGCTCCTTGCCGTCCTTCGTCGTCGCGATGATCTTCGACGCGCCGGAGATCACGTGGTCATTCGTGAGGATGATGCCCTTGGGGTCGATGATGATTCCCGAGCCGAGCGACTTGGCCGGCCGGGAATCCTGTCCGAAGAAGAACTCGTCGAAGAGGGACCGCTGGCGGCGCACGGTCTGCTGCGCGGCGATGTTGACGACGGCGGGGGAGACCTTCTCGACGACCTCGACGATGTCGCTGCGGCGGGACGGCAGGGGAGCGGCCGTCAGAGGCAGCGCGGCGGCGAACAGAGAGCAGTGCGGCTTTTCTCACGCGACGGAGAACCTTACGACAGAAAGGGGCATTTCGGGACCCCCCTCACCCCGACCCTCTCCCCGCGGGGGAGAGGGAGAAGAAAAAAGCCCCGCCGGAGCGGGGCTCGAGAAACAAAGGGAGACGCGGTCAGCGCGCCTGGACGTCCACCGTCTTCTTCTCCTCGGACGACGCGATCTTGATCTGCCGGGGCTTGGCGTCCTCGCGCTTGGGCAGCGCGATTTCGAGCAGGCCGTCGGAGAAGCTCGCCTGGATGCGCTCGCGGTCCACGTTGTTGGGCAGCGTGAACGAGCGGACGAACTGCCCGTAGGAGCGCTCGACGCGGTGGTAGTTCTTGCCGTTGCTCTCGCCGTCGAAGCGGCGCTCGCCGCGGAGCGTCAGAACGCCGTTCTCCATCTGGACCTCGATCTGGTCCTGGCGAAAGCCCGGAAGCTCGGCCGTCAGGACGATGCGGTCCTTGTCTTCGGCGATGTCGACGGGCGGCAGCCAGGAACCGAGGCTCATCTCCTCGTCCCGGCGGGCGGTCGAGGGAGTAAACGCCTGATCGAAGCGGCGCGCCAGATTGCGAAACTCGCGATACGGATCCCAGGAAACCAGCTCAACCATGAGACACCTCCATGAAAGCCGAACCGACGGTTCGGACGTTTAAGCGACTTTCTCCACCACCAGCGATTCGCCGTCCTTGGCGACGTCCAGGTACGCCTCGTCGCCGTCGGACAGCTCGTTCCTGAGAATCCGGGAAGCCAGCGCGTCGGAGACCGACTTCTGGATCAGCCTCTTCAAGGGCCGCGCGCCGAACGTCGGGTCGTAGCCGCGCCCGGCGAGAAACTTCAGCGCCTTCGGGCTCCAGTCGAGGGTGATGCCGCGGTCGGCCACCGTCTTCGCGAGGGACTTCAGCTGGATCTCGACGATCTTCTCGATCTCCTCGCGGGTCAGCCGGTGGAAGACGATGACGTCGTCGATGCGGTTGAAGAACTCGGGCCGGAAGTGGCGGCGCAGCTCCTCCTCGATCTTCGACTGGAGCTCCGTCTCGCTCATGCCGCCCGCCTCGGCGATCCACTGCGATCCGAGGTTGGACGTCATGATGATGACGGTGTTCTTGAACGAGACGACGCGACCCTTGCCGTCCGTCAGGCGCCCGTCGTCGAGCACCTGCAGGAGGACGTTGAAGACGTCCGGGTGCGCCTTCTCGATCTCGTCGAAGAGGACGACGGAATAGGGCCGCCGCCGCACGGCCTCGGTCAGCCGCCCGCCCTCCTCGTAGCCGACGTATCCGGGCGGGGCGCCGATGAGCCGCGCGACCGAGTGCTTCTCCATGTACTCGGACATGTCGACGCGCACGATCGCGTGCTCGTCGTCGAAGAGGAACTCGGCGAGCGCCTTGGCGAGCTCGGTCTTCCCGACGCCGGTCGGCCCGACGAAGATGAACGATCCGATGGGACGGCGCGGATCGGAGAGGCCGGCGCGCGCGCGGCGGACGGCCTCGGCCACGGCCTCGACGGCCTCCTTCTGCCCGATGACGCGGTCCCCGAGGCGATTCTCCATCTCGAGCAGCTTCTGCGACTCGGCCTCGATCAGCTTCGTGACCGGAATGCCGGTCCAGCGCGCGACGACGGCGGCGATGTCCTCCTCGCCGACTTCCTCGCGGAGCATCGGATGGCCGCCCTTCTGGAGATCGGCCAGACGCGCGTTCTGCGCGGCGAGCTCCTTCTCGAGCTCGGGCAGCCGCCCGTAGCGCAGCTCGGCCACGCGCTGCAGGTTTCCCTGCCGCTCGTATTCGACGGCCTCCTGCCGGACCTTCTCGATGGCCTCCTTGATCTGCCCGAGCTTCTGGATGACCTCCTTCTCGGCGGACCACTTGGCGCGCAGGCGGCTGGCCGTCTCCCGCTCCTCGGAGAGCTGCTTCTCGATCTCTTCGAGGCGCGCGCGCGCCTCCTTGGTCTTCTCCTTGGTGAGCGCGCGCTTCTCGATGTCGAGCGAGACGATGCGCCGGTCCACTTCGTCGATCTCGGCCGGGACCGAATCGATCTGCGTGCGCAGGCGCGCGGCGGCCTCGTCCACGAGGTCGATCGCCTTGTCCGGCAGGAAACGGTCGGTGATGTAGCGGCGCCGAGAGCCGCGCGGCCGCCACGAGCGCCGCATCCGTGATGCGCACGCCGTGGTGGATCTCGTAGCGCTCCTGCAGGCCCCGCAGGATCGCGATCGTGTCGTCCACCGACGGCTCGTCGACGTAGACGGGCTGAAAGCGCCGCTCGAGCGCGGCGTCCTTCTCGATGTACTTCTGGTACTCGGAAAGCGTGGTCGCGCCGATCGCGCGCAGCTCCCCGCGGGCGAGCGCGGGCTTGAGCATGTTCGAGGCGTCCATCGAGCCTTCGGACGCCCCGGCGCCGACGAGCGTGTGGAGCTCGTCGATGAAGAGGACGACCGTGCCCTGCGCGTCCTCGATCTCCTTCAGGACGGCCTTCAGGCGGTCCTCGAACTCGCCGCGGTACTTGGCGCCGGCGATCATGGCGCCGAGGTCGAGCGCCACGACGCGCTTGTTCTTGAGACCCTCGGGCACGTCGCCCATGTGGATGCGCCGCGCCAGACCCTCGACGATGGCCGTCTTGCCGACGCCGGGCTCGCCGATGAGGACGGGGTTGTTCTTCGTCCGCCGCGAGAGAACCTGAATGACGCGCCGGATCTCCTCGTCGCGTCCAACGACGGGGTCGATCTTGCCGCGCCGCGCGAGGTCCGTGAGGTCGCGCGTATAGCGCTTCAAGGCCTGGTACTTGTCCTCGGGATTCGGATCGGTGATCCGCGTCGTGCCGCGGACCTCTTTGAGCGCCTTCAGGAGCGCGTTCTTCTCGATCCCCTTGGCCGCGAGTCGGCGCGCGGCGTCGCCGGCAGCCGGCTCGGCGAGCGCCATCAGGAGGTGCTCGGTCGAGACGTACTCGTCGCCGAACTCGTGCGCGATCTCGAAGGCGCGGTCGAGGACCTTCGTGAGCTCGCGCGAAGGCGCCGCGTCGGCCGAGGCTCCCGAGACCTTGGGCCGGCGGTCGAGCTCGTCCTCGAGCTCGGAGGCGAGCCCCTCCGCGTTGGCCCCGAGCTTCTGGAGGATCGGGACCACGACGCCCTCGCCCTGGCGGAGGAGGGCGAGCAGGAGGTGGTCGGGCGTGAGCTCCGCGTTGCCGCGAGCCCGAGCGTCCCTCTGCGCCTCCTGAACCGCTTCCTGGGCCTTGATCGTGAGCTGGTCGAACCTCATTCCGTTCCTCCCCGCCGGCGGGACATACCGCCAAGGAGCCGGAACGATAACATCTTAGTGTTTTACTGTCAACTTTAGTAAGTATTGAATATGAGTGTCTTAGTGAAGATTTTGTGGATCGGAAACTCCTGCTTCCCGGAAGCCCCGAGCCCTCAGCAGGCACGAGTCGCATCGGCCGCAGGGTCTCCCGCCGGGCTCCGGGTCGTAGCAGGAAGACGTGAGGGAGAAGTCGAGGCCGAGCGTCTGCGCGAGGTGCACGATCTCTTTCTTCGTCAAACGCAGCAGCGGCGCGCGGATCCGGAATGCCGACTTCCCCTCGATGCCGGCCTTCGTCGCCAGATTCGCCATCTTCTCGAACGCCTCGAGAAACTCGGGCCGGCAGTCCGGGTAGCCGGAGTAGTCGAGCGCGTTCGCGCCGAGAAAGATGTCCCGCGCGCCGAGCGGCTCGGCCCACGCGAGCGCGTGGGCGAGGAAGAGCGTGTTGCGCGCGGGGACGTAGGTGGAGGGGATCGGCTCGCGCCCGAGCGCGTCCTTGGGGATCTCGGCCGACGGATCGGTGAGCGCGGAGCCGCCGCGGTCGGGAAGATCAAGCCGGAGGACGCGATGCTCCGCGGCGCCGTAGCGGTCGGCGAGCGCGCGCGCTCTCTCGAGCTCGACGCGATGCCGCTGCCCGTAGTCGAACGAGAGCGCGTGGACCGCGAAGCCTTCCGAGCGCGCGACGAGCAGGCACGTTGCGGAGTCGAGCCCGCCCGAGAGGAGGACGACGGCGGGCGGGGACGCGCTCATCGTCCCGGAACGTCGCCCCAGAGGAGCTTGTGGAGCTGGAGCCCCAGGCGGATGCTGCGGCCGCTGTCGCGGATCCAGTCGGCGAGCTCGCGCGCGGCGAGCGTCTCCCAGACCGGCGAGAAGGTCACGACGTGGCGCCGGTCCAGATCCTTTCGCCGGACGAGATCGAGCGACCAGTCGAAGTCCGGCCGCCCGGCCAGGACGAACTTGAGCTCGTCGCGCGGCCCGAGGCGCTCCAGGTTCTCGGGCAGGTTGGCCGACTCCATGCCGCTGCCCGGCGCCTTGACGTCCACGATCTTGATGACGCGCGGATCGACGCGGTCGAGTGGCACGTGGCCGCCGGTTTCGAGCAGGACCGTCTTCCCCTGCGTCAGGAACGCGTCCATCAGCGGATAGACGCCCTCCTGCTCGAGCGGCTCGCCGCCCGTGACCTCGACGAGGTCCGTCTCGAGCGCCGCGACGCGGCGCGCCGCCTCGGAAACCGGCAGGTCCGCGCCGCCGTGGAAGGCGTAGGCCGAATCGCACCAGACGCACCGCAGCGCGCATCCGGTCAGGCGAATGAACGCGCACGGAAAACCGGCGCGCGTCGACTCGCCCTGCAGCGACCGGAAGATCTCGGTAACGCGGACGACGGGTTCCATGGAGGCGATCCTACGGACTCGCGGGCGGGCGCGCGCGCGACCAGAGAGACAGCCCGGCGGTGTAGGCGAAGCCGTTCAGGAAGATCAGCAGGAACGGGAGCGCCGTCCAGTAGTTTTCCTTCATCGCGAAGACCGTCGCGAAGAGGAACCAGGCGGCGAGCAACGCCTCGGCGGCCACGAAGGCGTCCCGGCGCGCCCGGTACTTCTTGTCGCGCCACCGGCCCTCGGGCCCCTCGATGCGGTACTTCGGCGTCCGCGCGAAGTCGCCCGCCGACGAGAAGAGGCCCTCGAGCACGGCGCGCGCGTTGTTGAGCGACAGCCCGATCCCGAGCGACATGAGGAAGGGCATGGCGGACAGCGTCCGCTTCCAGCCGCGCCCGATCTCGCGCTGCGAGGAGACGTAGAACGCCGCGAACGAGAACGTCGCTCCGAAGAAGAGAGGAAAGTCGAGCGCGATGAGCCGCTGCCAGCCGATCCGCTCACGGATGAGGATCGCCGGCACGAGGAGCAGCGCGAGGAGCACCACGAGCACGTGGGAGAAGTTTCCCGTCAGGTGGACGAAGGCCTCGGCCTTGACCCGCCACGGATGGCGGCTGCGCAGGATCGCAGGCAGGAGCTTGCGTCCCGTCTGGATCGAGCCCTTCGTCCATCGATGCTGCTGCGTCTTGAAGCCGTTCAAGTCGACCGGCAGCTCGCCCGGCACCGCGAGGTCGGGGAGATAGACGAATCGCCAGCCCGCGAGCTGCGCGCGATACGAGGCGTCGAGGTCCTCGGTCAGCGTGTCGGCCTGCCAGCCGCCCGCCTCCTCGACGCAGCGGCGCCGCCAGACGCCGGCCGTGCCGTTGAAGTTGAAGAAGCGTCCCGAGCGATGGCGCGCCGTGTGCTCGATGACGAAGTGGCCGTCGAGCAGGATCGACTGGATCCGCGTGAGCAGCGAGTAGTCGCGATTCAGATGGTCCCAGCGCGCCTGCACGAGCCCGACGCCGGGGTCGGCGAAGTGCGGCATCGCGCGCCGGAGGAAGTCCGGCGCCGGGACGAAGTCGGCGTCGAAGATCGCGAGGAACTCCCCGCGCGCGCTCTCGAGGCCGGCCTGCAGCGCGCCGGCCTTGAAGCCGTCGCGCCGCGTTCGCGGCCGATAGGCGACGTCGTGGCCGAGCGCCGCGAGCCGCCGGGCGGCCTCCCGGGCGATCGCGCGCGTCTCGTCGGTCGAGTCGTCGAGGATCTGAATCTCGAGGCGGTCCTTCGGATAGTCGAGCGCGGCCGCGGCGGCGATCAGGCGCTCCACGACGTAGACTTCGTTGAAGATCGGGAGCTGGACCGAGACGCGGGGGAGGGGATCGAGCGCGCCCGCGGGACGGGGCGCCGCCCCGCGGTGGCGGTAATAGAGGGAGACGATCAGCAAGCGATGCGCCCCGTAGGCGGCGAGAAGGCCGAGGATCCCGTAGTAGAGGCTGAGCGTCGCGATTTCCCCGAAGTGGCTGGTCATCCCGCTCGATTCTCCGCGCGTCGCTCGACGCGTTGGGTACTGCTCGCCGCGGCGGAGGCAGCCTATCTCGCGCTCGCCGCCTTGCCGGACGCACGCACACGGCTGCCGGCGTATCTGGCGCTCGGCGCCGCCGCGGGGATCGTCTCGCTCCTCGCGGGCTCGATCTTATCCGGATCGCGGCCGGCCTTCCTGATCCTCGCGGCGGCCCTCTTCCGCGCGACGCTTCTCGTGCGCTCTCCGGATCTCTCCGACGACCAGCGCCGATACCTCTGGGACGCGCGGGTCGCGGCGGCCGGGATCTCGCCGTACGCCCATGCGCCGGACGATCCCGCCGTCGCGCGGCTCGCGCCGGAGGAGAGCGCGCGCCTGCCGCACCGCGACCTCCCCACGATCTACCCGCCGGTGGCGCAGACGGCCTTCGCCCTCGGCAGCGGCGGCGGGCGCCGCCCGGTCGCGCTCAAGGCGCTCTTCGCGGCGGCGGACGTCGCCATCGTGTGGCTGCTCCTGCGACTGGGCGCCGGATTCGGCGCGGCGCTCTACGCGTTCCATCCGCTCCCGGTCCTCGAGATCGCGGGACAGGGACACGTCGATTCGCTGGGCGTCGCCCTGCTCCTCGCCTCGCTCCTCCTCCTCGCCGCGCGGCGGCCCGTGCTCTCGGGCCTCGCGTTCGCGCTTTCGGTCCTGACCAAGTACGTCTCGCTCGGCGCCGTCCTGCCGGTCGTGCGGCGGGGCGGCACGCGATGGGCCGTGGCGGCGGCCCTGGCGGCGGCGGCGATCTGGGCGGCATGGAGCCGCGGCGGCGTCTCGCCGGCCGGGTCCCTGGGCGCGTACGCGACGCGCTGGGAGTTCAACTCGGTGCTCTATCCGGGCGCCGCCGCGCTCGTTCGCGCGGCCGACCTGCCGGCGCGCGCGAAGGCGGAGTTTCTCGAATGGAAGGCCCGGCACGGCCATCCGGCCTGGACGGCGCGCGTCTTCCCGTACTTCTACGACGGCTTCTTCGCCCGCGCCCTCCTCGGCCTCGCGCTCGCGGCCGTCCTCGCGGCGATCGCGTGGCGCGTGCGGGACACCGCGAACGCCGTCTTCGCCTCGCTCGGCGCGCTCCTCCTCTTCGCGCCGACGCTGCATCCCTGGTACGTGCTCTGGGTCCTGCCGTTCGCCGCGTGGAAACGCGAGCCGGCCTTCCTCTGGCTGTCTCTGGCCGTTCCGCTCGCGTACGGGATCCTGTATCCGATGCCGGGCGTCGCGCCGCCGGCGCTGCTCGCCGCCGAGTACGTGCCCTTCGCGGCGCTCCTCGCGGTGACGCTCTTCCGGAGGGCGCCGGCATGAGATATCGCGCGGTCCTCGCCTACGTCGGGACCCGCTTCCACGGCTGGCAGCGGCAGGCGAACGCGCCGCGCACGGTGCAGGCGGTTCTCGAGAAGGCGCTTTTGTCCTTCGACGGCTCTCCCGTGAGCGCGCACGCGGCGGGACGAACGGACGCCGGCGTGCACGCCGACGGACAGGTCGTCCACTTCGATCTGACGCGCGAGCGCGCCCCGGAGAGAGTCCGCGACGCGGTCAACGCGCTCCTGCCGGAGGACGCGCGCCTGCTCGCGGTCGATTTCGCGGCGCCCGAGTTTCATGCGCGCCGCGACGCGGCCTGGAAGGAGTACCTGTATCGCTGGAGCCGCGCGCCGGTGATCGCTCCGCGCGACGCGCCGTTCGTCGCGCCGATCTCCCCGCGCGCCGAGGTCGCGCGCATGCGCGTGGCGGCGAAGGACCTGCCCGGAAAGCGCGATTTCGCCGTGTTCGGCGTGCGCCTGCCGAAGGGCGAGCCGACGGTGCGCGAGCTGCACTTCGTGCGGATCGAGGAGGAGGGACCGGAGATCCGCGCCCTCCTGCGAGGCGAAGCTTTCCTGCGCGGGATGGCGCGCTCGATCTGCGGCCTGCTCGCGGACGTCGGGCGGGGCAAGGCGCCCGTCGAGCGCGTCGCGGATCTGCTCCGGACGGGAGACCGCCGAGGCCTCGCCCCCAAGGCGCCGGCGCGCGGGCTGACGCTCGTGCGCGTGAGCTACGGGGACCCGGCTTGAAGAAACGCCTCGGCGTCCTGCTCGTCTTTCTCGCCGCCTGCCGCGCCGAGCCGCGCCGCGCTTCCGCGCCCCTTCGTCCGCCGTCCGGCGCCGCGCCGGCCGGTGCGATCGTGGACGCCGACGGGATCGCGCGCTCCGGATTCCTGCTGCCCGCCGGCGGCGCGTTCACGTGGGACGTGCCGCCGGGCGGCGGCGGCCGCCTGCGGCTCGACTGGGCGGCTCCCGGCGCGCGCGGCGACGTCGCGCTCGTCGTCGAGCGAATCTCCGGCGAGTCGCCCGCGCCGGTCGCCCGGCTCGCGCGGAGAGCGTCCGAGACTCCGACTGCGGCCGTCTGGAGCGAGGACGTTCCGTTCTCGGAGCGGCGCGGCGGACCGCCTCCGAATCCGCGTCCAGCCCGATGGGCCGCTCTTTCTCTCGGACGTCCGTCTCGTGCGTCCCGAGGCGGCCGCCCCGGCCGCCGTCCTCCTCGTCTTCGACACGACGCGGCACGACGCGGTCGGCTTCGGCGGATGCTCGGATCCCTCGACGCCGCACCTCGATGCGATCCTCGCGCACGCCTGGAAGGCGCCGCATGCCTACGCCGCGGCGTCCTGGACGATCCCGTCGATGGCGTCGCTCCTGACCGGGCGCGTCCCGGCCGTTCTCGAGGATTCCGACGGGTCTCCGCTCGGCATCGCCGCGGACGTTCCGACGATGGCCGGCGACTTCCGCCGCGCCGGATGGTCCACGGCGGCGTTCGTCGCGAACCCGACGCTTCGCCGCGAGAACGGTTTCGCGTCCGGGTTCGACGCTTTCTTCACGACGCCATACGAGGGCGCGTCGATCACGCTGCCGGCCGGCGAGACGATGCGGCGCGTTCCGGGCTGGCTCGCGACACACCGGGGAGAGCCGTTCTTCGTCTGGATTCATCTGATGGATCCGCACGATCCCTACATGCCGTCCGACCGGCCGCGCGGCAAGACGCCGTTCGATCCGGGCTACGCGGGGCCGATCGTCGGCGACGAGGTGAACCGGCTGCAGCTCGGCGATCCGCCGCCTCCGTCGCCCGCCGACGTGCGGCATCTCATCGCCCTGTACCACGACGAGGTCCGGCTCGCCGACGCCGAGGTGGGGAAGCTGTGGGACGCGCAGCCCGCCGACGAGCGCGAGCGCTGGACGCTCGTGTTCACGTCCGATCACGGCGAGGAATTCGGCGAGCATGGCGGCTGGAAGCACGGGCCGGCGCTTTTCGAGGAGACGCTGCGCGTGCCGCTCGCGATCCGGCCGGGCGGAGGACGCGCGCTGCCGGCGATTCCGGCGACCTCCCTCGTTTCGCTCCTCGACGTGCGGCCCACACTCGAGGCGCTTCTCGGCATCGCGCGGCCGGCCGGCGAGCGCGGTGCCGACGGCGCGAGTCTCCTGGACGCGGCGTCCTGGAATCGCGCGTCGCTGCCGCCGGTGACGATGCTCACCGGCGGCGCTCCCCGGGCCGCCGTCCTGCGGCCGGCGAGCGCGCTCCTCTTCTTCGACCGGCTCGGCACGCGCGGAATCCCCGATCCCGCCGCCGACTTCCCCGGCTATCGGCTCGCGAAACGTCTGCCCGAGATCCTGCCCGGGCTGGCGCGCTTCGATCTCGCGGCGGATCCCGGGCAGACGCGCCGGCGGCCGGTCGACGCCACGACGTTCGCCGACGACTGGCGCGCGATCGAGCGCGCGATGGCACACACGCGCCGCGGCCTCGAGCTGCGCGTGACCGGAGGCGGCCCCGTCGCGATCCGCATCGACGGCTTTCCTCACGCGGCGGCGGCCGAGCCGTTCGCGCTCGAGGAAGACGACCGCTTCGACTGGAATCGGACGGCGGCAGGCGCGGCGCTCTCGGCGCGCATCGATCCCTCCGACGGCGTGGACGGCTTCCTCTTTACGGACGCAGGCGCGCGCGCGGGCGCCGGCGAGGGCTCCCTGCGGATCCGGCTCGACGCGGCTCCCGGCGGATGCGCGGCGATCGTGCTCGACGGCGCGCGGCCGCGGACGATCGCCGCCGGGTCGAGCGAGACCGTTCCGATCGCCGCGATTCCGACGGGCGTGCCGCGGCTCGAGGCGCCGCCGGGCTGCGCCGGCATCTTCCTGTGGCGCGCGGAGGGCGCCGCCCGGGTCCGGTCGGCCGCCGAGGCGGAGGAGCAGCGCAAGAAGCTGCGCGCGCTGGGCTACCTGCATTGACGGGCCCGCACGGACGGTCCGCCGGTCCCGGCGGGTTACACTGATCGCGTGATCGACAAAGAGAGGCTGGCGCCGGCGGGCTCGCCCGAGCGCCCTCTCCTCGACGAGATCGACCTGACGCGCCTGCCGCGGCACATCGCCATCATCATGGACGGCAACGGCCGCTGGGCCAAGCAGCGCGGCTCGCCGCGCGTCGAGGGGCATCGCGCGGGCATCGCGTCGGTCCGCGAGACCGTCGAGACGTGCGCGCGCCTCGAGCTCGAGGCCCTGACCCTCTACGCATTCTCCGTCGAGAACTGGAAGCGGCCGCGGTTCGAGATCGTGACCCTCATGTCGCTCCTCAAGGAATACCTGAACCGCGAGCTCTCGAACCTCCTCAAGAACGACATCCGCTTCCGGGTCGTCGGGCGCATGAACGAGCTCGACGCCTCGGTGCAGAAGGAGCTCTCGAAGGCGCTCGCGGCGACGTCGTCGTGCCGCGGAATGACGTTCCACATCGCGCTCAACTACGGCGGCCGCACGGAGATCGTGGACGCGTGCCGCTCGCTCGCGAACGACGTCGTGGCCGGCCGGCTCACGCCCGAGCAGATCGACGAGGAGACGCTCGGATCGCGCCTCGGCACCGCCGGCCTGCCGGACCCGGACCTCCTGATCCGCACGAGCGGCGAGATGCGCGTGTCGAACTTCCTCCTCTGGCAGATCGCGTACAGCGAGATCTGGGTGACGCCGACCTACTGGCCCGACTTCCGCAAGCGGCACCTCTTCGAGGCGATCCTCGACTTCCAGAAGCGGGAGCGGCGCTACGGCGGCGTGATCGCCGAGGGACGCGCGAGCGAGGAAGGCGAGGCGGACCGGGCGGAGAGCGCCGGGCGCTAGGCGCGGCGGCGAGGGAATCGTCGGGTTGGCGCTTCAGCGGGAGCTCGCCGCGGGGATCGCGATCCCGCTCGTCCTCGGGGTCCTCTTCTTTGCGCCGCCGATCGCTTTCAACCTCCTCGTCGCCGCGGTGACGCTCGCGGCGCTGTACGAGTTCCTGCGTCTCGCCGAGCGCATCGGGCATCCCGTTTCGAAGAGCGTCGCCATCGGCGGCGGCGCCGCGGTGCTGCTCGGATGGTCGGCGTTCTGGGGCGTCGCGGGCGCTTCGGACCGCCGCGGCCTGACGGTCGCCATCGTGTTGACGCTCGCGATCGGCGCGCTCGCCTCGATCGCGCCGCTCTTCTCCGGAGTCGATCCCGCCGCGGCGCTCGGCAGCGCCGGCTCGACCTTCTACGGCGTCTTCGCCGTCGCGCTGCCGGCGACCGCGCTTTGCGCGCTGCGGAATCACTCGCCGCAGGCGGTGCTCTTTCTCTTCCTCATCGTCTGGGGCTGCGATTCCTTCGCGTACTACGGCGGCCGCGCGCTCGGCCGGCATCCGCTCGCGCCGGTCGTGTCGCCGAAAAAGACCTGGGAGGGGGCGGTCGGCGGTCTCATCGGCGCGACGCTCGTCGGCGCGGCGGCCGGCGCCTGGAAGGTCCTGCCGGAGCTCGGGCCCGCCCGCGGCGCGCTCGCGGGCGCCCTCGCGTCGAGCGCGGGACAGATCGGCGATCTCGTCGAGTCGCTCTGGAAGCGCGGCGCCGGCGTGAAGGACTCGGGCGCCTTCCTGCCCGGGCACGGCGGCTTCTACGACCGGATCGACTCGCTCCTCTTCGCGGGTCCCGCCCTCGCGATCCTCCTCGCGGCCCTCTCGTAGGGGCCTCGGGGGCGGCCGGGCCGGGTCGCCGGCCCATATAATTGACCGTTCCTCATGAAGAACCTCGCGGTGCTGGGCTCCACCGGCTCGATCGGCTGCTCGGCCCTGGACGTGGCGGCGGCGCTGCCGGACCGGTTCCGGGTCGTGGCGCTCGCGGCCGGCCGTTCGGTGGAACGCCTCGCGGAGCAGATCGTCCGGCATCGGCCGGAGGTCGTCTCGGTCGCGACGGCCGCCGACGCGGCACGCCTGCGCGCGCTGCTTCCCGCCGGCGCCGCGCCCCGAATCGTCGCCGGCCGGGAGGGACTCGAGGAAGTCGCCGCGCACCCGAAGACCGACACGGTGGTCGGCGGCCTCGTCGGCGCGCTCGGGCTGCGCTCGGCTTATGCGGCGGCGGTCGCCGGCAAGCGCCTCGCCCTCGCGAACAAGGAGACGCTCGTGGTGGCGGGCGAGCTCATGATGCGGACCGCGAAGGCGAGCGGCGCGGAGATCGTGCCGGTGGACTCGGAGCACTGCGCGATCCACCAGGCGCTGCGCTGCGGGGGCCACGAGGAGGTCGCGCGGCTCGTGCTGACGGCGTCCGGCGGCCCGTTCCGCGAGCGGCCGCTCTCGACCTTCGGTGAGATTACGGTGCCGGACGCGCTCGCGCATCCGACCTGGAAGATGGGGCCCAAGATCACGATCGATTCCGCCACGATGATGAACAAGGGCCTCGAGATCATCGAGGCGAGTTTCCTCTTCGATCTCCCCGTCGATCGGATCGACGTCGTGATTCATCCGCAGTCGGCGGTGCACTCGTTCGTCGAGTACGTGGACGGCTCGCTCATCGCGCAGCTCTCGAAGAACGACATGAAGTTCCCGATCCTCTACGCGCTGACGTATCCGGACCGCATCCCGACGCCGTTCGGGAGGCTCGACGTCGCGGCGCTCGCGCGCCTCGACTTCGCCGAGGTGGATCCGCGGCGGTATCCGGCGGTCGGGCTGGCGCGGGAGGCGATGCGGGCCGGCGGCGGCATGCCGGCGGTCCTGAACGCCGCCAACGAGGTCGCCGTGGACGCCTTCCTGACGGGGAAGATTTCCTTCCCGGACATCGTTGCCGTGGTCGCGGAGACCGGCGCGGCCGTCGGGGCCGTGCCCTCCCCCGGATCGGTGGACGAGGCCGAGGCGATCGACCAGGAGGCTCGGCGGAAGGCCGAGGCCCTGGTGCGCCGGAGCCCGGCGGCGCCTGTGGGAGCCCGGGTCGCCGGCTGACATTCCTCCGAAGGAGCTCGCTTGACCATCCTCGGAAACACGCTCGCGCTCATCCTCGTCATCTCCGTCCTCGTGGTCGTCCACGAGTTCGGTCACTACGCCGTCGCCAAAGCGTTCCGTTTTCCGGTCGAAGTCTTCTCGATCGGGTTCGGCAAGCGGCTGTTCGGCCGGAAGGTCAAAGGCACGGACTACCGCGTCTCCGCGATTCCGCTCGGCGGCTACGTGCGCGTCACGGGCCTCGGCCCCGACGAGTCCACGCTCGCCGAGGGCACGTCGAAGGAGGCGCCGCCGGTCGGACGGCGGTGGGAGCGCGCGCTCATCCTCCTCGCAGGACCCGTGATGAACGTGCTCCTCGCCTGGGTGCTCCACTCGGCGGTTTTCGCCCTCGGCGCTCGCGTGCCGGCCTACGAGCTCCAGCCGCCGGTCGTCCGCGTCGTGCAGCCCGGGTCGCCGGGGGAAGAGGCGGGCTTTCTCCCGGGCGACCGCATCGTCTCGATCGACGGCGACACGACCGTGCGCTGGCGCGACGCCGAGTTCCTCTTCGCGATGAACGCGCGACAGAAGCTGGAGGTCATCGTCGAGCGCGGCGGGAAGAACGTGACACTTTCCGTGACGCCGCGCGCCGTGACCAAGTACGACATCGGCGAAGTCGGCGTGTACCCTGCGGCGCCGAGCGAGCCGCGCATCGTGACGGTGATCGGATCGGATCCGGCCGAGCGGGCGGGGCTGCGGGCCGGCGATGTCATCACGTCGATCGGCGGCGTCGAGGTGCGCGGCTCCCAGACCGACATCCTGAGCAAGGTGATGGAGGCGGTGAACCGCTCCTCTCCCGGACCGTTCGAGGTGCGCTATCTCCGTGACGGGCAGCCAGGCGTCGCCTCGGTCACGCCGCGCCGCGATCCGGACGGCACGTGGAAGATCGGCGTGCAGGTCGCGGCGGACCTCAAGGAGGTCACGGAGAAGTTTCCGCTCGGCCAGGCGTTCGTCGAGGGCTGGCGCCGCGTGCGCACGGACTTCCGGACGACGCTCGGCCTCCTCGGCCGGCTCTTCCGCGGGCGCGCCAGCGTGAAGTCCATGTCCGGCCCGCTCGACATCGCGAAGTTCTCGGGCGAGGCCGCCCGCGCGGGGGCGATTCCGCTCGTCTCGCTGATGGCGGCGATCTCGCTCCAGCTCGGCATCTTCAACCTGCTCCCGATCCCGGTGCTCGACGGCGGCCACCTCTTCCTGATCGCCCTGGAGGGGGCGGCGCGGCGGGATTTCTCGCTGCGGGTCAAGGAGCGAATCCTCCAGGTCGGATTCCTGATGATCCTGGCGCTCTTGACGGTCGTCCTCTACAACGACGTCGCGAAGAACCTGCCGTCGCGGTGGTGGCCGTTCTAGTCGCTCGCGCTGTGCCATGAGAATCCGCATCGCCATCGGCGTCTTCTTCCTGATTCTTCTGCTCATCGCCGCCGTGGCGGCGCTCCGGCGGCCCGAGGGTGTCGCGGTGACGGCGGTCGCGGCGTCGCGCGCGGATCTCTCCGTGCCGATCCTCTCCGACGGGACGCTCGAGCCTCCGGCGGGCGGCGAGCTGCGCGCGCCGGACCACGCCACGGTCGCCGGGATTCCCGCACGCGAGGGACAGCGCGTCACCCGCGGCGAAGCGCTCGTGGTTCTCGAGAACCCGAAGCTCTCGACTTCCGCGCGGGACGCGAAGTCGCAGATTGCAGAGCTCGAGAGCGAGCGCGTCGCGGCGGAAGGCGAGCTCGAAAACGCCCGAGCCGAAGCGGCGCGCCGGAAGAAGGTCGTCGAGAGCGACCAGCGGCTCCTCGCCGATGGCGCGATCACGCGCGCGGCCGCCGAGGCGGACGCGGCCGCCTCCGCCGCCGCCGACCAGCGCGAGCGTGCCGCGCGCGTCAAGCTCGCGTCGCTCGCGGGCTCGCGAATCGAGCTCGCCGGCGCTTCTTCGCGCGAGCTCTCGCAGCGCGCCGATGCGCTGACCGTCCGCGCGCCGGCCGACGGCGTCGTGTACAACCTTCCGCGCAAGGTCGGCGAGAGCGTCGAAGAGGGCCAGGTCGTCGCGAGCGTGGCCGATCCGGAGCGCCTGCGCCTGCGCGTTCGCGTGGACCAGCCGGATCTGCCGCGTCTGGCTTCGGGCCAGCGCCTCGTCGTGACGTTCGACGGGCTGCCGGATCGGGAGTGGGCGGGCAAGGTCGTCCAGGTCTCGCCGGGCCTGCGCGACGTCGGCGGGCGGCTGGTGGCCGAGGTGCTTGGGGAGATCGCCGACCCGACGGCCCAGCTGCCGCTCAACGCGTCGGTCAACGTGCGCATCGTCGTGGCGGAGAAGAAGGGCGCGCTCGTCGTGCCGCGCGCGGCGCTCCAGCGCGACGGCGAGCGCCGCTACGTGTGGGCGCTGTCGAGCGGGCGCGCCCGCCGCCGCGACGTGACGATCGGACTCCTCGCGCCCGACGAAGTCGAGATCGCAAGCGGCGTGTCGGCGGGCGAGAAGGTGCTGATCCCCGGCGTGACGCCTCTGACCGACGGCGCCCGGGTCGCGGCGCGCTGACACCAAGGCCGATGCTTCGGAGCGAGACGCTCGAGACGGCGCTGCATCGTTTCCGGACGCATCCCGTCCAGATGGGCCTCACGCTCGTGGGCCTCGTCGTCGGGACGGCGGCGATCATCCTCATCGTGGCGCTCGGCCTGACCGGCCGCGCCTTCGTGATGGCGCAGATCGAGGGCGTGGGATCGCACCTCGTCTGGGGATCGTACGAGGGCACGGTGACCTCCGGCGTCCTGCGCACCGGCGACGACCAGATCACCGAAGCCGACACCGCCGCGATGGCCGCGCGACGCGACCTCTACACGGGCGTCACACCGCTCGTCGATTTTCAGGGCACGGTGTCCGTCCTTTCCCGTGCGGTGAACGTGGCGGTGCTCGGGACGACGCCGAACTATCCGCAGATCCGCAAGAACGTCCGCATCCTCGCCGGGCGCTTCCTTGACGAGGACGACATCGCGGGCCGCGCGAAGGTCTGCGTCCTCAGCCGGACGCTCTACGAGGAGCTCTTCGGCAACGAGCCGCCGAAGGGAAAGACGCTCCGCACGCTCGGTATGAACTTCCTCGTCGTGGGGGAGTTCGAGAAGCCGGTCGACACGATGGGGCAGGGCGAGGTGGCGCCGCGATCGATCTTCATCCCGATCACCGTCGCGTGGTTCTTCACGCCGGCGCGGCGCGTGGACACGCTCTTCGCGGAGGCACGGGAGTTCTCGGAGATCCCGCGGGCGGCCGAGACAATGGAGCAGACGCTGCGCGACCGGCATCGCCCGGGCGCCGTGTTCCGTGTCAAGACGATGACGACCGTGATCCGCGTGGCGCGCGCGATCTCGTTCGGGCTGATCGTGGCGTTCATCCTCGCCGCGGCCGTGTCGGTCGTCGTCGGCGGCGTCGGGATCATGAACATCTTGCTCGCGTCGGTCGAGCAGCGGACGCGCGAGATCGGCCTGCGGATGTCGGTCGGCGCGCGGCGGCGCGACATCCTGCAGCAGTTCCTGCTCGAGGCCCTCATGCTGGGGTTCCTCGGCGCGTCCGTGGGCGTCGCCATGGGCCTGGGATTGCCGCTGCTTGCGCGCCTCGTCTTCCACGGCGTCCGCATCGAGATCTCGCTGCTCTCGGCGTTCCTCGCCTTTTCGTTTTCGTGCGCGGTGGCGGTCCTCTTCGGCGTCGTCCCCGCCTACCGCGCCGCCAGTCTCAATCCGACGGAGGCTTTGCACCATGAGTGACGTCCTGCTCCTGACCGTCCTGCTCGCCGTCGTCCCCGCCACCGCTCCGCCGCAGACTCCCGACGCGACGACCCTGACGGTGCGGCGCGCCGTCGCGCTCGCGCTGGCTCGAGCTCCGGAGATCGCCGCGGCCCAGGCCGCTGCCGACGAGGCCGCCGGTTCCGTGCGGGACACCGAGAGCACGCGAAGGCCGCGCTTCTCCGTGAACTCGACGCCGGGTTACTCGACGGGCCTCCCGCTTTCCGTGGCGGGCGAGGTTCCGGCCGCCGCCGGAGCCCGGCTCTCGATGACGCTCTACGACCCGTACTCGACGAGCGACACGCTCGAGGCGCAGGCCGAGGCTTCGGCCGCGCAGGGCGCCGTCGATCAGGCGCGGGCGGACGTCGCCCGACGCACGGCCGCGGTCTGCGCCCGGCTCTCCGCCGATGAGACCCGGGCAGCGAGCGCCCGCCGCCGCGTCGAAGCCCGCGAGGCGATCTCGCTCCAGGAGCGCGCGCTCGCGCGCGAGGGCCGGCGCACCGACCTCGACGTCGAGCGCGCGGGGCTCGAGGAGGCGCGGGCTCGGCAGAAGCTCTACGCCGCCGAGTCCGACCGCGACCTCGACCGCCACGAGCTCGCGCTCCTCACCGGGTATCCCGCGGGCACGGCGCTCGCGATCTCCGGAGACCCCGCCGAGTCCGTTCCGCCGCCCGACACCGACGGCACGGCCGATCGCGCGATCGCGCGCGATCCGAGATGGAAAGCGCTCGGACAGCAGGCCGACGCGCTCTCGCGCTCGGCGAAGCTCCTCGCGCAGACCTTCAAGCCCTCGGTCAACGCCGAGGCGCGGTACGCCTACGTCCCGCGCGGGTTCGGCTACGACAAGTACTACCTGAGCTTCCAGGAGAACGTCGCGAGCGTCGGCGTCTCGGTCGTGCTGCCGCTTCTGACCGGCGGCCACGAGGCGGCGCAGCAGGCGCGGTCGCGGGCGCGGCTCGAGCAGGTGCTGGCCGAGCGGAGCCTCCGGGAGGCCGACCTGACGCAGGCGGCCCGGCAGGCCGAGGCGCGGCTCGCGCAGGCGAATCTCCAGACCGGGATCGCGCGGCGCGCGGCGGCGATCGCCGAAGAATCCCTCGCGCAGGCGCGGGCGGTCGCCCGCGAGGGCCGCGGGGAGGCCGACGGCGTGGCCCGAGCGGAGCTCGCCCTGTCCGACGCGGAGGACGATCTGGCGCACGCCCGCCGGGACGAGCTCGATGCCCGGCTGCAGTTGCTCGGCCTGCGGGGGGAGCTGCTCGCGACCTTCGGCGCCGAGGCCGCCCCCGCGGCTGCCGAAGCCCCGTCTCGCCCGTGATTACGCAACCGAATCGCCCGGAAGGGCGTATCTTGTAAATATTGCATGGAGAGGCGTTCTCTTCTAAGCTACGCGGCTTCATGAAAGAGGGGGGCCGCGACAGGGGCGTCCCGGAGATGCCCGCAGAAGGCCTGCGCAACGCGATCGCCGCGGCGCAGCGCTATCTGCTTTCCATTCAACGGCCCGACGGCCACTGGTGCGGCGAGCTCGAGGGCGACACGATCCTCGAGTCCGAGTACATCCTGACCCTGCACTTCCTCGGGCGAACGGGCGAGAAGCGGGTCAAGAAGGCCGCCGAGTACCTCCGGCGCAAGCAGCTGCCGGGCGGCGGCTGGCCCAACTACGAGGGCGGGCCGGCCGACGTCAGCGTTTCGGTGAAGGCCTACTTCGCCCTGAAGCTCGCCGGCGACGATCGCGACGCGCCCCACATGGTCCGGGCGCGCGAGGTGATCCTGCGACTCGGCGGCATCGAGGCGACGAACTCGTTCACGCGAATCTACCTCGCGGTCTTCGGCCAGTGGGACTGGAACGATTGTCCGGCCGTGCCGCCGGAGCTCGTGCTTCTGCCCGACTGGTTCCCGTTCACGATCTACAAGATCTCGTCGTGGTCGCGAACGATCGTCGTGCCGCTCGCGATCATCTGGGCGACGAAGCCCTACTGCGCGGTGCCGCCGCGCGCCGCGATCTCGGAGCTGCGCACCGGCGTCGTGCCCGAGCGCCGCGCGCCGCACTCGCTGAAGCAGGCGCTGTGGGGCGTGTTCTTCACGGCCGTGGACCAGATGCTCCAGGCCGCGGAGGCCGCCCGGCTGACGCCCTGGCGCAAGCGCGCCCTCGAGGTCTCGGAAAAGTGGATCGCGGAGCGCCTCGAGAAGAGCGACGGGCTCGGCGCGATCTTCCCGCCGATCATCAACACGATCATGGCGTTCCGCTGCCTGGGCTACGCGCTCGACGATCCGCGCCTTCTCGCGCAGACGCGCGAGCTCGAGAAGCTCGAGCTCGAGGACGAGGAGACGCTCCGCGTCCAGCCCTGCTTCTCGCCGGTCTGGGACACGGCGATCGCGTCGCCGGCGCTCGTCGCCTCGGGACTGCCGGCGGACGATCCGGCGCTGCGCCGCGGCGCGCGCTGGCTCATCGACCGCGAAGTCAAGCAGGTCGGCGACTGGCAGAAGCGCGCGCCGGAGGCGCCGGTCGGCGGCTGGTACTTCGAGTACGCCAACGAGTTCTACCCCGACACCGACGACACGGCCGAGGTGCTCACGTCGCTGGCGCAGGTGCGCTTCCCGAACGCGGAAGAGGATCAGCTCCGCAGCGACGCGATCGAGCGCGGCCGGAAGTGGCTCCTCGGCATGCAGAACGACGACGGCGGCTGGGGCGCCTTCGATCGCGACTGCGTCAACGAAGTGTGGACCTACATCCCCTTCGCCGACCACAACGCGATGATCGACCCGAGCTGCGAGGACATCACCGGCCGCGTCCTCGAAGCGCTCCACAACCTGGGCGACCGCCCGGACCATCCGGCGATCCGGCGTGCGGTGGCGTTCCTGCAGTCGCGGCAGGAGCCCGACGGGACGTGGTACGGCCGCTGGGGCTGCAACTACATCTACGGCACATGGCTCGCGCTGCGCGGCCTGCTCCACGCGGGAGAGGACCTCTCGGCGCCGGCCTACCAGCGCGCGGCGCAGTGGTTCCGCGCGCGGCAGAACGCGGACGGCGGATGGGGAGAGCTGCAGCACTCGTACGACGATCCGACGTCCAAGGCCGTCGGTCCGAGCACGCCGTCCCAGACGGCCTGGGCGCTCATGGCGCTCTTCGCCACGGGCGACGATCGCTCCGAGTGCGTGCGCCGCGGCGTGGGCTATCTTCTGGCGACACAGCAGTACGACGGGTCCTGGCGGGACGAGCACTGGACCGCGACGGGATTTCCGAAGGTCTTCTACCTCCGGTATCATCTCTACGCGACCTACTTCCCGCTGTGGGCCCTTTCGGTCTACGCGCGGGAGGCGGTGTCGCCGGCGCTGCCGGCTCGAGCCGGCGCTTCGGCAAGGATCCCCGCGCGGCCCTCGAGGGAGTAGTCACGATGCGATTCCCGGCTCACATCATGGCGGACCAGATCCAGAACTCGGTGCGCAACGCGATCCGGGGGCGGAAGCGCTATCCGTTCGTTCTGATGCTCGAGCCGCTCTACACCTGCAACCTGGCGTGCATCGGATGCGCCATCGAGCGCCACACCGGCAAGCTCAAAGATCGGCTTCCGATCGAGAAGTGCCTCGAGGCGGTCGAAGCCTCCGAGGCGCCGATCGTCTCGATTTGCGGCGGCGAGCCCACGATCTATCCGGAGCTGCCGGAGCTCGTGTCGGAGATCATCCGGCGCAAGCGCCAGATCTACCTCTGCACGAACGGCCTGCTCCTCGACGAAAAGGTCTTCGGAATCATCCCGCCGAACAAGCGCCTCATGATCAACGTGCACCTGGACGGGATGCGCGAGACGCACGACAAGGTCTGCGACCGCGAAGGCGTCTTCGACAAGGCGATCGCGATGATCGAGCAGGGCCTCGCGCTCGGCCATCACGTCATGGCGAACACGACGATCTTCAAGGAGACGCAGGTCGAGGAAGTCGAGGAGCTCTGCGACCTCCTGACGGGCATGGGCGTGGACGGCATGCTCGTCTCGCCCGGCTACCATTACGAGTCGGTCGATTCGGACATCTTCCTGACGAAGTCGGAGATCCACCAGAAGTTCCGGCGCGTGCTCGAAATCTCGAAGAAGCACAAGCTGACGTCCACGCCGATGTTCCTCGAGTTCGCGGCGGGCCTGCGCGAGTACAAGTGCTCGCCCTGGAGCACGGTCACCTACACGCCGAACGGCTGGAAGGGGCCGTGCTACCTGATCGGCAAGACCTGGTCGGAGACGTTCGAGGAGTTCTGGAACGGGACCGACTGGAGCTACTGGGAGTCGCGGCAGGACCCGATGTGCCGCAACTGCGCGATGCACTCGGGCTTCGAGGCGTCGGTCGTCATGGAGCTGCCCAAGAACCCGGGCGACATCGTCCGGATGATCGCCTGGAACCTGGCGGCTTGAGGGAAAAGTCAGTCCCTGGTCCGTAGTCCGGAGTCCCCGACTGAGGACTTGGGACTCGGGACTGAGGACTTTCCCGGCTTGAGCCTCTAGAGTCCTCAGTCCTCAGTCCTCGGTACTCAGTCCTCAGTCACAATAGCGCGATGGATCTCGTCACCGGCGGCACGGGCTTCGTCGGGACGCACGTCGTCCGCGCCCTCCTCGCCCGCGGCCGCGCCGTCCGCTGCCTCGTCCGTCCGCAGAGCCGCCTCGCGAACCTCGAAGGCTTGCCCGTCGAGATCGCGGAAGGCGACGTCACGGATCCCGCATCGCTCGCGCGGGCGATCGCCGGGATCGCGACGCTCTACCACTGCGCCGCCGACTACCGCCTCTGGGCCCGCGATCCGGGGGAGCTGCACCGCGCGAACGTCGAGGGCACGGACAACGTCCTGAAGGCGGCCGCCGCGGCTCGCGTCGCACGGGTCGTCTACACGAGCTCGGTCGGCGCGCTGGGGCTGACGACCGACGGGACGCCCGCCGACGAGACGACTCCGGTGTCCCGCGCCGAAGTGGTCGGCAACTACAAGAAGAGCAAGTTCGACGCCGAGCGCGTGGCGGAATCCTGGGCGGGGCGCGGGCTCCCGGTCGTCATCGTGAATCCCTCGACGCCGGTCGGCGAGCGCGACGTCAAGCCGACGCCCACGGGGCAGATTGATCCTGGACTTCCTGAACCGGCGCCTGCCGGCGTACGTGGAAACGGGACTCAACCTCGTGGACGTTCGCGACGTGGCGCAGGGACATCTTCTCGCGGCGGAGAAAGGGCAGATCGGCGAGAAGTACATCCTCGGCCACCGCGACATGACGCTGAAGGAGATCCTGGAGACGCTCGCACGGCTGACGGGCCTCCCGGCGCCGCGGATCCGGCTGCCGCACGCCGTTCCGCTCGCCGCCGCGGCCGCGGCGACGTGGGCCGCGCGTCTGACCGGCCGGCCGCCGCGCGTTTCGCTCGAGAGCGTCCGCATGTCGCAGCACCGGATGTTCTTCGACGCGGGCAAGGCCGTGCGCGAGCTCGGCCTGCCGCAGACGCCGGTCGAGGACGCGCTCGGGCGTGCCGTCGCGTGGTTCCGGGAGAACGGGTATGTCCGCGCGGCCTGAGCGCCGGCCGCTCGCGATCGTCACGGCGCTGCCGGAGGAGCTCGAGGCGATCGGGGCGCTCGCGCGCGACGGGCTCGCCGTGGCGGCGTCGGGCGACGGGCCGCGGAACGCCGAAAGAGGCGCGGCTTCGCTTTGCGACGCGGTGCGGCCGGCGGTCCTCATCGGCGCGGGGGTGGCGGGGGGACTGTCCCCGCGGCTCTTCGCGGGAAGTCTCGTCGCGTCGCGGCGAATCGTGGACGACGCCGGCGAGGCGCCGCGTCCCGACGAGGCGCTCCTCGCGCGCGCCGTCGCGGCGGGAGCGGCGGCGGCGACGCTCGTGACGGTGTCACGCCCGGTCGTCGCGGCCTCCGCGAAGGCCGAGCTCGCGCGAGCGATCGGGGCGAACGTTCGCGGCGACGATAGCGCCGCCGTGGACATGGAGTCGGCCGCCTGGAGCCGCGTGGCCGCCGCCCGCGGCATTCCATTTCTCGCCGTGCGCGCGATCAGCGACCGCTTCGACGAGGACCTGCCGGGCTATCTCGCGGACTGCGTCGGCGCGGACGGCGGCATCCGGCGCGCAGAGGTGGCGCGGCGTGCGCTCATGCATCCGGCCTCGATTCCCGCGTTGTGGCGCATGCGCCGGCGCGTCGAGGCCGCCGTCCGCGTCCTGGCGAAATTTCTGGAGGCCCTTCTCGCGGCGGAGACCTAGACCGGTTGGCGACGCTCGAAGATCAGCTCGAGAAGACGAGCCGCACAGGAGATTCGCCTCGCCAAGCGCGGGTCGCGGGCGGCGCCTCTCAGCTGCTCTTGGCTGCCCTGCTCTTCTCCGATGCGGCCACCAGCGGGCGCAACGAGACCTGGCCCTTGCGGAAATAGTCGATGGCCTCGCCTAGGATCCGCGCGGCCTCCTGCGGCGCGTGGAAGCCGTTGGAATTCTCCGACTCGACGAAGTCCAGATAGAATTGCCCGCGGCGCTGCGCCTTGCGCGCGGTCTCGAGGGCTGCGTCCGAGGCGCCCGCCTCCCTGGCGGCCTTGATGTCGGCGATCAGGTCCATCAGGCCGTCCATCGCGTGGTTGCGCAGCTCGACCGTGCGCTCCTGGATCGCTTCCGCCCGGGCCAGCAGTTCCTGCTCGGGCCACTTGTGGCACGTCTGGCAGGCGTTGTTGATGTTGAGAAGAGGGCTGCGCACGTGGTGATCGCTGATTTTGAGCGCGCCCACGCGCGTGTACGGCATGTGGCAGTCGGCGCAAGCGACGCCCGAGCGGGCGTGAATCCCCTGGTTCCACATCTCGAACTCGGGGTGCTGGGCCTTCAGCACCGGCGCCCCGGTCTCCGCATGGACCCAGTCCTTGAAGCCGATTTCGTCGTAGTAGTCCGCGATCTGGTCGACGCGCAGTCCCTTCGCCCACGGATACGTCAGCCGCTTCTCGTCGCCCTTGAAGTAATACTCCACGTGACACTGGCCACAGACGTAGCTGCGCATCTCCTGACGCGTCGCCATCGTATTGACGTCGTAGTCCTTCACGCCCTGGCTGGCCTTCAGCGCCCGGATGCCCTCGATGAATCCCGGCCGCGTGACCCGAAGCGCCATCGTCTCCGGGTCGTGGCAGTCGATGCACGCGATCGGATGCGTGAAACTCTTCCGGGCCTCCGCGTACGGCATCTTGTTGAAGGCCTCGAACCCGGCAATGAGGTCTCCGTGGCCCGCCTTCTTGTAAGCGACATAGACCGACGCGTGGCAGTGGATGCAGGTGCCTGGCTGCTTGAACTGGCTCACCCGCTGCGTGTAGGTCTGGTCGTCGAGCATGTAGGCGTGGCCGCGCTTCTTGCGGAAGTCGACCGAGAAGGCGTATCCCGCCCACATCGTCTTCAGTCGGGGATCCTCGTCGATGCGCTCCTGGGCGACGACGGAACGCGGATCGGCCTCCGTCGGCGCCTTCGGCAGCGCTTCGCTGCCCCCGTACTTCGTCCGCTGCTGGTCGATGGTCCGCAGGTAGTCGTCGTACTGCAGCGGGAAATTCTTGCCCCAGACCGCGGGGTCTTCCGTCTCGTCACTCAGCGCAACGACGCTGAAGAAGGGATTCCGGGCTTCCTGCTTGCGCTCGAAGATGTTCACGAGCAGCGCGATGATCGCAGCCGCGGCGACTGCGGCGGCGAGGCCGATTGCGAGCACAGGGCCACGCCGAAAGCGGGGGACGTCGTTTCGCGATTCGGTCATTCCTCACCTCATTCCGGAGCGACGGACGTCGCCGACAGCTCCATGTGTCCTACGGAGCCGTGGCAACGAATGCAGGAGATCTCGCGCGAGCCGGCGTGGGCGGGGGTGCCCATCGCCTGGACGGTGACGGCATGGCAGGTCCGGCAGGCGGCCTCCGTGACCGCTCGGCTCGAGGCCGTGATTCGAATGGGCTCGTGGAAGCTCTGGGTCGTGAAGTAGAAAGAGTGCCAGAAGCCGTGCGTTGCTTTCGTGTAGTACTTTCCGATGAAGTTGTGAGGCACGTGGCAATCGTTGCACACCGCGACCGAGCGGTGGCTCGCCTTCAGCCAGCCCTCGTACTGCTCGGTCATGACGTGGCAGTTCGCGCAGGCCTTCGGATCGTTCGTCAGGTAAGACCATCCTTTGGCATACGCGAAGGTGTAGATCCCGAGCCCGGCCGCCGCGCCGAGCACCGCGAGCGATGCGATCGCTACGGACCGACCGAGCGTCATCGGCCGGTGATTTCAGAAAGCAAACGGAAAGTCCAGCGGAACGATGTCGTACCCCTTCCACGCCATGGGATCGTCGAGGGCGCGCGTATCGGACACGTCGGGACGGAACCACGAAGACTCGCCGACCTGATTTGAGCCGCGGGTGTCAGCCACTCGTCCTGCCCTCCGCCGGCGCTTCGGGCTCGAACTCGTACAGCGACGCCGCCAGCCGCTTCAGACCCCGGTCCCGGGCGACGAGGTCGAGGTGGAGCGAGGTCCAGTCCGCGAGGAGGAGATCCTCGTCTCCTTGCCCGTCGTACGTCTTGAGATAGCCGCCGCAGTGCACACAGAAGTCGATGCGAAGACCCGCCTCTCCCTCGACGGTGACGACTGAGAGTTTCTGCGAGTCGTTTTCGCAGAACGGGCACTTCGTGCGCGGAAACTGCCACCGGGTGCTGCAGCCGCCGCACACGAGGAGCCGTTTGCGCCCCGGGTCCGTTCCGAGAAGCTGGGCCATGGCGGGCGGTGAGCCGCAGGTCGGGCAATAGCGCCGAAGCCAGAGCTCGTCGTTCCGTCGTTCGTCGAACGCCGCGACCACCGGAGAGAGATAGCGCGCCAGCGCGGTCCAGCCGAGATATCGCAGCAGGCCCGGTGCCGGCGGGGCGAAGTCGTCCTCTCCGAGCAGCCAGTCGACGATCCGCCGCGCATCGTGCGTTTCACCCCGCAGCGCCTGGTCGAGGAGCGCCGCGTCCGCCGCGAAATCGTCGGGGGAGCGCTGCGCGGCGAGCCTTGCCACCAGGGACGCGGCCGCGGCGCCGGCCGGCTCGCGGTCGATCGCCGCCCCCTCGCTCCGGAGGAGCGGGACGCCGGCGCGGAAATCCCCGCCGTAATCGTCCCAGGACGGGGTCTCCGCTTTGGCGATCGCGATCTCGCGCGCCGCGCGCTCGACGGCGGCACAGAGGCTCGCGACCGGCTGGAGGTAGGGATGCGCCTCCAGCCAGCCGTCCCGGGTCAGCGGCTTCAATGCGCCTCGGAGCCCTCGGGTTTCGCGAGCACGGGCATCCACCGCACGCCGAGGCCGAAGAGGAAAACGGTCGCGGCGATCAATCCGATCGAGATGCCCCACTCGAAGATCGACGGCATGTAGGTGTGCGGGCCGACCCAGGGCATGCGCCCTCGGAAGGTCATGGCGAAAAGCACGACGTTCATGCGGTTGAACACCACGCCGAGGACCGCGAGGAGAGCTCCCAGGAAGAGCGTGTCGCGCCGGCTTCGGAGCGATTTGATCGAGAGCAGCAGGAGCGGAAGGACGCCTCCGAGCAGAATCTCCGCCGCGAAGGAGAGCCCGAATTTCCCGGTGAAGGCGCCGGAGAACGCGCCGCGGAGGACCATGTCGCCGAGACGAAACACCAGATACACGAGGAGCGACCAGAAGGTGATCTGCCCCACGGACGCCAGCTTCTCGATCGGGAGCGGGCGGTGCCAGCCCTTCGAAATCCACATCTCGATCAGGATCACGAGAGCGGTCCCCGCCACGACCGAGGACAGGAAGAACGAAACGGGAATCACGGGTGACCACCACTGCGAGGCGAGCATGTTCGGCATGAGCAGGTACAGGGATCCGAGCGAGCTCTGGTGCATGGTGGAGAGCGTGACCGCCGCGATCGCGAGCAGGATCGGCTCGAACGACTTCTCGCGGCCCCGGAAGACCCAAGCGAGCGCTCCGAAGATCACCGCCGTCGCCGCCGCATAGACGGGATTGCGCGAGAGCATGAAGACGAACAGCGTGACGGCGAACGCCACGTAGGCGCCCGACCAGCGCTGCCAGAGCCGCAGCGCCCCCGCGAAGCCCCAGCGTTCCAGCGCGACCGGCAGAAACTCCATGGCCAGGATCGTGACGTAGAGGCCCACGCACCACGAGACCTCGAACATGGCCGAGTGTTCCGGCGCCTGCAGGCCGAGCTGATAGAAGTGCCACGGCAGGCCGAGATCAGCGACGAGCGTGACGGTCACGAAGGAATAGCTCAGCAGGCCCATCAGGACGGCCGTTCGGCCGAGCCCGTAGAGATCTTTTCGCTGGAAGATGTAAATCGCCCCGGCCATCGCGAAGGCGCCCGCGGCCACGGCGATCCAGACGAGGTCGAAGAGGATCCAGAGGCCCCACGGGTACGTGTCGGAAAGGTGCGTGCTGCCGCCGAGTCCCATCGCGAACCGCGCCACCATCGAGACGCCGCAGAACGCCATGAGCAGCAGCAGAACCCAGTTGAACGGGGTCAACATCTTCAGGGGCAGGCGCTCGAACTCCACGTGGTGTCCGCCGTCGCCCGAGGTCGCGCCCGCGACGGCCAGCGTCCGCTTGCGGAAGGAAGCGTAGAGCGCGCCGAGCAGGGCGCCGAGCGCCATGACGGCGGGCGGCACGGCCCCGAGCGCCGCCGCGGTGAACCGCGGGAAGGGCTTCTCCCCGAACGTCGGGAACCCGATCTTGTCGAAGGGGACCCCGGAGAGGTACAGCACGCTCGTCCCGCCGAGCTCCTTCTCGCCGTAGATGTGATCGACATACCGCTCGGGACGATCGGCCTGCCGCTTCTTCGCGAGCGCCAGCATCTCGTCGCGGGTTCCGTAGCGAAGCGCGTCGGCGGGGCAGGCCTTGACGCACGCGGGCGTCATGATGGTGTCGACGAAGCGCTTGGTCTCGTATTCGGAGGCCGGCGCGCCGTTGAACTTGACCGGGACCGGCTGGTCCGTGCGGTCGGCGCAGTGCGTGCACTTCTCGATCTTCGGCGCGAGCTTGTCCCACTCCGCGGTCGGCACGTCCCACGGGCACGCCAGCATGCAGTAGCGGCAGCCGATGCACTTGTCGACGTCGTAGGAGACGGGACCGTCCGGCTGCCGGTACAGCGCCGTCGTCGGACAGGCGGAGACGCAGCCGGGCTCCAGGCAGTGAAAGCAGCGCCGCATCACGAAGTTGGAATCGAGCCCGCCCGGCTTCTCCGGATTCACGTTCTCGTGGAACGAGATCAGCGTGTACGTCTTGGCGGAGAGCGTCGCCGGATTCTGGAATCCGAGCTGGGCCTGCAGCTCCGTCTCTTCTCCCTCGCGCTCGTTCCACTGTTTACAGGCCACCTGGCAGGCGCGGCAGCCGATGCAGTTGGTGATGTCGATCAGCGTCGTCCGGATCGGAACCGGAGCCGAAGCGCTCGGGGTCGTCATGCCCGCCTCCCGGTCTCCGCGCGCGGCGCGGTCGCCTTGACGACGTTGACGAGGCAGGCCTTGGTCTCCTGGGTTCCCGCTCCGGGATCCGCGGCGTCGATCGTGAGGTGGTTGACGCTCGGGCCGGTCGAGAGGCCCTGGAAGCCCCAGTTGTAGGGCATCCAGACGATCGTGACCTCCTGGTCGCCGATCTTCAGCGCCTTCATCCGGGGCGTCACGAGGGCCTTCACCGTGAGCTCGCCGCGCGCCGACGAGACCCGGACCCAGTCCCCCGATTTGACCCCGAGCTTCTCGGCGAGAGCGACGGGCATCTCCAGGACCGGCTCCGGAACGAGCTCGTTCAACCACGGAATGTTGCGAGTCGTCGATCCGGCGCACCAGTGCTCGGCGACCGTCGATGTCATCAGGACGTAGGGGAACTTGTCGGCCGTCCCGATCGGCTGATGCGATTTGACGCGCGGGTACTTGAGCATCGGGTTGCTCTTCACCTTGGGGTGAAGCAGGTTTTCCACCGGGCTCTCGACCGGCTCGTACATTTCCGGCAGAGGACCGTCCTTCGGCACGTAGGCCACGTCGCGCGGATACCCGGGATGCTTCTCGTCCGGGTCCGAGTAGACGGCGGCGAAGAGCCGCCCGACGCCTTCCGCGCCCAGATGGAATGCCCGCTGCCCGTTGGGCGTGTTCGGCCCGTCGGTCAGAACGGGGACGTCGGGCACGTCGTATCCCGTCCAGCGCTTCGCCTCCTCGTCCCACCAGACGATGGGTTTCGAGCCCGGATAGGGCTTGCCGTTCCGGTCACACGAGGCCCGGTTGTAGAGGATGCGCATGTTGTTGGGCCAGGTCCAGCCGAAGCCCGGATAGAGGCCGAGTCCTCCGGGGTCGGTCTTCGAATCGCGGCGCTTCGAAAGGTTCTCGCCGTTGCCGAAGACGCCCGCGTAGATCCAGGCGCCGGACGACGTCGAACCGTCAGACCGCAGATCGCTCACCTTGCGGACGAGATCGCCCTTCTTGAGGCCCGTTTCCGGGTTGTCGCGCAAGGCGTAGCCGTTGATCTCGCGCAGGACGTCCTCGGCCGTGGTGTAGGTCCAGAAGGCCTTGTTGATGATCTCGTCCCTCGGCTCCTTCGAGTCGTGGACCAGGTCGCGAACGCGCCGGAACACGGCGTCCACGATCTCGCCGTCGGGCTTGGCCTGCCCCGGGGGCTTCACCGCGGCGTTCCGCCACTGCACCATGCCGCCCGAGTTCGAGATCGTTCCGTTCTTCTCCATGAAGAACGCGGCCGGCAGGAGGATGACTTCGGTGGCGATCGACTTCGGATCCACGCCCGGACGCTTCCAGAACGCCGCGGTCTCGGTCTCCCAGATCTCCTGGACCACGAGCGTCTCGAGCTTCGCCATCGCGTCGAACGTCAGCGTGAGGTTGGGCACCGTGACCGCGGGATTCTGGCCGACGATCCAGAGGAGCTTCAGCTTCCCGGCGAGGGCATCCTCGAACATCGGCAGCGTTCCGTAGTCCTTGGCGGCGTTGCGCTTGGGGAGCCAGCCGTAGGCGTAGTCGTTCTCCTTGGTCGCCGCTTCTCCGAAGAACGCCGTGAGCTGGTTGACGAGATACCGGCTGTCGGCGATCCCGTTCTTGCGCACGTAGTCGTAGATGGTCGGCTCGGCGTTGGAAGGAGAATTGAGGTAGCCCGGGTAGTAGTTGTAGAGCACCGCCATGTCGCATGCGCCCTGCACGTTCGGCTCGCCGCGCAGCGCGTTGACGCCGCCGCCCGGCTTGCCGATGTTGCCGAGCAGGAGCTGCAGGATCGTGAACGACCGGATGCCCTGGACTCCCGTCGTGTGCTGGGTCATCCCGAGCGCGTAGAGGATGGCGCCGGGCCGGTTCTTGGCCATCGTTTCCGCGATCTGCTGGATCTGCGCCGCGGGGATGCCGGTGATCTGCTCTCCGACCTCCAGCGTGTAGCGCGAGACGAAGGTCTTCAGGCGCGAGAAGACGCAGTGCGGGTCGTCCAGGCTCCTGGCGACGCGCGGCTTGCCCTTCCCGTCGAGCTGGTATCCCCAGGTCTTGGTGTCGTACTTGTGGTGCTCCTCGTCGTAGCCGCTGAAGACGCCGTCCTTGAAGTCGAAGGCCTCATCGGAGAGATACAGCGCGTTCGTGTGGGTCACGACGTAGTCCTCGTCGTACAGCTTGTGGACGAGGATGTGATTGATCATCGTGTTCTGGAGCGCGGCGTCGGTGCCGGGCCGGATGCGCGCGTACACGTCGGCCGCCGCGGAGGTCCGGGTGTATCGCGGGTCGACGTGGATGATCTTCGCCCCGTTTTCCTGGGCCTTCCGGATCCACTTGAAGGCCATGGGGTGGTTTTCCGCCACGTTGCTGCCTTCCACCAGGATCGTCTTGCAGTTCTGCAGGTCGATCCAGTGGTTGGTCATCGCCCCCCGCCCGAACGAGGCCCCCAGACCGGGGACCGTGGGGCTGTGTCAAAGTCGGGCCTGGTGCTCGACGTAGGCCAGGCCGAGCAGCCGGGCCGCCTTCTGGAAGAGGTAGCACTCCTCGTTCGTGTTCTGCGCGCCGCCGAGGAAGCCGATCGCGTCCGTCCGGTTGACCGGCACCTCTTTGTCTCCGACCTTCTCGGTCGAGATCCAGGTCGCGTCGCGCGTCTTGCGGATCTTCTGCGCGACCCGGTTGACCGCATCCTGCCAGGAGATGTCTTCCCAGTGGTCGCTGCCCGGCGCCCGGTACCGGGGCGTCGTGAGTCTCTTCGGCGACGCGTGGGTCGCGAACATGGAGATGCCTTTGACACAGAGCGACCCGCGGTTGACGATGTGGTCGTAGTCGCCCTCCATCGAGATCAGCTTGCCGTCCCGAACCGCCGCGATCATTCCGCAGCCGCACGAGCAGAAGTTGCAGGAGGTCGTGAACTCGGAAATTTCGGAGAGCTTGAGATCTTTCGTCGCGGCCCGCATCGCGGGCACGTCGATGAGGCCGTCGAGCGCGAGCCCGGCGCCGCCGCCGAGCGCGAGCTTGAGCAGGTCGCGGCGATTGACGGCCGATCCCGAATCCGGTCCCGAAGGTCCACTCATCGGTGTGCCTCCATTCCTCGGTGACGGGTGTCGAACGAGGCGATGACCCGAACGTTGTCCTCAGAAGGTAAAAAGACCCGGCCGATTCCGTCTATGCTCCCGCCGATGCCGTCGCTCGAACACCTGCTGGAAAAGACGAGCCGCACCTTCGCGCTCTCGATCCCGGTCCTGCCGGAGCCCACGCGCCGGGAGGTGATGATTGCATATCTGCTCTTCCGGATCGCCGACACCTTCGAGGACGCGTCGCACTGGGAGCCGGCGCGGCGGATCGAGGCGCTCGACGAGTTCCGCGCGCTCCTGAACGACTACTCGCGCCCCAAGGCGGAGCGCCTCTCGGGGGAATGGGTCGCCGCCGGCATCACGTCGCACGCGGGCTACCGCGAGCTGATGGCGGACGTCCCGTTCGTCCTCGAGTCCTTCTTCGAGCTTTCCCCGGACGCCGTCGCGCCGGTTCGGGCGCACGTCGAACGCTCCGCGGAGGGGATGGCCGGCTACGTGGGACGAACGGAGAACGGGAATCTGGTCCTGAAGGATCTCGCCGACCTGAAGACGTACTGCTACTTCGTCGCCGGCATCGTCGGTGAGATGCTGACGGAGCTCTTCCTGATCGGGAGGCCGAAGCTCGAGGCGATCGCCGCCTTCCTGCGCGAGCGGGCCGCCTCGTTCGGCGAGGCCCTGCAGCTCGTCAACATCTTGAAGGACTCGGCCGGAGACGCCGCGGAGGGAAGGACGTATCTGCCGCCCGCGGTCTCCCGATCGGAGGTCTTCTCTCTGGCCCGTCAGGACTTGGAGACGGCGGGCGCCTACATCGGCGCGCTGCAGTCGGCCGAGGCGCCGCGCGGCCTGGTCGAGTTCACCGCGCTTCCCGTCTTGCTGGCTCGGGCCTCGCTCGAACGCATCGAAAGGCATGGCCCAGGCTCCAAGGTGAGCCGGCCGGAGGTCTATCTCCTGACGCAGAGACTGCGGCAGTCCCTCGACCGGGGCGAGCCCGCAGTATGACAGGCGACTGTCCGTCAGCACGCCCTCCTCACACGAGTATCGCCCCGGGGGTTCGGTTCCATGACTAGGACCTTGGGGCAAATGCCCCACCTGATGCGGATTCATCATTCCTTCAGGTTTCGGAATGAACCAAAGTCTTACTTGGTGACACCGGCGAAGACGTAGTAGAAATAACGGCAGCGACTCGTGGAGGTAGGCCATGTTGGCGAAGCGCGGTGCCTTGCTCGCCGTCGGTTTCATGGCGTTGGTTCCGCTCTCGCCCGCGGACTCGCGAACGACGCGCGTCGTCGGGATGCGCGATCCGGTCACGGCTCCGCAGGCGGACTCGCCGCAGTCGAAGTACCCTTCGAGCGCGAAGGAATTCTGGCTGACCGAGGACCAGTTCGACTTCATCCGGCCGGGCTTTCACATCACCGTCAACAGCATCACGATTCCGGCGGATGGCCAGGCCATCGCGGATCTCTCTTTCACCGACGACGGCAATCAGCCGCTCGACCGTCTGGGACAGATCACGCCGGGAGCGCTCTCCGTCAGCCTGATTCTCGCGTGGTGGGACGCGGGCCTGCGCCAGTACACGGCCTACACGACGCGCGTTCAGACGTCGGCGGCCGATTCGCCCCACCCCAACGTGAAGGCCACCCAGGCGGCGGCGGACCAGAACGGGACGTGGACAGACCTCGAGGTCGGGCATTCGACCTACCGCTTCAAGACGGTCGTGCCGGCGGGGTATGACGTCACGAAGACCCACACGCTCGCGATCTACGCGACGCGCAACACGAGCGACATTCTCGGCAAGAACTACTACGCGAACGTCGAGCACGATTTCCGGCCCGACTTCGCGCCGGTCACCGAGACCTGGGACATGATCCCGAACGCGGCCTGCAATACGTGCCACAACCCGCTCTCCGCCCACGGCGGCTCACGCCAGGACGTCAAGCTCTGCGTGACCTGTCACAGCCCCCAGACGACGGATCCCGACACCGGCAACACCGTGGACTTCAAAGTCATGATCCACAAGATCCACTCGGGGGAGAACCTGCCGAGCGTCCAGGCCGGCACGCCCTACGTGATCATCGGGAACAACAGCTCCCACCACGATTTTTCGGACGTCCTCTTCCCGCAGGACGTCCGCAACTGCACGACCTGCCACGCTGCGCCCGCCACGCAGGCCTCGAACTGGTTCACGTATCCCTCCCGGGCGGCCTGCCAGTCCTGCCACGACGACGTGAACTTCGCGACCGGTGAAAACCACCCGGGCGGGGCGCAGGCCGACGACTCGCAGTGCGCGAGCTGCCATCGCCCGCAGGGTGACCGCGACTTCGACGCCTCGATCATGGGCGCGCACACCCTTCCCTCGAACTCGACGCAGCTGAAGGGGCTGAACGCCCAGATCCTCTCGATCGCGAACGCGACGCGGGGACACAGTCCCACGGTCACCTTCAAGCTCACGGAGAACGACGGCACGGTCGTCGATCCGTCCACGCTCGGCTCGAACCTGAACCTCCTGATGGGCGGCCCCTCGGTCGATTATGCGATCCAGCCGTTCCGGGAGCGCGCCGACGGGGCGGCCTTCGACGGCTCGGTCGCCACGTACACGTTCACCCACGTCATTCCCGCCGACGCCACCGGAACGTGGGCGTTCTCGATCGAGGCACGCCGGACGGTGCCGCTCGACCCGCCGGCTCCGGACGACCGCGAGCGTCACCGAAGGGGCGTTCAACCCGGTCGCTTATGCCTCCGTGGACGGCAGTGCCGTGGCGCCGCGGCGCAAGGTCGTCGATATCGCGCTTTGCAACGGCTGCCACGTGCAGCTGGCGCTTCACGGCGGTCAGCGCCTGAACACGGAAGAGTGCGTGATGTGCCACAACCCCAACGGCGACGACTCCTCGCGCCGGCCAGCGGCCTCTAACCCGCCCGAGTCGATCGATTTCAAACACATGATCCACCGCATCCACACGGGAGCGGACCTGACGGCGGACGTCCCCGACTGCACGGAAACGCCGGAATCGCCCGACGCGCGCGGCTGCTTCACGATCTATGGCTTCGGCACTCCTCCCAGCGTCAACAATTTCAACCACGTCGTTTTCCCGGGAGACCGGCGGGACTGCGAGAGGTGTCACCTGCCGGGCACGGAAGAACTCGTCGGTACTCCGCCGGCCGGCTGGCTGAAGACGAATACGCTGCGCGACTGGTACGCGCCACAGTTCCACAACGCCGCGGCCTGTCTCGGCTGCCACGACACGCAGGCCGCCGCGGCGCATGCGTTCCTCAACACGGCTCCCTTCGGCGAGGCGTGCGCGGTGTGCCATGGCGCCGACGGCGAAGAGGCAGTCGACAAGGTTCACGCGCGGTAAGCGGTGGCGACGGGCCCTTCCTCCGGGCTTTGCAGGGAAGTGAGGGTGTGATGGCAGGCGGACGCACCGCGCTCGTGCTCGCGGGGCTCCTGGGAGCGGCGGGAATCGTGGCCCCGGCGCAGGAGAGTCCCACGCCCACGCCGACTCCCGCGGTGTCGATCGTGGTTTCGGTGACCTCCCCGACTCCGACACCGTCCGCCGAGCTCCCCAAGTGCGCCGACTGCCACACCGAGCTCGTCGCCGCGTTCGCGTCGAATCCTCACGCGCGCTGGTCCCACAAGGGCAAGAAGCCGGACATCGAAGAGTTCTGCTCGACCTGCCACGGCGACGGCACCAAGCACATCGAGGGCGGCGGCGACGCGGCCCAGATCCAGAAGTTCCACGGCGCCGAGGGGGCCGAGCTCTGCCTGTCGTGCCACGAGAAGACGAACGAGCACGCGTCGTTCGCGATGGGATTCCACTCGAACTCCTCGGCCGTGAACTGCCTCTCGTGCCACGCGATTCACAAGGCGGTGAAAACCGAGCCGTTCCTGCTCGCCCAGAAGCCGGGAGAGCTCTGCCAGACCTGTCACGCGGGGATCTCGGCTTCCTTCCGCAACAAGCCCTACACGCACCGTCTCGACCGGGGGGGCATGACCTGCGTCGACTGCCACGACCCGCACGACCGCAAGGGGCAGACGGTCAAGCTCACGCGGCAGGGCGAGCTCGCCTGCCTGAACTGCCACGCCGAAAAGCGCGGGCCGTTCGTCTTCGACCACGTGACGGGGATCGCGGGCGACTGTCTCTCCTGCCACCAGCCGCACGGTTCGAACAACCCGAAGATGCTCCTCTGGGCGCGCGTCGACCAGCTCTGTCTGTCCTGCCATTCGCAGACGGGCGGTCCGGCCACGGCGGGCCCTCAGCCGCCGTCCTTCCACGACCTGACGCTTCCACGCTATCGCAACTGCACGAGCTGCCACGTCGCCGTGCACGGGTCCAATCTTTCACCGGTGCTTCTGAAGTAGGCGCGGCATGCGAAGGAATTTCCGTCTCGCGCTCGGGGCCCTGGCGATCGGGATTCCGGCCGGCGCCGCGCTCGCCCAGACGCCGCCGCCGCCGCTGCCCGAGTTCGAGCTCGGCTACCGCTTCGTGGACGTCTCGGGCAACGACCAGATGTACCGGTCGCAGATCAACGACCGTCCGGGATTTCTCCTGCACATGCTGTCCTGGAATTCCACGGCGCCGATGGACGGCGTTTTCGACTACGCGCACCTCGACGCCGACGACCTGGGCGCCGGGCCCGCGGGGTCGCTGCGGTTCTCGGCCGGCCAGATGAACATCTACCGGCTCAACTTCACCTGGCGGCGCACGAACCTCTACAGCGCGCTCCCCGCCTTTGCCAATCCGCTCCTCGACGACGGGATCGTTCCGGGGCAGCACACCTACAACCGCTCCCGCGACATCTACGACGCGGAGCTACAGATCCTGCCGGGGAAGAAGTTCACGCCGATCCTCGGCTTCACGCGCAACATCTACCGCGGACCCGGCACGACGACCTATCACGTCGGCGAAGACGAGTTCGCCCTGAATGACCGCATGCAAGCCGTCGACGACGAGTACCGCATCGGGCTCGCGTTCGACGTCGGACCGGTTCGCGGGGCCGTGATCCAGGGCTGGCGCCGCTACCGCTGGTCGGACACGGCGTCGCTGCAGCCGGGCGCCGGCGACGGCAACATCTCGTTCCCGATCCTCGGACAGCCGATCTCCGCGGACGGAATCAATCGGACGACGTACAACAAGGTCAACACGCCCGTGACGAGCATGTGGGTCACCGGTCAGCTCTTTTCCCGAGTGAAGCTCATCGGGAGTTACATCCGGGCCGACGCGAGCGGCGATACCCAGTCCGCCGAGAGCGAGAACGGCAGCTTCGTGTCCTTCCAGATTGCACGCTTCTTCTCGGGCCTCGAAGAATCGATCTCCTCCAAGGCCAAGACGGATTACTGGCGGGGCTCGGTTCGGGCCGAGATCAATCTGCTGCCCAACGTGGACCTGACCGGCGGCTGGACCGAGAAGAGCCGGACGCTCGACGGACTCGCGCTCGTCACGAGCCTCTACCTCGACACGGTGACCTATGCCGGGGTGAGCGTCGGCGACCTCCAGAAGCTCGTCCAGAACGACACGGCGATCGACCGCACGGATCGCACGTTCGACGCGACCGTCACCGCGCGGCTCTTCGGGCCCTTCGCGTTCAACGCGGGGTGGTCCCAGACGCACCAGGACGTGACGTTCTCCGACCAGAGCTCGGAGGCGCTCGCGGCGGAGCCCGGGCAGAACTTCACGCGGACCGTCAACACCTACGGCACCGGATTCAGCTTCGCGCAGGCGGGATTCACGTTCTCCGGGGACTACCGCCGGGACGACGGGAACCAGCCGATCTTCCGTACGGACTTCACCGGCCGCGACCGGTTCAAGCTGCGCGGCGGCTGGAAGTGGAAGGACCTCGTGCAGATCGGCGCGACGTGGCAGGAGACGAAGGCGCACGGCGACGCCCCGGAGATCGGCTACAGCACGAAAGTCCGCGAGCTCCTGGCGGATCTGGAGGTCGGACCGGTCGCGAAGATCCTGACCTTCCACGCGTCGGCCGGCGAGTTCAAGACGACCCGGGATATCCTGATCCGCCAGCCGCAGGACTTCGACATCGTGCCGTCGGCGCAACGGGAGATGGGGCACACGTGGGAGGGCGGTCTGCGCGCGCTCTGGAACCGCCTGACCGTCGACGCGGCCTACCTCTGGATGCAGAACAACGGCTCGATTCCCTTCACGATCAATCGGGTGCGGGCGCGCGCCGAGTACGTGTTCGGGGCGAACATCGGCGTCGTGGGCGAGTGGATCCGGGACCAGTACGGCGAGAAGCCGGCGTTCGACCAGGCCGGGTCACTCGCCGACTACAACGCGAACCGTTACGGGATCTATCTGCACTGGCGCCCTTAGCCGGCGCGTCAGATCGTGGGTAGAATCCCCTCAGCGAAAGGAGCGAAGGATGAAGAACGCAGGTACTCGTCTCGGCTTGCTTGTCGCGACCCTCTTCTGGTGCGGATGGATCGCCTTTTCCGGCACGTCGTCGGCGACGATGGACACGCAGAAGCAGGCCAAGGCCGCCGGGGTCAACGCCGCAAACTGCCAGTACTGTCACGAGGACAAGCTCCCGAAGAAGGAATCCCACGCGATGAACGACCGCGGAAAGTGGCTGCTCGCGGAGAAAGACAAGCGGAAGGCCAAGGCGGTCGACGGTGCCTGGCTGAAGGACTATCCGGGAGACAAGAAGTAGTACTCGAGGCCCGGCCAAGGAGGCTTCCCGATGAAGAGAACGGGCGCAAGTCTGGCACTGGTGACGATTCTGATCGCCTGGAGCGGCTGGATGCTGCTGGCGGGAACTTCCTCCGCGACGATGCCGATGCAGAAGAAGGCGAAGGAACTCGGCTTCCCGGCCGAGAACTGCCTGTACTGCCACGGCGACAAGATGCCGAAGAAAGACTCCGTGACGTTGAACGACCGCGGCAAGTGGCTGGTCGCGGAGAAGGGCAAGCGCAAGGCCGCCGAAATCGACGTCGCCTGGCTCAAGGAGTACCCGGGAGAGAAGAAGTAGGGCCAGGGAGGAGGCTCTCGGCCGTCCTCCTCGTCCTCTCGTTTGCCGCCGGCGCTTCGCTCGCGAGCGCGGCGCCGGCGGTCAAGCCTCCGGCCAACGAAGACTGCCTCGCCTGCCACGGGGAAGCCGACGCCAAGAGCGGCGCCGGCAAGTCGGTTTTCGTCTCGAAAGAAAAGTTCGCGGCCTCGGTCCACGGTCAGGCGGGCCTCGCCTGCGTCGATTGTCACGCCGACCTGGCGTCTGCGACGGAGTTCCCGCACGCCGAGAAGCTCGCCCCGGCCCAGTGCGCGAGCTGCCACGCCGACGTCGTATCCGAGTACGGGAAGAGCGTGCACGCGCAGGCGCGCCAGCACGGCGACAGCCTCGCGGCCACGTGTGTCGATTGCCACGGAGCGCACGACATCCTGCCCGCGAAGGATCCAACGTCCCGCACCTATGCCCTGAACCTGCCGGGGACCTGCGCCCGGTGCCACGGCAATCCCGAGGTGATCCAGAAGGGGCACATCGCGATCGGCAACGTCGCGGCGCTCTACGCGGACAGCATTCACGGGCGGGCCGTCTTGAAGAGCGGCCTCGTCACCGCGCCCAACTGCAAGACGTGCCACGGAATGCACGACATCCGGCGCTCTTCCGAGCCGGCTTCCAGGATCTTCCGGGCCAACATTCCCGCGACCTGCGGCTCGTGCCACCAGGGCATCGAGCGGCTCTACCAGGAGGGAATCCACGGAACGCTCCTGCGCAATGGCGACAAGCGGGCCCCCGTCTGCACCGACTGCCACACGGCGCACCACATCCGGCAGGCGGACGTCGAGGCCTGGCGCCTGGACGTCGTCAAGGAGTGCGGAAACTGCCATGCCGAGTCCCAGGAGACGTTCCGGGACACCTACCACGGCCAGGTGACCAGCCTCGGCTTCGCGCGGATCGCGACCTGCTCCGACTGCCACCGGGCCCACGACATCCACCCCGCCTCGGACCCGCGCTCGACGGTCTCGGCCACCGGGCGTGTCGCGACGTGCCAGAAGTGCCACCCGGGCACCAACGAGAAGTTCGCCCGCTACGATCCGCACCCGAACCCCAAGCAGCGGGCGCGCAACCCGCTTCTCTTCTACGGCGCCATCTTCATGAAGTGGCTCCTGGTGGGAGTCATGGCGTTCTTCGGCCTGCACACCGTTCTCTGGTTCCCGCGCTCGTGGCGCGCCCGGCGGGAAGGAAACGGCGCGCCGCCGAGCCGGCGGGAGGGAGAGGGGAAATGACGACCGAGGCTCCGGGCAGCCCGCCCCGCTACATCACGCGGTTCGACCCGTTCGACCGCTTTCTTCACTTCCTTCTGATGGTGACGTTTCTGGGGCTTGCGCTGACGGGATTGCCGTTGCTCTTCTCGACGAAGGCCTGGGCCGCTGCCCTGGCGCACCTGCTCGGCGGTTTCCGGGCCGCCGCGCTCTTCCACCGCATCTTCGCCTTCGGAATGCTTTCCTGCTTCGCGATGCACCTGGCAAGGCTCGCGTACCGTCTCGTCGTTCGGAGGGACTGGGGGATCCTCTGGGGGCCCCACTCCATGGTGCCCCAGCCTCGAGATGTCGTGCAGATCCTCCAGAACTTTCGCTGGTTCCTGGGACGCGGCCCGCGCCCGAAGTTCGACCGCTACGCCTACTGGGAGAAGTTCGACTACTGGGCCGTCTTCTGGGGCATGGGAATCATCGGCGGCTCGGGGCTCGTGCTGTGGTTCCCGAAGTTCTTCGCCCGGTTCCTTCCCGGTACGGTGTTCAACCTCGCCCTCTTGATCCACGGGGAGGAGGCGCTGCTCGCCGTCTGCTTCATCTTCACGATCCACTTCTTCAACAGTCACCTGAGGCCGGAGAAGTTTCCCGTCGACAAGGTCATCTTCACCGGCTCCGTCCCCGAGGAGGAGCTCCGCCACGAGCGGCCGGCCGAGTACGAGCGGATCGCCGCGAACGGGCGCCTCGAGAGCCTCGCCTCGGCCGCGCCGACTTCCGCGACCCTGATCTGGACCCGGGTCTCCACGCTCGTCGCCGTGGCTCTGGGTCTCGCCCTTGTTTTTCTGACGATCCTGGCGCTGCTACGCTAGAGCGGCCCCGTCGAGGGCGCCGATCCGGCCCAAGGAGGTCGACCCATGGCCAAGGGAACTCGCGAGCGTGTATCGACCGTATTCCGACTCGCTGTCTTTCTCGGCCAGAATCCGATTTCGCTCACCGGCGCCATCCTGACGACGAGCTCGGCCGTCACGTTGCTCGTGTTCTGGATCTATTTGATCGTACAGGCCCGTCCCATTCACCCGTACGCCAGCATCGTCTTTATCCTGATCCTTCCCGGCGTCTTCGCTCTCGGACTCGTGTTGATGCCGCTGGGAGCCTATCTGCGGCGCCGCAAGCTCCGTGCGCACGGGCGAGCTGCCCCGCGAATACCCGAAGGTCGACCTGCACAGACCATTGTTGCGGCGCGCGGCCCTTCTCGTGGCGGGCCTGACCTTCGCGAACTTCGCCATCATGGGAGGAGCCTCGTACAAGGGAGTGGAGTACATGGATTCGGCCCAGTTCTGCGGGCAGACCTGCCACACGGTCATGTCGCCCGAATACACGGCCTACTTGAACTCGCCCCATTCACGAGTCGCCTGCGTCGAATGCCACATCGGACCGGGCGCGCCCTGGTTCGTCAAGGCGAAGATCGACGGCGTTCGCCAAGTTTTCGCCGTCGCTTTCAAGACCTACTCGCGGCCGATCCCATCGCCCGTCCACAGCCTGCGGCCGGCGCGCGACACCTGCGAGCACTGCCACTGGCCTCAGAAATTCACCGGCGACAAATTCCTCGTGAGGACGAAATACGCCGAGGACGAGCAGAACACACCGGCGACGAGCGTCCTGCTGCTGAAAATCGGCGGGCGGACGGCCCAGGGTCTCGTCGGGATCCACGGCCGCCACCTGGACACGGTCGAGCGGATCGAGTACGTCTCGACAGACAGCCAGCGGCAGGTCATTCCCCTGGTCATCTACATCGACGACACCGGAAAGAAAGTCGAGTACCTCTCGACCGACGCGAAGGCGACGGCCCGGGAGCTCGCCGGCGCCGAGCACCGCAAAATGGACTGCATGGACTGCCACAATCGGCCGACGCACGCCTTCCAGATGCCCGACCGGGCGGTCGATGAGGCGATTGCGGCGGACCGGATCAGCGCGCGCCTGCCCTTCATCAAGCGCGAGGCGGTGGCCGCACTCAAGGCCTCGTATTCCGACCGCGCCACGGCGTCCGAGCGGATTCCCGCCGTGCTCGAAGACTTCTACCGCACCAAGTATTCCTCGGTCTATCAGAGCGAGCGCGCGGCGATCCAGACGGCGGCGGAGCAGGTGAAGGCAATCTATCTACGCAACATCTTTCCGGAAATGAAGGTCACCTGGGGATCCCATCCCAACAACCTCGGCCACGATGACTTCCTCGGCTGCTTCCGCTGCCACGACGGGAAGCACAAGAGCTCGGACGGCCGCGTCATCCGCGACGACTGCGACACCTGCCACCAGGTCCTGGCGATGGAGGAGCAGAATCCGAAGATCCTGGCGGACCTCGGCCTGAAGTGATCGCCGGCGTTCCTGAGACGAAGAGCTTCGAAAGGGCGCCCTGGTGGACGAGAACGCCGTCTATGGGGTGCAGAGACTGGATCGAGACCCGTCGCTTCGCTACTCCGGCTTGTCCCCGCTCGGGAAGAGGTCCTCGAAATCGGGCCATTCCTCGACCAGGCGCAGGCCGAAGCCGCGGCTCGCTGCGGCCTGAGTCCCGCGCGTGCGGACGACGCGGCCCCGAAGGACGAGCTTCCGTCCCTCTGGCAGGTTGACCGTCAGGCGCAGGAGCGGCCCCGTGCCGGGGATGTGCGGCGAGCGCACGAACATCCCGCGGCGCGAGACGTCGCCGGTCACGCCGGTCCCCTGGAACGGTCCCTGCGCGAACTCAACGGGGATCTCGGCCCTGCGTCGCCGGGACGTACGCTGGTCGGAACGTCCGCCGCGGCGCGATGCGACCGGACGCGCCGTCGGGGCGCGCGCGGCGCGACCCTCGAGCTCGGTCGGCGCCCCCCGCTCCTCCGCCGGTGCCGCTTCGTGGCCCGAGAACTCGACTCGCTCGATCCGGCCGGCGACCTCTCGCCCGTCCACCGGGACGAGGCAGCGGAACGTAACGGGAAAGATCTGCTCGGGGCCCTTCCCGAGCGCCTTCCACTGGCGCTCGATCGCCTCGGGCTCCCTGCTCTCCTCGAACCAGAAAGCGACGTGACCGGATGCGGTGACGATCGCCGGCTGCAGATAGTCGAGCCCCGAGTCGTCCGCCGGGAAGCAGAATCCCTCGTGGCGGCTCGCATCGAAGAGCTCGAATGCGGTGGCCGCGAGGAAGATCTCGTCATCCCAACGGGAGAGCGAATCCCGTTTGGCGGGCACGACGAGCGCCTCGGCGCCCGCGCCCCCTTCGTAACGCCAGACGGGGCTCGCGCGCAGGTCCTCGAGAGTCAGATCGGCGAGGTGTCTCACGGCTTCTTCGAGACCCCAAGCGGCGTCAACACCCTCGTCGGGTAGCCGGCTCTAAGCCGCGGCGCTCGACGGCGTCGCCGATTTTCCGCGCGGCAGGACCTTCAGGATCGCCTTGACCGCCGACGGCACGAGGATCGGCCGCAGCAGCCGCCGGTCGTAGGGCGCGAACCGGCGCTCGTTCTCCGATAGGCAGAGCTCCAGGAAGGGGCGCAGCGAGAAGTCCGAGAAGCTCGTGTGGCTCGAGAGGGTGAAGCCGTACTGAGTGTCCTCACCGCCGCCTCCGAGCTGCATCGCGCCGCGGACACGGTCCACGGCCTGCGCGACGATGTTCCATGCCCGTCGCGCATCGAAGGCCGGGCGAAGCGGCAGCGGACGCTGCGCGCGCAGGTACGCGGCCCAGTTGACGATGAAGAGGATGTGTCGCGCCTCCTCCTGCATGATCGTCTCGAACACGGCGACGACCTTCGCGGGAAAGAGACCCGACTTGCTGCCGAGAGAGAAGAGTCCGAACGCGAAGAAGGAATCCATGCACTCGCCATATCCGGTCCGCAGGAACGTCCAGGTCGGGTTCTTCGGCACTTCGGCCTCGGGAAACGGCTTGACCGCGATGCCGTAGCGGGAGGTCAGCCGCCGGATGACGTCCGCGTGGCGACCCTCCTCGTATCCCTGGAGCGCGATCGCTTCGGCGAGGACCGGATCCTGCTCCGTGCGGCCGAGCGCCTGGACCTTGACCGCGGTCGCCGCCTCGGTGCGCGCCGCCTCGTTCCAGACGGGCAGGGACTTCAGGCGCGCGAGGCTCTCGGCGTCGAGCTCCGGCCAGACGATCGCCTCGGGCTTGAACGGATCATGCGTCTCGACGAACGTCCGGCAGAAGAGGCGCTTGTGCTCCTCGGAACCGATTCGAACGGAATCCATGCGGCGTCGATCTCCTTATTTCGGGTGGAGCGACTTCGCCTTCGCGACGTCGGTCGGACCGCGAGCGAAACCCCGCGGCCCGTAAACCCTATCACGAGAATGAGATTCGGCTTGATATACTGGTCGTTTTACAGCCGAGGAAAGCGGGCCGGCGCCAGCCGCCCGGCGGTTGGTAGGGTGGGTTTGCAGAAAGCGAAGCCATGAAAGTCTTGAATCGCATCGACGGTCCCCGGGACCTCAGGCCGCTCAGCCACAAGCAGCTCGAGACCCTGGCGCAGGAGTGTCGGGACACGATCATCGAGACGATCACCAAGACGGGAGGCCACCTGGCCTCGAACCTCGGGGTCGTCGAGCTGACCCTGGCCCTGCACCGCGCCTTCGACAGCCCGAAGGACCGCCTCGTGTGGGACACCTCGAATCAGTGTTACACGCACAAGCTCGTCACGGGCCGGCGATCGCAGTTCGCGTCGATCCGAACGCCGGGAGGCCTGTCCGGCTTCGCCGAGCCGAAAGAGAGCGCGCACGACACGCTCGCCGCGGGGCACGCCGGGACCGGGCTGTCCTACGGCCTCGGAGTCTCGATGGCGCTCCAGCGAGCCAAAGACGATCCCTACGTCGTCGTGATCGTGGGCGACGGCGCGCTGACGTCCGGGCCGAGCTATGAAGCGCTCAACAACATCGTCCACGTCAAGCCGAAGCGCCTGATCGTCGTTCTCAACGACAACGGCTGGTCGATCTCGGAGAACGTCGGCTGGATGGTGCACTGGCGCAACCGCTTCGAGCTGCATCCGGCCTACGGCAAGTTCATCGAGAAGGGGCACAAGTTCGTCAAGCGTCTGCCCCACGGCGACAAGGCCTGGGAGCTCGCGCGGAAGCTCAAGAGCTCGGTCGAGGGCCTCTTCCTCCCGAACCTCGTGTGGGACGAGCTCGGCTTCCACTACGTCGGTCCGGTGGACGGGCACAACTTCGTCGAGCTCGAGGAGGCGCTGGCGCGCGCGAAGGACGTTTCGGCCGACGGCACGCCGGTCGTCATCCACGCCCTGACGCACAAGGGGCGCGGGTACTCGATGGCCGAGGAGAATCCCTCCAAGTTCCACCAGCCCGGCACCCCGACCGGCGCGCCCGGGTCGGCGCCGCGGTTCACGTATTCGCAGGTCTTCGCGCGCACGCTCATCCGCCTCATGGAGAAGGACGAGAGGATCGTCGCGATCAGCGCCGCGATGCTCGAGGGAACCGCCCTGATCGAGGTCAGGAAGAAGTTCCCGGAGCGCGTGTACGACGTCGGCATCGCCGAGGAGCATGCCGTGATCATGGCGGCGGGCATGGCGAAGGAAGGCTGGAAGCCGGTCGTCGCGATCTACTCGACCTTCCTGCAGCGCTCCTACGACCAGCTGATTCACGACGTCTGCCTGCAGAACCTTCCGGTCACGGTCTGCATCGACCGCGCGGGGCTGGTCGGCGACGACGGCAAGACGCACCAGGGCATCTACGACATCGCCTATACGCGCGGCATCCCCAACATGACCGTCGCCGCGGGCCGCGACGAAAACGAGCTGCAGCATCTGATCTACACGGCCCTCGAATCCGGTCGTCCGTTCACGGTCCGCTATCCGCGCGGCGCCGGCCTCGGCGTGCCGCTCGATGAGGACCTCGCCGCGATTCCGATCGGCAAGGGCGAGATCCGAAAGCCGGGGCGCGATCTCTTCTTCCTCGCCTACGGGTCGATGGTGGCGGTGGCCGAGGAGGCGGCGGCGATGCTCGCCGAGCACGGGATCGATTGCGGCGTCGCCAACGCCCGCTTCGCCAAGCCGCTGGATCTCGAGCTGCTCCGGCGCGTGAACGAGTCGGCGCCGCGGATCCTGACGCTCGAAGAGCACCTCGCGCTCGGTGGCTTCGGCAGCGCCGTGCTCGAGGCGTTCCACCGCGAGGGTTGGAACACCGAGGGCCTGCGCGTCCACGGCATTCCCGACCAGTTCGTCGAGCACAGCCCCGCGCCGGTGCAGCGCGCGAACTTCAAGCTGGATCCTGCGGGGGTCGTCGAGACGGCCCTCGCGCTCTACCCGGACCTGGCCGACCGTTCCGGAGCGCGTCGGGCGCGCGCCGGAGGGCCGCGCGCGATCGCCGCGGAGACGGTGACGTGGTGAACGCTCCGTCGCCCTCGCCGGGAAGGCCCGGCATCGAGAAGCTGCTCGTCGCCGGACTGCGCGGCTTCTGCGCGGGCGTCGTGCGCGCGATCGACGTCGTGGAGCGCGCCCTCGACGTCTGCGAAGGTCCGGTGTACGTTCGCAAGGAGATCATCCACAACCGCTACGTCGTGGACGAGCTCCGTAGCAAGGGCGCCCGGTTCGTCGAGGAAGTGGACGACGTGCCGGACGGCGCATGGCTCGTCTATTCGGCGCACGGCATCGCGCCGTCCGTTCGCCAGAGCGCGCGCCGCAAGAAGCTGCGCACGATCGACGCGACGTGCCCGCTCGTCACGAAGGTTCACCTCGAGGCGATCCATTACGCGCAGCAGGGCTACACGATCATCCTCATCGGCCACGAAGACCATGACGAGACGATCGGCACGCTCGGCGAGGCGCCCGACTCGATCCGGCTCGTGGGGACGACGGAGGAAGCCGAGGCCGTGCAGGTACCCGACCCTGACCGGGTCGCTTACCTGACGCAGACGACGCTCTCGCTCGACGATACGCGCGAGATCGTCGCGGTGCTGCGGCGGCGCTTCCCGAAGCTCGCCCGCCCGGCCAAGGACGACATCTGCTACGCGACGCAGAATCGGCAGGACGCGGTGAAGGCGATGACGCCGCTCGTCGATCTCCTGCTCGTCCTCGGCGCGCCGAACAGCTCCAACTCGCTCCGCCTGTGCGAGGTCGCGCGCGACCAGGGCGTCGCGTCGCACCTGATCGAGCGCGCGGAGGACATCCGGCCGGAGTGGCTGGAAGGGGTCCGCGTGCTGGGGCTCACGGCGAGCGCCTCCGCGCCGGAGATCCTCGTGCAGGAGGTCGTGCGCTACGCCCGGGAGAGGCTCGGCGTCCGCGAGGTCGAGGAGTTCGAGACCGTCAAGGAGAACGTGAGCTTCTCGCTGCCGCAGGAGCTGAAGGCGCTGTTGAAGCCCGCTCCGCGGGAAGCGGTTTGACCGGCGCGCCCTCCGAGTTCCCGCCGCAGGCTCCCATGGAAACCGGTGGCCTCCCGAGGCCGGCCCGCCCCGCGGGGCGGAGCGCGCTGCGGCTGCTTCTGGCCGCCGCGGGCATCGCGCTCCTCGTCTGGCTCTTCCGAACGGTCGGCTGGAGCGCGATCGAGGAGAACCTGCGCGCCATCGGCGCGCTTTTCTTCGTCATCATCGCCCTGTACGGCCTCGCGCAGATCGCCTTCTTCCTCGGTTGGTGGGCCGTGATGGATCCACGCCCGCCGGCGGCGCGGCTCCCTGCGCTCTTCGGCGTCTACCTCGCGGGCGACGCGGCGAACTACGTCGCGCCGGGTGGCGTGGCGGGCGAGCCGCTGAAGGTGCGCCTGCTCTCGGGGAGTCTCGGCGCGGGCCCGGCGCTCGCGTCGGTGACGCTGCACAAGCAGGTGGATCTCATCGCGCAGGTCGTCTTCGTCCTCGCCGGAATCGGCGTCGCGCTCGCGCGTTTTCCGATGTCGCCCGCGGCGCGGGGAGGAGCGCTGGCCGGAGTCGTCCTCCTCGGCGCGATGCTCGGCGGGTTTTCCTGGGCCCTGCGGCGCGGGACGTACGGCGGCGCGGTGACGTGGCTGTCGCGTTTTCGGATCTTCGCTCGTCTGCTCCACCACCGGGAGAAGGCGCAGGCCGTGGACGCGAGCATCCGGCGCTTCCACGACGAGCATCGCGGTTGGTTCGCCGCCGGCATCGGACTCTGTTTTCTCGGCTGGTGCGTCGGAGCGCTCGAGACCTGGATCGTCCTGCACCGGCTGGCGCCCGGCAGCGGCTGGGCGCAGGCGCTGGGCATCGAGGCGCTGTCGGTCGTCGCGGTCACGATGCTCCTCTTTCTCCCGGGCCGGATCGGCGGCGCCGAGGGCGCGCGCACGGGGATCTGCGTCCTGCTCGGACTCTCTCCCGCGCAGGGCGTGGCCTACGGGCTGGCGCGGCGCGCGCGGGAGATCGCCTGGGCCATTCCGGGCCTCGTCGTGATCCTCGCGCGGACGCTGCGGCCAGGCGAAGGGGAAAGGAAAGCTCCGGTCGCCAAGCTCGCCCGCGGGGAGGCGCGCCCGTGACGGCCGCATCGGCTCCCGTGCGCGCCGTGCTGCTCGACTTCGGGGGCACCCTCGACGCCGACGGCGTCGCCTGGAAGGAGCGCTTCCGGCGGCTCTTCGGCGGCGACGCCACGCCCTCCGAACGATTCGACCGCGCCTTCTACGACGCCGACGACGCGCTCGTCGGTGCGATCCCGCGCGACCTCTCCTTCGAGGAGACGGTGCGGCGGCTCGCGGCCGGCGTCGCCGAGCGCCTCGGACGCGCGGACGCCGCGTCGGAGGTCGCGGCGCGCTTCCTCGAGGACGCCCGCGCCCATCTCGCGCGCAACGCCGCGGTGCTCGAGGACCTCCACGCGCGGTTCCGCGTGGCGATCGTCTCGAACTTCTACGGGAATCTCGAGACCGTCTGCCGCGAGACGGGCCTCGCGCCGCACGTCGACGCCGCCGTCGACTCGGCGGTCGTGCGCGCGGAGAAGCCCGACCGGCGCATCTTCGACGCGGCGCTCGCGACCCTGGGCGTCTCGCCGCGTCGCGCGGTGTTCGTCGGCGACTCGCAGCCCCGCGACATGGCGGGCGCGCGCGCCCTCGGGATGCGCCACGTCTGGGTGCGTTCCGAAACGTCGGGAGCCGAGGCCTGCTGCCCCGGTGACCCCGTCATCGGCCGCCTGACGGAGCTCTCCGGAGTGCTCGCGTGACGCCGTTTGCCGCCGGAGGGCTGATCGCCGCCGGCGAGGGCTCGCGCCTCGCGTCGCTCGGGCGTCCGAAGCCGCTCGTGGAGGTGGCGGGAGTGCCGCTGCTCGCGCGCGTCCTCACGAACTTCGAGGCCGCCGGAATCGAGCGCCTGGCGATCATCTTCAACGAGAACGGGGCGGATTGCGCGGACTACGCGCGGTCGCGCTTCCCGGCGCTCGTGCGCACGATCGTGCTCCGGACGACGCCTCACTCGCTCGAGAGTTTCCGGACGATCCTCGCGGTGTCGCCTCCGGGGCGCTTGCTGGTCGCGACGGTGGATACCGTCTGCGCGCCGCAGGATTTCGCGGCGTTCGCGCGCGCCGCCGCGTCCGCGCCGGAGGACGAGACCGTGCTCGCGGTGACCCCGCTCGTGGCCGACGAGAAGCCGCTGTGGGTGGAGAGCGACGCGGCGGGCCGGATCCTCCGCGTCGGCGGCGCGTCGGGCAGCGCGGTGACCGCGGGCATCTATGCCGTGTCGGAAGGGGCGCGCGCGAAGACGCCGCCGGCCTCGCTCGGGCGCCTGCGCGAGTACCTCGCGTGGCTCTGCGACGCGGGGGAGCCGATGCGCGCCGTCTCGATCGGGAAGGCCGTGGACGTGGATCGCCCGGAGGACGTGCGGCTGGCCGAATCGCTTCTCGGGGGGGCGGCGGCCGTTGCGGGAGGAGCCGCGTGAGCCGTCCGCGCTGCTGGGGCGTGTACCGCGAGCTCGCGCACTCGCCGGGACGCGAGACCGACGACGCGCTCATCCTGAGGGCCACGGCGGCGTCGCTCGAGGATCGCGGCTTCCAGGTCGAGCTCCGCTCCGCCGAGGAACTGCCGGAGACGACGGAAGCCGCGGGCGTTCCGCCTTTTCTCTTCGTGATGTGCGAGCGGCCGGCGGCGGTCGAGCGCCTCGCGGCCTGGGAGCGGCAGGGAGTCCGGATCGTCAACCGGCCGCAGGCGATTCGCAACACGGATCGGGAGCGCACCCTCGACCGTTTCGCGCGCCACGCGATCGCGTTTCCCGAGAGCGCCCTCGTCGCGACGGACGGCCGCGAGGCGGCCGGCGCGGCCCCGGCCTTCCCGCTCTGGATCAAGCGCGGCGACGTGCACGCGACGGAAGCGGGCGACGTCTCGCGGGCGGACGGTCCGGCGGAGCTCACGGCCGGCCTCGAACGGCTCGCTTCGCGCGGCATCGCGCGGGCGGTGCTCCAGGAGCACGTGCCCGGAGACCTGATCAAGTTCTACGGCGTGGCGCGGGAGACCGACGCCACCGCGCCGGCCTGGTTTCAGTGGTTCTACCACCGCGATCAGGTGCTCGCGAATCACGCGTTCGACGAGGACGCCCTGCGCGCGCTCGTCGGCCGCGCCGCGGAGGCCCTGGGCCTCGAGGTGTTTGGCGGCGACGCCATCGCCGGTCCGGACGGACGGCTCGTCCTCATCGACCTGAACGCCTGGCCGAGCTTCGCGCTCTACCGCGACGTCGCCGCGCCGCGGATCGCGGAGGCCCTCGCGGCCCGGTTCCGTAGAGAGGTGGGAGTGCCCCGATGACCGAGACCGTGAAACGCAACGACGTCGGCCCCCGATCGAAAGGCATCGTGGACCTCGAGGCGCGGCACATGGCGCCGGGCCTCCAGTCCTTCGCGCTCTATTCCGGGCTCGCGATGGCGCGCGGGCAGGGAAGCCGCCTCTACGACGAGGACGGCGGCGAGTACATCGACTTCATCGCGGGGATCGCCGTCGGCGCGGTGGGCCACTGCCACCCGCGCTACGTCGAGGCGCTGAAGGCGCAGGCCGAGCGCCTCACCTTCGGAAGCTTCACGACGGAGACGCGGGCGCGATTCCTGGAGCTCCTGGCATCGGTGACGCCGCCGGGCCTGACGCGGATTCAGCTCTTTTCGAGCGGCGCCGAGGCGGTCGAGGCGGCGTTCCGGCTCGCCAAGTCGGCGACGAAGAAGTTCGAGTTCGTCGGATACTCGGGCGCGTTCCACGGAAAGACCGGCGGCGTGCTGCCGCTGCTCTGGGGAGACTTCAAGGACGGCCTCGGTCCCTTCGTGCCGGGCTGCTACTCGGCGCCATACGCCTCCTGCTACCGCTGCCCGCTGTCCCTGACCTATCCCGATTGCGGGATCGCGTGCGCGGAGAAGACGCGGGACGTCATCAAGAACCAGACGGGCGGCGCGGTCGCCGCGATCATCGTCGAGCCGATGCAGGGCACGGCCGGCAACGTCATCCCGCCGCCGGGATTCCTCTCCGCGATCCGCGAGATCGCGAAGGAGGCCGGCGCGCTCTTCATCGCGGACGAGATGATCACGGGCTTCGGCCGAACGGGCCGAATGTGGGGCGTGGACCACGACGGCGTCGTGCCGGACGTCATGACGGTCGGCAAGGGCGTGGGCAGCGGCTTCCCGCTCTCGGGCGTGATCTCGACCGACGAGCTGACGAAAGCGAAGCCCTGGTCGAACCCGTCGGGGAGCTCTTCGTCCTACGGGGGCAATCCGCTGGCCGCGGCGGCCGGCCTGGCGTCGCTCGAGATCATCACGAGCGAGAACCTGGTCGAGAACTCCGCGCGCGTCGGGCGCGCGATGCTCGCGCGACTCCAGGCGATGCAGGAGAAACACCGGATCATCGGCGACGTGCGCGGCCGGGGACTCCTCCTCGGCCTCGACCTCGTGACCGACCGGCGCACGAAGACGCTCGCCTCGAAAGATTTCACGAAGGCGCTCTTCCAGGAGTGCCTGCGCCGCGGGCTCGTGGCGATGTCGTACACGCCGGTGATCCGCATCAACCCGCCGCTCAACATCGACGAGCAAACGGCGCTCGACGGGCTCGAGATCCTCGATGAGGCGATCGGGGCCGTCGCAAGGCAGTGGAAGCTCGACTGAGCCCCGCGTCCTCGGCCGCGCCCGGGGCGCTTCGCGGGGCCCTGATCGGCGTCGGCCATGTCGCGCGCCACGGCCATCTGCCCGGCTGGAGCGCGGTGTCGGACGTCGCCTTCGTCGGCGCGGCGGACGGGCGGACGGAGGGGCGCGCGCCATTTCTCGAAGCCTGGCCCGGGGCCCGGTGGTACGCGTCGGCCGACGAGCTGCTCGCGCGCGACGACGTCGACTTCGCCGACATCTGCGCGCCGCCATCCCTTCACGTTCCGCTCGCGCGGGCGGCGCTCGACCGCGGCCTGCACGTCCTCTGCGAGAAGCCGCTCGCGCTCGATCCGTCCGGGGTCGCCGCGCTCGGCGCGCTCGCGCGGGAGCGCGGGCGGGCGCTCGTGACCGTCCACAACTGGAAGCACGCGCCGGCCGTGGCGCAGGTCACGCGGCTGTTGCGCGAGAACGCCGTCGGGGCCGTCCGCCGCTGCCGCTGGGAGACGCGGCGCACCCAGCCCGCGGTCGCGGCGGGCGAGAAGGGCAACTGGAGGATCGATCCGGCGCAGTCGGGCGGCGGCGTGCTCGTAGACCACGGCTGGCACGCGGCCTACGTCCTGCGCGAATGGCTGGGCGGCCGGCCCCGGACGCTTTCGGCGACGCTCGAGACGCGCAGGCACCGCGAGTTCCCGCTCGAAGACACGGCTGAGATCCGGCTCGACTGGAACGGCGCCCGCGCCGAGATCTTCCTGACCTGGGCGGCCGAGGAGCGGCGCAATTCCGTGCTCATCGAAGGCGAGCGCGGCACGATCGCGCTCGACGGCGGCCGCGTCACGCTCTCCGTGGCCGGTGCGGCGCCGCGCGTCTGGGAGATGCCGTCGATCGCCGAAGGCTCGCACCACGCGGACTGGTTCGGCGGCGTCGCGCGGGAGTTTCTGAGCGAAGTGCGGGAGCCGGCGGCGCGCGGCGGGAACCTCGAGGCCGCGGCGCTCTGCGCCGAGATTCTCGCCCTCTCGCAGGACTCGAGCCGCCGGGGCGGCGAGACGCTTGCGGTGCCCGCGCGATGAGCGCGCTTTCTCTCCTTCTCGTCGCGCCGGACGGGCCCGCTGCCGTGCCTCCGGAGGCGGAGCTGCTGGGGCTCCCCATCGTCCGCCGCACGGTGCTCGCCGCGAGGCGCGCCGGGTTTTCCCGCGTGGCGGTCGCCGGGGCGTCGCCGGAGAGCCCGCTCGCCCGCGCGCTCGAGGGAGCCGACGTCGAGCGGCTCGCAGCCGGCGCGCCGGCGCCCGAAGGGGCCGTGGTGCTGCCCTGGAATCGCGTGCTGCGGGCCGGGGAAGTGCGGCAGCTCGCGGCGGGCCGCCCGGCGTCGGAGCTCGGCGTGGTGCTCGCCTCCGAGGCGGATCGCCCGGCCGCGGAGCGCTGGCTGCTCCAGGGGCTCATTCGGGACACCGAGGGCTTCATGTCGCGCCGCTTCGAGCGGCCCGTCTCGCTCGCGGTGAGCCGCCGGCTGGCGGACACCGCGGTGACGCCGAACCAGATGACGCTCGTCTCGGTCGCCATCGGACTCTTCGGCGCGCTGTTCTTTCTGTCGCAGCGTCCGGCGCTTCAGACGGTCGGCGCGCTGGCGTTCCTGCTCCACTCGATCCTGGACGGCTGCGACGGCGAGCTCGCGCGTCTGAAGCTCCAGGAGTCGCGATTCGGCGGCGTGCTCGATTTCTGGGGAGACAACGTCGTCCACGCCGCGATCTTCGGCTGCATCGCGATCGGCTGGAGCCGCGGGGTGGACGCCGCCTGGCCCCTCGGGCTCGGCGCCGCGGCCGTCGGAGGGACCCTCGCCTCGGCGGGCTTCGTCTACTGGAGCACGATGCGGGGACCGCGCGAAGGCCCGCTCTTCGTCTCCGTCACGAGCGAGGTGGACGGCGCGGTCTCGCGGATCGCCGACGCGCTCGGGCGGCGCGACTTCATCTATCTCGTGATCGTCCTTTCCCTCTTCGGAAAGGCCAACTGGTTTCTGGTGGCCGCGGCGGCGGGCGCTCCGATATTCTTCCTCGTTCTCCTTGCCCTGGAGTGGCGTCGAGCCCGAAGAAAGGCCAGATGACCGACCGCACCTCGTTCTATCCCGAGCTCGCGCGCGACATCGCGCCGGCCGAAGGCCCTCTCGGCGTCCTGATCCCGGGCCTCGGCGCCGTCGCCACGACGCTCGTCGCCGGCGTCCGGCTGATCGAGAAGGGCCTCGCGCGTCCCATCGGCTCGCTGACGCAGATGCAGAAGCTGCGGCTCGGGAAGCGCACCGCGCCGCGCTACGTCCCGATCCGCGAGCTCGTGCCGCTCGCGGGGCTCTCGGACCTCGTGTTCGGCGGTTGGGACATCTTTCCGGACGACGCCTACGAGACCGCGGTGAAGGCCGGGGTGGTGCCGGCCGAGCTGCTCTCGGCCGTCAAGGGCGAGCTCTCGGCGATCGCGCCATGGCCGGCGGTCTTCGAGCGCGCCTGGGTGCGCAACCTCGACGGCCGGCACGTCAAGTCGGCGCCGAGCAAGATGCATCTGGCCGAGGCGCTCGCGCGCGACATCGAAGACTTCCGCGCCAAAACGGGCGCGCGGCGGTGCGTGATGATCTGGTGCGGCTCGACCGAGGTTTACGCGCAGCCGTCGGGCGTGCACGAGACGCTGGCCGCGTTCGAGAAGGGGCTGCGCGACAGCTCGCCCGAGATTTCGCCCTCGATGATCTACGCCTACGCCGCGATCGCCGCGGGCATTCCGTTCGCCAACGGCGCGCCGAACCTCACCGTGGACATCCCGGCGCTGACCGAGATGGCGCGAGCTCGCGGCGTCCCGATCGCGGGCAAGGACTTCAAGACGGGCCAGACCCTGATGAAGACGATCATCGCGCCGGGGCTGCGCGCGCGGATGCTCGGCCTGCATGGCTGGTTCTCGACGAACATCCTCGGCAACCGGGACGGCGAGGTCCTGGACGACCCGGGCTCCTTCCGCACGAAGGAGGTCAGCAAGACCTCGGTGCTCGACGCGATCCTCCAGCCGGAGCTCTACCCCGAGCTCTACGGCGACTACTTTCACAAGGTTCGCATCGAGTACTACCCGCCGCGCGGCGACGCCAAGGAAGGATGGGACAACATCGACATTTTCGGCTGGATCGGCCAGCCGATGCAGATCAAGATCGATTTCCTCTGCCGCGACTCGATCCTCGCGGCGCCCGTGGCGCTCGATCTGGTTCTCTTCCTCGATCTCGCGCAGCGCGCCGGGCTCTCGGGCATCCAGGAGTGGCTGTCGTTCTACTTCAAGAGCCCGATGTCGCGTCCCGACCTGCGTCCCGAGCACGACCTCTTCGTCCAGCATCTGAAGCTCGCCAATACGCTGCGGATCCTCGTCGGCGAGGAAGTCCTCGATCACTCGGGCCTCGACTACTACGAGGGAAGCACCGCGACGCCGTGACGCCGGCCTTAGGAACCCGGACCCGTACCCGGATCTGGATCGCGGCGAGTTTCGCGCTCCTCGTCTTCCCGCTCGTCCGATGGGCGCGGGTTCCGGCCGGCGGGCGCCTCTACCGCCCACGCACGCCGCTCGACGGAGTTCGCGCGGATCTCGCCCGCGTCTGGACCTTTCTCGACGAGGCGCGGCGCGCGGTCCCGGAGCGCTGCCGCTTCACGGTCCGCTCCTCGGACTTCTCGCTCGAGATGGACGTCTTCATGATCGCGATCGGCCTGCTGCCCTCCGCCTATCCCAGCCCGTCTTCGTATTTCGAGGTACCGCTGGCACGGCCTCCGGCCGACGTCGAGTACGTCCTCTACTTCGGCGAGCCGCCGGCGGAGCTGCCGGGCTTCCGCAGGATCTCGAGGCTGCACGACGGCGCCATCTTTCGCCGGGCGCCTCCGCGATGAAGACGCTGCTCTTCTTCGCCGCCGGGCACCTGCTGCTCGTGCCGTTCGGAGCCGGGCTCGCCTTCCATCCGGCGATCCGCCGCCTGCCCATTGCGGCGCGTCTCTCCGCCGCGCTCGCCGCCGGCGCCGTCGGGCTCACCGCCGAGGCGCTCCTGCTGACGGCGTTCGGCATCCCGTGGTCTGTCGCCGCGCTTTCCGCGCCGTTACTGTTCGTCTCGGCGATCTTCGCCTGGCAATGGTCGCGGAGGCCGTCCGCTCCGGAGAGAGCCATCGACCCTCCCGTCTTCGGTCGCGGCGCCGCCGTCGCTCTCGCGGCCGCCGCGGCGCTCCTCGCGCTCGCGCACGTGGGCGCGAGCCTCGTGACCGAACGGGCCACCTCGGTGGACTACGTCTACTTCTGGGGAGTCAAGGCCGCGCGCTTCGCCGCCGCGCGCGCCGTCGATCCCGTGCTTCTCGGCTGGCCGTTCTTCTTCCACGCCGTGCCGTCCTATCCGCCGCTCGTCCCGATCGTCGAGGCGTTTCCGGCGATGCTCGCCGGCGAGATGGCCTGGCGGACCGGGCCGCTCGCGGCGCTCTTCTGGCTCGTGGCCGCGCTGCCCGTCGTGTGGTTCGCGCTGCGTCGGCGCCTTCCCGCGGACGGGGCGGCCGCCGTGGCCGCGTTCTGGACCGTCGCCGTGGGTCTCTCGATCGTCTGGTCGTTCTCGGGTGGAAACGGCGAGGCGCCGCTGCTCTTCTTTCTCACCGTCGCCGGCGCGACGCTTCTCGGAGAGATCCCGGGAGACTCACGACTTCTCCCGGCCGTGGCGCTCGCCGGCGCGGCGCTGACGAAAGCCGAGGGCGCCGTCGGCGCGGGACTCCTCGTGGCGGGCGTGGCGCTCCGGGACCGGCTCGCGGCGCGGCCGCGCGCGATCGCGCGGGGATGGGCCCTGGCCGCGGCGCCCGCCGCCGGCGTGCTCCTCTGGTTCGGCTTCCAGCGGGCGGTGGGTCTGCCGGTCGGCTACACGGGCCACGGGCCGTTCTTCGACCTGCACTTCGAGAACGTCGGCCGGATCCTCGCGGCGGGACTGCGAAACCTGTCGGCGGGCACCGCGGGCCTCTCCTGGATCTTTCCCGCGGCGGTGATCCTGTTCTCCCGCCCGCGACGCGCCGCCCTGCCGGCGCTCGCCGTCTTCGCCGGAATGCTCCTCTTCCTCCTCTTCGACTACCTCCACGACGCCGGCGACCCGTCGGTGCGGATCGGCTGGACGATGCCGCGCGTGACGCAGTCAGCCCTGTCGCTCTCGATCCTGGCCGCGGGGTTGGTGGGATTCAAGCCTCGGGAGTAGGGGCGGGGCTCGCCCCCGCCCGGGCGGCCGCGAGGGCCGCCCCTACGAGGGCTTCCGCTCCTCGCCGAACTGCTCGAGCAGCTCCTGGCCGATCCGCCGGGAGACGAAGATCTGCTTCAGGTAGTTGAGCGACGTGATCGCGAGCGGGACGCCGGCCGCGGAGAAGGGCGCACCCATCGCCGCGAGCGCGAGGTGCCGGGCCTTCTCGCCGCGCGTGAACTCGGGATTGCGCAGGTCGAGCACGCTGCCGTAGTAGCGGAAGACCATCTTGTAGACATCCGACAGGAGCGTCCGGAACCCCATCTCGCTGCCCCAGACGAAGCACTCGCCGGTCCGGACCTTTTCGAGGAACTCCGCCGGCGTGTCGGCCTCCGCGACGGTATAGACGAGCGCGAGCGGCCCGAGCGTGTGCGCATCGGATCCCGCGACGAGGGAGACCGCACCGCGTTTCTCACGGACGACCGCCATGAGGTCTTCGATGAGGCGATTGTGCTGCGTCGCCATCGCGCCGTTCTTGACCTCGAAGACGTCGAACATCCGGAGCATCTCCTCGAAGTAGCGCCGCGGCGAGTTGCGCATCCGGTAGTTCTGGAACATGTGGTTGGCCGACGCGAGGATCCGCTCCTCCTTCAGGTAGGCGTGCAGGTCGTAGATGTCGCGGCGGCGCCTCTGGATCTCCGCGTGCTGGCGCTCATCGATGCCGAAGACGTTGACGTGGATCCGCTGGCGCGTGTCCGGGAACCACGTCTCCACCTCCTCGGAGATGAAGAAGTCCGGCAGGTCGGGATTCTTGTCGAGGAGCGCCAGGCAGCCGTCGATCGAGTCGTGATCGGTGATCGTGACGAAGTCCATGCCGCGCTCTTTGGCGACGCGGTAGACCTCCGCGGGCCGGTTGTAGCTGTCGCGGGTATTCGCGATTCGGAAGTACTTGAAGGTCGAGTAGACCGAGTGGCAGTGGAGATCCGCCTTCTTGAACCGCGGGTCGTGCTGCAACGCGGGTGCTTCGGCGGGCGGTTCCGGCATCGGACGTTCAGGGTCGCAAATCGCGTGCCGGTGTGTCAAACGAGCGGCTCTCGCGGGTCGCCGGGAGGCCCCGGCCGTGTTAGTTTTCGCAGGAATGGGCCGATTTCTATTTCGCGTCGCCTATGGGGCGCTGCTCGTCCTGCTCTTCCTCGCGGGGGGCTGGATCGTCTTCCGGCGCTCCATCGTCGGCCGCACCGTCACGGTGCCGGACCTCTCGGGGCACGACCTGTCCGAGGCCGGGCGGCTCGCGGCGCAAGCCGGCCTCCGCGTCGAGAACGAGGGCCGGCGGGCGCGCAACGACGACAAGATCGCCCGAGACCGCGTGCTCGCCCAGGAGCCCGAGGCCGGCTCGCTCGCCAAGCCGGCCCAGACGATCCGCGTGGTCCTTTCCCTCGGCCCGCGCGAGCTCAAGGTGCCCGACCTGACGGGCCTGCCGCCGCGCGCCGCCGCCCTGAAGCTCGCGGAGGCCTCCCTGACGCTCGGATCGACGTCCTGGTATCGCGACGCGCTCGCGCGCGTGGGCATCGTGGCGCAGGATCCCGAGCCGGACGCGGTCGCGGGCCGCAACGTGGCCGTCGCCGTTCTGACCAATCGCGGGCAGCCGGAGACCCGTTTCGTGATGCCGGACCTCGTCGGACAGGACGCCGACAAGATGAAGGCGCGCCTGGAGACCTTCGGGTTCCGCGTCGGCAGCGCGCGCTACGAGACCTACGAGGGCGTCGCGCCGAACACGATCCTCAAGCAGTTCCCGCCGGCGGGCTTTCCACTCGGCAGCCGCGAGGTGGTTTCTCTGACGGTCTCGCGCCCCGCCGAGCCGACGAGGTCGGCGCCCTCTCGATGAGCGTCCGCATCGCCCCGTCGCTCCTCGCCGCGGACTTCGCGCGCCTCGCGGACGCCCTTCGCCTCGCCGAGGAGGGCGGCGCGGACCTCGTCCACGTGGACGTCATGGACGGGCACTTCGTACCGAATCTCACGATCGGACCGCCGGTCGTCGCGGCGCTGCGGCGCGCGACCAAGCTGCCGCTCGACGTGCACCTGATGATCGAGAAGCCGGAGGCGACGCTGCCGCGATACCTCGACGCGGGCGCCGACTGGATCTCCGTGCACGTCGAGGCGACGCACCATCTGCAGCGCTGCCTGGACCTGATCCGGAAGGGAGGCGCCCGCGCGGGCGCCGCGATCAATCCCGGCACGCCCGTCGAAGCGCTCGAGGCGGCGTTCGGCGATCTCGACTACGCCGTCGTGATGTCGGTCAACCCCGGATGGGGAGGGCAGCCGTTCCTGCCGGGGAGCGTGGCCAAGGTCCGTCTCCTGCGCGGGCGGGCGAGCGCGTCGGGAGCGCCCTCCCTCGCGGTCGAGGTGGACGGGGGCGTCACGGCGGGGAACGCGTCGGCGCTCGCGGGGGCCGGCGCGGAAATTCTGGTGGCCGGTACCGCGATTTACGGGGACGCCGATCCGCGCCGCTCGATCGAACGGCTCCGGGCCGCGGCGCAGGAGGGGGTTCGGGTTTGACTTCGTGTTCATTCGTCAAGCTGCGGCGCGGGGCAGGCGTCGCGGCCGGCGCGGCCGTGTGCCTCGGACTCCTCGTGGCCTCCGGTTGCGCGAGTTCCTCCAGTGCCGCCCGCAAGCCCGACAAGCTGACGCAGGAGCTGCTGAGCACGCCGAAGGAGCGGCTCTTCGAGAAGGGCAAAGGCCTCATCGACAAGAAGAAGTGGGAACAGGGACGCAAGTACCTGAGCTACGTCTTCGAGACCTACCCGAACGACTCCCTTGGGCGGGACGCGCTGCTGCTCGTCGCCGACTCGTATCTGAGGCAGGGCGGGGCCGCGAGCTACACGGAGGCGCGCTACCGGTACCGCGACTATCTCAACCGCTATCCCGACGCCCCCAAGCGTGACTATGCGCGGTATCAGTTCGCCTATTGCTCCGACAAGGAGCACTCGGGCCCGGATAAGGATCAGACATCCACGCGCGAGGCGATCACGCAGTACCAGGCCCTCATCCGCGAGTTTCCCGACTCGGCTTACGCCGGCGCCGCACGCGAGCGGATCCGGCAGCTCGTCGACCTCCTCGCCGAGCACGAGTTCGCCGTCGGCTACTTCTACATGCGCAAGGGTTCCCTCGGCTCCGCCATGGGCCGGTTCAGCGGCCTCGAGGATCGCTATCCGGACTACGGCAACAAGGACAAGCTCTTCTATTACGAGGCGCGGACCCTCACGCGGCTCGGCCGGCCCGAACAGGCGGCCAGGTACTACTCGCGGATCCTCGAGGAGTATCCCAAGAGCGACTTTTCGAAGAAGGCGCGGCAGGGGTTGAAGAAGCTCAAGGTGGCTCCGCCCCCCGGCGACGAGAAAGAGGCGGCCAGGCCAACGGACGTCCAGCCCTCCAAGAACTGAAAAGAAAGAGTTTGTTAGGGTTCTGCGGGCCTCCCGGAGGGCTCCGCGGTTTGACAGACGGGCCGAAACCACCTAAATTAAAGCCCAAGGCAGCTTTCGCCGAATTTTTTCAAGGAGTCGCCATGCGTCTCCCTCGCCGCCGTATCCTGGCCGCGGCTCTCGTCCTGGGTTCCGCAGCCTGGGTCGGAGCCCAGACTCCGCCGCCCGACGCCAATCTGGCGACGACGGTTCCGTCCTCCACCGGCAGTCTCGAGACGGCACCGAAGCCGACGGGCTACGAGAGCGACCTCTATTGCTTCGGCTACCTGGGCGGTCTGAACGACGGGTTCGTCGCGCAGGTCACGAGCGCCCAGGACGTCGCCGAGCAGGTGGATTTCGCGACCGGAGATCTCCTGTATCTCGACACGGGCGCCGATCAGGGTCTTCGGGTCGGAGACGAGTACTGGCTCGTCACCGCCGAGAACGAAGTCTTCAACCCCTCCAACGGGGCGAGCCTCGGACGCTTCTACCAGTATCGCGGACGCGCCGTCGTCCTGTGTATCGGAGCCCACTCGGCGACGATCAAGGTTCTCGACTCCTGCACGGACATCCCGATGGGGGCCTTCCTCAAGAAGTTCGATCCGATCCCCATTCCGCTGGCGCGCAAATCGCCTCCGGCGACCGCCTGTGACCCGCCGTCGGGCAAGCCCGCGGGCCGGATCGTCTATTCGCGCGACGGGGTCGTGGCGCTCGGCCAGGACACGCCGGTGATCGTCGATCTCGGCATCGCCCACGGCCTTCAGCCGGGCGACTTCCTGACGATCTATCGCTACTCGACGGGCCGCGTGTACGGGATCGAGCCGCAGGGCACGTACTGGGTCAACGTTCCGCCGCCTCCGGGCGTCGAGATCCCGCGGACCTATCTCGGCGAGATGTCCGTGCTCGAAGTGGGAGACCGCTGGGCCATCGGCCGGATCACGGACTCGTACCGGCTGATCGAGGTCGGCGACGAGGTCGAGCTCAAGTAGGCGCTCGCGTCGAAAATTATTCGGAGAGGCGGCTCGGCCGCCTCTCTTTTTTTTGTCCGCGTCGTCGCCGGCCGGCGAGCGCGCGGCGATTCGCGGTTTGGCACGAAAATGATCGGCGCGACGCGATGCCGTTGCGGCGTCGCACCGTCGCTTCCGCCGCGGCGGCTTGCGTCGCTACCCGTACCGACATCGCTCTGCTAAGATCCGCGGCGTTCCACGCGATTCTGTTTTAGCGGGGGGAAGTCACGTGAATCTGGACGGGCAACTTCAGCAGATCATCGACGAGCTCCTGGCCCACGGCATTTCCCTCGATCTGGCAAAGAAGGAATTCGAGAAGAAGTACATCGTCGGCGCGGTGAAGCGGTCGTCCGGAAATCTCGGCCGCGCGGCGTGCTCTCTCGGCATTCATCGCAACACGCTGCGCAACAAGGTCGGGATCCTGAACATCCGCCTGCCGCGAGAGAAGCGGCGCGTCTCGCCGGACATCGTCAAGAAGAAATAGCTGTCAGCTAGCTCTTCGGCTTGTTCTTCGATTCCTCGCCGGTCTTGACCGAGTCCTTGAAGTTCTTGATTCCCTCGCCCAGCCCTTTGCCCAGCTGCGGCAGCTTTCCCGCGCCGAAAATGATGATCACGATCAACAGGATGATCAGCAGCTCCGGCAGGCCCAGTGAGCCAAACATAGCGTTCTCCTCGAGACGGTTAGCTTAACAGAGGCCGGAGGCGCGCCTCGAAGAGGCCGCGAAATGCCGCGTCCTCCGGGGCATCCGAGAGGAGCCGCCGGACCAGGGCCAGCTCCCCGGGCAGGTACTGCCGGTAGACCGGGCCGCGCCCCTGCGCGACGGCGCGCGCGAACGTGCCGCAGACTTTCCAGGCCCTCTGGAGCAGGACCCGGTCGAGCCGCCGCGCGAGGTCTCCGGCGTCGAGGCGCCGGCGCGCCGCGAGCTCCGCGACGGCGTCGCGCGCGAGCTCGGGCGTCATCCAATCGAGTGTCGTGCGCTCCCAGAGAAGCGATGCGACGTCGTAGGTGTCGGGGCCGGAGCGCATGTCCTGGAAATCGATCGCGGCGACCTCGCCGTCGAACGGAAAGAGATTGTTGCCGTGGAAGTCGCGGTGCGCGAGCGCTTGCGGGTGCGCGAGGATCTCGCGGCAGAGCGCGTCGGCCCAGCGGTCGTGGAGGGCGCGCTCGCCCTCGGACAGCGGGCTCGCGAGCAGGAGATCGAACACGGCCTCGCGCGCGAGCTCGAGCTCGCGCCGGAAGAGCGCGAAGTCGAATGGCGGATTGATCCCGGGATCCGGCAACGCGGCGATCGTCGACGCGGCGCGCACGGCGTCCGCGAGGCCGCCCGTGCGCGCCTCGGGCTGCGTCGCGAGTCGGCTCGCGAGATCCGACGACCCGAGGTCCTCCACGAGCTGATGACCCTCGCCGTCGTCGGCGAGAATCCGCGGGACGCGGACGTGGCCGTCGAGCGCCGCGCGCGCCGCCACCCAGCGGCGGCGGGAATCCGCCTCTTCCGGCGGATAGGCGACACCGAGCACGCTCGCGCCGCCGGGGAGCGCGATTCGCAGGTAGCGGCGCCGGCCGACATCGCCGGGCAGTTTCTCGACGGCGGCGGGCTCGCACCCGGTACGTTTCAGCAGCCGGGCGAGGCCGGAGAATTCCGCGGTGAGGTCGGCGGCGGGAGGCGCGTCGAGGGTCGGCGGGGGATGACTCGTTCGCTTCATCCGCGAGGGCGCGCCGCCCGACATTTCCTCAGCTCTTCGCCAGCGAGAGGACGATCTTCTTGATGCGCACCGGCGTGTTCGGCCGGTCCTTCGCATCGCGCGGAACGGCGGCGATCTTGTCGGCGGCGTCCATCCCCGACACGACCTCGCCGAAGGCGGAGTACTGGTTGTCGAGGAACGTCGAGTCCTTCACGACGATGAAGAACTGCGACGAAGCGGAGTTGGGGTTCGAGGATCTCGCCATCGAGACGATGCCGCGCTTGTGCGAGACGTCGTTGAACTCGGCGTTGATGGTGTTGTTTCCGTTGCCCCCGGTGCCATAAGGCTGCCGCGGGTCTTCCGGCTTCTTCGTCAGCGGATCGCCGCCCTGGATCATGAAGCCGGGGATCACGCGGTGGAACATGGTCCCGTCATAGAAGCCCGCGGCCGCCAGATCCACGAAGTTCTTCACGTGGTTGGGCGCCTTGTCGTAGAAGAACTTGATCGTGATGTCTCCCATGTCGGTCTGCAGCGTGGCGAGCGTGTTGGCGTAGTCGCGCGGCGCGGGTGTCATCTTCTTCTTCTTCCCCTTTCCCGCCGTCTGGGCGGGGGCCAGCACCGAAGCGAGCAGCGCGACGGCGCACAGAAGGAGTGTCGGCAGGGCGAGTTTCGTCTTCAAAATCCGGCTCCTTTCCCGAATCGGAATCAAGATAACACGCGGGCCGCCGCGTCCCCTTCCCGACCGCGGGCATAAGATTCGGACGTGCGCGGGAACGCTGTCGGCCGGACATGAGCGGCCCCGGGACGGCGCCCGACGTCCTGATCGTGGGAGGCGGCGTCGTCGGGCTCGCGCTCGCCGACGAGCTCGCGGGCCGAGGGCACGCCGTCCGAATACTCGAGCGCGGATCCACGGGCGCGGAGGCTTCGTGGGCGGCGGCGGGGTTGCTTTCCCCCCAGTCGGAGGCCCGGTCGCCCGGTCCGTTCTTCGAGCTGGCGCTCGAGAGTCTCCGGCTGTACGGTCCCTGGGTGGCGGCGCTCGAGGCGCGCGCCGGCGAGTCGGCCGGATTCCGGCGCACCGGGCTCGTGCGTGCCGCGTTCGACCAGGCGCAGGAGGCGTCGCTCGACGACTTCCTCTGGCAGCGCGAGCGGGGGCTTTCGCTCGAGCGGTGGGATGCCGCGGCGATCGCCGAGCGGCTCGGTCCGGACGTTTGTCCCGATGCGCGGGCCGGCCTGTTCTTCCCGGACGAGGCCGTCGTCGACCCGAGAAAGCTCACCCGGGCGCTCGACCGGGCAGCCCGCGGCCACGGCGTCGAGGTCCGCAGCGACACGCCGGTTCGGACTCTTCGCATCGAGGGCGGGCGATGCGTGGGCGTCGAGACGGAGAGCGAATTTCTCGGCGCGGGATGTGTCGTGGATGCCGCCGGCGCCTGGGCCGGCCGCGTGGGCGGGCTGCCGTTCTCCGTGCCGGTCGAGCCGGTGCGCGGCCAGATCGTCGAGCTCGATTGCGGCGCGAGGCCTCCGGCCCTCGTCCTGCACGGCGAGAGCACGTATCTCGTTCCGCAGGGCGCCGGGCGCGTCCTCGTCGGCGCGACGGTCGAGCGCGCGGGCTTCCGGAAGGAGGTCACGGCGGGGGCGATCGCGAGTCTGCTCGCGGAGGCGAGTCGCCTTTATCCGCTCGTCGGCGACGCGCGGTTCGTGACAGCCTGGTCGGGACTGCGCCCGGGGACGACCGACGGCCTTCCCATTCTGGGCGGATGCGGCGTGCCGGGACTCTTCTTCGCGACGGGGCACTACCGCAACGGCGTCCTGCTCGCGCCGGCGACGGCGGCGCTTCTCGCGGACGCGATCGAAGGGCGACCGGCGGCCCGCCTCGAGCCCTTCGGAGTCGAACGCTTCGGGTGGGCGGATCCCCGATCGGGCGGCGCGCCGCGGGGGCGGGTGAAGGTTTTCGGATAGAATTCGGGCAGTCGCGGCCGGGGATGACCCCCGCCGAAAAGGGAGACAGGGCCTCGGATCGCCGGACGGGTCCGGGCACGAGAAAAATGCGAAGAGCACTGTACGCGGGCGTCCAGCGGACCGCGGATGCGCTTTGGAAGGTGACCCGAGCCCTCGACTCATACTTCCCGGAACGACGCTTCCAGCCCCGGTGGGCGCCGGCGCCGCTCCTCAAGCAGAGCGAGCGCTCCTTCCCGCCGCTCGGGTTCCCCCGCGAGACGGATTCCCTGTGTCCCCGCTGCGTCGTCGAAGTCCGCGAGCAGATCCTCTCGGGCCGGGCCGACTGGAAAGTCCTCGTGGACGGGAATCCGGGGGAGATCCGCGCGCACATCGTCGAGGAGGACGGCCGGATCCTCATGAAGAAGGACTGCCCGACCCACGGGTCCTTCGAGGACGTCCTCTCGAGCGATCCCGAGTTCTTCAAACGGCTCGAGAGCATGTACCCCGGGCGCGACTTCGTCATCCCGAAGGACGGTCTGCACGAGCACGGGACGTCTTCGATCAAATACGGGCGAGGCGCCGTTCTGACGATCGACCTGACCAACCGCTGCAACATGATGTGCAACCCGTGCTTCATGGACGCCAACCAGGTCGGTTACGTGCACGAGCTCGAGTGGGAAGACGTCAAGAAGCTGCTCGACGACGCGGCCTCGATCAAGCCGCGGCGGCAGCTCTCGGTGCAGTTTTCGGGCGGTGAGCCGACGCTCTCCCCGCATTTCCTTCCGGCGATCCGCTACGCGCGGGAGATCGGCTACTTCTCCGTCCAATGCGCCACCAACGGCGTCCGATTCGCGCAGGATGCGGAATTCGCGCGCGAGGCGGCGGAGGCGGGACTGCGCTTCGCCTACCTCCAGTTCGACGGCGTCGGCAACGAGAACAACCAGCACCGCAAGGTCGGCAACCTCTACGACGTGAAGCTGCGCGCGATCGAGAACCTGCACCGGCACGGCGTGGACATCACCCTCGTCACGACGATCGTGAACGGCGTGAACAACGGCCAGGTCGGCGACATCATCCGGTTCGCGATCGAGAACATCGACAAGATCAACGCGGTCGCCTTCCAGCCCGTCTCCTTCACGGGGCGCGACGAGGAGATCGACGAAGAGACGCGCCGGCGGCAGCGCTACACGCTGTCGCACCTCGCGCACGACGTGAAGACGCAGGCCGGAATCGGCGAGCCGATGCGCGACTGGTACCCGCTGTCCGCCTCGGGACCCTTCTCGGACCTGAAGGACCTGCTCGGCGGGCTCGAGTCCGAGTGGGGCTCGTTCAAGTGCGGCTGCCATCCCAATTGCGGCATCGGGACGATGGTGCTCGTCGAGGAGAAGACCCGCGAGGCCGTCACGGTTCCGGCGTTCCTCGACGTCGATCGGATGCTCTCCGACATCCGCGCGATCACCGACTCGGCGCGCAAGCGCGTGTGGACGGCGCTCCAGACCGGTCTGGCGGTGCTGCGGAACCTTCGGCCGGAGGGCATCCCCGCCTCGCTCTCGCCCTGGAAGGTCATCAAGATCCTGGACGGGCACACCGGCGGCAAGCTCGGCTTCTCGCAGAAGAACCGCTACCCGTGGCGCGTGTTCTTCATCGGCGGGATGTGGTTCCAGGATCTCTTCAACTACGACTTCCGCCGCACGGAGATGTGCATCATCCCGTACGCGACGCAGATGGGGGAGATCTCGTTCTGCGCCTACAACACGGGCGTGGGCTGGCGCAAGATCATCGAGGAGATGTTCCAGACCGCGACGCTCGCCGAGTGGTACAAGACGCAGGGACGGCACGAGGTCTTCGCGCGCGGCCGGAACGTCCCGCTGCCCGCGCTGCCCGGCCAGACCGTCCCGATCCTCCCGCCGCTTCCCGCGGAGAAGCCTCGCCCGGCCGTCGCGGCGTCGGGGATGCTTCCCGTTTACGGCGGCGTCGGGAAATAACGTCGCCGTCGCTTGCTCGGAATCTGCGCCTCCGGCGCACCGGCGATCGGCTCGCCGATATCGGCTCGACCGCTCGCCTGATTCCCTCGCCGCGCTCCGGCTCCCGCAACGCGAGTCGTTTCGCTCGGTAACTTCGCGAAACTTGGTCGCGTTGCGACCTCGAACGGAATGAGCCTGACCCGGGCGCGAACCTGCTAGCCGCGCCGGCCCCAGCGCGGGGCCGGGTGCGCCGCGGGAGAAGCCGGGTGCCGCGGAGCACCGGGAGAAGCCGGATGCCGCGGGTTCGCCGCAGCGTGCGGGTGACGTGATGCCGCCGGTCCGCGTGGATGCGCCGGCCCGGACCCGGACCGCTTCGGCGCCTCGCGGCCACTCATGGCGGCTCCGTGGGCGGCGCGCCGCTCCGCCTTCTCCTTCGCACGCTTGCGCTCCTCGGCCTTGCGCGCCCGGATCGCCGCGATGCGCTCGGCGAGCGGCACCTCGAAGCGCTCGGCCGGCGCCTTGGAGTAGTCGAAGCCCGGCACCGTGATTCGCGGCAGCCGCTTTCCGATCGCGCGCTCGATCTGCGCGAGGTCGGTCAGCTCCTCGGGCGAGACGAACGTGAAGGCGTCGCCCGTCAGCTCGGCCCTCGCCGTGCGTCCGACCCGGTGGATGTAGTCCTCGGGGACGTGCGGCACGTCGAAGTTCACGACGTGCGAGAGCGCCTCGACGTCGATGCCCCGCGCCGCGATGTCGGTCGCGACGAGGACCTTGAACTTGCCCGCCTTGAAGCCGGCGAGGGCCTGCGTACGCTGGAGCTGGCTGCGGTTTCCGTGGATGCGCTCGCACGGGATCCCGTTTCGGGTGAGCGTGTCGGCCAGGCGGTTGGCGCGGTGCTTGGTGCGCGTGAAGACGAGCACGTTGCCGATCTCGCCGCGCCGGACGAGCTCGGCGAGAAGCGGGGCCTTCAGGTTCTGAGGCACCGGATAGACGGCCTGCGTGATTCCGACCGCCGGCGCCGGCGCGCGCTCGAGGTTGACGGTGAAGGGGTCCCGCAACATCTCGCGCGTCAGCTGGACGATGGGCGCCGGCATCGTGGCCGAAAAGAAGAGCGTCTGGCGCTTGACCGGAAGGTGCTTGAGCACGCGGCGGATGTCGGGCAGGAAGCCCATGTCGAGCATCCGGTCGGCCTCGTCGAGGACGAGGACCTCGAGCCCTGCGAGCTTCGCGTAGGGGAAGCGGAAGTGGTCGAGCAGACGGCCCGGTGTCGCGATCAGGACGTCCACGCCCGTGCGGAAGGCGTGCTCCTGCGGGCCCATGCCGACGCCGCCGAAGATGGCCGCGGACGAGAGTGGCGTGTGGACGGCGAAGGCGCGCGTGTGCTCGTCGATCTGGGCGGCGAGCTCGCGCGTTGGTGTGAGGACGAGCGCGCGCGTGACGCCGCGCTTGCCACTCATGAGGCGAGTCAGGATGGGAAGCATGAAGGCGGCGGTCTTGCCGCTGCCGGTCATCGCGCAGGCGAGCACGTCGCGGCCCGCGAGGGCGGGCGGGATCGCATCCTGCTGGATCGGCGTGGGGCGCGTGAACCCCATCTCCTTGACGCCGCGCAGGAGATCCGGGTGGATTCCAAACTTCGAGAAAGGCATGCGAGTCGAGTACTTTCCGCGGGTCCGCCGGACGGGCGGAGAGCCGCTGTCATTTCGTCCGGCTTGTTGTTGTTCGGGAACGGAACGGAGGAATCGCCGGCGAGGCCTGCGTTCGTGAGGCGGCAAAGCCTCTCACATCCGGCGGCGAAAAGCCAGCGCGCCGCTAGCGCCAGCCCGGGCGCATCGCGGGAAGGAGGACGGAGGCGAGGCCGTCGCGGTGGCTGTCGGCGATGGCGGCGGGCGAAGGCGCGGATCGCGAGGACGGCCGCGGCCGCGAGAAGGCCGGCGAGCGTCGCGGCCACGAGTGTGCGCCGCGGGATCGCGAGACCGCGCATCATCGCGAGGAACGCGAGCGCCGCCGCGGCGAGCGGCGGCAGGAGCGAGAGCCTCGGCGAAAGTCCGGCGGCGACACCGAGATTGAACTCGACGAGACCGATCTTGAGATCGTGCGCCGCGACGGTGCGCGCCGGGTTCCAGGAGTAATAAGGAATCATCCAGTAGGTCGCGCCGCAGAGGGTCACGATCGCGGCGGCGTAGACGACGCCCGCCAGCAGCAGGAACTGCGATACCGGCCGGCCGCCGAGTCGTTCCCGGCTCGCCAGGAGCCAGAAGACGAGGAGGAATCCGGCCACGAGATATCGAGGCCCCAGGCACCAGCCGCCGCGCCAGTGCGGCGGGAGAAACCCGGCGATGAGGAGCACGAGGAGGAGCGGCCCGAGCGCCGTGGCGAGAAGCGCCGGCTGGCGTCGCAGGCGGCGGAGCGAGGCGACGGCGACGATCGGCCAGAGCACGAGGAACGGCGAGAAGTACAGAAGCCCATGTGACGGATCGAAGAAGAGGCCGAGGATCGCAGATGGCGCCGGCCACGAGATGCCGCCCACGCCGCGATGCGCGAGGATCGGGTACGTCTGGTTGAAGGTCGCGGGGAAGTGGAGCGGTCCGCCGAAATAGTGAGCCTGGTACCAGAGCAGGAACGCCGCCGGAATGGCCGCGCCGGCGGCGAAGGCGGCGAGCCGCGCCTTCGACGGGGCCGCGAGCAGCGAGCCCCGTCAGGCAGAGCGCGATGACGACGACGGGGTATTCGCTCGCAACCGCGGCGCCCGCGAGGAATCCGGCGCCGGCCGCGGCGGCGGCTGTTCGACGGCCGGTCAGCAGCGCGAAGCTCAGGAAGAGGAGCGACGCGACGAATGCGTGCGAGAAGAAAGAGCGCGCGTAGACCTGGAACGGCGTCGCGAAGAGGAGCCCGAAGAACCAGAGGGGGAGGAGGGGAGTGGGAGACGCTCGTCGGACGAAGACGGAGAGAGCGATCCAAACGACGAGAGTGACCGAGAGAACGCGCGCGCCGTAGAAGACGAGCCAGTCCTCGAGCGAGGCGGGCATCGGCAGGAAGAGCCGCAGCAGGCGATATCCCGGGACCGCCGCCACCGAAAGGCCCGGCGCCTTGTCGGAGTAGCTGCGGCCAGCATGGACGGAGATGTCCGTGTGCGTTCCCAGGTCGCGGATCTCGGGCCCGATCTCCGCCGTGCCGCGCTCGGCGAGCGCGCGGAGGAGCTGGTAGTGGCTCCGCTGGTTCGAGTCGGCCGCGCCCGGATAGATGCCGACGAAGTACACGCAGGTGAAAACGAAGCACGCCAGGATCTGGAGGCAGGCGCGGCGGACGCGCGACAAATCGGCCGGTGTGCTCGGGTTCGAAGCCACGGTTGCTGCGCGGAGGCTACACCGGTGGCCGTAGAATCCGGGCCATGAGAAGCGCTCGAAGAATCGGCACGCTCACCGCGGTCGTTTGCGCGGCGCTCGCCGCCTGCCAGCCGCCCGGACGGGAGAAGCAGAGTCCCGCGGCCGCGGTCTCGACGCCGCCGGCGGCGCCCGTGGCCTCGCCCACGGCGGTCCCCGCACCGTCGGGACCCACCTCGGGACTCGGCGAGCTCATGCTCTTTCAGGAGCTGCGTCACGCGAAGCTGTGGCTCGCCGGCGACGCGCGCAACTGGGATCTCGCGAACTACGAGTGGAAGGAGCTGCAGGAAGGTTTCGACGACATCAAGCACTACTTCCCGACGCGCCCCGACTCGCCCGTGCCGATCGATCAGGCCGTGGAGACGATGATGACCGATCCGCTGAAGCTGGTGGGCGACGCGATCCAGAAGAAGGACTCGAAGGCGTTCGCCGCCGCGTTCGACATGCTGACGGACGGCTGCAACGCCTGTCACCAGGCGTCGAACCACCCGTTCACGGTGCTGCAGCGGCCCAAGACGAGCCCCTTTCCGAACCAGAACTTCGCGCCGCCAAAATGAGCTGAGGCGCCCGGCTCTCGGATCTAGCCCTTGACCCCCCAACCCTTCTTCGCCAGGAGCTCCCGCAGCCTCTCGCGCTGATCGCCCTGCAGCTCGACGGATGACTCGCCGATCCGGCCGCCCGTGCCGCAGGCCTTCTTGAGCTCCTTGGCGAGCTCTTCGAGGAAGGCGCGGTTGTCGGGCAGACCGTCCACGACGGTCACGCTCTTGCCCGAAGCGCGGTTCTCGAGGCGCAGCTTCGCGACGATCTTCGCGGGCACGGCCTCGGCGCCGGCGACGCCGCTCAGCGCCGCGGCGCAGTGGCAGTCGTCCTCGGGCCACCCGCACTTGCCGCAGACGCGCCCGCGGCCGGTCGAATAGACGAGCCGGCCCTTCTCGGGACTCACTTCTTCAGGTACTTCTCCAGGAACTCGTCGCCGCGCCGGTAAGCCTCGATCCAGTGGGCCTGCACGAGGAAGTCGTGGATCTCGTCGGGGAAGATGAGCTGCTCGACGGTCACTCCCTGTGCGCGAAGCGCCTCGACGAGGTCCACGGTCTGCGTGAAGGGAACGTTGCGGTCGTCGTCGCCGTGGATGAGCAGGACGGGCGACCGCCAGTTCTTGACGTCCGCGATCGGCGACGACTGGTACGCGAGGCGCCGCGCGTCGGCGCGGTCGCGGTCGTCCTCGTCCTCGACGACGCGGAACCACTCGCTCCAGTTGTGGACGCCGTGCATGTCCACGCCCGCGGCGAAGAGGTCCGACGCGCGCGCGAGGCCCATCGCGGTCAGGTAGCCGCCGTACGAGCCGCCCCACAGGCCGATGCGCGCCGGATCGACGTCGGGCCGTCCGCGCAGGTAGAGTCCGGCGCCGGCGACGTCGCGATACTCCGACGCGCCGCGCGCGCCGTAGTCCACGGCCTCGCGAAACTCCATGCCGTAGCCGATGCCGCTGCGGTAATTGACCGAGAGCACGACGAAGCCGCGGCTCGCGAGGTACTGATTCATGCCGTACGCGTTGCGGTAGTAGTACATGGAGTGCCAGCCGGGCAGCATCTGGCGCTGCGAGCCGCCGTGGAAGAAGACGACCGCGGGCCGCCGCTCGCCCGCCGCGAGCCCGGCCGGACGGAAGAGCTGCGCGTGGATCGGCATCCCGTCGGTGGCCGAGAAGACGAGCGTCTCCGGGACGACGAGCGACGCCTCGGGGAACTCGGCGGGAACCGAGCCGGGCGCGAGCTCGTGCTCGGTGCCCGCGCCTCCGCCCGAACGGATCACGGGCGACGGAGGTTTGCGCGCTCCGCTGCGGACGTAGACAACGGCGTCGCCGCCCGCCGCCACCGGCGACCACTCCGATCCGTCGCCGGACGTGATGGCCGCGGGCTTTCCTCCCGCAACCGCGACCCGCCAGACGTGCCGCCGCTCGATGTCGTCCTGGTTCGAGTTGTAGAGGATCGACTTGCCGTCCGGCGCGAGCGTCACGTCCTCGACCTCGAACGATCCGGGCGTGAGCAGCGCCGGTGCGCCGCCGCCCTCCGCCGGCAGGGCATACAGATGCGTCCAGCCGTCCTTCTCCCACGGAAAGACGATCCGGCCGCCGTCGGCCCACAGGAGCTGGTCCCTCGAGACGACCTCGCGGAAGACGCTGCCCTTGCCCGCGTCGGCGCGGAAGATCGTGCGCGGCTTGCCCGCCGCGGCGTCGGCCACGAGGATCGACCAGGGCGGGCCCTCGCGGTGCGGCCGCAGGATCTCGCGCGCGGACGGCGAGGAGGGAATGCGGATGAAGGCGATGCGCTTGCCGTCCGGCGACCAGGCGGGCTCGGAATCCTGATCGACGCTCGGATCGAGATACCGGACGGCCTTGCCGGCGGGGTCGAAGACACCGATGAAGGCATGATCGCCGCGGCGCGAGACGAAGGCCAGCTTCGATCCGTCCGGGGACCAGCGCAGGTTCCGGCAGTTCCCGCGGGCCTGGAAGGCCTGGGCGGCCGGCGCGGAGCCGTCGAGCGGCGCCCACCACACCTTGTCCTTCTGAACCCACGCGATCCGGTCGCCGCGGGGAGAGATCGCGAGCCCGGCGCCATCGCCGACGCGGCGGGGCGCGCCGCCGGCGCCTCCGGAGGCCGAAACGAGGTAGACGGCCTGCGTCGCCCCGGCCGGATCGCTCAGGGGATTCGGGATCTCGCTCGCGCGGTTGGGCGGGCCGCCGCGCACGTACGCCACGCTCTTGCCGTCGGGCGTGAAGGCGACCTCGCCGATCTCCTGGCCGTCGTCGTCGGGATACGCCGTCACCGCGTGCCCGCGATAGTCGGGCGCTGCGGCCACCCACACGTTGCGCGCGCCGCGCGCGTCGAAGACCCAGGCCACGGGGCTCCCCAAAGCCGAAGGCGCGGCGACGAGATCGGTGGGGAAGGGCGCCGAGAGAACCTGTTCGAGCGTGAAGGCGCGGGGCGCTTCCGCGGCCGCGAGCGGCAGTCCGAGGCCCGCGGCGAGAAGGAAGACCAGGGTGAGCGAGGTCCGGCGGAACATCCTTTTCACCGTTTTCACCTCCGGCGAATCGCGCGGATCATACGCGAGGAGACCTCGCGCCCCCGCCGGACCGCGCATTGGTGTAGTGTTGCCGGTTCGAAATCATGACCGAGACCGCCACGACCGCCCCTTTCACGTCCGTCCGGGCCGACCGGAGGGCGCTCGCCATCGTGGCGCACGTCGACCACGGCAAGACGACGCTCGTGGACGCGCTGCTGAAGCAGTGCGGCACCTTCCGCGCCGGCCAGCACGTCGAGGAGCTCGTCATGGACTCGGGCGAGCTCGAACGCGAGCGCGGCATCACGATCCTCGCCAAGAACACGGCCGTCGCGTACCGCGGCACGGTCATCAACATCGTGGACACGCCGGGCCACCGCGACTTCGGCTCGGAGGTCGAGCGGATCCTGACGATGGTCGAGGGCGTGCTCCTGCTCGTCGACGCGTCGGAAGGGCCTCTCCCCCAGACGCGCTTCGTGCTGAAGAAGGCCCTCGAGGGCGGCAAGCGCCCGATCGTCCTCATCAACAAGATCGACCGGCCCGATGCGCGCGTCGCGGAGGTGGAGGAGGAGATCCGCGACCTCTTCCTGTCGCTCGCGACCGAGGACCACCACCTCGAGTTCTCGGTGCTCTACGGCGCCGGCCGGCTCGGCTTCGCCTCCCGCGACCCCAACGCGCGCGCGGGGGATCTCCAGCCGCTCCTCGAGGCGATCCTGAACGAGATTCCCCCGCCGCCCATCGCCGACGCGGCGTTCAAGATGATCGTCGCCAACATCGACTACTCCGACTACCTCGGCCGGCTCGCGGTCGGGCGAATCCACTCGGGCAGCCTCTCGCTCGCGACGGACATGGCCGTGGTGCGGCCGGACGGCACGATCATCCAGAAGGGCAAGTCCGGCAAGATCTACCTCTTCGAGGGAATCGAGCGCGTCGAGGTGACCGACGCGTCGGCCGGCGACATCTGCATGATCTCGGGGTTCCCGCAGATCGAGATCGGCGACACGATCCTCGACCTCTCGGACCCGACGCCGCTGCCGGGCATCCGCGTGGACGAGCCGACGCTCTCGATGGAGTTCCGCATCAACGACTCGCCGATGTCGGGACTCTCGGGCAAGTACGTCACGAGCCGGCACCTGCTCGAGCGGCTCGAGAAAGAGCTGGAGCGCAACGTCGGCCTCCGGATGGAGAAGACGCCGGAGCCCGACTCGTTCCTCGTCCTCGGGCGGGGCGAGCTCTCGCTCGCGATCCTCGCGGAAACGATGCGCCGCGAGAGCTACGAGTTCTCGCTCGGCCGCCCTCAGGTCATCTTCCACCGGGACGCCAACGGGCAGCTCGAGGAGCCCTACGAGGAGCTCGTCATCGACTGTGCCGAGGAGTTCACCGGGAGCGTCATCGCGGCGGTGGGCGAGCGCAAGGGCGAGCTCAAGCATCTCGGAAAGCACGGCGACCGCGCGCGGCTCGAGTTCACGATCCCCTCGCGCGGCCTCCTCGGCTTCCGCCTGGAGTTCCTGACGCTCACGAAGGGGACGGGGCTCCTCAATCACCTCTTCGACCGGTACGGCCCGCATCGCGGGCCGCTGCCCAACCGAAAGCGCGGCGCCATGATCGTCAAGGAGCCGGGCGACGTCACGGCCTACGCGCTCGACCGCCTGGCGGATCGCGGCGTGTTCTTCGTCAAGCCCATGGACAAGGTTTACGGCGGCCAGATCGTCGGCGAGCAGGCCAAGGAAAGCGACATGGTCGTGCAGCCGTGCGAGAAGAAGCACCTGACCAACATGCGCGCCTCGACGTCGGATCAGGCGATCCGCCTGACGCCTCCGCGCGAGCTCAACATCGAGCAGGCGATCGAGTGGATCAACGACGACGAGCTCGTCGAGGTGACGCCGTCATCGATCCGCGTGCGGAAGAGAGTCCTCGACCACAGCAAGAGGAAACGGGACAAGAACGACTGAGGACTGAGGACTGAGGACCGAGGACTGAGGACTCTTGTGGCTACTGCCTCGATAGTCCTCAATCCTCAGTCCCTAGTCCTCAGTCCCGCGTACAGCCAGATCGCCCCGGCCACTCCGATCGCCACCGGCAACATCAGGAACGCCGTCTGGAGCGACGTGCGGTCCGATATCGCGCCCAGCAGCGGCGGGGACGGGACGTCGCCGAAGAGGTGGATCGCGAAGATCTGCAGCGCCATCGCCTTTGCGCGCTGCGAGGTCGCGACGGCGCCGATCGTCGCCGAGTTGACGGGGCCCGTTGACGCGAAGAGGAGCAGCTCCGCGACGACGATCGCCGGCAGGTAGGCGGCCGGCTCCGGCGCGAGGAACGCCACGAGCGCGGCGGGCGCGGCGGCGAGCGTGGCCCAGCCGCAGACAAGCAGGTCGGCATTCGGCCGCCGCGGCCGCAGTCGGTCGGCCAGCCATCCGCCGGCGAACGTGCCGGCGAATCCCGTTCCGACGGCGATGAGTCCGAACTGCACGGTGGCCTGAGGGGCCGGGACGCCGCGCGCGCGCACGAGAAACGCCGGCATCCAGAAGGCCAGCGCCCCGAGCGCGAACGTGTAGGCCGCGTACCCGGCGATGATCCGGCGATAGGCGGCGTTGCGCAGGAGCGAGCCATAACTCCTTCCCGCACGCTCGCGGCGCGTCGCGGACGCCGACGACGCGTCCCGCGTGCGCGTCTCCGGCAGCGCGAAGCAGAGGAGCGCGAGGAGCAGTCCCGGCAGTCCGGCGATCAGGAAGGCCGCCCGCCAGCCCCACCGCTGGTCGACGAGCCCGCCGAGGATGTAGCCAGTGGCGGAGCCCACGGGGATTGCGGCGAAGAACACCGCATACACGCGCCCTCGCACGCGGTCCGGGAAGTAGTCGGCGAGCAGGGCCGGGGCGATCGATCCGTACGCCGCCTCGCCCACGCCGACCGCCGCCCGCGATGCGAAGAGGCCGGTGAACGAGCGCGCGAGGCCGCCGAGCGCCGTCGTGACGCTCCAGAGCGCGACCGCGCCCGCCAGAAGCCTGGGCCGCGATCCGCGGTCGCCGAGCACGCCGAAGAGCGGCGACGTCAGCATGTAGACGATGAGAAACGCGCTCGCGAGGCCGCCGAGCTGCGCGTCCGTCGGCGCGAGCTCCGACTTCTTCAGGCTCTCGACGATCGAGGCGACGACGAACCGGTCGAGATAGTTGAAGAGGTTGAGGAGCGTCAGAACCGCGAGGCCGAAGCCGGCGAGGCGGACCGGAGCGTCCCGGCTCACTCGGAGCCGAGGTCGAGCCAGCAGGGGATCGAGGAAAGAAACGTGAAGCCGACCTTCGCGTAGAAGCCCTGCGCCGTTGCCCGGCTGTCCAGGTACATGCGGGGGAGGCCCTCCGCGCGGGCGCGGTCCGCGAGGTGGTGGAGCATCTGGCCCGCGTGGCCCTGCCCGCGCTCGGTCTCCTCCGTGACGAGGTCGTCCACGAAGAGGTGCTCCCCGCGCGCCAGCGTGTGGCTGCGCCGCGCGCCCGCGAGGCAGACGAGCTTCCCGCCGACGAAGCCGCCGAACAGGCGATAACCCTCGACCTGCTGCCGGCGCACCTCGGAGAGAAACGTCTCCTTCCGGAGCCGCTCCCGCAGAACTGCCATCAGCGGAAAGGCCGCCTCGATCTCGGCATCGCTGTGAAGCTCGCGAACTTCCACGAGGCGGATTCTACGGAAGGCCGGCGCCGGGCTCGAGTCTCAGGGCCCGTACAGGGCCAGTTTGAACGCGGCCGACAGGAACTTCGCCATGGTGTCCCGCGTGACCGGATCCGTCGGACAGTACTTCGTGGCCGAGCAGCCGGTGATCATGCCCCGGGCCCAGAGGTAGTGCACGTGCTTGCAGAAGGTGTTGGTCACGGGCACGTCGGTGAAGTGGATGTTCGGGCTCGCGGCGCTGCAGGAGTACGAGAACCCGGTGACGGGATCGGGGCCGTAAGTCATCGGAACGCCGGGTCCGCCCGCGGGAGCGACGACCGCCTTGGCGATGAACGACGCCATGTCGAGCCGGAGCACGTTGTCGTTCGGACAGTACTTGCCCGCGGCGCAGCCGAGCGTCACGTTCTGCGCGGCCACGTAGTGGACGTGCTTGCAGAAGATGTCCGTCGGCGCGACGTCGGTGAAAAGAGAGTTGCCGCCCGGCCGGCAGTCGTAGGGCTGCGCGTTGATCAGGCCGCTGGCCGGCACGTTCGCCCCGCCTCCCGAGATTCCCTTGGCGATGAAGATCGCCATCTGCGAGCGCGCGACGCGATCCGTCGGGCAGTACGTCGTCGCCGTGCAGCCGGCGGTGATGCCGTTGTGGAGGAGCGTCTCGATCCGCTTGTAGAAGGGCTGCGAGCGCGGCACGTCCGTGAAGCTGTCGCCGATGTGGAGCGTCCACTGTTTCGCGGGGTCTCCCGACGTCAGCGTTTCGAGGAACGTCGCGTCCCAATGCACCGCGGGCCGGGGCCCGCCGCCGGTCGACACGGTGAGCTGGTAGCAATTGCCCGTCGCGAGGTGGCAGTCCTTCACGGCGCCCGCGCCGATCGTGCCGTAGTCGGCCGCGTCGTCGTCGAGGTTGTAGTCGGGGCCGGCCGGGCCCGTGAAGGCCGAGGCCGTGCCGGTAGGGGTCTCGGAGCTGCCGGTGGGGTTCTTCCAGGACGGCTCGACGAAGACGGACTCCTCGGGCTCGAGCACGCCGTTGCCGTCCGAGACGATCGAATTCGGGGCGCGGTCCACGTCGAGGGCGGTCGCGTTCTTCGAGAGGAGCACGAGCGACAGGTTGTCGGCGTATCCGTCGTTGTAGAACCCGTCGCCGGTCTGGACGAGGTCGATCTGGGCCGACCGCGCATTCGCAGGCACGTCCGCGGTGAGCTTGCGGAAGAGAAGCCCGGTCACGCTGTTCCGGTCGGCGGCCAGCACCGGGCCGATCACGAAGGGAGACCCGATCGCTGCGGCGGAGCCGTCCCGGAAGGTGACGGAGAGCGTCGCGTTGTTGTCCTGTCCGCTGAAACCGCCGAGCCAGCCCGACAGCACGAAAGACACACTGGACGCGTCGATCAGGGCCGCGCCGCCCGAGAGGTCGATCGACTGCCGTAACTGGCTCGTCACGGCGCAGCATCCGCCGGCGAAGTAATTCGCGCCTCGATCGGGGGGGCCGGGGCTGTTGGCGTCGAGCGGCGGGGCATAGGCGAGCGATTCGGACGTTCCGGTGACCACCGTCCAGCCGGTCAGCGTGCTGCCCGTCCCCGCCTCGGCCCCGCCGTTGACGATCAGATTCGCGCCCTGCGCCTCGGCGATTCGGGCCGCGCCGAGCAGGCAGACGAGCCCGAGCAAGGCACGCGAAGCAGGTCGGCACGCCGCGATGAGCTTGCCCATTCATCTCCCCTCGAATTTTGGAGCGATCAGGGCCCGTAGAGTAACAGGTCGAACGCGGCCGTCAGAAACTTCGCCATGGCGTCGCGGGTGACGGCGTCGTCGGGGCAATAGGCCGTCGCCCCGCAGCCCGTGATGATCCCCTTCGCCCACAGGTAGTGGACGTGCTTGCAGAAGGGGTCCGTCGGGGGCACATCCGTGAAGTGGATCGACGGGCTCCCGCCGTCGCACGAATAGGAGAAGCCCGTGACGGGATCGGGGCCGTAGGACAGCGGCACGCCCGGGCCGCCCGCCGGCGCGACGAGCGCCTTCGCGATGAACGACGCCATCTGGATTCGCGTGACGGTGTCGTTGGGGCAGTAGCCGCCGCCCGCGCAGCCCGCCGTGACGTTCTTCGCCGCGATGTAGTGGACGTGCTTGCAGAAGGAGTCGGTCGGAAGGACGTCCGGGAAGAGGGAGACGCCGCCGCCTCCGGCGACACAGTTGTAGGGCGACGCCCCGACCGTGCCGCTCGCGGGCACGTTGGGCCCGCCTCCCGCGAGCCCCTTGGCGATGAAGATGGCCATCTGCGCGCGCGCGACGGGATCGCTCGGACAGTACGTCGTCGGCGTGCAGCCGGCGGTGATCCCGTTGTGCAGGAGCGCCTCGATCCTCTTGTAGAAGGTCTGCGTGCGCGGCACGTCCGTGAAGCTGTCCCCAACGTGGAGCGTCCAGGTCTTCGTCATGGCGCCGAGCTGGCGCTCGTCGAAGGTGGCGTCCCAGTGCGTGGCGGGCCGCGCCGTCGGACGCGCGAGCGGGCTCGAGATCTTGAGGAGGTAGCAGTCGCCCGTGGCCGTGCAGTCGTGGACGTCGCCGGGGTTCGGGGTCCCGTAGCCCGCCAGGCCTTCGACGACTTCGTAGGCCGCTCCCGGCGGCCCCGTGAAGTTCGTCGCCGCTCCGGCGAGGGTGGCGGGACTTCCTCCGACGTTCTTCCAGGACGGATTGACCACGGCCGTCTCGCCGGGCTCGAGGACGCCGTTGCCGTCGGATGCGCTCGGCGACCGCGTCCACCTTGAGGCCGGTCGCGGCGATGCCCGAGGGCTCGATCGTGCACTTGGAGGAGCAGCCGTCCCCGTCCGCCGTGTTTCCGTCGTCGCAGTCTTCGAGGCCCTCGAGGATGTGGTTGCCGCATGTCGAGGCCGGCAGCGTGCCGACGTCGCCGGCGTTGTTCTTCGGCGACGGCAGCGTGAGGACGAAATCCGCGGCGCTGTTGTCGGTATCGTCGCAGGAGTCGAGGGCCGTCGGGCTCGTGCCCGCGCCCGTGCAGATGTCGAGCCGCCGGGAGAGCGCGAGCCCGAAGATGTCTCCCATGCGGAACGGCGCGCCCACGCCGTCGGAGGCGCCCGTGTAGCCCCCGACCGCCACGCAATCCGGCGTGAATCCGGTCCCGTCGCCCGCCCAGCAGATCTTGAAGCCGCTGCCGGTCGTGTGCGTCGGAGAAATCGGAAGGTCCATCGTCACGCCGAACATCGTCGCGGCGGCGGCGGTCCCGATCAGGAAGGTCGATTGGTTCTCGCCGTGCGCCAGGTTGCCGCCGGGCGGGTCCGGAAAGGTCAGGGTCGCCGCGAGCGTCCCGTCGCCGTTGTAGATGGTCAGTGCGTGGCCGCCGACGAAGTTCTGTCCGGCCGCCCACATCTGGAGCATCACGTACTGGGCGTCCGGGTCGGCGAAGGTGCCGCCGAAGACCTGAACGATCTTCACTTCGTGAAACGAGGCGAGGAGCGGACCGGGAACGGCGAGACCGGCGAGAATCGCGAGACCAAGCCCGAGCTTTGCGCGCATGTTCCCTCCCCAGGCGGCAGCCGATTTGGCGCCTACGCTACCGCGGGGAAGGGGCCGCCGGGGCGCCTCCTAAGTCTTTCCTAGGATTGGCGCCCCGCCGGCTCTTCGGTGCCTGGGCCTAGTTCTGCGGGCCGTAGAGCAGGAGGGTGAAAGCGTTCGACAGGAACTTGGCCATGGCGTCGCGGGTGACTACCTGTCGTCGGGGCGTACGTCGTCGGCGACACGCCCGCGACGATGCCCCGCGCCCAGAGATAGTGAATGTGCTTGCAGAAGGGGTTGGTGGCCGGCACGTCCGAGAAGTGAATTTGGGTGCCGAACGTGTTGCAGTTGTACGAAAAGCCCGTGACCGGATCCGGGCCGTAGACCTTCGGGATCGCGTTTCCGCCGTTGGGCGCCACGATGGCCTTCGCAATGAAGCTGGCCATCGCGTCGCGAGTGACCGTTCCGTTGGGACAATAGGTCGAGGCGGTGCATCCCGCGGTGACGTTCTGGGCCGCGATGTAGTGCACGTGCTTGCAGAAGGAGTCCGTTGGTTTGACGTCGGTGAAGACCGAGGCTCCGGCGGCTCCGGCGACGCAGTTGTAGTCGATTCCGCTGACCTGTCCGGAGATGGGCACGTTGGGACCGCCGCCGGCGATGCCCTTCGCGATGAAGATGGCCATCGCGCCGCGATTGACAGTCTGCGCGGGGCAGTAGTGCGTGGCATCGCAGCCGGCCGTGATGCCGGTGTGCAGCATCGTCTCGATCTTGGCGTAGAACGGGTTCGTGCGGGGCACGTCGAGGAAGCTGTCGCCGACGTGGAGCAGCCAGGTCTTGTTGACGCCGCCGGTCACCTGCTCCTTGAAGGAGGCGTCCCAGTGCGTCGACGGGCGCGCCGCCGGGTCGGACACCGAGAAGAGATAGCAGTTGCCGGTCGCCGCGATGCAGTCCCCGGTCGTGTTCGCGTTGATCGTCCCGAAATCGGCCGAGGTGTCGGGGAGGCTGTAGGTCGCTCCGGCCGGGCCTCCGGCGTTCGACGCCGTGCCCGTCGCCGCGATCGGGCTTTCCGTCATGTTCAACCAGTTCGGATCGACGATGACCGTCTCGCCGGGCTCGAGCACGCCGTTGTGATCCGAGACCGTGCCCGTGCCGGACTGCGTGTCCACCTTGAGCAACAGGCCGGCTGAGCTGCGCGATCGTGAGCTTGGTCGCGGTGGCGCTGTAGGAGAGGTCCCAGCCGAGGCCCGCTCCCGGCGAGGGCAGCGTCAGCGTCCCGAACGTGCCGGTTCGCGACGCGTGCTGGAGGATCGTGAACGAGTCGCCGACCGCCGGTGTGTAGCCGAGGCTGACCTTGAGCTCGCCGCCCAGCGTGGCGGCTCCGGAGATCAACATGTCGTCGTAGTCGTTGCCCGCAGCCGTGCCGTTGATCTCCACGTTGTAGACGCCGGGCGCGGCCTGCGTGTACTTGTGATTGTTCGTGATCGCAGATCTCACCGGGAGAGTTGCCCGGGCTCGCCTGCCCGGTTCCCGAAACGCTGACGTCGCCGTTGATGTTTCCGTTGCCCTTCAGGACGCCGCCCTGGATGTTCAAGGCCTGACCCGACGTGCTGTTGACGTTGCCGCCGTCGAGGAAGAGCGCGCCCGCCGTCTGGGTGTAGATGCCCTGGAAGGTCAGGTCGCCCGTCTGGGCGTCGACCGTCCCGGTGTTCGTGGTGTTCGCGTAGATCGTGAAGATTCCGGCGCTCGTCGTCCGCTTGAAGGTGCCGGAGTTCGTGAAGGTCTGGCCCCCCGAGCCGTTGATGTACGCGTCGTTCTGAGCCTCCCACGTGCCCTGGTTGTTGAGCGTGCCGCCCGTCGAGATGTACAGGTATTCGCTCCCGCTCATGCGTGGCCGTGCCCTTGTTGACGAACGGCCGCTGAAGCGTGACACTGGATCCGTTCATGGTCAGCGTGCGGCCGGTGTCGACCGTCGTCGTGCCCGTGCCGGCGAGCGTGCCGCCCGACCACGTGTAGATTCCGCCGCTCGCGACGCCCATGTTGTCGGAGCCGTTCAACGTGCCGCCCGAGTGGGTGAAGTTCGAGGGAGTAATGGTCGTGCCGCTGTTGAAGGTGATCGTCCCGCCGCTGACGGTCAGCTGCGACAGCGGGGAAAACGACGAGCCGCTGCCGAACGTGATCGTCGCGGCCGAGAGCAGCAGGTTGCCGCCCGAGCCCCCCTTGAAGTCCCCCGTGAGCGCCCAGGTGCCGCCGTTGAACTGCAGCGTCGTTCCGGCGAAGTTGAAATTGTTGGAGTTGTTCCCGCCGCCCGACAGCTGGAGCGTTCCGCTGTCCACGTTGACCGTGCCGCCGGCGCCGTTGAGGTTCGCCTGAATGAACGCCGTGCCGGCGCTCGTGGTCCGGTTGATGGTTCCCGTGTTCGTGAAGATCTGGCCCGAGCCGTAGATGCCGCTGTCGTTCTGGATCTCCCACGTTCCGGAGTTGTCGATCGATCCGCCCGTGGACATCGAGATGTAGGCGTTGCTGCTCATCGTCGCGGCGCCCGCGTTCGAGATCTTCCGCTGGAGCGTGACGCCGCTGTTGTTGAGGAGGAGCGTGCGGCCGGCCCCGATCGTCGTCGTGCCGGTCCCCGACATCGTGCCGCCGCCCCAGGTGAAGGTTCCTCCGCTCGCGAGCGCGAACGAATCGGACCCGGTGAGCGTGGCGCTGCCGGTCAAGGCCCAGTTCGTCGGCGTGACCGCCGTTCCCGTGTTGAACGTCCACGTTCCGTAGCCGACCGTGATCGTCGACACCGAGAACGAGGCGCCGCTGTTGAACGTCGCGGCGGTGGCGTTGTACAGGTACAGGTTGCCGCCCGAGCCGCCCGAGAAATCGGCCGTGATCGCCCACGTGCCGCCGTTGATCTGAAGCGTCGTGCCGGTGAACGTGAAGGTGCCGCTGTAGGTCCCGCCGCCGTCGAGCCGCAGCGTGCCCGTCGTGACGTTGACGGCGCCGTTGCCGTTCAGCGTCGGCTGGATGAAGGCCGTGCCGGCGCTGACGGAGCGCTTGATCACGCCCGGCGAGTTGTTCTGGAAGAGCTGCCCGGTTCCGTAGAAGCCCGAATCGTTCTGGATGTCGACCGTGCCGGTGTTCGTGATCGAGCCGCCGGAGCCCAGCGAGAAATACCCGGAGGAGTTGATCGTGGTCGTCCCGGCGTTGATGTACGGCCGCATGAGGGTGATGCCGCCGCCGTTGATGCTGGTGGCGCCCGAGGAGATCGTCATGTTGCCCGTTCCGCTGAACGTTCCGCTGTTCAGGTTGAGAACCCCGCCCGACGCGACCGTCAGGTTGCCCGAGCCGGTGGTCGTTCCGGTCGGGGTGAACGTCCCGTGCACCGTCACCGTGGCGCCCGAGTTGATGGTCAGGCCGCTCAGGCCGATCGTGTCGGCGGCCAGGATGTCCGGCTGGTTGCCGCCGCTGTTGACGGTTGCTGTGTCGCCGGTGTCGGGATAGTTGGGCGCCGTCGTGCAGCCGCTCCAGTTCGTGGTCGTCTTCCAGGCGGTGCTCGTCGTGCCCGTCCACGTGCACGTGTCCGCGCGCGCGGTCGAGACGGTCAGAAGAGCGATGGCCGCGAGTACCGTGGCGAGGAACCCGGCGTGAATCCGCGAGGACCGAAAGAGTCTCATGGTGCCCACCCTCTCCTTATTTCTGTGTCCGACAGATTCAGACCGACATGTAACTTTCTGGGATGCGCGGACGCTATGGCGAGTGCGGCACCGGAGTCAACGGTGCCAGCGCGTGTGGCACCTAGGTGGCGGTGGGATGGAAGGCCGGGATTCGATCAATTCGCGCAAATCGCGAACGGGGGTCGCAAGGCTCGTCGGCCGCCGTATCGCTCGGGCGAGCGCCGCCGCCGTACCATCTCCTTGGCGACGAAGCCGTAAGCGGGCGCCGGGTGTCAGGGTTGGCCGGACGGCCCCTCTTCGACCTCGGGAAGCACGCACGGCGAGAACTCGGAGGTCCCGGCCGCGACGCTCGTCGCCGTCGCCGCCACCCCCTGGCCGCGCTCCGCGGTGAGCGATACGCCGAAGTCCGCGTGGCCTCCCGCGTCGGTCGTCACGTTCCAGGTCGCGATTTGCGTCTCTCCCTGACCGTAGCCCGACGGATCGCAGGTCTCGTTCGAGAAGAACTGGAGCGTGTAGCTCGTGTGCGGCGCCGCGTCGAGCGTGCCTTCGACGCTGTACGGGGTCACCTTCGTGAGCAGGGGGAAGTTCACCGACCCGCGCGAGCCGGCTTCGGGCCCGTGATTCGGCGTGACGCCGTCGCCGCCGAAGTCGATGCCGAGCCCGCCGTTGTCGTGGATCGAGTTGCTCAGGATCGCGTTTCCCGCGCCGGCCGAGAACTCGACGACGACACCGGCGCCCGCGTTGAACGCGACGTGGTTTCCGTCGGTTCCCGAGTCGGAGCCTCCGATCGTGCTCCGCCGGGCCCCGTCCCGCAGACGGAGGCCCTCGGCGTTGGGGAGCGCCGCGGCGTTCTCCGTCACGTCCACGCCGATCCGATTGCCTTCCACCGCCGTCTCCTCGGCGTCGAAGGCGATCTCGATCCCCGGCCCGGAATTTCCCGAGATCAGATTCCCCGCCGGTCGCGACGGGCCGCCGATCGTCGCGCGCGCGGCGCCGCTGACGAGCACGCCGCCGGCGTTGGGGAGCGCGGCGGTCCCGGCGGCGTCGGTGCCGATGAAGTTCCCCCGCACCACGGCTCCCGCCCCGGGCGAGACTCCCGGGCCGCCGTTTCCCGAGACGAGGTTGCAGGCGCCGGAGCAGGGGCCCGACGGCCGGACGTCTTCGGTGCCGCCGATCTTCCCGCCGCCGCGGATGCCGCCCTTCCGGTTGGGGAGCGCGGCGGTCCCGGCGGCGTCGGTGCCGACGAAGTTCCCGAGCACCGAGTCTCCCCGTCCGGCCGCGATGCCGACGTCGCCGTTTCCCGAGACGAGGTTTCCGGCGCCCGGCGCGGCGCCGCCGATCGTGTTGCCGCCCGCACCCGTCGAGACGATGCCCTCGGCGCCGTTGCCGAGAGCGCGCGTTCCGGAGTCGTCGGTGCCCACGAGATTCCCTTCGACGACGTTGCCGCTGCCCTCGATCCGGATCCCGGCGCCCGTGTTGCCGGAGACGAGGTTGCGCACGGGGCTCGAGGTGCCGCCGATTCGGTTGCGATCGCAGCGGACGAGGATCCCGATCCCGCGATTGCCCGGCGCCGCGGCGCCGGCCAAATCCGTTCCGATGAAGTTGCCCTGGACGACGTTGCCGCCCTTCTCGTCGAGCACGATCGCGGCGAGCGTCGTCGAGCGAAAGCGGGAGAGGACGAGCCCCCGGACGGCGCTGCCTCCCGCCGTGATGCGCAGGCCTGCGGATTCATCGCCGGCCGCGGCGCCGTCGACGGCGACGATCGGGGAGCCGTTCCAGCCGGGCTGCTTCGTCGCGTCGAGAACCACGGAATCGGCGATCACCGGCAGCGGCGACGTCAGACGGATCGTGACCGGGCCCGAGCCCACGGCGAAGAGGATCGTGTCGGGGCCCGGGTGCGTGTTGGAAAACGTGATCGCGTCCCGCAGCGTGCAGGGCGCCTGGCCTGTCAGCGCGCAGCCGGCGGCGTGGAGGGTGTCCGCGCTCTCCGTGACCGTGACCGTCGCAGCGCGCGCGGCGACAGCGCCCGCGGCCGCGAGCCCCGCCGCGAGAATCGAAACGCGAAGCGGTCCCGGACGCCTCACGGCGCCCATTCTCGCCCAGCTACGGGCCGTAGAGATGCAGGACCGAAACCGTTCGAGAGGAACTTGGCCATCTCGTGGCGGGTGACGTTTCCATCGGGGCAGTAGCTGTCGGCGGAACAACCGGGGACACGCCCTTGGCCCAGAGGAAATGCACGTGCTTGCAGAACGGGTCGGAGGCCGCGACATCGGAGAAAGTGCAGCACGGAGCCGGAGGGATCGCAGGAATAGGAGAGACGCGGTGACGGGATCGGGCCCGTAGAGCGAGCGGCACGGCCGCGCCCCGCCGGGCGCCACGATGCCCTTGGCGACGAAGACGGCCATGTGCTCCGCGGCTGACCAGACCGGACGGACAGTAGACGGCGGAGGCCGCATGCCCCGGTGAGACTTCTGCGGCCGCGATGTAGTGCACGGCCTTGCAGTACAGGGCGGCCGGAGAGACGTCGGAGAAGAGTGAGACGCCGCCGGGAACGCAGTTGTAGGGAGTGCCGTTCGAGCGTTCCGGAAACGGGGATGTTCGCCCCGCCGCCCGCGATCGCGCGCGCGAGGAAGAGGCCCATCTGATCGCGCGGCACCTTGTCGGTCGGACAGTACTCCGTGGGCGTGCAGCCACGGTGATCGCGCGGTGACGATCGTCTCGATGGGCCGGTAGAACGGATAGCGAGCGAGGCACGTCGGAGAAGGTGTCGCCGATGTGCAGCGTCCAGACCTTGGCCGGGCTCGCGACGTTCAGGGTCTCCGTGAAGGACGCGTCCCAGTGCGGCGCGGGACGGGCCGAAGGCGACCGAGACGAAGATCTGAAAGCAGTCGGGCGTCGTGGTGCAACTGTGCGTCACCGCCGGAGCGATGGTCCCGTACGCGGCGGCCGCGTCGGGCGCGGAGTAGCTCGGTCCCGGCGGGCCGGTCACGGATGTGGCGGCCCCGCTCAGGTCGAGCGGCAGCGCGCTCGGGTTCTTCCAGGCGGGCTCGACGGAGACCGTCTCGCCCGGGTCGAGCACGCCGTTCCCGTCGGAGCCCGCTCCCGCCGATCGATCCACGACGAGCGCGACCGGAATCGCCGCGGCGCACAGTGAAAATTCCGACGTATTTCCGTTCGTGTCCGTCGCCGTCGCGGTGACCCTCTGGCCCGCGGGGACGGTCAGGGCGACGGTGAACGTCGCGATGCCGCTGGCATTGGTCGAGACGGTCGCGAACCCCAGATGTGTCTGGCCGGGGCCGAAGCCGGAAGAGTGACACTCCGTGTTGGCGAAAAACTCCAGCTGAAAGTCGGCGCCGGGAACGCTGTCGAGCCTGCCGGTGACGCTCGAGGCCGTCACTTCGGTCAGCACCGGGAAGTTCTGGAGTCGGTTGGCTCCCGTGTCGGCGTCGAGAGCGTCGTTGGCCGTCACGCCGTCGTTGCCGAGATCGATGCCGGGCCCGCCGTTGCCGAAGATCGAGTTGTCCGGAAACTGGTTGCCGAGCGTCGGGGACCCCAGGGGGTTGTCCGCCACCGTGACGCCCGCCAGGCCGTTGAACGCGATCCGATTGTGAAGAAGAAGCGTCAGATTCGCATTCGGGCCGATCGAAACGCCCTGGAGGCCGTTGCCCAGAGGGGCGGTGCCGGCGGCGTCGGTACCGATGAAGTTTCCCTCGAGCACCGTCCCGCTGCCGCCGATGAGGCTGACTCCGGTGAAAGAGTTTCCCGAGATCACGTTGCCCGAGCCGGCGGGAATGCCGCCGATGACGACCTGGCCGTCGGCGCTGATTCCGTCGAAGCCGTTGCCGAGCTTGCCGGCGCCGGTCGCGTCGACGCCGATGTAGTTGCCGGCGATCGTGGTGGAGGCGACAGACTCCGCGTAGAGAATCCCGAAGACCGCGTTCCCCGAGAAGACGTTCCGGGCGCCGGCAGCGGCTCCGCCAATCTGCGCCCCCGCGGCGCTGGAGAACAGAACCAGGCCCGAGGCGTTGCCGAGCGCCGCCAGGCCGGTGGCGTCGGTTCCGACGAGGTTGCCCTGCACGGTCTCGTTCGGCGCGTCGAGCGCCAGACCGCGGTTGCGATTTCCCGAAATGAGGTTGCGGGCGGCCGGCGTCGTTCCCCCGATCACGTCCCCCGACGTGGCGAACGTCGAGCCGATGCCGTCGTAATTGGGCTTGGCCACGGTGCCGGTCGCGTCGGTGCCGATGAAGTTGCCCTCGACCACGCTGTCGCTGCCGCGGGTCAGGCAGATGCCCTCGCTGAAGTTGACGTTGAATCCCGTGACGATGAGGCCCCGGATCACCGCGGACGCGTCGCCGGCGAGGATCCCACCGACGCGTAGGCCGCAGCCCGCGGAACCCAGATTCGATCCGTCGATCTCGATCTTCAGTTGCGCGTTGTCGCCGTCGGCGAGCGAGTTGGCCGTCGCGCCGGGCTGGCTATAGCCGTCGATCGTGAGAGACCCCAGGATGGCGGGCAGCTCCGAGGCCAGCGTGATCGTGTGAACGCCCGTGCCCGGGATCGCGAACGAAATGAAGTGGGAGAAGAGCGGTGCGCTGTTGGCGAAGGTGATCGCCTCCCGAAGCGTGCAGTTGGAGACCGTGCAGGTTCCGTCTCCGGGGTCGGCCGTGGAATTGACGATGAGCTGGCCGGAAGCGGAGGCCGACCACGCGAGGGCCGCGAGCGGGATGACGAGTCGCCGGATCGGCCCGCCGGAAGCGCAGCGCTCAAGGGCCATAGAGCTTCAGGTCGAACGAGTTGCCGAGGAATTTCGCCATCTCGTCGCGGGCGACTTCTCCCGCGGGGCAGAACTGGTTGGCCGCGCAGCCCGTGATGATGCCTTTGGCCCAGAGGTAGTGGACGTGCTTGCAGAAGGAATCGGAGATTGCGACGTCCGTGAAGTGGAGCGAGGGGCTCGCGGGGTCGCAGGAGTAGGACAGCGAGGTGACCGGATCGGGCCCGTAGGTCAGGGGCACTCCGGGCCCGCCCGCCGGTGCGACGACGGCTTTCGCCATGAATATGGCCATGGCGGCCCGCCGGACGGGCTCGGCCGAACAGTACAGCGACGGGGCGCACCCGGTCGTCACGTTCTTCACCGCGATGTAGTGGACGCTCTTGCAGAAGGTGTCGGTCGGGGCGACGTCGGTGAAGAGCGAAACGCCGCCCGTCTCGCAGTCGTAGGGCCGGCCGTTGAGCGTCCCGCTCACGGGCACGTGCGAGCCGCCGCCGGCGATCCCCCGGGCGATGAAGATCGCCATCTGCGAGCGGGGCACCTTCTCGGAGGGACAGTAGTCCGTGGACGTGCACCCGACGCTGATTCCGTTGTGAAAGATCGTTTCGATCTTGCGGTAGAAGAGCTGCGAGCGCGGCACGTCGCCGAAGCTCTCGCCGACGTGCAGGGTCCACGTCTTCGGGCCGGCTACCACGCGCGAGACGTCGGTGCGCAGGGTCTCGCTCAGCGACGCGTCCCAATGCCCCGCGGGACGCGCCGCCGGAGTCGAGACGAACGCTGCGTAGCAATCGCCCGAAAGCGAGCAGGGCCGCGTTTGGCTGGCGGAAAACGTCGCATAGCCGGCCGCGTCGTCCGTCAGCGTGTAGGCGGAGCTGCCCGGCCCGCCGAACAGGGCCGCTTCCCCCGAGACGTCGGGGAAGGGGCTCGTCGTCGCATTCTTCCAGGACGGCGCGACGACGACCGTCTCGCCCGCTTCGAGCACGCCGTTGCCGTCGGAGCCGGCGCTCGGGGCCGTATCGACGTCGAGCGCCTGCGCGACGACGAATCCGCACCGAGAGAATTCCGACGTGTTGCCAAAAGGGTCGGTGGCCGTCGCGGTGACGACCTGCCCGGCCGGAACGGCCAGGCTCGCGGTGAAGAAGGCGTCTCCGGCGACGTTCGTGGTGACGGCCGTCGAGCCGAGGTACGTCTGTCCCTGGCCGAAGCCGTGCGGGTCGCAGGCGGGGCTCGCGTAGAAGTCGAGATCGAACGTCGTCGACGCGGCGCCCTGGAACGCCCCGGAAACGCTTCCGGCGCCGATCGTGCCGACCGCGGGAAAGTTCTGAAAGTGGTTCGGCCCGTCGTCGGCGTCGGCGGGGTCGTTCAATGTGGGCCCGGCGCTCTGATTCGCCGCGTCGCCTCCCAGGTCGATCCCGAGATCGACGTTGGCGAAGATCGAGTTGCCGCGCAGCGAGTTGCCCGTTCCGCCGACGACCCAGATTCCGCGGCCGTTGTGGGCGATGACGTTTCCTCCCGAGGGAAGCGTTCCGATCCGGTTGTCGGTCGTCACGGTGAGCCCCTCGACGCGGACTCCCGTCTCGCCGTTGCCGATCGAGAGGGTCGCGGCGTCGTCGGTTCCGATCCGGTTGCCTTCGACGTGATTCGATCCCGAGTCGAAGATATACACACCATTATGGGTGTTGCCGGAGATGACGTTTCCGGCGCCGGCCGACGTGCCGCCGATCGTGTTGCCGGAAGCGTTCAGGAAGACTCCGACGCCGTCGCCGTTGGCCAGGGCCGCCGTTCCGGCCGCATTGGTGCCGATGAAGTTGCCCTGTATCAGGTTGCCGGAAGTGCCGAGGTCCGAGATCACGATTGCGATCGAAGTATTGCCGGAGATCACGTTGCGCGACGCGGCGGAGGTCCCTCCAATCCGGTTGAGGGAAGAGCCGGCGACGATCTCGATCCCGCGCGTCCCTCCTCGGGTCGCGCCGCCGGCCGGGTCCGTGCCGATGAAGTTGCCCTCGACGACATTGTTGGACGAGGCGTTGTCGAAGAAGATCCCGTTGCTGTTGCCGGAGATCACGTTGCGGGCGGCGGGAGAAGTTCCGCCGATCTGGTTTCCGTCGGAGTGGAGCAGATAGATGCCGTCGACGTTCTCGAGCGCGGCGCCGGCCGGCGTGAGGCCGAGCCAGTTCGCCTCGATCGTGTTGCTGCCTTCGTTCTCGAGCGAGATTCCCTCGACGCAGGCGGTGATCGAGAGCCCGCGAACCGCGCTGCCGCCCGCGTTGATGCGGAGGCCCCGGCCAAACACCGACGGCGTGCAGCGGATCTCGATCAAGGGAGAATTCGTGTAGCCGGCCTGTGTCCGTCCATCGATCGAGATCGGCTCGGTGATCGTCGGAAGCGGGACCGGGCTCAGCGGAGACAGGATCGTACAGACGGCCGGCGAGCCCGAGCATCCGACGCCGCTGACATCGAACTTGATCGTGTCGAGCCCGGCCTGTCCCGCCGGGCACTCGCCCGCCATCGCTCCGGAAGCCGTGTTCGTGTTGGCCGCCGTGATGGCTTCCCGCAGCGTGCAGAGGCCGTCGTTGGCGGCCGTGTCGGCGGTGCTCGTGACCGAGATCGTCCCGGCGCGGGACGCCGTGGCGAGCAGGAGAGCGAGCACGATTGCCGGCCCTCCCCGCCGAGCCGCTCGAACGGACCTTCGGTCAGAGTCCAGGAAGCGGCCGCGCGATCGAGAGCGCGCTGCGGGTCGGGAGGCCGGCCGCTCTGCGGCAGACTGGGGCATGCGTTGGACCGCGTGGAGCTCACCGCGACGCTATGCCCCCCCGCCGGGGGTGTCAAGCCGCACCGCTCGGTCCCGGGCGCCCTGCGGCGCCCATTGTCGCCCGGCTACGGCCCGTATAGACGCAGGCCGAAACCGTTCGAGAGGAACTTGGCCATCTCCTGGCGGGTGACGTTTCCATCGGGGCAGTAGCTGTCGGCGGAGCATCCGGCGATCACGCCTTTGGCCCAGAGATAGTGAACGTGCTTGCAGAAGGCGTCCGACGTCGCGATGTCCAGAAAGTGCAGGTTCGGGCTGCCCGCGGCGCAGGAATAGGAGAGGTGCGTGACGGGATCGGGCCCGTACGTCGCGGGGACCGCCGAGCCGCCTCCCGGAGCGACGATCGCCTTCGCGATGAAGATCGCCATCTGCGCCCGCGACACGTTGTCGGTCGGGCAATAGCGTCCCACGCTGCAGCCGGTCGTCACGTTCTGCGCCGCGATGTAGTGGACGCTCTTGCACGCGATGTCGGTCGGGGCGATGTCGGTGAAGAGGGAAACCCCGCCCGAAACGCAGTTGTAGGGATGGCCGTCGATCATTCCGCTCGTCGGAACGTTCGCCCCGCCCTTGGCGATTCCGCGGGCGATGAAGATCGCCATCTGGGAGCGCGGCACGTCGTCGAAGGGGCAGTATTCCGTCGTCGTGCAGCCGACCGTGATTCCGTTGTGAAAGACCGTTTCGATCTTCTGGTAGAAGCCGAAGCTGCTCGGCACGTCGGTGAAGCTGTTCCCGATGTGCAGCTTCCAGACCTTCGAGATGCCGGGGATGCTCAGGGTCTCGGTGAAGACCGTGTCCCAATGTGTGGCCGGCCGGGGGGCGGGATCGGAAACGGAAAACGAGTAGCAGTCGAGGCAGAAGCCCGTCGAGTTGGCGTTGACGTTGAAGACGGCCGAGCCGTCGACGATCGTGTAGGTGGGCCCCGCCGGCCCGCCGAAGTCGGAGGCCGTGGCGGTGAAGCTTCGCCCGATCGGGCTCGAGTTCTTCCAGGTCGGCCGGATTGCGGCCGTCTCGCCGGGCTGGAAGACGAGATCGCCGTCGCGATCGGCGATCAGCGCGTCGGCGGTGAGGGTGCCGTCGAGCGGCTGACATTTCGAAAACTCCGACGTGTTTCCGTTCGGGTCGGTCGCCGTAGCCGTCACGACCTGATCCGCCGCGACGCCGACGGGAAAAACGGCGTCGATCGTGGCGTTGCAGCTCGCGTTCGTCGTGGCGGTCGTGGATCCGATGAACGTCTTCCCGTCCCCGTTGCCGAAGGCGTTGCACGCATCATTGACGAAGAACTCGACGCGGTAGTCGGTCGAGGAGACGCTGTTGAGCGTTCCCTGGATGTGCGTGGTCGTCCCGTTGGAGCTCACGGACGTGAGAATCGGAAAGTTCTGGGAGTGGTTGGCGCCAGAGTCGGCGTCGCAGAGATCGTTGGCGGTGACGCCGTCGTTGTTCAGGTTGATGCCGTAGTAGAAGCTCGAATAGATCGAGTTGCGCAGGATCGCGTTGCCCGAGCCGGAGAAGACGGCGACGTTCTGGTAGTTGAAGGCGATCGTGTTTCCGGCGCCGTCGGCCTCTCCGCCGATCGTGTTGTCGGTGCCGCCGGAGATCCAGACCCCGTAGTTCGCGTTGGAGAGCTTGTTGACGCCTCCGGAATCGAGGCCGATGAGGTTGCCCTGGACGAGGGTGCCGGTGCCTCCCCCGATCAGGATCCCCGAGCGCCCGTTGCCGGACAGCACGTTGCGCGCGGAGGCCGCCGTCCCGCCGATCGTGTTGTTCGCCCCGTTGATCTGGATGCCGTCGTAGCTGTTCGGGAGGCCCGTCGTGCCGGCCCCGTCGGTGCCGACGAAGTTTCCCGTGACGTGATTGTCGTTGCCGTCGATGACGATGCCGTTGAAGCTGGCCGACACGACGTTGCGATCCGCCGCAGTCGTGCCTCCGATGGTGTTGGAGTCGGTCCCGACCCGGATTCCGGCGCCCCCGTTGGAGGCCGCGGCCGTCCCGTCGGCGGTCGTGCCGATGAGGTTGCCGCGGATCACGTTGCCGCCGGCCGTCGTGATGACGACGGCGTCGCCGCCGAACCCGGAGTTGGTCGCCCAGCGGTTGATGGCGAGACCCCGGACCGTCGTGCTGCCGGCGGTGATCGTGAGCCCGTTCGTGCCCGCGGGGGCGGACGCGCCGCTCAATTCGATCAGGGGAGTCGCGCTGGCGCCCTGGGTCGTGCCGTCGATCGTGACCTGGTCCGTGATGGAAGGCAGGGCGGTCGCCGGAGAGATCGTGTGCACGCCCGCGCCCGAGATCGCGAAGTGGATCGCGTCCGTCCCCGCGTTCGCGTTGGAGAACGTGATGGCGTCCCGCAGGGTGCAGGTTCCGGAGCCCGTCGTGGCGCACCCGGGGCTGTGGAGCGTGTCGGACGCGTCGTTGACGGTGATCGTGGCCGCCGCGGCCGGGGCGGCCACGCACACGAGCGTCATGCCGAGTGTGAATGCCGAAGCCGAGAGCTTCTCGAGACGCATGATCCCTCCCTTCGTGGCGCAGCCGGAGGCCGGCGCGACGGCCGGCCATTTCTAGGCGGCGGCGGGAGGCGCGCGGGAGGCGACGAAGCGGGGACCCGCCGCTGGAACGGTCGAGCCCGACGCGGCGCCGCCCATGGCGCGGGAGCGAGGCGGCGAGAGAGACGGACGCGGCGTCGCGAGGCTGCCCGGGAAATCGCTCGAGAAGCACGCGGGACACGGGTCGTCGTCGATTCGCTGGAGAGCGGAGAGCGAAGGAAGGGAGTCTCGGGCCTCGAGATGGCCGGCCAGGACGACGCCCGAGTCGCTCGGGCCGTCATCGAAGAGATCCTCCTCAGCGTTGGCGTGGCGGTGGGGCGCGATCGAGGAGCCGACGAGGAAGGCGAAGAGATACAGCGCGACCGCGACGCGCGGGCGGCGGAGCGACCTGGCGGCGGCGGCCGCCGTCAGCAACGGTCCCTCGCCCGGGCGATGCGGCTAAGGCCCATACAGCAGCAGGTTGAACGCGTTTCCGAGGAACTTCGCCATCTCGCCGCGGGTGACGCCGTCGTCGGGACAGTAGTGTCCCGAAAAGCAGCCGGCGATGATGTTCTTGATGTACAGATAGTTCACGTGCTTGCAGAAGACGTCGGCCGGCGTCACGTCGGAGAAAAACGAGTGCGGCGTGCCGGCGGCGTCGCATGAATAGGAGAGATGCGGCGGAGCCGGATCGGTGTAGGTCAGCGGAATTCCCGCGCCTCCCGCGGGAGCCACGATTCCCTTGGCGACGAAGATCGCCATCTGCGCGCGGCTGACGAGTCCCGTCGGGCAGTAGTGCGTCGCGTCGCAGCCGGTCGTCACGTTCTTGGACGCGATGTAGTGGATGCTCTTGCAGGCGGGCGAGGTGGGGGCGACGTCCACGAAGAGGGACACGCCTCCGGAAACGCAGTTGTATGGGTGCCCGGCAACCGTACCCGAGACCGGCACGTTGCCGCCGCCGTGGGCGACCGCGCGCGCGATGAAGATCGCCATCTGATCGCGGGGGACGTTGTCGTTCGGGCAGTACGTCGTCGGCGTGCAGCCGAGCGTGATGCCGGTGTGGAAGACCGCCTCGATCTTCTTGTAGAAGGTGAAGGTGCGCGGCACGTCGGAAAAGCTGTCGCCGATGTGCAGCTTCCAGGGCTTCGCGCCCTCGCGCGTGGACATCGTCTCGACGAAGTTGGCGTCCCAATGCTGGGCCGGCCGCGTCGCCGGCGCCGAGACGAACATCGCGAAGCAGTTCGCGGTGACAGCGCAGTTTCCGACGGTCTTCTGGGTGATCGGTCCGTAGTCGTTGGCGGCGTCGGGGGTCGAATAGGCGGCGCCCGCCGGGCCCGTGAGGGCCGACGCCGTCGATGTGGCGGAAATGGCGAGCTCCGTCGGGTTCTCCCAGTTCGGCCGAACCTGTCCCGTCTCGCCCGGCTCGAGGACGCCGTTGGCGTCGGAGGTTCCGCCCGACTGGACGTCCACGTCGAGGAAGCGCGGCAGCAGGTCCGCGCAGCGTGAGAACTCCGAGGTCGAACCGTCCGGGGCGGTCGCGGTTGCGGTCACTTTCTTCCCGCCGGGAACCGTGACGCTGAAGGTGAAGCTGGCGTTCCCGCTGCCGTCGGTCGTCTTGTTCATCGAGCCGAGATAGGTCTCGCCCTCGCCGAAGCCGGACACGCCGCAGGTCGTGTTCGCGTAGAAGTCGAGCGTGTAGTTGGTGTTCGCCTTGCTGTTCAGCGTGCCCTGAATGGACGACGCCGTGACGGTGTTGACGAGCGGATAGTTCTGGAGGCCGTTGGGCCCGTCGTCCGCGTCGAGCGAGTCGTTTGCCGTCGGGCCATAGCTTCCGCCGCTCCCGTCGTTAAAACCGAGGTCGATTCCCAGATCGGAATCCGGGAAGCTCGGGCCCTGCCCGTTGTCGTGGATCGAATTGCCGCGCACCGAGATCCCGGCGATCGCGTTCGTGAAGGGACCGACCAGGACGCCGCCCTCGCCGTTGAACGCGATGATGTTGGCCTGGCCCGCCGCCGTACCGCCCACGGTCACATTCTCGGCATTGACCATCAGGGCCGACAGCCTGTTGCCGAGGTGGAGCGTTCCCGTCGAGTCCGTGCCGAAACGGTTGCCGTAGACCGTGGCCGTGCCGCCGAGGCTATTGTTCAGGAAGACGCCGTTCGCCAATCCGCCGATGACGTTGCCCGCGCCCGCGGCGGAGCCGCCCATCGTGAGCGTGCCCGAATAGTTCGCCACCTGGACGCCGAGGGCGCCGATCGACGTCGGGAAGACCTCGGTGCCGCTCGCCTTGACTCCGATCAGATTGCCCTGGATCGTGACGTCGCCGGGCGCGAAGAAGGTCATTCCGATGGAAGACACTGCGATCACGTTGCGGTCCGCGAGGGCCGAACCGCCGATTTGCCAGCTGTCGCCGGTCGCGTCGATGTCACGGTTGTTGTAGACGGTGGCGCTTCCCGTCGCGTCCGTCCCGAGAAAACAGCCGAGGACTTTCACGGTCACCGTCGTCGGGCCGCCCAGGGTCTCGATGCCCTTCGAAAAGTTCGCGATCACGAGGCCGCGAAGCGTTACGTCCGTGCTGTCGAGGAAGAACCCCGTGCCCGAGCTGATCGAAGCGGATTTGACGACGATCTTGAGCACGGCGTTGGTGCCGACTGAGGACGTGTTGAACGCCGCGCCCGACTGCGTGTAGCCGTCGATCGTCACCGGCGCCGTGATGCTCGGCATACCGCCGGTCGTGATCGTGCAGACGCCTCCCGCCGTGCAGCCCGCGTCGCCGGCGAGGACCGCGAAGTGGACGGCGTCGGCGCCCGCGCCGGCCCCGCACTCGTTGGCGGCGGCGCCCGAAGCGGTGTCCGTGTTCGCCGCGACGATCGCCTCGCGCAACGTGCACTTGCCGTCATTCGACTGCGTATCGGCGGTGCTGTTGACGGTGATCGTGGCGGCACGAACCGACCCTGCCGCAAGGAGAAACACCGCGGCCGCGCCCAGAGCAGGGAGGGACCGGGAGATCCGTCGCATTTTCTTCTCCTCTTCGGCCGCCGTGGGGCTACGGCCCGTAAAGAAGCCGGGCGAAGGCGTTGGAGAGGAACTTGGCCATCTCGTCCCGCCTGACTGACTGCGTCGGACAATAGGAAGTGACGCCGCACCCGGAGATCACCCCGGTCGCACGAAGGTAATGGACGTGCTTGCAGAACGGGTCGGTGGCCGGCACGTCGAAAAAGAGGCCTGAGGGCGACGACGGGTTGCACGAGTAGGACATGCCCGTGACCGGATCGGGCCCGTAGGTCACCGGGATGGCCGCTCCGCCGGCGGGCGCCTTGATCGCCTTGGCGATGAAGGCGGCCATCTCGCTTCGGCTCACGTTCCCGGTGGGGCAGAACTTGCCCGTGGCACAACCGAGGGTCACGTTCTGCGCGGCGATGAAGTGGACGTGCTTGCAGAAGATGTCGGTCGGGGTGACGTCGGAGTAGAGCGACACTCCCCCGGCCGTGCAGTTGTAAGGCTGCGCGCCGAGGGTCCCGGACGTCGGGATTCCGCCGCCGGCGAGCGCGATTCCGCGGGCCAGGAAGATCGCCATCTGGCTGCGGGGCACGAAGGCGTTGGGGCAGTAGGTCGTCGTCGTGCAGCCCAGAGTGATGCCGGCATGGAAGACCGTCTCGATCTTCTTGTAGAAGGTCTCGCTGCGCGGAACGTCCGTGAAGCTGTCGCCCAGGTGGAGCTTCCACACGTGCGTCCCATGGCCCGAAGAGAGGGTCTCGGTGAACTGCGCGTCCCAGTGCACGGACGGCCGGCTCGATGGATCCGTAACGAACATCGTGAAGCAGTTGGCGGTGGCCGAGCAGCTTTGGGTGTGTCCCGAAAGGATCGAGCCGTAGTCGTCGGCGTTGTCCACGATCGAGTAGGAGGCGCCGCCGGGGCCCGTCAGGCCCGACGCCGTGGAGGTCAGAGCCAGGGTCACCTGGGTGGGATTCGTCCAGTTCGGCCGGACCGTCGCGGTCTCTCCCGGTTCGAAGACGCCGTTGCCGTCGGAGGTCGCTCCGGAAGCGGGATCGGCGTCGAGGAACATCGGCTTCAGGCCCTCGCACTGCGAGAACTCGGACGTCGATCCGGCGGCGGCGGTCCCCGTCGCTGTCGCGGTAACCTTCTGGCCCGCGGGCACCGTCACCGTCGCCGTGAAGGTGACGTTGCCGGCGCCGTTGGTCGTCACCGGTGTCGAGCCGAGGTAGCTCTGCCCCTCGCCGTAGCCGGTGGGGCTGCAGGACGGGCTCGCGTAGATGTCGATGTCGAAGTCGGAGCTCGCCTTGCCGTTCAACGTCCCCGAGACCGAAGAGGCCGTCACGCCGGTGATCTCGGGAAAATTCGGCGGGAAAGCCGCGTCGCCGGCGTCGTTCAGGCTCACGCCGAGCGGCAGGAAATCGATGCCGAGGTGTCCGCCGCCGCCGTTGTCGTGGATGGAGTTGCCCCGGACCTTCGCGCCGGTCGTGTTCGCCGCGATCCAGACGCCTCCGAGCTGGTTGTTCGCAATGACGTTTCCTTCGCCCGCGCCCGGGCCCCCAATCGTCGCGGCGCCGTCGAGGAATATCCCTTGATAGGAATTGCCGAGGGCTCCGGCTCCCGACGCCGTCGTACCGATCAGATTGCCCTGGACCGTGATGTTCGAGCCGCCCGTCGAGATTCCGCTTCCGGTGTTTCCGGAAATGACGTTGCCGGCCCCGTCGGCCGTTCCGCCGATGAGGGTATTCGACGCGCTGATCGTGAGGGCGCCGCCGTTGTATACGTTCGGGATCGCCGACGTCCCCGCCGCGTCCGTGCCGATGAGATTCCCCTGAATGACGAATCCATCCCCCAGAGCCTGGATCGCGCTGCCGCTCCCGCTGCTGTTGCCGGAAAGCAGGTTTCGATCGGCGGGGTCGGTTCCGCCGATCACGACGTTCGAGGGGCCGTTGAAAATGATCCCGACGCCGTTGGCGACCGCCGCAGTGCCCGCGGGGTTCACTCCGATGAAGTTGCCGAGAACTTTGAGGTCGGTGCCGCCGAACGCCTTGATTCCGGTCGTGCAACCGTTGATGACGAGGCCTCGGATCGTGACGTGGGAAGCTGGGCACGAGGCAGTCCGCCGCTCCGCCGGAGCCGGACAGGACGATCTTCAGGACCGCGTTGGTGCCTGTGGCGAGCGTGTTGACCGACGCGGCGGTCTGGGTGTACCCGTCGATCGTCACGGAGTTGCCCAGGCCCGGGAGCGGCGAGCCGGGCGTGATCGTGCAGACGCCCGATCCGTTGCAGCCCGTACCGGTGACGTTGAACGCGATCGTGTCCGTGCCCGAGCCGGCGGCGCATTCCCCCGCGGCCGCGCCGGAGGCCGCGTCGTTCTTGGCGGCGTTGATCGCCTCGCGCAACGTGCACTGACCGTCGTTTGCGGCCACGTCGGCGGTGCTGTTGACGGTGATCGTGGCCGCCGGGGCCGCGAAAGGGAGCGCGGCTGCAGCGAGGAAGAGACCCAGAATCTGCGGGAAGTGGCTCGCGCGCATGGAACCTCCTCCTGGATCGGACCGAGTGTGGCGGCCGACGCTACTCTTCCCGCTCGGCCGAAGTCAAAAGGATTCCGGCCCTAGGGACCGTAGAGCACGAGCTGAAAGGCGTTCCCCAGGAACTTCGCCATTTCGTCCCGCGCGACGTCGCTGTCCGGGCAGTAAGTCGAGGCCGTGCAGCCGTTGACGACGGCCTTGGCCCAGAGGAAGTGCGCGTGCTTGCAGAATTGGTCGGTCGCGGGCACGTCCGTAAAGTGCGTGTTCGGACTGCCCGTATCGCAGGAGTAGGAAAGCCCGGTCACGGGGTCCGGCCCGTAGGTGAGGGGGACCGCCGGACCTCCGCCGGGCGCGACCATCGCCTTCGCGACGAACGACGCCATCTGTAGCCGCGTCACGACGTCGTTCGGGCAGTACATCGAAGGACCGCATCCGAGCGTCACGTTCTGCACGGCGATGTAGTGGACATGCCGGCAGAAGCTGTCGGTCGGGAGAACGTCGGTGAAGGCCGAGCTGCCTCCCGCCACACAGTTGTAGGGAGTCGACCCGACGACGCCGCTCACCGGAATCGCCGCGGCGCTGCCGGCGATCGCCTTCGCGAGGAAGATCGCCATCTGGGAGCGCGACACGTTCTGGGAGGGACAGTAGAGAGTCGGCGAGCAGCCGGTCGTGATCCCGGCATGGAAGATCGTCTCGATCTTCTTGTAGAAGATCTGCGAGGTCGGCACGTCGGTGAAGGACCTGCCGATGTGGAGCGTCCAAATCTTGGTGTCTCCCGTCGAGAGCCCCTCGGTGAACGTCGTGTCCCAGTGGGAGGCGGGACGCGTCGCCGGGTTCGACACGGACAGGCCATAACAATTGCCCGTGTCGGCGCAGCTCGCCGTCGCGCCGCCGCCGGGAGTGTCGTAGTCGGCGAGGCCGTCCGGAAAGGAGTAGAACGCGCCGGGCGGCCCGAGGAAGTTCTGAACCCCTCCCGTGAGCACGAGCGATCCGCCGGTGATGTTCTTCCAGGCCGGCTGGACCGCGACGACTTCGCCCGGCTCGAAGACGCCGTTGCCGTTGGAGGAGGCCGTGACGAACGGATCGACGGCGATTGCCTGCGGCGCGACCTGCGGCGGGCCGGGGGTGCGCGTCGCGGTCGGCGTGTGCGCGGTGAGCGTCGGCGTCGGGGTGCGCGTCGGGCTCGGACTCGTCGAAGAAGTCGTCGGAGTGCGCGTCGGCGTGCGCGTGAAGGACGGTGTGATGCTCGGAGTCGGAGTGATCGTCGCGGTTCGCGTGAGCGTCGCCGTGAACGTCGGTGTGATGGTGAAAGTCGGGGTTCGCGTCCGGGTCGGAGTCGGCGTGTTCGTGGGCACCGGGATCGTGTACTGGAAGCCGTCGGCGCAGTCCGGCGTCTGGCAGGCCGTGCAGGTCGCGCACGTCCCGCTGTTGGCGAAGATCTGAATGACGGTGCCGGTCGTGTTCCAGGCGCTCATGATGTAGCGGACGGTCGTGCCGCCGGGCTGCGCCGGAATCGTGGCGTTGACGACGTCGACCGTCTGCGGTGTGCCGCTCGAGAGGTCCGTGAACGTGCAGGCGTAGGCGGCCGTGAGCACCTGCGTCGTCCCGCTTCCGACGCCGAACGTCCCGCTCGGCGCCGTGCCGTCGGTCGTGTAGTACACACGCGCCTGCGTCGTGAACCCCTGGAACTCGATCTTGAACCGGACGATCTCGGGATCCAGGGTCGTGGGGTTCATCGGGCTCGCGTACGTCCCGCAAGCGCTGCCGCCGATCGGCGACGGGTTACCCCGATCGTGAAAGATCTGGTTCGCCTGCCCGAGCGCCGCGGCCGAAGCAAGCGAGAGAACGAAGACGGCGGCGAGTCCGCGTGCCTTCACGCCGCCATTCTGACACGCGGAGAGGTCGCGCCGAGTTCCCTTAAGGCAGTCCGAACGTCCGGACGATGAACGCCGCCATCTCGCCGCGCGTGTTGGTGTTCGTGGGGCAGTAGATGTTGAAGCCGCAGCCGCCCGTGATGTTGCGTCGCGAGAGCTCCTCGATCCACTTGGCGAAAGGATTCGACACGGGGACATCGGTGAACTTCCCCGTGGCCGGCGGTGGCACGTAGCTCGATCCGAGGAGCGTCCGGAGCAGGAAGACCGCCATCCCGTCGCGCGTCACGGTCGAGTTCGGGCAGTACTTGCCGCCGCCGCAGCCCGACGTGACACCGAGAGAGGCGAGGAGCTCGATGTGCCGCGCGCCGAATGAATTGGCGGGCACGTCGGTGAACATCGTACCGGTCGCGGGAGGCGGTGTGAAGCAGAGGCCGTACTTGGAGCGGATGAGGAAGATCGCCATCTCCGCGCGCGTGATCGTGTTGTTCGGGCAGTAGATCCCGGTCCCGCAGCCCTGCGTGATGCCGCCGGCGATGAGCTTGACGATCGAGGAGGCGTAGAAGCCCGCGTCGGTCGGGAGGGAGACGTAGCCGTTCTTCAGCCGTCCGGTCGGCCCTCCCGGAACGGAGACGACGAGGTCGTAGGCCGCGCCGGCCGGCAGCGCCGGAGCGTTCGCCGTCAGCTGCGTGGCCGAGCTCACGTTGACGTTGGTGGCCGGGACGCCGCCGATCGTCACGGCCGGCGTCCCCGAGAACAGCATGCCCTTGATCTGCAGCCCCTGCCCGCCGGTGGACACCCCGGAGTCCGGCGTCGTGGAGAAGACGATCTCGGGGGAAAGCTCCGAGGTCGACCCGGCGCCGTTCGTCGCGGTCGCCGTGACGGGCTGTCCGGCCGTGATCGGCGTCGGAAGGAGTGCGTTGAACGATGCGTCGCCCGAGGGGCTCGTCGAGACGTCGATGCCCCCCAGGTAGTGATCGGCCTGCACCGCCGCGCGCGGACGGCTGCGGCAAACCGGGTTCGAGTAGAAGTCGAGATGGAAGGTGCTCGAGGCCGTGCTGTTCAGCGTGCCGATCACGCGCGTGCCGCCGCTCTCCGGCACCGCGGAGGTCAGGAACGGGAAATTCTGGAGGTCGTTGGCGCCGGTGTCGGCATCGCCCGCGTCGTTCGGCGTCGGTCCGAGCGGCGAGTCCACGAGGTCGATCCCGAGTCCTGGCGAGCCGCCCGGCGTCCCGAGGTTGTCGAAGATTCGGTTGCCGCGGATCGTATTGCCGCCCTCGCAGCAGCCGACCGTGACCCCGGAGCCGTGATTGAAGGCGACGACGTTGGCTTCGCCGGAGGCGTCGCCTCCGACGACCACGTTCTTGGCGAGCGAGACGTTGATTCCCGCGTGCTCGTTGCCGAGGAGCTTCGTCTGCGTCGAGTCCGTTCCGACGAAGTTCCCCTGGATCACGGCTCCGTCGGCCTGGTAGACCTCGATGCCGGCGAAATGCCCGCCGGAGACGTTCGCCGCGCCCGCCGCCGTTCCTCCGACGACGATCCCGTCGCCGCCGTATTCGAGATAGACGCCATGGCCCTCGCCTCCGAGGAGCGCCTTCGTTTCGGTGGGGTCGATGCCGAACCGGTTTCCTTGAATGCGGACGTCCGTCATGCGCGTCACGCGCATGTCGAACCCTTTGCACGCGAACCCGTTGGCGGCGGCGGCCGTCAGGCCTCCGACCGTGAAATTGCTCCCGTCGTTCATCAGGATCCCGGAGCCCGCGCCGAGCGCGACGGCGCCGGTCTTGTTCGTGCAGAAGAGGTTCCCTTCGATGACCGATCCGGCGTTCGACCCGTAGCCGAGCTCCAGCCCATCCGCACCCGAATTGCTCGACGCGAAGAGGTTCCGCGCGGCGGGCGTCGTGCCGCCGACGCGCGCGTTCTCGTGATTTCCGAGGATCGCACCACCCGTGACGGCAGTGGCCGTGAGGCCGTCGGCGTGCGTCCCGAGGAAGTTCCCTTCGATCACGGTGTTCTTGACGCGCTTCAGGAAGTCCGTGGCGATGAGGTAGGACGTCGTGTTGACCATCGCGAGCCCGCGGATCGTGACGTCGTCGGCGCCTATCTGCAGGCAGTACGAGCCGCCGTTCGTGCAGTCGATCTCGATCTTCAGGACGGTGTTCAACCCCTGGTCCGGCGCGTTCGTGTTCGCGGACGCGCCCGACTGCGTGTAGCCGTCGATCGTGACGGCCCCGGTGATCTTCGGCAGGGCCGTCGCCGGCGCGATGATCTGGACGCCCGAGCCGGAGATGTTGAAGTGGATCTCGTCCGCTCCCGCGTGGCCGTTGGCGTCGGTGATCGCCTGCCGGAGCGACCCGGCACCCGAGTCGGCAGTGGTCGTGACGGTGTACGTGTCGGCGCCGGCGGAGGCGGCCCCGACCGCGGCCAGGACGATTCCAGCCAGAGCGAGACGCCGGGTGCGGAGCGCCATGTGGACCTCCTGGCCGCCGGAGCGGCCGTCTATGGAGGAACTCGACGAAATCGACGGAAACGGGCCAGGGAAAGCCTGCGTCGGACGCCCACCAAGGTGGGGGAGGGGCTCCGCTAAGATCTTGACGTCAAAGCAATGGACGACCATCCCGCCGACGCCGGGCCGGGGGCCCCGGAACCGCCCCCGCCGGCCGAGATCACGGCGATTCTGCGCGCCGCCGAGGCCGGCGACCGGGAGGCTGTCGACCGCCTCTTCTCGATCCTCTACGGCGAGCTGCGCGCGATCGCCCACCGGCAGTTGCGGCAGGCGCCCGCCGAGCGGACGCTCTCGACGACCGCGCTCGTCAACGAGGCGTACCTGAAGCTCTCCCGGGGTGTGTCCTGGTCGGCCCGCGACCGGTCCCATTTCTTCTCGATCGCCGCGCGCGCAATGCGCATGATCCTGATCGACCGCGCGCGTTCCCGCACGCGCGGACGCCGCGGCGCGGGCGTGCGTCCGCTCGATCTCGACGTGGCCGACATCCCGGTGGAGGAGCGCGCCGCCGAGCTCGTCGCGCTCGACGAGGCGCTCGACCGCCTCGGAGCCGTGGACGAGGACCTGGCGCGCCTCGTCGAGTGGCGGTTCTTCGCGGGACTGTCGGTGGAGGAGATCGCGGCGATTTCCGGACGCTCCGTGCGAACTCTGAAGCGCCACTGGCAGACGGCGCGCGCGTTCCTCTTCCAGGAGCTCAACGCCTCGGGCCCGGCCTCGTGACCGGCGGTACCCCCTCCTGGGCCGCGGTGCGGGCTCTCTTCGAGGAGATCGTCGAAGCGGATCCCGGGGAGCGTTCGCGCCGGCTCGGTGAGGTCGACGACCCGGCGCTGCGCGGGGCGGTCGAGCGTCTGCTCGAGGCCGAGGCGCGCGCCGGCGGCTTCCTCGAAACTCCGGCGGCGGCGCTCGCGGGCGAGCTCCTGGACGACCAATCCGCGCTCGAGGAGGCGACGCTGCCCGAACGCCTGGGGGCGTACCGCGTGCTCGGCCGTCTCGGTCGTGGCGGGATGGGCGAGGTCCTTCTCGGCGAGCGGGCCGACGGGCTCTTCGAGCAGCGCGTCGCGATCAAGCTCCTGAGGCGCGGGATGGACTCGGAGGACGTCCTGCGCCGCTTCGAGCGCGAGCGGCGCATCCTCGCGCGGCTCGAGCATCCGCACATCGCGCGCCTCTCCGACGGCGGCGCCGCGCCGGATGGCCGCCCGTACTTCGTCATGGAGCTCGTCGAGGGAAAGCCGATCACCGTCCACTGCCGCGAGCGCGGGCTCGCGACGGAGGACCGGCTGCGCCTGCTCCTCGACTGCTGCGACGCCGTCTCCGCCGCGCACGCGCGGCTCGTCGTCCACCGGGACCTCAAGCCCTCGAACGTTCTCGTGACGGACGCGGGGCAGGTGAAGCTCCTCGATTTCGGCATCGCGAAGGTGCTCGCGGCGGAGGAGGAGGGCGCTGCCGGCGCCGAGACCGGAGCGACGCGCGGCGAGATGCGCCTCCTGACGCCGGCGTACGCCGCGCCGGAGCAGGTTCTGGGCGAGCCCGTCACGACGGCGACGGACGTCTGGGCGCTCGGCGCGCTCGGCTACGAGCTCCTGACCGGAACGCTGCCCGTCCGCCGCGAGGGGCGCGAGGCCGCGGGGCTCGCCGCGTCCGTCGAGCGCGAGACCCTGGAACGCCCGAGCGCGCGCGTCGCCCGGACGGAGCCCGAAAAGCTCCCGCTGTCCGAGCCGACGCCGCGCGAGAAGAAGCGCCTCGAGCGGCGCCTCTCGGGAGACCTCGACAACATCCTCGCGACGGCGCTGCGCCGCGAGCCCGAGCGCCGGTACCCGTCGGTCGCGGCGTTCGCGGCCGACATCCGCCGGCACCTGTCCGGCCGGCCCGTCTCGGCGCGCGCGGATTCCGTGGGTTACCGTGCTTCGAAGTTCCTTCGGCGCCACCGGCTCGCGGTTTCGGCCGCGGCGCTCGTGCTCGTCTCGCTCCTCGCCGGCCTCGGGGCGACGGTCTGGCAGGCCCGCCGCGCGGAGGCGCAGGCCCGTGCGGCGGCGGCCGCGGCGCGCCGCGCGGACGCGGTCAAGGAGTTCCTGATCGGCCTCTTCGAGATCGCCGATCCGGAACAGTCCGGAGGCTCGGTGCCGGCGCGGGATCTCCTCGACCAGGCCGGCCGCCGTCTCACGACCGAGCTCTCGGCGCAGCCGGACGTCCAGGCCGACCTGCTCGAGGCCGTCGCACGCATCGATCGCGCGCTGGGCCGCCTCGATCCCGCCGAGGAGCTCGCGCGGCGCTCCGTCGCGATCCGGCGCGGGCTCCCCGACGCCGGCGGCGACGGCATGGGTCGGAGCCTCGGGACCCTCGGCGCGATCGCGATGGACAAGGGACGGCTCGATTTCGCGGAACATCAGCTGGCGCGAGCGCTGTCCATCGTCGAGGCGCGGGACGGCGCCGACGGGCTCGCCGCGGCACGCATCCGCAGCGACGTCGCGCAGGTGCGCTTCTGGAGGGGAGACGCCACCGGCGCCGAGAAGCTCGAGCGCTCCGTCTACGAAACGTATCGCCGGACGCTCGGCGACGACCACGTCCAGACCGCAACCCACCTGCGCAACCTCGCCGTTCTGCTCGACGAGCTGGACCGGGTGGACGAGGCCGAGCGGGCGTACCGGACGTCTCAGGCGATCCTCGAGAAGAAGCTCGGGACCGAGCACCCGAATACCGCGCAGAGCTACGTGAACCTCGCCTCGCTTCTGGACATCCGGCGCGGCCAGGCCGCCGAGGCCGAGTCGCTCTACCGGCGCGCGCTCGACGCGCGCCGCAAGGCGCTCGGTCCGACGCACCGCGCGGTCGGCCAGACGCTGCAGCTGATGGGCCTCTTCTATTTGAACCAGGCTCGCTACGAGGAGTCGGAGGCGCGCTACCGCGAGGCGCTCGAGATCTTCCGCGCGATCGACCCGAAACACTTCGAGATCGGGAAGGTGAAGAACGGCCTCGCGCTCGTCGCTTCGCGGCAGGGCCGCTATGCGGAGGCGGAGTCGCGCCTGCAGGAAGTCGAGACGCTCTTCCGCGAGGTTCTCGGCGAGAGCCATCCGTTCACGTGGATGGCGATGGGGAACCGCGCGTTCCAGATCGCGCGGCAGGGGAGGCTCGCGGAGGCGGAGAAGCTGCAGCGGACGGTGCTCGAACGCCTGCGGGCGCTGAACGGCGCCGACAGCGGCGAGGCCCTCGACGCGGAGAGCGCGCTCGCGGAGACGATCCGGCAGAACGGCCGCGCCGGGGAGGCGCTGCCGATGCACCGGCGCGTCCTGGAGAAAGAGCGCGCGATGCTCGGCAAGAACGGCGGCGCGACGGTCGCGCTCGGCGAGTTCCAGGTGGCCGCGGACCTCCTCGCCATCGGACGTCCTGAGGACCGGCCGGAGGCGCGGACGCTGCTCGATTCGGCGTCCGCGTCGCTCTCGAAGCGCTCGCCGCCGCACTGGCGGATGGCCGAGGTCGTGGCGGCGAGCGCGAAAGCTCGCTAGCTATATCAGGACTGATATAGCTAACGCCGCGGGGCGTACGTCGCCCGGTTCTCGGGTCCTTCCCAGACCGTGACCTCGGCGACGCGCGCCCAGCCGAGCGCGCCCGAGGACTCGAGCCGCTCCGCGAAGTGCCGCGCGAGGTTCTCGGCCGACGTGTTGCGGCCGGCGAACGCCGGGTGCTCGTTGAGATACGTGTAGTCGAGCTCTTTCGCGATCGCCTCGAGGGCCTTCTTCGCCGGCACGAAATCCACGGCGAGGTCGTAGCGCTGGAGCTTCTCGGACTCGAGGACCGCCTCGACGCGGTAGGAGTGGCCGTGCAACGGCTCCGGCCCGCCCGCGTAGTCGATGAGGTTGTGGGCCGCCTCGAAGCGGGCGGCGACGGTGACGCGGTACGGCATGGCGCGCATGTTATCGGTTACAGTCGGCTTCGAGGGGAAGGAGGGTTTCGATGGGTGCCCGACGCCTCTTTCTTCCGATCCTGCTCGCCGGGCTCGCGCGGGCGGGTTCCGCTCAAACGCCGGGTGGCGGCGGGGCCTTCGGGATCGACGATTACTTCCGCCTGAAGCGCATCACGCAGCTCGCCGTCTCGCCGGACGGCCGGAGCGTCGCGTACGTCGTCCACGCGGGCGCGATGCTGACGTACTACTCGGACAAGCTCCCGCCGGCCGAGAAGCGGAGCGTCCAGACGGTGTACCTCCAGAGCCTGACCGGGTCGGAGCCCGCGAGAGTCCTCGACGCCATCGGCGACGCGCAGTCTCTCGTCTGGACGCCGGATTCGAGATCCCTGGCGTTCTTGTCGGCGCGCGGCGGCTCGAGCCAGGTTTTCTCGTACGACGTCGCCGGCGGAAAGACCGCGCCGCTCACGCAGTCGCCCGACGGCGTGCAGTCCTTCCGCATCGCTCCGGACGGGCGGACCATCGCCTACGTCACGCGCGCGGCGACGCCGCCGTCGAAGAGCCTCTACAGCCAGCTCAACAACGGCGATCAGGGGATCGTCATGGACAGCAACACGCTGTCCGTGTACGACTTCGTCGATCCGGCCAACGATAGCGCGCGGCGTCCCGCGCCGGCCGTGCTGCACGTCGCGCCGGCGGAAGGCGCGCCGTTCGAGGTCGCGGTGCCGGGAGAGCCGGGCTCGGCCGCGGACGACTATCACTGGTCCTCCGACGGCCGCTTCCTCTCGATCGAGTTCGTCTCGAACGACGTCAAGCCCTCGCTCGTGGGCAGCTACCGGACGAGCCTCGGCGTCTTCGACGTCGGCTCTCGGCAATTTCGCGTCTTCGCAAAGGCGATCGAGCCCGACGGCGCGCGGCCGGGAACGCGCTACTCCGGCGGGGAATGGGTGCCCGGTGCGAACCGACTCCTCGTCCGGCGCGTCACCGAGACCGACGCCTGGGTGAGCCCATCGCATCCCGACTGGACGATCGCCGACGCGGCGGCGGCGCTGACCGACGCGGCGGCGTGGCGTCCGATCGAGGTCTACGGCGCGACGTTCCATCCCGTCGACGGGTCGCGGATCCTCCTCGAGGAAACGCGCGAGGGCGTGCGGTCGCTCTTCGATCTGACGCCCGCCGGCGCCGCGCGGTCGGCGATCGTGTCGGGCCTCGACGGCTCGAGCTCGCTCATCCGCTTCAGCGCCGACTTCTCGACGGCGGTCTTCGTCAACGAGAGCCTGACGCGCCCGCCGGAGCTGTTCGCGCGGAGGGGGAGCGCCGCGCCACGCCGCCTGACGGACCTGAACGGCGACATCGCCCGACGCGTCGGTTACACGGCGCGCGAGGTGAGCTGGCCGGGCGCCGGCGGCGTCGTCGCGCGCGGCTGGCTGCTCGAGCCGGTCGGCGCCGGGAAGGGACCGTGGCCGATGATCACCCACGTCCACGGCGGGCCCGGCTTCGCATACCCGAACGCGTTCGCGCCCTACTTCGAGATCTGGCCGTATCCGCTCGAGGTCCAGGCGGGGCAGGGGATCGCGATCTTCATCCCCAACTACCGAGGCACGCAGTCTTACGGACGCGCGTTCGCGTCGCCGAAGCGGCTCGACCGCGAGCCCGCGGACGACGTCATCGCCGGCGTGCGGAAGATGATCGCGGACGGCGTCGCCGACCCGGCGCGGCTCGGGATCACGGGACAGAGCCACGGCGCCTGGCTGGGCCCCGTCGTGATGACGCGCGAGAAGATCTTCCGCGCGAGCTCATTCGCAGAGGGCTGCTCGAACGACGTCGTCCTGTACTCGCTCATGCCGGGAGACCTCAACCGGCAGGTGCACGACGTCGTGACCGGCCTCGGCAAGAGCTTCTGGGACGATCCGCAACCGTACCTCGAGGGATCGCCGGACATGTACTTCCGCGGCGTGCGCACCGCGAGCCTCTGGGAGGCGGGCGCGCAGAGCGCCGCGGTGATGATGTTCAGCTATCCCAAGGCGGCGCGGCACTTCGGGGCGCCGACCGAGTTCGTCGTATACCCGAAGACGCAGCACAACCCGAACCTTCCGTCCATCCAGCGGGAGTCCGCCAATCGAAACCTCGACTGGTTCGCGTTCTGGCTGAACGGCCAGGAGAACCCGGGCGAAGGGAAGGCCGCGCAGTACGAGCGCTGGAAGAAGCTGAAGTCAGAATCCTCGTGGGCCGCGGAGGACCCGGCCGGCGCCGCCTCAGGTCGCTAGGGTCACTTCGCGCGTGATCGCGAGCGAGGCCTGCGCCTCGGGCGGGATCGCGAGGAGCTTCTCGAGGACCTTCTTCGCCGTCGCGGTCTCGCCGGCGGCCGGATCGAGGTTCACTTCGAAGCGCAGCCGCGCGCCGGAGGCATCCGCGTCGAGCGAGAGGGCCTTCACGGCCGGCATCGCGTCGCGCCAGCCTCCGGCCACGGCCTCGCCGGCGCGATCGATCTGCTCCGCCGAATCGAGCCGCACGACGTAGCGCGCGCCGGTCACCGCCTTCGAGAGCGGCGGCTCGGCCGGTCCGAGCGCGCGGAGCGCGAGGATCGCGACGCCCGGCGGCAGCTTCTCCGTGATGCGCCCCGCGGCGTCCGCCGGAAACGGCGCGATGCCCTCGACGTCGAAAACCTCGTGCCGGCTCTCGAGCCCGAGCGCGAGCGCCGGCCCCATCGAGAGCTTCATGTGCGGGTTGAATCCCTCGGAGTAGCGCGCGGGCAGCCCCGCGGCGCGGATCGCGCGCTCGAGAACGTCCATCGTGTTGCGGTGCGAGAGAAAGCGCGCGTCGCCGGTCTTCTCGAACGTCGCGCGATGGCGGAAGACGCGGTCGCCTTGGCGCGCGAGGCGCGCGGCCGACGGGAGGTCGGGCATCGTCTTCTGCCGGTACGCTGCGCCCTTGGCCGGCTCGCGATAGGCGGCGGGATCCTCGGGCGCGGCGACCGCCGCGTCGATCGTCGGCAACGATCCCGCCATCGGCCGCGCGAGGACCGTGTCCTCCCCGTTGCCCGGGACGCCGCAGGCGTAGCAGTGGCCCCACTTGCAGTCCTCGGTGCGCATCTCCTTCTTCGCCTTGAGGAGCTCGATGCCGAGCCATCGCTTGACGATCGACACGTCGAGAACGTCCCAGGGCAGGACCTCGTCGAGGGCGTACTCCCGCAGGTACGACTCCTTCGGAATCCCCTCCGTTTCGAACGCCCGCATCCAGAGGTCGTAGCGGAAGTGCTCGCTCCAGCCGTCGAACCGCACGCCGGACCGCCACGCCGTGTGCAGCACGCGCCCCATGCGGCGGTCGCCGCGCGAGAGCGCGCACTCGATCTCCGCCTCGCGCGGCTCGTGCCACTTCATCTTCGCGCCGCGCACGTTGCGGAAGCGGTCCTTGAGGTAGCGCAGTTTCTTCTCGAGCGTCTCGACGCCGTCGAACGGCGCCCACTGGAACGGCGTCCACGACTTCGGAACGAACGACCCGACGGAGACGTTGACCTGCTTGCGGCCGTGCTTGCGTCCCTGCGCGAGGATGCCTTCGACGAGCGTGACGAGCTCGTCGAGGTCGGACTGCGTCTCGGTCGGCAGGCCGATCATCGTGTAGACCTTGATGAGGTCCCAGCCGCGGGCGAAGGCCACGTCGGCCGCCGCGATCATGTCGGCGTTGGTGAACGTCTTGTTGATGACGCGCCGCAGGCGATCCGAGCCCGTCTCCGGTGCGAACGTGAAGCCCGACTTGCGGACCTCGGACACCGCGTCGGCCAGGCCGACCGAGAAGGCCTCCGCGCGGAGCGACGGAAGCGAGATCGAGACGCGCCGCTCCGAGAGCTGCGGCGCGAGGCATTTCACGAGCGGCTCGATCTGCGAGTAGTCGGCGGTCGAGAGCGACAGGAGCCCGACCTCGCTCCAGCCCGACTCGGCGATGAACTTCGTCGTCATGGCGGCGACGTCGCCCGGATCGAGCTCGCGCACGGGCCGGTACCAGTAGCCCGCCTGGCAGAACCGGCAACCCTGGGTGCAGCCGCGCATGACCTCGAGCCCGAGGCGGTCCTGCACGATCTCGACGGACGGGACCATCGGCTTGTCGGGGTAGTACTCGGGCTTGAGCACCGGCACCCAGGTCCGCTTCGCGCGCTCCGGGAGCGCGCGGGTCGTTGCGCGTGATGGCCTCGATGCGGCCGTCATCGCGGTACGCGACGTCGTAGAACGACGGTACGTAGATGCCTTCGATCGCGGCGAGCTCCGCGAGGAGGTCCCGCCGAGAGAGCCCGCGCACGCGGCCGTCGCGATAGGCGTCGAGGAACCGGGGGAGCGCCTCCTCCGCGTCGCCGATGAGGAACGCGTCGAAGAAGTCGGCGATCGGCTCGGGGTTGGCCGTGCACGGCCCGCCGCCGAGGACGATCGGGTCGCGCTCGCGCCGGTCGCGCTGCCAGACCGGCAGGCCCGCGAGGTCGAGCATGTTGAGGATGTTCGAGTAGTTGAGCTCCGCCTGGAGCGAGAAGCCGAGCACGTCGAAGTCCGCGGCCGCCGCGAACGACTCCGTCGAGAAGAGCGGGATTCCCGCCGCGCGCATCTTCGCCTCGAGGTCTACCCACGGTGCGTAGACGCGCTCGCAGGCGAAGTCGGGCCGGCGGTTCACGAGCTCGTAGAGGATCTTGAGCCCCGTGTGGCTCATCCCGATCTCGTAGGTGTCGGGGAAGGCGAGAGCGAGCGTCACCGCGCAGGACGGGAGGTCCTTGCGGATGAGGTTCCGCTCGAGGCCGACGTAGCGGCCGGGCTTCTCCACCGAGGGGAGGAGCGGGTCGAGCCGGGGGCGGAGCGACGCGTAGCGCATGGAACCCCTGATTCTAACGTGCGCTACGCGCCGCGCCGAGGCTGCGTCTCAGGGCCGATACAGCACGAGGTGGAATGCGTTGACCAGGAACTTCGCCATCACGTCCCGGGTGACGTCGAGTGTCGGGCAGTACGTGGTGGCCGTGCAGCCGGCCACCATGCCGCGGGCCCACAGGTAGTGGACGTGCTTGCAGAACACGTCGGTGACGTGGACGTCGGAGAAATGGAGATTGGGACTCGCCGCGTTGCACGAGTACGAGAGACCGGTTCCGCTGTCCGTGTACGTCAGAGGAACGGCGGCCCCGCCGCCGGGAGCGACGACGGCTCGGGCGATGAAGATCGCCATGTCCGAGCGCAGGACGTCGGGCGCCGGGCAGAAGAGGCTCGGGGCACAGCCCGTCGTCACGTTTTTCGCGGCGATGTAGTGAACGGCCTTGCAAATGGAGTCCGTCGGAGCAACGTCGGTGAAGAGAGACGTGCCTCCCGTCGCGCAGTTGTAGGGGGAGCCGTTCACGCTTCCGGAAACAGGAATGGTCGACCCGTTGGCCAGCCCGCGGGCGATGAACACACCCATCTGGCCCCGAGAGACCGCCGCCGAGGGACAGAACTGAAGCGCCGAGCAGCCCGCGGTGATGCCGTCGTGGAGCAGCGTCTCGATCTTCTTGTAGAAGGGCTGCGAGCGCGGCACGTCCGTGAAGCTCTCGCCGACGTGAAGCGTCCAGAGCTTCGCCGTCTGTCCCTGGTTCGTTATCTCCGTGAAGAGGAGGTCCCAGTGCGTCGCCGGACGGCTCGCCGGCTTCGACGCCGACATCACGTAGCAGTCCACGCATTCGCCGACCGTGTCCGGCGCGATCGCGCCGTAGTCGCCCGTGCCGTCGGCGACCGCGTACGTCGGTCCCAATGGGCCCGTCAGACCCGACGCCGTCGCGGTCAGGGCGACGTCCCCGGTTTCGAAGTTTCTCCAGGAAGGTTTGACGGGAACCGTCTCTCCGGGCTCGAGCACGCCGTTGTTGTCCGACGTCGCGCTTCCGCCGTCGTCGACCGCGAGTCCCGGCGGGCGCGATCGAAGGAATCAGGAACTCGAGGTTGCAGGAAACGAGGCCGAATCGACCGCGGCAGAGCTCGTAGGCTCCGATGTCGAACGCGGCGTTCTGCGGGCGCTTGGCGCCGCGCTGGTCCGTTACCCAAGGGACGTCGCGGAGTCGGCGTGTCCGAGAGCGGAGCTGCCCAGGAAGAGCGCCATCGTCGGCGTCTTGCCGCCGTTCATTTGCAGGGATCCGAGGTTCGGATCCTGGGTGACCGCGACACCGGGACACGGGCCGAAGTCGCCGGATCCATTGCTCATGACGAGGTTGCCGATGCCGCTCGTCGAGACGTTCCCCTGAGTGATGCATTCGTCGGCGCCGTTGTTGGCGACGATCGTGTCGTCGAGCGTGAGTTCGGCCGCGTTGAAGATGTCGTCGCCGAGAACGGCGATGCCGGCGCCCGACCCTGTGCCCTGATTCCCGCTGACGGTCGCGTTCACGACGGTGAGCGAGCCGTTGTGCGAAAAGATCGCGGCGCCGGCGTCGCCGCCGTTGTGCACGCCGGTTCCGCGCGACGCGAAGTTGTTCGTGAAGGTGCTGTTGTGGATCGTCACGGTCCCGCTGTCGTTGAAGATCGCCCCGCCCAGAGCTCCGCCGCCGCCCCCGCCGTCCGCCGATCCGGCGCCGCCCGCATAGCCGGCGCTGCCCGGGCCGCCGATTCCGGCGAAGCTGTCCCCGATACCACCGCCCCCGCCGAAGCCGCCGTTCCCTCCGCTTCCCCCATTGCCGCCGTTGCAGGTTCCGCCGCCTCCTCCGCCGAAACCGCCGTCGCCGCCAGACACACGGCTCGACGTCTCGTCGCAGGCGCCGCCGCCTCCTCCGCCGTACGCCCCGTTGCCGCCGTCGTTGCCGGCGCCGCCACCTCCGCCTCCGCCGCCTGGACACTTGCCATCGTGACCGTGATTGCCGTTGTCGCCGCCGTTACCGCCGCAGAGGTACCCGCTCGCACCGCCGACGTTGCCGTTGTTGTTTCCCCCGGTGAAGACCGTCCCGCCTCCGCCTCCCCCTCCGGCGGCTGTTCCGCTGCCGCTGTCGCTCACGCCGCCGTCGCCGCGCGCCCCGCCGCCTCCGCTGCCGCCCCCGTAGCGATGGCCTCCTCCGTTGCCTCCCAGCCCGCCGCCGCCTCCGCCGGGGTTGCCGGAGTTGAATACGCCGATGGCGTTGCCGCCTTGCGCTCCGTTTCCGTCGAACGCGCAGTTCTCGATCGTGAGCGTCCCGTCCTGGAGGTAGACGGCGCCTCCGGCTCCGAGGCCGCCTCCGCCGCCGTCCGCGCCGTCTCCGCCTTTCACGTGAAATCCCTTGACGTACAGATTTCGCAGCGTGAGGCTTCCGGTGCCCGACACTGTGCCGCCCGGTGTATTGATCGATGCGGTGCCGACCGCGAAGAGCCGCACGTTTCCACTGCCCGCCCATTCGAGGGTGGCTCCGAAGCCTTCGATCGTGATCGTCGAGAAAACGATCGGCGTCGCCGTCGGGCCGAACGGGTTGTACGCGTCGCCGTCGAGGAACGTGGTCATCGGGAAGAGCGCTCCCCCCGGTAAGACGATCGTGTCGTCGCCGGTGCCGGCGGTGCAGTTGCTCGCGGCGAAGACGTCCGGATCCGTCTGCACGACCGTGAGGCTCGCGCGAAGAGTGGATGCGTAGAACGCCTCCTGCAGGGAACACGGTCCGACGCCGCTCACCTTCTGGTCGGCGGTTTCCACGTAGATCGTCGCCGCGCCGAGGGAGACGGGGCCGACGATTCCCGACAACAGGAGAAGAGGAAGGAGTTTCCGCCGGAGGATCGGTCGCATGGTCCCACTCGCTTTCGGAAATCGGCCGCGAGGCCGTGTTCAGCCGTCGAGGTTCGGGGTCTTCGAGACGGCTAGACGCGGGGAGGGGAGCGCGACCCGGAGAGCCGATGCGGGCGGAATCGCTCCGAGTCCGCATGGAAGGCGGAGCGACGAGCAGAGACCGGAAGGTCGGTCTTTCGCGGTGGAGTCGCGGGGGGTGCGGCGACGAAGTCCGACGGCAGGCACGCGAAACACGGGTCGTCGTCGATCCACCGAACCGTCTCGGCGATCGGAGGCGCGCTGCGGGAAGCGATCGGGGAGACGTCGAGGAAGACGCCGGAATTGCTCGGCCCGCTGGCGAGCAGGTCGGCGAGGTCGTCCTTGTGATGGTGGGGGGCGGCGGCCGCGCCCGCCAGAAGGACGACGAGGCACACGGACAGAAGGCGCTTCGTCCGGCGCCATCGATCGTCCTCTGCCGACCGGGAAGGAAACCGCCGGGACCCCATCGAGAGGCCTCCTGGCTGTGGCGTCTGGGGACGCTATCGCCGCGTTCGAAGTCGTGTCAATGGCACCTCTAGGGCGCGTACAACAGAAGGTCGAAGGCGTTCCCGAGGAAGCGGGCCATCTGGTCGCGGGTGACGCCCTCGGTGGGGCAGTAGGTCGTGGCGGTGCAGCCGGAGACGATGCCCTTGGCCCAGAGGAAGTGGACGTGCTTGCAGAAGGCGTCGGAAGTCGCGATGTCGGTGAAGTGGAGGTTGGGGCTGCCCGGGTTGCAGGAGTAGGAGAGCCCGGTTCCGGCGTCGGTATAGGTCTGGGGAACCGCCGCGCCGCCGCCGGGCGCGACGATGGCCTTGGCCACGAAGATCGCCATGTCGCTTCGGCTGATCGTGCCGTGCGGGCAGAAGTTGCCGCCGCTGCAGCCGAGCGTCACGTTCTGGACGGCCATGTAGTGGACGTGCTTGCAGAAGATGTCGGTGGGGGCGACGTCGGCGAAGAGCGAGGTGCCCGCGGCTCCGCCGACGCAGTTGTACGGGTTGCCCTGGAAGGAGCCGGAGACGGGAACCTGCGGTCCGCCGCCGGCGATGCCCTTGGCGAGGAAGATCGACATCTGGTCGCGGCTGACGGCATCGGTGGGGCAGTACTTGCCTGCGGCGCAGCCGGCCGTGATGCCCGTGTGGACGAGCGTCTCGATGCGCTTGTAGAAGAGCTCGGTGCGCGGCACGTCGGTGAAGCTGTCGCCCAGGTGCAGCTTCCAGACCTTCGGCGGATCACTCGTGGCCGGGGTCTCAGTGAACGTCGCGTCCCAGTGGGTCGTCGGGCGAGCAGCCGGATCGGTCACGAAGAGCGACAGGCAGTTGCTGCCACAGTTGGCCGTCGCGCCGGCGCCGATCGTGCCGTAGTCGGCGGCTGAGTCCGGGATCGTGTACGTCACGCCGGTGCCGGACGGCCCGGTGAAGTCCGAAGCCGTCGTCGTGAACGCGACGCCGAGCGTGCCGACGTTCTTCCAGGACGGCTTGACGGTCACCGTCTCGCCCGGCTCGAAGACGCCGTTGCCGTCCGACCCGGCGCCCGCCGCCGCGTCGAGGGTGAGTGCAACCGCGGCCACGGCCGGACCGGCCTTGAGAACGACGTCGTTTCCGGTGCCGCCCAGATACGTGACGCGGAACGTGCTGGGGCCCGAGATGACGACCGCCGTCTCCGGCAGCCCCGTGAAGAATCCGGAGATCGCGTCGGTCGCGTCGTTGGCGAGGATCGTGAACGTATCCCCCTCGGCAGGCGAGAATCCCGTCGTGATCGCGAGCGTGCCCGCCAAGGCGACCGTTCCCGTGACGTTCAGCTGGTCGTACTGTGTTCCGACTGTCGTGCCGTTCAGCTCGATCGCGAGCGTTCCGGCGGCCGTCTGCGAATAGTTGCCCACCACGTTGAGGATCCCCGGGGAGAGGCCCGGAGCCACCGTGCCTCCGTTCGAAACGCCGCCCGTGATCGTCCCCGCGCCCTTGAGCGTGCCGCCCTGGATATTCAGGCTCGAGCTCGTTGCGACGTTCCCGCCGTTCAGGATCGTGAAGCCGGCGGTTTGCGTGAAGACGTTGTTGAACGTGAGCGTTCCGCTCGAAGCGTTGACCGTGCCCGTGTTGTTGAAGGGGACGTTGCAGTAGGAGGAGCCCGTGGCGGTGGACTTGGTGAAGGTACCGGCATTGTTGAAGGCGGTGGTGCCGCCGAAGTTCTCGCAGCCGTTGTCCGCCGTGGTGGTGAAGGTGCCGTTGTTGGTGATCACGCCGCCGGTGAAGTCGAGCCGCCCGGCCGTCCAGCTGCCCGTCCCGTTGACCGTGATCAGACGCTGAACCGCGACCCCGGCGCTGATCGTCAACGTCGCTCCTGCCGCAATCACCGTCTGGCCCGTCCCCGACATCGTCCCGCCCGACCAGGCGTAGCTCTTGCCCGAAGGCACCGTGACCGTGCCCGAGCCGGAGAGGTTGCCGGCAGACTGCGTCCAGTCTCCGGCTCCCGAAGCGATGTTCAGGTTGACGGTGCCGTTGGTGATGTTGCTGGTGCCGGTCACGTTGTAGGTCCCGGCGCCGCCGATGGTCGTCGTGCCGCCGGTAAATCCGATCGTCCCGGCGCCGCTGAACCCCTTGCCCGCAGCCAGCGTTACGTTCTGCGTTCCGCCGCCGAAGTTCAACGTCCCGCCGGCACCCGCCGCAAAGCTGCCGGTGCTCGTCCCGCCACCGTTCAAGTTCATCGTCCCGCTGTTGATCGTCATCGTCCCGGTGTTGTTGAAGGGGACGTTGCAGTAGGAGGAGCCCGTGGCGGTGGACTTGGTGAAGGTACCGGCATTGTTGAAGGCGGTGGTGCCGCCGAAGTTCTCGCAGCCGTTGTCCGCCGTGGTGGTGAAGGTGCCGTTGTTGGTGATCACGCCGCCGGTGAAGTCGAGCCGCCCGGCCGTCCAGCTGCCCGTCCCGTTGACCGTGATCAGACGCTGAACCGCGACCCCGGCGCTGATCGTCAACGTCGCTCCTGCCGCAATCACCGTCTGGCCCGTCCCCGACATCGTCCCGCCCGACCAGGCGTAGCTCTTGCCCGAAGGCACCGTGACCGTGCCCGAGCCGGAGAGGTTGCCGGCAGACTGCGTCCAGTCTCCGGCTCCCGAAGCGATGTTCAGGTTGACGGTGCCGTTGGTGATGTTGCTGGTGCCGGTCACGTTGTAGGTCCCGGCGCCGCCGATGGTCGTCGTGCCGCCGGTAAATCCGATCGTCCCGGCGCCGCTGAACCCCTTGCCCGCAGCCAGCGTTACGTTCTGCGTTCCGCCGCCGAAGTTCAACGTCCCGCCGGCACCCGCCGCAAAGCTGCCGGTGCTCGTCCCGCCACCGTTCAAGTTCATCGTCCCGCTGTTGATCGTCATCGTCCCGGTGTTGTTGAAGGGGACGTTGCAGTAGGAGGAGCCCGTGGCGGTGGACTTGGTGAAGGTACCGGCATTGTTGAAGGCGGTGGTGCCGCCGAAGTTCTCGCAGCCGTTGTCCGCCGTGGTGGTGAAGGTGCCGTTGTTGGTGATCACGCCGCCGGTGAAGTCGAGCCGCCCGGCCGTCCAGCTGCCCGTCCCGTTGACCGTGATCAGACGCTGAACCGCGACCCCGGCGCTGATCGTCAACGTCGCTCCTGCCGCAATCACCGTCTGGCCCGTCCCCGACATCGTCCCGCCCGACCAGGCGTAGCTCTTGCCCGAAGGCACCGTGACCGTGCCCGAGCCGGAGAGGTTGCCGGCAGACTGCGTCCAGTCTCCGGCTCCCGAAGCGATGTTCAGGTTGACGGTGCCGTTGGTGATGTTGCTGGTGCCGGTCACGTTGTAGGTCCCGGCGCCGCCGATGGTCGTCGTGCCGCCGGTAAATCCGATCGTCCCGGCGCCGCTGAACCCCTTGCCCGCAGCCAGCGTTACGTTCTGCGTTCCGCCGCCGAAGTTCAACGTCCCGCCGGCACCCGCCGCAAAGCTGCCGGTGCTCGTCCCGCCACCGTTCAAGTTCATCGTCCCGCTGTTGATCGTCATCGTCCCGGTGTTGTTGAAGGGGACGTTGCAGTAGGAGGAGCCCGTGGCGGTGGACTTGGTGAAGGTACCGGCATTGTTGAAGGCGGTGGTGCCGCCGAAGTTCTCGCAGCCGTTGTCCGCCGTGGTGGTGAAGGTGCCGTTGTTGGTGATCACGCCGCCGGTGAAGTCGAGCCGCCCGGCCGTCCAGCTGCCCGTCCCGTTGACCGTGATCAGACGCTGAACCGCGACCCCGGCGCTGATCGTCAACGTCGCTCCTGCCGCAATCACCGTCTGGCCCGTCCCCGACATCGTCCCGCCCGACCAGGCGTAGCTCTTGCCCGAAGGCACCGTGACCGTGCCCGAGCCGGAGAGGTTGCCGGCAGACTGCGTCCAGTCTCCGGCTCCCGAAGCGATGTTCAGGTTGACGGTGCCGTTGGTGATGTTGCTGGTGCCGGTCACGTTGTAGGTCCCGGCGCCGCCGATGGTCGTCGTGCCGCCGGTAAATCCGATCGTCCCGGCGCCGCTGAACCCCTTGCCCGCAGCCAGCGTTACGTTCTGCGTTCCGCCGCCGAAGTTCAACGTCCCGCCGGCACCCGCCGCAAAGCTGCCGGTGCTCGTCCCGCCACCGTTCAAGTTCATCGTCCCGCTGTTGATCGTCATCGTCCCGGTGTTGTTGAAGGGGACGTTGCAGTAGGAGGAGCCCGTGGCGGTGGACTTGGTGAAGGTACCGGCATTGTTGAAGGCGGTGGTGCCGCCGAAGTTCTCGCAGCCGTTGTCCGCCGTGGTGGTGAAGGTGCCGTTGTTGGTGATCACGCCGCCGGTGAAGTCGAGCCGCCCGGCCGTCCAGCTGCCCGTCCCGTTGACCGTGATCAGACGCTGAACCGCGACCCCGGCGCTGATCGTCAACGTGCCGACCCCTCCTACGGTCGTCGCGCCGGCGCCTGCCATGGTGCCGCCGGACCACGCGAACGTGCCCGAAATGGCCAGGTCGCCGGCGCCATCGATCGTGCCGCCGCTCTGCGTCAGGCCGGCGACCGACTGACTTGTCGAGAGCGTGACTGTGCCGCCCGATATGGTCGCCGTGTCCCCGGCGCCCGGAATGACGCCGCAGGACCAGTGTGACGTGCTGGCGCTCCAATCGTTCGTCGAGCCGTCCCAGACGCAGGAGGCCGCGAGCATCTTGCGCGGACAGAGGAGGAATGCGAGGGCGACCAGGAAACACCGCCGGCGGCGGACCGTTGAATTCTCATGGCCTCCCTCCTTGTGGCACAGGCGCTAAGGGGCGTACAGGACGAGCTCGAAGGCGTTGCCGAGGAATCGGGCCATCTGGTCGCGGGTGACGCCCTGGGTGGGGCAGTAGGTCGTGGCCGTGCAGCCGGAGACGATGTTCTGGGCCCAGAGGAAATGGACGTGCTTGCAGAAGGCGTCGTTGACGCTGATGTCGGTGAAGTGCAGGTTCGGGCTGGCCGGATTGCACGAGTAGGCGAGGCCGGTTCCGGCGTCGGTGTAGGTCTGGGGAACGGCGCCGCCGCCGCCCGGCGCGACGATGGCCTTGGCCACGAAGATCGCCATGTCGCTTCGGCTGATCGTGCCGTGCGGGCAGAAGTTGCCGCCGCTGCAGCCGAGCGTCACGTTCTGGACGGCCATGTAGTGGACGTGCTTGCAGAAGATGTCGGTGGGGGCGACGTCGGCGAAGAGCGAGGTTCCTCCATTGACGCAGTTGTAGGGATTGCCCTGGAAGGAGCCGGAGACGGGAACCTGAGGTCCGCCGCCGGCGATGCCCTTGGCCAGGAAGATCGACATCTGATCGCGGCTGACGGCGTCGGTGGGGCAGTACTTGCCGGCGGCACAGCCGGAGGTGATGCCGGTGTGCACGAGGGTCTCGATGCGCTTGTAGAAGAGCTGGCTGCGCGGGACGTCGGTGAAGCTGTCGCCCAGGTGCAGCGTCCAGACCTTGGGCGGATCGGCCAGGGTGCTCGGCGTCTCGGTGAAGTGCGCGTCCCAGTGCGTGATCGGCCGCGTCGCCGGATCGGCCACCATGAGCGAGTAGCAGTTGCTGCCGCAGTCGGCCGTGGCGTTGACGGCCATCGATCCGTAGACGGCGTCGGCGTCCGCGATCGAATACAGGCCCGCGGCGCCGGGCCCGGTGAAGTTCGAGGCCGTGCCGGAGAGCGAGATCGGGTCCGTCCCCTGGTTCTTCCAGGTCGGCTTGATGCCGACCGTCTCGCCGGGCTCGAAGACGCCGTTGCCGTCGGAGGCGCCGCCGGCGCTCGCCGTCGCGTCCACCAGGATCGACTGCGCGCTCGCCGCCGGGCCGGCCTCGAGCACGATGTCGTTGCCGGTATCGCCGAGGTATGTCACCCGGTACTTGGCCGGCAGCGCCGTCACGACGGACGACTCCGGCAGACCGGTGAAATCGCCGGTAATCGCATCGCTCGCGTCGTTGACGAGGATCGCGAAGCCGTCGCCGGCCGATGGCGTGAAGCCGCTCGTGACCGTGAGCGAGCCCGCGAGCGCGACCGTGCCGTTGACCACGAGCTGGTCGTACTGCGTGCCCGCGGTCAGGCCGTTGATCTCGACGGCGAGCGTGCCGGCGGCCGTCTGCGAGTAGTTGCCGGCGACGGTCAGAGTGCCCGGGCGAGAGGCCCGGCGCCACCGTGCCGCCGTTGAAGACGTTGCCCGTGATCGTGCCCTTGCCCTTGAGCGTCCCGCCCTGGATGTTCAGGCCGGAGCTCGATCGAGACGTCGCCGCCGTTCAGGATCGTGAAACCGGCCGTCTGCGTGAAAACACCTTGAAACCGGAGGTTGCCGCTGTTGGCGTTGATCGTTCCGGCGTTGTTGAACGGGATGTTGATGTCCAGGTTGCCCGTGCCGGTGTTGCGGGTGAAGGTGCCGGAGGCGTTGTTGTTGAAGGAGTTGGTGCCGCCGATGTTGCCGATCGCGTTGTCTGGCTGCGCGGTGAAGGTCGCGTTGTTGTCGATGGTTCCGTTGATCGATCTGAGATGACTGCCCGGCCCCCCAGGTGACCGTCCCGTTGTTGGTCAGTGCGCTGCTTGACCGCACTCCGTGTTGATCGTCAGAGTCCCGCCCGAAGCCACCGTCGTCGTTCCCGTCCCCGCCATCGTCCCGCCCGTCCAGGCGTAGGTCTTGCCCGAGGCGACGGTGACGTTGCCCGAGCCGGCCAGCGTGCCGCCGCTCTGCGTTCCAGTTGGAGGTGCTGGAGGTCTTGTTCAGGTTGTAGGTGGAGCCGGTCAGGTTGGTCGGTCCGGTGACCGTGTAGGTCGTGGGCGTCATGTTGATCGTTCCGCCCGGCCAAGGTCAGCGTCCCGCCCACGGTGAAGGTGCCTGCGGTGACGTCGAGTAGCTGTTGTTGAAGGTCAGCGCTCGATCCGGAGGGCACCGAGATCGGTCCCCGTGCTCGAGCCGCCGCCGTTGAATCCGCAGCATCGCCCGTGCTGACCGTCAGGCGTGCCGGCGTTGATGAAGGGGATGTTGATGTCCAGGCTGCCGGTGCCGGTGTTGCGGGTGAAGGTGCCGGAGGCGTTGTTGTTGAAGGCGTTGGTGCCGCCGAAGTTGCCGATCGCGTTGTCCGGCTGCGCCGTGAAGGTCGCGTTGTTGTTGATGGTTCCGTTGATCATCTGAGCTGCGCCGGCCACCCAGGTGACCGTCCCGTTGTTGGTGATCGTGCGCTGGATCCCGACCGTCGCCCGAGTTGATCGTCAGAGTCCCGCCGGAGGCGACCGTCGTCGTTCCCGTCGCCCGCCATCGTCCCGCCCGTCCAGGCGTAGGTCTTGCCCGGAGGCACCGTCACGTTGCCCGAGCCGGCCAGCGTCCCGCTGCTGTGGTTCCAGTTGCTCGCGTTGGAGGTCTTGTTCAGGTTGTAGCGTGGAGCCCGTCAGGTTGACCGTCCGGTGACCGTGTAGGTCGTCGGCGTCATGTCGATCGTGTCCGCCCTGCAGGTCAGCGTCCGCCGACGGTGAAGGTCCCCGCGGTGATCGAGTAGCTGTTGGTGAAGGTCAGCGATCGTCGAGGCGCGTCGATCGTCCCCGTGCTCGACCCGCCTCCGTTGATCCGCAGCGTCGCCCGTGCTGACCGTCAGCGTTCCGGCGTTGGTGAACGGAATGTTGATGTCCAGGCTGCCGGTGCCGGTGTTGCGGGTGAAGGTGCCGGAGGCGTTGTTGTTGAAGGCGTTGGTGCCGCCGAAGTTGCCGATCGTGTTGTCCGGCTGCGCCGTGAAGGTCGCGTTGTTGTCGATGGTGCCGTTGACCATCTGGAGCTGCGCCGGCCACCCACGTGACCGTCCCGTTGTTGGTGATCGTGACGCTGGATCCCGACCGCGCCCGAGTTGATCGTCAGCGTCCCGCCGGAGGCGACCGTCGTCGTCCCGCCGCCCGCCATCGTCCCGCCCGTCCACGCGTAGGTCTTGCCCGGAGGCCACCGTCACGTTGCCCGAGCCGGCCAGCGTCCCGCCGCTGTGGTTCCAGTTGCTCGCGTTGGAGGTCTTGTTCAGGTTGTACGTGGAGCCCGTCAGGTTGACCGTCGACACCGTGTAGGTCGTCGGCGTCATGTCGATCGTTCCGCCCTGCAGGTTCAACGTCGCCACCGTGAACGTCCCGGCAGTGACGGAGTAGCTGTTGGTGAAGGTCAGGATCGTCGAGGTCGCGTCGATCGTCCCCGTGCTGGACCCGCCTCCGTTGATCCGCAGCTCGCCCGTGGAGACCGTCAGCGTCCCCGCGTTGGTGAACGGAATGTTCATGTCCAGCTGCCCGGTGCCGGTGTTGCGGGTGAAGGTTCCGGCGGCGTTGTTGTTGAAGGCGTTGGTGCCGCCGAAGTTGCTGATGTGTTGTCCGGCTGCGCCGTGAAGGTCGCGTTGTTGTTGATCGTGCCGTTGCTCATCTGGAGCTGCGCCGGCCACCCACGTGATCGTCCCGTTGTTGGTGATCGTCCGCTGGATCCCGACCGCGCCCGAGTTGATCGTCAGGGTCCCGCCGGAGGCGATCGTCGTCGTCGCGCCGCCGGCCATCGTCCCGCCCGTCCACGCGTAGGTCTTGCCCGAGGCCACCGTCACGTTGCCCGAGCCGGCCAGGGTCCCGCCGGAGTGGTTCCAGTTGCTCGCGTTGGAGGTCTTGTTCAGGTTGTACGTGGAGCCCGCCAGGTTGACCGTCGACACCGTGTAGGTCGTCGGCGTCATGTCGATCGTTCCGCCCTGCAGGTTCAGCGTCGCCGACCGTGAAGGTCCCGGCAGTGATGGAGTAGTTGTTGTTGAAGGTCAGGATCGTCGAGGTCGCGTCGATCGTCCCCGTGCTGGACCCGCCTCCGTTGATCCGCAGCTCGCCCGTGCAGACCGTCAGTCGTCCCCGCGTTGGTGAACGGAATGTTGATGTCCAGCTGCCCGGTGCCGGTGTTGCGGGTGAAGGTGCCGGCGGCGTTGTTGTTGAAGGCGTTGGTGCCGCCGAAGTTGCCGATGTGTTGTTCGGCTGCGCCGTGAAGGTCGCGTTGTTGTTGATCGTCCCGTTGACCATCTGGAGCTGCCCGGCCACCCACGTGACCGTCCCGTTGTTGGTGATCTGACGCTGCACGCCCACCGCGCCCGAGTTGATCGTCAGAGTCGACGTCGCCGCGATCGTGGTGGTGCCGCTTCCGCGACATCGTGCCGCCGGTCCAGGAGAAGGCGCCGGACACCGAGAGGTTGCCGGCGCCGTCGATCGTGCCGCCGGTGAGCGTGACTCCGGTGACGGAGTGGCTGGTGGAGAGCGTGACGGTGCCTCCGCTGATCGACGACGCTGTCGCGGCTCCCGGAATCGCGCCGCAGCGACCAGTGCGGCGTGCTCGTGTTCCAGTCGTTCGCGGTGCTGTCCCAGGTGCAAGTGGCCGCGCGAGAGCTCGTGCGGAAGGAGGAGCGAAGCGCCGAGCAGAGCGAGCGCGGCGGCCGCGGGCCGGAAAAACCTCTTCATTTCGCCTCCCAGGTTTGGCAGGCGAATTAGACATCAAGCGCCCGTGCCGGGCCCGCCCCACTTTGGTGGGGGTCACGGCGTACTTGAAGCCGGTCCCCGTGTTGAAGAGGACGACCCGGCTCTCGCGGTCGAGCCGGCCCTCGCGCGCGAGCCGCTTCGCGGCCGCCCAGGCCGCGGCGCCCTCCGGCGCGACGTAGAGCCCCTCCGCCGCGCCGATCTCGCGCTCCGCATCGCGGATCTCGTCGTCCGTCACGGCCACGGCGTCGCCGCCCGAAGCCCGCAGGTCGCGCAGGATCAGAAAGTCGGCGAACGCCTTCGGGACGCGCAGCCCCGAAGCGTACGTCGCCGCGTTCTCCCACTTCTCCGAGACGTCGCGGCCCTCGGCGAACGCCTTCGGGATCGGCGCGCAGCCGGCCGCCTGCACCGAGATGAGCCGCGGCCGCTTCGGCCCGATCCAGCCCATCTCCTCCATCTCCTCGAAGGCCTTCCACATACCGATGAGTCCCGTGCCGCCGCCGGTCGGATAGACGACCGCGTCGGGCAGCTCCCAGCCGAGGTCCTCGGCGAGCTCGTAGCCCATCGTCTTCTTTCCCTCGACGCGGTACGGCTCCTTGAGCGTCGAGACGTCGTGCCAGCCCTCGAGCGGCGCGCGCTCTGCGACGATGCGCCCGCACGCGTCGATGAGGCCGTCCACGAGCGTGACCTGCGCGCCGTACCGCTCGCACTCGCGGCGAAAGAGATCCGGCGTGTCGCGCGGCATGAACACGTGGCACTCGAGGCCCGCCTTCGCGGCGTACGCCGCCGCCGCGCCGCCCGCGTTGCCGGCGGTCGGCAGCGCGATCTTTTCGTAGCCGAGCTCCTTCGCTCGCGAGACCGCGGCCGACAGCCCGCGCGCCTTGAAGGAGCCGGTGGGATTTCCGCCCTCGTCCTTGATCCGGAGGTCCGCGAATCCCGCCTTCGCGCCGAGGCGCTCCGCGCGCAGGAGCGGCGTGCCGCCTTCGCCGAGCGACACGACGTTCGCGGGGTCTTCGACCGGCATCATCTCGTGCCAGCGCCAGATCGTGTGCGGGCGCTGCGCGGCGGTCGCGCGATCGACAGCGCGCGGGTGATAGCGCGCGAAGAGCGGTCCGCCGCAGCGCGCGCAGAGGTTGATGCGCTGGTCGCGCTCGTACGATGCGCCGCACTTGGTGCAGGAGAGATGCCCGAGGAAGGAGAACACGGCTGGACCTTAGGGCAGGCCTTCGGCGCGGCGCAGAGTCCACAGGATAACACCAATCCGCGGAGCGAACATCCTTGACGCTCTTCGAAAGCGGAGGCGATAATCGCCGCGCCCATGGAGCTGAACGACCACCTCCGCGAGATGCTCAAGGAGCTCGGCCAGGCGATCAATGAATCGATCTCCGGCTCGGGCCGCGTCCACGAGTCCATCCAGCGGATCCGCGAAGAGGGCTACAACCTCTACATGGTCCTCGACGCGAAGGTCGGCGTGAACCGTCGCGAGTCCGCGAAGAATCGCCGCGGCGCGGCAGACGACGACGCGCCGGCCGCCGAAGCCTCGGCCGAGCGGGCCACGTTCCGCATCAACGTCAAGGATCTGCGATTCCTGCGCTCCGTCGGCATCGATCCCACGCGCAAGGTGCGCGCGCGCCGCGGCGTGACCGTCCGCGTCGGCGCGACCCGCGTCGCGGCCCGCCGCGCGCGGTAGTCGCCTCCTCCTCCGTCCCTCTCCCGTCCGTTCTAGACTCGCAGGCGATGTCTCTGCCGTTCGATCCCCTCGGCCTCCCGCGCGACGGTTGGCGGGCCGCTGCCCTCGCCCTCGACCTGCCGCGATATCGCAGCGACCAGATCTTCGATGCGCTGCACCGGCAGGGGGCGCGCGCGTGGGACGCGGTGGCCGTGCTGCCGAAAGCGCTCCGCGAGCGGCTCGCGCGCGAGGCGCCGATCCGCCTGCCCGAGATCGCGCGCCGCGAGGAGTCGGCGGACGGGAGCCGCAAGTACGGTCTCCGGCTCGCCGACGGCGCGCTCGTGGAGGCCGTGTACATGCCGGGCGATTCGGGCCACGCCACGGTCAACGAGTTCGCCGACGCGCGCGCGGAGGGCACGGGCGCTCCGAAGGCCGCCGGCAAACGGCCGCCGTCGACGTCCACACCCGCTCCGGACCGCTACACCGTCTGCCTCTCCTCGCAGACCGGCTGCGCCGTGGACTGCGCCTTTTGCGTGACGGGCCGGCTCGGCGGCGGGAGGAATCTCACGGCCGGCGAGATCCTCGGGCAGCTCTACGCCGTCGAGGACGACGTCGGCCGCGGGGCGGAGGGAGGGGGACGGCGCGTCGTCTTCATGGGAATGGGGGAGCCGTTCTTGAATCCCGAGGGCGTGCTCCCGGCGCTCGAGATTCTCTTCGAGACCATCTCGCCGCGGCGCGTGACGGTCTCGACCGCGGGCGTGACTCCGGGCTTCGCGCGATTCGCGGCGCTCGAGAAGCGGCCGAATCTCGCCGTGTCGTTGAACGCCGCCGACGAGGAGACGCGGACGCGCCTCATGCCGATCACCCGGACCTATTCGCTGGCCGATCTCGTCGCCGCGATGCGACGGTGGCCGCTCGAGTCGCACCGCCGCCTCACGGCGGAGTACGTCCTGATCGCCGGCGTCAACGACTCCGAGGAGGATGCGAAGAAGCTCCTGCGGTTGCTGACGCGGCCTCGAAGACAAACTCAAGGTGAACCTGATCCCGCTCAACGAGGACCCGACGTACCTGCCCGACTGGAAGCGCCCGGCGGAGGCGGCGATCGACGCCTTCGCGCGCGTGCTGTCGCGCGGCGGCATGACCGTGACGGTGCGGCGCAGCCGCGGGCCCGACGCGAGCGCCGCGTGCGGGCAGTTGAAGGGAAGGACGGCGGACGTGCGGCGGAGTGCCGCGCGACTGAGGACCGTGGACTGAGGACGGAGGACTCGCGGGGCTCGAGCCGCGGGAGTCCTCAGTCGCGAGTCCTCAGTCCTCGGTCGGCGGAGACCGGCAGATTCTCCGCGAAGAAGTCCGTCCAGCGCCGCGCGTATTCCTGCGGCAGCACGATCTCGGCCTCGTTCTCGTGGTGGCAGTGCCCGGCGCCGGACGCGCGCCAGACGATGCGGCCCTCCGGCAGGCTCTCCTCGAGGCGCTTCGCGAAGCGCGGCGGCACGAGCGCGTCGCGATCGCCGGAGACGAGACAAACCCCGGCCGTGACGCGTTCGGCGCTCGCGATCGGATCGACGCGGCCGAGGTCCGCCGCGCTCCCGGGAACGTCGAGCTCCCGGCGGATGCGGCCGAGCGCGCGCCGGACGGCGAGCCGCGTGGTGAGCCCGAGCATCCAGGGCGGCAGGCCCGTCGCGACCGAGAGATAGTGGCGCGCCATCTCGAGCGCGTCGGCCCAAGGCGACTCGATCCAGAGCGCGCGCACCTCGGGCCGGCCCGCCGCGAATTCGAGCGCGATCGTCGAGCCCGCCGAACAGGCGTGCAACCCGAGGCGTTCCGCGTCGATGCCGAACCGCGACCGCGCCGCCGCGACGAGGTTCGCCAGATCCTCCTTCTCGAGGAACCCGTACGTCACGAACCGCCCGCCGCTCGGCCCGTGGGCTCGCAGATCCGGCAGCAGCACGTTGTAGCCCTGGCCGAGCGCGCGCAGCGCGTCGGGCCGCCACTCCGCGGCGCTCCCGCCTTTACCGTGGAGGAAGACGATCGTCGGGCGATCTGCGGCGTCGCCGCGTGCCGCGAAGACGGCCGCGAGCTCCACCGGGTCGCGCGGGCTGCCGCGATGGCGGAAGTCCGAGACGTCGGCGCCGGACTCGCGCAGTGCGTCGAGCAGGTCCTCGCGGCGGACGGTCGTCGGGCCGAGGCCGCTCGAAGAGATGAGGCGGTCCGACAGAAGCCGCGAGGCGAGGTAGGAAACGCCGACGAACGAGACGCCCCCGCCGGCGATCAGCGCCGCGGCGAGCCGGCGCGGTTTCACTCCAGGCCGAGCTTCTCCCGGACGGCTCGGGCCTTCTTCCCGAAGAGCCCGACGACCTCCACCGGGCCGTTCACGTACGACTGGCAGGCGAGCCGGATCGGCTTGCCCTTCCAGCGCTTTCGGATGAGGGCGAGCGGCTTCGCGAACCAGATGCCGAGCGAGAAGCGCTCGAGGCCGGTGGGCGGGGTCAGGTTCTCGGCGCCGGAGACGGGGAGGACGGCGCAGGTCGTGCACTGGCCGTGTCCGCCGCAGGCCTGCCAGAGCTTCGCGTGCGCGTCCATCGCCGCGTCCCAGAGCCGGTAGCCCTGCCAGACCTCGATGGATTCGCCGTTGATCACGCAACGGACGCGGGCGCGCGCGCGCTCGGACTTCGGTTCCGCCGCCATGGCGTCATTATAGAGGGAGGCTCGGAGCCGATAGAATTGCGCGCCATGCGACGCACCTCTCTCGTCCTCGCCGCTTCGATTCTCGCCGCGACTCTTCGCGGGCAGGATCCCGCGCCCTCGCCGGCCGCCCCGCCCGCTGGCGCTCCGACGCACTTCCAGCTCGTGCCGGCCGGCGACGGCGTCTGGGCGGCGATCGCGAAGGACGGCGATCCGACCGCGGGCGGCAACGCGGGGTTCGTCATCGGCTCGGATTCCGTCCTCGTCGTGGACGCGTTCGTCTCGCCGGTCGCCGCGGACGAGCTCCTCGGCGAGATCAAGAAGAAGACGGCGCTGCCCGTGAAGTGGGTCGTCAACACCCACTACCACTACGACCACAGCGGCGGCGACGCCGCGTTCGTGCGCGCCGGCGCGTCGGTCGTGGCGCACGAGAACGAGCGCGCGTGGGTGCGCACCGAGAATCTCAAGTTCTACAAGGAGCCGACGGCCGAGGACAAAGACCGCGTCGCGCATCTCGTCCTGCCCGACATCACGCATCGCGACGGGCTGACGATCTGGCTCGGCGACCGCCGCGTGGACGTCCTCGCGCGCCCCGGCCACACGGGCGGCGATTCGGTCGTCGTGGTGCCGTCCACCAAGACGGTCTTCACCGGCGATCTCTTCTGGCACAACACGCTGCCGAATCTCATCGACGCCTCGACGGACTCGTGGATCACGACGCTCGACGGGTTCCTGCAGTCGTTTCCGGACTCGGCCTACGTGGCGGGCCACGGCGAGGTCGGCCGCGCGCTCGACGTGCGGATGTTCCGAGACTATCTGACCGGCTTACGTCTCTCCGTCGCCAAGGCGATCTCCGACGGGAAGTCCGGCCAGGAGCTCGTGGATTCGCTGTTGCCGGCGCTGAAAGCGAAGTACGGGAGCTGGAAGTGGTTCGACGGTTTCGCGCCGCGGAATCTCGAGCAGACGGAGCAGGAATTGAAGGGGACGAAGAAGGTCCCTAAGAACGGCTAAGTCAACCGCGGGGAGCGCGGTTCCAGCGGACGAGCGAAGACGCTTGCCGCGGAACGCCCTGCGGAACCGCGACTCCGCAAGATCCGAACGTCTCGGCCGTTTGCGGCAGAACGCCTGCGGGACCTACTCCACCAACTCCTTCCGTTGCTTCCGCAAGAGCGTCAGCTCGATGCCCTCGCGCTGCTCGCCGGGCAGCAGGGACACGCACACGCGCGCGGGGTCGCGCGGATCGTCGGTGAGGACCGCGGTCGATCCCTCGTAGACGAGGAAGACGTACTCCGCGGGAGCGTCGAGCGCGAGGCGGAATCGTCCTTCCGCATCGGTCGTTGCGGGCTCGCGCCAGAAGACGTCGCGTCCGCCGGGGATCGCCTGGACCCGCACGCCCGCGACCGGCCGGCCTTCTTCGTCGGTCACGCGACCGAGCACGACGGCCTTCGGGTTCCGCGCGAGCCGCTTCGCCGCGTCGGTCGGCGGCGGAGGTCCGGCGCAGGCGGCAACGGAGACGACCACGACGAGCGCCGCGGCGGTCCGGAGAAGCGGGCGTGGCATCGGCCCGCCGATCTTACGCGCGGCGTATGCCATGATGCCGCGCCGGAGGTCCGCATGGCCGAAGAGAAACCCGACGAGATCCAGCACTTCGCCGTCAACGGCACCTGGACGGGCGACGGAAAGGGCTACGGCGAGATCCGTACGGACATGGCCGAAGTCCGCATTCCGATCGGCGGATCGAAAGACCTCGGCGGCTGCGGGCTGGGCGCGAATCCCGAGGAGCTGCTCCTCACCTCGATCGCGGCGTGCTTCCTGAACACCTGGGCGATCTTCATCAAGAAGCTCGCGATCACGTATGCCGAGCCTTCGGTGCGGGTGACGGGGGAGCTCGGCAAGGATCCGGCCGGCGGCTTCAAGATGCTCGCGGCGAAGATCCACGCCCGCGTGCCGTCGTCGCTGCTCGCCGAGAGCCGGGCGCAGGTCGAGAAGACGCTGCAGCTCACGGAGAAGTACTGCATCACGTCCAAGGTCGCGCGCGCGGCGATGCGGCTCGAGGTCGTCGTCGAGGAGGTCTGAGGGGGCCGGCCGAAGGGATGCCGCGATGAGACCGATCCCGATCGAGGACGCGTTCGACCTCCACTCCTTTCGTCCCGAGGACGTCGCCTCGGCGCTCGAGGAATACCTGCGCGAGGCGAAGGCCGCGGGCCTCACCGAGGTCCGCGTCATTCACGGGAAGGGGACGGGCGCGCGGCGCGCCGAGGTGCGGCGGCTGCTGGCGCGGCGGACGGACGTCCTCGAGTTCTCCGACGCGCCGCCCGAGCGCGGCGGCTTCGGCGCGACGGTCGTGCTTCTGAAGAGTTAGTCGGCTAGATCGCCGGCGCTCTCCCGCCCTCCGAGACCGCGGATGGCTTCGCCGGGACCGCGACCGGCGCGCCGCAGACGCAGGCCGTCGCGAATCCGCCCGCGGCGTCGCGCGCCGTGCCGGCCTCGATCCGCCGGCCGTCGTTGATCTCCCGATCGGTGGACCAGCGGCGCACGGAACCCAGGAGATGACCTCTCTCGTCCGTGTACTGCACGGTGACCTGGCATCCGCACTTCGGGCACTCGGTCCAGTAGTAGTTCAATTCGGTTTCCTTTCCGACATCGGCATCGGAGTGTCGCGCCGGGTCGGGGCGCCGCGCATCTCCTTCAACGCTCTCTTGCGCTCGTACATGACGCGGTCGGCCTGCTCGATCGCGACGTCGAACGGGATGGTCCGCGAGTACGGCGTCACGCCCACCGAGGCCGCCAGAAATCTTCGATAGGCCTTGGGGAGATTCGGCGACTGGCGCACCTCGTCGATGCGCGCCGGCAGCATGTAGAAGCGTTTCTTCGCGACGCCCTCGTCCATGCCCGGCAGCAGCGCCAGGAACTCGTCGCCGCCCCAGCGGATCAGGAAGTCGTTTCCGCGAATGAGCTTCTTGATCGCCGTCGCGATGGTCCAGATCGCCTTGTCGCCTTCCTCGTGTCCCTCCGTGTCGTTGATCGTCTTGAGACCGTCCACGTCGATCAGCACGATGGTGCCGGACGCATTGTCGTCGATCAGCGAAGGCCGGATCTCCTCGAGGAAGAAGCGGTTGTGCGCTTCCGTGAGCGGGTCGAGCTGCGCGCGCCGTTTCGTGCGCTGCGTCTCGCCGACCGTGCGCGCGTGCACCATCGCGAGGCGGGCTTCGGTGTCTTCCATCGCCCAGATGATGAGACCGATGCCGAACAGCATCTCGAGAAACAGGTCCACGAACCCGATGTAGCCGAGCGCCGGCATCGCAGGGTTCGTCCGCGATGCGGAGTACACGAAGAAGAGCGCGTAGGCGACGTGCGCGACCGCGGTCGTCCCCGCGAGGAGCGCCGAGAACTTCCGTCCGAGGCCCCGCGCGCGGCTGCGCAGGATGAACAGCGTGATGACGAGCCAGGCGACCGCGCCGATCACCATGTGGACGGCGTAGAAGAGCGAGCCGCTGAAGAGCGCGGCGACGGCGAAGCCGAGCGGCAGGGAGCCGATCGCGGCCCGGAGGATCGGCCGCGCGATCGGAAAGTCGTGGTCGAGGCGGTCGGCCGCGACGATGAGCGCGGCGAAGTAGATGAGCTTGAAGTACTGATACGGGAATCGCTCGAAGGGGAACTCGTAGAGGACCGAGAGGATCAGGCCGCCGAGGGCGACGGAGAGGAACAGCCAACCCCATCCCGCCGCCTTGAGCACGCGGCTCCCGCTCCCGCGGGACAGATAAAAGAAGATGAGCGCCAGGAGGACCGCGCCGACCGCCTGGACGAGCGTCCCGAGAACGGACAGTTCCATGAGTTTGTACCGAAGGGTATGGACTTCACCGGCAAAGAGTCAACAGTTCAGCGGTTGAGCTGGCTGCCGATCCGGCGAAATGTCTGTCCGTCGCCGGCCGCGCGGCAGTCGCCGCCATCGGGTCCGCACTGCACGGGCACGCGCCGGAACGCGTCGGGCCCCTCGAGCTTCAGCGCCCAGCTCGCCGGCCCGCCGGCCGAAGGCGTCAGGAGCAGGTCCGTGCCCGCCGGAGCGCCCGCGAGGCCCAGGACGACCTCGGCGTCCCCCAGGCGGACGGACGCCGGGCCCGGCCCGGGGGAGACGACGAGGCGCTCGCGGCGGTCCGTCGTCCACGCACCGGGCAGGTACTCCAGCGCGAGCTCCTGCTCGGCGCTGGCGAAGACCTGGATCTCCCGGTCCTGCCACTGGATGATCGAGGCGTAGCCGCCGTCGAACCGTCCGGCGCCGCGAACGGCGGCGCTCTGAGGGGCCTTTCCGCCGGCCACGGTGAGCCGGATCGCGACCTTCCCCTCGTCTCCGGCCGAGATCTCGAGACCCTTCTCGTCCTGCTCGAACGGCTTCGCCGCGGTGACGGGCAGCCGGAGCTCGCCCTGGGCATCCGAAAGCACCGCCGCGAAGGCGCCCTTCTCGCGGTCCGTCTCGAAGCGCAGCCGCGGGCCCTTCGCCAGCCCGGAGAGCGCGTAGCGCCGCGCGAGCCCTTCGAGGTTCGCGTTCGGGTACAGCGTCGCCTCGACCCACGCCGGAATCGAGATGCCGTTGACCTCGGCCGACGACTTCGCCGCGTCGAGGCGCATCTCGAATCCTCGGAACGTGTAGATGCGGCTCTCGTGGAGCGTGCCCTGCGCGACCGGATGCGTGCGCTCCCGCACGTAGCGCGCCGGCTCGTTGAATCGCTGGTCCCAGTGGCTCGTCCAGCCGTCCGAGTCGCAGTCGGGCAGCGCGTCCTTCTCGCCGTAGACCGGCAGCCGGTTGAGCGCGCCGTCGCGCAGGCGCCAGACGCTGCGGCAGACGGTGTCGCCGCGCGACGCCGCGACCTCGAGCAGCGCCCCGGCGCTGCCGATCGATCCGGAAATCATGGCGACTACGGGGCGGCCGCCGCCGGGCACGGGGACGTTCGCCGCGGCTCCGACCTTCTTGCCCGAAGCGTCGCGCGCCTCCAGGCGCACGCCGTCGCCGTGCGCGACCGCCGTGATCGTCTCGTGGCGGCCTTCGCCGGAAAAGTCGTCGGTGATCGACGCCGGCGGCGACGAAGCCGCCGCGCGCGCCGCGAAGAGAACGAGAGACGCGAGCGCCGTTGCGCCCGTTCGCATCGCTACCTGCGCGCCGCCTCGTCCGCCGAGAATCCGATTCTCCCGTGCGTGCCGTCGCAGAACGGTTTGTTCGCCGAGTTGCCGCAGCGGCAGAGCGACACGCTGCGTCCTTCTTCGATCGAGATCGGATTTCCTTTCGGATCGATGATCGTGAACGGTCCGTTCGCGCGATACGGTCCGTTGGGAATCATCTTCATCGTGACGTCGGCCATCGAATCCTCCGCGAAGATTGTAGATCCGATCGACGATCGCGCGCGATCGCGCGAATCTTCGTGCTACCCTTGAAGAGCCCGCGTGCAAGCTTTTGAAAAAGCTCCTCCGGATGTCCAGGAGATCCTGACCAAGCCCATCAAGGAGCTCGGGCTCAAGCTCGAAGGATCGCACCTCGAACGCTACGTTCAGAAGCTTTACCGCGAGCTCGAAAGCAAGGGCCTGAAGAAATTTCGCCCGCTCTGCTATCTGACCGACGAATGGGGCTGTCCGTCGGGCGAGCCCGTGATCGGAATCCCTTTCTATCTCGCCGATCCGAAGCTCGCGCGGCTCGAGAAGGCGATGAACGACCTCGAGGACGAGCGCGAGATCCTGATGTACCTGCGCCACGAGGCGGGGCACGCGTTCAACTATGCCTACGAGCTGTACAAGACGCCGGAGTGGCGCGATCTCTTCGGACCGTTCCGGCGCCCGTACCGCGACAACTATCGCCCGATCCCGTTCTCGCGCCGCTTCGTGCGCCACATCGCCGGCTGGTACGCGCAGAAGCATCCCGACGAGGATTTCGCCGAGACGTTCGCCGTCTGGCTGACGCCGAGGTCGCAATGGCGCAAGCGGTACAAGGGCTGGCCGGCGCTGGCCAAGCTGCGCTACGTGGACCGGCAGGCGCGTCGTCTCCGCGACCTCGATCCGCCGCGCGGCAAGGGTCAGGCCGACCTGACCGTCGACGAGATGGAGACCACCGTCGCGGACTTCTTCCAGCGTGCGCCGCAGAAGCATCTCTCGCCGACGGAGCTCGCGCTCGACACGGACCTGGCCGACATCTTCAAGGTCTCGCGTCGAAAGAAGAAAGACGTCCGCCCGGCGGCGGATCTGCTGCGCGAGAACCGCAAGACGATCGTCGACAAGGTCGCCTACTGGACCGGCGTCCCGCGGCCGCTCGTGAAGGAGCTCGTGGAGTCGATGGGCGCCCGCGTGGAAGAGATGAGGCTCTCGGCGGACACGCGCCGCGAGAAGGAGCACGTGACGGAGGTCACGGCCTACGCGACGGCGCTGGCGATGAACTACGTGACGCGCGGAAAGTTCGTCCAGTCGTGAGGGCGCTCGCGGGGGAGGGCGACGCATGAATCGAGAGAAGGCGATGAAGGTGGCCATCCTCTACGACGTCCTCGAAGACGAGGTCGAGGCCGAGGCGCCGCCCGACGAACCGCCGCCGCGCAAGGGCCGGCCGCCGAAGAAGAAGAAGCGGAGGAAGAAGGACAAGCCGGACCGCGAGGAGATCTTCGCGGCGCTTCAGAAGCTCGGCTACGAGCCGTCCTACCAGGTCGTGGACGGCCGGCCGCAGTCGCTCATCGCGCTCGCGCGCTGCGATACCGACCTCTGCTTCAACCTCGTCGAGTCCTATGCCGGCGACGACACGATGGACATGAACATGGCGGCGTACCTGGATCTTCTCGGCGTCCCCTACACGGGCGCCGGCCCGCACGGCCTGTACCTCGCGCAGGACAAGGCGCTCGCCAAGAAGATCTTCGCGTTCCACGGGATCCGCACGCCGTACTTCGCGACGTCGTACCGCGGCAAGCTCGACCATTCGCACGACATCTCCTTCCCGCTGATCGTGAAGCCGACGTCCGAGGACGGGTCGATCGGCATCGACGCGTCCTCCGTCGTCGCGAGCGTGAAGGAGCTGATGGAGAAGATCCACGACATCCACGAGGAGTTCGACGCGCCGGCGCTGATCGAGGAGTACATCGAGGGGCGCGAGATCTACGCGGCCGTCATCGGCAACGAGAATCCCCAGGCGCTGCCTCTCGTCGAGCTCGACCTCTCGAAGCTGCCCGAGGGCACGCCGCGCATCGCGGGCAAGGAAGTGAAGTGGGAGAAGGAGACCGAGGCGTACAAGGTCACCAAGTCCGCGCCGGTCGAGGGCCTGGACGAGGAGACGACCCAGCGGCTCTCGGAGACGGCGGTCGCGGCGTACCAGGCCCTGAAGCTGCGCGACTACGGCCGCATCGACATGCGGCTCTCGGCCAAGGGCGACGTGTACGTCATCGAGGCCAACCCGAACCCGTGGCTTTCATCGGGCGCGGAGTTCGCGATGGCCGCCCGCAAGGCGGGCCGGTCCTACAGCCAGCTCATCTCCGACATCGTGGATCTCGCGAAGGCGCGGTACACGAGCGAGTAGGGGCGGCCCTTGTGGCCGCCCGATTAGCAACGGGCGGGGGCAAGCCCCGCCCCTACGTTGCGTCGGGCAATGTTGGGGGTGGGGTAGGGGCGGCCCTTGTGGCCGCCCGTTGTGCATCACAACGTGGGCGGGGACAAGCCCCGCCCCTACGTTGCGTCGGGCAATGTTGGGGGTGGGGTAGGGGCGGCCCTTGTGGCCGCCCGATTACAACGGGCGGGGGCAAGCCCCGCCCCT
>CAWGKP010000007.1:0-672296 GCA_963823185.1 uncultured Acidobacteriota bacterium
GCCGTGTTCGCGGCGAGGAGCCCCGTCTCGTGATGCCGCACGGTCTCCCGATAGGAGCGCACGTCGCTGAAGACGCCGGGAATCCCGAGAGCCCCGTAGTCGAGGTACTTGAGGTCCGACTTGCCACGCGTGAACGCGTCATCCTCGAGCGGCGCGATCGCGACGTCCCAGCGAAGATGCTGCCGCATCCACGGGACGAATCTCGGATAGGGGTCCTCGTTTCCCGGATCCCGCCTCCGGAACGGCAGGCCCTCGAAAAGGGATGCCATCCTCCGCCCCGCGGCCCCGCCCACGAGCTCCAGCCGCACCTTTCCGTCATGGCGCACGAGGAGGGCCCGGAGTGGCGCGAGCACCATGCGAAGGTCCGCCTCGTGCGTCAGCGTGCCCATGTAGCCGATCGTGACCCCTGACGAACGCGCTGCGACAGGTCCCGGCGCGGAGCCAAAGAGCCGTTCGTCGAGCGCGTTCGGCACAACGAGAATCTCGCTTCGAAAAGCCGCCACACGCTCCGCCAGAGCCGGTGTCGCGACGATCATCCCGTCGGCCTGCCGCGCGAGATACGCGACGACCGCGCGGAGCGAGTCTCCCGGGTACGTCTCCCACGGCTCGCCGCGGTGGAGATCGAGCAGGTTGTCGTCGAGCTCGTACACGACGGGGATGCCCCTTTGCCGGCAGCGGGAAAGCACGCGGACGAAGCCGTCCAGCTGCCTCTCGTACGGCCAGAGAGTGTGCCGCTCGACGACGAGAAGGTCGCAATCGGGCACGGCTTCCGCCGTGCCGTGCGTCAGCTCGACTCTGTCCGAGAGCTCCGGATGGGAGAACGGGCAGAGGAGGCGGATGTACGTGCAGCTGTAGGGAATCTCCGCACCGTAGAACCCGTGGAGGACGTGGACCCTACGCCTCCGCAAACAGGACCTCGAGGATGCCCGCCGCCGCGCGGTCGGGTGTGTGGAGGCCGGCGTCGGCGATCGCCTGCGCCGCGAGGCGACGGAGGAGCGGCCCGTCCGTGGCAAGCCGTTCGAGGCACGCGACGCAGGCATCCCGGGACGACGTGTCGACGGCGAGTGCGTTGACTTCGTGCCGGGCAAACGTATCCGCGCCGCCTGTTTTCGGGACGACGACGGCGGCTCCCGAGCCCATGGCCTCGAGCGAGGCGACGCCGAGCGCCTGATACGTCGAGAGATCCGCGAAGACGTGCACCTGCGACAGGAGCGCCGAGAGCTGCCGGTCGTCGAGGACGCCGAGGAAGCGGTGCGGAAAGTCGAGGCGAAACGGACGCAGCGCGGGATCCGACCTCTCAGACCCGAAGAGGACGATCTCGACCTCGTCGCCGAGCTTCTGCGTGAGGGCCCGCATCACGTCGACGGTGAGGCCCGGCTGCCTCCGCGGCGTCGAGGGTCGCACCATCGCGGCGATCCGGACGGGGCTCGCGGCGGGCTCCGGCAGCCGGGGGCGGAAGACCTCCGCGTCGAAGCTCGCTGAGACGAGCGCGCAGTCGAGACCCGTCCGGGCGACAACCTCGTCGGCATTCCACTTCGACTTCGAGAACCGTCTCATGCCCGGCACGAGTCCGTACGAGGCGAACGCGCGCTTCCAGTCCTCCGAGCCTTCGGCGTAGAAGAGCGGCTCGTAGTCCTGGATGCAGTATCCGAGCACGGGAGGGCGCGACAGTTTCGCAAGCGGCACCATCCACGGCACCGAGTAGTAGGCGGTCCCGATCACGGCGTCGAACCCCTGTGCGGCCTCGCCGAGATCGGACTCGCGCCCGTACACGATCGGAACGCCCGGCGCCGGATAGCTCTTCTCGAAGACGGCTCGGTGCCCCGCGAGGTTGAAGACACGCGCTTCGACGCCCATCCGCGTCATCGCGCGCGCTTCCGACAACACGACGTTCGACCCGCCCCCCCGCTCGAGGACCGGGAGCACGTACAGGACGCGCTTGCCCTCGAAGCGCCTCCGGGCCTGCTCGCGCAGCGCGATACGCTCCGGCAGGATCGCCAAACGAGCCGCGATGCCGGCGACCACGCGGTTTGGTGTAGTCGGCGCCGCGACGGATGTGCCCGCGGCCCACGTGTCGTCCGCGAGCAGAAACCGATTCGAATCGGCCCTCATCCGGGCGAGAACCTCGCTCGGCGACTGCCCCGCACCCTCGGGCAGCGCATCGCGCCTCACGAGAACGGCACAGCCTCCGCCCTCTTCGAGCCTGGGAAAGAGGCGGGCCGACTCAGCAGCAAAGACAATCGCGGGTCTCGCCTCCAGATCCATGTCTGCGAGCGAACGCGCGGCGCGCTCGACGGCCGGGCCCGCCCCTGGAACGTCCGCCGCGACGGGAACGACACCCGCCGCTTCTCCGTCGGAGGCCAGACAGGAGATCAGCCGGTCGAGGACGTCTTCCATGACACGCGTGCGCCCGTCGAGGAGGAGCACGTGGCACGATGAGCCGGCTTCCCGCGCTTTCTGGAAGGCGTCGGCGCCCTGCACGAGGCGGGCTCCTTGATCGCGCGCGAAAGCCTCCAGCCAGCTCCGTGCCGTGGGCGACACGCCCGGATCGGCGAGGGAGAGCTTGTAAGGCGGACGCGCGTGCCGGAGCAGCGCCCCGAGGCACGCTTCGAGAACGGGAAGATCGTCGTGCGCGAGGACGACCACGTCCACGGCATCCGTCGAGCGATCGAACGCGGGGCCGCGGAAGCGAACGGGCGCGAAGCCGGGCAAATGCACGAGCCCGACATCCGGAAGCGCGGCGACGGACGGGCCGGCCGACCCGTCGCCCCCGATCGTGCCCTTCAGCCTCCACCACGCGTTGCGGAGTTTCCAGAAGAAGCTCATCTCCATGGCGGCGATGCGCGCCCGCGCCTCGGAAAGCTCTACGCGCGTCTTCTCGAGCTCCTCGCGGAGCGCCTCAAACGAATCCTGGCTCAAACCTCGGAATTGTACGGTCAGCGGCTCGGCAAAGAAGGGTAGCCTCGTTCGAGGATCGAACGCTACCGCCCAAAGAGTCGAGAGCATCCCGTTGCGAGTCGGGCGCACTTTCCGAGCCCAGCCGATCCTGCCGCCCTCGGTTTCCTTGAATGCGGTCAGTTCAGGGTGCTGCCGCGCGACGAGGTTCCACACCATGCCGATCTGGTAGGTGTCGAGCTCCCGGTCCGAGAGGTGCCCGTGCGACTTCTTCCACGTCGGCATGCTCCTGAGATTGAAGTCGAGGTCGTCGAGAACGAACCAGCCGCCCGGCTTCAAGAGTTTCACCGCCAGAAACAACGCGAGAGCGTCGGGCTGCCATTCATGCGCGCCGTCCAAGAAACAGAAATCGAATATGGGTTGGCACGTCCCGTTCTTGGTCTGCTTCGCGATGAGGTCCGCGAGATACCAGTTGTATCCGAGGGGGTCGGCAACGACCTCCAGTCCATTGCCGATGCCGACATGGGCCTTCAAGGTCGAGGCATTCGCGGGCCAGTGAAGCGCAAGGTCTATGGTCACGACCTTCCCGCCGGTCTCGGCGGCCGCAGCCCCCATCACGCAGCTCGTAGCCCCGAACCCGCTCCCGAGCTCGAGGCAGGCGCGAAGCCTGTTCGAGACGATGCAATCGTAGATGTCGCGCATCCCTCCCTCGGGCAGAAGGAAGATGCTGGCCGGCTTTCCGCCCTCGACGACAAAGGAACGAAGCGCGGCCATTACTGCGTCGTATTTCATTGGACTCGCGGTTCAAGCGAGCGTCTCACTCTTCCGAATCAGACATCGTACGACCCCCGGCACCGGGTGGACGACATCCGCAAACGTGGCCGCGGGCTGGCTTTGTGCCAGCCATCGACTCACGCGACCCGTACTGATCTGCTTCAGTCCAGTGCCCAGGATCGTGCGGCACTTGCTTCTCGTGGATTCTTCGAATGGGGAGAACCGGCTCGCAGCCAGGCGGAGAATCCCGTTTCGCAAGGACAGCGGAAGCCACTCGACCGACGGAATGCCCGTATGCAGTTCTCGCCAGTGAAATCGCGTCGGAAACTCGAGGAACAGCCAGCCAGACGGACGCAAGACGCGAAGGAGCTCCGTCAGGTAGGCGTGCGGATTCCTCGTGTGCTCGATGATGTGTCCGGACAAGACGAGGTCGAAGGATGCTCCTTCGAAAGGGAGAGTCTCTCCGTCGTAAAGCCGTGGGAAGAGACCGTCCAATCCTGCGAATCGCAGACGGCAAAATTCGAGGCTCGGCGAATCCACTTCGACGCCATAGACGCTGCCTGCTCCTCGTTCCCGAGCGGCCAGCATTTCGCCGCCGACGCCCATCCCCGAGATGAGCACGATGGAGCTTTCCGAGAAAAGCTCCAGCGGGACCTTCGACGCGACGTAAGCGAGACGATCCCGCATCCCGTCGAGAGACACAGCCGCGGCCACGGCCTGAGGCACATCCCAGTGATTGAGTTTCTCGTAGTGCCGCGTCAACGCCCCGCGCAGCTCTGCCTCCACGACTTCAGAAGGCATCTGACGGGGCATGGCGGAGAGTTTAGGTCGCACGAGACGCGAAGGCGAGGCTCTGCTCCGTGTCATCGCGCCGGAACGAGCGCATACGGACCACAGCTGGCGAGGGGCGGTTTCGAAGACGCGTCCCGCCCCGTGACGGCAAGGCGCGCCTCACCCGGAAGCACGACGCGCCGGCCCAGAATGTCGCCGAGACGCCTCATGCTCGATGCGCGATCGTTCAGCGAGTCGGGAGGTGCGAAGCCGACCACCTCGCCGGGGGCAAAGAGGCGATCCACGTCAGCCTTGAGGGCCACGAGACAGGCGGGCGATGGCACAAAGACGGAACACGTCGCGGCCGAGAGGCGGACGTCGAAGAGGCTTCTCGAGAAGCTCGCGAGAAACGATCCGTGGAGCCGCACGACCCGTGCGCCTGAGAGATGAAAAGTCTGCTTCCCCAACGGTCTCGCGTGCTCCGTGACCGATACCTCGAAAAAGTCCTGCGGCGTCAACGCCAGATAGCGGATTCCGTAACTCGGGTAACGAATCTGGTTCCAGAGGAGAGCCACACCGAGGTACGCGCACGCGAGTGCCGCCGCGAGGCGTCCTCGCCGCGCCCAGGCGGCGAGCGCATCGAGACCCTCCGCGAGCAGGCAGATGCAGAAGCAAAAAAGGTAGTAGAGAAAACGCTTGTCGGCCCAGTTGTAAAAGAGGAGCCAGAAGACCGCGAGCGCCCCCAGAGGACAGCTCACGGTGGCTCGCCACGCGCGGTCCGGAAAGTCCCGCGCAACGAGCCCCGCGAAGCCGGCCACGTAGAGCGGAAGGATGGCGAGACCGAGAAGTGCGAGGCTCGTGATCGCATAGAACAGCACGTTCTCCGCGGAAAAATACAGGAGCGCCTCTTGAACGTGGCGTGGTCCCCCGGGGTGCATGTGGTAGTGCGCCCAGCGCGCCACGGCCCAGGCGCCCGCGACAAGCCCCCCGCCCGCGAGACCCTGCCACGCTTCAGGGCGTCGAATGTGCTCGAACCGCGTGAACACAAGGGCGACCGCGAAGCCGATTCCTGCAACGACCGTCGCATGATGGAAGAGAAACCCGACACCGAGGAGCAGACCGCAACGCCGATAGTAGCGCGGGTCCCGGGAGGCACGAAAAAAGGCATGAGCCGCGAGAACGATGAAGAGCGTGCAGTAAATGTCCGCCATGATGTACTTCGTCAAGTCCTGCACATAATCGTTCGCGAAGAAGAACCAGGAGGCGCAGGCGGATATCCACGCGCCGTGCCTCTCGCGAAGGAGCAGATAGAGCGCGGCCGTCGTCAGGCCGAGTACGAGGACGTTCGCGACCGGAAGCCAGGAAAGCAACCCCAGCTTGAAGAGTGCCGCAATGAGAAGCGGCAGCCCCGGCGGGCGCCACGATGCGGCGACATCCTCCCCCGCCAATGAAAGCCCGTTCGCGATCCAATCGTACGAGTCGGATGTGACGTACGGATAGCACCAGCTCAGGTCGCGCACGACCAGTGATCGGACGACCGGGATCGCCCCGAGGGTGACGAGCGCGGCGAGAAGCAGCGGCGGGAGGCGATCCGATCGAAGAACCGACACGGTCCGTCAGGATATCGGACGCCGCCCCAGATCTACGGATAGACGAAGAAGTATGGGTCGTAGATCATCGTCTGGTTCCCGGGATTGCTGTGATACTCCTTGGACTGCCCGTTGAGGGTGTCGGTCACGGCCATCCAGAACTCGACGTCGGTGAACGTGGGGATCGCGATCCAGATTCTCCCGTTATTCGTCGCCGTGTTGAACCTGATCAGGTATTCGTAAGTGTTCGAGTCTGCGATCCAGAACGCACCCGTCGCGTCCGTCAGCTTCGCCTTGAAGAGATTCGCGGTCGCTCCGCTGGCGTACTGGTTCTTCCAGTGGCTCGTGACCCGGTACCGTCCGCCGATGAGGCACATCGTGTAGGCGTCCTCGGTGCAGCCCACGCACGATCCTCCGCGGAAGGCCACGAGATTCGGGAAGACGACGTAGTCGATGTAGGGGTAGCGGCGCCGTCGAACTCGGTGAGAAGAAGACTTATGTAGTAACAGCCGGTCGGGGGTTGCGTGTAGAACTGCGTCCCCGTAGTCAAGGTTGTTGAAGGCATAGCCCGCCGGAAGCTGTCCCAGTGTGTCGGTAATGAGCCGATAGCCGCTGACGGAACCGTCCGCCGGGGAATTGGCGTCGTCGCCCAAAGCTCGAGTCGCAGCGTTCCGGAGGTGCCGCTCGAGCAATGATTGGCGACGCTGTCGGCCGTGAAGTAGCCGGTTGTCGCGTCTAGGTGGTAGAAGACGTGCCTTCGAGGTTTATCGTGCCGGCCAAAGCCGAGACGCGCTTCGGCGCCACGCTGCCTGGACCGGTTGCGGATGCCGGCGGATCCGGATAGGGCAGAGCGGAATCCGGCTGGTACACCGAACGGGAAAGGTTCCGCGCGGTCGCCACCTCTTTCGGGTGTCCGACTCCCTCCATGATGGGCTTTCGCGCCCTGTCAGATCGCAGAAACGTCGGCCGGTCAGGAGTGGCTCGGCCTGCGCTTGAAGTCCGTGACCTTGCTGATCCCCTGCGCCGGTTCTTCTCCGCGGCCCGATTGCGCGACGCCTGCCGTCAGGCAGAGGGCCGCAGCGACGAGTCCCCGCTTGAAAACAAATCCAAATCGCGTCATCGCCGATGTCCTTTCGGTTTTTCGCGCGCCGTTCGTCGTCATGGGTACACGAAGAAGTACGGGTCGTAAATCATCGTCTGGTTGCCCGGCACGCTGTGGTATTCCTTCGACTGCCCCGTGCGGGTGTCCGTCACGTCGATCCAGAACTCCACGTCCGTGAACGTCGCGATCGCGATCCAGATCCGACCGTTGTTCGTCGCCGTGTTGAAGCGGATCAGGTACTCGTACGTGTTCGAGTTCGCGATCCAGAAGGCGCCGGTGGCGTCGGTCAGCTTCGCCTTTGCCAGCGTCGACAATGCACCGCCTGCGTACTGGTTCTTCCAGTGACTACGAATTCGGTAGCGCCCGCCCACGAGGCACATGCTCGTGGCGTCGTCCACGCAGGTCGACGCCCCTCCGGATGCGACCGTGACTGTCTTCGTCGTCGTTATTCGAGCCGCCCCCGTTCGCCGCGGTGAGGGCGACCTGGAACACACCCGCAGTCGCGAACGCGTGCGTCGGGCTCTGGGTGGTCGAGCTCAGTCCGTCCCCGAAGTCCCACGACCACGAAGTCGGCCCGCCGGTCGAGGTGTCCGTGAACTGCACCGTCTGGCCGGCGAGGGGCGAGGGCGGGCTGAAGGAGAAGCTCGGGACGGGGCCCGCGCTGACCGCGCTCTTCACGCGCCACACGCCACGCCCGTACGTCGCGGCCCAGAGGTCGTTCGTGACCGGGTGGAATGCGAGGCCGTAGACCGGGACGTTGGGCAGGCCCGCGTTGAAGGTAGCCCACGTCGCGCCCCCGTTCGTCGAACGAAACACGCCGACGTCCGTCCCGAGGAAGATGTCGTTCGGGTCGGTCGGGTCGACCTTGATGTCGAGGACCGGAACGTCGGGCAGGTTGTTCGAGATGTTGGTCCACGTCGACCCGGCGTCCGTCGTCCGAAAGACATGCTTCGAGGGCAGCCCGAGATAGCCCCCGAAGGTGACGTAGGCGTTCCTTCCATCCGGCGTGACGGTGATGATCCTCGTGACGACGGCCGAGGGAAGACCCGCGTTGCGTAGGACGAATGGACTCGAGCCACCCGTCGAGACCTGCACTTCCCCGAGCCGGCTGCCTGCCCACAGGGGGCCATTCGAGTCGGCGGCAGCGCCGATCGTCGTGAGGACGTCGGTCGTGCTCGAGAGAATCCGGCCGGATGAGAGAGGCTGCCACGCGTTCGGATCGGACCCGAACGTGTCGTTCCGCCAGACCCGGTTCGTTCCAAAGAACACCGTAGATGGCGAGGTCGGCGCCGCGACAGCCGGAGGATAGAAGGCCATGGGCTCCCGAGGATCGCCCTTGTCGGGAAACATCAGATTCGTGTAGTCGGTTACGTCTTCGAATGACTGTCCCGTGTCTGTCGAGCGTTCAAAGTAGGCCCTGTAATGCGCCGCGAGAACCTGCGCTGGCGCGTCCCGCCTGAAGAGAACGAAACCGCCGTCTCCCTGGATTCGATCAGACCACGTGCTCGATCCCGTGAAGAGCTGTCCGCCGTTGTCCTGTGTGCCCCCCATCGCAAGGTCGGGATTGCTGGGATGAAGCGCCACCCCGTTGAACTGGGAGACGCCCAGACTCGCGTTCAAGTTCTGGAAGGTGGTACCGCCATTGTCGCTCCTGTACACGCCCCCGTCGTTTCCGATGAAGTGCGTGCCGTTCGGTGAAAAAACCCCCGCATGCTGGTCCGGGTGCGTCGTTCCGGGAGGGCCCGTGCCGGAGTAGACGTTCAGGATGTTCGACCAGGTGCTTCCGCCGTCCATGCTCTTGTACAGATCGATCGACCCGAAATAGACGGTGAGCGGATTCGCGGGATCCGGGGTTATCCAGTGATCGTAGGAGCACTGGTTGGTCCCCCCGGTCGCCTCCGTTGGACACATCGTCGGATCGACGCCGACAGCCTGCCAATTCGCGCCTCCGTCGATCGACCGGTAAATTCCTCCTGGAGACGAGTCCGTGTTGTCGCTCGCGAGCATGGAGGCATAGACCCGTTACGGGCGCCGTCTTGCTGATGCCGAGCTTGATCCTTCCTATTTGGGTAGTCGTCGTGTAACTCGGCTGCCAGGTTGCCCCGAAGTCCGTCGAGGCGAAGACACCGTAGGTGCCGCAGCCGTTACATCCCCCGGTCGCCATCAGGATCCTGGACGGGTCCGTCGGGTCCTGAACGAGGTGGCTCACGCTCTCCTGGGAAAACGTCTTCAGTGAAATGGACGCCTCCGTCCGTCGATCGCCAGGCGCCACCCACGAATGACTTGCCCTGTGCGACGTCGTGATAGATGTAGATGCCGATGACCAGGGTTTGCGGGTTCGTCGGATGCACGAGAACCCGAGACACGATCGCGTTCGTCGGGATGTTCACGTCGATGGGGCCCATGTCTCCCCTCCGTCCGTCGATCGGAGCAAGCCGGAGCCGAGATACGTCCCGAGGCTGTACGCGGGTGACGTGTCCGAGCTGTCGACCTCCCCGGTCGCGGCGAACACGATCGCGGGGTTCGAGGGGGAGAACGCGATGGCGCTCGTCGCGAGCGCCGGGGCAAAGTCCGAGACCGGACGCCAGGTGTTGCCCGTGTCAGTTGATTTCCAGATCCCACCCGTCGCCGAACCGAGCAACATGATCGACGGATCCGTGGGATGTATCGCGATTGCATCGACTCGGCCCGTCACGAGGCCCCACTGCCGGTGGGGGTTTCCGACGAACGACTGCATCGGCTGCGGCCCGAGCGATTGCCAGGTCGTCCCCGGAACGTGTAGCTCGACCGCGCCGACGGGCCTGTTGCCGAGCGCGTGAAGCTCCCCGGCCGGTACTTGTGCCATCGAGGGGTCCGCCGGCATCTGGCACGTCGCGTCGAGCGCCTTCAGCCTGTTCTCCGCGAGAACCCGGCCGTCGCGGTCGCGCCGCAGCATCGCGTTCCACTCGGCGCGTCCGGCAGGGTCGTCACGCAGGCGTCCGACCTCACCGTTCCCACCGGCGTCTCCGGGATTCGGGAGAACCTGGGCCGCCGCGGGCACGGCAAAGACCGCGAGGGTGAGGAAGAGACTCAGTCTTGCCGATCCACGACCGCACGAACGGTCAAACGACATCTCAGCCTCCTGAGGGCCGGAGCGACGGTTTCATGGGTTCCGAATCTGAACTATGGTGAGCTTATCCCGATGCGGTCGCCCCGTCCACAAGTGCAAAAAGGGCCCGGCGAACCGGGCCCTTGCAGAAGGGAACGAAGCACTCGGAACGAGGCCTATTTCTCGAGCTCCACGACGACGTCCACCGGGGCGCCGACGCGCACCGTGACGTCTACGGTCTTCGTCTTGTAGCCGGGGCGCGCGACCGTGATCGTGTGCGTGCCGGGGTCCGTGACGACGCCCCGCGGGTTCGCGGCGAGGTCCTCGGCCGCACCGAGGTACTTGTCGTCAACGTGGTGATGTTTTCATGATGATTCCTTGACTCAGTTCGTGTTGCTCTGTCCGGACATGAGACCCAGGCGGTCTTGTCTTTCCGCCAGGTCGCGGAATCTGCAGCTATGAATACGGTGTCTAGGACCATGGGTGAATGGAATTCCTCGAAGCCGCCTGGGTTGAGTTTTGGGTCTCCTTGCCTGGCCTCCTGCGCCCGACACATGGGCCGAGGCAGAGGGAGACCGATCAAAACGAGTAGTCGAGAGCGATGTGAGAAGTAACTGTCACGCATCGTATTCGACTCCGAGGGTCTTCAGCACGCTGCCCTACGGTCCGTACAGCTGAAGCCCGAACGCGTTCGTCAGGAACTTGGCCATCGCGCCGCGCGTGACGAGCCCTTCCGGACAGTAGTTGGTGGCGTCGCAGCCGCTGATGAAGCCCTTTGCCCACAGGTAGTGGATGTGCTTGCAGAAAGGGTCGGTCGCGGGCACGTCCGCGAAGTGAGTATTCGGGCTCGCGGCATCGCACGAGTACCCAAAACCCGTTGTTGGGTCGGGCCCATAAACGAGAGGAATTGCGATCCCGCCAGCGGGCGCGACGGTGCCCTTCGCGATGAATCCCGCCATCTGGGAGCGGCTGACCAGGTCGCGCCGGGCAGTGCTTCGTCGCCGAGCAGCCAAGCGTGATGTTCTGGGTCGCGATGAAATGGACGTGCTTGCAGAAGATGTCGGCCGGCGATACGTCGTCGAAGAGTGATACGCCGCCGGCGACGCAGTTGTACTTGTTCGGCTCCAAGGGCACCGGCAGCAGGAATGAACGCAGCATTTCCGGCGATGGCCTTCGCGATGAAGATCGCCATCTGGGCGCGCGACACCGTTGCCTCCGGGCAGTACTGCGTGGCCGTGCATCCGGCCGTGATTCCAGTGTGAAGCAGCGTCTCGATCTTCTGGTAGAAGGGGTAGTCCGTCGGAACATCCTGGAAGCTTTCGCCGACATGGATCGTCCACTGCGTCGCGAACCCCGTGCTGAGCGTCTCGGTGAGATGCGTGTCCCAGTGTGTGGCGGGGCGCGCGCCGAGACGGAGAGCTGGTCGACAGTCGGCGGTCGCTTCGAAGCAGCCGGCGTCCGAGCCGGCCGGTAGGGTGACGTAGTCGGCGCCGTCGTCGGTCAGGGAATAAGTCCCGCCCGGATCGCCGGCGTAACCGGTGGCCGTTCCCGTCAGCTCGGCCGAACCTCCGAGGGTGTGTCGCCAACGCGGTTCGAGGAGGAGCAGGTTTCGCCGGCTCGAGGAAGCCGTTCGAGTTGGATGAGGTCGTCGCGTTGCCGTGTCGGTCGACGAGAGGCCCTGGGCGGCGGAGTTCATCCCCTGCCGGCCAAAAACGCCGGAGGTTATCCCCATCCTGTGAGGCAAACGTCACGACGAAATTGCCGGAGGGATCGAGAGCGATTGATCCATCCTGGGCCGGCGGCGCAGTGGTTGAAGCGTCCACCAGGAATTCGCGCCCTATTCGCGCGCCAGACGCCCATGAAGCGTTGAGCGAAGACGTGACAGCCGTCGACAGCTGGGTGCTCGCACCCAGTCCAGCTGACGAGGAAATCCCCAGTAGGCCCGACTGCGACCGCAGGCGCGGATGTGGCTCCCGGCGTGTACGTGTTCACCTGGAACTGGGGTCCCGGGCCGCGCCTGTCTCGTCGAAGCTGCAGCGAACGTTGCGTCGACGCCAATCCCGGGGCTGAGAAAGATGAGGTTGTTCCACACGACCGCGAAGTCCCCCGACGAACCCATGGAGACGCGAGGCCCGGAATTGAACGAGTCTGTCGGCGTCGTGTTGATCGAGAGTTCCGGCCAATCTGAGCTCCGGAGGCGTCGAAGCGCTGGCCGGCGACTCCATCCATGTCGGCCCACACGACGATGAAGTTCCCGTTCGACGCCATCGCCAGGCTCGGCCCCACGCCGCCGGCGCCCACCTGGAACTCGCCACCCTGAGGAACGGCGGACGAGTCGAACCGCTGGGCTGGAAAGCCGAGAGATCCCGTCCAAGACCACGATGAAGTTGCCCGAAGAATCCGAGGCGACTTCGGGATCCTCGTTCTCGGATGTCGTGTACGTGTTGACCTGGAATTCATCCGTTGTCGGCGAGCCATCGCTCGCGAACTGGCGGGCGACGATGCTCGAGGGGGAACTGGGAGCATGGCTTCGCCAGACCACCACGAAGCCTCCGGTGGCATCCATCGCGACCTTTGGCGACAGCTGATACCCCGATGTTTCGACGTTCACCTGGAACTCGGACCCCTGAGGAGTCCGAACACGTCGTAGCGCTGGCCGAAGATCCCCTGGTAGGAGCCATCCTGATAACTCTCCCAGACGACAACGAAGTTGCCTGCGGCGTCCGAGGCGACCGCCGGATTGCGCTGCGCTGAGGTCGTGTAGGTGTTGATCTGGAATTGCGGTCCGAGTACGGCGGTGCCGAGAGGCATGGCCGTGGGGAAGGGTGTGGCGGTGGGGGTTGGGGTGATCGTCGCGGTTGGGGTGATGGTTGGCGTGGGTGTTGGCGTCGAGGTCGCAGGCACGGTCGGAGTTGGTGTAGCGGTGCGAGTCGGAGTCCGTGTCTTTGTGGGTGTCGGCAGGGAGGCGAAGAGCTTCTGGCTGCGGCATAGGCGTCGAGAACGCCCACGCCGCTGTCCCGATCGGTGCCGGCCGTCTCGATGCCGATAGCCGTCGAGGTCATTGCGTTCTTCACCTGGGCGGCGGTCAGACCCGGGAGCCATCGACCAAGGAGAGCGGCAATCGCGCCGGCATGCGGAGCGGCGGCCGAGGTGCCGAAGAACGGGTTGAACTGTGGCGCGGCGGCGCAACTCACTCCGTCAGCCGCGGTGACGTCAGGCTTTTGAACAAGTTGTCCGCCCGTTGCCGAGAAGTTACCGGGGGTGATCGCAGACCCGTTCGCGTTGAAGAAGAGGCGGCGAAGCCCGTCGGAGCTGAAGATCTCTACGTGGTTTCCAATGTTGAAAGGGCCTGGATAGGCGGCGCCTGCCGGCGTGGCTGCGACACCGAAAGCGTTTGGATTTGTTGAGGAGTTGTGGCCGCGTGTAGCTCCTGTCGTCGAGATGGCCAGCCGTCCGCGGTTTGTGGTTAGATGGAGAAAGCGACTGTTGCCTGCGAACTTGACGATGATGATCTGGTAGCCAACCGGGATGAACCCAAAGATATTTTCGTAGGGGTCGAGGACTCCCGCCTGTCGATTCGTTGACGCGGCGACAAGATTGTTGGCGGCATCGAACAGGAAAAGGTCATAGTCGTCGACCGCCGCGCCAAGTGGGTCGGCCCAGAAGAGATCAAGTTCGGTGCTTCCGTAGAGCAGAGTGTCAGAGACGGTGCCGCCAAAACTGTGAAACCGCGCTGATCCGCCTGCGCTGCCACCGTCAACAAAGTTTCCCTCCCAGGTCCCAGATTGCGCGTTCGTCTTGTTTCCGTCGTTCCCTGCTGAGGAGAAGTAGAGAGCTCCAGATGCCGTGACGGCGTTGACAGCTTCCGTGACGAGACCGGCATTCGTGGTTGAGAACACGTTCGCGGCCTGCCCTTTGTGAAATGGGCTCTCGACGAAATAGATAAAATCGTCGATTATCACGTCGCAACCGACGTCCCTTAGCGCCCGAATGTTGGCGGCCGCCGAAGCAATGCCTCCGTTCTTTGTCGCGAAAACCAACGCAGCATTTGGTGCGAGATCGTGAACGATCTCCAGCATCGCGGACCCTTCATCGCCGGAACCGGCCTGGCCGGTCAGGTAATAGACCGTCGGCGGCAAATCGCCTGAAGCCTGAAGGAGCCCGACCGAGTCGATCCCGTCGGACAGCACGCCTACGGTTTTGCCTAGGCCCGGTAATTCCAAAGGTTGCTCTCGCAAGATTCGCGCGATGTGTAACGTCCCCCTCCGACCGGTTGAGTGCAGTGGCGCTGCTGGGCCTCGCGCTTTCGAGGGCTCGCAGAGCGGATAGTCCACTCGTTGACCCGACGCGCTTTCCTGGTGAAGAGCCTTCGGTCGAGATAGCCCCGTTGGACGACAATGTGGCCTTCTTTCGGGTTGGAGAAATTGAGCCGTCGGCTCTCTGGCGATCAGTTCAAGGGCCGTGAGGGGAACCCGCGCACGGATGCTCCTTGCCTCCGGGTAGGCACCGAGCACGAGGCAGTTAAGCGCCTGGAGACGCTGAATAAGCTCGTCGCTCACCGTGCAGGTGATATCCACCACGGTGGTGTTGGATGGATCGACCTCGACGCCTGTTCGGAGCGACGGAATGCCGGTGGCGGCGTGCCTGCCACTCCGCATCCTGGCTTCATAGATACAGGTTTGAGTCGATCTTCTGCTGCTCGGAAGTCCGCGCCATCTTGTCATCGAGGAGTGCTTGGATCTGTCGGGTCATGAGGTGGACCTGATCCTGTGCTCGGAGCGGCGATCGCACCGAGAGGACGCCAAGAAGAACAAGGGACACACGCAAAGCGAAAGCGCCGCGGACGCGGAAGAAACGACCGCGGTTGCCAGAGATGGCCCCCTCAAAAGCCATCCGACTCTTCACCCCTCGAAATTGGCACTGATCATCTAACAAGGACACCGGCCCGCGGAAGAGGAGCCGGCAAGAGGGCGGGGTCGGCCCCGCATTCGGTGGCCGCTGGCCCACCGGCTCGCTCAGTCCCCGAACGCTCGGTTTGGCCATCGGATTCGGCCTGAGAACTGGCGACGGCGGAGCTAACAGGGGTCAGTTCTGATTTCTGATTTGGGGAGTAGCGGCGGTGAGGAGGAGGCGGGCGAGGCGGTCGATCTGGGTTCGGAGCGCGGGCTCGACCTCGAGCCGGCTCTCGAGGCGCGATAGCGGGCGCGCGAAGGACGAGTCGTCGCGGCCGAGGCGCAGCGCGACGCGGCGCACCGGAATTCGGAAGAGGCGGCGGGCGAGATAGGCGGCGCGGCATCGTGCGGCGGCGATCTCTCCGCCTCGCTGCCGGCCTCGAAGATCCTCGAGGGTCAAACCGCCGTCGCGCGCAACGGTCTCCAGCAGGTCGTCCAGCCTGATCTGGCCGACGGCCGGATCGGGCTCCGCCGGCGCCGGGGTTCGCGCGGGAGGAAGCAGAACGAGATCACCGTCCGCGCGCGGGTCCGGGTCCTCGAGCGGCTCGAGCGGCTCGTCAGACGGGCCGTCCACAAGCTCGACGTACCGCCGGATCGCCGATCGCCGGGATTCGTCCAGAAGCGCGAGGAGAGCGTCGATGTCCAGCCAGTCGGGTCCCTGCGCCCGCCGGAGGTAGCGGTCGCTCGACCAGCGGTAGTCGGCCGCGCGCCTCGCGATGCGGGCTTCGACCGGGTTGCGGTGGATGTAGCGAACGAGCGCGCGGAGATACCGGTCGTCCCGGACGAGGGACGCCTTGTAGCGGCCCTGGAAGAGGTGGCCGACGCGGTCGTGACGGCGGTTGAACCAGCCGGCATAGGTCGAGTGAAGGCGCCCCATGATCCGTGACAGCGGCTCCGGGCCGGGCCGGATCGCGAGGTGCACGTGATTGGTCATCAGGCAGTAGGCGAGGAGCTCGAAGCGGAACCTCTGCCGGCACCGCGCGATTCGATCCAGGTACTCGTTTCGATCGGCGTCGTCTCGAAAGAGCGGCCGGCGCTCGTTGCCGCGCGCGGTGACGTGGTAGAGGGCGCCCGGGACCTCTACCCGCGGTGGCCGCGCCATTCAGGACCTCCGGAACCGTCGCATGCATTGGATTGTCGCGAGCGGGCGGCGCGAAATCAGAAATCAGGGCTGGCCCCGGGTTTACCCCAGCAGCCTGCGTCTAGGGCAACGGACCCGTATGCCACCAGAACTTTTGTCCCGTTTGAAGGATAAGTGTGCGCTTGCGAATCTCCCCTTGGCTGACCTGCTCACCTGAGAGGTGTACCCAACAAAGGTTGTCAGTGGTGTCGTCGTCGACCTCCGTGACGTCGAACTCCCTGAAACCGCCGGGGTAACCAAAATAGGTCAACCCAGTGGTTGCATACTTGTCGCCGACGGCGACGGCTATGGTTATGTAGGTAGTCTCCGATCCTTGGAGAAACAAAGTGCCCGCAAAGTGCTCAGGGAACCACCGCGACATCCTCGCTGGAGTGAACTGGAGATAGCCCGACCACGTGGCGACCCCGGTCTCCCCGTCTCCGCTTTCGTTGCCCTCATTCAAAGTCGCGAAGATTACCCGAGCAAGATACGGCTTGGACCTCGGCTGGACGCACCAATCGGCGAGACGTTGAAAGTCAGCCTTGGATGGCATACTTCCCCTTTTCCCTATGAAACCGTTCAACTTTGGGGAACGATCCCACTTGCATGACGAGTAGACAGCCTACTGATCTGCAGGGTCTCCAGCTCTAGTTCCGGATTCGTTCGGGTTCGTTCCGGATGTCGAAGATGGGGGCGACGGGTCACGCGCGATCGGCGCCGGACGAGGTCAGTCTTGAATTCCGAGACTCGGGGTCAGTCCTGACTCGCTGCTGGACTCGCGAGGCGCTCGGGCCTTTCGTCGCCTGCCTGCTGTCGCTGGGAACGGCCGCGGCCTCCGGCGCCGCGGAAGACGTCTCCGAGACCCGAATTCCCGTCGGCGCCGCCTCGATCTACGTTCGATCGGTCGGGCAGGGGCCGCCCCTCGTCCTTCTCCACGGCGGGCCCGACTTCGACACCTCCTATTTGCTACCCGACCTCGATCGGCTGCAGGATCGCTTTCGCCTCATCTCTTACGACCAGCGCGGGCGCGGGCGGTCTGCGCAAGGCGTTCGGCCGCAAGACGTGTCGCTCTCATCCGACCTGGAGGACCTCGATCGGGTGCGGCGCCACTTCGGACTCGAGAAGATGGCCCTCCTCGGTCACTCCTGGGGAGCGGTGCTGGCCCTCGAGTACGCGCTGCGCCATCCGGAGCGGGTCTCGCGCCTCGTCCTGATGAATCCCGCGCCGGCGTCGGCGAGCGACGTGGCCGTGCTGCGCAAGTCGTACCGGGAGAGTCTCGGCGCGGACTTCGAGCGGCAGCGCGCGATCGTCGAGGGCGCGGCGTACCGGGCGGGAGATCCGGAAGCAGTCGCCGCGCGCTATCGGATTCACTTCGAGCACGCGCTCTATCGATCCGAGGACTACGAGAAGCTCATGGCGGCGATGAAGGCGGCCTTCATCCGGCAGGGCAGCGCCGGCATCCTCGAGGCGCGCGCGATCGAAGACCGGCTCATGCAGGACACATGGAACGTTCCCGGGTACGACCTGACCCCGCGCCTGCGGGAGCTTCGAATTCCGACGCTCGTCGTCACGGGGGATCACGACTTCATCCCGGTCGAGGTCGCCGAGCACATCGCGCGGGCGATTCCCGGCGCGAAGCTGGTCGTGATCCCGAAGTGCGGCCACTTCTCCTATCTCGAGGCGCCAGACGAGGTTCGGAAGGAGCTGACGGCGTTCGTTCGGTGAGTCGCGACTTCTATCTGGTCAGGTGCGCCCGCGCCGGACCTCCGCGATCGCCCGCTCGAGGTCCGCGTTGATCCGCTGCCGGTCGATCTGATATTCCGCTTCGGCCTTCTCCTGCTCGGCCGGATCGCTCCGCCGCCTCGACGCGTCGTGGAAGTGAATCTCGAGCTCCGCCAACCGCGCGGCGGCGACCCGCCTGGCCTCGGCGATCTTCTCCTTCTGCGCGGCGGTCAACGGCTTCTCCTTGCCGGCGTTCGGATCGGCGCCTCGCAGCCGTTCCATCGCGAGCTCGTAGGACGACTTGAGCTTGTCTGCCATGGAGGGATGCTACTTCGCCGCCTTCGGCAGCGGCGTCCGCGAGTACATTCCGATCGGGTGTCCGGACGGGTCGGCGACGACGGCGATCGCGCCCTTGTCGTCGGAGAGGTCGAACGGGAAGCCGGGCGGGATCATCCCGCCGAGCTCCTTCGCCTTCGCGCAGTGTCCCGGAAGGTCGCTCACCTGGATGTAGACGACGCCGTCGAACGGGCTGATCTTGCCGTCGGCCACACGAAGCGTTCCGATCGACCGGTCGCCGGAGACGATCTCCAGCGCCCGGTCGGTTCCCTTCAGGGACGTGAACTGCCAGCCGAAGAGCTGTTCGTAGAACGCTCTCGACTGAGCCAGGTTCGTCGTCGTGATGTCGAACCACGCCACGCGGCCGTCTCCGACATCCGGCTTGGGCCCCTTATCGTTGCCCTCCGCGGCCGCGGAGAAGCTGGCCGTCAAGACGAGGAGCGATCCCCGCCGCGATGAGTCTCGCTCGCATCGTTCCCTCCGAAATGGAGAGAAGGCTACCAAATCGAACGAAGGAGGTCGGTCCTGACGGCCTTCGTGCTCCCGGGAACGCGTCTTGCAGTCCCGATCTCGTTCGCAACCCTTTCACCTCGAAGGAGGCCGCATGGACGAGAAACGCGACCGCGAAGGAATCAGCCCCGACGATCTGGCTCCCGATCCGCGCGACGCGCGCGGCTTCAAGGAGAACCCGGCGCCGCAAGGGCTGAAGACACCGCCCGAGATCGAGCCCGGTGAGGACTCTGGCGAATGGACCAGAGGCGGCGGAACCGATCCGAACGAAGGGAGCAGCGGCAGGGGTCAGACCTGATTTCTGATTTCGGGGTGGTGGCGGCGGTGCGGTGAAGGACGGTGAGGCGCTGGAGACGCGCCTGGGGCTAGTTGGGGTCAGACCGGATTTCTGACAGCCGTTCCCGATCTACGGGCAGCTGACGCTCACCTGGGAGAGGGGGACTCCGGGTCGGTAACCTTCTTCGGACCGGGACCTTCTTAGGGGATCATCGAGGCCGATGAGCCCTTCCGGGAATTCCCGCGTGCCCGGGCCGGCGCCGCCGCGCGAGGGTGGTTCGACGGCCAGTCCGCAAAGAGGGGGAGAGCTCGCGACGGGCGGCCTCTCGGAGACGGAGGCCGCGCGGCGCCTTGCCGCCGACGGGCCGAACGAGCTGCCTTCCGCCCGGCCCCGGAGCTTCTGGCGGATCGCGGCGGGCGTCCTGAAGGAGCCGATGATCCTGCTCCTCGTCGCCGGCGGAACCATCTACCTTCTCCTCGGCGATCCGCGCGAGGCGATCGTCCTGATCGCATCCATCTTCGCCGTCACCGGCATCTCCCTCTACCAGAACCACAAGACCGAGCGCGCCCTGGAGGCCTTGAAGGATCTCTCGAGCCCCAGGGCGCTCGTCATCCGCGACGGGCGCCACCGCCGCATCCCCGGCCGAGAAGTCGTGCGCGGCGACGCGGTGGTTCTCTCCGAAGGAGACCGCGTCCCGGCCGACGGCGTGCTGCTGTCCTCGCTCAATCTCGGCGCCGACGAGTCCCTGCTCACCGGCGAGTCCCTCCCGGTCGGCAAGGCCGCCCGCTCGCCGCCACCCGAAGCGATGTCTCGCCCGGGCGGCGACGGCCTGCCCTTCGTTTATTCCGGAACGCTCGTGACGGGGGGCCACGGCGTCGCCCGCGTGCTCGCGACCGGCGCGTCGACCGAGATGGGACGGATCGGAAAGGTCCTCGGCACCGTGGCCGCGCAGCAGACCCGGCTCCAGAAGGAGACCGCGCGGGTCGTGCGTTTCATCGCCCTGGCCGGCTTCTTCCTGTGCCTGCTAGTTGCCGCCGTCTACGGCTCGACACACGGCTCGTGGCTGGCGGGCCTGCTCGTCGGCGTGACGCTCGCGATGGCCCTGGTGCCGGAGGAGTTCCCCGTCGTCCTCACGCTCTTCCACGCGCTCGGCGCGTGGCGACTCTCCCGCCGGCGAGTCCTGACGCGGCGTGTCGCCGCGATCGAGGCGCTCGGCTCGGCCGCGGTGCTCTGCGTGGACAAGACCGGAACCCTGACGCAGAACCGGATGTCCGTCGCGCGCCTGGTCTCGGGCGCGAGCGCCTACGACGTCGCCGGCGAGAAGGAGCCTCCCGCGGCGGCGACGGAGCTGCTCGAGCACGCGCTTCTCGCCAGTCGGACCGCGCCCTTCGATCCGATGGAGATCGCGATTCGGGATCTCGCGCGGCGCGCTCCGGCGGTTCGCGCCGTGCCGGAGGGCTGGCTCCTTCGGCGCGAGTATCCCCTCAGCAACGATCTGCTCGCGCTCACGCGGGTCTGGGAGCCTCCCGACGCGGCGTCGCTCGTGGTGGCCGCCAAAGGAGCGCCGGAGGCGATCGCCGAACTTTGCGGCTTCGATGCGGCGCGGCGCGAGAGACTCTCGGGCGATCTCGAGAGTCTCGCCGCCGAAGGCCTCCGGATGCTCGGCGTCGCGAAGGCCCGCGCCGAGAACGCAGAGCTGCCCGGGAGCCCGCGGGGCTTCCGATTCGAGTGGCTGGGCCTTCTCGCCTTCGCGGACCCGATCCGCCCCGGCGTGCCCGCCGCCGTCCGCGATTGCGAGCGGGCGGGCATTCGCGTCGTGATGGTCACCGGGGACTACCCCGCCACCGCGGCGGGCATCGCTCGCCAGATTGGCCTGCCGGACGAGAGCATTCTGACCGGCGCCGACCTCGAGGCGATACCCGAGGCGGAGCTGCCCGCCCGTGTGGCCGCGACCCAGGTCTTCGCCCGCGTGGCACCGGAGCAGAAGCTGACGCTCGTGCGCGCGCTCGGCGCCGGCGGTCGGATCGTGGCCATGACCGGAGACGGCGTCAACGACGCCCCGGCGCTGAAGGCCGCGCAAATCGGCATCGCGATGGGGGGGCGGGGCACGGACGTGGCGCGCGAGGCGGCGGACCTGGTGCTGCTCGACGACGATTTCACGTCGATCGTGTCCGGCATCGCGCTGGGCCGGCGGATCTTCGACAACCTGCGCAAGGCGATGACCTATCTGCTGGCGATTCACGTGCCGATCGCCGGTATGTCGCTCGTCCCCGTGCTCCTGCGCTGGCCCCTCGCCCTGATGCCGGTGCACATCCTGTTTCTGGAGCTCATCATCGATCCGGCGTGCTCGATCGTCTTCGAGGCGGAGCCCGCGGAGGCCGACGTGATGCGGCGCCCTCCCCGCCGGCCGGAGGAACCGCTCTTCTCCGCGAAGATGATTCGATCGGCGCTCCTGCAGGGGACGGGCATCCTCGCCATCGTCTTCGCGGTCTTCGCGATCGCTCTTCTGCGCGGTCAGGGAGAGGCCGACGCGCGCGCCCTCTCGTTCGCGACGCTCATCGTGGCGAACCTCGCCCTGATCCTGACCGCGCGGTCGGCGACCCGGCCCCTGCGAGAGACCCTGGCCTCTCCCAACGCGGCGCTCTGGTGGGTCGTGGGAGGCGCCTCGGCCGTGCTGACGCTCGTCCTTTCGCTCGCGCCGCTCCGAGCGCTGTTCGGCTTCTCGCGATTGCACGCGGTCGATGTCGCCCTGTTCCTCGCCGGAGGCATCGCGAGCGTGCTTTGGTTCGAGCTCTTCAAGCTGTGGAGCCGCCGGCCGGGCGGAATGCGCAGCGCGAATGCCGCCGGGTAGCCGCAAGGGGCTCGGCCGCGCGGCGCGCCCTCGGGCCCGACCGATGAGACGTAAGCGGGGTCAGGCCTGATTACTGATTCCGGGGCGTGCCGGCGGTGCGGAGGTTGTTGCGAGCCGGGGGAGCCGTCAGCAAATCAAGACTGACCCCACCGGGCTACTTCTTCGGGACGCTCGTCACCTGTGTCGCGGCGCACTGCCAGCGTCCGTCTCGCTTGACCCACGTGTCGGTGAAGCGCAGCACCTGATCGATCGCCTTGCCATTTTCCTTGCCCTTGATGGAGCCCTTTCCGGTCGCAACGGCGGCGTCGCCATAGGCGTGGACCTTGACGTCCTCGACCGTGAAGGTGTCGTACTTTGTGGAGCCGGACTTCATCGAGGAGATCATGTCGGCCCGGGTCGCCATCTCCCCGTCCTGGTTCGTGTAGACGTAGTCGGGCGTCAGCAGTTTCTCGAGACCGGCCGGGTCGCCGGCGAGAGCCATCTTGGCCCAGTCGTTTTCGAGCTTGGTGAGCGCCTGCGTGACGTCCTCAGGGGGACTGGCCACCGCCGCACCCGACACGAGAACCAGAGCCAGAATCGCCAGGATTTTCTTCATGACAGTCTCCTCTTCTCTCTCAGGGTTGTTCCTGCAAGAGTTCCTTGCCTTGGGCCGATAAGTTAGTCGCACACTAGCACGGCGATCTGGTGGGGATGGGGTCAGTCGGGTGAGAGTAGGGTCAGGTCTCCCTACGACGTCAGACGGCGAGCGACGAGAGCCGGCGTGCCGCCGGCGACGAGTCCCGCCGCGAGGCCGACGAAACCGACGGCGCCGGCCGGCAGGCAGCCGATCGAAGCGGCGAGCCCAAACGCCGCGATGGCCGGCGCCCAGAACGCCGCACCTCGAGCCTCCCGACCGCTCCAGCCGAGAATCAGCCCCGCGGAGACGCCGCCGAGAGCGCAGATCCAGAGACCTCTGGCGGACATCAGAAGCATGCAGGCTTGCGGATTCATGGCGCCGATCGCCGCGGGAAGAAGGCATGGCAGGATCCCGGCGAACACTCCCGCGCGCGATCCCTCGGCATACGCCTCGCCCCGCAGGTGACCTCCCGCAACGACGAGCGCCAGGCCCGCGAGACAGGCGATCGCGAAGGGGGAGCGCTGGCAGACCAGGATCCCGGGCATCGCGATGAAGCGCGGCGGCCGCTCCCCGCAGGAGAGCGCGCTCGAGCCGGCCCCGCTCGTAGGCGCGGCGGGCGGCGTCCTTCAGGCGAATCTCGACGAGCTCAGAGGCTGCCATCGTTCATCCTCCAACGGGCCCTCAGACGGCCGAGCGCCCTCTCGACGCGCTTGCGGAACGTCGGTCCCGGAAGATCCGACCGTTCGCCTCGGGCGTAGGCGATGAGCGCCGCCGCGTCGGAAGTCGGCAGGGAGGCGAGAGCGCGCTCGAGCGCCGCCTCGGATTCCCGCGCCATCGCGGCCGCTTCGGGAGACGGCGCCGCGTCCTCGCGCTCGCCGGCCGCGGACAAGTCCTCCTCGCGGCGCCGCCTCGCGCGCGTGCGGTGCGTTCGGATTTGCCAGGCCGCGACTCCCAGCACCCAGGTCAGGGCGTCGCGCCGGGCGTCGAACTCGCTGGCGCGGGAGAAGACGCGCAGCAAGGCCTCCTGCGCCGCGTCCTCGGCCTCCTCCCACGGAAGGCAGCGCGCCGCGTAGCCGCGCACGAGAGGCCAGACGCGGCCGAAAACGGGATCGAAGGCCGCGCGATCGCCTCGGGCGAGCGCGGTCAGATCCCGCTGGAGCTGAGCCCGCCCGCCCGAGTCCACCCGTGCCCGTGCAACCGACGCGCTACTTCGTGCAGGACTTGGCGCAGCAGCAACAGGCTTTGTCTGCTCCGCAGCTCTTTTCCGCCGTGCCGTTGTTGACGCCCTCCGCCAGGACCGCGCCGATCGTGAGCGCGGCGACCGTTACCAACGCCAACCAGAGTTTCCGCATTGCAGCCTCCTTTGCCTTTGCCTCCGGCTCTCGTCGCCGGCGGCTGTTGGAGATAGGCGGATGCCTGGCAGGACGTGACAGGGGGGAGGGGCGGCGGCCGGCAGGCAGGGACGAGCCCCCCGGGTGTCCGGTTTCGCAGCGAGATTGCGCTCTAGGAACTGGAAGGGGTTGTCTCTTCTGCAAGGAGGTCGGCGATGCGTGTCCCGATTTCGAGAAAGAGTCGGTGGCTCGTCAGGGTCGTCGCCGGAGCAGTGTTGGGGGCGGCTGCGCTCGTGTGCTCTCCGGCGGTCGCTCAGCAGGTCGTCCTTTACGAGAACAAGAACTTCCAGGGCCGGAGCAAGAGCGTTGGCGTCGGGGAGCACCGGCTGTCGGACTTCGACGCGGTCGCCTCGTCGATCCGTGTTCCCGGCGGTCTGGTGGCGGTCCTCTACGAGCACGCGGACGACAACGGCGGCTACGGGGTCTCCGTGGATCTGCTCGAAGACCGTCCCGACCTCTCGAAGGTGAGCTTCGACAAGAAAGCCGCATACGTTTCGGTGTTCGTGGGCAAGGACGCGAGGGGCTTCGTCTGGGCGCGAAATCGGATGGCTAACGGAACCTTCGTGGCCGGACATTGGGAGCGCGCGCGGGCGGCCGGTACGCCTGTCAACTCGACGGCCGTGCTGTCGCCCCCGATACCTCCCCATTCGGGCCCGCGAACGGGTGGTGGCATGGGAGCCGTCCGGGACCACACCGCGACCGGTACGCCCGCCTCCGTCCTCGAGACCACGTACAAGAACCCCCCGTTCGACACGTCGAAACAAACGTGGCCGCATTGGGCGAGCGGCGTGGTCAACGGGAAGTCGATGTTCCCGGACTGGGCCGACGTCAACGTCATCCCGGGAACGCGCATTTTTTCGAGCCCCGACTACTCGAAGAACGAGTGGACCCAGATTCTGAACCCGGATGAGGACTACGAAGTCGACGTGGTGGGAGCTTGCGGCCGGGCCATCATCATGACGGACGGCCAGGACGGGATGTCGGGAGCCGACGTGCCGTTCACCCACCCGTTCGGAACGGATTGGGAGTTCTACATCGCCCCGGACCCGCCCGTATCAGTCACTCGCGGCGCCGCCTGCGCCGGCGCCTTACACGCATCTTGAATATGCGACATCGGTGAAGATCGCGAAGGACGTCTTCGGTCTGGACCTCGTGAACACGCTGGGTGTCGAGATGGAGAACCGCCTGATTCCGGGGCCCTATCGCGTCAAGACCGGCGATCGGGTGGCCGTTTTCGGGCGTTGGATCGTCGACACCGGCCATCCGGATTTCCACACCGAGATCCATCCGCCCCTGCTGCTCGCGGTCGCTCGGGCGGCGTCCGACCAGGAGACGACGACGACGGTGATCGGGCGTCCCTACCTGGTGAGCCAGCGGTGGGCCGGGGGACCGGGAGGCCTTGCCAGCCTGGGGATGATCGATCACCTTCTCGAAGAGGCGGATAAGGTTCCGTTGAACTCGACGAGAGCCGAGGCCCATCCCACCATCCTCCCCAAGGCGTTCACGGGCGTTCACGCCTTCAGCTACACGGTCCGGCCGCCGTCGGCACGCAACAGTCCGTCCGACCGCCTGATCGCGACCTTCCACTTCACGGTCCGATCGGGCGTGGCGGTGCAAGTCGTCAACGTGGGCGACGCCGTGTCCGTAGTCGTCGCGATGAACGGCAACACCGTCACGCGCGGGGCGCTACCCGCGAAGCACGATCTCGTCGTCGACCGCGACGGGCTGAAGAAGATGGACTCCCGCGCGGGAGACCTGTATCTCGGGAAAGAGCTCGAAAGGGGCATTCCAAGTCTCGGAATCGGCGCCGCGCTCCTGGCGAGAGGCGTCCTGACCGATCGCTACGACGCCCCGGTCGCACACAGCGTCCATGACACCGAGACTGTCAGAGTTCCGGTGGACACTCTGCGCGGCAACACGCCGTTTTCGGTGGACGACGCACAACCCTTCCCGATCTACGGGCAGCTGACGCTCACTTGGGAGAGGGGGGCTCCTCGGTGACCAGTCACGTTAGAGGGTGAGGCAAGGGGCGGGCGAATTCGGATGGGGTCCGTGCTGGGCGATCCTGAGAGACCGAGGAGAGTACCGAGCTCAGGACGGTGTTCGTGCGGCCTTAGACGGCTCCGCCGCCTCGGTCGCACCGGCCACTTCGAGCGTCAGGCGGACTCGCCCCCCGGTGGAGCCGGAGACGGCGCGCGGCGCCTTCAGCTCGACCCGAGACGCGTCGACGCCCGAGGCGTCGACCAGGGCCGCCCGGACCGAGTCGGCGCGCGTCTGACCCAGTGTCTCGAGGGCGCCGGCGGGGATCGGCTGGGACGCGACGATCCTGCGGCGCAGCTCGGTCGCGTAGGCGGCCTCGTCGAGAGTCGGCTTTTCACCGGCGGCGCCGGGCTTCTCCTGTGCGCGACGCAGGTCCGCGAGATCTTCGCGCGTCGCGGTCTCCAGGTAGATCGACTCGAGAGCCGACACCGATGCAGAGGATCCGAGCCGTTTCTCGAGTGCCGCCTCCCGCAGCGCCGTCCCGTCGGCGGCATCGTCCCAGGCGCCCGGCACCACGATCCGTAGTTCCGGGCGCTCCTTCAGGGCGGTCGCCAGGGTCCGGAGGTGCTCGGCGGAGGCCGGGTCGAGCGCCGCGCTCCCGGCCGGAAACTCGACGTGGCCGAGATCCTCGTCCTCTTTTCCGCCGCCGATTTTCGCGAGCAGACGGAACGGAGACTTGACCAGCTCGGAAACGACGCTCCCCGATCGCCCCCCCGATCGCCGAGCCGACCCCGAACTTCGGGTCGTCGAGGCGGCCCTCGACGGGAAAGTCGAGCGTGATGCGGCCGTCCTTGTCCGTCAGGAGGGAGACGCCCAGCTTGATCGGGAGATTCACCTTCCTTTCGCCAGCGACCTTGTCGCCGAGCGTCAGGTCCTTGGTTGCGATGTGATTGCTGCCCTTCAGCTGTTGGTCTTTGATCTTGTAGTCGAGGCTGAGGTCGCTGCGACCCTTGGTGACCGGATAGCCGACGTAGTGGACCGACATGGGAGACATGGGCGGGATCTCGATCCGCTGCAGGCCGAGCTGCAGGTCGGTCGCACGGCCGGGCTGGAAGAGATCCATCGCTCCCTTCAACGTCACCTCCCCGCCGCCGCGCAAAGCGGCGCCGATCTCGATCCGCGCCGGGGCCCCTGTGGAAGTTGAGGTTGAGGATGAGGTTGCGATTCCCTTGACCGTGCCCTGGATGCGGTCGACGGCCACCGTGTAGGGAGGACGGAGCCGGTGATCCGTCAGGGCGATCGAACAATCGGCGAGGGCGAACGAATCGACGCGGATCGGGATCGGGTTCCCTTGCGTCGGCCCCGGCGCTGGCGCCGGCGCGCCGTCGACGATGCGCGAGGCGGTCGCGAATCGTGCGATGAGCTCGCGGCCATCTTTTTCTTGACCTCGAGAACACTGAGCGCGCCGTTCTCCGAGATGACCAGGTCGATTCGCGCGCCGCGAACGTCGACCGACTTGACCCCGACGCTGACGCTCGTCGGGCTGTATCCGGCCTCGACGCCCCGGACCTGCACGGCATCCCACTTCAGAGGCGTCGAGCCCGTGACCGTCTCGCGCAGCGCCATCGTCCGGACATCCAGATCGCCGGCGAACTTCGCCGAGAAGCCCTTCTTCGCCGTCGACACCGCCCGCGACTTTTCCCTTCGAGCCCGCGCGTCCGGAGAGAATCTCGAATGGAAAGAGGCGGCCCAGGTAGGGCTGCGCCACGGTCAGGTCGAGGCCGTCGAGCGCGACGTCCGCTTCGAATTGAACGGGCTTCATGCTGAAACGGCCGCTCGATTTCGTCGTCCCGCCTTTGGGAAGCGACGACGAGAACTCGACGCCGAAGAACGCGCCCGGGCGGGTCGTGAAGCCCGTGATCGCCATCTGGACGTCGCCCGCGTCGAGCGATACGGGCGGGTTCAGGGTGCGGTCCACGAAGCGGCCGTGCGAACCGACGACCTCGAAGCGGCCGACGGCGACGGTCCAGGGCGCGGCCTTCTCGATCTCCTGATACGTCTGGGTGACCACTTCCCGGGTCGGTTGGGGGACCATCCGCTCCCAGCTCATCTTCCCGTCGGCGTCCCGCTGGACCAGCACGCTCGGCCGCTCGAGCCGCAGCCGCTCCACCACGAGCTCGGCTTCCGGCCAGCGGAAACTCCCTTTCGTGATCGCGGCGGCCGGGACTTCGAGGACCCGATCGCCCTCGTTCACGACGGTCAGGTCTTTCAGGGCGTTCTCGAAATCGGTGATGCGGGCGCGTACCTTGCCGTCCGCGGCCGCGATCGTGTAGTGAAAGCGGCCCGTCAGCTCACCGCTCTCGACCGTGAATTGAAAGTAGGGTTCCAGCAGGGGCCAGAGCTCCTTCAGGTGCAGCTCTTCGAGCCTCACGTCCCCTTCGAGCCCGAGCGGCTGCACCGTGACGCTCCCGGTGGCGCGAACGACACCCGATCCGGGCAGGCGGATGGCGATCTCCTTGGTTCCCTGGCGTTCGGGGATCGTGGTGATTTCGGAGAGCTCGAACACGGACGGCCCAAAGGCCATCTTCAGAGGTTTGGCGCGCGCCTGGTCCTCGACGTTGATCGTGGCCCCGCTGATCTTGATGTGCTGGAGCAGGACGCGGGGCAGGCTCGATTTCGGGTTGGGCGGGCGAGCTCGAGGGGGTTGCCGCCGCCGGACCTCCTCGACCACCTCGGCAAGATTGATCCGGCCGTCGGCGAAGCGCCGCGCCCCGATGACGGGATTCACCATGCGGAACTCGCTCAGGGTTGCCGCCCAGCGAAAGAGGCTGGAGAGCTCGGCGTTGGCGTAGATCTCGTCGGCAGAGAAGAGTACGGAGCCCCGGCGATCGGGGATGGACAGGCCTTCGATGGTGAGCGAAAGAGTGAACGGGTTGAATCGGACCGATCGGACGGTGGCCTCGAGGCCCGCCTGCTTCCGGAGGTTTTCGATCAGCAGATTCCGGACGATGAGTGGGATGACCAGGACGCCGACGATCAACCAGGCGATCCAGAGGCCGAGCAGGGCCGTGCGCCAGCTCCGGAGTCGCCAGTTTCGCAGCCAGTCGAGAAGCCGGCGCGGCAATCGGCCGATTCCCGCGGGTTTCTCGTCCTCGGGCGCTTCCATGTCCTCGAGCCTCCTTGGCGAGTCGGGCGTTTGCGCTTTCGAGCGGCGCCCACCCACGTGGCTGGACCTCTTTCTTAACACGCTGGAGGTGGCATCGCCTTAAGCGGGGCCAGTCCTCTCTAAAGCGGCGGTGGCTCGTCAAGCCTCCGAGTGAACTTGAGCTGGTTTTCTTGGTGTTGCCCGCGACGAGCCGAGGGAGGGGCGGGTTCAGGCTTCTCTTCGTGGTCGCCCTACGACATCTGATTTCTGATTTGGGGCTTGGCGGCGCTGCGGAGGAGGGAGGTCAGGCAGTCGATCCTGGTCTGGGGGTCGGGATCGCGCTGGAGCGAGATCGATCCCCGAGCGCGCCCGCGGCGACTACGGCGACGACCAGCGGAACCACCGAAAGCGGGCCAGGCGGCAGGTCCAGATACCACGCGGCGACGAGGCCCAGGCAAACGGCTCCGACGCCGATCGCGGCGGACACCGCGAAGGCCGCCCGGAGACTCCGCGCGACAAGAAGCGAACTCGTCGGGGCGAGGGTCAGCAGGGAGAAGGTCAGGAGCACGCCAACCTCGTGAACCGCCGCGGCGATCGCCAGGCCGATCCAGAGATTCAAGAGGAGGGACCAGCCGCGGGTGTGGATTCCTCCGACTTGGGCCCCCTCCGCATCGAACGTGATCAGGAGAAACCGCTGCGCGAAGATGGCGTGCACGGCGACGATCGCCAGGGCGAGGAACGCGAGGCCCGTGGCGTGGCCCGGGCTGACGGCGAGCACGTTGCCGTAGAGAAGGTGCAGGGTGTCCACGTTCGCGCGGTTCGATCCGGCGAGGATGAGAACGGTCGCGGCGGCGGCCGCGGCGTAGGCCCAGCCCATGATCGCCTCGGCCGAAATGCGGCGAGGCGCCGGAATCGCCCCGAGGGCGAGCGCGGCCGCGACAGTGCTCAGGACGGCGGCGATCTCCGGGGGCCACCCGGCGATCTCGCCCACGGCGGCCCCGACCGTGGCGGCATTGGCGAGAACGAGGCCGAGGAAGACGACGCGGCGGATGATGAGGTACACGCCCATCACGCTGAGCGATACGCTCGCCGCGACCGAGGCGACGAGCGCGAGACGCATGAAGGCGACCTCAAACATCCGCGGCGCCCGTCTGCTCGACGGCGAGGATCCGACGCCCGCCGACTCGGCCGAGCCGTATGGGGACACCGTACAGTTCGGTCAGCCGGTCTTCCCGGAGAACCTGCTCGATCGGACCGTGCACGGTCGTGCCGGCGTTCATCAGCAGGATCGACGTGGCGAAGTTGAGCACGAGCGAAAGCAGATGGGTCACGATCAGGATCGTCACCCCCTGCTCCCGATTCAGGTTTTCGAGAAAGGCGAGGATTGTCGCCTCGCCTCCCACGTCCATGCCGGCGGTTGGCTCGTCGAGAACGAGCAGATCGGGTTCGGCCGCCAGAGCCCTGGCCAGCAGCACGCGCCGCTGCTGGCCGCCGGAAAGATCCCGAAACAGCCGCGGGGCGAGATCTTCGATCCCCACGCGGCGGAGCGCTCTCAATGCCACGCCACGGTCTGCGGCGGCCAATCGCCGAAACGCGCTCTGTTGCGCCATGTGGTCCAGCAGGGCGACCTCCAGAGCCGTGATCGGCAGAATCGTGTCGATTCGCTCGCGTTGGGGAACGTAGCTGGCGACCAGGCCCGAGCCCCGCTCCACCTTGCCCTGCCGGGGTTTCAGAATTCCCAGCAACGTGCGCAGAAGCGTGGTCTTGCCGCAGCCATTCGGCCCGACGATGCCGAGGATCTCGCCGCGGCGGATCTCCAACGTCAGATTCTCGACGAGCGCGCGGCGGTTGTAGCCGAGGCTCAGGCCCTCCGCCCGCAGAACGATCGTTCTGTCCAACGCCATGTTTCGACCGCTCACGATATGCCGGAGCGACCGTCGGGCCTAGCCGGGGGTCAGTCCTCTCTGAAGCGGCGGTGACTCGTGAAGCCTCGAGGTGAACTCGAGCTGGTTTTCTTGGTGTTGCCCACGACGAGCCGAGGGAGGGGCGGATTCAGGCTTCTCTTCGTGGTCGCCCAGGCGCCATCTCGGCTCGTCGTCGGTCGGGCGTCCGCCTCCTTAGAGGTGGTTCAGGCGGCGGCTTTGTGCGTCTGGCCGATCGACCTCAAGAGCACCTAAGAGCCTGAAACCCGCCTCGGGCCCGCACGTACTCTCTCCCGACTCTGACGTGAGTGAGGGAGGAGCTTGTGCACACAGAACTGCGGGGTGGCGGGATCGGCGGCGTCGGAAGGCCGCTCAGGGCGGAGCGGCTGCTCGTGGCGGTCGCCGCGTTGCTCGTCGCCGCCTCTTCGAGCACCGCGGTCGCCCTGCCGTCGCAGGTGAGCGTCCTCGCGCCGGCGCAAAACGCGCGGATGCTCGTTCTGCCGGGCGGAAGCCTGCTCGTCGCCGAGCCGGGCCCCGGGCCCAACCGCGGCGCTCTCTCCCTTCTCGATTCGAACGGCGACAGGCAGACCTTCCTCGGCGGCCTTCCCTCGGGACTCTCATCCATTCGCTCGATCGACGGCAGGACCCTCCTGCTCCCGGACGGCCCGGACGGGCTCGCTCTCTCCGGAAACACGCTCTACGTCGCGATCGGCGAGGGGGACGGCTTTCGACCCCGAGGCGCGGATCGGCCGGGGGCTCTCGTGCCGAATCCGTCCGGCGTCTCCTCGCCGATTCTGGCTTCCGTTCTGAAAATCGACTTCTCCTCGCCCGACGTCTTCGATGGGGGCGTGCCCTTCTTCCTGGAGCCCGTGAGTCACGAGTCGCTCCTCGACGGCGCGACGGTCGCGCTTCTTGGTGGAGAGCACCTCGCCTCGGCCACTGTGCTCGCCGCGTTCCGCCCCGGTATTCCGGATGCCGCCACGGTCTATCGCCCCTCGCACCCCAACGGTATTGCCGTGCTCGAGTCGTCCCCGGAAACCCCGGGCGAACCGGGCGAACGCACGGTGGTGCTGGCCCGGCGATCGCAGAGCAGTCTCTACGTCGCGGACTCCGGCACGAACCGGCTCATTCGCGTCGACCCGGCCTCCGGACGGAGCTCGACCCTCGTGCGGTTTCCGGATCCGACGGAGATCCTGACGGGACCGCCGACCGGGGGCACGCTGCAGAGCGTGCGGGCCTTCAACTTCGGGCGGTTGCTGGTGGCCATCTCCGGCGCCTCGCCGGGAGGCGGAAGCGTGCAGGCCGTCGACGGCGCGACCGGTGCCGCCCAGACGCTGATTCCGAACTTGAACAGCGCCGTGGACGCCGTGGCTCGCGAAACCGTCCGAGGGATCCAGCTCTTCGTGCTCGAGAACAGCGCGGCCAACGGCCAGCCCGGCACGGGCAGGGTCCTCGTTTTCGACGTCGACGCGCCGTTCGGCCGCGAGGTCGCCATCGGCCTCAATGATCCGGTCAGCCTCGCCATCGACGAGACGAATCGGCGGCTCCTCGTCTCCTCCCGCGGCGACGGGCTCATCCTCTTCGTTCCGCTCCCGTGAGTTTCGCGTCGGTGGATCGGCAAGAGGAGATCGAGAAATCAGAAAATCGGGACTGGCCCTCAGCGGATCCTCAGCGGATCCGCGCGTCAGTGCTCGAGGCCGCGCAGCTGCGACAGCTTCTCCGGATTCGTCACGATGTAGATCGCGTCGATGCGGTCGGTCCGCGCTTCGATCGTGAAGACCGAGAACGGACGGCCGTCCTGGTAGCTCACGATGCCGGGGCGACCGTTGACCTCGACGAACCGTTGCTCGACTCCAAGGGCCAGAAGCCTCCGCTGACCGTGCACGCCGGCCTGCGCGACTTTCTCCCGTCCGAAGATCGGAAGCATGAGCGCCGAGGCCCTGCCGCCGCCGTCCGTGTGCAGCACGACGTCGTCGGAGAGGAGTGAGATCAGCGCGTCCATGTCGCCGTCGCCGGCCGCGCGCGCGAACCGGCGCAGCAGCTCCGAGTGCGCGCTTGCCCTCGCGCGGAAGCGTGGACGCGTCAAGCGCACGTGCTGCTTTGCGCGACTCAGGAGCTGGCGGCTGTTCGCCTCGGTCAAGCCGAGCGTTTTCGCGATCTCGGCGTGGCTGTAGTCGAAGACCTCGTGGAGCACGAAGACGGCGCGCTCGGCCGGCCCGAGCCTCTCGAGCAGGAGCAGCAGCGCCATGGAGACCGACTCGTCCACTTCGAGAACCGCGGCCGCGTTCCGGCCCGGCTCCGTCACCAGCGGCTCCGGCAGCCATTCGCCGACGTACTCCTCGCGCCGCGAGCGCGCCGACGCGAGCTGGTTGATGCAGAGCCGGCTCACGATCGTGACGAGGAAGGCCCGCGGCGATTGGATCTCCTCGGCGTTGGCGCCCGCGCGCTGCCAGCGGATGAACGCTTCCTGGAGCACGTCCTCGGCGTCTGCAACGCTGCCGAGCATGCGGTACGCGATCGAGAAGAGCAGCACGCGATGCTCCTCGAACGCCGCGAGCGCGGTTGCAGCGCTGTTCTCGCCCGGTCGCGATTGCGCCCTTGTATCCGCGTCGCGGCTCATGGTGCGGTCAGGCCGACTGCCTCGCCAGCGCGGCCGACGGCCGCACGCCGAGGCGGTCGATGGAGCCGGCCGGGACGGCTTCGAGCCGATTCCGCTTCTCGAAGTAGACGTACGACGTCACGAGCGCGGCCAGAAAGAGGAGCGGGTCCACGACGAAGTACCAGGCGTCTCCGACCGAGAAGTGCGCGATGGCGGCCGAGACGAGCGTGATCGCGAATCCCGCGTACGCGAACTCGCGGACCTTCTTCGGCAGTCCGGGCCACAGCAGGGCCAGCACGCCGAGCACCTTGGCGGTCGTCAGCTCGATGCGGAAGTAGTCGGGATAGCCGAGGTGCTTGAACGCGCCCTTCATCGGCCCGAGCGGATTCTTCAGGTTGAAGTTGACGGCGCTGTACACCATCACCCCGCAAACGAGCCCCGTCGCGATCCAATAAATGACCTTGTCCTTCTTCTTCATGGTCGACCTCCTCGGACCTCGTCGCCCCCCGGTGTTTGGCCGGAGTCGTTTCCGGTGACGTGGTCCGAGAGAAAGACCGGACAGGCCGCCGAAATGTGACGCCTGTGCACAACTCGCATGGACACCGTGAGTTGCAGGCTCAGTGGGGTGCGTGCGCCGGTGAGCGACATGATCCAGAAACAAGTAGTCGGCGAGCCGCGCTTGAGGTTCGTGAAGAAGTCACTCTCTTGGCCTCGGGGATGAGAGAAAACCCGTCCCGGCTCTCACTCCTTACGTCCTTGTGCGCGCCGCCCTCCTCGTCAACTCGTCGAGGATTTCCTCCGGATCTCTCCTTGTCCCGCAGCTCTTGACTCGCCGGGGGTACCTGTGGCACTACAATATGTCGCAATGAAACATATCGCTGGCCACGACCTCGACCGCGAGCTCAAGAAGGGATCGACGGAGCTCCTGATCCTCTCGCTCCTCCAGAACCGCGCGCGCCACGGCTACGACATCAGCCGGCTGATCGAAACGCGCTCGGAGGGGGCCCTTCGCTTCAACGTCGCGTCCTTCTACCCGCTGCTCTACCGGCTGGAACAACGCGGCCTCATCGAGGGCCGCTGGGTGGAGAAGGCGGGCCAGCGCCGCCGCCGCTACTACCGGCTGACCGCGGCCGGGCGGCGGATGCTCCGGGCGCGGCGCAGCGCGTGGAACGCGTTCGTCCGCGCGATGAATCGGATAACGGAGGCCGAGCATGCCTGATTGGCCGGCGGCGATCCGCGAGCGGCTAGCCGCCCTCCGTCTCGATCCCGCGCGCGAGACCTCCCTCGTCGAGGAGCTCGCCCAGCACGCAAACGACCGTTACGAGGAGCTCCTGGCGAGGGGAGCGGATCCGCGCGAGGCCGAGCGCTCCGTCCTGGCCGAGCTCGAGCCTTCGACACTCGTCTCGAAGCTCGGTCCCGTCCTTCCCCGACCGCCGCTCCGACAGGGCCCCGAGCCGGGGGATTCCGGCGGCCTCGCGGGGATCTGGCTCGATCTGCGCCACGGCGTGCGGCGCGTGCGCCTCGAGCCGGCATTCACCGCCGTCGCCGTGCTCTCGCTCGCGCTCGGGATCGGCGCGAACACCGCGATCTTCCAGCTTCTCGACGCGGTGTGCCTGCGCTCGCTGCCCGTCGAGAAGCCGCAGGAGCTCGTCAGCGTCCGCATCCTGAATGCCCCGCACGGGCGAACCGGAGACTTCTCGGGTCGGTTTCCGCAGCTGACCTACCCCATCTGGGAGCGGCTGCATGCGGCGCCGGAGGCGTTCTCCGGGATCGCCGCCTGGAGCTCCGAGCGTCTGAATCGCGCGCGCGGAGGCGAGGCGCGGTGGGCCGAGACGCTCTGGGTGAGCGGCGGCTTCTTCGAAGCTGCTCCGCGTGCGGCCGCTCTGCGGGCCGCCTGTTGTCGCAATCGGACGACCGGCCGGGATGCGCGTCGCCCGGCGTCGTCGTCAGCGAGACCTTCTGGCGGCGGGAGCTGGGCGGCCGGCCGCCGGGCCCGGAAACCACGATCACTCTCAACGGCCACCCCTTCGAGATCGTGGGCGTGACGCCGCGCGAATTCACCGGTCTCGACGTGGGACGCGACTTCGACGTCGCGATTCCGCTCTGCGCGGATCCGCTGGTGATCGCCCAGCCGCGGCTCGCCGGATCCGGCGGCGTGGTGGCTCGCGGTCGTCGGACGTCTCAAGCCGGGCTGGACGCCGGCGCGCGCCGACGCCTATCTGAAGACGATCGCGCCCGCGATCTTCCGCGCGACGGTGTCGCCGCGTTACGACGCGCAGGACGCGCGGGACTACCTCGCGTTCGGGCTCGGCACGCGCGCGGTCCCGACCGGGTTCTCGGCCCTGCGAACCGACTACCAGAGCCCGCTCTGGCTGCTGCTCGGGATCTCCGGCCTGGTGCTCCTCATCGCCTGCGCGAACCTCGCCAACCTGATGGTCGCGCGCGCGACGGCGCGGCGGCGCGAGATCGCCGTGCGGCTGGCGCTCGGCGCCTCGCGGCGTCGCCTGGTGCGGCAGCTTCTCGCCGAGAGCTTCGTGCTGGCGGCGCTCGGCGCCGCGGCCGGCGCAGTCCTCGCGCAGACCTTCGGCCGCTTCCTTCTCACTTTTCTGGCGACGTACTCCTCGCGGTGGTTCGTGAACCTCGCCCCGGACTGGCGTCTCTTCGCCTTCACGGCCGGGCTCGCGGGGCTCACCGCGCTCCTCTTCGGGCTGCTTCCCGCGATCCAGGCCGCGGGGACGCGGCCGATCGAGGCGTTGAAATCCGGGGGACGGGGCGTTGCGGGCGGCGCCGGCGGCCTGACGGTGCGCCGCGCGCTCGTGGTCTGCCAGATCTCCCTGTCGCTCGTCCTCCTCGTGGGCGCGCTGCTCTTCGTGCGGACGCTGCGCAATCTGCTGACGCTCGATCCGGGATTCCGACGCGCGCAGGTCGTGACGGTGTCGGTGGACTTCTGGCCGCTCCGGCTCCCGGAGGCCGCGCGCGTCCCGTTCAAGCGGGAGCTCCTCGAGCGCGTTCGCGCGATCCCGGGCGTCGAGGCGGCGGCCAGCGCCTTGGTCGTTCCGTCGAGCGGCGACGGATGGAACCAAAACGTCAGCGTCGAGGGGGCCGGCGCCCAACGGCAGTCGGCCAACTTCAATCGCGTGAGCGCGAGGCTACTTTCGCACGATGGGGACGCCTCTGCTCGCGGGGCGGGACTTCACCGAGGCGGACCGCGCGGGCTCCGAGCCCGTTGCGATCGTGACCGAGACGTTCGTTCGGCGATTTCTGGAGGGATCGAACCCGATCGGCCGGGCCATCCGGATCGAGGATTCCGGGCGGCCCGAACGTCACTTCCGCATCGTCGGCCTCGTCAAGGACAGCAAGTATTACGACCTGCGCGAAGATTTCACGCCGATCATCTACGTACCGGACGCGCAGGACGACGATTTCTTCCAGGCCACGAACCTCCTGATTCGCTCTCCGCTGCCGACGGAGGCCGTCGCCGCAGCGGTCAAGAGCCAGCTTGCGCGATGGAATCCGGAGGTCGTTCTGGGGTTCCAGGCCTACGACCGGATGATCCGGGAAGGGCTGATCCGCGAGCGGCTGATGGCGACCCTTTCGGCGTTCTTCGGCTTCCTCGCCGCGCTCCTCGCGACGATCGGGCTCTACGGCGTGGTGTCGTACATGGTCGTCAAGCGGCGAAACGAGATCGGCGTCCGGATGGCGATGGGCGCCGGCCGCGGCGACATCGTCCGGATGGTCCTGCGCGAGGCCGGGGCGCTCTTCGGCGCGGGACTCGCGATCGGCGCGATTCTGGCCGTCGCGGCCGCCCATACCGCGCGGTCGCTCCTCTTCGGTCTGCGGCCGACGGATCCCGTGACGCTCGCGATCGCGGTCGCTTGCCTCGCGGCGGTCGCTGCCGCCGCGAGCGTCCTGCCCGCCCGCCGCGCCGCGAGCCTCGATCCCGTCGCGGCATTGAGAGAGGAATAGGGGGAGGTCGGGTCGCGGGTAGGTAGAAGGGGTTCGCTCGAACGTTGTGAGGACGGCCGCGACGGCGCCGCCTCGACCTGGTGAGAGTGACGTCTCCCTACGACGTCAGACGGCGAGCGACGAGAGCCGGCGTGCCGCCGGCGACGAGTCCCGCGGCGAGGCCGACGAAACCGACGGCGCCGGCCGGCAGGCAGCCGATCGAAGCGGCGAGCCCGAACGCCGCGATGGCCGGCGCCCAGAACGCCGCACCTCGAGCCTGCCGACCGGTCCAGCCGAGAATCAGCCCCGCTGAGGCGCCGCCGAGAGCGCAGATCCAGAGACCACTGGCGGACATCAGAAGCATGCAGGCTTGCGGATTCATGGCGCCGATCGCCGCGGGAAGAAGGCATGGCACGAGCTGGCCTCCGGCGGAGCTCGAGGCAGACGAGGCGACGGGTGCAACTCGTTCGTCCCGTCCGCGATACGCTCCTCCCTCCTCAGCATCCGAACGGAGGCTCTCTTGGCAACCAACCGCCCGAATCCCACGGACGCGCCGCCGCCCCATGCCCAGGTCATCCAGATGGGGATGGGCTTCTGGGTATCCCGAGCGCTCTACGCCGCCGCGAAGCTGGGACTGGCGGACAAGCTCGCGGGCGGGCCGCGCAGCGCGGCGGAGCTCGCGAAGGAGACGGGCACGCTCCCGTCGGCGCTCCATCGGCTGATGCGGCTGCTGGCGGGCCTCGGCATTCTGAAGACCGAGCGTGACGGGCAGCGGTTCTCGCTGACGCCGCTCGGCGAGGCGATGAAGTCCGACGCGCCCGGCGCGGCGCGCGCCACGCTCCTGACGCTGGCGGGGCCGCTGTTCTGGAAAGCCTTCGGGGAGTACATGTATTCGCTCGAGACCGGAAAGACGGCCTTCGAGAAGGCCTTCGGGATGCCGGTGTTCGACTATCTCGCGAAGCACCCCGAAGACGCGGCCAACTTCGTCCAAACGATGATCGGCGTCCATGGCGACGAGCCTCCGACGATCGTCGCGGCGTACGACTTCTCGGGTGTCGGAACGGTGGTCGACGTCGGCGGGTCGTCGGGCAACCTGCTCGAGGCGATCCTGAACCGCTATCCCGGGCCGCGCGGCGTGCTGTTCGACCTGCCGCACGTCGTCCGCGACGCGCCGCAGCGCTTCCGAGCCCGCGGGCTCGCGGACCGTCTCCGCGCCGAGGGGGGAAGCTTTTTCGAGTCCGTGCCCGCGGGCGGCGACGTCTACATCCTGTCGCACGTGATCCACGACTGGAGCGAGGAGCAGTGCCTGACGATCCTCGGCAACTGCCGCAAGGCGATGAAGCCGGACGCGAAGCTCCTGATCGTCGAGATGGTCCTGCCGGCCGGCGACGAGATGCACTTCGGCAAGCTGCTCGACCTGACGATGCTGGTGATGCCCGGCGGTCAGGAGCGGACCGAGGCCGAGTACGCGGCCCTTCTCGACAAAGGCGGATTCCGCCTCACGCGCGTCGTCCCGACTCAGTCCGCCGTGAGCGTCGTCGAGGCGGTGAAGAAGTAGGGGGGGTTGGTCTGGGGTTCTTTACGGGATCGCCGGAGATCGTGGGGTCGAACCCGAACACGCCGATGCTGTCGGAAGGGAAGTTCCCGTATTGAGGGTAGTTGGGATCGACATTCGCGGGCGCTATTGAGCACCGGTTTTGCGTGCAGGGAGCGTGCTGGCGTCCCAGGGCATGACCGATCTCGTGAGGGACGTCGGCCGGGTTGTTCAGAAACGTTGCGGCGAGACCTCCCCTGCCGCAGCCACCGACCGTGTTGCCTGTCACCAGTGGGATGTTGTTCGCCACAATGCCGAGGTAGATGTCGGAGGAATCGCCTCTCAGGTCGTCCAGTCGATCGAGGACGTCGCTGTAGCTCCCGCAACCGCTCGCCAGGTTGCCTCCCACGGGATCGGTGAAGGAGATGGTCGTATAGCCCGTGACCACGATGTCTCCGATCGGATAGGTCTTGATGAGCTGGGGGAGAGAGCTCGAAAGAATCTGCGCCTGAGTCGGCGCCACGACGGGAGGTGCGGCCGCGTTGTCACCCACGCCGACGAGGTAGACATTCAGAGGCTGGACGGCGTTGAAGACGAGGGTGCGAGTAAACGCCGCCGATCGGGTTGCGGGGGAGTCCAGGTCCCAGACCTGGCACCTCAGCGTCACCTCACCGGTGCACCAGATGGCAGGGATGTCGAAGTTGAGGGTGTGGTTGGCGACCGCCATGTTGATGGTGCTGTCTGCTCGAGGCGGAATGAAGCCGCCGGTGTTGATCGGTGAACGGACGAGCGTGGTCGCCGACGTTTGTACGATGAGCTCACCGGTGAGCCGGTTGATCGGCGCCAACCCCGCCGAGGCGTCGTAGTCGACGTAGACCCGCACGCCCGTTTCCTTTCGGGCGACGACGGGTATCGAGTTGGTCGGGCGCTCCGTCGCGGTGTCCAGATACGTGGCCGAACGGAAGAACTGGACGGCCTGATTGATCTCCATCCCCGTGACCTGGAGGTCGCCGCGCGGGGGCGGCGCGGAGAGCGGCGCCAGATCCGCCAACACCGCGAATTCGATACGTCCCTGATAGTTGTCGTCCCAATCTCCGGACCAATCCCGCAGACCGAGTGATGCGGTGACCATCACGGTGTTCCCGTTGATCGCGGTGTCGACCTCGATCTGCACTTTTCCGACGTTGTGATCGTCATTTGGCGAGAAGGCGACCGAATATCCGACGATTCCGGCGACGGCCGCATTCACCTGCCGCGCAAAGACGAGAGTCTGAGGGAGAACGCGAGGGCCGCTCCCGCGCATCGGGTTGCTGAAGTCTGCCGAGAGAGTCCGGATCTCCATGGCGTCCTGTCCTTAATCCGAGGCCGGCCCCGGGCCTTCCTTGCTGGGCGAGGTCTGTCATGAGTAGATCGCCGCCGATAGCTAGAAAGACTAGTGGCTCGGGTCTTCGGGCGGCCGGGAGGGCCGTCCCTCAGCGGATGGGAGGGTGATTGGTCGTCGCCGCGGCGGTCGGTCCGGTTAGCTTTCCTGCCGCCGAGAAGCGATTAGGAAGAAGAGAGACCTCTATACAGAAGGCCCATGCGCGGAAGGAAGCGAGGACCAGCCATGCTCTCGCGTCGGCTGTCCGGGATCCGGTGGCGGGCCGTCCGCCTCTCGGGCCTGATTGCGATTCTCTCCGGAATGACCGGGTGCGACGCCTGCAACCCGTGTCCCGCTCGCGGCCCCGCCGACGTCTCGGACCGGTTTCAGATGGGAATCGTCCATCGCGGAGAGCTCCTGGAGCTGAAGTCGAGCTGCGGGCGGGATCAGCTCCTGGGGGGAGGCTACTGGACCGACACGCTCGGCCTCACGGGAGAGACGGTCATCGGGGAGAAGCACGGCGTTCCCATCATTTTGGCGAGCTTTCCGTCTCCCGAGGACAACTCCTGGCTGGTTCGCTTTCTCTATCGGGGCGGGCAGCCCGGCCTCCGCGCCGAGGACGACTGGGTTCTCGTTGCCACGCATTGCTACTGCGTCAACAACCCGGAGTTGCAGCTTGGGGTCGCCATTCAGTCGCAGGGGGAGACCATGAGCGATCCGAATGGCGCCGAAGCGCAGGTGATGGCGCCACCCGGAGCGGTCGTGACGGGTGGCGGCTTTCGAATGGACTATCCAACCAGTCCGAACGAGCCGGTGGATATGGAGAACGGATACGTGGACGCCTCGAGCCCCATTCTCCAGGGGACCACGGCTGTCGGCTGGCGGGTCCGCCGGATGGCCTTGCCGACCCCGCCGCGAGCCACCGCATATGTCGTCTATGCCACGCGGAATCTGCAGGCAGGCAATGCCGTCACCGCATCGGCGCAGAGCACGCAGTTCGGATGGGGGCCCTATTGGGGAAGCGCGATGTGCGCCGCGGACGAGTTCACGACGGGTGGCGGGTTCGAATTTCGAAATGCGGGCCCCCTTTCGGGCTTTGTCGGGCACACGCTCATTCGAAACCTTGCGAGCAATTCCCTGACGCAATGGGACGTCTACGGCTATGATGGCTTCCAGACGCAGCAATACGGCCCGCCGACGACCGCGCTGCTTTCTCTAACTTCCATTTGCCTGAAGTCCCCCGCCCCGGTCTTGTGCATCAAGATCACGAGTCCGAACGACGGGACGATGGTCGGGTTGGGGGCGGCCGAGCCGGCCGCCTCCACAGTGCCCATCAACTTCGCCGCCGAGGCCTATCGAGGCGGGACGGCGCTTCCAGGTTCCAGCATTCACTGGGCCGTGAACGGCGTGACGCTCGGGACGGGAGGTACGCTCACGGCTCCTCTGCCCCTCTCGCCGGCCGTCAGTCACAACGAGGGCTTCAACCAGGATTTCTACGTGCAGGCCATCGTGCAGGACGGCAGCCGAACGGCGTCCGCCCAGGTCTTGATCAAGGTCTTCAACCAGGCGCCGATTCTCTAGTCCCGAGAAGTCCGCGGGGCGGCCGTCAATACAGCGGGCGGCCGGAGGGCAGCACCTCGTTTATCCGGCGTCGGCGGCATTCTGATGGGCCAGAAGTGCCGCCAGGTCCGCCTTCGACAGGGTGTTCATCAATTGGACCTGGTTCTCGCCCAGGATCACATTGAGGTTGTAAAGCCGCTTCGTTTGCGAGTTGGGTATCGTCGGAAACAGGCGAGGCGTGTCGGAAAGCTGGGCGATCTTAAATCCTCCACGCAGAGCGATGACAGTCAACCAGATGTCGTCCTGCTGCGGGCAGGACCGCGTGAAGTCCATACCAAATTGCTTGAGATACCGAAGGTACTCGGGGGGATAGATGACGCCCGATACCCCGGTGATGAGGTTCAGGTGGCTGGGGCGCGTGTCTTCGCAAGGAGCCCAGCTGTTGTACGGCGTTGGCCGGGCATTGGCCATGCGCATGCGATGCGCCCGAAAGCAGTGGATAGCTGAGGCGTTGGCCTCATAGCCCCGGATCAATTCCTCGAGCCATGTCTCCGGATAGATGACGTCGTCGTCCGCGGTAGCGAGCGGCGCAGCGAACTCGGTTTCGGAATTGATGTACGGGTGGTACTTGGTGTGGGGGCCGAGATCCTCGGTCAGATGGATCTCGAGGCCTCTCGCCCTTAGCCGTTGGAGAGACGACGGAAGGTGCGAGTAAGACCTTTCATCCGTGATCCAGAGATGGAGCTGGCGCGGCTTGCGAGTGCCACGGGCGATGGATTCGATGGCATAGTGCACGAGCTCGAGTCGATGAGGTTGCGTCGTCAGCGACACGACGGGTCCCGCGGGATCGAGCAGGGACTCGCTCGATCGCCTGTTCCTCAGATGAAGGCGATAGAGGGCCGGGCGAATGCGCGCCGCGGCGAGTCGGGCCAGCGAGCGTTGCCGGAGGCCCGAGAGCCCGAGAGCGACGCGCGTGCGGAACGTCCAGCGTCGGGTGAGCACGTCACGCTTGGTTCGGGTGAGCGACCAGTCGCGCTGCCGGCGGAGCTCGGCCATCTCATCGCCTGGGACGGTAACGGCTTCTGCCAGGAGCCTGGTCAGGTCGTAGAAGCCGAGGACGTCGCGCTTGTGCGTAGTGATCAGGACCCGATCGGCGTTGTCGAGCGCGATGCCTTTGACGCCCCCCTCCCGGGTGTCATACCGCCCCGAATAGAACGTTTCGTCATCCACGACTCGAACGGAGTTCGCGGGCTCCTGAACGCCGTTCCAGGTTCCGTTGGGACTATCGAAAGCATGCAGGTACTGGCTGCCGGCGTCCGCGACGACAATCCGGCCGTCCGAGGTGAAGCGCACGCCGTGCGGGCACACGAGACCGCGCAGCACCGCCGCGGGCGGGGTCTTTCGATGAAGGCTCGGCGTATTCGCGTAAACGAGCACTTCACCATCGACATGATTGCTGATGGCGATCCAGGCGCCGTCGCCGCTGATACTGACACCGTCGGGGATCTTGAGCCGGCTCTCGATGACAACTCCGTGGTTTCTTATTTCGATTGACCGGCCGAGGGAGACGCTGTGCGCGGTGACGGCGTTCCAGTGGTCATTGCAGACCAGGAGACGGTAGCGGTTGGACCCCGTGGCATGGGAAGCAACCGACCCGGGAGTCAGGACCCGCGCAGAAAACAGTCCGTGTCCCTTGATTCTCGCAAGCGGTTCGACGCGCCGCTCGCGGGGATGGTCCCCGGGAGCGGGGACGCTGTAGACGCAGACATCGCCAGCGCGGTTACAGACGACGATATGGTCGTTGCCGAGAAAGGCCACGCCGTGGGGCTCGCGGAAAGAGTCGGAGAGCAGTATCGAGAAATCCGACAGGGTCACTTGGGGCGCTTGCGATAGTCCGGCGGCATCGATGCGGATTGAGAAGACGAAGATTCGCTTGCCGAAATAGTCAAGGATGACGAGGCGCGTATTGTCCGGGGAGAGTGTGATGTCCTCGGTCCGCCCTATCCCGGCGATGACATCACGCACACCGGCAGCGGCGTCGTAGGCGAGGCGAGCGTCCGTCACGTCAGGTGCAGTCCGGTTCTATGCGTGCCGCGGCTCGGGCTTGGTGGAACTGTTCATGGCGGGCAAGCGAGAGGCGGCGGTGTGGGGGTCGTTCCGCCGACCGCGGACGCGGGGCGTACGCGCGAGCCGGCGCGGCGGTGTTCTCGGTGCGCCAGCTTCCGGCGACGCGTGGAGCCGTGGCCGCTCGAGCTCAGCTGGACTCCCGTGTGGGCGCATGCCGCACCTCCCGGAGTGGAGTATAGGGAACGAGAAGGGGGGAGGGGGTCAGGCCTAATGGTTCCGACCCAGTCCGCCGTGAGTGTCGTCGAGGCGGTGAAGAAGTAGGGCGGAGACTCTCCCGACCCCGCCCTCCTCACTTGACGCGGATGAGCTCGATGCGCGCCCGCGACGCCTTCTCGTCCGGCGACACGTAGGGCCAGTGCTCGGAGATGTTTCCGAAGCGACGGGCGAGGCAGTGGTCATGCCGCGACGATCGGGAGTGGCCATTGCCGGCTTCGGCTCGGCGCCGTAGTCTCGCGACGCGACGAAACGAACGGAGACGCCATGAACCTGCGACGTGCCGCGATACTCGCCGCCGTGGTCCTCTTTGCCGGGACTGCCGCCCCGTCGGCCCGCGCTGCCTCCTCGACGATCGGCATCCTCGTTTTCGACGGTTTCCTGACGAGCGACGTGACGGCGCCCCTCGAGGTGCTGGGCGCCGCCGGCAAGCGGCCGTGGTTCGCGGGCCACGAGATCGTCCTCGTCTCCGCGGGCCATGAGAAGGCGGCGCGTTCGGAGGAAGGCCTTCGCGTCGTGGCAGACAGGACGATCTACGACGACCTTGAGCTCGACGTCCTGATCGTGCCGAGCGCCTACAAGATGGAGCCGCTCCTCAAGAACAAGGACCTCGTCGACTTCATCCGGAAACAGGGTGCGTCAGCGGCCTGGATGGCGAGCAATTGCTCGGGTGCGAGGCTGCTGGCCGAGGCAGGCATCCTGGACGGAAAGAACGCGACGACCTGGGCGGGCGGTGAGAAGGCGTTCGCGGAGGCGTATCCAAAGGTCAAGGTGCAGGCCGACCGCAACCTCGTGGTGGACGACAAGGTGATCACGTCGAACGGCGGACCCGTCAGCTATCAGGCCGCCTTCGAGCTCCTGGCACGCCTGACCTCCGAGGCGCGGGCGAAGGAAATCTCGAGGGACATCCAGTTCGACCGGCTGCGGGCAGCGTTCGAGAAGGGGCACTGAGTCCGGGACGTGTTACGCCGTGTCGTACCTGGCAGCTTCGGGCGATGCCCTGACAGTGGTCCTGAACTGCAACGGGACGCTGTTTGTCGACGGAACCGCCGCGAGACGATACAGGCTGCCGTGTCAGCAGGCGCGCTCTTGACCATTGGCGGCTTCGACGCGATCTCGCAGTACTCGAGGAGGAAGTCGATGATTGGCGCAGCTCAGGACGCGGCAACGGTGACGCCGAAGGTCGTCAAGGTGAAGTTCGAGAACGAGCGGGTCCGAGTGCTGGACTTTCTGAGCGAGCCCGGAGACAAGGAAGGGCTGCACTCACACCCGGCCTTCGTCGTCTATGTCGTGTCGGGAGGGACGCTGCGTATCCAGACACCCGACGGCAAGAGCAACGACGTTGAGTTCAACACCGGCGACGTACGCTGGCGGGACCCCATGACGCACACGACCGAGAACATCGGAAGGACTCCGCTCCACGCCATCATCGTCGAGCTGAAGACGCCGTAGGGTCAGTTCAGTCCTGATTTCTGACTTGAGGCGTGGCGGCAGTGGGGAGGAGGCGGGTCAGGCGCGGCGGCGAGGGGACCGAAGAAGAAGGAAAGGGGGGCGACGGCGCCCCCCTTGTGATCCGTGCCAGGATCGACATTCGAGTCTCAGGGATTCGAATCGAAGCCCGACGGGCGGTTGGTCGAGTCGAAGTACAGACGCAAGCCAGTCGCGTTTGTGTGACCGGCACACTGGGAGCCGTCGGGGTTGGTCCCGATCCGGGTCAGGACTTTGAGATCCAGAACGTCCGAGCCCGTGAAGACCTCCGTCGGGAAGGGGCCGAATACGACAGTGACCGCCTCGGCGGAATTCGGGTCTTTGGTCACACCCTGGATGCAGCGAGTCAAACCCGTCGCGAAAAGCACGCCGTTCTTGTACAGCTTGGCTTGCAAGTCAAATCGCGTCTGCAGATCGTCGCTGTTCTTCAGTCCGATCCAGGTCTGCAGATTTCCCCCGGAGTTCAGGCTTCCGGGAGCCGGCGTGGCAGTCCACGTCCCGATCTCCTGAAGGACGTTTCCCGCCGCGAATTTGACTCCCGCCGAGTCCCTATACCTCGAAGTCGAGGCCGTTCGGGCAGAGCCCAAGAAAAGATCGGAAGGGTTGGCGTCCGGGCCGTTACCGCGCAAGAAGTAGCAGCCCACGACCGGCATCGTCCTTTGAAGCACGGGCAAGGGCGCCGTCGCAACGGTCGAGCCGTTGAACATCAGCGTATTCCACAGCTGGGTACCCGGCGGCTCGTTCGTGTGCGAATCCGGGTCGTTCGCCGGATGGTCCCGATCGTAGACGATCGACGCCAAAGGATCGTTCTCGGCATGGATGACGTAGGTCGAGCCCCGACCGTAGCGGAACTGCTGCGTGCCGCCGCCCAGAGTGGTCGTGACCTGTCGAAAATCGAAGATTGCCTCGTTGAGCCCGTTGCCGCAGTAGTGGTTTCGTTCGAAAGTTCCATCGAACTCGTACCCTACGACAGGGGCGTTCGGCGAGATGCGCTGCGCGACGGAGACGCCCCAGAATCGGTTCTCGATGAAGTAGTTGTCATGGACGGACGCTTCGATCCTCGCAGCCTGAGTCGTGTCGCTGCGAGAATCGTCGTTGACGACGAAAGAAAGGCCCAGGTTGGCGAAATTCTCCTGGTCCGAACCGTTCCTGCGAAACTGGTTGTCGGACACGCAGACGAAGAGGCTCCCCGGCCCGTCCGCGGACGAAACTCTCGGGGGGTTCTTCGAGCCCGTGCCACCCTGGAAGGCCGCCCCGACGTTGGTATTGCCGATGACCAGGTTGCCTCCGAAGACGACCGACGTGGCCTGGTCGGGCCGGCCGCCGAAGACGGCGCTGCCGCTCATCAGGGAAGTGAGGCGGTTTCCCTGGATCGTGCCGCTGGCCATGCGCGAATTGATCCCTTGTCCGAATCCCTCTCCCTGGACGATGTTTCCCTCGATAGAGAAGCCGTCCGACGGCGAAAGGGCTCCGTCGACGTAGAGCGCGATGCCACCCTGTCCCGGTTGTGGCGGTGGCGGGATGGGTTCGAGGACGTCGAGGACGAGTCCGGTGATGCTCACATTCGTCGCCCGCACCTGAAACATGAAGCCGTTTACCGGGAGACTCTTCCGTACGATGGCCACGGCCGGCTGCGAATCCGAATCGAGGGGGAATCCGTCGGCACCTCGCTGGAGCGGCACCGTGCCCGCGAGGGTGAGATTCGAGACGTCGAGCACGATCCCCGACTCGGCGTACACGCCCGGTGCGATCAGGATCGTGGTCGAGCCGTCGGTCCTCGCGTACTCCGCCGCGACGGCCTCGCGATTGTCGGGTAGTCGGCGGGAACATGAAGGTTGGCGGCGCGAACCGACGTACAAACGAGAAGCAGGCCAGCCGAAAGAATCCGGGGCGCGAGATCTCTCCGAGCAAGACGGCCGAGGCGATTGCATTTGGCGTTCTTCATGATTTCCTCCTTGCGCGATAATCAGGATGTCGCCGCAAGGTCCGGGAAGTCGTTGGCGAAACGCTAGAAGTTTCTTGAGCTTTTCTGGGAGCGCCAATGCGGGTTCAATTCGGGATACGTGCTTGACTCAGACGCGTCAACTCTCTGTCCGAGCAAGGACGTTCATCTCTCGCCCAAGGCTTTTCGGTTCCTCGAGGTGATTCTGGAAAGGCGACCCAAAGCACTTTCGAAGAGCGAGATCCACGAACGTCTCTGGCCCGGCACGTTCGTTTCGGATGGCTCGCTCGCGAGCCTTCTCGTCGAGGTCCGGTCGGCAATCGGGGACCGCGCCCGACGAGCTCGATTCGTGCGGACCGTTCATGGCTATGGTTATGCTTTCAGCGGAAGCGCGCGGGAAATCCGGGAAGGCGCCTTTGCCGTGGGCGGCGAGAAGTTGATTTACCGGCTCATCTGGGGAGGCCGCGAGATTGCCCTCGGTCCCGGCGAAAACCTGCTGGGACGAGATGAAGAGTCGATCGTCTGGATCGACGATGCCCTCGTGTCGCGCCGGCACGCGCGAATCGTGATCGACGGCACGGGTGCGGTGCTCGAAGATCTCCACAGCAAGAACGGAACGTACCTGCGCGGGACGAGAATCAAGGGCTCCAGGAAGCTTGCCGACGAAGATCCGATCAGGATCGGACCGGCGTCCGTGGTTTTCCGCATCTTCAAGGAGACGGCCTCGACCGCCACGGCCGCCGGGAGTTAGTCGCTCACTTCAGCCCGTCCACCGAGAAGAGCTCGGATGAATAGGTGTGGTGTGTGTAGATGCAGGTCTTTCCGTCCGCCGAGAAGAAGACTGCGCCGATGGCTCCGCCCGACAAGGGGTTGATGGGCTGTATTTCCTTCCAAAGCTCGCGGCTTCCGGTATGGGGGTTGAGACGGTAAATACGCGTCGTCATGTAGGAGTCGCCCGGGCGCAACTCGTCCGCCCCGCGGACATAGAGCTCTTCGCTCGCGGTCCACTGGATCGGTTCCTCACCGGGGAGAAGGCCAACGACCTTGCGGACTTCCGTCGTGTCTGTGGAATAGAGGTTCCAGTTGCCGTCGACCGCGCGGGCGCAGAGAAAGCGGCCATCTCCCGACAGCAATACGCCCTCCGACCCCGTGAGGCGTGACCGCGCGGGGCTTCCCCCCGCTGAGGTCCTGCACCCAGGCACGGCGGCCGTGCGCACGGTCCTCCGCCATGAACCAGATCCTCTGGCCGTCCGGGAAGAACCCCATCCGTCCTCCGTAGCTCAGCTCGCCCGTCTCGATGGCTCTTGGCGTTCCGGGCCCGGTTGGAATGAGAAGGATTCGAGGATCCGGACGGGCGTTGGCGAGCACAAACTTTCCGTCCGGCGAGAGCGCCCATGCGTAGCCATCGGCCAGCTTCTCCGCCGGCGAGCCATCGGTCCGTCGCAGATACACGGACCGGCTGCCCTGTCCGATCTCGTTGAAGAGAAGCGTGTCGCCGCTCGGGGTGAGACCGGCGGCCACGGAGCGGTCGAGGTGGGACAGATTGCGCGGGCGAGTCTCGCCCGGAAAGTCTCCCAGGATCTGGGAGCTCTCCGAGAGGCGCCCCAGCAGCACCCGACCGTCCGCAGAGACATCGTGGAGCACGAAGTCTCCCGGCAGCGTCGTCACTCGCCGCTTCGTTCCACCGGGGATGAGGGCGAAAAGATCGGTGGCTCCGCCGGCCACCGAGTTGAACCAGATCTCATTCGTTGCGTGGGACCAGGCGACCTCCAGGGCGCGCTCATGGAGATCGCGGACTCGCGCGCCGGGCTCGATCACGAAGAGATTGAGTCGGTACGCGAACGCAATCCGATCGCCCGACGGCGAAATTGCGATCCGGGGATACAGGACCTCATTGAGCTCGTAGAGCGGCCGGCCCACAGGAAATTCGATCCGGTTCTTGCCTCCGACGTAGTGCAAGACAGCGAGTGACTTGCCGTCCGCGCTCCAGTCCGCGAGGTAGGTCTCTTCGAGGATCTCTCGGGGTGCGCCGCCGGCGAGCGGCGCCTCGGCGAGCATCCCGCGGAGCCGACTCGGGTCGGCCGGTAGGTCCGAGTGCGGAGCATGAAAGATCGAGCCGAATCGCGGCGCGAGTAGCAGCGCCATCTGGCCTGCGGAGGAGATGGAGAGAATCTCCGCCCCGGAGAGTCCGAGCGAACGCGTCTCGGGGCTATCGGAGCGCGCGGCGAAGAGTTCGGGAGGTTTGCCCTCCCACTGCGCGGTGTACACGACCGTCCTGCCGTCCGGCGCAAACCGCGCCGTCGAGATGCCGGCGCTCCGAAACGTCAGCTGTTGAAAGCGCGGCGAAGCCGTGTGCGACCGCTCGACCCGGCGGCCGAGCAAGTAGATCCCCGCCAGCATGGCCAGGAGCGCGGCCGCCAGGCCGATCGATCCTGGTCTCGTCGAGTGTCGCGGACCATGGAGCGCATGGCTGACTTCGCCTGACACGTCGGAAGCGTGGTCGCGCAGAGTCGCGAGGTCTCGCGCCAGATCCTCCGTCGCCGCATAGCGGAATTGCGGGTCCTTGGTGAGACATCGCTCGACGATCCAGCGCAGAGGCAGAGGGATTTTGGAGTTATGCGACGAGATCGGCTCCGGGTCGTCCCGAATGATGGCTGCGAGGGTTTCCGGCTTCGTGGGCCGATCGAATGGCCGCAAGCCGGTCGCCATTTCGTAGAGGATCGAGCCAAGGGAGAACTGATCGGACTGGAAATCCATCCGTCGACCTGTCGCCTGCTCGGGTGACATGTACCCCACCGTCCCCATGACGGCTCCGGGTTCGGTCCCCCCGGTGATCGTCGCGGCTTGCGGCGCCAGTCCTCTGTTCCGATCCGAATGCGCTGACGTCGCCAGACCGAAATCCAAGATCTTGACGATGCCGTCGCCCGTGACCATGACGTTTTCGGGTTTCAGATCCCGATGAACGATGCCCGAGGCATGGGCCTTCGCCAGTCCATCGGCGACCTGTGCGGCAATCGAAAGCAGCTTGCGCAGGGGAAGAGCGCCGACGTAGAGCAACTCCCGAAGCGGTTTCCCGTGCACGAGCTCCATGACGATGAAAGAGGTGGAATCGCTTCGCCCGACCTCGTAGATGGTTACGATGTTCGGATGGTTCAGGGCGGAAGCCAGGCGTGCCTCCGTCTCGAAGCGCCTCAGGCGCTCCGCGTTGGAAGACAGTTCGGCCGGCAGGACTTTCACGGCGACCTCGCGCTGAAGGCGCGCGTCCCTGGCTCGGTACACTTCGCCCATTCCGCCGGTCCCCAGCGAGCTCAGGATCTCGTACGAGCCAAGCCGCGTACCAGCTGAAACGGGCATAGGAGCAGAGAGAAATCATATCGCCGGCTCGACAGCCACGCGGCGAATCGTGTCCGCGTGGATTTGCTGATTTCAACTGACTCGGAGGAGACCCGGACCCCTCACCCTGGCCCTCTGCGCGAAGACAGAGGCGAGGGGATAGGGAGGCGGCCACGAGAGCCGCCCGTACGCCGTGGGCAATCGAAATGGTCCGTGGGGCGGGGGGTGAGCGCCGCGAACCCGGCGGGCAGCGACGGGCGAACCCGTCGCTTATCGCGGCTCAGAAGCCGCTTGGTGCGTCACGCTCTTCGAACGCTCGGTGTGTCCCTGCCCGATATGAGGTGGGCGGCCGCGAGGGCCACCCCTACGAGCGGAAGCGTACAGATCGAGAGTAGTCCGTAGGGGCGGGGCTTGTCCCCGCCCGATATGATGTGCCTTGCCGCAACCTTCCTGCTCGAGTTGCGTAACTTCTCGCAGGAAACAACTCATCAGAATGGCTCGGCCGGGATTGGTCCGCTGGTGCGGAAGGGCTCTCGCGGCGGGCGGGCTGTTGACCTTCCTGCTCAACGCCACACTGACACCTCTGATGGTCGCGAAGGCTCCTCTCGAGCAGACGGCCGCGTCGACGATATTTCTCTACCGGCAGAGCCTCGCGATCCTGGTCGCCGCGCTGCTCTTGCTCGGCACGATCGGGCTCTACAGCGCACAGTCGGAGCGCGCGGGCGTTTTCGGAGGGATCGCGTTCGTTATGGCGTTGCTCGGGAGCGCGCTTCTTCTGGCGTGGGAGTGGATCAACGTGTTCCTGATCCGCGAGCTCGCTCTGCGGGCTCCGGCGGCTGTTCGGACGCTCGAAACCGCGAAGGGCTTTTCAATGTACGACCTCGGCGCGCTCATACCGATCACGTTGTTTTCGATCGGTTGGATCGTGCTCGAGGTTTCGACGCTGCGAGCCTGGAAACCGGGGCGCCGGCCGGCAATCGCCGTGATCGCCGGCTTTTTCCTCATCCCGATCCTGAGCGCCGCGTTCGGCGTGACCTGGGGCGGCGTCGCCGGCAACGCGATCCTGGGATTCGGCTGGTTCTTCCAGGGTCGGGCGGTGGCGAAGGAACCGGTCAGATCTGATTTCTGATTTCGCAGGGGACAGGGTCACGGAGCCAGTCCTGATTTGCTGTCCGGGACGTCGGCGCGGCGCCCCATCCCCGATCGCAGCAGTGTCACGGACACGTACACGACGACGGCGAGAACCAGCGCGCGCAGCGCGCCGAGCGGAAGGGACTTGACGAGCCACACGGCGACGATCACGCCGGGAATGCCGCCGAGCGTCAGTCCGAGCGCCATCCGCTGGTGGAAGCGCCGCGCGGAGAGGAATCGAACGCCGGCGACGGTCGCGACGAAGGCGCCGGAGCCCATCATGATCGGAAACGCCGCCCGGGGATCCATGCCGAGCAGACTGAACATCACGAGGCTCGGCGCGTAGTTGCCGATCCCGAGCGGCAGAAGCGCGCCGAGCAGGAAATTGACCGCGAGCGCGAGGACGAAGGCCGACGGCGTCAGGGCGCGGGCGGTACCGCCGGCCCCGCCGGCCGGCATCCAACCGAGCAAGCCGGCGGCCATGAAGACGGCCGCCACGACCAGCGCCGTGCCGATGCCGAGTTGAATCGCGCGCCGCGAAAGCCTGGTCACGACTCCGGTTCCGATCCACCCGCCCGCCACGCAGACGGCAATCAGCGCCGTCATCTGCAGCGGATCGACCTCGACCACGCCGATGAACAGCACGGCCTGCATCAGGACCGGAAGCCCGTCGCCGACGATGATGGTGCCGGGAATCAGCTCGTCGGGCACGAGGCGGAACAGGCGAAATGCCGCGGTCGTCGTCGCGAACGAACCGATGCCGAGCGTGTCGAAGAAGTTGGTGACGAAGCCGATGACGAGATCGCGCGGCGCCGGCCCTGGCTTCTCCGTCGCCGCGCCGCGTTCCGAAGAGATCTCCCGCGCTTCGAGGATCCAGCGGACGAGAAAGAACGCGCCGCCCGCGGCGAGCGCGCCGATCAGAGCCCGGACGAGCGTCATGCGATGGGAGCGTTCATGTCGGGGCAGGTCGCGGAGCGCGGCTATAGTACTGCGCGCGAGGACTGCCATGGACGACCGTGACGATTCGTTCGACCTTTACGATCTGCGCGTGGAAGTCGTCGCGACGGCTCGGCCGTTCGTCTGCGGGCACCACGCCGGCGATTCGTTCGAGCTGCGTGGCGAGAACCTCTCGCTGCCACCGGGCCAGTCGTTCTCCATCTACGCGCTGGCGGCGCTGCTGCCGCTGCTGCCGGCGAAGCAGCGGGTCACGCATCCGCACGACTGGATGACGACGGACGCCGAGGTCGCGTGTCCCGATCCCAACTGCGGCGCGCGGTTCCGCATCTCGCGTCTCGGGACGCGGACGTTCCGGCATCGCGACGTCACGGCCGTTCCGCTCGGCTGAAGCGGTTCGTGTTCCGATGAACACGATTCCGCGCGTCGAGCTCGCGCCCGGCTACACGATCTCCCGCGTGCTGAAGGGCGGCTGGCAGCTGGCCGGCGGTCACGGGCCCGTCGACGAGGCGGCCGCCCTGGACGACATGGATCGGTTCGTCGAGGCGGGCGTCACGACGTTCGATTGCGCGGACATCTACACCGGCGTCGAAACGCTGATCGGCGGGTGGTTGAAGCGGCGAAAGGGGAGCGCCGGCGCCGCTGCCGCCGCCGGAGTCCAGGTCCACACGAAATACGTCCCCGATCTCGATCGATTGCCGGCGCACTCGCGAGCCGACGTCGTGCGGGGCGTGGACCGATCGCTCGCGCGCCTCGGCGTGGAGCGCCTCGACCTCGTGCAGCTGCACTGGTGGGACTACGACGTTCCCGGCTACGTCGAAGCGGCCGTGTGGCTCGACGAGCTGCGGCGGGCCGGGAAGATCCGCCACGTCGGTCTGACGAACTTCGATCGGCAGCGCCTGTCGGAGATCGTCGCGGGCGGCGCGGCGATCACCTCGCATCAGGTGCAGTATTCGGTGCTCGACCGCAGGCCGGCCGCGGGTGTCGCCGCACAGTGCGCCGGAAACGGCATCGGACTGCTCTGCTACGGCGCCGTGGCCGGCGGGTTCTTCTCGGATCGATGGCTCGGCGCGCCGGATCCGTCTCCGCCGCTCGAGAACCGATCGCTCGTCAAGTATCGGCTGATCATCGACGAGTTCGGGGGATGGGATCGCTTCCAGGAGTTGCTCGCCGCGCTCGGCCGGATCGCCTCGCGTCACCAGGCGACGATTGGCGCCGTGGCCATCCGGTGGGTGCTCGATCAGCCCGGCGTCTCGGGCGTGATCGTCGGCGCGCGGCATGCGCGTCACCTCGACCAGATCCGGAAAGCCTGCGCGATGACGCTGGACGACGCGGATCGTATGGAGATCGCGCGCGTGCAGTCGGCGTCACGCGGTCCGGAGGGCGAGGTGTACGGCCTCGAGCGCGTGAAGGGCGGACCGCATGCGTCGATCATGCGGTACGGGCTGCAGAGGGTGGACAATTCTGGGTGACCGCGTAACGGGCGGCCGCCAGGGCCGCCCCTACGACGTCAGGAATCGTAGGGGGCGGGGCTTGTCCCCGCCGCCCAATGAAGACGGGCTCCGCCTGACGGGCCCTCCGATCGGCCAGAAGTGACTCACAATGATGTTAGAATGCCATCGGAGTGATGCAATGCCAAAGACCCTGACGGTGCGGATCGACGAGGCGAGTTACCGGCTCATCGAAGAGGCCGCGTCGGCGGAGAACCGATCCGTCTCGAACTTCATCGAGACGGCCGCCCTGCAAAGGGCCGTGGCCGAGATCTTCGTCGCGCCGGACGAGATGGCGGAGATTCGATCGAAGCCCGCGCTCGTTCGCCGCTTGAAGAGCGGAAGCCGGGATGCCGCCGCGAAGCGGGGTCGGTTCGTCTGAGCGAAACGTATCGGATCTTCGAAACGAAAACATTTCAGCGGGATCTGGAGCGGCTCGGTCCCGACGCCGCGCGGCGCATCCGCTCAACCTTGGAGACTCGCGTCTATCCGGTTCTTCGAAGCGCGCCGCGCGCCGCGCCGTCGGTGGCTCGGTTGAAGGATTGGGAGCCGCCGACGTGGCGCTTGCGGGTCGGAGCCTGGCGGATCTTCTTCGAGATTGCGGACGAGGAGCGGATCGTCTTCTTGACGGCGGCGGATCACCGAAAGGACGCCTACCGGTAGACGGGCGGACGTCCGGGCGGCCGCGAGGGCCGCCCCTACGGCGCGGGCAATCGAAGGGATTCGTAGAGGCGGGGCTCGCCCCCGCCCGAAATGAAGCGGGCGGCCGCGAGGGCCGCCCCTACGCCGTCGTGTTACCCTCGTAGCGATCCCCGGAGGACAGCGATGCCGCGATTTCTGCGTCTCGCGTTGCTTCTTTCGGTCGTCCCGCTCGCCTCCAGGCTGCTCGCTCAAGCACCGCCCTTCGGAGGAGAGTTCCAGGTCAACACCTACACAACGGGCGACCAGGATCTTCCCGTGGTCGCCGTTGCGCCGGACGGCCAGTTCATCATTGCCTGGCAGAGCCGGGATCAGGACGGCTCGGCGCACGGCGTCTTCGCCCAGCTCTACGACGCCACCGGCGGGAAGAGCGGATCGGAGATCGCGGTCAACGCACTACACGACGGGCGACCAGGCGCAGATCAGTGTCGCAGCTGGAAACGACGGCAATTTCGTCGTGACCTGGCAGAGCAAGCAGGATTACTCGTACTATGGAATCGTCGCGAGAAAGTTCCTCCACGGGGGCAACGACGGACCGGAGTTCATCGTCAACACCTACACGACGGGCGGGCAGTACGTCCCGTCCGTTGCGATGGGCGCCGACTCGAGCTTCGTCGTCGTCTGGAGCAGCGACTATCCGTCAGACCACCAGGGAATCTTCGGCCAGCGATTCGGGCCCAATCTGGGTTCGGCCGTCGGTTCGGAGCTTCAGGTCAGCGACGGCACGTCGTTCGCGTCATCTCCGTCGGTCGCGATGGACGAGTCCGGTGACTTCGTCGTCGTCTGGGAGGATTACAAGGACCTCGCCGGATTCGGGATCTCCGGACAACGGTTCGACGCCTCCGGCGCGAAAGTTGGAGCCGCTTTTCACGTCAACACCCATACCACCGGCGATCAACGCCTGCCCCACGTGGCGATGGGGAAGCACGGAGACTTCATCGTCGTCTGGGGGGACCACAGCGGGGAAGATGGCGACAAATACGGCATCTTCGGCCAGCGCTTCGACGCGTCTGCAGAGAAGGTGGGATCGGAGTTTCAGGTGAACACGTACACGACGGGGTATCAGTACGGGTTCTCCGTCGCGATGGACACGCGGGGCGGTTTCGTCGTGACCTGGTACAACGGCTACCCCGATATCAGCATCGCGGGCCAGAAATTCGACCGCACGGGTGCAAAGGTCGGGTCCGAATTCGCCGTCAACACGTCCACGACGGGCACCGTCTACGGCTACGTGGGCGTCTCTTCCGGAGGGACCGACGCCTACGTCGTGACCTGGCCACACCTGACGGACGGAGGCGGCCGCGGCGTCGTTCGACAGCGCACCGATCCTCTGCCGCGCCCCATGCGGGTGGACGCGCACAGCTCCTCCGGAACGACGTCCGACGTGAACGGAGTGCTCGAGCCCGGCGAGGCCGTGCGCGTCGAGCCGGCCTGGCAGAACGTCGGCGGAAACGCGTTTTCCCGCACCGGAACGGCGAGCGCCTTCACGGGACCGGGCGGGGCGCTGTACCACATCAACAACACGACCGCGGACTACGGCTCCATTCCGAAAGGCGCGACGGCCAACTGTTACGACGCGTCGACGGCGCACGACTGCTACCGCATGACCGTGGACGCGCCGGCGAGCCGTCCCGCGACGCACTGGGACGCGACGTTCCAGGAGGATCTCGACGTCAACGGCTCTCAGATCTGGACGCTCCATGTGGGCGGCAGCTTTTCGGACGTGCCGCGGTCCCAGCCCTTCTACGCGAAGATCGAGACCATGCTGCACTTCGGAATCACGACCGGGTGCACGGCGACGGCCTATTGTCCGGGCGACGTCGTGCCGCGCGACCAGATGGCGATCTTCATCGCGAAGGCGATCGCCGGGACGGGGCCGCTCGTCCCGACGGCGGGGTTTGTCGGTGGGCAGAGCTACAACTGCATCAACGGCGGGCACTCCCTCTTCACCGACGTCGCCGCCGACGGCTCCGGCGTGCAAGCACGTGCACTATCTCGCCCGGCAGAACGTCACGCTCGGCTGCAACACCGGCCTGTACTGCCCGACCCAATCCATCACGCGAGACGCGATGGCCGCCTTCGTCGCCAAGGCGATCTTCGCGCCGAAGGGCGCCGCGGCGGTGCCGCTGACCTACGGGCCGGACCCGAAGACCGGCTTCTCTTACTCGTGCGACGCCGGCACGCCGAACACGCACTTCACCGACGTGCCCGTGTCCCAGCCGTTCTGCAAGCACATCCACTACCTCTGGGCCACCGGCGTGCTCAACGGGTGCACGGCCACGGAGTACTGCCCGACCGCGACGGTGACCCGGGACGCGATGGCGAAGTTCATCGCGAACGGGTTCGGCTTGCAGCTCTACGGACCGTAGATTTCGTAGCGGCGGGGCTCGTCCCCGCCCGTCATATCCGGGCGGCCGCAAGGGCCGCCCCTACGCCGCGGTGGTACGCTGAACCATTCACTCTCGGAGGGTTCGCGGCATGGCCGAAGGTCCCGATCAGCCCGGATCGCCTCGCGGCGAAGGGCACGCGCGCTGGGTCCGTCTCTCCCACGGGATCATCACGCTGAGCGTTCTGATGCTCGCGTTCAGCGGTTTCGAGATCCTCATGGTCCATCCGCGGCTCTACTGGGGAAAGGCGGGCAATGACCTGACGCCGGCGCTGCTCGAGCTGCCGATCAGCCGGAACTACAAGCACGGCGGCTACGACAAGCCCGTTCCGCTGACCGAGAGCGCGTCCGGGCCCGTGAGCGCCAACCGAACCTACGACATCTTCAACGAGAACGGCTGGGGTCGAAGCCTCCACTTTCTCGCCGCGTGGTTTCTGGTGCTGCCCGGCCTTCTCTATCTCCTGCTCGGACTGCTCAGCGGCCACTTCCGCTCCCACATCTGGCCCCGTGTGCGGGAGCTCGCGCCGCGCCCGGTCTGGCGCGAACTGGTCGCCCATCTGCGCCTCCGGATCCCCGCGGCGTCCGGCGGGCCCCGCTACGGCCTGCTCCAGAAATGCGCGTACTCCCTCGTGATCTTCGTCGCGGCTCCGCTCATGGTGGCGACCGGGCTGACGATGTCGCCCGCGGTGACCGCCGCGTTCCCGTTCCTGCTCGACTTCTTCGGCGGCATTCAGTCCGCGCGGACGATCCACTTCTTCACTTCGGCGGTGCTGCTGTTGTTCGTGATCGTGCACGTCGTGATGGTCGTCCGGTCCGGCTTCCGGCGCCAGATCCGGGCCATGACCCTGGGGAGATGACATGAAGGAGAAAGAGAAGGCGACACGCGGCCTCGTCACGCGGCGGGGGGCCCTCGTCGCGGGGGCGGTGGCGGTCGGCGGCGTGATCGTCGCGCGCCGCTTCCCGAAGATCCTGCCGCCCACCTGCGGCAACGTCCTGCGCGCGGGCGACACCTTCACGTACGGCATGCAGAAGGCGCTCCTGTCGGATCGCGCGCTCGTGAAGGAATACCGGCCCGAGGACCTCACGTCATTTCCGGCGACGGGCACCACCGATCCCGGCGCCAACAAGAAGGCGGAGTTTGGCGATGCGTACCGCCGCCTGAAGGAGGGCGCGTTTTCGGACTGGCGTTTGCCGGTCGGAGGCCGCGTCGCAAGGCCGCGGGAGTTTTCGCTGGCCGAGCTGAAGCAGTTCCCGTCGCGGACGCAGATCACGCGGCACTCGTGCGAGGAAGGGTGGAGCGCGATTGGCCAGTGGACGGGCGTTCCGCTCTCGGCCGTGCTCGACGCGGCGGGCGTTCTGGCGACCGCGCGCTTCGTGCTCTTCACCGCGTACGACGGTTGGATCGACAGCATCGACATGCTCGACGCGCGGCACCCGCAGACGATCCTGGCCTACGGGATGAACGGCCGCGACCTGCCGATTCCGCACGGCGCTCCCGTTCGGCTGCGCGTGGAGCGGCAGATGGGCTACAAGAGCATGAAGTTCCTGCGCAGCATCACGGTCGCGGACAAGTTCGAGGACGGCGGCGAGAAGGGCAACATCCAGGCCGGCTGGTCCTGGTACACGGGGATCTGAGGGATCCGTCGAGTCTCGTAGAAATGAGAAGGGCGGCCGCGAGGGCCGCCCCTACACCGACATCGTAGGTGCGGGGCTTGTCCCCGCCCGTCTCGTCGCTGTCATCCCGAGGACTCCGCGACGAGGGATCCCGAGCTCTCTCGCCGGGGATGCCGTCTTTCGGCTCGAGGCCTGCCGAGGCGTACGCGAACCTTGCAACTCGCGGAGTCGCCTCCCGTAAGCCTCTTCGTCGGTCCCGCGATCTTCCGGACGACGCAGGCGCAGGAGAGTGCGGCATGAAACGAATCCGATTCTCGAGAATCCTGTCAGCATTTTGCGCGATCGCTTGCGCGCCGTTGCTCGCCGCGCAGACGGCAAAGTCGGCGGCCGACGACGCGCGTTATCCGTGCCGCGCCGTCCACACGTTCGACTTCTGGGTCGGCGACTTCGACGCGACGCCGTGGAACGAGCCGGCCGGGCCGGTCGGAGGACGCCTGCACAACACGCGCGAGTACGAAGGCTGCGTGATCGTCGAGCGGTGGGAGGGCGCGAAGTCCCGAGGCATGAGCATGTCCTTCTACGACGTCAACCGGCGAGTGTGGCGCATGGTGTGGAACGGCGACGACAACCGGTCAAACGACTTCGAGGGCTCGTACCGGGACGGCGCGATGCGATTCGAGGGCTGGATTCTCGACGCCGACGGGAAGCGGCTCCTCGCGAAGAACGTCCTGGAGAACGTGGCGCCGGACACGATCCGCCACATCTACTCGACGTCCGCCGACGGCGGAAAGACGTGGACGGTGAAGAGCGATGGGCGATTCGTGCGGCGGAAGGAGTAGCCGTGGGCAGCGAGGGAGAGCCGCTCGAGAGAGCGGACTGACCCTAGGCGTCGACCGTCTTGGGGACGGTCGTGTGCGCCGGCCGGCCGCAGGCGCAGAGGAAAGCCAGCGTCTCTCCGACGGTTCCGCCGATGTTTTGCCGGCTCGTTTTTCCGCAGCCTTCGCAAGTCAACGCGACGATCCGGATCCGGGAACCGGTGAACCCGTGCCAGAACTGGAGACAGTTTTCGACGCCGAACCAGCGCTCGTACACCGTCGCCTCACCGGAGTCGTTCGCCAGCGCGTGCCGGACGGCGGCGAGCTCATTGGCGGAATGCTGGTCGAAGTGGGCGAGCCGGCCGCGAAGTGCGGCGTCGGTCAGGCTGCCGATCGTCGTCGGCGGGGAGGTTCCTCCCGAGGCATCCACCCTCAAGAGGATCAGCCCCGGCGTGTTCTGGATCCTCGGAAGGCGGCTCAGCAGGATGGCGACCGATTGGGGTTGCGGGGCGGCCATCACGTCAGCCCGCACTTCGCGAAATCGCCACGAATGCCGTCGTCGCCTGGCGAAGGCTCGCGGCCACGGTCTCGCAGGCGCGATGGGCTGCCGTCGCCGATTCGCTCACCGGTCCGGAGAGTCCCTTCGCAGTCCCGCGCTCGAGCTCGACGGCCAGATCCTCGAGCCAGAGAGAGAGCAGGATCATCATCTTGCGGTTCAGATCTTCGGAGCGCTGGTCGGCGCCGGTCATCGCGCCGAGAATCCAGTCGAGATTCACGCAGTCGCCAGTCGGGGACATGAGCTTGCGCGCCTCGCCGTAGCGGGCCCTCAGTCGATCGAGGGCTTCGCCTCGGATCGAGTCTTCGGCCGGTTCGACGGGCAGGATCGACTTCACTTCTCGGCGGCCTTCCGGAGACTTGGCAACTGGTTGGGCGTCTCGCCTCCGCGTTTGCGGCTCGGCTGGATCCGCATGACGCGCCCGCAGAAGGAGCACTTCGCGCTTCCGTCGTGCTCGACCTCGGCCTGGGTGGACCGGCCGCAGTCGCGACATCTCCACGTCCGCAAAGAATTCATGACGACTCGCTTTTCTCGCCGAAGACCGGCGACGGGCGGTCATGAGGAGCTGACTGGGCCGTCGGGGGGGATCGGAGGCTTACAGCATATCACGGGGGTCAGAGGCGGTCCGTCCGGATGACAGCTCGACGGGCGGCCGCGAGGGCCGCCCCTACGACGTTGCGTCAGGAATCGTAGGGGCGGGGCTCGTCCCCGCCCGCCTTTTCCAACCGCTCGGCGATGAGCCGGTCGGCGCGCGCGAGATCGACCTCGTCGACGCTCGCCGCCTTGCTCGTCAGCTCGTCGAGAATTCCCTCCTGAATGGCTCCCCGCCGCTTGGCCTCGGCGTAGGGAATCGTGTGGAACATCACCATCGAATAGCGGGGGATGAACCGGCCGGGATGCCTCTCCTCGAGACGGAAGGACAGATCCTTCTTCAACTGAAACTTCGGCTCCCGGACGGTCGACCGCATCTCGACGTAGTTCTCCAGGGCCATGTCGGCGATCGCGTCGGTATTGGGCCGGCGGCGCTTTTCGAATTCCGCGAAGACCTCGTTCCAAGGGCGATCCGGATCTCGGAGACTCTGATCGAAGGCGCTGCAATCTTCGAACGCCGCGTTCATGCCCTGCCCGTGAAAGGGAACGATCGCGTGCGCCGCATCGCCCAGGACGAGCGCCTGGTCCTCGAACGACCAGGGCTCGCAGCGGATCGTCTCCAGATGCCCGGTGGGATTTCCGAAGAAGTCCTCGGTCAGCCGCGGCATGAGCGGAATCGCGTCGGCGAATCGGCGTTCGAAGAGCGCGTGAACGGCGTGGGGAGTCGTCAGGGCCTGGAAGCTCTCTTCTCCCTGATTCGGCAGAAACAGGGTCGCGGTGAAACTGCCGTCGACGTTGGGCAGCGCGATCAGCATGTATTCGCCTCGCGGCCAGATGTGCAGGGCGTTCTTCTCCATCCGCCATTGGCTTCCGCCGCCGCCTCCGGCCGCCGCGGGAATCGTCAGCTCCTTGTATCCGTGGCCGAGCGGCTCCTCGTCGAGCCGTCCGCCGGTGCGTTCCAGGATCGCGGCGCGAACCGCCGAGGCGCTTCCATCCGTCCCGATGAGGACGTCGTAGGGAGTTGCTTGCGGCAGCACCTTCCGGTTCGCGAAATCGACGCCGCCAACCGTCTCTCCGAAGCGGATGGAGACTCTTCCGGTCGCCTCGGCGGCGTCCAGCAGCAGCGCGTTCAAGCCCGCGCGCGAAACCGAGTAGATGACCTCATGCGGCTTGTTGCCGTAGGGAACGAGCTTGAGCCGTCCTTCCTCGTCGTGAAGCATCCTCCCGGCCATCGGAATGAGCTCGGACCGGAGGCTCTCCATCACGCCGACCTCTTCGAGCGCCGAGATGCCGCGATTGGCGAGCGCCAGGTTGATCGAGCGCCCGGCGGATGTCGGCGCCGCCGTCTTCCGGGGATCGAGGCGGCGCTCGAGGAGCGTCACGCGGTACCCGCGCCGGGCGAGAAAGATCGCCAGAAGCGAGCCGGCGAGACCGGCGCCGACGAGCGTGATCTCCGGGGTGTCGCGGGGTGTTCTCACAGGAGTGCTCGGAGGCTACACCGAACCTGAAGCTGCCTTCCCCCTCTCGCCTTGGGAGTGAGGCAGGGGTTCGGAAGGCGTACCGGGTCGCCGAGATCAAAGACGTATCCCGGGCGGGTGAACGGTTTCACCAGGAGCACGGGAACCTTCACCGAGGAGTGCTCGATTCCGACACCGAACAGTTCGAACTGCGCTTCGCCGCCTGCGCCGCGAGCCGTCGTGCATCCTCTGCTCGCGGCTACAGCATCGGCGAGTACGCACGTCTGCCGCCGGTAAGTCCGACATCTCGTAGACCTGCCGGATCTCGATCTCGGACACCTCGTCGTCGCCGTACGGGGCGGCAACGCTTCATCCACTCGATCGCTTCCTCTTCGATTTGACCTGGATCAGCCAGAATCCGCCGACGAGCTCCTTGGTCTCCGCGAAGGGTCCGTCGATCACGGACCGTTTCCCGTGGTCGAAGCGGACGCGGGCTCCCTTGGAGCTCGGCTGGAGGCCCTCGGCGGCCAGCATCACGCCCGCCTTCACCATCTCCTCGTTGAACCGACCCATCGCCTCAATGAGCTCCCACTTGAGCGGCGCGCCGGTCTCGGAATCCTTGTTCGCCTTGAGGATCACCATGAAACGCATTGCTAACTCCTTTCGTTTCTGCGAGGAGCAGATCGCCGGGTCGCGTTCGCGGTCCCAACCCCGCTCTCTGACAGGACGACGAACGACACCGGCCGAAATCGACGGCGATCAGGATTCGCGCCGGCGAGGAGGCCAAAGGTCGAATGCCGCCCAACCTGGCCGGTTTCCTCTCCCTTAGCCGTTGACGACGCTCAAGATGTTCCCATCCGGGTCCTTGAACCATGCGTTGCGCATCGGTCCGAAAACGTGCACGTCTCCCTCGTGGGTGACGCCCGGGAAGTCGTATTTCTCGAATGCCACACCCTTCGCCTGGAGATCCCGCACGATCGCGTCGATATCTTCGCCGACCACCCACGTGACCGCCGTCGCCTGATTGGTCCCCGCGAACTGCGACTTGTAGACGAGGATCTTCGAGGTTCCGCTCTCGAAAGTGAGCACCTCCGGACCCGTCGGGCCGGCGACCTTCAGGCCGAGCTTGTTTTCGTAGAACTTACGGGCGATTTCGAGGTCCTTGACCGCGACCGTGGCAAGAGCGTTCTTCTGTCCGAGCATTTCTCCTCCGAGTCCTAGAACTTCAGGGGCCGCCGATCACAAATTGGTGTCCGGCGGGGCAATCCTCACAGCGCGTTCCGGAGAATCTTGACGAAGCGGTGGACCTCCTCGTACCGGTTGTAGAGGGGGACGGGCGCCACGCGAATCACGTCCGGCTCGCGCCAGTCGCAGACGACGCCGGAGGCTTCGAGCTTCTCGAGGACTGCTCTTCCCGGGACTTTCGACTTCACGCGAAGCGAGAGCTGGCATCCTCGCTGTCGCGGATCCGCCGGGGTGAGGATCTCGACCGAATCGCCGATTTCCCGCTGCAGCAGCCATTCGAGGTAGGCCGTGAGGCGGAGCGATTTCTCCCGCAGCGGCTCCATTCCCCCCGCTTCCATGAATATGTCGAGCGAAGCTCGAATTGTTGCGAGCGAGAGGATCGGAGGGTTCGAGAGCTGCCATCCCTCCGCGCCGGGGATCGGCCGGAATCCCGGCTCCATCCGGAAGCGCGATTCCTTGTCGTGGCCCCACCAGCCGGCAAGTCTCGGCAGATCCCGCGACGTGCCGTAGCCGTGCCGCTCGTGGACGAAGCAGCCGCCGACCGAGCCCGGGCCCGAGTTCATGTACTTGTACGTGCACCACACCGCGAAGTCCACGTTCCACTCGTGGAGGCGCAGGACCAGGTTTCCCGCCGCGTGCGCCAGGTCGAAGCCGACGACGCATCCCTTCGCGTGCGCGAGCCGCGTGATCGCCTCGATCTCGAACGCCTGGCCCGTGTAGTACTGGACTCCCGGAAGCAGGACCAGGGCGATCGACTCGCCGTCGCGCTCGAGGACGCGGGCGACATGCGCGGTATCGATCGTGTGCTTTCCCTCGTGCGAGTCGGGTCGCAGCCGCACGAGCGCTTCCGCCGGGTCGAAGCCGTGGATGATGGCCTGCGACTCGAGCGCGTAGTCGTCGGAGGGGAACGCATGCTCCTCGAGGAGAATCCGATGCCGCTCGCGCGTCGGCCGGTAGAAGCTCGTCATCATCAGGTGAAGGTTGACCGTGAGCGAGTTCATCGTCACGACCTCGCTCGGCGAGGCGCCCACGAGCCGCCCCGTCGGCTCGGCGAGGAGCTCGTGGTAGGGCATCCATGGGTTCTCCCCCGAGAAATGCGCCTTCACGGCGAGCCGCTTCCATTTCTCCAGCTCCTCGTCGACGTACCTCCGGGCTCTCCTGGGGAGCAGCCCGAGCGAATTGCCGGCGAAATAGATTTCTTCCTCGCCGTTTTCGCTCCGGGGAATGTGGAATTCGTCTCGGAATCGCCCGAGCGGGTCGCCTCGATCCAGGGCGGCCGCGAAGTCGCGTCCGGGGTGAAACGTCTCGTTCGGCTCGTTCACGCGACTCCGCCGAAGCGCGCCGCGGGAAGGTCGAGCCACTCGAGCGCCGTGCCGTGCAGCAGCCGCGCGCGGGTCTTCTCCGGAAATCCGCACGAATCGATCAGCGATCCCGGGCGAGGCTCGCCGAGCGGGAAGGGATAGTCGCTGCCGAGGGCGATCCGATCGGGGCCCATCAACTCCACGAGGTAGCGCAGCATCAGCGGATCGTGCACGAGCGAGTCGAGGTAGATCCGCCGCAGGTATTCGCGCGGGGAAACGTCGTTGGAAACGGCGCACAGATCGGGCCGCGCCTCGAAGCCGCGGGCGATGCGCCCGATCGTCGCCGGAAAGGCGCCGCCGCCGTGCGCGAATCCGATCCGCAGGGCCGGCAGCCTCTCGAGCACGCCGCCGAAGATGAGCGAGCAGATCGCGAGCGAAGTTTCCGCCGGCATCCCGACGAGCCAGGGGAGCCAGTAACGCGTCATCCGATCCCGGCCGGCCATCTCCCACGGATGGACGAAGACGGCGGCGTTGAGCGTCGCGGCCGCCTCGAACACCGGAAAGAGCTCCGGGCTGTCGAGATTCGCTCCGTTGACGTTCGAGCCGATCTCGACACCGGCGAGCCCGAGGTCCCGGACGCAGCGCTCGAGCTCCCGAATCGCGAGGTCGGGGCTCTGCATCGGAATCGTTCCGAGACCGGCGAAGCGCGCCGGGTGCGCGGCCACCACTCCGGCGATGTGGTCGTTGAGGTACCTCGCGAGATCGAGCGCAGGGGACGGCTGCGCCCAGTAGCTGAACATGACCGGCACCGTCGAGAGAACCTGCACGTCGACGCCCGCCGCGTCGCATTCGTGGAGCCGCGCCTCGATGTTCCAGGAATTGCTCTCGATCTCGCGGAACAGAGAGCCATTGACGATCATCCGGGCACTTCCGGAGGCGCCGCTGCTGCGGATTTTTTGATGCTCGATCCGAACGAACCGGTCGCCTCCGGGCAGGTTTCGGAAGTCGGGCAGCCTCTCGGGAAGAATGTGGGTGTGGACGTCGATCTTCAGCAAGTCAGCGGGCCGGCGCGGGCATCACCGTGCCGCACTTCTTGCAGCGGCGGTTCTTCTCGTCGGCGAAGAACCGGTCGAAGATGGGCGGGAAATCCTTCTCGACGTCATGGAGAGTGAAGAACTCCTCGTACAGCAGCGAATTGCACTTGTCGCAATACCACTGGAGCCCGTCCTTTTCGTGCGGGAGCCGCTTGCGCTCGATGACGAGACCCACGGAGTTCGGCATCCGCTGGGGCGAGTGGGGAACGCGCCCCGGAAGGAGAAAGATCTCGCCGGCGCGAATCGGGACGTCCACGACCTTCCCGCCCTGGATCGTCTTCAGGACCATCTCGCCTTCGAGCTGATAGAAGAACTCGGGTCCCTCGTCGATGTGGTAATCCTTGCGGGCGTTCGGCCCGCCGACGACCATGACGATGAAATCGTCCTGCTCGAAGACCTTTTTGTTGCCCACCGGCGGCTTCGAGCAGGCTGCGGTGCTCGTCGATCCACCGCTGGAAATTCAGCGCCTTCGATTCCATGGCGTTCCTCGGTCGCGGCGTCAAGCCGCGCAAGCCTGAGTAGTATATCGGCGTGAAATCGCCGCCGAAGAACCCGGCCGTCGTGTCCTCGCGCGCGCCGCGGCCTCTCGGTCCCTATCCGCACGCTCGCCGGCTCGGGAATCTGCTCTTCCTTTCCGGGATCGGCCCGCGACATCGGGAGACCGAGCAGATTCCCGAGGGCATCGAGGCGCAGACGCGCGCGTGCATCGAGAACGTGAAGGCGATTCTCGAGGACGCCGGGAGCTCGCTCGAGAAGGTGGTCGACGTGACGGTCTTTCTGACGAACATCGACCGCGACTTCGCGGTGTTCAATCGGGTCTACGGAGAATTCTTCGCGGAGATCCGGCCCGCCAGGACGACCGTCGGCGTCGTCGCGCTCCCGGTTCCGATCTCGGTCGAGCTGAAGATCATCGCGGAGACTTGAACTCGAATCCCATCCGGCTCCTCACTTCGGGAGGAAGTTTCGGAAGCGCCGACCGGGGAATGAAGAAGCTCGAAAGAGCCGAGAGGTCCGAGAAGACCTTGTGACGCTCGGCCGCCCGGTCGAGATATTCGTGACCCGACGTGCCGCCCGTGCCGATGCGGGTGCCGATCATGCGCATCGCCATCTGGGCGTGGCGCTGGCGCCAGGTCGTGAAATTCCTTTCGATGTCCGCGAGGAGCGCCAGCAGCCGGAAGGGCAGGTGCAGGATCGGCTCGTCCCGATAGAGATTGATGAGGAGCGCCGCCTGGAGCGCGCGCCGGGACAGGTGACGTCCCGACGCGGCGACGCGTTCGGGCTCGCCGGTCTCCGGCTCGAAGAGGTCCGCGAACCGTCGCGCCGTCGCCTCGACTCCCGCCAGCTGCTTGGCTTTCTCGCCTTCCGTCAGGGTCGGGTTGCTCCGGATCGAGGCGCGGTCGGCGGCGAGCATGGCGTCGACCGCCCGCCGGTACTCCCGCCAGAAGTCGAAATCGCCGAAGTTGAGGAAGGGCGTTCGCTCGAGCCAGCCCTCGATCAAATCGAAGAGAGAAGGCTCCTTCTCCGAAGCCTCGACGCGCGCGGCATCTTCGGCGCTCAGACGAGACGTGTAGGGAGCGTCGTTCAGCTGAAGGCGGTCTCCGCGCCGCATTCCGAGCTTGTTCTCGATCAGGCGAAATTGAACGCTCTGAAGGCCCGAGGCCGGGATCAGGTCGTCCCGGAAATCGAGGAAGTCGAGAGCGGTCATGGTTTCCAGAACGTCGACCTGTTGAATCAGGACGCGCTGGATCTCGACGATGCGCCCCAGACGCAGGACCGCCTGCCCGACGTCCTCTTCCGCGACGCGAGCGCCTCGAAAGGTCGCGAGCACCGCGTCGAGCTCCCACAGGAGCTGCTTGAACCACAGCTCGTAGGCCTGATGAACGATGATGAAGAGCATCTCGTCGTGGGCCGGCCGGCCATGGAGGGCGCTCTGCATCTGCTGGCTCCCGAGCAGCCGATCGAGCTGGATGTAGTCCGCGTAGTAGAGAGGGCGGGCCCTTTCGCGGGGTTTTTCTTTTTTCATCTGAGTTCGATTCGTACCACGATGCCCGGAGCGATTCAAACTGCCGGGGGAATATCAAGTGAGACAAGACGTCGTCTTGACCATCACGTCTCTGCTCTCGATCCTCTTCCTGACGTTTCACCTGACGGACGACATCCTCCGCGGGATGGCCTCGGGAGGGCTCTCGAACCTCATTGGGGTGCTGATCCTCGTCGGCTGGCTGTTCGGAGCGCTCGTGCTCACCGAGCGGCGATCGGGGTACGTCATCCTCCTCCTCGGGTCGCTCCTCGGGTCGGGCGTGCCCGCTATTCACATGATGGGCAAGGGAGTCGGCGAGATCGCCAAGTCCCCCGGAGGCTTCTTCTTCGTCTGGACACTCGTCGCGCTCGGCGTGACCTCGCTCTTCTCGGTCATCCTCTCGGCGCGCGGACTGCGGAGCCTGCAACGGGGCAGATGTTGCCGCGCTGACGGTCGCGGCCGGACTCGGAAGGCCCATGTGGAAGGCCCATGGGGTCAACGCTGAAATCGTGGCTTAACGAGCTGGCCCCAAATACTGCATGAATTCAGCGTTGACCCCGTTCCCGCCTACCTACGGCTAGACCACACGATCACAGACCTGACCCTAGGACTCCGCAACTGCCCCGTCGGCTCCAAGCCGAGGTTAGGCATTGCGCCGGTACGGCGTTAGCTAACCCGCGATTGGCTTCAGCGCCGTGAACATAACCGCCTTGACGCCATACGCCTCAGCGGAGTTCTGCGTTGCTTGCCTCCGAAAGCGGAACTGCGGCACGACGGCCGATCGGACACGAGTGAAACCAGTCTCTTCGAGCAGCCTGAACATCTCTCCCTCCAGGAGAGCACCACCGATTCAGCTGGCCCAGAGCTTCGGATCGTTGACGATGGACTGGGATAGTTGCTTGGCACTCACGATGTCCGTAATCGATATCCGGCCACCCGGCCTCAAGACCCGAAAGAGCTCCTCTACCGCACGACGCTTACGGAACGAAAGGTTGAGCACACCGTTCGAGATCACCACATCAACAGAGGCGTCAGGTACGGGAATGTCCTCAATACGGCCCTCATGGCACTCCATGGTGGCGCCCGTCGCCGCCGCGTGCGCTTGCGCCTTCAGGCACATCGAGGGATTCAGATCCACGCCGATTACCCTGCCTTTCGCTCCAACGCCCCACAACGCGATGATCGCGTCGAGACCAGCCCCGCTCCCCAGATCGAGCACGGTTTCACCCGGCTGCAGGCAAGCCCGCTGATGCGGGTTGCCAACGCCGGCGAATGACGCGACGGCACTGGCAGGCGCCCGGTCGAGCCATTCGGGCGGGTACCCGAACAGTTCCGCCGCCTCACGGCCGTGGAAAAAGTGGAACTCGCCGCCCGGGTTGTCTGCGACCTCCTGATACATGCGTACGATTTCACCCTTCAGCATGGCCTCCAGGGACTCCTGGGCGGCGGCGGCATCTGTATCTGTCATCGGTCAATCCTCCTTTGGGTCCATTTGGCTAGTTGCGCCGCCTAACGCCCCGGTTCAGCGGCGGTCCGCGTAGCGGACCGCCCGCTGTAACCGGTTGTGAGCGGGCCGACTCTCTTACTTATCGCCCCGCGGAGGCCACGATGTCGCCCTTCGTCGACCCGACGATGTCGAGGAGCTCCTGAGTCTCGTTCGCCGGGACGCCGTGCTTTGCGAGTATCCCCTTGAAGATGGTGACCATGCGGGCCCACTCGGTCTCTGTGATGTTACGGACGTCCTTCGAAGATCATGTTGAAGGGCGTCTCGGTGGCGCGGCGGAACCGCGTGAACCCACCCTGCGTGGCCACCTTGCGCAGCCGGGCCTCCCCGGCCTGCGCACCCAGACCGGCCGCGCCCTCCTGCGACAGGGACGCCGGCGTGCAGATGACCGTGGACGCCGAGTAGTAGATGCGCCCCAGCGGATTGTGATTGTCCTCCACCCGGTCGTTGGCGAAGGGCTCGACGAGCATCCAGGTCCCGTCCGGGGTCAGGGTCTCGCGAACATGGCGCGCCGCGCCGAGCGGGTCACCCATGTCGTGAAGGCAATCAAAGAAGAAGACGGCGTCGTAGTTCTTCCCCGGATAGTCCTGCGCGCGGGCCACCTCGAACTTCACACGGTCCGCCACGCCGGACGCGGCCGCGTGCTTGCGCGCCGCATCGATCGACGGCGCGTGGTAGTCGAAGCCGACGAAGGTCGACTTCGGGTACGCCTTTGCCATAATCACGGTCGACGAGCCATGGCCGCAGCCGACGTCCGCGACGCGCGCACCCGCCTGCAGCTTCGCTTCGAGCCCGTCCAGCGCCGGGATCCACGAGGAGACCAGATTCGCGTTGTAGCCCGGACGGAAGAATCGGAATGTGCCCGCAAAGAGATCCGGATGGTGCTCGTGCCACCCCATGCCTTCCCCGCTCCGAAAGGCCTCGGCGATCTTCGGCTCGTTCTTGTAGCAGGCCATCGCGAGCTCGAAGAACCCCGGCAGGAATGCTGGGCTGTCCTCGTCGGCGAAGCAGAGGGCCTGCTCCTCCGGCAGCGTGTAGGTCTGGGACGCGGGGTCGTACGTCACGTACCCGCACGACGCCTGCGCGTTTAGCCACTCGCGGACCTGGCGCTCGCCGGTGCCGGTCTTTTCCGCGAGCGCGGCGGGCGTTATCGGTCCCGCTCCTGCCATCGCCTTGTACAGGCCGAGCCGATCGCCCACGACGACCAGAAGACCGCTCATCGCGGCGCCCATGTCGTTGACCGCACGTCCCAGGAATTCATCGAACCTCACTTGATCGATCGCCATGAGATCTCCTCTTTCCAAAGAATGATTAGCCCTTGTGTGTCGGGCTCCGCAGGATACTTTCCGGGGACGCTCCTGCCCTCCGTTTTAGGAACGCTTAACGGCGGCGAATATGTATGAGACTGGCGAGATACATAGGGGCTCGGCAAAGTCGACAAACGCAGGTCGCTCCCTCAGAAGAGATCTGTTCTGTGTGTGAGGACGATCTTTCGTCGCTCCACCTCTCCTGCGTGGAACCGTGCTCTGGATAGATGTGCCGCGGAACGCACAGATGTGCCTTTGGGACTAGCGTACGAGCTTCGGGACCATCGTGCGAAAGCTCGAACTTGGTTGCCGGGGTCGCGTTTGAACCCAACACACGTCACCACCGCGAGAAAGACCGCGCCGCGGCGCGGACCATGTCGAGCGCGGGTTAGGATCTCCTGGCCGTGAAACGGATCCTGAATTTCATCGACGGCGAGTTCCGGCCGCCCTGCTCGGGGCGATACCTTCCGGACGTCGACCCGGCGACGGGTCAGGTCATCGCCGAGATCGCGGAAAGCGGCCCCGACGACGTGGATGCCGCCGTCGCCGCCGCGTCCCGCGCGTTCGAGTCGTGGCGCCGGACGCCCGCCGAAGAACGATCGAGCCTCCTGATCCGGGTCGCCGAGCTCATCGAGGAGAACTTCGACGAGCTGGCGCGGCTCGAATCGGAAGACAGCGGGAAGCCGATCGCGCTCGCGCGCCGGCTCGACGTGCCCCGAGCCGTCCGGAACTTCCGATTCTTCGCGACGGCGATCCTGCACGCCGAAACGCCCTGCCACATGACGGACGATCGGGCGCTCAACTACACCGATCCGGCAGCCCCTCGGCGTCGCCGGGCTGATCTCGCCCTGGAACCTGCCGCTGTATCTCCTGACCTGGAAGATCGCGCCGGCCATCGCCGCGGGAAATTGTTGCGTGGCGAAGCCCTCGGAGCTCACGCCGCTGACCGCCGACCGGCTCGCCGCGCTGACCCGGGAGGCGGGCATTCCGCCCGGCGTCGTCAACATCGTGCACGGCCCCGGAGGAAGCGCCGGCCGCGCCCTCACGTCGCATCCGAAGGTCCCGCTCATCTCGTTCACCGGCGGAACGAAGACCGGCGCGGACGTGATGGCCCACGCGGGACCGCTCTTCAAGAAGGTGTCCCTGGAGCTCGGAGGGAAGAACCCGAACATCGTGTTCGCGGACGCCGATCTCGAGCAGGCCGTCCCCACGTCGATTCAATCGAGCTTCGCCAATCAGGGGGAGATCTGCCTCTGCGGATCGCGTCTGTTCGTCGAGAGAACCATCTACGACGAGTTCCTCGAGCGCTTTCTGGAGGGAACGAAGAAGCTCCGGATCGGAGATCCGCAGGACGCTTCGACCGACGTGGGCGCGCTCGTGAGCGAGGCGCACCTGCGCAAAGTCGAAGGCTACGTCGCGCTCGCGAAGAGAGGAAGGGGGCGCCATTCTCGTCGGCGGAAGGCGTCCCGGGAATCTGCCGGAGCGCGTCCGGGGCGGCTACTTTCTCGAGCCGACGGTGATCGCCGGCCTCGACTGTCAGAGGCGCGTCATGCAGGAGGAGATCTTCGGGCCCGTCGTCACCGTCACGCCCTTCGATTCTCCCGAGGAGGCGATTGCCCTTGCCAACGGCACGCGCTACGGACTTTCGGCGAGCGTCTGGACCCGCGATCTTCTGAAGGCCCACCGGGTCGCCGCGGCGATCGAGAGCGGGACGGTGTGGGTCAACACGTGGCTCCTGCGGGATCTTCGGGTTCCCTTCGGCGGAATGAAGGAGAGCGGCGTCGGACGCGAGGGCGGGTTCGATTCGCTCGACTTCTTCACCGAAGCGAAGAACGTCTGCGTGAAGCTGTGAGCCTTGGGGTCAGACGTGACCTTCTGATTTTGCGGTGGCCCCGAATCAGACCTGATTGAGCGCGGTGCTCAGCAGGTCATGACCGATCCCCTGTACGCTTGCGGCAATGGACCGCCCCAGGTCGCTCGAGCGGCCATTCCTCTGCCGGCGCCCGTTTCTCTGGACGCTCGTCGCCGTGGGCGCCGCGCTCCGTGTCTTCCAGTACGCCTCCGACACCTCCCTCTGGTTCGACGAGCTGGCGATGGTTCGGAATCTCGTCCACCGCTCCGAAATGCGGCTGCTCCTGGAGCCGCTCGGCGACAACCAGGTGGCGCCCGTCGGGTTCATGGTTGCCGAGAAGGTGATCAGCCGGGCGCTCGGCGAAAGCGATCTCGCGTTCCGGTTCCTTCTTCTCCCGGTCAGTCTCGCGGCGCTCGTGCTCTTTCTGTGGCTCGCCGAGCGGCTGCTCGACGGCTATGCCGTTCCGTTCGCCGTGGCGATGTTTGCGATCGGCGCGCCGTTCATCCGCTATGCCGCCGAGGTCAAGTCGTATGGAATCGACATGGCGGCGATGATCGCCCTCGCCCTGATCGCGCTCAAAGTTCGCGACCCCGACTCCACCACGGTTCGCTGTGTCCTGGGCGGGATTGCGGGAGCGATTCTCGTCTGGTTCTCCCAGCCGGCGGCCTTCGTGCTCGCCGGCCTCGGCGCGGCGCTGCTGCTGGCATGGCTTCGCGACCGCGATCCCCAAACGCGCCGCGCGGTCCTCGTGACCGTTCCCATCTGGGCGGTCGCCTCGGCCGCCGCGACAGTCGTCGCGTTCCGGCACGTCACGCCGGCGACCCGGGCGTACATGGACCAGTTCTGGCGGATCCGCGAGAGCTTCTTCCCGCGACCGTTCCGAGAAGGCCGGCGACGCGCTCTGGCTCTGGGACCGGATTCTGGAGCTCTTCGCCGACCCGACGGTTCTCCGATACCGCTGGCCCGCCCTGTACGGCGGCCTGATGGTCCTGGGCCTGATCGTCCTCTGGCGCCGCAACCGTTTCGGGGCTCTGGTGCTGCTTGGCCCGTTCGGGGTCGGGGTCCTGGCCGCCGTCGCCCAGCAGTTTCCGTTGAAGACTCGCGTGGCCTTGTACCTGCTTCCCATCCTCCTCCTCTCGGTGGCGGAGGGGGCGGAGTGGCTCCGGCTCCAGGCGTCGCGACTTCATCGCGCCGCGGGCGGAGTCTGCATGGCGGCTCTCCTCGTCGTTCCCGCATGGGCCTTCGTCCAGAGACCGCCGCCGTACTGGGTGGAGGCCCACAAGACCGCGCTGGCGTTCCTACGAGAACACCGCCAACCCGGCGACGCCGTCCTGGTATTCGCATACGAGCTCCTGGCCGTCGAACGTTACGGCGCGAAGTACGGCCTGGCATCCGATGACTACCAGCTGGGCGCCTGTTCTCACGATGACGGCCGCGTGTTCCTCCGGGACGTCGATCGCTATCGGGGCCGTCGCCGAGTCTGGCTCCTCGACGGAGCTGTTCCCGGCTATAGCGCCCCGCGGAAGAGCCTCGAGAGGTACCTCGCGACGATCGGAGCTCGCAAGGAGTCGATCTCCATCCCGTCCGAGAAACCCCTCGATCCTGTGAGCGCCCACCTCTTCGACTTGAGCGACCCGGCCCGGCTCGCGGCGGCGTCGGCGGAGACGTTTGCCCTGGAGCCGCGGGCCCCTCTGGTGCCGCCGCCCCGTTGCGACGAGCGTGTGCGGCCGCTCCAGGGTCAGTCCTTCTCTAAAGCGGCGGCGACTCGTCAAGCCTCCGAGTGAACTTGAGCTGGTTTCTTGGTGTTGCCTACGACGAGCCGAGAAAGGGGCGGATTCAGGCTTCTTTTCGTGGTCGCCCACCCCATGCGCCACAGGATGTTTTCGGCGTCACCGGTCGCAATCTGATGAAGCGGGGTCAAGTGCCCCAGGACTGACTCGCGATCCGGTTGATCCGAAGCCCCTTTCTCGGCTCGTCGGCGAGCTCGGTCGTCTTGCCTCCTTTGGTTTGGTTCAGGCGGCGGCTCTGTAGGTCTCTCCCGTGATCCAGAGGCGGTGAAGCAGAACAGCGATCTTGCGAGCGACCGCGACCCGGGCTTTCCCATGGCCCTTCTTCCTGGCCAGCCTCAGACCCCACTTCTTCAACCGACACGTGCCGCGCTTTCGAGTCAGCAGGACGTGGGCGGCCTCCACCAGGTAGCTGCGTAGCATCCCGTCGCCCTCTTTGGTGATGTGCCCGTGCACCTCGAGCTCTCCCGATTGCGCCACCGATGGCACCAGACCCAGATATGCCGCAACCTGCTCGCTCGACCGGAACCGCTTCGGGTCATCGATGGTTGCCACGTATGCCGTCGCGGTAATCGGTCCGACTCCCGGCACCGTCATCAGACGCCGGGCCACGCTGCCTTCGGCCGCCGCCTGACGGATCATCCTTCGACGCATCTGCTCCGACGCCTTCAGGGCCGCACGCCGTAACTCGATCAGCGGCTCGCCACGTCGATGCCACAGTTCTCCACGTCAGCCTCCCGTCGTTTGAGGCGGCTCCTCACCAGAGTCGACCTCGTTACTCCGACATCCGTAGGCTGACGTTATTCCTGCCCTCCTTCTCTGCCCCAGCCGCTTTACGACATCTGATTTGCTGACTTGCCGGTTCCGATCGTCGCGCTTGATCAGGAAAGCTCGGCGGCGAACCAGATCCGGAAATCGTCCAAATCCACCCACTCATGTCCGCCTCTGCGCGTCGACGTCAGCAATTCAAGACTGACCCTCGTAGCCCCCTGACCCCCTTCACCCTTTTGCCCGCTTGATCCATCCCTGGCGCTCCGCTCCCGCGGCGGCAGGCTCCTCCTCCCGTTCGCTCGGAGACTCCTGCCGCCGCGAAGGCAGCTCTTGCCCCGCTTCGCGACGCGTCGAGAACCGTCGTTCCGCGTGCTTTCAGTTCTCCTCCTGGTGATCGAACGAATCGGCGGCCTCGCTGGCTGCGCTACTCCCACCTACCCCGCTCGTGCCTGGCGGCCAACGGCAGGATTTCGCGTCCGGCCAGCACGGCGTATCCCGCGAGATCGAAGAGCCCCGGGCTTCGCGAGAGACCCGATCCGACGATTCGGAAGCGCTTTCCAACCTGACCGAGCCGGATGGACTCGCCTTCCCAGTCGAACGGCGTGACCGATGTGATCGTGTTCGTGAACTGGACCGTGAAGCGTCCTGTCGCCGAGTCCAGAATCACCTGATGCCTCCAGGTTGACACCTGAACAGGTGTTCCGTCGGCAAACGTCGCCGGGTCGGCGAAGTCGCCATTGGGCGCGGGATCGAGATAGACCGTCATCGTCCCTTCGCGCGTCACGACGGTCAATCCTCCCTGCACCGTCGCTCTGAGGGTCGTCGCCGTGTTGGAGAACGTGAAGAACGCGGTGGTCTCGTTTTGCCCGCTGGCTACGTCGGTCGAGAAGATCTCGGCGAGCTCGGGGATCGACGACAGATAGCCGTATTGAATGGCCGACGTGGGCGAGAGCACCTTTGCCTGACCCGTGATTTCGAAGATCACATCGTCTTCACGCCAGAACTTCTCGTGGGGCCCGGGTGCACCCAGTGCAGCGGACCCCGCCATCGCGATCACCATTACTGACAGAACGACACGCTGGATGCCCAAACGGGTTCGCATGTGACAGCCCTCCTTTTCTCCCACGTCTGTTTACGGGAGCGCGCTCCGCGCGTCCTTAAATGGTGGTCAAACGACGGTAAAATCCCTCGCAGATCCGGAATGCCACCTGAGCCACGCTCCTGCTACGCGTTCGGACCCTTTTTCCTGAATGGCGCCGAGCGCTTGCTCTTGCGCGACGGTCAGCGCGTCGCGATCACCCGCAGGGCCTTCGACACTCTACTCGTGCTGGTCGAGAACACCGGTCGGCTCGTCCGAAAAGAGGACCTGATCGAGAGGGTCTGGCGCGGGGCGTTTGTGGAGGAAGGGAACCTCAAGGTCACGATTTCGATGTTGCGGAGAGTGCTCCGGGACACCTCGGGGCGAGTCGGGCAGATCGAGGCCGTCCCGGGGCACGGCTATCGATTGCTCGCCGATGTCAAGGTCTCCGGGTCAGCCGGGCCGTCGCTGCGAAGACCGGAAGACAGAGCCGTCACGCGAATGATGGTTCTTCCCTTCCAGATTCTTCGGCCCGATCCGGCCACGGACTTCCTCGGGTTTGCCGTGGCGGATGCGGTTGCCAGCGGACTCGCCGCCGTCGATTCCATCCAGGTCCAGTCGCCGGCGGCCGCGGCTCGTTATTCGGGCGGAGCCGGCGATCTTGAGAGGATTGCCGCCGACTCCGGCTCCGAAGTGGTCCTCACCGGCACCGTGCTGCGCGATGGAGATCGTTTCCGCGTCACGACACAGCTTCTCGAGGCGCCCGCGGGGACCATCATCTGGTCTCTCGACCTCCAGGCACTCGTCAGCGACGTCTTCGACTTGCAGAATCAGATAGTGAACCGCGCGCTGGACAGCCTGGCGCTCAAGCTCACCGCCCGAGAGCAGTGGCGGGTCAAGCGGGACGTGCCCGCGACGGCCGCTGCCTATGAGTTCTACCTTCGCGGAAACCAGCTCAGCTACCGCGGTCTACGGGCGTGGCAGGACCTCGAGATCGCGCGCGATCTCTACGTTCGTTGCCTGGAGGCCGACCCGCGATACGCGCCGGCTTGGGCGCACCTGGGCCGCTGCCACTGGCTGATCGGCAAGGCCATCGAAGATTCCGCTGAAAACCTCGCGCGCGCCGAGTCCTGCCTCACCCGTGCCCTCGAGCTCAATCCGGAGTTGCCGGTGGCGCACAGCATTTACTCAGACCTTCTGAGCGATCTGGGCCGCGCCCCCGAGGCGATGGTTCGACTCCTGTCACGCGCTCGAGAACGCGCGGCTTCCGCCGAGTCCTACGCCGCGCTGGTCAAGGCGTGCCGGTTCTGCGGACTGCTTGAGGCGTCGGCGGCGGCTCACGAACAGGCGAGGCGGCTCGATCCTCAGATCCCGACCAGCATAGGGCACACATATTTTCAGCTGAGACGTTGCGACAAGGCCCGCGCGGAGATCGGCGTCGGGACATGGCTGCTCGACGCGCAGCTACTCGCGGGAGAGGGACGCGATCGAGACGCCGTGAGGTTGCTTCGCGAGCGTGAGAGCTCGGGCGCGCCCGGCCTTGTCCGCACGTTCATTGTCTGCCTGCGTGCTCTCCTGGAAGGCAAGCTCGATGAATTCCGTGGAGCCATCGAGCAGGTGATCGCTTCCTATGTCGATCCCGAGGTGCTCTACTACGTGGCCCGATTTCTGGCGCGGCTCGGTGAGCAGGAGCGGGCGCTTGCGATGCTCACGCGCGCCCTGGATGACGGGTTTGTTTACTTTCCCGCATTGGGCCTCGATCCCTGGTTCGGGAACCTGCGCTCCGAAACAGGGTTCGCAACCATCCTGAAGCGCGCTGAAGCGCGTCACCGAAAGATGGCGAAGACATTCGTCAACGCTGGTGGCGAAGAGTTGCTCGGCGTCCGAGTCCGATAGGAAGACCGGGGTCAGTCCTTCTCTACACGTATGCCGTCGCGGTAATGGGTCCGACTCCCGGCACCGTCATCAGCCGCCGGGCCACGCTGCCTTCGGCCGCCGCTTGACGGATCATCCTTCGTCGCATCTGCTCCGACGCCTTCAGGGCCGCACGCCGTAACTCGATCAGCGGCTCGAGCATCTCCCACACCTGCGGGCTCTTCTCACACGCCAGCTGCCTCACCCGCGAGGCAAACTGCGACTCCTTCACCTCTGCCAGCTTGATCCCGTGTGCCCGCAACAGCCCGCGGATCCTCGACCCCTGCGCCAGCGCTGTCTGTACCAGCCCCTGGCGCGCCTGTAAAAACGTTCTCGTCGCACGGGCCTCCACCGACTTTCGATGCACCACCGTGTACCAGCCCGTCTTGCCCATCCGTGCCAGGTTGCGCGCGTCCAACCGATCCGTCTTCTTCTTGGTCCGGATCACCCCTTTGGCCTTTCGCGCGTCGATCACCACAGCCTCGTGCCCCAGCCCCTCCAATATCTTCGATACCCATTCCGCCAATGGCCCAGCCTCCAGCAGGCAACGCATCCGACGGCGTCCCTTCAGCACACTGGCCAGACCCGCTTCGTCCGTCGACACCCCCTGCTCCAACATCACCGCCCCGCGCCCCTCCAGGATGCACACCAGACTTGATTTCATCGCCACGTCGATGCCACAGCCGTCGTCCGCGGGTCCCGTGAAGATCGCGATCTTCTCCGACGGCTGCGGCAACCTGATTCAGCTCTATCAGCCGGCCTGAACCGGGCCGGCTACCGTGGGCCGCGCGCGCAAGCGGCGACTTTGGGACAAATGTCCCGGCGAATCGGCTCCGAGGCGGCCGATTCGGGACGGAGTTCCCATTTTCCGGCGGCCATTCCAGCGACATCGTGGGAGCGAAAGGAGGAATCACATGCTTTCCCACGATTACTCGTATCCGGAGATCCTGCAGAACTCGCTCAAGGTGGCCTGGACGGAGCGGCAGGTCCTCGAAGGCCGGGACTTCGACTACTCGAGGCGGTTCCTTCCCAACCGGCTCGCGGGGGTGGACGGCATTCGCTGCCTAAGCGACGACGAGAAGCTCAAGCTGAATCAGATCATGGGCAACGCGTACTGCCACATCTTCGCCTACATCGAGGAGTACATCATTCCGCAGGCGCTGGAAGCCGCCCAGAGGGACGTCTACGGCGACGAGACCCGGCTGCGGGCCCTCCTGCGTTTCGCCGAGGACGAGTCGAAGCACCAGGAGCTGTTTCGACGCTCGACGGCGCTCTTCGAGGAAGGCTTCGGAGTCCGGTGCGGCCTGATCCCCGCCCGCGAGGAGGTCGCGAAGGTGGTGCTCAGCAAGTCGCGGCTCTGCAGCTACCTGCTGACCAGCATGATCGAGTGGTTCACGCAGACGCACTACGTCGAGCACGTGCGCGATCGGAGCGATCTCGATGGGCTGTTCCGGGATCTGGTCCGGTATCACTGGATGGACGAGGCGCAGCACGCGAAGATCGATTCGCTCCTCATCGACGAGATCACCCAGGAGATCAGCGAAGAGGACCGCGAAACGGCCGTCGACGAGCTGCTCGAGCTCGGCGGTGCGGTCGATGGGTTGCTGTCGCAGCAGGCCGACCTGGATCTGGAAAGCCTCGAGAAGGCCATCCGACGGACGCTCTCGGAGAAAGAAAAGGCGGAGATCAAGCGAAACACCCATCGGGCCTACCGCTGGACGTTCCTCGTCTCCGGGCTGGAGCATCCCAATTTCGTCAGGATCGTGAGCGAGCTGACGAAGAGGGGCCCGGCGAAACTCGAGGCCGTTGCCCGGGCGCTCTCGAACTGACTCTTAGGGCCGGAAGCCCCGGTCTCGCGCGAGGACGATCGCCTGAGCCCGGCTCCACACCCCGAGCTTGTCGAAGAGATTCGAGATGTGGTTGCGGACCGTCTTTTCGCTGATCGCGAGGCGCTCGCCGATGTCGGCGTTGGCGAGCCCCTCGGTGATCAGCGAGAGGATTTCCCGTTCGCGGGTCGTGAGCCGGGCGAAGGCGGCGTCCTCCCCGCGCTCGGCAGGGACCGTCGGGAGGCCCGCGAAGTCGAGGACGACCTCCTGGAAGCGCGCCCACGCGGGCTCGTCCTCGAGAAGGATGTGGTTGCGGGAGTCGAGCTCGACGAACTGTGCTCCCGGGATTCCGGCGGCCAGGCGGTGCGCTTCCTCGACGGGGCAGACCTCGTCGTCGCGGGAGTGCACGACGAGGGTCGGCGCCTTGATCTCGCCGAGGAGGTCGGAAACCTCGACCGTCGAGCGAGCCTCCAGCAAGCGCGCCGCCGAGTCACCGCTGCTGGTCCGGCGCAACAGCTCGTTGTACCAGCCGATTTGCGTTTCGCTGCCGCCGGGAATGAAGCGCGACGTGAAGATCTGGCGGAACACCGGATTTTCTTTTCCCCAGCCGACCCTCATCAGCTCCAGCATCGCCCGGTACTGACGCTCGCCCATCGAGTCGCCGCGCCGCGCCCAGCCGCGGGCGTAGCCGCCGTAGAGAATCATCCGCGAGACTCGTTCCGGATGGCGCGCGGCGTAGGCGACGCAGACCGCCGCGCCGGACGAGATCCCCAGCAGCGCGAACGGTTCGTCGACTCCCGAGGCGGCCACCACGGCCTCGAGATCTCCGAGCCAGCGGTCGAACGACAGCTCGTCGACGCTCCGGTCCGTCAGCCCGCAGCCGCGTTCGTCCCAGCGCAGGAATCGGAAGTGGTCGCCGAAGAAGCGGATCCAGTGCCCCCAGACCGGGCTCTCCAGCTCGTACTCGAGATGGCTCAGCCAGTTCGCCGCCTTGACGAGGACCGCGCCCGCGCCGATTTCGGCCCAGGCGAGCTGCACGCCGTCTTCCGTGCGCAGGTAGCGGACGCGCTGCCGGAGTTTGGTGTCCATTGCCGTCGGACCCGATTGTAGTCAGACGGCGCGGAGCCGTGACGCCTAGACATCCACGCGCGACGCGCGGATTGCGGGCAGCAGCGACGTCACGGCGATTCCGCCGAGCGCGCCGGCGACGATTCCCGCGACGGCGATCAGCACGCACTCGCGGAGGACGCCGGCCAGCAGCTGGCGCGGTCCGGATCCGACCGCGAGCCGGATGCCCGCGGAGGTTGCCTGTCCGATCATGGGACGCGTGCGTCCGGAGGCGGAGACTACGGCCGTTTCGGCGTCGGGGTCGGCGTCGGCGGTTTTCCGAGGAGCTGCTGGAGGACATCCAGCGGCTGCCCCGATGTCCCGCCTCCTCCCTCGAGCACGTCGCCCACGATCTTTCCGGCGCCGCCTCCGACGCGGTCGCCGGCCTGCCGCGCCAGGACCCGGCGGCCCAGATCGAGCGCGAAGGATTCGTCGATCGCCACCTTCGGCGCGGAGATCTGCCCGGTCACGCGGAACGGCAGCGCGACGCGACCCTGCCCGTCGGCGATGTAGTGACCCGCGTTGCCGAAGCTCCGGACGAGTCCCGGCTGGAGGACGAGTCGGCCGTCGTAGGAGAGCGAACGGTCGAGCCCGATCCAGCCGTCGGCGGTCGCCGCCACGTCTTTCCCGGTCAAGGTCAGTCCGGGCGTCAGGAGCCGGCCGTCCGCGAGCTTGAGCGCGGTCTCGAGCGTCTGAAATCGAGTCGACTGCAGGTTCGCGGGGACCTGGAAGCCGGCGATGCTCCCGACGGCCGTCAGCGTGCTCGCGACCTTCGGCATCAACTCGACCGTCTTGAAGTCCGCATTCGCGAGCGACAGCCGGCCCTCGCCGTGCCCCGTCTTCGAAAGGCCGTCCCAGTCGAGGCCGCGGCTCGCGAGCGACATTTTCGCCGTGAGCGTGCCGGACACGACGTTGCGCGAGGTCGTGAGCGACTCGGCCAGCGCCTGCGCCTGCATGCCCTGGACGTCGAGACCGACCTTCGACTCGTCCTTCGGGTGCGCGAAATCCGTCTCGACGCGCGCACGCAGAGTGCCTCCGAAAGCGCGGAGCACCGGCGCGAGCGCGAGCGCGCCGGCGTCGTACGTCCAGTCCGCGGCGAGGTCCTGAAACGGGAGCTTCTGAATGCGGCCGGAAGGGGCGGTGACGCGGCCGGTCACCGGCGCCTTCCCGCGCACAGCGAGGGTCGCGCGGATGGACTCCGCGGCGAAGAGCGGAACGCCGCCGCGGCTGACGGAGAACGGCGCGGCGTCGAGAACCGCGCGCGTCGCGAGATCCGGTGCGGCGCCCTGCATCGCCGCCTCGAGCCGCACGCGGCCGGCAAGCTTCACGCCGGCAGGCAGCGTACCGGCCAGACCCGGCAGCCCGGTCACGTTCTCGATGGACACGTCACCGGGCGTCGCGATCTTCAGATCCACGCGCGGCGCCTGGCGGAGGTCGTCGATCCGTCCTTCGGCCGTCAGCGGCAGCCCGGCGACCGACAGCGGCGACCTCGCGATCGCGAGCGAGCCGCCCGGCGCGTCGTACGTCATCGCGAGCTTCGCTTCGACGGCGGGGATCGCGGAAGGAGGCGGCGGCGGAACGAGTCCGACGTTCGCCGCGATCCTCAGCACGCCCGCCGGCGCGCCCTGCAGCGTGCCATCGAGCGAGAGGACGCCCGGATCGAGGCTCGACGACGCACCGAAGTACGGGCGCAGGCGGACGAGCGCGAGGTTCTTCGCCGCGAAGGTCGCGTCGAGCGGGGCGTCGCCGAAGCTCTTTCCGGCGGGCGGCGGCGCCAACGTGCCTTTCAGCGCGAGGTTGCGGGCGCCGTCGGCGAGGAATCTGCCCGACAGGTCGAAGCGCGCGGACGACGCCGCACCGACGTCCGTGATCTCGCCGGCCAGGTCGTCGAGCGAAGTGGAGACGGTCTTTCCGGGGGAGACCTTGCGGTCCACGAAGAGCAGACGGCCGCGGGAGATCTTCAGGCGCGACAGGACGAAGGCGGCGGCCGGAGCGGCGGCGGAGGGCTCCGCTCCGCCGGACGGCGCCGTTGCGAGGAGATCGCTCACGTTGAGCTTTCCCGAGGGGTCGCGCTCGATCGCGAGCGTCGCACCCTCGAGGACGATGCGGCGCACTTCGACGTGCTTGCGAAGAAGAGGCCAGAACGCCACCTTCACCGAGAGCCGGTCGACCGTCGCGAGCGCCGGAGTCTCCCAGCCAGGCGGATTGTGGACGACGAGCTTCTCGATGCCCGCGCCGGGGCCGGAAAGAATCTCGAGCCGGATCGCGCCGGCCTCGACCTTTCGGTGGAGCGACGATTCCGCCGCCGCGAGAACCCGCGCGCGGATGGCGTCGAGCGACAGAAGGGATGGGAGCGCGAGGACGAGGGCCGCGAGCAGGATGGCGATCCCTGCGAAGACGAACGCGAGGCGGCGAGCGACCGTCGACATCGGGACCGAGGCTACCGCAGGCGCTGGTCAGAGCGAAGAGCGGCGCTCGGGCGGAAACGCGAGGGAGTGCGATCGTTGTTCTCGCCGGGCGTCCAGCGTCGCTCGCGCGAGAGAAACGAGACGCTTCCGGTGGTAGTCGCAGCTTCCTCTCGGAATCCCGAGCGCGCGTGCCGCCTGAAGGACGGTGAGACCCTTTCGGACGAGGAGGAGAAGCTGGCGTTCCGGCTGCGGCAGAAGATCGGCCATCCGATCGAGAAACTGCCGGGTCTCGAAGGCGCTCTTGTCCGGAGGCGCTGCCGGCTCGGCAATGTCGTCCAGAGTGGTTCCCTCGTGCGCCGTCATCCGCCCGCGCTGCCGGCGGTAGCGGAGAACGTAATTGCGCACTACGGCCGCGAGCCAGGGCCCCGAGCGCGCGAGATGCGGGCTTCCCATTCGGACAAGCCACAGACAGACGTCTTGAGAGACGTCTTCTGCATCCGCCGGATGTAGCCCGGCGGCGAGACAGTGTGCAACAACGCGCGAGCGGATCTCTCGCACCGCAGAGTCCGAGTAGGGCTGTCCCGCGTTCGGGCGGCCCGGCGAGTGAGGCGGCGCCGGGGGAATCACTGCGAATCCTCGAAAGTCTGTGCGGATTCTTTCGAGCCTCCGTGGGTGTGTCAAGCGTGGAAGATTGGGGCACGCCGTGACGGTGACGTCTGGTCCCGGTGCCGATCGCCTTTCACGCGAACAGCTTGCGGTCCACGCTCCGGAGATCCGACGCGTCGTAGTACGGCTGCGTCCACCCGTCATCGGTCGACAGGTACCAATGCGCCGCGAGGGCCGCCTTCTGCTTCGACGCGCTCTTCTTCGCCTTCGGCTGGGACGAGCGGTCGAGGAAGGAGAAGTGGTCGACGAGGGCGAGCGCTTCGATCGCGAAGGCGGTGGCGACGTCGCCGTCCCGGATGGCCAGCAGGTTGTCGCCGTTGTTCTCTTCGCCTCCCTCCGCGAGATTGGACGAACCGCAGTAGACGACGGGGTCCGGGCCGTTGAAGCCGCACACCACGAACTTGTGATGAATCTGATGGCCTCCGCCGACCGAGGGAACCTGACTGAACGGCGGCGGCAGGATCGTGTTGACCGGCTTCCCCGTCACGAGGACGCCCTTCTTGGTCTTCGGCTCGTAGAGCGCGATGCCGCCGGGGCTGTCGGAGATGCCGTAGCTGAAAATGTCCTGTGACGCGTGCAGGGCCCGCAGGGCCGGAAAGACCGGGCCCGTTCCCGTGTCGAGCTGCATCACCGCGAAGAGAACGCTCCCGACGGCCTTGCTCGCCTTCTGCTCTTTCTGGATGCGCGCCACGAGGTCGGAAAGGGTGGCGCTCGCGAAGGCCTTCGGGTGTGGCGAGAAGGTCACGTCGGTCGAGGGGACTCCCTTGGAGAACGAGAACGCCTGACCGGCGAGAGGAGACTTGAGGAACTTCGCCTCGGAGGCCTTGTCGTTCCAGACCTCCTCGAACACCTCGGCGTACTTCGACGCCACCGTCGCGTCGTCGAAGAGCAGGACGTGATTGGAATTGACGTACAGGCCCGTGACCGACAGGTTGGTCGAGCCGGTGAGGACCTTCGTCGCCCCCTTCGTCCCGGAGACGATGAAGATCTTGTCGTGTGAGTAGCGGCCGAACTTGCCCCGGAGGATGTCGGCATTGCCCTTCGCCGCCTTGCGGAAGAGCGTCTCGAACTGGTCTTCGGGCTTCGGCGGCGAGCCGTGATGGAGCGAGGCGTTGTCGAGAATGATTCGCACGCGCCCCTGCCCGGCGAGCTTCAGGAGCGCATCGATGACGTCGGGCTCGTTGAGGTCGTAGGCGAACACGTCGAGGCTCAGTTTCTTGTTCGCCAGGACCTCGTCGAGAAGATCGAAGACCATCTCGCGGGCGCTGAAGCCGAGCCACTCGTACTCGGTTTCATACGTGAAGGCCTCGCCGCTCGCATTGACGCCGGCCTGGACCGAGGTGTCGAACTGGAGATCGCTGTTCGCCGGCCGGATCACGGTCTTCGGGCCGAAGTGACGCACGAAGGCCTGAGACTGGACGAACCCGCGCGTGAACCCGACCGACAGCGACTTCTTCTGGAAAGGCCCGACGTCCACGGACACCGACGCGCTCCGGCTCGGATCGAGGCCGAGCATCGAGCCCTTCGCGTCGAAATATCGCGGCGTCACCGTGTACTGATACTTTCCGTAGACCGGCTTGACTCCCTGATGCGCCGAGCCCGGCACGTGGAGCCATCGGAACTTGTGAATCGGCGCGTTGATCGACGAGTTCGGCGGCACCGTCGCGTCCTGGGCGTGGTCCGAAGGCGTCTCGAACTGAAGCTCGTTCAGAATGTAGTAGGGCTTGACGCCGGGCGGTGCGACGAGGATCGTGAAGCCGGCGAGGCGGCTGGCGGCGCTCTTGCCGAGGTCGAACGCGAGCAGCGTCTTCCGGTCGCCGACGTAGGCCGTGACGGTCAGATCGCCCTTGGTCTTCGTGACGCTTGCCATGGTGTCCTCACTTGTCTTTCGGACGAGGCTCGAGGGCGTCGCCCGGCCGGCCCCGGAGACACATCACACAGAACACCCCTCGACAGCTAATCGCCGCCGGACCGGGCAAAGGCTAGTGACGCCATACGAGCGCCGTGTTAATGCGCTCTAAGGAACAGCGCCGCCGTCATCCGCCACGACGTCCCCGGTGTACTCCTCCCTGAAGCCGCCGCCATGGCTTCGAGGGGGTTCGATGGAATCGCGAGACCTGGACCGCCGGAAATTCTTCAGGATTGCGGGCACGTCGATCGGCGTGGGCGCGCTCTTTCAGGTCGCCCCGCTGCTCGGCCGCACGGCCGAGGGCCGGCGCCTCGCGGGCCTTCTGGGACGAAAGAACGGCGAATCGCCGGCGCCCTTCTCTTTCGTTCAGCTCTCGGACACGCACGTCGGCTTCTCGGGTCCGCCCAACCCGCTCGGCACGCGGGCGTTCGAAAAGGCGGTCGAGCAGATCAACAGCCTGCCGGTGCAGCCCGAGCTCGTCCTCTTCACCGGGGATCTGACGCACGACTCGGAGAAGCCGGGCGAGCATGCCGACCGCATGCGCGCCTTCCGGCAAATCGCCGGGCGGCTTCGAGCGCCGCTCGTCAAGTTCGTTCCGGGCGAGCACGACGCGGGGCTCGACGGCGGGAAGCTCTTCCGCGACGCGCTGGGCGACAGCCACTACTCCTTCGACCACCGCGGCGTCCATTTCATCGCGCTCGACAACGTCTCGCAGGCGCGACCCAACGTCGGCCCCGAGCAGCTCGCCTGGCTCGCGAAGGACCTCGCCCGTTTCCCGCACACGGCGCCGATCGTCGTCTTCACGCATCGCCCGCTCTTCGATCTGCGGCCCGACTGGGAATGGTTCACGGGCGACGGCGACGAGGTGATGAACCTGCTCGCGCCGTACGAGAACGTGACCGTGCTCTACGGGCACATCCATCGCGAGAACACGCACGTCGAAGGCAACGTGTCGCACCATGCGGCGCGGTCGCTCATCTTCGCTTTCCCGGATCCCGCGACGACGGCCGAGAAGAAGCCGATCCCCTTCGATCCGCAGAAGCCGTTCGCGAACCTGGGCGTGCGCGTCGTCGAGGAGGGGAGCCCGAGCGGGCGCCCGCGAATCGAGGACGTCGAGCTCACGCTGCGCGAGTACGCCGGCACCGTCGGCATCCAGCAGATTCTGAAAGAAGGAGACTCCCTGTGAAGACGCATCGCACGATCGCCCTCATGCTCGCCACTTCGGTTCTCTTCGGTATCGCCGCGCTCGGTGGCGCCGACGAGGCGCCGCGCACCGTGGACATCACGGCGAAGCGGTTCGAGTTCGTCCCGAACACGATCACTCTGAAGAAGGGGGAGACGGTCACGCTGCGCGTCACGAGCGAGGACGTGATCCACGGGCTCTTCCTGCGCGATCTCAAGCTCGACACCGACATCGAGCCCGGGAAGACACAGGAGCTGACCGTCACGCCGCAGAAGGCCGGGAAGTTCACCGCCATCTGCCATCACTTCTGCGGCGCGCAGCACGGCAACATGAAGCTGACGGTCGTCGTCGAGGACTGACGCGGGACGATAGGATGCGAGCCATCGCGAGCGACCTGGCCTCGAGCGACGAGGAGCTGATGCGAGCAGTCGCCTCCGGCAGCTCGGAGGCGATTGCGTCGCTCTATGCGCGCTATGCGCCGCGGGTCCTCGCGATGGCGGTGCAGGCGCTCGACCGGGCGACGGCCGAGGAGATCGTCCAGGACGTCTTCGTCTCCGTCTGGAAGAACGCGCGCTCCTTCGATCCGAAGCGCGGGCCCCTGCGGCCGTGGCTCTTCCAGATCGCGCACCATCGCATCGCCAACGAGCTCCGCCGCCGCCGGCGCCGGCCGGCGATCGAAGACGACCCGGAGGGCGTGCGGCTGGCGAGCCTGCCTGATCCGGCGGCGGATCCGTCGCAGGAGACCTGGGAGTCTTACCGGCGGGAGGCGCTCGTGCGCGCGCTCGAGAAGCTGCCGCCGCCGCAGCGGCAGGCGCTCGGGCTCGCGTATTTCAAGGAGCTTTCGCACGAGCAGATCGCGTCGGTGCTGGACCTGCCGCTCGGCACTGCCAAATCGCGGGTGCGCGCGGGGCTGCGCAACCTGCGCGTTCTGCTCGCGCCGATCGCGGTGCTGCTCGCGGCCGTCGCGCTCCTGATCGGACTCGACCCGAGGCTTCGCCGCGAGCGGCAGCGGGCGGCGCAGAGCGACCGCGCGCTGACGATGCTGACGTCGAGCGACTCGCAGGCGCTGCGCCTGACTGCGGCGGAGGGCGTCCCCGCGGCGGCCCATGCCGTATTCCGGTTCCGGCCGGGCGGCGGGATCGCGGTCGTGACGTTCTCGAACTTCTCACCCGCGACCAGGGGGAGGATCTACCAGGCGTGGGCGCTGTACGGCGGGCGGTGGGTGTCCATCGGAACGGCCGAGCCCGACGCGGCGGGGAAGGCGCGACTGATCGCAGAAGGCGCGAAGTTCAGCGCACGGCCCGAGGCGGTGAAGGTCACGGAAGAGCCGATGGGCGGCAGTTCCGCACCGACAGGAGCGGACATCGTGCGGTGGGAGCCCGACCCCTCACCCTGACCGTCTCCCCCCAGCAAAGCGAACGGAATTCGTTGCGGTGGCAACTGACCCTCGTCCAGGCGAGGAGACCGAGAGGCGGTCGCACCTCCGGGTCGGGGGCGAGTTCCCGAGGTCGATCGGCAGCCCCGATTGACCCCGGACCACTACGGCATCGAGTACTCGCCCTCGACGAGGTACGAAACGGTTCCGTCGGCGTTCGGGGTGCCCTTGTAGGTTCCCTTTCCTTTGATGCCCTTGTACTTCCCGGTGCCGCTCGAGAAGGTCCAGGTGCCGTGGCCGCCGACGAACTTGCCGTCCTTCATCGTGGCCGTTCCGTGGAAGTGAGCGGTTGTCTTGCCCCCGTCGGCAAGCGTCGCCGTGTGGTAGCCGTTGCTCGCGACCATACTGCCGTTGATGTCATCCATGGAGACGCTGACGCCATCCTTGTATGCGACTCCTCCAATCTCGAACTTCGTCCACGTGCACTGCGCCTTGCCGATGGCGAAGGAGTGGCCCGCCATGTCTTCGACCGCGACGGGCGTCAGCGGATCGGCCTTACAGTTGGCCGTGCCGGACACCTTCGTCTGTGCGGTCGCCGACGCGGCGAGCGCGGCCGCGCCAAGGAAAGCAAGAGCGCTCCTGACCCAATTCTTGACCCGCATCCGTCCTCCTCCCGCCGGCGAGGCTGCCGGCGTCTGCAAATGACGAAGTCTCTGACCGTGGCAACGGCGAGTCAACCTCTCGGCAGCTTCAGGCCGTCGTCGGTCGCCGGATCCGGGCGAAGCGCAGGGTCCAGCGCAGAACGCGCGTCGTCGCGATGATGAGAGCCGGCCCGCCGACGAGGCCGAGCGGCACGAGCCACCAGCCGAGAACGTCATGGGCCGTGGGGTCGTTGATCACGCCGATCTCGAAGAGCGCGTGCGGCCCGACCCAGGCTCCGACCTGGCTCGGGGCGAAAATCTTGAGCAGCCCCGTCAGAGCCAGGGCGGCTCCCGTTGCATACCCGACGACGCCCAGAACGAAGAGCACGAAGCCCCAGGCGCTCAAGGTCGACCAGCGATGGATTCCGCGCATCACGACTCGGGGGGACAGGCTGCTTCGAGCCCGCGCGACGAGCGCGTCGGCCTGGTAGAGAGGGGCGATCTGCTCCGGGCTGCCGAGAGCCTTCAGGATCGCGACCAGCCGCTCTTCCGTGAGCTCGCCGCTCGCTTCGGCGCGCTCGAGGATGTGCCCTCGGATTTCCTTCAGGATCTCGGAAACCTCGTCGGGTGGTAGCTCGCCGAGGCTGCGGCGCAGCTGCATCAGATAGGCATCGATCTTCTGCTGAACCTTTTCCGGGTGACTCATCGCTCCTCCTTCGCCAGGACCGGCTCGATGAGCGAGTCGATGCGGGCGAAAAACGTCTTCGTGTAGCGCGCCATCGCGGCGGCTCGACGGCGCCCCGGGGGCGTCAGCCAGTAGTACTTGCGGGGATGGCCGGCGTCCGACTCGACCCACTCCGAGTCGATCAGGCCATCGCGCTTGAGTCGGCCGAGAATCGGGTAGATGGTTCCTTCCGAGAGGAGCAAGTCCGAGTGGGCTTCGAGCCTGCGGATGATGTCGAGCCCGTAAAGCTTCTCTTTCCAGAGACTTGCGAGGATCACGAGATCCAGCCAGCCCTTGCGGACCTGCGTCTCCCAGTTCTCGCTCGGGGTCGATCCGACGCTTGGTGCCATGCATAGGAATATACGTTGTATTGCTAGGTATGTTTCGAGCCGAGAAGATAACGAGAGGAAGGGGAGGAGGGAAGCGGAGTCAGCCTGACTCGCCGCGTCCAGGGCCTTGCGAGGCGGGCGCGCTACTTCATCGTCGAGAGCGCCGCCTTGAAGCTCGCCGCGTATTCCCATTTGTCGTCGCCGAAAGTTCCGTGACCCGAGGCCTTCCCCTCGACCTGCGAGTCGTCGAAGCGTCCGGGCTCGAAGGTCTGCTGGTCGGCGCGGTTGACGATCGCTCCTCCGACCTCCTTCGCATAGACCCATCCGGTTCCGGAGGGCTTCTTGTCGAGGCCGATCGTCACGGCGACACCGTGGATCTTTCCGGCGCGGGCCATGTCGGTCAGCTCCAGCCGATACTTGTCGTCCAGGATGCTCTTGGGGACCTCGTTGTCGGTCAGGAGCACGACGACCACCGTCTGCGTCTTGTCGGCGCTGGGCTGACGGCGGGCGTAAACGTGCGCCAGCTTGTAGGTCTTGCCTGCCGCCGTCATCGAACCCGTGATCGAGCCGGCCTCTGCGGAGGCACCGGCAATCGGCAGGCCGAGGAGCGAAGACGCGGCGAGGACGAGCAGGTGGCGTGTGATGGCGATCCGATCGAAGCGGCGCATAGAAGCCTCCTTCCTGAAGCTCGACAGAGAGTACTGCCGGAAGACTCCCGGGATGACAGCCGTCTCAGTCGAAGCCCCAGAAGAGCCCGAGCGCGTTGGCCAGGAATTTGGACATCTCGCCGCGCGTGACGAACTGGTTGGGGCAGAAGTTTCCGCCGCCGCATCCGCTCGTGACGCCGGAGGCGGCCAGCGCCTCGATGGTGCGAAAGTAGGTGAAGTTTGTCGGCACGTCCGCGAACGTCGCCGTCGCGGGGTTCGAAGATCCCGCGCCGTGAGGGGAGCTTCGTTTATCTTCTATTTATTTTCGCGGCGTTGACCCTGACCCGCCATCGGCAGTAGCGTCGCGCCAGCTTTCTGACCGCGATGTTTTGTTCGAGGAGCTCTGGCGCGGCTGTTGCCTGCTGGCCCCAATCCCGGTGTGCCCGTTCGAAAGGGGAATCGTCATGACGAGCGTTCGCCGTCCGTGCCTCCTTCTCGTCGGAATCCTGTGCGCCGCCGCCGGCGTCCCAGGAGCCCTCGCTCAGACGCCGCCGCTCTACCCCGAGGTTCCGTTGAACACCTTCACGACGGGCGACGAGAGGAACCCGACGGTGTTCCTCGACTCTGCCGGCGAAGGCTTCGCGGTTGCCTGGCAACGCCCGGGGGCCGGGGGTCTCGACGTCGCCGGCAATGCCTTCCACCCGGACGGAACCCCGATCGGGGGCTCCCCCGAGGGCCTCGTCAATACGTACACGACCGGCGGTCAGTTCCGGCCCCGGGTCGCGGGCGATTTCGAGACCCAGTTCGTCGTCGTCTGGATGAGCGGGGGGCAGGACGGAAGCTTCACGGGCGTTTTCGGACAGCGGTTTGACAACACAGGAACTCCGCTCGGCTCGGAGTTCCAGATCAACACCTACACGACCGGCTACCAGTACGCCCCGGCGGTCGCGATGAACGCCTCGAACAACTTCGTCGTGGTCTGGGCGAGCGACGGGCAGGACGGCGACAAGGGCGGAATCTTCGGCGCAGCTCTACGACAACACCGGTGCGAAAGTCGGCGGAGAGTTCCAGGTCAACACGTACACGACGAGCTACCAGTACAACCCGGCTGTTGCCATGGACTCCTCAGGCAACTTCGTCGTGGTCTGGGGAGGCAGGACGGACAGGACGGGTCGGGGACGAGCATCTTCGCGCGGCGCTACGACAGCGCGGGCGCGGCGCGGGGCGGCGAGTTCCAGGTCAACGTCACCACGAGCGGCGATCAGGGGCAGCCGGACGTCGCGTCCGACGCCTCCGGAAACTTCGTCGTCGTCTGGACCGCCGCCAATCTCGACGGCTCCGCGTACGGTGTTGCCGGGCGGCGCTTCGACGCGTCCGGAAACCCGCGGAGCGGTGAGTTTCCGATCAACACCTATACGACCGGGCAGCAGAACCTCCCGCGCATCGCCATGGATTCGGCCGGGAACTTTCTCGTCGCGTGGCACGGCAAGGGGGAGGACGACCCGGCCGCGCCCGACGGATTCGGGGTCTTCGCCAGAGCCTTCAGCGCGACGGGCCGCCCGTCGAGCGTCGAGTTTCCGGTGAACACGTTCACGACGGGCGACCAGAACCGCCCGGCGGTCGCCCTGGACGATCGCGGAGACTTCGTGATCGTCTGGGAGAGCAACGGGCAGGACGGCGACGGCTACGGGATCTTCGGCCGCGCGGGAGGTTTCCCGCCGGCTCAGTCGCTCACCGTGGACGTTCACGACGCGACCGGGACGAGCTCCGACAAGAACGGCGTGCTCGAGCCTGGCGAGAACGTGCTCGTCGAGCCGCAGTGGAAGAACACGGGCTCCAGCGCCCTTCCGCTGACCGGCGCGGCCTCGGGCTTCGACGGCCCGGCCGGAGCGTTGTACACATCCGCCGCCGACGCCGCCGACTACGGAAGCGTCGCCGCCGGGGCGGCGAGCGATTGCCGCGGCGCGACCGGGACCTGCTACCAGTTTGCGGTCTCGACGCCGGTGACTCGACCGGCGACGCACTGGGACGCGCACTTCCACGAGTCGCTGAACAGCTTCGTCTCGAAGACCTGGACGCTGCACGTCGGCGACAGCTTCACGGACGTGCCACGCACACAGCCTTTCTACAAGAAGATCGAGACGCTTCTTCACAACGGAATCACGGGGGGCTGCACACCGACGACCTATTGCCCGACGCAAACGGTCTCGCGCGGGCAGATGGCGATCTTCATCGCCAAGGGCATCGCGGGAACCGCGGCGCTCGTCCCGACGAGCGGGTTCGTGGGCGTCCAGGCCTACAACTGCGTTTCCGGCGGCGTCTCGTTGTTCACCGACGTGCTGCCGACCGACATCGACTGCAAACACATCCACTACATCGCCGCGCAGAACGTGACGTCGGGTTGCAAGACGGGACAGTACTGCCCGAACGACGACGTGTCGCGCCTTCAGATGGCGTCTTTCATCGCCAAGGCGATCCGCGCGCCCGGCGGCGGCTCGGCGATTCCGGTGAGCTATGGTCCGGACCCGATCACCCACCTCTCGTATTCCTGCAACACGGGCTCACCCAACGTGTTCTTCACCGACGTGCCCGCGACCGATCCCTTCTGCAAGCACATCCACTACCTGTGGGCCAGGGGGTTCATCGCGGGCTGCGGAGGGACGAGCTATTGCCCGGGACAGGCGGTCACGCGCGATGCCATGGCGAAGTTCCTGGACAACGCTTTCGCGCTCCAGCTGTACGGGCCGTAGGATCACTTCGACGGGCGGCCGCGAGGGGCGCCCCTACGAACGTCACATCAGGAATCGTAGGGGCGGGGCTCGTCCCCGCCTGTTCGTGACGGGCGGCCGCAAGGGCCGCCCCTACCTCGGGGCCTTCCCCGCGTCCGCCGCCAGGAGCGCCTCCTGTGCTTTGGCCTCCGCCGGCTTTCCCCATGCCCGGTACAGCTCGGCGCGAGCGGTGATCGCTCTCTTCGCGAACGTATCGGCCGCTCCGCGCTCCTTGATCAGACTCTCCGCAGCGGCGCGCATCAGGGCATCCGCTTCCGGGTACCGCTTCTTCGCGGCGAGGACCTGACCGAGCCGAAGGCGCGCGAGCGCCACGGGGAAGCTCGCATCTTCGAACTTCGCCGTCCGGATCGCGAGCCCGCGCCGCGCCGCGGCTTCGGCTTCGTCGAGCCTCCCGAGACGCATCAGCGCGCCCGCCTTGCCGACCAGCACCGATGCGACGTCGGGATGGTCCGGCCCGAGAAACCGGGTCAGACGCACCTCGGCCTCCTGGTACTTCTCGAGGGAGGCGGCGTCGTTGCCCTGCGCCCAGTAGACGGACCCGAGGTTGGCGAGCGTGCGGGCGACCGGCTCGGCGTCGTCCCCGAGCGCCTTGCGCCGGATCGCCAGGACCTTCTCGAGGGTCTGAGCGGTCTTCTCGTACTCGCCCTTCCGGAACGACACATTGCCCGCGTTCTCGAGGTTGCTCGCGTACTCGGGATGGTCCTCTCCGAGGGCGCGCACCACGATCGGGATCGCCTCCGCGAAGGTCTTCTCCGCGGCGTCGAAGTCTCCGAGCTGCGTCTGCGCGACCGCGAGGTCGTTCAGCGCGGAAGCGAGCAGAGGCCCGTCGTCATGGAGGCCGCGCAGGATCGCGATCTGTCGATTCTCGACCTCCACGGCGCGTTTCCAGTCGTTCTGCTCGGTGTAGAGACTGCCGAGCATTCGCAGGCTCTCGGCCACTTCGTGGCTGTTCGGTCCGAAGATCCGTTCCCGGATCGCGAGCCCCTCCTGGCCGAGCCTCTCGGCCTCCGGGTAAGTGCCTTTGTTGACGAGCGTCCTCGCGAGCTCGTTGAGCGCGCTGGCGGTCTCCGCGCTCTCTCTTCCGTGGAGCTTCTCCCGCGTCGCGAGGGCTTCTCGCAGCAGCTTCTCCGATTCGTCCGCCTTCCTCTCGATCTGCAGGATCTGGCCGAGCGTGGTGAGAGTCTCGGCGACGGCGTCGGTTCTTCGTCCCTCCGCGGCGACGCGAAGGTCGAGAGCGGTGCGCAGCAGCCGCTCGGCGTCCGTGTACTCTCCGAGACCGTTGTAGGTCCCGCCGATCGTCGCGAGCACGTCGGCCTCGACGAGAGGTTGCTTCGGGAAGGCGCCGTGCACCTGTTTCTCGGCCTGCTTCAACGCCTCGACGAGCGTGACGCCGCGCGAGCCGCCGCGCTGCCATGGATCCGCCGCGCCGAGGGTGCGCTGCAGGAACTCGTTGATCGCCGTGGCGCGGGCGGCTTCCTGCGTCGCGCGATCGCGCTCGTGCCGGATTCTGCCGGCCTGGATCGCGAGGGCGACGGCCGACGCGACGACGACGAGGAAGACCGTCGCGGCCGTCGCGAAGGTGACGCGATGGCGGGAGACGAGCTTGCGGATCTGGTACGCCGTGCTCGGCGGATGCGCCAGGATCGGCTGGTTCGCGAGATACCTCTCGATGTCTTCGGCGAGAGCGTCGGCGCTCGCGTAGCGCCGGTCCGGCTCCTTCTCGAGCGCCTTGCCGACGATCGTCGCGAGGTCGGGATCGAGCCGGAATCCGCCGCGGAAGGTCTGCTGCAGCGGCTTCGGAGGCTCTTCGAGGACGGTCTTCAGCGCCGCCACGGTGGATTCGGGCAGGTCGTACGGGAATCGTCCCGTGATCGTCTGGTACAGCGTGACGCCGAGCGAGTAGACGTCGCTTCGCAGATCGATCTCCCGGCTGGCGCCGCGCGCCTGCTCAGGGCTCATGTAGGCGAGCGTGCCGCCGATCTGTCCGAGCTGGCTGAGCAGGGTGCCCGCCGCCGAGCCGTCGTTGTCCGCGATCCGCGCGAGGCCGAAGTCGAGGATCTTCACCGTAGGCTCGGACGGGCGGGAGTGGCTGGGGGAGCTCTGCGGCTTCTCGTCGGCGACGACGAGGATGTTCGACGGCTTCAGGTCCCGATGGATCACCCCGCGCTGATGCGCGTAGGCGACCGCGCGGCAGATCGTCGCGAAGAGACGCAGCCGGTCGCGCAGCTGCGCGGGGGAGGGGCGGTCGCCGCCCATCCGTTCGCGCACGTACTCGTCGAGCGGGCGGCCGCGGACGAGCTCCATCGTGAAGAAGTGCTGGCCGTCGGCCGTGCCGGCCTCGTAGAGCGCGGCGATGTTCGGGTGGATGAGGCGCGCGAGCGTCTGCGCCTCCCGGCGGAAGAGGCGCAGCTGCAGGTCGTCGACGAGACGGCCGCCGCGGACGACCTTGAGGGCGACGCGGCGCTGCGGGTCGCTCTGCTCGGCCTCATAGACGACACCCATGCCGCCGCGCCCGAGAACGGAGTGGATGCGGAAGCCGCCGATCTCGCCGGGAAGCGGGAAGTCGGACGAAGCTTCCGGAAATCCGAGTGTCGGAAACTGCGTGTCGTCCGTCGTCATCGAGCGCACCCCGGGCCGTGTACCCCCGGGATGAACGCACACTGGCCAGGGGCGAACGGTCGGCGGGATCCTATCGTGGGGGGCGCCGCTCTTCAGCCGATCGCGTAGATGAGGCGGAGTCGGCCGCCCGGCAGCTGTTGAATCCTCCGCAGCTCGAGCACACGGCGGCGTTCCGTCGTCGCGAAGAGCGCCTTCCCCCGACCGGCGATCAGCGGATAGACGATGAGCCGGAGCTCGTCCACCAGGCCGGCATCGATGAGGCTCGCCGCCGTCCGAGCGCCCCCGAGCAGATAGATGGTCTTGCCGGACTGCCGCTTGAGGGCGGCGATTTCATCGAGCCCGCGGACGAAGCGCGTGTTGGGCCAGCGGGCCGACGTCAGAGTGTTCGACAGCACGTAGTGCGAGGTCTGTACGGCGAAGCGGGCCCATTCGAGCTCCGCCGGCGTCGGCGGCGCGCCGGTGATCCAGTGCGGCTTGTCCGGCTCGTTCTGTATCCCGGTCCAATACCCCTCGTAGCCAGGGTACATGCCACCCCCGAGCAGGCATGCGTCGATTTGCGGCGTCAGGCCATAGTCCTCGGACCACGCCTCGACCCAGTCGGCCATCCCTTCGGGCCCTTCCACCTTCCCATCGAGAGAAATCTTCATTCCGGCGATCAGCTTCCGCATGGAAGTCTCCCTTGTGACGCCCGACCTCGTTCTACTTCCCCGTCCGGATCAGATCCACGAACCGCCGCAGGGCGATCTGCGGAACGAGACGGCGCTGATCGGCCGGCATGCGCTCCTTCATGATGTCGTTGGCCAGCTCTCGCACCCTCGCGGAGGCATTGCTCCTGCGGCCGGTGTCGAAAGGCGGACGCGGGTCGTATTCGATCGTGAGCTGAATCGCTTCGGCGCGCTCGCGGCCGGCGATCTGGCTCGCCAGCCAGATCGCCATGTCGATGCCGGCCGAGACGCCGGCGGCGGTGACGACCTTGCCGGATCGCACGATGCGGTCGTTGGCTCGAGGCTCCGCGCCCAGGATCTTGAGCACGTTCATCTTCCACCAGTGTGTCGTCGCCGGCAGGCCCTTCAGGATGCCAGCGGCGCCGAGGATCAGCGCGCCGGTGCAGACGGACGCGGTCCAGGTCGTCGTCTCGTGGACAAGCCGCAGCCAGTCGAGGATCTGATCGTCGACCATCTGACTCGGCGTGGTCGTGCCGCCGGGCACGAGCACGAGATCCGGCGACGGAGTCTCGGCCGTCGTGTGCGTCACGCCGAGCAGGAGCGTGCCGCCCTCCGTCTCGAGCGGACCGAGCTCCTTTCCGACGAATCGAACCTCGGTGTCGGGCAGGCGCGAGAAGACTTCCCACGGGCCCACCGCGTCGAGCGCGGTCACGCCCGGGTACAGGAGGATCGCGATCTGAAAAGGCTCGTCGGGCCGGTTACGACCCGGAGGCACCGGACTGCTCACCGAAGAGGAAATAGAGCGCCGGAAGTGTCGTGAGCGCGCCGAAGGTCAGCAGCGACGCGCCGAGGCGCTTGCGGATGCGCTTGCGGAGCCTGGCGGAGGCGAGCAGGCCGATGCCGGCGCCGAGAGCGGCCCGGGTGGCGACGATGAAAGCGAACTGCGGAAGCGAGAGGTCGATGCGTTTTTCCATGGCATGTCTCCCCGAGAAAAACGCCGCAAGATCAATGCCACGGTCGGGCCCGTGCTAACTTCGAGGGGTGGGGGCAAAGCGCCGGGAAACGCGACGAGCAGACCCCGCCGAGCTCCTCCGGTCACCGCTCTTTTCGCGCAGCGCGCATAACGCGCTGCGTGTGATGGAAAGGCTCGCCACGGCGTCGATGCGGCGTCCGAGCTCCGGCCGGAGCCTCGACGGAATCGCCGAGGAGACCGGCCTCGATCTTCCGACTCTGACGCAGCTCGTCACCTTCCTGCGGCAGGCGGGCCTCGTGTCGCAGCGCGGCCGCTCCGGAGCGCTCCGCCTCTCGCGAGAAGCCTCCACGATCTCCGTCCTCGAAGTCATCCTCTCGATCGAGGGCTCGGGAATCTGGAAGCACTGCCTGCTGGGGCTCGCGGCCTGTTCGGATGCGGCGCCCTGCCCGGTCCACGTGGCCTGGAAGATGGCCCGCACCCAGCTCGAGCGCCACCTCGCGGGCGAGTCCATCGTGAACCTCGCCCGCGCCGTGGCCGTCCGCCGGCGACGCCGCGCGCGGAACTGATCGTGCCGCGCCTACGCCCCTGGGGTCACCCGAGCATCATCCACAGGTACGCGTACTGCAGCGCGGTGACCTGCGCGGTCTGCTTGTTGACGGCGCCGCTGCCGTGGCCGCCCTCGGTGTTCTCGAAGTAATAGACGGGATGCCCCAGCGCCTCGAGCTTCGCGACCATCTTGCGCGCGTGGCTCGGGTGCACGCGATCGTCGCGCGTGTTCGTCCAGAAGAACGGCGTCGGGTACTTCGCGCCCTTCTTGAGCAGCTGGAACGGCGACCAGGTCCGGATGTACGCCCAGTCCTCCGGCTTGTCCGGGTCGCCGTACTCCGCCATCCAGCTCGCGCCGGCGAGGAGATGGCTGAACCGCTTCATGTCGGCGAGCGGCACCTGCGCGACCACGGCGTGGAAGAGCGAGGGGTAGAGCACGAAGGTTCCGCCGACGAGGAGCCCGCCCTGCGAGCCGCCCATGATCCCGAGGTGCCGCGGCGACGTGATCTTCCGCTTGATCAGATCGCGCGCGACGGCGGAGAAGTCCTCGAAGTTGTGGATGTGCTTCTCCTTGACGGCCGCCTTGTGCCACGAGGGACCGAACTCGCCGCCGCCGCGGATGTTGGCGAGCACGTAGGTGCCTCCGCGCGCCAGCCACGCGCTGCCGAGGACGCCGCCGTAGTTGGGAAGCTCCGACACCTCGAAGCCCCCGTAGCCGTAGAGGAGGGTCGGCGCGGTGCCGTCGGTCCGGGCTCCCTTGGGCCGCACGACGAAGTACGGGATCTTCGTGCCGTCCTTCGACGTGGCCTCGAGCTGCTCGGTCGTCAACCCGGCCGCGTCGAAGAACGTCGGCATCGACTTGACTTTGTCGGGCGGGCCGCCGTTCTCGGTCAGCCAGAGCGTCTCGGGGGTCGTGAAGTCCTGGTAGGTAAAGAAGGCCGCTTCCGACTGGTCGCTCGTGGCGGCGATTCGGGCCGTCCCGAGGCCGGGCGTCGGAATCTCTGTCTTCTCCCATGCGCCGTCTTTCAGGGACAGCGCCGCGAGCTTGCTCTTGACGTTGTCGAGCGTCTGGAGCAGGACGCGGTCCTTCGTGCGATCGACGTCCGCGAGCGACACGCGCGCGCTCGGCTCGAAGAGGACCTCGAGCTTGCGCTCGCCCTTCTCGAGATCGTCGACGTTCGCGGCGAGAAGCGACCCTTCGCGATAGGTCGTGCCGTTGACCGTCCAGTCGCTGCGCAGGGAGAAGAGGAACCGGCCGTGGAAGAACGCGCGCGGGTTGCAGTCCTCCGGCACGTCGAGCTTGACCGGGCGGTCGCCGGCGTACAGGAAGATCTCCTGGCGGAAGAACGCCGGGGTGCGCTGTACGAGGTCGTAGCGTCCGTCGCTCAGGATCTCGGTCCGGCCGAACGAGGCGACGTCTTCCGCGCTGCCCTCGAAGACGGTCTTCGCCTCGGTCAGGGGCGTGCCGCGCTTCCAGAGCTTCACGATCCGGGGATATCCGGACGACGTCAGCGAGCCCGGGCCGAAGTCCGTCCCGACCCAGAGCGTGTCCTGGTCGCGCCACGCGACGTTCGACTTCGCTTCCGGGAGCTGGAAGCCGCCCGCGACGAAGTCCTTCGCCTTGGTGTCGAACTCGCGGACGACGGCGGCGTCCGATCCGCCCGCGGAGAGCGTGATCATGCAGCGCTCGTACGCCGGCGGCAGGCAGTTCGCTCCGTGGAAGACCCAGGCCTTGCCTTCGGCCTTCGCGAGCGCGTCCACGTCGAGGACCGTCTCCCATTCCGGGTTCGGCGTGCGATAGGAGGCGAGCGCGGTCCGCCGCCAGATTCCGCGCTCGTGCGCGTCGTCGCGCCAGAAGTTGTAGATCGCGTCGCCGAGGATCGACGGCATCGGGATCTTGTCCTTCGAGTCGAGGATCTCGAGGGTGCGCTTGTAGATCGGCTCGTACTCGGGCCGCGCCTCGAGCAGCTTCGTGGTCTTCGCGTTGTGTTCCCTGGCCCACGCCAGGGCCTTCTCGCCGTGGACGTCTTCGAGCCACTGGTACCGTTCGTCGCCGCCGGCCGCCGCCACTCCGAGGGCCGCCAGCGCCGTCAGGAGCACGAGGATCCGCCTCATTCGTTCACCTCCAGAAGGCGCAGATTCTATGGCGATTCGGGAAAGGCTACGGCGAATACGTGAGGCCCGCGCCGCGGGTAATCAAAATGAATTCGCAGGGGCGGGGCTTGGCCCCGCCCAATTTCTCATTCGGATCGCCACGATCGCGCCGGTGACGATGCCCGCGACCGCGAGCGCGGCGCCGAACTCGCCGATCACCCAGGCCGTGCGGCCGGTGTCGCCGGTCAGGGGATCGAAGACCGACTGGATCCAGAGATTGTGGCTCGCATGCAGGATCGCGGCCGGCCAGACGCTTCCGGAGGCGAGCCGGATCCACGCGAAGACGAAGGCGATTCCCAGCACGAGCAGCGTGAAGCAGGTCAGGCTGTACCAGGCCGGCGTCTGCCCGTGGTAGTTGGCGAACAGAAGAACCGGGTAGTGCCAGAACGCCCAGATCGCGCCGGAGACGAGCGCGACGCGCGAGAACGGCAGCTTGCGCGCGAGCTCGGGCACGAGGAAGCCGCGCCAGCCGATCTCCTCGCCGAGGGCGGTGATGAGCGAGAGCACGACGCCGAGCGTCGCGCGGATGAGCACGTAACGGCCGATCGCCGCCGCGGATGTCTCTCCCGGCCGGATCAGCTTGTTCACGAAGCTCTGGTTCGGGAACGCGCCGAGACCGAGCGCCCAGGTCGCGCCGTAGGCGGCGAGGCCGTAGAGGACCGGGATCGCGTAGGCGGCGCCGGCATGACGCCAGCTCCAGCGCCAGCCGATCTCGGAGAGCCTCCGCGCGGTCAGAAGCGACGCGAAAAGAGCGGCGGCCGCCGGAGACCACATCAGCCCGACGACCCAGAGCCCGCCGCCGCCCCCGAGCTTCCCCGCGCGAATGATGAGGAAGTAAAAGACGGACGAGAAGGCGAACGTCAGGACGAGATACGTCCCGACACGCCGGCCGACCGAAACCTCCGACATGAAATTGCGGCGCAGTCTATCGCGACGCGGTTTGTGGTTTCGTCCCCCAGATCAGGAGCCAGAAGATGATCGGCGTCTCGAGGAGCGTGAGGATCCGCGTCACCCGCCCGACCGCGTCGGCGGACTCCGGGAAGACCAGGTTGGCGATCGAGCTCCCGAGGTAACCGAAGGCGGCGGCGATCAGCAGGACGCCAAGGAACCGAGGGATGAATCCCGATCGGATCACGCAGGTCGCGAACGGGAACAGCCACAGCCCCCAGAAGATCTGCGCGACGAGGAATCCCTGGCCGTGCAGGCGGAGGCACAGGTAGGCGAGGGCGTCGCGTTGATGCGGATCGATGGCCGAGAGAAAGTCGGTCCCGCCGGCGCCGCCGGCAAGGTTCAACGCGGCGATCTCGGTCAGGACGTTGACGAACGCGATCGGGATCGAGACGAGGATCAGCACCAGCATCGACAGGGCCGGCCCCGGGCTCACCGGCTGGAACAGGCGATAGAGGAGGAGGGCGACGTAAATGAAGAGGGCCATGCCGAGAAGCTCGGCGCCGAGGCCCAGCCGGAAGAGGCCGCCGGAGGCGCGGAGCCGCTCGGCCGTCGCCGCCGCGTCGCCTTTGACGACGAGCTTTCCGGGGACGTAGATGAGGGCGAAGACGCCGGGGATGCTGCTCAGAAGGTAGAGGAGGCCGGCGAGGCGGGCGGTCTTCTTCGTCGAGTCCATGTCTCGATCCCTGATACGGAGGGACCGAGAGCGGGTTCGACCGCAAAACTCGAAGCCGCGTCGCCCGTAAGAGAACCCATGGCGTCGCCGCGCCTCCGGGTGCTGCTCGCTCTCCTGGCCGCTTCCCGTGCTCTCCACGAGCATATGACCCGGCGAAGCTGCTCGATTCGGTGAAGGGACATTACGGGGAGTACTAGGACTCCGGGGGGGCAGAGATGAAATGGACACGAGTCTTTCTTCTGGTGGCGGCATTCGCGATCGTCGCCGTTGCCTGGCAACAGAGCGCGGCGAGCTGCGCCTCGCCGGAAGCGCCGCCGACCGTCGCGTCCGTCGTGGATCGCCAGATCAGCGGCATCGAGAAGCAGATCCTGGACGTCGCGGAGGCGATGCCGGAGGACCGGTACGACTTTTCGCCCGAGAAGCTGAACATCCCGGGAGCGGACTACAAGGGCGTGCGCACGTTCGCGGTGCAGCTCAAGCACGTCGCCGCGTCGAACGATTTCCTCTGGGGAAGCGTCACGGGCGACAAGATCCCGGACAACCTCCGGGGCGGCAACGGTCCCGAGGAGATCAAGAGCAAGGCCGACATCATCAAGCTCTTGAAGGAGTCGTTCGCGCTCGGCCACCGAGCCGCGGCGGGGTTGACGGCCGAGAACATGCTGCAGCCGGCGGGAAGCAGTAAGTCCACCCGACTGCACTTCGCGACCTTTGCCGTCGCCCACGCTTTCGATCATTACGGTCAGATGGTCGAGTATCTGCGCATGAACGGCATCGTGCCGCCGGCCAGCCGGACGAAATCCGGGTGACGCCTCCGCTTCCGGGCACGGCGTCATGACGCGCCGATCGAGCTCCCGACTCGCCGGGGTGGCGTTTCTCGTCTACATCGCCGCGGCCTTCAGCGGAATGATCCTGGAAGGAAAGGCCTCCGGCGGGCAAGGCGCGGCGGCGAAGCTCGCGAGCATCGCGCAGCACGCCGGTCAGATGCGGGCGGCGGTTCTTCTCCAGCTCGTCGGCTGCTTCTGCGCCCTCGTTCTCGCGGTGACGCTCTACGCGATCACGCGCGATCGGGATCAAGACGTCGCGCTGCTGGCGATGGTCTGCCGGATCGCCGAGGGGGTCATCGGCGCGGTGTCGCTGCCGCGGATGGCGGGCCGGCTCTGGCTCGCGACGGCCGCGGGAGCCGAGGCGCCGGATCCCGCCACGGCGGCCGCGGCCGGAGCCTCCCTGTTCGGGTTGCCGGGCTGGGGAGCGAACCTCGGCGCGACGTTCTTCGCCGTCGGGAGCACCCTCTTCGCGTGGCTTCTGCTCCGTGGCCGGATCGTCCCCACCGCGCTCGCCTGGCTCGGCGTCGCCGCGTCGCTCATCGTCCTGTCGATCCTGCCTTTCGAGCTCGTCGGCCTCGCCGGCAGCCCGATCACGGATTTCATGTGGATCCCGATGCTCGTCTTCGAGGTGTCGCTCGCGTTGTGGTTGATCGTGAAGGGCGCGGCGCCGCCGCGGAGAGAGGAGGCTTCGTGAGGCGAAGGATCGCGTCGCTCGCGGTGTCGGCCGGTTTGTGGGTTCTGACGCTCGGCGGTGGAGTCGCGCTCGCCCAGGGCCCGCCCGAGACCGTCCACGTCACCTACCACGTCCAGGAAGGCAAGCTCGACGAGTTCCTGGCCGTCCTGAAGCAGCACTTCCCGGCCTGCCGCAAGGACGGGCTGGTTCACGCGGAGCCGCACCTCATCCTCTCCGGCAAGGAGGACGGCGGCAAGCCGGTCGTGATCGAGATCCTGACGTGGAATGACGGCGACGCGCCCGACAGCGTCGGCGAGCATCATCCCGCGGTCAAGAAGATCTGGGACGGCCTGAACAGCCTCACCGAGAAGCGCGGCGGCAAGCCCGCCATCGAGATCGACGAGATGGAGCCGGTGGCTACTCCTTCACGCGCACCTGGTCGGTGATCCAGTTGACCTCCCAGCTCTTGCCGCCGTCGTCGGAAAACGACTGCTCGAAGTGCGGCGAGCTCGTCGTCGTGCGCGTCCACTCGTAGCGGACGAGGATCATCCGTCCCTTGTAGGCCTCCATGTCGTAGAACTCGCCGCGGCCGTCCTTGAAGGATCCAATCGTCGGCGGGGTACCGAGCGTTCCGTCGGCGGCGTTGGCCCAGTTCAGGTTCCACTGGCGCGAGACGGGGTTGTAGGTGCGGAGCGTGAGCCCCTGGATGTGCCCGCTGGGCCCGTTGACGTCGAGCTCGTCGATCTGCGCGTTACCGTTCCAGATCGGGCGGCATGTCCCGGTCCCGTCGAACTCAACCCAGGTGGTCGAGCCCGTCAGCGGATTCTGCAGGCGCTTCAGGTGGTACTTCCACTTGCCGAGGAGGAAGTCGAAGTCGCGCTGCCCTTCGCGCAGCGGCGTCATCGCGGGCGTCGGCTTGGGCGGCGGCGTCGCTTCGGGAGCGGAGCGCAGCGGCGCGGCGCCCGAGGCGAGGAGCACGGCGGCGAGGAGAGCGGACGATCGAGCGCGCATCGCAAGAACCTCCGTCGGCTTTCGAGTCTCGTCGCGCGGACGGGCGGCGGCAAGGTCCACTTCCGTCGGATGCCAGAGGACCACTCGAGGGGCCCCTTGTCATAATCGCCCGGATGTCGGGCTTCGCGTCTCTCCTCGGCGTCCTGATGATCGCGGTGCTCCTGGCCGCCGCGGCGCGCCGGCTCGGCGCGCCCTATCCCGCCTTCCTGGCGCTCGGCGGCGCGGCCCTCGCGCTCATCCCGGGCGCGCCGAAATTCTCGATCGATCCCGAGGTGGCGCTCGCGCTCTTCGTCGCGCCGGTGCTGCTCGATGCGGCGTACGACACCTCGCTTCGGGAGCTCCGCGACAACTGGGTCGCGGTTCTGAGCCTCTCGGTCGTGTGCGTGGTGCTGACGACGGTCGCCGTCGCTGCGGTCGTTCGGGCACTCGTACCGGCGATCCCCTGGCCGGCGGCTGTCGCGCTCGGCGCGATCGTCTCGCCGCCCGACGCCGCCGCGGCGACCGCGGTGCTTCGCTCGGTCAGGCCGCCGTACCGCATCCTGAAGATCCTCGAGGGCGAGAGCCTGCTCAACGACGCCAGCGCGCTCCTGATCTATCGGCTCGCCGTCGGCGCGGTGGCGATGCGCGCCTTCGCCGCCGAATCGGTCGCGCCGACACTCGGGCTCGTCGTCCTCGGCAGCGTCGCCGTCGGAATGGCGCTCGCGTGGGTGATGCTCTGGGTGACGCGGACGATCTGCGACGTGCCGACCGCGATCATCGTGCAGTTCGTCGGATGTTTCGGCGTCTGGATCCTCGCGGACCGGCTCGGCCTCTCGACGGTTCTGACGATGGTGACTTTTGCGATGTCGGTCGCACGCCGGGCGCCCGCGACCACGCCCGCGCGGATCCGGATCCCGTCGTACGCGGTCTGGGAGTCGGCGGTCTTCGTGCTGAACGTCCTCGCGTTCGTCTTCATCGGCCTGCAGTTGCGCCCGATCCTGCAGGGCCTCGCGCCGGACGTTCGCACGCGGTACCTCTTCGTCGCGGCCGCGGTCGTCGCGACGGTGATCGCCGTGCGGATCGCGTGGGTGATGACGCACAACACGATCGCTCGCTGGCGGATCCGGCAGGTCGGCTTTCATCCGCCGCGACCGACGACACCGCCGACCGTCGGGAGCGGCCTGGTCATCTCGTGGGCCGGCATGCGCGGCATCGTCACGCTCGCCGCGGCGCTCGCGCTGCCCGACGAGTTTCCGTATCGCGGCCTCGTCGTGCTGACGGCGTTCGCGGTCGTGCTCGGGACGCTCGTGGTGCAGGGCCTGACGCTGCGGCCGCTGATGAGGCGGATCGATCTGCCGGAGGACGACCCCGTCGGGCGGGAGGTCGAGGCCGCGCGGCGGCGAGCGCTGGAGGCCGCTTATGCGGCGCTCGGCGAGGAGGGGTCGGCCGCGGCGCGCGCGCTGCGCCACGCGTTCGATGCGCGGCTGAATCGCCGCACGTCGGCGGATCCGTCGGCAGGAGAGTTGCAAGCTCTCGGCGTGGCGCGCCGCGTCGTCTTCGAGATGCGGGCGCAGGACGACATCGGCGACGATGCGTTTCATCGGCTCGAGGAAGAGTTCGACTGGATCGAGATGGGAATCGGAAGTCGCCGCCGGGAGGGTTGATCGGATGTTCGTCGGGCACTACGGCGTTGCGCTCGCCGGCAAGCGGGCGAGCCGGCGGCTCCCGCTCGGGCTGCTTTTCCTCGCGGTACAACTTCTAGACGTCCTCTTTGCGATCTTCGTGCTGCTCGGAATCGAGAAGCTCAGAATCGTTCACGCGTTCACGCCATATAACCCCTACGACCTCTACTGGATGCCGTACACGCACAGCCTCGTCGGCGCCCTGTTCTGGTCGGCGCTTGTCGGCGGTGTCTGGTGGATCGTTTCGGGACGGGTACCGGCAAGGGAGCGGCGGGTCGCCGCGCTCGTTCTCGGCGGCGCCGTCTTCTCTCACTTCGTGCTCGACGTGCCGATGCACACGCCCGACATGCCGCTGTGGCCGGGCGCGGGAGCGCCGAAGATCGGGCTCGGCCTCTGGAACCATCGCGACGCGGCGGTCCTGGCCGAGCTCGCCGTGCTCGTCGCCGGCGGGTGGATCTATCTGCGCTCGTCGCGGCCGAAGAGCCGGTTCGCGCGGATCGGCACGATCGCGTTCGCGATCCTTCTCGTGGCGATGACCGTCGCGACCCCGTTCCAGCCCGATCCGAAGAGCCCGGCCGCTTTTGCCGTCACCGCGCTGGCGGCGTACGTCGGGATCGCCGTCGTGGCGGCGCTCGTGGATCGCGGGAGGGAGACGGCGGCGCGACGGCCCCCCTCACCCTGACCCTCTCCACCGGCGGACTGGCGGAGAGGGCCGAAGGCGTGATGAGGCGCTACTTCCCGTACAGCTTCATCACCTTCGCCGTCAGCTCGGGCGCGGGCGACGGGTGGACGCTGCCCCGGACGATGATGTCGATCGGCGAAACGGCCTTCCCGTAGTACGCCTTGTTGTAATCCTCGCTGGGCTTGATCGAGGCCCCCGAGATGTCCACGCCCCCGTAGACTCCCTTCGAGCGGCTGTAGAAGACGACGTCCGCCTTCGGAGTCGTGGCGGTGCCGACGCCCACGGGCCCGACCGCGACACTCGCGTCGGCGCCCAACTTGAAGGCCTTCGACATCAACGAGTCGATCGCCTTCTGCGTCATGACGAGCCCGATGACCTCCGAGTCCTGAACGCCGGCCTGGAACCCGGCGCTCGCCGTGCCGATCGTGTAGAAGGCGGGACCGTTCCACGCCTTCTCCGTCTTCACGACCAGGACGCACCGGCCGCCGGACCCGCCGATGATGAACCCGGCCTTCACGATCTGGTGGCAGACGAAGAGGCCTCTGGCCTCTTTGGAGTGCTCACGGAACCAGTTCATGTCCGGATCGGCGACGAAATTGTCGAGCGTCTTCCCCGCATTGGAGACTTCTTCCTGTGCCTCCGCCTTGGTCGCCTTCGCCCACGCGGCGGACGAGGGCAACAGGAGCAGGAGGGTAAGGACGAGTTGCATTCCGGTGAATTTCCGCATGACAAACCTCCTCATGAATCTCGAATCGAAACTACCACGAAGGGAGAAAGGCCGCGTGACGAGGCCGCGTCATCACCCCGGCGCGAGCCCTACGAAAGCGCGCGCCCCGCCAGCCTCCAGAACTGCCTCTCGTTGAGGATCGTGATCCGGTGCCCCTTCTCGCGGAGGCGCTTGATCGCGATGAGCTTCCGGCCCGCCTCGCGGCCGGCGGCCTGAAGAGGATTGGGCCGTCCGCGCACGACGACCGTCGTCTTGGCGGAGGGTGAGCCGTGCACGGTCGCTCCCGCGCGCCGCGCGGCGCGGGCCGCCTCGCTGCGGCGCCGCATCAGGATGCCGGTGAACGCGAGATGCGCGCCTTTGAGTGTTCGCAGCCGCCCGACCTTGAGCGGCGCGGGCGGATGCGTCAGCGCGTCGATCAGCTCCTGCGCGCTCTCGTACCGCTTCGCGCGCTCGCCGATGCAGCGATAGACGATCTCCTTCAGGTGATCCGTGCAGCGCAGCCGCCGCACCTCGCCGGTGCGAATCCGGTCCTTCGCCGTTCCCTTGATGAGCATTCCGAGCAGCTGCCCGACCTGATAGACGTCGTCGCGCGCCTGCCACTTCGGAGCGGCACCCGCGCGGATGTCGCTCGGAGCGCCCCAGGGATTGAGCGTGCGGACCTTGATGCCGCGCCGGTCGCTCTGATGCCGCACGATGCCGAAGTCGCCGAGCTTGAGGCTGCCGTCGTCGCAGACGAAGACGTTCATCGGCGTGAGGTCGCGATGCAGCATCTGGCCGCGGTGGAGCTTGCCGAGGACCTCGAGGATCCCCGCGATCTCGCGGCGCGCGGTCTTCTCCGCCCAGCCCTTGCGCGTGCGCTGGAGGAAGGAGCGCAGGTCGCCGTGCTTCGCGAGCTCGAGCGCGAGGCAATAGAGGATGCTCCCGTCCTCGCGCGACAGCGGAAACGCGTCGTAAACGCGGATCGCGCGCGCGTGGCCCTCGAGGAGCTGTCCGAAGTACGCCTCGCGCAGCCAGCCGTCGATGTGCACGCTCGCCTTCATCGCGATCTTCGCCGGGACGCCGCGGGAGCGTGTGATGCGCGTCGCGAGGTAGGCCTGGCCGAAGCCGCCCTGGCCGAGGAGGCTGTCGACGCGGTACTGGAGCCTCGTCTCCGGGCTCGTGACGACCTGCTGCGGCAGGAGCAGTGCCTTCCCCCTGGCCGCGCGCGAGGCCGCGGACATCGCGACGGTCGTGGCTTTGGAGACGGCGGTCATGGGCGGAATCGGTGGGAGTCTATCGAAGAGAGATCGTAACGACGCAGCTCGGCCGCGATCTCGGGGGACGATTTCGTGAAACGAAACGCCGGGCCGTATCGTTGCAGGTGCGGAAGCGCATGCGCGTCATCAAGTACATCCACTCCTGCCTGCTGATCGAGGCGAACGGCGACCGGATCCTCTTCGATCCGGGGAAGTTCACGTTCCTGGGCGGCGAGGTCGAGCCGGAGACTTTCGGGAACGTATCCGCGATCGTCGTCACGCACGACCACGCCGATCACGTGGACGACGAAGCGGTCCGGAGGATCCTCGCGAGGAACCCGGCTGCGGTCCTCTTCACGAACGCCGAGGCGCGCGCCGCGTTCGCGAGGCGGGGTCTCGAGGCGACGGTCTTCGAGCACGGCGAAGGGAAGGTGGGCGGGACGGCGCTGCGCGCGGTTGCCGCTCCCCATGCGCCGCTGCTCGGAGCGGTTCCGCCGCGGAACATCGCCTACGTCGTCGCCGAGACGCTGCTCGTCCCCGGAGACTCCTACGCGGCGGAGCTCGACGCCTGCCGCGGGATCCGGACTCTCGCGTTGCCGGTCTCCGCGCCATGGGCCAAGGAGCTGGAGACCGCGGCATTCGCGGAGCGCATCGCTCCGAAGGAGATCCTGCCGATTCACGACGGCTTCGTGAAAGACGCCTTCCTCGCGGGACGGCATCAGAACTTCGAGAAGTACTTCGCCTCGCGCGGAATCGTGTTCCGAAGTCTCGTGAAGCCCGGGGACGCGTCGGAACTGGCGTAGGGGCGGGGCTCGTCCCCGCCCCTTGCGGTCGGGCGGCCACGACGGCCGCCCCCTACGAAATCCGCCGCGATCGGCCGGCGCGCCGCTACTCCGCCGGCTTCACCCCCAGCGTCGCATAGAGCGCCCCGGCGTCGTACACGGTGCCGTCCTTGATGACGGTCACGACGCGGCGGATGTCGGTGATGCGCGCGGTCGGATCGCCGTCCACGAGGATCACGTCTGCATTCTTCCCCGCCGCGATGGATCCGGACACGTGGTCTCGCTTCATCACGCGCGCCGGGTCGATCGTCGCCATCTGCAGCACGCTGCGGCGCCGGGATTCCCGCGGCGACGTAGTTCACGAGCTCCCGATGGAGCGTGAAGCCGGGCAGATCGTCGGTTCCCGGCGACGATCGTGAGGCCGGCGTCGTGGAGCATCTTCAGCATCTTCAGCATCGCCTGATACGAATCCCGATACCTCTGATCCATTCCCGGCGGCACGGGGAGGCCGACGTTCAAGAAGTTCCTCCGGATCTGCGGCGGCAGGCGGCCGGCCACCGGCGCGAGCGTCGGCGCGTACGAGCCGTCCCGCGCGACGAACATGTCCTCGAAGATGCTGACCGTGGGATCGAGGACCGTGTGGTGGTCCTGCAGGAGCTTCACGAACGCCCGCACGCGGTCCGAATCGAGGTCGAGCTCGGCGGCGTGCTCGGCGACCGCCGTGAACCGCGCCGGCGTGCGCGTGTCCGGGGCCGTGTCGAAGAGGAAGTTCAAGAACCAGAAGTTGGCGTGCTGGACCTCGTCGAAGCCCGCCGCGACGGCCTGCTCCATCGTCATGAAGGCGGGGATGTGCCCGCTGACGCGCATCCCGTTGCGGTGCGCTTCGGCGGCGATGACCGGGACGAGCTCGGGCTTGACCGAGCTGTAGATCTTGATCTGCTCGTAGCCGAGCGACTTGTACTTCGCGATGTCGGCCTTCGCCTCCTCGGGCGTGTCGGCGAAGATCTTGGTCGGGCCCTGAAACGGGCCGCGCCCGTCGATGAATCCCGCCATGATGACGCGCGGTCCGGCGAGAGTGCCGGCGTCGAACTTGCCGCGCAGATCCTGCAGGTGGTCGATGTCGTTGGCGAGATCACGGACGGTCGTGACTCCGGCCGCGAGATGGAGGAGCCCGTCGTCCCAGTCTCCGAGGTGGACGTGCATGTCCCAGAGCCCCGGCAGGAGCATCTTGCCTTTCGCGTCGAGGATCTCGGGCGAGGATCCGAGGCCGAGGCTCGCGTCGCCGTCCCTGGCGACGGCCGCGATCCTGCCGCCGGAGATCCGCACCGACATGCCGTCCCGGACCGTGCCGGTCTCGCTGTCGAAGAGACGCGCGTGCGCGATGACGAGGTCCTTCGCCGGCCTCTTCCGCAGCTTCGCCGCCGCTTCTCCGCCAAGGGCCGCCGCGTGTGCCTTCTGCGCCTCGAGGAGCGCCGGCCACGCGGCTTCCGCGCCCTCGGGGACCGTCGCGGCCCAGTCGCTGCCGCTCGCGAAGAAGCTCTTGTCTTCCAGCAGCCACGTGGGGCTCGGCGTGAACGAGAGACCGGTGACCTCGTACAGCGTCGCCGTGTGCTTCTTTCCGCCGAGCTCGACCGGGCGGTCGGCGACCTTCTCGATCCGCGCTTCGCCTTCGGGAAGCAGCGGCAGCCGGCCCCCCGGCGCCGCGAGGAGCGCGCGCTCGAGCTCGCCGGTCAGGACCGCGTCGATCGGCACGTAAAACGACGCGCCCGAGATCGGCTTTTCGCCCTTCTCGGACTCGTTCGACCAGGAGGCCTTGCCGCTCCGCCATGCGGAACTTCTCCTGAATCGGAGTCTTCAGATAGTTGTTTCCCGTCGCGTCGATCTCGACGGGGATGCCGGCCTTGTCCATGACGAAGCGCGACATGATGGCCGGCCCTCGGCCGCGGTCGTTGAACGCGAAGAAGTTGTGGTGCGCGCCGTCCGACGTTTCCCAGATCGCGAGGACGCCGGCCTTGTTGCCGGCGAGCAGGAACGCGTAGCGGCGCGCGCTCGCCGGAACTTCCGGCGGCACCTTCACCAGGGTGGCCTGGACGTCGGACGGAGAGGTTTGGGGCTGTTGGGCGGCGGCGCCCGTGGAGGCCAGGATCGAACCGGCCGTCAGAACGAGGGCGAGGCGGCGAAGGGTCATGAGCGGTCCTCCGAAGGCGCCTACTCTAAACCGGAGCCGGCGCTCGATGCTTTGTCCGACGCGCGCCGCCGGGAGAAGTTAGTCCCCTGATCCCTCTCGGGCGAATGAAGCGATCACGGGATCTTCATCGACCGGCTTCCGGGAGGGACGACACCGCACGCCCGAGCGGATTCGACGAGCTGTCCGTAGTGGTCGTTCACCCGGGTCAGCCCGCCTCGTGGCTGAAGGCGAACGAGTCTCTGAGGAATTTGAGTCGCGCGGGACTTCATCTCGGACGGCCCGTTCGGCGCGTGGAGGATCGGGGGCTCGGGCTTGCCGGCGATGGGCGCCCAGATCGAGCGGCCGCGACGTGCTTGACCTGAGCGTGTCTACATGGAGACAGGTGCCCCGGATGTTGGAAGGAGTAGGCTGGGGGAACCGGATTCGACGATGGTTCGGTGTTCGGCTTTTCGGGCGCTGGTTGCCGGCGCCGTGGTGGCGTCATTCTCGACGCGTGTCGCGGCGGGGGCCGGACTGCGTCACTGGGTGAGCATCGGTCCGGAGGGCGGCACGATTTTCACTCTCACCGTCGATCGTCGCTCGCCGACGGCGGTCTTCGCGGGCTGCGACGGCGGACTCTACGAGAGCTTCGACAGCGGGGCGACCTGGACTCCCACGGGCCTCGCCGGTCCGAGGGTCCTCTCGATCGCCCTCGACCCCGTCCGAAGGCGGACGCTCTACGCCGGCACGAATCATGGAGTCTTCCGGAGCGCCGACGGCGGTCTGACCTGGGCTCGCGCGAGCTCGGGCCTGCCGGCGTCGGGCATACCTTCTCTGGCCGTCGATCCGCAGACTCCCGCGACGCTCTATGCCGCGACCAACGGCGGCGTGTTCAAGAGCACGGACGGGGCGGCGACCTGGTCATCCTCGAGCGTTGGGATGGGAGCACAGCAGGTCACTGCTCTCGCCGTCGACCCGGCCTCGCCTTCGACGGTTTACGCCGGGACGCAGAGCGCCGGTCTCTTCCGAAGCCCGGATGGCGGGCTGACATGGACCCCGGCCAGCAATGGCCTGACGAACCCGATCCTTCACTGCATCGTGATCGATCCGACGACGTCCGCGACGATCTATGCGGGGACCGCGGCCGGGCTCTTCAAGACCACGGACGGCGGCGGCAGTTGGAAGTCCGTCGGAGGTCAACCGTCCAACTTCTTCGCGGTGGCCGTCGATCCCCGGACTCCTTCGACGGTCTACGGTGGCACCGGCGGCCAGGTCCTGAAGAGCGTCAACGGTGTCGGGACCTGGCAGCGTGCGACATCGGGCATACCGGTGCAGATCGTGTCGGCGCTGGCGATCAACCCGGCGACGCCGTCGATCGTCTACGTCGGGACGCTGACCGGAGTCTTCGAGAGCATCGACGGCGGCGTGAGCGCGGCCGCCGCGAATTCCGGGCTCACGCCGATGAAGGCCTTCGCCCTCGCTTTCGACCCGGCGGCGCCCTCGGCCATCTACGTCGGTGGCAACCAGGGTGTCGTGAAGAGTGCGAACGGCGGCGAGAGCTGGACACCGGCCAACAGCGGTCTCCCGCCCAGTCAACCCGTCTTCTCGCTCGCCTTCATCGCCGCGTCCTCGGCGCTTCTGGCGGGAACCAATGCGGGAGGCTTCCGCAGCGTCGACGGGGGCGCGAGCTGGAGCCAGACGCTCAACCTCATCGCGTTCGGTTTCGCGAGCGATCCCGATTCGCCCGGGACGGTCTATGCCGCGGGGGCTGCCGGCCCCGCCGGCGTGGCGGCGAAGAGCGTCGACGGCGGAGCGACATTCAGCCCGTACGGCGGTTCGAACGCCCCGCTCCCGGTCTTCGACTCGATCACCGTCAATCCCGCGGCGCCGTATCCCGTCATCGTCGGAACGGACACGGGCGTCTACGGAATCCAGGTGCACGCCGGCGGCGGGCCGGATTGGGTCACCAACGGCGCCCTCGCCTCCCGGATCGTGCTCGCGCTGGCGTTCGCTCCTTCGTCCAACACGACTGTGTTCGCCGGTACGGACGGCGGACTGTACAAATCGACGGACGGCGGCGTCAGCTGGGCGCCGGTGACGAACGGCCTGACCGCCACGGCGATCTTCGCCCTTCTTTTCGATCCGGCCGCGCCTTCGACCGTCTATGCCGGGACGGACTCCGGAGTCTTCGAGAGCACGGACGGCGGGACGAGCTGGACGTCGTTGAGCGTCGATTTGCCCGTGCCGGTCGTCAACGCCATCGGGCGCGGGCCGGGCGCGAACGGGGTGCTGTATGCGGCGACCAACGGCGCGGGAGTCTACGTGCTCACCGACGAGGCGGAGGAAAGCCGACTTTCGCCGACCGGCGCGAGCCGGCGGCGCACTCCCCGGATCGTGGACCGGCCGTAACCTTTTCGACGAACGGCGGGACGAAGGGCACAACCCGCCGGAAGTGAGCCCGTACGAGCAGTCAGTGGCTCCCCGGGAGGACAACATGACGTTGCGGCTCGCCGGTTCTCTGGTTCTCGCGCTCGGGCTCTCGGCTGCGGCGGCTCTCGCGCAGCCGCATCCGCTCGAGACCTCGGTCGAGAAGGCCCGAGCGATGCTGATCGAGGAAGACCTCGGCGACGGCGTCTACGTCTTCCGCGCGCCCTCGGATCTCGAGTACTGGACGGCGACGAACTCGGTGGTGATCGTCGACGAGGACGGCGTCACCGTGTTCGACAGCTGCACGCGCGCGGTGACCGCGAAGGCGGTGATCGCCGAGATCCGCAAGCTGACGGACAAGCCCGTACGCGTCCTCATCAACTCGCACTGGCACCAGGACCACTGGTCCGGCAACGACGAGTATGCGAAGGCATTCCCGGGGCTTCGCATCGTCTCGAGCGCCGAGACGCGCGCCTACATGGCGGTGATGGGGTCCAGGTTCTTCGTCAACGAGCTCGAGCAGTTCGGTCTGTCGACGATGCGCGAAGAGCTGGCGGCGGCGATCAAGAGCGGGAAGCTCGCCGACGGGTCGCCGCTCACCGCGGCCGTTCGCGCCCGTAAAGAGGCGAGCATTCAGATGGCGAGCCAGTTCGCGGCCGAGGTCGCGGCGCTGCCTCGCGTCCTTCCGAATGTCGTCTATCGGGATGAGATGACGTTCTGGAGCGGCCGTCGCGAGCTGCGACTGATGAGTCTGACGGGCGATGCGACCGGGTCGACGGTCTTGTATCTGCCGGCGAGCCGAATCCTCGTCACGGGAGACGTTCTCGTGAGCCCCGAGGACGGCAAGGGCCCGCCGCCCTGGACGACGAATTCCTACGCGATCACGCCCTGGCTCGAGAGCCTTCGGAGACTCGAGGCGCTCGACACGGCGACGATCGTTCCGGGTCAGGGGCCCGCGATGCGCGACAAGGCGTACCTTCGGCGGACGATCGGGCTCTTCGCGGCGGTCCTCGATCAGGTGCACGCCGCGCTCGGGCGCGGTGTCTTCGGGTTGAGCGAGCTGCGGGCGGCCGTCGACGTGGACCGGATCGGGCGGGAGTACGCTCCGGGGGCTCCGTTGAGCGACGATTTCCACAAGGTCGTGGCGAAGCTCACGGAAAAGGCGGCGCAGGAGGCCCTCGACGGGGCGAAGTTGAAGTAAGAAGCAGGGAACATGGGGGAGACCCGAGCCAGTTCTCCGCGCGAGCCCGCGTCTCGAGCGTGATCGCGGCCGCCCGCCGCGGTTGACTCGAAGTTCCCCCCGGTCATAGCCTCGGTTGCCTGGAGGTCAGATCATGGCGACCAAGAAATCGGCGAAGACGGCTCGTGCGAAGAAGGCGGCTCCCCGGAAACCGAAGGCAATGTCGGCGAAGTCCGGCAACGGGGGAGCCCGGTCACTGACGTTGAGGTCGGCGTCGCCGAGCTTCACGGTGAACGACCTGGACAAGAGCCTCGGCTGGTATCGCGACGTGCTCGGGTTCGACGTCGAGGAGACCTGGAAGGACGACGGAAAGATCGTCGGCGTGTCGCTCAAGGCCGGCGACGTGTCGTTCATGATCGGGCAGGACGATTGGAAGAAGGGCCGCGACCGGAAGAAGGGCGAAGGCTTCCGGATGTTCTGCACGACGAAGAAGAGCGTCGACGACCTCGCGAAGCGGATCGAGTCGAAGGGCGGCAGGCTCGATCAGGGACCGACCGATCAATCCTGGGGCGTCCGCGACATCTCGCTGACCGACCCGGACGGGTTCAAGATCACGATCGCAAACGAGATCTGAGGCCGGGCGGCCGCAAGGGCCGCCTCTACGGCGTCGGGAACATCCGTCCTCTGCCTGCGTATTTGCGGGAAGGAGGGTAGGTGTATGCGCCGCTTCCTTCTTCTCTTCGCCGCCGGGGCCCTTCTGGCCGCGAGCTCGGCCGGACAGGGCCGGATCGAGGTCACCGACATCGTCGATCGTCCGTTTTCCGCGGACTTCCCGGCGGGCGGCAAGGTCAACCTTCACGTCCGCTCGGGCGACATCCGGATCGTGGGGTCGGATCAGGACCGGATCACCGTCGCGGTCTCCGGAGACCGGGCCTTCGAGGCGCGAAAGATGAAGGTCCGGCTCGACCGCCGCGACGGCATCGCCGACCTGCGCGTCTCGGGCGGCTCGCGCAAGGACTTCACGATCACGATCGGCATTCCGAAGAACACCGATCTCTATGCCCGGATCCCGTTCGGCGAGGTGAACGTCGAGAACGTCGTCGGGAACAAGGACATCGAGCTTCACGCGGGCGATCTGACGGTCCGGCTGGGCAATCCGGCCGACTACGGACGCGTGGACGCGTCGGTCTTCACCGGCGAGGTGGACGGCGATCCATTCGGCGAAGAGCATGGCGGCCTGTTTCGTTCTTTCAAGAGAGAGGGCAGCGGCCCTTACCGCCTTCACGCCCATGTCGGCGCCGGCCAGCTGACGCTGCGATAGGCGTCTCCCTCTCTCCGTGAGGGGAGAGGGCCGTGAGGGTTCCGGTGCCCTGCGAAACCTCGGCGCCCGCCTTTCCGTATCTCCCCGCATGTTCCCCTTGCTTACCGAGGGAAGACGGGCGTAGGCTCCTCTCGGATACCGATATGAGCAAACCCGCCGACCTCGTCCAGGGCACCCTCGACCTGCTGCTTCTCAAGCTCCTCGCGCTCGAGCCGCTCCACGGCTGGGCGATCAGCCTGCGCCTGCGCGCCGTCTCGGGCGACGTCCTCCAGGTCAGCGAGGGCTCGCTCTACCCGGCCCTCCACAAGCTCGAGCAGGAGGGCTGGATCAAGGCCGAGTGGAAGACGACGGAAAACAACCGGCGTGCGAAGTTCTACGCGCTCACGCGTCTCGGCCGGAGACAGCTCGATCTCGAAGCGTCCAACTGGCAGCGCCTGTCGACCGCGATCTCGCAGATCGTCCAGCTTTCGGAGGCCTGACCATGAAGATGGAGCACTGGTGGTTCACGGCGCCGCTGCGGCTCAAGTCCATCTTCCGCCGCCGCCGAGCGGAGCGGGAGCTCGACGAGGAGCTCCAGTTTCATTTGGAAAGGAAGATCGAGGAGGGCCTCGCCGAAGGGCTCTCCGCGGAGGAGGCGCGCGTGCGTGCGCTCCGAGCGATGGGAGGACTCGATCTCCGCAAGGAGGAAGTCCGCGACACCCGACGCATCCACTGGCTGACGGACTTTCTCGACGACGTGCGCTATGCATTCCGGAGCCTGCGCCGCACACCGGGACTGTCCGCGTTCGTCGTGGTCACGATCGCGCTGGGGATCGGGATGACCGCGACGCCCTTCTCCATGCTGGACGCTCTGATCTTCCGGCCGTATCCGGTTCCGCGTCCCGGCGACGTCGTCACCCTCGTGAGCACCTCGCGTGACAACGCCTACGACTCTTTCTCCTATCGCGAGTACCTCGACGTCCGCGACCACACGAAGAGTTACGACGGCGTCGTGGCCAACGCGGTCCCGCAGTCCGTCGGCTTCAGCGCCAAACCCGGGGACACGCCGGTAGCGCGGGGCGGACTCCTGGTCTCCGGCAACTATTTCCGGGTCCTCGGCGTCGAGCCGACACTCGGGCGCGGATTTCGGGACGACGAGGACGCCGTTCCGGGCCGCGACGCCGTCGTGGTGCTCGGCCCCGATTTCTGGAAGCGCGAGTTCGCGGGCGACCGCTCGGTCGTCGGACGAACGGTCCGCCTGAACGCCGTGGATTTCACCGTCATTGGCGTCGCGCCGGAATCCTTCCCGGGGATGTTCATCTTCATTCGTCCCGATTTCTACGTCCCCCTCTCGATGGCGGGAAAGTTCCCGACGAACCCGCAGAAGAGCTTCTTCGTGGATCGCGACGACCGCGAGCTGGTCGTGCGCGCGCGTCTCAAGCCTCGCACGACGCTCCGACAGGCGCGCAACGAGCTCGCCGTCCTCGCGCGCACCTTCGAACGGGAGTATCCCAAGCTGAACCGCGACCGCGGCGCCGCGGTCCGCACCCAGTTCGAGATGCGGACGCAGGACAACGACCTCAACTGGAAGTTCGGCGTGATCTTCACGGGGCTCGCGCTCGCCGTGCTGCTCGTGGCCTGCACCAACGCCGCGGGTCTCCTCCTCTCCCGAGCCCGCACGCGTACGCGCGAGATCGCCGTGCGCCTCGCGATCGGCGCGGGACGCTTCCGACTCGTCCGGCTGCTTCTGACGGAAAGCCTCGTGCTCGCGCTCCTGGGCGGCCTCCTGGGCATCGCCGTCGGCTATGTCGGTATCGCGGCGCTCGACACCTTCACGATTCCCGCGGAGCTGCCGTTTAAGGTTCCGTTCCGCATGGACACGCGCGTCATGATCGCGAGCCTCGTGTTGTCGGCTCTGTCGGCGGTCTTCTGCGGCCTCGCGCCGGCGCTGCAGTGCACGCGGACGGACCTCCTGAGGGGCCTCAAGGCGGCCGACGTGGACGAGCCCGGACGCCGCCGCAATCGTCTGTGGGGTCGGAATGCGCTGGTGGTGGCGCAGGTCGCCATGTCGCTCATGCTCCTCGCGGCCTCCTTCCTGATGTTCCGCGGCTTTCGCCACGATCTCGGCGAAGGAGTCGAGTTTGCCCGCGACGCGAAGGATCACGTCCTCATGGTGAGATTCGATCCGCGGCTGGTGCAGTACGACGCCGCTCAAACCGGGCGCTTCTACGAGCGGCTCGCCGAACGAGTTCGAGAGACGCCGGATGTCCGCAGCACCGGCTACACGCAAAATCCTCCGCTCGGGCTCGACGACTTCGACCGCGTGGCCTTCGTGCCCGAGGGGTTCCAGATGCCGCGCGATCGGGAGAACTTCCTGTCGATGATGGACACCGTGGACGACGGGTACTTCGAGACAATGGGGGTCCCGATCCTGCGTGGCCGCGGCGTCCGGGCATCGGATGACGCGCACGCGCCCCGCGTCGCCGTCGTGAACGAGTTCTTCGCCCAGCACTACTGGCCGAACGAAGACGCGCTGGGCAAGCGCTTTCGGCTCGACCGGAGCGACGGCACTCCGGTCGAGATCGTCGGCGTCGCGAAGACAATCAAGTATCGCGACGGTCCCTCCGGCAACCGCGTCGATTTCGTGTACCTGCCGGTTGCGCAGCATCCCGCCGCGCGCCTCGTTCTTCTCGTGCGGTCCGCCGGCGATCCCGGCCGGATGGTCGAGCCGGTGAAGGATGCCGTCCGGGGTCTCGATGCGAACATGCCCATGCTCGAGACGCGGACCTACGCCGACCTCTACCGGTACTCGGTCGTGGAGGGCCCCGGCGTGGCGGTGAAGCTCGTCGGCACGCTCGGTGCGGTCGCCCTGGTTCTCGCCATCGCGGGCCTGTACGGCCTCGTCGCCTACAACGTCACGCGCCGCACGCGGGAGATCGGCATTCGCATTGCGATCGGAGCGAGGCCCGCCGACGTGCTGCGGCTCGTCATGAGCAAGGGGCTCGTGCTGGTGGGGATTGGAGCGGGAATCGGCCTGGCGATGGGCATCGCCGTCGAGCGGCTCATGAACGCGATGCTGTTCAACGCCGGCGGCGTGGATCTCCTCGTCTATGTCGTCGTCGTGCCGGCGATGATCGCCGTGACCATGCTCGCGGCGTACGCCCCGGCGCGGAAGGCGACCCACATCGCGCCGACGCTGGCATTGAGGTGCGAGTAGGGGCGGGGCTTGCCCCCGCCCCGCGATGACGTCGCGTCGAAACCGGGCGGCCGCGAGGGCCGCCCCTACGGATTGTTCGTAGGGGCGGGGCTTGCCCCCGCCCCGTGATGACGTCGCGTCGAAACCGGGCGGCCGCGAGGGCCGCCCCTACGGATTGTTCGTAGGGGCGGGGCTCGTCCCCGCCCCGTGATGACGTCGCGTCGAAACCGGGCGGCCGCGAGGGCCGCCCCTACGGATTGTTCGTAGGGGCGGGGCTTGCCCCCGCCCCGGCAACAAACGACTATACGTTCCGTATCGACATGCTGGCGCCACCGTCATGACCGCCCTCGCCGAACCATCTCCGAAGTTCCGGGCCCGGCTGGCCGGAGTCTTCGAAGCCCTCGAGGGGGTCGCTTCCTCCTGCGGCCAGGTCTTCATTCTCGGCAGGCTCGTCGTCCGCGGAGACGCCGCGGCCACGGCGGCCAACATCCTGGCGCACGAGCGTCTCTTTCGCGCGGGGTTCGCGATCTCGCTCCTCGGCGTCGCCTTCCACGTCGCCTGGGTGGCGCTCTTCTACGATCTGTTCAAGCCGGTCGGCCGGCGCGTGGCGCTCGTCGCGGCGTTCGCCGGCCTCGCGACCTGCGCGATGCAGGCGGTGGCTGCGCTCCTGTACCTCGCCCCGCTGCTCGTCCTGCAGGGCGGCAGTGCGCTGAGCGGGTTCTCTCCGGAGCAGCTCCCGGCGCTCGCGATGACGCTTCTCAAGCTGAACGGCCTGGCCTTTCAGGTCGATCTCGTCTTCTTCGGCCTCTGGTGTGTTCTTTCGGGCTATTTGATCTACCGCTCGACGTTCCTGCCGCGGATCCTGGGAGCCCTGCTCATGATCGAGGGCCTCGGCTGGATGATCTACCTGTCGCCTCCGCTCGGCGCCCAGCTCTTCCCGTTCATCGCGACCGCCGCGGCCGTCGCGGAGATCCCGCTGCAGCTCTGGCTGATCGTGAAGGGCGTGAACGACGAGCGGTGGAGGGAGCAGGCCGCCGCGGCGGGTGCGTAGCCGGCTCCTACCGGATCCGCGCGATCCGTCCCTGCGTGGGAAACCTCTCGAATTGCCCGGGATCGTGCCCGGGGACGACGCGTTCGGCGGAGCCCGCGAGCGCAATCATGCGCTCCTGGTTCGCGAGGTTGGCCGGCCGGTCGGCCTCGGAGAACGTGGCGCTCGCCTTGTGCTCGGCGAGGTTCCGGTACAGATAGCAGTTGTCCGACGCGAGCACGAAGGCCGGGTTCCCCGCGACGCGGATGTACTGCGACGCGAACGTGTGGCGCGCGCCGGCATACGCGCGGATGCCCGGCAGGATCTCGATGTCGTCCCCGTCGACGAGGCGGAGGCGTCCTTCCGTGTTCCGCTGCAGCAGCGCTTTCGCGTCTTCCGGATCGATGCCGCCGTGCTTTCCGCCCGGCTGCCAGGCGTCGCCGGTGTAGTACGCGTACTCCGCCTTCTGGATCCAGACCGTCGCCTTCGGAAAGAGATCGATGCCTCCGAGGTGGTCCCAGTGGGCGTGGCTGATGACGATGTCCGTGACGTCCTCGGGCGCGACGCCGGCGAGCCTCACGGCTTCGTCGGGACGGAGGTAGTCGGCCGCGGGGAATTCCTTGAGCCAGGACTCGCGGTAGTAGCCGGAGTCGAAGAGTACGTTCCGCCCGCCGCCGCGGATCAGCCAGACGACCATCGCGATGTCCGTCTTCTCGTCCTTCGGCGCGCCCATCACGAGCGCCTCGGTGGGGAAGTCTTTGATCGTCGCGTAACGGATCGCCTGGATCGAGTAGGCGGGCGGGGCCGCCGGAGCGGCGGCCAGGAGCGTCGCGGCGAGCAGAAGAAGGCGTTTCATTTCCCGGACGATATCGAACGCCGCCCGCTATCGCAGGAGCCCGGCCTCGCAGTCCCCCTCGATGACCCGCTCGCCGCTCGCGTTCTCGATCCACGCGTCGATCGCGAGGCGGTGCCGTTCCCGGTCGATCGACCGGACGACGAAATGCGCCGTCAGCGTGTCGCCCACGTAGGCCGGCCGCAGGAACCGGAGCGTCTGCGAGCGGTAGATCGCGCCGGTGCCGGGCAGGCGCATCCCGACCATCGTCGAGAGGATCGACGCCGAGAGCATTCCATGGAGCACCCGGCGGCCGAATTGCGTGGTCGCAGCGAACGCGTCGTCGACGTGCAGGGGATTCGTATCGCCCGTGATCTCGACGAATCGCCGAACGTCCTCCTCCGTGAAAGTCTTGGTGAAGCTCGACCGCTGGCCGACATGGAAGTCGTCGATGCGCGCGCGAGGCGAGGGTCGATGCAAGCCGTTCACTCTCGGAGGGCGCCCGCCGCCGCGAGCCCGGCCCGGAACGTTGCGGCGTGGCGGGGATCCTGGAAGGGGTATGACGCGGCCAGGTATTTCTCGTCCAGGGTCCCTCCGAGCTCTCGAATCGCCGCGAGCGCCTCGCGCGCGAGCGTGTCGCTGCCCGAGATCCCGGCGAGCGCGATCTGCCGCTGGCGCGCCCGGAGATTGGAGGGATTGAGGCTGACCGCGCGCGTGAGGTGCTCGCGAGCGGCCTCCAGGCGTCCCTCGAGCAGGTTCCAGAGACCGAGATCCGCCTCGACCGCGTCGGCGTGCCCGTACTGCGGATCGACGCGATAGACGTCTGTCTGAGCGCCGATCGCGCCTTCGAGATCGCCGGCGAAGCCGGAGATGCATCCCGAGAAGTGGTGCGCCATCGAAGCGCTCGGGTTGAGCTCGAGAGCCCGGTTGACGTGCAGGCGCGCGCGGGGAAACGACAAGTTCGTCCACAGCTCACCGGCACTCATCAGCGCGTGGCCCATCCAGGAGGCGGGGTCGAGCTCGACGGACGCGCTCGCGGCCTCGAGCATGCTCCGGAAAGTCCCTCGGACGCCGCCCGGCGCCCCGCCGGTCCAGCCCTTGAGCGCCTGCTCGAACCGGGCGAGCGCGATGAAACTCCACGGCATGGCGAAGCCGGGATCCACGCGCGTCGCGTCTTCGAGCAGGATGAGCGCTTGACGGAAGTCGTGCGGCGTCGCGCGGTGCAGGTGCCAGAGCCCCTTGATCGTCATGTCCCAGGCCGTGAGGTCCTCGTGCCGCTTTCGCATAACGCGGCGGGTCTCCTCGGACGTCAGCTCGGGCGCGATGCGCCGGAAGATCTCGGATGCGATCTCCGTCTGCAGGCGGGCGAGCTCGGCGCCGCCGCCGCAGTAGTGTGCGGACCAGATCTGCGTATCCGTCGCGGTGTCGAGCAGCTCGACCGTCAACCGCGAGGCGTCCCCGGCGCGCAGGAGACGTCCGGTGACGGCGTAGCGGGCGCCGACCGCGGCCGCGCGCGCCGACGCCGGGAGATCGGCGCGGCTCCGGTCGAAGGAGGAGTCGCGGGAGAGGATCGGGAACCACCGCCACGACGAGAGCTCGGCGATCAGATCCTCGGCGATGCCGTCGGCGAAGTACGCGTCCTCCGCGCGTCCGCCCTCGTTCTCGAACGGCAGTACGGCGAGCACCGGCCGCGCGAGCACGTCCCGGGTGAGTTGCTGCGCGGCCGTCGGCGCGGTCAGAGCTCCGGGCGCCGTCGACTTGGCGGAATCCGCATCTCCCACGAATCGAAACCCCTGGCCATGAACGGTGCGGATCAGCCGCTGGGCGAGGCCGTCGTCTTCGAGCGCCTGCCGGGCCGACTTGACCCGGCTGCTCAGGGCGGAGTCGGAGACCGTTCGACCGGCCCAGATGGTCGCGATGATCTCCTCGCGCGGCACCATGCGGTGCCGGTTCTCCACGAGCATCTGGAGGAGTGCGAAGACCTGCGGCTCGATCGGCCGCCGCTGGCCATCCCGGCGCAGCTCATACCGATCGGTATCCAGCTCGAACGATTCGAATCGATGGATCATCGGGGAATCGGGGGCGCCACGATCTCCAAGAAAAATCCACGCCGTCTCCCAGCATCGGCACGGCCGTCGGGTTACCGTCGCGGGGATGCCGGAAATCGGTCCGGCGGCATCTTATCCGCTGGGGCGGCGGACTCTGAGGAGGAATCATGTCCGACACGGCTCGTCTGAAGTCTTTGAAGGTCGCGCTCGTCGTCATCGGCGTGACGCTCATCGCGGGGATCTATCCGCTGATGATGGTGTGGCCGTCCGGGTGGCGCTGGCACGAAGGCCACTCCGACTATCCGCTCATGATCGTCGGGGTCTACGCGACGCTCGGCGTGTTTCTCCTGATGGCTGCCCGGGATCCGCTGAGAAACCGCAGCCTGATCCAGTTCACGATCTGGTCGAGCGTCGTGCACGCGGGGATCATGGCGGTTCAGTCTTTCGGCGCCGGGAACATGGGGCATCTCGTGGGCGACGTGCCGGCGCTCTTCGTCATCGCCGGTGTCCTCGCGGCGCTCACGCCACGAGGCGAGGCGGCGGCCGCGGTCCGGCGCGCGGCGTAAGGCTCTCCCACCCCGACCCTCTCCCCCGCGAACGGGGGGAGAGGGGATCCGGGTCACCCCTTCGTCTCCGGCTCCGGTCCGGACGGCGTCGTTCCGCGCCACCGGCTGCGAATCCCGTTCATGAACGCCTGGCGCTCCTCGTGCGTCATCTTCGACCAACGCTCGCGGATGCCGTGTCCCCAATCGCGCCGCCCGAACCTCGGCCCGCGAAATCCGCGGAACAGGATCCAGGAGAGCGCCATCAGGCCGAGCGCCTGCCAGTACGTGATCGCGCGCAGACCGAAGATCGCCGGCATCAGCCAGTTCCAGAGGCCGAAGACCGCCCAGACCATGAGCGCCAGAAAGATCAGGAAGAGCGGCAGGACGAGAACGAACAATTTCGCGATGCGGTGCCTTCTCATGGTTTCCACCCTCACTTTTCGTTGAAGTCGTCGTAGATGCTCCGAAGTCGCCGGCGCAGGTGGCGGACGGCGGTGTGCTTGCGCGAAAGAAGCGTGTTGAGAGGGACGCCGGTCTCCGCGGCGAGCTCGCGAAAGCTTCTTCCCTCGACCTCGTGCGCGACAAACGCGAAGCGCTGCTCCTCGGGCAGCTCGTCGAGCGCCGCGTCGAGCTCGTCGAGCAGGACGCCTCGAGCGTAGGCGGCTTCCGGCCCGGCGTCCGGCGACGGCAGCAGATCTTCGAGGGATCGCCGCGCCTCGGTCAGCGGCTCGGGTCTCTTCTTGCGGAAGCGGTCGATGATCCGGTTGCGCGCCACGCGGAAGAGCCAGGCGCCCGCCTCTTCGATTGGCTTCACGAGCCGGTACGCCTCGACGAGCTCGAAGAAGACGTCCTGCAGGATGTCCTCGGCGTCCCAGCGGTCGGGCACGCGGCTCTGGATGAAGCGCCGGAGCCGGCCGCGCTCACGCTCGATCGTCTCGGCGATCCGCCGGTCCTGCTCTTCCATCGCCTGCTCGAGGATCAGGATCTTCCTCCTTTCAAAGAGGAAGACGGATGAGGGGGGCGGATATTGTGGTTGAGGGAAAGTAAGCTCGCCGGAGCCGTCCGGGAGGTGGCGCGATGCGGATTCTTGTGAGGGCCCTGCTGTGGACCGCCCTGTCCGTTCCGGCGGCGGCGCAGAACCTCCCTCCGGAGCTCGAGGCGCTCGCCGAGGGATTCACGACGCAGCGGCCGATTCCGGCGAAGCTCACGGACGCACTGAAGTCCTGGGTCGAGCCGGCGGAGCCCGTCCGGATCGTGGGCCCGATCTACTTCGTCGGCACCCAGGGGCTCGCGGCCTATCTGCTCACGACGAAGAAGGGGCACATCCTGCTCGACGGCGCGATGCCGGGATCGGCCGGAGACATCGAGGCGTCGATCCGCAAGCTCGGATTCAAGCCCGAGGAGATCCGCCTGCTCCTGATCACGCACGCTCACTGCGACCACGCCGGGACGACCGCCTACTTCAAGAAGTTGTCGAAGGCGAAAGCCGTCGTGATGGATCGCGACTCCATCGCGCTCGCGTCGGGCGGACGAACCGACTTTCAATACGGCGGGAAGCCCGCGCTCTACTTCCCTCCGGTGAAGCCCGACAAGGAGCTGACCGACGGCCAGACGGTGAAGCTCGGCAACATCACGATGACGGCGCGCCTCGGCGCCGGCCACACGCGCGGCGCCACGACCTGGATCACGACCGTCGAGGACGGCGGCCGAAAGTACAACGTCGTCTTCCCGTGCTGCACCAGCATCAACCCCGGCTACCGGCTCACGGTCGATCCGTCGTACGCCGGAATCGCCGACGACTATCGCCGCACGCTCGCCATGCTCGAGTCGCTCCACCCCGACATCTGGCTCCCCGCGCACACGGATTTCTTCGACTTCGAGGCGAAGCGCGCGCGCGCGGCGAGCGAGGGTGCGGCGGCCTGGGTCGATCCGGACGGATATCGCCGGTGGGTCGCGGAGGGGACGGAGACCTTCGAGGCGGCCGTCGCGGCGGAGCAGAAGGGCGCCCGGCCCGACGTCACGCCGGCGCGATCGTCGCCATAACGTCGATTGCGCCGAAACGACGGCGCCTTCTTTCCCGGCTGTCCTGGCCGGAGGACAGGCTCTCAGAGCGCGACGACCCGCGAGGTTGCGCACGGCTCGTCGCCCACGAAAAGTTGACATACTGAAGTCGCCGAGGGGGACGCCATGCTCACGGATCTTCGCGCTCGGGCGGCGGTGCTGGCGGCGGTCGGGGCGGCGGCGATCTCATTCGCCCGAGCGGATTCCGCGCAGACGACGCGGGCGGTGATCCGCGGGACCGGATCAGACGTTCAGGTCGTGTACGAGGCGCCGCCGACTCCGCCTCGACTGAGCCGCGCCGCCGCGTTCGATCCCGTCGCCGAGGCGCTTCGACGAAAGGCCTCGGGCGCCGACGACGCGAGCGTAGTGGATTTTCTGCGGCAACATCAGGCCGATCTTCCCTCGGCGATCGACTCGAGCGTCGTGCGCGAGTTTCGGAGGGCCGGCGCGGGCGACTCGGTCGTCGGCTTCCTGTCGGCGCACGTCGCGCTCGACATCGGCGTGACGGCGGAGGGCGCGCCGCGAGGCGCCCCGCCGGGTTCCGCGGAGATGCAACTCCCGGGCGACGCGTATGCCGACCTCGCCGGCTCGGGCTATCCCTTCTACGGCGGCGGCTACGGCTATGGCTACGGTGGATCGGGCTATGCGGTACGCGGAGCGCGCCGCGGCTTCCCGGGACCCCGGTTCGGCTTTCCGGGTCGCGGTCCTTTTCTGCCGTCGCATGCGTTCGAGTTCTTCCGGCAGCAGCCGAAGGCGCGCCCTCTGCCGTCCAATCCCGGCCGTCCCCACATGTCGGGACGCCCGCGGATGCCCTGAACGCAGGAATCTGAGCGATCGGCGCCACGAGTCGCCGGACCGTCCGCCAGCCGCACTGACAGAGCGGCCGGCGTGGCGTGCCGTGGGCGCTTCAAGGACCGTAGAGCTGGAGTCCGAACGCGTTGGCGATGAACTTGGCCATCGCGTCGCGGTTGACCGGCTGGCTCGGGCAGTAGGTCGTCGGCGTGCAGCCGTCCACGACGCCTTTGGCCCAGAGATAGTGGATGTGCTTGCAGAAGGGATACGACGCGGGGATGTCCGTGAAGTGGAGGTTGGGGCTTCCCGTGCTGCAGAAGTAGCTGCGTCCCGTGACCGGGTCGGGGCCGTACTTCGCCGGAACGGCCGCGCCGCCTCCGGGCGCGACGATCGCCTTCGCGATGAACGAGGCCATTGCGTCGCGGGTGACCGTTTCGCCGGGACAGTATTGACCCGTGTTGCAGCCGAGCGTGACCTGCTCGTATGCGATGTCGTGGACGTGCTTGCAGGCGGGATCGGTCGGCGGGACGTCCGTGAATTGCGACATGCCGCCGGCCTTGCAGTCGTACGTCCCGCCGGGTAGTGTCCCGGACGCGGGGATGTGGGCACCGTCGCCCTCGAGCGCCTTCGCGATGAAGATGGCCATCTCCGATCGCGTGACCGTGCTGCCCGGGCAATAGGTCGTCGGCGTACAGCCGGTCGAGATCCCGTGGTGCAGCAGCGTCTCGATCTTCCTGTAGAAGAGCTGTGTTCGCGGCACGTCGGTGAAGCTGTCCCCGACGTGCAGCGTCCAGGGATTGCCGCCGTTGGTCGAGACGTCTTCGCGGAAGGACACGTCCCAGTGCGTTGCGGGCCTCGTGCCGGTCACGCCGACGCGGTAGCAGTCGTGCGAGGCGCTGCCGTCATAGCAGCTGACCGTCGCGCCCTTCGGAATCGTTCCGTAGTCGGCGGCCGCGTCCGACAGGCTGTAGACGCCCCCCGGGGGTCCTGTGATCCCACTGCCGGTGCCAGTCAGCGCGATCCCGGCGTTGCTGACGTTTTGCCATGCCGTCTCGACGACGACCGTCTCTCCCGGCTCGAGCACGCCGTCGGCGTCCGAGAGCGTTCCCGTCGCGCTGTGCGCATCGACGCCTGCCGTCGCCGGCAGCAGATTCATCCGCCGGCGAGCCACGCCTCGCAGGTCTCCGTCCTGGTTGCCCTCCGCGATCCAGGTGGCCACGAATCCTCCCCGTGCGTCGCTCGCCACGGCGGGGAGGAATTGATTGCCCGTCGTGTAGGAATTGATCTGGAACTCGGAGCCGACCTTCGTACCGGACCCGTCGAAGCGCTGGCCGAAGATGCCATAGCCGCTCCCATCGTCGCTGTGCCAGGTCACGACGAAGCCTCCGGGCGACATGGCCGCAACGGTCGGCATTCCACCGGGGTTCGACGTCGGGACCGGGAATTCCGTTCCGAGCCTCGCGCCGGATCGGTCGAAGCGCTGGCCAAACGAGCTGACCGGGGATCCTTGACCGTGACTCTCCCAGACGACGACGAAGCCCCCCGAGGGATCCGTCGCGACCGCGGGGTCGCCCTGATAGTCAGTCGTGTACGTGTTCACGCGAAACTCCGGGCCTGCCTTCGACCCGGCGCTGTCGAATCGTTGAGCAAAAACTCCGAGGCTCGACCCGTCCTGGCCGTCGCTGATCCAGGCGACGATGAATGCTCCGAATTTGTCCATCGCCACCGCGGGGATGAACTGATATCCGGTCGTGTACGTGTTGACCTGAAACTCCGATCCGACCTTTGTGCCCGACGAATCGAAGAGCTGCCCGGAAACGCCGGTGGCGTCGCCGTCCTTGTACTTGTCGCTCCAGACGACGACGAAGGCTCCGTCCCGGTTCATTGCGACGCGCGGAAAGGCGCCATAGTCGGTGGTGCCGCTGGCGCGGAACTCGCCGCCGACCGTGATTCCATTCGAATTGAACCGCTGACCACGGATGCTCCGCGGAAGGGAGTTCTGATAGTAGCTCGTCCACACGACGACGAAGTTCCCCGCCTCGTCGCTCGCGACGTCCGGGTGGGCCTGGTTATCGGGCGTGAACGTGTTGACTTGAAACTCGAGACCGATCTTGGCGCCGGTGTTCAGGTACCGCTCGATGAACACTCCGTCGTTGGATCCGTCCTGGGGGGTCTCCCACACGACATCGAACTCGCCGGCGGCGTCGGCGGCAACCCTGGGTTCCTCCTGACTCCCCGTCGTGTACGAGTTGACGATCTGTTCCCCTCCGAGCGGCGGGGCCTGCGCTCGGAGAAACGAGGGCACGGCCAGAATCGCGAAGCCGGCCAGGTAGCCGATGGCTCGTGTCATCCGACGCCCCATTCTGTTCTCTTGACGAGAGTGCTCGGAAATCGGTCAAAAGATGATACCGCCGCTGTCCATCGGAGGAATCGGGCCGGCCAGGGCGGCTCAGCGCGACGAGAGATCCAGCGCCTCCGGCGGCGCGGCGCCGGGGTAGTGCACGCCGCCGGCCCGATGCGAAAAGACGCGGTGTCCGCGGCGAGGTCCGGTGAATTCTCCAAACCCCGTCCGCCCTCCGGATGGGATGATAGGCGCCCGGAGGTCGCGCGATGCTCTATGTCCTCGCCTTCCTGATCGGTCTCGTCGCCGGACTCCGCGCGATGACGGCGCCCGCCGCGGTGAGCTGGGCCGCGCGTCTCGGCTGGCTGAATCTCGCGGGGACGCCGCTCGCGTTTCTGGGCGCCGCCGTCACGCCCTGGATCCTCACCGTCGCGGCGATCGGCGAGCTCGTCAACGACAAGCTGCCGAAGACGGGCAGCCGCAAGGCGCCGGGGCCGTTCATCGCTCGCATCGTGATGGGCGCGCTCTGCGGCGCGGCGGTGGGAGCTTCGGCGCACGCGCTCGCGGCCGGGCTCGTTCTCGGCGCTCTCGGCGCCGTCGCGGGGACGCTCGGCGGCTACGAGCTCCGGTCGCGCCTCGCCCGCGCCGCCGGCAGGGACCTTCCGATCGCGCTCCTCGAGGACGCCATCGCGATCGCCCTGGCGTTCTGGATCGTCAGCCGCCCGCACTGAGATCCGGCGAGCGAGAGACTCGCCGGCGCCCTCACGCCGGCCGCAGCTCTCCCAGCACCGTCGGCAGATACTCCGACACGGTCGGGTGGATGTGCATGGCCCTCTGGATGAGGGTGTAGGGCGCGCGGGCGTACATGACGTCGAGGATCGTGTGGATGACCTCGTCGCCGCCGACGCCGAGGATCGCCGCGCCGAGAATCTGCTTCGAGTCCGCGTCCACGACGATCTTGATGAATCCCTGCGTCTCGCCCTTCTCGACGGCGCGCTTGACCCGCGTCATGGGTCGCTTGCCGACGAGGATGCGCTTGCCCGCCTTCTTCGCCGCGGCCTCGGTCATTCCGCAGCGGCCGAGCGGCGGATCGACGTAGAGCGCGTAGGCTTCGATGCGGTCGCTCACCTTCCGCGGGTCGCCATCGAGGAGGTTCGCCGCGACGATCTCGAAGTCGTTGTAGGCCGTGTGCGTGAAGGCGCCTTTCCCGTTGCAGTCGCCGAGAGCCCAGATGCCGGGCACGTTCGTGCGGAGCTGGTCGTCCACGGTGATGTAGCCGCGCGCGTCCACGGCGACGCCGGCGTGCTCGAGCCCGAGGTCGTCCGTGTTGGGGCGCCGTCCCACGGCGAGCAGAAGGTGAGTCCCCTCGACCGCCGGCGGGCCCTCCTGGCAGGACACGCGCACGCGCACGCCCGCGGGCGACTTCTCGAGCGCGATGCACTCCGCCCCGGTGCGCACGGAAACACCCTCGCGCTCGACGATCTCGCGAATCGCGGCGGAGACGTCCTCGTCCTCGCGCGCGATCAGGCGCGGCGACTTCTCGATCACCGTGACTTCCGATCCGAATCGTCGGTACATCTGCGCGAACTCGAGGCCGACGTAGCTGCCGCCCACGATGACGAGGTGGGGCGGGACGAAGTCGATCGCCATCATCGAGGAGTTGGTGAGGTACGGCGCCTCGGAGACCCCGTCCATGGGCGGGATCAGGGCGCGCCCGCCGACGTTGATGAAGATGCGCTCGGCGGTGAGGACCTCGTCGCCGACTCGGACTTGTTTCGGAGACTCGAAGCGCGCGTGGCCGACGTAGACGACGCCGTTCGGGAGACTCCGCATCGACGCCTCGGTGCTCTCGCGCGATTCGCCCGAGATCCGGTCTTTGCGCGCCTTGACGGCCTTCATGTCCACTTTCGGCGGGCCGCCCGCTGCGACGCCGAAATCGCCGGCGCGCCGCACGGTCTCGGCCGCGGCGGCGCTCGCGACGAGCGTCTTCGTGGGAATGCAGCCCGTGTTGACGCAGGTCCCGCCGAAGGCGCCGCGCTCGACGACGGCGACCTTCATGCCGGCCGCGACGAGCCGCGACGCGAGCGCCGGTCCCGCTTGCCCCGTGCCGATGACGATCGCGTCGAAGGCCGGCATCCGTCGGAGTCTAGATCAGGGATCGCCCTTCACTTCCCGCGCTCGCTCTCGCTCGGATGACCGCGAGGACGCGTTCACTTTCCGACGATGCCTTCGCTCGGCTTTATGAAGGCGGTGACGGCGTCCCCCTCTTCGAGCTTCATGCCGAAGGCCCGAGCCGGCGCTCGGAAATGGAATCAGGAGACGCGCTTGCTTCGCAGGCGCCGGAGGAATGCGGGCCCGGCACCGTCGCGGCGATTGGAGAAGGGGAGAACGCGCTTGATCCGAAGGTCCTTCGGAGCAGGCTCGCGCGGATGCTCCTCCCGGGGAGCCGCGGGCAGCGTTCGATTGTCGGTGTTGAAGGGAATGCGGCCGAAAATGTTGGTGCGCATCACGGCAGCCCTCCGAAGGTCCGGATGCTGCAAAGGCGCTGCCAGACCGTCGCTACGGCTTGCTCAGGATCCTGCGCTCGCGCAGCCGTTTGGCGCAGTCTCGCCTAAGACCCAACCCGCGCTCGCGCACCGGCGGACGACTCGGCCAAAGGGCCTCGATCGTCCGCCTGGATCCTTCGCTGCACCTTCGCTCCCGCGGCGCGAGGCTCCTCCCTCGATTACCTCGGGAGACTCCTCGCGCCGCGAGCTTCTTTACCGGCACGGCCGTAACGAGCCGGAGCGCAGCGAGGGGATCAGGCGAGCGGTCGAGCCCCCTTCGGGCGCAGATCCCCGAGCAAGCGAAGGCGACGGCTATTTCCCGGCGTACGCCTTCTTCAGTCCCGCGATGTCGATCTTCGTCATTCGGAGCATCGCCTTCATGACGCGCTGGGCCTTGACGGGATCCTTGTCGCCGAGCATCTTGCCGAGGGCCTCGGGGATGATCTGCCACGAGAGGCCGAACTTGTCCTTCAGCCACCCGCACTGGCTGGGTTTGCCGCCCGCGGAGAGCTTCGTCCAGTAGTCATCGACCTCCCGCTGGGTCTTGCAGCTCACGTAGAAGGAGATCGCCTCGGTGAACTTGAAGAGCGGGCCGCCGTTGAGCCCGTAGAACTTCTGTCCCTCGAGCTCGAAGGTCGCCGTCATGACGGAGCCCTTCGGCCCGGGCCCGGCGTCTCCGTATCGGCGCACCTGCGAGACCCTCGAGTTCTTGAAGATCGAGGCATAGAAGGCCATCGCCTCTTCGAGATTGTCGTCGAACCAGAGAAACGGCGTGATCTTGGGCATCGAGATCTCCTTCGCGCGAGCATCCGAGGCATTCGCCCGCGATCTCTGCAAGAATCGCGCGAAGAAGAGGAGATTGCGCGATGAAGACAATCGCCGCCGTGGCTCTGGCCGCCGGCCTCGCGGGCGCGCTCGCCGGACAGGAAGCGCCGGCCAAGGCGGCACCGCCTGAAGCCGCGCTGAAGGTCTCGCTGGTCGCGCTCGAGAAACAATCCTGGGAGGCCTGGAAGAACCGCGACGGCAAGTTCTTCGAGGGTTTCCTCTCCGACGATCACGTCGAGATCGGGTTCGGCGGCGTGACGGACAAGGCGGCTGTCGTCGCGGGCGTCGGGAGCCCCGCATGTGTCGTGAAGAGCTACGCCGTCGATCGCTTCGAGCTCAAGGCGCTCGGCCCCGACACGGCGCTCCTCACCTACTACGCGGACCAGGACACGACCTGCGGCGGCAACCCGGTGCCGAGCCCCGTCTGGGTCGGGTCTCTCTACGTGAAGCGCGGCGGCCGCTGGTGGAACGCCGCGTACCAGCAGACGGCGACGAAGCGGAAGGGATGACAGGCTCATCCCGTAACCCTCGGTCGCGCCCGGCGTCTCTCGAAGCAGCGATGAGTGCGCTTCTTCGGGACCTGCGTCTCGCCGCACGCTCGCTTCGCCGCAGCCGGGGCTTCTCGACTTCGGTCGTTGCGATCCTGGCGCTGGGCATCGGTGCCAATACGGCGATCGAGAGCGTCGTCCGGGGAGTCCTTCTTCGGCGCCTTCCGTACCCGGCTCCGGAGCGGCTCGTCATGGTTCCGGCCATCCACCGGCCCGACGACATGGGCGAGGAGATCTCTCCGGCGAACTTTCTCGACCTGCGGCGCCAGAGCGACTCCTTCGAGGAGCTCGGCGCCTTCGGGCCGATGACCGTCAACCTGCTCTCGGACGGCCGTCCCGAGCGCCTCCAGGCCGCGCAGATCTCGCCGGGTGCGCTCGCCGCGTTCGGCGTCCGGCCGCTCCACGGCCGGCTCTTCCTGCCCGACGAGGAGCGGCCCGATTCGCGTGTCGCGATTCTCTCGTACGGCCTCTGGAAGAGCCGGTTCGCCGGCGATCCGGCGATCGTTGGACGGACGATCCGCCTCTCCGGCGTTCCGTATCCGGTCGTCGGAATTCTGCCGTCGGAGTTCCGATTCCCGAGGCGTCTCGGGAGCGACGTGCAGGTCTTCGTTCCTCTGCGGATCACCGCGGAGCGCGCGGCGGACCGGCAGAGCCGCTGGTTGTACGCGATCGGGCGGCTGAAGCCCGGCGTGGCTCCCGCCGCGGCGGCCCGCGAGCTCGACGCGCGGACGGCGGCGCTCGCGCGCGCCTTTCCGAGGGACAACGGCGGCTGGGGAGTGCGCGTCGTGCCGATGCGGGAGTACGTCGTCGGAAGGGTCCGGCCGGCGCTGCTCATCCTTCTCGCGACGTCGCTCCTCGCCCTCGCGGCGGCCGGCGCCAACGTCGGGAATCTCGCGCTCGCGCGCGCCTCGGCGCGCCGCGGCGAGATGGCGATCCGCGCGGCGATCGGAGCCTCGTCCACGGACCTGCTCCGTCCGCACCTGCTGGAAGGAATCCTCCTCGCGGTGTCGGGCGGCGCGCTCGGCGTGCTCCTCGCGTTCGCGGGGCTGCCAATCCTCGTCGCGGCGCTGCCCCCCGATCTGCCGAGGCTCGACGAGATCCGCGTGGACACCGCCGTCCTCGCGGCGACCTTCGCCCTCTCGCTCCTCGTCGGCATCGCGTGCGGCCTGCTGCCGGCGCTCCTGGCCCGGCGCGCGAATCCCGCCGACGGACTCCGCGCGGAGGGGCGGTCGGGCAGCGGCTCCGGCTCGGCGCGCGCGCGCCGCCTCGTCACGGTCGCCGAGGTGGCGACCGCGCTCGTCCTCCTCGTCGGCGCCGGCCTGCTCCTCTCGAGCCTCGCTCGACTCCTCGCGGTCGCGCCGGGCTTCGACGCGCGCGACGTTCTGACGATGGAGGTCGTGCTGCCGCCCGCCCGCTATCCCGACGACGCGGCGAAAGCGGCGTTCTATCGCGCGCTCGCCGCGCGGGCCGCGGCTCTGCCCGGCGTCGAGTCGGCCGGAGGCATCAGCCATCTTCCGCTTTCGGGCAGCAACAGCACCGACAGCTATCTCGTCGAAGGATTCGCTCCCGCGGACCCGAACGAGATTCCGGAAGCGGCCGTGAGGACGGCGACACCGGGCTACTTCCGGACGCTCTCGATCCCGATCCTGACGGGACGCGACTTTCTTCCGAGCGATCGGGCCGGCTCCGCGCCGGTCCTGATCGTCAACCGCGCGTTCGCAAATCGGTACTGGGGCGTCGGCGAAGCGGTCGGCAAGCGGATCCTCTTCGCGGGAACGCAGGGCAAGCGATCTCCTTTCGAAGTCGTCGGCGTCGTCGGCGACGTCCACCACACGAGCCTCGACATGCCGCCGGTCCCCGAGATCTACGTCGCCTACGAGCAGCAGCCCTGGGACGCGATCGTCCTCGTCGTCCGGTCGCGCGCGGCGGCGCGCCTGGCGCCGGCGCTCCGCGACCAGGTGGCGCGGCTCGATCCGGAGCTGCCGGTCTTCAACGTTCGGATGATGGACTCCGTCCTCGCGGGCTCGACGTCCGAGCCGCGCTTCTACGCCGGCCTGATCTCGGTCTTCGCCGCGCTCGCGCTGCTCCTCGCCGCCGCGGGGATCTACAGCGTCCTCGCCTACTCGGCCGCGCTGCGCCGGCGCGAGATGGGAATCCGGCTGGCGCTCGGCGCGCCGCGGGCGCACGTCGCGGGCCTCCTCGTTCGCGAGGCGATCTCGCTCGCCGGCGCGGGCATTGCGGCGGGGCTCCTCGCCGCAATCTTCGCGTCGCGCGCGATCGCGAGTCTTCTCTTCGGCCTCCGGCCCTTCGATCTGCCGGTCTACCTCGCGACGGCCGGGCTGCTCGCCGCGGTGGCGTTCGCGGCGAGCCTCGTCCCCGCCGCGCGGTGCGCGCGCGTCAGTCCCGTCAGCGCCCTGCGATCGAGCTGAAGCCGGCGACCCCGCGCGCCAGCTCGAGGCCTACGACTTCGCCGGAGTCCGCACCGTGATGGACGTCGGCGGCGGGAACGGCAGCCTCGCCCTCGCGATCCTCGGGCGGCATCCGCAGCTCCAGGGAAAGGTCTTCGACCTGCCGTACATCGGCGACTCGGCCCGCGAAAGCATCCAGGCCGCCGGCGCCGCGCGCCGCTGCGCGTTCGAGTCCGGCGACTTCTTCCAGGCCGTTCCGAAAGGCGCCGACCTGCACGTCCTGAAATCGGTCCTGCACGACTGGACCGACGAAGAGTGCGTCCGCATCCTGCGCTCGTGCCGCGATGCCTTGCCTCCCGGCGGGCGGGTCCTGATCGTCGAGATGCTCGTCCCGGAGGTGATCCGGCCGGACTTCGTCCTGCTCATGGACCTGAACATGCTCGTGATGACGGGCGGACGGGAAACGCACGGCGAGCGAGTTCGGGAAGCTCCTGTCCCGGGCGGGCTTCGAGATGGCCCGCGTCATTCCGACACACAGCCCCTTCTTCCTCATGGAAGGCACGCGTCGGGGTTAATGGAGAGGGGAAGGGGACCGTCGTTAGAATCCCCCCCCAAAGGAGAGGTTGAAAATGAGATTGCGTTCATTCCTCGCGTGCGTGGGAGCGTCGGCGCTCGTCGCGGGCGCCGCGATCGGGCAGGAGAAGGCGGCGGAGAAGGCCAATCCCGCCGCGATGGATCCGAAGGCGGCGATGGAGGCCATGCAGAAGGCGGCGACGCCGGGCGACGCGCACAAGAAACTCGAGCCGCTCGTCGGCACGTTCGACGCGAAGGTCAGCATGTGGATGGCCCCGGGTCAGCCGCCGCAGGAGTCGACCGGCACGTCGGAAACGGCCTGGGTCCTCGGCGGGCGGTTCCTCGAGACGAAATATCAGGGCACGTTCATGGACCAGCCGTTCTCGGGCATCGGCTACACGGGCTACGACAACGTCACGAAGAAATACATCGGAACGTGGATGGACACCGCGAGCACCGGAATGATGTCGTCGTCCGGCAACATGTCCGGCAAGAGCATGAAGATGACGGCCACGATGTCCGACCCAATGTCCGGTAAGGTCCAGCGTGCGACCGAGACGTTCACGATCGTGGACAACGACCACAACCGGATGGAGATGTGGGACAAGGGTCCCGACGGCAAGCCCGTGAAGGTGATGCAGATCGACTACACACGGAAGAAGTAGCCCGAGCCCCGGAAGCTCGAAGGCCGGCCGTCACACGGCCGGCCTTTTTCTTTCGCTACACTGGACGCATGAGCCGCGCCCTTCGGATTCTCGGCTTCCTTCTCGTCCTCGTCGGCTTCGCGTACGCCGCGACGATGTCGTCGCGCCTTCCCGACCGCGTGGCGTCGCACTGGGACGCCGCCGGCCACGTCAACGGCACGATGCCGAAGCCATGGGGCGTCTTCATCGTCCCGATCGTCATGCTCGTCCTCTGGGTCCTCTTCCAGGTGCTGCCGCGGATGTCGCCGCGCGGCTACGAGATGGAGTCCTTCGCGACGCCGTGGGCCCTCCTGACGGACGCGGTGCTCGCGTTCATGCTCTTCGTCGAGGTCCTGACGCTGCGTGCGGCGGAAACGCACGCGAACCTCTCGCCGAGGCCGGTCATCGCCGCCGTGGGAATCCTCTTCGCCGTCATCGGCGCGACGCTGACCCGGTTCTCGCGAAACTTCTTCGCCGGAATCCGGACGCCCTGGACGCTCGCGAGCGAGGAGGTCTGGAACCGCACGCATCGGGTGGGATCGAAGGTGTTCGTGATCACGGGCCTCTGGGTGGCGGCGGCGGCCCTGCTCGATCTCGGCTGGTGGGCGATGCTCGCGCCGCTCCTCCTGGGCGGTCTCATCCCGGTCGTCTACTCCTACGTCATCTACCGCCAGCTCCATCCCCGGACGCAGCCGTGAGGCGGCTCCTCGCCGCGCTCGCGCTCTCGCTCGCCGGCGTCTTGCGCCTCGCGGCGGCCGCTCCCGCCTGCTCGGCGCCCGAATACCGGCAGTTCGACTTCTGGCTCGGCGACTGGGACGTCTTCGACGCGGGCGCCGCCAAGCCTTCGATGCGAATCCGGGTCGAGAAGATCCTGGACGGCTGCGCGCTGCGCGAGTCGTACCGAGACGATTCCGGCAAGGTCGGGGAGAGCTTCAACATCTGGGACGCTTCGCGGAAGGTCTGGCACCAGACCTGGGTCACCAATCGCGGCCAGCTCCTCGTGCTCGAAGGCGCGCTCGAGAACGGCGTGATGACGCTGCGCGCGACGGAGACGACGCCGGCCGGGCCGGTGCTGTGGCGCGGCGCCTGGACGCCGCGGGGCGCCGAGGTGCGCGAAACGGCGGAGACCTCTTCGGACGGCGGCAAGACCTGGAAGCCGAAGTTCGACATCCTCTTCCGCAAGCACAAGGACTGACGCCCGCGGGGAATGGCCCCGCACGGCCCGGCGTTGGCCTCTCCGAAATCGAGGAGGGCCGATGCGTGTCATGAGATTGCTCGTCCTGTTGGCGCTCGCCGCGCTGCCCGCCGCGGCGCAAACGCCGGTCCCCGCGCCGCCGACGACTCCCGCCGCGCCGTCTTCGCCGCCCGACGACGTCCGAATGATCCGCTACAAGATCTCGGCCGGCGACCTGCCGAGCGCCGAGTCGATCCTCGAGTACCACGAAGCCGAGAAGGGACGGGACGGCGACTATCTTCTGGGACTCGCGTGGGTGGCGCGCGGCGCCGCGCTGACGGGCGACTGGAAGGCGGCCTCGGAGCACGCGGCGGCGGGACGGACGCTCGCGCTCTCGAAGCTGAAGTCGCCCGCCGATTACGACGCCAATCGCGAGGCCGTCTATCTGCTCGGCACGGCGATCGAGGTCCAGGCGCAGGCGCTCGGCGCGTCCGGAAAGAAGGCGGAGGCGATCCGGTTCCTCGACGAGACCTCGCGCGAGCTGGAAAAGGTGCCGGCGCCGTACAACATCCGCGCGCGCGTCTGGAAGCGCCGCAACCTGATGGAGCTCGAAGGGCAGCCGGCGCCGGCGGTGCGCGCGGAGGACCACGTCGGCGCCGACGCGCCGTCGCTCGAGTCGCTCCGCGGAAAGCCCGTCGTCCTCTTCTTCTGGTGGGAGGCGTGCGGCGACTGCAAGATGCAGTCGGCGCCGCTGCGCCGGACGGTCGAGAAGTACCTTCCGAAGGGCGTCGTCTTCGTCGCGCCGACGCGGTACTACGGGACCGACCGCGCCGAAGAGAAGGCGAAGATCGAGAAGGCGTGGAAGGAGATCTATCGGCTGCCCGCCGCGGTCTCCGCGCCGATCAGCGACGAGGCGATGCGTGCGCTACGGCGTCTCGGCCACGCCGACGTTCGTCTTCGTGGACCGAAGGGGCGTCGTGCGCAAGTACTCGCCGACGCGGATGACCGAAGAGCGCCTCGCGGCGGCGATCGAGGAGATCGCGAGGTAATTCCCTCGCCCCCGTCCGCGGGGGACTCGTAGGGGCGGCCCTTGCGGCCGCCCGCTGATTGCCGGGCGGGGACACACCGAGCGCCCGAAGGGCGCGACAAGCGCCGGGCTCGCCCGGCGCTCACCCCCGCCCCTACGATCTTTCGTACTTCCAGTTCCGCCGCTTGCCTTCGGCGATCCAGCCAACGGCGGTCGCGAGGCGCTTGTCGCGCGTGGCGTCGGTCTTCGCGTCGAGGATCCACTCGGAATACTCGCGCTGCGCGCTCGGCGAGAACGCCCGGAATTTCGCGAACGCGCCGGCCTTCTTCTTGAGCGCCGCCGTCAGAACGGGCGGCAGGGGCAGCGCTTTCTTCGCGCGGCGGACGGGACCGAGACGGATGCCCTCGTCGGCGAGCGCCGCCGCCTTGCGAACGTAGCCGAGCACGATCTTGTCGCTCGGCAGGTCCGCGAGCGACGTGATGCACCCGAACTGTCCCATCGCGTCGCCGCTTCGCTCGATCTTCAGCGCCCGGTTCCAGAAGCCGAAGACGCAGTGCGCCTTGAAGGCCGCCATGCCGCAGAACATCCCGCGGTAGTTGAAGTGCGGCGAGCCCCACTTGATCTCTTCGGCCACGCCGGGGCAGCCCTGGTGCACGAGCCGGCGGAGGTGCTTCAGGATCGGCCTCGCGAAATCGGCAGACCTCGCGATGTACGCGTCCACGCGCGCGTCTTTCTTTCCCATGCCGGCATTATCTCGCGGCGATAGGATCGGGCGATGACGCTCGCGCTCGCTTCCGCGCTGTGCGCGGCCGCCGCTCTCGTCGCGGCGCCGACTCCGGCCCCGCCGGCCGGGCTCGCCGGCTCGTCCTGGAGGCTCGTACGGTTCCAGGGCGGCGATGACACGACGCTCGTTCCCGAGGACCGGGACAAGTACACGATCGACTTCCAGTCGGACGGCGGCCTCGCCGCGCGGATCGACTGCAATCGCGGAAAAGGGAAGTGGACGGCGACGCCGCCCGCCGCGCTCGCGCTCGGGCCCCTCGCGCTGACGCGGGCGAGGTGCCCGCCGTCGCCGCTGACCGACCGGCTGGCGAAGGACTGGACGTACGTCCGCTCGTACCTCGTGAAAGACGGGCACCTCTTTCTCTCACTCCAGGCGGACTCCGGCGTCTACGAGTTCGAGCCGCTCGCGCGGAGCGACGCCGGCACGCCGCTCGAGGGGACGCGGTGGAAGCTCGTTCGCGTGGGGGACCGGCCGGTCAAGACGCCGTCTTCTCCGCGCCAGGCGCATCTGATCTTCGACGCGGAATCGCAACGCGTGACCGGAGCGGGTGGATGCAACCGGCTCTCGGGGGGCTACGAGCGGACCGGCGACCAGCTGACCTTCTCCAAGATGGCCGGCACGATGATGGCGTGCGCCGACGGCATGGAGACGGAGAAGGCGTTTCTCGAGGCGATGACGAAGGTGAAGAGCTTCCGGATCGCGGGGCAGGGTCTCGAGCTGCTCGACGGCGACGGCAAGGTCCTGGCGACCTTCGAGGCCTCTCCCGCGCCGGCGGCTGAGGCCTAAGCCGCGGCGCTTACCTGAAGAAACCCGCTCGACGGGTGCCCTCTCGTGTGCCTACGCCATCGCGAGGCGCTGCCGAATCGCGCCCAGGTGATATGCCGCGTGCGCGATGGCGGCGATCGTCGTCGCGAGCGATTCGTCGTCGGCCGGCGCCTGCTCCTCGATCGCTCGGGCGAGCTCCTCGAAGCGGTCGCGGATCGTCTCCCGCAGCGCGGCCCACGCGGGCTCGTCGACGGTCGTGACGCTCCAGCTCCGGTTCCAGTCACGCGGCGCGCGGTCGCCCCGGAGCCACGCGCCCGACATCTCGAGGTGGAAGGCGGCATGGTGCGCGTGTCCGGCGATGGACGCGCCGGCCCTGCCGAAGGGCTTCGAGGCCTGCGCGGCGGAAAGGCCGCCGAGCGTCGCCAGGAAACCGGCCGACGGGTCGTTGTCGATGTAATACGTCGCCGGCCCGGAAGGGCCCTCGAACGTTTCGCGGAGCAGCGTGAGAGTGGCCGGGACGATCGAAACGGAAGTCGACGCCGCGGTGGTCATGGGAACCTCCTCGGAGGCTGAAACACGGCCGGCGCCGGAGGGTTGCAGGCGCCGGCACCGCGGCTACGCCGTCTTGCGCGCCCTCCACCAGGCGTGCGCCTGTTCGGTCGACCACGGCGCGACGTCGTCGCAGGCGGCGAGGCGGTCCGCGAGAACCGCGGCGCTCTCCGGACGCAGGTTCGGGTCCTTGGCGAGGCAGTCGAGAACGACGCTCTCGAGCTTCGGGGGCACCGCGCGGCCGAGGCGTTCCGAAGGAGGTTGCGGCACGGCGTCGAGATGCGCCTGGATCACTTCGATCGGGCGGCCGTCGAAGACGCGCGTCCCCGTGAGGAGATAGTAGGCGACGGCGCCGAGGGCGTAGAGATCGCTGCGCGGATCGAGGGCTTCGCCGTCCCGAATCGACTCCGGCGAGAGATAGTGAAGTGTTCCCGCGAAGACGCCTTCTCGCGTCAGGCGCGCGTCTCGCGACCCGAGCACGTCCTTGACGAGTCCGAAGTCCACGACCTTCGCGAAGTCCGGGATTCCGCCGAGCTCCGAAATCAGGATGTTCGCCGGCTTGATGTCGCGGTGGATGAGCCCGATGCCGTGCGCCTCGAAGAGGGCCTCGCACACCTGCCGGAGCACGTTCACCACGCGGCCCGCCGGCATCGGTCCGGTCTCCCGCACGAGACGTTCGAGATCGATGCCGTCGAGATACTCCATGACGTAGTAGAAGGCGCCCTCGGGTGTCCGCCCGAAGTCGAACACCGAGACCGTGTGCGGGTTGGCGAGTCGGGCAGTCATCTGCGCCTCGCGCTCGAACCGGCGCAGGTTCTCCTCGCTGGCGCTATGAGGGGGAAGCAGCTTGATCGCCGTGGGCCGTCGGAGCATCTGGTGCTCGGCGCGATAGACCACGCCCATGCCTCCCTGCCCGATTTTCTCGAGAAGCGTGTACTGCCCGAGCCGCCGCGCCCGCACCACCGACTTTCGCAGATGAAACGTCACATTGGAGATGAGTGTCGCGAGAATGACGAGAAACGTGGACCAGAGAGTCGCCTGAGTCACGACGGCGCCGGGCACGAGGTCGCCGAGCCGCCCGTTCCGAAACAGCTCGAGCGCGACGATCGGCATCGGGAGGACGGAGATCGCCGAGATCCAGGCCGTGCGCCGCGGAGCGCTCGGCACGAGGGCCGCCCGGCCGAGGAGGACCGCGTTCGCGATCAGGAGGACGAGCTGATCCGGCCTCCACGTGAGGGGCATCGTCCCTTCCATCGCGGCGTAAGCGAAGGCGGCGGCGATCGTGCCGATCGCATCGACTCGGCGAAGGGTCCGCTCCGACGAGGCGCCGCGCGCGAGGATCCAGTCGAGGAACAGGATCGCCGTCGCGACGAGATGGAACACCGGGAACCTCTCGAGCGGGGCGCCGCGCGCGCTCCGCTCCGCGACGGCGTTCAGGACGACGCGCATGACGAGGAAGCCGCTCGAGGCGATCCACGCGATGAGGTAGAAGAACGCGAGGCGTTCCTGGAAGAAGGTCCGCTCGGCGGAAGGGCCCGTCGGAACGAAGGCGGCGGAGGTCTCGTCGGAGGGGCGCCCGCGGGCCGGCTCGACCCGAACGGCGAGCGTCGCCGAGTCGCCGGACGATTCCGTCAGAGGGAACTCCATCATCGGGCATCCTAGCGGACGCCGGCGGGGACCGGTGCGGCGCGGCCCCGGCTATTCCGCGCGCAGCGCCCGGACCGGATCGAGCCGCGCCGCGCGGCGCGCCGGCAGGTCGCTCGCGCCGAACGCGATCGCGAGGAGTAGCAAGGCGACGCCGCCGTACGTCGCCGGATCCGTCGCCGTGACGCCGTAGAGCACCGCCGCCATGAGGCGCGTGAGCAGGAAGGCTGCCGTGAGGCCCGTGGCGGCGCCCGCGGCGGCGACCCGCATGCCCTGGCCGACGATCTCGCGGCGCACGCGTGCCGGGTCAGCGCCGAGCGCCAGACGCACGCCGATGTCGCGCGCCTGGGAAGAGACGGCATAACTCATGACGCCGTAGATCCCGACGGCGGCGAGCAGCCCCGCGGCCGCGGCGAAGATTCCGAGGAGCCGCATCTGGAAGCGCGTTCGCCCGTTGGCTCCCGCGACGATGTCGTCCATCGTGTGGACGGCGGAGATGGGAAGCGTGGGGTCGATCGACCGGACGGCCGCGCGGAGGGCGGGGACGATCGCCGCCGGGTCGCCGTTCGTCCGCACGACGTACGTGATGTAGGCCGAGGACGGCTCCGGCGACTCGAGCAGCTGCCGCGTCTGCAGAAAGGAGAGGTAGATCTCGTCGTCGGGCATGCCGTTCAAGGACTCCTGAACGGCGTTCTTCGCGATGCCGACGATCGTGAGCCAGGTCCGGTCGTCGAGCGAGATGCGCTTGCCGATCGGATCCTGTCCGGGCCAATGCTGCCGGGCCATTTGGTCGTTGATCACGACGACGCCGGGCGCGCCGGCCACGTCGGACGGGGCGATGTCGCGGCCTCTCCGGATCGGCAGCCGCATCGTCGTGAAGTAACCGGGCAGGACGGCGCGGTAGACCGCCGAAGGCGACTCGCCGGGACGCGAACGCGGGCGGCCTTCGATCGCGTACGGCCAGCCCCAGATGTCGCCCGCGAGAGGGATGTGGTTGATGGCGCCCGCGGCGACGACACCCGGCATCGCGGAAAATCGTTCCTGGATCTCGCGGTAGAGCCCCGCACGCCGGCCCTGCGCGGCCTGCGCCGTTCCCGCGACGGAGACCTCGAGGGTCACGACGCCGCGCGGATCGAAGCCGGTGTCGACGCGCCGCAGGGCCGCGAAGCTCCGGAGCATCAGCCCCGCGCCGATCAGGAGCACGAGCGCAAGCGCGACCTCCGCGGCGACGAAGACGCGGCGCAGGCGTCCGCCGTCGCGCCCGGCGCCCGCTGCGCCGCCTTCCGCGAGGGCCTCGCGCAACCCGAGCCGCGTGGCGTGGAGGGCCGGCGCGAGGCCGAAGGCGATGCCCGTCGCGAGCGAGAGCGCCAGCGTGGCGAGCAGGACGCGCAGATCGAGATGGACGTCGCCGAGCCGCGGGGTCTCCGGCGGTGCGATCGCGACGAGCGCCTTCAGTCCCCACGCGCCGAGGGCGGTTCCCAGCGCGCCGCCGGAGAAGGCCAGCACGACCGACTCGGTCAGGAGCTGCCGCACGGTCCGGCCCCGCGAAGCGCCGATCGCGGCGCGCAGAGCGATCTCGCGCCGCCGCACGGAGGATCGCGCGAGGAGCATGTTGGCGACGTTGACGCACGCGATGAGGAGCACGAGGCCGACGGCGCCGAGGAGCACGAGGAGCGCCGGCCGCACGTTGCCGACGGTCCGCTCGAGGAGCGGGACGACGCGAACGTCGCGGTTGGTGCCCGGAAACTCGCGCTCGAGCGCCGCGGTGATTGCTGCGACCTCCTCACGCGCCGCCGCGAGACTCACGCCGTCTCGAAGACGCGCGAAGACTCGGAGGCTCTCTCCCTCGCGATTGTTGGCGCGCTCCCGCAGGTCGAGAGGCACCCAGATCTCCGATTGCGTCGCCCAGAATGGAGCGAAGACGAATCCCGGCGGCATGACGCCGACGACCGTGTAGGGCTCGCCGTTCAGCGGGATCGCGCGGCCGAGAATCGCCGGGTCCGCGCCGAAGCGCCGGCGCCAGAGCGCGTCGCCGATCAAGACGACGTGATCGCGGCCGGGGACGTTCTCCTCAGGCCGGAAGAAGCGGCCGAGACTCGGGGGAACGCCCATCATCGGGAGGATCTCCGGCGTGATCTGGAGCGCCCGGACCTTTTCCGGACCCTCCCGGCCGGTGAAGTTCGCCGACCAGAGATCCGCCGCGCCCATGCTCGAGAACGAGCGGCTGCGCGCCCGCCAGTCGAGGAAGTTCCCCGGGGCCACGGGCCCCGTGCCGTGCGTCAGCAGGACGACCAGGCGGTCCGAGTCCTCGTAGGGGAGCGGCCGGACGAGGATCGCGTGGACGATGGAGAGGATCGCCGTGTTGGCCCCGATGCCGAGCGCGAGCGTCGCGATCGCGACCGCCGCGAATCCGGGCGAGCGGCGCAGGAGGCGCAGGCCATAGCGCAGGTCCTGCCCGAGACGCTCGAGGGATCCCCGGCCCCACTGCGCCCGAGTCGCCTCCTTGACGAGCCCTTCGTTTCCGAGCTCCCGGCGCGCGGCAGCCGCCGCCTCCTCCGGGCTCTCGCCCCGCGCGACGCGATCGGCCGTCGCCATCGCGAGGTGCGCCGCGATCTCCTCATCGAGCTCGCGGTCGCGGCGGCGTCGCGAAAGGAACGGGAGCTTCACGCCTCGTCCGGCTTCGGCGCTTTCGACGCGTCGAGCACGAGCGCCATCGCTTCGAGCAGGCGTTCCCAGCGCGACCGCTCCTCGACGAGCTTGCGCCGCCCGGCCGCCGTGAGGCGATAGATCTTGACCCGCTGCCGGTTCTCGGACGTCTTCCACTCCGAAGCGACCGAGCCCTCGCGCTCGAGTCGATGAAGCGCCGGGTAGAGCGATCCCGTGTCCACCTGCAGCGCCGCGTTCGACGTGGACCGGATCGCGTGCGTGATCCCGTAGCCATGCTGCGGTCCCCAGGTCAGCGCCTGGAGGATGAGCAGGTCGAGCGTCCCCTGCAGCAGCTCGATCCGGTCGCGGTACGGCTCGCGGTCAGGCGCCACGGCCGCCGCCGTCCCAAGGATGGAGACTGTCTACATCCCTCACATCCGATGGTACGGCGTGGCGGAGGAAAGGTTACGGGTGCATCCGAGGGTTTCCTACGACTCCCGCCAGATTGCCTCGACGTCCGACCGCACGGGGCGGAGGTGCTCGAAGGAGACGTAGCCTTCTTCCACCAATCGGTTCGACAGCTTCCACGCCGCCGCGAACTCCTCGATCGTGCCTCCGGCGCGCTTCGCTTCCCGGACGGCCCGTACGAATTCCGCGACGAAATCCCGATAGGCCGTCACGTCCGCGTGACGCAGGAGACCGGGATGATGACCCGTGACGAGGACATCGATGCCGGGGAGCGCCGCGGCCGCGCGCGCAAGCGTCTCGGGATACTCCAGGCCGCTCGCTCCGCAATTGACGTCGAGCACCGGAACGGCCTTGTGGGCGAAGGCGTCACCGGTGTGCACGACGCCGAGCTCCGGAAAGACCACCCACGTGTCGCCGGCCGTGTGCGCGCGGCCGAAATGGCGAAGCTCGACGCGATCCCGGCCGCTTCCGAACGCGAGCGCGTCCCGGAACGTCCGCGTCGGCAGCCCGCGGCCGCCGGCCTCGCGGAACGGATTCGGCTGCGCGGGGCCGCCGGCCACCGGCCGCATCTCGCGCATCGCTTCGGCCGTCGCCTCCTGCGCGATCACCTCGACGCCGTCGGCGAGCTCGGCGTTGGCGCCGACGTGGTCCATGTGGGCGTGGGTGTTCACGATCGTCGTGAGCGGCCGGTCGGTGATTTTCCCGACGGCTCGAAGGAGTCCCTCGCCGCACCCCGGGAGCTTCGTGTCCACGAGAACCACCTCGCGGTCGCCGACGAGCGCCAGACTGTTGCCCGCCGTCGGCAGACTCGTGCCGCCGACCTCGATCGTCCGGCCGCCGCCCCGCAGAACGTAGAGGTTCTCCCGGACCTGTTCGATGCGGATCTCGGGAGACGCCGTGCCCTGTGACATCATTTCCGACGATGAAGATGACCGAGATGCTGCTCGCGGAGCTCGAGCGGGAGATTCCCGCGAGCCGCCGCGTGCTCGAGCGCATCCCGGACGGCCGGACCGACTGGAAACCTCACGAGAAGTCGATGCCGATGGGCTACCTCGCGACGCTCGTCGCGACGATGCCCGGCTGGATCGAGATGATGGTGCATCAGAACGAGCTCGACGTCGCGCCCAAAGGCGGCGCGGGATACAAGCCGCCGGAGCTCCGCACGGCGAGCGACTTCGTCGCGGCGCTCGACGCGTCGGCCGCGAAGGCGCGCGCGGCGCTTTCCGGCACCACCGACGCGCACCTCCAGACGACCTAGAAGATGCTCGCAGGCGGGCGTCCGGTCTTGGAACAGCCGCGGTACATCGCGATCAGCGACGGCGTGCTCAACCACTGGGTCCATCACCGAGGCCAGCTCACCGTGTACCTGCGTTTGACCGGCGCGGCCGTCCCTTCGACCTACGGGCCCACGGCCGACGAACGCTTCGGCGTCTGACGGGAGGCTCCCGCCGGCGCCGCTGCGCCTCACATTCCCGGATCGTCCGCCGACGGACCGTAGATCGACGGCACCTTCGCGCCCATCGGCCGGAGATAGCTCGAGAGCTGGCCGCGGTGATGGATCGCGTCGAAGAGAAACCCAAAGAGCATGTCTCCGAGCGTCGACTCCCACGCGACCTTGCCGTCCATCAGGAATTGCGCCTTCTGGCCCCAGCGATTGTCGTCGAGCTTGCCGAGCCGTTTCTCGAGGGCGTCGGCGTTGCGCTCGTAGGCCGCCGCCGATTCCGCGAGCGACGGCGCCGGCTTCTGCACGAAGTCCACCTTGCCGTGGTCCACGATCTCGCAGGCGTCGCCGAGCTCCGAGGCGAGCAGCCACACGAGATCGCCCGCCGAATTGGAACGCGGGTGCGGCCGATACGCGGCCTGGTCCTTCGGCACGGCTCCGATGACACGGATGAATTTCGGCTTTTCCGCTTTGAAGCATTCGGCGTAGTACTCGCGGGTGTTCATGGCTGGCCTTCCTCTCCTGTTGCCGTTCCCGGCAGCGGGATTCTCCGTCCGGCGGGAGCCGGTGCCAAGAAGGAGTGCCGGCCGCCCGGCACGTCGATCCCGCCGTTCGTCCCATACCTTATGTCATTCGACAGGAGAGGGCAGCTTCCCCGGCCATGGGACGTTTTCCGGACGGAGGTATTCGTCATGCAATTCGTGACGGTGGGCCGGAAGGCGGCCTGGGCAGCGGCGATGCTCTGGATGACGGCTCTGGCGGTGCGCGCCGAGGAGCCGGCGGTCGCCCGCATCGAGGGCGGCGATCCGTCGGTGAACGGCGCGTTCCTTCGTCCCTACACGAACCGGTGGACGTTCTCGATCGAGAAACCGGGCGCGTCACCCGTCGAGGCCGGCGTCTGGAGCGACCGGATGGAGGCGACGACGTATCGCGGCCGGCCGGCTCTCAAACGGACGCAGATCGCCGAGTACAAGAAGGGGATCCGCCTCACGTTCGTCAACGTCTTCGACCCGGCCTCCATGGCGCCGCTGACCTTCGACTACACGCGGAGCGATACCGGAGAGACGCGGCACCTCGAGGTCGACGACAAGACGCTCACCTTCCGGCGGCAGCCGGGGACGGGCGCGGAGGAATCGCAGGATTACGTCGCGCACCTCGACCGGCGCATTCTGGATTTCTACGACGGGATGTACGGCATCCTGATCGACGCCTTCCCCTTGAAGGAGGGATACGAGGCCGAGCTCGCCGCCTTCGACACGGATCGTGCCCGCGTGGACTGGGTTCACCTGAAGGTGACGGGCCGAGAGGTCGTGCTGGCCGGCGAGGGCCGGCGGGTCGAGACCTGGGTCGTCCAGGTCAAGACCGAGCTCTACGGCTCGAGCACCTGGTGGGTGACGCGGGAGGCGCCCTTCGTCATCAAGGCCGCACTCGTGCTCGCGGAGAAGGACGGCGGGACGAAGATCACCTACACGATGATTTGAGGCGGGGAGGGTGGCGGGGAGAGGAGAAAGAGCGAGGGGCCGCGCCGCGACCCCTCGCCCGAGGAAGCCGGACGTCACATCTTGTGGGTGGATGCTCCGGACTTGACCCAGCTCGCCATCATCTTCCCGTCCTTGGTCGCGGCCTTGAAATGAACCATGGCGCCCTCTTTCGGAGCGTCGCCCTCGACCTTGGTCTGGTCGTTCCAATAGATCGTCCACTCTTTGCCGGCCTTGTCCTTGACGGTCATCATCTTCTGAGCGCTGTCCACCTTGGTGATCGTTCCGCTCATCGACTTTTCGCCCGACTTGTGGTTGGCGAGGGCCACGGTGGAAATTGCGAACCCGATCACGAGCGCGGCTGCGAGAAACCGTTTCATCGAGAGTTCCTCCCGTTGGTTTGTTGGAGCCGCCAGATTGCGGCTCCAGCCGCCTAGAGAAGCACTGTTCGGATGAACCTTCGATGAACCCGGGGCTGAACGCCCGAAAACTCGCGCGGCCGGCCGACGTATGTCGAAGCATGATCTCCGTGCGCCTGCGATTTGGGCTCGCTCCCGCTTTGCTCTGGTTCGTCTCCGCGGCGGCAACGGCGACCCCGTCGGCCGGGCGGGCGGACGACGACGTCCGCGACGTCCTCCACCGGCAGACGCAGGAGCTCCTCGACGCCCTCGCGACCGGAAAAGCCGAGGTCTGGAACAAGTACCTCGATCCGGACGTGAAGTACGTCGACGAGACGGGAAAGGTCCTGACGAAGAAAGAGATGCTCGCGGACACGAAGGGGCTGCCGGCCGGGGTCTCGGGCCGCATCGCGGCGACGCAGTACGAGGTCGCGCGCCACGGCGAAGTCGCCATCGCGACCTACGTGGACGACGAGTACGAGACCTACCACGGCCACGAGCTGCACTGTCAGTACCGGACGACCCAGAGCTGGCAGAAGAAGCCCGAGGGCTGGCGGCTCATCGGAGCCCAGGTGCTGGCGATGCGGACGGACCCGCCGGCGGTCGATCTGCCGGCGAACCTCCGACAGGAGTATTGCGGAAAGTACGCGCTGACGCCGGAGATCACCTACGAGATCCGCTGTAAGGACGGCGCGCTCGAGGGCCAGCGGAACGGGCGGCCCGCCGAGGTCCTGAAGGCCGAGGCGAGCGACGTCCTCTTCGTCCCGGGCCGCCCGCGCTATCGGTTCGTCTTCCTGCGGGACGCCCGGGGCCAGATCACCGGATTCGCCGAGCGGCGCGAGGCCTGGGATCTCGTCTGGAAGCGGGCGGCGTAGACCGGATCCGCTCCTTCAGGATTCCTCGGGTCCGCTCTCTTCCGCCTCCGTTCGTGATATCGAGCGGGGGAAAGGAGAGGACGAAGATGAAGACCGTTTCCCTGGCGGCGGTGGTTCTCGCGGCGGCCGTCACCCTGCCGGCTCCGGCGGCGGACACCGGCGCGACGCCCGCGGTGGGAGCTCCCGCCCCCGACTTTTCGCTCACGAGCAACGAGGGCAAGACCGTCAAGCTGTCGGACTTCAAGGGCAAGTGGGTCGTTCTGTACTTCTATCCGAAAGACTTCACGAGCGGCTGCACGATGGAGGCGCACAACTTCCAGCGCGACCTCGCGAAGTACGAGGGCCTGAACGCCGCGATCGTCGGCGTCAGCGTGGACTCGGCCGAGTCGCACAAGAGCTTCTGCGCCAAGGAAGGCCTGAACTTCCGCCTGCTCTCGGATCCCGACGCCGCCGTCTCGACGGCCTACGGCTCGGTGATGGAGTACCAGGGCAAGAAGCTGTCGGCCCGGAACACGTTCCTGATCGATCCGACCGGCAAGCTCGTGAAGGTGTTCACCGGGGTCAAGCCCGCCGAGCACAGCGAGGAGGTTCTCGCGGCGCTGAACGGGCTCGAGAAGAAGGCCTGATCCGAATCGCGCACAAAACACGCGATTTTCGGAGGCATTCGCGATAAAATGAGCCATGCCGGCTGAGGTTTGGAGCCGTTGATTCGAAGGCGCCTTCGGGCGCCTTTTTCTTTTGCGCGAGGAGGACATATGCAGCCGATGATCGGCGCGGCAGCGCCGCGGTCCATCCCGCTCGAGCGCTGGTCGCACGAGGGGCCGGCGGTCGTGGATCCGACGGGCCGGAGAGCGGCGACGTTCCGCACCACCGAGGAGGCACGCCGGTTCGTTGCGGCCATGAACGCCGTCGCGGGCATGCCGACCGAGGCGCTCGAAGCCTGGACGACCGGCGTCATCAGCGACCCGGTCCAGGAGCTCGCGGCCGAGCTCGCCGCCATGATCGAGTTCGTTCCTTACCCCAACGAACGGCGCTCCGGAGAGCGGCGCCGCGGGGACGACCGCCGCCGGTTCTCGGCTCAGGTGCGCATCGACGGAAAGTTGTGACGGCATCGACGCACGCTCGGGAAAGACGCGAAGAGCATCGCGAGCTGTCGCCTGAGCCCTGGGCGCAGCTCGGCCGTTTCGTGCGGGACGCGAAAGGGCGCATCGTCGTCCGCGGCAAGGCGCCGGAGGACATTCGCCGCATCGTCGCGTGCGTCAACGCGCTGTCCGGCGTGCCGACCGAGACCATCGAGAACTGGACGATTCAGGTGGAGGGAGGCGCGGGCGTCGGCCCGGATCCTGCATTGAACGAGATCCCGGAAGGCGCCATCGAGGCCATCCAGGAGATCGTGGGTTCCGCGGACCGCCGCATGGGCGAGCGCCGGCGGGGTGAGCGCCGCCGCGCCGCGAGACCCGTTTCGGTCGAGAGGGAGGTTCATGAGCGCTAACCCGGAGGCCAACCGCGTGACCGACGATCTGTTCGGAGGAGAAGACCGGCGCGAGCATTCGCCGGAGCCGTGGCGTCAGGAGGGACGGTACCTGCGCGACGCCACGGGCGCGATCGTCGTGCGTGGGCGCAGCTCGGCCGATGCCCGCCGCATCGCGGCCGCGATCAACGGCGTGCGCGGGATCCCGACGGAGGTTCTCGAGAGCTGGAAGGTCGAGGACGTGTCCGACCCGTCGACGCGCCCCGACTTCGAGGTCGAGCTCGGCGAGGAAGCCGCGTCGCCTCACGAGGTCCGGCCGCCGTCGGCGGACGCGGAGGCCGCGCTGGCCTTTCCGTCTGAGTCCGCCGGGATTTCCAATCGAGAAGGCGTTTCCCTATGACCGCCGCGTGGCGCAGCGGCGTCAGGCCGAGCGGCGGCAGAAGGACCGGCGGGCAGCGAGTTAGGGATTCTACGGTCGGCGAGTCGTCGCGAGCGGCACGCTCTATTCAGCTCGTCTCGTAAAAATACACGTGCGGTGTCAGCGGTTCGATGAGGATCACCTCGTCCCTGGCCCGAAACTCGGATTCCGCTGTTGGCACTGGGAACTCCTGAGCCGGAAGCAATCCAGCGAGACCAATGGCCACGCAAGCGGCGACTTGCTGCACGCGCATGCTAGGCGTCTCGCGAGAGCTCGTGCTCAAGCCGCTCCGCGAGGAACTGCTTGAGCAGCGACTGATACGGAATGTCGCGTTTGTTCGCGAGTACCTTGAGGTGGCCAATCATCGATTCCGGCAGCCTCAGCGAGATCGTGCGTAGAGTCGGGCGAAGTGCAGGAAACGTTCGGCGCTGAGCGGATGACCAGTCGACGAACTCAGACGAGTCATGCTCCGCCCAGAACTTCCGCTCCTGCTCCTCGGTTTCGAACTTCGGAAGTGGCTTACGCTTTGACTTGCTCATAGATCTGTTCTTCCTTTCGGCTCATGTCTCTTACCGAGATGATTCGGATGAGTGAGCCGCGAATCGTGAAGCTAATGAAGAGTCGCCGGGCGGAGTCCGTCTGCCCAAGGGCCAGATAGCGAACTTCGATGGTTGAATGCCTCCGGTCAGGCGACACGACGAGCGGCTCGTTGAAGAAGACCTCTTCCGCCTCCCAAAAAGGGACCCGGAGCCGTTCCCAGTTCTTCTCGAGGTTGCCTTCATCCCAATCGAAGCCGGTGCAGCCTTTCAGCGGGTCGTCTGTCACCCTAGAACGAGTATATGTCAGACATATACACGACGCGACCCCACTTAGGGGTTACTGCTCGAGGAGGCGGCCGCGGCGCCGCCTGGATGGAAAGGTAACTTGACAGCGCTTGAGGTCGCGCCGGGCTCAAGCGATCCGAGCGAGGCGAGGGACGGCGAGTCCGCTGCACGCGCATGTTGGGCAGGCTACTTAGTTGGTGACTCTCCCAAACCAAAGAGCCTCTGGTAAAGGTCCTTCACCGACTGCCACGGATTGCGGCCGTTTCCGAATAGGACGAATGCTCCGGCAAGACGGCCGCCCGGGGCCCTGGCAAGACTCTCCGGCGCGCGATCAAGACATCAATCCCTACTGAAGAGCGACCCCACAGTTAGGGCAGAAGCGGGGACTTCTAATACTGCGCCCAAGAGAGCGGTTGCAAGCGGGGCATCGCCAGTTCCAGATGTGGAATCCGAGCTGCACTCCGACGAACAGCGCGAGCGTCATGAAAAGCGACTTGTTGGAGGGTCCCCAGAAGGACGGGTTGCTCCGTGAGAGGAAAACGATGATGAACCAAAGGATCAACAACAGTCCGGGCACAACAAAGCGTCGCCCGCGCCGCTGAGCGAACAGCCGCTTGACGTCGTTGGACCCCTCCGGTTCCACCGTCGCCCGAGCCTCATTCATGACTCGCCCAGTCCGCCTAACATCTTCTTCGGCGCCACCGCCCGGTAGCTCTCCAGAATCCAGTCTTCCAGCATCGCGAGCGGCGGGGCGTCCTTGCCCGAGAAGCTTGCGCTGACCCAGCCGGCTTTCCCGAGCCCGTACCCGGTGGGCTTCGTGAACGGCAGCTCGAGCGCCTCGCGCCCCGACTCCGGAAGCTTCACCGAGAATCCGATCTCGCCGTCGGGCAGAGGATCGGTTCCGAGGAAGACGAAGACCTTGCCGGAAACCTTGGCGACGCGCTCGCCCCACGGGAAATGCTCGCTCGCTCCCGGCAGCCCGAGCGCGAAGCGGCGGAGGGCCTTCGAGAGCTCCCGGATGTCGGGTCGGCGGGCCTTCCCTTTTCGGGTTGGCATCGCGCGAGTATAGGCGCGGAACTTCCGGGGTCGTGGTGCGTAACCCGTTATCGAGGACCGAGGTGAAGGACTTCCTGCAGGATGTTCGCTATGCGTGGCGGGGACTGCGCCGCGCGCCCGGGTTCACGATGGCCGCGATCGCGACCCTCGCCCTCTCGATGGGGGCCACGACGGCGATCTTCTCGGTCGTGCGGGCGGTCCTGATGTCGCCGCTGCCCTACGCCGAGCCCGAGCGGCGCGTCATGATCTGGACGCGCTGGGTGGACTTCCCGAAGACCTGGGTGTCCGACGGCGAGCTCCTCGACTATCGCCGCGAGTGCCCGAGCTTCGAGAGCGTCGCGGCGTGGTCGTCGGACGAAGCCAACCTGACCGGTGTCGGCCAGCCGGCACGCGTGGGCGCGGCGGCGGTGACCGCGAACGTCTTCGAGACGCTTGGTGCGAGCCCGAAGCTCGGGCGCGGGTTCACCGAAGAGGAAGACCGGCCCGGCGGACCGCCCGTGGCCGTTTTGGGGTGGGGCCTCTGGCAGTCGAGCTTCGGCGGCGATCCGAACGTGATCGGCCGGAACGTCGAGCTCGACGGCGTCGCGCGTCGCGTCGTCGGCGTGATGCCGCGCGGGTTCGCGCTGCCGACGGACTTCACCGTGGACGCGGCCGAGCCGAAGCAGATCTACGTCCCGCTGCAGATCGATCCCGCGCAGGCCTCGCACGGAAACCACGGCTACTACGCGGCGGGGAAGCTGCGGCGCGGCGCGACGGCGGTGAAGGCGACGGCGGAGCTCGCGGCCGTCTTCGCCCATCGCACGCGGGAAGGCGTGTATCCGGCGTCGCAGCGGTTCACGGCGTTCGCGGTTCCCGTCGAGGCGGAGATCCGCGGCGGCGCGCGGCGGGCACTCTCGCTCGTCTTCGGCGCCGTGGGCTTCCTGCTCCTCATGGCCTGCGCGAACGTGGCGAACCTCCTTCTCGCCCGCGCCGAGGGACGCCAGCGCGAGATCTCCGTCCGCGCGGCAATCGGCGCGGGCAAGGCACGTCTCGTGCGGCAGCTCCTGACCGAGAGCCTCGTCCTCGCGGCGGCCGGCGCCGTGCTCGGCCTCGCCGTCGCCTGGGTCGGCGTGCGCCTGATCGCGGCGCGCGGATCGGCGGGACTGCCGGCGCTCGCGCCGCTCGAGATCCAGCCGGGCATGCTGTTGTTCTCCGCCGCACTGGCGGTCGGAACGACGCTTCTCTTCGGGCTCGCGCCGGCGCTGCGCCTCGCGCGGCTCGACCTGACCGAGTCGCTCCGCGACGGCGCCGGCGGCGCCACGACCGGACTCACGCGCCATCGCCTTCGCGCATCGCTCGCCGTCGTGCAGATCGCGCTCGCCGTCGTGCTGCTGCTCGGCGCGGGGCTGATGATCCGGACTCTGGCGGCGCTCTCGCGCGTGGACCTCGGCTTCGATCCGGAGCGCGTCCTGACGCTGCAGCTGCGCCCGCCCGAGGCGAGCTACCCGAAGCCGGAGCAGGTCGTCGCGTTCTATCGGACGCTCCTCGAGTCCGTCCGCGGCCTGCCCGGCGTGAAAGCGGCGGGGCTCGTGCGGTCGCTCCCCCTCGGCGAGGAGATCGGAGACTGGGGCGTCGAGGCGGAGGGCTACGTGCATCCGCCCGACGTCAACGCCAAGGGCGACTGGCAGGTGCTCTCCGACGGCGCACTCGAAGCGCTCGGCGAGAGGTTGAAGGACGGGCGGACGTTCCGTGCGGGCGACGTCGCCGGCGCGCAGCCCGTCGCCCTCGTCAACGAGACGTTCGCGCGCATCTACTGGTCGGGGAAGGACCCGATCGGGCGGCGGATTCGGATGATGGCCTCCGAGAAGACGCGGCCCTGGATGACGGTCGTCGGCATCGTCCGGAACGTGCGGCACAACGGCGTGACCGCGCCGGTCAAGGAGAAGTTCTACGTGCCGGTGGCGCAGTTCCCGCTGTCGACGGGCTTCGCCGCGCGGAACATGAATCTTGTCGTGCGCGCCTCGGGGGATCCGCTGGCGCTCGTCGGCGCGATCCGCTCGGCCGTGGCCCGCCTGGATCCGAACCTCCCGATCGCCAAAGTCCGCCCGATGACGCGCGTCGTCGAAGGCTCGCTCGCGACGCCGCGGCTGACGGGTTTCCTGCTCGCGATTTTCGCCGGGGTGGCACTCGCGCTCGCCTCCGTCGGCATCTCCGGCGTCCTCGCGTATCTCGTCAGCCTGCGCCGCCGCGAGATCGGGATCCGCATGGCGCTCGGCGCGTCGCGCGGCCGGGTGCTCGGGCTCGTCATCCGGCGCGGCATGACGATGGCGGGAATCGGCATCGCGGCGGGCCTCGTCGCGGCCGTGTTCTTCGCGCGGCTGCTGGAAGGCATGCTCTACGGTGTCGAGCCGCGGGACCCGGCGACCTTCGCGCTCGTGGCCCTGCTCTTCGCCGCGATCTCCGCCGCCGCGACGGGCGTCCCGGCGCTCCGCGCCGCCCGGACGGACCCCCTGGAGGCCCTCCGTTCGGAGTAGGTTGCCGGCCGTTCGTCCCTCCGGCTCTTGATATCGTCCCCGTCCGGTTTCGATAAACGACGAGGGGTGGAATGAACGTTCGCACACATCGGACCGTCCTCCTGCTCTGGCTCGGAATCACGGCGGCGGCATCGGCCGCGACTTCGACCGGCCCCGACACGCACGACACGCGCATGCTGTCGGATCCGGCGATCTCGAAGGATCGGATCGCGTTCATCTACGCGGGCGATCTCTGGACGTGCAACCTCGAGGGAGGCGACGTCCGGCGATTGACGTCGAGCCCGGGGACCGCGTTGAGCCCCGCGTTCTCGCCGGACGGAAAGTGGATCGCGTACTCCGCGCAGCACGACGGCAACATCGACGTCTACGTCGTGCCCTCCGAGGGCGGCGTGCCGCGCCGCCTGACGTGGCATCCCGGCCCCGACATCGCGCAGGGTTTCACGCCCGACGGGAAGTCGGTCGTCTTCACCTCGCCGCGCGCGGTCTACACGGGCCGCTACACGCAGCTCTTCATCGTGCCGGTCGAGGGCGGGACCGAGGAGCGGCTGCCGATCCCGAACGCGAACCGCGCCGTCTATTCGGAGGACGGCAAGCGCATCGCGTACAACCCCGGCGCTCCGCAGTTCCTCCAGTGGAAGCGCTACCGCGGCGGCGCGGTCTCCCAGGTCTGGCTCTTCGACGTGGCGAGCCACGCCATCGAGAAGGTGCCGCAGCCGGCCACGCGCGCCAACGACGCGGGGCCGATGTGGATCCGCGACACGGTCTACTTCCGGTCGGACCGCGACGGCGAATTCAACCTCTTCGCCTACGACACGAAAGACAAATCTCTGAAGCGCGTGACGAAGCATTCGGACTTCGGCGTGATGAGCGCGTCGGCCGGCGGCGACCGCATCGTCTACGAGCAGGCGGGCTACCTGCACCTCTTCGACCCGACCTCGGGCGCGTCGAAGAAGCTGACGATCGGCGTCGCGGCCGACCTGCCCGAGACGCGGCCGCGCTTCGCCCGCGAGACCAAGGACCGCAAGTACATCCGCGAATTCTCCTTGTCGCCGTCCGGCATCCGCGTGGCCATGGACTTCCGGGGTGAGATCGTGACGGTGCCGGCGGACAAAGGCGACGTGCGCAACCTGACGAACACGCCGGCCGCCCACGAGCGCTCGCCGATCTGGTCGCCCGACGGGAAGACGATCGCGTACTTCTCCGACGAATCGGGCGAGTACGAGCTCTCCCTCCGGGATCAGGAGGGCAAGGGCGAGCCGAAACGATGGAAGCTCACGGGCGCCGGCTTCTACGAGTCGCCGGCCTGGTCGCCCGACAGCAAGAAGATCGCCTACGTCGACAACGCGCGCGCCCTCTACTGGATCGACGTCGGGACGGGCGTCGCGAAGAAGATCGGCGCCGACCATTTCTACGGACCGGTGAAGACGCTCCGGCCGACGTGGTCTCCGGACTCCCGCTGGGTCGCGTACGCGGTGAACAACCAGGCGCTGATGCAGCGCGTGTTCGTCTACTCGGTCGAGCAGGACAAGTCGTTCCCGATCACCGACGGTCTCTCCGAAGCGAGCGAGCCCGTCTTCGACCGCAGCGGGAAGTACCTGTACTTCTTCGCCTCGACCACGGCGGGGCCGGTCGTCAACTGGTTCTCGCTCGAGAACGACGAGCTGACGATCACGCGGGCGATCTACATGGCCGTGCTGCGCAAGGATCTGCCGTCGCCGCTCGTGAAGGAGAGCGACGAGGAGAAGGGGGCGGCGGCCGAGAAGAAGGACGAGAAGGCGGGCGAGAAGAAGGACGAAGGAAAGAAAGACGAATCGAAGGACAAGACCGACGTCAAGGCGAACGAGAAGCCCAAGGCGGCGCCGCCGGTCGAGCCGGTGAAGATCGACTTCGACGGCATCGAGTACCGGATCCTCGATCTGCCCGTGCCGGCCGCCCAGCTGTCGGCGCTCTCGACCGGCGAGACGGGCCAGGTCTTCTTCCTGCGCACGGCAGACGACAAGACGGCGCTGCAGCGTTTCGACCTGAAGGAGCGCAAGACCGACACGCTGCTCGGCGACGTGGACGAGTACCAGATCTCGGCCGACGCGAAGAAGCTCCTCTACCACGCGAAGGACACGTGGGCGGTCGTCGCCGCGTCGTCGAAGAAGATCGAGGGATCGGAGGGCGTCCTCAAGACCGGCGCGATCGAGGTCCGCGTCGAGCCGCGCGCCGAGTGGGCCGAGATGTTCGAGGACGCCTGGCGCATCAACCGCGACTACTTCTACGACCCGAACATGCACGGGCTCGACTGGAAGGCGATGCGCGAGAGGTATGCGCAGTTCCTGCCGCACCTGGCGACGCGCGAGGACCTGAACCGCGTGATGCGGTGGCTCCTCTCCGAGCTCTCCGTCGGCCACAGCTACATCACGGACCGCGGCGATCCGCCGGAGGAGGTCCGGAAGGTTCCGGGCGGGCTCCTCGGCGCCGACTACACCGTCGAGAACGGCCGGTACAGGTTCGCGAAGGTCTACGGCGGCCTGAACTGGAACCCGCAGCTGCGCTCGCCGCTGACGGAGCCCGGCGTCAACGTGAAGGCGGGCGAGTACTTGCTCGCTGTCGGCGGGCGCGACGTGAAGCCGCCGGCAAACCTCTACAGTTTCTTCGAGAACACCGCGGGCAAGCTCCTCGAGATCACGGTCGGCCCGACGCCGGACGGCAAGGGCTCGCGCACGGTGTCGGTCGTGCCGATCGAAAACGAGCTGCAGCTGCGCAGCCGCGACTGGGTCGAGTCCAACATCCGCAAGGTCGACGCCGCGACGGGTGGCCGCGTGGCCTACGTCTGGGTGCCGAACACCGCGACGGCGGGCTACACGTATTTCAAGCGCTACTTCTATCCGCAGGCCTACAAGGACGCCGTGATCCTCGACGAGCGCTACAACGGCGGCGGCTCGGTGGCGGACTACTACATCGACGTCCTCCAGAAGAAGCTCATCGCCAACTGGACGTTCCGCTACGGCTCCGACATGAAGACGCCTTCGGCGATGATCGAGGGCCCCAAGGTCATGCTCGCGGACGAGAACGCGGGCTCCGGCGGCGACCTGCTGCCCTGGATGTTCCGCAAGTTCAAGGTCGGGCCCATCGTCGGCAAGCGGACCTGGGGCGGCCTCATCGGCATCCTCGGCTTCCCGGACCTGATGGACGGCGGCAGGGATCACCGCGCCGAACATCGCCTTCTGGGATCCGGAGAAGGGCTGGTCCGTCGAGAACGAGGGCGTGCCGCCCGACGTCGAGGTCGAGCAGACGCCGGCGGAGGTGATCGACGGCCACGATCCGCAGCTCGAGCGCGCGATCGCGATCGTGCAGGGAGAGCTCAAGAAGATGCCGCCGAAGACGCCGAGCCATCCGCCGTTCCCGGTGAAGGCGGTACCGCCGGCGCCGTAGGGGAGGCGGGAGGCGCGATGTTCGGGCACTTTCATCCGGTCGGGTGCATCGGCGGGCTGATTCTCCTCGGGATCGCGGGGAGCATCTTCTGGATCTGGGCGCTGATCGACTGCGCGACGCGGGAGCCCAACGAGGAAAGCTCGAAGGTCGTCTGGATCGTCGTGATCGTTCTGACGCACCTGATCGGTGCGCTGCTCTACGCCCTGATCCGCAGGCCCGACCGAATACGCCAATACGGGAGATAGTCGGCTCGGATAGGGCCTGAGCCCTCCGGGCCGAAACTCTCGGCTGCCGGTCGTCTTCGACCGCCGCAGCCGAAGGTCCCGCCCGCCAGAAAAAGTCAGCGGCGATCCTCGCGGTCCGACTTTTTTTTGCACCGCGCCGCGGGCGCTGCCGCCAACACGAAGAAGCACAAGGAGATCGCAATACGAAAAATTGGCGTCGACCTTGCGTCACTTTTCTGCAGGAAAACGAAGGAGACAACCCCGGAAGGTCATGCTCTCGCCCAGGGCGCGGTCGCTGCGGTCGGCGGTGTTCCTCGCCCCACTCCTGTGCCTGCGATGCGCCTCGGCCCGGACGCCGGCGTACGAGAGCGCGGACGTGCGGCCGGTCGAGCAGAGGCAGCCGCTTCCGGCCGGCGAGGCCCAGGCCCGGCCGATCGAGTTCCGCAAGCTCCTTCTGAAGCTGCCCCATGACCACGTGATCGGCGCCATCGAGGCCGGGCGGGCCTGCACCGGAATCGGGCCCCTGTCCTGGAAGCCGGGCCGCGAGGCGGGCGCCGGCGACGAGCTCGCGCCGCTCCTCACGGAAGAGCTGAGCTCCGCAGGCTACACGCTCGCCGGCGCATCCAACCCCGACGTGATCTTCGAGGATCCGCGCGACCGCAAGCCCGAGTTCGCGATCGCGGGAATCATCCGCGACGTGCGCGCCAACGTCTGCTACGCGCAGCCGAAACAGAGCGCCGCCACGGGGCGCGCCTCGCTCGCCGTCGAGTGGCAGATCTATTCGTACCGGACCCGGTCGGTGGAGCTGAAGGCCACGACCGAGGGAGGCAGTCTCGTCGACGCGGCCCAGGAAGGCGCGGGCTCTGAGGCGATCTCCCGCGCGTTCGTATCCGCGGCGCGCAATCTCCTCGCCGACGCGCGCTTCCGCGATCTGATCGCGGGCATCGACCTCGGCGCGAAGATCGCCCAGCCGCCGATTACCGTCGCCTGGGAGCGTCTGCCGGCCCGGCGCGAGGCGGACTTCGAGTCGATCGTCTCGGACTCGCGAATGAGCGTCGTGACGGTCTACGCCGGCGACGCCATGGGCTCGGGATTCGTGATCTCCCGCGACGGATACCTCCTGACCGACCAGCACGTCGTCGGATCCGTGCGCTTCGTCCGAGTGAAGTTCGTCACGGGACGCGAGGTGGACGGCGAGGTCGTGCGCGTGGACCGGCGCCGCGACGTCGCGTTGATCAAGCTCGAGAACGACGTCTATCCGTACCTGCCGCTCGGCGAGTCGAGCCGCGTGCGGCCGGGCGCGGACGTCTTTGCCATCGGGACGCCGCTCTCGGAGAACTTCGCCCAGACGGTCACCAAGGGCATCGTCAGCGGCTACGGGGAAGAGGACGGCCTGCGCATCCTGCGGAGCGACGTCTCCGTGCACCGCGGCAACAGCGGCGGTCCGCTGCTCGACGGTTCCGGCGTCGTCGTGGGTCTCTCGGTCAGCGGCTACATGCTGATGCCGGAAGGCGTTGGCGTCGGATTGAACGCGTTCATCCCGATCGAAGAGGCGCTCGACGCGCTCGCGATCGAACAGCGCGAAAAGTAGAGCGCGGACGAAACGGCGTTTTCGCGGGACGGACGCCCGGCGCCGTCCGTTTGTCACGACATTGCGCGCGTTCGCGCGCAACTCCCTCGAAGCCCGTGCGTAAGGAAGTCACGAACGACCTTCGAGAGGGGAGAGACGGATGCGCGAGACGAATTCTCTTTCTTTGTTGAGCGTTCTCCGGCGGGCGGCGTGCGGCGGCGATCCTCGTGGCGGCGGCGATCGGACGGAGCCCCGGCGCGGTTCCGCTCGACGCGCCGCCCGAGGCCCCCGCTCCGGCGCCGGCCGCGGGAATCGCGGAGGCGCAGGCGAAACTGCAGGCGGGCGATGCCGCCGGCGCGGCGGGGATCCTCGAGAGCGTCGTCGCCCGCGAGCCGAAGAACGCGCGCGCGTGGCGGCTTCTCGGCTACGCGCAGCTCAAGAGCAAGCAGCTCGACCGCGCGCGGGCGAGCTACGAGAAGCTCCTCGAGCTGGCGCCGGACACGCCCCAGGCCTTCTACAACCTCGGCGTGATCGCCGCGCTTGCGGGCGACAAGGGCGCCGCTTTCACCTGGCTCGGCAAGGCGAAGGGCAAGCTCGACCTGAGCGGCATCGCGAGCGACGACGACCTCGCGAGCCTGCGCGGCGACCCGCGGCTCGAAGCGCTCCTCCCGAAGCCGGAGGACTTCGCCAATCCGTTCGTCGAGCCCGTGAAGATCCTCCGCGAGTGGGACGGCGAGGCCGCCAACGACCAGTTCGGCTGGATCGCGCGCAACGCCGGGGACGTGGACGGCGACGGCGTTCCGGACGTGGCGACGTCCGCGCCGGGGCGCGAGGCCGGCGGCGCCAAGGCGGGAGGCGTGTATCTCTATTCGATGAAGACCGGAAAGCTCCTCTGGAAGGTGGACGGGGCGGCCGGCGACGAGCTCGGCACGGGGGTCGAAGGAGCGGGCGACACGAACAAGGACGGCGTCCCGGACGTCGTGGCCGGCGCGCCGGGCGGCGGCAAGGCCTGCATCTATTCGGGCAAGGACGGGCGCGTCCTGCAGACGCTCACGGCCGAGAACAAGGACGACAGCTTCGGACGCCACGTCTCGGGCGCGGGCGACGTGGACCACGACGGGTACGCCGACGTGATCGTCGGGGCGCCGGGCAACGACGCGGGCGGCAAGGGAGCGGGGCGCGCGTACGTCTTCTCCGGCAAGGACGGACACGGGATCCTGACGCTCACGGGCGAGCGCGCCGGCGACGCCTTCGGCAGCACCGTCGGCGCCTCGACCGACGGCAAGCATCTGTTGCTGCTCGTCGGCGCGCCGCGGGCGGGGCCGCGTCACACGGGGCGCACGTACGTCTACGACTCGCTCTCGGGCAAGCCGAAGTTCGTCATCGAGTCCGACGAGACCGGGAACGCGCTCGGGCTCATGTTCGTGTCGGTCCTCGGCGACGTGGACGGCGACGGGTTTCCCGACGTCTACGCCTCCGACTGGTCGAACGCGGCGAAGGGTCCTTCGACCGGCCGCGTGTACGTCCACTCGGGCAAGACCGGCAAGCGGCTTCTCACGCTCACGGGCCAGACAGCCGGGGAAGGATTCGGCACGTGTCCCGCGCCGGCCGGCGACGTGGACGGCGATGGGCACGCGGACCTGATCGTCGGGTCGTGGCAGTACGCCGGCGCCGCAGTGTCCGCCGGCCGGGCGTATCTCTACTCCGGCAAGAACGGCCGGCTCCTCGCGACGTACACCTGCCGCATCCCGGGCGACACCTTCGGTTTCGACGCCGTGGGCATGGGCGACGTGGACGGCGACGGCACGGTCGACTTCCTCATCACGTCGGCCTGGAGCGGGATCCACGGTTTCCATTCGGGACGGATGTTCATCATCTCGAGCGGGGTGGCGCGAAAGGCGACGCCCTGAAGCCGGGCGGCCGCCACTTTTTTCCGCCCGCTCGCGTCATCGAGACTCCTTCCCGGCCCGCGCGCGGGACAGAATGCGGGCGCAACAGGGAGGCAGCGCGATGAGACGAACGGTTCTGGCGGCGGCCTTCGGCGCGGCGGTGAGCGCCGCCGGACTCGCCGCGCCGGCGGTGGAGTTCCCGGCGGAACGGATGTATCGGGTCGTCGAGGCGGGCCCGGGAATCGTCTCGTTCATCGCCGCCGAGACTTCCGGGCCGATCCCCTCCGGAAACGTGACGGCCGTGATCGGAGACGACGGCGTGCTCGTCATGGACTCGGGGCGGTTTCCGACGCTCGCGAAACGGATGATCGCCGAGATCAGGAAGCGCACCGACCGTCCGGTCCGGTATCTCGTGCACACTCATTGGCACCTCGATCACATCGCCGCCGACGGAGAGTTCCGGAAGGCGTTTCCCGATGTGGTCTTCGTCGCGACGGACTTCACGCGGCGCAAGATGCTCGAGAAACAGGCGGCCTATCTGCGCGACGTGGAGAAAAACAACGCGGGATACGTCGAGAAGCTCGACGCGTTCCTCGCCGGTGGGAAGAAGGGGAACGGCCAGCCCCTCACCGAGGACGACCGGAAGTACCTCAACGGCGAAGTGGCCGACATCAAGCTGGAGGCCGCGGAGCTCGCGGGGGCATCGCTCGTCGAGCCGGGGCTGACCTTCGAGCGGACGCTCACGGTGCACCTCGGGAAGCGCGAGGTCCGGGTCCAGTTTCTCGGCGCCGGCGACACGGCAGGCGACACGATCGCCTACGTCCCCGACGCGAAGGTCGCGATCGTCGGCGACCTGCTCGTGGCGCCGACGCCGTACGGCTTCGGCTGCCACCCGGCGTCGTGGGTCGAGACGCTCGGCAAGCTTCAGGCGATCGACGCCGTCGCAATCGTGCCGGGCCACGGTCCCGTCATGCGCGACTGGCAGTACGCCGCGAAGGTCGAGTCGGTTCTCGAGGAGATCCGCCGGCAGGTCGGCGACGCGGTCCGGTCCGGGGCGACGCTCGACGATACCCGCAAGCGCGTCGACGTCGCGCGCTACGAGACCGATTTCGCCGGCGATGATTTCGCGCGGCGCAAGGCGTTCCGCGATTTCTTCGTCTCCTCCGCCGTCGAGCGCGCCTGGCAGGAGGCGAAGGGGGAGGTCGCGGAGGAGTAGGGGCCGGGCTTGCCCCGGCCCGGTCGGGGTCGGGCAGGCCGCGAGGGCCGCCCCTACGGTGGGCAGGTCGTAGGGGCGGGGCTTGTCCCCGCCCTCTGACTCCGGGCGGCCGCGAGGGCCGCCCCTACCCGGTCGATTTCAGCAGGCTCGCCAGCTTCGTCTCCGCCTCTTTGTGCAGGGTCGGCGGCGCGCCGAAATACGACGCCGCGGCGCGGCCCTGGCGGTCGAAGACGAGCAACGTCGGCACGGCGCTGACGTCGCCGTAGGCGCGCACGATCTCCGGAGTCCCGATCGCCCACGTGAGCGGCAGGTTGAGCTCTCCGACGAGCTTCCGGACCTGCGCCTCGTCGGACTGGACGGCGAGCGCCACGATCGCGAGCTTGTCGCCGTACTTCTTCTGGAGCTCGCCCAACCAGCCGAGCGTGCCGCGGCAGGGCGGGCACCACGTCGCCCACATCTCGACGAGGACGACCTTGCCCGCGAGGTCCTCGCGCGCGATCTGCTTGCCGTAGAGATCGGTGATCGCCACGGCGGGCAGCGCCGCGGTTCCCTCCGCCTTCGACGGCGCCGCCTGCGCGCGAGCCGCGTCTTTGTTCCCCGCGAGCAAGAGATCGATCATGCGCGTCAGGTCCGAGCGGAAGCGCTGCTGCGAGTCGGCGTTCTTGACCCAGGGCGCATAGCGGCCGCCCGCGCCTTCCTCGCCCTTGCCGAAGAAACCGAAATCGTTGGGGGTTGCGAGGAGGATGTCGTCCACGAAGATCGCGGGATAACGCGTGAGGCCGAAGCGCTTGGCGAGCGACGAATCGCCGTAGTTTTCGGACACGAACCGGGCCTTGCCGCCGAACCCCGAGACGACGCTGCGTGCCAGCAAACTTGCCGGATCGGAGACGTTTCAGGTGTATGGCCAGCGGACGAGCGTCACGGTCACGGCGGCCGCCGGCGGCGCGGGCTGGGGAGCGGCCGGCGTCAGCGCCGCGAAGTACCGCGGCAGGATGTCGCCCGCGATGGCGGCGGCGCTGTCGGGAACCTTGTCGCCGGCGGCGGCGAGATCCGACTGCGCGGTCTCGAGCCAGAGCCGTCCGATCGAATGATCGACGCCGCCGGAGGAGAGTCGCGCGGCGAATTCCTCGAGCCGCGCGCGGACCGCCGCGTCGTCGAGCCGCGCCGGCCCCGGAACGAGCGGCGCCGTGCGCATGGCGGCCTGGAGATAGCGGTGGAGGGCGCCGTAGCGCAGTCCGGCCGCGTCGAGCTGGCGCGCCTCGTTGAGCGTCGCGCTCGCGCCGATGAACTCCGAATGCCGGTCGATCGACGCCGGCGGGTGATAGGCGTCGAGGAGACTCTTTTCGAGTCGGTCGAGCTCGGGGCCGATCGCGCGGAGCGGCGGCGCGGCGGGTCCGTCGGCAGGCGAGAGCGATCGGCAGAGGTCCGCGAAGTCGCGCTGGGCCTTCGCGATTCCGATGTAGAAGATCCCGATGCTCGCCATCGTGTTCCGGCCGTACTCGAGGCTCGAGTCGTAGTAGCCCTTGACCTGCGGGAGCGCCGCCTCGGCCATCGCGCGCGCGGCCGCGGGACGCACGCCGTCCATCGCGCCTGGCGGAATCGTGCCGAGGTCGGCCTTGAGCACGCCCGCCATGCGCGTCCAGTCCGCCTCGAAGGCCGCCTCGTCCTGACGTCTGTCGGCGGGGAAGTCATCGACGTATTTCTGCGCCGCGAGGTACATGCGCGCGGAACCCAGACGCTGCAAGGCGAGCAGGCGATGGCCTTTCTTCAGAGCCTCCCGCGCGCCGTTCAACATCGGCTCGGTCGCCTGCTTGACCTGCGTCCAGTTCTCGTCATCGGTGGTCGTCTTGCCGGCGAGGAATGCGCTCCAGCGGGCGATCTCCGTCGCGAGCGGATCGCTCGCGTCGGTCGATCCGGCCGCGCCGATCGCGGCGACTGCCGCCGCCAGAAGGACCGAGGCCATGAAAATCCAGAGCGTGCGTGACTTCCGCATGGGCGGAGTACAACACAATTGCTCGTCGAGGCTGTCCGTACCCGAAGGCGCCTTCTTCGTCCCGCTCCTTGCCGCGATCGTCACCGCGGCCTCCGGCGCGCCGAGCGTAGAATTCGGCGCAAGAAAGGGAGGTTCAAATGAAGAAGGTCGTCCTCACGGCACTCGCCCTGGGCGCGATCGGCGCGCTCGCGCTCGGCGAAGCGAAGACCGCCGCCACGGCGAAGAAGAAGACCGCGCCGGCACCGCACATCATCACGCAGGCCTCGGACATCAAGTGGGGCGATGCGCCGCCCGTCTTTCCGGCTGGCGCGAAGATGGCCGTGTTGAAGGGCGATCCCTCGAAGAGCGGCATGTACATCGTGCGCCTCAAGGCTCCGGACGGCTACAAGGTCGCGGCGCACTGGCACCCGATGACGGAGAACGTGACGGTGATCTCCGGCACGTTCAACCTCGGCATGGGCGATCAGGCCGATCCCGCGAAGTCGACGGCCATGACGGCGGGGACGTTTGCCTCGATGCCCGCGAAGATGCATCACTACGCCTGGTGCAAGGGAGAGACGGAAGTCCAGGTTTCCGGCATGGGACCGTTCCAACTCGTCTACGTCAACCCGGCCGACGACCCGACCAAGAAGTAGCCCGCTCTATCGGATCGCGCTTCCCGACGGATTGGCCGCCGCGCCCGCGGTGGCGGCCGGTCCGGATCCTTTCGTGAACCGGATCCGCCGGTTTTTCTGATCGATCGTGATCGCGAATCGGCCGAGCACTTCGCCGCCGATGTTCGCGATCGGCAGCTTGTTGAAGCGCAGGGCCGGGTTCTCCAGACGGTGGCTTCCGATCTGGACGGCGCCCTTCAACGTCGCGCCGTAGACGGTGAATTCGGCCGTGACCGTCCGCGCCTTGCCGATCGCGACGGGCTTGCCCTCGAGAGGGAGTTTCTCCATGTATTCCTCGGGGAGGCTGACGGCGGCGGGCGAGCCGGTGTCGACGTCCGCGTCGAGCGAGAGCGTGCCCACCGTGATCGGCACGCGGATCCCGTGCCCGGGGCGGAACGAGAGCACTTCCTTGCCGTCGGAGTCGGGCAGCTCGCCGCGGGCGATCCGGACCTGCCCTCCGGCGTAGTCGAGCGTGAGGAGGAGCTCTCGGAACAGCGGCATTCCGAGCACGCCGCGCGCGCCGAGGTGCTCGCGGAATCCGGAGTTCTCGACGGCGGTCGCGGTCATGTCCGAGAGCGTCAGGCCGCCGATCGCGAGGCGGTCGATCTTCACCTGCTTCGCGGCGAGGCCGTGAGGATGGATCGGGTCGCCGATGTGAACCTCTCCGATCGTCGGCAACCCGAGCTCCTGGACGAGATCGCCTTCGAGGACCGTGCCGCCGGCTCCCGTGTCGAGCACGAACGGAAACGGGCCTTTCCCGTTCACCGTAACATCGACGAGCGGCCGTCCCTTCTCGAGCCGCAGAGGCGCGGCGACTTCCGGTGTCGCGAGCTCGATCCGGCGGGGCTTCTGGTCCTCTCCCATCATCCCGTGGTCCTGACTCGAGGAAATCGCCGCGCACAGGCCGGCGGCGAGGGCGGCGAGCAGGGCTCTCCTCATGGTGCGAAACCTCCTGGCTCCGGGTACGCCTCGCCGCGGAAGAGGTTTCGCGGCGGCCGAGAGAAGCGGCCTAGAGGGGGCAGCAGGTTCCGGCGCTGGTGGTCTCGCGAAGTCGGGATCGGCGGAAGAGCATGGCGGCGCTCACCGCGGCGAGCGCGAGGCTCGGCCAGAGAAGCGGGCCGAAACGCCTCTGGAGCGCCGCGAGAAGCGTGCCCGCGATTCCGAAGTCCATCGCGAGGCAGAGCGGGCACTTGGGCAGGAGCGCGACGCCGATCGCCTGCGCGATCCCCGCCAGCGCGAGCCAGGACGACCGCCTCGCCGGCGCCCTCATCGCCGGGGAACTCTAGCACCGGCGCCCGGGTCATAGAATCCCTGTCGCACGCGTATGGCGCTCGCCACAGGTTCCCGTCTTGGTCCTTACGAGATTCTGGCGCCTCTTGGCGCTGGAGGAATGGGCGAGGTTTACAAGGCGAAGGACCCGCGGCTCGGGCGCGAAGTCGCGATCAAGGTGCTGCCGGCATCGTTCTCGGCCGACGCGGATCGGCTGAGACGCTTCGAGCAGGAGGCGCGAGCGGCAGGGGTCCTCAACCACCCCAACATCACGGCGGTCCACGACGTCGGCCAGCACGAGGGCGCGCCCTACGTCGTCCAGGAGCTGCTCGAGGGAGAGACGCTGCGGGCCGTGCTCGCGGGCGGCCGCATGTCGACGCGGCGGGCGATCGAATACGCGGTGCAGGTCGTGCACGGCCTCGCGGCGGCGCACGAAAAAGGGATCGTGCACCGGGATCTGAAGCCCGAGAACATCTTCGTGACCCGCGACGGCCGCGTGAAGATTCTGGACTTCGGGCTGGCCAAGCTGACGCTGCGCGAGGCGGAGGGGCAGACGACGAGCCTTCCGACGGCGACGGCCGGGACGGAGCCGGGTGTGGTGATGGGGACGATCGGCTACATGTCGCCGGAGCAGGTGCGCGGAAAGCCGGCCGACGGGCGCAGCGACATCTTCTCCTTCGGTTCGATCCTGTACGAGATGGTGTCGGGCCGGCGCGCGTTCTCGGGCGACACGACGGCGGACACGATGTCGGCGATTCTGAGGGAGGACCCGCCGGATCTGTCGGTGACGAACCAGAACGTGCCCCCGGCGCTCGAGCGGATCGTTCGGCACTGTCTCGAAAAGGATCCCGAGCGGCGGTTCCAGTCGGCGCGCGATCTGGGCTTCGATCTCGAGGCGTTAACGACGCCTTCGGGCGCGACGGCGGCGGCCGCGGCCGCGGCTGCAAAATCGCGCGCGCCGAAGAGCCTTTGGAAAGGCTTCGCCGCCGCGGCGGCCGTGCTCGCTCTTCTCGCCGCCGCATTTTGGTTCGGCGGACGCCGCGCCGTGCGTCCCGCGGCGAGCGCCTCCGAGAGCGGCGTCACGAGGCGCCGGCTGACCTTCCGCCGCGGAAACGTCCTCTTCGCGCGCTTCACGGCGGACGGACAGAACGTCGTGTACGGCGCGTCGTGGGGCGGGCGTCCGACCGAGGTCTACGTCTCGCGCGTCGGCAGCCCGGAAACGCGGCCGCTCGGCATCCCGGGCGCGAGCCTCCTCGCCGTGTCGTCCACCGGCGAGCTCGCGATCCTTCTGAAGAAGGAAAATCTCTACGGAACGGTGGGCACCGGGACCCTCGCTCGCGTCCCGATCGAAGGCGGCGCGCCACGGCAGGTCGCGGAAGACGTGCTCGCGGCCGACTGGGCTCCCGACGGCAAGAGCCTGGCGGTCCTGCGCAGCGTCGCCGGCAAGCCGGTCGTCGAGTATCCGCTCGGAAGGCGAATTGCCGAGGTCAGCGACGCCACGACGGCGATCCGTGTGTCTCCGGACGGAAAGCACGTCGCGGTGATCGAGGCGGGCGGCGCGAAGAGCTGGATCGATCTCATCGACGTCGGAGGCCGTTCGAAGAAGCTTGCCGAGGACTTTTCGTTCGTCGACAGCTTCGCCTGGGCTCCTTCGGGTCGGGAGATCTGGTTCGACGGTATGAATCGGGACTTCGATCTGGGAATCTACGCCGTGACCCTCGACGGTGTCTCGCGAACGCTCGCGAAGTCGCTCGACCTCGAGATCGTCCACGACGTCGCGAAAGATGGAACGGTTCTGATCGAACGGGAGATCGGCGCGACGGAGATCTTCGGAGCCTTCGGCGGGGAGAAACAGGAGCGCAACCTGTCGTGGCTCGAGGCGTCCGACGTCGCGGGTCTCTCGGCCGATGGAAAAGCGCTGCTCTTCACCGAGACGCGGGAGGGCGGGGGCGACAACGGCAGCGTTTACTTGCGGCCGACCGACGGCGGGCCGGCGGTGCGGCTCGGGGACGGCCGAGGGTCCGATCTGTCTCCGGACGGGAAATGGGCCCTGACGGTCGTGCCGTCGAAGGACGGCGCACGGATCGTGCTCGTTCCGACGGGAGCCGGGGAGGCCAGGACCGTCGTCATTCCCGGCCTGTCGGTCTATGGCGGGGCGTTCATCCCTCCGGACGGGAGGCGTCTCGGGATCGGTGCCACCGAGCCCGGCCACGGTTTCCGCCTGTATGTGGTGGACGCGGCCGGCGGCAAGCCGCGGGCCGTGACCCCCGAGTTGATCAACGGCGCCGCCGTCTCGCCGGATGGCCGGTTCACGGCCGCCACGGCGGCGGACCACCGCGCGATGATCTATCCCGTCGACGCCGGCGATGGCCGCCCCGTCCCGGGCCTCGCGCCCGACGATGTGCCGATCCAGTGGAGCGCCGACGGCGACCGCATCTTCGCGACCCATTACGGGCTCGCGCCCCTTCCGATCTATCGCGTGGACCTGAGGACCGGGAAGAAGGAGCTCTGGCGGGAGCTGATGCCCGCCGACCGGACCGGCTTCGTTCGAATCGGCAACGTGTGCATGACCCGCGACGGCGCGTCCTATGCGTACACGGTCGACGTCGTCACCGCGTCGGACCTGTTCCTCGTGAAGGGCTGGAAGTAAGCGCTTCAGACCGCCGGGCACGGCGCGAACTGCGACCAGTCGATCGACGCGACGTACTCCTCGTCCGGCGGGAACGTGACCCGGAACGAGAATGCGAACGGCGCCGGTCCGTGCGCCTGCAGGTGATCGAGCCGCTTCTTCGCCTCGTCGACCGAGGGCCGGTGCCCCGCCGGCACCCACCAGAGCGCCATGGCCGGAGCGTCGAACTTCTCGAACCAGTCGGCGCGCCTCTGCAGGACCTCGCGGTGCGCGCTCTTGTACGTGTAGTTCTTGAGCTGTTCGATCGATTCCCAGACGGAGAGATTGAAGAGGATGCGGTCGTCGTCGTAGGGCCGCAGATACGTCGCGTTGCCCGCCTCGTTCTGAAGACGCCAGACGAAGCCGGGGCTGCCGTCCGCGAGCGCGTTGATCTCGCCGAGCCGCGCGACGAACTCCCGCATGCTCGGATCGTCGAGCGGCGCGCGCATCCGAGCGATGTTGACCTCCGCGACGTGCAGCGTCTTCATGGCGCGTAGCCTATCCTCGAGAATCTCGGAGGAGGCAACTCTGGCCAGCCGTCCCCCCTGCGACGAAGGGATCATCCGGCAGATACCCGAGGAGCCCTGCGACCCGTCGGCCGGCCGGTGGGTGCTCGCGGCGACGATCCTCGGCTCGAGCATGGCATTCATCGACGGCACGGCCGTCAACGTCGCGCTACCGGTCCTGCAGTCGAGCCTGCGGGCCTCCGTGGCCGGAGCGCAGTGGATCGTCGAGGCCTATGCGCTCCTGCTGTCCTCCTTCGTGCTGGTCGGCGGCTCGCTCGCGGACCGCGTCGGCCGCCGGCGGATCTTCTCGACCGGGATCCTCATCTTCGCGGCATCCTCGCTCGCCTGCGGCCTCGCGCCCGGTATCGGCACCATGATCGCGGCGCGCGCCGCTCAGGGGCTGGGAGCGGCGCTCCTCGTTCCCTCGAGTCTCGCGCTGCTCGGCGCCGGCTTTTCGCCGGCCGCCCGCGGGCGCGCCGTCGGAACCTGGTCTTCTCTGACGGCGATCTCCGGGGCGGTCGGTCCCTTCCTTGGAGGATGGCTCGCCCAGGCGGTTTCCTGGCGGGCGGTCTTCTTTCTCAACCTGCCGGTGGCGGCGGTCGCGCTCGCGATCGCGATCCGGAAGGTGCCCGAGAGCCGGAATCCGTCGGTCGGGCGCCCGGATTTCGCCGGGGCGGCGCTCGCGACCGGCGGCCTGGGAGCGCTCGTCTTCGGGCTGATCGAGGCGCCGGCGCTCGGCGCCGGTGACGCCCGCGTGCTCGCGTCGGTGTTCGGCGGCGCGGCCGCTCTGGCCGTCTTTTTCGCCGTCGAGCGGAACCGGAGCGATGCCATGCTCTCGACCGCTCTCTTCCGCGTCCGTTCTTTCGCGGCGGCCAACCTGCTCACGTTCTTTCTGTATGCGGCGCTCTCGGCGGCGCTTTTCTTCCTGCCGTTCGACCTCATCCAGGCCCGCGGGTACTCGCCGGCCGCGGCGGGAGCGGCGCTCCTCCCGCTCGTGCTCGCGATGTTTTTACTATCACGTTGGTCCGGAGCGCTTGCGGACCGCTTCGGCTCGCGCCTCCCGCTCACGATCGGCCCGGCCGTCGCGTCCGCCGGGTTCCTCATGCTCGCGCTCTCCCCGCGATCGGGCCCCTACGTTCGGGTTCTCCTGCCGGCGCTCGCCGTGCTCGGTTTCGGAATGGCGATCACGGTGGCGCCATTGACGGCCGCCGTCCTGAATGCGGTCGGGCGCGACGCGGAGGGCGCCGCCTCGGGAATCAACAATGCGGTTGCCCGCGTCGCCTCGCTGCTCGCGATCGCGGTCTTCGGAATTCTCGCGACGTCGGAGTTCGAGCGGGCGCTCGACCGGCGCCTCGCGTCGAGCGGCATCTCATCGGCCGCGCGCGCGGCGCTCGCCGGGCAGAAGTCGAAGCTCGGAGCCCTCGAACCTCCCGCCGGCGTCGGCGCCGCCGAGGCGGAGACGATCCGACGGTCCGTCGCGGAGTCGCTCGACGCCTCGTTTCGCATGGTTGCGATCTCCTGCGCGGGGCTCGCGCTCGTCGCCGCGTTCTTCGGCGCGTGGGGAACGCCGCTCAGGCGCGCGGCCGAGGGTCGGCGGCCATGAGAGTTCGCGGCGACCGGGTGCGCCCCCGGGGCATACAATTTGCTCCCGATGCCTGCGGTGCTGCTCGACGTCAACGGAACGCCCCGCCGCCTCGATGCCCCGGCCGACGAGCCGCTCCTCTCCGCGCTGCGCAATCGTCTCGATCTGACGGGCACGAAGTACGGCTGTGGTGAAGGCCAGTGCGGGGCATGCACTGTGCTCCTCGACGGCGCCGCCGTGCGCTCGTGCCAGACGACTGTCGCGGAGGCCGCGGGCAAGAAGATCGTCACGATCGAGGGCCTCGAGCAGAACGGCCGCCTCCATCCCGTGCAGGCCGCGTTCCTGGAGGTCGAGGCGTTTCAGTGCGGCTACTGCACGCCCGGGATGATCGTCTCGGCGGCGGCGCTGCTGCGATCGAACCCGAGTCCGACGACCGACGACATCGTGGGCGCGATGTCCGGCAACGTCTGCCGCTGCGGTACGTATCCGCGAATCCTCGACGCCGTGCGCCGGGCCGCGAAGGCGGGCCGTCCGCGATGAGCGCCCGGCCGCCGGGAGGCGACGCGCCCGATCTGGAGCTGCCGCAGCACGAGACGCCGGCGCTCCACTGGTTCGACGCGAACCGGCGCGACTTCCTGAAGGTCGTGGGCGGTGGCCTGCTCGTCTGCCTGGCCGCGCCGGACGCGACGCTCCCGCAGGAGTCCGGGCGATTCCGCGGCGGCCACGAGCTCCCGAAGGAGCTCGCCGCCTGGATTCACGTCGACCGGGACGGCGCCGTCACGGTCTTCACCGGCAAGGTCGAGGTCGGGCAGAACATCCGGACGTCGCTCGCGCAGCAGGTGGCCGAGGAGCTCCGCGTGCCCGTCGCCTCGATTCGGATGGTCATGGGCGACACGGACCGCACGCCCTGGGACGCGGGCACCTTCGGCAGCCGCACGACGCCCACGATGGGGCCGCAGCTCCGCGCCGCGGCGGCCACGGCGCGTGAGGCGCTGCTCGATCTCGCGGCGGCGCGCTGGGGCGTCTCGCGCGACAAGCTCGCGGCGGAAAACGGCGCGATTCGCGACACCGAGGGCAATCGGACGCTCTCGTACGGCGAGCTGACGCGCGGTCAGGATCTCATCCGGGCCGTCCGGGCCGACGCCCCGGTCGCTCCCGCCTCGCGCTGGAAGGTCGCCGGAGCGGAGGCGCCCAAGGTGGACGGCCGCGACTTCGTCACGGGGAAGCACCGCTACGCCTCGGACATCACGCGGACCGGCATGTCGCACGGCGAGGTTCTGAGACCGCCGTCTTTCGGGGCGTCGCTCCTGTCGCTCGATGCGGGCAAGGCCGAGGCGATTCCCGGCGTCAAGGTCGTGCGCGACGCGGACTTCGTCGGCGTCGTTGCGCCGGATCCCGGGACGGCGGCGCGCGCCGTCGCCGCGCTCGACGCGAAGTGGAAGGAGACGCCGGGGCAGCCTTCGAATGCGAGCCTCTTCGAGTACCTGAAGAAGAACGAGGACGTCTCCGAGCGCAGCGAGCCGCGTGTCACGGGCTCCGTCGAAGCGGCCCTCGCTTCGGCCGACGCGAAGGTCTCGCAGACGTACACCGTTCCGTACATCGCGCACGCGCCGCTCGAGCCGCGCGCCGCCGTCGCCGAGTGGAGCGCCTCCGACGGGAAGCTCACGGTGTGGACCGGGACGCAGCGTCCCTTCGCCGTGAAGGACGAGGTCGCCGCGGCGCTGCGCCTGCCGGCGGAGAAGGTGCGCGTGCTGGTGCCCGACACGGGCTCTGCCTACGGCGGCAAGCACACGGGCGACGCGGCGGTCGAGGCCGCGCGCCTCGCGAAGGCGGCGGGCCGGCCGGTCAAGGTCGTGTGGAGTCGCGAAGAAGAGTTCACGTGGGCGTACCTGCGGCCGGCCGGCGTCATCGAGGTCAAGGCCGGGGCGCGGCGCGACGGGACGCTTCTCGCCTGGGAGTTCCACAACTGGAATTCCGGCCCGGCGGGCATCGGCACGCCGTACGACGTCGCGGCGCAGACGATCCAGTACCACCCGGTGAAGTCGCCGCTGCGTCAGGGCTCGTACCGCGCGCTCGCTTCCACGGCGAATCACTTCGCGCGCGAGAGCGCGATGGACGAGCTCGCGCACGCGATCGGAATGGATCCGCTCGCGTTCCGGCTGAAGAATCTCACCGACGCGCGCGTCCGCGCCGTCTTCGAAGCCGCGGCGGCGAAGTTCGGCTGGGGCAAGAGCCCCTCGGAGCCCGGGCGCGGCTTGGGGATCGCCGGCGGGACGGAGAAGGCCGGCTACATCGCGACGTGCGCCGACGTCGAGATCGAGAAGCCGTCGCGCCGCGTGCGCGTCCGGCGACTCGTCGCCGCGTTCGAGTGCGGCGCGGTGGTGAACCCCGACGGCGTGCGCAACCAGGTCGAGGGCGCGCTCGTGCAGGGGATCGGCGGCGCGCTCTTCGAGGCGATCCGCTTCGAGAACGGGCGCATCACGAACCCGCACTTCTCCCAGTACCGTGTCCCGCGGCTCTCCGACGTTCCGGAGATCGAGCTCGTGATTCTCGACCGCAAGGACCTGCCCCCGGCCGGCGCCGGAGAGTGTCCGATCGTCGGCGTCGCGCCCGCTGTCGCCGGAGCCATCTTCGCCGCGTCGGGAGTGCGGCTGCGCGCCCTGCCGCTCGCGCCGGACGGGCTGCCGGCGCCGACCTAGCTCTTCCGGAGAACCGCCGCGATGTCGCGGCTCTCGACGATCGGCTTGTCGAAGCCGCGCGCCGCGACGCGGATCATCGCGCGGCCGAGTTGCTCGGTCGTCGTGACGTGGGCGGGGAAAAGCGCCTTCCAGAGCGGATAGAGCGGGCCCGCGATCGCGTAGAGAGCGCGGGTCATCGCCGTGCGAGACCGGATCCCGTCGAGCGGCTGGATGTAGCCGGGGCGGAACATGTAGGCCGCGCGGAAGGGCAGGCGGCGGATGGCGTTTTCGGTCGCTCCCTTCACGCGCGCCCACATGACGCGCCCTTTCTCGGTCGCGTCCGTGCCCGTCCCGGACACGTAGACGAACGTCATGCCGGGATTCTGCCTCGCGAGCACGGTCGCGGCCGCCAGCGCATAGTCGTACGTCACGCGCCGGTAGTCCGCTTCGCTCATTCCGGCCGACGAGACGCCGAGGCAGAAGAGGCACGCGTCGTAACCGGTGAGCTCCCGCTCGATCCCCGAGAAATCCGCGAAATCCGCGTGGACGATCTCGCGGAGCTTCCGGTCGCGGACGCCGGTCGCCCGACGGACGATCGAGAGCACCTCGGTGACTTCGGGATCGCGGAGGCATTCCCGCAGGACGCCCTGGCCGATCATTCCGGTCGCGCCGAAGAGAACCGCCTTCATCACCGCCTCTTATACCCGCTTGCTTTCGCCCGTGACGGCGGCGATACGATGCGCCCGAGGAGACGACCATGAAGAAGCGCAAGCGTCCGGCCGGCAAGAAGGCGAAGAAGTCCCGGCGGAAACCGATCATGCGTCACTCGCGCGAGGGCGCGCGGCCGCGCAAGCGCCGCGGGAAGACGTCGAAGACGGCGAAGAAGAAGACGGCGAAAAAGAAGGTCGCGCGCCGCGTCCGGCCGGCGAAGGCGAGATCCGCGGCGCGCCGGAAGAAGACGGCAACGGCGCGGACCGCGCGGCGTCGCGGGACGGCCGGCATCTCCTTCGAGCCGCTGCCCGACGAGCGCGGCATGGGCGCCGAGGCGGGCGGACAGTCCGGGGACACCGAGGGCCTCTCGCGCTACGAGGAGGCGGATTCCGAGAGCGTCGAGGAGCTCATCGAGGAAGGACAGGCCTTCGAGGCCGGCATCGTCGGCGGCGTCGAGGAGGCGGACAGCGAGACCCACGAGGTCCGAACCCGCGAGGTCCCCGAGGACGACGTGCCGCAGGAATACCTGGACGAAGACTAGCGCTCATCGACCGATGACCGAATCCCGCGACGCGTCCAAACCGCCGGGCCCGGATCTCTCGCAAGGAGTGGCGGAGGACCGTCTCCGCGACGGCGAGCCCCTGCTCGGGCACGTCGGAAACGACGCCGTCGTCCTCGTGCGGTCGGGCGGCGACGTCTTCGCCGTCGGCGCCAATTGCACGCATTACGGCGGGCCGCTCGCCGAAGGGCTCGTGGTCGGCGACACGATCCGCTGCCCCTGGCACCACGCGCGCTTCAGCCTGCGAACCGGCGCGGCGGAGGGCGCTCCGGCGCTCTCGCCGGTCGGCTGCTGGGACGTCGAGCGCCACGCGGGGAAGGTCCGCGTCGCGGGAAAATGTGAATCGACGGTGCCCTCCGCGCCGCGGCAGCGGCCCGCGTCCGTCGTCATCGTCGGCGCCGGGGCGGCCGGCGCCGCGTGCGCCGACATGCTGCGCGCGAAAGCGTACGCGGGCTCGATCACGCTCGTGGGCGACGAGGAGCCCGGTCCCGTCGACCGTCCGAATCTCTCCAAGGACTACCTCGCGGGCAACGCGCCGGAGGACTGGATTCCGCTTCGCACGCGCGAGTACTACGCGTCGATCCGCGTCGAGCTGCTGCTGGGCGATCCGGCGGCGTCGATCGAGACGGCGTCGCGGAAGGTGACGCTCCGGAGCGGCCGCACGCTCGACTACGGAGCGCTCCTCCTCGCGACGGGCGCCGAGGCGCGCACGCTGCCGATCGAAGGCGCCGGACTCCCGCACGTCTTCCGATTGCGAACCCTCGCCGACAGCCGCGCGATCATCGCGCGCGCGGCCGCCGCCAAGCGCGCCGTCGTGATCGGCTCGAGCTTCATCGGTCTCGAGGTCGCGGCGTCGCTGCGCCACCGCAACATCGACGTGACAGTCGTCGGCGTCGAGAAGATCCCGCTCGAGCGCGTGCTGGGCCCGGAGATCGGCGGCTTCGTCCGCCGCCTCCACGAGAGCCAGGGCGTCCGGTTCCGGCTCGAGGCGTCTCCGAAGGCGATCGAGCCCAACGGCGTGACACTCGCGAGCGGCGAGACGCTTTCGGCGGATCTCGTCGTGCTGGGTGTCGGCGTCACGCCCCGGACCGCGCTCGCGGAGAAGGCCGGACTGAAGGTCGAGAACGGCATCGTCGTGGACGAGAGCCTCCGTGCCAGCGCCCCCGATGTCTATGCCGCCGGAGACGTCGCGCGTTTCCCCGAGCGCGTCTCGGGCGAGCCTGCCCGCATCGAGCACTGGGCGCTCGCGGAGCGGCAGGGCCAGGCGGTCGCGCGCGCAATGCTCGGCGTCGGAGGACCGTTCCGCGACGTGCCCTTCTTCTGGAGCCAGCACTACGACGTGCAGATCTCCTACGTCGGCCATGCCGCCGGGTGGGACGCGCTCGAGATCAAGGGAGATCTCGAGCGGCGCGCCGCGGTGGCGATCTACCGGCGAAAGAGGAAGGTCCTCGCCGTCGCGACGATCGGCCGCGACCGCGTCAGTCTCGAGGTCGAGGCCGCGATGGAGCGCGGCGACGACGCGGCCGTCGAGGCGGCGCTGCGCGCGGGCTAGAGCTGCAAGTTCACTTTTTTCAGTGATATCTTTTGCCTCGGACGCACCGGCGCCGGCATGGAATCGGCGCGCGAAGGCTGCGCCTGCGTCCCCGTCGTGGCATAGAATGCTCCGCCGTTTCGATGTTTCCAACGAGAAAGAGGAGGGGATTCATGAGGACCAAAGCGATTCTGGCTTCGGTGGGATCTTTTCTCGCGGTTGCAGCTCTGAGCCTGGCAGCGGATCCGAACCTGGGGACCTGGAAGCTCAACGAGGAGAAGTCGCATTTCGCCGCGGGCGCGACGAAGAACCGCCTGGTCTCGTACCACACGGCGGGCGACATGGTGATGGTGACCGTGGACGGCGTCGACAAGGACGGCAAGCTCACGCACAACGAGTGGACCGGCAAGTTCGATGGCAAGGACTACCCCGTCAAAGGCGATCCGACCTCCGACACGCGCTCCTACACGAAGGTCAATGCGACCACGCTCAGCCTGACGGTCAAGAAGGACGGGAAGGCCACAGTGACCGGCACGATCATGCTGTCGGCCGACGGCAAGACGCGCACCGTGACCACGAGCGGCATGGACTCGATGGGCATGAAGATGGACAACATGGCGGTGTACGACAAGCAGTAGCTCGCATCGAGAGTCCGGCGCGCCGGCGGCCTGATCAGGTCGCCGGCCTACCGGATCCCTTTATCCACTTCTCACAAGAAAGACGAGGGATTCATGAGGACCAAAGCGATCCTGACTTCGGTGGCTGTGTTTCTCGCGGTTGCGGCTCTGAGCCTGGCGGCGGATCCGATCATGGGCACCTGGAAGCTGAACGACGCGAAATCGAAGTATGCCGCGGGCGCGACCAAGAACCAGACGGTCACGTACACGATGGCGGGCGACATGGTGAAGTGCTCGGTGGACGGCACGGACAAAGACGGCAAGGCCGTTCACAGCGAGTGGACGGGCAAGTTTGACGGCAAAGACTACGCCGTCACCGGCGAACCGACCTCCGACACGCGCGCCTACAAGATGGTCAACGCCAACACCTTCGAGATGACCATGAAGAAGGGCGGGAAGATGGCCGGGTCCGGCAAGATCGTCGTCTCGGCCGACGGCAAGACCCGCACCGTGACCACGAGCATGATGGACTCGATGGGCATGAAGACGGACAACAGCGCCGTCTACGACAAGCAGTAATCACGAATCGAAGATCCGGCAGCCGGCGATCCGCGCGGGTCGCCGGCCCGCGGGATCGCCTCAGGCCTCCCGGCAGCCCTCCCAGACGCCTCCGGGCAGATCCGACAGCAGCCACATCCCGCTCGTCGCGAAGATCTCTCCTTCCTCGGTGATGAGCGCGCCCTCGACGTCCTCCGCGTCTTCGAGGAGCTCGAGTCCCTCCGCGGGACCGAGCAGAAACGACGCCGTCGCGTAACAGCCGGCGCGAAAGGCCGTGGCCGCGACGACCGTCACCGACGCGACGCCGCGCGCGGGCCAGCCCGTCCGCGCGTCCAGGATGTGGTGGTATCGCAAGCCGTCCTTGACGAAGGCGCGCTCGTAGTCGCCGGACGTCGCGATCCCCGCGTCCGACAGAGGCCGCACGGCGAACCGGCAGCGGTTGCGATTGCGCGGATCGACGACGCCCACCTTCCACGGGCGCCCGTCGCCGCGGCTGCCGATCGTCCGCACGTCGCCGGAGAAGCTCACGACCGCGGCGCGGATCCCTTCTTCGCGCAGCAGCCTCGCGGCGCGGTCTACGGCGTACTCCTTGCCGACGCCGCCGAGATCGATCTCCATGCCCGCGCGTTGCAGGAAGATCGTCCGCTCGCGCCGCGACACCGCGGAGGCGTCCACGAGCGGACGGAGCGCGTCGATCTCGTCGCCGGTGGGCACTTTCCCGGCCTTGAAGTCCCACGCGCGCCGCAGCACGCCGACCGTCGGGTCGAAGCGCCCGCCGGTGAGGTCCGAGAGCTCCAGCGCGCAGCGCACGAGGTCGTCGGTCTCCTCGTCCACCGCGACCGGCGTCCGTCCGGCGTTGCGATTGATCTCCGAGACGACGCTCGTGTCGCGGTAGCGCGAGAACTTCGTCTCGATGCGGCGCGCCTCCGTCTCGACGGCCCGCGCGATGCGGGACGCCGTCTCCCGCCCGCGGTCGTCGACAAACTGCACGAGCGCCCCGCCGCCCATGAGCGGGAAACGCGTCGTATAAAGTGCGTCTCCCTCCCTCAGGGCCGCCAGCTGAGCCCTCCCACGATGCTCAGGATGCTCATGTCGGCCGCCGAGACGGGCCTGACGATGAGCCCCTCTTCGGGAGGAGACAGCGTTCCCGTCGGGACGACCCGGTCGCGGCCGTTCTGCGACTGGTACGTGAAGCCGAGGCTCAGGGTCAGGTGGTGGTCGATCACGCGCGCGACCGTGAGGCCCGCGAGGATGCTGCCGAGCGGCGCGAGCCGGTAGTCGGCGGACATATAGGTCTGCGGCACCGCGAACGAGCTCCCGTAGAACGACGCGCCGGTTTGCGTGTAGAGGCGCACCTGAGGAGAGACGATCCAGTCAGAGTCGACGCGCTGGTCGTATGACACCTCCAGCGTGTGCGCCTGGATCGACCAGCTGTCGTTGTAGTAGCGGTAGATCATCCGCAGCGCGCCGTCCCACAGGTAGTGGTGGCCGTACTTGACGACGAGCGCGCGGCGGGAGCGCGTGTCGGGGCGCTGTTCCGGCAGGGTCTGCGACTTGTCGGCGCCGATCGGGACGACCTTGTACGGGTCCGTGAGATAGCCCGAGAGTTGCATGAGCGACGCCGAGACGTCGAGGAGATCGCGCTCGCCGAGCACCTGCGTCCAGCCGAGTGAGAGGCCGTTCTCGTCCTTGTGATAGTTGAGATCGAGACCGTCGGGATTGGTCTCCGGGTTCTTCACCGGCGAGACGGTGTCGCGCGAAAACGCAGCGCCGAAGTGCAGTGTCCCGAGCCCGTGCAGCATCGTCCACGAGTCCGAGAGGCCGATCGCGCGCGCCGTGTAGTCGTTCTCCTTGGCGTAGGAGACGTCGATCGAAGGAAGGTGCGCGCCGAACTTCCGCCCGTAGCTCAACGCGCCGGACTTGCGCGCGTCGGTGTACCCCGCCTGCGGAAAGCTGCCGCTCGCGATCGTGTGGCCCGAAGCGGACGTGGTCACGTCGGAGGTCGGATAGGCGCCGGTCGGCGACGCGCCGGAGATGGCGTCGTATCCGAGGAGGAGGCTCAGCTCGCCTGCGTTCTCCCCGAGGTCCTGCTGGAGCAGAAGGACCGGGTTGAAGACCTGGGTGCGGCCGCCCGACTCCTTGTAGAAGAGAAATTTCGAGTCGACGGACGTCTGGCCGGCGGCGTCGCGAGCCGCGAGCGCGCCGATCCCGGTCGCGAGCCAGGGAAGGTGGGGAAGTTTCCGGAAACGCCGCCGCGTGCGCCGTCTCGCCGCGCGGTCAGTTGCAGCCACATCCGCCTCCGGCCGCACCGCCGTCGCCGGCTGCTCCCTCCTTGCTCGCATGGATGTGCTCGCGCAGCTGGCGCGTGATCGGATCGCCGTCGAGGTTCATGAACGGATCGGCGAGATAGCCGCGCTGCCAAGCCTTCACGGCGCCCGTTGCCTCGAGCCCGGCGCCGACGCGCCGGTCGCTTCCCGGCGCAAGCGTCTTTCCCGAGAGGAGCGTTTCGATCGCCGCTTCGAGCTTCGCGTGCGCGCGGGCGTCGCCGCCCTCGAAGCGCGCCGCGACCTTCCCGTCGCGGTCGAGGAGAAACGTCGTCGGCATCGCGACGACGTCGAACGCTTCGCCGGCGCGCCCGCTCGGATCGCGCGCGATCGCGAACGCGACGGGCACCTGGTCGAGGAATGCGTTGACCGCCTCGCCGTCTTCCTCGAGCGTCAGACCGACGACGCGCACGCCCTTCGCGGCGTAACGCGTCTGCAGATCGTCGAGGTAGGGAAAGCTCGTCCGGCACGGCACGCACCAGGACGCCCAGAAATCGAGCACGACGAGATTGCCGCGGAGCGCGTCGAGCGAGAACGCCGCGCCGTCGAGGCGCTGGAGCCGGAGCGCGGATGCGCTCGTGTCGGAGGAAGGCGCGGCGCCCGCGAGCGTCGAGAGCATCAGGGCCGCCGAAAAAATGACGAGCGCTCGCGACCGCGCGAGCGCCTCGAAAGCCGGCCCGATTCTCTTTTTCGTGAGTGCCTCCGCGCCGGAGATCAGCAATCCGCGCGCCATCGCGCGCGGCGCCACGGTAGCGCATCTCGAGCACGCGCGCGACCTCGCGCGGAGTCACTCTGTCCCCCGCGAGTGTCAGAGGTCGTGTCGAATTTATCTGGAAGTTATTTTCGCGGTCGCTTTGAGCGGAATCTTCGCCGGCGGAAAGCACTGCTGATCGTTGCAGGCCTGATAGGAGAGATTCCCTTCGACGGAGACGTCGCCGGTCGTTCCCGCCGGCACTTCGAGGTCCGTCTCGAATCGCACCGTGCCCGTGTACACGCGCAGCGGCTTGTCGGAGAACGCGAAGCGTTTCTCCTCGTCCTTCGCGTAGCGGACCGACGAGAGCGATCCCGCCGACGCCTTGAGCGACGCGGCCGTCGGAATCAGGTACGGCTCCGAGGGCGTGTGGCTGTTGACGTGCCAGCCGGGACCGATCGTCATCTCGACCGCGATCGTCGTCTTCGCGCCCGCGGCCACCGCGGGCGGCGCGGCGAGCTTCGCGCGGATGTCGGGTCCGCCGGCCGCGAGCGCGACGCCGGCGAAGGCGAGAAGAAAGATGAGGGCGCGGGGGGCGGAGGATGTTCGGGAGCTCATGAGGTCGCCATTCTACGGCGACGTCCTGCAATCATCGCGCCTGGCGGCGCAGCTCCTCGGAAGCGGCGCGGCTCGCGACGATGACCGTGCCGTCCCGCAGCGTGATCGCGAGGCGGCGGTCGTCGTGGGCCCGCAGCTCCTTCACGGCGTCGAGGTTCACGATGTGCGACCGGTGGACCTGGCGGAAGCGCGCGGGGTCGAGGCGTGCCGCGAGCTCCGCGAGCGTCACGTGGACGAGAAACTCGCCCTCCGCCGCGTGGACCTCGGCGTAGTCGCCGCGCGCCTGGATGCGGCGGACTCCCTCGAGGGCGATGGGCACGATGCGGTCGCCGCTGCGCGCGAAGAGGCGCGCGAGGGGTCCCGGCGCGAGGGAGCTGCGCGCCCGCTCGCCGGCCTGGACCGCGGGCTCGCCGAGCCTTCTCCGGACGCGGCCGATCGCGGCCGAGAGACGCTCGCGGCCGAACGGCTTGACGAGATAGTCGAGCGCGCCGATCTCGAAGGCCGCCACGGCGAAGCGGTCGTAGGCGGTCGTGAAGACGATCTCCGCGGCATGCCGGACGCGCCGCGCCACCTCGAGACCCGAGAGCTCCGGCAGGCGCACGTCGAGGAACATCAGGTCGGGCCGCTTGTCGTCGGCGAGCGCCAGCGCGGATCGCCCATCCACCGCGACGCCGACGACCTCGATGTCCGGCTCCTCGCCGAGCCACGCGACGAGGCTGTCTCGCGCCGGCGCCTCGTCCTCGGCGATCAGCGCGCGCGTGCGCCGAACGCTCCCACTCACGCCGGCTCCGCGGCGGGGTCGTCCGGCAGGTCGAGGCGCGCGCGGAAGCCGCCGCCGGCCGGGGACTCGAACGAGAGGCGCGCGCGTCCCCCGTAGAGCGCCGCGAGCCGCTCCTGAAGGAGCTTCAGCCCCATGCGCGGGCTCGCGGCGATGTCGGCTTCCGAGCCGCCGGGGCCGTCGTCGGCGACCGCGAGGTGGAGGCGTCCGCCGGACCGCCGCACCGAGACGTCCACGCGGCCGCCGCCGGCGCGCGGCGCGATGCCGTGAATGATCGCGTTCTCGACGAGGGGCTGGAGCGCGAAGGGTGGCACCGCGACTTCCAGAGCCGCCGGATCCGCGTCGAGCGAGACGCGCAGGCGATCACCGAGGCGCACGCTCTCGAGATCGAGGTAGCTGCGGACGAAATCCCACTCGCGCGCGAGCGGCACGAGGTCGCTGCCCGACTGATGCACCCATTGGCCGAATCGCAAGAGCTCGCCGAGCTTCTCGAGCGCGCTCTCGGCGAGGTCGGGATTGCGCCGCACGAGGCCGAGGAGCGCGTGGAGCATGTTGTTGACGAAGTGCGGCTGCAGCTGCGAGCGCAGGAGCTGCATCTCGGCGCGCGCCCGCAGGACCTCCGCGCGAGCCGCCTGGTCGCGCGCGTCCTGCAGCGCCGCGGCCGTCTGCCACGCATAGCCGATTCCCGTCAGCGCGACGTGGATGAGGGAGTTGATCACGACCTGCCAGAGCACGATCGGGAGCGTCGGCGCGCGCACGGTTCCCATCGTGAGGCGGCTGTCGAGGCAGGTGAAGCCGAACCAGAGGGCGGTGGCTCCCGCGGTGACGCCGAGCACGGCAGGCACGAGCCGCGCGGCGAGGCGCCCCGGCGCCGTCTGCGGCCAGGGCCAGCGCCGCGCGAGGCGGAGCGAGACGATTCCGAAGATCGCGTTGGGCAGAATCGCCGCGACGGAGCCGCGCACCGCCATGCCGATGCCGACCGTCGGCATCGAGGCGAAGACCGCCGCATAGACCGCCGCGAGAAGGATCCACGCGCCGGCGTACGTTGCCGCCGCCGCGGCGCGGGGAAGGGAAGAGGGCGAGGTTCTCACACCGGAAGTATGTCTGTTGCGTCGCGGTAGGGGCGGGGCTCGTCCCCGCCCGTCGTGATGGGCGGCCGCGCGGGCCGACCCTACGGTGCGGGGGCGGGCGTCGGTTTCCCCGCCTCGGGCATCGCCTCGATCTGCGGAAGGAGGATGTCGCGCACGTAGTGCCACTCGGGCACCGCGACGAGCGCGCCCTGCGCGTAGGCGAGCGCGGCGGTCTTGTTGCTCGCGGCCGTGTGCGTGTACAGGTACGCGAGGTTCATGAGGTTCTCCGGTCCGCCCCACGACGGAATCCAGGGAGCCGGAGCGCCGGCGTCCGCCTCTTTCCACGAGCTCTCCACGCCCCGCCGCAACGTGGCGGCCGCCTTCGCCATGTCGCCCCCGTACGGCGGCGGCGCGGCCATCTGCAGGCCTCCGATGATCCAGAGGACGCGGGGATTGTCCTGGCCGTCGGTCGCGAGCGTTTTTCCGACCGGCGTGTACTGCTCGAGGATCGCCTGGCGCTTGCCGGCGTCGTCGCGCGCGAGGTAGATCAGATTCCCGAGGCAGCCCACCATCGCGAGCCGCGCCTCGATCCAGTTGGACCGTTTCTCCATCGCGGCGCGGAAATGGCCGACCGCGGCCTGCAGATCCGATTCGAGATCGCTCGGAGCCGGCGTCTCGTTGAATCCATTCATCGCGCGGCGCCACCGCGCGAATCCGCGCCAGTAGGCGCGATAGTCGTCGAGCGGCGAGGACGGGATCTTCGCGAGCGCCGCATCGAGGCGATCGAGGGCCTGCCGGTCGCCGCGGTAGTCGGCCGCGCGCACCGCGGCGACGAGCTCCGTCAGCTGCGTCTCGCACTTGAGCTCCGCGCAGGGTCCCGCGCAGCTCGCCGTGAGCAGGATGGCCGCGAGAAACGACATGACTCACCTCCGGCGACGGATTGTTCCGGTCCGGCGGCGGCCGCGGCGCGGCCGTTCGACGAAAGGGCGGGCGAGGCGGGGGAGCGGGCGGCCTGCGCGGTAGGCGGGCTCTGCTCCCTCGAAGCAGTGTCGTAGAGGCGGGGCTTGCCCCCGCCCGTCAGGATCGGGCGGCCGCGAGGGCCGCCCTCTCCCGCGGTATCGCCGCCACGACCGACGGCCAGCCTTCCCGCACGCTCGGGTACGCCGGCTTCCATGGACAGGCCGCCTTGATCTTGTGGTTCGAGATCCGCTGCGATCGCGCGAGGAGCTCGCCCAGGGACCCGAGCAGCCACTTGACCCACGGCGGCGGCGGCTTCGGTCGTGGGACGCCCAGCGCGCCGGCGAGCGAATCGAAGTACTCGCGGTGCGTCACCGGCTCGTCGTCCACGACGTTGTACGCACCGGAAGGCAGCGCAAGGGCGGCGGCGGCGGCCGAGGCGGCGTCGTCGTGATGCACCGAAGACACGAATGCGCCCGGCGATCCGGGCAGGGGAGCGCGTCCGCGGCGCACCTGACGGATCGCCTCGGCCAGGAACCGCGAATCGGGTCCATAGAACGCCGCGAACCGCAGGACGACGCCGGTCCCGCCCGCCTCCGCGAACTGCGCCGCCGCCTTCTCGGCATCGAGCACGGTCTCGTTGTAGCGCACCGGCGCGAGCGGCATGGTCTCGTCGATCCAGCGGTCGCCGCAGTCGGGATAGACCGGAGCGAACGACTCCTGGACGAAGCGCACGACGCCTTCGGCGAGCGCCGCCTCCACGAGGTTCGCCGAGCCGACGCGCCGGACGCGATCGTTCTCGCGCCAGGCGCTCCGCCGCACCATCTGGGCCCCGGTGTCCGGCATGTGCGTCGCGAGGTTCACGACGGCATCGCAGCCGGTGACCGCCCGCCGCAGCGAGTCGGGAGCGAAGAGATCCGCGTTGACCGCGGTCGCGCCGATCCGCGCGAGCTGCTCGCGCTTCCCGGGCGCGCGTGCGATCGCCGAAACGCGGTGTCCGGCGCCGATGAGGAGAGGAACGAGCCGCCGGCCCACGACGCCGGTGGCGCCCGTGACGAGGACGTTCATGCACCCTCCCACGAGCTGTCATGCAAGATCCGGTCCGGGCGCGGCTAGAATGCGCGCACCATGCGATTTCCACGCGCCATGACTTTTCTCGCCGCCGCAGCAATCGCACTCGGAGCCGCGCCCGCGCCACTGATCGCCGCGATCAACGCGACGCTGCAGGCGACTCCGGCAAGTCCGGCCGCGGTCGGCACGCCGGTTCACTGGACGGCGAGCGCCTCCGGAGGTTCCGACCAGATCTGGTACCGCTTCCGCCTCCGCGAGCCCGGCGGAGACTTTCACATGGTGCGCGACTTCGGTCCGCTGAAGGGGCTCGACTGGACGGCGCTCGACGAAGGCACTTACGACCTCGAGCTGACCGTTCGAGATCTTTCGACGCAGGAGACCCAGACCGTCACGTCGAGCTTTCAGCTCGTCAGCCGGGTCACCACGCAGGCCGCGGCGAGCGCGACCGACCATCCGCTCGTCTTTCTCTTCAGCAGCCTCGGCTGCGACGGCGGGCGTGCCCGCGTCGCTTTTTTCCCGACGGCGAGCGGTGGACCGGCGCAGTACACGCCGTACAAGCCCTGCGTCTCCGGCCAGTCCCTGAACTTCTACCTCGCGGGAATGAACGGGAATACCTCGTACACGGCCAACCTGCTGGTCGATGCGGGGCGCGAGGAAACGCCCGGGCCGGCGGTCTCGTTCACGACCGGGAATCCGTCCTACGACATTTCGCGGCTCAGCATCCTTCCGTCGAGCCTTTTCGCGGTTCCCGAGCAGTACCTCCTCATGGCGCCGCTCTTTCTCCCGCCGTTCGCCATCGACATCGGGGGAAACCTCGTATGGTACGGGCCGCCGGTTCTGTCCACGACGTTCACGCGCCCGGAGGCCGACGGGACCTTTTTCACGATCATCGAGTCGCGGACCGATCCGGCGCAGGACGTCATCCGCAAGTTCGACCTGATGGGAACGACCCTTCTGGAGACCAACGCCGCGCGCGTGAACGAGCAGCTCGCCGCGATGGGGAAGCGGCCGATCACGGGCTTCCACCACGAGGCGCGAACCATCGACGGCGGCAGAATCGTGGCGCTCGCCGGGGTCGAACAGATCCTGACCGACGTGCAGGGGCCAGGGCCCGTCGACGTCCTGGGCGACATGGTCGTCGTCTTCGACTCCGACATGCAAGTCGTCTGGGCGTGGGACGCGTTCGACCATCTCGACCCCTCGCGCATGGCCTCGCTCAAGGAGCACTGCGTCACGAATCCCGGGTGCCCGCCGTACTACCTCGCGGCCGATGCGAACGACTGGACCCACGGCAACGCGGTTTCCGAGACGCCGGACGGATCGCTTCTCTATTCCACGCGCCACCAGGACTGGATCGTGAAGATCGACTACGCCTCCGGCACCGGGCCCGGCGACGTGGTCTGGCGCCTCGGAAAAGACGGCGATTTCTCGATCGAGTCGGCCGACCCGCGCCTCTGGTTCACGCATCAGCACGACGTCAACTGGGAGAGCGACAGCACGCGCATCAGCCTCTTCGACAACGGGAACGTGCGTGCGGAGACCGATCCGCAGGCGCACAGCCGCGGCCAGGTGCTCGCGATCGACGAGTCGGCCCGGATCGTCCGCCTCGCGCTGAACGCGGACCTCGGCGTCTTCTCGCTGGCGCTCGGCTCGGCGCAGCGCCTCGCGAGCGGCGACTACCACTTCAACGCGGGCTTCGTGTTCGATCCGAACAGCCTCGGATCGGGACGCGCTTACTCGCTCGAGGTCTCGCCGAACCCCGGCTCTTCGGAAGGGACCATCGTCGGCTCCGTGCTGCTGACGGCGCCCGTGTATCGGTCCTTCCGCATGACGGACATGTACGGCCCGGCGGCGCCGGAGCCCGAGCGCTCGACGACGCGGGTCGTGGCGTTCCGGTAGGACGCCGGGCGGGGACGAGCCCCGCCCCTACGGTAGGGGCGGCCCTCGCGGCCGCCCGGTCTCCTACCGGAAGAACAGACTCGGCAGCCAGTGCATCTGGAGGCCGCCGTAGAAGTCGCCCCACGCGTGGGCGAGCATTCCGGGCCGCGTGCTCCGGCGCCACCGAGAGAGGACTCCGTACAGCGCGCCGAGGACGACGATCACGACGACGTTCTTCCAGCCCTGGTAGCCGTGCGCGATGCCGAAACAAACGGCCTGCGCGGCAATCGCGACGGCGTCGCTGCCCGAGAGAATCTCGAGCTGCTTCTGCAGGTAGCCGCGGAAGACGACCTCCTCGCAGAAGCCGGCGGTCAGGCAGACGAGGATCCACAGGCCGATCTCGGCCGGCGCGCGGGGAAGCATGGAGTCGATCGACTTCGCCGTGCTTCGTCCGAGAATCCGGTGCACGAATTCCGCCGTCCACTCCCAGACGACCCAGAACGGCGCGGCGATCGCGACGTCGGTGAAGAAGTCCTTCGCGCTCGCCCATCGTCCGCCGACGAGCTCCCGCAGCGGCGTGCCGTTCTTCGACGTGAACGCCCAGACGTAGTAGAAGAGCGCCGCGTCGAGAAAGATCGCGGTCAGGTAAATGCCGAGGACGCCGCGATGCTCCGGGGCGGGCGCCGGCATCGGCGCGGCGGCGGGCTTGCTCTGCCAGAGCGCGCCGGCGGCGAACGTCGCGAGCAGAATCCCGACGAGGCCCGCCGTGTGCCAGCGCGGGGCGAGGAGGCGGCGATCGTTCATTCTTCGCAAGATTCAGCGGCTCGGTAGATCTTCATCGCGTCGTCGAAAGTGTCGGCGCCCCCCCCGCGCGCGTCAAGCCCGCGAGCGCCTGGAACCAGCGGAGCGTCCGGACGCTAGCCTCTTTCCCCACTCGAAGCGATTAGTCATCAGGCGGACCCCGAGAGTTCTTTCTCAGCCCTTCTCCGCCTCCGGGAGGCAGCTATGCCCGTCGACAAGCGCTTTCGAATGAGGCTCGTAACGTCCAAAGGGATCGGCCGGAGAGAGCGCCGTCCCGGACCACTCCGCAGGACGTCGGTCAAGCCAACGACCGCCGAGATCGTGCGGGCCTTCAAGAGATCACTCGGGCACGAGGAGATCCTCGACCGGATCCCGAAGGCCGCGACGGTCACGGGATGGGACAAAGGCACGCGGGTCGCGTATTTCAGCGTCTGCGCGAAGTCCGGCAGCGCGCTGTGGCTCGACCTCTGGGACTGCGATCACTTCGACGGGTTCACCGACATGCCGCACTCGGTCGGCGACTGCCGGGCGTGGTTTTCCCACACGGGCTACTCGACCTGGGGCTCCGGACAGACCGCGACGGGACGCGTCAATTGCTCGTTCAACGCCGACGTCGCCGGCAGCTACTCCTGCGTCGCCCAGCTCCAGAGCTATCCCTCCAGTGCGGGCGCCACTGTCGAATGCCGGATCGACAACACGACGTTCGGCAATCTGCCTTTCAGCGGCACCATCCTGCAACCTCATTTCGCCATGCTCTCGGCGGGGCTGCATCAGTTCCGGATCTGGCAGGTGACCGGCGCCTTCTTCTTCCTCAGTCTGACCGTGTATCGGTTCTGAACGCGATGCGACGAGCCTTTCTCCGTTCGCCAGGCGTGTCGCTCTTGCTGGTTCTTTGCGTCACGCTCGCCCGCTGCGCGACTTCCAGCGGGCGCCCGGAGAAGCCGCCGCCCGAACGGCCGATCGTCTTCCGGGAGGCTTCGGGATCGGCGTCCGACGAGTTCCAGCTCCACGATTCCCTCCTCGTGGAGCTCTCGGGCCTGACGCCGCGCGCGGGATACGACTTGACGGTCGTCGACGAGAGCGGACAGGTCATGGTCGCCAACCGTCTTTCGACGGACGCTGAGGGCCGGATTCCGGAGACCGTCCTCTGGTACGCGATCGGCGCGGAGCCCTGCTGGCGGGGCGCGATCGCCGCCGCCGCGGAGGCCTCCCTCGCCTATTCGCGCGTTACAGACATCGCGCTCGCAGGCCGCACGTACACACTGAAAGTTGCGCGCCCGAGCGAGGCGGTTCGCTCGGCAAACTTCCGCATAGCGCGCGTGCCGCGCCGGCCGACGCTCTATGCGGCGGATGCGCGCGGGTGCCCCAAGACGGGCTTCCTCATCGGCGAAGAGGACGTCTGGGTGGTGGGCCGTAACTTCCCCGCCGGCGGCCTCCTGCGCCTCTGGACCCTCGGAGCGACGGCCGACTGGAAAGACGCAATGGCGCTCGAGGATCGCACTCGCCAGTACGGTTACGACTTGCCGCCGCTCGTCGAGCTCGGTCCGACGGAAACGTCCTTCAAGCGACGTCTCTGGCCGCGGATGCTGACTTCGATCGGAAGCTACGACATCCTCGCCGAGACCGTCGCGTACCCCTTCGGTGCATATCGCGACTCGCCGAAGGCCTCAGCGCAGGACGTGATCGCGAACCGGACCTTCTCGGGTTTCGTCGTCCAGCGCCGCCCGGGCGCCGCGCAGCCACTCGAGGTGGACATCGCCGGCGCCGTCTCGAGCCCGTTCGCTTTCCGCAGCACGTTTCTCACGACGGAGAACGTGTACGTCGGCGTGGATCCTGCGCTCCAGCCGTCGCTCATCGGAAAGAGCGCCGGGGTCTTCATCGTCGCCGACAAGACGGATGCTCAGTGGACGGTCGATCCGGGCCTCGTCGACGTAACGGGATTCGTCGAGATGATCACGGTGAACGGAATCTGCGGCAACTGTTGGAACACGCTCGCGTGGACCGCGCCGCTCGCCGTCGGCCGCTACGACATCGTCCTCGACTTCAACCAGGACGGGGTCTACACGCCGGGAACGGACCTGATCGATTCGCTCGACCCGGCGGGCTTCACCGTCTCCGACGTGCGCGTAGACCAGATCTCCTTCAACTACCCCGGGTCCGGAGCGATCACCCTCTACGACAACGGTCTCGGCGCAAACGTCGACGCGCCCGAATACGTATCGGCAGGGCACGTGCTGAAGCCCGCGGCCTGGGTGATGGGTGGCGCGCATTCGGTGCGCGTGCGATTCTCCGCCGTTCCGGGAGTCACGTCCGCGCAGATCTGGGCGGAGGGCGGGCTCGGCGGTCTCGCGAGCAGCGGTTCGCCGGTGACGGTGAACTTCACGGGCGGCGTGGGCGAGGCGGACTTTCCGGTGAACAGCCCGCCGGCCTCCGTGAGCCGGACGGCTTTTTCCTGGGACTGGAAGAGAAGGATCGGAGCGTCGACGCTCGATATCGGGCGCACCGGAGAGCACCGGCTTTATGCAGTCCTCGGGTCGCCCCAGGCGCCCCAGGCAACCCCTTGGGTGGGGACGCTCGAGGTCGCCACGACGGTCGCGCAGGGCGAGACGACGGCCGACGGCGCGACGCGCAAGATCTGGAGCCAGTTCTACAACAACGCGGGAGGCCTCTACGACACGGTCGGCGGCGCGCCCAGGTACACCGGTGGGACGACGGCGGCATTCAACCTGACGCTCTTTCTCGCGAACTATGCCGCGGCGAACATCGGCGTCGTGAACTGCTACGACATGGGGAAATCCGTCGTGGTCTTTGCGACGGCGCTCGGCGCCTCGGCCGAATACACGTTCACGAGCCCGTTCGGTTACCTCAACCTCGTCAAACCGATTGGCCGTGGCTGGACGAACAATCCGTTCTCCGACGATGGATTCGACGATCCGAATCCCGTCGTCAACGGCGACGCGAGCGCGGGCCGGTCCGCCTTCGGCAATCATGCGTTCGCGCGCCTGAACGGTCAGATTTTCGACGCCTCGGGCGGTCAGGTGGACGCAGACGCGGACCCCGACACCCTTCCGGCGAGCTTGCCGCGTTCGCTCGACGGCAACGACAGCTGGGTCTCGAGCTATCGCGTGCGCGTGATCGACGACAATCCTGCCTCGACCCCCGGGACACCGACTCCGTATTCTTTCGGGGTGTATTGATGCCGTGGCCCGGAGGTCGTCCATGAAGCGAACGCGGACCCGGCGGGGATGGGCGATCGCCGTGCTCTTGGCCGGGCCGGTCGCCGCCGCCGGCGCGCAGGAGGCAGCGAGCGCGCAGGGAAAGGCGCCCCCCTTCCGGTTCGAGACTCTTCGCGTCGAGCCTTACTTCGCCGAGCGGGCGGGCGCGCTCGCCTCAGCCGTGGGGTTCGCCGCATGGCCTGAGACGCCGGACCTCTACATGGCGCCGGCGGTCGGGCGCACTCTCCTCCGCGAGCCCGCCGCCGTCGTCGACGAGGTCCGATCCTGTACGTCGGTTCCGTTCGGCGACGAGTCCTGGCCGCAATGCGTCTGGTCGTGGAAGGCGCTCCTCGAAGGCCGCAAGCCGTCCGGCGACGATACCCTCGACGTCCAGGTCACTGTCGCGCCCAGCGCGCGCGCCGCCCGGGAGCTCCTGCTCGCCAGCCTCGCCGAGAGTGAGATGTCCACGGCCTCACTCACGAGGCTCTACCAGTCGGCGCGGCGGTCTGAGGGCCCAGGGGATGTCGCCTTTCTCGTCGCTCCGGTGAAAGGCCGCGAGAACCGCCTGACTTTCGTTCGAGCGAACGTCGTGTTCCGCCTCTGGGGGCGCGGCGCGCTGAGCGGGGAGGTGCTCCCGCTCGCGGCCCGTCTCGACGAAAGCCTGCTCGCCCAGCAGCCCCTGAGCCTCGAGGAGCTCCGCTCCAGGCGACCGAAGATGCGCGGCGCGGAGGGGCGGTGAAGCGACGGATGCGAACGCGGAGGTCACGATGACGAGGGGCGGACTTTTGCGGCGTGTGCTGGCGGCGGCGGCGGTCTGCGGCGTTCTTTCCATCGCGCGCTGCGGGCCGACGCTCGACCCGAGCCTCTCGCCGCCGATCATCGACAAGCCGATCTACAACTGCGCCGAGATGATCGCGTTCTCCGGCGCGGACAAGAATGCGACGATCGCCGTCTACGTCAACGGCACGCAGGTGATCCAGGTCCCGATCTGGATGGGGTGGGGGAGCATCAAGCTTCCTTCCGCCGTCCACTCGGGCGACGTCGTTTCGGCGGCGCAGATCGTCGGCAATCACATCAGCGAGAAGAGCCGCGATCCCGTGACGGTGGTCGCGATACCGCCGGGGCTGGCCCCGAACCGAAAGCTGCCCTCACCCGCCGTGATGCCTCCGCTCTACGAATGCCAGCAAGTCGTCCGCGTGAATCAAGTCGTCCAGGGCGCGACGGTCACCCTTCGTCAGAACGGGGCGATGACGTGGGACCAGATGACGCCGTACACCATTGCGCGGTTCGGCGTTCCGACGCTCAAAGTGGGCGACGTCTACGAGGCACGGGATGCGATCTGCAAGGATCAGGGTTACCAGAGCGACTGGTCCCCGAAGGAGACCGTCGCACCGCGGCCAACGGGTCTCGCGCCACCCACGATCGGAACGCCCCTCGTTGCGGGGAACGACGCGATACTCCTGACGAACCTCATGACGGGTGCGCTGGTGAAGATCAGCGCCGATCCCGGTGCGGCCACCGTGGGCGGCGGCGCGGCTCTCGACACGGCCACGATCTTCGGGATCAACCCGGTGCTCGATGCGGCGAAGACGTACTCCGCCGTGCAGGCCCTTTGTGATCTGACGTCGCCGCCCGGCGGCAGCCTGACTCCTCTTCCGGGTCCGCCGCCTCCGACCGTCGTGGGACCGATCTGTCCGGGCGGCGCGTACGTCAAGGTCTGCGACACGGCCGTTCTCTCGACCGTCAAGGTGCAGATGGACGGCACGCCGATCGCGCAGGGCGCGGGCAACGGCGGCTGCGTCACGCTGGGGCTCGGAAACGCCTATTCCTTCCTGACGGGGAAGACCGTCACCGCGGTGCAGGAGGTCGCAGGCAATCCCAGCCCGCCGTCGGCCGGCATCGTCGTCGCGACGAGCGGCGCGGTCACTTACAACCCGGGTCTCTGGAACACGCCCGCCCACCAGCCGAACAACAACTGCTACAACTACTCGACGGACATCATGACCGACACGTTCGCGCAGCCCGGGCAGGCGCACGGAATCTTCCCGCCCACGACGTGCGCCGGCGAGGACAGCGGCGCCGTTGCGGACGGCCTGGTGAGCACCAAGGAGAAGCGCTGCCCGACCTGCTCGCATCTGGTGGCGCTCGTCATCTCGCCCGGCACGGGAGGCTGCGACGTGGACTACCACTGGTACCGGCAGGACGACACCGGCCGCTGGTCGAACAAGCCCGGCGACGGCGCGGCGACCGACAAGGACGCTGCGGGCAACCCGATCACGAGCCCGGAGACGGCCGACCGCAAGTACGTCTTCGGCCCGGACTATTGCCTCGACTACTCGATCTTCTGCGGCTACTACTGCGTGGACAAGTCCGTGGTGGTGATCCAGTGAGCCGGCGTGAGCGGTCGGACAACGGGGAGTCGAGAGGGGGACGGAGGTTTAGCATGAGAACGGCGAGTCGCGCGGGCTCGGTGGCGGCTGCGATGATTCTCGCGACACTCGCCGGCGGAGCACAGGCGCAAACGTCGGACAAGAACCAGCCAAAGACGGGAGTCGTCGATCGCGGAGTCGCGCGGCCGGCCGTCCAGCCGCCGAAGAGCATCCGCGTGACGCTGTCGGTCTACTCGGGCCGGCCGAATCCGACCTGGACGCTCGAATCCGGTCCCGATTTCGACCGCCTGATCGCGCTCTTGAAGGACCTGAAACCGAGCGAGGCGCGTCTCTTCGACTACGACGAATGGAATCGCCTCGGCTACGCGAGCTTCTGGGTGTCCGCGCGGGACCTGCCCGGCGTTCCCGGCGAGATGCATGTCTGGCGCGACATGGCCGTCGTGCCGTCGAAGGAAGGGAAGGGAATGCAGGCGACCGGCGCCGCGAAGCTCTACGACGCTCTGGTTACCGAGGCGGAGGCCAACGGCTACAACCGCTTCTTCCAGAACTACCGCAAGACGACGCCGGGGCAGCCGAAGCCGAGGTAGAGCCGACCGGCTTCGCTCTCGATCCTTCCGTGGGGTGTCCGCGCGACCCGCGCGGGCACCGGCCTTCGATAAGATTCTCCCGCTCTGTCCTTGATCAAGGGAGGCTGACTCGCATGACACATCGCGTGTGCGCCGCAACCTGTACCGCGGCTTTCCTCATCGCCGCGCCGTTATTCGCCCAGGCCCCGCCGACGCCGAAGCCCGCGCTCCCGTCCGAGATGCCGGCGACGTTCAAGCCCGTCACGACGTCCTTCGACTACGACCGCCGCGAGGTGAACATCCCGATGCGCGACGGCGTGAAGCTCCACACGGTCATCCTGGTCCCGAAAGGCGCGAAGAACGCCGGCATCCTCATCACGCGCACGCCCTACGACGCCGACGGGATGACGAAGCCGGTGAGCCCGCATCTCGCGCCGGTGCTCGAGGGGTACGACAACGCGACGGACGTCATCGTCGAGGGCGGCTACATCCGCGTCATCCAGGACGTGCGCGGCAAGCACGGCTCCGAGGGCGACTACGTCATGAATCGGCCGCTGCGCGGGACCGCTCAATCCGACCGCCGTCGATCACGCGACCGACACGTACGACACGATCGACTGGCTCGTGAAGAACGTCCCCGAGTCGAACGGCAGGGTCGGCATCCTCGGCATCTCCTACGACGGCTTCACGCCGCTCATGGCGCTCTTCCATCCGCACCCGGCGCTCAAGGTCTCCGTCCCGATGAACCCGATGGTGGACGGCTGGATGGGCGACGACTGGTTCCACAACGGCGCCTTCCGCCAGCTCGGCGCGCAGTACATCTACGAGCAGGAGGCCAACCGCAAGAACGACGAGAAGTGGTGGAACGATCACTTCGACGACTACGACACGTTCATGACGTTCGTCTCGGCGGGCGAGCTCGGCCGCAGCCGCGGCATGGAGCCGCTCGGATTCTGGAAGAAGCTGACCGAGCACCCGAGCTACGACGCCTTCTGGCAGAACCAGGCCCTGGACAAGCTCCTCGCGAAGGAGCCGCTGAAGGTTCCCGTGATGCTCGTCGCCGGTCTCTGGGACCAGGAGGACATCTACGGCGCGCCGGCGGTCTACAAGGCGATCGAGCCGAAGGACACCGGGAAGGACAAAGTCTTCCTCGTTCTCGGGCCGTGGTACCACGGCCAGGAGATCGACGACGGCAGCGCGCTCGGCCCGATCAAGTTCGACAGCGACACCGCGAAGACCTTTCGCCGCGAGGTCCTCGCGCCGTTTCTCGCGCAGTACTTGAAGGACGGCGCGCCGAAGGCCGACATCGCGCGCGTCACCGCGTTCGAGACCGGGACGAACGTGTGGCGCCGGCTGGACGGATGGCCGGCCGGCTGCGCGGCCGGGTGCGCGATCAAGGCGTCGCCGCTCTACCTGGCGGCCAACGGCAGGGCGGGGTTCGCGGCCCCGGCGAACGGAGACGCGGTCGCGGCCGAGTACGTCTCGGATCCGGCGAGGCCCGTGACTTTCAAGGGCCGCCCGTCGATCCCCGAGAGCTACGACGGGAACGCGAGCTGGCGGACGTGGCTCGTCACCGACCAGCGCGACGCATCGGGACGGCCCGACGTCGCCGTGTTCACGACCGACGTCCTGACCGCACCCGTCAAGATCAGCGGCCCGCCGATCGTCCACCTCGTCGCTTCGACCTCCGGCACCGATTCGGACTGGGTCGTGAAAGTGATCGACGTCTATCCCGAACAGGTCGCGTCGCAGCCGCCGCTCGGCGGATATCAGCTCGCCGTTTCGATGGACATCTTCCGCGGGCGTTATCGCGAGAACCTCGAGACCCCGAAGCCGCTCGCCGCCAATCAGCCGCTCGCGTACCAGTGGGCGCTGCCGAACGCGAACCACGTCTTCCTGCCGGGGCACCGGATCATGGTGCAGGTGCAGTCGAGCTGGTTCCCCCTCTACGACCGCAACCCGCAGACGTTCGTGCCCAACATCTTCTGGGCGAAGCCCGCGGACTACCAGAAGGCGACGCAGCGGATCTACGAGAAGAGCTTCATCGAGCTGCCGGTGGTCACGTCGCCGTAGCTTGCTCGGGACCCTGGCCGCCGCGCCATCCACGCCGGGCAATCGTAGGGGCGGCCCTCGCGGCCGCCCGGGCGGGGACGAGCCCCGCCCCTGCGTGCCAGCTCTGAGGGCGGCATCCGTGGCGAGGTACCTCGGGATCCCCCTCGTCGAAGACTCCTCGGGCTGACAGGCAAGAGCCTGTGAAGCGAGCGATCGACTACCTCGGCGTGGAGCTGCGGAAGTAGGGCGAGGAAAAAAGCGGGGGGCGAGGCGAGCTTCTCGCACTCGTATCCTCGCCCCCCGCGGAGGGCCTACTTCGAGAGGATCACGATCTCGACCCGTCGGTTCTGGAACCGGCCTTCCGCCGTGTCGTTGCTCGCGATCGGCCGCGTCTCGCCGTAGCCGACGCTCGTGATCTTGTCGGCGCTCGTGACGCCGTTGTCGAGCAGGTACTTCTTGACCGCCGCGGCTCGACGCTCCGAGAGTCCCTGGTTGTATTTCGGCGTGCCCGTCGAGTCCGTGTGGCCCTCGACCGAGATCGAGCTGCCGGGGTACTTGCGGACGAACTCGAGGGCCTTCTGGAGGTCCTTCAAATCCGCCTTCCGGATGACGGACTTGTCCGTGTCGAAGTTGACGTGAACCGTGAGACGGTCGATCGGCGTTGCCGGGGCGTTCACCGTGACGGTCGCCCACTCGGTCCGTGAGCCGCCGGCTCCGGTCGCGGTCAGCATGTATCGCGTCGTGCTCGAAGGGCAGACTTCCTTCGACCCGTTGGCATCCACGCTGCCGACGCCCTCGTCGATCGAGGCGCTGCTCACGTTGGCGGTCGACCAGCTCAGCGTCGAGCACTTGCCTTTGTCGATGGCGGACGGCGAGGCGGAGAAGGAAATGATTCTGGGCGCGGGCGTCGACGGCGCAACCGGCGCGGGTGTCGGAGGCGGCGTGGGCTTGGCCGGGCAGAGCGCGTTGACCATGGCGATCGCCTTCTTCGCTTGCTCGATCGCGAGGCGCGTGTTGCACGCGTCGTAAGTCGCGTACGCGTCGTTCTTCATTTTCAGGGCCGCCTGAAATTCCGCCGGGCACTCCTTGTCTTTTCCTGCGGCTTTCGCCGCGTCGACGGCCCTGGCGGCCTCCGGCAGCGGCTTGTGGTAGTAGTTCCATTTGGAGTTCGGAACGTACTCGAGCTCGCCGCAACCGACGAGGACGGCCGCGACGGAGCAGAGACACAGCAGAACCAGGGCCCGGTAGCCTCGCACTTCCATGACGTCCTCCTTCCCCTCTCGAACCCGAATCAAGACAAGTCCCTTGATCTGCCGACTACATCAATCGGAGGTGAAGAAGGTGTAAAGGTGTGGCGCGGGGAGCCGTCGCAAACACGGAAGTGCGGGGAAACGTTGGGAGAAGGCGGGGACAAGCCCCGCCTCTACGCCGTCATCTTCCTGGAGGCGGCCCTTGCAGCCGCCCTCGCGCGCCGTCGTCCCGAGCCTTCGGGTCGTCCCGCGCCACGTCAGTTGTCTCGCGAAACTCTCATCCCGAGCTCGGCCGGGTCCGCGCTGCGCGTCGCCATTTTCGGACGTCGGTTCGTCCCTGGAAACCAACCATTCGTCCCACTCAAACTCGCCTGTGAAAACATTGTCGCCTCGCTCCGTCGTCGAGGCGGTACTCTGCGTCGCTAAGGAAAACCGTGGTGACCAGCATCCCCCGGAAAGGAAATGCTCTCGTGTCGCGCGCGCTCGCGCTGCTCGCGCTGTGTCTTCTCGCCTCCGGCGCCGCGCTCGCGCTCGACCCCAATCGCGCGATCACGCAGTACGACCTCGACTCCTGGCGCAAGAAGGACGGCCTCCCGCAGCGCTCGGTTCCCGCGATCGCGCGCACACGCGACGGCTACCTCTGGGTCGGCACCGAGGAAGGCCTCCTGCGTTTCGACGGCGCAAAGTTCCGCCTCTACGACTCCTCGAACACGTCGCAGCTCGCGCGGCACAACATCGTGCGCCTGCTCGCCGGCCGCAAAGGCGGCCTCTGGATCGGGACGCTCGGCGGCGGCCTCGTCTGGACCGACGGCGAGACGTTCCGCCGTTACACGACGAAGGACGGCCTGGCGGAGGACGTCGTCAGCGCGATCTGCGAGGACCGCGACGGCAGCCTCTGGGTCGGCACGTTCAGCCAGGGTGTCGACCATTTCGCCGGCGGCCGCTTCACGCCGATCACGAAGAAGGACGGCCTGACGAGCGACGAGATCCGCGCGATCCATCAGGATGCCGAGGGCGCGCTCTGGATCGGCACGCGAGGCGGCGGACTCGACCGCCTCCAGAACGGCCGCGTCGAATCCTGGACGACGGCCAACGGCCTCTCGAACGATCAGGTCACGTCGCTCGCCGACGACGGCGCGGGCGGCGTCTGGATCGGCACGCGCAAGGGCCTCGATCGCTGGAACGCCGGCAAGCTCACGGTCCTCACGACCGCCGACGGCCTCAAGAACGACGAAGTCATCTCGCTCGCGCGCGACAGGGACGGCGTCCTCTGGGCCGGCACCGTCACGGGCGGCCTCAACCGCATCGCGAACGGAAAGATCGCCGCGCTCACGAAGGCCGAGGGCCTGCCCGACGACACCGTGCAGGCGCTCGCGACCGACGACGACGGCAATCTCTGGGTCGGCAGCGACGGCGGACTCACGCGCCTCGCCGCGGGAGCCTTCCTGCCGACCGGAACGCTCGAGGGCCTGCCGTCGAACGACGTGCGGCCCGTCTTCCAGACGTCGAACGGCGATCTCTGGGTGGGGACGCGCGGCGCCGGCCTCGCGCGCCGGACCCGGCTCGCGCGCCTGGACCGTCTTACACACAGAAGGACGGCCTGCCGTCGGACCGCGTGTGGGCGCTGCACGAGGACCGCGCGGGCGACGTCTGGGCCGGAACCAAGGGCGGCTTGGCGCGCTTCGACGGGCGAAAGGGCAAGTGGACTTCGTTCACGAAGGAGCAGGGCCTCGCGGCGGACCTCGTCTTCGCGATCGTGAGCGATGCGTCCGGCGATCTCTGGATCGGCACCGTCGGCGGCCTCTCGCGGATGCACGACGGCAAGTTCACGAACTTCACACCCAACGACGGGTTGACGAACGAGCGCGTCTATTGCCTGCTCCCCGCGCGCGACGGCTCGCTCTGGATCGGCACGGCGGGCGGCGGCCTCGACCGGATGAAGGACGGCCGCTTCACCAACGCGATCCCTCCGTCGAAGGCGGCGTTCGTCTTCGCGCTCGAAGAGGAGCCGGACGGCGCGATCCTCGCGGCGACGGGCGACCGCGGAGTCATCCGCGTCGACACGTCTGGCGGTTCCGACCGCCTGACGCAGATCGGCAAGGCCGAGGGCCTGCCCGACGACACCGTCTTCACGATCGTGGACGACGGCCGGGGTTTCCTCTGGATGACGTCGAACCGCGGCGTCTTCCGCGTCGCGCGCGAAGAGATCGCGAAAGTCGCCGCCGGCCGGTCGCGGCGCGTCGCGTCCGAGTCCTTCGGCACGGCCGACGGCATGCGCGAGAGCGAGTGCAACGGCGGATACCAGCCCGCCGGCTGGCGCGCGTCCGACGGGACGCTCTGGTTCCCGACGGCGGGCGGTCTCGTGTCGGTCGATCCGGCGCATCTTCCGGCGGCGCCGCGCGACGCGGCCGTGCATCTCGAGGACGTGTGGGCCGACGGTGAGCGGCTCGCTCCCGGGAAGCCCGCGGTGCTCTCTCCCGGCCGCGACCATCTCGAGTTCCGCTACACCGCGCCCGAGTTCCGCGCGCCCGGCGCCGTGCGCTTCCGTTACCGCCTCGCGCCGTACGACCGCGACTGGATCGAGGCCGGCGACCGGCGCGAGGCGTTCTACACGAACCTGCCGCCCGGTTCTTACCGCTTCCAGGCGGCGGCGTCGGTCGCGCCCGGCCGCTGGATCGAGACGCGCCCGTACGACCTCAAGCTCCAGGCGCACTTCTACAAGACGCCCTGGTTCGCGGCCGCCGTCGGGATCGCGGTCCTCCTCGCCCTCGCCGCGATTCATCGCGCGCGCCTGCGGTCGGCGCGGCTCGCCAACGAGCTCGCGAACGCGCGCATCGAGTCGCTCGAGAACCAGATGCAGCCGCACTTCCTCTTCAACACCCTCAATCTCATGTTGCCGCTCGTCAAGCGCGATCCCGACGCGGCGGCGAGCACGATCGTGAAGCTCGGCGACCTGTTGCGCGCCGGGCTGCGGCGGGACTCGGAGCACTTCGTGCCGCTCCATCGGGAGATCGAGCTGCTCCAGTCCTACCTCGACATCCAGAAGCTGCGGTTCGGCGACGCGATCGACGCGTCGATCGACGTCGATCCGGACGTCCTCGACGTCGGCGTTCCGCCGTTCATCCTGCAGCCGTTCGTCGAGAACGCGATCAAGCACGGCGTCGCGCGAGGGCCGCGGCCGACGCGGATCGAGGTCGCCGCGCATCACCGGGACAAGCGGCTCTACATGTCGGTGTCCAACACGATGAACGAGGCCGGGCCGCGGCCCGAGGCGGGTCCCTCGTCTCTCGGGATCGGGCTGTCCAACGCGCGCGCGCGGCTGGCGCTGCTGTACGGAGAGGACTGGCGGCTCGATCAGAGCCGCGGCGATGGCCGGTTCGTGATCGAAGTCGAGATCCCGCTGTCCCGGATGCCCGAGCCTCGGCGCGCTCCGAGCGCGCCCCCGGCGCCCGCGAAGACCGCGCAGCCGTAACTGGAGCTGTACGGGCGCAGAGCGGGCGGGGACGAGCCCCGCCCCTACGATGTGGGGGCAGCCCTCGCGGCTGCCCGTCTTTCCCCTCGCGCCCGTCCGCGGGGGAGTGGGTCAGGGTGAGGCGGCGTGCCCGCCATTGAGTGGTACGCTCGCGACAAGTCAGCATCGATGGACAACGAGACGGTCGACGAGATCAAGCGCCACTTCAACGTCGTCGCCGAGGGCCTGCGAGCGGAGATTCGCCTCGTCGCGGAAGGACTTCAAGGCTTTCGCGAGGAGGCGGCGGGGGAGTTTCGCGCTGTCCGAGGAGAGCTTTCCGAGATGCGCGCCATGGTCCGTCTTTCGTTCGGCGATCTCGACCGGCGAATCCGCTCCCTGGAGTAGAGACCCTCACCCCGACCCTCTCCCGTCACCGGGAGAGGGGGTGCTCAAGCTGTGATATGGTTCTTCTCGTTTTCGTTTCGCTCGCCTTCCGCCTTCTGACGAAATCCGAACGAAATGTGACGAAAACGCGGAGCGCCGTGCCGTCGGCGTTTCGCTCTAATCAACGGCACGAAGGATGGACCGACTCATGAAGCTTTACGTAGGAAACCTCGCTTACAACGTCTCCGACGACCAGCTGCGCGACCTGTTCGCGCGGTTCGGCACGCCGGACTCTGCGCGCGTGATCACCGATCGCGACACCGGGCAGTCCAAGGGGTTCGGGTTCGTCGAGTTCAGCAATCCGGACGAGGCCAAGCAGGCGATGTCCCTGAACGGCAGCGAGTTCAGCGGACGGAACCTGACGGTCAACGAGGCGCGCCCCAAGAACCCGGGCGGCTCGCGCTAGTCACCGGCTGATTCGTCAATTTCGAGGCGGGCGCAAGCCCGCCTTTTCTTATGCCGTTCGTTCGTCTCTGCTAGCGAGGATCCGAAGACGGCATGCTCGGCGAGGAAGCTCGGGATCCCTCGTCGCGGACTCCTCTCTTTGTCCGTGATACGCTGTGATCTCCGGCTCCTCCGACGGACTGAGTTCCCCGAACAAAACCTCAACACCCGCCGCCGGCTCTCGGCAGAAAGTGGGTGTCGAATGCACCGATCTCCGACTCGGATACTTTCCCTCTCAGTCGGCTGCTTCGTTCTGTTCGGAACTGCCCTCGTCCAGGGCTCGGCTCTTCCGCCGCTGCCCATGATGCCGACGGCTTCGCTCGAGGCCCTGACGGCCAAAGCGACCCAGCTTTCCGATCTCGAGCGCGCCGGCTTTACCTTCCACGACACCGGCGCCGATGCCGGCAAGTCGGGCAAGCGGGAGCTCTCGTATGTTTTCGAGGGCCCGTCCGGCTTCTCGGCGGTACTCCGCGACGACGGGTATGCGCCCGACGTCTTGATCAGCCGCGAGCTCACCTTCGACATCCGCGTCTCGGTCCGACAGGGAAACTCACCGGCCGACATGCCCGGTTTCACGCCGGGACTGGTCGCGGCGGCGCAGCATGCCGTTCGTTATGACGCGGCCGTCGTCGCCGGCCTCGGATACCTCGCGACGGAGGCGGGCCCCGGCATCTCTCCCGCGGTGCTGCAAAACGCGGTGATCGACTATCTGCAGCGATATCGGCAGCCCTGGACCCCGGTCCAGGAGGCCTGCGCGGGGTGCGGATCGAAGGACGGCTTCGGCGACGTGTACCCGGGTGGACCCGACAGGCGCACGGTGTTGGTTCGCAGCGGTGGGTCCGCCTGGGAAGTCGCCGCGTTCCGGCACTACCTCGACGGAGACAGCTCGCTGACCGTTCAGATCACCGCGAGGCTTCCGAAGGTGCGGCAGTGAACGCCCGAAGGCGTGCGGCCCGCGCTCGAGTGATGCTCCGCCACTGGACGACCGACACTCTCTCTTTCAAAGGCGGACGAGAGGGGCCGAGTACGGCTTCGTCCGGCATGGAGCTCGCGGACAGCCGGCTTCTCCGACTCGTCGCTTCGAGGTTGAGTCTCCTCGAGGCGCCGACCATCCGCCTCACGGCGTAGTCGGGAGCAACAGGAATGATTCGGCCGCGAGTCCTCAACGATCTCGAGATCAATGTGCTTCTCGAGCGCGCGGCGCGCGACCCGGAAACGCGCCGCGAGCTCGGCGGCTATCTGCACCACGCGGAACTGATCAGTCGTCTCTCCCGCGCCGAGCCCGGGCCCGGCATGTCGACGCAATATCTCGACGACTTCCGCGCCAAGTACCGGCTATTGTCCTGACGGGCGCCGCGCCATCCGCGTCGCGGCGATCGATTCGTGGGACGACTCTCGAAACTGCGCTCCTCCTGCACACGAGAGGCTTTCGCTGAAAAGATAGTTTTCGCGCGACCGTTTCAGGCGGCGCGCTCGTGATACGCTGAATCTCTTCAAAGGTCCTGCGGCTCCGAAACCTTGACGTCGCCGCTCTTCCTTCGGTGTCGGGAACTCCCCGGTGAAGACCACCCACCTCAAGGACCAAGGAGCCAGTGTCATGAGATTCGCACGCAACGTCCAGTTCCAGATCAGGAAGGGCAAGGAGCAGGAGTTCAATAACCTGTTCGAGAAGGAAGTCGTTCCGGTGCTTCGCAAGCAGGCCGGCTTCCAGCAGGAAGTCACGCTCAGCAACCCGGACGGTGCCCTCGGCATCAGCATCTGGGATGACCGCAAGAGCGCCGACACCTACCAGACCGCGACGTATCCGTCGGTTCTGGCCAAGCTCAAGGGTCTGATCGACGGAACGCCGAAGGTGGAGACCTACGAAATGGCCTCCTCATACCTCCGCGCGTAAGAAGGCGGGCGCTTTAGCGCTCGTCCGTGTGAGGCCCCGAAAGGGGCCTCTTTTTTTTCCTGCAGTTCCCCTTGCCGCCGCCCGCGGGGGAGAGGAGTCGGCGTGAGGGGGAGCCTCGCCATACAATCCCCTCGACTCCATGCCCCTGACACCCGGCTCCCGCCTCGGCCCCTACGACCGTCGCTCGCATCTTGCTCGGAATCTGCGCCTATTCAGGCGCACCGGCCGTCGGCTCGCGCAAAGGCGCTCGACCGCCGGCCTGATTCCGCGCTGCGCGCTCGCTCCCGCGGCGCGCGCCTCCTCCCTCGATTACCTCGGGAGACTTCGCGCGCCGCGAACGGAGGAGCGACCGTGACGCTGGCCGCGGGCTCTCGTCTGGGCCCATACGAAATTGTCGCCGCCTCTCGGCGCGGGAGGCATGGGGGAGGTCTACCGCGCGAAGGACCCGCGCCTCGTCACGCGACGTCGCGATCAAGGTTCTTCCGGCCTCCTTCTCCGCCGACGCCGACCGCCTGCGCCGCTTCGAGCAGGAGGCGAAAGCCGCCGGGGTCCTCAACCATCCCAACATCACGGCCGTCTACGACATCGGCCAGCAAGACGGCGCGCCGTACGTCGTCCAGGAGCTCCTCGAGGGCGAGACGCTCCGCTCGCTTCTCGCCGGCGGCCGGCTCTCACCGCGCAAGGCGATCGACTATTCGATCCAGATCGTTCACGGCCTTGCCGCGGCGCACGAGAAGGGGATCGTCCACAGGGACCTCAAGCCCGAGAACATCTTCGTCACCAACGACGGCCGGGTGAAGATCCTGGACTTCGGCCTGGCAAAGCTGACGCACACCGAAGAGCGCGGCCAGGTCACGAATCTTCCGACGGCGAGCGTCGGCACCGAGCCCGGCGTCGTGATGGGCACGCTCGGCTACATGTCGCCCGAGCAGGTCCGCGGCAAGCCCGCCGACGCGCGCAGCGACATCTTCTCCTTCGGCGCGATCCTGTACGAGATGCTCGCGGGCCGCCGCGCCTTCCACGGCGATTCGGCGGCCGACACGATGTCGGCGATCCTGAAGGAGGACCCGCCGGATCTCTCCGTCACCAACCAGAGCATCCCGCCCGGCCTCGAGCGGATCGTGCGCCACTGCCTCGAGAAGAACCCCGAGCAGCGATTCCACTCCGCGCACGACGTCGCGTTCGATCTCGAGTCTCTGTCGGAGCGGTCCGCTCCGACCGCGGCCCTGCGGGCGCGCCCGGGCTCCCGGCTCGCCTCCCTGCGCCCCTGGCTCGGGGGAGCGCTTCTCGGGGCCCTCGTGGCCGGCGGCCTCGTCTTTCTCGCGCTTCGGAAGGAGAGCGTCGCGCCGCCCTCGTACAACCAGCTCACGTTTCGAAGAGGAACGATCTGGTCGGCGCGCTTCGGGCCCGACGGCAAGAGCGTTCTCTACAGCGCGGCGTGGGACGGCGACACCGATCGAAGATCTTCGTGAGCTCTCCCGGAACCCCCGAGTCGCGTTCTTTCGGCCTCCCGGGCGCCGATCTGCTGGCGGTGTCGGAGTCCGGAGAGGTCGCCGCGGGTCTCGAATCCCGCGTGCTGGGGGAGTTCCAGAGGGCCGGAACCCTCGCGCGGTTGAGCTCGACGGGATCGGTCGCCCCTCGGCGGCTTCTCGATGACGTCCAGTTCGCGGACTGGTCGCCCGACGGAAAAGATTTCGCCGTCGTCCGCGCCGAAAATGGCAAGGTCCAACTGCAGTATCCGATTGGCAAAGTCCTCTTCGAGACGCAGGGCTGGATCGGAACCCCCCGGGTCTCGCCGAAGGGCGACCGCGTCGCGTTCCTGGATCACCCGGTCGGGGGCGACGACGGGGGCTCGGTCGCGGTCGTGGATCTCGCGGGAAAGAAGACGACGGTCTCCAGCGTCTTCGGAAGCATTCAGGGCCTCGCCTGGTCTCCCGATTCTTCCGAGATCTGGTTCACGGCCGGCGTGGCGAGCCGAGCCCTGTACGCGGTGTCGCTCTCCGGCCGCCAGCGCGTAGTCACCAGTGTGACCGGTTCGCTGACTCTTCAGGACATCTCCCGGGACGGTCGCGTCCTGATGGTGGACGAGCAGCGCCGGCTCGGCCTCGTCGCGCTCGCGCCGGGAGGCCAGAAAGAACGCGATCTCTCCTGGCTCGACTGGTCGCGGCCCGCCGGACTCTCGGCGGACGGACGCTCCGTTCTCTTCTACGAGAGTGGCGCGGGCGGCGGCCCGGGCTATTCGGCGTACGTGCGGGGGACCGATGGTTCTCCCGCCGTGAGGCTCGGGGAAGGACAGTCCATGGCGCTCTCGCCGGACGGAAAATGGGCGCTCGCGATCCTGGACAAGCTCACGAATCCCCACATCCTCTTGTATCCGACGGGCGCCGGACAGCCGCGGCCGCTCCCCCTCGGGGACCTCCTGCCCCGGGGCGGCCGCTTCTTTCCCGACAGCCGCCGCCTGCTCGTGGGAGCCGCGGCGAAAGGGCAGCGGTTCCGGCTGTACCTGACCGATCTGGAGGGATCGAAGCCGCGGCCCGTCGCGCCGGAGGGTTTCACGGCACCGCTGATCTCTCCCGACGGGACGCGGTTTCTGGCGCGCGGTCCCGACGACAAGGCCTGGATCTTTTCCGTCCAGGGAGGCGAGCCGACGGCGGTGCCGGAGATCGCCGCGGACGACACCGTCGCCGGCTGGACCTCGGAAGGGCGCGGCCTCTACGTTCAGCGCGGCGTCGGGACGCCGGCGCGTGTCGACCGATTCGATTTCGCCACGCGCCGTTTCGAGGCGTGGAAGGAGATCGTGCCGTCCGACGTCGCCGGCGTCGTCCGCATCTCGTCGATCTTCGTCGCGCCGGATGGATCGTTCTACGCGTACGCCTACTCGCGCGCGCTGTCGACGCTGTATCTGGTCGAGGGGCTGAGGTAAGGCGTCCCCGCGGTGCGGTAGGAGCGGACCTGGCGACCGCTCGCCAGTTCTGTCGCCCGATCTGCGGTCCGGGCGACGGCTCTGATGCGTTCGGATCAATCCCGACTCGCTAGTGCCGTGCTGGGATGGGGACGATATCGAAGGAGGGTCCCATGCGCACCCGAGTGACGATCATCATCGCGGCTCTCGTGATGGCGGCCGCGTTCCTGCCCGCTCAGATCGATCCATCCAAGTGGCTCGGCGGATCGAAGGACTCCAAGGACAACAAGGACGTCGCCGCGGGCCTCAAGGAAGCCCTGAAGATCGGGGCGGGCAACGCCGTTTCGTTGACCGGGAAGACGGACGGCTACTTCGGCAACGCCGCCATCAAGATCCTGATGCCGGAGAAGCTGCAATCCGTCGAGAAAGGCCTGCGGCTTCTCGGCCAGGGCGAGCAGGTCGACGCGTTCGTGCTCAGCATGAACCGCGCTGCCGAAAAGGCCGCTCCGTCCGCGCAGGGCATCTTCGTGGATGCCATCACGAGCATGACCTTCGATGATGCCAGGAAGATCCTCTCCGGCGGCGACACGGCCGCCACGGACTACTTCCGGGCGAAGACCGGAGACGCGCTCACGGCCGCGTTCCGGCCGATCGTCAAGGATTCCATGAAGGACGTCGGCGTGATCAAGCAGTACGAGCAGCTCCAGAGCTCGTACCAGTCCGTCCCGTTTGCCTCGAGCCTGCCCTCCTTCGACCTCGAGTCATACGTCGTCGGCAAGGCGCTCGACGGGCTGTTCCGAGTGCTCGGCGATGAGGAGCGAAAGATCCGCGAGGACCCCGCGGCGCGCGTCACCGACCTGCTCAAGCAGGTGTTCGGCAAGTAGGCGGGCGGGGACGAGCCCCGCCCCTACGATGTTGGGGCGGCCCCCTCGCGGTCGCCCCGAACTCAGCACGCCCCCCTATTCCGTCGCCGGGTACAGCCGCTCGAATTCCGGGTCGCCGTGCAGCTTCTCGAGGTCGGGATCCCGGCGCGCCCAGCTCGGGTCCTTGAAGCCGGCCTCCCAGGCTCTCCTCAGAGCGTCCATCGCGTCGGCCTTCTGGTCCAGGTGGCAGAAGAGGCAGGCGGCGTTGTAGAGGACCGTGGCTTCGTTCGGGCGCAGAGCCATCGCCAGCGAAACTTCCCGCTTCGCGTCTTCCGATCTTCCGACTTCCGCGTAGTCGTTGGCCAGGAGGACCCGCGCGCGGGCGTCCTCCGGGATCTTCTTCAGATGCGCCTCGAAGAACTGGGTTCGCCGCTGGACGAAGGCGGTCCGCGCTTCGCCCTTCCCCAGCGCGCCGAGCGCGTTGATGATCGGGACATAGACGTTGTAGTCCTCTCCCGAGGCGGCGATGCCCTCTTCCGCGATGTCCACGACTTCCTGATAGCGCCCGGCGGCGAAGAGCGTCCGGCCGAGCAGGTAGTAGGCGCCTTCGCAGTCCGCTTTCCGATCGATCGCCTGCCGCACGCAGCGGCTGGCCTGGTCGTACTTCCCCTCCGCGTACAGGATCCAGCCCTCGGCGACGAGGACTTCCGGAGTGCTCTTGCTCAGGGCGCTGGCGCGCTGGCTGGCCGCGACGGCCCGGTCGAGCCACTTCTTTTCGCGCTCGTAATGGTAGTGATACTGGGCGCACGCGTTGGCGATCGCGGCGTGGGCGAGGGCGAAGCCGGCATCGACCGACACGGCGTTCTCGAACATCTGGAGCGCGAACTCCAGGTCCTGTCTCGTGAGCCGACGCGCGTAGCTCTTGCCGCGAAGGTACAGGTCGTACGCCTGGAGGTTCTCGGTCGGCTTGGCCGCCAGCGCCTCCTCCTCCCGACGCGTCAGCGTGATCCTCAGAGCCTCGGCGATCTTGCGCGCGATCTCGTCCTGCAGCTCGAAGACGTCCTGCATCTCCCGGTCGTACCGCTCGGACCAGACCGGGAAGTCCGTGTGCGTGTCCACGAGCTGGGCGTTGATGCGCAGCCGCGTTCCGGCGCGGCGCAGGCTTCCGCCAAGGACGTACGCGGCGCCGAGCTGTTGTCCGATCTGCGCCGGCGTGACCTGCTTGTCCCGATACGCAAGCACCGTCGGACGCGAGAAGATCTTCAGGCCCTTGATCTTCGAGAGCTCCGTGATGATGTCCTCGGTCACTCCGTCGCGGAGGTACTCGTCCTCTTTGATGCCGCTCAGGTTCTCCAGATATAGAACCGCGACCGACTTCTCCGCCTCTCGGGCCCGTTCGCGGCTCGCGTCGCTCGCCGCCGGCGCGCGTCCGCTACTCGAATCGAGGTCGCGCTTGAGCCGCAGCATGTCGGCCTTCATGTCGCTCGCGGTCTGGTAGCGGAAGTTCCGGTCCTTCTCCAGCGCGCGGCCGATGATGCGGTTGAGCTCAGCCGGCAGCCGCGGATTCATGACGTTGACGGCCGCGGGATCGCGGTTGAGGATCCCTTCGAAGACGACCGCCGAGCTCTCTCCGGGAAACGGGCGAGACCCGGTCGCCATCTCGAAAATCACCGCGCCGAGGGAAAAGAGATCCGTGCGCGCGTCGGTGAGTTGCCCGCGGGCCTGCTCCGGCGACATGTAGGAGACGGTGCCCATCGTCGATCCCGCCTTCGTCAGCTCGTCGCCGCGGGCCATCGTGACGCCCCCGGTGTCCTCCGACAACTCGCGCGGCGTCCCGATCTTGGCCAGCCCGAAGTCGAGGATCTTCGCCTGCCCTCGGGAGTTGACGAAGATGTTGGCGGGCTTGAGATCCCGGTGCACGATCCCCCTACCGTGCGCCGATTCGAGAGCGTCGGCGATCTGGATGGCGAGGTCGAGCAGCTGCCCGAGCTCGAGAGGGCCCGCCGCGAGCATCGCCGCGAGCGTCTGCCCCTCGAGAAGCTCCATCACGATGAAGTGTTGCGACTCGTGCTCCTCGATCGAGTGGACGGTGCAGATGCTCGGGTGGTTCAGCGCGGAGGCCGCCCGCGCCTCGCGCTGGAAGCGCTGGAGCGAAGACACGTCCTGCGCCAGAGCGGCCGGGAGGAATTTGAGCGCGACGCGGCGGCCGAGCCGCGTGTCCTCGGCTTCGTAGACCACGCCCATCCCGCCGGCGCCGAGCTTCGACACCACGCGGTAATGCGTGACGGTCTGCCCGATCAGCGAGGATCCGTTCTCAGTCGGAATGCCGGCGATGCTATCCGCGCGCGGCGGGCGCGGTCAAACGGAGGAGACCCTCACCCCGGCCCTCTCCCGTCACCGGGAGAGAAAGCACTTCAGCGCCGTCGCCTCCTGGAGCTCCCTCGCCCCGTCCGCGGGGGAGAGGGTCAGGGTGAGGGGCGTTCCCCCTCTCAGCCGGATCGCAGGAACGCGCCCGGCGTCTGCACGACGAGGCCGCCGATGCGGCGGCCGAAGAGATGCCCGAAGTCGCGCAGGTCCCCGGTCAGAAGATGCGTCGCTCCCGCCGCGATGGCCGCGCGAAGGATCGGTTCATCTTTTTCCGGAAGACGCGCGCCACCCGGCAATTGTGCGCGAGGCGCCTCCACGACGACCTCGACCGCCGCGAGCAGCCCTTCGAGCCGCTCGCGTCTTTCCGGCGTGTCGAGGTTGCGCCGGGCCTCCTCTACGGCGTAGCCCGAGGTCAGCAGGGCAATACCCGGAAGCTCCCAGAGTTTCCGAAGCCCCGCTCCTTCGCGATAGGCCGCAGAGAAAAGGACGTTGGCGTCGAGAAAAACGCGCCGCATGCGCCGCCGGCGTTCACCGCTTGCGCGGCCGCCGGGAACGCACTTTGCGAGGATCGAGCCCGAGCCGGCCAACTTCGGCCTCCGCCCTCTTGCGATCGCTCGCGTCGACTGCGTTTGTGAGGAGGAACTCCGCTTTCCGTTCCGGCGTGTAGATCTCGACGGGAAGGACTGCGGCGGGCCGCAACAGCACTCCGTACTCGGACTCTTCCGCGACGACCATCGTCCCCTCCGCAAATCCGTATTGCTTTCGGAGCCGAGCGGGCAGGACGATCGTTCCTCTCTTGCCGACGCGCGTGGGTTCACCCATGCCCGGAGTCTAGCAGAAATTCAGAAATGCAGAGATTCGGTAACGTGATCCCGCGCTCGGCAGGCCCCGAGCCGTTCCTGGGTGACGGGTCGTCTCTAGTAAGGAATCCGCAGCCTCCATCCGGGCTCGATCACGAGGGGATCGCGGATCACGCGCGGGTTCGCGAAGAGGATTCGCCGCCGCGCGGCCGCGTTTCCATAGAACTTGCGGGCGATCGAGGTGAGGGTGTCCCCCTCCTCGACGACGTACATCCGATCCGTCGCGTCAAAGTCCATGCCGCGGATCGGATCGAGCGTCATCGTCTCCCCCTCGGGTTCGAGAAGCGCGGTCGAGAAGTCCCCCCGGATCACGTTCGAGCGATCGGATCGCTTGGGACGAGTCATGGGATCCTCCCTTCTGGGGGTCGGAGCCCGCCGCAAGCGCATGGCGACGGGCCGCCGTCCAATTTCCCTGCGGACTTCGTGCCAGGTTGCGACGCGCGCCCTCGGAATCAGGACGCTTTCTCAAATCGGGCGGCCGCGAGGGCCGCCCCTACGTCCGCCGCTCCGCGACTACAATCCCCTCCGACTCCATGCCCCTCACACCCGGCTCCCGCCTCGGGCCCTACGAGATCCTCGCGCCGATCGGCGCGGGCGGAATGGGGGAGGTCTATCGCGCCCGCGACACCCGCCTCGACCGCACGGTCGCGGTCAAGGTCCTGCCCGAGCATCTCTCGAAGTCCCCCGAGGTCCGCCAGCGCTTCGAGCGGGAGGCGAAGACGATCTCGCAGCTCTCCCACCCGCACATCTGCGCCCTCTACGACGTCGGCCACGACGGCGAGACCGAATACCTGGTCATGGAGCTGCTCGAAGGCGAGACGCTCGCGGAGAGGCTCGGCCGAAGCGGCCTTCCTCTCGACCAGACGCTGCGCTTTTCCGTCGAGATTGCCGACGCGCTCGACAAGGCGCACCGGCAGGGAATCGTGCACCGGGATCTCAAGCCCGGCAACATCATGCTGACGAAGTCGGGCGTCAAGCTGCTCGACTTCGGCCTGGCAAAAGCCCTCCCCTCTCCCGGCGGAAAGGGCGGGCCCGCCGGCGGAATCACCGCGCTGCCGACGCAGGCCAACCTCACGCAGGAAGGCACGATTCTCGGAACGTTCCAGTACATGGCGCCCGAGCAGCTCGAGGGCCGGGAGGCGGACGGCCGTACCGACATCTTCGCCTTCGGCGCGGTGCTCTACGAGATGACGACGGGACGGAAGGCCTTCTCCGGAGCGTCGCAGGCCTCGCTCATCTCGTCGATCCTCCGCGACGACCCGCAGCCGATCTCGCAGCTTCTGCCGATGTCGCCGCCCGCGCTCGATCGCGTCGTGAAGACCTGTCTCGCCAAGGATCCCGAGGAGCGCTGGCAATCGGCGGCGGACCTCCGGCGCGAGCTGCGCTGGATCGCCGAAAGCTCGCAGGCCGGCGTTCCCGCCGCCGCCTCTCTCTCCGCTGCGAAAGCGCACAGCGGTCCGTGCAAAGAAAGTCGAGCCGCCTGGCCTGGGCCCTCGCCGCGCTGTCTCTGCTCGGCATCGTGTATCTCGCAAGCGAGCTTCTGCGCCTGCGCGCCGTCCGGCCTCAGCCGATCCACTCGTTTCTCATCCCGCCGGAAAAGACCGCCTTCCGCCTGAGGGGCGACGAAGGCGCGCCGTTGGCCATCTCTCCCGACGGAGCGAGCGTCGCCTTCGGCGCCGGCAACACGCTGTGGGTCGAGTCGCTGCGGACCGGAGAGAGCACGCCCCTGGCCTCGACGGACGGAGCGCAGTTCCCGTTCTGGTCTCCCGACGGGCGCTCGGTCGGCTTCTTCGCCCATGGGAAGCTCAAGACCGTCGAGGCTTCCGGCGGCCCGGTGCAGGTGATCGCCGACACGCCCACGCCGCGCGGCGGCACGTGGAGCCGGGACGGCGTCATCGTGTACACGCCGGACTTTCGGGGCGGCCTCTTCCGCGTCGCCGCCTCCGGCGGTCCCGCGACGCCGCTGACGAAGGTGGACCTCCAGCGCCACACGACGCACCGCTGGCCGTTCTTCCTGCCCGACGGAAAGCACGTCCTCTACCTCGCCGCCAACCACGTCAATCCCCGTTCGGAGGAGTCCGGCATCTACGTCGCCTCGCTCGACGGCGGCGAGCCCAAACGCGTGATGCCGTCGTACGGGAGCGCGCAGTACGTCCCCGGCTACCTGCTGTCGGTTCGCGACGCGAACCTGATGGCGTCGCCCTTCGACGCCGGACGCCTCGCATCGACGGGCGAGTCCGTGCGCGTCGCGAGCGACGTGAACTTCGACTACGGGATCTGGCGCGGCGTGTTCACCGCGTCTCAGAACGGCGTGCTCGCGTACGAGGCCTCGCGGGAGTCGGCGGGCGGCCAGGTCACCTGGATCGACATGTCCGGCCGCCCGCTGGCGACAGCCGGCGATCGAAGCGAGGCGTATGCCTTGAGACTGTCGCCCGACAACCGCCGGGCGTCCCTGGTGATGGGCGATCCGAACAACGACCTCTGGATCTACGAGCTCGACCGGGGGGTGCGCACGCGCCTGACGACGAACGCGCAGGTCATCGTCTCGCCCTGCTGGTCGCGGGACGGCTCCGAGATCCTCTACGCCACGGGCGAGAGCTTTCAGAAGCCGGAAGTCGAGTACATCCTGGGGACGATCCCCGCCAACGGCGCCGGCCAGAGGAAGGTCATCTTCAAGTCGCCCATTCGGATCGAGCCGACGGACTGGTCGCCCGACGGCCGCTACGTTCTGCTCGACAAGGGCACGATCGGCGCGGCCGACATCTGGGTGCTTCCGCTCGCCGCGCCCGACAAGGCGTTTCCGCTGGTCGAGTCTCCCTTCCTCGACGGCAACGGCCAGTTCTCGCCCGACGGCCGCTGGGTCGCCTACATGTCGCAGCAGTCGGGACGGATCGAGGTGTACGTCACGCCGTTTCCGTCAGGCGGAGCGCGGTGGCAGGTGTCGGCCAACAGCGGGGCTCAGCCGCGCTGGAGCGCCGACGGGCAGACCCTCTACTTCGTTTCGCTGGGCGGCCAGCTCATGGCCGCGTCCGTCGATGGCAAGGGCTCGCAGTTCGTCGTGAAGGACGTCAAGCCCCTGTTTCCGGTGAACCTCTTCGTCGGACCGCGGCTCTCCACGGGTTACGACGTCGCCGCCGACGGAAAGCGATTCCTCATCAACAGCGCCGGCGAGTCGGAAGCGCCGCGCGTGGTCCTCGTCTCCAACTGGGAGGCGCAGTTGAAGAAGCAGCCGTGAGGCGGCCGGCAACGTCGGCGCGGGCGGGGACGAGCCCCGACCCCTCCGACACACACGCGGAGAGAGGGAGCGGCCCTCGCGGGGCAAGTCCCCTCGCCCGCTACGCGGGAGGAGGGTCAGGGTAGGGGGCTAGATCTCTCGTCCCCTCGCGGCCTGACCGCGCAGCAGGAAGGTCTTCGGGTACTTCCCCTCGCCGCAGATCTTGAAAGAACCGAAGTCGCGGAACCACGGGCCTTCGGGAGCCTCGGGCTCCGACTCGCGCCAGAGCTTGAGCTGGTAAAGATCCTCCACGGAGATTTTCCGCTCTCGCAGCCGATCGAAAAGGTGATCGCGGAGCGCGGGCGGCAGGTTCGTCCACTGAATCCGAGGCACTAGTCGCCGAACGTGAGCCTTGCGAGCTGCTCCTTGATGCGCTTCGCCTCCGCGTCGTCGTCGGCCCGCGTCAGGCGATCCGCGAGCTCGTAGAAGGTCCGCTTCTCCCTCTCACGAGCTTCGAGGCCGGACTCGATCAGTTCGACCAGGACCCGGTTTGCGCTGGTGCGTTTGCGCTTCGCGAGTGCCTGAACGCGCCGTGCAACCGTCGAGGGAAGACTGACGCTCTGACGGATGATCTTCGCTGTTTGAGCCATGCTGGGATCTTACATCAGAGTGAACCAGACTGCACCACTCATAGGCGGCCCTCGCGGTCGCCCCCAAGCCGGCATCCCGAGCGATAGGGAGGGGATCCCGGACTCGGAAGGCTTCGAGCCGTGTCGTGCCTTGCCTTCCGCCTCTCCCGGTGACGGGAGAGGGCCGGGGTGAGAGTCCCTAGAGCTGACGTCCCGAGAAATCGTAGGGGCGGGGGTGAGCGCCGGGCGAACCCGGCGCTTGTCGCGCTCTGCGAGCGCTCGGTGCGTCCCCGCCCATCGTGCTGTCATCCCGATATGGAAACGGCCGGAGTCAAGTGTGGCGGAGGTTTGGCGGTGGGTAGTTGGGTTGACTCCAGCAAGCGAGGCGACGGAGGGTCAGGGCGCTTCGACGACGAGTCAGCCTGATATTCGCGGGTTGCCTGTGAGGGTAGAGCCGCATGACGGTTGTTCGTCGGGAGAGGACGCAGCCTGAGCTCGCGAGTTGGGGAGGTAAGTCCCTGTCGCTGGGATGACCCGCGCGTTCTCCTTTTCGTGCCTGGGTCCATCCGTCGCCTGCGCTTGCTGGAGGTGTCCATTGTGGAGAGTTGTCTTAGGCGACTTGACGCAGCGGGACGTTTTGCCGTTGGAGTGTGGCCCAGAGGAAGCCGACCAGTTCGCGGGCGATTGCAACGATGATCTTGCCGTAGGGCTTACCCCTTAGGAGCAGTCTGCGGAAGCGCCGATGGAGCCTCTGGTGAGCCTTGTCGGCCAGTTCGATTGCCCAAGCCGGTTGTCCTTCTCGACGTCTGGCCAGGGTTCTGCTGCGGGAAGGACCGTGTCGGTAGTGGTGAGCGGCCTCGATGAGAACCCGTCGCACATGGGCATTGCCGGCCTTGGTGATGCGGCCTCGAGCGACCTTCTCGGAACTGCTGTACTCGGTGGGAACCAGTCCCAGGTAAGCCATCAACTGCCGCGGCAAGCGGAACCGCTCGATGCCGTGCAGCTCCGTCAGGATCGTCATCGCCGTCACCGTGGCAATGCCCCGATAACAGCCCAAGACGCCGACCCATCTACGGTAAGGCTCACTTTGAGCCAGAAGCTGCAACTCGCCATCCAGAGCTGCCAGACGCCGTTCCAGCTGCTCGATGGCCAGTAGATAGTCCTCCAGAACGATCCGATCCGTAGCCTCAGGAAACTGCAGACCCTTCAGCCAGCTGCGATGCCTCAAAGTCCAGGCCTGCCCCTGCTGGTAGAGGTAACCCCGCCGCAACAGCATCTTGCTCAACCGATGACGGCAGCGAGTCAGATCCTCCAGGACATCCTCCCGACACCGCACCAGATCCCGCACCGATTCCTCCTTCTCACTTGGCGGCCGTACCGCCGTCAGAAGGCCCGCCCGCAACAACTCGGCCAACTTGCGCGCATCCCTCCGGTCCGTCTTGATCCGATGCCCCGGCCGAACCGGAATCAGCGAAGGCGCCACCACCAGACACCGACTCCCCAAAGCCTCGATCTGCCGCTGCAACACAAACCCCGTCGCTCCCGCCTCGTAGCAGAAAACCAAAGGCCCTGACGCCTCCCGACTCACCTTCCTGACCATCCGCTTGACCGCTGCCGCCTCGTTGGGCACCGAAAACTCCACCAACCCCGCTCGCCCCGCGTACAGCACTGCCACCGCCAATGTCCGCTTGCTCGCGTCAATCCCTACGTGGCTGATAGCCTCCTCCATGACCGGCTCCTTTCGTATGCGGCTCTGGTACTCCGCGTACTAACCCGCGATCTTGCGATCGCGAGCCGGTCGTTTCCATATCGTCTGAGCGACAGCGAGAGATCCCGATCTCGGCAGGCCCTGAGCCGGAGGATGGCATCGAGGCCTTCCTCTCGCCTCCGTCAGCGGGGGTCCTACCGCCAATCCTCCAGACGAAGACGAGGCACCCGCGAAATCTCCCGGATGTTGTGCGTCACGACTGTGAGGTCCAGATCGTCCACGGGCTCGCCGCCGCGTTCTAGAGCGTATCCTTTAATATCTTTAAGAATATTAAAATGATATGCTAGATCGTATGAAAGCATCTGGCATTCTCCGATACGCACGTCGCAAAGCGAATCTGAGCCAGCGAGAGCTCGGCCGTCGAGCCGGGGTGACTCAGGCAACGATCTCCCGGATCGAAGAATCGAAAGTCTCGCCTCGGGTAGAGACGCTCGACAGGCTGCTCGAAGTCTGCGGCTTCGAGCTCCAGGCAATTCCAGCGCGTGGTCTTGGCGTCGACCGAGGAGCCATTCGTCAGCTCCTGAAGTCCACGCCTGCGGAGAGACTTCACCTCGCTACCGAGGAGGCACGGAATCTCGAGAAGATCCACCCGAGTCGGAACTCATCTTGATCCCTCGCCCATTCGACCCCGAGAGAGCGCTGCAAGTTCTCCATTCTCATGGAGTCCGGTTCGTAATCATCGGGGGCATCGCGGGTCGGCTGCTGGGGTCCACGACGGTCACGAACGATCTCGACATTTGTTACGCCCGCGATCGGAAGAATTTTCTTGCCCTCTCCGCCGCGCTCATTGAACTGAAGGCAACCTTACGCGGTGCCCCGAAGGGGCTCCCTTTTCGGCCGGACCCGCAAACACTCGCCGCCGGCGACCACTTTACGTTCTCCACAACCGCCGGCAATCTCGACTGCATTGGCACGCCAGCCGGCACTTCCGGCTTCGGAGAATTGATCGGCGGAGCAACTGCCCTCTCAATCGGAAAGATGCGGGTTCCAGTCGTCGCCATAGAGGACCTCATTCGCATGAAGGAGGCGACTGGCCGGGCGAAGGATCGTGCCGAAGTCGAGATACTCGCCGCGGTCAAGGACGAGATGGATCGAAACGAAGGGCACGATTGAGATACCGCGCGAAGAAGCCGATACGGTTCTTTACGATCTGGGCGCGCGCCGGTCATCCCGAGCTCGGCAGGCTCTGAGCCGGAAGGGACCCTCACCCCGACCCTCTCCCGTCACCGGGAGAGGGAGTCCCTTCAGTTCCCCTCGCCCCCGTCCGCGGGGGAGAGGGTCAGGCTGAGGGGGGCGTGTTCGCTTTCTTGACATTGGCCTACTTTTGAGGTCATATGACCTCCTATGGAGGTCACTTCTCCTTTCGGCTCCCAGAGCAGGACTCGAGTCCTCGTGGCTCTCTTCCTGCTCGAGCAGACCTACCCGCGCGAGCTGGCCAGACTTCTCGGCGTCCCCAATTCCGTCATACAGAAAGCGGTCCTGAGCCTGGAGCGGGACGGGCTGGTGAGCGTTCGGAGCGTGGGCCGCACGCGTGTCGCCACCGTCAACCCCCGCTACTTTGCCCGTCGCGAGCTCCTCGCGTTTCTCGGTCGTCTCGCCGAGATCGACGAGCGACTTCGCGGCGCTGTCGCCGCACTCCGGAGAAGGCCTCGAAGGTCCGGTAAGAGGCTGTGACTCTCACCGCGCGATCGTCCCTGCGAGATGTCGTCGAAGCCGTGGGCTCGGCGCTCGAGAACGCAGGAATCAGAGCGGTCCTGGTTGGCGGGGCCTGCGCGTCAATTTATTCGGGCGGCGCCTACATGTCGGAAGACCTGGATTTGATCATTCAGTCCGCGCCCGGACAAAGGCAGCTCGACGACGCGATGGCCAGTATCGGGTTTAGCCGGCGGGAGTCTCAGTACTTTCACAAGAAGACCGACTTCTTCGTGGAGTTCCCCAGGGGACCGCTCTCGATCGGCCGCGACGTCCGGATCGAACCGATCGCTCTGAAGATCGGCCGGGGCCGGGTTCTGGCGATCTCTCCGACCGACTCCTGCCGGGACCGGCTGGCGGCCTTCTACCACTGGGGCGACCGGCAGAGCCTCAATGTCGCCGTGAAGATCGCCCTTTCGAATCGTGTGCGCATGCCGCTCATCCGAACGTGGAGCGCCGGCGAGGACGCCTCGGCGAAGTTCGAGGAATTCGAGAAGGAGCTCGGTCGCGCGCGGAGCCGGAGAAGGCGTCCTCGTGGCTCGAAAACAGGGGTCCGCCACAAGGGCTGACTTCCTGCGAGGTGGGCAGCGATGACGTCCCGAGCCGACCCGACCGCGGGTCGTCCCGAGGAGCCTGCGACGAGGGAGCCCGAGCTACCACGCCGGAGTGGAAATTGAGTCGACGTCATCCCGAGCTCGGCAGGCTCTGAGCCGGAAGGGACCCTCACCCCGACCCTCTCCCGTCACCGGGAGAGGGAGTCGCGAAGATTTCACCTCGCCGCGTCTGCGGGGGAGAGGGTCAGGGTGCGTGCTCTCTCAAGCTGTCATCCCGATATGGAAACGGCCGGAGTCAAGTGTGGCGGAGGTTTGGCGGTGGGTAGTTGGGTTGACTCCAGCAAGCGAGGCGACGGAGGGTCAGGGCGCTTCGACGACGAGTCAGCCTGATATTCGCGGGTTGCCTGTGAGGGTAGAGCCGCATGACGGTTGTTCGTCGGGAGAGGACGCAGCCTGAGCTCGCGAGTTGGGGAGGTAAGTCCCTGTCGCTGGGATGACCCGCGCGTTCTCCTTTTCGTGCCTGGGTCCATCCGTCGCCTGCGCTTGCTGGAGGTGTCCATTGTGGAGAGTTGTCTTAGGCGACTTGACGCAGCGGGACGTTTTGCCGTTGGAGTGTGGCCCAGAGGAAGCCGACCAGTTCGCGGGCGATTGCAACGATGATCTTGCCGTAGGGCTTACCCCTTAGGAGCAGTCTGCGGAAGCGCCGATGGAGCCTCTGGTGAGCCTTGTCGGCCAGTTCGATTGCCCAAGCCGGTTGTCCTTCTCGACGTCTGGCCAGGGTTCTGCTGCGGGAAGGACCGTGTCGGTAGTGGTGAGCGGCCTCGATGAGAACCCGTCGCACATGGGCATTGCCGGCCTTGGTGATGCGGCCTCGAGCGACCTTCTCGGAACTGCTGTACTCGGTGGGAACCAGTCCCAGGTAAGCCATCAACTGCCGCGGCAAGCGGAACCGCTCGATGCCGTGCAGCTCCGTCAGGATCGTCATCGCCGTCACCGTGGCAATGCCCCGATAACAGCCCAAGACGCCGACCCATCTACGGTAAGGCTCACTTTGAGCCAGAAGCTGCAACTCGCCATCCAGAGCTGCCAGACGCCGTTCCAGCTGCTCGATGGCCAGTAGATAGTCCTCCAGAACGATCCGATCCGTAGCCTCAGGAAACTGCAGACCCTTCAGCCAGCTGCGATGCCTCAAAGTCCAGGCCTGCCCCTGCTGGTAGAGGTAACCCCGCCGCAACAGCATCTTGCTCAACCGATGACGGCAGCGAGTCAGATCCTCCAGGACATCCTCCCGACACCGCACCAGATCCCGCACCGATTCCTCCTTCTCACTTGGCGGCCGTACCGCCGTCAGAAGGCCCGCCCGCAACAACTCGGCCAACTTGCGCGCATCCCTCCGGTCCGTCTTGATCCGATGCCCCGGCCGAACCGGAATCAGCGAAGGCGCCACCACCAGACACCGACTCCCCAAAGCCTCGATCTGCCGCTGCAACACAAACCCCGTCGCTCCCGCCTCGTAGCAGAAAACCAAAGGCCCTGACGCCTCCCGACTCACCTTCCTGACCATCCGCTTGACCGCTGCCGCCTCGTTGGGCACCGAAAACTCCACCAACCCCGCTCGCCCCGCGTACAGCACTGCCACCGCCAATGTCCGCTTGCTCGCGTCAATCCCTACGTGGCTGATAGCCTCCTCCATGACCGGCTCCTTTCGTATGCGGCTCTGGTACTCCGCGTACTAACCCGCGATCTTGCGATCGCGAGCCGGTCGTTTCCATATCGTCTGAGCGATAGCGAGGGATCCCGAACTCGGCAGGCCCCGGGCAGTTTCCCCTCTCCCCATCCGCCTCTCCTACCCCCTCTCCCGGTGACGGCGGAGGGTCGGGGTAAGGGGTTTCAGGCGGCCATACAATCCAAACACCGTGCCGACAATCACCCTCGAAGGGCCTCTTCGCTTCTTCTTCTACAGCAATGAGGGAGGAGAACGGGCCCACGTCCATGTTCAGCGTGACGAGAAACTTGCGAAGTTTTGGCTTGATCCCGTGGCACTTGCGGAATCGGGCCGCTTCTCAGCCTTGGAACTGCGTGACATCGAGCGTATCGTTAGTCGGAACCAAGTGAGATTTCTAAAGGCATGGAATGAGTTCTTCAGTCGTTGAGACAAGACCGCTGGCTCAGGACGTAGCTGTCGGTGAAAACGAGTTGAGTGTCTCGCTACGAGACGGCCGAAAGATCACCGTACCGCTCGCTTGGTATCCGCGGCTGCTCCATGCATCACAGGCTCAACTCGCTAACTGGGAGATCCTCGGAAATGGTGAGGGGATTCGTTGGCCGGACGTTGATGAAGATCTGAGCATCGCAGGGCTCCTTCGCGGCACGCCCGCGGTTGAAGCCCTCGGCTGAAAATCCCTACCCCGACTTCCTAAACATCTCGTACCGCTCAGCCAGGAACTCCCGATTCGGTTGATGGCTCTCCTGCCTCGGCACGGCCAGAAGCCCCTGCCGGTGGAACTCTCGCAGTCCGTGCTCGAGCATCGGCCCATCGCGCTCGAGCAGCAGCCGCTGAGTGATCTCGATCCGATAATTGGGACGCGTTGTCATCCCGAGCGATAGCGAGGGATCCCGGACTCGGCAGGCCGGGAGCCGGACGCCGGATCGTTTACTGCGGCGGCTTCGCAGTCCCTCCCTGGAGAACGATCTCGACTCGCCGGTTCTCCGCTTTCCCTTTCGCGGTGGCATTGGACGCCACGGGCCGAGTCACTCCGTAGCCGTGCGTCTCGACGCGGTCGGCGGCCACGCCGCCTCCCACGAGAACCGACCGGACCGCCTCGGCCCGCAGCCGCGAGAGCTCGAGGTTGTAGCTCGCAGAGCCGTCCGAATCGGTGTGTCCCTCGATGAGGATGTGCCGGTCGGGAGCCTTCGCGAGAGCCTGGCCGATCTCGGTCAGACGTTCCCGCATTGCCGGCTTCACGTCGGACTTGTTGACGTCGAAATAGATGTTGCCGGGCAGCGTCACGATCAACCCGCGCTCTTCCTGCCGAACCTGAGCCAGCTGCTCGAGTTGCTGTCGGAGCGCCTCCTCGCTCTGCTGCTGCCCTTCGCGGGCCTTCTCGAGCTCGGCGAGCCGGGCCTGATCCGCCTGCCGCTGATTCTCCAGCTGCTTCTGATAGTCCACCGCCGCCTTCTTCGCCTCCTCGGAGGCGCGGCGGGTCTCCTCGAGCTCCGCACGGCTCTTCTCGAGATCCGCGTTGATGCGGTCGCGCTCCGCCTGCGTCTGCTGCGCGTTCTGCTCCGCCTGGGCCTGCTGGGCGGCGAGCTTTTCATCCGCCTCGGCGCGAAGGCGCTCCGCCTCCCGAGCGGCGGCTTCCCGCCTCGCGAGCTCTTCCGCAGCCGTCCGGCGTTCCTCGGCGGCTCGGGCCTCCGCCTCCGCGGCGCGCCGCTCCGCTTCCGTGCGGGCCCGGGCATGCAGCAGCGCGATCTCGGCGTCCCGCACGGCGAGCTGGTTGCGCGACAGCCGGTCGTTTTCCTGCCGCACGGCGTCCTCGGCCGTCTGCGTCTCGGAGCGGTACTGGGCGTGGCGGGCTTCCCCTTCCGCCAGGCGGGCCCAGTGCGCCGCGGTCGGCGCATCCTTGTGCTCGTTCCAGGTGGACTGGGCGACGTTCAAGTGAGCGTTCGCGGCGTCGTACAGGCGCGGCGAGATGTGTTCGGCGCCGGCGTTTCGGGCGTCCTCGATGGCGAGTCTTGCTTGGGCGATCTCCGGGGGAGGCGGTGGTGCCGACGCGCACCCGACCAGAAAAGCGCCGGCGGCGAGCGATGCGATAGCGAGTAGGCGTTTCATTGGGGTTTCCCTTCCGCCTGGGCTTGCTCCCGAAGCTGTTTGGTCCTGGCCTCGAGCTCGTCGGCCTGCTGCTTCAAGCGATCGGCTTCGGCGCGCGCGCTCTCCGCCCGGGCGCGGGCCTCCGCCGCGGCGGCGAAGGAATTCGCCTCCTCGAGCTGTGCGTGGGCCTCGGCGCCGTTCCCCTGCGCCGATGCCTGCTTGGCGTTCGCGAGCGCCTGCTGAGCGCGGGTCAGCAGGTCCGAGGCTCGCTCCGCCGCGCCCGCGTTCTCGGCCGCGCGGATTGCGACCTCGGTTTCCGCCACGCGAGCCGGCTCGAGAGGCGGCCCGCTCGCGGTCGAAGCACAGGCCGCGGCGAGAGCTGTCATGAGTACCAGCAGAAGAAGAATCGGACGCGCCATAAAACGCTCCTTTTTTGCGCAAACACTCCGAGCGTCCCAGCCGCTTGGGCGTGCATTACTGATGCCAAAGGAGAGGGCGCGTTCTCGACCCGGACGGCGGCATCGTCGGCGGGGAAGCTCCGGATCCCTCGTCGAGGGCTCCTCGGGATGACAGACGCATCGTAGGGGCGGGGCTTGCCCCCGCCCGCCGCGATCGGGCGGCCGCGAGGGCCGCCCCTACGTCCGCGCCTCCGCGCCATACAATCCCCCCGACTCCATGCCCCTGACACCCGGCTCCCGGCTCGGCCCCTACGAGATCCTCTCCGCCATCGGCGCGGGAGGGATGGGGGAGGTCTACCGCGCGAAGGACCCGCGCCTCGGCCGCGACGTGGCGATCAAGGTCCTGCCCGGCCTCCTTCTCCGCCGACGCCGACCGCCTGCGCCGCTTCGAGCAGGAGGCGAAAGCCGCCGGCGTCCTCAACCACCCCAACATCACCGCCGTCCACGACATCGGCCAGCACGACGGCGCGCCCTACGTCGTCCAGGAGCTCCTCGAAGGCGAGACGCTCCGCGCGGTCCTCGCCGGCGGCAAGCTCTCGTCGCGCAAGGCGATCGACTACTCGCTCCAGATCGTCCACGGCCTCGCCGCCGCGCACGAGAAGGGGATCGTCCACCGGGACCTCAAGCCCGAGAACATCTTCGTCACCAACGACGGCCGGGTGAAGATCCTCGACTTCGGCCTCGCCAAGCTGACGCACACCGAGGAGCGGAACCAGTCCACCAATCTCCCGACCGCGCCCGCCGCCACCGAGCCCGGCGTCGTCATGGGCACGCTCGGCTACATGTCGCCCGAGCAGGTCCGCGGCAAGCCCGCCGACGCGCGCAGCGACATCTTCTCCTTCGGCGCGATCCTCTACGAGATGCTCGCGGGCCAGCGCGCCTTCCACGGCGACTCGGCGGCCGACACCATGTCGGCGATCCTGAAGGAAGACCCGCCGGACCTCTCCGTCACCAACCAGAACATCCCGCCCGGCCTCGAGCGGATCGTGCGCCACTGCCTCGAGAAGAATCCCGAGCAGCGCTTCCACTCCGCGCACGACGTCGCCTTCGCAATCGAGGCGCTCTCCAACGTCTCCGGCAACCGGCCGCGCCACGACCTCCGCGACCGCCGGCTTCGCGCCGACCGGCGCCTCCCGCCGCTGGCTCCTTCCCGCCGCCGCCGCCGTCCTCGCCCTCATCGCCGTCGCCGCCGCCTACAGGATCGGACAGCGCAGCAAATCCGCCGCCGCCGCGGCCGCGACCTCGAACGACTCCGCCCTCACCTTCTCCCAGCTCACCTTCCGCCAGGAGCCGATCTTCAACGCCCGTTTCGCTCCCGACGGCAAGACGGTCGTCTACAGCGCGGCGCCCGCCGGGGCCGCACCCCAGGTCTTCTCGCTGCGCCCCGAATATCCCGGCACCGCGCCGACAGGCCGTCCCGGGATGACCCTTCTCTCCGTCTCCTCGAAGGGTGAGCTCGCCATCCTGACCCGGCCGCGCTACCTGCGCCACAGCCTCTTCGAGGGCACGCTCGCGCGGATGCCGCTCGAAGGGGGCGCGCCGCGCGAGATCGCCGAAGGCGTGCGCGAGGTGGACTGGTCTCCCGACGGGTCGGAGCTCGCCCTCATCCACGACATCGACGGAAAGGACCGCCTCGAGTTCCCGCCCGGCAAGGTGCTGGCCGAGACCGGGGGCTACTTTTCCAACCCGCGCTTCTCGCGCAAGGGCGACCGCATCGCCTTCTTCGAGCATCCGATCCGGTACGACGACCGCGGCTCGGTCGCCGTCGTGGATCTCGCGGGAAAGAAGACGACTCTCTCGGACGGCTACTGGGGAGAGGAAGGGCTCGCCTGGTCGGCGGACGGCAGCGAGGTGATGTTCTCCGCCGGCACCGCCTACAACAACTTCCAGATCTACGCCGTGGCCCTCGACGGAAAGCGGCGCACCGCGATCCAGAGCGCGGGCGGGCTGACGATTCTCGACGTCGCCCCCGACGGCCGCTGGATCGCGAGCCGGGACGACCAGTGGCGGGAGACCGAGGTCCTCGCACCCGGGGCGGACCGCGAGCGCAACCTCTCCTGGCTCGACCTGAGCTACACCGGGGCGCTGACGCCCGACGGCAAGACGCTGCTCTTCTCCGAGATGAGCGGAACCATGGGCACCAACTACGCGACCTGCCTGCGCCAGACCGACGGATCGCCCGTCGTGAAGCTCGGCGAAGGCCTGGCGTTCGACATCTCGCGCGACGGCAAGTTCGTGCTTTCCGTCATCCAGACCGATCCGGCGCAGCTCCTCATCTATCCGACCGGCGCCGGCCAGCCGCGCAAGCTCGATCAGGGCGGCCTCGTTGCCTACACTCTGGCGGCGTTCTTTCCCGACGGGAAGAGAGTCCTCGCGTGCGGCCAGGAGAGGGGGCGCGCCGGACGCTGCTACGTCCAGGAGATCGACGGCGGCAAGCCCCGCCCCGTCACACCCGAGGGGACGGCGGAAGGCTTCGTGTCACCCGACGGCCGCCAGGTCGTCGTGCGCACGGCGGGAAAGGGCCTGCAGCTCTATCCCCGTGGAGCGGCGGCGGCGCCGGCCGCGACGTGCCGGGCGGCAACCCCGACGACGCCGTCATCCGCTGGACGCCCGACGGCCGGGCCCTCCTCGTGGCCAGCGTCTCCGACGTGCCCGCGCGCGTCGAGAAGCTCGACCTCTCGACCGGCCGCCGCGAGCTCTTCAAGACCCTCGGCCCGGCGGACCTGACCGGCGTCCTCCAGATCGCCCCCATCGCCATCAGCGACGACGGCAAGAGCCACGCGTACAGCTGCCGGAGGATGACGTCGCATCTGTTTCTGGTGGGAGGGGCGCGGTGATTCTTCCTTCTCGCGCGGCTTCGTAGGGGCGGGGCTCGTCCCCGCCCGTTACGCTGTCATCCCGAGGAGTCCTCGACGAGGGATCCCGAACTTTCTCACCACCGATGCCGCCTTCCCCTCTCGTCCTCGTCCGCGTGGGAGAGGGTTGGGTGAAGGTTTTTCGGAGCGCCGTACAATCCGCCAGCCGTGCCAACGATCTCCTTCGAAGGGCCGTTTCGTTTCTTCTTCTACAGCAATGAGGGAGGAGAACGGGCCCACGTCCATGTTCAGCGTGACGAGAAAGCTTGCAAAGTTCTGGCTTGATCCCGTGGCACTTGCGGAATCGGGCCGCTTCTCGGCCTTGGAACTGCGTGAGATAGAGCGTATCGTTAGCCGTGACCAAAAGAGATTTCTAGAGGCTTGGAATGAGTTCTTCAGTCGTTGAGACAAGACCGCTGGCTCAGGACGTAACTGTCGCTGAAAACGAGTTGAGTGTCTCCCTTCTAGACGGCCGAACGATCACCGTACCGCTCGCTTGGTATCCGCGGCTGCTCCATGCATCACAGGCTCAGCTCGCTAACTGGGAGATCCTCGGAAATGGTGAGGGGATTCGTTGGCCGGACGTTGATGAAGATCTAAGCATCGCGGGGCTCCTTCGCGGTACGCCCGCGGTTGAAGCTCGCGGCTGAAATTCTCTACCCCGCCTTCCTGAACAGCTCGTACCTCTCCGAGAGCGCATCCCGGCTCGGTCGAAGCCCCTGTCTCGAGCTTGCCGACGTAGTTGAAGTCGAGATCGACGGAGAGCCGCCGCGGCTCGGTCGCCGTCGTGGATCTCGCGGGAAAGAAGACGACGCTCTCGGACGGCTACTGGGGAGAGGAAGGGCTCGCCTGGTCGGCCGACGGCAGCGAGGTGATGTTCTCCGCCGGCACCGCCTACAACAACTTCCAGATCTACGCCGTGGCCCTCGACGGAAAGCGGCGCACCGCGATCCAGAGCGCGGGCGGGCTGACGATTCTCGACGTCGCCCCCGACGGCCGCTGGATCGCGAGCCGGGACGACCAGTGGCGGGAGACCGAGGTCCTCGCACCCGGGGCGGACCGCGAGCGCAACCTCTCCTGGCTCGACCTGAGCTACACCGGGGCGCTGACGCCCGACGGCAAGACGCTGCTCTTCTCCGAGATGAGCGGAACCATGGGCACCAACTACGCGACCTGCCTGCGCCAGACCGACGGATCGCCCGTCGTGAAGCTCGGCGAAGGCCTGGCGTTCGACATTTCGCGCGACGGCAAGTTCGTGCTCTCCGTCATCCAGACCGATCCGGCGCAGCTCCTCATCTATCCGACCGGCGCCGGCCAGCCGCGCAAGCTCGATCAGGGCGGCCTCGTTGCCTACACTCTGGCGGCGTTCTTTCCCGACGGGAAGAGAGTCCTCGCGTGCGGCCAGGAGAGGGGGCGCGCCGGACGCTGCTACGTCCAGGAGATCGACGGCGGCAAGCCCCGCGCCGTCACACCCGAGGGGACGGCGGAAGGCTTCGTGTCACCCGACGGCCGCCAGGTCGTCGTGCGCACGGCGGGAAAGGGCCTGCAGCTCTATCCCCGTGACGGCGCCGGCGGCGGCGCCGGCCGCGACGTGCCGGGCGGCAACCCCGACGACGCCGTCATCCGCTGGACGCCAGACGGCCGGGCCCTCCTCGTGGCCACCTTCTCCGACGTGCCCGCCCGCGTCGAGAGGCTCGACCTCTCGACCGGCCGCCGCGAGCTCTTCAAGACCCTCGGCCCGGCGGACCTGACCGGCGTCCTCCAGATCGCCCCCATCGCCATCAGCGACGACGGCAAGAGCCACGCGTACAGCTGCCGGCGGATGACGTCGCATCTGTTTCTGGTGGGAGGGGCGCGGTAGGCGTCTCCCTCTCCCGGTGACGGGAGAGGGTCGGGGTGAGGGTGCTCGGTATTTCCCCCGACCCGGCGGCAAACCTGAGACAGCGTTTGGAGCAAATTTCCCGTACCGACGGGCAGTTCCTCCCCGGATGGCCACCGGATCGCGCACGCATCCAGAGAATCCGGCCGAAAGGAAATCTGCATGGCGCCCCGCAGCGCCCCGTCGCGGAAGGAGCAAGCGTCCGTAGATGGGGAGCCAGTCACGTTGGTCGCGCGACGGCCGCCGAGACTTTCTTGCTTCGCATAAATGGCACGACCGCCGAGGTGCCCGGGCCGAATCCGCTTTTCGCCAGTAAGGACTTTCGGTTAGGCTGAGATCTCGGAGTGCGAACGCCCTACGAGGTCGATGTGTCTTGAAGTGTTCTCTTGGCGGTTCCGGTGGACGAGGAGATGCACGGCCGATAGTAGCTAGTCTTAGACTGGACGCCCGGCCTGCCGAAGTAGATTCGTGACGGCGAATGCCGAAATAGGCAGGCCAACTGGTCATGAACTTGGTCCTACGCACAGCTCGGGGCCAACGCCAGCCGCTGCGGGGGAAGAGGGGTCCTAAGTGTTCGGCCGCCTCATTCAGTCTTCAGGCTAGCCGTGTGTGCCTGGCCGGGGGTCACCGAAGACGGGGTGAATCCGTGACTAGTCGCATACGCGAGTACCCTAACCGAGTCATAACCAAACGCGTCGGCACACACCTCCTGCATCTCGATGCCAAGACATCGCGACGGATGGCCCGAGTTCGCCAGCAGGGAACCACACCGGAGCGAGCCGTCCGGCTTCTCCTCTACTCCTTAGGACTCCGTACCGTCCTGCGAATCGAGACTTCCCTGGCTCTCCTGACATCGCCAATCGTCGTCGCCGCTGGGCTGTCTTCGTCCACGGCTGTTTTTGGCATAGACACAAAGGATAGTCATCGGAGCACGACACCGAGTCGAAATCGAGCCTTCTTGGATCGCCAAGTTTGACGAGAACCGCCGACGAGACACCCGAGCGGTAGCGGCCCTCCAAAGTCTTGGGTATCTAACCTTCGTGGTTTGGAATCCGGAATCGACCAGCTGGCCCGCGTGAAGCGGCGGCTCAACAGATTGCTTCAAGAGCCTGACTGAGTGCGGGTTTCGAGTTAGGTCACCCGGCCCGCCTTGGGTAGCGCCGTCAGCACCTCCTCCAGAAACCTGTGACCGGCCGCATCGGATTCGATCGCCAGATCAAACATCGTAGTGACGACTCGGGATGGGGCCGTTGCCTTCAGAGCGAACTCCTGCCGTTCAGTCGCAGTGGAAGGGTAGACAAGAAATGCTACTGGCGCCTCCATCCGGGCTGAGTAGGCGATGATCTGCTGCAGGTCTTCAGTCGAGGCCTTCGCGGCGCGTTTGTACTTTGTGTAGAACCGCTAACGCCTTCCCCGATGCGGCGTCCGAAATGATCAGATCGATCTTAAAGACGTATTGGCCGCCTTCGTCGAGTCGAGCCTCGAACTGATTATCGAGACGGAGCCCGTGAGGTAGGTGGGCCCGGAGCCACCGCTCGACGAAGGCCTCGAACAACTTGGGCATGTCCAGACGGAATGGGAGAAATTCGCGATCACCCTTGTCGGCACTGGGCCCGCAATGTTCGAGGAAGAACCGGCACAGCCCGTGAAGGGGGCGGTAGTCGTCGTTTAGCCTGTCGTAAAAGCGCCCGATGCAGGTCCGTGGCACGACAGGCCGCACATCGATCGCGGCTGCTACTGCTCGATTCGCCTCCCTCACCGCTTGCCGAACCTCCTGTCGCTCAAATTGGAATCGACCGAGCTGGTGAAGGGTCCAACCTAAGATCCGATTGTCCTCAAGATCTACAGTGTGTTCCTCGAACGTACACGTCAGCCTGACGGTTCCGCCCATTAGCTCTCTGATCGACTCGGCCAGCAGAAGCCGGCCGCGGGGCACGACCCGAGAGTCGGTCTCTTCGATGTAATCACGGTGAAGCCCCTGTCGGACGCGGTCAAGAACCCGGCGGGCGAGTATGAGTGCCAGGTTCTCAAAAACGGAGCTCAGGGAGCCAGACAGGTTCTTGCCTTCGAGAATCTTGAAGGATTCCAAGCTGTAGGCGTGCTCGAGCATTCGAAATACGTTGGCGACCGGAACCTTCGGGGAAATTCGCGAGTCACGCTCTCATCGATCGGTATCACACCGATGCATACCGTCGAGCGCAAAACGAAACGCTGGCTGTTCAAGAAGCTCGGTGGCTCTAGCTCGATCGGGTGGCCTGGCAGTGCGACGATTCGTTTCGCCGCGGCTTCAGACAGGACCCCGGGCGAGACTAAGCAGTCCTGCTCCTCGGCGAATTCGATCACAATCACCGAGCCCAGGACCGAAGTCCGCCTCTCGTTACCAAGCTCTGCCATCGCCACTCAGCCACCTTAGCCGGCTGATCGTATCGAACTCCTCGAGATAGGGCTCAATCTCGCCCTCCCAAATCTGCTGGAGCTCAACTAATAGTTGGGGCCCGCGCAAGAAATAAGCGATCCCCAACTCGTAATTCGGGTCGTGGATCAGGCGATTGATCTCTTGCAACGTCTCGGGAAGGCCTTCGGGAAGGCCGTCTCGCTCAATGTGTTGACGCAGGATCGTGTAGTCGGGACGAAGCCGGATGAACGAGAATCGCCGTCGCAAAGCGTAATCCATTCTCGCTATAGAACGGTCGGCGGTGTTCATGGTGCCGATGATGAAAACGTTTTGGGCAGCCGGAATGGTGTCCCGCCTTGAGCGAGCGGGATCGCCCCGGTGCGGTACTCCAGAGATCATGAGCTCACCAAAGACCCTGGCGAAGTTGGCCCTGTTAGCTCGTCGATGATTAGTGCGCACGGCGCTTGGGGGACTTGACTTGCCCGAGCGCAAAAGCTCAGAAAGCGCCCGGGCTCCAGTCGATAGGTCAAACCTTGGCTGACGACTTCCGGCCGAATCCCTTGGATGAAATCTTCGTACGAATAGGACGGATGAAACTGAACTACATCCGCGATCCCCTTCCGTTCCGGAGACGAGCACTCGTGCGAGTCTGATTGAGAGAAACGTCTTGCCCTTTCCGGGGGGGCCTTGAAAAACGATCTGCTTCTTTCGCTTGAGAACAGCCAGCCAAGTGGCGGCGACGCTTGAGGAGACGCCGTTCTGGGTCTCAAAGTCAGCCAACGAGTATTCTGGCTGGCGTGCGCTCTGTGACGTGGGGGCCGATCCAGGCATTCGCGGAGCTCGGATTAGAGGCTCAGATCAGTACCGACGAGCTCCTCGAACTCCTCCTTGTCGAGTCCCATGAGGGTCCGTCGCCACCCAGGTTGGTCGACCGACCGGACTGTCGTGGCGAACCATTTGACGGGAAGTCTGTCGCCCAACTCGCTGTCTGGGACAAAGTAGTACCGTCCGACCACTTTCCCGACGCCCAGTATCTCGGAGGTTCCTCGGTTCGCTATCAGGAAGGAGCCTTCAGGAATCTCTCGAAGTGTCCACGCCTGAACAGGGCCGGCTTTACCCCAATCGGGATTGCGTACTGACGCATCCTTCTGGCGAAGGTCAAACTCCTGCCGTGAGTTTCCGGCGAGGTAGCCAAGATCGCTGAATCCAATCGCCGCGTAGCCTTCGGAGCGCCAGTCGTCCCATAGCTCTCCACCGCGGCCGGGCGAAATCTTCATGGATACCGTCGCCGTCTTCCTGCCAGTACTTCTTCTCCGCCCAGAGCCAATGACAAAAACAATCGAACATGTCACAAGGCAGAGCGTCCGCGCTGTCCGCTGGCGAGAGAATCGCCCCGGCTTGGGAGAGCAGCCTCAGACCCGCAGCGTTCGCCGAGGGGTATTCGGAAAGGCGAGTAGACAACGACAAGTGACACCAATGGTTTATCGCTCTGAGAGACTTTCTGTTCACTACGAGGAAGGCTTGGGGGCGCAATGCGCTTAGGATTGGAGACAGCATTCCGCTCTGAAAGCCTTTGGCGCTCGGAAAAGTCGCGAAGTCTTCGCATTCATGGTCGAGGGCTGTCGGGTCCTCGATGCATCGCATCACGAACTCGAAGAGCCTCCTGTAGACTACAGGCCAGTCATCACCTCGAACCCAACCAGCGCCTTCGAACAGCTGGCGCGCATCCTTCGTTATCGCGACTGCGGGATGAACCCAGTCCTAGAGCGCGATTGCCTTCAGTACGTCGATGCGGCAAGAGCTTCAGCAATACTTCATTTCCCAGCTCCTTGCCCGAGTTGTAGTCACGTCTTAGGGCTTCAAAGTTCCTCTCGGCTTCCTGCCGAGCCAGGCTATACATCTGGGCATGATCCCTACCCGTTTCCTGTCGCCAGCAGGTCTCCAGGAACTCAGTGAAGAGCTCCGGAAGACCAGAGAGCTCAGAGGCTGAGGAATGAGGGGCCATCGGTAGACGATGATCTGTTAGCTGAGGGAACAGAGCAAGGAGCTCGGTCGGAAAGCGGGTCAAGTAGGCTTGCTGCGGTCGCAAACTTGCTTCTCGGAAAGCCCGAACGGGAAGTAGAGAGCTTGATCGATCTGCTCAAGGCGATGCTTGATCGCCCGAATCTCATCCTCCCTTGAACGAAGCGCTTGGAGGGTTACCGGAGAGACCAATTCACAGTAATCGGAAAGTGGCACCTTCCAGGCAGCTCGCCGCTCAGGCCATTCAATCTCGGAGACCTCTGCCCTTCCGGTAGCCCATGACACCCCCACGATTGCTTCCCTCTCCGTTGAGTAGTGATAGATCACGTCGCCTGCCTGGACGCGCGTTAGTAGGGTGAAGCTCCAATGCTCGTCGGACTTCGGTGCAAGAAGGTTCGCTCCGATGTCGGCCTATTCGTGATTTCCAACCAGGTGTTGGAGGCACTCTTAGCATCCGAGCCAGACGGCCTTTTAGAAGGAGATGACGTGCTGAGGTCCGGAAAGGACTCGCGAAGGCGGGCGGTAAACGGACCGCCCTCGACCTCGGTCACGTGAACTACCGACCAGATTCCCTCTCCGACGCGAGCGCAAAGGGCAACCGCGCCATACAGTCCTGAGCCTGAGATCTTGGACGATGCCTTGACGTATTGGTCGAAGTGCCCCTTCGTTCCCAAGATCGCGATGCCCAGACTCTTCTTGGTGGACAGACTGCCCGGCTGCTGGAGACACTTCGTCAAGTTTCCGGGCTTGCTTGCGTAGGCGCAAAAACCTGTTCGGGGGAAATGCCGGTGACTCCTGCGAACCACTTCGCCACATGAGGGAACTTATTGGTGGATGGTGCACTAAGGTCCGGCACAGCCTCTATCAAGGCGCTAAGTTCCTCCCCGGGGCGAACCGGAAGTCATGATCACGCAATAGCAGAGGTCTTGGAGGGCGGGTTCTCTTGCCGAACCCGCTCAAGATGCGCTCCGACCGCTTTCAAGAACCCGGGTGGGAAACGAAGTCTGGCCGACCGGGTTCGCGAAAGGAAACCGGCTGTGGCCTTCTCCGATAGAAGTTTGGGGTCAAAACGGAGGAAATCGCTTCAGGGGGGAACCCCGACCGGTCGAACGGGCCAGGGTGATACAGACGAGGCAAAGCGGCCTTTACCTACATTCCAGGCTGCCCTGGGCCGCTTCGTCCCCAACCCCGAGGGCCAGATCTAAGCGTCCTTCATACTCGCCAGGCGAAATCAGCCGTCAGCCCAACCACTCAGCCACGTCGACCGTCACCGCATTCCCGACCAGCTTCCATCTGTAGCTTCGTCGACCCTCTCCTGCGGCGGGGAGCGTCCAGTTGGCCGGGAATCCCTGCATTCGCTCTGCGTCGCGAATATCAGGCGTCACGACTTCACCGGACGCCAGAACGATCGCCCGGAGGTGACGGAATTCCGATGGTAGAGCCGCCCTTTAGCGTTGGGACCGCGTCGACTGCCCAACCTAAACCGCGAATACCCTCAGTCCAATAGAAACCGAATGCGGTCCGCGAGGAAGGGACCCTTGGCGGAGGTTCCCCTGCATCGTCGACCAAGAGTACGCCCCGTGGATCGCCGATGCGTGTCGCGACGAGGAAGACTCGCTGGCGCCTCTGGGGAAGCCCAAACGCCAGAGTGTCGACGACTCTATAGGCCCAGCGGTACTCCAGACGCTCAAGCTCATCGAGTATCAGCGCAAGCGCTCGCCCTTTCGACAACTGCAGCATGAACGGAACGTTTTCAAGAACCAGCCATGGGATCCGTCGCCTTTCGAGAAGTCGAAAGACCTCGCCGAGACATTAGGCTCGATTGTGCCCCCGAGATGCCGGCAGTCTTCCCGGCCTGGCTTAAGTCCTGGCAAGGGAACCCGGCTACGATCGCGTCGACTGACCGAGGCAGGGAGCGGAGTGACTTGACGTCTCGCTGGAGAGGTACCCCAGGGAAGCGCTCTTCGAGTACCGCGGTGGCCGCGTCGTCGATCTCGCACAGGAGACGCGTAGTCAGCCTCGCTCTCCTGAAACCGAGCTCGAAGCCTCCGATCCCCGCGAAAAGGCCGGCTACTTCGATTCCGGAATCGCGAACGGACGACGATGTGCGGCGCACTGAAATCTGCTGCGATTATACCTACCGAGATTGGGCTCTCCTGGCTCAGCATCGGGCTGAGAGTTTTAAAGGTCTGCCGGGGATGATCTCCAATTGCCGGCGCCACGCGGTCTGCGCTTGAGGGTCGAGCGAACCGGCCCGGCGCCCGGATCCGGAGGTGCGCGAGCATGTCTGTTTCATCGGCTAGGCCGTCGAAGCCTCCAACCCTCTAACCCAATCCAGCACCGCCCAGGTCGCGTCGAGGTCTTCCTCGTTGTAGGCGAGGATCTGGCTCATGATCTCTTTTCGGCCGGCGGCGTCGGAGGTCTCGGTGGCCTCGATGTAGCGGCACATGGCCCAGGCGCCGTTTGACTCGGGCAGCTTGCGCTCGAAGCCGACGTACTTCTCGATGACCTTGAGGCTCAGGCTCGGCCTGGGGAAGACCAGGGACCGGCGAACGACGGCGAGGAGGTCCACCAGCAGGCCGAGAATGCGGACGGCGGTGCCGTCGGGGTCGCCGAAGCGGTCGATGTACATCTGCAGTTTCGTCTTCTCGTACGAGCCCCAGTGGATGAAGGGGAGGTCGCCGTGCTCGGCAAGGAGGCTCGAGGCGAGGCGGAGGAAGGCGAACCACCCTTCCCGGTCGCCCTCGGCGCCGAATCCGGCCTGTGCGAGCAGATGGCCGCTGGGGTTCTCCCCGTAAACCTTCATGCCCCAGAGGTAGACCTTCTCGAGATCGTCCTGCCACGGAGGCATCCCTTCGAGGTCGAGCATGACGAAGTTGCGCGCGGCGGGGAGCTCCGGCGGCGAGATCACGACGTGCTTTCCGGAGACGTGCGCCTCGGCGCTTCGGAGAAGGGTGACGGCGAAATCGCGAAGCCTTGGCTTCTTCTTTCCCTGGTAGAAGACGCCATGGAGGGCGGGATCCTCGATCGCTGCCGGCACCTGCCGGATGGTCGAGATTCCGTGCCCGCGCAGCTCGATGGCGCGAGCCTGACTCACTGCCGGAAGGAGGGCGATGTCGTCGGCCTGCTCGGCCCCTTTCCAGCAGAGGTCGAAGTAGCCGCAGCCGCTGCACTTCGACCAGCCGACGGGCTCGTAGGTGTCCTCCGGAGTGAGGCGCATCCGGCGGAGCTTCCGAAGGAATTCCAGGGCGGCTTTGCCGCCGTCGTAGGGCACATCGATGAGATCGCCGGAACCGGAGTGGACCTGGAGTCCCGCGGGCGGCTTGCCGACCACCTGCTCGTAGAGCCAGCCGTAGAGCTGGAGCTGCAGGGCAATCTCGGGATGCCGCCCCTCGACGCTTCGCGCGAGCTTGGAGTCGCGGATGATGTATCCGTCGCCGTCGCGAATCAGGAAGTCGGGAAGGCCGACGAGGTCGCTCGGTTCGCCGTCGAGGTCGAGCGAGACGCGGAAGCGGGCCTGGTAGATCGCGGGGACGCCGGCCCGGATGGCGGCGAGAGTCTCGCGCTCCTGCGATTCGTCGTCGAGGCCGTCGAGCGTCTTCACGCCGGAGAGGCTGGCCAGATGGTCCGCCTCGTGGCTCGCGCCGAGCCTGGCGAGGAGGTCGTCGAATTCCGTGCGAGGCGACTCCTTCACGCCCCGATGGCGCAGGGCGACGCGGCGGGCGCAGGGCTTCGGGCGGTAGTAGTCGTACGGGTTCGAGGCGCGGAAGTGCATGGGGGAGCCTGAGCGAAGGTTCCCACATGTGACAGGACAAGTGATGTCTGGCCGGGAGAGAGGCCCCTCACCCCGACCCTCTCCCGCCGGGAGAGGGGGAAGAAGACCCACTCACCGGGGAGTGCTGTTTGGCGCTGAGCCTGCCGAGCTCGGGATCCCTCGCGATATCGCTCGGGATAACAGCTCTTCCCTCGCCGCGGACCTTCTGGGGACGAACCCGCGGACGGGTCAGCTAGGGATGACCGCCGGATCTGGGCGGCCGCAAGGGCCGCCCCTACGCCCGGACGAAAGCGGAAGAGTCCTTGCAAAGCGCCCGGGGCTTTGAAAGAAAGTCGCCTCTGATTTACAAGGGTGCGGATCCTCGCGACCCTCTCGACCCGCTCTCACCACGCCTCGCTGCCCACGCCGGCTGTTCAGGCGTAGAATTGACGTTCAAGCATGAAGAAGGAATTCAACGTCGTCGTGGAGCGGGACCGAGATGGCTACTACGTAGCCTCGATCCCGGAACTCAAGGGTTGCCATACCCAGGCGAAGTCCCTTGACGATCTGATGGAGCGTATCCGCGAGGCGGCCGAGCTCTGTCTCACAGTTCAGGGACAGGACATAGAAGGTCTCGAGTTCATCGGGGTGCAACGCCTGACTCTTGCCTGATGCCAAAGCTGCCGAACCTCACCGGCAAGCAGCTTCTGTCGGCACTCTCGTCACTGGGGTTTCAGGTCATCAGAACACGCGGCAGTCATCACTTCGTGCGCCATCTTGATGGACGAGCGACGGTAGTCCCGGTGCACGCAGGCGAGACGATTGGTCCTGGGCTCCTCTCTCGGATCCTTCGGGACTGCGATATCAGCAAGGCCGATCTCGAGAAGGTTCTGTAGCTCCTCACCCCCAACCCTCTCCCGCCGGGCGAGGGGGCGGCGGCTCGGATGCCTTCTGTCCAACGTGGGGCCACGCTAAGGGTATTGAAGAGGAGAGCGGCCGTGGGGATGGCTGACGAAGGAGTCCCGAGACTGGCTAAGGCACGTTTCTAGCCACCAAGAGCTTTATCGAGATCCGCCAGCGAGATCATCATCGTCATCGGATCAATCGGCGACTCGGCGAAACCGTGATGAATGTAGAAGCTCTTGCTGGATTCGGAGACCGCATGCAATAGAACCGCGCGGATGCCAGCGATTTCGGAAGCCTGTAGCGTTCGAAGAAGAGCATCCTTCAGCAGGGCAACGCCCAGACCCCTTCCTTGATACGTGCGATCGACCGCGAGCCGAGCAAGCAGCATCACCGGGATGGGTTCGGGCATGTTGCGCCGTACGCGTCCCGTTGCTTGAACCTGGGAGACTGCACCCGTTGCCAATGCGTAGTAGCCGACTACGCGTCTATCGTCGATTATTACGAATGTGCGCGAGGCGCCCGAGGCCTCGTTCTGGAGAGCCCGATGTCTTAGCCAGTTGTCTAGTTCAGGAACGCCGCAATCGAAATCTGAGACGTCATGTTCGCTCGTGAGGTGCTGCGGAGACCTGATCGCACGGCTCATCGCTCCCAAGGAGCCCGCTTGGCGAGGAGTTGACGAAGGCGCGGGTTGTCCGCAGTCGGCGCATCAAGCGCCTCAGCAAACCGCTGGAAAGCGGCCGGGTCGAGCAGAAAAAGCCGGCGATCCAACAAAACCGACCGGGCCTCGCGAGTGGCCGCATCCAGCATGAACTCGGTGCGATCCTTCCCCAACGCCTCGGCAGCGCGATCGATCAACGCGCGAGTGGCTTCACTCGTTCGCAGGTTGATGACTTTGGTTCGAGTAGCTGTGGCCGCCATGATTGCCTCCATCCATGCATCCAGCTTGGATGGCAACTATAACGCCGTGTATACACGTTGCCAACACGGCGTTAGGCGGGGGCTTGGTGCGTAGCCTGCCAAGCTCGGGCTAAGAGCCTGACGCCACGCCCCGATCGGCCTTCCGGAGATCAGTTACAATGTATATATTGTGAAGGTGGAGAGTCCTACGCTCGCCGAGGCGTTACGACTTCCCGAGGGCCCGAGGCGCACCGCGGCGGTCGCCGCCTGGATCCAGAGCCTCTATACGTCGGCTCCCCCAATTCTCGTGGGGGGAGCGGCGGTCGAGCTGTACACGGGGGGCGCCTACACAACGGGGGATCTCGACTTCGTGGGAGGCGTGCCCGCAGGAGTATCGGCCGCCCTGAAGGAGGCGGGCTTTCGTCGGGAAGGACGTCACTGGATTCATGGAAAGGAAGAGCTTTTCGTGGAGTTCCCTGGCAGTCAGATTGGTCCGGACGAGCGAACCGCGATGCTCGACGTCGATGGCACGGCCGTGCTCACTCTGAGCCCCGAAGACATGATCGTGGATCGGCTTGCAGCGTGGCAGTTCTGGAAATCGACGACTGACGGAGCAAGCGCGTTTCTGATCTGGCAGGCTCAAGAGGGCAAGCTCGATCTCAGGCGGCTCGAGGCGCTCGCACAGCGGCGCAAACTGGTAGAGGGATACGAGAAACTCCGATCGTTCGCCAAGAGCGCAATCGAGCGATCTCCTTCGCCAGAGGAGCTCGAACAATGGGCAAGGGAGGTCCCGTGAAGACCTACGCGTCACCCAAGGGCAGGCTCATCGCGGAGCTTCCTTCCGGGCTGCTCCGGCGCAAGCCGCGGTCTTATGCGGAATGGAAGGCGCTGAGGAGCTGGGGAAAGTTGCCGGCCTGGGAGCAGGAGCCTGCGGGATACTTGCTCAGGGCCTCACGGGAGCTCGCCGGATTGACTCAGGCGGAGCTGGCGGGGCGCCTGAGAGTCTCGCAACAATCGGTGGCGCAGGCGGAGCGCTGGGGGAGCAATCCAACGGTTGGCTTCATGCGGGCATGGGCGGCAGCCAGCGGGAGCGAGGTGCGGCTGTCGCTGCGAGAGCCGAAGGAAGCGGGGCGACGCCGCCGGACCAGAGGACAGGGGCGGCGAGGCGGGAATGAGTTAGGTCCCCCTCGGGACGACCCGCAGAGAGGTCGGCTCTAGCCGAGCCCCAGAAACAGGGCGAGACCCTCGTCAATCGCGGCGATCTCCGAGCGAGAGACGCTCCCGAAGACTCTCTGGATCCTCCGCTTGTCGACGGAGCGGATCTGATCCACGAGCGCAAAGGACACCTTGCGCAAGCCGCTCGATCCGGGCGAGAGGGGAGGGTAGAGGGCGCCCTCGCCGGCGGCCGTGCTGATCGGAACGACGGCAACGAGCGGGAATCTCTGGTCGGCGATGACCTCCGCGTCGCTGACGATGACGCAGGGACGCGTGCCGCGCTGCTCGTGGCCCCGCGTCGGATCGAGCCCCACGAGAGCGACGGTGCCTCGGCTGAGCTTCACCGCTTCGCCTCGACCCAACCCTTTCCCGCAACCCACCGCACCGGCTTTCCGGCGCTCGAGTCCAGAAGCTCGGCGGAGTCGCCTGGCTTCGACCCTCTACCCCAATCGTCCAGGCCCACATCGGCGAGCTCCTGCGCTTCGGAGTGCGGATGAGCCAGCGAACGGCGCAGCTCTTCCCGGCGCCGCCGGGTCACCTCGCGGCGGACCGCTTCGAGGACGAAGCGGCTGCGGTTGCGCTCTCGCCGATCGATCTCTTCGACGAGCTCGGGAGGAAGCGTCACGGTCACGCGCGCGGCTGGCATCTCGGTATGATCATACTATTGATCATACGACATGCGGCCGGCGGCGCGTCGAAGAAATATTGCAACTCATGTTATATTTTCTTCCCTCGAGGAGCAGGGCATGAGTGGTTCAGAACTAAGAGCAGGGACGACTGGCGGCCAAACTCACGCAGGTCGTGGCCTCGGCGAGGCTGGGTCTTTCGCAGCCCTATCTTTCCCAGCTTGAACGAGGCAGCCGGGCAGTTACAGCCAGAGTGGCGCTCGCGGCGACAAGGCTGTACCAGCTTTCTCCCACTTCACTCCCTCCGCCTGTCGAGCCGCCGAGGACAAAGGCGTCGCAACTTCCAAATCAGCTCGCGGCCCTCGGCTACCCGGGCTACAGCCATCTGCGCAAGAGTTCGCTCGCAAACCCGGCAGTTGTCGCCCTCGACGCTTTGTCTGAGAGGAACCTGGATGGGCGTGTGGCGGAAGCGTTGCCCTGGGTTCTCGAGCAATTCCCGGATCTCGATTGGAACTGGCTTCTGGATCATGCAAAGCGGCGAAACCTCCAAAACAGGTTGGGATTTCTCGTCAACGTCGCACGAAGGCTGGGTGAGCGGCAGCTCAAGACAGCGGCCGCCCGGAAGCTCAAGCGCGTCGAGGAAGATCTGGAGGGGGCTCGTCTGGTTGCCGAGACGACTCTGGGCCGCGACTCAATGCCGACAGCCGAGCGAGAGTGGTTGCGCCATCACCGTTCGGCAGAGGCCCGGCACTGGAACGTGCTTGCCGGGATGGAGCCGCAGGAGCTGCCCTACGCTTGACGTGAGAATGGCGACAACTGCGGAGCCCTGGAAGTCATTTCTACGGGCGCTCGACGAAAGGCTCGAGCAACCGGTTCAGATTCACTGCTTCGGCGGTTTCGTCGTCACCCTGCTCTACGGATTGTCCAGGGAGACGTCGGATCTGGATGTTCTGGCGTCGGTTCCCGGCGACAAGCTGAAGGATCTTCAGCGCATCGGCGGAATTGGGTCTGATCTCCAGCGCCGCTACAAGGTCTACCTGCAGCCTGTTCCCTTTGTGATGCATCCAGAGGCTTATGAATCGCGACTGATTCCGATGTGTCTCGATCTCAGCCTTCACAATCTCGGCGTTTTCGCTCTGGAAGTGCATGACCTCGCGCTCACAAAGTTGGAACGAAACAGCGACAAGGACCGCCAGGACATTCAAGCGCTCGCGAGCTCGGGATTCATCAACGAAGCGAAGCTCCGCGAGCGATACGTGACCGAGTACAGGCCGAATCTCGCCTCGGGAGAGAAGAAGCACGACCTGACCATCGAGTTGTGGGTTCAGATGTGCTGGCCGAAAGCGGCGGCGTAAGGCAGAGCCCCCGGGGCGACCGTTGACAAGAGTCATATGGCTCCATATTATGGCGGTGTCATGAGTGCCCGGGCGATGAAGCGGACGACGATCATGCTCCCGGAAGATCTCCGCCGGCGCGCCATCTCCCGTGCCAGGCAGCGTGGGGTGTCGCTCGGCGAATTGATCCGCGAGTCTCTCGACGCCGCGGTGCCCGACGTCCGGTACGAGGCCGGCCCGGATCCTCTTTTCGCCGACGTCGTCTTCGACGGGCCGGCGCCCCGCGACCTGTCGACTCGACACGACAAGTACCTCTACGACGAGAAAGAGTGATCTTCGTCGACACGGGCGCCTTCGTCGCTCGTTACATTCGGCATGACGCGGAACATCGGCGAGCGAAGCGGGCGTGGGCGGAGATCGATCGGACCGGAAGCCGCTGTCTCACGAGCAGCTTCGTCCTCGACGAGACCTTTACGCTGCTCGGGCGGCGGGCGTCCTACGCGTTCGCGGCCGATCGGGCCCGAGCGCTGCTCGGCTCGAAGGCCTTGACGGTGCTTCGGCCCGACGCCGACGATGAGTTCAAGGCCGTGGAGTTGTTCGCGAAGTTCGCCGACCAACGCGTGAGCTTCACGGACTGTGTTTCGTTCGTTCTCATGCGCCGTCATCGGCTGGAGCGAGCGTTCACCTTCGATCGCCACTTTGTCGCGGCGGGGTTCGAGGTCACGCCTTCGGCCTGACGTAGGGACGACCCTCGCGGCCGCCCGTCATGTGGGGCGGGGACAAGCCCCGCCCCTGCAAGGCGCAACACGGTTAGCGTAGGGGCGGCCCTCGCGGCCGCCCGGAATCCGGAGGGCGGGGACGAGCCCCGCCCCTGCAAGGCGCAACACCGGTTGGCGTAGGGGCGGCACTCGCGGCCGCCCATGTGGGGCGGGGACAAGCCCCGCCCCTGCAAGGCGCAACACCGGTTGGCGTAGGGGCGGCCCTCGCGGCCGCCCGGAATCCGGAGGGCGGGGACGAGCCCCGCCCCTACGAGGGAGGGCGGCCGCCAGAGGGAAGAGGAGGAAGAGCCGCGCTGCCTCTTAGTGTGTGGCGCGCGGCGAGTCGCTCGGCCGGCCCTCGCGAGCCGGTGCGGAGACCCGGGGCCGCTGCTTGGCGGGCTGGTAGGTCCCGGCCGGCGTGCGGAACGCGATATTGAGCCGATTCCAGCCGTTGATGGCGACGACGCAGAGCGTCAGGCCGACGAGCTCGGCGTCGGTGAAGTGGCGGCGAGCCTCCTCGAACACTTCATCGGGCACGTGCCCGTCTGTCACGCGCGTCACGGCTTCGGTCCACGCCAGTGCGGCCCGCTCGCGGTCGGTGTAGTAGGGAGACTCGCGCCAGGCATCGAGGCCGTAGAGGCGCTGCTCGCCTTCGCCGTCTTGCCGCAGGTCCTTCCAGTGCATGTCGATGCAGTAGGCGCAGCCGTTGACCTGCGAAGCCCGCAGGTACACGAGGTTCTTCAGAGCCGGGTCGAGGCCGGTTTGCTCGAGGTGCTTCTCGAGATCGAGCATCGCCTGCACGGCGCCCGAGACTGCCTTGGGGTCTTTCATTCTGCGTTCCATGGGTTAGCTCCTTGCGGCACGACGGCCGCAGTGAAATTCGATCTTCTTCGGCGCCGGCCTATGCGGCACGGCCGCCTGCGGGATGGCCTCGTCGTGCCCAGGAGCCTCGAGTGCTTGCCGACTGGCCGGCGCGCGCAAAGCGCGGCCGATGGCGGCGATGGATAGGGTTCTTGCCATTGGATTCTCCTTGGGTGAGGTTCCCGGATACTGATGGGGCTGGGCGGCGCGCGGGGCCGGGTGCTAAAGGAAACCGTGGTCGCGAATTCGGGGAGTGTCGTCTCTCGCCTCCTGCCGCGCCGGAAGGGCGGGCTTCGCCACTTAGGGGAGCAGCAAGAACGATGCCGGGAGCGGAGAGGGTAGGGGCGGCCCTCGTGGCCGCCCGTCATGCGGGGGCGGGGGCAAGCCCCGCCCCTACACGGCCGCCTTCAAATACTTCTCGAACCACTTCGTGACCGCCACCGCCGACTTGATGCGGTTCGGCGTCTTGCGGAAACCGTGGCCCTCGTCGGGAAAGAGGACGTACTCGACCGGCACGCCGCGCTTCTTGAGGCTGTCCACGACCTGCTCCGCTTCGACGACCGGGACGTTGGTGTCGTTGGCGCCGTGGAGGACGATCGTCGGCGCGGTGACGCGGTCCACCTTGTGGATCGGCGAGAGGCGCCGCAGCATGTCCGCTTCCTTGTCGGGATCGCCGTACTCGATCTTGGAGATCGCGGCCATCCAGGGCTCGGTGTGCTTGAAGAAGGTCTCGAAGTTGACGACTCCGAAGAGGTCCGCTCCGGCCGCGAAGAGATCCGGGTATTCGGTCAGGCCGGCCATCACCATGTACCCGCCGTAGGAGCCGCCCATGATGCCGATGCGTTTCGGGTCGGCGGCGCCGGATTTCACGACGGCGTCCACGCAGTCCTTGATGTCCCTGACGCCCTCGACGCGCAGCGCGCCGTTGTCGAGGTTGACGAACTTCTTGCCGAACCCGTTTGATCCGCGCACGTTCGGCGCGAAGACCGCGATGCCTCGCGAGAGGAGCGCCTGGTACTGGGCATTGAAAAACGGACGTTCTTGTCCTTCCGGTCCGCCGTGGAAGGAGAGGACGGTCGGGAAGGGCGCGGCGCCGGCCGCTGGTTTGTAGAGCCAGCCCGAGAGCTCGAGCCCGTCGTGCGCCTTGAAGCGGAGGAGCTCCGGACGCACGAGGCGCGACAGATCGACGCCGGCGTGCGGGCTCTTCGTGATCTGCCGGAAGGCGCCGCTCGCGACGTCCATGACCCAGACGTCCGCGGGCATCGCCGCGCCGGTGCAGGCCATCGCGAGCGACTTGCCGTCGCGCGAAAAGTCGAGGCCGAAGGCGGTCTCCGCAGGGAGCTTCGGATGCGACGATCGCCTTTCCGCTCGCGAGATCGAAGATCTCGAGCTCGCTCCGGCCGGCGACGTTCCAGACGAGCGCCGCCTTCGTGCCGGCGTCGTCGAGCTCGAAGCCAGACAGTTCGGCGTCCGGACGCTCGGCGAGGATCGCGGTCCGGCCGGGAGCGCCGGTGGCCGTGATAGCTCGAGTCGCGCGAACGCCGTGAGGTCGCGGCCGCCATTGGTTCGCCAGATAGACGGCGCGGCCGTCCTTCGAGAACACGCCGTCGAAGGAGCCCGGGCCCTCGTGCGGCGTCAGCAGGGTCTCCTTGCCGGTCGCGAGATCGACCGCAAAGAGATTGTTGTCGCCGCGGTTGACGAGGCGATTCAGGAGCGCGAGCTTCTTGTCGCGCGTCAGGTCCGCGAACTCGCCGATGCCGCGGTTCTGCGTGACGAGGCGCGGCACCCCGGCGGCGACGTCGTAGACGTACGAGTCGATCGCATCGGCGCTGCGCAGGTTCGAGCCGAGGACGAGGAGCGAGCCGTCGTAGGACCAGGGCCCGAGGCGGTTGGTCTCCTTGTCGCCGCTCGTCAGGCGCTTCATGCCGGTGCCGTCTGGATGGACGAGATAGACCTGCTCGTTCATGCCGCCGCCCGGCGCGAGCGAGAACGCGAGCCACGCGCCGTCGGGCGACCAGTGCGACGGCGCCGACGGGATCGTCGAACGCGGTGACGAGCTGCGGATAGCCACTGGCGACGTCGGCATCCACTAGCCAGACCTGCGGGAGGCCGGAGAGGTTCGTGACGTACGCGATGCGTTTGCCGTCGGGGGAGAAGGACGGCGAGGTGGCGCTGCCGACCTTCGCCATGAGGGTGACCGAGCGCTCGAGGTCGTCGTCGGCGGCGAGGGAGAGGGAGGCGAGCGAGAGGGCAGCGGCGGCGAGAAGAAGTCGGCGCATGGGGGAAGAGTATGACGGGAGCGTAGGGGCTCGAGGCTCAGGGCCTGCCGAGTCGTCCGCATCGCTCTGACCGGCGGATGCGGGCGGCCGCGAGGGCCGCCCCTACACAGGCGGAGTCTCAACCCCGCGTGCGCTCGACCGCGCGCTTCCAGCCGGCAAAGGCCGATTCCCGACGGTCCTCGTCCCAACGCGGCTCGAATGTTCGATCGGCCTTCCAGAGCCGCCGCAGCTGATCCGTGGACTCGAAGACGCCTGCGGCGAGGCCGGCCGCGTAGGCCGCGCCGAGCGCCGTCGTCTCGCGCACGACCGGGCGAACCACCGGGACGCCGAGCACATCGGCCTGGAGCTGCATCAGAAAATTGTTCGACGTGGCTCCGCCGTCCACCTTCAGGGCGGTGAATGGCCTTGCGCTGTCCGCCGCCATCGCGTCGGCAACCTCCCGGCTCTGAAAGCAGATCGCCTCGAGCGTGGCTCGCACGAGATGGGCGCGGCCGGCATGGTGCGTCAGGCCCACGATCGCTCCACGCGCCTTCATGTCCCAATACGGCGCGAAGAGACCCGAAAATGCCGGCACGAAGTAGACGCCTCCCGAATCCGGCACGCTTTCGGCGATCGTCTCGGTCTCGGCGGCGCTGCCGATCAAGCCCAGATTGTCCCGAAGCCATTGCACGGCCGCGCCGGCGACCGCGACCGAGCCCTCGAGCGCATAGGCCCGCTCTCCGGGAGCGGCACAGGCCGCCGTCGAGAGCAGACCAAAGGAGCTTCGGACCGGTCTCTCGCCGACGTGCTCGAGCAGGAACGATCCGGTTCCGTATGTGTTCTTTGCCTCGCCCGCCGCGAAGCAGCCCTGCCCGGCGAGCGCGGCCTGCTGATCTCCCAGGTCGCCGCAGACAGGCACGCGCGCGCCAAACGGGCCGTCCGGGAGCGTGTGACCGTAGGGTTCGCGGGCAATGGACGGCCGGATTGCCGGTAACGCCTCCCGCGGCACGCCGAACCGGTCCAGAAGATATGGGTCCCACTGGAGATCCGCGAGATTGCACAAGAGCGTGCGCGACGCGTTGGTCGGGTCCGTCACGTGCGCGCCTCCGCGCGACCCGCCGGTCAGGTTCCAGATGATCCAGGTGTCGATCGTGCCCAGCAGCAGATGCCCGGAGCCGGAAAGCTCGCGGAGCCCGCGGACGTTTTCCAGCAGCCATCGGATCTTGGTCGCCGAGAAATAGGTCGAGATCGGCAGCCCCGTGCGAGAACGCACCTCTTCTTCCCATCCCCGCTCGATCGCGGTGCGGCACTCCGGCGCCGTTCGCGTGTCCTGCCATACGATCGCGTTGGCGGCGGGCCGGCCGTCTCGCGCGTCCCAGGCCACGACGGTCTCACGCTGGTTGGTGATCCCGATCGCGAGCACGCGTCCAGGCGCCGCGATCCGCAGCGCCTCCGCTGCCACTTCCTCGACGCGCTCCCGAATCTCGATCGGATCGTGCTCCACCCAACCGGGCCGCGGAAAGATCTGCCGGTGCTCGCGGTAGGCCGAGGCGGCGGGACGCCCTTCCGGATCGAACAGAATGCAGCGCGTGCCCGTGGTTCCCTGGTCGATCGCCGCGAGGTACTCGCGCATCGCAGCGTCAATCCTATCCGGGCTCCCTCACAACGCGCGGCCGCCGGCCGCGGAGAAGGCCTCAGACCGATCATCTTCGATCTTTCTAACGTTCAAAGACTGCCGACGAGCGGTGATACATTCGTTTCGTTCTCGCTTCGCTCGCCTTCCGCCAGATCCGTCTGACGAATCCCGACCGAAAACAAAGTTGACGAGAATGCAGAGCGCCGCACCGTGGCGCTTCCGCTCACGACCTTGAATCGGTGAAGGAGTGAAGTCATGCGGACCACTTGTCGGATGTTCCTGGCGTCGATTCTTCTGATGGCGGTCGTCGGAATCGCCTCCGCGCAGCAAGGCGGTGCGCCGCCCCCGTCACCGGCTCCCGTGGTCGTGACCCCCGTCCCCGCAGTCCCGCCGGTCCCCGGCGATCCGGCAGTCGCGCCCGAGCCGGTCGTGACCGTCGTCCCCGATCTGCCGGCGATACCCGGCACGCAGACCGACCCTCCAGCTCTCCAGCCGGCGGTTCCTGCGAGCCCGAGCACGCCTCCGCTCGTCCAGCCCGAGCCCCTTGTCGCAGTGCCGGCCGTGAACCCGCCGGCGCTCGAGAAGCAGCCGGACAGCGTCGTCACCACCAAGCGCGTTACGAAGAAGACCGTCAAGAAGCCGGCGGAGAAGCCCGCGACCCAGGAAGCGGACTCCGCCGAAGCGGCCGGAATCGCGGTGAGCGCGGCGGCCGTTGACACGACCGGGAACACGCCGCCTCCTCCTGGCGCCGCGGCGAGCACGGTGGCAGCGGCGAGCGTCGCGCCCCCGCCGGCACCATTGGAAACGTCGGGCGTCGAGAATCCTGAGGGAACAGTCTTGAAAAGGCGGATGGGGACCGGCGGCTGGATCCTCGTCGCTCTCGCCGTCATCGCTCTGTTCGCCGGCATGACCCTGCTCCGACGCAGGCGAACGCGCACGCGGACTCGAAGCCGGACCTCGATCGTGGACCACGAGACGCTCACCCCGGACCAGCAATCGGTTTCCCTGCTCTCCCAGGAGCTGAAGCCGGCCCTCGTACCGCGTTCGTAACCTGCACTGACTAGGAAGAAAGGCGGGGCAGATCCCCGCCTTTTCCTTTTTCCCCTGCGAAGGTCGCGTTCGGGTGTTGGGGCGGGCTCGTCCCCGCCCGCAATGATTTCGCGCAGTGGTGATTGTCATGCCGGGCGGCCGCGCACCGAGCGCTCCCAGAGCGCGACGCACCGAGCGGCTTCTGAGCCGCGACAAACGACGGGTTCGCCCGTCGCTAGCGGCCGCCCCTATGGCGCGTCATCCCGAGCTTTTTCGCCGGGAATGCCGCCTTCCGGCTCAGAGCCAGCCGAGCTCGGGATGACAGCTCTCGCCCTTGCCGCGACCGGCTACTTCTTCTTTTTCGGCGCGGACCCGCCGGAATCGACCTTGCGACGGCGAGATGGCGGCGCGAGGCCGAGCCGCACCAGCTTTTGGGCCAGCTGATAGATGTCGTCCTGGGCGCCCTCGCGGCGAATCCCCGCCGCCACGATGTGGACGGTTCCGGCTCCGGGCTCGATTGAATAGATGATCCGGTAGCGCTGGCCGATCACACGCAGGCTGCGAAACCCCAGAAGGTCTTCGCGCAGCGGCTTTCCCTGCTTCTCGGGGTCGGTCTCCAACCTCTTCGAGGTGTCGAACAGTTGCTGCTGAATCCTTCGGTCGCCGATCGCTTCGAGCAACCCGAGCGCCGTTTCCGTCCAGAGGACCTCGTGGCGCCCCGACGAGCTCAACGAGTCAGCCCGAGTCGGGCCGCGACCTCATCCAGGGTGTGGACTCTGCCGGATTCGATGTCCCGAAGGCTCTTCCGCAGGGCATCAAGCGTCGCCTGATCGGAAACAGCATCGAGAGTCTCGACGAGCGTTTCGTACAGCTCGGTGGACATGAGCGTCATCGCCGGCTTGCCCCGATGTGTGATTCGGACGACGGACTTCGGATTCTTTTGAAGCTCACGGCTCAAGCCGGTGAGCTTCGCGCGGGCCTTCATGAGGGCGATCTCGGTCATCGGTAATCTATGGTACGCATCACCGTACGCATAATAGTACGAAATGGTCGTGCGGGTCAACGGCATGGGAGGCGCAAGGGAAGGCACGCCCCATCACCCGGTGAAGGGACGCCGGAGCAGCGGCGAGGAGGGGACCAGCCTGGATCAGACTTCAGCTGACGCGGCGCTCGAGCGCGGACTTGACCCGGCCGAGCTTCGATGCGAGGAGATGAAAATCGCCGCCGTCATGCCGTTCGGTGTAGGGCAGAGCCGGAGCCGCCTCCTGGAATTCCCCGACGAACTCCCGGCTGTCGGTGGTCCAGTGGCGAATCGTTCGACCCGCGAGTGCGTGAACCGGTTCCATGGACATCAGAGTGCCTGCTCTCTTTGGGAAGACCGCGGGGAGGCGCTCGGGGTCAGCCACGAGGACTGACCCCAAGCGAACCCATCAATTACTCCAATTGCCTTTCAGATCGCTCGACCCTCACAACCCGAGGACGGATTTCCGGTCGAGATTCGGCGCCAACTCCAATTTCGGCGTCGGATTGACCACTTCACCAGCCGCGTGTCCCGCCACGGCTCCGGCCACACCGCCCACGGCGGCTCCCGCAACCGCGCCGACAGGACCACCCAGGGCCGCGCCAACGACCGCGCCGGTCGCCGCGCCACCCGCGGTTCCGAGTCCGGTGCCGACCGGTTGAGAAATCGGCTTTCCGGTCGGCTTGATCGCTTCACCGGCCGTGCGTCCCCCCGCGGCTCCGGCTACACCGCCCACCGCCGCTCCCACGGCCGCCCCGACGGGACCACCGACGGCGGCTCCGAGGACTGCGCCGCCGGCCGCTCCGCCGGCCGCTCCGACTCCCGTACCCACCGGATGCAACCCAACCTTTTCGTCCACCATGATTGATCCTCCTTGCTCACGACGACCACCGCCAAGACCCCTGCCATCGCAGGAGAGACACGAACAGAGACAGCATGTGTGTCCGATCCCACGCCTGTCCAATAGCTTGTTCCGTTGAGTTTGGGACTTACTAACGATCGATTCCGTTCGGATGTCGTCTTCGAGGACGGATAGAGTGGGCGTGAGTTTTTCGCTTCAAGAGGAGTGAACGTCATCTCGCCGGGCGGTGTGCCCGCCCGTCTGTCATTTCCCTTGTCGCGACGAAGGTGCCGTGCACCAAGGAGGTCCTCATGAGACGTTTGATCCGCCTGATTCCCGCGCTTCTGATTTTCGGTTTCCTCGGAGCTCCCGCCGCCCGCGCGCAGATGGCCAAGCAGGAGATGAAGCCGCCGACGGCGCGGGTCACGCTCGTTCGAATCGCTCCCGGCAAGCACCTCGAGTTTCTGAAGTGGGCCGCGGAAAACGAAGCGATCGCCAAGGAAGCCGGAGTGCCGGCGACGCAGATCTACGCGCACACGAACGGGGACGCCTGGGACTACATGCAGATCGCTCCGGACCTGACCGAGGCGCAACAGGCCAAGGTGGATGAGGTCACGAAGAAACACGGCCACAAGACCGGTTTCGCCGCGAACCTCGAGTACCGCATGTTCATCGCCTGGCACACCGACACGGACACCATCGGACCGGTGAGCCCGGCGGACCTGGTCGCGGCGGCGAGCAAGTAGCGAGGAGCGGCGTGATTGCGGGCGGCCCATGAGGCCGCCCGCGATGGATCGGCGGCGAACGCAAGGTGCCGCTACGCATCTTTTGGGTCCGTGGGATATCCCACTTGACACATATCCCACAAGGCGCTACCCTTTCCGATCGAATGAGCGAAGAACCGAACAGCAAGGGCAGCTACCGGCTACGACCCGACGCCAAGGGCCGGATCACATTGGGAAAGCTGGCCGAAGGGGTCAGCAGTTATCGAGCGCGGCGGCAGGCCGATGGAAGGATCGTGCTCGAGCCGTTTGTCGAGATACCTGCAGATGAGCGGTGGCTCTACGAGGATCAGAAGGCTCTTCGACGCGTTCGCCGCGGTCTGGCGGATGCGAAGGCGGGGCGCGTTGCCCAGAAGTCGTTCAAGAAGCATCTCAAGTAGCCGGCGGTGCGCTTCGCGCTCTTCTTCACGAGGGAGGCCCGGGCGAACCTAGAAGATCTGGAGCGAGACGCAGGGCTGGCGAAGCGCCTCAAGGCCGTTCGGAAGACTCTGGCGCTTCTCGAATCGAATCCGAGACACCCGGGGCTTCGAAGCCACAAGTTTCAATCGCTCTCCGGGCCGATAGGCGAGGACGTGTTCGAGGTCTACGCCGAACAGGCGACGCCGGCGGCATACCGAGTCTTCTGGTGTTACGGCCCCGACAAGGCCCAGATCACGATCATCGCGATCACAAGTCACCCCTAGCTCCGTTGCTCGGGCTCGCTCCGCGCGGGAACCGGAGCGGCGCGTTGGGGCGGCCCTGCGGCCGCCGGGTCGGAATGTCCGCGCTTAACCCACCCTCTCGAACCCGTCCTTGCTCCACTCGTCGCTGCCGACGCCGTTGTGGACGAAGAAGAGCCCGTCCCTGTCGTACTTCTTCTTGGCCTCCGCGAGGCGCGGATGGTTCGTGCCCCAGTACGACTTCTGGAACCCGCGCTCGAAATAGTTGCTTTCGTTCGAGTACGACGCGGCTTCCGGAACGACGGCGCGCAGCTTCTCCATCGCCGCGGAGATCGCCGCCGCGTCGGCGCGTGCCTTCGCCGCGTCGGGCGCGTGGCCGGCGATGCCGGGATTCGCGTGCGGCGCGCCGGTCGCGATGATGACGAGCGTGAACGCGTCGAGAACCGCGGGGTTCACCGGCGTGTCGCGCGCCGCCGCGATGGCTTCCGCCGGCGCGCCGGCGAGCCCCTTGTTGAAGTGGAGCTGGACCTCGAACCGGCGTGAGCTCTCGTACATCGCGTCGGCGAGACGGTCCTGGTCGCGGAAGAGCGACGCGGGCATCCACAGCGACTCATAGCCATGGATGAATGCGTTCGCCTCGCCGGAGTTGTCGGACCACCAGACGTTTCCGGGCGGCGCGCCCGGCCGCGGGTCGAACTTCATGCTGGCCGGCGTGTGCTGCGCGCGCCAGTCGTAGTCCCACCACCGGCGCGCCGGCATCGTGCCGACCCCGATCGGATCGACGGCGGTGAAGTCGTCCGGCGAGTCGGCGACGAATTTCCGGAACGGGTTCCACGCGGCCTCCGCCTGATCGTCCGTGAGACCGGCGAAGACCATGTGGAGCGAGAGCATGTTGTCCGGGCCGACGATCGCCTGCTCGCCCCAGTGCGGGTTGAAGAGCGCCTTCTCGTAGAAGCGCAGGAATTCGCCGAGGAGGCGGCGGTACGCGCGGTCGGACTTCGCCTGGATCTTGCCGGACACGCCGCCGAAGAACTCCGGCAGGTCGTGCGTCGCGAGCGTGATCCGCGTCACGACGCCGAAGGTGCCGCCGCCGCCGCCCTTCAGCGCCCAGAAGAGATCCGGGTGCGTGCACGCGTTCACGACGAGGGCTTTGCCGTCGGCGGTGACGACCTCGGCCTCGAGCAGACTCGCCGCGGCCATGCCGAAATGCTTCGAGAAGCTGCCGAAGCCGCCGCCGCAGACGAGGCCGATGACGCCGACGGTGCAGCAGCCGCCGCCCTGCACGTAACGGCCGGCGCGCGTCGTGACCGCGTCGTAGGCCTGGACCCAGCGGACGCCGGCCCCGAGAGAGACCGCCTTTCGCGGCGCCGTTCCGGCGCATCCGTGCGGCACGAAGTCGTCGTGCACGGTGATGCGGCGCAGGTCCTTCGTCCAGAGGAGGAGCGAGTCCGGCGCGTTCGAGGTGCCGAGATAGCTGTGGCCGCCGCCCTTGACGACGAGGCGGAGGCGGTTGTCGCGAGCGAAGTTGACCGCGGCGACGACGTCCTCGGTCTTCTGCGCCTCGACGGCACAGACGCTCGGCGCGGAGGTCCACGCGTCCTGCCAGCCCGCGAGCTGCGTCCCGCCCGGCTCATCGGCGATGAACCACGGGTTCTTCATGTTCTCGAGCTGCGCGGTGCACGCGGCGCTGCCCGGCGCGTCCTTGCACGGCGCGAGCGGCGAGGTCACCGGGATGAGGCGGCCGCCGACCTGCTCGCGCAGGCGCGCCCATTTCTCGGGCGACGGCCAGTCGGGATCCGCCGGGCGGACACGGCGGAAGGGTTTCGAGGAGGCGGCCTTCGGCGTTTCCAGGCCGAGCTTCGCGAGCAGGGGTGAAAGAGCGGGAAGGACCGGAATCGCGGCGGCGTGCTTGAGGAACTTGCGGCGATTCATGGGGAGAACTCTATTCCTCTCCTCCGGGCGAATCGGGAGAGGTGACTCTCCGTGAGCCGGGAGAGAGAATTCCCTCATGGCCGGTCCGGCGCGCGTTCTCTCCGTCAACGTCGGGCTGCCGCGCGCGTTCGAATATCGCGGACGTCCGGCGAAGAGCGCGATCTGGAAATCGCCGGTCGCCGGCCGGGTCGCGGCGCGCGGCGTCAATCTCGCGGGCGACGATCAGGCCGACCGCGCGGCGCACGGGGGCTACGACAAGGCGGTCTACGCCTACGCCGTCGAGGACGCGCGGTGGTGGGAGGAACGGGAAGGCCGGCCGTTCGCCGCGGGCGACTTCGGCGAGAACCTGACGACGGAAGGGATCGCGGTCAACGACGCGCGCATCGGCGAGCGCTGGAGGATCGGGACGGCGCTTCTCGAGGTCTCGGAGCCGCGCATTCCCTGCTGGCGGCTCGGCGTTCGCATGAACGACGCGGCGTTCATCCGCCGCTTCACCGAGGCGCTGCGGCCCGGCGCCTACCTTCGGATCATGGAGGAGGGCGACGTCGGCGCGGGGGACGAGATCCGCGTCGTCGAGCGGCCCGGCCAAGGGCTCACGGTCCGCGACGTCTTTCGCATCTACACGCGAGACCGCGGCGAGGTCGAGAAGATCGCCGCGCATCCGCGGATGTCCGAGTCCTGGCGGCGGTGGGCGATGCGACTTCATCGAGAAGTCGCGGGGCCGCGGGAGCACAGTCGCAAAGCCTGGCTGCTGCGACCCGGATTGACGACGTGCATCGACTGATGCAGCCGCATCAAGAGCGGGGGTCGGCCCGGCCATACGCTCGAGATGAGGTGGAGTTATGAATCGAGGAAGGCAGTTCTTACGCCGCGGCTTGATCGCGGCAGTTCTTTTGACTGGGGCTACGTTCTTGGCGGCACAGACTACGGTCGAGCAGATCGATCACTACGTTCGCGTAAACGACCTGGTCGCCACCGGCGGACAGCCGACAGCTTCGCAGTTTCAGGCGCTCGCCGGCGCGCACTTCCGCGCCGTTCTGAACCTTCGCGAGGACGAGGAGTACGACGCGAAGGCGGAGGCCGAGGCCGTGCGAGAAGCGGGGCTGACCTACCTTCGCATTCCGGTCAAGGGCTCCGATCCTCGCGACGCGGAAGCGGACGAGTTCCTGCGGGTCACGGACGACCCCGCCAACTACCCGATCTTCATCCACTGCGCCGCGGGAAACCGCGCCGGCGCGTTCTGGCTGATCCGGCGCGTGCTGCGCGACGGGAAGACGTTCGAGGAGGCCGAAGCCGAGGCGCGCCTCATCGGGCTGAAGAGCCCGAACCTGGTCGAGTTTGCCAGGACGTACGTGGCGGGGCACGCGGGGGAGCGGCGGTAGACAGTTGTCGTAGGGGCGGCCCTCGCGGCCGCCCGATTTCGCCGGGCGGGGGCAAGCCCCGCCCCTGCGAATCTCAGAGGGGGAGGGCCTTCCCGTACAACCCGTTCGCCGACACGCGCCGGCCTTTCTCGACTTTCGGCCTCGCGGTGCGTGTGGGTTCGAGCGGCGTGAGTCCGAATCGGGCCATCTCGCGGTCGAGTTGTTCCGCTTCGACGAGGAAGTGTCTTCCGCCGCTTTCGAATCCTTCGTAGACGTGCGGCTCGCCGGGCACGGGGCGAAAGCCGCGTCCGTCGAGATCCGTCTCGGGCGTGAAGACGGAGACGAGGAGCCGGCCTCCGGGCTTCAGGACACGCGCGGTCTCCGAAAGCGCGCGATCCCACTCGGCGCGACTCTGGGCGCAGTGGTAGAGCCCGAGCGCGAGCACGAGATCGATCGACGCATCCGCGGCGAACGAGAGGTCGTCCATCCGGCCGACGCGGACGCGCCGCTGCGTCTCCTCGGCTCCCAGGATCGGCGCGAGGCGCTCGCGCGTTTTCGCGACCATGGCGGGCGAGGCGTCGATCGCCGTCAGGTCGAATCCGGCGCGCGCGAGCGGAACGGCGTTGCGCCCGCCGGCGCAGCCGATGTCGAGCACGCGCGTCTTCGACGGCTCGGCGTATTCGCGCAGGAGCGCCATCAGCCGCACGTCCGGCTCCCGCGCTGCGAAGCGCTCGACGATCTCGGCGGAGTCCCAGAAGGGGTTGGACAGGGGCAACCTCCGGGAAGGATTATGCCGGCTCCCCGATGGAGGCAAGAGGGGGCGGCCGCGAGGGCCGCCCCTACGAACGGGAAACGGGAAATCCGTCGTAGGGGCGGGGCTCGTCCCCGCCCGCCGGATCGAGCGGCCGCGAGGGCCGCCCCTGCGAACGGGAAACGGGAAATCCGTCGTAGGGGCGGGGCTCGTCCCCGCCCGCCGGATCGAGCCGCCGCGAGGGCCGCCCCTACGAACGGGAAACGGGAAATCCGTCGTAGGGGCGGGGCTCGTCCCCGCCCGCGGGATCGAGCGGCCTCGAGGGCCGCACCTGCGAATCGAGAAATAGAATGCCAGCATGAATTCAAACGAGCTGTCGGTGCTGATGGCCGTATGTCTTTTCGCGGGAGTCGTGGCGGCAGGGGGAGCGGCTCCGCCGCCGCCACCCGCGGGGCGCTTCGACGACCTCGCCACCCTCTTCAAGGACTTTCGCTCCTTCCAGAAGCCGAAGATGGTCGGCGGCATCCCGGACTACTCGGCCGCGGCGATGGCGGCGCAGGCCGCGCGCATTCCCGAGTTCCGCCAGCGCCTCGCGGCGATCGACGCGAGCAACTGGCCGATCCCCCAGCAGGTGGACTGGCATCTCGTCCGCGCCGAGCTCAACGGGCTCGACTTCGACCACCGCGTCCTCAAGCCCTGGGCGAACAACCCGGCCTTCTACGTCACGGTGTTCGACGAGGAGTCCGATCAGCCGGCGCGCGAAGGACCCTTCGCGGAGGGCGCGGTCGAGCTGTGGAGCTACAAGTTTCCGCTCTCGGCCGAAGACGCGGCGAAGGTCGGCGCCGGCCTCCGCGCGATTCCCGCGCTCCTCGCGCAAGCGAAGACGAACCTGACGGGCAACGGCAAGGACCTCTGGCTCTACGGCGCGAAGGCGATCCGCCAGCAGAGCGGCGTGCTCGACGCGCTGCTGAAGAAGCTGGGCACCTCCAAGCCGCCGCAGCCGTCGAGCCTCGCGGCCGACGTCGCCAAAGCGAAGCAGGCGACGGACGACTTCGCCGCGTGGGTCGAGTCGAAGTTGCCGGAGAAGACCGGGCCGTCGGGCGTCGGCATCGAAAACTACGACTGGTATCTCAAGAACGTCCAGCTCGTCCCATACACGTACGCGGAGGAAGTCGCGCTCATGCAGCGCGAGCTCGGGCGGTCGCGCGCGCTGCTCGCGATGGAAGAGATCCGGAACGCGAAGCTTCCTGTCCAGGACCCGGTCGCGGGCAATGCCGCCGAGTACGACAAGAAGTTCAACGACGGCGTCACGGAGTACATGACGTTCCTGCGCGACCACGACATCCTGACGGTCGAGCCCTGGATGGACGCGGCGATGCGCGCGCGGATCGGAAGCTACGGGCCGCCGCCGCGCGAGTTCTTCTCCGAGGTCGACTATCGCGACCCGGAGGTCATGCGGACGCACGGGTATCACTGGCTCGACAAGGGATTCCTCGTCCATCACCCGTCGGCCGATCCGATCCGCCGCGAGGTGCTCCTCTACAACATGTTCAACACGCGCACGGAGGGACACGCGACGGGCTGGGAAGAGCTGATGATGCAGGCGGGGATGTGCGACGCGCGGCCGCGGTCGCGCGAGCTCGTGTACATCCTCGTCGCGCAGCGTGCGGCGCGGGCGCTGGGCGAGCTGTCGATGCAGTCGAACGAGAACTCGCTCGAGGAAGCGGCGGCGTTCGCGTGCGCGCACGTGCCGCGCGGCTGGCTGCGGATGGACGGCAGCCTCGTGCGCGGCGAGCAGCATCTCTACCTGCAGCAGCCGGGCTACGGGACGAGCTACCTGATCGGGAAGATGGAGATCGACAAGCTGATCGCGCAGCGCAAGGCGCAACTGGGCGAGAAGTGGTCGATGAAGGCCTTCATGGACGACTTCAACTCGCGCGGCCAGATCCCGGCAGCCCTGCTTCGGTGGGAGATGACGGGGGAAAAGACGCCGGACATCGAGAGGGTGCTCAAGCCGTAGGGCGGCGCGCCGGGTGGAGCACTCTCAGCGCCCTCGCAGGAACATATAGAGCAACAGCGCGATCACGATCACGAGCACGATCCGCGCGACGGCCATCATCCGGGAGGTGGCCACAGGGCGCGCGCCGCGCGGTTTGATGCCCAGCACGGCGAAGAGGGCGCCGACGACGACCGCGACGGTCAAGAAGAAGACCCAGCTCATCGAGCGCGCATCTTAGCGCCGAGGCTGCGGCGGACTTCTCATTCCACCGAGCCGCGCTCGCGTAGGTGAGCAGCCGCGCCGCTGTCCCGACCCAAAAAAAGAGGCCCCTCGCGGGGCCTCACAAGAGGAGCGCTAACGCGCTCGTCTTCTTCCTACGCGCGAAGGAATGAGGAGGCCGTTTCGTAGGTCTCCACCTTCGGCGTTCCTTGGATGACGTTGGTCAGCTTCGCCAGGACCTGGGGATAGGTCTCGGTCTGGTAGGTCTCGGCGCTCTTGCGATCGTCCCAGAGGCTGACGCCGACGGCGGAGGTCGGGCTGGTGAGCGTCACTTCCTGCTGAAAGCCGCCCTGCTTGCGGAGAATCGGAAGGACGTCTTTCTCGAACAGGTTGTTGAACTCCTGCTCTTTCCCGTTCTTGAGCTCGAAACGGACGTTGCGTGCGAATCTCATGACACCGACTCCTTGGTCCTTGAGGTGGGTGGTCTTCACCGGGAAGTTCCCGACACCGAAGGAAGAGCGGCGACGTCAAGGTTTCGGGGCCGCAGGACCTTTGAAGAAATTCAGACTATCACAGTGGGAGCGGAATCCCCGGGCGCGGCCACTTTTCTTTTGCGGCGTCGCGACCGGCGCGATGCTCGTGCGTTGAACGATCCGAGAGCGGTTTCGCTCTCGAGAGGCTACGCGAGTCGGTACTTGGCGCGAAAGTCGTCGATGTATTTCGCCGACATGTCCGGCCGGGGCTCGCCAGGTGAAAGGGTGCTGACCAGCTCCGAGTGATGCAGATACCCGGCGAGGTCGCGGCGCGTCGCTGGGTCGCGCGTCGCGCGCTCGAGCAGGGCGCTCAACTCGTCGTCGCGAAGAGCGCGCGGACGATACATGGAGGAGGCCCTACCTCTGCAGCAGCGCCAACCCGAAGAAAAGAAGGCCTGCCACGACGAGGGACAGAACAAACGAGAGACTTGCACGCCGCTGCATGAGGGCACCCAGACTTTCTGCCGACCGCCGACACCGAGCGTTCACTTCTTGGACTGGACTCGGTTCGTCGGGGAATCGGAGAACGCAGCGTATCACGAGGCGGCCGGCTCAGATCGTAGGGGCGGGACTCGTCCCCGCCCGACGTAATCGGGCGGCCGCAAGGGCCGCCCCTACGTGGCGCCACGAAGCGTAGGGGCGGGGCTCGTCCCCGCCCGACGTAATCGAACCCGTCGCTTGTCGCAGCTCAGAAGCCGCTCGGTGCGTCCCCGCTCGCCGGATCGTCTGATCCATACGGATCTGGCGCGAAAACCGCTGACGGGAGACGTTCAAACGTCAATGCCATCGCTCCGGCGGTTCCTGAGGGTCGCGGCGCTTCTCGCCGCCTTTGCTCTGGGCGGCGGACCGTGCGAGGCGCAGAGTCCTGCGCCGGCGACCGAGAAGGATTACTCGCGCTTCGAGATCGCGATCCTGGGCGGCTACCGATTCGAGAGCACGCTCACGTTCCGCAGCGGCGACGCGCCGTACGCCCGCGTCGAGATCGACGACGCGCCGACCTACGGCGTCACACTCGGCTGGAACTATGGCCCGAACACCGAACTGGAGATCGAGTACAGCCACGCGAGTCCCGAGGCGAGGGCAATCGCAAACGCTCCCGGGGAGCCGAACCGAACGTTCGACATCGGCATCGACGACATTCAGCTCAGCTGGCTCGCCAACTTCTACCAGACGCGGTCGCGCGTGCGCCCCTATTTCGGGCTCGGATTGGGCGCCACGATCCTGGACGCCGATCAGAGCATCAGCGGCGGCACGAAGGTCTCGATCAACGTGACGGCCGGCGTGAAGTGTCATCTCGGCGCCCACGTCGGGCTGCGTGCCGAGATCCATTACATCCCCGCATATCTGTACACGACGCGAACCGGATCCGAATGGTGTTTCGACCCGGGCCACACGAACTGCTGGAACACGGGCGACCGTTACCTGCAGCAGCTCGATCTGCGGGCGGGCGCGACCTTTCGCTTCTGAAGGCGGCTCGAAGAATCGGTCTCGCCCGTCACTCCTCGCCGCTGATCCGAACCCGTCCCGCCTTGACCCGCGCCCTTCGAACCTTCGCGACGAGTCGCCGCTCGCGCGCGGCCCCGGTCGGCCGGGTCCTCTTTCGCGGCTTCGGCCTGGCGGCCGCTGCCCGCACGAGCTCGATCAGGCGCTCTCGCGCCGCCGAGCGGTTCTGCGTCTGCGTCCGATGCTCGCGGCTGTCGATCAGGAGGACGCCGCCCGAAGTCATTCTCCTGCCGGCCAGCGCGATCAACCGCGACTTGACGTCCTCGTCGAGGGCCGACGCGCCGACGTCGAACCGCAGCTCCACCGCGGTCGCCACCTTGTTGACGTTCTGCCCGCCGGGCCCCGAGGCGCGCACGAACCGTTCGTCGATCTCCTGCTCGCCGATGGTGATGGCCGGCGTGACGCGAAGCATTCCTCGATCAGTGTAGCCGTCACCTGGCCTGGGAGAGCTCCCGGAGGCAAGCCGCTCAGACCCTGCCGAGATCGGACGATATGGAAACGACCGACTCGCGATCGCAAGATCGCGGGTTAGTACGCGAAGTACCAGAGCCGCATACGAAAGGAGCCGGTCATGGAGGAGGCGATCAGCCACGTAGGGATTGACGCGAGCAAGCGGACATTGGCGGTGGCAGTGCTGTACGCGGGGCGAGCGGGGTTGGTCGAGTTTTCGGTGCCCAACGATCGATCCCCTACCTGTGTGGATCGGGCTTCGTCACCGCCGGGTTCGGCAGCGGCGGGTCGGGCTCGAAGGTCCAGTTGATCTGTGCCGATCCCGCGTCGTTCTCCGAGTTCGGGAAGGCGGGGTTGAACCACCAGCCACCCAGGCCATCGACCTCGTAGGCCTCCTGATCCGGGTGAGCCGCCACCCAGTCCCCCGAATGGGCCGGGAAGGACATGCCGCCGGAAATCTTGTCCACGACATCCGTCAGGCTGCGATTGTTTGCCGCGTGTGCCTCGCCGATTTGGCTCACAAACGTTCCCGGCGCTCCGTTGCTCACCTCGACCCCGCCGTAAGCGACGAAGGTGAACGTGCACTCCTTCAGGTCCATGGTCAGGATGATCTCGGGATCCTGGACCGGGCCGTCTCCGTCCTGGGTCGAGGTAAACGTCGAGCCGACGATCTTGTCGTGTTCGGACGCCGTGCCGGTCGGGTTTTCGTTGCTCGGCGAGAAGACTCCCGGAAGGGAGAAATCGGTGTGAGTGATCTCCGCGGAGATGTCGAATTTCTGGCTCGTCGTGAAGTCTTGCTCGCTCCCCCCGTCGCCGTGTTGACCCGAGAACGAGTAATTCGCGGTCACGTGTGCCTTGAAGGAGGTCACGCCGGCGAGCTCTCCGCAGCAGGACGGCTGGCCTTCGACCTCGTAGTCGCCCTCGGCCCCTCCGTTCGGCGTCTTGTCGTGCTCGCTCGAGATCACGATGATCTTCGACACGTTCTCGCCGTCTCGGTCGCGGCAGTAGACGACGTGCTGGCTCTTGTCGTCCACGTGCTCGAGGTTCCAGGTGGTTCCGTTGATTTCCACCAGCAGGTCGACGTCGAACGCGGCCGGCAGCCCGTCGAATTTGAGGATCACCTTCCGGACCGCATCTTCGAACGTGATCTCGTCGTACTGGGCGGACAGTGAACCGGCCTCCACGTGGACTTTCGCGGGCGTGCTCGATGTCAATCCGAGCTTGAGGGAGGAGAAAACGGAGGGACTCGCCGACGGGAATGCCGGCGACGTGCCATCGGTGGCCTTCAGATCCTTGTAGAGCTTCGGGATGGGATGGCCGGGAAGGTCCTTGTTCCAGTTGCGGACCGCGAAGTCCCGGAAATGAGTATTGAAAGGAAGCTGCTGGTCCACGGCGTCGTTGATGCCGTCGGGGTCAGCCGCGCCTTCGGCCGCGACCCAGGCCTGGAAGATCGGGCTCCCCGAGCCTTTCTCCTGCTCGGCGAAGAAGGGCCAGATGTACGCGGCGTACATGTGATCGGCGGGAGTGTTCTCCAGGAGCGAGTCGCGGCTCGGCTGGAAATCGTTCGTGAATCGCACGTGGACCTCGTCAGGCGAGGTCGCCGGAACGTACTCCCACTCCGCCCAGACCGCCGAGGCCTCCACGAACCAGCTCTTCGTGAAGACCGCCTTGTCGTTGATTCGGATCCCGGTGTCGGCCGCCATCCCGACCTTGTTGTGTCGAAACTGGAGGATGTGAAAGAACTCGTGAGCGAAGTCGCTCTTGATCTTGTCGACGTTGGTCGCGCGCGCGCTGGCGAGGAGGATGAACCCGCTCGACCCGTTGCCGATGCTCGGAGGCGCCGGAACCGCTCGCGCGATGGCATTGAGGGTCCCGCCGGGCTTGCCCTCGACGCTCCAGCAGCCGCTGACGGGGGGCGGAGACTCCCAGCACTGGTTCGTGGCGAGGAGGTAGATGTCGATCTTGTCGTCCCCTCCGGGACAGACCTCGCTTCCTCCCTCGGGCGTGTAGCAGTCTTTCAAGGGTTCTCCCATCCCCTTGGTCATCGGACCCCAGAGACTTTCGGCCATGCTGTCGATGCTCGCGATGAGGTTCTCGTCGGCGCCGTCGTTGCCGGTCGAGCAGAGGTGGATCTTGAAGTGACCCGCTGGGACGCTCGTGTCGATCCAGCCCGTCTGGCATTTGTTCTGCGATCCGTCGTCCGGACGCCGGATCGCTGACGAGACGGCCGGACCGAACGGGCTCGAAGGGTCGTCGGGCCTGGCGAGAAACGGCGCCAGCGCGGCCTGACCCTCCGCGGAAAGACTCGGCAGCATGGCCTGGACTTCCTCGAAGAGGCCGGTGTCTTCGCCGTCTGAGGGCGCGTTCCGGTATCGCCCCGGCAGCCGCGGATCCGAGAAGAGCGCGTAGAAGCGAGAGAAGCGAGGTTTCGTAGTCGATGTCTCCGTGGGCAAGGTCGTCGGCGATCAGTTCGGATGGGCTGGATCCGAAGGTCTTCGTGAGGAAAACGGCCATCTGGCCGCGCGTGCTCGGTGTGGTCGGACAGTAGGCCCCGCTTCCGCATCCGGTCGTGATCCCCCGCCCGGCCAGCTCCTCGATCCATCTCGCAAACGGCGTCGTGGTCGTCACGTCCGTGAATGCGCCCGTCGGCGCGGGCGGCACGTGCGAGCTCCCGAGGCGGGCGCGGAGAAGGAAGACTGCCATCTCGCCGCGCGTCACGGAATTGTTGGGGCAGTAGTTCTTGCCGCCGCAGCGCGTCGTGATGCCCTCGGCCGCGAACTCCTCCATCCAATCGGCGAAGAGCGCGGTCTTGGGGACGTCGTCGAAGACCGTCCCGGTGGCGGGCGGCGGGTGATAGCTCGAGCCGTGCTTGCCGCGCAGGATGAAGACCGCCATCTGGGCGCGGGTCACCGAGTCTTCGGGGCAGTATTTCCCGCCGCCGCAGCCCGTCGTGATGCCCGTCCGCCGCAGGCGCTCGATCGGGCGCGCGAAGAGATAGGAGGGCGGGACGTCCAGGAATTGGGCGAACCATGCGCCCGGCAGATTCACCGGCGGCGAACCCGGCACCGTCACGACGACGTCGCTCACGGAGCCGGGCGTCAGCGCCGGGGTCAGGGCGTTGATCTGTGTCGGCCCGGCGAGCGTCGTGCCGGTCGTCGCAGCGCCCCCGATCGCGACCGTCGGGGCGGCTGCGAAGCTCGTCCCGTAGATCGAGACGGCGGTACCCGCACCCGCCGGGCCCGAGATCGGCCGAATGGCGAGGATCTCCGGATCCGCGGCTCGCATTTCGACGGGGGCCGCCGCCCAAATCGCGGCAATCGCGGCCACCAGGAGGGAGCGGGAAGGTCTGTCCATCACATCCAATACGCGCAAGACGGGCGCGAAAGGGGTCATCCCGATATGGAAACGGCCGGAGTCAATTGCAGCGGAGGTTTGGCGGTGGGTAGTTGGGCTGACTCCAGCAAGCGGGGCGACGGAGGGTCAGGGCGCTTCGACGACGAGTCAGCCTGATATTCGCGGGTTGCCTGTGAGAGTAGAGCCGCATGACGGTTGTTCGTCGGGAGAGGACGCCGCCTGAGCTCGCGAGTTGGGGAGGTAAGTCCCTGTCGCCGCGATCACTCGCGGGTTCTCCTTTTCGTGCCTGGGTCCATCCGTCGCCTGCGCTTGCTGGAGGCGTCCATTGTGGAGAGTTGTCTCAGGCGAGGCTGTCCGGCTTCGGAAGGGTGTTGGCACTTTTCTGGTCCGAGAGAGTTGGTTTTCGCTGTATCGCACCGAGGAAAACATCCGCCGGGTTCGGCCCTTGAGTCTGTATCCCTGATGGGGGCGATGTTGGTTGTGGACCGGCGCGGAGCTCGACGAAGATCTTCTTCATCGGCGACTTTCCGATGTGGTGCGTGCGGGCCACCAGGAATCGATCTCGCGGGTGAAGACGCGGAACGCGCGCTCGGGAGGAGTCTTCACCGTGATCGACTTTCGAACCGGAGTCTCCGTCGCGGGAGCCGTCGCCGTGGTCATCGCTTCGTCCTCGGGCGGCGTCGTTCCGCCCGCTGCTTAAAGGCCGAGAGCGCCTCCGTCCAGAACGCGTCGAGGTATTCGCGCAGCGAGTCGAAGCCGCGCCGGTCGAGCTGATAGAGCCGCCGGGTGCCGACCGCCACGTCGGTCACGAAGCGGGCATCCTTGAGAACCTTCAGGTGCTGCGAGATGGCGGGGCGGCTCACGTAGAACCCGCCCGCGAGGACGCCGACGGCGAGGGGGCCGTTGCGCAGGCGCGCCAGGATCGCGCGGCGGGTGGGGTCGCCGAGGGCTTCGAGCGAGGCCTCTTGGTAAGTATTCACTAACGGTAAGTATATGCTTACCGAATGGCGTGTCAACTACCCGATCGAGTCGATCGGCGAACTATCGAATCGGGTCGATGGGCGTGCGCTTCGGCACCTTGCCGAATCGGATCCGCGACCGCTCGATCATTCGGGCGATCTCGACGTTGCGATCCTTCGGCGGCGCGCTCGTGACCCAGCCGCGGATGAGCTTCCCGGCCGCCGCCGCGACCGCGTCCACGGCGTCGTTGAAGAGCGCTTCGTTGGCCTTCGACGGCTTGTTGGCGCCGCTGATCTTGCGGACGAACTGGAGCGACGACGCGCGGATCTCGGCTTCCGTCGCGGGCGGAGCGAAGTTGGCGAGGGTGCGGATGGCTCGGCACATGCCGGCCACTGTATCTCCGGGCGGCCACAAGGGCCGCCCCTACGCCTCCATCGTCAGCACGACGCGGAACCGGGCCTTCCCGCTCATCATGCGGTCGTAGGCCTCGGCGGCGCGGGAGAGTGGATAGATCTCGTTCATCGAGCGGACGCCGGTCTGCACGGCGAAGGCCATCGTCGCCTCCGAGTCGATCGGCCGCCCGGAGGCCCAGCCGGCGACGGAGCGGCGCCCGAAGATCAGGAGGCCCGCCGGCACCTGCAGCGGATCCTGAGGCGCGCCGACGACTTCGAGACGGCCGTCGACGCCGAGGCCGCCGAGCACCGCGGTCATCGCCGCGCCGCTCGTGGCGGTCGCGAGGATCGTCCGCGCTCCGCCCATGCGCGTCAGCTCCGCCGCGGGGTCCTGCTTCTCGCTGTCGATGTAGACGCGCGCGCCGAGCTTGCGCACGAGCTCCTCCTTGTCGGCGCCGCGGGCGATGGCGACGGTGTCGAACCCCATCTTCGCGGCGAACTGGACGCCCAGATGTCCGAGGCCTCCCACGCCGAGCACCGCGACGAGGTCGCCGGGCTGCGCGCCGCTGTGTCGAAGGCCCATGAAGGTCGTCACGCCCGCGTCCATCAGCGGCGCGGCTTCGACCGCCGAGAGGCCCTCGGGGATCCGGGCGAGCGCCACGGCGGGCGCGACGACGTAATCCTCGTAGCCGCCGTCGAAGGAGATCCCCGTGACGAGAGGGGAGACGCTGCAGAAGCGAAAGTTGCCGCGCCGGCACTGCGCGCACCGTCCACAGTGCCCTCCGTGCCAGCCGATCCCGACGCGGTCGCCCTTCGTCCACCCGGCGACCCCGTCTCCGACGTCGTCCACCACGCCCGCGACCTCGTGGCCCGGAACGCGAGGGTAGGAGATGCCGGGCAAGAGGCCCTCCTTCGTGAGCACGTCGCTGTGACAGATCCCGTTGGCCTGCACCCGCACCCGCACGAGACCCGGGCCGGGCGCCCGGATCTCCCGCTCAACCGTCTCGAGCGGGCCCTTCGCCCGCGTGACTTGAACCGCGCGCATCTTCGCCACGGACGCCTCCTGTGCTTTCGAAGTAGGCGCGGCCGGGGAAGGACGATTCAGGAAGAGTGGTGCGCGAGTCGGGAGGCGAACTTCTCCATCTTCTTCACGTCGGCGGACGTCAGGCGGCGCGGGGTCCGGATGCTGCGGCCGATGTCGGTCCCGGTGCGTTTGATGGGGTGGCCGCTCGAGAACTCGAGGCGCTTCAGGACGGGAGCGGCATCGCTCTGGCCGTCGGCGAAGTCGAAGACGCGGCTCTTCCTGCGGTCGCCCACGATGCGGAACTTGCGGTCGCCGCGACCCACTTTGGAATCGCGCCGCGCGACCTCGAGGCGCTGGAGCAGGCGCCATTGCCCGGGGGCCTGTTTCGGCGCCGCGATGACGACCCAGTAGCGGTCGCCGCGGGCCGCTTTCTCCCAGAGCCATTTTCGATCCGTCGGCCACTCCGCCCGGAACGGCCGCTTGCCGCCGTGCTCCGTCCAGAACGTCTTCCAATAGAGGAGGTAGTCCATCGCTCGCGCCTCCGCATCCTTATTGTCGCGAGGGCTCGCGTGCGTGTTCCCTCGCCCCCGTCCGCGGGGGAGAGGGTCAGCGTGAGGGGGGCGTCATTCCGCCCGCAGCGCTTCGATCGCGTTCGCCGACGACGCGCGCCGTGCGGCGAACCACGACGCGGAGACGGCCGCGGCAGCGAGGAGAGCAATCGCGACGGCATAGGTCAACGGATCGCCCGGTCCGACGCCGAAGAGCTGCGACCGCAGGAGCCGTGCGATCAGGATCGCCGCCGGGATCCCGAATGCGAGCCCCGCCGCCGCCACGCGCGTTCCCTGTCGCACGACGAGCGCCCGCACCTGCTTCGGCAGCGCGCCGAGCGCGAGCCGCACGCCGAACTCCCGGCGCCGCTGCGCGACCGAGTAGGCCACGACTCCGTAGAGCCCGATCGCGGAGAGCAGCAGCGCCGCGGAGGCGAATGCGGCCGCGAGGATCATCGTGAAGCGCTGCGCCCCGCGCGCGTCGGCCAGGTACTCCTCGAGCGGTCGCACCTCGGAGATCGGGAGCTCCGGATCGAGCTCGGCGAGCAGCCTTCGGATCGGCGCGGCGAGGCCGCCCGGATCCCCTTTCGCGCGCACGACGTACGCGACGGGGTTGCGCCGGATCTGCCGCTGCGGGAAGTAGATCTGCTCGCGGACTTCCTCGAGCAGGGTCTGCTGACGAAGGTGCCGCACGACGCCGACGACGGTCGCCGGCTTCGTCGGATGTCCGGAGGATTCCGGATCGACGCGCAGGAGTTTTCCGAGAGCGTTCTCGTTCGGCCAGGCGAGGCGCGCGAGGCGCTCGTCCACGATCACGACCGGCCGGCTCTTCTCGTCATCCGACTGTATGAAGTCCCGGCCCGCGACGAGCCGCGCGCCGACCGCCCCGAAGAATCCCGGCGAGACGGCGCGGTAGTCGGCCATCGGAGCCGAGGTGTCGTCCGCCGCCGCCTTCGAAAGATAGGGGCCGCCCCAGTTCGGAATGTGGTCGAAGGGAAGATGGCTCACGGCGGCCGCCGCCTCGACTCCGGGCAGCGCCGCCAGCGCATCCTCGAATCGGCGGCTGAACGCGTTGAAGGATTCGGGTGTGCCGTACCGCGTGTCGGGCAAGGCGAGCCGGAAGGACAGCGTGCGATCCGACCGGAACCCCGGATCGACGCCATGCATCCTGGAGAAGGTCCGCGCGACGAGCCCCGCTCCGACGACGAGGACGACGCCGAGCGCGATCTGCACGGCCACGAGCACGGCGCGGGTCCGGGACGAAGTCGGGTTCCCGCCGCGCTTGAGATTCAGGATCGGCGCCGTGCGCAGGACCTCGGCGAGCGGCGCAAGCGAGAGGAGCAGCCCCCACAGAATCGCCGTGCCGCCGGTGAACGCGAGCACTCGCGGGTCGATCTTCGCCGCCGCGATTCGCTCGAGACTCTCAGGCCGCGCCGCGAAGAGCGCCGCGAGCATCCCTCGTGCGATCAGCAGACCCGCGGCGGCGCCGAGCAAGGACAGGACGAGCCCCTCCGAAAGGCACTGCCCGAAGAGCCTCCGGCGTCCGGCGCCGAGCGCGATCCGCAAGGCGATCTCGTGCCGGCGCGACGCGGCCCGCGCGGCGAGCAGCCCCGCGACGTTGACGCACGTGATGAGGAGCAGGATCGCGACGCCGCCGAAGAGCGCGAGGAGAACGGGCCGGATCTCCCGGACGCCGTCGGAATGGAGGCCGACCGTGTCGTAGCGACGGCCGGCGGCCCCGTACACGGAGAATTCCTTCGAGATCTGCGCCGCGATGCCGTCGATCTCGCTTTTTCCCTGCGCGAGCGTGACGCCGGGCTTCATGCGGCCGACGACGCGCAGGAACTGCTGCCCGCGCGGGTCCTCGGTCATCCTGGGCCAGAACGTCGCCCAGGCCTGGAGGTCGTCGGGGACGGCCGAGTCCGGCGGCAGGAGGAGGCGGAACGATTCCGGCATCACGCCGATGACCGTCGCCGGCTGACCGGCGTACATCACGCGGCGTCCCACGACGTGCGGATCGGCGCCGAACCGTCTGCGCCAGAGCGCGTCGGAGAGGACGACGGTCGAGGGAGCGTCGGACGCGTCGTCGCCGGCGCGGAACGTGCGGCCGAGGGCGGGCTCGGCGCCGAGCACGCCGAAGAAGTCCGTCGTGACGAGGCCGACGCGGAGCTGCTCGGGGTCGCCTTCGCCCGTCAGCGCCGCGGAGTTCGCCCAGATCGCGCCGAAGCCGGTGAAGAGGCGCGCGCGTCGCCGCAGATCCGCGAGCTCCGGTCCGGAGAGCGGGGCGCGGGGGTAGCCGGCCTCGCTCATGTCGGACCAGACGAACACGAGGCGCGAGGAGTCGCGATAGGGGAGCGGCGAAAGGAGCATCGCGTTCACGAGGCTGAAGATCGCGGTGTTCGCGCCGATGCCGAGACCGAGCGTCAGGATCGTCGCGACCGCGAAGCCCGGCGACTTCCAGAGCGCGCGCGCGGCATGGCGGACGTCGCGGAGCGCCGTCTCGAAGCCGGCGCCGGCGCGGACGTCCCGCGTCTGCTCCTTCACGGATTCGATGCCGCCCATCGCGATCGCGGCGGCACGGCGCGCCTCGTGAGGGGCAAGGCCCTCACGCGCCTTCTTGCGCGTCAGCTCCTCGAGGTAGCCGCTGAGCTCGTCCTCGAGATCGGTCTCCAGCCGCCGCCGGCGGAAGAGCGTCCTCCAGAGGCTCGCGAGACGCGACGTCAGCGGCATCAGTCCGCCGCGAGGACGCGGCCCATCGCGAAGACGATCCGGTCCCACTGGCGCTTCTCGCGCTCGAGCTGGCGGCGGCCGGAGGCGGCGAGGCGATACGTCTTCACGCGGCGGCCGTCGGGCGATTCTCCCCAGGCGCCGGCGATGAATCCCTCCTGCTCGAGGCGGTGGAGCGCCGGGAAGAGGGAGCCCGGCTTCACGACGAACGTCCCCTGCGTGATCTGCTCGATGCGCTCCGCGATCGCGAGGCCGTGCCGCGGCTCGAGGGCGAGCGTGCGCAGGATCAGGAGGTCGAGGGTGCCCTTCAGGAGCTCGGTCCGGCGGCTCATATAGAACAACTATATCGATGGACGATACGAGGGCCGGAGGGAAGGGTTTTGACGTAGGGGCGGGGCTTGCCCCCGCCCGTCATTATCGGGCGGCCGCAAGGGCCGCCCCTACGACACCCGACCTGCCCCGTCTCCCTCCGGTGATACGCTTTTCCCTAACCTACAGGAGGAGAGAGAGATGAGGGCTCGAAGCATTCTGTTGCTGGTGGTGTCGTTCGTTCTCGCGGGCGCGGTGTTCGCGCAGTCGAAGATGAGCTCGATGAGTCATGCCGCCAAGGCGCCGGTCTTCATGGCGGCGGCCGACCTCAAATGGACCGACCTCGATCCGACGGGCGCTCCCGGCGTCAAGATCGCCGACCTCTGGGGCGACCACACCAAGGGCGCCTTCGGCGCCTTCTTCAAGTTCCCGGCCGGCTTCTCGGCGCCGCTGCACACGCATACCAACACCATGAAGATCGTCGTGATCTCGGGGACGTTCCTCCAGGCGCCGGAAGGGAAGCCGGAGGTGCGTCTGGGCGCTGGTTCCTATGTGGTGCAGCCCGGCGGCAGCTACCGTCACACGACGGGCTGCGACAAGGCGTCGGAGTGTCTCTTCTTCGCCGAAGGCTCCGGCAAGTTCGATCTCAAGCCCGTCGAGGCCGCCAAGAAATGACCCAGACCTCGCCGCCGCGGCCGCCGGTGGTAGCCTCGCTCCCGACGAAGGAGGGAGGCATGAGACGACTGCCGGCGGTCGCGGTCGCATTCCTGCTGACGATGTTCGCATGAGCGCGAAACCGAAGAGCGTCCCGGATCGCCAGCGTCTCGTCTCCTGGCTGCCCGCCCACCTCGACTGGAAGCCGCTCTCGCCCGGTTCGACGGCGTCGATCGTGGATCTCTGGGGCGATCACACGAAGGGCGCGTACGGCGCGCTCTTCCGGTTCCCCGCGGGATACACGACGCCGGTCCATACGCACACGCACGACATGCGCATCGTGGTCGTTTCGGGCATCCTTCTGCAGATTCCGGAAGGCGAGCGCGCGCTGAAGCTGCCGGCCGGGTCGTATCTCCTGCAGCCCGGCGGCAACTACCGGCACATCGCGGCGGCCGATGCGTCGTCGGAGTGCATCTTCTTCGCCGAGAGCCCGGGGGCGTTCGACCTCCTTTCGTGAAGAAGGTCGTCGGGCTCGTCCTCCTCGCCGGCGCCGGCTTCGTCGCGTGGTACTGGCTCGGGAGCCGCGGCGCGTACAAGGCCTACGAGGGCTTCGCCGAGGCGTGGGCCCAGGAGAAGCGCGCCGTCGCGGCGCAGTATGGCGACGAGGCGACCGTGCGCCACGCCTTCGAGGAGAAGCCGCTGCGAGGCAACGCCGGCGGCAACATGATGGAAGCGTTTCGCGGCACGCGCTACGAGGTCGAATCGAAGCAGCGGTCCGACGACGGGGACTACGATTTCGTCGTGAGACAGACGATCTTCTTCGACCCGCCGGGCGTGACCTCGGGAATCGGCGGCGCGATGTTCGCCCGCTACCGCGACGAGGCGACCGTCCGGAGGACGGAGGACGGGTGGCGCGTCTTGGCGTTCGAGCCGACGTATCTCGAGATGAAGGAGAACCGGCGGGGAGACCCCCTAGCCCTGAGCCTCTCATCTTGAGGCGGCTTGGGCAGGCGGCACAAGGGCCGCCCCTACGATGCTCCGGTGACGGGAGAGGCCGGGGTGAAGGCGGCCTCAGTGTGGGACGAACGGGCAACCCTTCGCGGCGAAAGCCGTAGAGGCACTTAACGCGACGAAGGAGGGATCCATGCGGTCCAATCGATGTCTGACTGTCCTCTCCCTGCTCGGGCTGGCAGCGGGCCTCGCCGCCGGCTGCGCGAAGACGGAGGCCCCGGCGCCCGCGCCCGCCGCCGAGGTCAAAGCGCCCGCGCCGACCCCGCCCGGCGGAGGAAAGATCCCGATCACGACCTCCTCGGCCGAGGCGAAGTCCGAGTACCTCCAGGGCCGGGACATGGCGGAGCGGCTCAAGATCACCGACTCGATCGCGCACTTCCAGAAGGCCGCGGCCCAGGACCCGCACTTTGCGCTCGCCGAGTTCCAGCTCGCCAACACCGCGCCGACGGGAGCGGAGTTTTTCGATCATCTCCACAAGGCCGTCGCGCTGGCCGATGGGGCGTCCGACGGCGAGAAGCTCCTGATCCTCGCGACCGAGGCCGGCGCGAACAACGACGCGGTCAAGCAGAAGGACCTCCTCGACAAGCTCGTCGCCGCGTATCCCGACGACGAGCGCGCGCACTTCAGTCTCGCCGGCTTCTACTTCGGGCAGCAGGATTTTCTGAAGGCGATCGATCACTACCGCAAGGCGACCGAGATCGCGCCCGACTTTTCGACCGCGTGGAACCTCCTCGGATACGCGTACCGGCAGAACGGCGATTTCGCGGGCTCGGAGCGCGCGTTCCAGAAGTACATCCAGCTCATTCCCAACGAGCCGAACCCGTACGACTCGTATGCGGAGCTCCTCCTGAAGATGGGCCGCTTCGACGACTCGATCGCGCAGTACCGCAAGGCGCTCGCGATCGATCCGAACTTCGTCAACGCGCACCAGGGGATCGCAATGGATCTGATGTATCAGGGCAAGTCGGACGCGGCGCTCGCGGAGCTGCAGACGTTCCTGCAGAAGGCGCGGACCGACGGCGAACGCGTCACGGCGCTGTTCGCGAGGACGGTCGTGCACGTGGACGGCGGCAATACGGCGAAGGCGCTGGCGGACGCGGACGAGCAGTACGCGCTCGCCGAGAAGGGCAAGAACATGCCCGGCATGATCGGCGCCGTCTTCCTGAAGGGGAACATCCTGTTCGACGCGGGCAAGTTCGACGAGGCGGGCAAGCAGTTCGAGCGCGCGCTGAAGATGGTCGAGGACTCGAGCCTGTCGAACGAGATCAAGGAGAACCAGCGGCGTCTCGTCCACTACAACCGTGCGCGCGTCGCGGCGGCGAAGAAGGACTTCGCGCTCGCGAAGACGGAGGCGGCGGAGTTCCGCAAGGGCGCCGAGGCGACCAGGAATCCGGTGCAGATCAAGCTCGCCAACGAGATCGAGGGGATCGTCGCGCTCGCCGAGAAGGGCTACGACAAGGCGATCGCGGCGCTGACGCAGGCGAATCTGCAGGACCCGCAGAATCTCTTCCGGCTCTGCACGGCGTATCGCGGAAAGAACGACGTTTCGCGCGCGACGGAGTACTGCGGAAAGGCGGCGGACTTCAACTCGCTGCCGAATCTCGGATACGCGTTCGTGCGCGCGAAAGCGAAGGCGGAGGCGGGGCACAAGGGATAGGGAGGGCGGCCGCAAGGGCCGCCCCTACGGCAACATCCCGTAGGGGCGGGGCTCGTCCCCGCCCCGCCGCTCAGTGCCCTCGCGCGTACTCCTCGACGCGCGCCAGGATCCGGTCGAGGTCCCCGCGCGCGTACAGCCGCCCGTTCGCCACGACGGCCGCGATCTTTCGCGTGTTGCGGATGTCGTCGAGCGGGTTCGCGTCGAGGAGCACGAGGTCGGCGACCTTGCCCTCGGCGACGGTCCCGAAATCCGCCAGTTTCCCGAGAAAGATCGCCGGGTTCCGCGTGGCCGTCTGCAGCGCCTCGAGCGGCGTGAATCCCGCGGCGACGAACCGCTCCAGTTCGTGGTGCAGGCTCGCGCCGGGCAGAACGCCGACGCCGGCCGGCGTGTCGGTTCCCGCGAGAAACGGGACGCCGGCATCGTGCAGCCGCTTCACGATCCCGAGCTCGTGGACGACGAATTTCTCGCGGACCGGCAGCGGATCGGTGTCGAGGTCCTTCAGGATTCCTCCCTTGAACTTCGGCCACGATTTCTCGCGCCACGAGGCCGGCGCGTAGCGCAAGTCCGGGTCGCGCGAAACGTCGATCGCGTCGACGAGCCACTGGCCGCGCTCCCAGAAGAGCGTCGGGCACTGCCAGATGAAGCTCTTCGCGAGGAGCGCGGCGAGCGCCGCCTCCTTTCTCGCGTCGTACGTCTCGAGGAAGCGGCCCGGGCCCTTCTTGCCGCCCGCAACCATCGCATCCTCGGCGGTCGAGCTTCCCTCGAAGACGCCGATCAGGTGCTCGAAGCTCGTCTGGCCGGACTCGACCGCCTCGGACGCGCGGATCGCGTCGGGCACGTGGCCGACGAAGACGATGTTTCGCTTTCCGCACTCTCGCGCCGCGGCGAAGTACGCGTCGCGGGGGATGTACGACTGGACCTTGACGAAGTCGACGCCGCGGTCCGCGAGCTTCCCGACCGCGCGGCGCGCGTCCTCCGCCGTCGCGAGCGGGATCGAGGCGGGAAACGGCGATTTCGGTCCGTCGAGCATCGGGCCGGAGACGACGAGCCGCGGGGACACGATCCGGCCGGCGGCCGCCTGGCGGCGCGCTTCGAGAATCGGATCGAGGTCGCTGCCCATGTCGCGGGCGCCCGTCACGCCGAAAGCGAGGAGGAGCGGCAGCGTGACCTCGCGGCCGCCGGGCACCCAGTCGCCGAAGAACGTGTGAACGTGCATGTCCCAGAGTCCGGGGATGAGGAACTTCCCGGTCCCGTCGATGACGCGGGCATGGGAAGGAATCGCGGCCCCGTCTGACGCCTCGATGCGCGCGATGCGGTCGCCGCGGATCTCGACGTTCATGTCGGGCTTCGCCGGCCGGCCCGACGTATCGATGACCGTGACGTGCGTGATGAGGACGTGAGACAGAGCAGCGAGCAGGAGTCTCGTCATTCACTGCGGAATCCTAGTGCGCGTTTGCCCGTAGAATCGGTGCAATCGAATGACGAAATGACGCTACCAGCCGGAGCGCGGCCCGGGCCTTACGAAATCCTCGGCCAGATCGGCGTCGGAGGAATGGGGGAGGTCCACCGTCGCCTTCACTTGCTCGGTAATCCGCGCCATTCGGCGCACCGGCGTGCGGCTCGTCCGGATGCGGGCTCGACCGCACGCCGGATTCTCTCGCCGGGCTCCGGCTCCCGCGGCGCGAGTCGTTTCGCTCGCGGGCGGGGGCAAGCCCCGCCCCTACCACGCGAACAGGTATCGCGCCGCGAGCGGTCATGACGCTCTCTACCGGAACCAGGCTCGGTCCATACGAGATCCTTTCTCCTTTGGGCGCCGGCGGGATGGGGGAGGTCTACAAGGCGAAAGACACGCGGCTCGAGCGCACGGTCGCGGTCAAGGTCCTGCCGGCGCACCGGTCGTCTTCCGCCGAGGTGCGGCAGCGCTTCGAGCGCGAGGCGAAGACGATCTCGCAGCTCTCGCACCCGCACATCTGCGCGCTGCACGACGTCGGCCGCGAGGGCGAGATCGATTACCTCGTCATGGAGTTCCTCGAAGGGGAGACGCTGTCGGATCGCCTCGCGAAGGGACCGCTGCCGCTCGAGCAGACGTTCCGCTACGGCCAGGAGATCGCCGACGCTCTGGACAAGGCGCACCGGCAGGGGATCGTGCACCGGGATCTGAAGCCGGGAAACGTCATGTTGACGAAGTCCGGGGTCAAGCTGCTCGACTTCGGTCTGGCCAAGGTGATGGCGCCGGCGCCGTCGAAGGGCAGCCTGACGGCGCTGCCGACGCAGCAGGGTCTCACGCAGGAAGGCACGATCCTCGGGACGTTCCAGTACATGGCGCCGGAACAGCTCGAGGGCAAGGAGGCCGACGCGCGGACGGACATCTTCGCGTTCGGCGCGACCCTCTACGAGATGGCGACGGGGAAGAAGGCGTTCACGGCCGACGAGCCAGGCGTCGTTGATCGGCGCGATCCTCCACACCGATCCGGCGCCGATCTCGACGGTGCAGCCGATGTCGCCGCCGGCGCTCGAGCGCGTCGTCAAGACGTGCCTCGCCAAGGACCCCGAGGACCGCTGGCAGAACGCGGGCGATGTCGGCAAGGAGCTGCGATGGATCGGGGAAGGATCCGCCGCCGGCGTCGCCGCGCCCGCCGCCGCGCGCTCGCGCCGCCGCCTGCGCGAGGCGATCGCCTGGGGCCTCGCGGCGGCAGGCCTTCTGCTGGGCGCGGCCGCCCTCCTCACGCGCCGAAACGCGCCCGTAGCGGAGCCCATCCGGTTCATCCAGACGCCACCGGCCGGCCTCGAATTTCGATTCCAGGATTGTCCCGCCGTCTCGCCCGACGGACGCCGCATTGCGTTCGTCGTCGCGGACCGGGGCGGGCAGACGCAGCTCTGGGTCCGCAATCTCGAGACGCTGGCGGCGAAGAAACTCGAAGGGACCGAGGGCGCGCGCTCCGGCTTCTGGTCGCCGGACGGACGCCAGATCGGGTTCTTTCAGGCCGGCCGGCTCCGCCGGATCGACGCCGAGGGAGGCTCGATCCAGACGATCTGCGAGAACACGGGCTCCCCCCTCGGCGCGGCCTGGGGAGCCGGACAGATCGTTTTCGTTTCGCAGTTCGGGGCGCCCCTCTCGCGGGTCCCCGCCGACGGCGGAGCCCGCGCGCCGGCCACCGTCATCGACCGGGCGCGGGGCGACGCGGCGCACCTGTATCCGGCGTTTCTACCCGACGGCCGCCACTTCGTCTTCGCGGCGCGCAACGTCGATCCGGGGAAGACCGTCCTCGTTCTGGGGGATCTCGAGGCGAAGGAAACGCGAGTCCTCTGGCGTTCGGACACGAGCGCAATCTGGTCGCCGCGGGGCTACCTGCTGTTCGCGCGCGAGGGCACGCTTTTCGCGCAGCGCTTCGACGCGCGCCGCCTCGAACCCGTTGGCAATCCGGTGGTCGTCGTCGACAACGTCCACTTCTTTACCGACAACAACCTCGTCCAGGCGTCGGCGGGGGGCGATGTCCTCGCCTACGGTCTCTGGCGGCACGATCGCCGCCTCGTCTGGCTGGATCGAAGAGGAACCGAGCTCGGCACCCTCGGCCAGATCGCGGACTACGAGGACGTCCGGATCTCGCCGTCCGGCGATCGGGTCGCGGTGTCGATCCGGGACGCGACCGCCGGCCGGAATCTGGACGTCTGGGTTCTCGACGTCGCGCATGGGGTCGCGTCGCGCGTTTCGTCGGAGCGCTCCGACGAGCTCGATACGACGTGGTCTCCGGATGGGCAGCGGCTCTACTACGTCTCGGACCGCGCCGGCTACTACGACCTGTATGCCCGGCCCGCGAGCGGCGGTCCAGAGGAGGTCGTGCTCAAGACGAGCTGGGACAAGATCGTGAGCGACATCACTCCGGACGGACGGGGACTCCTCTTCGGCGGGTCGCCCATCGGGACACGAGAGGACATCTGGCTCCTGCCTCTGGCCGTCGGCGGCGAGGCGAGGCCGTTCTTGCAGACGGAATTCACGGAGTACTCGGCGCGTCTCTCTCCGGACGGGCGCTGGGTGGCTTTCTCCTCCGACGACGCCGGGCCTCGGGAGATCTTCGTGCAGGCGTTTCCGTCGGGGCCTCGGCGGCGCGTCTCCGTCGCCGGGGGGATGTCGCCAATCTGGAGCCGCGACGGCAAGGAGCTCTACTACATCGGCGGCGACGGACGCCTCACAGCCGCACCGTTCCGGCCGGACGCCTCGGGGCCGGCGTTCGGACCGCCGCAGGCGCTTTTCGATCTCGACGCGGCGGGCTTGAGCGCCTTCGACCCGCGCCCCTTCGACGTGGCTCCGGACGGCCGCTTCCTCGTCGTCCGCGTCGTCGGAGAAGAGCCCTCGAATCCGACGGTCGTCGACGTCGGCTGGACCGAGCGCCTCAAGAAGTGACGCCGGCCTCCTCGTCGAGCGCGCCGTCCACGGCGTCGGGCGACTCGAGAAGGACCTGCTCGAGATCGAGATCGCGCTGGATACGGCGCATGACGTCGTCGGAGATCACGTTCTCGTCCCGCAGACCGACGAGCGCCTCCCGCTCGCCACGGATCATCTCGAGCCGGTACTCGCGGTAGGCATCGCGCCGCTCTTCGTCCTTTTCATGCCGCTTGCCGTGCGCGCGCGCGTCGTAGCGGTGCCCGATGTGCCGGTGCTTCTCGCGCAGAGCCTCCAGCACCTGCCGCCGGGTCTCGTTCTCGGGCTCGATGTGCTCGAGGCGCGCGAGTCCCGCCTCCGTCACGCGGTCCCGCGCCTCCGTCTCCTCATCGCCGGTCTCGCGATCGGGCTTCAATCCCAGCCAGCGGATGACGAACTTCAACGTGAAGCCCTGAATCACGAGCGTCACGAAGATGACCGCGAACGTCAGGAAGAGGATCAGGTCGCGGCCCGGGAAGGGCGCCCCGGCAGCCGTTTTCAGGGGAAGCGCCAGCGCGATGACGAGCGAATCGCCGCCGCGCAGTCCCGCCCAGCCCACGAACGTCACGCCCTGCCACGGCGGGTACTCGTCGGGATTCTTCGCGCCGAGCAGTCGCTGGACGTATCGCGGGAGGTAGGCGCCGGGGAAGACCCAGAGCAGTCGCACGAGAATCGCCGCGGCGCTGACCGCGGCCGCGAGCGCCACGAGCGTCGGGATCGAATGCACGCGCAGCGCCTCGAGAACGAGAGGCAGCTCGAGCCCGATCAGGATGAAGATCAGGCCCTCGAGCAGGAAGCTGACCACCTGCCACATGCCGGTCGCCTGAAGGCGTGTCTGCGCCGAGACGATCCGCGGCCCGTATCGCCCGAGATAGAGGCCGACGGCCACGACCGCGAGCACTCCGGAGACGCCGAGCCGCTCGGCCGGGATGAAGGCGGCGAACGGCGTCAGGAGCGAGATCGTGTTCTCGACGACCGGCGCGCGGCCGATCTGCCGCCGTGCCCAGCCGATGCCGAGTCCGACGAGCAGGCCGACTGCCACGCCGCCGGCGCCGGCCCACAGGATCTTCACCCCGGCGCCGTGGATCGTCGAGGTTCCGCTGACGACGGCGGCCACGGCCATCCGGTACGCCACGAGCGCCGTCGCGTCGTTGACGAGGCCTTCTCCCTCGAGAAGCGTCGTGATGCCGCGCGGGATGCCGAGGCGGCGCGTCACGGCGGTCACGGCGACGGGGTCCGGCGGGGAGACGATGGCGCCGAGGACGAGAGCGGACGACCACGGCAGCTCCGGCGCGACGGCGTGCGCAGCCGCGGCGACGGCCAGCATCGTGACGATGACGAGGCCGACCGAAAGGAGCGTGATCGAGCGCAGGTTCTCGCGAAAATCCCGCCAGGACGTGTTCAGCGCCGTCCAGTAGAGGAGCGGCGGGACGAAAATGAGGAAGACGGCGTCCGGGTCGATCGACGTCCGCGGGAGGCCCGGGGTCACGGCGAGCGCGATGCCGCCGAGGACCAGGAGCGCCGGCAGCGGGATCTCGATCTTTTCCGCCAGGAGGGCCAGGGCCGCGACGGCAGCCAACAGGACGAGGATCAGCTCCAGGGCGGCCATCGGCGCATTCTGCCCCAGCGGTCTACCGCTAGAATCCCGCCGTCATGGCCGGCCGCATGGTTTCCTTCCGCGGCAACGGCGGTAGCTTCCGCGGGTATCTCTCTCCGGCGCCGTCTCCGGCGCCCGGCGTCGTCGTCGTGCAGGAGTGGTGGGGCCTCAACGATCACGTCAAGGACGTCTGCGACCGCTTCGCGGCGGAGGGCTTCACCGCGCTCGCGCCGGATCTCTACAAAGGGATCGTGACGACGTCGCCGGACGAGGCGGGAAAGCTGCTCATGGCCCTCAACATCGCGGAGACCGAGAAGATCCTGCGCGGCGGGATCGCGGCGCTCCTCGAGGATCCGGCCTGCGCGAGCGAGACAGCCGGCGTCGTGGGCTTCTGCATGGGCGGCCAACTCGCGCTCTTCGCGGCGGCGAAGAGCCCCGACCTCGTCTCGGCCTGCGTCGACTTCTACGGCGCGCACCCGAGCGTGCTCCCGCCTTTGGAGAACCTCCGGGCGCCGCTCCTGGGGATCTTCGCCGAGATGGACGGATCCATCACGCCGGAGGTTCTGGCCGCGCTCGACCGGCGCCTCACGGCGCTCGGAAAGGCGCACGAGTTCCACACCTATCCGGGAACGAAGCACGGCTTCTTCAACGACACCCGGCCCCACCACCACCCGGAGGCGTCGCGCGACGCCTGGCGGCGCACGCTCGCCTTCCTGCGGCAGAACGTGACCCTGGGCGGATCAGCGCCGAGAGCCTGCTGACATGACTCGCGCGGTCCTGCCCCGGAGGCGAGGCCCGCGCGGGGAGCCTAGTCGATCGCCTTGCCCTGCTCCAGCTGCTTGATCATCCCTTCGAGGTTCTTCCGGTTGTTGTCGTCGGGCGCCTGAGCGAGGGCCAGCTTCGCCTCGGCGAGAGCCTTCTTCTGATCTCCCATCGCGGAGTAGCCGCGCATCAGGCCCACATGGATGGGCCACTGGTTGGGGAAGCGCTTCGCGTTCAACTGCCACACGCGCATCGCCTCCTCCTTCTTCCCGTCGGCGAAGAGCGCTCGGGCGGCCTGGTGGATCTCGATCGGTCCGGCGGTGCGGTGGTTGATCGCCTTCTCGAACGTCTGCTTCGCGGCGTCGGCCTGGCCGTTGGCCGCCTGGAGACGCGCGAGGGTCGAGAGGGTCGTGAAGTTCTCCTGACCTCCGGAATAAGGATCGGACACCGCACGCTCGGCCCACTTCAGTCCTTCGGGAAGATTCACCTTGTTCTGCGCGCAGAAGTTCGCCGCCTGGTCCCAGTTCTGCCAGGAGAAGCCCGCCCACGTGCGCAGGTCGCGGCGCATGTCGTCCACCCAGAGCTCGTTGACGTTGTCGACCGAGACGGTGAAGGGAATCTGCAGGTCCTCCCACTCGAGGGCCGCCGTGACCTTGTCCATCTCGCGCGTCGGGAACTCGTAGGTCAGCCACTCGTGGTAGTTGCTCTTGGCGGCCTTCGTCGTGACGCGCAGCGCGTCTTTGGCCGGGTCGTACCAGTAGCTGCCCCAGGAGTCGGCATCCTTGGAGAAGATGATGGTCCACTCATCCTGCCCCGGGATGAAGTGCAGGCCGTAGCGCCCCGCCGGAAGCGGCCGGCCCTGGACCTTCACCTCGTGCGTGGCCGCGAAGGTCGTGTTCTCGTTGGCGCCGCCGCGCCAGGGACACTCCTTGCAGCCGTTCAGGCCCAGGTCCGAGAGCCCCCAGGGGACGAGCTCTCCCCAGATCTTCCCCCGGCGGTCGTTCGAGCCGCGCACGACGCGCGGGCTCGAGTACTCGATCGTCACGCGCACGGGGCCGACCGCCTGCGTGACCGAAGCCTGCGGGTTGTCGCCGTTGGGCGGGAGGGTCAGGCCCTGCGCGCCGGCGAGGGCATGGCGGGGAGCGAGGAAGAATGGGGCGAACACTGCCAAAAGGATGACGAGAGCCGGAACGCGGCGTCGGGAAGCAAGCTGCTCCATTTCAGGCCTCCTGTAGACCGTCTGGGAGACGGATTTCGACGAATACGGGAGGCGGCGGCGGAAGTTTCGGGTCGGGCTCGGCCTCGCCGCCGCGGCTGGCCGCGCCGCCCCCGCGCGGCTTGCGATAATCCGCGCGAAGGAGCCCTCACATGACGCGACTGGCCGGGGTGCTTTGCATCCTCATGGCGCTGCTGCCGTCGGCCCCGCTCGCACGCGCCGACGAGCAGGAGCTGATCCGCGACTACGTCAAGACGCTCACGAAGTCGAAGGACCCGAAGGAGCGCGCCTCGGCCGCGCACGGCCTTGGCGGCCGCAAGGATCCTGCGGCCGTGGACGCGCTCGCGAGGGCGCTCTCGGATCCGGACGCTTCCGTGCGCGAGGCGGCGGCCTCCGCGCTCTGGGACACGGGCAAGGACGCGGCCGCGGCGAAGCCCGCGCTCCAGAAAACGCTGGCCGATTCCGATGCCGCCGTCGTGGCGCGGGCCGCCGGTGCGCTCGCCGCCATGGACGTGCCGGACACGGAGCTCGCGGATGCCTGGCGCCGGGCGCTCGAGGCATCGCGCGACGACGCGACCGCATTCGTCGCGGCGCGCGGTCTCATCGGCATCGATCCGCCGGCGAAGGTCGCGCCGCCGATCCTGACCTACCTCGCGAAGAACGCGGCGGAGGCCGCGCATCCGCGCCCGGGTCGGACGAGCCTCCACGACCGCGACAGCGCGGAGGCCGCTGCGAAGGCGCTCGAGCGGCTGCTCAAGAAGGACGCCGCGCCGGTCCTGCCGATGCTCGACGAGACGGTGCGGAAGACGCCCGAGTCGGGGCGGTACGTGTTCCCGGCGCTCGGGCACGTCAAGACGCTACCTCCAGGCACGGTCGATCTCGCGCTCGCGCACACGCATTCCTCCGAGGCCGACACGCGGGCGGCCGCGATCTCGCTCGCCGGCAAGGTGACCTCCGAGAAGGAGGCGGCGCGCTGGATTCCGGAGGCGACGCGGCTGCTGGGCGATCCGGAAGAGAGCGTCCGGAGCGAGGCGTGCTGGGCGCTCCGCGGCGTCAAGGGCCTGGCGCACGACGCCGCACCGGAGCTCGCGCGCCTCGTCGCGTCGGACCGCTCGATGGGCGTTCGCAAGCAGGCGGTGGAGGCGCTCGAAGAGATCGGCGACGTCTCCAACCCGATCCCGAAGGCGGCCAAGGCCGCCGTCGCGTCCGCCGCGAAGGGGCCGCTCGCCGCCGCGATGAAGGACAAGGACCACGATCTCGCGCCGGCCGCGGTCGGCGCGTACAACAAGCTCGCGATCGAGAACGGAGAGCTCGTGGCGGCGCTCGCGGACGTCGCGGTGTCGGGCGCCGACGAGTCGGCTCGCGCGCGCGCCCTCTCCTCTCTCCGGAACCGGCAGGGCCAGGCGAAAGGCGTGCTCGAGACGATCCGTCCGCTGACGCAGTCGCCGGACAAGCTCATCGCCGACGAGGCGAAGGTCGCGATCGAGTGGATCGAACGCGGGGGAGCGGGGAGTCCCTCGGCGATCGGCAGTTCCGAAGTCGCGGCGAAGGCCGCCGCGTCATCTCCCCCTCGCCCCCCGAAGGGGGGAGAGGGCCGGGGTGAGGGAGGCAACGAGGCCGCGGGCCTCGCGAAGCTCCGCGAGCGCCACCTCGAGTTCGACGAGCCGAGCTTCTATCTCGCGCTGACGCAGGCCGACGGCGAGGCCGTTCACGCCTACCTCGACGGCGGGATGTCGGCCAACTATGTCTTCGCCGACTCGAACCAGCGCACGCCGTTGATGGTGCTGTTCTTCGGGCACCAGGCCTGTGTGAAAGGCGCCGATGGGCGCGCGATCGTTTCCCTCCTCATCCAGCGCGGCGCGAACGTCAACGCGGTGGACGAGAAGAAGAACACGCCCCTCATGTTCGCGTCCGCCGACTGCGACCGCGAGACGTTGCGTCTGCTGATCAAGGCGGGCGCGAAAGTCGATGCGAAGAACTGGGCGGGCCTGACGGCCCTTCAGTCCGGCATCTACTCGGGCAATCCCGGCCTCGAGGAGCTCATCGCCGCCGGCGCACGCCTCGACGCGGCGACCGCGAAGGCGTATGCCGAGTCATACAAGTCGAACCCGAAGGCGCTCGAGCTGATCCGGAAGGCGACGGCGCGGTAGGGGCGGCCCTCGCGGCCGCCCGCATCAGAGGGGCGGGGACACACCGAGCGCTCGGAGAGCGCGACGCACCGAGCGGCTTCTGAGCCGCGACAAGCGACGGGGTTCGCCCGTCGCTAACCGCCGGGTTCGCCGGCGCTCACCCCCGCCCCTACGGGCGGGTACGAGGGCCGCCCCTACCGTCCCACCACCTTCACCACCGCGGTCGAGCCGGCGATCTTGTCGCCCGCCATCGGCTCGTAGCGCCCGCCGAGGCAGCTTCCGAGGAACCGCTCCGCGCGCGCGTTGAAGTCGATGCGGTTCTCGGGCCGCGCGAAGCCGTGGCCCTCGTCGGGATAGAGGACGTACGTCACGCTGCCCTTGTTCTTCTCGATCGCGTCCACGATCTGCTCGGACTCCTTCACGTTGACGCGCGGATCGTTGGCGCCCTGCCCGATGAGGAGCGGCTTCGTGATCTTGTCGGCCTTGAAGAGCGGCGAGGCGTTGTGGATGAGCTCGGCGTCCTTCGGGTCGTCCACGTTGCCCATCCGCACGTCGAACATCGAACGGATCGGTTTCCAGTACGGCGGGATCGAGCCGATGAGCGTCTTCAGGTTCGACGGGCCCACGATATCCACGTTGCATGCGAAGAAGTCCGGCGTGAACGTCGCGGCCGCGAGCGCCGCGTAGCCGCCGTAGGAGCCGCCGAAAACCGCGACGCGCTTCGGGTCGGCGATGCCCTGGCCGACCGCCCACTTCGCGGCGTCGATCAGGTCGTCGTGCATCTTCAAGCCCCACTGCCGGTTTCCGGCATTCAGGAACTTCTTCCCGTAGCCGGTCGAGGCGCGGTAGTTGACCTGGAGCACCGCGTAGCCGCGGTTGGCGAGCCACTGCGCCCACGAGCTGTAACCCCAGTTGTCCCGGCCCCACGGTCCACCGTGGACGAAGAGGACGAGCGGGAGGTTCTTCGCCGTCAGGCCGACGGGGAGCGTCAAGTAGGAGTTGAGGTTCAGCCCGTCGCGCGACTTGATGACGACCGGTTTCATCTCCGCCAGCGGCAGGCCTTCGAGCTTCGGCTGGGCGGTGAAGAGGAGCGTGCCCTTCTTTGCGGTGCGGTCCCACTTGTACCAGGACACCGGGCCGCGGTCGGAGGTGAATGCGACGAGCCAGGCGTCGTCGGCCGTCGTGCGGTTGACGAGGGCGAAGTCGCCCGGGTTGAGCTTCGCGATCGCGTCGAAATCCGGCTGAATCGACGGGTCGAGGACCTTCCACGTCTGGCGTCCCGGCTCGAAGGCGACGGCCTGGACCACGTAGGTCCGCGGCTGGATGATGACGCCGCCGGCGTCCACCTCGTTTGACGACGCGAGGACCTTCTCGGAGCCTGTCGCGATTTCCCGGGCGACGAGACGCGCCGTGTCGCTGCCGATCGAGCTCGTGAGATAAGCGGTCCTGCCGTCGGCGGAGAACCCTTCGAAGCTCAGGATCTCGTCGGGCCCGACCTTGACGAGCGTCTTCCACGGCGACTTCGCGTCGTCGCGGACGCGGACCTCGGTTCCTCCGTCGGCCGTCGAGACCTGCGCGGCGCGGACCTGGAATTTCGCGTCCGTTCCCCAGCCGACGACGTCGCCCGGATTTTGCGTGTCGAGGGCCAGCGCCCCGGTCGTCAGGTTCAAGCGGTGCACGTCCATGACCTGGCGGTCGCGCAGATTCATCTGGACGAGGACCTGGTCGGGGAAGTCCGGGTGGACGTCCACGATGTCGGCGCGGATTCCCTGGAACGGGGTGTAGTCGCGGACGTTGCCCGAGGCGAGGTCCACGCCATAGAGGTGGAAATTCTCGTCGCCGTCGTTGTCCTGGAGATAGAGGATGGTCTTGCTGTCTTCCGCCCAGAAATACTGGCGGATGCCGCGCTTCTTGTCGGCCGTCACGATCTTGTCGTCGTCCTTGCCGACGGTCTTGACCCAGACCTGCAGGACGTTCTTCTTGTCCGGCGCGAGCCAGGCGAGGCGCTGGCCGTCGGGCGAGAGGCGCGGCTGCGACCTCTCGGGGTTGCCGAAGAGGACGTCGCGGGGGATGACCGGCGGCAGATCCGCCGAAAGAGCTGCGGGGAGAGCGGCGAACGCCGCGGCGGCGACGACGAGCCCCAGGACGAAGCGCTTCATCATGTGAATCGGGCCTCCTGGCCCGCAACGATATGACAGGAGGCGGCGAGGCCGACCCACGTCAGCGTGATCGCCCCTCACCCCGACCCTCTCCTCCGCGGACGGGGCGAGGGAGCAGAGCTACGCTCCCGTCTCCATGATCGGCCGCACTTCGATCGAGCCGACGGCCGCGCCGGGGACGCGGGCCGCGATGGCCGAGGCCTCGTCCAGATCCTTCGCCCGGATGATGTAGTAACCGCCCAGCTGCTCCCGAGTCTCGGCGAACGGCCCGTCGGTCGTGATCGCCTTGCCGTTGCGCAGGCGGACCGTCGTGGCGGTCGTCGTCGGCTCGAGGCCGTCGCCGGCGAGGTAGTTCCCGCTCTTCTTGATGGATTCGGTGAACACCCGGTACTGGCCGATCATCTCGCCCTTCTCCCGGTCGGAGAGGCCCGTCCAGTCGGTCTCGGGGCTGTAGATCAGGAGGATGTAGCGCATCGCGATCTCCCTTCGGCCTCTAGTCGAACGGCGCCGCCCGGATTCGACAGCCTTTCGTCACGCTTTACTTCGCCGCGCGCTCGCCGCGGAACTGGCGCCGATAGGCGCCCGGCGGCACGCCGACCTGCGCGCGAAAGGCCGCGCGAAAGGTCTCGGTGGACTGGTAGCCGGAGGACTCCGCCACGCGGTCCACGGACTGATCCGAGGCCTCGAGCAGGTCCTGGGCCCGCGCGATGCGCTCGTACTGGAGCCAGGCCTTGGGTGTCGTTCCGGTGGCGTCGAGGAAGCGCCGCAGGAACGTCCGCTCGCTCATCGCCGCGCGGCGAGCGAGGTCACGGACGCGCAGATCGCGCCCGAGGTGCCCGCGCGCCCACTCCATCACGCCGGACAGCGCCGGCCCGGGAGGCTCGGCCGCCGGTGAGCGGATGAACTGCGACTGGCCTCCCGCGCGGTGCGGCGTCGCGACGAGGCGCCGCGCGACGGCGTTCGCCACGCGCCAGCCGAAGTCGCGGGCGACGAGATGGAGGCAGGCGTCGATCCCCGCCGCACTGCCGGCCGAAGTCAGGAGGTTTCCCTCGTCGACGTAGAGGACGTTCGGATCGACCCGGATCGACGGAAATCGCCTCGCCAGGTCGTCGGCGTATCGCCAGTGCGTCGTCGCGCGGCGGCCGTCGAGCAGACCCGTCGCGGCCAGGACGTAGACGCCGGAGCAGATCGAGAGCAGACGCGCCCCGCGGGCGTGCGCGCGGCGCAGAGCCGCGAGGAGACGCGGCGGCGGGGATTCGGCGCGGTCCCTCCAGCCGGGCACGACGATGGTCCGCGCGCGCGCGAGTGTTCGAAGCGAGGCCGTCGCGCGCACCGTGATGCCTCCGGTCGCGCGGAGCGGGCCCGCATCGGCGCCGACCACGGCGAAGCGGTACCAGGGAAACGCGAATTCGGGTCGCGGCAGGCCGAAGATCTCGACGGCGATGCCGAACTCGAAGGTGCAGAGGCCGTCGTAGGCGAGCACGGCGACGAGGCCGGGATCCCGGCGTCCGGGGCGCATGGCGGTTGGCGGATTCTTACCACATATTGTCATTTTTGCCACTCGCCCGGGCCGCGCCCGGCGGCTACGATGCGGACCTCGAAGAAAGGAGACGCTCCCATGACCAGCCCCGTGTCGGAAGTCCCGGCGGCGAGCCCCGCGGAGGCGCTCGCGCGGTTCCAGGCCCGGTTCCGTTTCGAGACGGATTGCGCGGACGTGCACGAGGCGCTCGCGACGCGGCCGGACTTCGTGCTGCTCGACGCGCGCAGTCCCGCGGCGTATGCCCGGGGCCATGTGCCGGGCGCGGTCAACATTCCTCATCGGACGATCGGCACGGAGACGATGCGCGCGCACCCGGCGGGCACGCTCTTCGTCGTGTACTGCGCCGGACCGCACTGCAACGGCGCGGCGCGCGCGGCCGTTCGGCTCGCATCCCTGGGCTTTCCGGTCAAGGAGATGTTCGGCGGGATCACGGGCTGGCGGGACGAAGGGTTCGCGCTCGAGGAGGGCGCGGCTCCCTCGGAGAGCGGAGCGAAGGTCGCCTGCGGATGCTGAGCCCGACGATCCGTCCGGCGAGACGGGCGGACCTTCGGGAGCTTCTCGCCCTCATGCGCGGCCTGGCCGCCTTCGAGAAGTACCTCGACGCCTTCGCCGTCACCGAGTCGCAGCTCGCGCGTCGTGCGTTCGGGCGAAACCCGCAGTGTCGGATCACCGTCGCCGAGGATCGAGCCTCGAAGGCGCTGCTCGGCTACGCCGTGACCGTGGCGACGCCGTTCACGTACGACCTCGCGCCCACCGTGACTCTCAAGGAGCTCTTCGTGCGGAGGGCGTCCCGAAGCCGCGGCATCGGCGAGGCGCTCTTTCGCGCCGTGGCGTCGCAGGCGCTCGAGACCGGCGCCGGCCGCCTGAAGTGGGACGTGCTCGCCGGAAATCGCCGCGCCGAGGACTTCTACCGCGCGCTCGGGGGCCGGCGGGTGCGCAAGTGGATTCCGTACGTCATGGACGCCCGCGGTCTCCGGGCGGTGTCTCCGCCCGAGAGCGCTACTGCCAGTGGAGGCCGAGGGCGTTCGCCAGGAACTTCGCGAGCTCGCCGCGCGTGACGTTCTGGTTCGGGCAGAAATTGCCGTTGCCGCAGCCGCTCGTGATGCCGGACTTGGCGAGCGCCTCGATCGCCCGAAAATAGATGTGGTTGGTCGGGACGTCGGCGAAGGTCGCGCTGCCGGGCGCGGGGCTCACCTGAAGGAAGTAGAAGATGCGCACGGCCTCGAACACCGTGGTCGAATCGAGCGCGGTCGTGCAGACCTGGATCGTGTATTCGGTGCCGAAGTTGTTCACGGTCACGCCGCAGGTTCCCGAGGCGAAGGTGAAGCACCCCGGCGTCGCCGAGTCGCCGGTGGTGACCCCGCACGGAACCGAGCAGGAAGCGCCCTGGCAGACGTAGAGGCTCGTGCTCACCTCTCCCGATGACGACGTGTCGCAGGCTCTCAGCTCGAGGTAATCGATCTTCGCGCCGGCCGGCAGAAAGACGGAAGCCTCGAAGCAGCCGAAGCTGCCCGTGGCGTATCGGCCGTTGTATCCGTCGCCGGCGAAGGTCGTCGCGGAATCCAGCGGCGCGAAAGCGAAGGCGCCCACGGTCAGGACGGTCTCGGTGGCGGTTCCATAGGAGCGGGTTTGCGGCGAGGCCGACTCCTGGGAGCGAGCCGGCGTGACGACGAGAAACAGCCCGGAGAGGAGGAGGAACGGGAAGCGCGCAATCCGAGAGCGGATCATGCTTGCCCCCTTTTTCCGAGAAGTATACGGGTTAGAGGGGGCGGGCGGGGAATGTCATCAGCTCGTTGACGCTCGCGTGCGAGAGGGCCCCGTCGAGGGCCGAATACGTTCCGCTTCGTCCGCAGCTCCTCGCCGATCCGTTCGACGAGGGTGAGCGCGGCGCGCATCGCGCCGGATCCGAGCGACACGCGCGCCACGCCGAGCTTCGCGAGCTCGCCGATGGATGGACCGCCCGGGGCCGCGAGGACGTTGACCGGGCAGCCGAGGCGCCGGACGATCTCGCCGATGAGCCCGACCTCCTTCACGCCGGGCACGAAGACGCAGTCGGCGCCGGCGTCGCGGAACGCCGCGCCGCGCCGGATCGTCTCCTGGAGGCGGCCGGCTCTCCGGGCCGACGCGGTCGAGGTACACGTCGGTGCGGGCGTTGACGACGATCGCGACGCCGCGGCGGCGCCCCGCCTCGCGGATCGCCCGGATCTTCTCGACCTGCCGGCCGAGGTCGAAGAGCGGCTCCTCCATCCGGCCCGTGCCATCCTCGAGATTGAGGCCGACCGCGCCGGCGTCGAGCGCCCGCGCCGCGGCCTGGGCGACCGCCTCCGCCGAGTCGCCGTACCCGCTTCGAGGTCGGCCGTGACCGGAACCGAGACCGCCCGGCAGATCCGTGCGACCTCCGCGAGCATTTCGTCGCGCGGGATCCGCTCGCCGTCCGGGTAGCCGCGCGAGAAGGCGATGCCGGCGCTCGTCGTCGCGATCGCCGGAAAGCCCGCCCTCTCGATCAGGCGCGCCGTGGCCGCGTCCCAGACGTTGGCGAGCAGGAGCGGCTGCCCGGGACGATGGAGGACGCGTAGCCGCTCGGCTTTCTCCGCAAGACCGGTCACGGCCGGAAATTCTACGTCGCGGCGCCGCAAGTCGCTTTGCCGCAAAGTTTTGACGTCGACGGCGACATCTCGGAGCCTCGTTTTTGTCGAACCCCGGACCTCCCATTCGTCGTAAGAGCTAGAATGAGGGTCCCGCAGATCCGCCCGGTTCCCGTCCGGAGGAGTCGTCTCGGTGGGGAGACGGCCCCGGAGCTCGGCGTTCCGATCTTCCCCTCGGGGTACCGGTCGAGAGCGAGAACTCGCCGTCGGGAACGCGGCACTCGGGTGGGACGGAGGAGCTGATGGCGAAACGGATGATTCTGATGCTTCTCGGCGCGGTGGTCTTCATCGGGGCCATCGCGGCGGTGAAGACGCGCCAGATCCAGACGGCGATCAAGCAGAACTCGGGTTACAAGCCGCCGCCGGAGTCGGTCACGACCGTGGTCGCGAAGCAGGAGCCGTGGCCGGCGACCGTCGCCGCGATCGGCACGGTCGCAGCGGTGCGCGGCGTGACGGTGAGCGCGGATCTGGCAGGCATCGTCGCGGCGATCGACTTCGAGTCCGGGAAGGCCGTCCGCAAGGGGGACGTCCTCGTCGAGCTCGACATGCGCCAGGAGCGCGCGCAGCTCGCGGCCGCCCAGGCCGAGCGCGAGTTGACGAAATTGCAGCTCGAGCGCATGCGCGGGCTGAGCGCCGAGGGCGTGACCGCGCGGGCGGATCTCGACACGGCCGTCGCGGCGCAGAAACAGGCCGAGGCGAGGGTCGGCGAGATCGAGGCCACGATCGAGCGCAAGACGATCCGTGCGCCCTTCTCGGGGATCCTCGGCATCCGGCAGGTGGATCTCGGCCAGCATCTGGTCGAGGGCGCGCCGGTCGTGCCGCTGCAGGCGGTCGATCCCATCTATGTCAACTTTTCGGTGCCGCAGCAGCAGCTCGCCAATCTGCGGACGGGCGCCTTGGTCGAGGTGTCGGCGCCGGGCGCCGGGATCGCCTCGCGCTCCGGCAAGGTCACGGCGATCGACTCCGTCGTGGATCCCAATACGCGCAACGTGCAGGTCCAGGCGACGCTCGCGAACGCCGACGGCAAGCTGCGCCCGGGCATGTTCGTCCAGACGACGCTCTCGATCGGCGCCACCGAGCCGGTCATCGCGCTCCCGGCCTCCGCCATCGCCTACGCGCCGTATGGCGACTCGGTGTTCGTCGTCGAAAACATGAAGGATCCGAAGGGCGAGACCTACCGCGGCGTGCGGCAGCAGTTCGTGAAGCTCGGCGGCGGACGCGGCGACCAGATCGCGGTCGTCTCGGGCCTGAAGGCCGGCGAGGAGGTCGTGTCCTCGGGCACCTTCAAGCTGCGCAACGGTGCGGCCGTGCAGGTGAACAACAAGGTGCAGCCGGGAAACAACCCGGCGCCCAAACCCGAGAACAGCTAAAGCGATGAAGCTCACCGATCTCTTCGTCCGGCGCCCCGTCCTCGCGATCGTCGTCAACCTCATCATCCTGATCGCGGGACTGCGCGCGATCCGGTCGCTCTCGGTGCGACAGTTCCCGCGCAGCGACATCGCCGTCGTGCAGGTCTCGACCGTCTACGTCGGCGCCAACGCGGACCTCGTGCGCGGCTTCATCACGACGCCGCTCGAGCGCGTCATCGCGAGCGCCGACGGCATCGACTACATCGAGTCCTCGAGCGCGCAGGGGATCTCGACGATCACGGTCCACCTGAAGCTCAACTACGACACGAACGCCGCGCTGACCCAGATCCAGGCCAAGGTGGCGCAGGTGCGCAACGACCTGCCGCCGGAGGCCCAGGCTCCCGTCATCGACCTCCAGACGGCCGACAGCCAGTTCGCGGCGATGTACCTCGGTTTCTCTTCGCCCGACCTGGATCAGAACCAGATCACGGATTACCTCGTGCGCATCGTCCAGCCGAAGCTCACCGCGGTCAGCGGCGTGCAGCGGGCGGACATTCTCGGCGGCCGCACGTTCGCCATGCGGATCTGGCTGAAGCCGGACCGCATGGCCTCGCTCGGCATCTCGCCCTCGCAGGTGCGCGACGCGCTCGGGGCGAACAACTACCTCTCGGCGCTCGGGCGGACCAAGGGCTCCATGGTGTCGGTCAACCTCGTCGCCAATACGGATCTCAAGACGCCCGAGGAGTTCCGCCAGCTCGTCGTCAAGGAGGACAAGGGCGTCGTCGTGCGGCTCGGTGAGATCGCCGACGTCGAGCTCGGCGCCGAGGATTACGAGTCCGACGTGCGCTTCAATCGCCAGACCGCGACCTTCATGGGCGTGTGGGTGCTGCCGACGGCGAACACCCTCGAGGTCATCGGCAAGGTCCGCGAGGCGATGAAGGACATCCAGGCCCAGCTCCCCGTGGGCATGAAGGCCGGCATCCCCTACGACTCGACGCTCTACATCCGCGACGCGATCGATGAAGTGCTCAAGACGCTCACCGAGACGCTCGTGATCGTCATCATCGTGATCTTCCTCTTCCTGGGATCGGCGCGATCCGTGCTGATCCCGGTCGTGGCGATCCCCGTCTCGCTCGTCGGCGCCGTGTTCCTGATGTTCGTCGCGGGCTTCACGATCAACCTGTTGACGCTCCTCGCGATCGTGCTCTCGGTCGGTCTCGTCGTCGACGACGCCATCGTCATGGTGGAGAACGTCGAGCGCCATCTCCACATGGGCCAGCGGCCGTTCGAAGCGGCCATCGCGGCGGCGCGCGAGCTCGTCGGACCGATCATCGCGATGACGATCACGCTCGCGGCCGTCTACGCCCCGATCGGCCTTCAGGGCGGCCTCACGGGCGCGCTCTTCCGGGAGTTCGCGTTCACGCTGGCGGGCGCCGTCATCATTTCGGGCGTCGTCGCCCTGACGCTCTCGCCGATGCTGGGTTCCAAGCTCATGCGCGCCGGAGATTCCGAGCGGGGTTTCGCGGGCATGATCAACCGCCACTTCGATTGGGTCCGGAAGACCTATGGGCGCCTGCTGACCTCGACGCTCGCCTACCGCCCGGTGGTCTTCGTCCTCTGGGGGATCGTCGTTCTCCTGATGATTCCCTTCTACATGTTCTCCCAGAAAGAGCTCGCTCCGATGGAGGACCAGAGCGTCGTCTTCGGGATCATCCAGGCCGCGCCCAACGCGACGCTGGACCAGACGAACCTGTTCGCGCACCAGCTGGCGGACGTCTTCGCGTCGATCCCGGAGAACGAGAGCATCTTCGAGATCACGAGCCCGACGGGCGGGTTCACCGGCATGGTCACGAAGCCCTGGAACGAGCGCAAGAAGAGCACGCGACAGCTTCACATGGAGGTCTCGGCGAAGGCGTCGCAGATTCCGGGCGTGCGCATCATTCCGCTGCTGCCCCCGGCTCTGCCGGGAGGAGGAAGCTTCCCGGTCGATTTCGTGGTTGCGACGACGCTCGCGCCCGAGCGGCTCACGCCGTTCGCGCAGGATCTCGTGCAGAAGGCGTTCGCGAGCGGCATCTTCATGTACGCCGACTCCGACATGAAGTTCGACCAGCCGCAGACGGAGGTCGTCTTCGACCGCGACAAGGTGCGGGCGCAGGGCGTGGATCTCTCGCAGGCCGGCCGCGACCTCTCGACGATGCTCGGCGGCAACTTCGTCAACCGATTCAGCGTCCAGGGGCGAAGCTACAAGGTCATCCCGCAGATCTCGCGCGTGGAGCGCCTGACGCCCGATCAGCTCTCGCAGATCTACGTCACGGGTGCCGGCGGCAAGCTCGTGCCGCTCTCGACCTTCGCGACGCTGAAGACCTCGACCGAGCCGCGGCAGCTCAACCGCTTCCAGCAGCTCAATGCGGTCCACATCCAGGGGGTCATTCCGGCCGGCGTCTCGCTCGACAAGGCGCTGAAGCTCCTCGAGGACGAGGCGAAGCGAATCCTGCCAAGCGACTTCACCGTGGACTACGCCGGGGAGTCGCGGCAGCTGCGCACGGAGGGCGGCCAGTTCCTGCCGACCTTCCTCCTGTCGGCGATCCTCATCTACCTCGTCCTCGCGGCGCAGTTCGAGAGCTTCCGCGATCCGTTCATCATCCTCGCGGGGTCGGTGCCGCTCGCGATCTCGGGCGCGCTCCTCTTCACGTTCCTCGGCTTCACCACGCTGAACATCTACAGTCAGGTCGGTCTGATCACGCTCGTCGGCCTCGTGTCGAAGAACGGCATCCTGATCGTCGAGTTCGCCAACAAGCTCCAGGAGACGGGGAAGGCGAAGCTCGAGGCGGTCATCGAGGCGGCGACGACGCGGCTCCGGCCGATCCTGATGACGACCGCGGCCACCGTCATGGGGCACCTGCCGCTCGTCTTCGCCTCCGGCCCCGGAGCCGGCGCGCGCAACTCGATCGGTATGACGCTCGTGACCGGAATGATCATCGGCTCGACGTTCACGCTCTTCGTGCTGCCGGCGATCTACGTGCTCGTGGCGCGGACGCACCGGGTGGACACCGCCGGAGTCGAGGAGTCGGCCGGACACCCGGTGCGCGAGCTCGAGGAAGCCGCGGTCTGACGTCGCGCTCCCGCGCCGGAGGACGGCTTCCGGCGCGGACGATCTTGTCCTCCGTCCGCGGAAGGGGTAATAATCGGCCCAGACGAGGACCCCTTTTCGAAGACTCAGGGCGGCGCCGCGCCGCCCGAGGAGGCGACGTGAACCGTAGCGCTCCGGTCCGTTCGGGTTTTTCCGCCGCGTTCGCCGCGGCGGCGCTCGCGAGCCTGGCGTTTCTCGCCGGCTGCGCGACGGGCAGCCAGGCGCGCAAGACCGAGGCGTCGGGCTTCCTCGGGGAAAACGCCAAGCTCCTCCAGCCGGGCAAGAAAGGGGCGGAGGAGTTGCTCGTCTACAAGGATCCCGCGGCGGAGTGGGCGAGTTACAACAAGATCGTCCTCGAGCCCGTGACGATCTGGACCAATCCGAAGTGGAAGATCTCCGAGGACGAGCGCAAGGACCTCCAGAAGCTCGTCGACAGCTTCCAGCAGACCCTCAACAAGAAGCTCGCGGCGGACTACGAGATGGTCGAGCAGCTCGGACCCGGCGTGATGCGCATGCAGATCGCGCTGACCGGCGGAAAGAAGGCCGTCACGATCCTGAAGGTGGCCTCGAAAGGCGTTCCCTACGGCACCGGACCGAGCCTGCTCTGGACGTTCATCACCGGCAAGCCGCCGTTCGTCGGGGAGGCGTCGATCGAGTTCATGGTGAAGGACGGAGTGACCGACCACCTCCTCGCAGCCGGAGCGGATCGGCGTGTGGGCGCCGACACGATCATCGCCGGCGAGGGTCTGAACACGAAGTACCTCAGCTCCTGGGGCGACGTGAAGTACAGCCTGGACTACTGGAGCGACGACGTGGTCTATCGTCTCTGCGTGCTGCGCTCGGGCACGAACTGCGTCGCGCCGAAGAAGGGGCTCCGCGTCCCGATCAACTGACGCGGCGGGCGATCGAAGTCTCGACGGGCGGCGCCTAACGCCGCCCGTTCACTTTTTCGGCGTGCCGGCCGTCGCCGCCTCGAACTCCTTCTCGACGTCGGCGAGCTCGCGCCGCAGGGACTCGACGCGCTCGACCTGGTACGCGGCGGGCTTGCCCTCCCAGGAGTTGAGGGCCCCGTACACGGTGTCGAGATGCTCGCGGATGCGCTCCTCGCCCGTGATGGCGCCGCCTTCCTTCGTCGCGACGACCTCCCGCTTGATGGCGTCGAGCTTCTCGGCGAGCGCGGGGTTTCCCGAGGCCGCGGCCCGCGCCGCGTCGATCTTGTCGACGAGCGTGCTCATCTCCTCGAAGAGCCCGTGCGCCTTCATGACGGCTTCGAACTGCGCGCGGCGATCCTCGACGGTGTACGGCGCGCGCCGATCGAGGCCGATGTCGAGTTTCGTCTCGATCGACTGGGCGCCCTTCGTCAGGCGCACGGTGTACGTCCCGGGCGGCACGCGGGGACCCTGCGAAGCCGCGAACGCGACGCTCGCGGCCCGCGGCACGCGGGGCGGTTTGACCTGCATCGTCCAGACGACGCGGTTGATGCCGCGCCGCTTCGACGCGGGCAGCGCGTCCACGAGCTTGCCGGACGCATCGAAGATCTCGAGCTTGATCGGCCCGAAGAGGTGCCGCGTCGGCTGGTAGTACGTGATCACCGCCCCGCCCGGAGGATTGCGGCCGATGAAGCTTGCGTCGCCCTCGGGCCAGCCGCCGCCGGCCGGCATGCGCTGCTGGACGGGCCGGCCCGGGAGGAAGGCGGCCGCGGCGGGTAGACGGGGCCGACGCGAGCGCGCGCAGCGGCGTCAGGTCGTCCACGATCCAGATGCCGCGGCCGTGCGTCGCGAGCACGAGGTCCCGGTCACGCGCCTGGACCTGGAGATCGCGCACCGCGACGCTCGGAAAGTTGCCGCCCTTGAACTCCGCCCAGGTTTTCCCGCCGTCGGGGGAGATCCAGAGCCCGAACTCCGTCCCGACGAAGAGGAGCGACTTCTCGACGGCGTCCTCCTTGACGACGTGCGCGTACCCGCGCACGCCCTGCGCCGGAGCGACGATGCGTGTCCAGGTCTTGCCGAAGTCCGACGTCTTGAAGACCCAGGGCGTCATGTCGCCGGACATGTGCCGGTCGAACGCGGCGTACGCCGTAGCCGGCTCGAAGCGGCTCGCCTCGACCCAGCTCACCCAGGAGGCATTGGGCAGCCCCGGCACGTTTCCGACGACGTTCGTCCACGTCTTCGCGCCGTCGCGCGTCACCTGCACGTTGCCGTCATCGGTCCCGACCCAGATCACGTTCGCGTCGAGCGGGGATTCGGAGATCGAGTAGATCGTCGTGTGCATCTCCGCCGAGGAGTTGTCCACCGTCACGCCGCCCGATTCCTCCTGCTTCTGCTTCGCGGGGTCGTTCGTCGTCAGGTCCGGCGAGATGCGCTCCCACGTGTCGCCGCGGTCGCGCGATCGGAAGAGAAACTGCGCGCCGATGTAGAGCGTGCCCTTCTGCGTCGGCGAGACGGCGATCGGCGTGTTCCAGTTGTAGCGCAGGAGCTCTTTGTAGCCCGGCTTCGGCTGGATGTCGCGCTGCGCGCCCGTCTTGCGGTCCACGCGCCCGATGAAACCGCCCTGCGATTCGGCGTAGACGGCGTCGGGATCGGTCGGGTCCGGCACGGTCCAGAAGCCGTCGCCGCCGTAGAGGTTTTGCCAGCGGGCGTTCGAGATGCCGCCGGGATGCGCGGAATCGCCCACCCAGGAGCTGTTGTCCTGCAGTCCGCCGAAGACCTCGTAGGGATCCCGATCGTTCACCGCCACGTGGTAGAACTGCGAGACCGGCAGGTTGTTCGCCTTCCACCACCGGCTCCCGCCGTCGTACGAGATCCAGAGCCCACCGTCGTCTCCCGCGACGACGTGCTTCGCGTTGGCGGGATCGATCCAGACGTCGTGCCAGTCGCCGTGCCCGCCGCCGCTCGTGTCGGCGAAGGACGCGCCGCCGTCCGCGCTCACGATCAGTCCGCCGCCGGCTTTGAACAGGTGGTCGGGGTTGGTCGGATCGACGACGAGGCGCGCGAAGTAGAAAGGCCGCCAGACCATCATCTGGCTGTTGTCGCGGGCCTGCCACGTCTTGCCGCCGTCGGCGGAGACGAAGAGGGCCGACTGGACCGACTCGATGAGGGCGTAGACGCGTTTGGAGTCGGACGGCGCGCTCACGACCTCGACGCGGCCCCAGGGCTTCGCGGGCAGGCCGTCGCGGCCGGCCGCGATCTCCGTCCACGTCGCGCCGCCGTCCTCGGACCGGAAGAGCCCGCTGCCGCTCGCGGCCTTCGGTCCGTCGCCGCCCGAGCGGAACGTCCAGCCCTTCCGGCGGAAGTCCCACATGCCGGCGAACAGCACCGAGGGATTCTTCGCGTCCATCGTCAGGCCGGAGCATCCGGTCGAGAGGTTGGACCCCTTGAGCACCTGGCTCCACGTCTTGCCGCCATCGGTCGTGCGGTAGACGCCGCGGTCGGCGCTGTCGCTCCAGAGCTTGCCGGGGACGCATGCATAGACGAGGTCGCCCTTGGACGGGTGCACGAGGATCCGGACCACGCGCTCGGACTCCGGCAGGCCCATGTTCGTCCAGGTCTCGCCGCCGTCGGCGGACTTGTAGATGCCGTCGCCGATCGAGACGGAGTTGCGGGTCCAGGCCTCGCCCGTGCCGACCCAGACGGTCTTCGGGTTCGACGGGTCGATCGCGACGGCGCCGATCGACTGGACGGGCTGCTTGTCGAAGACGGGCTTGAACGTCGTTCCGCCGTCGGTGGATTTCCAGACGCCGCCGCTCGCCGCGCCGACGAAGAGTGTCGTCTTGCCGCCCTCGTTGCGGCCGGCCACCGCGGCGATGCGTCCGCTCATCGTGGCCGAGCCGATGTTGCGCGCCCCGAGGCCGGAGAGCGTGCCGGAATCGATCGTCGCCGGGTGCGCGGACGGAGGCGACGGCGGCGCCGATGCGGCGGCGGCCTTCGCGCGCGCGGGCGCCGCCGGGCCGGGCAGGATGGCGCGGGTCATCGGCGTTCCGGCCGGCGGGAAGCGGAAGATCGCGTCGTTCAAGTCCACGTTCGGCTCCGCGCGCTCGACCGTGATCCGGACCTGCCGCGGCGCGCCCTTCGGGCCGACCTCGATGGAGAACGGGAACCACACGCCGGCCACCTGCTCGTAGCTGCCGAGGTCGGCCTCCGCGATGCGCTCGGTCCCGCGGACGTGCGAGACCGTCTGCGACCGGATCTCGAGGAAGGAATCGGGATCGAGATAGACGTACTCGGTGTCGCCGTCCTTCAGGTTCACGCGGATCCGGTGCGCGGGCGTTCCGTCCACGTCCTCGGTGCCGAGGTACTCGAGCGTGTGGCCCTTCTCCTTCCAGTGGTTGAGCGGGCCGCCGATGTCCGCCTCGCGCGCGCGGTCGCGCGCTTCGTCCTCGTCGTCCTTCTGCGCGTCACGGCGGCCCTGGAACGGGTCGATCGTCCACGCCTCGCGGCCGTCCCACGCCTGGATCTGCGAGAGGCCCTGAACGGTGATCTCGGACCGCATCATGCCCGGCGACTTCTGCACGAGCCCCCACTCGGTCGGGATCTGCGCGTCGCCGAAGCCGAAGAGGAGGCGGCCGGTCTCTCGCAGCGACTTGATCGCGTCGATCCGGGCGGCGCCGCCGCGTGCGGCGATGTTCTTCGCGGCGAGCTCTTCGGCGGTCAAGCCGAGGGCCGGAGAGGCGGGGCGGAGCAGGGCGGCGGCGAGCAGGGCGATCGAAAGGCGCATTTTGTCCTCCAGGCGAGGACGGATCATACGGCGGCGCGCCGCGCGCCGCCTCCGGGAAAATCGCCGGCCGGGGTTCCGAATCAGTAGCTGTAGGAGAGGCCGAGCGCCCGCGCGAGGAACTTCGCGACCTCCTGCCGGGTGACGACACCGTCCGGGCAGAAGTTGCCGCCGCCGCAGCCCGTCGTGATTCCCGAAGCCGCCAGGGCTTCGATCACCCGGAAGAAGGGGTGCGTCGTCGGAACGTCGGCGAACGTCGCGGTCGCCGGGGCCGGGCTGATCTGCCGCTGCCAGTAGAGCGCGGACGGAGTCGAGGCTCAGAGCTCGTGCCCGACGCGCCGGCAGATAGACGACGAGGTTGTACGAGTAGCTCGTCTGATCGAGCGTTTCGCCGCCCTCCCGGGACGCCGAGGTAGGAAGAACTGGCAGCCCGGAGTCTCGGTGTACCCGGTCGCGACCTGGGCGACCGGGATGCACCCGGCCCCGTGAGGCGGGCACCGGTTGAATGTGAGGAGCACCACTGGATACGTCGCGTTCGTGTCGCAGGCGTCCATCTCGATGGCGGTCACGAGGACGCCCGAAGGGCAGCGTCAGCGGGCGCGACGAGCCAGTGGCCGGTCCCGCCCGTGAGATATCGGAGCGGCCCGGTGAGGTCGTAGGCCGTGTCCGAGACTAGGGGACGGCATGGCGTGCCCGACGACCTCGTAGGTTTCGTCGACTCCGACGCCGAAGTCGCGAGGAATGCTGCGCGGTCGCGGGTCGGCCCGAGACGACGGTCGGCGGGGGAGCGTCCGGGCATGGCCAGCCGGATTTCGGAGCGGCGCCTGCGCGGCGGCGATCGGTGCAACGAGCAGGAAAAGCAGCGCGGACTTCATCGCGACCGTCCTTCCGTATCCCCTCGAGGCGGGCAAACGAAGACCCGCCGCGACGGAGAACCCCTGTTCCTTCGTGCCTGGATTGAACAGAATTCTAGCCGATCCGCCCGGCAACCGGCAACGAGGCCCCGGCTCGGGATCGGGAGCGCCCGTTCCTATGGTCGCGAGGCGAGCCGCGATCAGGAGCAGGCAGAAGGCCGCCGTCGCGACGGAGAACCCGCGGGTTCGCGGGAGCGTCGAGCGCAGATAGTGCGGGTTGCCGGAGAGGCTACCCGGATCGTGCGCGCCCCGCCAGGGCGGCTCCCGGATTCGCGCTAATCTTGATTGCGTGAGCGCGCCGACTCGAGAAGATCGCGCCGAGGCGAGGTGGCCCGTCATCGTCGCGCTCCTCGGCGCGGGCGGCATCACCTTCGCGCTCCCGCATTCCCTCGTGCTCGGCCCGCGCTGGCTCCTGCCGGCGATCCTGGCGCCGCTGCTTCTCGTCGCGACGCTCGCGCACCGGGCCCAGAATCATCGATTCGATCGAATCCTCGGCTTCGCCCTCAGCACCGTCGTGACGTTCGGACTCGCCGGCTCACTCGCCCTCCTGATCACGTCGCTGCCCTCGAAGAGTGAGGCGCCTTCCGCGCTCCTCGGCTCGGCCGCCGCGCTGTGGGTCACGAACATTCTGGTGTTCGCGATCTGGTACTGGCGCCTCGACGCGGGCGGCCCGCATGCGCGCGAGGTTCGCGGCCGGCACACGGCGGGAGCGTTCTTCTTCCCGCAGATGATGGACGGGGCGCCGATCGAGGACCCGGACAGCTGGTCGCCGCGCTTCGTGGACTACGTCTTCCTCGCGTTCAACACGAGCACCGCGTTCTCGCCGACCGACACGGCCGTGCTCTCGCGATGGGCGAAGGTCCTGTCGATGACGCAGGCGGTCATCTCGCTCCTGATCGTCGCGATCCTGGCGTCGCGGGCGGTGGGGATGTTGTAGAAGTCGGCTCCGCGCCACGGGGCGGGGGCAAGCCCCGCCCCTACGGTTTCAGACGTCGTAGGGGCGGCCCTCGCGGCCGCCCTCGACGCCGTCACCGTGAGAGCGTCTGGTCGTAGAACTTCGCGAGATCCGCCTTCAGCTGTTTCAGCGCGGGCTCGTGCAGATAGATCATGTGGCCGGACTCGTAGTAGCCGAACGAGATGTTCTTCTCGAGCGACGGATCGAGGCCCATGTGCGCGAGCGTGTACTCGGTCTCGAAGAACGGCGTCGCGAAGTCGTAGTAACCGTTTGCCGAAAAGATCTTCAGGTTCGGGTTGACCGACATCACGCTCCGCAGGTCCTCGGCCACGTCCGGCATCGAGGCCTTGCCGCCGGTCGGGGCCTTGTGGTGGTCGTCCCACTCGGTGATCTCGTCGCTGAACGGCTTGTAGAGGTCTTCCGTTTTGTAGCCGAGCGTGTCGCGGACGTACGCGTTGAACGCCGCGGTATAGGCGGCGAGGATGGCGGTCCCGGCGGGGTCGTACTCCGGGAACTCGCCCGCGGCATCGCGGTCGATTCCGAAGAAGCGCGCGTCCAGTCGGCCGACGGTGCGCCGCTGCGTGCGGAGGATCTCTTTCTGGAACCGGCCCGGGTCGATGCGGAGATTCGCGTTGAGGATGTAAGTCTCCGGCAGGCCCGTGTAGCGGTGGAGCTTCGCGGCGATCGCGTTGCGCCGGGCTTCCTCGAGCTTGCCTCCCTGGACGAGCGCCTGCGAATACTCGCCGAGCGCGAACTGGCGCACCTCCGTCAGGAACGCCGCGAGATCCGGCGGCCGCGGATCGAGCTTCTTGTGGTACCAGGCGGCCGCCGCCATCGTCGGCAGGTAGAGCTCATAGGGCATGTCGCTCGAGAACGCCGGCCCCGCGAAGTCGTCCCAGGCGTTCAGGTAGGAGGAGATCAGGATCGCCCCGTTGAACGCCATGCCCTTCTGCTCGAGGTGCGCGAGCAGCGCGGCGGCGCGCGTGGTGCCGTACGACTCGCCCATCAGGAACTTCGGCGAGTTCCAGCGGCCGTTCGCGCTCACCCAGCGCTGCAGGAATTGCGCGAACGCCTCGACGTCCTGGTCGGTCCCGTAGAAGTTCTTGGGCTCGCCCTTCCCGATGATGCGCGAGAAGCCGGTGCCGATCGCGTCGATGAAAACGAGGTCCGTCCGGTCGAGGAGGCTCTCCGAGTTCTCGACCAGCTTGTACGGGGGCGGCGGCGTGTACTGTCCGTCGAGGCTGTCCACGCGCACGGGCGAGAACGAGCCCATGTGCAGCCAGATGCTGGCCGAGCCGGGCCCGCCGTTGAACGCGAAGGTCACGGGGCGCTGCTTCGCGTCCGCGCCGTCGGCCGTATAGGCCACGGAGAACATTCGCGCGATCGGCTCTCCTTTTTTGTCCTTGAGGTCGATCGTCGCGGCCGTCGCGGTGTAGGCGAGCGGCTTTCCGCCGATCGTGATCCGGTTGTGCTTGACGGCCGGCGACGGCGCGGGGCCGGGCGTCGGCGTCGGGGTGGCTTCCTTGGCGGGCGTGGCTTTCGCGTCCGGCTTCGCGTCGGCCGCGTCCTGCGCCGCGAGCGGGAGGGCGGCGGCGAGAAAAGCGGCGGCGCCGAGGGCCCGGACGAATCGCGGGCGGGACTTCATGTGGTCTCGTCTCCTTCTTCGTTCTTCGGAATCGGCGGAGCTTAGTACAGACGGCGTCAGGCCGGGGGCTCGTTCATTCGCCGGAAGATCTCGTCGAGCTCGTCCCGCGTCGCGCGGCTCGACTTGCGCGCCGTGCCGTGAGCCACCTCGAGCTCGCCGTTTGCGATCCGGGGCAGGACGTCGTCGAGGAGCGTGTCCACGGTCACGCCGAACTTGTGGAGGCCGGCGCCGCCCAGGTCCGTGTCGGTCGCCGGCGGCACGATTTCGACGACGCGGATCGAGGTCGCGGCGAGCTGATGCCGCAGGGAGAGCGTGAACGAATGCATCGCGGCCTTCGTGGCGCCGTACACCGGCGCGCGGGTCAGCGGGACGAACGACAGGCCCGACGAGACGTTCCAGATCGCCGCGCGCGGCTGCCGTGCGAGGTGCGGGAGCAGAAGCATCGAAAGGTGGATCGGCGCCTCGAGGTTGGCGGCGAGCTCCTCGCGGAATCGAGGCCAGGCGGCGGGCTCGTCGAGCCGCGCGCGCACCTGGATCCCGGCATTGTTGACGAGAACGTTCAGCCGCGGAAACTCCCGTGTCGCCCGGTCCGCGAGCGCGACGCGGTCCGCTGCACGCGTCAGGTCGCAGACCTGCGTGTGCACCCGCGGATGCTTCGCCTTCGCCTCGCGGAGCTTCTCCTCACGCCGCCCGCAGAGGAGGACCTCGCTTCCGGCCGCGAGGAGGCGCTGGGCGAGGCCGAGCCCGATTCCCGAGGCGCCGCCCGTGATCAGAACCGTGTTGCCGCCGAGCTCCATCGCCTTCCCGCCGATCAGCCCGCCGTGTTGTCCATCGTCCGGGTCACCAGCCAGCGGCCATCGCGCTTGCGCCAGATCTCCAGGAACCGGCGTTCCACGCGTTGGGGCGTGCCGCCCGCGCGCGGCGTCAGCGTGATGCGGAGCGTCCCGCGCGCGTAGGCGAGGTCTCCGCTCACGACGATCTCGTCGTTCGAGACCGACAGCGATCCCGAGAAGTCGCGGAACACGCCCCGGACCCGCGCGACGGTCTCGGCCTTCTTCTCCGGCGGCGCGCCCTGCCGGTCCTTGACGAGGTCGTCGGCGTAGTACCCGGCGATCGTCTCGACGTCGCCCGCGTTGTACGCGCGAAGGAACCGCTCGACTGCCGCGGCGATCTCTTCCTCATCGGTCATGGGAGGCTCTCCGGCGAATCATACGGGCCCCGGCGCTCCCGGTTTCCGCGGCGAGCGGCGAGAATGTCCCGGGGCGCCCGCGCGCCCCGGGAAACCCGGACGTCAGATCGAAAGGGTGCCGGTTCGAATCAGGTAGGCGAGGCGCGAGCGCTGCTTCGGGTCGAGCATCTTGTGGAGCCGGCCGAGGGCGTTCAGGACGGCGCCCTTCAACCGCTCGGCGCTCTGGACGCGGATCTGCGCTCCGGCGGCAGCCCGGGCCTCGTCGTAGTCGCCGCCTTCGACCGCGTCGGCGAAGGCCGACAGGGCCCGCCGGTGATCCACGGCGACCTGCGCTCTCTCGGTCTTGATCTCGTCGAGGATCTTCGCGAGCTCGGCCACCTGGTTGTCCTGCAGCTCGAGCTTGTAGGTGAGGAATCGGAGGGGGCGGCGAACGCGGAGCGACGGCGCTCCGAGAAAGCCGAACTCCATGGGATCTTCGCCGGACATCGCGTAGGAGCGTTCGCCCGGCGTCTCTTCGCCGCCGCCGCAATGCCGGATCGCATAGACGTCGCGCAGGTACTGTCGCTTCCAATGGGGAATGAATCCCGGATACATGAGGCCTCCTTTCACCGGGGCTGATCGCTCCCGGCGGGAACCGCGCGTGGGCGAAATGCCTCACGCGCCTCGGAGGGTACGCCTCGCCCCGGCGTCGGTCAAACGGGGGCAGAGCGACTAGACCTGGCCCTGCGCCATCTTGTCCACGAGGGCGAGTCCCGCCTCGCAGACGGCGAGCGGCCGGGTGGCCGCGCGAACCTGCACCACGATCTTGATCGTCGGCACGCGGTCCTTGTCCTTGAAGAATCCGAAGAAGACGACCCAGTCGAAGCCGTCCTTGATCTCGCGGAATTCGAACCGCCGGCGGAATCGCGCGACGATCTCGTCGGCCGCGGCGTCGCTCGTCGAATAGGGCTTGAGCGGTTCCCACCGCGCCCCCGAAGCCTCGGACGCGCCGGCCGGCCGCGCCATCGGGCCTTCGGGCGTCTCGCGGACGACCAGGCCGAAGATCGTGCGCGCGACGAGCGTGTCCGTCGCGCGGCCGGGAGCGATGGCGCCGATCTGCTCTGGCATCAGGCCGCCGTCACGATAACGCGGGAACGCGGGGAGCGCACCCGGGTTTAGGAAACGCTGACTCCGGGGGACAATGCGGCCGCGTGGCGAGACTCGAGACGCCGGATCGGCCGGCCGCGGCGGCGGAGTCGGAGGCCCGGCCCCTCGGGCTGTGGTCCACGGCGGCGCTCGTCGTGGGCCACACGATCGGTGTCGGGATCTTCCTGACTCCGGCGCAGCTGATCGGCGCGATGGCGTCGCCGGCGGGAACCCTGGGGCTCTGGATCACGAGCGGTGCCCTGGTCCTGGCCGGGGCGTTGACGTTCGGCGAGCTCGCGGCGAGGCTCCCGCAGGGCGGCGGCCCGTACGTCTATCTGCGCGAGGCGTGGGGCCCGCGCGTCGCGTTCCTCTACGGCTGGCAGAGTCTCCTCATCATGGATCCGGGCGTCGTCGCCGCGCTCGCGCTCGGGCTCTCTCAGTATCTCGTCGTGCTGTTCCCGGGCGCGGCCGGGCGCGAGCGCTGGCTGGCGCTCGCGACGGTCTGGACGCTCGCCGCCGTCGCCATGACCGGGCTGCGACTGAGCTCGCGCGTCCTCAACGGGCTGACGGCGGGCAAGGTGGCGGCGCTCCTCGCGATCGTGCTCGGCGCCGCGACCGTCGGTTCGGGGAGCCTCTCGCATCTGTCGCCGTTCTTCGCGCGGCGCGCCGGGGCCCTTCCGATGCGCGAAGCGCTCGGGCTCGGGCTGATCGGCGCGTTCTATTCCTTCGGTGGATTCTGGGAGGCGAGCCGCGTCGCGGGGGAAGTGCGGGATCCGCGGCGCCAGCTGCCGCGCGCGCTCGCCCTCGGCACCGCGGTCGTCACCGTTCTCTACGTCGCGACGACGCTCGCGTTCCTGTATCTCGTGCCGCCGGAGGAGGCCCGCGATTCTCAGGCGTTCGCCCGACGCGCCGGCGAGGCGCTGATCGGGCCGGCGGGTCCGTCCGTTCTCGCCGCCGTCGTTTCGTTGTCGGTCGTCGCGAGCGCACTCGCGCTGCTGCTGATGGCGCCGCGCGTCTACCTGGCCATGAGCCGCGACGGCCTCTTTCCGGCGCCGCTCGCCGCCCTCGACGCGAGGACACGGTCACCCCGCCGCGCGACCGCGCTCCTCGCCGCGCTCGCGAGCGTCTACGTCCTGTCGGGCTCGTTCCCGCAGGTCGTCGCCTTCTTCATGTGCACGACGCTCGTCTTCGTTGCGCTGGCCGCGGCTGCCCTCTTCGTCCTCCGGCGTCGGAATCCCGCGACCGCGGCGTTTCGCGCGCCCGGTTACCCGGCGACGACGGTCCTCTTCCTCGCGTTCGCGCTCGCCGTCGTCGCCCTCATTGCGCTTGCCCGCCCGATTCCCGCTCTGGCAGGATTCGTTCTCGTGCTCGCCGGACTACCGTTCTATCGGACCCTCGCGCCGGGAGCCCCGCGCGCGCGGCGCCTCGAAGGGGAGGCCTCATGACCTGGATTCGAACGATCCCGTATTCGGAGTCGGAAGGAAAACTGCGGGAGGCCTACGAAGCCGAGCGCGCCCTCTACCCGGCCGAGTACGCCGTGCCGACGGGGATCACCGACGAGGCGGGCAGCATCGTGGCCTCGCACTCGCTCATCCCGGACGCGCTCCATCACGCCTTCGCCACCTTCGGCGTGCTGATGTCGCCCGATCTGCCGCTGACGCGCCGGCAGCACGAGATGATCACGACGCTCGTATCGGTTCGAAACCGCTGCCACTATTGAATCGAATCGCACGCAGAGTTTCTGCGTCGGGTGACTCTGGACGAGGAGCTGGTCGAGGCGATCCGGCGCGACTACCGCACGGCGCCGCTCGACGAGCGCGACCGTGTCATGCTCGCTTTCGTGGAGGAGTTGACCCGCGACGCGACCCGGATCACGCCGGAACACCACGCGCGGCTGCGCGCCGCCGGATTCGACGACCGCGGAATCCTCCAGATCACGCTGATCGCTTCGTGGTTCAACTACATCAATCGTGTGGCGGACGCACTGGGAGTCGGAAGAAACGCGACCGGGGCCGGCCGAGGAGGAGATCGATGACCGGAATGCCGGAGCGCGACGAGTACGCTCCCTACTACCAACGCTACATCGAGCGGATTGCGAGCCCCGACATCGTCGGCGTGCTGGCGCGCCAGGCGGACGAGGAGGTCGCGTTCTGGAAGGGCATCCCCGAGGAGAAGGCCCGGCACCGGTACGCGCCCGACAAGTGGAGCGTTCGCGAGGTCCTGAATCACGTCAGCGACACGGAACGCGTCTTCCTCTACCGCGCGCTCTGGTTCGCCCGCGGGTTCGAGACCGAGCTGCCGAGCTTCGACCAGGACGTCTCCTCGCGCGCCGCCAAGGCGGACGCTTGCGCCTGGACGGACGTGGTCGAGGAGTTCCGCGCCGTGCGCTCGGGAAGCCTGGCATTCTTCCGCAACCTGCCGGCGGACGCATGGACGCGCCGCGGCGTCGCGAGCGGCAACCCCGTGACCGTGCGCGCGCTCGCCTTCATCATCGCGGGGCACGCCGCGCACCACCACGAGGTCGTCGCGAGCCGCTACCTCTAGCAGGCTGCTGAAAAACGGATGCGGGCGTCGTGTCCGGGGCTGTCGGCCGGGGCGTTCGCTGCGCGAACGGCGGCCGAGAGTTTTTAGCTCGGATCGCGGTTGAACCCTCCGGGCCGATACTCTCGGCTGCCGGTCGTCTTCGACCGCCGCAGCCGAATGTCATCGCTCCTCGCCGATGCGATGGCATCGCCGCTTTACTTCCGTCGCGCTTCCTCGGATCTGACCCCGCGGCGCTCGCAACGCCATCCCACACCCTTTTTCAGCAACCTGCTGGACCGTCTCGCTCAGCGCGAGACGACATGCGTCGTTCGGGAGCCCGGCGTCGCGGCGTCGATCGACGGGCGCTCCGGCGCCTGCAGGCTGAACGTCGCGACGCCGCCGCCGCGGATGCCGGCGTGCACGAGACGGGACGCCGGCTCGAACGCGAGGGACGTGACCGAGGCCGTCGAGAGCCCCGATCCGACGGCTTGCCAGGTCTGCCCTCCGTCGGAGCTCGCGAAAACGCCGCCGACCCCGCCGATCTCGTACGGGATGGCCGGGGCGCCGCCGGCGTAAATCGTCCCCGAGCTCAACGGGTCGGCCGCCAGCACCTGGACCGCGACTCCCGCGGCCACCGTGAGGGCGGTCCAGTTGTTTCCGCCGTCCGTGCTGCGGCAGACGCCTGAGGTCGTGCCGAGATCGAGCGTCGAGCCGCCGGGCTCATAGAAGGCCGTGAGAATGAAGCCGCAGGTCGTCGGCGGCGTGATGGTGCTCCAGGTCGTCCCCCCGTCGCCGCTCTGCGAATAGGTCCCGGCGCCCAGCGTCACGGCCGCGATCTGGGACGTATTGCCGGCGTTGACGGCGATCCCATCGATCGTCGACGTCCCGGCGTTGAGCCCGGTCTGAGTCCACGTCATGCCGCTGTCGACGCTCTTGTAGACGCGGTTCGTCGCGTTCGTGATGGTATCCGCCGTCCCGGCGTAGATCGTCGCGGGATTCGACGGATCGACGGCGAGACACGAGACGTCGGCATCGGCGATACCCTGTGCCGGGTTCGTCCAGCTCACGCCGCCGTCCACGGTCTGGTAGAGGCCGCCGCCTCCGGTCCCGGCGAGCAGGGCGCCGGAGCCCGCGAAGACGAGCGAGGTGACGGGAAAGACCGGAAGTCCGCTGCTCATCGACTGCCACGTCTGCCCGCTGTCGTCGGTCCGGTGCACGCCGTCGAAGGCCGCCGCGAAGAGCCGGCCGGGCGCGGGTGCGGCGACGAGGTCGGCGATCTGCGACACCACGAGACCGGAGCTCTGCTCCTGCCACGTCCCCGCCGAATCCTGACTCGCGTAGACGCCTCCTCCCGACGTCGTCGCGTAGAGCGGGGACGAGCCGACCGGAGGCACGACGCCCGTCAGGAAGGCGGTTCGCATGCCTGCTGACGCCGCCGTCCAGTGAGATCCGGCGTCGACGCTCCGGAAGAGGCCGTCGCCGTACGTCGCGGCATACACGGTCGAGGAATTCGAGGGGTCGACCGTCAGGCCGAGAATGATCGGAAACGTCCCGGTGGCGTCGATCGGCAGGTCGTTGTTGGCCGTCAGCCAGTTGGCGCCGTTGTTGGTGCTCTTGGCGATGCCGGAACCGACCTGGTTTCCGGCGTAGATGATCTTGGAATTCGTCGGGTCGCGCGCGAGGCAGTAGAAGGCGATCGGAGCGTCTCCGTAGTTGGCCCAGCCGCTGCCGTCGTCGGTGCTGATGAGGAGGCCCTGCGTGGTCGCCGCGAGGACGGTGCCGGGAGTGGCGGGATCGAAGGAGAACGCCGAGACCTCGAGCGCGACGTTGAATCCGCCGAAGGTCACGGGCGTCCAGCTGGCGGCGCCGTCCTCGCTCTTGTAGATCTCGGAAAAGCGCGTTCCGGCGAGGATCGTGCCCGGGTTGTTCGGATCGATGGCGAGGGCCTCGATGTCGACGGGCTCGGCGAGCGTGAGCGGATCGATGAGGCCGACGTTGACGGGATTCCAGGTGGCGGCGCCGTCCACGCTCTTGAAGACGCCGACGCTCTGGACGCCGTTCGGAGTGATCGTGCCGAGGTAGAGCGTCTGCGAATCCGTCGGATCGACGGCGATCGTCTGGACGCGCTCGTTGGGCAGGCCGGCGCTCGAAAGGGTCCAGGTCTCGCCGCCGTCGAGGCTCTTGTAGAGCCCGTGCGCGGTGCCGGCGTAGAGCGTCGTGGGGTTGGTCGGATCCGGGGCGAGACAATAGACGCTTCCCCCCGAAGGGCCCGTCGCGATCCACGGGCCGGGCTGTCCCGGGGAGACCGCCGCGGCGAGGAAGAGCAGAAACGCCGGGACCGCAGGGAAGTGTCGGAAGCGCCGCAATCTCGCAGGACGGACCATCGCTCGATCCTTCTAACGGCGGCGAGGGCGCGGGGATTTCGCGTTGACACTATATCCGATGTGGCTATAGTCTCTCCGCATGCAAGACGCCGAGCCCGCCGCCGAGAGCCATCTGCCGCTTCCGCCGGCCACCTTCCACATCCTTCTCTCCCTCTGTGAGGAGGACCGCCACGGCTACGCGATTCTGCAAGACGTGGGCCGCCGCACGCGCGGCGCCGTGAGGCTCGGAGCGGGAACCCTCTACCGGTCGATCCAGCGGATGCTCGAGCAGGGGCTCATCGAGGAGACGACCGAGCGGCCGGTGCCGGAAGAGGACGACGAGCGCCGACGCTACTACCGGATCACGCCGCGCGGCACGGCCGTCGCGCGCGCGGAAGCGCGGCGCCTCGCGGGCCTCGTCGAGCTCGCGCGCTCGAGCGGGCTCGTGCCGCGAAGGGTCTGATGCGCTTCTACGGATTCCTGCTGCGCCTCTACCCGGCTTCCTTCCGCGCGGAGTACGGGGAAGAGATGCGCCGTCTCTTCGCGCGCCGGCGCCGGGAGGCGAGCGGTCCCGGCGAGGCCGCCGCGCTCTGGATCGCGACCGTCTTCGACGTCGCGGTCAGCGCGTGCCGGACGCACGCGGATCTTCTGCGGCAGGACGTCCGCTACGCGGCGCGTGCCCTCTCTCGCGCGCCCGGGTTCGCCGCGACGGCGATCGTCGTCGCCGGCGTCGGGATCGGTGCGGCGACGGCGAGCTACTCCGTTCTGGACCACGTGCTCGTCCGCCCGCTCCCGTTCGCCGAGGCGGACCGCCTCGTCGACCTCTGGGAGAACGACACGCTCCACGGCTATGGACGGACGGAGCTCTCGCCCGCCAACTACCGCGACTGGAAGAACGCGAGCCGCTCGTTCGAAGGCATGGCCGCCTTCACGAATACTTCCGTGAACCTGGCGGGAGACGGCATTCCGGAGCGCCTCGACGGAGCGGCCGCGACGCCGGATCTCTTCGATGTCGTGCGCGTGCGCGCCGCGCGCGGGCGCGTCTTCACCGACGCCGACGGCCGGCCCGGCGCCGAGAAGACGGTCCTGATCTCCGACGGTCTCTGGCGGCGGCGCTTCGGCGGCGACCCGAACGTCCTCGGGCGCAAGCTCCTCCTCGACGACGCGCCGCACGTCGTCGTGGGCGTGATGCCTCCCGGCTTCCGGTTTCCCGCCCGCAGCGTCGACGTCTGGATGCCGTTGCGGTTCGGGCCCGACGATTTCGCCGACCGGGGCGACTGCTACCTGAGATGCGTCGCGCGGCTGAAGAAGGGAGTTTCGCTGGGAAAGGCCCGGTCGGAGATGCGTCTCGTGGCGGCGCAGCTCGAGCGCGCTTACCCCAAGGAGAACCATCGCATCGGCGCGACGGTCCTGCGCCTGCGAGACGAGATGGCGCCGCAGGCGCGCTTGCTCCTCGTGGCGCTCTTCGGGGCGGCCGCCGGTGTGCTCCTGATCGGCTGCACGAACCTCGCGAGCCTGCTGCTCGCCCGAGCGATCGGCCGGCGCAAGGAGCTCGCCGTGCGCACCGCCATGGGCGCGGGGCGCGAGCGCCTCGTGCGTCAGCTCCTGACCGAGAGCATGCTCCTCGCGGCCTGCGGGGGCGTTCTCGGCGTCGTCTTCGCCGCGGCCGCCGGACCCCTCGTCACGCGTCTCGTCCCGAACGCGCTTCCCATCGCCGAGAATCCTCCGCTCGACTTCCGGCTGCTCGCGATCGCCGCGGCGCTGACCGCGGCCACGGGCATCGGCTTCGGCGTCGGCCCCGCCCTGCGCGCCTGCCGCGACGCGTCGGGGGAGGGGCTTCAGGAGGGCGCTCGCACGGGCGCCGGGCGCACGACGGAGCGGCTGCGCGCCGCGCTCGTCGTCGCCGAGGTGACCGCTTCGGTCGTCCTGCTCGTCTCCTCGGGGCTGCTCCTGCGCGCGCTCTGGAAGCTGCAGGGGACCGATCCGGGGTTCCGACCCGACGGCGTCCTCACGATGCGCACGGTCCTTCCGTTTCCCCGCTACGAGAAGACCGGAATCCGCCAGAACTTCTACGACCGCGTTCTGACTCGGGCGCGCGCTCTGCCCGGCGTCTCGCACGCGGCCTACATCACGACGCTGCCGATCGCGATGACGGGCGGCATCTGGCCCGTGGTTCCGGAGGGTCAGCCGGACAACGGCGATGCCGAGACGGCGAGCCTGCGCTTCGTGACGCCCGACTACTTCGCGACGCTCGGAATTCCGCTGCGCGCGGGCCGCGACGTCTCGCGCGCGGACACCGGGGAATCCTTGTACGTCGCGGTCGTGAGCGAGTCGTTCGCGCGGCGGTACTGGCCGGGAGAGAGCGCGCTCGGCCGGCGCTTCCGCTTCGGCCTGGCCGAGCGGACGATCGTGGGCGTCGTCGGAGACGTCCGGGTCCGGGGGATCGAACGCGAGAGCGAGCCGCAGGTCTACCTGCCCTCGGGGCAGGTTCCCGACGGCGGGCTGATCGGGTACACCCCGAAGGATCTGGTGATTCGATCCTCGGTGCCCGCCGGGACGCTCCTGCCGGAGGTGCGGCGGATCGTCGCGCAGGAGGACCCGCTCCTCCCGATCTCCGACGTCCGCTCGCTCGCCGACCTCGTCGCCTCCGACACCGCGTCGCGGCGGATCCAGGCCCGCATGCTCGCGGCCTTCGCGGCGATCTCCCTCGCCCTCGCGGCTCTCGGCATCCACGGCCTGCTGTCTTTCACGATCTCGCAGCGCCGGCGCGAGATCGGCGTCCGGATCGCGCTGGGCGCCATGCCGCGGGACATCGTGGAGATGGTGATCGGTCGAAGCCTCCTCCTGGCCGGAGCCGGCGCGCTGCTCGGCGGGCTTCTCGGGCTCGCCGCCGGCCGCGCCATGCAGGCGCTGCTCGCCGGCGTCCCTCCCGCCGACATGGCGACTTTCGCCGCGGCGATCGGGCTCGCCGCCGCGATGACGGCCGCCGGGAGCCTGGTGCCCGCGCTCCGGGCGATCCGCGTCGATCCCGTCGCGGCGATCCGGGCGGACTGAGCCGGCCGCCCTTTTCGTTTTCGCCGATCCGCGGGAGGATAGACCGGGGCGCCCGACGTCGGGCCTTCCGATGAAGCAACTCCTGCATCGGCTGCTGCGGTCCGCGCGGCGCGGCTGGGCGGCGATCCGTCTCGCCTTCGACGTCCTCCTGCCGTGCCGTTTCGGAATCCTGGTGCTCGTGCTCGTGACCGTGACCCTCGCGTTCGTCGATCAGGGACTCGAGAGCCTGCGGGTGCTGGCGGAGTTCGGCGACCGGAATCAGGTCGGCGCCCGCGAGCCGTACCTGTTTCGTCTCCTCCTGTTCCTTCTCGGAACGAGCGCGCTCGCCTCGTCGGCGTGGTTCTTCAGCCGGCAGGCGCTGCTCCTCGAGCCGCCGCGGCCTCCGGTCTCGCGCCTCGCGGAGCGCCTCTTCCTCTGGGCGCCGCGCGCGCTCGGCGTGCTCGGCTTCGCCTGCCCGGCCCTGGCGCTCTGGCTCGCCGCGGATCAGTACCCGGTGAGCCGCAACGTGGACCAGGTGCCGGCCCCGGGCACGACGCTCCGACTCCTGTCGGTCGTGTTCCTGCTCCTCGCCGCTCTCTTCGGGATCTTCGTGACGAAGCGGCGCGCGCTGTTTCGTCTCGAGCTCCTGGCCGTTCCGGCCGGGCCGCAGCGGGCGCGGGAGCTTCCGGCGACGACCCGCCGCGTGCTCTGGGCGAGCGGACTGACGACCGCCGTCCTCTTCGTCTGGATCCTCGTCGATCCGATCGCGCTCACGGCCGTCGTCGCGACCCCCAGCGTCATCCTCTTCTGCGCGGCGATCTGGGTGGTTGTCGGAACGGTTCTCGTCGTCCTCGCGGCGCGCATCCGGCTGCCGCTCTTCACGCTCCTGTTCGTGCTCCTGCTCGTCTCCTCGCGAACGAACGACACCCATCGGGTGCGCCCGCTCGGGCCGGCCCGATGGAGACCGGAGCTGAATCAGGCGGCGACCTCCTGGATCGGGTGGCTGGACCGTCACTACGAGACGGAGGCGCGCCATCCCGTCTTCGTCGTCGCGGCGGAAGGCGGCGGCCTGCGCGCGGCGTACTGGACCGCCGCCGTCCTCACGTCGCTCCAGCACCAGTATCAGACGTTCGCCGACCACTGTTTCGCGATCAGCGCCGTGTCCGGCGGCTCCCTCGGCGCCGCGGTCTTCGCGACGCTCCTCTCCGCTCGGCCCGACGATTTTCGCGTCGCGTCGCGGGAGGTGCTCAGTCACGACTACCTCGCGCCCACCATCGCGCGCCTCCTGGGCACCGATCTGCCGCAGCAGTTCCTCCCGTTCCCGATCCTGCCGGACCGCGGGTCCGCGATGGAGAAGTCCTGGGAAGAGTCGTGGAAAAACGTATCCGAGGACGCGCTGTCCCGGCCGTTCCTGGAGCTCGGCCTCCCGCATCGGCCGCTGCTCTTCCTGAACGGCACGGAGGTCGAGACCGGACGGCGCGTCATCTTCAGCCCCGTCCGGATCCCGCCGCATGGCGACTTTCAGAACGCGGAGGACGGCATCGACCTCGTCGGCGGCGACCTTCCGACGAGCGCCGCGGCGCACCTGAGCGCACGGTTCACCTACGTCAGTCCGGCGGGGACCCTGCGGAGCGGAGGCGCCGTTCACCGCATCGTGGACGGCGGATACTACGAGAATTCGGGCGCGGCCACGGCCTCGGAGATCGTGCGCTTCCTGAAATGGGGTCTGCGCGGGACGGGGGCGCGGATCGACCTGCACGTCATCGTGATCCAGCACTACGAGAAGACCGCTCCGAGCGGCGAGATCCTGAGCGAGGAGCTCTCGCCGCTGCGGGCGATCTTCGCGACGCGGATCGCGCGCGGCGAGCACGCCGTGGAGGACCTGCACGACGTGGCCGGCGACGGCGCCATCTCGGTTTTCGATCTCGCCTCGAGCGCGGACATCCCGCTCCCGCTCGGCTGGCTCCTGTCGGCTCAGGCGCGGCGCGCGATCGACGCGGACCTCGAGTCGAAGGAGAACCGGGAGGCCCGGGCCGAAGTGGGAGCGCTCTTGACGGGTGAGTCTCCGCAGGCCGAGCGCAATACGAAGCCGGACGATCTGGCGCACCTCGCCCGCAAGCAGCAGAAACCGACCACGCTGAAGGACGCCGTCCGGCAGATCGTGAAGGCGCGATGAGCGTGCATCCGGAATCAAACCGGTCGGCGTATCGTTCTTTGGATGTCCAGGGAGGAATCTTGAAACCACGCTTTCTGACGATGCTGATGGTGTGTCTCGGGGTTTCGGCGCTCTCGGCCGGAGCCACGCCAGAAAAAGCGACGGCGATCTTCGCCGGCGGCTGTTTCTGGTCCGAGGAGTCGGCCTTCGAGGGCCTGCCGGGCGTGATCTCGGTCACGTCGGGGTACACGGGCGGCCAGGTCAAGAGCCCTTCGTACGAGCTCGTCGAAACCGGGACCACGGGCCACGCCGAATCGGTGCAGGTGGTGTACGACCCGACGAAGACGACCTACGAGAAGCTGCTCTACGTCTACTGGCGCAACATCGATCCGTTCCAGGCGAACGCGCAGTTCTGCGATCACGGGTCGCAGTACCGGTCGGCGATCTTCTACGACGGCGAAGCCCAGCGGAAGGCGGCCGAGGAGTCCAAGGCGAAGCTCGAGGAGCGGCCGGATTTCAAGGGAAGGATCGTCACGCAGATCGTGCCGGCGTCCGCGTTCTATCCGGCGGAGGAGTACCACCAGGGCTTCACGAGGAAGAACCCGATGCAGTACCAGCAGTATCGAATCGGCTGCGGGCGCGACCGCCGGCTGAAGCAGATCTGGGGCGACGAGGCGGGAGGCGGACACAAGTGAAGAGGCTCCTCGGATCGATCGCCATCGCGACGCTCGTGATCGGCGCGGCGCCGGCCTCGGGCCAGCAGGCCCCGAAGGCCGGCTGGACGGGTCAGTTCCAGAAGCCGCCGGATGCGGAGCTGCGAAAGAAGCTCACGCCCCTCCAGTACGAGGTCACGCAGCAGGCCGGGACCGAGCGCGCCTACGCCAACGAGTACTGGGACAACCACCGGCCGGGCATCTACGTGGACATCGTGTCGGGGGAGCCGCTCTTCTCGTCGCTCGACAAGTACGACTCGGGCACCGGCTGGCCGAGCTTCACCAAGCCGATCGATCCGGCCAACGTGAAGACGACGAGCGGCCGGTCGTTCGACCTCTTTGGAGTCGAGGTGCGGTCGGCCCACGCCAACTCGCACCTGGGGCACGTGTTCGAGGACGGGCCTCCGCCCGCGCACCTGCGCTACTGCATGAACTCGGCGGCGATGCGGTTCATCCCCGCGGACAAGCTGCTCGAGGAAGGCTACGGCCAGTACGCGGGACTCTTCGCGAAAAAGAAGTAGGGACGCGCGGCGCGTCCTGGCGCTCGTCCCGCCCGTCTTCATCGGGCGGCGCTCGCGGTCACTGCAGCAGACCGTCGCTCTTCATCTGGTCGGTGATCGCACCGGCCAACTCCTCGATGAAGCTGTCGAGGTTCGACGGATCGGTGGTCCGGCTCACGCCGGCCCACACGAGCTGGTCCTGCCGCAGGGAGTAGATCAGCGTCTCGACCGATACGACCTTCTCCGTCTCGAGATACCCCGGCGCGTAGACGCTGCCCCAGCCCCAGCCCCAGTAGCCGCCCCAGAAGTGGCCGTAGTACGGATAGGCGGTCCAGTAGGACGGCTGGTAGTAGACCTGCGTCTGGCTTCCCACGACCCGCATGACGACCGATCCCGCGAAGCCGAGTCTCTCGAACGCCGATCGCGCGAATTTCTCGTCGCGGATCAGTCTTTCGTCGATGACCGTATAGGACGCGACGCCTTGCGCGCCGCGCTTGGTGATCTCGCGCGCCATCGCGTCCTCCGCGTGGCGGCGAACGCCCTCCTTCTTGCTCATGAAGACCGCCACGACTTTGGTGCCCGCCAGGCGCAGGGGCTGCGCGGTGGGCGATCGCCACGTCGAAACGAACTCCGTCGTCGAGCAGGAGAAGGAGAGGACACAGGCCACGGCGACGGCCCAGCGGGCGAGATTCTCTTTCACGGGACCACCTCCTGCAATCATTCTCCCCGCAAACGACAGGCCTTGTATAGGATCGCGCCATGCGAAAGATTCTCAAGTTCCTGGGCTTCGCCCTGCTCGCGGTGGTCGGCGCGGCGGCGCTGTTCGCCGCGTACGTCGCCGTGACCGGGATCCCCAGGTACGCGCCGGGCCGCATCGACCGAAAGGTCGAGATCACCCCGGAGAAGGTCGAGAGGGGACGCAAGTACGCGAACATCCTCTGCCTGAGCTGCCATCAGGATCCGACGACCGGCAAGCTGACCGGCAAGCGACTGGTCGACGTCCCGAAGGAGTTCGGCGTCATCTTCTCCAAGAACATCACGAAGCATCCCGTCAAGGGGATCGGCTCGTGGACCGACGGAGAGCTGCTCTATTTCCTCCGCACGGGGATCGACCGCACCGGCCAGTACGTGCCGCCCTGGATGCCGAAGTTCCCGCTCCTTTCGGACGACGATCTGGAGAGCATCGTGGCGTTCGTGCGCTCGGACGACCCCCTCCTCGCGCCCGACCCGAGCGATCCGCCGGGGAAATCACAGCCCTCCTTCCTTTCGAAGTTTCTCAGCCACGTCGTCTTCAAGCCGCTGCCGTATCCCTCGGGGCCGATCGCGATGCCGCCGACGAGCGACAAGGTCGCCTATGGCCGCTACCTGTCTTCGAGTCTCGGCTGCTTCTCCTGCCACTCCGCCGACTTCAAGACGATGAACGAGCTCGAGCCGGAGAAGTCGGCGGGCTTCATGGGCGGCGGCAACCCGCTGCTCGACCAGTCGGGCGAGACCGTGCGTTCGGCCAACATCACGTTCCACGAGAGGACGGGCATCGGCAAGTGGTCGGCGGCCGATTTCGAGAAGGCCGTGCGTACCGGTGTCCGCCCGGACCGCCGCGTGCTGAACTACCCGATGGTGCCGATCCCGGAGCTGACCTCCGAGGACACGGCGGCGCTCTACGCGTACCTCGCGACCGTGCCGAAGCGCGACCACGCCGTCGCGGCGCCCGCGCGCCGCGTGCTCGCGGCCGACGCGAGCGAGGGCAAGAAGGCCTACTACCGGTACGGCTGTCCGTCCTGCCACGGCGAGCACGGCGTCGGCATCGGCGATCTGCGGAAGGCGGTGCAGCACTATCCGACCGACGCGCAGCTCGTGGCCTGGATCCGGAATCCGTCCTCGTTCAAGCCGGGCACGAAGATGCCGACCTGGGACGGCGTGATCGCGGAGAACGACTATCCGGCGCTCGTGGCCTACGTGAAGGAGCTCGGCGCGGCCGCCGCGGCAAGTCCCGCGACGCCGTAAGGGAGAGGTCCGTGGCGCCCGCGCCTCCCGGCGTCCCGGAGACGGCGCCGGTCCCTCCGGGTCCGGGCGGCCTCGCGGCGTTCGCTCTCGGGCGCACGCCGGTGACCAACGGCGAATACGCTCTCTTTCTCTCCGCCGGGCGCGCGCCCGCGCCGCCGTGGTGGAGCGATCCGGCCTTCGATGCTCCGCGCCAGCCCGTCGTCGGCGTGACGTGGGACGAGGCCGCCGCCTACGCCGCGTGGCTCGGCGAGGTCGCCGGCGGAACGTGGCGCCTCCCGACCGAGGCGGAGTGGGAACACGCGTGCCGCGGAGGGCTCCTCGACCCCGACCCGGCCTCCGCGTGGGGAGACGCGCCGCCTCCGAGTGAGATTCCCGAAGGCCCGCTCGCCGGTCCGTGGGAGGCGGGGCGCGGCCGGCCGAACGGCTACGGCCTCTTCGACATGGGCACGATCGTCCACGAGTGGTGCGCGGACTGGGCGGCCGACGGTCGCTCGCCGCGGCGCCGCGCGAGCCGCGGCGGATCGTGGCGCCACGCCGTGCGGTGGTCGAGCCCGCGCGCGTCGAGCAGCCTTCCGCCCGACTTTCGGTACTCCGACTACGGCTTTCGGGTCTTGCTCGAGTTGCCGCTCTCGTGGCGCGCGTAGGCCGCGGCGCCCATGAGGTGCAGGGAGACGTAAGGCTCATCGCCGACGACCCAGCTGTCGTGGCCGGGCGCGACGTAGAACGCGTCGCCGGCCGCGAGGATGCGCTCGGAGCCGTCGCGCATGCGCACGGCCGCGCGGCCCGAGATCACGAGCCCGACGTGCTCGACTTCGCAGAGCGGCGTGCCGGCGGTCGGGCCGACGTGCTGCGACCACTTCCAGCCCGGCGCGTACGTCGCGCGCCCGATGACCATGGGGCCGAGCGTCAGCAGCTCGAAGCGGCCCTTCTCGAACACGCGGACCTCGTCGGGCGCGTCGAATCGCTTGAGAACGGTGTCGAGCGGCGGTGCGGTCACGATGGCCTCCTTCTCCCGGCCGGCTGCAACGCGATCCAGGCCAGCGCCGCGGCGTGCTTCTGGTCGGCGGTCCACGGCGGACCGAGCGGCTTGCCCGCCGCGTCGATGCGCTTTCGCAGCTCGCCCGAGGGAATCCGGAGCGCCGTCGACGCGCGCTCCCAGATCTCCTTCTGGCGGACGCCGGTGACCGGAAGATCCCTCTTCGCGGCGGCCCGCGTCAGCGCGTCGCGATAGTGCTCGCCGTCGGCGGTGTGGATGAGGGCGTGCGAGGCGAGGACCTCGGGCAGCGCCGGGAGCTTGCGGCCCGAGGCGAGGAGCAGCCCGCAGCCGACGGTCTCGTAGCCCTCGCGCTCGAGGGTGGCGATCGGCGTCGGCGAGCGCTCGCCGGGCGAGACTCTCCGAATCCCGCTCGCAGCGGCCGAGCAGCTCCTCGGCCTCCGCGAGCAGGAGATCCTCGGCCGCGTGATAGGGCTGCCGCGGAGTCTCGGGTCCGGCGAGCGCGACGCGGCGCCGATCCACGACGCGCAGCCCTTCCCGCGGGCAAGCAGACGGCGACGAGCGCCGCCCAGCCGGAGTGGGGAGCGAGACCGATCGCGGCGCGGTTCAGGGCAGGCCTCGGGTAGGATCCACGCGGGAGGCTCTCATGACGCGCAGAATTCTCTCGCTCTTTGCCGTTGCAGCGGTGCTCATTCTCGTGGCCCCGATGGCCCATGGACAGGCTCCCGCGCCCGCCGGCGAGCACGCGCTGTCGCCCGTCACGCCCAAGGCGGCGCTCGAAAAGCTCAAGGAAGGCAACGCCCGATTCGTCGAGGGAAAACGGCTGACGCGGGATCTTCGAGCCCAGGTGGCGGCGACGGCGGGAGGCCAGCATCCGTTCGCCGCGATCCTGTCCTGCATGGATTCGCGCGCTCCGGTCGAGATCGTCTTCGATCAGGGGATTGGCGATGTCTTCAGCCTCCGCGTGGCGGGCAACGTCGTGGAGCCGAATATCCTCGGCAGCCTCGAGTACGCCGCGAAGGTCGTCGGCTCCCGCCTCCTGGTCGTCCTCGGACACACGCAGTGCGGCGCCGTGAAGGGCGCGATCGACGACGTGAAACTCGGCAACCTGACCGGCCTGCTCGCGGAGATTGCGCCGGCCATCGCGGCGTCGGGACCGAAGGGGACCTCGAAGGACGAGGCCTACGTCAACCGCGTCACGGAGCAGAACGTCATCCTCGCGATGAAGGAGATCCGCGAGAAGAGCCCCATCCTGCGCGAGATGATCGACTCGGGAACGGTGGGTCTCGTCGGCGGCGTCTACTCCGTCGAGACGGGGCGCGTGAAGTTTCTCGCCGACTGACGCGAGAGCGCTACTTTCCGATCGCCTCGAGGATCTCGTCGGCGTGGCCGTCGGGCTTGACCTTCGGCCAGACGCCCTCGATCTTCCCCTTCTCGTCGATGACGTAGGTCACGCGGTGAGTGCCCATGTACTTGCGGCCGTACATGGACTTCTCGCCCCACACGCCGTACGCCGTCACGATTTTCTTGTCCGGGTCGGCGAGGAGCCGGAACGGCAGGTCGAACTTCTCGGCGAACTTCTTGTGCGACTTCTCGTCGTCCGTCGAAACGCCCAGCACCTCGATCTTTCGCTTGCGGAACTTCGCGTAGCCGTCGCGGAAGGAGCAGGCCTCCTTCGTGCAGCCCGGCGTGTCGTCCTTCGGGTAGAAGTAGAGGACGACCTTTCGGCCGCGAAAATCCGAGAGTGCGGCGCTCTCGCCGTCCTGGTCGACCGTCCGGAAGGCGGGCGCCGCGTCGCCCTTTTCGAGCAGTTTCATCGCAAGACCTCCTCCTCGTCCCGCCGAGTCTATTTCGCCAGGGCGCGCGCGACCGCCGCCTTCGCGAGCAGGCGCGTCGAGTCGAGCGTCGGCAGCGGCGCCTCCTCGGAGCGCACGATGAGCGGGATCTCCGTGCACGCGAGGGCCGCCGCGTCGCAGCCTTCCGCCTCGAGCCATCGCATGACGGAGTCGAACATCGCGCGCGTCTCGTCGGTGAAGACCGCGTTGACGAGCTCGCCGAAGATCGCCTGGTTGATGCGCTCCCGATCGGCCGGCGGCGGGATGCGCCACTCGATGCCGAGGGGCTCGAAGGCCGCCGGGTAGACCGGCCCCTCCATCAGGTACTTCGTGCCCATCACGCCGACGCGCCGGAATCCGCGCCGCCGGGCCTCCGCCGCCACGACCTCCGCGATCGAGAGCCAGGGGATCGGGGAGGCGGGCCCGGACCCAGGGGAGCGCCTGGTGGAGCGTGTTGTCCGGACAGATTGCGAAATCCGCGCCGGCGCCCGCGACCTTGCGTGCGGCGTCGAGCATCAGCCGTCCGACGGCTTCCCAGTCGTCGCGCCGGATCGGCTCCATGTGGCGCGCCATCGGGATCGAGCTCATCGTCACCTCGGGGTGATCGTGCTCGCCCATCGCGCGGCAACCCTCGATCGCGATCGTGCGGTAGCAGAGCGCGGCGCCCTCGGCGCTGCAGGCGACGATGCCGATGTGGCGCGCCATCAGGCGGGGGGCTTCTTCCAGGCGCCGATGACCGCCTCGCTCCAGCGGGGCCCCTTGATCTCGAGCTTGTCGGCGGCGCGGTTGTAGGTCGCCGGCACGAGGCGCGAGTCGCAGAAGGTGCGGATGAGCTCGTCGCGGCCGAACGCGCGTTCGATGGTGACGGCCATCCGATAGCCGACCGTGTACCACGGGCCCTGGACGCCGAAGTACGCGAAGCCGCGCTCGTCGGCTTTTTCGGCGGTCAGGCGGCCCTGCAGGATGTCGGTGAAGAAGCGGTCGAGGGAGACGAGATCCTCGTCCGCGTGCCGCAGATCGCGCTCCCAGCGCGCGCGGTCCTCGGGAGTGCTCGCCACATGCGGGTCGGCGTCGGGGCTTCCGGCGGCGGCGAGCATCGCGAAGCCCTCGCCGAAGGCCGAGAGCCACTTGGCGGCGAGCTGCTGGCGGTCGGGCAGGTCGTCCCGCTCGGACTGCGCGTCCTTGGACGGGCAGGCCGCCGCGAATCCGATGTGGTGGAGCTCGTGCGTGAGCGTGTTCGCGAGCTTCTCGGGCGTCACTTCGGGATCCACGGCGAGGAAGATCGCCGGATCGGGGTCCGAGAACACGAAGCTGTTCGACTGCGGCTTGATGACCGGAAAGACCGTCGCGCGGATGTCGGTTCCCTTGGGCAGATAGACGAGCGCGCGGTCCACGGCCGCCCGAACGTCCACTTTGCGCCAGCGGTCGAGTGTCGCGGCGAGGTCGTCGGCCTTCTGCGCGAGCGCGTCGGACTCCACGAACGTCTGGAAGTCCTGGCGCGTGAGGGAGCGCTTCATCGAGGCCTCGCGCATTTGGAGCCGCCGGAAGCCGCGCGTCTCCCAGAGGCGGTTCCACGTGGCAGGCTCGATTTCCTGGCCGGCTTTGTGCTCGCGGACGATCAGGAGGACCATGTCGGCCTCGCCGGTGTCCATGCGCACGGGGACCCGGTCGGGCGCCTGCGCTCCGCCGAAGGTCGCGGCGAGGAGCGACAGCGCGACGAGCGCCGCTCGCGACATCGCCGACCGCATCGACGCGGCAACCGCCGAAGGATTTCGAATCCTCACGCAGAGCCTCCGGATTTCACGCCGAGATAGCGCACGCAGAGACGAGTCAACTCGTCGGGCAGCTTACCCGAACCCCCCAGGGGACGCGCTCCCGACGAGCAGAGCAGCGTTCTCAGGAGCGAGCCCACGGCGAGAAGAACGAGCGGGATCGCCTTCTCGGGATGGGGGTGTCGAATCTCGCGCCGCCGCGCGAGAAGCAACCCGGCGATTCCGTCGAAGGCCTCGCGGTTCAACCGGTCGGCGCGCCGGCGGAAGTTCGGGTCGGGGTGCGTGTCGGCGTAGAGAAGGAGCGCGCCGAGAAGTCGTCCCCGCAGCCGATAGGCCGACACCATCCCGGGCACGACGGCGCGCAGGATCTGCTCGGCGGTCCGGCCGGTCCACCGCGCCGGATCGAGCGCCGCGCGGTTCGCCTCGCGCGAGCGCGCGAAGAAGCGCTCGTAAACGCCCCGCAGGAGCGCGTCCTTGTCGGGGAATCGCCGGTAGACGACGCCCACCGAGAGACCGGATCGGCGGGCGATCGCGGGAACGGTCGCGCCTTCCGGGCCATGCTCCTCGAGGAGGGCCTCCGCCGCGTCGAGGAGGCGCTCGAGGGTCTTCCGGCTGCGTTCCTGTTTGACCGGCCGCGCGTTGGGGTGCGCCGCGGAAGCCATGGATTTCCTCCTTGACAGATCATCGAATGCGAAAGTATATTCGCAATCTATGAATGTGAATTCAAGTTCGCAAACCCTCCAAGGGGGCGGCCCGGCGGCGGCGGAAGTCGAATTCTTTCTCGCGGGGGGCCGGCAGCCCCTGATTCTCGTTCCGGCAGTCGTCAACGGAATCGGGCCGCTTCCGTTCATCCTCGACACGGGCGCCGGACCCTGTCTGCTCGCGCCGGCTCTGGCCCGGCGGGCGGGCGTCGAGATCACGGGGCGGGAGGAGGCCACGGGCGCCGGCGGGCCCATGGAGATCGATCTCGGCACGGCGGAGACCGTCACGCTGGCGGGCCAGAAGGTGTCCAACGTGCCCGTGGCGATCACGGACGAGCTCGCCCGCATCGGCCAGGTGATCGCCGCGCCGGTTGAAGGTGACCTCGGCTTCGGATTCCTGAAGCACTTCCGACTGACGATCGACTACTGGCGGCGGCGGCTGTCGCTCGAGCGGCCGCGAGAGGACGCCCGTCCGCTCGGCGCCGGCGAGGTCGCGTTTCGCCTTGCGGCCGAGGAGAAGCCGCTCGTCCTCGTGCCCGTCCGCATGAACGGCGACGGACCCTTTCACTTCGCCGTCGACACCGGGGCCTCGACAACCGTCGTCTCTCCGGAGCTGGCGCGGCAGCTCGGAATCCGCGGGGCGCGCGTCGCGAAAATGACCGGAGGCGGCGGGCGCCTGTCCGGCCTGTTCGGTCGCACGGGACCGGTCGGCGTGGGTTCGGCGGAGGTCGAAGAGATGGACGTGGTCGTCGGACCTTTCCTGACGCCGTTGAGTGAAGTCGTGGGGACGAAGCTCGACGGAATCCTCGGGTACAACTTTCTCAGGCGTTTCCGCGTGACGCTCGACTACCCATCGGCGCGCCTCGGATTGATGCCCGTGGAAAGTCCGTCCTCCGAGCGGTGATCGGAATCAGTCCGCGGTCTTGGCGACGTCGCCGATCTCGGTCGATGTCGAGACGCTGAACTTGCGGTAGTCGCCGTACTCGCTGCGCGCGTCGAGGCGTCCCAGCGTGAAGAGCAGCACCTTGGCGGCGCCGGTGAAGCGCGCAGCGGCCGGCAGCCAGATCTCGCCGTTGACGCGGCGACGCTCGAAGAAGGCGTGCGCGCCCTTCTGCAGGCGGAAGACGCCGGCGGGACCGACTCCGAGCGCCTCGAGGAGCTCGGCGTCGATTCGGACGAGCTGTTTCTCCGACTCGTCGATCCAGGCGCGGCCGGCGAGCTTCTGGAGGACCTTTCCCCCCTTCGTCTGCGGCTTGAATCCGGGGCGCGGCCGGAAGGTCACGAGCACGGTGCTCCGGCCGTCGATCGTTTCGCGGCCGGCGACCTGGATTTCGTCCATGCGGAAGAGCTCCTCGACGACTTCGCGCTCCCGTTGAAGCTCCTCCTGCTCCTTCCGGAGGCGCTCGGCCTTCTGCGCGGGCGTCTCGTTCTCGAGCGCGATCCGGCGCTTCTCCATCTTCTCGTCGTGCTTGCGATCCTCCTCGGCGAGCTCCTTGGGATCGACGGGCTTGCCATCCACGGTCACGAGGCGGCGGTAGAGCCGGCCCGGACGCGTCGAGGGATAGACCTCGTAGACCTCGTTGCGGGTGCTCTTCGGCCGACCTTTCGCGTCGAGCTTCGACTCGGAGTGCTTCTCCGTGAAGGTGTAGTCCGCGAGGAGCGTCTGGTCGCTGTGCAGGCTGTCGCGAACCGCTTCCAGGAAGGTTCGGGCGTCGGGCAGCGGGGCCGACGGCGTGTCGGCCGCCGGGATCGCGGGCGCCGCCGCCAGGACCGCGAGGGACAGGAGCGCGCGAAGGAAGACGCGAAGCGTCCGATCGCAGGACATCATTCGCATGAACCCGGCGGGCCGTCCCGTCATTCCCCGTCCGCCCCGCCCGAGGGCGCCGTCTCCGGCTCTCCGCCTTCCGGCCCGTAGAAGAAGACCCAGGTCGAGAAGTCGTCCGAAAACCGCTCGAAGCGGTGACGGGCGTGGGCCGGCACGAAGAGGACGTCGCCCGGCGTGAAGGGCCGCCGCTCCGCCTCGAGCACGAACTCTCCCCGTCCGCTCGCGATGACGTAGACCTCGTCGCGCGTGTGCGGACGCTGGGGGTCTTCGCCTCGGGGAGCGTAGATCTCGACCGAGAGCGTTCCGTGAGACAACACGACGGCGAACCGCTTTCCGTCGGGCGACGGGAGGCGGGCGAGCGCCTGTTTCGCGGTGAGGTGCCAGCGGTCGAGGCTCATCGGCGGATCCTCCCGTCGAATCATCTCCCGAACGACGTCTCGATGCCTCGGAAGGGGATAGGATCCGATCACCGGACCGGCCGTTCACCGGAGGCAACGTGAGAACCGTCGTCATCTTCGTTCTGCTCGGGGCGATCCTCGGCGCCGTCGCGGCCTCGCTGGTCGTTCCGCCGACGCTGTCCTGGTACAACGAGGCGGGCTTCCTCTCGCAGGAGGGTCAGGGGCAGGGCCAGGTGCAGGCGCTCGTGAACATTCCGCAGGTCATCCGCTATGCGACTTCGCGCCTGCTCAAAGCGCAGGCGATCGGCGCCGGCCTCGGCGCATTCACTTTCCTGATCCTGGGCAGCTACTCGGCGAGCCGCGGACGCAAGCGCAAGACGCCGGCTCCGGCCCCGGCCGCGGAGTCGCGTCCGCCGGCTTAGCCGCTCTCCGGAGCGTCGGGGCGGCCGGCCAATCGGATCACCGTCTGCTGCATCGCCGCGCACGGCTTCTCCTCCCCGTCGCGCGCCACGAAGACGTCCACGCGACACACGGAGAGGGTGCGGCCGGAGCGCAGGACCTGTCCGCGCGCGAAGAGCGCGTCGCCGCGCGCCGGCTCGAGCAGATTGATCTTGAACTCGACGGCGAGCACGGAGTCGCCGGGGCCCATCAGCGTGAACGCCGCGTAGCCTCCCGCGCTGTCCGCGACGGCCGTCGTGGCGCCGGCATGGAAGTAACCGTGCTGCTGCGAGAGGGCGTCGCGATAGGGGAGGCGGATCTCGCAGAAGCCGGGCCGCACCGCGGCGAGCTCGGCGCCGAGCGTTCGCATGAGTCCCTGCCGCGCGAAGCTCGCGCGCACACGCGCCTCGAAGTCGGGGTCGGAGGGATTGAACGGCGGGGCGGAGGACACGCCGCCACTCTACACGTCTTTCCTGTTGACATTCTACAAGAGTGAACGTAGCGTCCTGTCGGTTGTCTAGGGAAGGAGATACGGCATGAGACGGCGCGACTTTCTCCGGGGCGGCGCGGGCCTCGGCCTGCTGGCGGCGGCGGGCGCGGCGCGGGCGGCAAGCGGCGGCCAGGGCACGGCGTCCGCGGGAGGCGGAAGACTCGCGCCGCCGGCGAAGGGCCCGATCCGCGTGGCGGTCGCGATCTCCGAAGGCGTCACGGTCATCGATTTCGCGGGGCCGTGGGAGGTCTTCCAGGACGCGACGGCGCCCGGGGACGATGCGCCCTTCGCGCTCTGCACGGTGTCGGAGGCGACCGCGCCGGTCGTCGGGAGCGCCGGCCTGAAACTCGTCCCGGACTACGCGTTTGCGAACGTCCCGGCGCCCCGCGTCATCGTCGTGCCCGCGCAGCGGGGGTCCGAAGCGCTGCACGCCTGGCTGCGGAAGGCGAGCGCGCAGGCGGATCTGACGATGTCGGTCTGCACGGGCGCGTTCCAGCTCGCGAAGGCGGGGCTCCTGTCGGGAAAGACCGCCACGACGCACCACGATTTCCTGGACGACCTCGCCCGGCGTTTTCCGGACGTGCGCGTCGAGCGCGGGAAGCGGTTCGTCGAAAACGGGAGCATCGCCACGGCGGGCGGGCTCACGTCGGGGATCGACCTCGCGCTGCGCGTCGTGGAGCGGTATTTCGGGCGCGCGACGGCCGAGCGGACGGCGGAGTACATGGAGTATCAGGGGAAAGGGTGGGTCGTGTAGCCGATGATTCTCCACGCGCGTAGGGGCGGGGCTCGTCCCCGCCCGTCGTAGCCGGGCGGCCGCAAGGGCCGCCCCTACCCTGGGAGCTCGGGATGACAACAATTGCGAGAAGATCCGTTCGGGAGGTATCCGGCATGCGCAATCTCGCGAGAATTTTTCCAGCGGCAGCGCTCTTCGCCGGAGCGCTCTTCGTCCTCGGCGCCCAGTCCGCCTCGAAGCCCGCGCACGTCGCGGTCACGACGGCGGCGCCGCGACCCGAGGACGTCTCGTCGATCGACGGCATGGTCAAGGCCTACTACGAGGTCATTACCGGTCCGGCCGGACAGCCGCGGCAGTGGGGCCGCGACCGCTCGCTCTACATCGATGACCTGCGGTTCGTCGCGATGAACGTGGACAAGGCGGGCCAGCCCGTCGCCCACATCATGTCCCACCAGGAGTTCGTGGACGACAACGACGCCCGCATGACGGCCCGCGGCTTCGACGAGCGAGAGATCCACCGGGTCACGCAGCGCTTCGGCAACATCGCGCACGTCTTCTCGACCTACGAGACGCGGCAGACTCCCGGCGGCCCGGTCATCGGGCGCGGCATCAACTCGATCGAGCTCTTCTGGGACGGCAAGCGCTGGTGGATCGCCAACGCGATCTGGGACGACGAGCGCCCGGACAACCCGCTTCCGAAGGAGTACCTGCCGTAGCGCTTGCAACTCGTCCCAGGACGGCGGCGCTTCGTCCTCGCGAAAAAACTCGGGAGCCCGGCTCTCGTACTTGGGCTCCAGGAGGGACTTCCATGACGATCCGCCGACTTCGCGCCGCCCTGCTGGGCGCCGCCGCCGCGGTCCTGGCATCCGCAGCGGTCGCCCAGGCCGACTACTACTCGATCACCGCCCCCCGCGCGAGCCAGCGCGCCACGGTCAGCCAGCGCCTCGGCATCACCGACGTGACGATCGACTACCACCGTCCCGTGGCGAAGGGACGCAAGATCTGGGGCGACGTCGTGCCCTACGGGCAGGTCTGGCGGGCCGGCGCCAACGAAAACACGGTGATCACCTTCACCGATCCCGTCCAGATCGAAGGGCAAGCGCTCGCGAAGGGAAGCTACGGGCTCCACATGCTTCCGACGGACAGCACCTGGACGGTGATCTTCTCGAAGAACTCGACCTCGTGGGGCAGCTTCTCCTACGACGAGAAGGAAGACGCGCTGCGCGTGACGGTGAAGCCCGCGGCGTCCGACATGCACGAGGCGCTCACCTACGACTTCGACGAACTCAAGCCGGATTCCGCCGTCGTGACGATGCGGTGGGAGAAGCTCGCGGTTCCTTTCCGCGTCTCGGTGGACGTCCCGGCGGTCACGCTCGCCGGCATCCGCAACAACCTGCGCACGGTCCCGGGCTTCACTTGGCAGGGCTGGAACGACGCCGCCGACTGGTGCGTGCAGAACAAGACGAACTACGACGAGGCGCTCAAGTGGGTGGACACGTCGATCCAGAACGAGGAGCGTTTCGAGAACTACCAGACCAAGTCGAAGCTCCTCGCGGCGACGGGCAAGCCCGCCGAGGCCGACGCCGCGATGAAGACGGCGCTCGCGAAGGCGAACGCCGGCCAGCTGCACAACTACGGGCGGCAGCTGCTCGGGGAAAAGAAGGTCGACGAGGCCGTCAAGGTGTTCCAGACGAACGCGCAGCGAAATCCGGACGCCTGGTTCGTCCACGCGGGCCTCGCGCGCGGGCTGTCGGCGCAGGGCAAGTACGCGGAGGCGGCCAAGAACATGAAGATTGCTCTCGCGAAAGCGCCGGATTCGCAGAAGAAGTACGTGCAGGGACTGGTCGACAAGCTCGAGTCGGGCAAGGACATCAACTAGGCAGGCTGATGCCGGGCGGGCGTGGGCCTCGAGAGCTCGAGCTCAGCCCGCCCGGACTCCGTTGTCGACCGGGCTCTCGGGAACGGCGAGCACCGGCCGCACGCCGTCGGCGTAGCCGATGTCGAAGAGCATGCCCTCCGAGACCTCGCCGGCCATTCGGCGCGGCTCGAGGTTGACGACGAAGAGCGCCTGCCGGCCCGCGAGCTCCTGCGGGTTCTCGCGCTCGCCGCGGATCCCGGCGAGCACGCGGATCTGCCGGTCGCCCAGGTCGACGGTCAGCCGCGCGAGCTTCTTGGAGTTTGGCACGTCTTCAACCGAGCGGATGGTCCCGACGCGGATGTCCACGCGGTCGAGGAGATCCTTGGAGATGGGCGGCTTGACGGGCGCGACGTTCATGTCCGGAGCATAAGGGAGAAGATGGACGTCATGGACAAGGCGAGACTCGGGCTCTTCCTGGCGGCCGTCGTGGTGCTCCTGCTGACGCCGGGGCCGGCCGTCTTCTACATCGTGACGCGGAGCTTCCATCAGGGCCAGCGCGCCGGCGTCGTGTCGGCGGCGGGCATCGCCGTCGGCACGCTCGTCCACGTCGCGGCCGCGGCGCTCGGCGTCTCGGCGCTGCTCGCGACGTCGGCCGTCGCGTTCTCGACCCTGAAGTATCTCGGCGCGGGGTATCTCGTCTTCCTCGGGATCCGGCGCCTGCGCGGGACCGGCGGTGCCGCCGCCGAGCGCGAGCCGCCGCGGGACGCGCCGTCGCGGATCTTCACGCAGGGAATTCTCGTGAACATCCTGAATCCCAAGACGGCGCTCTTCGTCCTGGCGTTCCTTCCGCAATTCGTCGATCCGCGGCGGCCCGTCGCGCCGCAGATCCTGACGCTCGGGCTCCTCTTCGCCGCGATGGGGCTCGTCAGCGACAGCGGGTGGGCGCTCGCGGCCGGATCCGCCGCGCGCTGGCTGCGCGCGAGCCCCCGCGCGGAGCGCGCGCGGCGGTACGCGTCGGGCGGCGCGTACATCGGGCTGGGGCTCGCCGCGGCGTTCGTGGGGAACGGGAAGTCGTAGCGGCGGCGATTCGGGCGGGGACAAGCCCCGCCCCTACGGGTGTCGCGCGTATTCGTAGGGGCGGCCCTTGAGGCCGCCCGACCGAGATCAGCGAGGTAGCTCGGCGATAAGCTCGTTTCATGAATCCTGCCCCCGCTCCCGGCCGCGTCTGGCTCGCGCGGTCGATCGCGATCGCGGCCGACCTCGTCCAGATCGTCGCCTTCCCGTTCTTCCTGCCGGGCGCGGCGTCGCCGTGGAGCGACGCGCTCGATCTCGCGGTGGCGGCGGCGATGACGGTCTTGATCGGCTGGCACTGGGCCTTCCTTCCGTCCTTCGTCGCCGAGGTCGTGCCCGGCCTCGACCTCGTCCCGACGTGGACCGCGGCCGTCTTCTACGCGACGCGCGGCCAGGGGCGGAAGGTCCCCGCGGAGACGCGGCGGGGAGCGATCGAAACAGAAGTCGTGCGCTCCTCGCCGGAGACGACAGTCGTGCGTCCCCCGCGGGAGGCGCCGGTCGTTCGCTCCTCGCCGGGCGGCTTCGGTCCGGGGAAGAGCTAGCGCGCGGGCAGCTTCTTCTCGAGATCCTCCAGCCGCTTCTCGATCTCGTCGAGCCGCTCCTGCACCCGTCCCATGTCGTGCATCGGCGTGACGATCGGCCCTTCGAAGTCGCCGTCCCGGTAGATCCTGACCTTCTTGCGCAGCATCGGGCCGAGATCGCCGACGTGGACCTCGTGTCCCGGCCGCTCGGCGACGGTTACCGAGAGCTGCTTGGCGGAGCGGTCCCTCGAGAGATCGATCTTCATCGTGTCGCCGGCCTTCTTGTGGCGCACCGCGCGCGAGAGGTCCCGGGCCGAGGCGACGCGCGTGCCGTCGGCCGCCGTCACGATGTCGCCGACCTTCACTCCGGCCTTCTCCGCGGGGCTGTCTTTCTCGACGCCGCCGACGAGCACCCCCGCGTCGCGGGACACGCCGAAGTGCTCCCGCAGCTCCGGCGTCATCTCGACCAGCCGCACTCCGAGAAACCCGCCGTGCTCCCGGCCAATGTGCATGACGACGTCGCCGGAATCGTTGACGACCGGCGCGTCGAGATCGACGTCGACGTTCACGTCCATGTCGTCGTCGGAGTCCGGCAGGACGATGACCTGGTCCGGCGTGCCGGAGCCGCTCCCGTGAAGCGGCGCGGGCGTCGCGGCGATGAGGGCCAGGGCGGGCAGGGCGGCCGTCAGGGTCTTTCTCAGCATGACTGTCCTCCAATTTCTCCGTCTCCCGTGACGCCCGGCGGAGCGAAAGGTTTCGGCTGCTAGGATGGAGGCGTGAAGTGGCTCCTCGTCGGGGCCGGGATCGGGCTCCTGGCGTTCGCCGTGGACCGCCTCCTTCTCTGGATGGAGTGGCGGGGCTGGGTCGACTACCGGCGGACCAGTCCGGGGCGAATCAACACCGGCCAGGTCGGGCCGGCCTTCCTCGCGATCGAATCGCTCTTCCAGTCCGGCGCGCGGCACGCCCTCGAGGAGCGCCAGGCCGTCCGGACCGAGCGGGAGGCGCTGGGAGACGCCGACGGGGACGAAGGCCGGCCGTGACGGCGGCCGCGCTCGCCTTCGCGATCTCCGCCCTCCTGGCGCCGGCCTCGCCGGAAGCCGGGAACTACCTCTATCGCGCGGAGCTCGTCCAGGCGGCGCCGGGGCGCCTGCTCGACCTCATCGACCTCGAGAAGGCTCTCGCGGCCTCGTTCGGCGACCGCGGAGACGAGGCGCCCTTCGCGATGCGGCACAGCCAGGGCGACAAGTGGGACCTGCTCCTCCTCTATCCGATGGGGAGCTGGGGCGAGTACTACGGCGGCGACCGCATCACCCGGCGGGAGCGCTGGAAGGAGGCCTCGCGCGCGTCGCTCGAGAAGGTCCGGGCCGCGACCGCGTGGCAGGAGGACGTCTTCGTCCGCGGTCCCGCGCCGTCCGTCGTCCGCGAGCGTTTCGCGAAGGCCGGCTTCTTCCACGTCGAAATGTTCGTGGCGCTCCCCGGGAAGGACGCCGACCTCTATCGCCAGCGCGAGATGGAAAACGCGTACGACCGCGCGCTCGACCTCCCGCAGAACCTGATCTTCGTGCGCGAGGCCGGCGCCGCCTGGGACCTCTTCACCGTCGGCGCGTACCGGGACCTGAAGCACTACGCCGAGGGATCCGCGATCGGCGAGGCGGCGCAGGAGTCGGCGGCGAAGGGCGCGGGCTTCGAGAGCGCGAAGGCGATCGGCCCGTACCTGCGCACCCTGATCCGCGAGCACCACGACACCCTCGCGACGGCGGTCCGGTGATGAAGGCGACGCGGCTCCTGCCTGCGCTCTTTCGGCGCTCGTCGCGCTCGTCGCGCTCGCCGCGGCGCCGGCGCCCGAGTCCACGTCGGCGGTGCCGTTCGTGCCCGACGATTACGGGAAGGCGCTCGCCGAGGCGCGCGCCCGGAAGCTGCCGCTCTTCGTCGAGGCCTGGGCGCCGTGGTGCCACACGTGCCGCTCGATGCAGGCCTTCGTCTTCTCGGACAAATCGCTGGCTTCGCGCGCGGGCCAGTTCGTCTGGCTGTCGATCGACACGGAGAAGAAGAGCAACGCGCCGTTCCTGACGAAGTATCCCGTCGAGGTGTGGCCGACGCTCTTCGTGGTGGACCCCGCGGAGGAGAAGGCCGTCATGCGATGGGTCGGCGGCGCCACCGTCCCGCAGCTCGAGAAGCTGCTCGACGACGGGCGGCGCGCGATGCGCGGGAAGGAGAAGGGCGTCGACGCGACGCTCGCGCAGGCGGACCGGCTCTACGGCGAGAAGAAGAACGCGGAGGCCGCGGTAGGCTACCGGAAAGCCCTCGCCGCGGCGCCGCCGCACTGGGGACCGTGGGCGCGCGCGACGGAGTCGCTGATCTTCACGCTGCACAAGTCGGGCGACCAGGCCGGCTGTGCCGCGGCGGCGCGCGACGCCTTCCCGAAGCTCGCGAACACCCCGTCGGCCGCCAACGTCGCGTCGAGCGGCCTCGACTGCGCGCTGTCGCTCGAGCGTGGCGACCCGTCCCGCGCGGATCTCGTCGCGGCGCTGGCCGCGGATGGCCGGAGCGTCGTGGCGCGGCCGCGCGCGGACCTCGCGGCCGACGACGTCTCCTCCCTCTATGGCTCGCTCGCGAACGAGCGCGAGGATGCCGGCGACGCCACCGGAGAGCGTCAGGTGCTGACGGACTGGTCGGCGTTTCTCGACGGCCAGGCTGCCGCCGCGAGGACGCCCGCCGCGCGGGCGGTCTTCGACTCGCACCGGCTGGGCGTTTACATCGCGCTCGGCGAGCCGCAGCGCGCCATCCCGATGCTCAAGATGTCCGAGAAGGACTTCCCCGAGGACTACAACCCGCCCGCGCGCCTCGCGCTCGCCTACGAGGCGATGAAGGACTACGAGATGGCGCTCGCGTCCTCCGACAAGGCCCTCTCGAGGGCGTACGGCCCCCGCCTGGTCGGTCTGCTCGTGGTGCGCGCGCGCATCAATCAGGAGAAGGGTGATCTCGTGTCCGCGCGCATCGCCATGCAGGAGGCGATCCGCGAGGCCGAGGCCCTGCCGCCCGGCCAGCGGTCCGAGACCCAGATCGCGGCGCTGAAAAAGCAGCTCGAAGACGTCCCTCAGTAGGTCGAATCACTCCGGGGTCGTGTAGAATTTTTCCAAGAATCCGGTCTCCGAAATGACATCCAAGCTGCCGACCGATCCCCTCGAGGATGCCAGCACCGGCGTGGTCCGGCGCTCCCGCGGCGCCTTCCTCAAGACGGTGCCGGAAAAGCGTCCCGACCGGCGCAACCCGAACCGCAAGGGCAACTACACCGGACCGGAGCGCCGCACGTCCGATTCGAAAGCCGCGAAGCCCATCTTCGGCCTGCCGCGCTGGGTCGTCATCGCGGGTGGCGTGTACCTCGCGGCCCTGGCCCTCGCGCTCGTGCTCGTCTTCACCTACTGATTCTTCGCGCGGCAGCGCTGCAGAACTGTCGCGCAACCTTCCGGCGGCCTTTCCGCACTCAAGGGTGACGGAAGAGTTGCGAAGGGAGATGGCATGAGAGCGATCGCAGCCGCGGTTCCCGTTCTGGCAATTCTGTTCGGCGGGTCGATCACCGAAGACGCTCCGGCGGCCGGCGCGCCGTCGCCGGCCCGCGAGGCCTACGCGCGATTTCAGGGTCTCGAGGGGACGTGGCGCGGCGAGAGCACGAAGGGATGGGCCGAGGACGTGACCTTCCGCCCCATCGCCGGGGGCTCGGCGGTCGTCGAAACGTCGTTCGATGCGCATCCCGGCGAAACCATGCTCACGGTCTTCACCCTGGACGGCGAGAAGCTTCGCTTGACGCACTATTGCGTCTCCCGGACCCAGCCGCGGCTCGAGGCGACCTCCTTCGAGGAGGGCGGCCGCGTCGTGGCGTTCACGTTTCTGGACGGCGGCAACCTGCCGACGCGGGACAAAGGACACATGGACCGCGCGGTCTTCCGCTTCGAGGACGCCGATCACATGACGACGCGCTGGACCTGGTTCCAGGACGGACACGAAAAGTGGCTCGAAGAAATTCGCCTGACCCGCAAGCGGTGAGCGCCGGTTCCGCGGGCGATCGCGAGCTCGTCGCCGCGTTCCTCGCGGGCCGCGGCGAGGCGGAGTTCCGGCGGCTCTACGCGGCGCACGCTCCGCGGCTGTATCTGTGGCTGCTGCGCCTCTGCGGCGGCCGGGAATCGGAGGCCGAGGACCTGATGCAGGAGACATGGCTGCGCGCGGCGGAGAAGCTGCCGGAATTTCGGTGGGAGTCGGCGCTCTCGACGTGGCTCGGTGGGATCGGGTGGAACGCCTACCGCGAAGCGTCGCGACGCTCGCCGCGGCTGGCGGCGGCGCCGGAGGAGCCGGCGGACGTGGCGGGAAGCGCGTCGGAGGCCGTGGAGCCGGCGGCGCGCTTCGATCTCGAGCGAGCCGTCCGCGACCTGCCGGAAGGGTACCGGGAGGTGCTCGTGCTCCACGACGTCGAGGGTTACACGCACGAGGAGATCGCGCGGATGCTGGAGATCTCCGCCGGCACGTCGAAGAGCCAGCTCGCGCGGGCGCGGGAATGGCTCCGGCGGCGGCTCGGATCGCCGGCGCGCCAGAAAGGACGGATCTCATGAGCGAACGGGAAGAAGGCGGGAGCGAGACGCGGGCCCTGAGGGAGCTGCCGCGAGAGCTGGCCCCGCGGCCGGAGCTCGAGGAGCGGATCGTGGCGGCGCTCGCGGGGCGCGGGCTCGTGCGGGTGCCGCGCGGCGGACGCGGGCGAATCGGACGAGCCGCGGCCGCCGTGGCCGCCGGTCTTCTCCTCATGGCGGCGGGAGTCTGGATCGGCCGAGCGCTTCCGCAGGGCCGGGCGAGAACGATTGCGCCGGACGCTTCGCCCCGGTTCGTGCTCTTCCTCCTCCGAGGGCAGGAGTCCGACCGGCCGGAGGAGGAAGGCGCGCGCGTGGCCGAGTATCGCGCCTGGGCGCGCGGGCTCGCGGCGTCGGGCCGGTCCGTCTCCGGCGAGAAGCTCGACGATCGCGAAGAGCGGCTGGGCGCTCCCGGCGCCCCGGGCGCGGCGGCGGCCGTCGCGCCGGAGGAGGAGATCCGCGGCTACTTCGTCATCTCGGCCGCCTCGCTCGACGACGCGCTCGCCGTCGCGCGCGCGTGCCCGCATCTGCGGCACGGCGGGAAAATCGTCGTGAGGCCGATCGCGGCGACGTAGGAGGTCGGCGGGCGGCCGCGAGGGCCGCCCCTACGAAAATTCCGGTCGTAGGGGCGGGGCTTGCCCCCGCCCGCGTGCAGGCCGGGCGGCCGCGAGGGCCGCCCCTACGAGAATCGCGGGGATTAGTACCTCAGCCGCACCAGCTCCGGTCCGCCCGACGGGCGCGGCACGACGACGAAGAGGTTGTCGTACTCGCGGTCGCCCAGCTCGATCTTCTCCTTCGCGCCCATCGCGGTCAGAAACAGCGGCACGGTGTTGCCGTGTCCGACGACCAGAGCGACGGTGTCGGGCTCGCGCTTGAGCTCCTCGGCGAGATCGTTGACGTCCGTATAGATGCGGACCGTCATGTGGAGCGCCCGGGCGAGCGGCTCGGCCGTCGCGCGCGTGCGCACCGTGTCGGTCGAGCAGATCGCCGTGACGCCGGCGTCGCGCAGCATCGCCGCGAGGCGATCGGCCCGCGCCTTGCCCTGCTCCGAGAGCGGCACGTCTTTCTCGTTGGAGTCGGACGCTTTCTCGGCGTGCCGCACGACGAAGACGGCCTTCTGCGCCAGGGCACGCGACGCCGCGAGCGCGAAGATCGCGGCGGCGATCGCGAAGCGCGCGCGTTTCATCCCTCGAGCATCTCCTTCAGCTTGCCGAGCTGCGCGGCCCAGTAGGTCTTCAGACGCGCCGCCTCGCGGGCGCTGTCGAGCCGGCCGTGCTGCACGGAGATCTGGCTCTTGCCGTCGCCCTTGGCGTAGAAACCGCAGTCCACGTTGGTCTTCCCGTCCACCCAGGTGATTCGCAGCGATTTCCCGGGCGTCGCCTTGCGGATGACGAATCCCGGGTCCTCGAGCCACTTGTCGCGAATTCGCCGGTCCTCCCACGCGCGGAAGAGGCGCGACAGGGGAGCCGCGATCGTCTTCGAGACGCCGATCTCGTAGCCCGTCGGCTTTTCGTGCGGGGCCCGCAGTCCCTTCGCCTGCTCGTAGGTGACGGCCACCGCCTGGCACCACCAAGTGCTCAGACGATGCTCGCCCCGCAGATGCGCGGCGATCTGCCGATGCTCGAGCTGCGCGGCGCCGGCGCGGTCGAGGATGCCGAACCACTCGCTCCAGCTCTTGCCCGTCCGGGCGCGCACGGCCTCTTCACTGAGTCGAGGTCGGGCCGCGGTCACTCGCTTCGGCATGAGACCTCCCGCGTGTGCCCCGCATCCTACATCTGCGAGGGCTCGCGGGGTTACGCCGGCGCTCACGCGCGGGGCATATACTCGGAGCCGCCGGGAGATCCGAGATGAAGGTTCCGTTAGCGGCCGCCCTGATTCTCTTCGCGCTGCCCGTCTGCGGCGACGCCCGGACGGTCCACCAGATCGAGCTGCGCGGCAACGCGCGCATCCTCGCCACGGACACGCCTGTGCGCCGCGGCCGCGTCTATCTCTTTCACCGCTATCCCGATGGCGTCTACATGAGCGTCGCGGCGGACGACGTGCGCGGGATCGCCGTGACGACGCTCGAGGATCGCCCCAAACCGGTCGAGACGGTTCTCCTCGGACCCACGGGCGAGGGCCAGACGGTCCTTCCCTCGGAAGCGAATGCGCCGTCGCCGCGATACGACGACTCGATGTATCTCGATTATTACGGCGGCTACTCCGGAGACTGTTACGGCTGCTACGCACCGAGCCGTCCCTCGCCGCGGCCGCCGGCACCGCCCCCGGCGCTCGTCGGCTCGAACGGGTTCCCGCTGATGCCGGGGAGCCCGCCGCCGCTGCCGGTCGGGCCCAACGGCTTCCCGATCATCGCGCCCCAGACGCCGCCTCCGGTCGTCGCGCCGCATTGAGCCGGCCCCCGCCGCGCGTTCAACGCGCGAGCGGCTTTCCCAGGACGTGCTGCGTCTTCTCGAGGTCGTAGCCGTTGGTTCGATAGAACCGGTGCGCGTCCTCGCGCCACGTCCGGCTCCGCACCCGCACGCGCCGGTACCCGCGGGCGGCGGCCCAGCCCTCGGCGTGCTCCAGCAGAACGCTCCCGATCTTCTTCCCGCGGACCCGCGCGTCCACGACGAGCCCGCGGATCTCGGCGGTCGAGCCGTCCGTCAGCGTCGCGTCCTCGGAGATGTGGATCCAGCCGACGACTTCGCCTGGCGGATTTTCGGCCACGAAGAGCGCCTCCGCCGGCCGGCCCGAGAGCCGGGCGAGGCGCTCCCGGACGTCGGATTCCGGAACGGGGTAGCCGAGCTCGCCCGAAAGCCGCGCCACGGAGGCGGCGTCCCGGGATTCCATGGGCCGCACCGGCGTCGGCGACGCGCTCATCGCGGCGCGACTCTACACTCCCGACGCCGTGTTCTGTAGACTCCTCGGCCCGTCGTCCGGTCGGGGGACGAAGAGGGAGGACCGTCATGGCGATCTCCGGAGCGAGGCCCAACGAGCGGCGCATCGCCGCGCATCTGATCGTGCGGAACATCGAGAAGGCGATCGACTTCTACGGCCGCGCGTTCGGCGCTCAGGTGCTCTACCGCTCCGCGGTCCCTCCCGACTCCCGCGTCCTGCACGCGCAGCTCAAGGTGTTCGACTCGACGGTTCTGGTGTCCGAAGAAAACATGGGGATGCCGGAGGAGGTCTACGGGCGGTACGAGACCGGGACGCGGACGCGCTCGCCCGAGACGCTGCGGGGCACGAGCGTCATCCTCGAGCTCTACGTGGACGACGTGGACCGCGCCTTCGCGCGGGCCGTGCAGGCGGGCGCGGCGTCCAAGATTCCCGTCGCGAACACCTTCTACGGCGACCGCCTCGGCCAGGTCACCGATCCCTTCGGCCACGTCTGGGCGCTCGCGAGCGTCGTCGAAACGCTTTCGCCGCGCGAGGTGGACGCGCGGGCGGCGGCGCACTTCGCACAAATGGCCTGAGCTCCGGCGAAGTCCGCAGCGGCGTCCACCGACCGATGCAACACCTTCGGGCCTCCGACCGCGGCGATGCGGCGGTTGAGATAAGTTCCTTTGCTATGATGAGGATGGAGGCCCACCCGATGGTCGAGGAGCTCGATCGGTACGACGACGAGGAACTGCTGAAGCGGGGTCGCGACGCGTTGAAGCTTCAGCGGTATCCCCAGGCGCGGGAGTTCCTCTCGGAGTACTGCGATCGGCAGGGCAAGCGCAACATGTCCGTGCCGACCGGGATCCTCGCAAGCTATGCCCTGGCGCTCGGCCACACCAAGGGGCTCAAGGAAGGCCTCGACTTGTGCCTGAAGGCGGTGGCGTCGGACCGGCGCAACCCGCACATCTACTGGAGCCTGGCGCAGCTGTACATGCTGTCGGGCTCGCGCAAGAAGGCCGTCGAGGCCCTGGAGGTCGGACTCAAGGTCTCGCCCGATCATCGGGGACTCCTGAAGCTTCGCACCGACTTCGGCGCCCGCCGGCCGCCCCCGATCCGGTTCCTCTCGCGCGACAGTGTCGTGAACGTCAAGCTCGGGAAGGCCCTGCACAAGCTACGCGGCGGAAAGCGCGCCGGCTCGCACACCTCCTGACGGGATATGATCCGGGACCGACGGAGCACGGAGGAAGCGTGAAGAGCCTCGTCGTGATTCCACCGGTCGCGGGAACGCTGGCATCGAGCCCCGAGCGGCGAAAGCACCAGAGGCGCATGGGCCTGCCTCGGCGACTCTCCGAGCGCCGCAACGGCGAAGACGCCGCCTCGTTGGAGCGGCGCGTCGCGTCGGAGCGGCGCGGCATCGGAACCCGCCGGCGGCGCCCCGATCGGCGCATCGGCCTGTCGCCCGACTTGGACCTGTACCTCCTGGGTATCTAGCGGGCGGCCGCAAGGGCCGCCCCTACGCGATCACGTCACCGGAATCGTAGGGGCGGGGCTTGCCCCCGCCCGGCGTCTATCGCGGCGCGATCGTCAGATCCCCGCTCGACGTCTCGACGCGGATTTGCGCGCCGCCCTCGCCGCGCTGGAACGCGACGAGCTTGTGGCGCCGCATCGTCGAGGACCCGTCGTGGAACCCGACGGACATGTCCCCGCTCGACTGATCGGCGTCGGCCTGGAACGACGCCTCGCGGGGCAGCCGGAGCTGGACGTCGCCGCTCGACGTGTGGACGCGCACGTTCTTGAGGCGCTCGGTCGTCTGTTCGAGGAGGAGATCTCCGGAGCTCGAGTGGCCCTGAAACTCTTCGACGTCCGCGGAACGGAAGGACGCGTCTCCCGAGCTCGTGTCGACCGCGATCCGCGCCGCCTTCGCGCCGTGCACGCGGATGTCGCCGGAGCTCGTGTCGAACGTCAGCGCGTCGCCTTCGAAGCCGTCGAGCACGCAATCGCCGCTCGAGAAGTCCGACTTCCACCGGCCGCGAATGTCCGAGGCCCGGGTGTCGCCGGAGGATCCCGAGAGCGTCAGATCGCCGCCGAGCTGGCGGAGCACCAGGTCCGCGCTCGCGACCTCGAAACGGACGGCTCCCTCGAAGCCCTGCGCGTCGACGAGTCCCGCGAGATCGCGGAAACGCGCGCCCGTCAGATGCGCGGGCACGCGCACGACGAGATCCGCCCAGAGGCGCTTGCCGTGTCCCGAGGACACGCGATACCGATGGCCGTCGTAGTCGAAGCGGCTTCCCTCGAAAAGGAGGAGCGAGAAACCGTGGTCGTCGCCGTCGTGCGGCGCGCGGTAGCGGATGGTCGTGACTCCGTCGGGGTATCGCACGCGCAGGGTCGGCGTGCTCTCGCCGGCGACGCGCTCGAGACGCATGCCTCTCGCGAGCTCGTCGTCGTCCGCGTGGACCGTGGCCTCGACCGAGACCGCGCCGTCCGGACCGGGCTCGATGCGCATCGTGCCTGCGAGGTTCTCCACCGCGAACGCCGCGACGTCCGTGCCCGAGAGTCGCGCCTCGAGCTTCCGCGTGACCTCGGCCGCGCGCGCCGTCGGCGCCGCAGCGAGGATCCCGAGAAGGCCGATCGTGGCCGCCGCCGTTCTCGCGGTTCGCATGAGTCCTCCATCGCGCGGCCCGAGGGCGCGCCCTTCGCCACCCGATACGCGTATCGGGAGGGAAAAGTTCCCCGCCGCGGCGTAGAATCCGGCGCAATCCGACCGGAAGGAGGGACCATGGCGGGCAAGGCCAGACGGACGACCCATCGCAGCGTGGCGGGGAAGAAGCTCTACGCCGTTCGGGACGCCAAGGGGCGGTTCAAGGACATCCAGACGTACGAGCGCGCGCACCGCATGGACATGCAGCGGACGAGCAAGGGGGAGAGGGCGGCGAAAGCGAAAGCGGCGAAGAAGAAGTAACTCCTACCGCTCTTCGGTCACCCACGCGGCGAGGCCGGAGAGGTCGCGCAGCTCCCGTTCGGGAGCGCCGGCCGCTCCGGCCGGTTCTTCCTTTCGGTTGATCCACGCGACCGGGATCCCGAGCTCCTTGCACGGGACCACGTCGTGGAAGTAGCTCTGCGCGGCATGGAGCCATCGCGCGCCCGCTGGAATTCGCCGGCGCGCCTCGAGGAAGTGCGCGTGCGCCGGCTTGTAGGAGCGCACCTGCGCCGCGGTCACGATGGGAGCGAACGCGACGGAGAAGTGCCGCCGCGTTCCCGCGAGGAGATCGTCGTCCACATTCGAGAGGATGCCGAGCCGGCAGCCGGCCGCCGCGAGCCTCTCGAGCGCCGGGTTCGTGTCGGGAAACGGCGCCCAGGACGAGAGGCTCTCGGGGAGGAATCGCGCCGTCTCGAGGGCCAGCCTCCAGCCGAGGCGCTCCGCGACCCCGACGGCCGTCCGGGCGAGGACCTCGCGGTATGGCCGATAGGCCTGTTCCTCGATCCGGGGCTCGATCTCGGCATAGGCGGGAAGGACCTTCTCGGGCGGGAGCGTGACGCCGGCCGCGGCCGCGCCGGCGAGGAAGGCCTTCCGGATGCCGGTCTCCCAGTCGATCAGCGTCCCATAGCAATCGAAGGTGATGACGTCGAACCGGGGCACCGGCCAATTCCATCACGCTGCCGCGAGCGTAAGATCGAGGGGCCCGGAGGACGCGCCATGAGGAAGCTCCTTTTCCTGGCGGCGGCCGCCACGCTCGCGGCCGGTTGCGAAACGTCGCGCGGCTCGTCGATGGGCTACTACTACACGGACGACGGCTTGCCCGGCTGCGCCTTTCGCTACGACTACTACCCGTACTACGACTCGAGCGGACCGGCGCCGACCGCGCGCATGGACATCGCGCGCGTCGAGCGCGTTGCGATTCCGCGGTCGATCGACCGGAGCGATATCTGGATCGGCGACGGGATGATGGGTCCCTCCGGCGGCGGGAATACCGCGGGGGAGCAGCCCGCGGCCGCCATGTCCGACCGCTCGGCGGTCATGCCGCCGGCCCCGGGGCCTCCCGCGCCGCGCGTCGTCGGGCCGCGCTCCTAGGAGCCGCTCCCCCCGCGCGGCGACGCCGGGAGCGTCGCGAGCCACTTCTCGAGCGCCTCGAGATCCGCGCCCTTCAGCCGGCGCCGGATTCCGTCCGCATGCGCGGCGACGACCGGCGGCTGGTCGAACGGGAGGCGCTCGTACATCTTTCCGCCGGGATAGTGGCAGGGTGTGCACCGCGCTTCGAGAACCGGGCGGACCGTCGCGTCGAACGTGGGGCCCGGCGCCTTCGTCGGCGACGGAGTGGGCGATGGCTTCGCGGCGGCGACCGGCGGCCGGAACGATGCGGGCGCCGCGTCCGATCTCGCGCAGGCGGCGGAGAGGACGGCCAGGCCGAGCGGAACGGAGGCGGCCAGGAGCGTGCGGATCCGGCGCATCGAGCGACTCCGAGAAGGGACTCCCGAGAAGAGGATACGCGCGCGCCGGGTCCCGGTTTCCGCTCTTGTCTCGCGCAGCCGCTTTCTGAGACGATGCGGGCCCTTCCGAACGCGAGAGGACGGAAACCCGAGAAATGTTCGTCGGACACTTCGGCCTCGGCCTGGCCGCCAAGAAGGTCGCGCCCCGAATCTCTCTGGGCACGCTCTTCCTCTCGGTGCAGCTCGCCGACGGCCTCTGGCCGATCTTCCTGCTCCTCGGGCGCGAGCACGTCCACATCGTGCCGCACATGATGAAGACGAGCCACCTGAACTTCTGGGACTACCCGTGGAGTCACAGCCTGGTCGCGCTTGTCGTCTGGGGTGCGCTCTTCGGCGCCGTCTACTACATCGCGCGGCGATTCCTCTTCGGCGCGATCCTGCTCGCGGCCGGCGTCGTGAGCCACTGGTTCCTCGACGCGCTCATGCACCGGCCCGACATGCCGGTGCGTCCGGGAGGACCGTACGTCGGCCTCGGGCTCTGGAATTCGCTGCCCGCGACGCTCGCGATCGAGGGCGGGCTGTACGCCGCCGGCATCGTCCTCTACCTGCGCGCGACGCAGCCGCGCGACGCCGTCGGCACCTGGTCGCTCGGAATCCTGCTCGCCTTCCTGGGATCGATCTGGATCTGGGCGCTGTTGGGCCCGCCGCCTCCCAACGAGAAGGCGCTCGCCTGGTCCGCGCTCTCGATGTGGATCGTCGTTCCCTGGGGCTACTGGATCGATCGCCATCGCACCGCCACCGTTCGAACGACAGCCTGACAGGAGGTCCCGTGCCCGCATCTTCGCGACCGTTTCTCGCCGTCCTCGGAGCCCTGCTTCTCTCCGCCGCGTCGCCGGCCGCCGACAAGAGGTCCGTCACGCTCGACGATCTCGCGCGCATCCGCGACGTCTCCGGCCCGCAGCTCGCGCCGGACGGCGCCTGGGTCGCGTACACGGTCTCGACGACGGACCTCGCCGAGGATCGCCACGACCGCGACATCTGGATGACGAGCTGGGACGGCGGGCAGTCGGTCCGCCTGACGTCGAGCAAGAAGTCGGAGTCCACGCCGCGCTGGAGCCCGGACGGGAAGTACCTCGCGTTCGTGTCCGACCGCGACACCGACGAGGAGACCGAGCAGATCTGGCTGCTGCCGCGCGCCGGCGGCGAGGCGGAGCGCATCACGTCGTTCCCGGGCGGCGTCGAGGACTACGACTGGTCCCCCGACGGCAGGCGCCTGGTGGTGGCTGCCGAGGACCCGGACGCCGACGCGCCGGGGCCCGGCAAGGAGAAGTCGGAGAAGAAGAAACCCGCGAAGCCGATCGTGATCGACCGCTTCCAGTTCAAGGAAGACGTCACGGGGTATCTCGGCAAGAAGCGCACGCACCTCTATCTCTTCGACGTCGCGACGAAGACGAGCGAGCCGCTGACGACGGGCGCGGCCAACGAGCTCTTGCCCTCGTGGTCGCCGGACGGCAAGACGATCGCGTTCGTCAGCAAGCGCGGCGCCGACATGGATCGGACGGACAACTGGGACGTCTTCGCGATCGAGCCGCGCGCCGGCGCGAAGGAGCGGCAGATCACCACGTACGAGGGCGCCGACAACTCGCCGGACATCGAGAGCCGGCTCGCCTGGAGCCCGGACAGCCAGTCGATCGCCTACTTCCAGGGCGGCCCGGACCGCCTCATCTATTACGCGACGCGCCACCTGGCGGTCGTGCCGGCCGCCGGGGGAGCGCCGCGCGTGCTGACCGCGGAGCTCGACCGCAACGTGCAGGCGCCGCGCTGGACGCCCGACGGCAAGCAGATCCTCTTCCTGCTGGAGGACGACGGCGCGTTCCACCTCGCGCGGATTCCCGCGGCCGGCGGTCCGATCGAGCGGCTCGTGACCGGGCGCCGCGTCGTCTCCGGACTCACGACTTCGCCCGACGGGAAGGTCGCGATCCTCATGGGCTCGCCGCAACAGCCGGACGAGATCTACGCCGTCGAGGGCGCCGAGCCGCGGCGGCTGTCGCGTCAGAACGACGAGTGGCTCGCGCAGGTTCAGCTCGCGGCCGTCGAGGACACGAAGTTCTCGAGCAAGGACGGCACCGAGATCCACGGCTTCCTCGCGAAGCCGCCGGATTACGCGAGCGGGAAGCGCTACCCGGCGATTCTGCGGCTGCACGGCGGCCCCGTGGACCAGTTCCAGGCGTCGTTCGACTTCGAGTGGCAGATCCTCGCGGCCAACGGCTACGTCGTCCTCGGCGCGAACCCGCGCGGCAGCTCGGGCCGCGGCGAGAAGTTCTCGCTCGTGATCTGGGCGGACTGGGGGCACAAGGACGTCGAGGACGTCCTCGGCGCGGTGGACGACGCCGTGCGGCGCGGCATCGCCGATCCGGACCGACTCGGCGTCGGCGGCTGGAGCTATGGCGGCATGCTCACCAACTACGTCATCGCGCAGGACGGGCGCTTCGCGGCGGCGACGAGCGGCGCCGGCATCTCGAACATCCTCGCGGGGTACGGGACGGATCAGTACGTCCGCGAGTACGAGGCGGAGCTCGGCAAGCCGTGGAAGAACCCGGAGGCGTGGGCGAAGGTGTCGTTCCCGTTCCTGCACGCCGACCGCATCAAGACGCCGACGCTCTTCCTGTGCGGCCAATCGGACTTCAACGTGCCGCTGCTGAATTCGGAGCAGATGTATCAGGCGCTGCGGAGCCTCGGCGTCCCGACGCAGCTCGTCATCTATCCGGGGCAGTACCACGGGCTGCGCAAGCCGTCGTACCTGCGGGATCGATACGAGCGCTACGTCGCGTGGTACGACAAGTGGGTCAAGCCGGGGAAGAAGGCGGAGGGTGCGCGGGCGGGAAAGTAGGCTGTCACCCCGACCCTCTCCCGTCACCGGGAGAAGACCCTCACCCCAACCCTCTCCCCCTCTCTACAGCCCGGGGACATGATGGACGGGTGTTCGGAGACATGGTGGACACATTTGGGGCAGAGGATTTGGCCGAAGGAGGCCAGATCCGATGCCCTGGAACGAGGTGTCCATCGTGGCTCAGCGTGAAGAGTTCGTACGACTGGCGCAGATGTCGGGCAACGTTCGGCTTCTGTGCCGACGATATGAGGTCAGTCCGACGACGGGGTACAAGTGGCTCGAGCGTTATCGAGCGCAGGGTCACGAAGGGCTGGTCGATCAATCCCGACGTCCCCATGAGAGTCCGCGGCGGTGCTCCGAGAGGATCGAGCAGGCCGTGGTTGGGTTGCGAGGGCAGCATCCCGCCTGGGGAGCTCGAAAGATCCGTTATCGGCTGATGACGATGGGGCTGAGTGGAGTTCCGGGGACCAGCACCGTGCATGCGATCCTCGTGCGCCACTATCTGATCGACGCGGCCGAGGCTAGCCACCACAAGCCGTGGCAGCGGTTCGAGCACGAGGCTCCCAATCGGCTCTGGCAGATGGACTTCAAAGGCCACTTCCCAACCGAGACGGCCCGATGCCACCCGCTAACCGTGCTGGACGACGATTCCCGCTTTGCCCTGGGCATGTAGGCCTGCGCCATGAGAAGACGGAAACGGTCAAAGACAAGCTCTCCAACATCTTTCGCCGTTACGGCCTGCCCGATCGGATGACCATGGACAACGGCTCGCCGTGGGGCTCGCACTCCGAGGGTCCGACGGCTCTGACGGTCTGGCTGATGCGGCTGGGAGTCGGTGTCTCTCACTCACGCCCTTATCATCCGCAGACTCAGGGCAAAGATGAAAGGTTCCACCGAACGCTTCAGCGAGAGGTCTTGAACCGGTACCCTTTCCGAGATCTCGATCACGCTCAGCACCGCTTCGATGCTTGGCGCAGCGTCTACAACCTCGAGCGGCCTCACGAATCTCTCGGCATGCAAGTGCCAGCATCCCGATATCGCCCTTCGATGCGCAGCTTCCCCGAGTCACTTCCGCCCATCCAATACGACTCGCTGGACCTGATCCGAAAGGTTCAAACCGGCGGCGAGATCTGGCTACGCGGACACCCCTACAAAGTCGGCGGCGCTTTCGTTGGTCATCCCGTGGCCCTCAGACCAACCCCCGCAGAAGGCGGGTTCGATGTCTTCTTCTGCCATCAGAAAATCGCACGGATCGATTTGAACCCCTCCCCGAACCCCTCCCAAAACCACTCTTGAAACCTGTCCACCATGTCTCCGAACAGGTGTCCACCATCTCTCCGGTCTGTACACCCCTCACGGGGCGAGGGAGCTTCCAATGATCCCCTCGCCCCCGTCTTCGGGGGAGAGGGTCAGGGTGAGGGGGCGGTTCAGATCTCACCGTCCGCCGCGACAGCGCGGCGTTGTGGCGCAGACGCACGTGCGCCGTGGGACGAAATCCGCCCACGAGCGGGCTGCCGTCCTCGGACCGGAGCATCGCGCCGGAGTCGCTCATGAGCGCGTGGAAGTACTCCGACGCGTGCCGCGCGAAGGCCGTCTGGTCGAAGGGCCCCGAATATCCGACCGGAGGACCCACCTCGATTCGCCCGCTCTCGAAGTCCTCGCCCACCCGCTGACGCACCTCGGCGTAGTAGACGGGGCCCGTATAGCCCTCGGGCGGGGCGATGGTCGATCGGCCGAAGTGATTTCCCGCGACGCGCGCGAGGTCCGTCCGAAAGTCGCCTCGCGGGCCGCCCTCGGTCCGGATCCAGAAGAAAAGGCGCGACACCATCCGCTCGGCGTCGCTCCCGTAGTCCTGTGCGTCCTGGACGCACCCTTCGAAGGTCACCTCGATGGCCGGCGATGAACCGATGGGAGCGGGCATGGCTGCGCTCCTCTTTGGGGGAGATTCTATATGCTGTCCGCATGCCCGCGGGCGCGAAACCAGCACCGTCGCCGACGTCTACCGCGAGGAAGCAGTCCGGGAATTCCGCTCGATCCGAAGGCTGGCCGAGAAGGCTCTGGCACAGGTCTCCGACCGCGACTTCTTCGCGACGCTCGATTCGGAGTCCAACAGCATCGCGGTGATCGTGAAGCACATCGCGGGGAATCTCCGCTCGCGCTGGACCGACTTTCTGACCTCCGACGGCGAGAAGCCGGACCGGCGCCGCGACACGGAGTTCGCGCTCGACGCCTCGGCCGACACCCGCGAGAGCCTCATGGCGCGGTGGGAAGAGGGCTGGAGGATCCTCTTCGCGAACGTCGAGCCGCTGACGAACGAGGATCTCCTCCGCGAGGTCCCGATCCGCGGCGAGCCGCACACCGTCGTGCGCGCGATCAACCGCCAGCTCACGCATTACGCCGGCCACGTCAGCCAGATCGTCCTGCTCGCGAAGCACTGGGCGGGTCCGAAGTGGCAGACACTGTCGATTCCCCGCGGACAGTCCGAGACGCTCAACCGGAAGATGATGCCGCCGGGGGCCCTGGGCTCGACGAAGGTTCCGTAATCCGCCACCCTGGATGACCGTTCACCGAATTGAATGTCTGGGCCTTGGGACGGGCACCATTCGTCCCTGCAAGACGCCGATTTGTCTCTGAAATAGGGCGTTTCATCCCACGCAGGATTGTTTCGAGCCGGGCCTGCGGTTTGCTCTCGAAAAGAGTCTCGGTGGGGGTGAGACTCTGAGGGAGAACCTCGTGATGACCGGCGGTCGACGGGTGGGGCGTGCGGCCATGGGGCTCGCCGTCCTGACGGCGGTAATCCTGTGCGTCCCGGCGCGCAAAGCGGCCGCCCTCGATCCCGCGACCGAGGTCACGCATTACGGCCACGACGTCTGGGACAGCGACGCGGGCCTCCCGCAGAACTCCGTCCAGGTCATCCTGCAGACGCACGACGGCTACTTCTGGCTCGGCACGCAGGAAGGACTCGTCCGGTTCGACGGGGTCCGCTTCACCGTCTTCGACACGCGCAACACGCCGGCCTTGAAGGACGACTGGGTCCAGGCGCTCTGCGAGACGCGCGACGGCACGCTCTGGATCGGCACGCTGACCGGGCTCGCGCGCCGCCGCAACGGACGCTTCGAGCAGGTCGGCGAGGGAACGGATCTCGAGCGCGCGCTCATCGGCTCGCTGCTCGAGACGCGCGACGGCACGCTCTGGATCGGATCGAGCGCCGGTCTGGCGCACGTGCGCGGCGACAAGCTGACGGTGCTCACGGAGTCCGACGGCTATCCGCGCGACCGCGTGCGCGCGATCTACGAGGACGAGTCCGGCACGCTGTGGTTCGGCCTGCCGTACGGCCTCGGCCGCCTCTCGGGCGGTGAGTTCCAGGTGCGCACGATCCGGAGCGGGTTCCCGGGAACGCCGTTCGCGATCGACGGGGACGGCAACGGCGGGCTCTGGGTCGGCACCGGCCGCGGCCTCGTCCACGTCTTCGAAGGTCAGACGCGCCTGTACGGTCCCGAGGACGGCCTCACGACGACGCCCGCGCGCGCGCTGTACCGCGACCGGCGCGGCGCGGTCTGGGTCGGCACCGCGTCGGGTCTCTACCGTTTTCACGACGGCACCTTCACACGCTACACGACGGAAAGCGGACTCTCGTCGGACCGCATCCTCTCGGTCTACGAGGACCGCGAGGGCAGCCTCTGGGTCGGCACGACCGACGGCGGACTGAACCGCTTGAAGAGCCAGCGCGTCGTGAATTACACGCGGCGCGAGGGACTCTCCGACGACAAGATCTGGACGGTCTACGAGGACCGCGGCGGGACGCTCTGGGTCGGCACGGCCGACGGCAACCTCGATCGCATGCTCCCGGGCCGCGCCGTCTTCGAGCACGTGACGCGCGCCGGCTCGACGGTGCTCTCGATCGCGGAGGACCGCGGCGGCGATCTCTGGGTCGGCACGCAGGGCGCGGGCCTCCTGCGCTGGCGCAACGGGCACGCGAAGCGCTACACGGTGTCCGACGGGCTGCCCGGCAACTGGATCACGTCGCTCTGCGTCGATCGCAAAGGCATCCTCTGGATCGGCACGGTCGGCAACGGCGTCGCAAGCTGGGACGGCGCGAAGTTCCGCACGTATCACGTGCGCGACGGCCTGCCGTCCGAGCAGATCTTCTCGATCTACGAGGACCGCGAGGGCGTGCTCTGGATCGGCACCTTCGGCGGCGGCGTGGCGCGTCTCGGCAGCGACGGCTTCACGACGTTCACGACGAAGGACGGCCTGCCGCACGACATCGTCATCTCGATCTACGAGGACCCGGACGGGACGCACTGGTTCGCGACGCGCGGCGGCCTCTCGCGATGGAAGGACGGCAAGTTCACGACCTTCCGGCAGAAGGAAGGCCTCTTCCACGACGCCGTGCAGCGCGTGATCGAGGACGGGCACGGCTATCTCTGGATGACGAGCAACCACGGGATCTTTCGCGTGCGCCAGAGCGAGCTCGCCAACGCGGCGGCCGGCAACGGGCGCATCCATCCCGTGCCGTTCAACACGGCGAGCGGCATGCGGTCGGCCGAGTGCAACAACGCGCAGCACGGCGTCTGGAAGAGCCGCGACGGGCGGCTCTGGTTCGCGACGGTCAAGGGCCTCGCGATGGCCGATCCCGCGCGCATCGAGCTCAACCCGACGCCGCCCGCCGTCTCGATCGAGGAGATCGTCTCGGGCGGCGAGACGCTGGACCGCAGCGGCGACGTCCGGATTCCCGCGGGGCAGAGCGATCTCGAGTTCTTCTACACGGCGTTCAACTACTCGAACCCGACGTCCGTCCGCTTCCGCTACCGCCTCGAGGGGCTCGAGACGAAGTGGACCGACGCCGGCGCGCGCCGGACGGCCTACTACACGCACCTGCCGCCGGGCGATTACCGCTTTCATGTCATGGCGTGCAACGAGGACGGCGTCTGGAACGAGGCGGGCGCGCAGCTGCCGATCCGTCTCCTCCCGCGCTTCTACCAGACCGGCTGGTTCCGCGCCCTCGCGATCCTCGCCGTCGCGCTTCTCGTGCTGGTCGGCCATCGGCTCCGCGTTCGGCGGATCGAGTCGCGCGAATGGTTCCGCAGCGCGCTCGCCGAAGCGAAGCTCGCGGCGCTGCAGGCTCAGCTGCGGCCGCACTTCGTCGCCAACACGCTCAACTCCGTCCTGGGACTCATCACGACCGATGCCACGCGCGCGCGGCGCATGGTGGAGCGCCTCGGGGATCTGCTGCGCGCGAGCCTGGAGACCGATCCCGGGCAGATCGTCACGCTCGAGCGCGAGATCTCGATCCTGGATCTGTATCTCGGGATCGAGCGCATGAGCTTCCGCGAGCGGCTCGAGGTCGTCGTGGACGTCGACCCGGCCGCGCGCCAGGCCGACGTGCCGAGCTTCCTGCTGCAGCCGATCGTCGAGAACGCGATCAAGCACGGCATGCGCGGGACGGCCGGACGCCTGGTCATTCGCATCGGGGCGCGCGTGGAAGGGCCGCGGCTCCGTCTGCGCGTCGAGGACGACGGTCCCGGACTGCCGGCAGCCGCGTCGACGCGTCCGGGCATCGGCGTGCGGAACACGCGGCGACGGCTCGAGACGCTGTATCCCGACGCGCACCTCTTCGAGATCGCGAGCGGCGCGGCCGGCGGCTGCGTGGTGACCATCGAGATCCCGCTGACGCGCGAGGCCGCCAAGGCGGGCGAGCCGGCGCGCGTCGAGCCCGTGACTCCGCGCCTGCGGTCGGTCCCGGCCGAGGCCGGCGCCGATGGCGAGGCCGAGCCGATGGCGGGCCTCTCCGACCGCTAGACCGCGCCCTTCCGCGTTCCGATCCGCAGGAATTCCCGGAGTCGGCTCCCGATCCGGAAAACGGGATAATCCCTCCAGAAGGGGGAGAAGCTCATGCGGATACTGTTTCGAGGTCTGCTCCTGGCCATCCTCGCGGCGGCGCCGGCGGCCGCCACGGATCAGGCCGACGTGATGGCTCCCGTCTACCAGTTCATCGACGGCTTCAACAAGGGCGACGTGAAATCGGCGGTCGCGGCCTGCGCCGACCAGGCGTCGATCATCGACGAGTTCGCGCCCTACGAATGGCACGGCGCGGGAGCCTGTTCGCAGTGGGCGGCGGACTTCGACGCCGACGCGAAGAAGAACGGCATCACGCCGGGCGCCGTCACGCTGGGCAAGCCGCGGCACGTGGACGTCACCGGCGACCACGCGTACGTCGTCGTCCCGACGGACTACGCTTTCAAGCAGAAGGGAAAGGCGGTCAAGGAGAAGGGCTCGACATTGACGGTCGCGCTGCAGAAGGGAGCGGCCGGCTGGCGCATCACGGCGTGGACGTGGTCGAAGCACTAGACGCCGACAGCGTCTCTCGGCGCGTTACCTACCGCGGGTCGGTCTACCCGTCGCAGTGCGACCAGATGGGGCACATGAACGTGGCGTTCTACGTGGCGAAGTTCGACGAGGCGACATGGCAGCTCTTTGCCGCGATCGGCCTCACCCCGTCACGGCTGCGGACCGAGAAGATCGGCATGGCCGGCGTCGAGCAGCACATCGAGTACGCGCGCGAGCTCTTCGCCGGCGACGTCGTCACCGTGACGTCCGCCGTGCTCGAGATCAAGGACAAGGCGATCCGCTTCTTGCACGAGATGCGCAACGACGAGACCGGAGAGGTCGCGGCGCGCATGGTGGTCGTCGCGGTGCATCTCGACCGAACGGCGCGGAAAGCGCGCCCGTTCCCGAGCGACGTGCGGGAGCGGGCGCGCGCTCTGATCGAAGGATAAGATCCCGGCCATGAACAAATTGAAAGCGGCCGCTCGAATCGTCGCTCTGCTCTTCCTCGCCGGCTCCGCATCCGTCCGGGCCCAGGACCCCGCCGTCATCAACGCCGCCACCATCCACGTCACGCTGGAGAACAACCGCGTGCGCGTGCTCGAGGCGAAGCTGCCGCCGGGCGCGAAGGAGAAGATGCACTCCCACCCGGCCTACGTCATCTACGTGATCGAGGGCGGCAAGGTCCGCAACCACGCCGCCGACGGCGCGACGAGCGAGAGCGAGCTCGTCACCGGCGCGACGCTCTACCGCGATCCGCTGACGCATTGGGCGGAGAACATCGGAAACACGACGATCCACCTGATCCTCGTCGAGCTGAAGGAAAGTCACTGACCCCCGGCGTCTGAGCTCCTCAGGGGTCGGCGGCGCGCTGGTCTTCTTCGACTTTCTATTGCAAAGTACTTTGACATTGCTCTAGACTCATGGAATGGCGGCCATCTGGAGACGACCCAGCGCCTTCCTGCCCATCGCCCTGTCGCTCGCGGCGATCGCGACGGTCCTCCTGCGGATCGCCTTCGTGGGGACCGCGCCGGAGCCGGACGAAGGCGCCGCCGCGCACCTCTGGCAGCTTCTGATGGCGGCCCAGCCGCCGGCCATCTTCTATTTCGCCCTGCGATGGCTGCCGCGCGCTCCGCGCGAGGCGCTGCCGGTCCTCGCGCTGCAGATCGCCGCGATGCTCGCCGCGCTCGCTCCCGTCTTCCTGTTGAAGCTCTGATCCGGAGGACGGAGAATCGGCCTCCCGGAGGGACGATGACTCCGACGATGGGCAACGGCAAGATCTGCTATCTCGAGATTCCGACCGCCGACGTGGCGCGCTCGGTGCGCTTCTATCAGGCGGTGTTCGGCTGGAAGACGCGCAAGCGCGGCGATGGCGCGACCGCCTTCGACGACGGCGTCGGTCAGGTCAGCGGCGCCTGGGTCACGGGCCGGCCCGCATCACCCGCGCCGGGCCTCCTGCTCTACGTGATGGTGGACAGCCTCAGTAAGACCGTGGACGCGATCCTCGGCAATGGCGGCCGCATCGTCCAGCCGGTCGGCGTGGACGCGCCGGAGCTCACGGCGAGGTTCGCCGATCCCGACGGCAACGTGCTCGGGCTCTATCAGGAGCCGCCGCCGGCCCCGGAGTCCTGAGGTGGCGGTCGCGGTGGATGCGGATCGCCTGCAGGCGCGGCTCGCCGTCGTGGAGGAACACGTCCGCTGCGAGAACCGCCACGACCTCGACGGGCTGATGGCGACCTTCGGCAGCGAAGCGCGCTACGACGACGAGCCCTGGGGCGATCACCGGGCGGGCCGCGACGGCGTGCGCTCGTACTATGCCGAGCTCCTGCGCGCGGTGCCGGATCTGGAGATCGAGATCTTGCGGCGCCACGCGTCGGCCGACGCCGTGGTCCTCGAGGTCGTGATCCGCGGAACGCATCTCGGATCCTGGCGCGGCCTGCCCGCGACGGGGCGCCGGGTCGGGATCCCGCTCTGCGGCGTGTACTCGTTCGACGCGCAGAATCGGCTCGCCGGCGAGCGCATCTACTACGACCGCGCGGCGGTGCTGCGGCAGCTCGGCATGTTCCACGAGCCTCGCGGTTTCGGCCGTGTCGTCACGGCCGCGAGTCACCCGATCACGATCGCGCGCGCTCTGCTGCGGCGTTCGCTTCGGAGCGGCCGGGCATGAACTTCGATCTGGGCAAGAGCTTGGCCGTCCTCGAGCGCACGCCGGGCGTCCTCCGCGCGCTCCTGGCGGATCTGCCCGACGACTGGACGCGCGGGAACGAAGGGCCCGAGACCTGGAGCCCGTTCGACGTCGTCGGGCACCTCATCGATGCCGACGAGACGGACTGGATTCCCCGCGCACGCGTCATTCTCGCGCAGGGACCGGACCGCCGGTTCCCGCCGTTCGACCGGTTCCGGCATCTGCGCGAGAACAAGGGCAAGAAGCTGGGCGCGCTGCTCGACCGCTTCGCGGAGCTGCGCGCGCGAAATCTCGCGGATCTCGGCGCGCTCGATCTCGGGCCGCGCGAGCTCGCGCTCACCGGCGAGCATCCGGAGTTCGGATCCGTCACGCTCGCGCAGCTCCTCGCGACGTGGGTCGCGCACGATCTCGGTCACCTCGCGCAGGCGACACGCGTGATGGCGAAGCAGTATCGCGAGGCCGTCGGGCCCTGGCGCACTTATTTGCCCGTTCTCGACCGATGAAGGTCGGATGAAGGACCCGGCGCGCGATTCCCGACGGGGGTATGCTCCCGCTCCGCAACGTAAGAACGAGGAGGACTGTCTGTGAGCAAACGTGCGGAGACCCTCGCTGCCCGGATCGAGGAGGGGGCCAGAGGCCTCGCGGCATTCGTCGAGAAACTGTCGGACGCCGAGTGGCGAAAGCCCATGGTGACCGGTAACGACCGCCGCACCGTCGGCGTCGTCGTGCATCACGTCGCGAGCGTCTATCCCATCGAGGTCGATCTGGCGAAGACGATCGGAGGCGGCAAGGCCGTGGACGTCACGTGGGAAGCTGTGGCCGACATGAACGGGAAGCACGCCAACGACAACGCGTCCGTCACGAAGGCGCAGGCGATCGGGCTGCTTCGCAAGAACAGCAAAGCGGCGGCCGATGCTGTCCGCGCACTGAGCGATGAGGACCTCGACGGCGCGGCGCCGTTCGGACTGAGCTTCGGCGCGCCGGTGACCTGCCAGTTCGTCATCGAGGACCACGCGCTCCGCCACAGCTGGCACCATCTCGCCAAGATCAAGAAGGCGCTCGGCAAGTGACGGCGGGCGCGGGACGGCGGCGTTAGGGCAACGCGTGCGGCGAGGCTCCGCCGTCCCGGCGATCATCGCCGGCGGCGCGATCGCCGGCTCCTTCGACATCACCTACGCGATCGTCTTCTCCGGAATTCGGGGAGTGCCGGCGATCCGCGTCCTCCAGTCGGTCGCCGGTGGCCTGCTCGGGAAGGTCGCCTACGACGGCGGCATCGGGACGGCGGCGCTCGGTCTCCTGCTGCACTTTTCGATCGCGTTCTCCTGGGCGGCGATCTTCTACGGCGTGAGCCGGCGGATCGCGTTCCTGATGCGGCGGCCGGCCGTGGCCGGTCCGCTCTTCGGCGTCGTGATCTACCTCGTCATGTACTTCGCCGTGATTCCGCTCTCGGCGTATCCGCGCAAGGTCTCGTACACGCCGTTCAACGTCGCGATCAACCTCTTCGTGCACATGTTCCTGATCGGCCTGCCGATCGCGCTCGCCGCCCGCTGGGCCGAGGCGAACGCGGCGCGCGAGCCGTAGAAAGACCAAAGCGAAGGAGTGTCGATGCGCACGCACCCGCTCGGTCGGGCTCTCGTCCTGGCGCTCGCCGGAGCGGTCGCGGCGGCGGTGGCCGTCGCGGCGGATGCGGAGGCGGCGGCGCGATCGGAGGTTCTCGCGCGCTCCGCCGCGTGGTCCGCGGCGGCGCAGGGGCGCGACGTCGAGAAAGTTATCGCGTTCTGGTCCGACGACGCCGTCGTCATGCCGCCGGGAAGTGCACCGATCGTGGGCAAGGCGGCGATCCGCGAGTACGTCGTGAAGAGCTTTCAGACGCCCGGGTTCGGGATCTCCTGGAAGGCCGAGGCCGTCACCGTGTCGCGCGGCGGCGATCTCGCCTGGGCGCGCGAGAGCAATCGCGTGACTTTCACCGGCCCGGACGGCAAGCCGGTCGTGATCGACGGAAAAGCGATCACCGTGTGGTCGAAGGGGAAAGACGGCGTCTGGCGGTGCGCCGCCGACATCTGGAACGATGTTGCGCCCGCCGCCGCAGTGAGGAAGGAGGAGTCATGAACGGCCGCCGGGAAGTCCCCGAGAGCGGCGTGCACGAGTGCCTCGGCGCCCCCGGGCTGGCGATGGTCGCGGCCGGCGCCGGGACCGCGGCCGCCGCCGAGACGCAGGAGCCGTCGGAGAAGCCCGCGCCCCAGAAGTTCCTTCTCGTCGGCCTCTGCGGCTCGGAAAACCCGACGCGAGCGAACTTCCCGTTCGTCTGGGCCGCCGCGCTCCGCGAGGCGGGCCACGAGGTCCGCATCGAGCTCGCGGGCGACGGGGCGGTCCTGATGCGGGCTCCCGTCGCGGACAACGTGACCCCGGTCGGCTGGCCGCCGTTTCGCGAGGCGCTCGCCCGGGTGATCGAGCTCGAGATCCCGATCTACGTTTGAAAGGCCTGCGCGGCCGCCCGTGGGGTGGTCGAGTCGGACTTCGAAGGCAAGAACGCTCAGTACACGAACCCGCAGATCACTGCCGAGACGATGGGATGGGCGACGAAGATCCTCGTGGTGTAGGGCGCATCGCAGCTCCGGCGGACGACGACCGCTTCGCCGCGAAGCTCCGCGGCTTCGGGCCCGTCGGCATTTTCGCGATCATCGTCATCACGCTCGTCGGTCCGATCTTCGAGCCGGTAGGCGGCATCCTCGTCCTCCTCTGGACCCGCCGCTCGCGCACGCCCTGGCGGGATCTCGGCTTCGTCCGCCCGAAGAGCTGGATCGCGACGATCGCGCTCGCTGTCGTGGGCGGCGCAGTCTTCAAGATCGTGATGAAGGCGATCGTCATGCCGCTCCTCGGCGCGCCGCCGATCAACCCGGCGTTCCACTATCTGGCCGGCAACCGCTCCGCGCTGCCCGGCATGTTCTTCGCCGTCACGGTCGGCGCGGGCTTCACGGAGGAGGCGGTCTTCCGCGGCTTCCTTTTCGAGCGGTTCGGGAAGCTGCTGGGCGAGAGCCGGGGCGCGAAGGCGGCGATCGTGGCCGGCACGTCGGCCTACTTCGGGCTCGTCCACTGGCCGGTGCAGGGGTTGCCCGGGGTCGAGCAGGCCGCGATCACCGGTCTCGTGTTCGGGACGATCTTCGCGGCGACGAGGCGGCTGTGGCCGCTCATTTTCGCGCACGCGGCCTTCGACGTCACCGCTGTCCTCATGATCTATTGGGACCTCGAGACCCGGTTCGCGCATCTCGTGTTTCGGTAGGTGTGAATTGCCGAGCCCGCTGCCGACGCACTTCGAGTGCGTCGATCCGATCCTGAGAGTGGAGGACATGGCGCGCAGCGTGCGCTATTACGTCGACGTCCTCGGCTTCGAGAACGCGCCGTGGGGGAACGACGACTTCACGCGGGTCGAGCGGGACGGACGCGGCCTCTACCTCTGCCGCGGCGCCCAGGGCCGTGGCGGTGCCTGGGTCTGGATCGGCGTCGGGGACGTGCGCGCGCTGCACCGCGTCTATCGCGAGCGCGGCGCGATCGTCCGCCAGGAGCCGAAGAACGAGCCGTGGGCGCTCGAGATGCGGATCGAGGATCCCGACGGAAACGTCCTCCGGTTCGGCTCCGCCCCGGAGGGCCTCGCGGAGTACGACGCCCGATGACGCCGGCCGTCTGGACGGTGCGCCGCCTGCTGCCCGCGGATGCCGGAGCGTTCGTGCGCCTGCGCCGCGAAGCGCTCGACGACGCGCCGTTCGCGTTCGAAGCGTCACCGGAGGACGATTTCGCGGCCTCCGCGGACTTCGTGCGCGAGGCGCTCGCGCGAACGGACCAGACGGTGATCGGCGCCTTCGCGCCGGAGCTCGCGGGCGTCGTCGGCGTCCTCCGCGAGCGGCCGCGGAAGGCGGCGCACAAGGCGCGCCTCTGGGGTCTCTACGTCCGGCCGGAGTTCCGCCGGCTGGGCCTCGGCCTCATCCTCGTCCGTCAGGCCATCGAGTTCGCGCGATCTCTCGACGGAGTCGCGTCCCTCGATCTCTGCGTCACGGAGAAGGCGTCGGCGGCGACGGCGCTCTACCAGCGGCTCGGATTCCGAGTCTGGGGCGTCGAGCCCGCGGCCCTGCGTGTCGGCGGCGAGGATCTCGCAGAGCGCCACATGCGGCTCGACCTCGCGGGTCCGCGATAGGCTGCGCCGCATGAAGGCCCGACGCTCGGGCTCCTCTTCCAATCGCCGCGTCGCGCTGATCCGGGGCATCAACCTCGGGAAGGCGAAGCGCGTCGCGATGTCGGATTTGAGGGCGCTCGTCGAGGAGCTCGGCTACCGGGACGTCCGGACGCTCTTGAACAGCGGCAACGTCGTCTTCACGGCGCCGGCCTCGGTCAAAGGCGACGCCGCCGTGAAGATAGAGAAGGCCATGGCGGAACGCACCGGCGTCTCCGCGCACGTCATCGTGCTCGACGCGGAAGAGGTCGCCGCCGCGGTGGCGAACGACCCGCTGAAGAAGTCCGCCGTCAATCCGTCGCTCCTCCTGGTGGCGGTCACGGATCGTCCCGCCGACCGCGCGAAACTCGAGCCGCTCGCGAAGCAGCGCTGGGCGCCCGAGGCGCTCGCCCTCGGGAAGCGCGTGGCTTATCTCTGGTGCCCCGAGGGCATCCACGCGAGCCCGCTCGCCCTGTCGGTCTGGCGTGCCGCGGGCGACGGCGTCACGGCGCGCAACTGGGGCACGATGACGAAGCTCAAGGCGCTTCTCGACGAAGAGCCTTGAGGTGGGCCGGGTCGCGAAAGGAGATCGCATGAGAGCTCTTCGATGGATTGCACGGACCGCTTTGGCGCTCGCCTTCCTGTTCGCCGCGCCGCGTCTTCGCGCCGACGCGCGCGGCCGACGCCAAGGCGGTTGCCGCCCTCGACACGGCGTATCAGGCCGCGGTCAAGGCGAACGACGCCGAGGGGATGGCGCGCATCCTCGCCGACGACTTCGTTCTCGTGACCGGTCGCGGAAAAGTCTTCACGAAGAACGACCTGCTCGAGGAGGCGCGCAAGAAGAGCACGATCTACGAGAAGCAGGACGAGCTCGAGCAGAAGGTTCGTGTCTGGGGGGACACGGCGGTCGTGACGGCGCTGCTGTGGATCAAGGGGACGTCGGAAGGGAAGACGTCGGAGCGCAAGCTCTGGTTCAGCGACACCTACGTGCGGACGAAGTCGGGATGGAAGTACGTGCTCGGGCAGGCGTCGATTCCGTTGCCGGCGGAGTAACCGTCGCCGGAGCTTGCTCGGGAATCTGCCGGTCGCCTCTGGACGACGGCTCTCGTCAGCCTTGGCGTATTCGGCGACCGCACCGGCTCGCGGCTCGGCCAGAGGGCCTCGACCGCTCGCCTGATTCCCTCGCTGCGCTCCGGCTCCCGCAACGCGAGTCGTTTCGCTCGATGAACTTCGCGAAACTTGGTCGCGTTGCGAGCGGTTGGATTCTCTCTGACCGAGAGCGACGCTCGGACTCGTAGGGGCGGGGCTCGCCCCCGCCCGGATCGTTTCGCTTCATGGGCGGCCACGAGGGCCGCCCCTACACGCTTGCCCCCGCGTTCCTCAGCAGCGCCACCCCGATCCACACCAGCCAGATCGATTGCGCGAGCGTCATGATTCCGAACCCGTGCACGTCGAGCCCGAGATGCCCCGCGAAGAACGCGAGGAGAATCGCGCCGGCCAGCACGATTCCCGCGATCCCGGCGCCGCGCGGCATCCGCGTCCCGCGCAGGATCGCCACGGACCACAGCACGATTGCCGTGCACGACGCGACGAGGTACACCTTCGCGAAGCCCTGGTTCCAGAGTCCCGTGTAGAGAAGGAAGGCCGCCGGCACCTGGGAGCCGTCCTTCGCGACGATGCGCGCGATGACGCCCGGCGCCACGAACCCGCTCGCGACGGCGGCCGACGTCACGGCGACACCGCCGAAGCCCCAGGCGACGAGCGCCGCGACGGAAAGATCCGTCGCCCCGAGACGCCGCGTCAGGGCGAGCAGTCCGAAGAAGAGCACGGGCACGGTCGCAAGCGCCAGGCTGTGCACGAAGAGGTTGACGCGGGCGAGGCGCGGCCCGGCGTCGGGAGACATGAGGCCGTGCGCCGTCGGATGAAGGGCCATCACGACGACGCCGGCGAGCGCGGCGGCGATGAGAAGGATCCCGGGAAGGCGGTCGTTTCGCGGCTCGTTCGTCATGGGCGCAGAGTCTCCGGAAGCCGCGGCCTCCGGTCAATCGGTCGCGCCGCGGAACCGCCGCTTTCCGAACTCCCCGCGCCCCGCCGTTCGGGAACCGCCCGCCTTGACTTCGGCCGCGGCTCCTGAAAGCTTTGCGCGCGGGAGGGCGGCATGGCGGACAAGAAGGTCATCGCGGTCACGGGCGCCACGGGAAATCAGGGCGGCGGCATGGTGCGCGCCATCCTCGCGGATCCGGGCAGCGGCTTCGCGGTCCGCGCGCTGACGCGGGATCCGAAGTCCGACAAGGCGAAGGAGCTCGCGAAGGCGGGCGCCGAGGTCGTCGCAGCGGACCAGGACGACGTCGAGAGCCTGAAGCGCGCGTTTCGCGGAGCGTACGGCGTCTTCGGCGTGACGTTCTTCTGGGCGCACTTCTCGCCCGAGAAGGAGATCGCGGAGGCGGGCAACCTCGCCCGAGCGGCCAAGGACGCCGGAGTTCCGCACTTCGTCTGGTCGACGCTCGAGGACACGCGCCGGTTCATGCCGCTGTCCGACAACCGGATGCCGACGCTGCAGGGCAAGTACAAGGTGCCGCATTTCGACTCGAAGGGCGGCTCGGATCACTTCTTTTCCGATCTCGGGGTCCCGACGACTTTTCTCCTGACTTCGTTCTACTGGGACAACTTCGTTTTCTTCGGCATGGGCCCCAAGCGCGGGCCCGATGGCAAGCTCGCCCTCACGCTCCCGATGGCGGACAAGAAGCTGCCCGGCATCGCGGCCGGCGACATCGGCGGCTGTGCGTTCGGGATCTTCAAACGCGGGAAGGAGCTCGTCGGGAAAACCGTCGGCATCGCGGGCGAGATCCTGACGGGCGCCGAGATGGCCGCGTCGCTGACGCGCGCACTCGGCCAGGAAGTCCGCTACAACGCGATTTCGGCGGATGCCTATCGCGCGCTCGGTTTCCCGGGCGCCGAGGACCTCGGCAACATGTTCCAGTTCAAGTGCGACTTCCAGAAGGAGTTCGTGGGCGCGCGCGACATCGGGTTGGCGCGCTCGCTCTATCCGAAGCTGCAGACGTTCGATGCGTGGCTGGCGGCGAACAAGAGCCGGATCGCGATCGACTAGGCGCGCCGCCGCGGTCATCGCCGCGATCCTGCCGGCGGCGGTTCTCGCGCAGCCGGAGCCCGCGGCGCTGCCGACGCTCACGCTCCCTCCCGAGCTCGCGCGCGTCCTGACCGACTACGAGGCCGCCTGGCAGAAGAAGGACGCGGCGGCGCTCGCCGCGCTCTTTGCCGAGGACGGGTTCGTGCTCTCGAGCGGCGCGCCGCCGGTGCGGGGCCGCGCGGCGATCGAGCGCCACTACGCGGGAGCCGGCGGCCCGCTCGCGCTCCGCGCTTTCGCGTACGAGACGCGGGAGGACGTCGGCTACATCCTGGGCGGCTTCGCGCGGAAGGCGGGGGAGCCGGACGTCGGAAAGTTCACGCTGACGCTCAAGCGCGGCGCCGGCGGGCGGTGGCTCATCGCGTCCGACATGGACAACGGCAACCGGCGCGCGCCGGGGGCTTAACGTCGTGCGTCTCTCGCGTGTCGTCCAGGCGGTCGATCTCCACGCCTGCGGAGAGCCCGGCCGCGTGATCGTGGGCGGCGTGCTGGACGTCCCGGGCGCGACGATGTTCGAGAAGATGCGCCACCTCGAAACGCACGCCGACGACCTGCGCAAGCGGATGCTTCGCGAGCCGCGCGGCTATCCGGCGGCCAACTGCAACCTGATCCTGCCGCCGACGCGGCCGGACGCCGACGCGGGCTTCGTGATCATGGAGCAGACGGAGTATCCCGGGATGTCCGGAACGAACACGATCTGCGTGACGACGGCGCTCCTCGAGACGGGAATGCTCGAGATGAAGGAGCCCGTCACGGAGCTCGCTCTCGAGGCGCCGGCGGGCCTGATCCGCGTGCGCGCGGAGTGCGGCGGCGGCAAGGTGAGGCGCGTCACGTTCGAGAACGTGCCGGCCTTCGCCGTGCACCTCGACCGCGCGATCGAGGTGCCGAAGCTCGGGACCGTCACGGTGGACGTGGCGTGGGGCGGGATGTTCTACGTCATCGCGGACGCCGCGCCCTTCGGTCTGAAGCTGACGCCCGACGAGGGCCGCGACATCACGCGCATCGGCGAGATGATCAAGGCGGCCGCGCAGGAGCAGCTGCCGGTCCGGCATCCCGAACAGCCGGGCTTTCACGAGATTTCGACGACGCAGCTCTCGGGCGAGCCGTCGGGCCCGCACGCCGACCGGCGCAACTGTGTGATCGTTTCGACGGGGAAGCTCGACTGGAACCGGCCGGCGACGTGGACGGGCGCGATCGACCGCTCGCCCTGCGGCACCGGGACGTGCGCGAAGATGGCCGCGCTCCACGCGAAGGGGAGGCTCGCTCTCGGCCGGGATTTCCGGCACGAGGGCGTGCTCGGCACCGTTTTCACGGGGCGGCTGCTCCGCGAGACGCGGGTGGGAGACCGGCCGGCGGTCGTGCCGACGCTGTCGGGTCAGGCCTGGATCACGGGGTTCGCGAGCTACGTGCTCGATCCCGAAGATCCGTTTCCGGAGGGATTCACGGTCGGCGATATCTGGTGAGAGGGGCGGCCGCGAGGGCCGCCCCTACGACGCGCACGACTCGTAGGGGCGGGGCTTGTCCCCGCCCGAAAGAGCAAGGGCGGCCGCGAGGGCCGCCCCGACGACGCGCACGACTCGTAGGGGCGGGGCTCGTCCCCGCCCGAGAAGCGCAAGGGCGGCCGCGAGGGCCGCCCCTACCTTCACTTCACTCCGAGCAGCTCCACCTCGAACAGCAGCGTCGCGTTGGCGGGAATCACCGATCCCGCGCCGCGCGCGCCGTAGCCGAGCTGCGGCGGGACGAGCAGGAGGCGCTTGCCGCCGACCTTCATCGTCGAGACGCCCTGGTCCCAGCCCTTGATGACGCGGCCCATGCCGAGCGAGAACTCGAACGGCTGCCCGCGGTCGACCGAGCTGTCGAACTTCTTGCCCTTGGCGCCGTCCTCCCACAGCCATCCGGTGTAGTGCACGACGCACGTCTGCCCGTTCTTGGGCGACGGGCCGTCACCCTCCTTGAGGTCCTGGTACTTGAGGCCCGTCGGCGTCATCGTCCACTTGGGTTCCATCTTCTGCTCCTTCTGCTCGTCGGCCGACGCCAGGGGCGCCGCCAGCATCAGGACCGCCGCCGCAGCGGCGAGGAGGGCGGTCGTCTTCCTCATGGGGTGTCAAGCTCCTTTCGCGCGGATCTTCGATCCGGCGCCGGAGTTTAACCCGACTCCGGGCACGGGGAGCGTCACGTCAGCCGCGGACCTCGCTCATCAGGGCGAGGACGTTGCTTTCGGAGTCCCGGAACTCGGCGAGCCAGAGCTCGTGGTCCGGCATCCGCGCGATGAGGTGGGGCTCGTCTTCGAAGGCGACTCCCCGCCGCCGGAGCTCCTCGAAGGTCGCGCGGATGTCCGGGACGAAGTAGTAGAGGATCGAACCGGCGTGCTCGAGGTCGGGCCGCGGCGCCCGCGAGAGCATGAGCCGCATACCACCGCAATCGAAGAACGCGAGGCCCGGCGCCTCGAAGAGGAGCTTCAGGCCGAGCGTGTCGCGATAAAAGGCGACCGCGCGCGACAGATCTTGGACGACGACCGCGATCTGGCCGATTCGGGCCGCGGAAAGGTCGCTCGGGCTCGCCATGCCCCCGAGTCTACCCGGGGCGGCTCGAAGAGTCCTTGCCGGCCTCCGGACACCCCAGCGACGAGCTGCGATCCGGCGATGCGCCCCGCGCGGAATCGCGCGGCGCCCGCTTCTGGGAGCGTGAGCGGTGTTTGCGCGCCGCGGCGCCGGACCGCGGCGTCGGCTTCTTCTCGGGGGCCGAGGCGGGAAGCCCCGAGCCGTCTGCCCCGGCCATCTCGGCGTCCGGCAGCGCCGCCGCGAGCGGCCCGGCGAGGAGCAGTGCCGCGAGAGTCAGTGGAAGAAGGCGGCGGACGGTCTTCATGGAGCCTCCTCGGGTCGGCGTCAAGTGGCGCGCAGAGCGAGCATCGGATCGACCGTCGTGATGCGACGCGCGGGCAGGAAGCTCGCTGCCGCCGCCACCGCCGCGAGCACGACGGACATCGCGAGAAACGTCGGAGGATCGGTGGCGTTCACCTCGAAGAGCAGGCGCGACATGGCGCCGGCGAGGAGGTGCGCCCCGGCGAAGCCGATGGCCAGGCCGATCGCGACGAGCGTCATCGCCTGCCGCAGAACCATGCCGATGACCGACCGCGGGTCGGCGCCGAGCGCGAGCCGGATTCCGAACTCCTGCGTCCGCTCGCCGACCGAGAACGCCACGACGCCCGCGATCCCGGCCGACGTGATCGCGAGCGCGAGCGCGGCGAAGAGGCCGAGAAGGAGCGACGTCAGCCGCGGCGAGGCGAGCGCGTTCGAGCGCACCTGCTCGAGCGTGCGGAAGCGGTCGACCGCCTGGTCCGCGTCGATCCCGTGGACGGCATCGCGCACGAGGCGGGAGAGCTGCATGGGATTCGACGTCGACCGCACGAGGAGCGTCGAGGAGAGCGGGGGGTACTGCTCCTGCGCGAGATACACCTGGTCCGTGGGACGCCGGTCGAGGCCGTACTGACGCACGTCGCCGACGATGCCGACGATCTCGATCCAGGTCTTGCCGTCGTCGATCGAGAGGCGCTTGCCGATCGGGCTCTCGGTCTTCCAGAGGTGCCGCGCCATCGTCTGGCTGACGAGCGCGACGGGCGTCGCGTCCGCCCGGTCCGCCGGGGTGAGGCCGCGCCCCTGCTGGATCGGAATGCGAACGGTCTCGAAATAGGCGGGGCTGACCTGCTGGAAGTCGGCCTGCGGCTGGTTCTCCGGCCGGGCGGGCGGCCATCCCTCGATCAGGAAGTTGCCGCTCTGCGGCCCGCCGTCGTTGAGCGGGAACGTGCCCGAGATGGCCGCCGACACGACGCCCGGCTGTCCCTTGAGACGCTCGAGCAGGTGCAGCTGGAAGTTGCGCCGCTTGTCGCGGTCCATGTACTTGGAGAAGTTCAGGTCGAGCCGCGTCGTCAGGACGCGCTCGGTGCGGAATCCCAGCTCGACGCTCGCGAGCTTCCAGAGGCTGCGCAGCATGAGGCCCGCGCCGATGAGGAGCATGAAGGAGACCGCCACCTGGACGACGATCAGCGCGTCGCGCAGGCGGTGCCGCCCGGCGCCGCCGGAAGTGCGCTCGCCGCCCTCGTGGAGCGCCGCGAAGAGGTTCTCGCGGCGCGACATCGAGGGGAGGAGGCCGAACGCGAGGCCGGTCGCGACCGACACGCCGAGAGCGAAGAGGAGCACCGGCGCGTCGATGCGGATCTCGGAGGCGCGCGGGGTGAAGCGCGCGGCGAAGGACTTGAGCAGATCGAGGCCGCCGGCGGCGATCCCGATGCCGAGCAGTCCTCCCGCGAGCGACAGGACGAGGCTCTCGGTCAGCATCTGCCGCGCGAGGCGGGACCGTCCGGCCCCGAGCGCCGTGCGCAGCGCGAGCTCCCGCTGGCGGCGAAGCTGCCGCGCCAGCGTCAGGTTCGCCACGTTGGCGCAGGCGAGCAGGAGGACGAGCGCCACCGTCGCGAGGAGGACGAGGAACGTCGGCCGCGCGCGCGCGGTCAGCTCCTGCCGCAACGGGACGCCGGTCACGGCGGGGCGCGCCTCGGGGCCCGGATACGCGTCGCGATACTGCCCCGAAAGGCGCCCGAGGATCGTCGCGAGGTCCGCGTCGAGGGCCGGCATCGCCACGCCCGGTTTCAGGCGTCCGAAGAGCGTGAGCATGCGCGCGTTGCGGTTGTTCGCGGCGGCGGCGCTGCCGCGGAACGGACACGCGGAGGCGGGCATCCAGACGTCGTTGTCGTCGGGGTAGGCCGGCATCGGGGGCAGCACGCCGATGACGGTGTGAATCTTGTCGTTCATCTTGAACGTGCGCCCGACGACCTTCGGGTCGCCGCCGTGGCTGCGCTGCCAGTAGTCGTAGGAGAGCACGAGGACCGGCGCGGCGCCCGGCGCGTCCTCGCCCGGCCGGAACGTCCGGCCGTAGAGCGGCCGCACGCCGACGAGGTCGAAGAAGCTCGCCGACACGACGCCGGTCTGGACCCGCTCGGGCTCGGGATCGCGCAGGAGGATGAACCACATCGAGTGGTACTCGGCGACGCCGGAGAGCGCGCGCGTCTGGGAGGCGAAATCGGAGACTTCCGGCGGCGAGAACCCCATGTCGCTCAGGTTCGCGCCCGGCGCGTCGAGCCGCAGGCGCACGAGCCGCTCGCCGCCGCCGTAGGGGAGCGACTGCAGGAAGACGCCATGCACGACGGAGAACACCGCGACGTTCGCGCCGATGCCGAGCGCGAGCGTCGCGAGCGCGGCGACGGTGTACGCGGGGTTTCGGCGCAGGCCGCGCAGCGCGAACCGCGCGTCCTGGCGGACGCTCTCGAGCGCCGACAGACCCCGCGCGTCGCGGCACTCGTCCTTGTACTTGTCCACGCCGCCGAAGGCGCGCAGCGTCTCGCGCCGCGCGGTCTCCGGATCGAGCCCGCTCTTCTCGAGCTTCTCCGCCTCCATCTGGAGGTGGAACCGCATCTCGTCGTCCATCTCGCGCTCGGCGCGCCGCGGGTGAAAGAGCGCGCGCAGCGAGGCCCGGAGCCCGCCCATGGCTAGCTCGCCTCCAGGACGCGGGCCACGGCCGCGGCGAATCGCTCCCAGCTGTCGGTCTCGTCGGTGAGCTGGCGCCGTCCGGTCTTCGTCAGCTCGTAGAACTTCGCGCGCCGGTTGTTGTCGGAGTTTCCCCACTCGGACCGGATCCAGCCCTTCGACTCGAGGCGGTAGAGCGCCGGGTAGAGGGAGCCCTGGTTGACCTGGAGCACGTCGCGCGAGAGCTGATGGATGCGCTGGGCGATGCCCCAGCCGTGCATCGGGGCGAGCGCCAGGGTCTTCAGGATCAGGACGTCGAGGGTGCCCTGGAGGAGCTCGCTGCGGGGGGATTCGGCGGTCATGGTCGTCTCTCCTAGTTGTTCGACAGGAGTATTTCGGCACTCCTGTCGAATGTCAAGGGGAGAGAGCGCACCCGCACCGCGCCTTCGATCACTCTGAAAAGGAAGTACGAAGGGGTCAGGGGAAGGTTCGTGGCGAGGGACGAACGGGTGAACGGTGAACGTCAGCCGGGGCCGTAGAATCCCCGCGTGGAAGCCGCGGACTTCCTCTTCGACGGGCCGTCCTCGGCGCCCGTCCGCCTCATCCTCGCGCACGGCGCCGGCGCTCCCATGGACTCGCCGTTCATGAGCCGTGTGGCGCGGGGCGCGGCCGCGGAGGGATTCCGCATCGCCCGTTTCGAGTTCCCATACATGGCGGCGCGGCGGACCGGCGAGCCGCCGCGGCGCTCCCGACCGGCCGCCCGTCCTGCGGCAGACGTGGCTCGACGCGATCGCGGCGATCCGGGCGCTCGGCGGCGGCGCCGGCGCGCCCCTCGTCATCGGCGGCAAGTCGCTGGGAGGCCGCATCGCGAGCATGGTCGCGGACGAGTCGGGTGTCGCCGGCCTCGTCTGCCTCGGCTACCCGTTCCATCCTCCGGGCCGGCCCGAGAAGCTCCGGACGGAACATCTGGAGAACCTCCGGACCCGGGCGCTCTTCGTCCAGGGAACGCGGGACCCGTTCGGCACGGAGGAGGAGGTTGCGGGTTACAAACTCTCGCCGCGGATCGTCTTCCACTGGCTGCCCGACGGGGACCATTCCTGGAAACCGCGGGCGAGCTCGGGCCGCACGGAAGCGCAGAACCTCGAGGAGGGCATCGCGGCGGTCGCCGAGTTTCTCAGGGCTTCCTGAAATTCCACGGGGTTTGGAACCCCGACGCGCCCCGCGGCTCTATATCAGGCCGGAGGTTCCGACATCTTGAACGTGAAGAAGACCGACGCCCAGTGGAAGGAGACCCTGACGCCCGAGCAGTACCGCGTTCTGCGGCAGAAGGGGACGGAGCGTCCCTTCACGGGCGAGTACAACGGCTCGAAGGAGAAGGGCACCTACGTCTGCGCCGGCTGCGGCAACCCGCTTTTCGCCTCCGACACGAAATTCGATTCCGGAACCGGCTGGCCGAGCTTCTGGCAGCCGGTGGGGCAGGACAGCGTCCACACCGAGGAGGACCGGAGCCTCTGGATGACCCGGACGGAGGTCCAGTGCGCGAGCTGCGGCGGGCATCTGGGGCACGTCTTCGACGACGGCCCGAAGCCGACCGGCCAGCGCTACTGCATGAACTCGGCGGCGTTGAAGCTGCAACCGAAGTGACACACGTCGCCCGCGAGGCCGATAGACCTTAAACTTCCCGCATGGCGCGCGGTTGGGGCCGCAGCGAGGAGGATCTGGGAGCCGAAAAGGAGCAGGCGCGCGAGGATCGCCGGTCGGAGGGAGGGCGCCGCACCGATGTGCAACGGGAGGCGCTCGCGCGCGGCCTCAGGCTCTCGCTCGCCCGCATCGAGGATCAGCTCGGCAAGGCCCCGGGCGAAGCCCGCCGCCATGCGCTCGAGACCGCGAGGACGGAGCTCCTCGAGCGCCTCGCGCGGCTCGAGAGCGAAGGGTCGGCTTGAGGGTCTAGTGCTAGTGTCCGGCCGGCGGGATCGTCTTCAGGGTGCCGTCCGGATTGAGCGGCCCCGGCCCGCAGATGTAGGCCTCGCCGATGCGGCCGTTCATGACCACCGTGTCGGCTCCCAAGAGCACGGCCTCTTCCCGCAGAAAGTCCGGCAGTTGCGCCTCCGTCGGCGCGAACGCCGGCTGGAAGTCCGGCTCGATGTTCCGGACGAACGTGCAGGCGCCATACACCTTTTCGCGTTCGGTCGTCAGGTTCACCTTGTACTTGCCCATCGTGTGCGCCTGCTGGCGCGCCACGTCGTTCGCCGCGACCTGCGTGCAGGCGAAAGTCGCCACCATCGCCGCGGCGGCGGCGAGGAGAGAAGCGCGGCGGCGTCGAATCGAGGAGTTCGTGAGGACGTCAGTATGACGCATTCGGCGTTGCGGCGCGGCGCCGGCCTGTAAGATCCCGCCGTGACCGAGCCGGTCAACAATCGCGGAGTGACCGAACCGGTCCACACTCGCGGAGTGACCGAACCGGTCAACAATCGCGGAGTGACCGCACCGGTCAACACTCGCGCAGTGACCGAACCGGTTAACGTCGAAGAGCTCGAGGCGATCGCGCGCGCACGGCTCGAGAAGGGCGTCTACGACTACTACGCCGGCGGCGCGGAGGACGAGCTGGCCGTCCGCGGCAACCGGGAGGCCTTCCAGCGCCTTCGCCTGAAGTACCGCGTGCTCGTGGACGTCTCGACGGTGGACGTCGCGACGCGGCTTCTCGGGACGCCGCTCTCGCTTCCCGTCATCCTCGCGCCGACGGCGCTCCACCGGCTCGCCGATCCGGAAGGCGAGAAGGCGACGGCGCGGGCGGCGGCCGCGGCCGGGACGCTCATGACGCTCTCGACCGTCTCCTCCGTCCCCCTCGAGGAGGTCGCCGCGGCGGCGCCCTCGGGCACGCGCTGGTTCCAGCTCTACTGCTTCGAGGACCGCGGCGAAACCGAACGGCTCGTCACGCGGGCACACCAGGCGGGTTACGTCGCGCTCGTCCTGACCGTGGACGCGCCCATTCTCGGACGGCGGGAGCGCGACCTGCGAAACGCCTTCGAGGTGCCGGTCGGTCTGCCGGCGCACTCGACCGGCAGGCCTCGCGCGTCGGGAGGCCAGTGGCCGCTCAACTCCCTCATCGGCCAGCCGGCGCTCACCTGGAAGGACCTCGCGTGGCTCCGCGCGATCTCGCCGCTGCCGCTCGTGCTCAAGGGCATCGTCCGCGGCGACGACGCGGCGCGCGCACTCGACGAGGGCGCGGCGGCCGTCTGGGTCTCGAACCACGGCGGCCGGCAGCTCGACGGCTCCATCCCGACCGCCGAGGCGCTGCCCGAGGTCGTGCGCGCGGTCGCGGGACGGGCACCCGTCATCGTGGACGGCGGCATCCGGCGCGGCACGGACGTCCTGAAGGCGCTCGCCCTCGGCGCGACGGCGGCGGCGATCGGCCGGCCGCAGCTCTGGGGTCTCGCCGCTCAGGGCGAGTCGGGCGTCGGGCGCGTGCTCGCGATGCTTCGCGACGAGCTCGCGCTCGCGATGGCGCTCGCAGGCTGCCGGAGCGTCTCCGAGATCGACCGGAGCCTCGTCGCGTGAAATTCACGCTCGGGACCTGGAACGTCAACGGCATCCGCGCGCGCGAGGCGCAGGTGCGCGCGTGGATCGAGCGCGACCGGCCCGACGTCGTGTGTCTCCAGGAGATCAAGGCCGCGCCGGCGCAGGTGCCGGCGGCGCTCTTCGAGATGCTCGGCTATTGGAACTACTGGCACGGCGAGCGCGCGTACTCCGGCGTCTCGCTGCACGTCCGCCAGGAAACCTTCCCCGATCGCCCGGTCTTCGCGCATCCCGACTTCGACTACGAGAATCGCGTCGTGACCGCGGAGCTTCCCGGCGTCACGGTCGCGTCGGTCTACGTCCCGAACGGCGGCAAGGACTATCCGGCGAAGCTGCGATTCCTCGAGGCCGTCGAGCGCTGGACGGCCGGGCGCGACGCGGGCCGCGCGGCCGTCGTGGCGGGAGACGTGAACATCGCGCGCACGGACCAGGACGTGCATCCGAAGGAGCGCAAGGCGAACGTCATCGGCCAGCTGCCGGAAGAGCGGGCGCTCCTCGAGCGGATCCTGGCGGCCGGATTCGTGGACGTCGGGCGCACGCTCGATCCGTCCAACGACGGGCTCTTCACCTGGTGGGCGCCGTGGCGAAACCTGCGGCAGCGCAACATCGGCTGGCGCATCGACTACATCCTGGCGAGCAAGGGCCTGGCGGCCGGCGCCTCCGACTGCCGGGTGCTCGCCGACTACGGAACGAGCGACCACGCGCCGGTCGTGGCGACTTTCGAGCTTTCCATCCCGCCGGGCGAGAACCCGGGTACCTCCGCGTCGTAGAGTCGGACACGTGCCGTCCGATCCCATCCGCGCGCTGCGCCAGGAATGACGCCGATGGCGATTCTCCCGATCCTTCTCGCGGGACTCCTCGGCGCGCCCGAGACGCCCGCCAGCGCCATGCCGCGCGGAGAGGTCGTGCCGAAGGTCGTCTGCGCGTCCGATGCCGAGCAGAGCTACGCGCTCTACCTTCCGAGGAGCTTTTCGATGGATCGGACCTGGCCGATCCTGTATCTCCACGATCCGCGGCGCCACGGCGCGCAGGCGGTCGAGCTCTTCCGCGAGGCGGCCGAGAAGTACGGATGGATCCTCGCGGGCTCCAACAACACCGAGAGCGACGGCCCCATGTCGCCGAACATCAAGGCGATGGTCGCGATGTGGGACGACACGCACCGCACACTGCCGATCGACGCGCGCCGCGTCTACGCGACGGGATTCTCCGGCGGCGCGCGCGCGTCGTGCCTGCTCGCGCAGAAGACGGGCAAGGTGGCGGGCGTGATCGGCTGCGGTGCGGGATTCGCCGAGGGCAACCCGCCGGAGAAGAACCTGCCGTTCGTCTACTTCGGCGCCGTCGGCGACAAGGACTTCAACTACCTCGAGATGCGCACGCTCGACGCGACGCTCGCGAAGCTCAAGGCCACGCACCGCCTGGCGGTCTTCGACGGGCCGCACCGCTGGCCTCCCGCGGACGTCTGCCTGCGCGCGGTCGAATGGATGGAGCGCGAGGCGATGCGCGCGAATCTCCGCCCCCGCGACGAGGCGCTCCTCGGGGCGTGGCTCGACGGCGAGGCGAAGGCGGCCGCGGTGCTCGAGACGGCGGGGAAGAAGGGCGAGGCGCTGGAGCGATACCGCGGCATCGCCGCGGACTACGAGGGATTGACTGACCTGTCCACGGTCGAGCCGGCGCTCGACCGCCTGGAGAAGGACGCGGACGCGCGGCACGCGATCGAGAAGCAGGCGAAGCTCGAAGCGGACGAGCGGCGGACCGCGGAGGAGGCCGGCGGCAAGCTCCTCGCGGCGCTCCAGTCGGATGATCCGGTGCCGCCGAAGCGCCTCGCGCAGGACATGCGCATTCCCCAGCTGCGGCACGCCGCCGAGGCGGCGGGGACCGAAGCCGAGCGGCTGTCGGCGAGGCGGATTCTCGTGGGGCTCGTCGTGCAGACGTCCTTCTATCTGCCGCGCGACTACGTCGCAAAGCACGACGTGCGGCGCGCGCGTCTCTGCATCGATGTCGCGGAGGAGGCGGAGCCGGATCGCGCGGGCCTCGTCTGGTACAACTTCGCGTGCATTCAGGCGACCTCCGGCGACAAGAAATCGGCGCTCGCCTCGCTGAAGACGGCGGTCGACAAGGGCTTCCACGACGCGGACCTGATGGACAAGGATCCCGACCTCGATGGGCTCCGTGCCGACGCGGCCTTCCGCAAGCTCGTCGAAGGAATCCGCAAGCCGGCCTGACGCCCTTTCGTTTGGCGCTCCGGGTTACACTTTCGACATGACACCTTCCGCGCTGACGCGGCGTGGATTCCTCGCTGCGGCCGGCGGCGCGCTGCTCCTCCCGTCCGCAGCGCTCGCCGCGGTGGCCGAGTCCGTCCCGAAGGACAAGCGCCGCATGCTTCAGGTCAACGGCTACGCGATCGACGCCGAGACGCCGCTCGACGCGCTGACGACCTACATCACGCCGAACGATCTCTTCTTCGTGCGGCACCACTGGAATCCCATGTATCCGGACCTGCGGCGCTGGACGCTCACGGTCGACGGCGAGGTGTCGTCGCCTCGGGAATTGACGCTCGCGGATCTGAAGAAGCTGCCGCGCGCCGAGGCCACCTGCGTGCTCCAGTGCGCCGGCAACGGACGCGGACTCTACCGGCCGCCGATTCCCGGGGTCCAGTGGAAGGCCGGCGCGGTCGGCAACGCGCGCTGGACGGGCGTCCGGGTGCGGGATGTCCTGGAGCGCGCCGGCGTGAAGTCGACCGCGAAGCATCTGCACACCTTCGGGAGCGACAAGCCGCCCGAGAAGGTGCCGCCGTTCCACCGCAGCCTCGAGGTCGAGAAGGTGCTCGCCGACGGAATCCTCGCGTGGGAGATGAACGGGCACCCGCTGCCGGCGTTGCACGGGGCGCCGGTCCGTCTCATCGTGCCGGGCTGGGCCGGGGACCACTGGATGAAATGGCTCGTGCGGCTGTCGCCGCAGCCGGAGGCGCAGACCGGTTTCTACATGGACACGGCGTACCGCTATCCGACGACGCCGGGAGAGCCGGGCGCTCCGGTCGCGCCGGAGAACACGCAGCCGGTGACCGAGCTCTTCGTGAAGTCGAGCATCACGGACGCGCCGTCGGCCGCGAAGGTCGGGGCGCCCGCCACGATTCGCGGCTTCGCGCTCTCGGGGGCTCCGGACATCGCGAAGGTCGAGGTCTCCGACGACGGCGGCGCGACGTGGCGCGCCGCGGCCCTCGATCCGCGCCACGACCCGTACGCCTGGCGGCTCTGGTCGTTTCGGTGGGAGCCGCGCGCCGCGGGACGCGCGACGCTCCTCGTGCGGGCGACCGACAGCCGCGGGTCGGTGCAGCCGAAGGAAGCGGTCTGGAATCCGAGCGGCTACCTCCACAACGCGTGGCCGGCGGCCGAGATCGAGGTGGCGGCGTGAGTCGCTGGCGTCGGCTGGCCGCGGCGGCGCTCGCGGCGACACTCGGCGTCGCGGCGGCGGGGCCGATGCTCGCGAAGGCGCCGCGCAAGAAGGCGAAGGCCAAAGCGCCGGCGGCGGTCGATTTCGACGTGAAGCTGCCCGTGCTCGGGACGAGCCTGCAGGAGTACCCGGCCGGCCCGGGAAAGGCGGTCGCCGACGCGGCTTGCCTGCAGTGTCACTCGGCGAGCATGGGGCTCCAGCAGCGGCTCACCGAGAAGCAGTGGACGAATGCCGTCGAGAAGATGATGCGCTGGGGCGCCGCCGTGCCGGCCGACAAGAAGGCCGAGCTGATCGCCTACCTGGTGGCGAACTTCGGGCCCGACAACGACAAGTTCGAGCCGCCGGTCACGCGGCCGGTGGGACGAGTAGCCGTCGCTCGCGCTTCGCTCGGGATCTGCCGGCCGCCGTCGGATAGTCCCTCCGCAACTTCAGTTCGTCGGCCGGCACCGGCGCTCGGCTCGGCCAAAGGGCCTCGACCGAGCTCCTGATCCCTCGCTCGCGCTCGCTCCCGCGGCGCGAGGCTCCTCCCTCGATTACCTCGGGAGACTCCTCGCGCCGCGAGCGACTGGACTCGCTCGGCTGGAGAAGTTGTTCGCAGCGCGACCAAGCTTCGCGAAGTCCATCGAGCGAAGCGACTCGCGCTGCGGGAGCCGGAGCGCAGCGGGGATCCCTCGACGCGGACTCCAGCTTGAAGCGGTCCCTCACCCCGACCCTCTCCCGTCACCGGGAGAGGGAGGCACACTAGGCCCTCCCGTACACCGGCACGTGCGCGCCGCTCACGAGGCGCGCCTGCGGCCCGACGAGGAAGAGGATCACCCGCGCGATCTCCTCGGGCTTCGGCCACTTCGAGTAGTCGGCGTTCGGGCTGCTCTTCCGGTTGGCCGGCGTGTCGATGACTGAGGGCAGCACGGCGTTGACCGTCACGCCGGCGTCCCCGAGCTCCGCGGCCATCGCGTCGGTCAGCGCGAGGACGGCGCGCTTCGAGGCCGCGTAGGCCGCGAGATTCTTCCCGTCCTGCGTCGCCGGCCGGCTCGAGACGTTCACGATCGCGCCGGCGCCGCGCTTGAGCATCTGCCGCGCCGCTCCGCGCGACGCGATCACCGCCGTCTTCAGGTTGAGGTCGAGCTGCTCCTGCCAGACCGCCCACGGCGTCTCGTGCGCCGGCGACCCGCCCGCGAAACCTCCGGCCGTGTTGACGAGGATGTCGAGTCCGCCGCGATCCTCCGCGACGCTCTCGAAGTAGTCGAGCACCGCGGTCTCGTCGGTCAGGTCGAGGCGCGCACCGGAGAGGGGCGCATCGGCCGGGAGTCGCGCCGCCGCGCGCAGCCGCTCGAGCTCGCCCTCTTTGCGGAACGGGACGGAGACGCGCGCGCCGGCCTCGAGGAGCGCGAGCACGACGGCGGCCCCGAGCGCTCCCGTTCCGCCGGTCACGACGGCGGATCTTCCGTCGAGAATCATGGTGCACGAATTCTATTGCGTCGGGACGTATCATCGCGCGCGAGATGGGCGCGCCTCCCGTCGGCAACATCAGCGACACCGCCCGCTGGGTGGCGATGTATCGAGCGCTCGAAAGCGAGCGCCCCGACGCGCATTTCCGGGACCCTTACGCCCGCGAGCTCGCGGGCGAGCAGGGGCTGCAGATCCTCGACGCCATGCCCGGCGGGCGGTCCTCGGCCTGGGCCTTCGTCGTGCGGACGTGCGTGATGGACGAGCTGATCCGCCGGTGCGTCGCGCAGGGCGCTGAGACGGTCGTCAATCTCGCCGCGGGCCTCGACGCAAGGCCCTACCGCATGGATCTGCCGGCGAACCTGCGCTGGATCGAGGTGGATCTGGCGGGGATCTTGGACCACAAGGAGGCGACGCTCTCGGCAGCGAAGCCAATCTGCCGGCTCGAGCGCGTGCGCCTCGATCTCTCCGACGTCGCCGCGCGGCGCGAGTTCTTCGCGCGGATCGGCGCCTCCGCGTCGCGCGTCGTGACGGTGACCGAAGGACTCCTCGTCTACCTCACGCGAGAGGAGGCGGGTGCGCTCGCCTCCGACCTCCATGCGAACGCGAGCTTCCGCTGGTGGATCATCGACATCGCCTCTCCCGACCTGATGCGCTGGATGCAGAAGCGCTACCAGCGGTCGCTCTCGGACGCCGGCGCGCCGCTCAAATTCGCGCCGGAGGAGGGCACCGACTTCTACCGTCCCTTCGGCTGGAGGACGGCGGAATTCCGCTCGAGCTTCGGCGAGGCGCGGAAGCTGAAGCGCGCGCCCGGATGGGCGTGGATCTTCGATCTGATCGGGCTTTTCTCTCGCGAGCGGCGAGAGAAGATCCATCGAATGGGAGGCGTCGCCCTGCTCGAGCGCGCGTGACGGCCGCTCGCGAAGCGCCTTCCTCTGCCGCCGAGGCGCCGGGCCGCTGGACGGCGCTTGCGCTTCTCGCCGGCGCGGAGCTGCTCGGCATGTCGCCGTGGTTCTCCGCGGCGGCGGTCGTGCCTGCGATCTCCGTGGAGTGGCGGCTGTCGACGGGCGGCGCGGCGTGGCTGACGCTCGCGGTCCAGCTCGGCTTCGTCGCGGGAACGCTCGTCTCGGCGATCGGCAACCTGCCGGACGTCTTTCGCACGCGGCGCTTCATCGGCGCCTGCGCGTTCCTCGCGGCGGCGTCGAACGCCCTCTTCGCCGTCGCGACGCGCGGACTCTCCCTCGCGCTAGCGCTCCGGTTCGCGACGGGGTTCTTCCTCGCCGGCGTCTATCCGCCGGCCATGAAGGTGCTCGCGACCTGGTTCCGGCGCGGGCGCGGGCTGGCGCTCGGGGTCCTGATCGCGTCGCTCACTCTGGGCAAGGCCGTGCCCTATCTCGTCAACGCGGTCGGGACGGGGCGCTGGCGCACCGACGTCCTCTGGATCTCGATCCTCGCGGCGGCCGGCGGTCTCATCGTTCTTCTCTTCGTCGGCGACGGCCCGTACGCGACGCCCGTGGCGCCCTTCGATCCGCGCCAGATGGGCCGCGTCTTCGCCAATCGCGGCGTCCGCCTGGCGGCCTTCGGCTACTTCGGCCACATGTGGGAGCTTTACGCGATGTGGACATGGGCCCCGATCATGATCCGCGAGAGCTTCGAGAAGACCGGCGCGCCCGCGGCGCTCGCCAACTTCGCCGGGTTCCTCGTGATCGGCGCCGGGGCGATCGGGTGCATCGGCGCGGGTCTCGTGGCGGATCGCGTCGGGCGCACTCTCGTGACGTCCTGGGCGATGGGAGTCTCGGGCGCCTGCTGTCTCGTGGCGGGGTTCCTCTTCGGCGCGAACCCGGCGCTCCTCCTCGCGGTCGCGATCGTCTGGGGCGCGTCGGTCGTCGCCGACTCGGCGCAGTTCTCCGCCGCGGTCACGGAGCTGTCCGACCCGCTCTACATCGGCACCGCGCTCACCGTGCAGACTTGTGTTGGCTTCCTCCTGACCAACGTCTCGATCGCTCTCGTGTCGTACCTCTCGGGCGCCGTTGGCTGGGGCCTCGCCTTCGCGGCCCTCGCTCCGGGGCCCGTCTTCGGTGTGATTTCCATGCTGCGGCTGCGCGCGCTGCCGGAGGCGGTGAAGATCGCGCAGGGCCGGCGCTAGAAACTGCTAGGATCGCGCGCGATTTTTCGAGGAGGACTTGCGATGAAACGGGGTGTCCTTGCTTTGACGGCCGCGCTCGCCGCGGTTTCGAATCTGCCGGCCGCGGACGCGCCGCCGCCTGCGCGCGTCGCGCTCAAGGCCGCGCGCATGATCGACGGAAAGAGCGATCGGGTGATCGCGCCGGCCGTCGTGCTGATCGAGAACGACCGCATCGTCGCGGCGGGATCGTCCGTCACGATTCCCGCGGGCACGCGCGTCGTCGACCTGGGCGGCGCGACGCTCCTGCCGGGGCTCATCGACATGCACGACCATCTGACGCTCATGCCGGACAACCTCGGCTACAAGGGACTCGGCCTGTCGATTCCCCGCGAGGCCCTCGACGGCGCGGCCAACGCACGGCGCACGCTCGAGGCCGGATTCACGACGATTCGCAACGTCGGCGCCGGCGGGTTCGCCGACGTGGCGCTGCGCGACGCCGTCGCGGCGGGGGAGCTCCCGGGACCGCGGATGATCGTCTCCGGGCCCGCGCTCGGCATCACGGGCGGGCACTGCGACAACAACCTCCTTCCGTTCGAGTTTCACTACCGCGAGACCGGCGTGGCCGACGGGCCGTGGGAGGCGCGCGCGAAGGTTCGCGAGGTCGTCAAGTACGGCGCGGACGTCATCAAGATCTGCGCCTCGGGCGGCGTGCTCTCGAAGGGCGACCAGCCCGGCACGCCACAGTACTCGCCCGAGGAAATGAAGGCGCTCATCGAGGAGGCGCACCGGCTGGGCCGGAAGGTCGCGGCGCACGCGCACGGCACGCAGTCGATCAAGGAGGCGATTCTCGCGGGCATCGACTCGATCGAGCACGCGAGCTTGATCGACGACGAGGGCATCCGCCTCGCGAAGGAGCACGGCACCTTCCTCGTCATGGACATCTACAACGACGACTACATCCTCCAGCAGGGCGAGAAGGTCGGCATGTTGCCCGAGTCGATCGAGAAGGAGAAGAAGCTCGGGAAGCTCCAGCGCGAGAACTTCCAGAAGGCCGTCAAGGCCGGCGCGAAAATGGCGTTCGGAACCGACGGCGGCGTCTACCCGCATGGCGACAACGCGAAGCAGTTCGCCTACATGGTCCAGTACGGCATGACGCCGATGCAGGCGATCCAGGCGGCGACCGTCAACGCGGCGGAGCTCGCGGGGTGGTCGGACCGCGTCGGATCGATCGAAGCGGGAAAGTTCGGCGACGTGATCGCCGTGGCGGAGGACCCGCTCGCGGACATCCGCGCGCTCGAGAAGGTCGGGTTCGTGATGAAGGGCGGAGAGGTCGTGAAGAACGAGCTGACAGGGGCGGCGCGGTAGGGGCGGGGCATTCTTCCCCTCTCCCCCGTCTGCGGGCGGCCACAAGGGCTGCCCCTACGACGCGCGAATGGAAGGGTAGGGGCGGGGCTCGTCCCCGCCCGTCTGCGGGCGTGCCGCAGAGGGCCGCCCCTACGTCCGTCGCGTCACCTGCTCCACGTGATGCTGCAGGTGCGCGACGTAGTCGCGCCGCAGATGCTCCAGCGTCGCGGGCTCGCCGGCGGGCACCGTCACCATGAGGATCTTGTCGAAGGTGTGTTTGCGCGTCTCGCGCCGCCAGAGGTCCTCGGGAATCTCGTCCATGACCCGCGCGAGATGCAGGTTGTACAGCCGCCACAGCTCGACGAGGTCCGCCCACGGCGCCTCGCGGTAGTTCTGGTGGCGCACCCACTCGTCCTGAACGTATCCCGGAAAGACGAGGTCCTCCTGGAACCGGGCGCGCACGAAGCGCTGGTGGTTGTTGGACGCCGAGTCGATCAGGTGACCCAGCACCTCGCGCGGCGACCACTTGCCCGGCGCGCGCGGCGCGGCGCTCTGCGGGTCGGACACGGCGCGCAGCTTCGGCAGCGCGGCGGCGACCGCACGACGCAGCGCGTTGCCGCGCATCGGCAGCGCTTCGACCGACTCGCGCATCAGGAGGCCGCGCCCGCGAGATCCGACGTCGCGAGGAAGCGCGGCGGCTGCCGGTGCTTCGTCGCCTGCTCGAAGGCGTAGGCGATCTTGAAGAGCGTCGGCTCGCTCCACGCGCGCCCGAAGAAGGAGATCCCGATCGGGAGGCCGCGGAAGTAACCGGCCGGCAGCGTGACGTGCGGATAGCCGGCCACGGCGGGGAGTGTCGAAGAGCCGCCGACGCCGTAGTCGCCGTTGATGAGATCGATGAGCGTCGCGGGGCCGCTCGTCGGCGCGACGAGCGCGTCGAGCTTGTTCGTGTCCATCGTCTTGTCGATGCCCTCCTTGCGGGAGAGACGCAGGTTCTTCTTGAGCGCGTCGCGATAGGCCTTGTCCGTGAGCGGGCCCTTCGCTTCGGCCTTCTCGAAGATTTCCTGGCCGAAATACGGCATCTCGCGGTCGCGATTCTGCTCGTTGAAGGCGATGAGGTCCTTGAGGCTCCGGTTCCTGGCGGTCGGCGGCAGAGTGGCGAGATACGCGTTCAGGTCCGCCTTGAACTCGTAGAGGAGCACCTCGAACTCTCCGTCGCCGATCCCGGAGGCGCCTCCGAGCTCCACGGGATCCACGATCACGGCTCCCTGGCGCTTCATCTCGGCGATCGCGGCCTCGACGATGCGGTCGGCCGCGGGGCTCTGGCCGAAGAGACCCTTGCGCGGGATGCCGAGGCGCGCGCCCTGCAGCCCCTTCGGATCGAGGAAGGCCGTGTAGTCGCGCGCGATCTTGCTCGCCGCGTCTTTCGTGGCCGGGTCGGCCGGATCGACGCCCGCCATCGCGGTCATGAGGACCGCCGCGTCGGCGACCGAGCGGCACATCGGTCCGGCCGTGTCCTGGCTGTGGGCGATCGGGATGACGCCGGCGCGCGAGAGGAGTCCCAGCGTCGGCTTGAATCCGACGAGACCGCAGTTGTTCGACGGCGAGACGATCGAGCCGTCCGTCTCGGATCCGACGGCCGCCGCGCAGAGGTTCGCCGCGGCGGCGGCGCCCGAGCCGGAGCTCGAGCCGGAGGGATTCCGGTCGAGCGCGTAGGGATTGCGGCACTGGCCGCCGCGCCCGCTCCAGCCGGAGGAGGAGTGCGTCGAGCGGAAGTTGGCCCACTCCGAGAGATTCGCCTTGCCGAGCAGGATCGCGCCGGCGTCGCGCAGACGCTTCGCGACGTGCGCGTCGGCGGCGGGGATGCTCCCCTCGAGCCCGAGCGAGCCCGCGGTCGTCGTCATCTTGTCGGCCGTCCCGATGTTGTCCTTGAGAAGAATCGGGATGCCGTGGAGCGGCCCGCGCACCTTGCCGGCCTTGCGCTCGGCGTCGAGGCCGTCGGCGATCGCGAGCGCGTCCGGGTTCGTTTCGAGCACCGCATGCAGCGCCGGCCCCTGCCGGTCGAGCGCGTCGATGCGGGCGAGGTACTTCTCCGTCAGGGAACGCGCCGTGTCCTGACCCGAGGCCATGCGCTTCTGGAGGTCGGCGATCGAGAGCTCCGCGAGCTCGAACTCGGCCGCCGCGGCGGTGTCGGGCGACGGAGGCGGCGGTGGCGAGGCGGCCCGCGCCGCGCCCTGCGGCAGCGTCAGGGCGGCGGCGCCCGCCGCGCCGTACCGGAAGAGCGCCCGGCGATTCACGCCCGCGCCCGAGCTCCTGCGACCCGTCATGCGATCCTCCCTTTCGATACGCCGACTGTATCGCTCCGCCGTTCGAGGAGCACCACGTCGCGCCAGACGCCCGCCATGCACCCGAGGCGCCGCCGCACGCCGACGACGTCGAACCCGCTCGCGCGATGGAGCGCGATCGAGGCCTCGTTCTCCGGAAAGATGCCGGCCTGGAGCGTCCAGATGCCTTCCGCCTCGGAGCGCGCGACGAGCTCGGCGAGCAGCGCCTTTCCGACGCCGCGGCCCCGGGCGTCCGCCGCGACGTAGACGCTGACTTCGGCGACGCCCGCGTACACGGCGCGCGACGAGAACGGCGACAGCGCGGCCCATCCCAGGAGTCGCCTTTCAGCGCCTTCGCGCGCGGCGAGGCGCGGCGTCGGGAGATGGTCGGCGTCCCAGCTCTCCCACGACGGGGCGCGCGTCTCGAAGGTCGCATTTCCGGTCGCGATCCCCTCGAGGAAGATGCGGCGCACGTCTTCCCAGTCGCTCGGGCGCAGCGTCTCGAGCGTCACGGCGTGCGCGCCCGTCGCGCGGCCGCTCACCATCCGAAGGCGTAGCGCTCGCGGCGCACGTCCGCGCCGCCGCGCAGCGTCCCGGACCGCGGATCCACTCCGGCGGCGACGACACCGGTCGCCATGCCGTAGGGCTCGAGGACGCGCAGAACGTGCCCGCGGCGCTTCAGCTCGTCGAGCGTCGCGGCGGGGAATCGGCTCTCGATCTGGAGCACGCCCGGCTCGCTGCGGTGGTCCTCGAAGGACGAGAACGGGTGAAGCGAGTTGAACCGCGGCGCCTCGATCGCCTCCTGGAGCCCCATGTGAAACACGAGGAGGTTCAGGAGCACGTTCAGGATCTGCTGGTCCTGGCTGTCGCCGCCGGGCGTCGAGATCGCGAGGAACGGCTTGCCGTCCTTCAGGACGATCGTCGGCGTCAGCGTCGTCCGCGGCCGCTTGCCGCCGACGAGCGTGTTCGGGCTCGCGGGATCGAGGTCGAAGACCTGCATGCGGTTCGAGAGCGGCACGCCGGTGTCTCCCGCGATGAACGCGCCGCCGAGGATCCAGCCGGAGCTGGGCGTCGAAGAGAAGAGGTTGCCTTCGGCGTCCGCGACTTCCACGGCCGTCGTGTCGCCGATCTTGTTCTTCGCGTCCGCCGCGGGCTGGGCGTGCGGGACGTAGAGCGCCGCGGGGCGCGGCGTGCCCGGATCGAAGGCGAAGGGATCTCCCGGCCGGTGCGCGAGGGAGGCCGTCGGTCCGATGAGCGCGCGTCGCGACGCCGCGTACTCCTTCGACAGGAGGCCGCGGATCGGGACCTTCGCGAAGTCGGGATCTCCGTAGTACGCGTTGCGGTCCGCGTAGGCGAGCTTGATCGCCTCGTGCACCGTATGGACGTAGTCGGGCGACGACGGGCCCATCGCTTCGAGATCCACGCCGTCGAGGAGATTCAGGGTCTGGAGGAGCACCGGACCCTGGTCCCACGGGCCCGCCTTGAAGACGTCGAATCCGCGGAACGACGTCGTGACCGGTTCCTCGATGCGGCCGTGGTAGCCGGCGAGGTCCTCGTACGCGAAGACGCCTCCGGCTTCGCGGTCCGCCGCGGCGATCCGCCGCGCGATGTCCCCGGTGTAGAAGGCGTCGCGGCCGGCGCGGATGGCGCGCTTTCGGTCGTGCGTCTTCTCGAACTCGGCCCGCTCCGCCGCGACGATCGCCCGCAGCGTGCGCGCGAGATTCGGCTGGCGGAAGATCTCGCCGACCTCCGCCACGCGGCCGCCGGGATAGTAGGTCTTCTTCGACCACTCCCATTTCTCGGTCGCCGCCCGCTCGCGGACCATCAGGTCGTGCAGAAAGGCGTACATCGGGAAGCCGTCGGCGAGCTCGATCGCCGGCGTCATGACGTCCTCGAGCCGCATCGTGCCGAACTCCGAGAGCGCGATCGCGAGCGTGTCCATGACCGCCGGGATCGTCGCGCCGAGCGGGCCGTTGCCGTCCACCATGCCCTTCGCCTCGAAGAGCGCGCGCGTGGCGGCCTTCGGCGCCGGGCCCTGGCCGTTGACCACGACGACCTTCTTCGTCTTCGCGTCGTAGATCATGGTGGGGCACTCGCCACCGAACCCGAAGTGGGAGATCTCGACGACCGAGGCGGCGAAGACGGACGCGACGCCCGCGTCCACGGCGTTTCCACCGGCGTGGAGGATGCGGATTCCGGCCTCGACGGTGTAGTGGCGTCCCGCCGCGACGATGCCATGCTGGCCGACGATCTCGGGACGCAGCGTCTCGACGCGCGGTTTCGCCTGCGTGGGCTCCTGCTGGCCGGCGGCCGCGAGCGGCAGCAGCGCGAGGGCGGCGGCGAGCGAGGGCTTCATCGGATCGGCGTGATTCTATGCGCGCCGATATACTGCGGGAACGTTCATGCGGCCGTGGATGGCTCTCGCCGTTGCTCTGGCGCTCGGCTGCGCGGCGTCGACGCCTGCGCCGGTGCCGTCCTCCACGCCGGCGCCGCCGGGACCCCCGGTCGATGCCGACGAGTACACGCGCTACGAGCTCCTCGCGCCGGAGACGGCGCAGTTCCACATCCTGTACGAGGTCACCGCCATCGCGCCGGGCGCGACGCTGTACTTCAACCCGATCCGCAAGGGCAGCGTCGCCAGCGGGGAGCGCGTGACGGATCGGATGACCGGAGAGGATCTGCGCTTCGAAGTCGTGTCGACCGAGGAGGCCCGGCGCTCGGGCCTCGCCGACGCCGACGCCGGCACCGACTACATCCGGATCCACCTGCCGCGGCCCGTGCCGCCCGGCGGCGGCCAGGTTCGGCTGCTGATCGAGAAGACGTACAAGGACCCGAAGAGCTACTTCCGGGACGGCGACGCGATCGTCTTCACGCGGTCGCTCGGCATCCGGCGAAACAGCGTCGTGCTTCCGGCCGGCTACGAGCTTCTGTCATGCAACGTGCCGTCGCAGGTCCTGACGGACGCGGGCGGCCGGATCTTCATCAGCTTCATGAACGCCGGGCCGGACGACGCGTCGCTCACGATTCGGGCGCGAAAGCTGCCGTCGTGAAGAGATCCCTTCTGGCCGCGGCCGGATGCTTCGCGCTTCGCGGCGCTCGCCGCCGGACAGACGAAAGCGCGCGACGAGCGGCTGGACGAGCGCGCGCACCAGGACCGCGACATCGTCTATTTCCTCCAGCAGCCCGAGACGCACTCCTTCGACCTGTACCACGACTACACGGAGTCGAAGCCCGGCGCCGACAAGTACGTCAACGTCGTGCGCAAGGGCAGCCGCGCCTCGAAACCGGCGGCGATGATCCTGGACACGGGCGAAAAGCTCGCGGCGCAGACGCTGCGCGGCGAGGAGATCACGCGCGCCGGTCTCGACATCGGCGAGCCGGTGACCGCGGAGTCGGAGGTCGTCGTCATCCGCTATCCGCCGGTCGCGCCGGGGCGCTCCGTGCGGCTGCGGATCTCCGAGACGTACACCGACGAGAAGAGTTACCGGCTCGAGGGCGACGAGCTCGTCTTCGACCGCAGCTTCGGTCGGGCGCGCAACGCCGTCGTGCTGCCGGCGGGGTGGTACCTGACGGCCTCCGCCGTGCCGGCCCGCGTCTCGACGACTGACGACGGGCGGATCCGCCTCGATTTCGTCAATCCGCGAAACGACGAGATCGGCGTGCTGATCAAGGCGAAGCGGCGGACCCCCCGCACGCCGTAGGGGCGGGGCTCGTCCCCGCCCGCGGAACGATGCATCGGTCGGGCGGCCACAAGGGCCGCCCCTACCTCGTCCTCTCCTCCTTCTCCACGGTGTAATGCCGCACCGTGGGCTCGACCTCGACCAGGTACTCGCGATCGCGGTCGAGGATGACGGCCTTCTCGTAGTCGGCGCCGGCGAATCGCTTCACGGCGTCGAGCGACTCCCAGATCGAGATGACGAGGAACTCCGTCTGATCGCCGTCGGCGCGCCGCAGCACCGTCACGCCGAGGTTGCCGGGCGTCGCGCGAACGCGCGTGATGCCGGAGGCGAAGAGATAGGCCTCGTACTCGTCGGCCTTCGCGGCGAGCGTGCGTCCCCGCCAGATGCGGGCGACGGTCTTGCCGGCGGCGGGCGACGGAGCCGGCGCGGCGCCGGAGAGCGCGAGAACCGACACGGCGAGGGCGGCGAAACGGAGAGCGCGGCGGCGAATGCGGGACATGCGTTCCTCCTCGATGGGCGGATTATCCGTCGCCATCGGCGATAAGCTCGCGCCCCGCAATGATCCCGATCGACGACATCCGCGCCGCGGCATCCCGTATCGGCGGCTCTGTGCACCGGACGCCGATCTTCTCTTCGCGGACGCTCGGCGCGATGGCCGGCGGCGCGCGACTCTTTCTCAAGTGCGAGAGCTTCCAGAAGACCGGCTCCTTCAAGCCGCGCGGTGCGCTGAACAAGATCCTGTCGCTGTCGCGCGAGGAGCGCGCGCGAGGTCTCGTGACGGTCTCTGCCGGCAATCACGCGCAGGCCGTGGCCTGGGCGGCGCGGACGGCGGGCGCGTCGGCGACCGTCGTCATGCCGAACGACGCGCCGCGCTCGAAGATCGAAGCCGTTCGGGGCTACGGCGCCGAGATCGTCTTCCATGCCGACCGTCCGACGCTCTTCGACAAGCTCAACGAGGTGCGTCAGGCCCGCGGGCTGACCTTCGTGCACCCCTTCGACGACCCCGTCGTTCTGGCCGGCGCGGGGACGGCGGGTCTCGAGATCGTGGAGGACCTTCCCGAGGTCGCCGCCGTCGTGATTCCGGTGGGCGGCGGCGGCCTCCTCGGCGGCGTGACGTCGGCGGTCCGGCAGCTGCGGCCTTCCGTGCGAATCGTCGCGGTCGAGCTCGCGGCGGGCCCGGGCCTCGCCCCGGCGCTCGCGGCAGGCAAGCCGGTGCCCGCGCCGCGTCCGGCGACGATCGCCGACGGCCTCACGCCTCCCTTCGTCGGCGCGCTGCCGCTCGAGATCGCGAAAGAGGCGGTGGACGAAGTCGTCGGCGTGACGGAGGAAGAGATTCTCGCCGCGATGGGACTCCTCGCGACGCGCGCGAAGCTCTACGCCGAGGGCGGGGGAGCCGCCGCGACCGCGGCGCTCCTCTTCGGAAAGTGGCGCGCGCCGGCCGGCATGACGGTCGTTGCGCTCGTGTCGGGCGGCAACGTGGACCTCGACAAGTTTCCGCGCGGCAGCGACAAGGGAATCGTCCCGCCCGCCGGATAGAATCCGTCGTCACGCAATGCCGTCACCCGAGGAAGCGGCGGTCGCCGCAGCAAATCTTGCCTTCTATTCCGCGCTCCAGGCGCGCAACCTCCCGCGCATGGAGGCGATCTGGTCGCACGAGGATCCGGTGACGTGCGTCCATCCCGGCTGGCATCGTCTCGACGGCTGGCCGGAGGTGCGGCGGTCCTGGGAGAACATCTTCGCGAACTCGCGCGCCTGGACGGTCGGATGCGAGGACGTCCGCATCGCGATCCTCGGCGACCTCGCGTGGGTCGTCTGCGTCGAGGTCCTGCGGCCGTTCGGACTGGGAGAGGACGAGGCCGCGGCGCGGATGCAGGCCACCAACGTTTTTCTGCGGCGGGGCGGCGCCTGGCGCATGGTGCACCATCACGCCTCGGCGTCGCCGACGGGCGACGACGAAGACGAGGACGAGACCGTCAACTAGCGGGGACGACCATGCCGCAGACGCCGCACGTCGAGAAACATTTCACCGCTTCCGAGCGCATCCGGGACATCGTGATCGGGATGTCCGACGGCCTGACCGTCCCGTTCGCGCTCGCGGCCGGGCTCTCGGGCGCCGTCGATTCGACGCGCGTCGTCATCACGGCGGGCTTCGCCGAGATCGCGGCGGGCTCGATTGCGATGGGCCTCGGCGGGTACCTCGCGGCGCGCACCGACGCCGAGCACTACGCCTCCGAGCTCGCGCGCGAGAACCGCGAGACCGTCGAGATGCCGGCCGAGGAGACCCGTGAGGTCGTCGAGGTCTTCGAGGAGTACGGGCTGCCGCACAAAAGCGCGGTCGAGGCCGCCCACGCACTGCGGCGGGACCGCAAGCGCTGGGTCGACTTCATGATGCGCTTCGAGCTGGGCCTCGAGAAGCCGGACCCGCGCCGCGCCCGATCGAGCGCGCTGACGATCGCGCTGTCCTACGTCGCGGGCGGTTTGATTCCGCTGTCGCCCTACTTCTTCCTGCATCCGATGCAGAGGGCGCTCATCGGCTCGGTCGTGCTGACGCTGCTCGCGCTCCTCGTCTTCGGCTACGTCAAGGGGCGCTTCACGGTGAAGCGCCCGTGGAAGAGCGCCTGGCAGACCGCGCTCGTCGGCGGAATCGCCGCCGCTGCGGCGTTCACGATCGCGAAGCTCATCAGTTAGGTAGGAGCGAGAAAAATTCGTCGGGGCGGGGCTTGTCCCCGCCCGGCCGTGCGGGCGGCCGCGAGGGCCGCCCCTACTGGCCTCCCATCGCCCCCGCGTAGAACCCCGCGACGTCCTTCGTGAGCTTCTCGCGCGACGGCTTGTGGATGTACATCATGTGGCCGGCTTCGAAGTGCTCGATGTGGATGTTCTTCTGGAGCGAGGGATCGAGCCCCATGTGGTCGAAGGTGTACTGCGCGGCGAAGTAGGGCGTCGCGAAGTCGTAGTAACCGGCGGCGACGAGGACCTTCAGCGCGGGATTCTGGGTCATGGCGCCGCGCAGCCGTTCGGCGACGTTGACGTACCGGTTCTCGTACGTCGCGTAGCTCCACGGGCGCACGCGGTCGGTCAGGATCTCGTACGGCAGGTCGTTCTCGTACTTCAGCTCGCTCTTGACGTAGTCGTTCAGCATCGCCGTGAAGGGCCCGTAGATCGCCGCATAGCTCGGATCGGATGCGATCCCGTCGCCGCCCCGCTCCGGCGCGGAGAAGCGCCCGTCCAGCCTTCCGACGACGCGCCGCTCCTTCCGCAACAGCTCGCGGTTGAAGTCCTGGAGCGCCAGCCTCATGTCGTGCTCGTCCACGTACTCCGCCGAGAGCCCGGTCAGGCGCGCCAGCTCCTGCACCGTCTGCTGCCGCTCCGCCGCGGACAGGTTCGCGCCCTTCCCGAGCGAGAGGGTGTACGGTCCCGATGCGAACTTCTCGGATTCCTCGAGCGCCTTGGGCAGGCTCGCCGCGAGATCGGGCGCCAGTTTCTTGTGATACCAGGCCGCCGCGGTGTAGCTCGGCAGGAACAGGACGTACGGCAGATCGTTGCCGACGTCGAATCGCGCCGTCTCGAAGTTCAGAATGGTCGACATCAGGACGATGCCGTTCAGATACATGCCGTGGCGGTTCTGCAGGTACCCGGAAAGGCCAGCGGCCCGCGTCGTGCCGTAGCTCTCTCCCGCCAGGAATTTCGGCGAAGCCCACCGGCCGTAGCGCGTCGTCCAGAGGCGAATGAAGTCGCCGACGGACCGCAGGTCCTCTTCGAGGCCGTGGAATTGCTCCGCCTTCTCGCCTTCGGCCGGCCGCGAGAATCCGGTCGTCACCGGGTCGATGAAAACGACGTCCGTGAAGGCGAGCCACGTCTGTTCGTTGTCCACGAGGCGGTACGGGGGAGGCGGCGCCCAACCCTCGTCGGTCAGGAGAACGCGCTTCGGCCCGATCGCCCCGAGGTGCAGCCACACGGAGGAGGATCCCGGCCCGCCGTTGAAGGCGTAGGTGATGGGGCGCTGGCTCGACGCCCCGTCTTTCGTGTAGGCGACGTAGAAGATGTTGGCCTTGAGCTTCCCGTTCTCGTCCTTCATCGGCATGTATCCGGCCGTCGCCGTGTAGGCGAAGGGCTTGCCGCCGAGCGTCATCGTGTGGTGCGTGACCGAAGGCGGCTTCTCCTCTTCCTTCTTTTCCTTGTCTTTGTCCTTGCCCTTCTCGGGCGGCGCGGCGTCGGACGGCGCGGGAGTCGTCGGGCGGCGGTCCTGCGCTGCGGCTGGAAGCGCGGCGAGCGCGAGCAGGACGAGGGCGGCGAAGAGGCGCTTGGTCATGACTTCTCCTCGTGAACGAATCGAATCCGAAGCGCGCGGATTATACGGTCGGAGCGGACGGCGGGATCCCGAGCGAGCGCCGGGCGCGCCGGGAGACGGAGCGGCGGAACCAGTCGAAGCGACCGAAGAGCCGTCCGGCCGGCCCGAGCGCCTGCGCCGCCCAGCGCGCGAAATCGAAGCGGTCCACCTGGCGCGCGATCCGGTCGCCGTCGAAGACGATCTCCGAGACGATCTCGTTGACGACCGGCCGCCGTCCTCCGAAGAGGTAGCGCGCCGTCAACTCGACGACGCCCGAGCCGGGTGCGACGTCGAGGATCGTGTAGGAGACGCCGAATTCTCGCGCGCGGCCGAGGAGGCCGGTCCACATGAGGCCGATCTCGTCGCCGCGGAGACGAAAGACCGGATCCTCGAACGTCGCTCCGGGTGCGTATCGCGCCGCCATCGTCGCGCCGTCGCGCCGGGCGAGCGCGTCGTAGAAATGCGTCAGGACCGCCCGTGTCTCGAGCTCGTTCATTCGCGCCGCCGCCGGCGGGGATAATACGCCGCGTGCCCCGGAGGGAAGAGCGCCCGCCGCCGGATCCGAAGCTGCGCGAGCGCCTGTTCCCGGACAGCCTCTGCCATGACTGCGCCGCCCCCGTTCGCTATGTGACGAACGATCGCGGCTCCACGTTTCTCTACTGCCCGATCTTCAAGCGCTACCCGCCGCAGCCCGTGCGGACGTGCGACAGGTTCGCGCCGATCCGGCCGGCGGGCGCGAACTAGGCCGCGACGGGCCGCTCGACGCCTCCGAGGCGCCGGATCAGCCGGCGGATCCAGGAGAACACGAGGACGGCGAGGAGCACGACGGCCGCGGCGAGCCCGAGCGCCGCGAGCGGATGCGCCACGGCGAGCCAGAGCAGCACGGCGACCGTCCCGTCCTCGGCGAAGGAAGCGGCCCAGTTGCTCGCGGGTTCGGGGCTCGTGTTGATCGCGACGCGCGCGCTCGATTTCAGGCCGTGCGCCGAGAGCGTGACGCCGCCGCAGAGGAGCGCGGCGACGAGGCGCAGCGAATCCGGGGCGTGCGCCGTGGCGGCCCAGGCGAGGACCGCCGACGCCGGCACGCGGACGAAGGTGTGCACCGCGTCCCAGATCGAGTCGAGGTACGGAATCTTGTCGGCGAAGAACTCGACGAGGTAGAGCAGGCCCGCGGTCACGATGACCCACGTGCTCGCGAGAACCGAGAGCCCGCCGGGCAGGCTCAGCGCGCCCGTGCGGCCCAGGAAGCCCAGCACGGCGATCGTCGCGTAGAGGCGCAGGCCCGACGCGAGCGACGAGCCCGCGAGGAGGCCGAGCAGCGCGATCGTCGAGAGGGACGAGGCTTCCGGCAACGCCGTCTCAGTTGCGTGGCGCCGTCGCCGGCGCGAGCTCCGACGGCAGGCGCGGCGTCGAGAGAAGCCGCTCGAAGGCCTCCCAGCGCTTCTCGGGCTTGTCGGCCGTGCCGCCCTGCGCCTCGATCCACCGGCCCACGAGATCCTTGCCGAGGTTGTAGTTGATGACGTAGCTGCGGTACTGCTCGATGAAGCGCACGCGCTGCTCGGCGCGCGGCGGCGACATCAGCGCGTACTCGGTCAGCCACGCCGCCGCGGCCTTCGCGTCGATCTCGCCGTTCAGGTAGCGGCGCGCGGCCTCGTTGCCCGCGTAGGCAAGCGCCTCGGCGAGCGTCCGCACCCGGCCGTACGCTTCGGCGCGCGACGCGTCGAGGCCGGCCAGCGGATAGAGCGCCGTCTTCTCGAACGCGAGCCGCTCCGCTCCGGGGAACGCGACGTCGATGCCGTAGTTCGCGCTGCCCTCCGCGATGAGCGACTCCGGCGAGAAGAGCGGGTAGATCTCGAACTCGATCCAGCCGCGGTCGCGCACGAGGTTCTTCTCGAGGAGCACGTTGTAGACGTGGTGGCCGGGGTAGCCCTCGTGGCAGGCGAGATCCACCGCCCGATCGATGTAGACGGGGAGATCCGTGTTGACCTGGATGAGGCTCTTGTAGTTCCCCTGGTACCAGTTGTAGCCGCTCCAGGTCTTGTCGTGCACGTACTCGACGACGAACGACTCGGCGTCGGGGAGCGCCATGTGCTTCTTCGTGCGGGCGCGCGCTTCCGCGATCGCGGCCTGGAAGACTGCGTCGAGCTTGTCGCGGGGGATGACGAAATTCTTGCGGAACGCGTCATAGCGGTCGATGAGAGAGCCCTTGCCCGGGAGCTCCGCCTCGAGACGCGCCCGGAGCTTGCGGAAGTGGTCCTCCGGGTTGACGGGAGCCGTCGCGTCGTAGAGCGCTCGCGACTCCTCGTCGAACGACATCTTGCGGCCCGAGACGATGTCGGCCCGCGCCGTCAGCGCTTCGAGCTGCCTGCGGAGGAAGCGCCGGCGCAGGTGATTCATCTCGTCGCCGCCGTCGGGCAGCCGGCCCACGCGGACGGCGAGCGCCGCGGACTCGGCGCGGATCTGCGCCAGCGGCCGCTTCTGCGCCTCGGCGTCCTTCTTCCACTCCTCCGGGCCGTAGAAGGCGTCCACGTAGTCCTTGTCGTGCTGGCCGAGGGCGAGCACGAGCCGGACGTAGCGCTCGGCGGCCTCGTTCATCGTGCGGACAGTATCGGAAACGGGCTTCGGGCCGGCGGCCGGAGTCTGGCCCGCGGCGCCCGCCACCGCGGCCGCGAGCGTGGCGGCAACGAGCCCCGCATTTCGTTTCATGCGGGGAGTCTATCTGCGGGCGGCGGCCGCGGTCAGAGCCGCGCCAGCCGGTCCACGAGATCGACGACGCGATTGGAGTAGCCCCACTCGTTGTCGTACCAGGCGACGACCCTCACGTAGCCGTCTCCCTCCGCGACGGTCGAGAGCGCGTCGAAGACGGCGGAGCGGGAGTTGCCGATGATGTCGGTCGAGACGAGCGGCACCTCGCTGTACTCGACGATGCCGCGCATCGCGTCCACGGCGACCTCGCGGACCGCGTCGTTCACCTCGGCGACTCCGGCCGGGCGCGCGACGCGACAAGCGAGGTCCACGACCGAGCCGTCCGGCACGGGCACGCGCATCGCGATGCCGTCGAGCTTCCCGTCGAGGCGCGGCAGCACCTTGCCGACCGCGCGCGCCGCTCCGGTCGTCGTCGGGATGATGTTGGCGGCCGCGGCGCGGCTCCGCCGCAGGTCCTTGTGTGGAACGTCGGCCAGGCGCTGATCGTTGGTATAGGCGTGGACGGTCGTCATGAAGCCTTCCTCGATGCCGAAGCGCTCGTCGAGGATCTTCGCGATGGGGGCCAGGCAGTTCGTGGTGCAGGACGCGTTCGACACGAGGCGGTGCTCCGGCCGCAGCGTGTCCTCGTTGACGCCGATGACGATCATGGCGTCGATCTCGTCCTTGGGCGGCACGGTCAGGATGACGCGCTTCGCTCCGGACGCGAGATGACCCTCGAGGCGCGCGCGGGTTCGCAGGGCGCCCGTCGCTTCGATGACGATGTCCGCGCCGAGCGCGCCCCACCCGATCTTCGACGGGTCGCGTTCTTCCGTCATCCGGACACGCCGCCCGTCCACCTCCATCGAATCCGCATCCGTCGAGACCTTCTTGTCGAACGGCCCCATGACGCTGTCGTATTGGAGCAGGTAGGCGAGCTGGTCGTTGTCGTAGAGGTCGTTGATCGCGACGACGTCGATGTCGGGACGGTCGGAAAGGATCCGGAAAACCGAGCGGCCGATCCGGCCGAAGCCGTTGATGCCGACGCGGATCATGCGCCCGCCCCTTCGCGCGCCGCGTAGAGGTCGAGCAGGTCGATGGCGCGGTGCGCGTAGCCGTATCCCGAGTCGAACCAGGAGAGGGTCTTCGAGACGCGTCCGGCGAGCGTCTGGGTGGCGAGCGAGTCGAAGACGCTCGAATACGTCGAGTGCGCGACGTCGGAGGAGACGATCGGCTCCCGTTCGTACTGGAGGATTCGCCGCCATCGCTCCGACGCGGCGGCGTTCCCGAGCGCTTCGTTGACGGCTTCCGGCGTGACCGGCCTCTCGAGCCAGCACACCAGATCCACCACCGACCCGTTTGCGACGGGCACGTTCATGGCGCTCCCGGTGATCCTTCCGGCGAGCTCCGGCAGAACCGCGGCGAGCATCCCCGGAGACCGTGATTCCTGAGGAATGATGTTCTCGGCGGCCGCGCGGCCGCGGCGCTTGTCCTCGGCGGGCACGTCGGCCAGCCGATTCTGGCTCGTGTAGGAGTGCACGGTCGTGAACATCGCGCGCCGGATGCCGAAGGCGTCTTGCAGGGTCCGCAGGACCGGTGCGGCGGCGTGCACGGTGGAAGAGGCGTTGGAGACGATGCGTTGTTCCGGGTGGATGCGATCTTCGGTGAGCCCCGGAACGGCGAGCAGGTCCGGCGCGTCGGCCGGCGGAGCGAGCGAAATGACGCGCCGGGCGCCGGCGTCGAGATGGCGGGCGAGCTCGGCGCGCGGCCGGCTCGTCGACGTCGCCTCCAGGACCGTGTGCACGCCCAGCTCCCGCCACGGAAGACGGTTTGCGGCATCTCCGGTCATCAGCGCGATGTTGCGGCCGCCGACCTGGAGCGCGCCGTCGCGCAGCGCGACCTCGTCCGGAAAACGGCCGAGGAGCGTGTCGAAGCGCAACAGGTACGCGAGCGCCGCCGGCTCGGCCGGATCCGCGATGGCCGCGATACGGATGTCGGGACGCGCGTGGAGGATTCGAAAGAGGTTCCGGCCGATGCGGCCGAATCCGAAGAGGGCGACGGTTCTCAAGAGTGAAGAGCCTTTCCGATCCGGCGCGAAGCTACCATGGTTGCGCGAAGACGGTCGGTGGGCGAGAAGAAACGGAGGATGACCCCATGAGACTCGTTCCGGCGCTGATCCTCGGGATGTCGATCGCGGCGGCCGCGTCGGTGCGCGCGGCGGATCCGGAGGACGAGAAGGCGGCGCTGCTCCGCACCGACAAGGAGTTTTCGGACGCCGCGCAGAAGGTCGGCGTCGGCGAGGCGTTCCTGCGATACGCCGACGAGAACGCGACGATGCTCCCGGCCGGCGAGGACGCCGCGACGGGGCTCGACGCGATCAAGCAGCAGTTCGCCGACTACCCGAAGGGGGCGACACTCGAGTGGAAACCGGTCAAGGCGGAGGTCGCGCAGTCGGGCGACCTCGGGTACACGATCGGGACCTACGAGACGCGCGGGCCCGGACAGGATGGAAGATTCGTGACGCGCTACGGGAAGTACTGTTCCGTCTGGAAGAAACAGAAGGACGGCGGCTGGAAGTGGGTCGTGGACGTCGGCACGCCGAGCCCGGCGCCAAGAGACTAGGCGCCTCCGACCTTCTTCCCCGACTTGGCCGCGCGCACGGCCTTGCGGGCCTCCGAGGCGATCTCTTCGCCGGACCGCGGCGACCAGCCGTGGGCGCTGTAGACGACGGCGCCTTCGGGATCGAGCAGGTAATAGCTCGGGTAGGAGGGAATCGAGAACGCGTGCGCGAGCTCGCCGCGGGAGTCCCACGTCTGCGGCCACGTCATCTCGTTCTTCGCGACGTAGTCCTGAAGCGCCGAGAGCTCGCGGTCCGCGCTGATGGAGAGGATCTCGAAGGGCTGGCCCTCCATCTGCTTGCGCAGCGTCTTGAGCTCCGGCAGGGCGAGGCGGCAAGGCCCGCACCACGTGGCCCAGAAGTCGATGAGAACGACCTTGCCGGCGAGGTCCTTGAGCGAGAGCTTCCCGCCCGCGAGCGTCGCGACGGTGAAGTCCGGAGCGAGCAGTTCGCCCGCCCGATGGGGCACTCTGCGGAGCGTTCGCGCCTGCGCCGCGCGCGGCCCCTCCGGCTCTTTCGCGAGAAAGGCGTCGAGGGCCTGAAGGCCTTCCGCCGTCTTCCCCTCGCGGAGCAGGACGATCGCGAGGTTGTATCGCGAGGCGTTGAGCGAGCCGCCGGAGAGCTGCACGGCCTTCTTGTAGGCGGCCTCCGCGTCCGCGAGACCCGCCTTGTCCTTGCCGGCCTTCGCGGCCAGCGCGAGCCCGAGCTGGTTCTGCGCGCGCGCGGATTCGTCGGACGAGCGCGCGATCTTCGCCGCGGCCTTGGCGGCGACGGCGGCCTTGTCGGCGTTGCCCAGGCGCAGCTCCGCGGCGGCGAGGCCTTCGAGGCAGCGGAAGCACTTCCCGCCGGCGTCCTTGTCGGCGGCGCGGAACGCGTCCCGCGCTTCCTCGACACGCTGCGCCGCGAGCAGGCGCAGGGCATCCTGGATCTGTCCGGTGGTCCGCGGGTCCTCGGACGGCGCCGGCGGGGTCTGGGGACGAACGGAAGCGGCGGCCGCGAGGAGGAGAGAGATCAGAACGCCCATGCGGGAGGGTGTCGTCACGCCTCAGTATAGCGGGCGAGGCATGCTAGTCTCCGCGTCCAGCCGATGCGTCGAGCTGCGCGATTCGTCCTCCCGATTCTCACGGCAGTCTCCATCGCCTGCGCCTCGAGCGCGCCGCCGGCCGCGCCGACTCCCGAGGGCGCCGCGCTGGAAGCGGTGGTGGGCGCGATTCAGGAGGCGCTCGCCGAGGCCGAGACTCAGGACGTCGCGGGATTCCCGCCGCTCAAGAGCGTGACGGTCAAGCTCCAGACTCAGGCGAGCCGGTCGGTCGGCGGCGAGATCGCGCTCTACGTCTTTTCTCTCGGCTCGCACTACACGGCCGAGACGGCCTCGACGCTGGAGCTCAAGATGCGCCCGCCGGAGCGGCCGCCGAAGGGAGCTCTGCCGGGGCCCGAGCTGAAGGAGGCCCTCGCGGGCGCCATCCACGCGGCCAAGGTCGGCGCCGCGAAAGCGTCTTCGGGCAGCCCGGCGTTCGTGATGAGCGAGGTTTCGATCGATCTGAAATTCGCCGTCGAGGTCGACGGTTCCGCCGGAGCGAAAGTGAACCTCGTTCCGCTCGGCGCCGAGGCCGGCGGCAAGCTGAATCGAAACCAGGTGCAAACGATCGAGCTCGTCTTCGCGCCCTAGGCGCGGGACCGGTCTCGAGAGACGAAAGAAAGAGGAGAGCTCACGTGAAATCCCTGAAGATGTTTCTCGGCGTCGCGGCAATCCTCGGCGCCTCCCTCGCGCCCGCGGCAGCCGCCACGAGCGCCGCCCCCGCCGCCGCTGCAGCAGACGCCAAGAAGCCGGCCTCGCTTTCCGACCGCTTCGCCGGCATGCAATTCCGCGTCATCGGCCCCTTCCGCGGCGGCCGCGCGGCGGCGGTGACCGGCGTGCGGCGGCAGCCGAACGTCTTCTACTTCGGCGCCGCGGGCGGCGGCGTCTGGAAGACGACGGACGGCGGCTCGAACTGGGAGCCGCTCTCGGACAAGGATTTCAAGACCGGATCGGTCGGCGCGATCGCCGTCTCCGAATCCGATCCGAACGTGATCTACGTCGGCATGGGAGAGTCGCCGATCCGCGGCAACCTCTCGCACGGCGACGGTGTGTACAAGTCGACCGACGGGGGCCGGAGCTGGAAGAACGTCGGCCTGACGGACTCGCGCCACATCGCGCGGATCCGCGTCGATCCGAAGAATCCGGATCTCGTGTACGTCGCGGCGCAGGGACACGCGTGGGGACCGAACGCCGAGCGCGGCGTCTATCGGTCCGAGGACGGCGGCAAGACCTGGAAGAAGATCTTCGGCGTCGACGACAAGACCGGCGCGTGCGACCTGTCGATGGATCCGAGCAACCCGAGGATCCTCTACGCGGCGTTCTGGCAGGTCATCCGGCGGCCATGGGAGCTCGTCAGCGGCGGTCCCGGGAGCGCGCTCTACAAGTCGACCGACGGCGGGGAGACGTGGAAGAAGCTGACCGCGGGACTGCCCGAGGAGATGTGGGGGCGCGTCGGCGTCGCCGCGTCGCCCGTCAAGCCGGGACGCGTCTGGGCGATCGTCGAGGCGAAAAAGAAGGGCGGCCTCTATCTCTCCGACAACTGGGGCGAGAAGTGGACGCACGTCAATGACGAGCACAAGATCCGCGAGCGCGCCTGGTACTACACATGGGTGGTCCCGGACACGAAGAACGCCGACGGCGTTTACCTGCCGAACGTCGAGCTCCACCATTCGACCGACGGCGGGAAGACGTTCGAAGGGGTCTCGGTTCTGCACGGGGACTGCCACGACCTCTGGATCGATCCGGACGACCCGAAGCGCATGATCCTCGGCGACGACGGCGGCGCGACGGTCACGTTCAACGGCGGCCGCACCTGGTCGACGCAACGCAACCAGCCGACGGCGCAGTTCTACCGGGTCGCGACCGACGACCGCTTCCCGTACTGGGTCTACGGTTCGCAGCAGGACAACTCGAACGTCTGCATCCCGTCCAGCGTGCCGGGCTCGGGCATCGACAACGGCGAGTGGCACGAAGCCGGCGGCGGCGAGAGCGGCTGGATGGCGCCCAACTGGAAGGACCCGGACGTCGTCTATGCGGGCGAATACGGCGGGCAGATCACGCGCTACGACCACCGCACGCGCCAGGCCCGCGACATCATGGCGTGGCCGCAGCTCGCGGACGGGCACGCGACGAGCGACCTCAAGTACCGCTTCCAGTGGAACGCGCCGATCCTCCTCTCGCGGCACGATCCGAAGGTGCTGTATCACGCCTCGCAGATCCTGCTGCGCACGACGGACGAAGGAGAGACCTGGCAGGAGGTCTCGCCGGACCTGACGCGAAACGACAAGTCGAAACAGGGCAGGTCCGGAGGCCCGATCACGATCGACGTCACGGGCGTCGAGGTGTACGACACGATCTTCGCGCTCGCGGAGTCGCCCCTCGAGAAGGGAATTCTCTGGGCGGGCTCGGACGACGGCCTCGTGCACGTGACGCGCGACGACGCGAAGACGTGGCAGAACGTCACGCCGAAGGGCATTCCCGACTGGATCCAGATCAACGCCATCGACGCGTCGCCCTCCGAGGCGGGCGGCGCCTACGTCGCCGCGACGATGTACAAGTTCGACGATTTCCGGCCGTACCTCTACAAGACGAGCGACTTCGGGAAGACCTGGACGAAGATCGTCAACGGCATCCCCGACAACGCCTTCACGCGCGTCGTGCGTGCCGATCCGGTCCGGAAGGGGCTGTTGTACGCGGGCACCGAGACGGGCCTCTACATCTCCTTCGACGACGGGGCGAGCTGGCAGCCCTTCCAGCGGAACCTGCCCGCGACGCCGATCACGGACCTGACCGTCAAGGACGGCGATCTCGTCGTCGCGACGCAGGGCCGCTCGTTCTGGATCCTGGACGACCTCACGCCGCTGCGGCAGTGGAAGGACGAGGTGGCGCAGGCGAGCGCCTATCTCTTCCCGCCGCGGCCGACCGTACGCACGCAGATCGAGAAGCGCGGCGAGGATTCGACGCCGGTGCCCGAGGGCGAGAACATGCCGGCGGGCGCGCTCCTCTATTACTGGTTGAAGGACAAGCCGAAGGACGGCGAGATCGTGAAGCTCGAGATCTTCGACGGCGACAAGATGCTGCGCTCGGTCTCGAACGAGAAGAAGGAGCCCGAGGGGTCGCTCCGCGAGCAGGCCGCGCGCCGCGATGAGGAGTCGAAGGACAAGGACAAGCCGCTCGCACCGAGCGCGGGTCTCAACCGTTACGTCTGGGACCTGCGGATCCTGCGTCCGACCCTCGCTCCGCGGGCCGTCTTCAACGAGGGGACGAAGGCGCCGCCGAAGGTCGGCCCCGGAATCTACACGGCGAAACTGACCGCCGGGGGACAGACCGTCACGCAGAAGTTCGAGGTGAAGCCGCACCCGGCCGGCTATGCGTCCGCCGAGGACCTGAAGGCGCAGTACGAGCTCCTGTCCTCGATCCGGGACCGCCTGTCCGAGACGCACACGACAGTCTTGAAGATCCGGGACGTCCGCTCGCAGGTCCGCGACATCGGCGATCGGGCGGAGCGCCTCGGGAAGGGGAGCGATCTCTCGGCGAAGGCGAAAGCGCTCGCGGACAAGCTGAGCGCGGTCGAAGAGAAGCTCACGAACCCGCAGATCCAGGCCGACGAGGACGACCTGAACTACGAGCCGCGGCTCGACCACGACTTCACGAATCTCGCCGGCATCGTCTCGACGGCCGACGCGAAGCCGACGGCGGGCGCGGTGAAGTATTACGACCTGCTGAAGGGCCAGCTCGACGCGGTCCTCGCGGAATACCGCGCGATCGAGACGAAGGACCTGCCGGAGTTCAATCGGGCGGCGCAGGCGGCGGGGCTGGGGCCTGCGATCGCGTCGCCGAAGATGCCCGAATAGTCGTCTCCGGCTAGGCCGCCGGTTGGGGCTCCTGCTGAGCTTGCGGGAGGTGCTGCGCGAACTCCTCGAGCCGATCGCAGGTGTCGCGCATGTACTCGTAGAGATGCTTGTGCATCAGCGCCAGCGTCACGGCCTGACGCAGCGCGCGGGGCCGGCGCAGCGCGGTCTCGATCATGAGCGAAAGCGTCATCCAGGCGCGGCGCGGCGAGGCGCGCAGGATGCAGGTCCAGAGCACCCGGGCGAAGATCCGAAGATCCTGGCCGCTCGCCACGATCTTGGTTTGCATGTGTGTTCCCTTCGTCAGGATCAGCTGCATGACGCGCCGCCGGTAGTTGCCGTAGCTGTAGAGGCGCTGAAGCAGAGTCTTGTAGCCGTCGTAGAGCTGGGCGCGCGACATTCCCTGGGGAATGATGTTGGTGAAGACGAACTGATCTCCGACGGACTCGGCGATGAGCCGGCCCGCATCCTTGAGCCGCTGGTGGAGCGGGGTCTTCGGCATCGCGTTGAGCATGCCGGTCATCGACACGGGGATCCGGGCCTCCTGGATGAAGCGGAATTGCTCGTCGAAGATCGAAGGATCGTCGTTGTCGAAGCCGACGATCATGCCGGCCATCACCTCGATGCCCGCCCGCTGGATGCGGTGCACGGAGTCGAGCGGGCTCTCGCGCAGGTTCTGGGTCTTGTGGGTCTCCTGGAGGCTCGCCGCGCGCGGCGACTCGATCCCGATGAAGATGGTCGTGAAATGCGCCTGCGCCATCAGCTGCAGCAGCTCGTCGTCCTGGGCGACGTTGAGCGAGACCTCGGTCATGAACTCGATCGGGTAGCCGTTGGCCTTCTGCCAGTCGGCCAGGGCCCGCAGGAGCTGCTTGGCCTCCGGCTTGTTGCCGATGAAGTTGTCGTCGACGACGAAGATGTTGGGGATCCGAAGCCGGTGGATCTCGAGAACCTCGGCCATGACCTGCGCGACGGTCTTCGTGCGCGGCTTGCGGCCGTACATCACGATGATGTCGCAGAATTCGCAGTTGAACGGGCAGCCGCGCGCGAACTGGATCGTCATGGTCCGATAGCGGTCGGTCTTGAGCAGATCGAACCGGGGAAGGGGAGAGTCGTGCATGCTCGGCTTCTCGACCTGGCGGTATTCCGGCTTCCAGTCCCCGGCCTCGTACTCCCGCAGGAACTGGGGCCACGTGTATTCCGCTTCGTCGACAAAAAGAACGTCGACCTTGTCGCGAAGACGCTCGGGGCACAGGGAGGCGAAGGGACCGCCCGCGACGACGAACTTGCCGCGCCGCCGGAATTCCTCGGCCATCTCGAAGATCCGCTGGGCGTGGATCACGTATCCGGTCAGGCCCACGATGTCGGCGTCGGTGTCATAGTCGACGGGCTCGACGTTCTCGTCGCAGAGAACCAGCTCGTGCCCGGGCGGCGTGATCCCGGCGACGGTCGGCAGCGAGAGGTTGGGGAAGACGCACTTTTTCTTCAGGCTCGGCAGGATGCGGTCGAAGGTCCAGAACGACTCCGGATTCTTCGGCGCGACGAGATAAATCTTCACCGCCTACTCCCTTCCTGAGCGCTCTGCGGCCCCGGCGTGACTCGAAGCTCGCCGCGATTTCCCCTCTTGCCGCGGGACGAGCGCGTTCGACTGCGCGCCATTGTGCTTCCTGCGAGTTTAATCCGTCAGCGCGTGTTGGGATCCGGCCCGGTCCCGTGGCGCCGAAGAAGCGCTCGAGGTGGGCCATATCACGCGGCCGTCCGTCCCGGAATCTGGTCGTATATCTCGCAAGTGATTGGAACAAAAGGATAAAAAATCACTTGACATAATAGCGAATTGCTATTACAAAATAGCAATCCGCTATGACACTCGGCGAGAAGCTTCGATACCTCCGGCTGGTCGAGGGGACGCTGCGCGGGCTCGACCGCGAGATGACGCAGGCCGAGGTGTCGCGCGCGATGAAGAAGGAGCTCGGCCAGTCGATGAGCCAGGCCTACCTGTCGCAGATCGAAAAGGGCGTCCGCCCGCACCTGACCAACACGACGCGGATGCTGCTCGCGCGTTTCTTCCGAGTGCATCCGGGCTACCTCGTCGGGGATCCCGAGGGCTATCACGAGGAGCTGACCTCCGAGATCCGCACGCTCGAGGACAAGCTCGATCTCTGGCTCGTGCACGGCGCGGAGCGCTTCCGCCGCGATCCGGAAGTCCACGAGGCCCTGCTCGCGATCGCGAAGCAGTCCGACTCGCGCCGCAGTCTCGTTCTCCTGCGAGAGATCCTCGAGACGCCGGACCTCGCGGAGCGCCTCTTCGAGGTGCTGAAGGCGCCCGGCAAGGAAGGCACGACGGGCCCGCGCCCGAAGCGCGGCGGAAGGAGGAAGTCATGAGTTGGCAGGACTTCTATCTCGTCTGTTTCGTCGTCGGCTTCGCGCTCGCGCTGCTCGCGTTCCTCTCGGGCGCGTTTCACTGGCCGCTCGCGCACGGCGGAGGCTTCGGGCACCTCTTCGGCCACGCGCCCTCGGGGGCTCACGGCGGCGCCGGCGCCTCGCCGCTCAACGCGGGCAGCCTGATGGCGTTTCTCGCGTGGTTCGGCGGGGTGGGCTACCTGCTCTCGCGCGGCGGGACCTGGCCGCATCTTCTCGTTCTCTTCGTCGCGGCGGCCGCCGGCGTTGCGGGCGCGATTTTCGTGTTTCTCTTTCTCGCGAAGGTCCTGATCGCCCGCGAGCGTCCGCTCGACGCCGCCGACTTCCACATGGAGGGCGTATTGGGACGGGTCACCGTCGCGATCCGCCCGGGCGGCACCGGCGAGGTCCTCTACTCGCAGGGCGGCACTCGGCGTTCCGCAGGCGCGCGGAGCGAGTCGGGGGAGCCGATTGCGCGCGGAGCGGAGGTCGTCGTCACGCGGTACGAGAACGGCATCGCCTACGTGCGCCTCTGGGAGGAGCTTGCCGGAGAAGTCTCGGACGTTCTCGCCGGATCGAAATCGGAGGAGGGAAGGTCATGAAGGAGGACGCGATCATGAAGAGGATCCTGTGGTTCCTGGCGGCCGTTGGTCTGACGCTGCTCGCCGTCTCGGCGCTGCGCGCGGAGGAGGGCTCCGAAAAGGCCGCCGACGCCGCCGCCCAGAAGTGGCTGTCGATCGTTGACGGCGGAAATTATGCCGAGAGCTGGAAGCAGGGCGCGTCTCTCTTCCGTAAAGCGGTGACGGCGGAGCAGTGGAGCGCCGCGCTGAACGCGTCGCGCGGCTCGTACGGAGCGCTCGTCTCGCGCAAGCTCAAGAAGGCCGAATACCGGACGAGCCTGCCGGGCGCGCCCGACGGCGAGTACGTCGTGCTGCAGTACGACAGCTCTTTCGAGCACAAGAAGGCCGCCGTCGAGACGGTCACGCCCATGAAGGACACGGACGGCGTCTGGAGGGTCTCGGGCTACTACATCAAGTAACGCGCCGCGAGGCAGATCCCCCGCCGCGCAAGGAGGTCGTCATGTTCGGAATCGCGTGGAGCACCTGGGTCGTCGTCGGGTCGCTCGTCGTCCTGACCCTGCTGATCTTCGCCGCGATCGCGCGGATGATCCGCAAGGCGGGACCCAACGAAGCGCTGATCGTTTACGGTTTCCGCGGCACGCGCGTCGTCAGGGGCCACGGCACGCTCGTGTTTCCGATGCTCGAGAACTGCCGCGAGCTGTCGCTCGAGCTCATGTCCTTCGACGTGGCGCCGCAGCAGGACCTCTACACGAAGCAGGGCGTCGCCGTGCTCGTCGAGGCGGTCGCGCAGATCAAGATCAAGTCGGACCGCGAGTCCGTCGAGACGGCCGCCGAGCAATTCCTCTCGAAGGCGCCGCCCCAGCGGGAAGGCCTCATCCGCCTCGTGATGGAGGGCCACCTGCGCGGCATCATCGGGCAGCTCACCGTCGAGGAGATCGTCAAGCAGCCCGAGATGGTGGCCGACCGGATGCGCTCGACCTGCGCCGACGACATGAACAAGATGGGCCTCGAAGTCGTCTCGTTCACGATCAAAGAAGTCCGCGACAAGAACGAGTACATCGTCAACATGGGCCGGCCCGACATCGCGCGCATCAAGCGGGACGCCGACGTGGCCGCGGCCGAGGCGGAGCGCGACACCGCAATCAAGCGGGCCGCCGCGTCGCGCGAGGCGGCGGTGGCGCGGGCGCAGGCGGACCAGGAGCGCGTGTTGGCCGAGACCCTTTCCCTCGCAAAGCAGGCCGAATCGCAGCGCGAGCTCGAGGTCAAGAAGGCGCAGTACCAGGAGACCGTCAAGCGGCAGCAGGCGCAGGCCGACAAGGCCTACGACATCCAGACGAACATCATGCAGCAGCAGCTCGTCGCCGAGTCGGTCAAGGTCCAGCAGGTCGAGAAGCTGGAGCAGGTCAAGGTCCAGGAGGCCGAGATCGCGCGGCGCGAGAAGGAGCTGATCGCGACGGTTCTGAAGCAGGCGGAGATCGAGAAGCAGCGGATCGAAACGCTCGCCGGCGCCGAGCGGCAGCGTCTATCGCTCGAGGCGGAAGGCCACGCCGCCGCGACGCGCACCCAGGGGGAGGCCGAGGCCGAGATCATCTTCAAGAAGGGCGAGGCCGAGGCGAAGGCCATGAGCGTCAAGGCGGAGGCGTACCAGGAGTGGAACCAGGCGGCGGTCGTGGACCGGCTGTTCTCCAGCATGCCGGAAGTCGTCCGCGCGATGGCGGAGCCCCTCTCGAAAGTCGACCGGATCACGGTCGTCTCGACGGGCAACGGCGACTCGGCGGGCGTTCACAAGATCACGGGCGACATGACCAAGATGGCGGCGCAGGTGCCGGCGCTCTTCGAGGCGCTCTCGGGCATGCAGATGTCGGAGCTGCTGAAGCGCGTGAAGGGAATCGGCGAGAAGGACGCGGCCTGACGGCGCGGGGGAAGTCTCTTCCGGAAAGGAGTCGGCCATGGCACTACTGGAACGGGTGGCGGCGCTGGTGCGGGCGAATCTGAACGATCTCGTGGACCGCGCGGAGGATCCCGAGAAGATGATCAAGCAGGTCATCCTCGACATGCAGAACCAGCTCCTGCAGGTCAAGACGCAGGTCGCGATCGCGATCGCCGACCAGCACCTGCTCGCCAAGAAGGCGGGGGAGAGCGAGGAGAACCGCGCGCAGTGGATGCGCAAGGCGGAGCTCGCCGTGGAGAAGAAGGACGACGGGCTGGCGCGCGCCGCCCTCGAGCGCGCGATGGGAGCGAAGGATCTCGCGGACAACTTTCAACAGCAGGTCGCGGACCAGAAGACGGAGGTGGAGTCGCTCAAGGCGGCCCTCCAGAAGCTCGACGGAAAGCTCGCCGAGGCGAAGGCGAAGAGCGAGGTCCTGATCGCGCGGCACAGGCGGGCGCGCGTCTCGAAGAAGGCGAGCGACGCCAAGCTGGGGATGCGCGACGGCGCCGCGGGACAAACCTTCGACCGAATGAAGGAGAAGGTGATTCGCGCCGAGGCGGTTGGTCAGGCCTGGGCCGAGGTCTCCAGCGACGACCTCGAGGACCGGTTCGCCGCGATCGAAAAGGAGAAGGAGATCGACCGCCTGCTCGCGGAGCTCAAGTCCCGGAAGATGCTGAACGCCTGAAGCGGGCCTGCGCCCGGAGGAGAACATGATCGCGCACCAATTCATCACGACGACCAACGAGTTGACGGGCTATCGCATCACTCGCACGCTCGGCCTCGTGCGCGGCGTGACCGTCCGGTCCCGCAGCATCGTCGGCACGTTCGGCGCCTCCATCCAGAGCCTCTTCGGCGGGAACATCACGCTCTGGAGCGAGCTCTGCGAGCACGCGCGGCAGGAGGCTTACGACCTGATGTCGCGGCACGCGGTGGAGCTCGGGGCCAACGCGGTCGTGGCGGTCCGCTACGACGCGACGGAGATCGCGCAGGGCGTCACCGAGGTGCTGGCCTATGGGACGGCGGTCGTCGTGGATCGGACCTGAACGGGCCGGGTTATGCTTCGCCTCCGAAATAGAGGAGGAAGCATGAAGACGAGTCGAGTTTTCGCGGCGATTCTGATCGCGGCCGCCGCGGCGGGGTCGCTCCGGGCGGCGGAGGGAGCGGCGGCCGCGGGATTCCGGGCCGACGTCATCGGCAACATGGACTATGCGGCCAACGAGCTGACGAAGCTCGCCGAGGCCGTGCCGGCGGAGAAGTACTCCTGGCGGCCCGCTCCCGGCGTGCGCTCCATCTCCGAGGTGTACATGCACGTGGCCCTCGCCGACTACTACCTCTGCTCCTTCCTCGGAGCCAAGGCGCCCGAGGGCATCTCGCGCGAGATGGAGACGAAGGTCACCGACAAGGCGCAGGTCATCGCCGAGCTCAAGAAGGGAATCGCGTACGCGCGGTCGGTCATCGAGAAAACTCCGGACTCCGATCTCGAGACGATGGTCAAGTTCTTCGGCCGCGACCTCTCGAAGCGCGCGATGATCCTCGTTCTCATGGGGCACCTGCACGAGCACCTCGGACAGTCGATCGCCTACGCGCGCACCAACGGCGTGGTGCCGCCCTGGTCCGAGGAGGCGCAGCCGGCCAAGAAGACCGGCGGCAAGTAGCGTTGGCGCCGGGCGATTCCGGATGTCCGCGGCGGCCTCGGGGCGCTGTACGATAGCGCCCCGATGACGCCCGGACCGGGAGAGCTGCCGCCCGAGATCGCGAAGCTCGTCGAGCAGCGTAAGCTCGACGAGCTCGAAACGCTTTTCACGAGCCGGGCCGACGAGACGCCGGGCGACCTGCCCTTCTTCTTCGCGCTCGCCGCGGCGGTCAAGAAGAAGGGCTCCGGCGGCAAGGCCGTCTCCTGGCTCAAGCTCCTGGCGGACGCCGAGGCATCGGCGGGCGACCTGCCGGGCCGCACGCGGGTGCTGCTCGAGATCGCGCGCATGTCCCCGACCGACGCGGCCGTCCGGTCGGATCTCGCGGCGACGTTGAAGCAGCGCTTCGGCGCTCACCCCGCATATGCCGCGGTGGCGGCGCAGTTCGCAATCGACAAGGCGCGCGATCCGGCCGACGTGGCCGGGAGGATCGAGCGGTGGCTCCGGTTCCGCGTGGGCGACATCTACGCGATGGCCGGCCGCGGCGCGGGCCGCATCGCGGAGCTGAACCCGGCGCTCGACGTGATCCGTCTGGAAGTGGCGGGCTCGAGGGTCCCGCTCTCGCTCGTCACGGCGGAGAAGAACCTGACGCCGCTGCCGGAGGGCCACTTCCTGCGGCGCAAGGTCGAGGATCCGGCGTCGCTCCGTGCGCTGTCGGAATCCGACCCGTCGGAGACGGTCCGCCAGCTGCTCGCGAGCTTCGGAAAGAGGCTGACGGTCCTCGACATCCGCGAGCACCTCTCCGGGCTCGTCGACGACGCGCGATGGTCGGCGTTCTGGGCGTCCGCGCGCAAGCACCCGCAGCTGGTCGTCTCGGGTGCCGGCAAGGCAGCGGCGGCCTCCTGGAGCGAGAGCGCCGGCGCGGCCGAAGACGCCGTGCGGTCGGAGTTCGCAAAGGCGGGCGCGCTGCAGAAGATCGAGATCGCGAAGAAGAATGCCCGGCGCGCCCGCGAGCTCGGAGCGTTCTTCGCGGCCGGCCTCGCGGCGGAAGCGCGGAAGGCGCGGGCCGCGCGGCCGGGGCTCGCCTGGGAGCTGTCGCAGGCAGCGGCGAAGCTCGCGCCGGGCGAGCCCGAAGCGTTCCCGGCCGGGGAGCTCGTCGCCGCCAAGGATCCCGCGGCGATCCTCGACGACATTCGCGACCAGACGGCGCGACAGGCCGCTCTCGCCGCGATCCAGGGCGGGCGGCCCGACTGGGCCGAGATCTTCGCGGCGCGGATCCCCGCGGAGGACGACGGCCGCGTGCTCGCGATGCTCTTCGAGGCGCTGGGAGACCGGTCGGCGGATCTTTCGCGGAGGATTCTCCGCTCGCCGAAGACCGCGCCCCGCGCCTTCATCTTTCTCGCCGAGCGACTCCACGACGAGGGCCGCGCCGAACAGCCCGCGTTGTTTTTCGCGCTCCTCGACGCCCTCCGGCAGAACGAGTTTTCCGTTCTTCGCGCGCGCGTCAAGGAGTTCTTCGATCCGGGAAACCTGGCGGTCGCGCTCGTGCGCGCGGCGCCGTCGGAGGGGGAAGCGCGGGACATGCTCCACGCGCTCGAGCGCGCCGGCGGCCTCGAGGATCATCGCCGCGCCCTCGTCAAGGAAGCCCTCCTGATGAAGTTCCCGGAGCTCCGGGCGCCGGCGCGCGAGTACCTCTACGCGACGCCGGAATCCGTCGCCGCGAGGCGCGAGGAGCTCGTTCACCTGAAACAGGTCGAGCTGCCGGCGAACGCCGCGCAGATGAAGGCCGCCAAGGAGCACGGTGACCTGTCGGAGAACTTCGAGTACCACGCCGCGCGACAGCGTCACGAGTACCTCTCCGCGCGCATCGCGACGCTCGCCGACGAGCTTTCGCGCACGCGCATCCTGGACCCTGCGCAGGTAGACGCCTCCGAGGTCCGCGTCGGGACGCGCGTCGTCCTGCGCGAGCCCGGCGACGGGAAGGAGCGCGAAGTCACGATCCTCGGCCCGTGGGACTCGAAGCCCGAGGACGCGATCTACTCGTATCAGAGCGAGTTCGCGCAGAGCCTGCTCGGCGCGAAGGCCGGCGAGCGCGTCCGGCTGCCCGAAGGCGAAGCCGAGGTCGTGCGCATCGCGCCCTGGAAGTAGCCCGGGCCGAGGCGAGCTAGGTTTCGCCCGCGCCGATCGCCGTCTCGATGCGAGCGCGGACGCGGGAACCGAGAGTCCGGGCATCCGCCGCCGTGAGTCCGGCGGTCGGCTGGGCCGGCAGGACGCGCAGCGTCGCCGTCGCGGGATGGAAGACGAGCGAGCGCTTGGGGAGGGATTCCGCGGCGCCGGAGATCGCGAGCGGCACGACGTCCACGCCGGACTCGATCGCCAGCCGGAACGCGCCGTCGCGGAACTCGCCGAGCCTCCCGTCCGGGCTGCGGGTTCCCTCGGGAAAGAGGATGACCGAAACGCCGTTCTCGAGGACCCGGCGCATCTTCGCCATGGCCTCGCGCGCGCTCTCCTTGTCGCCGCGCACGATCGGCACGTCGCCCCCCACGCGGAGCTGCCAGCCGAGGAGCGGGATCGAGAAGATCGACTTCTTCGAGAGCCACTTCATCTCCCACGGCAGGCGCACCACGAGGAAGACGTCCGTGTAGGAGCTGTGGTTGGCGACGAAGACGTGCGCGCGGCCGCGATCGACGCTTTCGGCGCCCTCGATGCGGAACGTCCAGAAAGGCGTGATGGTTCCAGCGAGCACCGCGGAGAGATGGAAGAAGCGGCCGACGAGCCGGCGGTCGCGGTCGAAAGGAAATGTCAGGAGCCGGAGGAGGAGAACGAGGGGCGTCCAGAGGATCACGATCAGGACGTAGCTCGACCACACGAGCGCCGAGACGGGAACGGCGATCCAGCGGGAGCGGAGCACGCGGGGAGATTCTAGCGGCAGGGCCGCGGAGCCGCCGTCAGCCGGAGCGTCGCTCCAGAATTCGCCGGCGGCGCGCTCCGGCGATCGAGCCGTGAGCGGCCTGCAGGACTCCGAAGAGGAAATAGACGAAGCCGGCCAGGCCCACCGCCCGCGCGGGAAGCGTAAAGGCGAGAATCAGGGAAAGCAGGCCGACCGCTGCCATCTCGAGGTGTCGGAGAGCGTTCGCTTTCGTGTCGAAGATCTCCACGGCGTCGAGATCGAGCTCCGTCCGACGCCGGAGCGCGTGCAAGTGCAGCAAGGCCAGCACTCCGAACACCGCGATCACGCCGGCACCATAGATCGCGAATAGCGAGCGAACCGCCGGCACCTCGAGCGAGGCCGCCTTCATTCCGGCGAACGGACCGAGCACGAGCCGAAAGAGGAACTTCAGGGGGTAGACGTAGAACAGCACGACGAAGATCAGCAGCGCGTTATAGAAGACGGTCCACGGGTCCTGCAGCCCGTATCGCCGGAAGAACAGATAGTGCTCGTACCAGATCCAGACCAGGATCGCGAAGCAGACACCGAACGGCAGGAAGCCGCGCATTGCGGCGGCCAGCTCGTCGAAGGTCTTCGGGACCTCGAGCGAGACGACGAGCAGCGTCACCGCGAAGGCGAAGACCGCGTCCGTGAAGCCTTCGAGGCGCGTCACCTCGTGGCCGCGCCAACGGAACGCCGGGGCCGCGCCGACGCCTCGGGATCCCATCGCCGAGCGCACGGTGCGCGTCACGGCGTCTTCTTCTCCTCGGGCATGGGCGACGCCATCTGCGCGACGGCCCGCCAGCGGCCGTCGCGGCGCGCGAAGACCCGGATGTAGCGGACGCGATTGGGCACGTCGCGGGCGCCTTCCTTGCGCAGGCCCTTCGTCTTGGCGCTCACGACGGCCGTATCGCCGAAGACGCGGCCCTCGACGTCGAAGATCTCGAGGTGGGTGTAGTGCCGCGCGCCGGAGCGATAGGACTCCATGATGTCCTTCTTCGGCGTCGTCTTTCCCGAGGCCTCGAACGCGACGTAGTCGTCGGCCACGATGCGGTCGTAGGTCGCGAGGTCCCCCGATCCGATGGCCGCCACGAGCTCCCGCTCGAGCGCCTCGACCTCTCGCGGCCCGTCGGCCGGAGCGGCGATCGCGGCGGCGCCGAAGGCGAGGAACACTCCGAGCCCGAGGGTCGTGCGAAGGGAACTTCATGCGCTCTCCTCCGAATCTAGTGGCAGCGCCCGCTACCGGAGTCGTGGAAGGATCCGCCCGCGACGGGGAGGAACTCCCAGTCGTAGGAATCGGGGTGAAGCGTCAGCTTCAGCACGCCGAACGTGTCGGCGTTGTGCGCCTCGCTCGCCGGGTGAAGGCCCTTGTCGAACTTGTAGTGCGACTTGCCTCCGGTGCCGACGATGAACGAGCGGAGCCCGTGGTCGGCGTCCGGCCGGCCCGCGGCGTCGAGCGGCGCAAAGCGCTCGTAGACGTGGTCGTGCCCGGCGAGCGCGACGTCCACGCCGCCCGCGGCGAGGATCTTCCAGAGATCGTCCATCCACGTGATGTCGCCGTGCGAGGCCGAGGAGAAGCGCGGGTGGTGATACATCGCGACGGTGCAGAGCGCGGGATGCGACGCGAGCTCCTGCCGCAGCCACGCCGCCTCGGCCGACGCCGCGCCGCAGCCGCCGATCTCCTTGCAGTTGCTGTTCAGGACGATGACGTGCCACGCGCCGAGGTCGTATCCGTAGTACCCGCGCGCGGGATCGCCGGCGGCCGGGCCGAAATACTGGAAGTATCCGCGCGCGCCCTTCGTGCGGTAGTCGTGATTGCCGAGCGCCGGCCGCGTGCGGCCGCGGAATCGTCCCCAGCTCGGCTCGTAGCATCGAGCGAACTGCTCGATCGAGCCCGACTCGTAAACGTTGTCGCCGAGGGTGAAGACCGCCCCGGAGATCTTGTCGATCAGCGCCGCCGTCTTGATGGAGCCGACACGGTCGGTGCAATCGACGATGTCTCCGGCGCCGACGAGCACCGGGTCGGCGGGAACCGCGGTCGGCGTCGGCTCGGGCGGCGCCGCGAGGAGAGAGATCACCGCCGCCAGAGCGAGCATCGCGCGGGATTATCTCGCGGCGCGCAGAGGCGTCAGACGAAAATCTCGTCCGCGTAGCACCACCGCCAGTCCTCGCCGGGCTCGAAGGATCGGACGATCGGGTGCTTGGTCGCGTGGAAGTGCGCCGTCGCGTGACGGTTCGGCGACGAGTCGCAGCAGCCGACGTGGCCGCACGAGAGGCACTCGCGCAGGTGCACCCATCGTCCGCCGATCTTCAGGCAGTCCTCGCAGCCCTTCGCGGACGGGCGGACGTCGTGAATCGCGCTCAGGTGCTTGCAGCTCTTCTCCATGGGGTCATCTCCTCACTTCCAGACCGCGGCGTGCGCGCGGACGAAGTCGTCGAAGTTGCCGGGCTTGCGGCCGAGGACCTTCTCGACGTCGGGCGTCACGGGCGCGCCGGCGCCGCTGCGGTAGTAGACGTTCAGGTCCACGAGCGCGTCGGCATAAGCCGCGGGCGTCCCGTGGTCGATCTGGATCTTCCGATACTCCGCGTCGGGCAAATCGACGTACCGGACGGGCTTCCCGATGGCCTTCGAGATGCGCGCCGCCATCTCCGGCTGCGAAAGCGCCTCCGGGCCGGACAGGCTGTACGCGCGCCCCTCGTGGCCGTCCGACGTCAGCACGCGGGCGGCGACGGCGCCGACGTCCCGCGCGTCCACGATGCTCCAGCGCGAGTCGCCGGTCGAATCCGCGATGACGCCGCCGTCCCGGATCGCGGCGGCCTTGTAGGTCGTGAAGTTCTGCATGAAGCCGTTCGGCCGGAGAAACGTCCACGCGAGACCGGAGCGCTCGATCTCCCGCTCGACGGCGCGGTGCGCCCGGCCGATCATGAAGGCGTCCTCGTCCGCTCCCCAGACGGAGAGCTTCACGAGACGCCGCACGCCGGCCTTCTTCGCGGCCTCGACCGCCGCGATCTCGCGGTCCGTCCCGCCGGATGTGAGAAGAAACATCTTTTCGACGCCCGCGAGCGCGGGCCCGAAGGTCTCGGGGCGGTCGAAGTCGAAAAGCACGCCGCCGCCTCCGACGGGCTTCCGCGAGCCCACGCGAAATGGCGCGCCGAGCCGCCCGAGCTCGGTGACGAGCTCCCGGCCGATCTTCCCGGTCGATCCGGTCACGAGGATCATGGGCGCCTGATGGTATATGCACGGCGGCCGGAGGCGATTCGGATGGTTTCATGCTGACGCGGGAGCGGGTGGATGCGGCGGCGCGGTTCCTCGAGGGCCGGATCCGCCGGACGCCGGTCGAGCCCTCGCCGGGGCTCTCGGAGCGCCTGGGAGTACCGGTCTGGCTCAAGCTCGAATGCCTCCAGGTCACGGGCTCCTTCAAGGTGCGGGGCGCCTTCGTCCGCATGACGGAGCTGACCGAGCCGGAGCGCCGGCGAGGGATCGTCACGTGCTCGGCCGGCAACCACGGCAAGGGCATCGCCTACGTGGGCCGAGAGCTCGGGATCGCGGCGACGATCTACGTGCCGCGAACGGTCGACGAGGCCAAGTACCGCGGCATGCTCGCGCTCGGCGCGCAGGTCGTGCGCGCGGACTTCCCGGGCTACGACGACACCGAGCAGCTCGCGCGGCGCGAGGCGGCGGCGTCCGGCCGCGCCTTCATCTCCGCGTTCGACGACTGGGCGATCATGGCGGGCAACGGCGGCACGCTCGCGCTCGAGACGATCGCGCAGGTACCGGACGCGCGCACGTTCGTCCTGCCGGTCGGCGGCGGCGGTCTCGCGGGAGGGTTCGCGTTCGTCGCGAAGGAGGCGCTCCCCGGCGCCCGCATCGTCGGATGCCAGCATGCCCTCTCGCCGGCGCTGAAGCTCTCGCTCGAGCGAGGCGAGGCGGTGACCGCGCTGCCGCCGATCGAGACGCTCGCCGCGGGCGTCGAGGGCGGCATCGGCGTCTCGAACTTCGAGATCCTGCGCACGCGCGTGGACGAGGTGGCCTTGCTCTCCGAGGAGGAGATCCTCGAGGGCGTGCGCTGGATGATGGCGGAGCACCAGTACCTCGTCGAGCCGTCCGCGGCCGTGACGGTCGCGGCCGCGCTCGCGGGCAAGCTCGGCCGCGCCGTGGGTCCCGCCGTCTTCGTCATCTCGGGACGCAACGTCTCCCGCGACTCCGTGCGTCGGATCCTCTGCGCATGAGAGTCGTCTCGCTCGGCGAGATCCGGCGCGCGGTCTCTTACGGCGAGCTCCTCGACGCGATGCGCGAGGCCGTGATCGCGCAGTCGCGCGGCGAGTGCGATACGCCGATGCCGATGCACCTGTCGGTCGGCGGCCGCGACGCCGAGGTGCACATCAAGTCCTCCTGGCGGCGCGGCGGGCCGTTCTGGGCGGTCAAGGCCGCGGGCTCCTACCCGGGCCGTCTCGCGCGCGGTCTGGCGGTGGGGAACGGATTGGTTCTGCTCACGGCGGTCGAGACCGGCGATCCCGTCGCACTCTTCCTGGACGAAGGTTGGATGACGGACGTCCGGACGGCGGCCGTCGCCGCGATGGCGACGCGCGCGCTGTCGCGTCGCGACACGGTTCTCGGAATCCTCGGCACCGGGGCGCAGGCGCGCCTCGAGGCGGCGCTTCATGCCGAGGTCCTCCCGCTCGAACGCGTGGTGCTGTGGGGGAGATCGGGCGAGCGTGCCGAGGCCTGCCGGTCCGAGATCGCCGCCGGTCTGCCGTCTGTGGCGGTGCACGTCGCCGATTCGCCGGCCGCCGTGGCGCGCGAGGCGCGGGTCGTCGTAACGGCCACGGCGTCGCGGGCGCCGCTTCTGGCCGAGGCGGACATCCGGCCGGGCACGCTCCTCCTCGCCGTCGGCTCCGACTCGCCCGGCAAGCAGGAGCTCGATCCGGCGATCCTGCGCCGCGCCGGGCTCCTGCTCGTCGACTCGATTGCCCAGTGCGAGCGGCTGGGCGAGCTCCAGCACGCGCGGGATCAGAAGGGCCGGGCCATCGAGCTCGGCGCGTTCTGCGCGGCGCCATCGCGCACCGAGGCCGATGCCGTCGTCGTGTGCGACTTCACCGGCCTCGGCGTCGAGGACCTCGCGATCGCCGAGCTCGCGTACCGCCGCCTGCCTTCGCCGGCGGACGCTAGGGGTTGACGACGACCATCCCCGTCATCATCGAGCCGTGGATGGTGCAGAAGTAGGGGAACGAGCCCGCCGACGTGAACGTGTGGCTGAAGCTCCCTCCCGACATCGCTCCGGAATTCCAGAGTCCGTCGCCGCTGCAACAGCTGCCCGACGTCGTCGAGTGGAGGCCGCTGGCCCAGGTCCAGGTCACGGTGGCTCCCACCGGAATCGTCGTCGTGGACGTGCCGCTGTGCGAGTCGCGGAAGACATTGCCGCCGCCGGCTCCGACGCTCACACCGTACGGCCCGGATGCGGGCGTGGGCGTCGGGGCGGGCACCGGCGTCGAGGTCGGCGCGGGTGGCGACGTCGTCCCGGGCCGCGGTGTCGCCGTGGGGACGACCTGCGGCTCCGTCGGCGATGAGCTCTTGCCGCACGAAATGACTGCGGAGAGAGCGGCTGCGGACAGAACGGCCGCGAGAAGAAGGAAACGGGGAGACCTCATGGGGCACCTCCGGGACAGGATGTGAACGGCGGCGTGGGTCGCTCACCGAGCCGCCGGATTCGACGGCCGCACACAGACTAAGCAATCGTCGCGCCGCGGCGGCGCGAATTTAGAGCGCGCTTAGTTGCGTCGCGCGCTTAGTTTTTCTTGAGACTCGCGAGCGCTGCGATCGCGCGGAACTTCAGCGCGTCTCGATTCCCGGCGCGACCTCGACCTTGAGCGGCTGCTTCGACTTCGTCTTGCCGTGCTTCAACGTCACCGTGTAGTCGCCGGGCCGCACGAAGAGCGCGCCTTCGCCGCCGTACTCGGTCAGCAGCTCCTTCGAGGGCTTGAGATCCCAGACGGCGCGCTGAAAGCCGGGCGTGCCCGCGACCTTCCACTTCGCGACCGGCTGCTCGAGCGCGTTCTGGATCTCGATCTCGACTTCGTCGCCCGTGTATTCCGGGATCCAGAACGTCAGGAGCGCGCCCTCCTTCGGGTTGTCGCCGCGGTAGACGGCCGCGCCGTTCCAGTCCGCGAATCCCGCGAGCGTCGCGATCGCGCGTGCCGGCCGCGGCGCGAAGAGGTGCGCCTGGCCGCCGCGAATGATCTCGGGCGTCGCCTCCTCGAGCGCGGCGATGTCGTCCACGACGTAGAGGCTGCGGCCGTGCGTCGCGACCACGAGATCCCGCTCGCGCGGATGGATCGCGATGTCGTCGACGGCGACCGTCGGCAGCTCGCCGAACTTCGACCAGTGCGCGCCACGGTCGAGGCTCGCGAAGAGCCCGAACTCCGTACCGGCGAAGAGCAGGTCGGCGTTCTTCGGGTCCTCGCGCACGACCTTGACGGGACCATCCGCCGGAAGATCGGTCGCGATGCTCTGCCACGTGCGGCCCAGGTCCGCCGTGCGGTACGCGAGCGGCGCGATCTTGCCGGAGCGATGCGTCTCGACGGCGAGGTAGGCCACCTTCGCGTCGTGCGGGGAGGCCTCGATCCGTCCCATCCAGAGGCCGCGCGCCTCGGCCGGAAGATTCGCCGTGAGATCCGTCCAGTGCGCCCCTTCGTCCGTCGTGAGCCAGACCTTGCCGTCGTCCGTGCCGGCCCAGATCTGGCCCTTCGCGAGCGGCGACTCGGCGAGCGTGTACACGACGCCGTAGACCTCGGCGCCGCTGCCCGTCGCGTTCGTGCGGGCCGGGTCCTGCGTCGAGAGATCGCCGCTGATCGCGGTCCACTTCTCGCCGCGCTCCGAGAGGCGGAACACGCGGTTTCCGCCGAGATAGAGCACCCCCTTCTCGTGCCGGCTGCCGATCAGCGGAGAGTTCCAGTGGAAGCGGAAAGCCGGCTGGCCCTCGGGAGGAGTCGGTCGGAGCCGCTTGATGAAGCCGCTCGCGAGGTCGATGCGGAAGAGCGCTCCCGTCTGCGACTCGGAGTAGAGGACGTTCGAGTCGTCCGGATCGAAGACGCAGGAGAACCCGTCGCCGCCGCCGAGCGAAGTCCAGTCGCTGTTGCGGATGCCCTCTTTCGTGTAGGTCCGCGACGGGCCGAGCCAGTTCAGATTGTCCTGGAGGCCGCCGCAGATCCGGTACGGCGTGCTCCCGTCGAGGCTGATCCGGTAGAACTCGCCGGCGGCGAACCGGTTCAGGTGCTCCCAGCTCTTGCCGCCGTCGAAGCTCTGGTAGGCGCCGCCGTCGGTGCCGAGCAGGAGGCGCTTGGGCCGGCGCGGATCGATCGCGAGCGCGTGGAGGTCGGGATGCACCTTCTCGCCGCGGTCTTCGCGGAAGGACTTGCCGCCGTCCTCCGAGACGTGCAGCGCAAAACCGAGGACGTAGACGCGGTCGGGGTTCTCGGGATCGACGCGGATCTGCGAGAAGTAGAACGGGCGCGGATTGAGGCGGCTCGTCCGCGTCCAGGACTGCCCGCCGTCGTCGGACCGGAAAACGCCGCCGCTCTTGCTGCGCACGTCGTTGATGTCGCTCGTTCCCGCCTCGTCGGACTGGACGACGGCATAGAGCGTCTTCGGATTCTTCGCCGAGACCGCCAGTCCGATCCGCGCGGTCTGCGCCGGCAAGCCCGTCGAGAGCTTCGTCCACGTCGCGCCGCCGTCGCCGGAGCGGAAGATGCCGCCGAGATCCTTGCCGTCGGAGGCCGCGGGCCCGGAGGTGAAGGACCAGGGCTTGCGCTGCCGCGCGTAGAGCGCCGCGTAGATCGTGTTCGGGTCCGACGGATCGAGGGCCACGTCGCCGCAGCCGACGCGGTCGCCGTAGGGGGCCGGCGCCTGGAGGGCCGCCTTCCAGGTCTTGCCGCCGTCGCGCGTCACGAAGAGGCCGCGCTCGCCGCCCGGCGCCCAGAGGTTCCCGAGCGCCGCGACCCAGGCGGTCTTCGCGTCCTTCGGATCGACGACGATGCGCGCGATGGCCTTGGAGTCTTTGAGGCCGACGTTCGACCAGGTCTCGCCGCCGTCCGTCGAGAGGTAGACGCCGTCTCCCCAGCCGGAGCTGTTGCGGTCGTTCCCTTCGCCCGTGCCGACCCAGATCGTCTTCGCGTCCGACGGCGCGACGGCGACGGCGCCGATCGAGGCGACGGGCTGCTTGTCGAAGATCGCCTGATACGTGCCGCCGTTGTTCGAGGTCTTGGCGACGCCGCCGGTCGCATAGCCGATGTAGAAGACGAAGGGGTTCTCCGGGTCCAGCGCGATGTCCGAGACGCGGCCTCCCATGACCGCCGGTCCGATCGCCGGGCCTTGAAGGCCTTGAGGCGCGACGGCTCGAGGCGCGGGGCCGCGGGAACGGCGGGAGCGGGAGTCGGTTTGGGCTTCTCGGCTGCCGCCAGCGCGACAGCGACCGAAGCGTAGAACAGGGCCGCGAGCGTTCCGGACAGTCTTTTCACGTCTTCCTCCGTCGTGCGATCGCGCGGGAGGATATCAGCGGGGGGGAAGTCGTTCGAAAGCGAGCCCTACGGCCCGTACAGCTTCAGGTCGAACGTGTTCACGAGGAACTTCGCCATGGCGTCGCGCGTGACCAGTCCTGTCGGGCAGTACGCCGTTGCGGAACAGCCTCCGACGAATCCCCGCGCCCAGAGGTAGTGCACGAACTTGCAGAAGGGGTCGGTGACGGGCACGTCGGTGAAGTGCGTGTTGGGCACGACGGCGTTGCAGGAATACGAGAGTCCGGTCGCCGGGTCGGGTCCGTAACGGTCCGGGATGTACGGGCCGCCATTCGGCGCGACGTACGCCTTCGCGATGAACGCCGCCATGGCGTCGCGGTTCACCGGATCCGCGGGGCAGAACTGCGTCGGCGAGCAGCCGAGCGTCACGTTCTGTGCCGCGAGATAGTGGATGTGCTTGCAGGCCGGGTCGCTCGACGCGACGTCCGTGAAGAGTGAGATGCCCGAGAGCCCTCCGCCGCAGCGGTAGTCGCGGCCGTTGACCTGGCCGACCACCGGAACGTTCACGCCGCCGCCGGCGATCACCTTCGCGAGAAAGATCGCCATCTGGTTGCGCGGGACGGCCTGGCCAGGGCAGTACTGCGTCGGCGAGCACCCGGCCGTGACGCCCGCGTGAAAGATCGTCTCGATCTTCTTGTAGAAGGTCTGCGACCGCGGCACGTCGGTGAAGCTGTCGCCGATGTGCAGAGTCCAGGTCTTTTCGTCACCGCCCGAGAGGGTCTCGTGAAAGGCCGCGTCCCAGTGCGTGGCCGGCCGCGTCCCGCTGACGGAGAGCGTGTAGCAGTCGAGCGCCGAAGCGCAGTTGACGATCTTGCCCGGATCGGTTTCTGCGTAGGCCGCCGCCGCGTCCGGCCTCGAGTAGGTCGGCCCGGCGGGACCGCTGAAGGCGTCTCCCGCACCGGTGAACGAGAGCGGAAACGCGATGATGTTTCTCCAGAACGGCGCGACGAGGATCGTCTCGCCGGGCTCGAAGACTTGATCACCGTCGGAGGTGGCGCTCGCCGCAAAATCGACGACGATGTTCACGGGCGCGAACGCTCCCGTGAAGGGCTCGGGGTCGAGCGATTGGGTCAGGCGCGCGACGAAGGCGTCCTCGCTTCCTCCGCCGAACTGGGGCTGGGCGCCGAGGCCGGTGCCCGGCATCGTCGGCGACGTCGTCTCCGCCCACGATGATCGCGTCGGTGGAGACCGGGTCCATGGCCAGCGCCGCGTTCGATTCGCCCGCACGGCCGCCGACATACGTGGCGATTTCGATCGCGGCCAGATCATGGGTGAGGCGCGCTAAGAAGAGATCGGACGCATGGGCCTGGGGCTGGATGGCGCCTTCCGTCCCCGGAAAGTCGTAGGAGTTCGTCGTCCCCGCAACGTAGATGTCGCTCGTCGCGGCCGTCGGGTAGACGGGAAGGATCGCGCTCGCGCCTTCACCAAAGCCGCCCCCGAGATACGTCGCGAAGAGAATGCCCGTGAGGTCGAGCTTGAGCTCCGCGACGAAGGCGTCGGAGCCGCCTCGCAGGTCCGTCTGCGCGCCGGTGATCCCCGGAAAGTCCGAGGAGGTCGTTCCCCCCGCGACGAGGAGGCTTCCGTTCGCATGAAGCGCGAGCGCGACGGCGTTCTCGGTACCGCCGCCTCCCAGATACGTGGCCTTCACGAGCGTGGCGAGCGTCCGGTCGAAACGCGCGACGAACCCGTCCTGCCCGCCCCCGGAGTTCGCCCGCGCGCCGCCGGTGGTTCCGGGCAGGTCCGAGGACTTGGCGAAGCCGACGACGATGACGTCGCGGGAGGCGGGCTCGACGAGCAGCCGTCCCCCGGAGTCGTCGGCGGTTCCGCCGAAGTACGTCGCGCCGGCGAGCGATGTCAGGCTGCTGTTGAAGTGGGCGACGTATCCGTCGATGCCGCCCGCGGAATTCTTCTGTGCGGCCGAAGCCGTTCCCGGAGAGATCGGTCGAGGCCGTGTTGCCCGAAATGTAGATGTCTCCGTTGGTCGCGTCCACGGCGACGCCGCCCTGGACGTACAGGGCCTCGGCTCCGCTTCCGCCGAAGTACGTCGTCTGGAGGAGCGAGGTCAGATTTGCGTTGAAGCGCGCGACAAAGTTGTCGCCATTGCCTCCGTACCCCAGAGCCCCACCGGCCGTGCCGGGAAGGTCGGTCGAGCGCGTCACGCCCATCACCACCACCTCGCCCGTACCGGGATGGACGAGGACGTCCTGCAGGTAGTCGTTCTGCGAGCCGCCGATGTAGGTCACCTGCTTGAGCGTCTTCAGGTCGCCGGACAGCCTCGCGACGAACCCGTCGACCGCGAAGCCGCCGTAGGTCGTTTGCGCGCCGCCGGCCGTCCCCGGGAAATCGGTCGAAGCGGTCGCGCCGGCAACGAGGATGTCGCCGGTTGACGGGTTGACGGCGACGGCGCTCGGATTGTCCCGGTCGCTTCCCCCGAGATACGTGGCCCGGATCAGCGGATCGATCGTCGTCGCCCGATGCGGGTCGTGCGGACCGAGACGGAAGCCGTAGCGATTCCCTCGGACCCGATACGAGACCGCGACGGGAATCCGGCCGCCCTCCGCGTCCTCCTGCCAGGCGATCGGGGCGGACAGCGTGACGTCGCCGAGGCCGGTCCGGGCGCAGAGGCTCGCGTCCGGAGAGACGGCGAGCGACGCCGCGCCGGCCAGACGCACGGAGATGGCGTTCTCGGAAACTCCCGGCAACAGCCGGAAAATGCGCTCGACGCCTCCGGACGCGGTGTCGAGAGAGACGCGAACGCCGGGCCAGACGTCGCCGAGATCGACCGAAGTGTAGGTCGCCTCTTCGCGCGACCAACGCGCGGGATCGCTGCCGATGAAGCGGCTGATTCTGGTCGGCGCCCCGTGGCCGCCTCGGGGAACGCTCCGGCCTCCGACAAACGACTCGGTGAGCGTCCAGCCGGGGACGACCGCATCGCCCGCCGGCACCGCGTTCGGCCGCATCGAGTGGACGATCCGGCCGTCCCGCGTCACGAAGACGGTTCCGCGCGTCGTCGCGGCGGAGTACGCCACGCGACGATCGAACTGGCCGCGGTTGGCCGCAAAGGGGATCGCGAGGGCGCGCGGAGCCGCCGCGGCTCGCGCGTCGGAAACGGAGGCGGCCGCGGTGGAAAAGGGTACGGCGGCCAGCAGGGTGGCGAGCAGGAAGCGACCGCGGCGCCGGGGCAGGCTCCAGGCGTGCATGGCGACCTCCGTTTGGAGGCTATAGGTTAGCCGAAGCCGCCGCGCACGTTCGTGCCGCCGGGATATGGCCCGTTCGGCGGAGGCGGTCCGCCGGGCCGGCCCGATCCCGCATAATGCGCACTCCATGAACGGAGTTTCGTCCCCCGGCGGAGCGTCCCAGCGCGAGCGGGCCGAGGCCCTCCAGGAGGCCCTCGCCGAACGGATCCTCGTGCTCGACGGGGCGACCGGGACCTGGATCCAGGGGCAGAACCTGACCGCCGCGGACTTCGGCGGCGACTCGCTCGAGGGCTGCAACGAGAACCTGGTCTTCACGCGGCCCGACGTGGTGCGCCGGATGCACGAGGAGTACCTCGCCGCCGGGGCGGACCTGATCGAGACCGACACGTTCGGGTCGACGCCGCTCGTCCTCGCGGAGTACGGCCTGGCGGACAAGGCCATCGAGCAGAACGCCGCGGCGGCCCGCATCGCGCGCGAGGCGGCGGCGAAGTTCTCGACGCCGTCGCGGCCGCGCTTCGTCGTCGGCTCGATGGGCCCGACGACGAAGGCGATCACGGTCACGGGCGGCGCGACGTTCGAGGAGATGATCGCGCACTATCGCGCGCAGGCGATCGGCCTCGTCTCGGGAGGCGCGGACCTCCTGATCCTCGAAACCGTTCAGGACACGCGCAACCTGAAGGCCGGCCTCATCGGCGTCGAGCAGGCCTTCGCCGAGGTGGGCTGGCGGGTTCCGGTCTCCGTCTCGGTCACGATCGAGCCGATGGGCACCATGCTCGCCGGCCAGGCGGTGGACGCCGTCTGGGCCGCGGTCGCGCACGCGCCGCTGCTCTCGATCGGGCTGAACTGCGCGACCGGTCCCGAGTTCATGACGGACCATCTCCGGACGCTCTCCGGGCTCGCCAAGACGCCGGTCTCCTGTTACCCGAACGCCGGACTGCCGGACGTGGACGGCAAGTACCCCGAGACGCCGGAGAAGCTCGTCCGGCAGCTCGCGCGCTTTCTGGAGGAGGGCTGGCTCAACATCGTCGGAGGCTGCTGCGGAACGACGCCGGCGCACATCGCGAAGGTTGCCGCGGCGGCCGAGGGAAAGAAGCCGCGGCGTCCCGCGATCCACAACCGCGTATTCATCTCCGGCATCGAGGCCCTCGAGATCACCGAGGACAACCGTCCCGTGTTGGTCGGCGAGCGCACCAACGTGCTCGGCAGCCGGAAGTTCAAGCGGCTGATCGCCGACGGGCAGTTCGACGCGGCCTCTGAGATTGCGCGCGGGCAGGTCAAAGGCGGCGCCCAGGTGATCGACGTTTGTCTGCAGGATCCGGATCGGGACGAGGTCGCCGACGTCAACGCGTTCCTGGAGCGGGTCACACGGATGGTCAAGGTGCCTCTCATGCTCGACTCGACCGACGCGAAGGTGATGGAGCTCGGTCTCAAATGGAGCCAGGGCAAGTCCATCCTGAACTCGATCAACCTGGAGGACGGCGAAGAGCGCTTCGGCTCGGTCGTGCCGCTCGCGCAGAGATACGGCGCCGCGCTGGTCGTCGGGACGATCGACGAGGACCCCGAGCACGGGATGGGCGTGACGCGGCAGCGCAAGCTCGAGATCGCGCGCCGCAGCTACACGCTCCTGACCGAGAAGTACGGCGTGGCACCCGAGGACATCTTTTTCGACCCGCTCGTCTTCCCCTGCGGCACGGGCGACGAGAAGTACGTCGGCAGCGCCGTCGAGACGATCGAGGGAATTCGAGCAATCAAGGCGGAGCTGCCCGAAACGCGCACGATCCTCGGCATCTCCAACGTGAGCTTCGGACTGCCTGAGGCCGGGCGCGAGGTCCTGAACTCCGTCTTCCTCTACCACGCGACGAAGGCGGGCCTCGACCTCGCGATCGTCAACACCGAGAAGATCGTGCGCTATCCGTCGATCCCCGAGGAGGAGCGGCGCCTGTCCGAGGATCTGATCTGGAACCGCGGAGACGACCCGGTGGCGGCCTTCGCCGCCTACTTCAAGGCGAAAGGCGCTTTGCCGAAGCAGAAGGTCGAGCGGGCGGGCACGCCGCTCGAGCGGCTGCCGCGGTACATCCTCGAGGGCTCCAAGGAAGGCCTCGTCGAAGATCTGGAGGCCGTCCGCCAGTCGGGACGGGCGCCGCTCGACATCATCAACGGTCCGCTGATGGACGGCATGAAGGAGGTCGGCCGCCTCTTCAACGCCAACGAGCTCATCGTCGCCGAGGTCCTGCAGTCCGCGGAGGCGATGAAGGCGGCGGTCACGCATCTCGAGAAGTTCATGGAGAAGGCGACCGACTCCCGCAAGGGCAAGGTGATCCTCGCGACCGTCAAGGGCGACGTGCACGACATCGGGAAGAACCTCGTCGAGATCATCCTGTCCAACAACGGTTACGAGGTCGTCAACCTCGGCATCAAGGTGCCGCCCGAGCGGCTCGCGGAGGCGTACGCGGAGCACCGTCCCGACCTGATCGGCCTCTCGGGCCTGCTCGTCAAGAGCGCCCAGCAGATGGTGACGACGGCCGAGGATCTGACGGCGCGCGGCGTGACCGCGCCGATGCTCGTCGGCGGGGCGGCGCTCTCGCAGAAGTTCACCGACCACCGCATCGGGCCGGCGTACGGCGGCCTGGTCGTCTATGCGGTCGACGCGATGCGCGGCCTGGCGCTCGCGGACCGGATCCTCTCGAGCGAGTCGGAGCGGAGCGCGCTCGCGGCGGAGTCCCGCGCGCGGCGCGACCGCGACGGCGGAGCGAAGGCGGGGGACGCGGAGGCCGAGAGCCCGCTCGCCGCGCCGGCCGTGCGGAGCGAGGAGATCGCGGCGGGGGAGCCCCTCGCGGCGCCCGACACGGCCGAGCACGTGCTGTCGCCCCTCGACTTGCCGGAGATCTGGGAGTACCTCAACCCGCACATGCTCTACGCGAAGCATCTGGGCCTGCGCGGCAGCTACTGGAAGCTGAAGGAGGCCCGTGACCCGCGGCTCGCCGAGCTCGAGGCCGTCGTCGAGAAGGTCAAGTCCTCCGGCGAGGTCCGGGCGCGCGCGATGTACCGCTACTTCGAGGCGTACTCGGAAGGCAATTCCATTCACCTGCTCGACGGCGGGAGGGAGGCCGCGGCCTTCCACTTCCCGCGCCAGGCGGCCGGGGAACGGCTGTGCCTCTCCGACTTCGTCGCGCCCCGCGGACCGCGTCCCGACACGATCGCGCTTTTCATCACGACGGCGGGCGAGGGCGTGCGTGCCCGCGCCGAGGAGCTGAAACAGAAGGGCGAGTACCTGCTCTGTCACTCCCTTCAGGCGCTCGCCGTCGAGACGGCCGAGGCCGCCGCCGAGTGGCTGCATCGAAAGCTGCGCGCCTGCTGGGGCTTGCCCGATCCGCCGTCGCTGACGCTGACGGATCTCTTCCAGTCGCGCTACCAGGGCAAGCGGTACAGCTTCGGCTATCCCGCCTGCCCGGAGCTCTCGGACCAGGCGAAGCTTTTCGCCCTCCTCGACGGCCGCAAGATCGGCGTCGAGCTGACCGAAGGCTTCATGATGGATCCCGAGGCCTCCGTCTCGGCCGTCGTCGTCCATCACCCCCAGGCCCGCTACTTCGCGGTCTGAGCCGCGGTCCCCCGCGCGATTGCTGGCCCTCGAGGCCGGACCCGGGTGCAACTAACTGCCGCCGACGGGGTTATGACCTCAGAGAAGCTCCGAAACTCCATTAGACGATTTGACGTAGTATCATACTGAAATGCGAACAATTGATGGTCAGGACGCTGCCATCGTGACGATTCTTCAGGAAAACGCCAGAACTTCCAACGCCGAGATCGCGAGGCAGGTGGGGATGGCGCCGTCGGCGGTCTTCGAGCGCATCCGCAAGCTCGAAGACCGGGGTGTGCTGAAAGGCTTCCACGCGCAGCTCGACGCGCACGCCGTGGGCCTGCCGCTGCTCGCCTTCGTCTTCGTCCGCTCCAACGAGCGGGCCGGCGCCGTCTCGACGGCCGAGAGGATCGCGAAGATCCCGGAGGTGCTCGAGGTGCACCACGTCGCCGGAGAAGACTGTTTCCTCGTCAAGCTGCGCGCCGCCGACACCGAGGAGCTCGGCAGGGTCCTTCGCGAGAAGCTCGGAGCGATTCCCGCGGTCACCTCGACTCGCACGACGATCGTGCTCGAGACCGTGAAGGAATCGTCGGCGCTCCCGCTCGAGAGGTCCGACGAGGAGAGCGTTCCGGAGATCCGCCGTGCCTGAGGATCGCGCGCTCCGCGGGCGGATCGTCCTCGCGTTCGCGGCGATCTATCTGCTCTGGGGGTCGACGTACCTGGGCATCCGGTACGCCGTCGAGACGATTCCCCCGTTCCTCATGGCGGGAACGCGTCACCTCACGGCCGGGCTGATCCTCTACGCCTGGACTCGCTCGCGCGGGAAGGCGCGCCCGAAGCCGCGCGAGTGGGCGCTCGCCGCCGCGATCGGCGTGATGATGCTGCTCGGCGGCAACGGGCTCGTGTCCTGGGCCGAGCAGCGCGTCCCGTCAGGACTGGCGGCGCTGATCGTCGCGTCGGTGCCTCTTTGGATGGCGCTCCTCGAGGCGTTGCAGCGCCGCTCCGCGCCCCGCGTGCCGGTCATCGCGGGGCTCGTCCTCGGGCTCGCCTCCCTCGGATGGCTCGTCGCGCCGGGCCGTTCGGGCGGCGCCGGACACGTGGACGCGCTCGGAGCGGGCGCCCTGCTCCTCGCCGCGCTCTCCTGGGCGGTCGGCTCGCTCTACTCGCGAGGCGTCAAGTTCTCGGTGCCGACCTTCCAGGCGGTCGCCATGGAGATGATCGCAGGCGGGGCCCTGCTCTGGGGGCTCGGTCTCGCGACCGGCGAAGGCGCGCAGCTGCATCTCGCCGCCGTTTCCTCGCGCTCGATCCTCGCGCTCGGATACCTCGTCGTGTTCGGCTCGCTTGCCGGGTTCTCGGCGTACATGTGGCTTCTGGGGGTGACGACGCCGGCGCGCGTGTCGACCTACGCGTACGTCAACCCCATCGTGGCGGTGTTGATCGGGTGGGCCGTGGCCGGCGAGGCGCTGACGCTGCGCATCGGTCTCGCGGCGCTCGGCATCGTCGGCGCGGTCGCCGTGATCATCGGTTTCGGAGGAAAGCGAGAGAAAGTGGAAGTGGCGCGGGAGCTCGTCCCTGCGGCGGAGCCGGCCCGCGTCTCGGCGGGGAGGTCGTCATGATCGCGAGGATCTGGCGGGGGAACACGCGCGCGGACAAGGCGGACGAATACCTGGCCTACGTCGAGGAGACGGGGCTCAAGGAATACCGGAGCACGCCGGGCAACCTCGGCGCCCTCGTCCTGCGCCGCGGCGAAGGCGACACGGCGGAGTTCCTCGTCGTGTCGTTCTGGGAGAGCTTCGAGGCGATCCGCCGTTTCGCCGGCCCCCATCCGGAGAATGCCGTCTACTATCCCGAGGACGATCGATACCTTCTCGGGAAGGAGCCGCACGTGACGCATCACGAGGTGGGCGCCGGGTATCTGCCGGCCTTCGAGCGGCGGGCTCCGGAGGTCTCGCGGACCGCATGAGGTCTTCGCCCCGGGCGCGCGATCCGCGGATCCGCCTGCTCCTCGCGTTGCTCGACGAGTCGTACGAGCGCAAGGCGTGGCAGGGACCGAACCTCCGCGGCGCGCTGCGCGGCGTCCGGGCCGCCCAGGCCGCGTGGCGTCCCTCGCCGGGGAGCCACAACGTCTGGGAGCTCGTGCTCCACGTCGCCTACTGGGAGTACGCCGCCGCGCGGCAGCTGACGGGACAGAAGCGCGGGTCCTTCCCGATCGCGGGAAGCAATTTCTTTCGCCGGCCGACCTCGCCGACGGAGAAGGCCTGGCGCGCGGATCTCGCCGTCCTCGCCGACGCGCATCGCGGTCTCCGGGCGGCGATCGCCGCGTTCCCGCCGCGCGCGCTCGACCGGCGCCCTCGGGGAAGCAAGTACACGGCCGCGACGATTCTCTACGGCGTCGCCTCGCACAACGTCTACCACACGGCCCAGATCCAGCTCCTGAAGAGCCTGCGGCGCAAACGTGCACGCTGAGACTCCCTTTCCTCTCGTCTGCCGGCTCGACGCCCTCACTCCCGCCGAGCGCGCGCGTCACGCGGAGCTCACCGCGCGGCTCGTGAATTCCGCGTCGCCGGGTGGAAGAGCTGCCGAACGGATGGGAGCTCTCCTTCGACGACGGGCCCGAAGCGGGAAGCTGGCTCGTCGAGTGGATGGCGCGCGAGCGCCGCTGCTGCCCGTTTCTCGATTTCGCGATCCGCCTCGGCGAGCGCGGCGAGCGCGGCGAGCCGGCCGTCCTGCGCCTGACGGGCGCGCCGGGGGTCCGCGACTTCATCGCCGCGGAGCTCGGCCTGGAACCGATCGCGCGATGACCGCGCGGCGCCGCCTGGTCGAGATCTCTCACGAGATCGCGCCGGGCATGGTGACCTACCCGGGTCTTCCGGGCCCCGTCGTCTCCGAGTTCCTTTCGCGCGAGGCCTCGCGCTCCCGCTATGCGCCGGGCACGACGTTCCTCATCGCGCGCGTCGACATGGTCGTCAACACCGGCACGTACGTCGACGCGCCGTTCCATCGCTTCGAGGACGGGGCCGACATTGGTTCGCTGCCTCTCGAGAAGCTCGCGGACGTCGAGGGGGTCGTCGTGGACGCCTCGAAACGAAGCGGGCGCGGGCGCGGGCGCGGGATCGGGCCGAGCGCCTTTTCGGGCGCCGCGCTGGAGGGCCGCGCCGTCCTCGTGCGCACGGACTGGAGCCGCAACTGGGGAACGCCCGCCTACTTCGAGGGCCATCCGTTCCTGACCGCGGAGGCGGCCCGCGTTCTCGCCGCCGCGAAACCCGCGCTCGTCGGCATCGACTCGTTGAACATCGACGACACGTCGGGCGGCGAGCGGCCCGCGCACACGGCGCTCCTCGCCGCGGGAATTCCGATCCTCGAACACCTCTGCCGGCTCGACGCTCTGCCGTCGTCGGGCTTCCGCCTCCACGCCTGCCCGGCGCCGTTCCGGAACGTGGGAAGCTTCCCCGTGCGCGCCTATGCCGTCGTGGCGGACGGCGCCCGCTGAAAGGGGGAGCCCGATGGGTCTGCTCGTCTTTGCGGTCGCACTGACCGTCGGCTCGAACGTCCTCTACCACGTCTCGCAGAAGTCGATCCCGGGCGGCGCGCACCCTCTGATGTCGCTGACCGTGACGTACGTGGTGGCGCTCGTCCTGACGCTCGTCCTCTTCCCCTTCTACCCGGGTGGCGCTCCGACGTGGAAGTCGCTCCGCGGTCTCAACTGGGCGAGCGTGGCGGTCGGCATCGCGATCGTGGGCGTCGAGATGGGCGTGCTGCTGGCGTACCGGGCCGGCTGGCGGGTCAGCGTGGGCTCGACCATGGTGAATGCGGCGCTCGCCGTCCTGCTGATCCCGATCGGGATCCTCTATTTCGGCGAGCGGCTCACGGCGGGCAACGTTCTGGGCATCCTCCTCTGCGTCGGCGGGCTGCTGCTTCTTCTGTGAGATTCTCCGCGCGATGACGCGGGTCTGCCTGGCGGGCGCGACGGGATGGGTCGGCCGCGGGCTGGTCCCGGCGATCGCCACGGCGCCGGACCTCGAGCTCGCCGCCGCAGTCGCGCGGCGCGGCGCGGGGAAGCCGCTCCCGGAGGTCCTCGGCACGGAGGCCCCGGCGCTTCGCGTCTTCGGCACCGTCGGCGAGGCTCTCGACGCCGCGGCCTGCGACGTGCTCGTCGACTACACGAGCCCCGAGGCCGTGCGCGGAAACGTGCTCGAGGCGGTGCGGCGCGGCGTGCACGCCGTGATCGGAACCTCGGGTCTGACCGAGGAGGATTTCATCGCGATCGACTCTGCGGCGCGGGAAAAGGGCGTCGGCGTGCTCGCCGCAGGCAACTTCGCGCTGACGGCGGTTCTTCTCGCGAAGTTCGCCGAGATCGCCGCGAAGCACGTGCCGTCGTGGGAGATCGTCGAGTACGCGCGGGCCGGCAAGCCCGACGCGCCGAGCGGGACGGCACGCGAGCTCGCGGCGCGCCTCTCGCGCGTAGGCGCGCCTCGGCTCGAAGTTCCGATCGAGCGCACCCACGGGATGCGCGAAGCGCGCGGGGCGCAGCTTCTCGACACGCCGATCCACTCGGTGCGCCTGCCGGGATTCGTGTCGTCGATCGAAGTGATCTTCGGGCGGCCCGAGGAGCGGCTTTCGATCCGGCACGACTCCGGCTCCGGAGCCGCGCCCTACGTGGACGGGACGCTGCTGGCGGTGCGAAAGGTCGGGAGCTTCAAAGGCTTGCGGCGCGGGCTCGACAGCGTCCTCGATCTTTAAGAATCGGTTTTAGGAATCGCGAACCGCTGCGGGCGTGTTAGACAGAGGACGTGACCCGTCTCTTTCTGCGCCGCACGATCATCTCGGTTCTCTCCGCCGGCGCCCTGGTCGTGGCAACGGTCGAAGCCGGCCGACGGGCCCGCGAGGCCGATCGAGAAGCGGCGCGGCGAGCTGCGGCGGCGCCGGTCGTGACCCTCCAGGAGATCACGTCGGGCGTCGGCCAGATCACCTCGATCGTCGACGACGGAACGGGCCGCATCCTCTACGTCCTCCAGACGGGCCGTGTGGTCTTCTCGTCTCACGGCCCGCACACGTTTCTGGACGTGACGTCCCTGGTGTCCTGTTGCGGCGAAAGGGGTCTCCTCTCGATCGCCTTTCATCCTCACTACGCCGACAATCGCTTCTTCTTCGTCGACTACACGAACACGGCCGGCGACACCGTGGTCGCGCGCTACCAGAGGTCCGCAACCGACCCGGGCGCCGCCGATCCGACGACCGCCGTCATCCTGCTCACGATCACGCAGCCCTTTGCGAATCACAACGGCGGAGAGATGCAGTTCGGCCCGGATGGATACCTCTACATCGGCATGGGCGACGGGGGCTCGGCCAACGATCCTTTCTGCAACGCGCAGAACGATCAGTCGCTCCTCGGGAAGATCCTGCGCATCGACGTGGACCAGAACGTAAGTACGCCGCCCTTCTACGGGATTCCGAACGACAACCCCTTCGCCGCGCCCGGCGGGCCGCTCGACGAGATCTGGGCCAGGGGCCTGCGAAATCCCTGGCGCTTCTCCTTCGACCGGATGACCGGCGATCTCTGGATCGGCGACGTCGGTCAGGACCAGCGGGAAGAAGTCGACTTCCAGCCGCACACGAGCCCCGGCGGCGAGAACTACGGCTGGAAGCTCATGGAGGGCACGCGCTGCGGCGACGGCGGCAATGTCGCCTGCCCCTCCGGGACGCCGCCGTGCGGCTCGCCGACGTTCAAGGCGCCGCGCTACGAGTACACGCACGCCGACGGGTGCACTGTCATCGGCGGCTACGTCTACCGCGGGACGAAAGTGCCGGCGCTCGCCGGGAAGTACGTCTACGGCGACTATTGCTCGGGGCGTCTCTGGGCCAACGGCGATGTGCTCGCTCCGACAGTGCCGCAGCTCACAACCTTCGGCGAGGACAAGGACGGGGAGTTGTATCTCGGGACGCAGGGCGGCAACGTCTACCGCTTCGTCGATCCGAATGCGCCGACGCCGACGCGGACGCCGACGGTCACGCCGACGCCTTCGAGCCTTCCGCCGCGCGACGTGAATCCGATCCCGCACCGCGTCCGGACGCCGCGGGCCGTCGAGCGCCCGGCGCCCAACCCGTCCTAGCCGCCTCGGGACGGCTCGTTTCCCGGGCCCCAGAGGAAGAACGCCGCCGCCGACAGGACGGCGAGCAGGATTCCGTAGGCCGCGGCCGCGCCCATCTCCTGCATCCGAAGCGAGGAGAGGATCTCGATCGCGATCGGCCGCGTCTCGAACGTGTAGAGCACGACCGAGACGACGAAGTCGCCGAGCGCCGTGAGGAACGCGAGCGCCGCGCCGGCCGCGAGCGCCGGCCGCAGGATCGGCAGCGTGATCCGCCAAAGGCGCCGCAGGGTCCCCGCGCCGAGCGAGGCGCCCGCCTCGTCGAGCGCCGGATCGAGCTGCCGCAGGCCGGCGAACGCGGCACGTCCGGTCAGCGGCAGGCTCCGTAGGAAATAGGCGAGCGGCAGGATCGCCGCCGTCCCCACGAGCACGAACCGTCCCGCCCAGGGGGCGTGCTTCGAGAACGTCGCCGCAAGCGCGACCGCGAAGACCGTTCCTGGCAGCGCCCACGGCATTCCGATGAGCGACTCGATCGCGCCGCGCCACCGCGCGCGCCGGGACACCGCGAGCCACGCCGCCGCCACGCCCACGGCGAGCGCCGCCGCGGTCGAGACCGCCGCCATCCACAGCGAGTTGACGATCGGGCGCAGGCGCTCGGGCTCGGCGAAGAGCGAGCGGTAGTTCGCGAGCGAGAGGACCGGCGGAAGCGTCTCGCTCGTCCACGTGCCGGAGGGCACGAGGGAGACGAGGATCAGGGTCGCGTGGGGCAGGAGCAGGAAGATCGCGAGCAACCACGAGAGCCCGGCGACGAGGACGCGCGATCCACCGAGCCGCCGCCGCGGCGGGGCGAGGCCGCGGACGCCGCCCGCGCCGCCTTCCACGCCGGCCGCTCCGAGGCGGGCCTCGTGGCGCTGCAACAGGAAGAGACCGGCGAGCGCCGCCGCCGCGAGCACGGTCGTCTCGACCATCGCCATCGCGACGTCGCCGTTCAATCGCGAGAAGAGGATCTGCGTCGTCAGGACGCGGAACGTCCCGCCGAAGATGTAGGGAGCGGAGAAGGAGGCGAGCGACGTCAAGAACGTGAGGAGCGCCGCACCCGCGAGCGCCGGACGCAGGAGCGGCAGCGTCACGCGGCGAAACGTGCGCGCCGGTCCGGCGCCGAGCGAGGCGGCCGCCTCGAGATACGCGGCGTCGAGGCCCGCGAGACCGGCCCGCGTGAAGAGATAAAAGTAGACGTACATCGAGTACGCGTGGACGAGGAGGATCGCGCCCGGGCCCGAGAGCCGCCAGGGCGGTTCGTGCAGCCGCAGCGCCCACTGGACCGCGCGCGAGACGAAGCCGCTCTCGCCGTAGAGGAAGAGAAAGGCCACGACGCCGACGAGCGGCGGGAGCACCACCGGCAGCGCCACCATGGCGCCGAGCATTCGCCGTCCGGGGAACTCGGCGCGCTCGAAGAGGAACGCGAGCGGAACGCCGACCGCCGCGGCGAGGCCGACGGTCGCGAACGAGATCCACAGACTCGCCCACAGCGCGCGCCATTCGTCGGGGCGGCGGACGAACGCGGCGAAGTGGCCGAGCGTCCAGGCCGGCGCGCCGAGCGCCTCGCCGAACGTGATCGCGAGCGGATAACAGACGAGCCAGGCGAGGAGCAGGACGAGGAGCGCCGCGCCGGCGTCCCTCCCGCGGAGCCTCACGCGGGTCTCCGGTAGGCGCGCGGGACCGGGCCGTCCGGCGCGGGCCGGACGAACGCGCGGGCGCCGGGCTCCGCCGCGCTCGGAGCGGCCAGAACCTCCACGGTCGCACCGGACGAGAGCGCGACTTCGTAGTAGGCGAAGCGGCCCGCGAAGCGCCGGCCGACGACCTCGCCGGCGAGCGCGCCCGGCTCGGGTCCGTTCGCGAAAGCGAGCCCCTCGGGGCGCACGACCAGATCCACCGGCTGCGAGTCCGCGAGCCTCTCCTCGCCCGCGGCGCGCCAGGAGGCGCCGCCGTCGAGCACCGCCTCGCTCCGCGCCGCCGACCAGGTCGCGGGCAGAACGCTCGCGCGCCCGACGAACGTTGCGACGAAGCGCGTGGCGGGGGAATCGTAGAGGTCCTGCGGCGAGCCCACCTGCTCGAGCCTTCCGCCGTGCAGGACCGCGACCCGGTCTCCCAGATCGAAGGCCTCCTCCTGCTCGTGTGTCACGAAGAGCGTCGTGATCCCGGTGGCGCGGATCAGGCGCTTGAGCTCGCGCCGCGTCTTCTCGCGCAGCGTGGGGTCGAGGTTGGAAAGCGGCTCGTCGAGCAGGAGCACCCTCGGCTGCGGCGCGAGCGCGCGGGCGAGCGCGACGCGCTGCTGCTGGCCGCCGGAGAGGCGCGAGACCGGCCGGGCCTCGAAGCCCGCCAGCTCCACGGCGGCGAGAGTCTCTTTCACGCGGCGCCGCCGGTCGGCGGGCGGGATGCCGCGGGCCTCGAGCCCGAACGCGACGTTCTGCTCCACGGTCATGTGCGGGAAGAGCGCGTAGTGCTGAAACACCATGCCGAAGTTGCGTCGCTGCGGAGGCACGCGCGTCAGGTCCTCGCCGTCCAGCCGGATCGCTCCCGCGTCCGGCGCCTCGAATCCCGCCACGAGGCGCAGGATGGTCGTCTTGCCGCTGCCGGACGGACCGAGAAGCGCGACGATCTCGCTCCGCGCCACGGCGAGGGAGACGCCGCGCGTCACGAGGTTGCCGCCGAGCCGTTTCTCGAGGGCGTCGAGGACGAGGTGTTCGGCCATGGACATCAGAGCGGCGCGATTATCCGATCGGAAGGCGGAGAATCGCCAGGCTCCAGAGCAGGAGCGCCCCGAGCAGCGCGAACGACACGGGAAGGAACAGCCTCCAGAATCGTCCGGCGGACCCGCCCTCGCGGCGATAGAGCTGCCATCCGATCAGGTTGGCGATCGAGGCGATCGGCGTGCCGCAGCCCCCCGCGTTGACGCCGTAGAGCAGCGCGCGGAAGCCCGTGGCCGTCTGCACCGCCGGCGCGAGCAGCAGCGCGGCCGGCACGTTCGAGACGAGCTGCGACAGGACGGCGCCGGAGACGGCGATCCCGGTGGGCGCGTGGCCGAAGAGCCGGCCGGGGTCGAGCGTGCGGTAGACGCGGCCGCGCTCGAGCCCGGCGACGCCGACGAAGAGGAACGCGAAGACGAGGACGAGGGAGAAATCGGCGTCGAAGATGCGGCGGCCGAGGAGCGCCGCGCCGGCCAGCGAGAGAACGAGGGGGACGGGCCACGGAATCGCGCCCGCGAGCGCGGCGATCTCCGCGACGAGGAGGACGGCGAAAGCCGCCGCGAGCCGTGCGTCCATACCGGCGCGCGTCGCCGCCGGCGGCGGGAAGTCGCGCTTCGGAACGATCGCCGGGACCGCCGCCGCGAGCAGCACCGCCGCTCCCGCGACGAAGGGGAGCTGCGCCGCGAAGAAGCCGCCGGGCGTGAACCCGCCGCGCGTGAAGAGGAAGAGGTTCTGGGGATTGCCGACGGGCGTCAGCGCGCCGAGCACGTTGGCCGACGCGATCTCGAGCACGACGATCGGCGCGGGGTCCAGCTCGGCCGCGCGCCGGAGGAGCATCGTGAAAGGGACGACGAGCATCAGGGCGACGTCGTTGGTCAGGAGCGCCGCGAGCAGCGCCGTGACCGCGACGAGCGCGAGCGCCAGCGTGCGAACGTTCTTTGCGCGGCGGACCGCGGCCGCCACGAGGCGGTCGAAGAGGCCGGAGTCCCTGCCGAGCGCGACGGCGACGGTCAGGACGAAGAAGAGCCCGAGGAGCCGCCAATCGAGCAGCCCGGGAATCTCCGGCAGGCGCACGCGGCCCGTCGCCAGGGCGACGAAGGCGAGCGCCGCGGAAGCCGTGAGGAGGAGCCGCTCGAAGAGGACGGCGCGGACGACGGGGTGATCGACGAGCGCGGCGCTCCGACGCGTCATCGGGCCGCGCGGCCCCGGACCGTTCGATCCCAGCGCGCCATCCACGCCGGGCCTTCGCGCTCGAGCAGGTCCCAGTCCATCTTCGCGGCGACGAGGCGGCTCTCGACGTCGCGGGCCCAGGCCGGCAGCTCCGCGGCGGGGATATCGAGCCGCGCCGGCAGGCGGAAGGCGCGCTCGGCCGCCAGACGCTGCGCTTCGATCGAGCCCAACCACTCGACGAGGGCCCGCGCCTCCTTCGGATGCTTGCTTCCCGCGACGAGCCCGACGGCGTCGTCGATGACGGGCGTGCCGGAGGGAGGAAAGACGCTCATGAGGGGGAGACCGCGCTTCTGCTCGAGCAGGACGTCGGGAAGATCCCAGAGCGTGACGAGACCCTCGCGGCGGCCGAGCTTCTCGAGGAGAAGCGTCGCGTTCACGACGTACTCTTTCGTCTGCCCGTCCAGACGGGAGAGCCACGCGAAGCCGCGATCCGCGTTGCCGGTCTCCGCGATCGACCGCATGATCACCATGCCGAAGATCGCGCGCATCGTGCCCGAGGCGAGGGGATCGCGGATCAGGACCTTGCCGGTGAAACGCGGAGCGAGGATGTCGTCCCAGTCGCGCGGCGCGTCGTCGGCGGCGACGACGGCGCTGTTGTAGACGATGACGGCGGGCGTCCGGTAGAGGCCGAAGTAGAGATCGCGAGGCCCACGGCTCTCCTCGGGGATCGCGCCGGCCCACGACGGGCGGTACGCCGCGAGGAGGCCGTCGCGCACGCCGCGCGCGAAGATCGTGTTCGGGCCGCCGAACCAGACGTCCGCCTGGGGGTTCGCCTTCTCCGAGCGGATCCGGTCGTACACCTCCTGCGAGCCCATGTCGAGCCAGCGCACGTCGATCTCGGGATGCGCCGCCTCGTAGGTCTTCTCGACGAGGGTCAGCAGGTCCCGCCCGTGCGGGGAGTAGAGCGTGAGCGGCGTGCGCGTGTCACGTCGGCAGGAAGCAGCGAGAAAGAGCGTGAAAAGAAGGGTTGCGAGACGGCGACCGTTTCTCACGACGCCGCGGAGTCTAGCAAGGGCGTTGGAAGGTGTTGGGCTCGCGGCGCGAGGAGTCTCCGCGAAGCAATCGAGCGGAGGAGCCTCGCGCCGCGGGAGCGGAGGTGCCGCGAGGGATCCAGGCGGACGTCGAGCCCTTTGGGCGGAGCGGCCGAGCGGCACCGGGGCAGATAGCGAGGCGCCGAGCGCAGCGAGCAAGGCGACGCGATGGCTAAAGACCGCGATTCAGGAACAGGTACAGGGCCGTGTTCTTGTTGCCCGAGTTTCCGTACGCAAGATAGATCGGCCCGAGTATCGTGTCGCTCGTCAGGTAGACGCTCCACGCGCCGTGCATGTTGCCGATCGACGCATCCTTGCGCGAGGCCCAGACGTTGCCGAGCTCGGCGGTCGCGCCGACGTACAGACCCTTGACGATGGTCCCGGGCAGCGGCGTCAGCCGGTATCGAAGCGCCAGCACGCCGATGGCCTGGGTGCTTCCGATCAATTGGCCCTTCGGCCGGCCGGAGAGGTTCCGGAATCCTCCGAGGCTGAAGAGCGAGCCGAGCGGTAATGGCGAGCCGAAGCTGTCGCCGTAGCGATCCGTCCCGTCACGACCCAGCGGCCGATGGAGTGTGCACCAACGGCCAGGAGCTGCACCCGATTGAAGTCCGTGTCGGCTCCGAAGCTCGTGCGGTTGCCCTGGTAGGCAAGATTTACGAACCAGCCCTCACGCGGAAACCAGAAGTCGTCGAGCTGATCGAGGATGAGCTCGGAGTGGAACCCTCCCGTGTCGGCGTCCACGTCGGGAAACTCTTCGAGCCCGACGATTCGGCGCGCATTCTGAATCCCACGATCGACCCCGACCGAGAATTGGCCGAGCGAGAGCAGGTGGCCGAGCTGCAGCCCCAGGTCGAGACCGGCGTACCCCTGTCGGACGCGATAGCTCGCGACGTCTACTTCGTTGGCGAAGGCGTCGATCTTTTGCTGGTCGTAGAAGAGGGTCGGCGCCACGAAGAAGCGCGCGGCGTAGTCGAGCGGCTGGTAGAACTTCGACGCGACACCGATGTCGGTGCCGAGGCGGAGTCCCGTTTTCCAGTCGGCCCCGATCCGGTTCAGCTCGGTCGCGTCGACCAACATCGAGAGATCCCAGTCCGCGTCGGCCCGGCTCGCGTTGATCTCGAAGTCGATACCGGCCGACACGTACGTCGGCCCCCACGACTTGGGCGTCGCGATGATGTGGAGGATGTTCTTCCTGTCCTCCGTCGTTTCCAGGCGGAACTCGACGTTCTGCCAGAGGTCCATTCCCGAGATCCGGCGCATGTCGGCCTGGAGCACGCGCTCGTTGAACGGGAGACCCGCCTTCGTCGTGATGACGCGGGTGATCCGTCTCGTGTCGAAGCCCGGGATCGGATCCACCACCACCGCGTCGAGGATCGGCCGTTCCGTCGGGAGGGGGGCGCGGTGCATCTTCTGCCAGGCGGCATACTCCTCCGGAGAGACCGACCATCGGGAGAGCTTCGCGGACTCGGCTTTCGCGGCGACGTCTCCTTTCGGGATGATCTGCACTGCCTTCGCGAAGTCGCCCGAGGAGAGTCCCTTGAGATCGGGCGTGATCACGAGGTCGGCCAGCGGCCGCGACTCCTGAGTGTTGCGCAGCAGGGGCAGATCGATGAGACGACCCAGCATGTCCGCCACCGACCGCGGCGCTTCGCGCCGGCACCTCGCTCGACGACGCCACGTCGACGGCGATGACGATGTCGGCGCCCATCGCGCGGCAGGTCTGGACCGGGAGGTTCTGGGACGTGCCGCCGTCGATGAGCGACCGTCCTTCGAAGTGGACCGGCGTGAAGACGACCGGGATCGCCATGCTCGACCGGATGGCCGTCGGCAGACTGCCGTGCCCGAGCACGACGACCTCGCCCGTTCGGGCGTCGGTCGCGACGGCCCGGAAGGGGATCGACAGCCGATCGAAGTTGCTGACGTTCGCCGCCGGGAGCGTCAGCGTGTTCAGGAGGAACCCCAGCTTGCGTCCGGCGATGAGCCCCGCGGGCAGCGTGACTCCGTGGTTGATGCCCACCGTGGCGCCCGGCGGCACGAGGTACTCGTTCTCCTTGAAGCGGAAGACCGTATCGCGGCGCGGCGCAGCGTCGACGAAGAGGTTCGGCCAGTCGACGTTGCCGATGATCTTCTCGAGCTCGTCGGGGGAGTAGCCGACCGCGTAGAGGCCGCCGACGACCGAGCCCATGCTCGTTCCGGCGATGTAGTCGATCGGGATGTGGAGCTGCTCGAGGACCCGAAGCACGCCGACATGCGCCGCGCCGCGCGCGCCGCCGCCGCCGAGGGCGAGACCGATCTTCGGACGGCGCGTCGCTTGCGAGGGCGCCGCCGTGGCTTGGTCCTGCGCCGGCGCCACGGCGGCGCCGGCGGCGAGCAGCAAGGCCGAGGCGAAGAACACGATTCGCGCGCGCTTCATCAAACGCGGCGATTCTATGGCAGGCCGAATCGCGGCGGCGTCTCAGTTGTGAGGCGTCGGGGCGTACCTCTTCATCATTTCCTCGTACTGCTTGCGCTGCTCGGGAGTCATGTTCTCCATCATCTTCTGGCGGGCGTCGCGCATCGCCTTCTCCTGCTCCGGAGTCATCGACGTCTCGAACATGGAGTCCACCTTCCGGTAGCCCGGAGGAATCTCGAAGACCGAGCCGGGGACGGACTGCTTCGTGAAGCGCACGAGCTCCATCGACGACCAGGAGTCCTTCTCGCCCTTGTGGCGGAAGATCCATCGCACGGGGAATCCCGTCAGGCCCGCCTCCCGCAGCGCCTGGAGGGGCGAGGCCTGCTCTTCGCGCCGGTTCCACGCGCGCAGCCACGACGACGAGATCTTCCAGTCCGTCGCGACGCAGACCTCCGTTTGATCTCCGTCCTCGGCCGTGAGGGTCGCCTTCTCGCAGGAGATGCCGCCGACCTTGTCGTGGCCCTGCCGCTCGACCTTCCATTTCCGGTCGCGCGCGTTCGTGTTCGCGCGCTCGGTGTCGAGCTTTTCGACGGCGTAGGTCTTGTTCTTGTCGCTGATCGAGTACATCACGCCCGGCTCCGACATCTTCTGAATGGTCGTCATCTGGAAGGTCTCGGGCATGGCCGACTTGCCGGACGCGTTGCGCTCCTTCGCCATCTCGCGCAGGTCCGTTTCCCACTCGACGCGCACGGCCGCCGAGGACATGTAGACCTTTCCGTGCGACGAGATGGTCTTGTCTCTTTCCGTGTGCACCGATCCCTGGAATTCGGCGATGCCCTCGGTCTGAGCGAAAGCGGCAGCGGCGGACAGGAACAGCAGGATTGCCGGTCGAACGGATCTCACGTCGTCATTCCTCCTCGAGTTGTGTCGGGTCCCGCGACAATTGTCGCATGCGGAGAGCGGCTCGCGAAGCCGGCCTACCGCCAGGCGAGGAGGTTCGCGAAGAGGCGGTAGGCGCCCGGGACGCCGGCCGGCAGCTGCCGGAAGAAGGCGAGCCCGGTGTAGACGTAGCGGCCCTTTCCGACGCGCGCCACGAGCAGGCCGCCGCGCTGCGGCGAATCGCCGGGGTCCGCCATTTCGAGAAGTGGCGTGTAGGCCGCGTCCCAGGTGTGCGCGAAGTAGAGGCCGCGCTCCTGGACCCAGCCGTCCCAGTCGGCGGAGCCGATCGCGTTCGGCGCGGTGAAGATCGGATGTTTCGGGTCGAGCAGCGTGACCTTCGCCGTCTCGTCGGTCACGCGGTCATGCGGCCGCGCGATCTCGAGCTTCGCGGGCGCGAAGCCGCCGTCGATGAACGGATACTGCTGGTACTGCACGACGACGAGCCCGCCGCCGCGCACGTACTCGAGCAGCCGCGCGTTGGCCTGGACGAGCGCCGGCTCGGTCTCGTAGGCGCGGCTGCCGACGACGATCGCGTCGAAGCGCGACAGGTCGCCGCGGTCGAGCTCGCCCGGCGTCAGGACATGGATCGGCAGACCGACGGCCGCGAGCGCCTCGGGCACGCGGTCGGAGGCGCCGCGCACGTAGCCCACGGAGCGCAGCGGCGGCAGCTTCAGGTCGAGCGCCGTGAGCGCGGCGGCGCTCGACCGCGGGAAGGGCGTCGGCTGGATGTGCTCGTAGTCGATGAGGCGAATGCCCTCGTCGAGCCGCGCGCCGTCCACGACCGCGGCGACGGGCAGCTCGAATCGTCCGGCGGCGGCGCCGGCGCCGCGCGTGATCGGGATCTCGACGAGCGCCCGGTCCCCCTTCTTCGCGAGAGCGAAGGACGGCCGGGTCACGGACCATCCCGCAGGCGTCGCGACCTCGACCGCGCCCGAGACGGGGGTCGCGCTGTTGGAAGTCAGCGTGACCTGGAGGGCGCGGGGAGCGGGGCGGTCCATCGGCCAGACGAGGAGCGCGGGATCCACCGACACCTCGACGCGCGGCACGGCGCGAAGCGGATGCCGGATCTCGCCGAAGGCCTCGTCGCGGATGCGCCGCGTGACCTCGCGCGAGAGGCGGACGTGCGTCTCGCCGATGCGCGCGTCCACGAAGGCCGACAGCGGCGGCTTCTGGAACGGCTCGCCGCGCGTCTCCGGGGACGCGAGCGACCAGTCGTAAATCGCTTCCTTCAGCGGCTTCTCGAGGAAGTACGGCACGGTCGGCCGGGCTCCGGCCGGCACGGTCGCCGAGAGCTTCCACTCCTCGAGCTTGCCCGCCGCGACGGCGCGGCCGGCCGACGGCGCCGGAACCTGCCAGCCGTCCGGGCTCGCGAGCGCAACGGACTCCACCACGACGGGCCGCGATCCCGCGTTCCAGACGGAGACCGTCGCGGCGAAGGATTCCGTCGGACACGCGGTCTCGGTCTCGGTGATCGCGTCGATCGTGACGTCGGCCGCCGCCGCGAGGGCCGCCTCCGCCGCGGACGTCTTTTCGTCGATCAGCATCGCCGCGCCGCCGTCACCGGGGCCGGCCTCGCTCCGCGCCGCGCGCAGATCCGCGAGCATCGCCGCGATGGGCTCGACGGCGTCGGAGAGCCGCGCCGGCGAAAGGTTGCGGCGCGTCTCGACGGCCCGGGCCTCCACGCGATCGAGAGCCGCCTCGGCGCGGGCCCGGCGCGCCGGATCGGTGATCTCCGCCGCGATCGAGCGCAGGCGCGTGTCGACTCCCGCGAAAAGCTCCTTTCCGTCCTTCCCCGCGCCGTCCATCCAGATCGCGCCGGTCTCGCCGGGGCCGGGCCGTTGGATCGCGCCCGTGCCCTGGGAACGGTGGAGGCTGCGGGAGGCGATCGCGATCTGAAGATACGACTTGCCGATCAGCGGATCGAGATCTCCGGTCGGGATCGGAACGCCCGCCCCGTCCGGATCGAACCAGTTGGAGCGAAGCAGCGTCTTCGGCGTCCAGGGAGGGAGCGAGTCGTCGGCGCCGGCGGGAAACGCGGCCGCGTCGCCCGCCGCGCGGTACGCCTCGCGCGCGACGACGGCGGACGCCGAGTGCTGGCCGTGCCCGTCCCTCGGAGTTCCCGTGAAGGTCACGAAGACGATCTGGGGGCGGAAGCGGCGGATCACGCGCACCGCGTCCTCGAGGAGCGTCGCCTTCGGCCAGAAGCGGAGAGCCTCGTCGAGCGACTTCGAGTAGCCGAAGTCGTAGGCGCGGGTGAAGAACTGCCGCGCCCCGTCGAGACGGCGCGCCGCGAGGAGCTCCTGCGAACGGATCAGGCCGAGGCCGACGCCGAGCTCGTCCCCGATCAGATTCTGGCCGCCCTCGCCGCGGGTGAGCGAAAGGTACGCCGCCTCGCCGCCGAGCTTGCGCGAGACGACCGCGAGCAGCTGCGAGTTCTCGTCGTCGGGGTGCGCACCGACGATCAGCAGCCGGCGGTTGTTCGTCAGTTTGTGGAGCAGCGGGTCGAGCGCCGCGATGCCCCCCGTCGAGGGCGGCGCGAGCTCCGTGCCCGGGGAGGCCGCGCGCATGACGAGCGCGGCCGCGAGACAGGCCGCCGCCGCGAGGACCCCAAGAAGTCTCTTCAAGCGTGCCCGGCCGAAAGTGCTAACGCTTCTTCAGCCCGCGCCGCACGAGCGGCGCCGACGCCGCGGCGAGCGCGGTCAGGAGCGCGGCCACGACCTGCGCCTTGCGCGCCGGGTCCAGACCCTTCCAGTCGGCGGCGAGCTTCTCGATCGTCCGGCGCGAGGCCCCGGAGACCTTCTTCCAGGTGCGCCGCGTGGCTTCCGAGCCCTCCGCGGACGCGGCCGTGATCTGGCCCCGCGCCTTCGCGGCCTTCTGCCCGAGCGCGCGAATCATCGCGGCGAGCTCGACGCGCTTTCCCGAGCTGCGGGCGGCGGACGCGGACTTCTTGCGCGCCGGCTTCGCGGCGGACCGGGGCCGCGCCGTCCGCGGGCGGGCGGAAGATGCCTTGGCCCGGGGCGCCGTCCGGCGCCGCGGGGGAGCGGACGGGGCGTCTCCCGCCGGCGCGGCCAGAATGGGGATTTCAGATTCGCTCATCGGGACCTCCGGATCTCAGTTGGGGTCGCGGCGCTCGCGCGCGCGGCGGGTACGGCCCGAGGCCGTGCCCGCGTGCCGGAATCTAACACCGATGCGGAGGCATAGGTTTAGCATGCCGACCCGAGGGATGGGCATCGATCGCGCGGCCAGCCTCGAGTGGTTCCGGCGCAACCGGCGCCGGTCGGAGGAGATCTTCGCCTCCGTTGCCCCCGGCGCCTATTACGACCGCCCCATCGCGCTGCGAAACCCCATCTGCTTCTACGAGGGGCATCTGCCGGCCTTCGGCGTCAACACGCTCCTGCGGCGAGGGCTCGGCGAACCGGGCGTCGATCCGAGGCTCGAGACGCTCTTCGAGCGCGGCATCGATCCGGAGGACGAGTCCCACGTCCCCGGAGCCGCGGGAAACGGCTGGCCGGCGCGGGAGGAAATCCGGCGCTACGCGGACGAGGCCGACCGCCGCGTCGGGGAGGCCATCGCGCAGGGCGACATCGCGCGCGACGCGAATCCGGTCCTCGCCCGCGGGCTCGCGCTCTTCACGGTTCTCGAGCACGAGCCGATGCACCAGGAGACGCTCGCGTACATGTGGCATCGCCTTCCGTACGACAAGAAGATCCGGCCCGCCGGGACGCCGGCCCTCGACATCGGAGGCGCGCCGCCCGCTCGGGCCAGCGTCCGGGTGCCCGCCGGCTGCGCAACCCTCGGCGCGGCGCCGGGCGCCATTCCATTCGGCTGGGACAACGAGTTCCCGGCGCGCGTCGAGGACGTGCCGGCCTTCGAGATCGACGTCCACGACGTGACCAACCGCGACTACCTCGAGTTCGTCGAGGCCGGAGGCTACCGGCGCGAAGATCTGTGGGCGCCCGAGGACTGGGCGTGGCGCGTCGAGCAGGACGTCTCGTGCCCGGCTTTCTGGGAGAAGGAGAACGGCCGCTGGTTCTGGCGCGGCATGTGGGAGCGCGTGCCGCTGCCGGAGGCGTGGCCGGTGTACGTCTCGCAGGCCGAGGCCTCCGCCTACGCGCGCTGGCGCGGACGCCGTCTTCCGACGGAGGCCGAGTTCCAGCGCGCGGCCTACGGCACGCCGGAGGGGCACGAGCGCCGCCATCCCTGGGGAGACGAGCCGCCCGACGGCTCGCGCGGCAACTTCGACTTCCGCCGCGCCGATCCGGTTCCGGTGGGATCGTTTCCGAAGGGCGCCAGCGCCTGGGGCGTGCACGATCTCGTCGGCAACGGATGGGAGTGGACGTCCAGCGTCTTCGCCGGCTTCCCGGGATTCGAGCCGATGGCGTCGTACCCGGTCTATTCCTCGGACTTCTTCGACGGGAAGCACTTCGTGATGAAGGGCGCCTCGCCCGTCACGGCGCGCGAGCTCCTGCGGCCGACCTTCCGCAACTGGTTTCGCGGCAACTATCCCTACGTGTACGCGACCTTCCGCTGCGTGAAGGGATCCGCATGACGCTTCCCTCGCGCATCGCCGCACCGCCCGAGGAGGCCGTCCGCGCGTTCGCCGAAGACGTGCGGCGCGACCTGCAGCTCTCGCCGCGCCAGCTCCAGTCGAAGTACCTCTACGACGCGCTCGGCTCGGCCCTCTTCGAGGCGATCTGCCTGCTGCCGTGGTACCGGATCACGCGGGCCGAGGGGAGGCTTCTCTCGCGATGGGGAACCGAGATGGTCGCGGGCGTGCAGGGCCCGGTGACGCTCGTCGAGCTCGGCTGCGGCAGCGGCGAGAAGGTCTCCCTCATCGCCCGGCAGCTGCGCGAGCGGCAGCAGCCGATCCCGATCCACCTGATCGACATCTCGCCGGCCGCCCTCGAGCTTTCGGAGAAGACCCTCGGCAAGATCGAGCACGTCTCGGTCGTCGGCCATCGCGCGACTTACGAAGAGGGCCTCCGGCGCGCGGCGCGCGAGCGGCCGGAGGGCTCGGCTCTGCTCGTGCTCTTCCTCGGCTCGAACGTCGGCAACTTCGATCCGCCCAACTCGCAGCTCTTCCTCGAGGAGATCCGCGCGGCGCTGCGACCGGGGGACGCGCTTCTCCTCGGCGCGGATCTCGTGAAGCCCGAGGCCGAGCTGCTCCTGGCCTACGACGATCCGCTCGGGGTCACCGCGGCCTTCAACAAGAACCTGCTGCGTCGAATCAACACGGAGCTCTTCGCCGACTTCGACCTCGCCGCCTTCGACCATCGGGCGCTCTGGAACGCACGCGAGCGGCGTGTCGAGATGCACCTCGTCTCCCGCCGGGACCAGGACGTCACGATCCCGCGCGCGGATTTCGGGCTCTCGCTCGAGGCCGGCGAGACGATCTGGACCGAAAGCTCCTACAAGTACGAGCCGGTCGAGGTCCTGCGCCTGGGTTCGACCGCAGGGTTCCGCCCGGCGGGGCAGTGGATCGAGCCGGATGCCCGGTTCGCCCTCTCGCTCTTCGTCGCGCCGTAAGGCCGCGCCCGTTTTTTTCGTCTTCCCCTCCGTGGTAGCGTCCGCGGGTTTGCGCCACAGGAGGTCGCACTTGAAGAAACCGCGTCTGGCCGCCCTTGCCGTCCTCGGCCTCGCCATGGCCGCGCCGCCCGCGGGCGCGCAGGAACGGGTCGATCTCGACGTCCTCACGCGGATCCGCGACGAGGGCTTCCGCCACTCGGAAGTCATGGCGCTCGCGAGCGAGCTCATGGACGGCGTCGGGCCGAGGCTGACGGGCTCGCCCAACATGAAGAAGGCCGATGACTGGGCCGAGAAGAAGTTCACCTCCTGGGGACTCGCCAACGCGCACCCGGAGACCTGGGGTCCGTTCGGACGCGGCTGGGAGTACGAGGCGTGCACGGTGCGTCTCGTTACGCCGGACCGGGCGGAGCTGCTCGCCCTGCCCGAGGCCTGGACGCCGGGAACCAACGGGGCCGTGCGCGCGAGCGCGGTGCGCGTGAAGGCCGACGCGAAGGAGGACCTCGAGAAGTACAAGGGCAAGCTCGCCGGAAAGATCGTCTTCTTCGGCGACCTGCCGGAGATCAAGACGCACGACAAGGGCGAATCCGCTCGGTACGACGACAAGGAGCTCGCCGAGCTCTTCGAGTACGAGATTCCGGGCCGGCCGGGCCGCTACGACCGCGAGGCGTACCGGAAGCGGCGTGAGCTGTATCGCGCCGCGGGAAAGTTCTTCGCGCAGGAGAAGGCCCTGGCGATCGTCACGCCGAGCCGGCGCGAGAACTCGCTCGCCGTGCAGGGGGCGGCGGAGGGATGGAAGACGAACGAAGTCGACTTGCTGCCGGAGCTCGTCATGTCGGCGGAGCACTTCGGGCGCGTTTCGCGCCTGCTCGACCGCGACGTCCCCGTGGAACTCGAGCTCGACGTCCGCGCGCACTTCCTGGACGGCGTCACGACGCAGTGGAACGCGATCGGCGAGATCCCCGGCAGCGACAAGAAGGGCGAGGTCGTGATGCTCGGGGCGCACCTCGACTCCTGGCACGCCGGCACGGGCGCGACGGACAACGGCGCCGGCTCCGTCGTCATGATGGAGGCGATGCGCATTCTCAAGTCGCTCAACGTCGCGCCGCGCCGCACGATCCGCATCGCGCTCTGGAGCGGCGAAGAGCAGGGGCTCTTCGGGTCGGAGGCCTACGTGGCCGACCACTTCGCGACGCGCCCGCCGGTCACCGATCCCGAGCAGCTGAAGCTGCCCGACTTCCTCCGGAAGAAAACGTGGCCCATCACGACGAAGCCCGAGCACGCGAAGCTCGCCGCCTACTTCAACGTAGACAACGGCACGGGCAAGATCCGCGGCATCTACACCGAGGAAAACGCGGCGGTCGTGCCGATCTTCGAAAGCTGGATCGCGCCGCTCAAGGACCTCGGCGTCACGACGGTCACGATGCGCGACACCGGCGGCACGGACCACGAGTCGTTCGACGCCGTCGGCCTGCCGGGGTTCCAGTTCATTCAGGACGAGATCGAGTACGAGACGCGCACGCACCACACGAACCTCGATACGTATGAGCGCCTCCAGCGCGAGGACCTGATGCAGGCGGCCGTCGTCGTTGCGAGCTTCGCCTGGAACGCCGCGACCCGGCCCGACATGCTCCCCCGGAAGCCGATGCCCCACGAGCGCCCCGCCGCCGCGAAGTGACGCTTCGTCGGCGGCTCGTTGACCGTCCGGAACGCGCGGTGGTACCGTCCCGCCGCCTTCGGAGGAGGACACCGTGACTCTTCTCGCCGCCACTCTCGCCGCCTCGAGCCTCCTCGCCGCGCCACCGGCGTCGGCCCCGCCGGGTCTCATCAGCGTCGACGAGCGAAAGGCCGCCGCGGTCATCACGCCCGAGCTCCTGCGCGCGCACGTGGAGTTCCTGGCGTCGGACCTGCTCGAGGGCCGCGGCCCCTCGACGCGGGGCGACGCGCTCGCGCGCGAATACGTCGCGACGGAGCTCGAGGCGCTGGGACTGCAGCCCGGCGCGCCCGACGGAGGCTGGGTGCAGAAGGTGCCGCTCGTCTCGATCACGTCGAAGGTGCCCGACACGATGACGGTCACGGGGGGCGGCAAGTCCGTGGACCTCCAGTCCCGGGCCGATTTCGTGGCGTTCCCCGGAATGCAGAATCCCGAGGTCCGGATCGACGACGCCGAGATCGTCTTCGTCGGGTACGGAATCGTGGCGCCCGAGTACCACTGGGACGACTACAAGGGAATGGACCTGAAGGGCAAGGTCCTCCTGATGATGAACAACGATCCGGAGAACAACCCGCGGCTCTTCGCCGGGAAGACGCGCCTCTGGTACGGCCGCTGGGATTACAAGTACTACCAGGCGGGAAAGGCCGGCGCCGTCGGCGCGATCATCATCCACACCACCCATTCGGCCGGATATCCGTGGCAGGTCGTGCAGACGTCCTGGGGGGGCTCCAAGTACGAGCTGCCGTACGAGGGCGATCCGCGCGTTCAGATCAAGGCGTGGGCGACCGACGAGGCGTGCAAGAAGATCGCGGCGCTCGGCGGCAAGGACCTCGACCAGCTTCGGGCCGCCGCCGAGAAGCGGGACTTCAAGCCCGTGCCGCTCGGCGTCAAGGTGTCGCTCGCGCTGACGAGCGAGATCCGGCAGGTCGAAAGCGGCAACGTCATCGGCAAGCTCGAGGGCTCCGACCCCAGGCTCAAGGAGCAGGCGGTCCTCTACACGGCTCACCACGACCACCTCGGCATCAAGGAGGGCGCCAAGCCCGGCGAGGACGCCATCTACAATGGCGCGCTCGACAACGCGTCGGGCGTCTCGGCGCTCCTCGCGATCGCGAAGGCATACACGGCGCTGCCGGCCGTGCCGAAGCGCACGATCTACTTCGCGTCCGTCACCGCGGAGGAGCAGGGCCTGCTCGGATCCGAGTACCTCGCGAAGCACCTGCCGGTCCCGGCCGGGCGCATCTCCGCGAACATCAACATCGACGGCCTGAACATCTTCGGAAAGACGCACGACGTGACGATGATCGGATTCGGCAAGTCGAGTCTCGACGGTCTCATCGTCGCGCTTGCGCGCACGCAGGGCCGGATCGTCAAGCCGGACCAGTTCCCCGACCGCGGGTCCTTCTACCGGTCCGACCAGTTCAATCTCGCCAAGGCCGGCGTCCCGGCGGCGTTCTTCGCGGAGGGCACCGACTTCATCGGCCGCCCGCCCGGCTGGGGACGCGAACAGATCGAGAAGTTCGAGGCGACCGACTATCACCAGCCGTCCGACGAGTACCGCGACACTTGGGATCTGTCGGGCGCGATCGATGACTTGCAGCTCGACTTCTTCCTCGGTGCGAAGATCGCCAACGCTCAGGGAATGCCATTCTGGCGGAGAGGCGATGAGTTCGAGGCGGCTCGGAGAAAGTCGCTGCAGGAACTCGCGCCGAAATGAGAAGCCCTCGTTTCGAAACTCTGCCGGCCGGTCGCAAAGCGACCGCCTGCCGGCCAGCCTTCGAGGCGGCGCGAAGACGGTCATTGCAGGAGCTCGCGCCGAAATGAGAAGCCCTCGTTTCGAAACTCTGCCGGCCGGTCGCAAAGCGACCGCCTGCCGGCCGGACTTCGAGGCGGCTCGGAGAAAGTCACTCCAGGAACTCGCGCCGAAGTGAAAGGCTCCCGTTTCGAAACTCTGCCGGCCGGTCGCGAAGCGACCGCCAGCCGGCCAGCCTCGCGCCGCCAGTTCCTCTCCGCGGCGGGCCTGGCGGCGAGCGGCGCTCTTCTTGCCGCGCCCGAGAAGAAGACACCGGCGCTCGAGGCGGCGATTCCGCGCCTCAAGCCCCGGGCGCTGAAGGCAGGCGACACCGTCGGCCTCATCGCGCCGTCCTCCTACATCTTCGATCTGTGGGAGCTCGACGCGGTCGCGCCGCGGCTCGCGTCGCTCGGCCTCAAGTGCAAGTTCGGCCGCAACGTCCGGTCGCGGCGGGGTTATCTCGCCGGCTCGGAGGCGGAGCGCCTGGCGGATCTGCACGCGATGTTCGAGGATCCCGAGGTCGCGGCGGTCTTCTGCCTGGGCGGCGGCTACGGCACCGAGCGGCTCCTCGACCGGATCGACTACGGCCTCGTCCGCCGGAACCCGAAGATCCTCCTCGGCTACTCCGACATCACGGGACTCCACCTCGCGCTCGGAAGGCTCGCGGGCCTCGTGACGTTTCACGGGCCCGTCGCGGTCTCGGCGCTGCCCGAGTGGACGCTCGGCTATCTGCGCAAGGCGCTCTTCTCGGCCGATCCGATCGGCACGATCGAGAACCCGCCGGAGACGGATCCGCTCGCGCCGGAGTTTCCGCGGCATACCGTATCGCCGGGCGCCGCCCGCGGGCGCACCGTCGGGGGAAATCTCACGCTCGTCTCGACGACGATGGGCACGCCCTACGAGATCGATACGAAAGGGAAGGTCCTCCTCCTCGAGGACACGGGCGAGGCGCCGTACCGCATCGACCGGATGCTCGTGCAGCTCGCGCTCGCCGGGAAGCTCGCCGACGCGGCGGGGATCGTCTGGGGCACCTGCACGGACTGCGAGCCGTCGCGATCGGGCTTCGAGATCAACCTGTCGATGTCGGAGCTCCTCGACGATCTGCTCGGCAACCTCGGCAAGCCGGTGCTCGCCGGTCTCGTGTTCGGGCACACGAAGGAGAAGGCCACGATCCCGCTCGGCGTCGAAGCCGCGCTCGACGCGACGAACAAGTCGTTCGCCCTCGTCGAGTCCGCGACGACTCCCGCCGCATAAAAGGGAAGGCGCCGAGTTTCCCCGGCGCCTGCACGCGATACCTTCCCTGAACGGAGGAGTCTACAGCCCAAAGGCCCGGAGGAGGAAGCGCCATCCCCGGCGGCTTGGGCCGTTCCGGTCGCAGCCGGTGCCGCCCCCGATTGCGCCCCCCAAGTGGAAAAGACAAGGGCGGGGTGACCCCCGCCCTTCGTCCGAGCTCGAGAGCTCTCCGGGGTTTTCGCTAGAAGTCCACGCGTCCCGCGAATTGAAGGGTCCGGGGGAGGGTCGACACGCCGTTGACCAGGCCGAAGGTGGACGACGGGCTTTGGCCGTCTCCCCAGACGAGGTTCGTCACGAAGCGATTCCCGGTGTTGGTGCAGTTGAAGCACTCGACCATGGCCGTCAGGCCGACCGGGCCGATCGGGAAGGTTTTCGCCAGACGGATGTCGAGCTCGTAGAAGTTGGGTTGCCGGAACTGATTGCGGACGAAGTGGACGCCGCCGATCGTCGGCCGGTCGTTGAAGAAGCCGTCGCCGTTGGCGTCCGAGCCCGTCGTGGCCGTGAAGGGCGACCCGGTCGTGTAGCGGTACGTGCCGGCCAGGAGGATTCCCCACAACGGCGTGTTCCAGCTCGCGTTGGCCGCGACCTTCCAGCGCTGGTCGCGGTTGGACCAGCTGAAGCTGTTCTGGAGGTTGTGCAGGTCCTCGGCCTGCGCGCCCGCGAAGTTGCGCTCGTTCGAGTCGTTGTCCTTGTCCTCGGACCAGGTCGCGGAGAGCAGGAACTGGAGATCGTTCGTGAAGCGCTGGGAGACGTACCCCGTGATGCCCCAGTAGCGCGACTTGGCGTCGGTCGTGTACGTCGAGATGCGCCCGTAGAACGGATCCGGCCGCGTGCGCGCGTAGTGCGGCTGACCGTTGATCGGCGACAACGTCCCGTCGTAGACGAGGTTGGGATCGTTCAACCGCTCCAGGTGCTGGGCCAGAGCGTACGTCCCCTCGATTCCGGCCGTCATGCTGGTCAAGACCTGCCGGTCGACGCCGAACGTGAATCGGTTGGTGACCGGGTCCTGATACTCGGGGCTCGTGGTGAAGACGCCGAGGCCCGTCGGGTTAGGAACCTGTGAGAAGTCGATCTTGGCGAGTCCCGTCGGATCGAAGTCCGCGCCCCAGCCCGGGGAAAGCGGATCGGTCGGGCCGTTGGCGCCCGCATTGATCGTGTACTGCGTGCCGCGGAGTCCGTTGGACGTGAAGAGCTGCGCGAAGAGGATCGCCGGCGTCCGAGCCCAGAACCTTCCGAGCGAGAAGCGGACGGCGGTCTTCTCGTCGGGCGAGTAGGTGAGCCCGGCGCGGGGGGACCACTTGTCGTTCTGATCGGGGATCTGGCCGTCCAGCGCGTACTGGCCGCTGTCCAGGACGTTGTTCGGGTTGAGGATCGGCTGATCCGGGTTGTCGAGGCGCTCGTAGCGGACGCCGAACGTGACGGTGAGCTTCGGACTGACGAACCACTGGTCCTGCGCGAAGAACGCCAGCTCCTTCTGCGCGAACGCCGCCGTCCCGGCCTCGTCGGCCGTCAGGCCGTTCAACCCACCGAACTGGAAGTATTGCGTCCATTTTCCGGCGAGCAGGTTCGGCTCGTTGTTCCCGGCGAAGACGTAGACCCCGCGCCAGTTGCCCTTGAAGATCTGATTGATGGAGGTCTTGTTGTACTCGGCGCCCACTTTCACGATGTGGTTGCCGGACAGGTACGTCGCGGAATCGCCGAACGAGATGCGGTCGGCGGTCGAGACGATCGGCAGGAAGCTAAAGCTGCCGAAGCTGAAGCTCCCGTACCGGATCTCGGGCAGATCCGGCGGAATCGCGGCGCGCGGCGTTTGCTCGACGACGTACTGCGCGCTGAGGTCGTTTAGGAAGTGCGTTCCCCACATGCCGCTCCAGGAGGCGACGTAGGCGTGCGACTGCAGGCCCTCGATTCCGTTGTGCCCGCTCGACTGGCTCTGAGAAGAGGAGGTGCCGTGATCGCCGTCGTACTGCGCGTAGTTCATCCGCGCCATGATCCGCTGCGACGCCGAGGCCTGATAGTCCATCCGCCCGAACAGCACGCGGCCGTCCTGCGTCTGGACGTAGGTCGGATCCGACTCCCAGGCCGGGTAGGTCGCCGCGATGTCCGGATCGAGCACGACCGAGTTGACCGGAATCCCGACGTTCTGCTTCTGCTGGTCGTAGGACGCGAAGAAGAAGAGGTGGTCATGGAGGATCGGGCCGCCGATCGATCCGCCGTACTGCTGCTTCTTCTGGTCCGGCGGCTCGAGACCGTTGGCGAGGTTGGCGGTCGTGGCGTGGGGCTCGTTGTAGTAGAAGCCCGACCCGTGGAAGTCGTTGGTCCCGCTCTTGGTGATCAGGTTGATCGCGCCGCCGCCGGACGGACCGAACTCGGCGGACGCCCCGTTGCGGATGACGCTGAACTCTTTGATGGATTCCTGCGAGACCGCGAGAGGCGCGCGGCCCTCCGCCGAGCCGAACGTGCCGCCGAAGAACCCGTTGTCGAAGTCCATTCCGTCGAGCGTGGTGTTCGTGTTGATGCCGCGCTGCCCCGAGACGAGGACGGTCCCGCGGCTCTCGGGATCTTTTCGCGTTTCCGGCGTCAGGAGCACGAGATCCTGATAATTGCGCCCGTTCAGGGGAAGCGTCTTGATCTGCTGGGTCTGGATCGTGGTCGAGGCCGTGGTGTTCGTCACCTCGATCAGCGGCGTCTGCGAGGAGACGGTCACCGACTCCTGCACGGTCGCGAGCGAGAGGCGGAAATCCACGGTGGGCGCCTTCCCGATGTCGAGCCGGACGTCGGGACGGCTCGCCGGCTTGAAGCCCGAGACCGTCGCCGTGATCGTGTAGATCCCTGTCGGAAGGTTGATGATCTGGTAGAAACCGTCGGAACGCGTGAACGACGCGGACTTCAGGCCGGTGCCCTGGTTGAGTGCCTCGACCGTCGTTCCCGGCAGCGCCTTGCCATCGGCGTCCCTGACGGTCCCGGAGATACGGCCGGTCGTGACGTCGGTCTGAGCGAGTAGAGCCGCGCCGACCGCGAAGAGCGCGGCCGCCGCGAGGCAAGGACGGTTCGGACGAAGACGGCGCAAACGGATACTCATGAGCGATCCTCCTCCTCGAATGAAGCTTCGAGCCGCAGACTGTCAAAGGTCCAAGACTGTTTGGGCTAAATCTATTTGAAGTCCGTCGGAAGAACTAGACTCTTTGCGGTGCGAAGAGGGTGGGGCGGCCTGGTCCTCGCGCTGGCCGTCTCGGTCGGCTGCGCGACCATGGCCGTCGGTCCCTCCGACCTGACGCTCGACGAAAAGATCGGCCAGCTCTTCGTTTACGCCGCGCGCGGGGTCTTCCTGAACGAACAGTCGGCCGACTACCGCGAGCTGCTCCGCCAGGTGCGGGAGAACCGGGTCGGGGGGATCCTCTGGTACCAGACGGAGAACGTCTACGAGACGGCCTGGTTGAACGACCGGCTGCAGTCGGCCGCCCGCGTGCCGCTGCTCGTCTCGGCGGATCTCGAGACGGGGCTCGGGATGCGATTTGCGGACACGACGGACTGGCCGTGGCCGATGGCGGTCGCCGCGACGGGCGATCCGTCGCTGGCCGAGCGGCAGGGCCGGATCGTCGCGGAGGAGGCGAGGGCCGTCGGCGTCAACCAGGTCTATGCGCCGGTCGCCGACGTCAACAGCGATCCCGAGAACCCAAACATCAACGTGCGCAGCTACGGCGAGGACCCGGAGGGCGTCGCCCGGTTCGTCGCGGCCTTCGTGCGCGGCGTCCAGGCGGCGGGCGTCGTCGCGACGGCCAAGCACTTTCCCGGGCACGGCGACACGCGCACCGACTCGCATCGGTCGCTCCCGATCCTTTCGGCCACCGCCGACGAGATCGATCGCCGGGACTTGCCGCCGTTTCGCGCGGCGATCGGCGCCGGCGTGCAGGCGATCATGACCGCGCATCTCGCCGTCCCGGCGCTCGACCCCTCGCCCGCCCCGGCCAGGCCGGAAGGCGTCCGAGAGAACCCGTACACGCAGGACGCCGGGGACGTGGCCCGCGACGCGACGGTCCCCGCTTCGCTGTCGGCGGCAGTTACGACCGGTCTCCTCCGCGACCGCCTCGGCTTTTCCGGGCTCGTCGTGACGGACGCCATGGACATGGGCGCGCTCGTCGATCACTACGATCCGGGCGAAGCGGCCGTCCGCGCGATCCTGGCGGGCGCCGATCAGATCCCCAAGTCGCCCGACGTCGACCGCGCGATCGCCGCGGTGCGGCAGGCCGTGGCGTCGGGCCGCATCTCGCGCGAGCGCCTCGACGCCTCGGTCCGGAGGATCCTCGAGGTCAAGCGCTTCGCGGGCGTCCCGCGGACGAGCCCGGCGGAGATCTTCCGCGTCGTGGACCGCCCGGATCACCGGGCTCTCGCCGAGGAGATCGCGCGCCGTTCGCTGACGCTCGTGCGGGAGGAGCCGGGCGTTCTGCCGCTCCGAACCGGTGCGCGGTTCGTCCAGGTCAACGTGACGGTCGGCCCGGAGCGGATCGGGGGCGACTTCGCGCGCGAGCTGCGATCCCGCTCCGGAGAGTCGCCGCGCGCGTTCTCCCTCGACAATCGCTCCGTCGAGGCGGACGTCCCGCCGATCCTCGAGGCCGCGCGGGGCGCCGACGCCGTCCTCGTTTGTCTCTTCGTCCGCGTCCAGAGCGGGAGGGGCTCGATCGCGACGCCCACGCTCGCCCGCGACGCCGTCGAGAGGCTTGCCGCCTCGGGAGCGCGCGTCGTGGCCGTCTCGTTCGGATCGCCGTACGTGCTCGCCGAGCTGCCCGGCGTCCGCACGATGCTGGCGGCGTACGGGAGCCAGGCCGACGGGCAGGTCGCCGCCGCGCGCGCCCTCTTCGGTCAGGCGGCGGTCGGCGGACGTCTCCCGATCTCGATTCCCGGGATCGCGGCGCGCGGTGCGGGAATCTCGAAGCCGGCGGGGAAAGCGAGTTGACGGCGGCCCTGCTTCTCGCGGCGGCGCTCGCGCGCCCGGTGGACGCCGGCTTCTCGGCCGCTCGCCTCGCGCGCATCGACGCGGCGGTCGAAGAGGCGATCGGGCGTGGAGAGCTGCCGGGCGCCGTCGTGCTCATCGGCCGCGGAAACCGCGTCGTTCTGCGACAGGCCTGGGGCGCGCGGGCCGTCGCGCCGGAGCGCGAGCCGATGACGGCCGACACCATCTTCGACCTCGCGTCGCTGACGAAGGTCGTCGCGACGGCGCCTGCGGTGCTGCTCCTCGTCGAGGAGGGGCGCGTGCGCCTCGCAGACCCGGTCGTCCGGTATCTGCCGGACTTCGCGCCCGACGGCGGCGATCGGGCGAAGGTGACGGTCGAGGAGCTGCTCGTTCATCGCGCGGGCTTCCCGCCGGACGATCCGCTGGAGCTCTACACCGGAAGCCCGGAGGAGATCTTCGCGCGCAAGTTCCGCCAGCCGCTCGCGCGGCCGCCCGGGACCGCCTTCGTCTATTCGGACGTCGGATATGAAGTTCTCGGCGAGCTCGTGCGCCGCGTGTCCGGCCAAACGCTCGACGCGTTCGCCCGGGATCGGATCTTCCGTCCGCTCGCCATGCGCGAGACGGCGTTCCTGCCGGTCGCGAACGGCCTGCCCGCCGCGCGCATCGCGCCGACCGAACGGCGCGACGACCGCGACCATTGGCTGCGGGGCGAGGTGCACGACCCCCGCGCCTTCGCATTGGGCGGGGTCGCGGGGCACGCGGGCGTCTTCTCGACCGCCGACGATCTCGCGCGCTTCTGCCGGATGATCCTCGCCGGCGGGAAGCTCGGGGGCGTCCGAGTCCTTTCGCCGCTCGGCGTCGATGCCCTGACGCGCCCGCGATATTTCGGCGACGGCGACGTCCGAGCGCTCGGGTTCGACATCGAGACCGCGTACTCGAAGAACCGCGGCGACCTCTTCCCTCCGGGATCGTTCGGGCACACGGGCTTCACCGGCACGTCGCTCTGGATCGATCCGTCCTCGGACACTTTCGTCGTGTTCCTCTCGAACCGCGTGCACCCGGAGGGCAAGGGCGACGTCGGGAGGCTCCGCGGCGTCGTCGCCTCCGTGACGGCGGCGGCGCTCGAGCCCGACACGCGGGCGGCGGCGCGGCGTCTCGAGGAACGGGTGCCGCGGCCGCGCGAGGTCCTGGCGGGAATCGACGTGCTCGCGGCAGAGGGGTTCTCGCCGATCGCCGGAAAGCGCGTCGGCCTCGTGACGAACGCGAGCGGGCGCGCGCGCGGCGACCGCTCGACGGCCGAGGTCCTGACGTCGCCCGAGGCGAAGAAGGCCGGCGTGACGCTCGTGCGCCTCTTCTCGCCCGAGCACGGTCTCGCGTCGGCGGCGGACGCCGAGGTCGGCGACGCCACGGATCCCGCCACGGGGCTTCCCGTCGTCTCGCTGTACGGCGCGCGGCGCCGGCCGCGTCCCGAGGATTTCGACGGCCTCGACGCGGTCGTCTTCGACGTGCAGGATGCGGGCGCGCGCTTCTACACGTACCTCACGACTCTGGGGTACGTCCTCGAGGAGGCGTCGCGCGCCGGCCGGCCGGTCGTCGTGCTGGACCGGCCGAATCCCATCGGCGGCGTGGAGTCGGAGGGACCGCTCGCGGACGCCGACCGGCTCTCGTTCACCGCCTACCACTCGATCCCCATCCGCACGGGAATGACCGTCGGCGAGCTCGCCCGGCTCTTCAACGCGGAACGCGGAGTTGGTGCCGACCTGACCGTCGTGCCGCTGCGGGGCTGGTCGCGCGGCCTCTGGTACGACGAGACGGGGCTCGAGTGGATCGCGCCATCGCCGAACCTCCGCTCGCTCGCGGCGGCGACGCTCTATCCCGGGATCGCGCTTCTCGAGACGACGAACCTCTCCGTCGGGCGGGGCACCGAATCCCCGTTCGAGCTCGTCGGCGCTCCCTGGCTCGACGGTGCGCGCCTCGCGCGCGTGCTCGCGGCGCGAAGTCTCCCCGGCGTCCGCTTCACGCCGATCCACTTCGTGCCGAGCGCCGCGCCGTTCGGCGGCGAGCGCTGCGGCGGCGTGCGGTTCACGGTCACGGATCGCGAACGACTGCGCCCCGTCCGGCTCGGCCTCGAGATCGCCGTGGCCCTGCGCGACCTGTACGCCGGCACGTGGGACCGTTCGAAGCTCGACGTCCTTCTCGCCAACCGAAAGGCGTTCGCGCTCTTCGACGCCGGGGAGCCCCCAGAGCGCATCGTGGCCTCCTGGAAAAGCGATCTCGAGGCGTTCCGGCGGCGCGCGGCCGCGTATCGACTCTACGGAGCGGCTACGCTTCGATGATCGCCTCGGCCTCGATCTCGACGAGCATCTCGGGCGAGATCAGGCGCGATACCTCGATCATCGACGTCGCGGGCCGGATCGCGCCGAAGAACTCGCCGTGCGCCTTCCCGATCTTCTCCCAGTCGGCGATGTCGACGACGTAGATTCGCGTGCGGACGACGTCCGAGAGCTTCGCGCCGGCCTTCTCGAGGGCGGCCTCGATGTTCTTGAGCGTCTGCACGGCCTGCGCGTACGGGTCGCCGAGCCCGAGGACGTTGCCCTTCGGCCCGGTGGCCGTCGTGCCGGAGACGTGCACGTGGTTGCCCACGCGCACCGCCCGCGAGTAACCGACGATCGGCTCCCAGGGCGCGCCGCTCGAGACGAGTTGCCGCACCGGCCCGCTACCTCTCGAGGTAGGTGTACTTCGGGAAGACGTCCTCGAAGTCCCGGGCGATCGCCTCGACCTCGTCCTTCTTGATCGGCCGTCCCGCGACGCGCCGCAGCTGGCGGCGGATCGAGTCGAGGAGCTCCTCCTCGCTGTAGTTCATGTATGAGAGCACGCGCTCGCACGACTCGCCCGGCAGCACGTCGTCGATCCGCGCCTTTCCCTGCTCGTCCACCGTGACGATCGCCTCGTGCGCCTCGCCGAACAGGTTGTGCAGATCGCCGAGGACGTCCTGGTAGGCGCCCATGAGGCACACGCCGATGTAGTACGGCGTTCCGGCGCGCACGGTGTGGAGGGGGAGCGTCTCCTTGATGTCCCGCAGGTCGATGAACTTCTCGATCTTGCCGTCGGAGTCGCAGGTGATGTCGGCGATCGTGCCGAACTCCGTCGGTCTCTCGTTCAGACGGTGAATGGGCAGGATCGGGAACAGCTGGTCGATCGCCCAGATGTCCGGCAGCGACTGGAAGACGGAGAAGTTCAGGACGTATTTGTCCGCGAGCATCGTCTCCATGTCCTCGAACTCTTCCGGGATCTCCTTGAGAGTCTTCAGGTCGCGGTGGATCTTTTCGCAGATCTGCCAGAAGAGCATCTCGCCCTTCGACCGGTCCTCGAGCGACAGGTGGCCCAGGTTGAAGAGCGTGAAGAGCTCCTCCTTGTACTGGAGCGCGTCGTGGTAGCTCTCGCGCAGCGTCTTCGCGTTGACCGTGTCGAGGACCGAGGCGAGCTCCTGGATGACGTTCGGGTCGGCGTGCGAGACGCGCACCTTCACGCCCTTTTCGATGCGGTCGGCGACGTCGAGCACGTTGGTGATGAAGACGGAGTGATAGGCCGTGACGGCGCGGCCCGACTCGGTCACGAGGACCGGCGGCGGCACCTTCTCTTCTTCGCAGATCTGGAGGATCGTGTAGACGACGTCGTTGGCGTACTCCTGCACCGAGTAGTTCATCGAGGAATCGAAGGCGGTCTTCGAGCCGTCGTAGTCCACGCCGAGGCCGCCGCCGAGGTTGAGGTACTGGATGGGAACGCCCAGCGCGCGCAGCTTCGCGTAGACGCGCCCGGCCTCGCGGATCGCCTCCTTGATCTTGCGGATGTCGGTGATCTGCGAGCCGATGTGGAAGTGCAGCATGGCCATGCAGTCGAGCATCCGGCGCGACTTCAGGATCTTGACCGCCTCGAGCATCTCGGGCGTCGTGAGACCGAACTTCGCGGCCTCGCCGCCCGACTTGGCCCACTTGCCCGACCCGCGCGCGTAGAGCTTCGACCGCATGCCGAGCATCGGGCGGACGCCGCGCGCGCGCGCCACGTCGAGGATGTGCTCCAGCTCGGAGACTTTCTCCAGGATCAGGACGACCTTCTTCTGCATCCGCAGGGCGTTCAGGGCCATGCGGATGAAGGTCTCGTCCTTGTAGCCGTTGCAGGTGATGAGGCTGTCGGGGGAGAGGTCGGCGGCGATCGCCGCGAGAAGCTCCGGTTTCGACCCGGCCTCGAGGCCGTAGCCGTAGGGGCGGCCCGCCTCGATGACGTGCTCGACGACGACGCGCTTCTGGTTGACCTTGATCGGGAAGACGCCGCGGAAGACGGAGGGATATCCGTATTCCGCGATGGCTCGTCGGAAGGCCTCGTTCAGATTGGCGACCGCCGCCGAGAGAATCTGCGGGAACCGAACGACGAGCGGCGTCGTGAAGCCGCGCCGCCGCATCTCCTCGACGATCTCTCGAAGGGCCACGCCGCGCGACGCCTCGCGCGTCGGAAGCACGAGCAGATCGCCGTCGTCGGATACGGCGAAGAAGCCCTTTCCCCAGTTCGGGATTCCGTAGAGCGCGGCGGCGTCGGCAAATCTCTGACCCTCGGGCCGCGGCCGCGCCGGCGTCGCGCCGCCTCGGGACCGTTTCAGCGGTCGTACCGTCGCCATGGCGAAATCCTAAAGCACAAAGGTCAAGGCTTCCCCAGAAGATCGAGGGCCGCCACGGTCAGCGCCGCCGCTCCCGTTTTCAGGGTCGGCTCCTTGTCGGGCGCCCAGAGCGACGAGTGGAGCGACGGCAGCTTCGTCGGATCCCCCTGCGCGGCGTCCCACTTCGACTTCTCGACGGCGCCCAGCCAGAAAATGACCGACGGGACGCCGGCCGCCTTGCCGATATCGCCGAAGTCCTCGGCTCCCATGATGGGTCGTGGCTCGACGACGCGGTCCTTGCCGAAGGCGGCGCCGAAGGTCGCGATCAGGCGCCGCGCCAGGGCCGGATCGTTGTAGGTCGCGTTGTAGCCGTCCTCGATCTTGACGAGCGGCTCCTTCGGCGCGCCGGCCGCCGCGGCCTCGGCCTTCACGATGCGCGCGATCGCCTCGTGAAGATGCCGCCGGGTCTTGTCGCTGTAAGACCGGATCGTGAGCTGGAGCTTCACCTCGTCCGGGATGATGTTGTGCTTCGTCCCGCCGTGGATCGAGCCGACGGTGACGACCGCCGGATCCTGGGGATCGTTCTCGCGCGACACGATCGTCTGCAGCGCGAGGATGGTGCGGGCGGCGATGACGATCGGATCGACGGTCGACTGCGGCGCCGAGCCGTGGCCGCCGCGGCCGTAGATGGTGATGTCGGCGGAGTCGGAGTTGGCGAGCGCGAAGCCCGAGACGACGCCGATCTGTCCCGCGGGGAGCGACGCGCTGTCGTGGAGCGCGATCGCGACGTCCGGCTTCGGGAACCGCGTCAGCAGGCCGTCCTTGATCATGGCCTGGGCGCCGCCGCCGCCCTCCTCGGCCGGCTGGCCGATCAGTACGAGCGTGCCGCGCCACCGCGGCTTTCGCCCGGGCGAGCAGCGTCGCCGCGCCGACGAGCGAGGTCACGTGCGTGTCGTGCCCGCAGGCGTGCATCACGTGGACCGTCTCGCCGGCGTCGTTCTTCGCCGTGACCTGGCTCGCGTACGCGAGGCCGGTCTTCTCCTCGACGGGCAGCGCGTCCATGTCGGCGCGCACGAGGACCGTCGGGCCGGCGCCGTTCTTCATGACGGCCACGACGCCGGTCTTCCCGACGCCCGTCGCGACGTCGTAGCCGAGCGCGCGCAGGCGTTCGGCGAGCTTCGCGGCGGTCTTCTCCTCGTGGAACGAGAGCTCGGGGTTCTGGTGGAGATCGACGTAGAACTTCTCGAGGTCGGGATAGAGCGCGTCGAGCGGAGCGAGCGCCGGATTCGGGGCGGCGGCTTGCGCCCCGAGAAGCGGCGCGAGAGACAGCATCAGAGTCGCGAAGACGGTGCGTTTCATTCGGCCTCCGGGCGCGGATTCTAGATGACAACCCGTCCGCCGTCGGCGAAACTACGAGCGCTTGGCCGAGGAGCCCGCCCCGCCGATCGCCGCGCCGGTCCGATCTCCCGGATTTCGCCGCCGGATGTGGTGGGTCGCCATTCTGTACTTCGCCGAGGGCTTCCCGTACGGCGTCTTTCTCGAGGTCTGGAGCGTCTATTTCCGCTCGCACGGCGTCTCTCTGAAGGAGATCGGGCTCATGGCCCTCCTCGGGATGCCGTGGACGCTCAAGCCGCTGTGGGCGCCGCTCGTGGACCGGTACGGCGATCGGCGGACCTGGATCGCCGTGTGCCTCCTGGTGATGGCGGCGCTCCTCGCCCTCCATCCGCTCTTCGACGCGTCGCATCCCTCGACGGTCTTCTGGGGCGTGCTCCTTCTCTTCACCGTGGCGTCCGCCACGCAGGACATCGCGATCGACGCGCACACGATCGCGATCCTGCCGAAGGAGGAAGTCGGGGCCGCCAACGGCATCCGCGTCGCGGCCTATCGCGTCGCGATGATCGCGAGCGGCGGAGGGATCGTGGTCGGCGCCGGGATTCTCGGCTGGTCGAGGATGTGGTTCGCGGCCGGAGCGCTGCTGGCGCTGCTCGCGCCCGTCATCCTGCGCGCGCCCGAAGCGGAGCTGCGGCGCGAGGAGCGGCGGCGATTCTTCAAGCCGCTCGCCGACTGGCTCGCGAAGCCCGGCGCGGCGGCGGCGGTGGCCTTCCTCCTCCTCTACAAGCTCGGCGATCAGGCCATCACGCCGATGATCAAGCCGTTCTGGGTGGACCGCGGCCTGACGCTCAAGGAGATCGGGCTCGTCTCGACGACACTCGGCATCCTCTTCACCATCCTCGGCGCGCTTCTCGGCGGATTCCTGACGACCCGCTGGGGGTTGTTGCGGGCGCTCTTCGTCCTCGGCATCGCGCAGGTCCTGCCGAACCTCGGCTATGCGGTCTGCGCGGCGCTGTCCGCCGGCCGGCCGGCGATCTACGCCGCGTCGGTCCTCGAGTCGTTCGGGCAGGGGCTCGGGACGGCCTGCTTCCTGACGTTCATGATGCGGCTCTGCGACAAGGAGCACGCGGCGACGCAATACGCGCTCATCTCCGCGCTCTTCTCCCTTTCGCGCCACGTCGCCGGCGCCGCGAGCGGCTTCGCGGCGAGCCGCTTCGGCTATGCGCCGTTCTTCGCCTACACGTTCCTGCTCGCGATTCCCGGCCTCGTTCTCGTTCCCTTCCTGCGCCGCCGGCTCGGGGAGAGCTGAAGCGCGCGATGCGGCACGTCCTCGGCATCGACGCGGGCGGCACGAAGACGCGGGCGCTCCTCGCGACGGAGGACGGCCGGGTCGTCGCGGAGGCCTCGGGCGGCGGCGCGAATCTCCGCACGCACGGCGAGCTCGCGGTCGAGAAGGTGCTGCACGCCGTGGCCGAGGAGACGTCCGCCGCCGCCGGCGTGCGGCCGGACGCCGTGGCGGTCGGCATCGCCGGCGCGGGCCGGCCGGGCGACGCGGCCGTGCTGCGCGAGATCCTTCGGCGCATCGGTTTCCGGGACCGCGTCGTCGTCACGAACGACGCGCACATCGCGTTCGTCGCCGGATCGCCTCGGCGCGTCGGGCTCGCGCTCGTGTGCGGCACGGGATCCATCGCGTGGGGACAGAACGCCGGCGGCGAAATCGCGCGCGCGGGCGGCTTCGGATGGCACGTCGGAGACGAGGGGTCCGGCTTCTGGATCGGCGAGCGCGCGATCCGCCAGGTCCTCCGCGGGCGCGACGGCCGCGGGCCGGCGACGGCGCTCGAAGCGGCGCTCCTCGCGCATTTCGCGATCGCGGATCCCGAGGACATCGTGCACGAGATCTACGGCGGCGACTTCCCGCGGCACCGCGTCGCGTTCTTCGCGGTACCCGTCGCGGAGGCGGCGCGCGCGGGTGACGCCGTCGCGGCAAGAATCCTCGCCGACGCCGCGTCGGAGCTCGTTCTCGCGGCGGAGACGGTCATCCGGCGCCTGAGATTGTCGGGCGCGCCGTACGACGTCGTGCTGTCCGGCGGCACGTTCCGCGCGCTGCCGGCGCTCGAGGCCGACGTCGCGCGCCGCTCTCGCGGCGCCCGACGCCGCGGTGCGGCCCCTCGAGAAGGAGCCCGCCGCCGGCGCCGTCGAGCTCGCGCGCGAGGCGCTTCGGGCGGAGGCGCCGTGAAGCGCCTCGTCGTCAACGCGGACGACTACGGACGCACGGCCGGCATCTGCGACGGGACGCTCGCCGCGCATCGCGGCGGCATCGTGACGTCGGCGACCGCGATGGTGCTCGAGCCGGCGGCGGCGGACGGGAATCCGGAGGGCGCGCGCCGAGGCGCCGGCGCTCGACCTGGGCCTCCACGTCGTCCTGACCGGAGGCGGACGGCCGGCCTCGCCGCCCGAGACGGTCGCCATCGCTCGCGCCCGGCGGCCGGTTCGCTCGAAACGCGGAGGCTCTCCCGCCGCGAATCGGGCGCGAGGAGGTGGCTCCGCGAGATCGAGGCGCAGATCGCGCTCTTCGAGCGGATGGCGGGGGCGCCGCCGTCGCACCTCGACTCGCATCATCATTCCGCGCTCCACCCGGACGTCGAGCCGGCGTTCGCCGAGGCGGCGCGGCGGCGCGGCCTCCCCGTGCGCGCGTCGAGCCCCGAGGCGCGCGAGCGCCTTCGGCGTGCGGGCCTGCGGACGCCCGACGCGTTCCTGGACGGCTTCTTCGGCGCCGGCGCGACCATCGAGAGCCTCCGCGCGATTCTCGAAGCGCTGCCGGAGGGAACCTCCGAGCTCATGTGCCATCCGGGCTTCCCCGACGAAGCGCTCCTTCGCGACAGCACCTACGCCGCGGATCGCGGGCGGGAGGTCGAGATCCTGCGCGCGCCGGAGCTGCGGGCGCTCCTCGCGCGACTCGGCATTCCGTTGGTCCCGTTCTCGATCGTCTAGGAGAGCGCCCGCCGCAGATCGCCGCCCGCGGCCTTCAGCCGCCGGGCCGCGGAGCGCGGATCCTGTCGGGTCCGTCCCGCGACGATCGCGACCTTGACGTCGCCGCCGGCGCGCGCGAGGAGCGCTCGCGCCGCATCGGGCGAGACTCCGGCGGCCGCCGCGACGATGCGCCGCGCGCGGTCGCGCAGCTTCGCCGATCCCGCACGCAGGTCCACCATCCACGGACCGAACACCTTTCCCGCCGAGGCGAGCGCCGACGTCGTGATCTGGTTCAGCGCGAGCTTCGTCGCGGTGCCGGCCTTCAGCCGCGTCGAGCCCGCGACGACCTCGGGGCCGACGTCGAGCACGATGACGAGATCCGCCAGGCGCGAGAGTCCGGGCCGGCGGCTCGCCGTGAGCAGAACCGTCCGCGCGCCGCGGCGCCGCGCCCGAACGAGCGCGCCCTCGACGAACGGCGTGACGGAGCTCGCCGAGATTCCGAGCACCAGGTCGCCGCGTCCGACGCCGGATGCGCCGCGCGCTCCCTCGCCGCGCCGGTCCTCCGCGCCCTCGCGCGCCCGGAACACGGCCGTCCGGCCTCCCGCGACGACCGCGCGCACGCGCCTTGGGCTCGTTCCGAAGGTCGGCGGAAGCTCGGCCGCCTCGAGCACCGCGAGGCGGCCCGACGTTCCGGCGCCGAAGAGCAGGCAGTCGCCGCCGGACACGTAGGTGTCCCGGAACCATCGCGCGGCCTTCGCGATCGCGGGCCGCGCGCGCCGGAGCGCCGCGAGGACGCGCCGATCTTCCGACTGCATGAGCGCGACGATGCCGTCCGGTCCGAGGCGATCGAGCGCTCGCGAACGCGGGTTCGCGCCTTCCGTCGCGAGGCGGCGCCAGCGGCCGGAGGAACTCGCTTTCACGAAGGGGAGTTTAGTTCGCCGGGGGACCGGCGCGCGCGAGAGGGATTCGCTGGAGACCGCTGCCGAGCGTGCCGACGAGAAGCAGACCTCGGTTGGCCTCGATTGCGATCGCCGTGACGGGAGCCGCGGGGATTGCCGGTATGGTGTTCCACGTTCGGCCGGCATCATTGCTCCGGAAGAGGCCGAGCGCCGTTCCGGCCCAGACCGTGGAACCGTTCCGGTCGAGCGCCAGGGCATATACGGGCGCGCGCGGCAGGCCCGTGCTCGCGATCTCCCAGGTACGACCGCCGCTGCGGCTCGCCCAGACTCCTCCGTCGGTGCCCGCGTAGATACGGTCGCCCTCGGGGTCGAGTGCGAGGCTGCGGACCACCGTCTTGCGGAGCTCGTCTCCACGCGGCTCCCAGCGCGCGCCGCCGTCGGTCGTTCGGTAGACGCCATCCCCGGCCGTGGCGGCGTAGATCGTGTCCCGCTTTCGGGGATCCGCCGCCAGGGCCAGCGTGAAGATCCGAGAGAGATTCCGGGAGGCGTCGGACCACCGCGCGCCCCCGTCGGTGCTCTTGACTACGCCGCGGCGAGTCCCGGCATAAAGCGTGGCGCGGTCGACAGGATCGGCAAGCACGACGAGGACCTCCGCGGTCGGAAACGCGGTCCATGTCCCGTCGGGCCTCCGTCGCGCGGGCGTCCCGCTGGTGCCGATCGCGATCCCGGATCCGTCGGCGCCCGCGACGACGGCGATGGAGTAAACGGATATTCCGTCCTCGACGGGAACGGCTGTCCAGGAATCCGCGCCGTCATCGGACTCGTAGAGGCCCGAGTCCGAGCCCGCGAAGAGCCGGCCCGGCCGCGCCGGGTCGGCGACGAGCGCATAGACGGACCGAGCCGGGAACGCCGGATCGGGCGGGAGAGCGTTCGGCCGAGGCTCGAAGGCGGGCCCTTCGTCGGAGATCTCCCGGCCGGCGAGCGCGACGCCGTCCGGCAGGGCCGGAGGCGTCTCGTCGCTATCTGCGACGGTATCGACCCAAGCCACACGCTGCTTCCCGAGGTCGTGAGAGAGAATCGACAGCGAATCGTAGAGATCGTGATCGGCCTTGAGACGGCGGCCCTCGGGCCAGTCCGGCGACGCCGCGTCTGCGATCCGCCACACATACAGAGGCACGAGGGCGTCGGAGAGGTAGCGGCGCGCCTGCCCGGCGGACAAGCTGCTCTGGTCCGCCTCCCGGCCGGCCAGCACGAGCACGACGGCCCGCGGGCGCGGCGCCGCCCCGAGCAGGTAACCGGCAGTGGCGACCGCATCGGCCGTTCGCACCCGCCGCGGCGTTCCGGCGTTTCGGGACGCCGCGAACAGCGCGGACAGCCACGCTGGCCGGCCGCCGCGGGAAGACGAGAGATCGAGGCGCGTGAGCGACGCGTTGGCGACGATCATCTGAATCGATGCGGCGTCACGGAGGACGGCTGCAGACCGCGCCGCGCGCAGACGCACCTCGCGAAGGAGTGCTCCCGATGCCTGGAAGGCCTTCGGTTCGACGACGAAGAGCACGTCGGGGGCGTCCGACTCGACGGCGCGGACGTTCCATCCGAGAGCGCGCAGTCGTTCGGCGGCGTCCGGGCCCGCGACGCTTTCGTCGAGAAGGATCGGAACGGGACGGAGAGCGGCGGCCGCCGTCTCGCGGTTCGCCGCGGAGAGCACGTCGGTCCGAGCCGCTGTTCTGCCGTCGGGGAAGGAGGCCTCGACGGTCAGGAGCCGGGGAGCCGCGGGGCCAGGAAATCCGGCGCGGAGGGTCGCGCGCGGCGCGGTGCCCCGATAGATGAGCTGGCCATCCAGGTGAACCGTGACTTCGCTTGGGTCGAGCCGATACGGATGAGCCCAGGCCAACGAGAATTCGCACTGGCGCTCACGGTTCTCGCAGGCCGCCTTCGCGAACAGCTCCGCCTCAATCCCGGGCCGGTTGATCCAGCGTACGACGCGATCGGAAATTGCGCCGGCCGGGTCGGTCCGAACGAGCTCGAGTCGATGCTCGCGCGGCTCGAGGCCGAGGTCGACCAGGCACGAGGGCGCCGTGGCGGTCACGGTGCAGGCGGGGCGACCGTCGAGCAGAAGCCGGGCGGGTCGCGCGCTGCCTCCGAGATCCACGACCACCGGAAGGAGCCCGATGAGGAGGCCGGTGGGGTACGTCAGGATCTCCACGTCGTTCTCAGCGCGGCAGATCGAGCGCCGCCGTTCCGCGGGAGCCTGTCCGCAGCTCCTCGACGGTCACCGCCACGCGTCGGCCCTTCTTCGGCCACGTGATCGGCGCGTCGTAGGACCAGAGAGTTCCCTCGCCCATGCGCGGCGCGTTGACCTCGTCGTGCGTGACGAAAGGTTCCTTCGCGCCCTCGACCTCGACCGCGATCGTCACTCGCACCTTCGCGGTCTCCAGGAGCTCGAGCGCGTCCACGATCGGATCGAAGTCGGACGTCACGTGGAGAGTCCCGGAAAACTTCTTCGAGTCCTTCTGGACGCCATCGAGTGCGAGTCGCACCGTCAGGTCGCCGGGCGTCGCCTCGCCGCGGAGCGCCCGAACCGTTCGTCCGGCCGCGACGGAAGCGGGGGATCCCTCCGTGAGCACCCGCGGTCCCCGGACGTTGAGGTCGGCGCGTCGGCTCGCGATCTCGATCCGGTGGACGCCGCCGTCTGGCGGACGGTCGGAGCGAAACGACACGAAGTAGGCGTCCCCGCTCTCGGCGAGGAGCTTCGAGAGGGCGCCTTCCGTCGTCGCCACGTCGCCTCCAGTCTCGCCCGCGATCATCCGGAGGGGTTCCATCGGCCGGACGAAAACGGACTGCGGGCCCTCCGAACGATTCAAACGAAAGGCCGGACCTCCGGAAACCGAGGCGTCATTGGCCGATTCCGGCAGATGCGAGCCGAGCGAGACCCCGACGACGGTGACGCCCAGGGCCGCCAGCTCCTGCGACGTCTCGTCGAGCAGTCGCGCCCCTCGCGTCGCGAAGTCGGTCTGCAGCGATATGAGGGTCGAGGCATCGTCTCCCGCCATCGCCTCGGGTCCGAGTGCCTCGCGATAGGCCTCGCTCGTGTCCACGTCGAAGCCGTCACTCGCGAGATAGAGAATCATCGGTCGTCCCGATCCGAACGGGGCGGCCCACCCCCGGAGGGACTCGAGAGACGCCCGTACTATCTGCAACTCCTGTTCGGCGGCGCTCTGGATTCGGCCCGACTTGAGGGAACGGCCGGGATCCTGGCGAACCTCGTCCAGAGTCTGACGGCGCGCGATGAGGAGTCGCTCCCGGCCGCTGACGGCGCGGCCGGTCGCCTCGAGCGCGTCCCGGATTCGCGCGGCGTCCCGGGTCGGCTCGAGGCGCGTCAGCGGAGAAGGATCCGCCACCACGATACCGAATGGGCCGGTCGAAGCGAGCTCTGCGGCGCTCGGAACGAGCGCTCTCGAGAGACGTCGGACGGAGAAGGCGCCGAGCATTGGCGCGTCGATGTAAAGGTATTGCGTGAGGCCGGGCGGCATTCCCGCCGGCGCGGGAGGCGATAGGGGTTCCCCAGCCTCGCGCGACGTCTCGGCGCCCGGCTTGGACGATTGAACGGCATCGATCCCAAGAATCCGAACCGGAACGCCGTCCTCTCGGACCTCCAGGTCGCCCGGCACCAGTGCAGGGTGCGCCGGCCGTCCGTCGCTCGTCCGGACGACGACGAGAATTGTGCGAACGTTGACCTGGACGCGCTCGACGAACGGCTTGTCCTGGGCGAGGAGTGCGGCCGCCGCGGCGAAGAGGAGCGGCGCGAAGCGAGCCGCGGTCCCTTCGCCTTCCGTCATTGCGTGGGCAGGTCCACCGCTCCCGTGGCGCGCGTGCCGGTCTTGAGCTCCTCCACGGTCACGGCGACCTTGCGCCCCTTGGCCGGCCAGGTGATCGGGATGTCGGCTCCCCAGCCCGCCTGATGCGGCGCGACGTCGAACTCCTGCGTCGTCGTGAATGGCTCCCGCGCGCCGGCCACGTCCACGGCCATCGTCACCCGTATCCGTCCGCCGTTCAGGAGATCGAGGGTCGACGAGAGCGCCGCCAGGTCGGCGTCCACGTGCAGAACGCCGGAGAGCTGCTTGCCGTTCTTCGCGACGCTGTCGATGGCCAGCTTGATCGGGAACCCGCCCTGCGGCGGCGGCTCGTTCAGCGCCCGGACGCTCATGCCGGCCGCGACCGAGTCCGGAGTCCCCTCGGTCATGTAGCCGGGGCTCCGGATCACCAGGCCTTCGCGCAGGCTCGTGACCTTCAGGCTGTGGATCTGGCCGTCCGGCGCGTGCTCCGAGCGGAAGGAAACGACGTACGCGGTGTCGTACGCGTTGAGCGCGGCCGGGAAGTGCCCGGCCGAAGTCACGACGTCGCCGCCGGTCGTCTCGGCGATCGTTCGCATCGGCGAGATGGGCTGCGCGAAGATCGGGACGCTGCCGAGCCGCGAGTTGAAGCCGTCGTGCGAGAGCGACGAGGCGTCGCCGCCGATGTCGAGGAGGTTGCCGCCGAGCGCGATCGGAACGGCCTGAACACCGAGGGCCGCCAGAGACTTCGCGGCCCTACCGGTCAGCTCGCCCCCTTTGGTTCCGAACTCGAGCGGAAGCTCCGTCTCGAGCTGCTCGGGGGGCTTCGTCGGGGCGCAGAGACTTCCCGCCGGCCGCGTGCCGGTCTCCCGGATGACCTTCACGTAGGTCTCCGTGACGTCGGCGTCGTATCCGTCGGAGACGAAGTACACGACGTCCGGACGCTGGCCGCCGAGCGACGCGGCCCACCGGACGAGGCGTTCGAGCGAGTCCTGGATGATCCGCAGCTCCTGCTCGGCGGCGCTTCGGACCGTCATCTCGAGGTTCGGGCAGGGGTCGTTGCGCATGTGATCGATCGACTGCCGGCGGACGAAGAGCAGGGCCTGCTTTCCCGCGACTTCGCGCCGCAGCCTCTCGAGCCCGCGGCGGACGGCCTGCGGGTCGCGCGTGGCTTCCATGAACTGGTGCGGCAGCGGGTCGGCGACGACGATCTCGAGCGGGCCGTTGGCGAGGACCGCGCCGAGGCTGTCTTCGAACGTCCCCGCGGCGCGGGCGACGGAGCCGGGGTCGAGCGTCGTCGTGTCGAGATACAGGTGCTGGGGGATCCCCGTCGAGCGGGGCGCGCCGAGCTGGGAGGCGGGCAGAGGAGTCTTCGGAAGCTCCGGCGGCGACGTGGGGACGGCGGGCGCCGGCGCCGGCCTCGCGGGATCGACGCCGAGGACGCGCATCGGTTTGCCGTCCTCGAGAATCTGGAGGTCCTCCGCGCCCGGTGCGGGGGAAGCAGGCTTGCCGTCACGGTCCGTGATGCGGACGAGGATCGTGCGGACGTTGACCTCGACCCGCTCGACGAACGGCTTCTCCTGGGCCGTCTGGGCGGGAGCCCCATCCACGAGGAGCGCGAGGATTGCGGCCGCCGCCGCGGCGCGGGACAGACGCTTCCGCATCCGGGGAAGCCTAGCAGAGGACGCCGAAATCTACGTCGTTTCCGCCCGGCTCCAGAAGCTCCGGAGCACCGAGTCCACCTCGGAGTCGTGGTCGATGACCGTGCCCGGCGGCACCGCACGGGGCGGCGTCGATGTCGTGCGCCGGCGTTCTCTCTCCGCGAGCGCGGCGGCCTCGGCGTGCTGGATGCTCTGCGGGCCGAGGCGCTCGGCCAGAACCTGCGAGAGGGCGAAGCTCGAGGGAGAGTATCGGCCGGCGACGATGACGCGCCCGAGCTCCCGCCGGAAGGCGCCCATCGAGGAAAAACGGAGAGACGGTTTGGAGAGCGCGCCGCGCAGGAGCTGCACGACGTCCTCGGGGAGAGCGTCTCCCTTCCGGACGGCGACGCCTTCGGGCTCGAGCGAGGGAAGCCGGCCGGTCAGCAGCTCGAGCAGGATGGCGCCGACCGAATAGATGTCCGAGAGCGGCGCGACCCGGGGGCGAAGACGCTCCTCCGGAGCGACGTAGGGCGCGATCCCCGCGGCGAGCGCCGGTTCCTCGAGCGTCGGGAAGATGCCGGCCGCGAGGCCGAATCCCGCCACGAAGATGTCCGCGTCGGCGCCGATCGACACGAACCCCGGCCAGACGAGTCCGTGCGCGAGGGGCCGGCCCTCGAAGGTCTTGCGGTGCGCGGCGTCGAGCGCGGCGGCGATGCGGTCCGCGATCAGGAGGGCGTGCTCGACGGCCAGACGCGAGCCGAACGAGCGGAAGCCGCTCGACAGCACGTCGAGGGTCCAGCCGTGCGTCTCCTTCCACGCGAGGTACGGGAGCCGGTCCACCGCGCCGGCCCGCTCGCCGCGCGCCGTGAACGGGGCCGCGAGGAGCGGGCGCATCTGCTCGGCGACGCCGATCGCGTCGATGAGCATCGGCGCGTCCACGTGCCGCGTGTCGAAGATGCGGAGGCGGACGAACTCGCCCGAGCCCGACACGTCGATCGCGCGGAAGACGCGTCCGAGCGCGTCGCGGGAGAGCTCCGAGGTGACGAGGTAGTCGCCGAAACGGCGAGGCAGATCCTTGGTCAGCGGCGGGGGGATCGGGAGGCGTCCGTCGGACGGCAGCGGCGGGCGCGCCTTGCGGCGTTCCGGCCGTCCCGTCAGGATGGTCGTGTCGCCCACGTTCGTTCCGCCCCCCTCCGACGAGAAGCGTAGCAGTTCATCGGTGAGAAACAAGGCGGCCGACGTCCGACTTCTCGTCTAGGGAGAAGGGCGCAGGGGGCGGAGGCTTTCGGCGATCTCGTCGATGATCGCCAGAGCCCGCGCGACCTCCGAGACGTCGTTGCCGGCATGCGGAGAGAAGCGCACGGCGCCCTCGCGAGGCGAGACGATGACCCCGCGGTCCTCGAGCGCCTTCGCCATCGCGCGCGCGTCGCCGGACGGGGGTGCCGCGGCGAAGATTCCGGAGGCGAGCGGCTCCGGCGTCACGCTCCGCCACCCGCGCGCCGCGAGGCCGTCGCGCAGCGCGGCGGCCGCCGCGAGATTCCTCTCGCGCACGGTCTCGATCCCCATGTCCTGGAGCAGGTCGAGCGCCGCCGACAAGCCCGCGAGGTTGCCCGTCGGCAGCGTCCCCGGCTCATAGCGCCGCGCGCCGGACCACCGCTCGAGCCTGTAGTCGAGATAGCGCGCGCCGGTCCGCACGTTCCACCAGCCGGCGGCGGCGGCCGGCACCTTCTCCCGCGCGCTCTCGGCCACGTAGAAGATCGCGCCGCCTTCGAGGCCGTAGAGCCACTTGTGCGCGTCGGCCGCCAGCACGTCCACGCCGGCGCGGCGCACGTCGATCGGCAGCTGTCCCAGGCCCTGAATCCCGTCGACGACGAAGAGGATGCCGCGCGCGCGGCAGAAGGCGCCGATCTCTTCGATGGGGTAGACCCAGCCGTTGTGGAAGGCGACCCAGGAGACGGCGAGGACGCGCGTCCGCGCGTCGACCTGCGCCTCGAGATCGGACAGGGTGACGCGGCCGTCCCGGTTCTTCGCGAGGCGGCACTCGACGCCGCGCCCTTCGAGCGCCATCCAGGGATACGCGTTGGACGGGAACTCCATGTCGTCCGTGACGACGTTGTCGCCGGGCTTCCAGGGGAAATTCTGCGCGGCGAGATTCAGTCCCCAGCTCGTGTTCGGGAGGAACGCGATCTCGTCGCCCGACGCTCCGAGAAGGCGCGCCGCCTTCTCGCGGGTGTCGTCGATGAGCCGGTACCAGTCGCGCCAGCCGGCGGCTCCGTGATCGCGCACGTCCGCGAGGTGCGCCGCGACGGCGTCGGCCACGCGCCGGGGGAGCGGCGCCACCGCCGCGTGGTTGAAATAGAGGAGGTTGCGGCGGACCGGGAACTCGCGGTCGAGGCTCGCGGGGGAGAAGTCGAAGCCGCTCACTTCCAGGAGATCGCGCGGGCGCGCGCGAGCAGATCGAAGTACTCGGCGACCTCCTCGACGGGCACGGGCTCGTATCGTCCCGCGAGCACGTCGCGGATCTGCGCGACGGTGCGGACGCCGTCGGCCAGGTTGAACGCCTCGTACGAGAGGACGCCGCCCTCCGGCCGGTTCGTCAGGCGGGTGTCGAGGCTGGCGGCGGCGGAGGCGGTCGGCCCGCTCGCCGCCCGGCCGAGCGCGTCGGCGACGTAGTCGAAGTAGTAGACGCCGAGCGGACCGCGGATCTCGGGGTTGCGGACGGGCACGCGGGCATCGGCGCCCGCCGCGGCCGGCGGCCGGACGAGGGACGACATCTGCTCGAGGCGCTCGTCTTCGCGCGCGACCGCGGAGGACGTCGCCGGCCACATCGTCGCGATCGACCGGAGGGTCTCTCGCTCCATCTCGATCGCCTCGTGCGCCGCGAGCAGGCCGTCGCGCGAGTCGTCGGCCTGCGCCATGGCGACGCGCGCTTCGTTCCGGGCGCGCGCGATCCGCAGGAGGCGCGGCGCCTCGGCCTCGGGCAGCGCCGCGAGCGTCCAGGCGATCCCGGCGCCGAGATAGGCCACGCGGCCGAGCTTCGTCGCGTCGAGGTTTTCGGGCTGGTCCTTGTTCGTGTGGATCGTGACGTCGGGCCAGTCGTGGAAGTAGACCATCGGCACGCCGAAGCTCGCCTCCTCGAAGACCTCGTGATCGCTGCCCATCTCGAGCGCACGCAGGTCCGCGAGGAGCGGTTCGCGCGAGCCGGGCAGCCAGACGAGACCGGCGTGCGGATCGCCGCCGCGCTCGGCGTACTGCCGCGAGGCCTCGACCACGTGCTCGAGCCAGACCGCAGCGATCTCGCTCGCGACGTGCGGCCGCGAGCCGGCCGTGCGCGAGACGTGGAACGTTCCCTTCGTCGTCGCGAGGAGCCCGCCGACCATGTCCATGTGGATGCCGGCGGAGAGCCGCTTCGCAATCTCGGGATGCCGCACGAGGTACGCCTGCGAGCCGGCGATCTCCGGCAGCCACAGGAAGCGGATCGTGCGACGCGGCGCCGGCAGGGTCTTGCGGGCGATTGCCGCACGGAGCCCGCGCGCCACCTCGAAGATCGCCGCGCTGCCGGAGGCGTTGTCGTTGGCGCCGGCCGATTCGTGGCAGAGGTGCGCGGTCAGGACGATCTCGCCGGCGGCCGCGTCGGTGCCCGGGATCGTCGCGACGACGACGTCGTACGTCGCCGGAACCATCTTCGCGGCGACGCGCGCGCGGAGCACGATCTTCTCGCCCGCGGCGAGGCGCTCGCGGTAGCGCGCGGCCTGGCGCTTGGACAGCATGAACGCGAACTTGTTGTCGAGCGCGTAGGGCGAGAGATGTCCCCAGCGCACGAGATCGCGGTCGTCGCCCGACCAGGCCGTCGTCTGGTTCGGGAAGTCCGACAGGAAGCCCACGGCGCCGCGCTCCTTGCACGCCAGGCGCATGGACCGTAGGCAGGTCGCCGTCGGAGAGTACGATCTTGCCGGCGACGTTCTTGCCCTCGTAGCTCTTCGGATTCGTGCCCGCGCCGACGTCCACGAGCTCCGCGGTCGCGTCCGCGTCCTGGCTGTAGTCGGCGAGCGCCACCGGCAGCTCCGGGAACGATTCGACGAGGCCGGGCTGCGGCGAGACCTCTTCGATCGAGGCGGTGACGGGGTTCCAGCCGTAGTAGCTGACGAAGTGCGCGTACTTCGTCTTGCCGTCGGCGGGGAAGTGCTCGACCGTGGCGTCGGAGAGGCCGGCGGCGAGGAGCTTCTTCTTCAGGTGCTCCGCCGCGGCGGCGAAGCCCGGCGAGCCGTGGACGCGGTGGAAGCGCGAGAGTTCCCGGACCGTCTCGAGCGTGGCGTTGCCGTCGATCTCGGCATGGATCGCGGCCGGGACCTCGTCGGGCCAGAAGGGGATCGCGCGTCGCTCGCCGGCGCCGTTGGACGCTCCGAGGAGGAGAAGCGCCGCGGCCGCGGCGAGACCGAGCCTCGTCTTCATTCGACTCCTCTAACCTCTCATGCCGTCGGCGCGCCGGCGCGCTCGAGCCAGGCCTTCATCTCCCGGCGTCCGACGGCGCCCGCGTGCTGGAACGCGAGGAGGCCGCCTTTCAGCACCACGAAATTCGGGATCCCCTGGACGCCGAACTGTTGCGCGAGCTGCGGGTGCGCGTCGGTGTCCACCTTGAGGACGAGCGCGCGGCCGGCCATTTCGGCGGCGGTCGCCTCGACCTCGGGCGCCGCGACCTTGCAGGGCCCGCACCAGTCCGCCCAGAAGTCGACGAGGACGGGCACCTTCGCTCCGCCCGTGATCTCGCGGAAGAGCTCCGGGTCGGCGGCGATGGGTTTGCCGACCGGCGAGATCGGGGCCTTGCAGCTGCCGCAGCGGCCCTCGTCGGCCAGCCGCTCGGCCGGAGAGCGGTTCTTCTTGCCGCAGCTCGGGCAGGTCAGGATCATGGTAAGGACTGACTGAGGACTGAGGACTTGGGACGGAGGACTCCAGTGGCGATTGCCACGCGAGTCCTCAGTCCTCGGTCCTCCGTCCTCAGTCGAGGCGTTACTTCGCGACCGTGAAGGGCACGACTCCGCCGGTCTTCTCCCAGACCATCGCGAGCTTTCCGCCGCTCTCGGACATGTCGGCGAAGGCGATCGTGAACTGGTCCACCGAAACCTGCGGCGTGACCATCTTCATCGGCACCCGGACGACGTCGAACTTGGGGTCGTATCCGAAGGAGCCCCAGATCTTCGCCTTGTCGTTCGGGTCGTACTTCTCCTGCGTCGGCTGCGTCGAGACGATGAGCGTCCAGGCGCCTTCCTTCAGGTCCACGAACAGGTCGTACTCGCCGGGCGCGAGCTTCTTTCCGCCGATCTCGAGCGGCACCTCGGTCTTGAGCTTCGTGGTGGCGTTGGCTCCGGCGCGCCAGACCGGAGCGCCGCTGTTGACGGTCTTGCCGTAGTCCGCGCCCTTTCCGAAGATGTCCGTGCGTCCCCGGAGCATGGGGCGGCTGTAGATCACCTCGATCCACTTGCCGTTCTCGTAACGGCGCTCGCCGTCCTTGTCCGGCGCGCTCCAGGTTCCGCCGACCATCGTCGAGGCCGTTCCGGCGGGAGACGGCGCCCGCCGCTGCTGCGCCAGCGCGAGACCCGCGCATGCGAGCATCGCCAGCGCCGCCATACCGAATTTCCGACAAACCATGGGACTCCTCCTTCGCTTTTTTGGAAGGCGAAGCATATCTCTTTCGATAAAATCCGCGCGGTCATGACGACGACGTCGTCCGGCTACCGCCGGGTCACGCTTCTCTCTGCCATCGCGGCCGCCGCCGCGCTCCTCGCTCTCCCGGCGCGGGGCGGGCCGGGCGAGATCCACGGCGCGACCGCCTCGCGTACGCGCTGACCGGCGCACGCGTGATCGCGTCGCCCGGCAAGGTGTTCGATCCCGGGATCGTCGTCGTGCGGGGCGGGGTCATCGAGGCCGCCGGTCCCTCGTCCTCGACCGCGATCCCCGCCGATGCGCGCGTGATCGATCTCAAGGGGCAGACGATCCACGCGGCGTTCCTCGACCCGTACGTCACGACCGACCGGCTCGCCGGCAAGAAGCCGCCAGCGCCCCGGGACGAAGAGGAGGATTCTTCGGGGTCGGACGCGGCGCGCGGAGGGCCGCCGGCGTCCAACCGCGCGAACGAGCGGGTGCTCGAGGGACTCTCGATCAAGGACCGCGTCGCCGACACGTACCGGCGGCTCGGGTTCGCGGTGGTCGCGGCGGTTCCGCCGAGGGCCGGCATCCTGCGCGGCGCCGGCGCGATCGTCGGTCTGGGCGACCCGGACTCGCGCGTCCTCGCAGAGAGGTTCGGACAGTACGTCTCGCTCGAGCCGGCGCACGTGACTGATTTCTCCTCCGCGATCCGCCGGTCCGTCTATCCCGCCTCGCGGATGGGCGCGGTGGCCCTCGTGAGGCAGAGCCTGCTCGACTCCCTGTGGCTCCGCGACGCCGAGGCGGCCTACGCGCAGAGCGCCGGACAGCCGCGCCCGGCGTGGGACGCGGCGGCGGCGGCGCTCCTACCCGCGGCGACGGGGAAGGACCCGGTCGTCTTCGAGGCGACGGACGTGCTCTCGCTTCTGCGCGCGGGCCGGATCGCGCGGGAGATGAAGCTCCAGGCGATGTACGTCGGCGCCGGCGACGAGTACCGGCTGATGCCGCAGGTCGCGGCGCTCAAGCCGGAGCTGATCCTCCGCGTCGATTTTCCGAAGCCGCGGCGCCTCGAGACCGAGGACGAGTGGCTCGACGTCTCGCTGCCGGAGCTGCGGCGCATGGACCGCGCGCCGTCCAACCCCAGGTGGCTGCGCGACGCCGGGCTGTCGTTCTCCCTCACGACGCACGGTCTCGAGGACCCGGAAGACTTTCCCAGGCGCGTGCGCGAGGCGATGGCCCGCGGCCTTTCGGCGGACGACGTCCTCGCCGCGCTCACGACGATTCCGGCGCGCCAGCTCGGGCTCGCCGCGCGGCTGGGCACGATCGCGGCGGGCAAGATCGCCGACTTGGCGGTCGAAACCGGTGAGCCCTTCGGCGAGGGAGCGCGGGTCTCCGAGATCTGGATCGACGGCCGGCGCTTCGAGCTGCCGGCGCCCGCGGGCAAGCCGGCGGGCGGCAAGTCGACCGCGCCGTCCGCCCCGGACGTCCGCCCGGCGCCGGCGCGGGACGACGGGACGCTCGCCGACCCAACCGCCGTCGTCGTTCGGCACGCGACGATCTGGACGGAAGGGCCGGCGGGCACGCTCACCGACGCCGATCTCGTCGTGGCGGGCGGGAAAGTCGTCGCGGTCGGGAAGAACCTCGCGGCACCGGCCGGCGCGCTCGAGATCGACGGCCGCGGGAAGCACGTCAGCCCGGGCATCATCGACGCGCACTCGCACACGGCGATCGACGACACCAACAGCAACGAGTTCACCCACAACGTGACGGCCGAGGTGCGGATCCGCGACGTGCTCGATCCCTTCGACGTGGCCATCTACCGCGAGCTCGCGGGCGGCACGACGGTCGCCAACGTCCTGCACGGGTCGGCCAACGCCATCGGCGGGCAGAGCCAGATCGTGAAGTGGCGCCGCGGCGCCGGTCCGGACGACCTGCTCTTCGTCGGCGCTCCGGAGGTCATCAAGTTCGCGCTCGGCGAGAACCCGAAGCAGTCGAACTTCCAGAACCCGCATCCCCGCTACCCGGCGACCCGCATGGGCGTCGCGAACCTCATCCGGGAGCGCTTCCTCGCGGCGCGCGACTACCGTCGCCGCCAGGAGGAGTACGCGAAGGCCGCCGCGGTCAAGGGCGCGCACCCGATTCCGGTGCGGAAGGATCTGCAGCTCGAGGCGCTCGCGGAGGTCCTCGAGGGCAAGCGGCTGATCCACTGCCACTCCTACCGGAAGGACGAGATCCTCCAGATGATCCGCACGGCCGACGAGTTCGGCGTGAAGGTCGCCGCCTTCCAGCACGTGCTCGAGGGCTACAAGGTGGCCGACGAGATCGCGAAGCACGGGGCCGGCGCCTCGACCTTCTCCGACTGGTGGGCCTACAAGTTCGAGGTATACGACGCGATCCCGTACAACGGCGCGTTGATGCGCGAGCGCGGCGTCGTCGTGTCGTTCAACTCGGATTCCGACGAGCTCGCGCGGCGCCTCAATGGCGAGGCGGCGAAGGCCGTCAAGTACGGCGGCGTGCCGCCGGTCGACGCGCTCGCGTTCGTGACGATCAATCCGGCGAAGCAGCTCGGCGTCGACAAGCGCGTCGGCTCGCTCGAGCCCGGCAAGGACGGCGACTTCGTCATCTGGAACGGCGACCCCCTGTCGGCCGAGAGCGTGGCGCAGGAGACCTGGATCGAGGGCAAGAAATATTTCGACCGCGCCGCCGATCTCGCGAAGCGTCCGGCGCTCGAGAAGGAGCGCGCGGATCTCGTCGCGAAGGCGAAGGCGCTGCTGCCGCCGGCTCCGTCGGGCGAGAAGGGCAAGATGCGCGTCGAGGTCGCGCCCACGGCGATCCCGCATCTCACACCGCCGGGTCCCACGCCGACGCCCGCGCCCCGCCGCCGGAGTGCCGCATGAAGATTCGCGCGCTCGCCGCGGCGTTGATGTTCTCCGCGTCCCTCGCGGCCGCTGAGACCATCGTCCTCAAGGGCGCGACGGTGCATCCCGTCTCGGGTCCCGAGATTGCGAACGGAACGATCGTTCTCCGCGACGGCAAGATCGCAGCCGTCGGCGGCTCGGTCGCCGTGCCGCCCGACGCGAAGGTCGTGGACGTCTCCGGCCGCCACGTCTATCCGTCGCTCTTTCCGCCCGATGACGTCGCTCGGCCTCGTGGAGATCTCGGCGGTGCGCTCGACCGTGGACACGACGGAGCTCGGGGAGATCAACCCGGAGGCGCGCGCCGACGTCGCGATGAATTTCGACTCGGAGCTGCTTCCCGTCGCCCGGTCCGCGGGAATCCTGATCGCGGGCGTCGCGCCGCTGGGGGGCCTGGTCTCGGGCTCGGCCGCCGCGATGAAGCTCGACGGCTGGACGCGCGAGGACGCGACGCTGAAGTCGCCCGCGGCGATCGTCGTCCGCTGGCCCGACCTGACGATCGACCGCTCGCCGACGGCGCGCACGTCGGTGCGTCTCCAGGAGAAGAAGCGCGACGAGGCCGTGCGGCGGCTCGAGGAGACGTTCGACGACGCGCGGGCGTACGCGAAGGCGAAGGCGGCGGAGGGCGGCGCCGGCGTGCCGCGGCACGACGTCGATCCGAAGCTCGAGGCCCTCGTTCCGGCGATCGAGGGACGGCTCCCGGTCATCGTCGGCGCCAACACGGTGGCGCAGATCCGCGCCGCGCTCGAGTGGAGCAAGCGCGAGAACCTCCGCATCGCGATCTTCGGCGGCGCCGACGCGTGGCGCCTGGCGTCGGAGCTCGCCGCCGCGAAGGTCCCGGTGATCCTCGACACGGCGCTGGATCTGCCTGCGCGCGCCGACGACCCGTACGATGCGCGCTACGCGGCGGCGGGAATTCTCGCGAAGGCCGGCGTCGAGGTCGCGCTGAACGACGGCGCGGGGAACTCGGCCGAGACGGCGCGCAACCTCCTCCAGGACGCCGCGGTGTCCGCGGGCTACGGCCTGCCGCGCGAGGCCGCGGTCGCCGCCATGACGCTCGTGCCGGCGAAGATCCTCGGCGTCGAGGCGCGGGTCGGCTCGATCGAGCCCGGAAAGGACGCGACGCTCATCGTGACCGACGGCGACATCCTCGATCTGCGCTCTCACGTCGTCGCGGCCTACGTCGACGGGCGCGCGCTCGATCTGACCGACAAGCAGAAGCGGCTCTACGAGCGGTACAAGAATCGGCCCAAGGCGGCGAAATGAACTGGCTCTTCAAGGAAGAACCCACGCACTACTCCTTCGACGATCTCGTGCGCGACAAGAAGACGTCGTGGACGGGAGTGAAGAACCCGCTCGCGCAGAAACACCTGCACGCGGTGAAGAAGGGCGACCGGATCTTCTACTACCACACGGGCGACGAGAAGGCCGTGGTGGCGGTGGCGAAGGCGGCGACCGACGCCTACGACGATCCCGGGGACAAGTCCGGAAAGCTCGCGGCGGTGGACGTCGTCCCGGTCACGAAACTGCCGCGCCCCGTGACGCTCGCCGAGGTCAAGGCAAAGGCTTCGTTCAAGGATTTCCCGCTCGTCCGGATCTCGCGACTCTCCGTGATGCCGGTCTCCGACCGCGAGTGGAGCGAGATCGAGAAGATGGCGGGGCTCTAGGGCCGCGGCGGAACGATCCGCGGGCGCGAGGCCCCGGGACTCGCGGGATTGACCGATCGATCGCAGGCGTCGCCGACGCCGTCTTGATTCGAGTCCGCCTGATCCGGGTTCGGCTCATTCACACAGTTGTCGAGCTCGTCCGGCGCGCCGTCGCCGTCGGCGTCGTCGGCCCAGCCGATGTCGAGCAGGAGCGGCAGCGTCAGGTCGACGCCGTGCGGCAGATCGCCGGAGATGTTCGGCTCCATGAGGAGATTCGGCCGGGCGCTGTCGTCGAAGTGGGAGATCGAAGACCCGGGCTGCGCGGGATCGGTGGCGAAGAGGAGGGCGCGTCCGCGTGCGTCGCCGCCGCTCCGCACCGAAAGATCGAGCGTGAGCGTGACGTCGACTCCCGCGCCGAGCGCGGCGCGCAGCTGGTTCCCGTCGTCGAGCGTGATGCGAACGGAGGGGATGGTGATCGAATCGTCGGTGCCGCCGAGTCCCGAGGGCGGCGACCCCGCCTGATTGTCCGCCACCACGACCGCGATCGCGCCGGCGTTCTGGGCGTTCATCACCTTGTCCGTGAAGAAGCAGGTTCCGCGGTCCACGAAGGCGACTTTCCCCGCGATCGCGGAGGCGTTCGACAGAGGCGAGCACGCATCGGTCGCCGATGGCCCGGCCGTGTCGGCGGCGTCCTGCGCTTGAACGAGCGTTCCGGAGACGCCGGACGCGCTCGGCGGCGGGCCGAACTCCGCGGTGCCGACCGGGTACGATCCCGCGACCGCCGCCGGGGAGTCGACGCGCAGCAGCGGTGTTCCCGGATCGAGAATCCCCGGCACGGCGGCCTGCGCGCGCGGACCCGCCCAGGACACGTGCCGGGCATTGATGTAGGACGTCGCGCGCGCGGTCGGCGTCATGTCGTTCCAGAGCTGGCCCATCTCCGTGTCGAGGATCGAGCGTTCATAGATGTCGGGATCGTTCATGAACTCGGCGCCGGATGGGTCGACGAACGTCTCGAAGCCGAGGCCGTGGGCGAGCTCGTGGAGCACGACGGTGACGAGGTCGACATTGTCGCCGTGATCGTTGTCGAGCCCGTAGTACCAACTGGTACCCGTCAGGCAGCCGGTTGTTCCGAGCTGCGAGTTGAACTTCGACCGGATATCGTCGCTGTTCGTGTTGGGATTTCCCGGGAAGAGGTCGCGCCCGGCGCGCCGGTTCGCGAGCGCCGTCGGATACCACGTCGCGGGGAACTGGGCGTTCGGGAAATCCTCGACGAGCTGAATCGACGACGTCGATCCGAGCGTGCCGGAGTCCGCCTTGCAGTCGAGCGCGACGAAGCTCGCCTGGACGCGGATCTCGACGCCGCTCTCGAGCAGCGCGCCCCAAAGGTCGGCGGCGTGCTGGAAAGCGATCAGGCGCTGCGCGCCGACGGTCGTGCCCGTGTTGCCCCCGACCGGCGTCGCCGGCGTCGGGTCGTTGAAGCCGGTGTTCGGCGCGTTGGCGTTGACGATCGTGAGCGTCGCCGCCGGGAGGACCGCCGGCAGGAGCAGCGCCGCGAGCGCGAGGGTCGGCCGATGCGTCGTCATTTCTCCTTGTCCGTCGTTCCGGGCGGGAGGCAGCGCGCGGAGAGCGAGCCGTCCGCGTTTCGTTTCGCGACGACCCGGAACTCGAAGGCGCCCTTGAGGTCCACGCTGCGCATCCCATCCGGGTAGACGACGACCTCCAGCGGCTCGAGATCGTCGGCGCCGGGCCTCCCCTCGGCGGCGAGCGCGCGGATCTCCTCGAGCGTCGGCGCCCGCACGCGGCCCGTCCGGCGGTCGAGAAACATGCGGAGGCCCGGCCCCGCCGGGCGGACCGCGTCGATCGCCGGACATTCGAAGGCGGCCCGGGGCTGCGGATCGACGTTGGGACAGTCCTGCGCCGGGATTCGCGCGCCCGCGGAGATCGCGAGGAGGGCGGCTGCCGCCGCGAGCCTGGGGCGCATCGCGAACAGTGTAAGGGAGGGCGCGCGGCGGCCCTGTCGGGTTGCGGGAACCTTCAGAAAGGATGCGCTCGCGTCGCCGCGATCAGTTCGTCGTCCCCCCGCGCGTCGCCGTCACCGAGATGTTCTTCGCCGCGTACCAGGGATGGAGCTCGAAGCTCAGGTGGCCGGCCGCCACCGCGGGATCCGTGGCGACGAGCGCCTTCGCTTCCTCCGCCGTGCCCACCTTGAAGACGTAGAGGCCGCGCAGGTCGCCGCCGTCGAGGAAGGGTCCGGCGACGAGGAGCTTTCCTTCGTTCTTCATCCGCAGGATGTTCGCGAGGTGCGCGTCCTGCAGCTTCCGGTTCTCGGCCGTGTCCGCGCCCGACCAGCTCGGCCCTTTGCGCAGAAGGCCGACGTAGTACGTCGTCATCTCGTAGCCGCCGGGCCCGGTCTCGGGCGGCTTCGGCGCGGCCGATGGGGGCGTGGCGGGGGGCGACTGCAGGGCGAGAAGCGACACGACCAGAGCGAGGACCTTCATCGCGTGTTCCTCCGTCTCCTCTCCATTACGCGGCGGCCCGGAATCCTTGAGGCGCGCGCCGCTCAGCCCTTCCGGGCGGCCAGGAGGTCCCGAATTTCCTTCAGATAAATCTCCGACTTCGAAGGCGCCGGGGGCGCTTCCTCTTTCTTGCGGGAGAGCTTGTTCACCGGCAGCACGATGAAGAAATAGAGCGCCGCGGCGATGAGAAGGAAGCTCACGCCGGCGTTCAGGAAGTTGCCGATGAGGACCGGGCCGAGCTTGATCGCACCGAAATCGGGCTGCCCGCCGATGGCGCCGATCGCCGGCGTGATGACGTCCTTCACCAGGGAGGTCACGATCGAGCCGAAGGCGGCGCCGATGATGATGCCGACCGCGAGGTCGAGCACGTTGCCGCGCAGGATGAAATCCTTGAAACCCTTGAGCATTCGCAGTCCCTCCTCGCGCGCGAGCCTACCGCATGCGTGAGCGTCGAGAAGTTCAGCCGTGGACTAGACTGCCGCCGGGGGAGGGTGCGCCATGAGATTCGGAGGATTCCTTCTCCGCTTCCTCGTCGCCGCGGTCCTGATCCTCGCCACGTACAACCCGGAGGGGTACTCCTACTTCCACTGGGTCCGCGCCGGCGGCCCGATCACGCCGCTCAAGGCGTTCGTCGGTGTCTGCCTCGCGATCGCGTGGGTCTTCCTCCTGCGCGCGACGATGCGGTCGCTGCATCTCGTCGGGACGATCCTCACGGCGGCGTTCTTCGGGACGCTCGTCTGGCTCCTGATCACCTGGCTGCACGTCAACGCGGAGGGACACGCGCTCGTCTACCTCATCCTTCTGTGTGTCGCGGCGGTCGTCGCGACGGGCTCGGCCTGGTCGCTCTTCCGGCGCAGGGTGACCGGCCAGGTGGACGTCGACGAGCCGGAGCGCTGAGAACACCGAGCGCCCCGGCCCGCGACTCATGCCTCCGGGCTACTGCGTGTACTCGCCTTCGACGTCGAACAGGATATTGCCGTCGGCGTCGGGGGGGCCGCCCTTGTACGTTCCCTTGCCCTTCAGGGCCTTGTGCTTGCCGGTGCCGCCGACGAACGTCCAGGCGCCCGAGATGCTCTCGGGCTTTCCATCCTTCAGCTTCGCCGTTCCCTGGTAGTGGACGAAGAACTTGTCGCCGTCGGCGGTCGTCCCGGTGTGCGACCCCTTTTCCCAGGCCTTGTTGCCGCTGCGCTCGGAGGTCGCGACGCTCGCGCCCTCCTTGGTCGGCGAACCGCCGATGTCCATCGGCTTCGGCCACGTGCAGGAAACTTTCGAAACGGTCATCGCGTGATTGGCCTGGTCGCCGACGTCGATCGAGTGGACCTCGTCCGGTTTCCCGCATTGGAGCTGGCCGGAGATCTTGGTCTGCGCCGCCGCGGCGGTGGCAAGAGATGCGCCCAGAAGAAACGCCAGAGTCCCTCGGAACCTCATAGAAACCTCCTCCTCTCTTCGGCTTGAACGGCGGAAAGTCTCCGCCCGAGTGGCGTCGCCGTCAAGCCCGGGAAGACTCGGCGCGGCGCGGCGGTTAGGATTTGCCTCGTGAGCCCGCTCTCCTCGTTCCATCCCGCGGTCCGTAAGTGGTTCGAGGAGCGCCTCGGCGACCCGACGCCGCCTCAGCGCGACGGCTGGCCGAAGATCCGGGAGGGGCTCCACACGCTGATCGCGGCGCCGACCGGCTCGGGCAAGACCCTCGCGGCGTTCCTCTCGGCGATCGATTCGCTGATCCGGCAGGGGGACGCGCTCGCCGACCAGACCCACGTCCTCTACGTCTCTCCACTGCGGGCCCTCTCGAACGACGTCCAGAAGAACCTGCAGGGGCCGCTCGAGGAGCTCCGGGCCCGCGAGCCCGGGCTGCCGGAGATTCGGGTTCTGGTCCGCACCGGCGACACGCCCGCGGCCGAGCGGACGGCCATGACCAGGCGGCCGCCGCACATCCTCGTGACGACTCCGGAGTCGCTGTATCTCCTGCTCACGAGCGACGGCGGGCGCGCGATGCTCGCGACGGTCGCGACGGTGATCGTGGACGAGATCCACGCGCTCGCCCGCGACAAGCGCGGGAGCCACCTCGCGCTTTCGCTCGAGCGCCTCGAAGCCCTGACGGGACGGCCCGTCCAGCGGATCGGGCTCTCCGCGACACAGAAACCCCTCGGCGAGATGGGCCGCTTCCTCGTCGGCGCCGGCCGGGAGTGCGCGCTCGTGGACGCCGGCACGTTCCGCGCGCTCGACCTGGGGATCGAAGTTCCTCCCTCGGACCTCTCGGCCGTCTGCTCCCACGAGCAGTGGGAGGAGATCTATTCGCGGATGGCGGAGCTCGTGCGCGAGCATCGCACGACGCTCGTCTTCGTCAACACGCGCAAGATGGCCGAGCGCATCGCGGCGCAGCTCTCGCGGCTCGTGGGCGAGGAGGCGGTTACGAGCCACCACGGCAGCCTCTCGCGCGCCCGCCGCCTCGACGCCGAGGAGCGGCTGAAGGCGGGCAAGCTGCGCGCGCTCGTCGCGACCGCCTCGCTCGAGCTCGGCATCGACATCGGCGACGTGGACCTCGTCATCCAGGTCGGCGCCACCCGGTCGATCGCGACGTTCCTCCAGCGCGTCGGCCGCGCCGGGCACGCGCTGCGGAAGACGCCGAAGGGACGCCTCTTCCCGCTGACGCTCGACGAGCTCGTGGAGGGCGCCGCGATCCTTCGCTCGATCCGCGACGGCGTCCTCGACCGGACGCCCCAGCCGCCGCGGCCGCTGGACATCCTCGCGCAGCAGATCGTGGCCTCGTGCGTTCCCGGCGCCTGGGACGAGGCGGCGCTCTTCGAAGCTTTCCGCCGGGCCTGGCCCTACCGCGACCTCTCGCGCGAGGAGTTCGACGCCGTCGTGGCGCTCCACACGCCCGGCCGCCGGGCGCTCCTGCATCGCGACGGCGTGAACGGCCGTCTCATGGCGACCAAGCGCGCGCGGCTCGCGGCGCTGCTGTCGGGCGGCGCCATTCCCGACACGGCGGACTACCAGGTGCGTCTCGAGCCGGAAGGCGTCCTCGTCGGCACGGTCAACGAGGACTGGGCCGTCGAGTCGACGCGCGGCGACGTCTTCCAGCTCGGCAACGCGTCCTGGCGCGTGCTGCGCATCGAGCCCGGGATCGTGCGCGTCGCCGACGCGAAAGGCCAGCCGCCGTCGCTGCCGTTCTGGCTCGGCGAGGCGCCGGGCCGCACGCGGGAGCTCGCGGGCCAGATCGGGGCGGTGCGCGCGGAGACCGCCGGCGCGGGGTCCGAGGCCGCGAACGCCCTGCGCCTGGCGTGCGGCGACGCGATGCCCGAGGCCGGGGCGTCGCAGATCGCCGAGTACATCGCCGCCGGGAAGAAGGCTCTCGGCGAGGTCCCGACGCCGCGACGCGTGATTCTCGAGCGCTTCTTCGACGAGAGCGGGGGCATGCAGCTCGTCGTGCACGCGCCCTTCGGGTCGCGGATCAACCGCGCCTGGGGACTCGCGCTCCGCAAGCGTTTCTGCGTCGGCTTCGGCTTCGAGCTGCAGGCCGCGGCCAACGAGGAAGCCATCATCCTCTCGCTCGGGCCGCAGCACAGCTTCGAGCTCGAAGGCGTCTTCGACTACCTCCACCCGGCGACGGCGCGCGAGGTGCTCGTCCAGGCCCTGCTCGCGACGCCGATGTTCGAGACGCGGTGGCGCTGGAACGCGCAGCGCGCGCTGCTCCTCGAGCGCTCGCGCGGCGGGAAGAAGGTGCCGGCGCCGCTCCTGCGGATGCGCGCGAACGACCTCCTCGTGACGGCGTTCCCCGAGGTCATCGCGTGCCCCGAGACGCTCGACGGCGGCCCGATCGAGGTGCCGATGGATCACCCGATCGTCCGCCAGACGATCGAGGACTGCCTGAACGAGGCGATGGACACGGAGGGATTCCTCGAGGTCCTCCGCGGCCTGCGAGACGGCACGATCGAGAAGCGGGCCGTGGACACCGTCGAGCCCTCCGCGTTCGCCCGCGGGATCCTCTCGTCGCAGCCCTACACGTTCCTCGACGACGCGCCCCTCGAGGAGCGCCGCACGCAGGCGGTCATCTCGCGGCGCTTCACCGACCGCCGCACCTCCGACGAGCTCGGCGACCTCGACGCCGCCGCGATCGCGCGCGTGCGCGAGGAGGCGTGGCCGCAGCCCGAGAGCGCCGAGGAGGTCCACGAGGCGCTCCTCTGGATGGGATACGTCACGGCGGAGGAGGGCCGCGCCTGGCAGCCGTGGCTCGACGAGCTCGAGGCGGCCGGCCGCGTCACGCGCGAAAGCGACCGCTGGTTCGCCGCCGAGGCGCCGCGCGATCCGAAATCGGTCCTGCGAGGAAGGCTCGAGGCGGTGGGGCCGATCGTCTCCGACGATCCGACGCTTCTCGAGCTCGAGGCGGAGGGCGTCGTCCTGCGCACCCGGATCGCCGGACAGGCGGCGTGGTGCAACCGCCGTCTCCTCGCGCGAATTCACCGCTACACGCTCGACCGCCTGCGCAAGGAGATCGAGCCCGTTGCGGCGGCCGCCTTCCTGCGTTTTCTCGCCGCGTGGCAGCACGCCTCGCCGGAGCACCGCGTCGATGGGCCGCGGGGCGTCGCGCAGGTGCTCGAGCGCCTCGCGGGCTTCGAGGTTCCGGCGGCGGCCTGGGAGGCGAGCGTCCTGCCCGCCCGCGTCAACGGCTACCGGCGCGACTGGCTCGACCAGCTGACGCTCTCGGGCGAGTTCGTCTGGGGCCGCCTGTGGGGCTCGGCCGCGAGTCCCACCCGTCGCACGCCGGTCTGCCTCGTTCCGCGCGAGCACCTGGACGACTGGATGGCGCTCGCGGCGGCGGCGCCCGCGAAGGACGCCTCCGGGACGGCGCTCGAGGTCTTCGAAGCGCTCTCGGGTCGCGGCGCGATGTTTCTGCAGGACCTCTCGCGTTCCGTGAAGATGCCGCCCGCGTTTCTCGAGGCCGGGCTTTCCGAGCTCATCGCGCTCGGCCGCGTGACCTGCGACTCCTACGCCGGCCTGCGGTGGCTGATCGTCCCGGCGTCCAAGCGCCGGTCCGGGGGATTCCCGGGAGGCCGCTGGAGCGTTCTGCGGCGGGAATCGCCGGCCGCGCCCTCCGCCGAGTTCGTCGCGCGGCGACTTCTTCAGCGCACGGGCGTCGTCTTCCGGAAGACCCTGGCGCGGGAGAAGCAGCCGCTTCCGTGGCGCGAGGTCGCGCGCGTTCTGAGAACTCTCGAGGCGCGAGGCGAGATTCGCGGCGGCCGTTTCGTGGCCGGCTTCGACGGCGAGCAGTACGCGCTGCCGGAGGCCGTGACGCTCCTGCGCGCGGTCCGGCGGGACACGGCGGACAGTGCCGCCGGCGCGCCGCCGCTTTCCGTGTCCGCGGCCGATCCGCTGAACTTCCGCGGGATCCTGACGCCCGACGAGCGCGTCGCGCCGACGACGCGGCGCCAGGTGCTCGTCGCGTAGAGCGCGGCGGGCATGTCGCCCTCCTATCGACCGCATCTATCGAGGTCGTCGCCAGGATTCCCCGCGGCCGCGTCGCGACGTACGGACAGGTCGCGCGGCTCGCGGGGCTGCCGGGAAGGGCGCGTCTCGTCGGCTACGCGCTCGCCGCGATCCCGGACGGAAGCCGCCTCCCGTGGCACCGCGTCGTGAACGCGCGCGGCCAGATCAGCCTGCGGGCCGACGGCGGCCCGTGGGATCGGATCCAGCGCCTGCGGCTCGAGCGGGAGCGCGTGCGCTTCGACGGCCGGGGAGCGATCGCGCTCACGGCGTTCCGCTGGCGCCCGCGCCCGCGCGTATGACGAGAGCCCGCTTGAAGAGGCATTTTCTTTGCTACGGTGTCCGAGTAAAGAGGAGAGGAGGCTTCCATGAAAAGGCGTTTCGGGGTTTTGTTGCTGGCGGCGGCCGCGGCCGCGCTTCTACTTCTATCGGTTTCCGCCCGGGCCGACACGGCGTGGCGGGCCCCCCTCACGATCGGGGAGCCCACGGAGATTCCCGGGGCCGTGCTGCAGCCCGGCCGGTACCTGGTGAAGGTGCTCGACACGCAGGAGACCCGCAAGGTGGTCCAGTTCCTGAACGCGGACGAGTCTGCCGTCGTCGCGACCGCGATGGCGATCCCCACGTACCGCGTCACGCCCGCGGAGCGCAATGAGTTCGTGTACTTCCAGCGCGCCGAGGGTCAGCCGCAAGCGTTGAAATCCTGGATCTACCCCGGGAACAACTACGGGGTCGAGTTCGTGTATCCGAAGGCCGAGGCTGTTCAACTCGCCCAGGCGCGGCACCAGGAGGTCTACTCCGCGCCATCGGCCAAGCCCGAGGCCAAGGAGCCGGTCGTCGCGATCTCGCCGGAGCTCAAGGAGAAGCCGGTCGAGGTGAAAGCGCCGCCCCCGCCGGCTCCGACCGCCGTCCCGGCGCCTCCGGCCGAAGAGAAGCCCGCCCCGAAGAAGGCCAAGCGGCTTCCGAAGACCGGCAGCGAGCTCCCGCTCCTGGCGCTCGCCGGCGCTGCCGCGCTCGCGACCGGTTCGGCGCTCCGCATGTTCCGTAGGACGTAGACTGTCCGTCGGACGTTCCGGCGCTCCGAAAGGGATCGGGGCGCCGGAATCCCCTTGCGGCCGCGGTGTGCGGCGCTCGACCCTGATTCGTTCGCACCATTCGCTCGCGAATCGCCCGGTGCTATTCGTCGTGGTGATCGCCGAGGCCGGTTGCCGATCCCCGGCCCCGAAAGCTCCGGCGAGAAGAGGTGGTGTTTCATGAAAGCCTTGCAAAGGACGTGGCTTCTCGCGGGCCTTGCGTGCCTGCTCGCGGGAGGCGTGTTTCTCTTCGCCGACGAGAGCTGGAGAAGCCCTCTGACTCTCGGCGAAAAGACGCAGATTCCGGGCGGCGACCTCGAGCCGGGCAAGTACATGGTCCGTGTTCTCGACACGAAGACGACGCGGATGGTCGTTCAGTTCATGAGCGAGGACGAGACCAAGGTCTTCGCGACGGTCATGGCCGTTCCCGACTACCGCGTCACGGTTGCCCCCGAAGGCCAGTTCATCTTCTTCCAGAGGGCCGAGGGCATGCCCCAGGCTCTGAAGGGCTGGTTCTATCCGGTCAACAACTTCGGGATCGAGTTCGTCTATCCGAAGGTCGAAGCCATGCCGCTCGCTCAGACGCGTCACGAAGAGGTTCTCGCGGCGGAGACGGCGAAGCCCGAGGTGAAGGAACAGGTTGTCGCGGTCACGCCGGAGATGAAGGAAATTCCTTGGAAGCTGCCGGAGACTACCGTCGCGGAGCTTCCGCCGCAGAAGCTGCCGCGTGCGGGGAGCGATCTTCCGCTCCTTGCCGTGACGGGACTCGCCATGATCGCCGCGGGCATCGCGCTTCGCTTGCTGGTTCGCCGCTGAGGTCTCGATCGACGTCGCAACGGCCGGGACGGGCCGTCGGGGTCGGGCGCGGTACCCGCGTCCGGCTCCGTCCGCTCGAAATCGTTGAACGGACGAGGGTTTCGGGCTTACACTTGAGTCCGACGATGCGGCTCGCGCGCCAGCGACGCTACGAAGAGCCCGCGGAAGACCCGGCCCAATCGTCTCTTTTTCCCGAGCTCCCGCCGGCCGCCCGCATTCAACCGGCGATCCGACTGACCGAGTCGAACGTCGCGCGCACGGTGCCGCCCGGCATCGCGGGCGTGTATTTCCTGAAGCGCGTCGCCAGGGGCGGCCGCGTGGCCGAGCGCGTCGGGCGCGACGACGTGGATCTGCGCCAGCGGCTCCTCGAGCACGCGCGCCAGGCGCCGGAGAACGTCCTGTTCGGCTGGATCTTCGCGTCCGATCCGAACGAGGCTTACCGCCTCGAGTGCTATCTCTGGCACGCGCAGGGAGGCGCGTGGGCGCGGATCGACGGCGACGCGCACCCGACACCGGTCGTGCGGATTCCGTTCCTCGGGTGTCCCGACTGCGAGGAGTAGGCGGGCGCGCGGCTACCGGAGCTTTTCGAAGGGGACGTTCGCGACGGGGTAGCTCTTCCAGTCCTTGTAGTCGAAGTGCCACCACTCCCACTCGTACACGGCGAAGCCTTCGGCTTCCATCGCGCGGCGCAGAACGTTCCGCTGCCAGCGCTGGAGTGAGGTCCCGCCCGGGTACGCCGCGAAAGAGCGGTCGGACATCTCGTCGTAGCCGCCGGTCATGACGAGCGGCGCGCCGGTGCCGCGCTCGTAGAGCGTCAGGTCCACGGCGCAGCCGCGGTTGTGCCGCGAGCCCGTCGCGGGATCGGCGACGAAGATGTGCTTGTCCTCCGGCGTCGCGTCCCAGAAGAGCTTCGTGACCGACCAGGGCCGGTACGCGTCGTGGATCAGGAGACCGTAGCCCCGCGCGGCGAGATCGCGATGGGCGCGGACCAGCGCCTCGGCGGCAGGGCGCTGGAGGAAGGCGCGCGCCTGCGTGTAGAGCGGGACGCCGAGGAAGTTGTTCTCGGTCGCGTAGCGGACGTCGAGACGGATCGACGGGTCGAGTGTCACGAGCTCGACGAGGTCGGGCTTGCGGAGGTCGGGCGGCTGCGGCGGCGGCGTCGCCGCGAGAGCCTCGGGCCGCAGCTCCTCGACGGGCCGGACCGGACGGATCTGGAAGACCTTGCCCGCCTCGGGCCCGACGTTGCGCCGCGGAAAGAGCACGGGGCCGACCCGGACGCCGGACACGCGGCCCTCCGCGTCCCGCGTGAAGACGAGCGGCTCGTGGTCGTAGAGGCCGCGGTCGGGAAAGCGGAAGGCGTCTCCCGAGACTTCGGTGAGCGGGTCGTACTCGAACCACTCGATGAGCGCGGTCAGCCGGCCGTCGCGCTCGAGGATGTAGAGGATGTCGTGGTCCCAGCCATATTCGCCGAGGAACGGCTCGAAGCGCGCGGGCGGGCCGGCCGGCTTGACGTCCGGGACGCGCGCGAACGTCTTCTCGCCGGCGCGCACCGCGTCCGCGGCCGGCTCGAACCGCTGCCCGAAGCCGAGCGGTCCGTCGGCGACGAGCGCGCCGCCCGAGGCGCGCAGGCGCAGGCGCTCGCCCCCGTCCCCGCCGAGCGCGTCCAGCTCTCCGAACTGCTCCGTGAGATCCAGGCTGTCGTTTTCCGCCGCGTAGCGTCCCGCGAGCTCCCGCGCGCGCGCCGCTTCGAGTGGTTCCGTCGTCGCGATCTCGGGGAGCGGCGCTCCCGCGCGCGCCGCGAGCAGCAGCCGCATCGCCTCCTGGACGACGCGGTTCGTGACGGAGTTCGCCGCGTCGCGGGTCGCGACGGCGACGGCGCCGAGCTTCTCGTCCGGCAGCGCGGCGAGCGCCGTCGCAAAGCCGTAGATCGCGCCGTTGTGGCCGACGGCGCGATGGCCCGCGATCTCGCCGATCCGGAAGCCGATGCCGTATCCGGCCTTCTGTCCCGCCGGCAGAGCCCACATCCGATCGAGCGTCTCTTTGCGAAGGATGCGGCCGCCGCCGGCCGCCGCGCCGCCCGCGAAGAGGACGCGAAGGAAACGCGTCAGATCGGTCGTCGTCGTATAGAGGCTGCCGGCCGGCGAGATGCCGAGCTCGAAGGTCGGGGCGGGGAAGTCCCGAGTGTCGTAACCCCACATGCGCGCCTTCGCGAGATGCGGCTTCCACCCGGGTTCCGGCTCGAAGGCCGACGAGGACATTCCCATCGGCTCGAGAACGGCGCGCTTCAGATAGCGGGCGAAAGGTTCGCCGGCGCGCCGCTCCAGCACGTACCCGACGACGGCGATCCCGGCGTTCGAGTACTTCGTATGGGTGCCGGGCGGGTACACGAGCTCCGTGTCGTTGAGGCTCGCCACCGTCGCCGCGAGCGTCGGCTCGGTCGGATCGAAGTAGTGGCCGACCGGCGGCTCGCGGACGAGGCCGGAGCGGTGCGACATGAGCTCGCGCAGGGTCAGGAACGGGCCGAACGGGTCCTTCGGTCGGAAGTCCGGGAGGATCTTCCGGATCGGCACGTCGAGATCGAGCTCGCCGCGCTCGACGAGCTGCATCACGCCGATGTCGGTGAAGAGCTTCGACACCGAACCGACGCGATAGACCGTATCGGCGGAAGCCGGGACCTTCGCCTCGGGATCCGCGTCCCCAAAGTCCTTGCGCCAGAGGACGCGGTCGCCCTCGACGATCGCCACGGCGAGGGCGGGCAGCTTCTTGTCGGACGCTTCGGCCGCAGCGAAGGCCTCGAGCTTCGCGAGCGCCGCGGCGTAGGGATCGGACGGCGAGGGCGCCGCATCCTGGCCGCGGAAGGCCGCGGCGGCGAGAGCGAGAACGGCGGCGGCGAGCGCAGCGCTGCGGGCGCGGGCGCGTCTCACGTGCGGTTGCGGCGGCGGCTCCGCGCCGCCGGTGTGAAGTAGTAGAGCGGGATCCCGAGCGCGATGAACCCGAGGCCGATCGAGGACTCGCGCGGGCTCGCGACGAGCGTGTTGAGGACGAGCGCGGCGGCCGCCGCCACGAAGAGGAGCGGCACGAGCGGGTAGACCGGAACACGGAAGGGCCTCTCGAGCAGCGGCTCTTTGCGGCGGAGGACGACGACGCTCCCGACCGCCAGCGCGTAGAAGATCCAGCCGCCGAAGATGACGTACGTGAAGAGCTGCGAGAAGCCGCCGATGAAGAGGACGAGCAAGCACGACCAGATCGCCTGGACGACGAGCGCGGCGACCGGCGTGCGGAATCGCGCGTGGACGCGTCCGAGTGCTTCGAAGAACAGGCGGTCCTTGGCCATCTGGTAGTAGGCGCGCGGCCCGGCGAGCACGAGCGCGTTCATCGCGCCGAGAATCGAACAGACGATCGCGGCCGTCAGGAACCGGGCTCCCCAATCCCCGGCGACCTTATGGATTGCCGCCAGCGCCACGCGATCGGTCCCCGCGATCTCCGTGGGAGAGAGCACGTGCAGATAGGCCAGGTTCGCCGCGAGGTACAGCGTCACGACCGCCAACGTGCCGGCGACGAGACCGCGCGGGAAGTTGCGCTGCGGGTTGCGGATCTCTCCGGCGGCGAAAGACACGTCGTGCCATCCCTCGTACGCCCACAGCACCGCGACGAGCGCAATTCCGATCGCGGTGAACCCGACGGCCCCGCCCGGCACGGGCGCCGAGGAGGGCGCCGTCGGGAGCGGCGCGAGAAAGATGACCAGGATCATGAGGACGAGGCCGCCGACCTTGAGCACCGTCAGGATGTTCTGCACGATCGCGCCGCTGCGGACGCCGATGATGTTGATCGACGTGAAGACGACGATCGCGACGACGCCGGCGAGCTTGGACGTCGCGGGCGTGAGCGGGAGGAAAGCGCCGAGGTAGATCGGCAGCGCCGCCGCGAGCGTCGCGATCGAGCCCGACGTGCCGACGGTGAAGAGCATCCAGCCGCAGAGAAACCCGAGGAGCGGCCCGAACGCGCGCCCGATGTACGTATAGATGCCGCCCGCGTGCGGCATCGCGGCGCCGAGCTCCGCGAGGGACAAGGCGCCCAAGAGCGTGAGCCCGCCGCCGATCGCCCAGACGGCAAGCATCAGAGGCGCCGAATGGACGGCGCGGGCGATCTCGGCCGGGACGAGGAAGATTCCCGATCCGATGACCGTCCCGATGACCAGCGCGGCCGCGTCGAAGAGGCCGAGCGCGCGAAGAAGGTCCTCGCCCGATACCGGCGCGTGAGAATCACGTTGCATGCTGGCGGCTCTCTTGAGACGCAAGGATAATGCACGGCCATGGATGGGACCGCGGTCGTTCTCTGTGACGGCTACTTCGCGACGAACAACGCCAAGACCGCGCACGGGCTCGTGCGGGGCACGGAGCGCTACCGGATTCTCGGCGTCATCGACGCGCCGACGGCGGGCCGCGACGCGGGGGAGGTGCTCGACGGCGTCCGGCGCGGCATCCCGGTCTTCGCGTCGCTTCCCGAGGCGCTCGCCGGCCTGCCGGAGAAGCCCGATTACGCGATCGTCGGCGTCGCGACCTCCGGAGGCGTTTTCACGCCCGGGCTCGAACGCGCGCTCCTCGAGGCGGTCGGAGAGCGGCCTTTCCGATCGTCAACGGGCTCCACCATCTCGCCGCCGACCTGCCGGCGGTCGCCGAGGCCGCGCGGCGCAAGGGCGTCACGATCACCGACGTACGCCGGCCGAAGAAGGCGGGGGAGCTGCACTTCTGGACCGGCGAGGTCCTGCGTCTGCCGACGCCGCGGATCGCGGTCCTCGGAACCGACTGCGCGCTCGGAAAGCGCACGACGACGCGGATGCTGGCGCAGGCGGCGCGCGCGGCCGGTATCCGAACGGAGTGGATCTACACCGGGCAGACGGGCTGGCTGCAGGGCGCGCCGTTCGGGTTCGTGCTGGACGCGACGCCCAACGACTTCGTCTCCGGGGAGCTCGAGCACGCCATCCTGTCCTGCGCGCGCGCTTTGTCGCCGGAGCTCATCCTCATCGAAGGGCAGTCGGCCCTGCGCAACCCGTCCGGCCCGTGCGGCGCCGAGTTGCTCCTCTCGGGCGGCGCGCGCGGCGTTATCCTGCAGCACGCGCCCCACCGGCATTGCTTCGAGGGTCTCGAGGATCTCGGCTGCGTTCTGCCGCCGGTCGCGGAGGAGATCGAGCTCATCGGCTTCTACGGGGCGCGGACGCTCGGCATGGCTTTGAACGGCGAAGGACTGACGCGGGATGCGCTCGCCGCCGAACGCGACCGCCTGGAGCGCGAGCTCGGAATTCCCGTCGCGCTGCCGCTCGAGGAAGGGCGTCGAGCGCCTCCTGCCGGCGATCCGGAAGTTCGTCGCGGCCGAGGCCGCGGCGTGAAGATCACCGCGATCTCGGCGCGCCGCGAGGACTTCGGCCTGACGCGGCCTTACACGATCGCGTTCGACACGACGGACTCCGTCGAGAACTTCATCGTCCGGATCGAGACGGACGGCGGCGCCGTCGGGTTCGGGGCGGCGTCACCGGCGCCGCACGTCACGGGCGAGTCGCTCGACGACTGCGGGCGGGCGCTTTCGCCGGAGAGTCTTTCCTGGCTCGTCGGGTGCGACGTCCGGACGCTTCCGGCCCTCTGCCGTGAGCTCGAGCGCCGCGCGCCGAAGGCGCCGGCCGCCCGCGCGGCCGTGGACGGCGCACTCCACGACCTGCTCGCGAAACGCCTCGGCGTCCCGCTCGTGGAGATGCTCGGGCCTGCGCACGACGCGCTGCCGACCTCCATCACGATCGGCATCAAGAGCGTGGCCGAGACGCTCGCGGAGGCGGAGGAATACGTCGGCCGCGGCTTCCGGATCCTGAAAGTGAAGACGGGGAATTCCCTCGGGGAAGACCTCGAGCGCCTCCGGAAGCTCCGCGAGAAGTATCCGGAGAGCTCGGTCGCGATCCGCGCGGACGCCAACCAGGGATACACGGTGGAGGAGACGCGGCGCTTCTTCCGCGACACCGAGGCGCTGGGAATCGAGTTCCTCGAGCAGCCGATTCCCGCCGCGGAGAGCCTGCGGGAGCTCCCGGAGAAGGACCGCGACCGGATCGCCGCCGACGAGGCGCTACTCTCCGACCGAGATGCCATGGCGCTCGCGCAGCCGCCGCGCGCCGCCGGCATCTTCAACATCAAGCTGATGAAGTGCGGCGGCATCGCGGCCGCGCGGCGCATCGCGACGGTCGCCGAGCTGTCGGGCATCGCGCTCATGTGGGGCTGCATGGACGAGAGCGCGATCTCGATCGCGGCGGCGCTCCACGCGGCGCTCGCGTCTCCGGCGACGCGATATCTCGATCTCGACGGGAGCCTCGACCTCGCGCGCGACGTCGTGGACGGCGGCTTCGTGATCGAGGACGGCGTGATGCGCCCTTCCGGCGGCCCGGGTCTCGGCGTCCGAGCCCGGGAGCCCTGACGCTTGCGCTTGCGGAGCTCGGGGCTCGCGGCCCTCCTCCTGGCGCTCCTTCTCGCCGCGCCGGCGCCTTCGTCGGCCCAGGCGCCGTCCGCGCCGTGGCGCACGATCGAGACCGCGCACTTCCGCGTCCACTATCCGGAGCCGTTCGAGGCCTGGGCCAGGCGAACGGCGGGCGCGCTCGAGTCGATCCACGCGCAGGTGACCGCCTACGTCGGGTACACGCCGCCGCGGCCGATCGAGGTCGTCGTGGCCGACCCGGTGGCCGATCCGAACGGAATGGCGTTCCCGTTCCTCGACCGTCCGTACATGGTCCTCTGGGCGTATCCGCCGGACGTCGAGTCGTCGATCGGCGACTCCACGGACTGGATGGATCTCCTCGCGGTGCACGAGCTCGCGCACATCGTGCATCTGACGCGCCCGCGCAACCGCGCGGGCCTCCTCGAGAAGCTGACGCCGCTGCCGATCGGCCCGATCACGCTGCTCGCGCCGCGCTGGGTGATCGAGGGATACGCCACGGTGGTCGAAGGCGCGCTCACGGGATCGGGGCGGCCGAACTCGAGCTACCGCGCGACCGTGCTCCGGCGCTTCGCCATCGAGGGCAAGCTGCCGTCCTACGGCGCGCTCTCGTCGACGGGAGGCTTCCTCGGCGGCTCGATGGCGTATCTCGTGGGATCGACCTTCCTCGAGTGGCTCGAGCGCGCGCAGGGAGAGGGGAGCCTCGTCCGATTGTGGAAGCGGTTGACGTCGCGCCGGGGCGGCGACTTCGACGCGTGCTTCCGCGCGGTCTTCGGCCGCGCGCCGGCCGATCTCTACGACCGCTTCCGCGCGGAGCTGACGGCGCAGGCGATCGCCGAGGAGAAACGGCGGCAGAGCGCCGGCATCGTCGAGGGCGAAGCGTGGCAGCGGCTGCGCGGCGCGACGTTCTCGCCGCAGGTCTCGCCGGACGGATCGAAGCTCCTCGCGTGGCGCGCGCCGGCGCGCGGCGAGGGCGCGATCGCCGTCTGGACGCTCGCGGAGACCGCGGAGGAAGCGCGGGCGCGCGAGCGACGCGAAGAAGCCGAACGCAAGCTCGCCGAGGATCCGAACGAGGTCGCCGACCGGCCCGAGCTTCCGCTTCCGCGCGCGCCCCGCTGGAAGCTGCCGCGCTGGAACGGCCAGGTGCCGCAGGATCCGCGATGGATGCCGGACTCCCGCCGCGTCCTCCTCGCCCGCCGCGTTCCCGACGCCGAGGGCGTCCTGCGGCAGGACCTCTTCCTCTGGGACGTCGAAGGGGGAGGCGTGACGCGCGTCACGCGTCTGGCCGACGTCTCGGACGCCGATCCTTCCTCCGACGGCGCCTTCGCCGTCGGCGTGCGGAATCGCTTCGGGCAGTCGCGCCTCGTGCGCGTGGATCTGGCGACCGGGCAGGCGCGCGTCCTCGACGACGGCGCCGACGCGTGTCGGACCCGTGGCGCACCTGGAGTCATCCGCGCCTCTCGCCCGACGGACGCTCGATCGCGGCGCTCCTCCACGAGAAGGGCGGCTGGGATCTCGTCGTCCTGCCGGCGATGGGAGGGCCGCCGCGGGTCCTCGCGCGGAGCGCGGTGGGACCGCCCGCCTGGAGCCCGGACGGCGCACGCATTTTTTTCGGCAGCGACGCGTCCGGCGCGTGGGAGATCGCCTCGGCCGATGCCGCCGGGTCGGAGCCGCCGCGGGAGTTGACGCGCGTGACGGGAGGCGCGTTCTCGCCCGCGCCGTCGCCGGACGGCTCGGCGACGTACTTTCTCGAGCTGACGGCGAAGGGGATCGACATCCGGCGGCTGCCGCTCCCGGCGGCGCCGGTGACCGCCCTCGCGCGCGACGCTTCGGATTTTCCGATCCTGCCGCCGCCGGCGCTCGAGCCGAAGACCTTCGCGCTCGGCGAAATCTCCGCGCCGCGGCCCTACGACGCGCTCGCCGCGCCCGCGATTCGCCTCGCGTCGGGATTCACGGCGGGCCCGTCCGGCAACTCGTATCAGTCCGGCGTCGAGGGACGCGACGTCATCGGGCGCCTCGGCTGGCAGGCGCTCGGCGCCTTCGGAAACGCCGCGGGCCCGCGCGGCGGCTCGCTGGCGGCTCGCGTGGGACGGCCTGCCCGCGCGCCTGACGCTCCAGATGTTCTCCTCGCTCGAGAAGCCGGGATCGCAGCGCCTCGTGCCGAGGCCGGAGCTCGACGAACAGCGCTGGGGATTCTTCGCGAACGCGTCCTGGTCGCGGCCCTTCGACGGCGCGCGCGTCGGCGCGGAAGTCGGCGGCGGGTGGACGCGCGTCGAGCCGGGGTCCGGGGGAGAGTTCTCGCGGACGCTCGCGTCGGGACGGGCCTGGGGACGGCTCGTGCGGACGCGCGGCCGCTCGGGATTCTCCCTGTCGGCGGATCTCGAGGGCGCGTTGGGCGGCACGGACGGCGGCTTCTGGCGCCAGTTCTCGGCCGGCGGGCGGCTCGCGGGCATCACGTCCTTCGCGACGCTCGGAATCTCCGCGCGCTATGGCGACACGGGCGGCGCGCCGACGGCCTTCGACCTCTTCCGGATCGGGGGCGCCGACTCGGCGATCCTTCCGCCGGGGCTCGATCGGAATCGCGTCGTCTCTCCGGCGCTGCCCGCCGCGCTCCAGCTCGGGCCGCGGCTCGAGCGGTATCGCGCCGACCTCGCGTTCGCGGCCTTCCCCCTCGTCCTCTATGCCGAGCGCCTGCGCGCGTGGGATCCGGACGCGGTGCGGCCGGGCGCGGTCCGCGTCGCCGGCGCGGAGCTGCGGCTCGAGCGGCTCGTGCCCGAGGACCTGCGACCCGATGGGCTCGCGCTTCTACGTCGGCGTCGCCCGCGTGCGGAGCGACCAGCCGCATCTCGCGACGACGCAGGGCTACGGCGGGCTGATCTACCGGCCCTGACGCCCGGCGTCAGTCTTCGTAGTACGTGCGCGCCGTGATCTCGCCCTTGCGGGTCGTGAGCTCGACCTTCACCTCGTGGAATCCCGACGGGCCGTCGGGCCGCTTGAAGACGAGCTGATAGCGGCCGGAGATCGCGCGGCGCACGCGGTCCATCGCGAGGCGCGGGAAGATGTGCGTCTTCTCGTAGATGCCGCCGGTCGCGTCCGACACGAGACGCAGCGAGGTCTCGAGCGTGTGGTAATCGGCGTCCGAGACGTCGAGCGTGAAGATGCTGATGCGCGCCGCGGCGATCCGGCGGAGCGCCGCGTAGTAGTCGCGGACCTCCGTCGCGTTCGGGCCGCCCGCGCCGCCGATCGTGCCGAGGCCCCAGCCGAAGAAGAGCATCGACTTGGCTCCCGGAATCGGCTGCGCCGCGCGCGCGATGAGGAGCAGGGCGCGCTCCGGCGTCTCGGCCTTCATCGCGCCGTAGAAGTCGAAGTATCGGGCGAGAACCGGTGACGATTCGGGGTCCGGCGGCGGCGGAGGACCCGCCAGGATCGCTTCGTTGATCGCGCGGTCGAGCTTCGCGTGGTCGGAGGTGAAGTCCTGGCGAAGCTTGAGGTGCGAATCGAACGACACGACCGCGATCCGGTCCGTCGGGAGCATGGTGCGAACGAAGCGGTGCGCTTGAATGGCCATGCGCAGGAACCCGTCCAGTCGCGTGATCTCGAAGCTCGTCTGGAAGAAGAAGATGAGGAGCCGGCCGGGCGGAGAAGCGTCTCGCGGCGCCGCTTCGATGGCGGCATCTCCGGCCTGAGGCTCCGTTCCCGCGGTCGTCGTCGCGCCCTCGGGCGTCTCGGCGGAGATCCATTCCGCGGATTCGAGCGGCACCCGCTGCCCGTCCACCAGGACACGAAAGTCCGAGACCGTCAGGTCCGGCATCGGCTCGCCGTCCGACCCCCGGACGTACGCGTCCACGACGACCCGCTCGACCCGCGCCTCCTCGCGATAGGCGCCGGGGCGCTCCGGGATCTGCTGGAGGAGCGCGAGAGCGCCCGCGAGAACCGGCACCGCCGGGAACATGCCGACAGGCTAGCGGCGTCCGGCCGCGCGCACAAGCGAAAGGGGACGGATCGCTCTCTTCGATCCGTCGGGACGTCTCCAGGAGGAGCATTCGTTCCGTCTCGGTTCCGGTTTCGGGGCCGACCCCGTGCTAGCCTTCGCGCCCATGAAGAAAGCCGTTCTCTCCGCTCTCGCGCTGTTCGCCGCCGTTCTGGCGTCGGCCCAGGCTCCGGCTCCGGCCGGCGATCCGGCCTTCGCGAAATTCGTCGACGACTACTTCACCGCCCGCTACGAGGCGAGCCCGCTCCAGGGAACCTCCGCGGGATTCCACCAGTACGACGGGAAGATGCCGGATCTGTCGCAGGCGGCAATCGAGAAGCGAGTCACCGAGCTCAAGGCACAGCTCGCGCGACTCTCCGCTCTGGACCGTTCGAAGCTCCCGTTTGACGACGCGATCGACGCCGAGGCGATCGAGGGCGACATCCGCTCGGAGCTGCTCGACCGCGAGACGCTGCGCAACTGGGAGCGCAACCCGATGATGTACGCGGGCACGGCGGGCTTCGCCGTCAACGACCTGATGAAGCGCGACTTCGCGCCGAAGTCGGAGCGCCTTCGTTCGATCACCTCGAGGCTCAAGGCCGTTCCCGCGATCTGCGCGGCCGGCAAGGCGAACGTGAAGAACCCTCCGAAGGAGTTCACGACGCTCGCGATGAGGATGTCGAAAGGCGCCGCGGGCTTCCTCCAGGGCACGGTGTCCGCCTGGGCCAAGGACGCCGCGGGCTCCGACGCGGCGCTTCTCGCGGACTTCAACGCCGCCAACGGAAAGGCCGTCGCCGCCGTGAACGACTACGCGGCGTGGCTCGAGAAGGACCTCGCGCCGCGCTCCAACGGCAAGTACGCCATCGGCGCCGAGAACTTCTCCGCGAAGCTCCGCTACGACGAGATGGTCGACTGGCCGCTCGCGCAGGTGCTTGCGACCGGCGAGGCCAACCTCGAGAAGGACTACGCGGCCTTCGTCGCGACCGCGAAGAAGATCGACCCCTCGAAGACCCCGGCCGAAGTCATGAAGTCGCTCTCGAACGAGCATCCGACGGCCGACGACCTGATCCCGTCCGCGCGCCGGGGTCTCGAGGCGGCCCGGCAGTTCCTCGTCGACAAGAAGATCGTGACGATTCCGTCGGAGGTCCGCCCCACGGTCGCCGAGACGCCTCCCTTCGCGCGGTTTGGGAGCTTTGCATCCATGGACTCGCCCGGCGCGTACGAGACGAAGGCCACCGAAGCCTTCTACTACGTGACGCCGGTCGAAAAGGACTGGGACGCGAAGCGCCAGGAAGAGCACCTGCGCCTCTACAACAAGTACGTCATGGACATGATCGACGTCCACGAGGTGTGGCCGGGCCACTACCTGCAGTTCCTCTACTCGAAGCAGTTTCCGACCAAGACGCGCAAGCTCGTCTTCTGCGGCACCAACGCCGAGGGCTGGGCCCACTACAGCGAGCAGATGATGGTGGACCAGGGCTTCGGCGGCGGCGACCCGAAGGTGCGCCTGGCGCAGCTGCAGGAGGCGCTCCTGCGCGACTGCCGGTACGTCGTGGGCATCAAGCTGCACTCGCAGGGACTGTCGGTCGAGGACGGCGCGAAGATCTTCGTCGAGAAGGGATTCCAGGAGCCGGCCAACGCCTACGAGGAGGCGCGGCGCGGCGCCTACAATCCGACGTACCTCTACTACACGCTCGGCAAGCTCGAGATTCAGAAGCTGCGCGACGAGTACATGCAGAAGAAGGGCGCGACGCTGCAACAGTTCCACGACGCCTTCGTCGCGCAGGGCGGCCTGCCGATTCCGCTCGTGCGCAAGCTCCTGTTCCGGTAGGAGGCGTGGTGGTCGCGGCGCCCCGTCGAGCCCTCGTCCGGCCGCCCGGCAAGACGTATCCGCGCGCGCTGACGCGGCTCGATCCGCCGCCCCGGGTGGATCTCCCGACGGCGCGCTCGCAGCACGCGCGCTACGCCGAAGCGCTCGCGACGGTCGGCCTCGCCGTCGAGACGCTGCCGGCCGATGACGAGCGGCCGGACGCCGTCTTCGTGCAGGACCGCGTCGCGGTCATCGACGGCCGCGCGATCGTCGGGCCGTCGGCGGTCGCGGAGCGCCGCGGCGAGACCGAGCCGATCGCCGCAATCCTTCGGAAGCTTTTCCCGATCGTCGAGCTGCGCGCGCCGGCGACTCTCGACTGGGGCGACGTGCTCGTGACCGAGGACGCGCTCTTCGTCGGCCTCTCGGAGCGATCGAACGAGGCCGCGGTCCGCCAGCTCCGTGAGCTCCTCGCGCCGGACCGCATGGTCGAGGGCGTGGCCGTGCCGCCGGAGCTCCTGCATCTGCTGTCCGGATGCGCGTACCTGGGCGGCGGCGCGCTCCTCGCGGTGGAGGCGCTGGCGTCCTTCGCCGCCGCGCGCGGCTTCTCGGTCCTGCCGGTTCCCGAGGACGAGATGCCTCTGCGCCAACGTGCTCGCGGTCGGAGACGACGTCGTCGTTCCGTCGGGCTACCCGAAGACCGCCGCGGTCCTCGAGCGCTCGGGCCGCCGCGTCCATACTGTCGCAGTCTCCGAGTTCGAGAAGCGCGACGGCGGCGTGACCTGTCTCTCGATCGTCTACTGACCCCGTCCGCGCTGCCATAGAATTGCGCCAGAGTCGCAATGGCGCCCGTGGATCCAGACTCCAAGGGCCTTCCTCTCACGGGGCGAGGGGGAGCCGAAGCTCGGTTGACCCCATCCGCCGTGATCCTCCATAATGGAGTAATTCTGGAGGAACGATGGCAACGCTCAACGTAAAGAACCTCCCGGACTCGCTCCACCGAAAGCTGCAGAAGCGGGCCAAGCAGCAGCACCGGTCCGTTGCCCAGGAGGTGACGAAGATTCTGGACGATGCCCTGGAATCGCCCGATCTCGTTTCGATCCTGACGCTGCGAGGTCTCGGTAAAGAGCAGTGGGCCGGCATCGATGCCGCGGCGCACGTCGAAGCCGAGCGCAAGTCGTGGGGCTGATCCGGGAGATCGGCGACGGACCGCTGGCGCTCGACACCGATTGCTTCATCTATTTCATCGAGGAGCATCCGCGCTTTCTGCCGGTGCTCGATCCGGTCTTCGCGGCCATCGACAAGGGCCGTTTTCCGGCCATCGCGTCGAGCCTGAGCCTTCTGGAGGTGCTGGTGGTTCCGTACCGGGCGGGAAACATCCCATTGGCAGAGCGGTACGAGCGAGTGCTCACGCGCAGCCGCGGCCTTCGCCTGATCGACATCGATCGCGCCCAACTTCGTGCGGCCGCTCAGTTGCGCGCGCGCCACGCTGGGCTTCGAGCCCCTGACGCGATTCAGCTCTCCGCAGCGCTCTCGGGCTCGTGCTCCACGCTGCTGACGAACGATCGTGCGTTACCGGCACTTACAGGATTGCGAATCCTTCAACTCGAGGATTACGTGAAGTGATGCGGCGCCTTCGTGAGTCCACCTGAGATGACGCTCGCGGCCGGCGCCCGCCTGGGCCCTTACGAGATCCTCGCGCCGCTCGGCGCGGGAGGGATGGGAGAGGTGTACCGTCGCTCGCGCTTGCGCCGGATCTGGCGGCGCCTCGAGCACCATTCATATCGTTTGCCGGCGCAGCGCCGCCACCGGCGTCCGGCTCGGCCAAAGGGCCTCGACCGGGCGCCTGATCCCGGCGCCGCGCGCTCGCTCCCGCGGCGCGAGGCTCCTCCGCTCGCCGGGCGGACCCGCTTCGCGGAGACTCCTCGCGCCGCGACCGGAGGGTTGGCAAAGTGACACTGCCCGTCGGAGCGCGCCTTGGTCCGTACGAGATCCTCTCTCCCCTGGGCGCCGGGGGCATGGGGGAGGTCTATCGGGCGCGGGACACGCGTCTGGGTCGCGAGGTGGCGATCAAGGTGTTGCCGGAGTCCTTCTCCCGAGACGCCGATCGCCTGCGGCGCTTCGAGCAGGAGGCGCGCGCGGTTTCGGCCCTCAATCACCCGAACATCCTGACGCTGCACGACGTGGGGGAGTCGGGCGGCGCGCCTTACGTAGTGGCGGAGCTCCTCGAAGGGGAGACGCTCCGCCAGCGCCTGCTCGCGGGCCCGCTCGGATCGCCCGCAAGGCGATCGAGTACGGCGTGCAGATCGCGCACGGCCTCGCGGCGGCGCACGAGAAGGGGATCGCGCACCGCGACCTGAAACCCGAAAACATCTTCGTCACCGCGGACGGTCGCGTGAAGATCCTCGACTTCGGACTCGCCAAGCTCGCGCAGACCGAGGGAGCCGAAACTCCGCTCACGAGCGCCCCGACGTCCGCCGGGGGTACGCAGCCGGGCGTGGTGATGGGGAGCGTCGGCTACATGGCGCCGGAGCAGGTCCGCGGACGCCCCGCGGATCACCGCTCGGACCTCTTCGCCTTCGGCGCCGTGCTGTACGAGATGCTGACCGGCGATCGCCCATTCCACGGCGGCTCGGCCGTCGAGACGCTGAACTCCATCCTGAAGGACGATCCGCCGGAGCCGAGTCGCGCGCGTTCGGACGTGTCGCCCGCGCTCGATCGCGTCGTGCGGCGCTGCCTCGAGAAGAATCCCGCGGAGCGATTCCAATCGGCGAGGGATCTGGGCTTCGCGCTGACGGAGGCTTCGGGCGCCCTGTCGGGCCCGCGTCCGGCGGCGGCCGCCCCGCGACGAGGCAGGACGGCGGCCGTTGTCGCCGGCCTCGCGGTCCTCGTTCTCGCGGCGCTCTTCGCGGCGAACGTGGGCGGCATCCGCAACCGCTTATCGCGCGCGCCGGCGTCTGTCGGCATCAAGTCGCTCGCGGTGCTGCCGCTCCAGAATCTGTCGCGCGATCCGGAGCAGGAATATTTCGCCGACGGGATGACGGAGGAACTGATCACCGATCTCGCCCAGATCCGCTCGCTGCGGGTCATCTCGCGGACGTCGGTCATGGGCTACAAGGGGACGACGAAGCCGCTTCCCCAGGTCGGCCGCGAGCTCGGCGTGGACGGGATTCTCGAAGGCTCGGTGCAGCGCGCGGGCAATCGCGTGCGCATCACGGCGCAGCTCATCGAGGCGGCGACGGACCGGCATGTCTGGGCGAAGAGCTACGAGCGCGACCTCGCGGAGGTTCTCTCGCTCCAGAGCGAGGTGGCCCGCTCCGTCGCCCGCGAGGTCCAGGCCGCGTTGACCCCGCAGGAGCAGGCACGACTCGAAGGGAAGCGTCTCGTCGACCCGGAGGTCTACGAGCTCTACCTGAAGGGGCGCGAGCGTTTCAGCATGGGCGTCGAGAAGGACCTCCGGGAGGCGATCGCCTTGTTCGAGCAGGCCATCGCCCGGGACCCGCGGGACGCGCGATCCTGGGCCGGCGTGGCGGACTCGTGGGCGCTGCTCTCCGACTTCTACCTCCCTCCGCGCGAGGCGATGCCGAAGGCGCGCGAGGCCGCCGAGACCGCCCTGCGGCTGGACGACTCGCTCGCGGATGCGCACACGTCCCTCGGGCTCGTCCTCATGTGGTACGACTGGAAGTGGGCCGACGCCGAGAAGGAGTTTCGCCTCGCGCTCGAGCGGAATCCCGGATACGCGGCGGCGCACGACGGGTACGCGACACTTCTCGCGGCCCTCGGCCGGAACGCCGAGTGGCCTCGGGAGAGTCTGCAGGCCCGCTCGCTCGATCCTCTTTCGCCCATGTTTCCGGGAGACGCCGGCTGGAACTTCATCCTGAGCCGGCAGCCGGGAGAGGCCGTCCCGGTGTTGCGCCGCGCGGTCGAGCTCGAGCCCGCGTACGGAATTGCGCACGCGCTGCTCGGGATCGCGTACGCGCAGCTCGGCCAGCGATCGGAAGCGCTCGCGGCGGCGCACAAGGCGTCGGAGGTCGACGACAGCCCGCTCACCCTGGCCACCGCCGGGGGAGCGATCGCCATGGCGGGAGATTCCGCCGGAGCTCGAGCGATTCTCGCGCATCTCGAGGACGCCTCGCAGACGCGCTACGTCTGCCCCTATGAAGTGGGCATGATTCACCTGATGCTGGGCGAGAAGGATGAGGCCTTTCGCTTGTTCGAGAAGGCCTACGAAGTTCGATCGGCGTGCATGCCCTTCGTGAAGGTCGACCCGCGGCTCGATCCGGTCCGGTCGGACCCGCGATACGCGGACCTTCTGGCCAGGCTCGCGTTTCCCCAGTGATCCGTCGCTCGCATCTTGCTCGGAATCTGCGCCGGACGGCCGCTTCGTCCTGTTCGACCGGTTTCGACCGCAGGGCGGCGACGTCTGGATCCTGGAAGGATTCGAGTAGGGATCGCCGCCCGTCCGGCATAGAATCCACGCCGACTCAAGACATGGCCCTTTCAACGGGACAAAAACTCGGGGGCGCGAGCCTCCTCCGCCTTCGGGCGGGGACGAGCCCCGCCCCTACGGCGCCGCGACCGGAGAAGAGAGTCCGATGACGTTGGCCTCCGGCATGAAGCTCGGTCCGTACGAGATCCTGTCTCCGATCGGCGCCGGCGGCATGGGAGAGGTCTATCGGGCGCGGGACTCGCGCCTGCGGCGCGAGGTGGCGATCAAGGTCCTGTCGGAGGAGCTCTCCGGGGATTCGGATCGCCGCGGCCGCTTCGAGCAGGAAGCCCGTTCGGCCTCCGCTCTCAACCACCACAACATCGTCACGGTGCACGAGATCGGATCGGCCGATTCGACGATCTACATCGCCATGGAGCTCGTGGACGGCAAGACGCTGCGTGAGCTGCTCCAGACCGGCGCGTTCCCGACGCGCAAGCTCCTCGACGTCGGCTATCAGATCGCGGACGGGCTCGCCAAGGCGCATGCGGCCGGCATCGTCCACCGGGACCTGAAGCCCGAGAACATCATGGTCACCAAGGACGGGGTCGTGAAGATCCTCGACTTCGGTCTGGCGAAGCTCGTCAAGCAGCAGCCCGAGGAGGTCTCGAACGTCCCCACGGCGACGCGCGCGGGCACCGTGCTCGGCACGGTCGGCTACATGTCGCCCGAGCAGGCGAGCGGCAAGCCGCTCGATTTCCGGTCGGACCAGTTCTCGCTCGGCTCGATCCTGTACGAGATGGCCACGGGAGGCCGCGCCTTTCAGCGCGGGACGAGCGCCGAGACGCTCACCGCGATCATTCGCGAGGATGCGGAACCGGTCGAGCGTCAGAACGCCTCGGTCCCGGCACCGTTTCGTTGGATCGTCGAGCGCTGTCTCCAGAAAGACCCCGAGGAGCGCTACGCCTCGACCCGTGACCTGGCGCGCGACATCAGGAGCATCCGCGAGCACCTGTCGGAGGCTTCAGTATCGGGCGAGATCGTCCGCCCCGAGATCGCGGAGATCGCGCGGGCGCCGCGGCGGCGCTCGGTCCTGCGCGCGGCCCTGTGGGCGGTCGCCATTCTCGCGGCGCTCGGCGCGGGGATGCTCCTGCAGAAGCGTTTCGCCACCGCGCCTCCGCCCTCGTATCAGCAGATCACGTTCGGCAGCGGCACCATCCGCGCCGCGCGATTCGCGCCGGATGGACAGACGCTCGTCTACAGCGCATCCTGGGACGGGGCGCCGCTCAAGCTGTTCCTGAAGCATCCCTCGAGCCCGGACTCGCTGCCGCTCGAGCTGCCGAGCGCGAACCTCCTCGGCATCTCGCCGTCCGGCGAGCTCGCGATCGCTCTCGATTGCCGCTCGAATCACCCCGGGGTCTGCGCGGGCAAGCTCGCGCGCGCGGCGCTCACCGGCGGCGCTCCGCGCGACGTGGCGGAGGGAATCCAGGAGGCGGACTGGTCCGCCGACGGCGCGATCCAGGTGATCGTGCGCGACGTCGGCGGCAAGTCGCGGATCGAGTTCCCGCTCGGAAAAGTCCTCTACGAGACGTCGGGCCACGTCAGCTACGCGCGGCTCTCGCCGAAGGGAGATCGGATCGCCTTCCTCGACCATCCGTTCCCTCTCGACGACGCCGGCACGGTCGCCGTGATGGATCTCTCGGGCAAGAAGACGACGCTCACGGGCAAGTGGGCGAGCGAGGGCGGCCTCGCGTGGCCTCCGTCCGGCGACGAGATCTGGTTCACCGCGACGGAGGCGGGCGCCAATCGGTCCCTCTATGCCGTGTCGCCCTCGGGGAAGCTGCGCGTCGTGACGCGCGTTCCCGGCGGATTGAAGCTGGACGACATCTCGAAGGCGGGCAAGGTGCTCCTCTCCCGCGAGAGCCCGCGCGTCGGGATCCTGTCCGTCCTTGCCGGGGACACGCGCGAGCGGGATCGCTCGTTTCTCGACTATTCCTTCGCCGCGGACATCCAGCCCGACGGCGGCATGCTGCTCTTCGACGAAGAGGGAGAGGCCGGCGGCGCGAACTACACCGTCTATGTCCGCCGGCCGGACGGTTCTCCGCCCGTGCGGCTGGGAGAGGGAAACGCCCTGGCGCTCTCGCCCGACGGGAAGTGGGCGCTCTCGATTCTTCCCGTCCCGAATTCGCCCTTCCGCCTGCTTCCCACGGGGACCGGGGAGCCGAGAGTGCTGCCGCTCTCGGGCGTGAACGCCGAGCAGGCGGCGACGTGGTTCCCGGACAGCAAGCGGATTCTGTTCTCGGGAAGCGAGCCCGGCCACGGACTGCGTCTCTACGTCCAGTCGATCGACGGCGGGAAGCCGGAGCCGATCTCGCCCGAGGGGATCACGGCGGCGCTCCCCGGATTCGCCGTCTCGCCGGATCAGAAGTTCGTCGCGGCGATCGGCAGCGACCACAAGGCGCTGCTCTTCCCGGTGGAGGGCGGCGGATCGCCGCGGGCGATCCCCGGTGTCGGCGACAAGGAGTTTCCCCTGCGATTCTCGAACGACGGCCGCTCCCTGTATCTCTGGTCGCGTGGAGACGTCCCGGCCCACGTCACGAAGCTCGATCTCGAGACCGGGAAACGGGAGGCCTGGAAGGATCTGATGCCCGCGGACCCTTCGGGCGTCGAGCGAATCTCCAACGTCCTCGTCACGGGCGACGCAAAGTCCTACGCCTACTGTTACGCGCGGCTGCTGTCGGACCTGTTCGTGGTCGAGGGGCTCAAGTAATCCGTCGCTCCGGCTTGCTCGGGACCTGAAGACATCGGCGAAGGACTCGGCCAAAGGGCCTCGATCGTTCGCCTGGTCCCTCGCGGCGCCTTCGCTCCCGCGGCGCGAGGCTCCTCGGCTTTCGGGCGGGGACGAGCCCCACCCCTACGCGGCGGAGACTCCTCGCGCCGCGGACGGAAACGTAGGATGAAATAATTCTCCATATCTTGAGTCTCGCTGCGGGAACTCGTCTCGGACCGTACGAGATCCTTTCGCCGCTCGGCTCCGGCGGCATGGGAGAGGTGTACCGTCGCCTCCACTTGCTCGAAGATCCGCCCTTCGGGCGCCGGGCAGCGGCTCGTCCGGATGCGGAGGCTTTCGGCGCATGGCGGTCGCGTCGCGACCGGCGCCGAGAGTTTCAAACGGAGCTGCGCTCCGGCTCCCGCGCCGCGAGTCGTTTCGCTCGCGGGCGGGGTCAAGCCCCGCCCCTACCGCGCAAACAGCTGTCGCGCCGCGAACAACGATGACGCTTCCTACCGGGGCCCGCCTTGGTCCTTACGAAGATCCTCTCTCCCCTCGGTGCGCGGGGGGCATGGGAGAGGTGTACCGGGCGCGGGACACGCGACTCGGGCGTGACGTGGCGCTCAAGGTCCTGCCGGAGGCTCTTTCTTCCGACGAGGGGCGACTGCGGCGGTTCGAGAAAGAGGCGCGGTCGGCGTCTTCACTGAATCACCCCAACATCGTCACGGTCTACGACATCGGGTCCTCCGACTCCACCTCCTACATCGCGATGGAGCTGGTGGAGGGCGTGACGCTGCGGCAGATGGTGGTGGAGGGCGTGCTGCCGGTCAGGAAGCTGCTCGGCATCGCGGCGCAGGTGGCCGATGGTCTCTCCAAGGCGCATGCGGCCGGGATCGTGCATCGGGACCTGAAGCCCGAGAACGTCATGGTGACGAAAGACGGCTTCGCCAAGATCCTGGACTTCGGCCTCGCGAAGCTGACGCAGCCGGAGGACTCGAGCGGCGCCACACAGGCGCCGACCGTATCGGGAGGAACGGAGCCGGGGATCGTGGTGGGGACGGTCGCCTATATGTCTCCGGAACAGGCGCTGGGCAAGTCGCTCGACTTCCGGTCCGACCAGTTCTCCTTCGGCTCGATGTTGTACGAAATGGCCGCGGGCAAGAAGGCATTCGCGCGGGCGAGCGGCCCGGAGACCATGACCGCGATCATCCGCGAAGAGCCCGAACCGCTCGCTTCGACCTCCCCATCGACCCCGGCGCCGCTGCGGTGGATCGTGGAGCGCTGCCTCGCGAAGGACCCGCTCGACCGCTACGCCTCGACGCACGACCTCGCGCGGGACCTGGCCGGCATGCGGGATCATCTGTTGGAGGTGTCGCTGTCCGGTGGACAAGTTGCGGCTGCCGTCCCGCGGCGTCGCGCCCTGAAGCCACGCTCTCCCGCTCGTTCTTGCCGCCCTCGCCTTGATCGCCGGCGCGCTCCTCGTTGGAAGATCCCTCGGCCGCTCTCCGGTTCCCTCCTTTCAGCGGTTGACGTTTCGGCGGGGAGAGGTGATGGCGGCGAGGTTTGCGCCCGACGGGCAGACGGTCATCTACTCGTTCTCCGCGGGAGGCGGGCCCGAGGACATCTACTCGGCGAGGGTCGGCGGCCCGGAATTCCGGGCACAGGGGCTCCGAGGTGCCCAGCTTCTCGCCGTCTCTTCCCTGGGTGAGGTGGCGGTCGCACTCGATTGGGAGTGGGCTGGACCCCAAATCGGATACGGCACGCTCGCCCGTGTGTCGCTCGCCGGAGGCGCGCCAAGGCAGCTGCTCCGCAACGTGATCTATGCCGACTGGGCTCCCGGCGGCAAGGATCTCGCGGTGCTTCGCCTGGCCGGCCCGGGCAGGCGGATCGAGTACCCGATCGGCAGGGTGCTCTACGAGACAGGGGCCCTTCCGTATCTGGGACAGCTTCGAGTTTCGCCGCAGGGCGACGCGATCGCCTTCCTCGAGCTCGAGCGGGAGAACGGGGTTTACTCGATCCAAGTGGTGGACCGGGCGGGCAAGAGACGGAAGCTTTCCGATGGCTGGTTCCAAGCGCAAGGCATCGCCTGGTCGAAGGACGGCAAGGAGATCTGGTTCACCGCCGCCAGGGTGGGTCAGGCCATGGCGCTCTATGCGGTGACGCTCTCGGGCAGGCAGCGGCTGGTCGCCCGCGTTCCGGGAGGAATCCGGCTGCAGGACGTCGCCGCGGACGGGCGCGTGCTTCTGACCGAGGAGAGCACGCGGCGGGAGATGGCCGGCCGCCTTGCCGGCGACGCGACCGACAGGGACTTGACCTGGCTCGACTACTCGTTCCCGACGGACCTCTCGGCCGACGGGAAGCAGCTTGTTTTCGTCGAGGTGGGGGAAGGGTCCGGAGCCGCTCCTTCGCTCTGGCTGAGAAACGTGGACGGGTCCCCCCCGGTTCGGCTGGGCGATGCCAGTAGCGGTTCCCTCTCGCCCGACGGCAAGTGGGTCGCAGCCACACGGACTCGCTCGGAGGGCCCGAACGAGCTCGAGCTGCTGCCGACGGGAGCCGGCGAGGGGCGCAAGCTCGCGCTACCGGGAGTCAGCCCCGGCGGGGCTACGTGGCTGCCCGGCGGCGATCGGCTTCTCGTCGAGGGCCGAGTAACAGGGGGGAAGCGACGATGCTACGTCGTCGGAGTCTCGGACGGCGCATCTCGGCCGGTCGCTCCGGAGGGCTGGAGGTTGGTCGCAGTCAGGCCGGACGGGAAATGGGCTCTGTGTGAAGCCGAAGATCAATTCGCCCTCTATCCCCTCGAAAACGGAGAGCCTCGTCCCCTGTTGGTGCCGAAGGCGAGGCAGGATGCCGTGGCCGACCTGGAAATTCTCTCCTGGGCCGACGATGACCAAACGGTCTTCGCGGCTCGGCACGGCATTCCCGGCCGGTTCTTCCGGCTGGATCTGCGTAGCTTCCAGGCGACGCCCTGGAAGGAAGTGGCCCCGGCCGATCCCGCGGGCGTGCGCGCGGTGCAGCCGGCGCTGATCACGCCCGACGGAAAGTCCTACGTCTACACCTTTCGCCGCGTGCTCTCCGATCTCTACCTGGCTGAGGGGTTGAAGTGATGCCGAGCCCAGCTGCGTAGCGGCGTCAGAACGAGATCCGCGCTCCCAATCGGAACGTCCGGTCGGATAGCCGTTCGATGGGCTGGTTGAAGCTCTCGTCCGGTTGAAACACGGCCGGATTGCGCGTCGCGTTGTACGTCCCGACGCGACCGACTCGCTGGAGGACGGTATGGCTGTCGGTCACGTTGAAGCAGTCGAGCGAGGGCGTGACCGCGACCCTCGAACCGATCCGGAAGAGTTTCTCCAGATGCAGGTCGAACTCATAGACGTCCGAGTTTCGATAGGCGCCGACGTCTCCGATCTGGAGCCAGGTCCTGTGGCGACCGAGCGCGTCGTTCGTGATCAGATTGACGAAGTACACCGTCGGGAATCCCTGCCGGCCGAAGAGGTTCGCCGCCGCGGTGATCCCGAGAGGAAGCGCGACCGTTCCGCTGACGTTGAGCTGCCACTTCGCGTTGATGAAGGAGCCGGCGCCCGCGTTGCCGACTCTGCCGGCCACCTCGACGACCGCGCCGTCCGCGTTGGTTCCCGTCCGAAGATTGTTCGGATTGACGATTCCCGCGGGACCGACCGTCTGCGTCCAGTCGTTGTAGGCAAGACCCGCCCGAAGGCTCCAGCCGTGCGAGAAACGCTTGACGACCTGAAGCTCGACGCCGTCGTAGTTCATCGAGTAGTCCGGACGGTTTGCGATCACGACCCCGGCGCATGGATCGGGACAGGTCGCGAGCACGTAGTACGGCTCGTCGAAGGAGAGGCGGAAGCCATCCGCGGCCGTCACCGTCCCGCTCGCGTTGCCCGCGTACTGGTAGTCCGACCGGGTCACGCCCACGGTCGGCTGGGCGCCGCCGGGAGGGGAAGGATAGAAGGAAGTCCTCCAGGTTCCGCGACGTAGCGGTGGGTGTAGGCGATCGAGGCCGAAAGATCGGAGAAGATCTGTCGCTCCGCGCCGACGATGAACTCGTCCGTTTGCGGAGGCTTCAGATTGGGTGAAATCCGGTTGACCGATGCGGTCGAGGACGTGTCGAGCGGGTTGACGTAGTTCCAGGCCGCCAGGTTCGACGGGGAGGTGTCCACCTCGCCCGGGTCCACGCGGTGATTTCCGTTGGGATCCGTCCAGTAGTAGTAGAGCAGCGCGGTTCCCGGAAACGCGTTCGAGTAGTAGATCTCCGAGCCGAGCTGATTCGCGAACCTCGCATACGAAGCTCGCAGCAGCGTCCTCCGATCCTTCCCCAGCGCGTAGGTCGCCCCCACGCGCGGCTCGACCGTTTTCCAGGTAATCGGATACCCCGTGTCGCCGGGATACTGGATCGCGGGAAGCACGTCGGGGAAGACCGGATTGGCGGGGACGAATGAGGGCAGATTCTTGCCCTGCTGGTAGTCGAACCGCAGGCCGACGTTCACGGTCAAATTCCCGGTCTGGATCGTGTCCCCCACGTAGCCGTCGTAGTAGTTCATCTCGTAGATCGGCTTTGATGCCCTCGTGACGACGGCCAGCTGCGAGTATTCGTTGGCGACGAGCTGATCACCGGGCCAGACGGAGAGCGAGTCGGAGCGCGTGTGCTTGTAGCCGAAACCGAACTTGAGCTCGTGCGCGAGATTGCCGGTGTCGAAGAAGCCGGAGACGGTCAGGCCCGCCTGATGCTGCGGCCGACGGGATCGGTAGTAGAGGTAACTGTTCTGCCAGACGTAGTCGGTGTCGAGGTCGGCCTGCTTGTCGAGGCCTCCCACCGGCGTGAGCGTGAAGTCCCCACCCAGATACGAAAAGTAAACGGACGCGAAGAGCTTCTCCGAAAGCACGTGCGAGTCGTCCGCCTTGTAGATCGAGGTCGGCGTCGTCTGGTTCCAGCCTGCCGAAAGAGACCTGGTCGGACCCGCGTCCCGTCCGTCGAAGACCTTGTCGAAGTGGTTGTAGAAGAGAGTGAGCGTGTTCGCGGCAACGGGCTGGGCCTCGAGCTTCGCGTTCCACTGGTGAAGCTTGTTGGCCGATCGGAAGGGCTCTCCGTCGGGAAGCAGCACCGTCGCGCCCTGGAGATTGTTGCCGGCTCCGGCGGCCCAGAGCCAGACGTGGTCCTTCCAGAGGGGCCCGCCCGCCTCGAGCCCGTAGTCCCAGTTTCCATAGGAGGCCGCCTGAGTCGTCGAGCCCTTCGGAGCTCGGGAAGAAGTAGAAGAAGCGGCCGGAGCCCTTGAGCTCGTTGGTCCCGCGCCGGGTGACCATGTTCAAGGAGACGCCCGGGGTCGCGAGCGAAGGGTCCGAGCCACCGGTGACGACCTCGATGTCCTGCAGGGACTCGAAATCGAAGTAGAGGGACGTGCCCCCGGTCGCCGCCATGTCGGTGATCGCGACACCGTCCAGGTTGTACGTGTTCTGGTCGAAGTGGGACCCCTTGCCGACGAAGATCGATTGCACGCCGCTCGCGTTTCCGTTGACGTTCGTGTTCGCGAGGAGCACGCCGGGCACCTGCCGCAGGATCGACCAGGGGTCTCTCGTCGTGGGGATCGTGTCGAGATCCTTGCGCTCGAAGGTGGCGCCGGTCTCGGTCTTTCGTCGGTCCAATGCCGGCGCCTCGCCCTGAACGGTGACCGATTCCGCCTCGACCTCAACGGCCATCGTGATCATGAGGACCGCGTTCTTGCCCAGATCGAGGGTGACGTCGTGCCGGACCGTCCGAAAGCCGGAGCGCTCGAGCGTGACGAAATAGTCCCCCGGAGAGAGGTTCAGAAAATGAAACTCTCCGTTTGACGCCGTGGTCGCCGTCGCGGCGGCGCCCGGCCCCTGCAAGACGACGACGACCCCGGGAAGCGTCTTGCCCTGCTCGTCGAGGGCCGTGCCGTAGAGGTTCCCGACCGGCGCGGGATTCTGGGCGGCGGCTGCAGCCGCGAGCAGCATTGGCGCGAGGGGGAAGCCCCAGCTTCGAGCGCGGGCCGCGGACCGTCTGTTCACTTGTCCTCGGAAACCTGCGGCTAATCTCTCGCCGGACGCCGTTCGTGTCAAGGAACGTGGGTTGCGGCGATGAAATAATCGGCGCAGGTCAAGCTCCCTTGAGCCTCACAGTCGGAACGCGCCTGGGGCCCTACGAGATCCTCGCGCCGCTCGGCGCCGGCGGGATGGGAGAGGTTTACCGGGCGCGGGACACGCGACTCGGGCGCGACGTCGCGCTCAAGGTCCTCCCGGAGGCGCTGTCCTCGGATGCCGGGCGGCTGCGGAGGTTCGAGAAGGAGGCGCAGTCGGCCTCGGCGCTCAATCACCCCAACATCGTCACGGTCTTCGACATCGGGACCTCGGGCCCGACCTCCTACATAGCCATGGAGCTGGTGGACGGGGTGACGCTTCGGCAGGTTCTCGTCGGACGGACCCGCTGCCGCAGAAGAAGCTCCTGACCATCGCGTCGCAGATTTCCGAAGGGCTGGCCAAGGCGCACGCCGCCGGGATCGTGCATCGGGATCTGAAGCCCGAGAACGTCATGGTGACGAAGGATGGCTTCGCCAAGATCCTCGACTTCGGCCTCGCCAAGCTGACGCAGCCCGAGGATTCGAGCGGCGGCACGCAGGCCGCGACGGTTTCGGGCGGGACCGAGCCCGGCATGGTGGTCGGGACCGTGGCGTACATGTCGCCCGAGCAGACGCTCGGCAAGGCGCTCGACTTCCGGTCGGATCAGTTCTCCTTCGGCTCGATGCTCTACGAAATGGTGACGGGGAAGAAGGCGTTCGCGCGGACGACGGGCCCGGAGACGATGACGGCGATCATCCGGGAGGAGCCCGCGGCGCTGGCGACGGCGATGCCTTCGACCCCGGTGCCGCTGCGCTGGATCGTGGAGCGGTGTCTCGCCAAGGACCCCGAGGACCGCTATGCGGCGACGAAGGATCTGGCCAGGGATCTCGCGGGCATCCGCGACCACCTCTCCGAGGCCTCGGTGTCCGGGGTGATGCGCGAGGCAGAACCGAGACAGCGCCGGCTGCTTCGCAGAGGCCTCCCGCTGGCCCTTGCGCTGCTTGCATCCTGGGCGGGCGTCTTCCTAATCGGCCGCTCGACGCGGGCGAGCAAACCGCCAACGTTCCTGCGGCTGACGTTTCGGCGCGGGACGGTGCAGAGCGCCCGCTTCGCATCCGACGGCCAGACGGTGATCTACGGAGCGAACTGGGATGGAAGGCCGAGGGAGATCTTCCAGACGCGCCCCGGAAGTCCGGAATCGCGCTCGTTTGGCCTGACGGGCGCGGACATCTACAGCATCTCCTCCGCTGGCGAGATGGCGATCAACATCCGGGGCGACACCCTCGCGCGGATGCCGATGGGAGGCGGCGCGCCGCGCGATGTCCTCGAAGGCGTCACCGATGCCGATTGGTCGCCCGACGGACGAGAGCTCGCCGTCGTCAGGGACTTGAAACGCCTCGAGTATCCCATCGGAAAACTGCTCTATGAATCCACAGGGATCGGGAATCCTCGTGTGTCGCCGGATGGTCGCTCCGTCGCTTTCGCGGAACGCGAGGACTCCGTTCGCCTGACCGACAGGCAGGGCAAGATCCGGACGCTCACGAAGGGACCGGGGAAAGTACAAGGCCTGGCGTGGTCTCCTGGCGGCACCGAGGTCTGGTTCACCGAACCGCTCACTTCGGCCCTGGCCTCGTGGCGGGGAGCGATGGGACAGAAGTTGCGGGCGGTGAGCCTCTCCGGGCACGTGCGCGATGTGGCGACATTCCCTATCCCAATCCGACTGTGTGACCTATCGCGCGACGGCCGCGTGCTTTTCACCTCCGGTTTTTTCCGGCTCGCGATCTCGGGAAGGCTCGCGGGCGAAGCCGAGGAACACGATCTCTCCTGGCTCGATCAGTCGTGGCTTCCACTCCTTTCGGCAGACGGCAAGGTGCTCGTCTTTTCGGAGTCCGGTGGAATCGGGCCGTCGAACGTCATCTACCTGCGGCACGCGGGCGACGTGGAAGCGACACGCCTGGGCGAAGGTGTGGCTGGGGCGTTGTCACCCGACGGAAAGTTCGTTATTGCCAGGACGCCGGAGTCGAAGCTGACCCTGATGCCGACTGGCGCCGGAAAGTCGCGCCCGCTCGACGTTGATACCCTGGAGGGCGTCTCCGAGGACGCTGGGTTCTTCCCGGACGGCCGCCGGATCGCGATCTCGGGCAATGAGAAGGGCCGCCCGTGGCGTACTTTCTTGTTGGACCTCTCGGGGGGCAAACCGCGCCCGTTGACTCCGGAAGGGCTCAATGGTACCGCGGTCTCTCCCGATGGAAAGTGGGTTCTCGTTACCGAGGGGGATACTCAGAAGTGGTTCCTCTTTCCGGTCGAGGGGGGCGAACCCCACCCCGTCCCGGGTCTGACCGAAGACGACGACGGGTTGCAATGGGGTCCCGACAGCCTCACTGTCTTCGTTCACCAGCACGGTGAGAGTCACGGCGAGAAGGCCACCACACACGTTTTTCGGCTCAATCTCGCGACGGGAAGCAGGGAGCCCTGGCTCACGCTCAAGCCCGCGGACCCGGCGGGAATCGGACGGACTCCTGGCCCCGAGCCGAGGCTCTCTGCCGACGGGAAGTCGTATGTCTACTTCTACGCTCGCATTCTGAATGACCTCTATCTTGCCGAGGGGTTGAAGTGAGTCTCGCCGCGGGCACCCGTCTCGGCCCCTACGAGATCCTCGCGCCCCTCGGCGCCGGAGGGATGGGCGAGGTGTACCGGGCGCGGGACACGCGGCTCGGCCGCGACGTCGCGCTCAAGGTTCTCCCGGAGGCGCTGTCCTCGGATGCCGGGCGGCTGCGGCGTTTCGAGAAGGAGGCGCAGTCGGCCTCCTCGCTCAACCACCCTCACATCATCACGGTCTTCGACATCGGGACGGACGGCCCGACCTCCTACATGGCCATGGAGCTCGTGGACGGAGTCACGCTGAGGCAGCTCCTCGTCGGCGGCCCCCTGCCGCAGAAGAAGCTCCTGACCATCGCGTCGCAGATCTCCGAGGGGCTCGCCAAGGCGCACGCCGCCGGGATCGTGCACCGGGATCTGAAGCCCGAGAACGTGATGGTGACGAAGGACGGGTTCGCCAAGATTCTGGACTTCGGTCTGGCCAAGCTGACGCAGCCGGAGGATTCGAGCGGCGGCACGCAGGCTGCCGACGGTATCGGGCGGCACGGAGCCGGGAATGGTGGTCGGGACCGTGGCCTACATGTCGCCGGAGCAGACGCTCGGCAAGCCGCTCGACTTCCGGTCGGACCAGTTCTCCTTCGGCTCGATGCTCTACGAGATGGTCACGGGCAGGAAAGCGTTCGCGCGCGCGACGGGACCCGAGACGATGACGGCGATCATCCGGGAGGAGCCGGAGCCGCTCGCGACGGCGATGCCGTCGACGCCGGTGCCGCTGCGCTGGATCGTCGAGCGGTGCCTCGCCAAGGATCCCGAGGAGCGCTACGCCGCGACGCGCGATCTCGCGCGAGACCTGGCTCGTTTGCGGGACGGGATCTCCGAGGCGAGCGTGTCGGGAGCGTTCGCGGCCGCGCCCGGACGCGGCCGCGCGCGCGTTCCCATCGAAATGGGTCGCCGCGACGGCGCTCGCGCTCGTCGCCGGCGTCGCGATCGGGGCCTTCGCGACGCGGAAGGGCCCCGCGCCCGTCGCCGATTACCGCGCCGTCACCTACCGCCGCGGGACGATGGACCAGGCGCGCTTCGCGCCCGACGGGCAGACGATCGTCTATGCGGCGCAGTGGGAGGGCAAGCCCCCGCAGCTCTATTCGACGCGGGCCGACAGCACCGAGACGGCAGCGCTTCCGTTCCCGAGCGCGTTTCTGTCCGCGATCTCGTCGTCCGGGAAGCTCGCCCTGGCGCTCGACCGCGACTCCGGACCGACGCTCGCGGAAGCGTCGCTCGCCGGCGGCGCGCCGCGCGAGATTCTCGAAGGATCCCTCTTCGCCGACTGGTCGCCGGACGGCCGCGGGCTCGCGGTGATTCGCGATGGGAAGCTCGAGTTTCCGATCGGCAAGGTCCTCGGCACGCCTGGAGAGCTCGCGGCGCTGCTTTTCCCCCGCTTCTCGCCCGATGGCCGGGAGATCGCGGCGATCGAGAGGCTTCGGGGCGATCAGGAGGCGTCCTCGGTGGTCGTCTTCGACGTCGCGACGGGGAGGAAGCGCACGGTCAGCTCGGGCTGGGGCTTCGCCGCCGGACTCGCCTGGCATCCGCGCACGGGCGAGATCTGGTTTTCGCCGCGTGACGTGGAGTCCGGGAGCGTGCTGATGCTGTGCGCCGTGTCGCCGTCCTCGGGAAAGACCCGGGTCGTCGCCCGGCCTCCCGGCGTCACGCTCGTTCAGGACATCGCCGCGGACGGCCGGGTGCTCCTGCGCGTGGACGACTGGCACGAGTCCACGATGTACGGCCGTGTCGGCGCAGGGGCGGAGACCAACCTTTCCTGGCTCGATTTCTCCCGGGTCGTGGATCTCTCGGACGACGGGACCACGCTGCTCCTCGAGGAGGGCGGCCGAGGAGGCGGTGCGCGCGGATCGATCTATCTCCGCCGCACCGACGGCTCGGCCGCGACTCGGCTCGGCGACGGAAAGCCGATCGCGCTCTCTCCGGACGGCAAGTGGGTGATCGCGCTACCGGGAACGACGCCGGATCGGCTGTTCCTGATTCCGACGGGCGCCGGACAGCCGAGAGAATCTCCGGACGGAGGGAGTGAGGTACGCGCCGGGCCTCGTCTGGACGCATGACAGCAAGCAGTTCCTCTTTCAGGTGCGAACGGGCGAAAAGCCGTGGCGCATGTATGTTCAGGATCTTTCGGGAGGGGCGCCCCGCCCCTTCGCGTCCGGAGGATTTCGGGATCGGCGGCCCGATCTCGCCGGACGGCAAAGTGGCCCTCCTCAACGCCCAGCCCCGCGGGTGGTTCCTCTATCCGGTGGCCGGGGGGAGAGCCGCGTCCGATTCCCGGCATCGGCCCGGACGTCATCGACGTGCTTCGCTGGGATACGAGCGGGAGAGCGCTCTTTCTGCGGAAGGAGAAACCCCCGGGCGTCGAGATCTGGCGGCTCGACGTCGAGACCGGCCGGCAGGAGAAGGTCGCCACGATCGGGCCGTCGGACCGGACGGGCACCGAAGGAATCGACACCATCTAGCTGACGCCGGACGGGAAGACATACGCCTACAGCGTCATGCGGCAGCTCTCGACGCTCTTCGTCGTGACCGGGCTGCGGTAGCCGCCTGGCTCCTGTCGCGTCAGAAACTGATGCGCACCCCTCCGCGGAAGACGCGGCTGTTCAGAAGCTCCGAGGCCTGGTGGAAGGTGGGATTTCCATTTTCGTCCGTCGAGGGCCGGAACGGCGTTCCGCGGGCGGCGTTGTAGGTTCCGGCGTTGCCGCTGCGTGACAGCGCCGTGCGGCTGTCCGCGGCGTTGAAGCAATCGATCGCCGGCGTCACCGCGAGCGCCGAGCCGATTCGAAACGTCCTCTCGGCGTGCAGGTCGAGATCGAAGACGTCGGCGAGGCGCTGCGAAACCGTCGGTCCGATCTGGATGCCGAGAATCGCGTCCCTCGTGTCGTTGGCGAAGGTGCGGACGTAGGAGACGAGCGGAAATCCCTGGCGGCCGAAGAAATTCGCGCTCGTCTCGATGCCGAGCGGGAGCTCGACCATGCCGCTGACGTTGAACTGCCAGGTCGAGTTGACGAAGATCGGGCCGAATCGATTGCCGGTCTGCTCGACGATCGGGCCGCTGACGTTGGGATTCGGGACGACGCCGTTCGGGTCGACGATCGCCCCGGGACCGATGTGCTGTCTCCAGTCGTTGTAGGCGAAGCTCGCACGCAGCATCCAACCGTGCGAGAGCCGCTTGACGACCTGAAGCTCGACGCCGTCGTAGGTCTCCTGGGCGTCGGGGCGGTTGCGGAGCTCCGTTCCGACCGGAGGCGGGTCGGTCGTCAGACCGTAGTATGGCTCGCTGAAATCGAGCGTCGACCCGTCCGAGGCCAGGGCCGTGCCGGCGAGGTTGCCGAGATATTCGAAGTCCGCCGTCGTCGTTCCGATCAGCGGTGCGAACTCGAGATGGCGCACCGACCGGTGCGTGTAGGCCGCCGAGATGGCGAGATCCGTCGAAACAGACCGGTCGATCCCGAGGATGAACTCGTCGGTCGTCGGAGGCCTCAAGTCCCTCGCGATCCGATTGACGGGAGCCGAGGAGCCGGGATTGTTCGGATCGACGTTGGCGAACCCCTCGAGGTCCGACGTGTCGACCTCGTCGGGCTCCACCATGCCGTTTCCGTTGGCGTCGTTCCAGCCGTAATAGATGTACGCGATGCCGGGGAAGGCGTTGACCTGCACGACATCGGGGCCGAGCTGGTTCACGAACCGCGAGTACGACGCCCGCAGGAGCGTCCTCTTGTCCGATCCCAGCGCGTAGGTCGCTCCCACCCGCGGCTCGAACTCGCGCCAGGTGATGGGGTACCCCGCGTCGCCGCCGTATGGCACGGCCGGCAGCTGCGCGGGGAAGAGCGGGTTCGCCGGCGCGGCGGACGGAAGGTTCTTTCCCTGCTGATAGTCGAAGCGCACTCCCAGGTTCACCGTCAGGTTCCCGGCCTGCACCGTGTCTCCGAGGAAGGAGTCGTAGTAGTTCATCTGGTAGCTCACGTCCGCCGCCCGCGTCACGCCGGCGAGGCCGAAGGGAGTGAGCGCCGCGATGCCGCCGCCCGGCCAGGTGGACAGCGAGTCGGCGCGGTAGTGCTTGTATCCGAATCCGAACTTGAGCTCATGGCGCAATGCGCCCGTGTCGAGGAACCCCGAGACGGTGGCGCCGATTTGATGCTGTGGATGCTGGCTGGTCGAATAGACGTAGCTGTTCTGCCAGACCTCGTTCTCGTCCCAGTCGGCCTGCTGATCGAGGCCGCCCTGCGGCGTGAGCGTGAATCGGTTGGAGAGATAGGAGAAATTGACCGATGCGAAGATCTGCGTGGAAACGACTTGCGAGTCTTCGGCGCGGTAGACGCTGGTCGGCAGAGTCTGATTCCAGGTCGCGGCCTGTGAGCGGCTCGGGCCGGCGCCGCGGCCATCATAGATCTTGTTGAAGTTCATGTAGAAGAGCGTGAGCGAATTGCTGCCGCCGAGCTGCGCGTCGAGCTTGGCGTTGTAAGGCTCGATCGTCGCCTGCCCCTGCACGGGCTGGCCGCTGTCGGTGACGAAGGTTTGCCCGGCATAGGCGTTTCGGGCCGCCGCGCCCCAGAGCCACAGATGGTTCTTCCACAGCGGGCCTCCCGCCTCGACGCCGTAGTCCCAGCCGGAGGTGCTCGCGTACAGGGCGCGCGCCGACCCGTGGGGCTCGTTGGTACCGCGTTTGGTCACGAGATTGATCGTGACGCCTGGAGACGAGAGGGACGGATCGGTGCCGCCCGTCGCGATCTCGATGCTGTTGAACGAGTCGAAGTCGAAGTAGATCGGCGTGTAGCCGTTGTTGGTCATGTCGGTGACCGCGGCGCCGTCCAGGTTGTACGTGTTCTGGTCCTGATGGGCGCCTTTGCCGATGAACGTGGCCTGCGTCGCGCTCTCCGCGCCTCCGACGTTCATCGTCGCGACGAGGACTCCCGGAACCTGCCGCACGATGGCCCAGGGATCCCGTGTCGTCGGAATCGAGTCGAGCTCCTTGCGTGAGAAGTTCGCGCCGGTCTCGATCTTGCGGTTGTCAAGGAGCGGCGCCTCCGCGCCGACATTCACCGACTCTTTCGCTCCGGCCACAGCCATCTCGATCGAGAGGACGGCGTTCTTCCCGAGCTCCACGATCGCTTCGCGCGCCGCCGTCTCGAAGCCGGCGAGCTCGAGCGTGAGCGCGTAGGAGCCGGGTGAGATCTGGAGGAAACGGAAATCGCCTTGAGCATCCGTCGTGGCGGTGCGGGCGGCGCCCGGGCCGACGAGCGTCACGGCGACGCCCTGAAGAACCTTCCCCTGCTCGTCGAGCGCCGTCCCGTAGAGGCTCCCGGTCGGTGAAGGGGTCTGGCCGGTGGCCACGCTGGACAGGAAGCACGTCCGAGCGCCGCCACGGGGATCCGCGCGAACCTCATCGGTGTCTTAAGGGACGTGGGGTGAGCTTCTTCCCGATGCTGCGGGATGTCAAGAGATCTCGCCGATGAGTGGTTTCCGGGACCGGAACATCGCGGGGCCGTTCTCCGTATTCATGCAGTGATGACCCAACCGGCGATCTCGGTGTCGGAGGTGACCAAGCGGTACTCCTCCCGCTTCGGGCGATCGGTCGTGACCGCGCTCGACGGAGTGTCGCTGCGCGTCGAGCCGGGCGAGATCTTCGGGCTCCTCGGCCCCAACGGCGCCGGCAAGACGACGGCGGTCAAGATTCTGCTCGGCCTGACGCATGCGACCTCGGGCGAGGCCTCGATTTTCGGAATCCCGGTGGGCCGCCCGGAGAGCCGGCAGCGCGTCGGATACCTGCCCGAAGGCCATCGCTTTCCCGGCTACCTGACGGCTCGGGCGACGCTCTCGGTCTTCGGCCGCATGTCGGGAATGTCGGCCGCCGCACGCCGCGAGCGCATCCCGGCGCTTCTCGAGCGCGTGCGCCTCTCGGAGTGGGCCGACGTGCGCGTCAAGAAGTTCTCGAAGGGCATGGTCCAGCGCCTCGGGCTCGCGGCGGCGCTCGTCGCCGACCCGGACGTGCTGCTCCTCGACGAGCCGACCGACGGCGTCGATCCGGTCGGACGCCGCGAGATCCGCGATCTCCTGCAGGAGGAGGCCCGCCGCGGGCGGGCCATTCTCCTGAACTCGCACCTGCTCTCCGAGATCGAGCAGACGTGCAGCCGCGTCGCGATCCTGCGCAAGGGACGCGTGGTGCGCGAGGGCCGCATCGAGGATCTGACGCGCCAGGAGGCGCGCTATCGCATGGTGGCCCGGCCGGTGGACGAGCGCCTGCTCGAGGCCTTCCGCGCGACCGGGGCCGCCGTCGAGCGCGTGAACGGGCACCTCATCCTTTCCGTGCGGGACCTGGCGCACGTGAACGACCTCGTGGACCGCCTTCGCGCGCAGGGCGCGTCGCTCGAAGAGCTCTCGCCGGACCGCTCGACGCTCGAGGACGTGTTCGTGGATCTCGTTCGGGCCGCGCCGCCGGCCGGGGAAAAGGTGAACTGACGTGAAGGCCTTCGCCGCTTCGATCGAGGACGTCTTCCGGGAGGCCGCCGCGCGGTGGACGCTCGCGGCCTACTTCGCGCTCTCGACGCTCTTCATCCTGATCTTCGCCTCCGCCGTGAACCTCGACATCGTGGACGGGGCGCTCGCCGGCGCCAAGCTCTTCGGCCGCACGGTGGATCTGCCGAACTCCCGCGTCGATCTCGACAAGCTCGTCCTCGGGTTCGAGTCGGGCTTCTCGGCGTTCCTGTATCTCGTCGGGACGTTTCTCGCGGTGTTCGCCACGGCGCACCTCGTCCCGCGGATGCAGGAGAAGGGCACGATCGACCTCTACCTCTCGCGGCCGGTGGGGCGGATTCCGCTTCTCCTCTCGCGGTACGCCGCGGGCCTGCTGCTCGCCGCGGCGAATCTGCGTGTACCTGATCGGCTCGATCTGGGCGATCGTCGTCTGGAAGACGAAGGTCGTGCACCCGCGCTTCCTCCTCGGCGGCGGCGTCATCCTCTTCGCGATCGCGGCGCTCCTCGCCTTCGCGTTTCTCATCGGCGTCGTCACCTCGTCGACGGGCGTGTCGATCATGGCGACCTACGGTCTGTTCTTCTTCGCGGCGCTGCTCGCGCAGCACGACCGGATCGCCGCGGCGGTCTCGAAGCAGTGGCAGGCCTCGCTCGTGCAGGCGCTCTACTGGATCTTCCCGAAGACCGCCGAGCTCGGGCAGGCCGTGGTCGTGTACGTCGCCGCGGGGCAGGGACCGCACCGCCTGAGCCAGGGAATTTCGTGGACCACCTTCGCCACCACCGGAGCCTTCGGGCTCGTCTGTCTCGCGGCCTCGAGCGTTCTCTTTCGGAGAAAGGACTTCTGAAAATGCTCAAGCGAATCGGTCTCGCCCTCGCCCTGCTCGCGCTCGTTTCGGTCCCGGCGGCCGCCGCGGCCTCGCCCGGCGCCCTGGCGCTCGTCCCCGACGACGCGACGACCGTCGGATACGTGCGCGTCGCGGACCTGCGCTCGAATCCCTTTCAACTCCGCGTCTTCGAAGAGACGGACAAGATCACGGCCGACGGCGATGCCGGGAAGTTCCTCGCCGAGGCCGGGCTCGATCTGCGCAACGACGTGGATTCCGTCGTCGCCTGCACCGCCGCCGTGCCCGACGCGCGCGGACGCACGCTCGTCTTCTTCGAAGGCCGCTACGATCGGGCGCGGATCGGCGCCGCTCTCGTCAAGCGCGGCGCGGTGACCGTCTCGCGCCGGCGGCGGCGGCGACTACTACCGCCTGAAGGAAGGCAACTCGGATCGCGAGCCGGGCGCCCTGGCGTTCCTCGGCGCGAACCTCGTGGCGGCGGGCAACGAGAGCGCCGTCGCGGCGGCGCTGGCGCGGCGCGCCTCCGGCGCGGCCGGGTTCTCTTCCGGAAGCGGTCTCGGGCGCGAGTTCCACCGGATCGATCCGGCCTCGACGGCGTGGGTCCTCGTGGACGTGCAGAAGAGCCACGCGTACCGCGAGGGCGGCAGCGGGAGCGGCAACGCTTCCGGCGTCATGACGGCGCTCAAGTCGGTGTCGTTCGCGGCGATGCAGGCGACGGTCGAGGGCGACGCCCTGACGGTCAAGGCCGTCGGGCTATCGGACGACGAGGAGACCCGGGAGCTCCTCGAGGATTCGCTGCGCGGCCTGACCGCGGCCTGGCGGATGGCGGCGCAGGAGAAGAGCCCGGAGCTCGTGGCCGCGATCCGGAAATTCAAGGTCACGCGCGACGGCGAAGGCGTGACGATCTCGGGGACGCTTGCCGGGAGACCTCATCCGGTCGATGACCGCGGAAGCCCGAACGCACCGAGCCAAGTAGGCCCGGTGGGACTCGCGCTCGGGCGGGATGAAATAATCGCGCCCGAGCACTCGGCTTGAACCTGACGGCCGGATCCCGCCTCGGCCCCTACGAGATCCTGGCGCCGCTCGGCGCGGGGGGCATGGGAGACCGTCGCTCGCGCCTCGCTCGGACTCTGCGCCTATTCAGGCGCACCGGCCGTCGGCTCGCGCAAAGGCGCTCGACCGCCGGCCTGATTCCTCGCCTCGCGCTCGCTCCCGCGGCGCGCGCCTCCTCCCTCGATTACCTCGGGAGACTTCGCGCGCCGCGAACGGAAGGATTCGAGCCGTGACGCTCCCGACAGGCTCGCGCCTCGGCCCCTACGAGATCCTGGCGCCGCTCGGCGCCGGTGGCATGGGAGAGGTTTACCGGGCGCGAGACACGCGGCTCGGACGCGAGGTGGCGGTCAAGGTCCTGCCGCCCGACGTCTCTTCGGACGCGGGACGCCTGCGGCGCTTCGAAAAGGAAGCGCGGTCGGCCTCCTCTCTCAATCACCCGAACATCGTCACGGTCCACGACATCGGGACCGCCGAGGGCGTGTCCTACATTGCGATGGAGCTCGTCGACGGAGTGACGCTCCGCGACCTTCTGGCCGAAGGGGCGATGCCCGTAAAGAGGCTCCTTGCGATCGGCGCGCAGACAGCCGACGGGCTCGCCAAGGCGCATGCAGCGGGGATCGTTCATCGGGATCTGAAGCCGGAGAACGTCATGGTCAGGCGCGACGGGTTCGCGAAGATCCTGGACTTCGGCCTCGCGAAACTGACGCAAGCGGAGGGGGAGAGCGGCGAAGGCACGCACGCGCCGACGGTCTCGGGCGGGACGGAGCCGGGGATCGTCGTCGGAACGGTCGCCTACATGTCGCCGGAGCAGGCGCTGGGGAAGCCGCTCGATTTTCGATCGGACCAGTTTTCCTTCGGCTCGATGCTGTACGAGATGGCGACGGGGAAGAAGGCGTTCGCTCGCCGGAGCGGCCCGGAGACGATGACGGCGATCATCCGGGAGGACCCGGAGCCGATCGCTTCGCTCGCTCCGAAGACGCCGGCGCCGCTGCGCTGGATCGTCGAGCGTTGCCTCGCCAAGGAACCGCGCGAGCGCTACGCCTCGACGGAAGACCTGGCCCGGGACCTCGAGAACCTGAAGAGTCACGTTTCCGAAGCCAGCGGCGCGGTCGAGGCCGTCGCGGCGGGACCGGCGAGACGCCGTCTGCGTCTGGCGCCGGCGATGCTGGTGGCCGGTCTCCTCGCCGGGGTCGGGATCGGGTTTCTCGCGGCTCGTCGGGCCGCCCCGGCGCCTTCCACGCCCTCCTTCGAGCGCCTGACGTTTCGCCGCGGCACGATCGGCGAGGCGCGCTTCGCGCCCGACGGGCAGACGATCGTGTACAACGCGGCGTGGGAGGGAAATCCAACCGAGCTCTTCACGGCACGGCTTGGATCAGCGGAGTCTCGTCCGCTCGGTCTCGGCAGCGCCAACCTGCGAGCGGTGTCGTCTCTGGGAGAAATGGCCTTCCTTCTCCGGCCGGTGGAAACGGGGCTCTCTCCCGGCGGAATGCTCGCCCGCGCCCCGCTCGCCGGCGGAGCGCCGCGCGAGGTTCTCGAGAACGTCGAGTTCGCCGACTGGTCCCCCGACGGGAAGCAGCTTGCCGTGGTCCGTGAAGTCGGCGGCCGACGTCGTCTCGAGTATCCGCCCGGCAAGGTTCTCTACGAGGTCCCGCTCTCCGCCAAGCTCGCCAAGCCCCGAGTCTCCCCGGGCGGTGACCGGATCGCGTTCGTCGAAGGGCCGGATGCGAGCGTGATCGATGGTTCGATCGCGGTGATCGACCTTTCGGGGAAGAGAAAGGTCCTGACTCCTCCGGTTGGCTTTCTCTACGGCCTCGTCTGGGCCCCGGGGGGCGAGGAGATCTGGTTTAGTGGCGCTCCCCCCAAGGGTGGATTTGGAGCCGGACTGCAAGCCGTCACGCTCTCCGGCAAGACGCGACTCCTGCATGCGTCGGCCAGCGGTCTGCAGATTCAGGACGTCGCTCGGGACGGGCGGCTGCTCGTCGCCAGCGGCGAGGGGCGTTTCGGGATCTCCGTCCTCGCTCCCGGAGACCGAAGCGAGCGCGACCTTTCGTGGCTCGACTGGTCGCGTGTGGGCGATCTCTCTGCCGACGGCAAGACGCTGCTGCTGACCGAGGAGGGCGCGGGGGGCGGGCCAAACGGGAGCGTCTACATCCGAAAGACCGACGGCAGCCCTGCCGTGCGCCTCGGCGAGGGATGGGGCACCGCGCTTTCCGCCGATGGGAAGTGGGCGATCACTCTCCCGTTCGATGGAAGCAGCCTGACTCTCCTGCCGACCGGCGCCGGCGAGTCGAAGACGGTGCGATTCCCGGGAATCGACTCGATTCTCACGGCGCGGAGCTTCGCGGACGACCGCCGTCTGCTTCTGCTCGCGACGGCGGGCAAAGGCGGCGCCCGCCTCTATGTCGGCGACCTGGACGGCGGGAATCTTCGTGCGATCTGCCCCGAAGGCATGCGGTGGAGTGGCGCCAGCCTCCCGGTTTCGCCCGACGGAGCGGTCGCCGCGGCCAACGGTCCGGACGGCGTTCCCCTCTTGTGTCCAACCTCGGGCGCGCCGCCCCGCACCGTGCCGGGGCTCGAGGCCGGAGACATTCCGCTGCGCTTCTCGATCGACGGCCGGCGGCTCTTTATCGCGCGCCTGGGGCACGGCTCCGCAATGGTCCATCGCGTGGATCTCGATTCTGGCCGCCGGGAGCCCTGGAAGGAGCTCAAGGCGAGCGACCCGGCCGGACTGTCTCCGAGCAGCGCCATCCAGATCACGCCGGACGGGCAGTTCTACGCCTACACGTACCGTCGATTCCTGGATGATCTTCTTCTGGTGAGCGGCCTGAAGTAGCGGAATTGGGCCGGCGCGGAGGCCTCCCGGACCTGATGCAGAGCGCTTCCCGCCGCGGTCCCCGACCGCCGTCACCCGGCGCTTCTCGATCAGGACGACGGCGTTCGCCGTTATGGTGCCCGCACCGGGCGGCTAGCCCGCGAGCTTCCGCGCCGCGGCGATCGCCGCGCGCACGCCGTCGCTCTTGCGGATCTCGCGGACCTTCGCGCGCGAGGCCTTCGAGAGCCGCCGGATGGCGCCGAGGTACTGGCCCTGAGCCTGGCGCGCCGCGCGCTGGGCCGCGGTGATGGCCTTCGTCGCGCGACGGCGAACGGCGGCCCGGGTCTTCCGCGAGGGGGCGGCCTCGCGCGCCGCCCGGGCGACTTCCTCGCCCAGAGCGTGCAGGCGGGCGCGCAGCTCGCGCACGAGCCGCTCACGACGCACCAGGGCGCGGGAGACTTCGGCGGCGGCGATACGCCCCTCCGCGACGAGGACGTTGAGCGCCTGGCGCGCCTGCTCGGCCGAGATTCGGGGAAGGGCCCGGGTTCTGCGCTTCTTCAAAATAGAACTCCTTGCTCGACCTTCGGTCGGCGCGCGCATCGTAGCAGAGGGCCCTTGGAGAACCTCTCCCGGGGGGAGACAATGCGGCGCCATGAGCGGCAAGCCGTTCTCGCCGGCCTACGGGAGCCTCCCGGCGCTCGGCGACCTCGCCCGTGCCTGGAACGAGGGACCTCCGATGAAGCACTTCGGGGCGCGCCTCGAGTTCACGCGGGTCGACCGCGTGCGGGCGGTCATCGATCCCGTGCTCCCTTTCCACCGCGGAGGCATGGGCACGGACGCCGTCAACGGCGTGGTTCTCGCCGGACTCTTCGATCTCGTGATCGGAACGGTCGGTTGGCTGACGCGCCCCGAGACGCGCTCGGCCACGGTGAACCTCGCGATGACCTTCTTCCGGCCGACGCGGGGCAGACCGCGTCGCGGCCGAGGCGCGGCTCGTTCGCGCCGGCATGAACCTCGTGTTCGCCGCCGCGGAAATCACCGACGGCTCGGGCGAGGTGACCGCGCGCTGCGACGGCACCTGCGCCGTCGCGCTCGGGAAAGCGGACGCCTCCGGGATCTGGGAGAAGATGCGGTCCGGCGAGATCGCGCCCTAGACTTCTCCCGTCACTTCGAGCGCAGCGCCTCCGCCGCTTCCGTGACCTTCGCGGCCGCCGCGGCGAGCGCCTGCGCCGTCTCCGCTATGCGCGCGTTGACGTCGCCGTACTGCTTTTGCTCGATCGCCTCGCGCACGGCGGGCAGCGTCTTGACCGAGTATCCCGTGTAGAAGCCCGGCGCGTAGACGTAGTGCCGGTACCACGGTCTTCCCGGCAGGCCCTGCGGCCGGGTCAGGGCGCGCTCGAGGTCGCGCAGCGCGGCGTTGGCGCGCGCGACGCGGCCGGCGTCGAGGGTGGCGGCCCCGGCCGTCGCGGCGGTCCGGGCCTCGTCGTAGCGCTTCGCCGCAGCGTCGAGCGCCGCCGACGCGTTCTCGAGCGGCGAGAAATCGAAGAAGGGGACCGCCTCTTCCTTCTTCGGCGCGACGAAGGGCTCCTTCGGGTCGGCCGCGGCCGAGGGGACGCCTTCGTCGATCTGCCGCCCGAGCTCCTGGGCGGCCTCGCGTCTCTCGCGGGCCAGGTCCTGGACTTCCTTCGTGTATCGCGCGACGGCGGCCGAGAGCGCCGCCGGCTCGAAGGGGAGCAGATCCGCGTCGGCCAGCCGCAGCACCGCCGTGCCGATCGTCTGAGCGCACGCGCGGCCGTACGAAAAGTCCGTGTCGGAGAAGCGCGTGTACCAGGCGAAGTCGTCGTAGATCGAGTGATACACGCCGCCGTCGTCTTCGCCGCCGAACCCGAGGTTCAACGACGCGACGCCGAGGTGCTGGAGGAAGGGCGTGAAGTCGGACCCGGACCCGAGCGCTTCGAGAGGGAAGATCCGCTTCTCCCGCAGGTGCTTGCGCTCGTCCGCGGTCCGGGCGTTCTGGATCTCCCGCGCGCGCCGGCGATCGCCGACCGAGATGTTCTTCTCCGGGTCGGTCACCGCGTCGGCCACGCCGTTCATGAAAGGCTCGAGCGTGTGCGAGCCGCCGGCCTCCAGGAAGCCGCGGCCGTTCGAGTCGCTGTTGATGTAGACGACCGCCTTCTTCGCGAGCTCGTCCGCGTGCGTCTCGACCCACTCCGTCGAGCCGAAGAGGCCCTCTTCCTCGCCGTCCCAGGCGCAGAGCAGGATGGTGCGCTTCGGCTTCCAGCCCTGTCGCACCAGCTCGCCGAACGCGCGCGCCTCTTCGAGCAGCGCCGACATGCCGCTCGTCGGATCGCTCGATCCGTTGACCCAGGCGTCGTGGTGATTGCCGTGGAGGATCCATTCGTCGGGATACGTCGTGCCCGGAATCCGCGCGATGACGTCGTTGGCCGGCACGATCTTCCAGTCGAACGCGAGCTTGAGGTGCACCTTCGCCGGGCCCGGGCCGACGTGATACGTGAGCGGCAGCGCACCGCGCCACTCCGCGGGCGCGACCGGCCCCGCGAGCGCGGCGAGGAGCGGCCGCGCGTCGCCGTACGAGATCGGGAGCACCGGAATCTTCGTGAGGGTCTTCGCGTCCTTCAGGTCGAACGTCGTGACGTCCTTCGTCGCGCCGACCCCCGGCGTCAGGGGATCGCCGGAGTAGAGCGGCATGTCGGCGACGCTGCCGCGCTGGACGCCCTGCTCCGGCCGCAGCGCGCCCTTGGGATAGACGTCGCCGGCGACGTAGCCGTCGTCGCGCGGGTCGGAGTAGATGAGGCACGCGAGCGCGCCGTGCTCGGCGGCCACCTTGGGCTTGATGCCGCGCCAGGACGCGCCGTAGCGTGCGATGACGATCTTTCCCTTGACGTCGACGCCGAGACGCTCCAGCCGCTCGTAATCGGCGGGCACGCCGTAGTTCACGTAGACGAGCGGCGCGGTGACGTCGCCGTCGATCGAGTACGCGTTGTACGTCGGGAGCTGCTCTCGCGTCTGCCCCGACGTCGGATCGCCTGCGACCGGCGGCTCGGCGAGCGCCGCGCGGAAACGCGTCGGCTCGAGGAGCTCGAGGACGCGCTCTTTCGGCGTCGGAAAGAGGACGTAAAACGTCTCGATCGACGCGTCGAGACCGTACGAGCGGAATTGCTCGAGGATCCACTGCGCGTTCTTCGCGTCGTAGGGGGAGCCCAGGTGATGCGGCTGCGCCGAGAGCGTTCGGTTGTCCTCTCGGATGCGCGCGGCGTCGGGGATCTTCCGGAAGGCGGCTTCGGGATTGTCGAGGGCGAGGAGTGCGGTCGCCGGAAGAAGAACGGCGGCGAAAACTTTCTTTCGAAAATGCATCGGCGCACGATATCAATTGCCTGCGCCGTCTTTCTCGAATAAAATCAAGACGTTGACAGAGGGAGCCCGAGGTGGGCTCCGAACGTTTCGGAGGGCGGCTGCGTGGACGAGTTCGCTCCGAACGCTGTGCCGGTCGGGTCCTTCGGGCGCCTCCGCCCGCTTTCCCCCGGACGTTCCCGATGAGACTCGTCTGGTCCCAGACGTCCTCCTCTCTGGACCGCCGGCGTCACCCGCTGCTCGTCTCTCTCGTGCTCATCTTTCTCGGCGGCTCGCTCGTCGGCTCGGGCGGCGGCCTCTCGGCGGCGCCCAAGCCGCTGCGGGCCGCGGTGGCGAGCCTGCTCGCCGCCGGAGGCGTGCTGTTTCTCGGCGGAGCCGTGCTCGCGGTGCGCGGGACGCGGCGACGCAGGGTCTCCCTTTCACTCGCCGCGCCGCCCGATTCCCCGGAGGATTCCGAAGGCCGGCCCTACCGACAGGAGGAGCAGTGAACCGAGACAACGTGGTGTCCTTCGATGCGTTTGCCCGCGGCCGCTCGGCGCGCCGGGGTGCCGACGACAAGCTGCCGTTCGAGGCGTCGGGAATGGTCGAAGTGGAATGCCCTCGCTGCGCGGCGGCGCTTTGCGTGGACGTGGACCTGCTCTCCGACGGGGCCGACGTGATGTGCGGCGGCTGCGACGCGACCGTGGCGTTCCGCGCCGAAGCGCCGGACGTCCAGAGACGCTGAGCGGCTCGGCGGGTTGCTAGGGCGGGATCCGGACCCGGCCGATCCCGTCCGCGAAGTCGATCTTCGTTCCGAAGGGCTCGGAGAGCCGGACGAGGTGTTCGACGATCTTGCGCGCGAGCTCGGCGTCCGCGAGCCTCGGCCGGCCGCGCTGTCCGCGGGGCTGCCCGAAGCCGAGCGAGATCGGGTGGAGATCTACTCCCTCGAGCCGCGCGCCCCGGAAACGCAGGACCGCCACGGCGGACTCCCAGGCCTCCGACTCCGAGGGATAGCCGCGCGCGCCGCCCTGGTCGTAGCGGTCGAAGAAATCGTCGGGCCGCGCGGTGGGCGGCAGATCCACGGCCTCGTAGTCGTCCGCCGGCAGCTCGGAGACCGTCTCGTACTCGAAGAGGAAGTTCCCGAGGCTGTAGAGGATCGGCTTGCCTCGATAGATCTCGATCCCGCGCAGCACGTGCGGTCCATGTCCGACGACCGCGTCGGCGCCCGCGTCGATCATCGCGCGCGCGAAGGCGGCCAGGAAGGCGGGAGGCGTCTCCCGCGACGCGCCGTCGCTCTCGTGGCAGTGGATCGAGACGACGACGTGGTCGGCGGCGGCCTTCGCCTGCCGGACCTGCGAGGCGATTGCGGCGAGATCCGCCGGATCGGCTTCGCTCGCGATGCGGGCCTTCTCGCCGGCCGTGAAGATCGCGCCGGCAAACTCGAGGCGGTCGCCCGCGTCCGGCTTGCCGCCCATCTCGCGCGCGAGCGCGCGGAGGCGCTCGAGCTCGTCCTTCGGCACGACGTAGGTCGTGCGCACCCGCAGCGGGTTGATCCCCGGGCGCGCGGGGATCGGGCCGCGCCCATCGACGGCGCGGGCGAAGTCGGGAAACGTGGACGCGGCGGAGACGAGGGCGACCGAGCCGCGCGGTCCGCGGAAGATTCCCGGACGGCGGGCCTCCGCGAGGCTCGCGCCGGCGCCCGCCTGGACGAGCCCGGCGGCGGCGACGGCCCGCGTCGTCGCCTGCAGCCCCGCGATGCCGTAGTCCCCCGCGTGATTGTTCGCGCGCGCGACGAGGTCGAAGCCGGCCCACGCGAGGTCGCGCGCGAGCTTCGGGTCGGAGCGCAGCGCGGGCAGGGCCGGCATCGCCGGTCCCTCGAAATCGTGGAAGAGCGTCTCGAGGTTCGTCGCGGCGGCGTCCGCGTTCCGCAGCAGCTCGAGGAGCGCGACGTAGTCGGGCTCCTCGTGGCCCTCGAGCGGGCGCGTCACGATCGTGTCGCCCGTCAAGGCGATCGTCATCGGGCGCGCCGACTCCGGCGCGGCCGCGGCGCGCGCCGGCGGCAGCGCGAGGGCGATGCTCAGGGCGAGGAGCGTCGTCAGAAGCGGCGCGGCTTGTGCGGGTTCTCGAGCCGGATGTCGAGGAGGGTGTCCTCCGAGCCCGGAGGCGTGCCCGCGGCGCGCGCGGCCTGGAAGAGAAGAGACGCCGGCGGCTTGTTCCAGACGAGGAAGGCCGCCACCGGATACTTCGACCGCTCGTCCGATGGACGGCGCATGTCGGCGGCGGCGCCGACGTACGCCCAGCTCTTGCCCTCGCGTGTCAGCGTGTTGACCCAGGCGCGCCGCTCCGGCGAGCTCGGCGCCGCGTCGGTGATGTGCGTCAGCGTGAGGCGCCGGGCCGCGGACGATCCGGCCTCCCAGGCCGAGGCGGGCGCCGCCGGGTCCGAAGGCCACATCGTGAAGTCGAGCGTCACGTGGTCTCCGGTCGTCGCGTAGCCGATGGTCTTCCCGCCGGAGTCCGCGGCGCTCTCCTGGTAGGCGATGCCCTTCTGCTTCAGTGCCGCGACCGCGGCATCGTAGGTGTCGCCGACCATGACGGGCAGATTCTGGGCGGACGCCGGGGCCAGGCCGCCCGCGGCGAGCAGCGCCGCCGCGCCAAGAGCGCTCCGGACGAGATTCCCGAGCGACTTCCGCTTCACGTGTTCTTACAATGTAGCACGGACCCCTCAACGACGCTCACGATGACGCCAAGAGACGCCGCGACGCCATCCGCCGGGGCCGACGCCGTTCCGCGTTCGTTCCGCCGCGAGTCGCGCCTGTTCCTGTGGATCGCGCTGCTCCTGATCCTGTTCGTGAACTTCGTGACGCTGCTCTTCTTCCGCAACGCTGTCGCCTGGGGACAGCTCGTGACGGAGCGGCGCGCGGGCGAGGTGCTGCGGCGCCTGACGCTGCCGGCGGAGAGCGGCGCGCCGGGCGAGGCCGTCGAGCGCGCGCTTCTCGAGCCGGATGTCGTGTTCGTCGGGATCTACGACGCGCGAGGGCATCGCGTGCAGAGCTCGGGACACGGCTTCGACGCGCCGGCGATCCTGCCCGGCGGGCGCCCGCCCGCGGGACGGGCCGCCTTCGAATGGAAGCTCCAGCCGCCGCTCCTCCTCGGGCGCCTCGCCGCGGGAGAGCGCGTGTATCTCCTCGCGCTCGATCCGGGCCCCGGCGCGAGCCTGCGGCGCTTCGCGGCGCTCATGACGATCCTCGTGCCGATCGCGAGCGCGGCGCTCGTCGTGCTCGCGGGCCTGTACCTGCGCTCGCTCCTCGCGCCGTTCGACCGGATGCTCCGCACGGCCGGTGTCGCTCCGGGCGGGCCGGGCGCCATCGGCGACGAGCGCGAGTTCCTCATCGCGCGCTTCGAGTCCACCATCGCCGCGCTCTCCGAGAAGGAGCGCGAGCTCCAGCGCCTGGCCCGCCTCGAGAAGGAGCGCGCCGACGACCTCGAGACCGCGGCGCGGACGCTCGCGCGCAGCCTGCCGACGGGCCTCCTCTCGATCGACCCGCAGGGCACGGTCGTCGAGCTGAACGAGGCGGGCCGCGAGATCCTGGCGCTGTCGCGCGAGGCGCGCGGCGAGCGCTTCGAGAGCCTGCTCTCCGAGATTCCCGAGCTCGAGAGCCTCGTGGCGCGGGTGCTGACCGAGCGCCAGACGCTCGAGCGGCGGGAGGCGCTCTGGGTCCGGAACGGCGAGGAACGGGTCCTCGGGGTCACGGCGACGGCGGCCATGGGCGCCGACGGCCGTTTCCTCGGCGTGCTGGCGCTCTTCACCGATCTCTCCGACGTGCGGCGTCTGGAAGCGCGGGTGGCGCTCGCGCGGCACCTCGCGGACCTCGGCGAGGTGTCGGCGGGCGCCGCGCACGAGTTTCGCAACGCCGCGGCGGCGATCGACGGCTACGCCGACCTCGCGCTGCGGCACCCGGAGCGGGCGCCCGAGCATCTCAAGGCGATCCGCCGCGAAGCGCAGGAGATGAGCCGCGTCACGAGCGACTTCCTCCTGTTCGCGCGGCCGGACCAGTTCGCTCCGGAGGCCGTCGCGTCCGACGGCATCGTCGCCGCCGCCGTGCGCGAGATCCAGAGCGCGTTTCCGGAGGTCTCGGTGGAGACGCGGGGTCAGTTCCCGGAGGTGAAAGGCTCGGCCGTGCTGCTCCGGCGCGCGCTCGTCAATCTTCTCCGGAACGCGGTGCAGGCCACGCCGGCCGCCCGCCGGGCGGAGGCGGGCGCGATCGCCGTCGAGGGCCGCGTGGACGGGCCGGAGCTCGCGCTGTCGGTCGAGGACCGCGGGCCCGGCGTCGAAGCCGCGCACCGCGAGAAGATCTTCATGCCGTTCTATTCGACGAAGTCCGACGGCGCGGGCTTCGGCCTCGCCATCGTGGGACGCATCGCCGATCTGCACGGCGGGACGGTCGAGGTGGACGCGCGGCCGGGCGGCGGCTCGCGCTTCATCTTGCGGGTGCCGGCGGCGTCGTCGACGGCGCCGGCTCGCGCCGGGGCTCCTTCGGAAGGGTCGCGACGAACGACTTGAAGGAATCCTTGTCGAGGGCGCGCTCGAGCGCCTCGTCGGGGGCGACGGCGCCGGACCGCACGAGCTCCGACAGCGACTGATCCATCGAGACCATCCCCTTCGATTTCCCGGTCTGGATCTGGTTGTTGATGAGGCCGGTCTTGCCCTCGCGGATCGCGTTGGAGAGCGCCGTCGATCCCATGAGCACCTCGAAGGCCGCGGCCCGACCCTTCTCGCGCCGGCGGAGGAGCTGCTGGGCGACCACCGCGCGGAGGACTTCCGCCAGGACCGTGCGGATCTGCTCCTGCTCGGCGGCGGGGAAGGCGTCGATGATGCGGTCCACGGCCTTCGCCGCCGAGTTCGTGTGGAGCGTCGCGAAGACGAGCAGTCCGGTCTCGGCGGCGGTGAGCGCCATGCGAATCGTCTCGAGGTCGCGCATCTCGCCGACGAGCAGGCAGTCCGGGTCCTCGCGGATCGCGGCCTTCACGCCCTCGGCGAACGTCGGCACGTCTTCGCCGAGCTCGCGCTGCGTGAACACCGACCGGTCGTTCGTGTGCACGAACTCGATCGGGTCCTCGATCGTCACGACGTGGTACGGCAGTCGCTTGTTGACCCGGTCGAGGATCGCGGCGAGCGTCGTGGATTTGCCGCTGCCCGTCGGGCCCGTCACGAGGACGAGGCCGCGCTCCGCGGCGAAGAGGCCGGCCACCGAGGCCGGCAGGTCCAGCTCCTCGGTGGTCGGGACGCGCGACGGGATCAGGCGGAAGACGGCGGCCGGGCCGCGCTCCTGGCGGAAGAGATTCACGCGGAAGCGCGCCTCCTGTCCCATCTGGTAGGCGAAATCCACGTCGCCGGTCGCGACGAAGCGCTGCCAGGTCGCGGGCGGCGTGATGGGGCGCACGAGGTTCTCGTAGTCGGCCTCCGTCAGGTCGCGGTAGCGGCTGCGCTCGAGCTCGCCGTCGAGGCGGAGGATCGGCGGCGACCCGGCGGCCAGATGCAGGTCCGATCCGTTGCGCGCCGGCAGAATCGCGAGGAACCGGTCGATGCGGCTCGACGCGCCGCGGGCCGGAGCGGGAGCCGGCGTGCTCAAGCCGCCGTCCCTTCGTCGGCCGCGACCATCGGCTCGAACGCTTCCTTGCGGAGCGCGTGGTCGTACGCGACGCGCGCGTCGATGACGCCCTTCTGCACGAGCTCGCGCAGGGCGCCGTCCATGAGCACCATCCCCGAGGCCGCGCCCGTCTGGATCGCGGTCGGGATCTGGAAAGTCTTGCCCTCGCGGATCAGACCGGCGACGTTCGGCGTGTTGCGCAGGATCTCGAAGGCCGCCACGCGCCCGGACCCGTCGCGCCGCGGCAGGAGCGTCTGCGAGATCACGGCCTTGAGCGAGTCGCTGATCATCATCCGGATCTGGCCCTGCTGGTCCGGCGGGAACGAGTTGATGATCCGATCGACCGTCGCCGACGCCGTCGTCGTGTGGAGCGTCGCGAGCACGAGGTGCCCGGTCTCGGAGGCCGTGATCGCGAGGGCGATCGTCTCGAGGTCGCGCATCTCGCCGACGAGGATCACGTCCGGGTCCTCGCGCAGCGCCTGACGCAGCGCCCTGGCGAAGGACTCCGTGTGCGTCGGCACCTCGCGCTGATTGACCAGCGAGAGCTTGCCGCGGTGGACGTATTCGATCGGGTCCTCGACCGTCAGGATGTGCGACTTCTGCGTCTCGTTGATCCGGTCGACGAGCGCGGCGAGCGTCGTCGTCTTGCCGCAGCCGCCGGAGCCCGTCACGAGCACGAGGCCCTGGGAATAGGTCGTCAGCTCCCAGAGGCTCTCGGGCAGGTCGATGTCGGCGAGCGTCGGGACCTCGTCGGGAATGAGGCGAAAGACGGCGTTGGCGCCCTTGCGCTGGAAGAAGACGTTCGTCCGGAATCGCCCGAGCTCGGGGTCCTTGTGGCAGAAGTCGAGCTGCCGGTCCGAAGCGAGAACCTTCTGGCGTTCCGGCGACAGGATCGGAAGAATCCAGGACTCGATCCGCTCCGCCGGGATCTCGGGCAGCGGCAGCGGCTGGAGCGCGCCGTGGACGCGCAGGTGCGGGATCGTACCGGCCGCGACATGAAGGTCCGACGCGCCGACGGCGCGCGCATGGCGCAGCAGGTCGCCGAGCCCGGGCGACTTGAGCGCCGAGAAGTCCACGGGCGCGATCTCGCGGCGCGCGCCCGCCGTGATCGTCGCCGACACCGCCGCGCCGCCGGAGCGCTCGGCGTACAAGCGCGCCGCCTTTTCCTTGACGAAGGGGTCGGGGTCCGCCTTGACGATCGATTCGAGCAGCGGTCCCACGCGCGGGTCGGGGATCCGGCCGAATGCGTCGAGGATCTCCAGGCGCAGGTCGGGGGCGCCCTTCTTGTAGGCCGCAAGGAGCCCCGGCAGCACCTCGGGGGTGCCCCAGACGCCGAGCGCGTTGGCGGCCGAGAGGTTCGACTCGGGGTGGTCGAGGAGCTTCAAGAGAGGCGGCAGGCCCCGCGGATCCTTCAACTCCGCGAGACGCCGCGCGGCCCGCTCGCGCAGCCAGAAGTCGTCGCCGTCCAGGTACCGCACGCAGCTGGGCACGACCTCCGGGGACGGGATCCCGACGGCGATCGCCGCGGCGAGCGAAGCGATCCCGGGATCGGGGTTGCGGTCCTGCGCGACGAGCGCCTGGACGAAGGTCGGTCCGAGCTCGGAGATCGCCTGGATGCTCCGGTCGCGCACGCTCCCGAACGCGCCGCGGAACGTCTGGAGGAACGCGACGGCCACCGTCTCGGGCGGGTGCGCCTGGAGGATGCGCGCGGCGAGCTGGCGCACCTTGACGTGGCCGTCGGAGAGGAGCGGCAGGATCTCGGGATGGAAGGGCGTGCCCGGCTTCGTCAGGAGCGGCGTCAGCGCCGTGACGGCCGCCTCCTGCACGCGCGGCGACTCGTTGTGGCAGCGCTTCAGGAGCGCCGCGACCGCCGAGTCGCTGGGATTGCGGGCGAGGACGGTGATCGCGCGGTAGCGCAGCTCCTCGTCGTCATCCTCGAGCGCGCGGGCCGCGAGCGCCGCGGCACGCGGCACCGTGGCGGCGAGGCTCTCGACGATGGCGAACGCCTTCCGCCGCACCGACGGCGAGGTCGCGCCGAGCGCGCGAGCGACTCCGGGCAGCACGCGCTCGGAGGGATTGCGGCGCGCGTAGTCGAGCGCCGCATGCACGACGGCCGGGTCGCGGTGCTCGATCCAGGCTTCCATCTTCGTTGGAAAGGATGGTCCGGCGAGCGTCTCGAGCGCCTGCATCGCCGCCTTGCGCACCGGCTCGGAGCGGCTGGCGAGCTCGGGGAAGATCGCCTCGGCGGCGTCGTCCAGTGGAAAGCGGGCGAGCGACTCGAGGCCCTTCTTGCGGACGGCGGCGTCGGCGTCGGACGCCATCCAGGCGACGTCTTCCGGCCCGATCTCGGCCGCCTTGTCGAGCCCGGCGAGGAGCGCGTCGCGCTCGGCGTCGGATTTCCAGGCGCGTGCCCTGAGCTTCGCCAGAAGCGAGCGGGTCTCCGCCGCCGGGGAGCGTCGTTTTCTCCACATCGTGGGTATGTTTTGAACAGTGTAACGCGGCGGCGGCGCATTGCAGGAGGTCCGGGCGGCGCCTTTCCGATGCCTCACGGAGGCCCATCAGTGGCACTCTGGAGGCGTTACCGATCGTAACGGGAATCGTGGTCGAGAGTCTCTCATCCAAGGCGCCTGCTGACACTATCTGATTGATTCTAATAATCTTATAGCAATAGGCGCATCCCGGCACGGGCTTCGCTCCTTGCTGCGTTACATGCTCCGGACTCGTGTATCTGGCGGCCGAGGATTCTCGATGATCGAGCTGATCATCGTGATGGCCCTCATGGCCATGATGGCGTTGATCGCGACGCCCTGGTTCATCCGTATCTACCAGCGCAATCAGCTGAAGAGCGCGGCCCGGGAGATCCAGACGACTCTGCTCGCCGCGCGGATGAAGGCCGTCAGGCTCAACCAGCAGGTCTCCGTCGTGGTCTCCTCGGCCGTGCCGCCGCTCGAGCTCCAGACCATCCAGCCCGCGCCGCCGGCTCCCACGCCGACGCCGTTGCCGTCGATCCTCAAGCTCCCGGCTTCCGCGGCGCAGTTCTACGCGACTCCCAACGCGCTCGGCGGGACGGTGACGTTCGGCGGCGACGGCCGGGTCGTCAATTTCCCGACGACGCCGGCGATCTACTCGATCGAGGGCCCGGTCGGCATGCGCACGCCGAACCGGATCGAGGTGCGCGTCGGCACGGGCGGGCGCGTCGAAGTGACGCCCACGGTGTGGCAATGAAGAAGAACTTCCGCCCGGCCGAGTCCGGCGTGACGCTCGTCGAGATGCTCGTCGCGCTCGCGCTCTTCGGCTTCATCATGCTCGGCATCGCGCCGCTCTTCATCGCGAGCGTGCAGTCCAACTTCTCGGCCAACGAGTACACCTCGATCCACAACCTGGCGCGCGACCGGTTGGAGCAGCTGATGAATCTGCCGTTCAACGATGCGCAGCTCCAGCCGGGCGTGTACAACAACGACCTGCCGGTGCACCTGCCGGCGGCGCTCGCTCCCACGCCGCCGACCGTGCCCAATCCGCTCGTGCGGACCTACGAGGTCCACCAGTGGCAGATCCCGGCCGACGACATCGGAACGGTAGCGGTGAACCAGCCGTTCGTCGCGACACGCGTGATCGCCGCGGGCCAGGTCTACGACTACAAGCGCATCGACGTGACGGTCCAGACGGCCGACGCCACGCGCCGCCTCGGCATCGGCGTTCGCGCGGCGCGCGTCTCCGGCATCCTCCAGAACCCCGATCCGGTCAACAACCGGTCGGTCTTGGATCCCTAAGGCATCGTCCGATGAACGCCCTCGCGATCCGACGCCTCGGAAAGACTCCGGCCCGCGCCCGCGCGCGTGCGTCCGCCGGCGGCTTCACGCTCATCGAGATGATCGTCGTCGTCCTCCTGCTCTCGGTCGCCATGCTCGGGATCCTGGCCGTCTTCGACGCCTCGGCCCGCATCAACAAGAGCGAGCAGGACGTGGCCGACGCGCAGGGCGCCGTCCGCTACGGCGTCTATCAGATGACCCGCGCGATCCGGATGGCCGGCTCGGGCGGCCTCTACGTGACGCAGGCCGTGCTCAACCATCGGGACCCGCAGCTTCCGGGCATCAACCTCGTCAACTCGGCCGACGGCGACTCCTTCGACAACGTCCAGACCGGCACGACCGTGGCGAGCACCCAGGGCGCCGCCGTTCCCGTGCGACCCGGAACCGACATGATCGAGGTCCGCGGCGTGCTGAATTCGCCGCTCCTCGCTTTCGACGACGACCCGGCCAACGGCTGCCAGGGCGCGAGCAACGTGTGTGTCGGCAACGTGGCCGTGGACGTCAAGGCGGCGACCAATCTCGGCCACATCAACGACGACACCTCGCAGCGCCCGCAGTTCGGCGCGATCGACGCCTACACGGCCGGCGCGACGGCGGCCAACCCGATGATGGTGATCGTCACCTCGAACATCGACGTGCACTCGGGCTGCTCCGGAGTGCCGACGCCGCAGCGCTATCCCCAGCCCCTCTACAACATCGGCGTGATCACGACCCAGACGTCGCTCGGGACCAGCCAGACCTTCGGGAGCGTGGACTTCTCGTACACGGGCGGCGGCTTCCAAGTCATCGAGTACGACACCGAGGACCCGCTCGACTCGGGCCTCGACCCGGGCTACAACTTCCCGTCGGGCATCAAGAACCCGCTGCGGGCGGTCGGCATCCTCGACGACCTGCTCTTCTTCGTGGACAACACCGACGCGAGCCACCCGGGGCTCGCCATGGGCACGCGCCGCGGCGCGGCCTTCGACGTGGTCCGCATCGCCGACGACGTCGAGGACATGCAGATCGCGTATGGCGTCGACCTCGACGGCGACGGGCGGGTGACGCGGTATACGCCGACGACGCCCCCCGACGACACGGATCCCGACGCGACATCGATCCGCCCCGACGGCACGGCGGCTGTGGACGACGACGAGTGGGTGCCCAACGCGGACGGCGAGACGGCCCTGACGCCGGACCAGTTCCAGCAGGACGCCACGGCGATCACGACGACGCCGCATTTCGCGCACGGCTCGCAGCCGGCGATCCACTGCCCGCGCCTGCACGGCGTCATGATTTCGCTCATCGCCAAGTCGAAGGACCCGGACCCGACCTACAAGGCGGACGGATCGCGCGGCTACCGGGTCATGAACTCCCCCGTGACGATCTCGCCGCCTTATCCGGACACGTCGCTGTATCCGACGCCGCCGGCCGAGCCGCATTACCGCCGGCGCATCCAGATTCTGAAGGTCAACCTGCGCAACTATGCAAACGAGAGCTAGCCTCCCGCAGGCCGGTTGCGCCGGAGATCGCCGCCGCGGCGAGCGCGGCGCCGCGCTCGTGATCGCCATCCTGGTGCTCGCGATCCTGACCGTCATCGGCATCGCGTTGATGCTCGTGACGTCGACGGAATCGAAGATCGCCGCCAACGAGTGGTCGATCAACCGCGCGTTCTACGCCTCGGACGCCGGGATCCGCTGGGCGACCGTCCAGATGCACGACCCGGTGCCGTTCATGGCGCGTCCCGAGTTCACGGGCAATCCCTTCGGCACGGTCCTCTTCCAGCTGCCGAGCCATCGCCACGGCGGGATCCTGGGTCTCTTCGGAGGCGACAGCGGCGTGGGGACCGACATTCAAGTGCGGGTCATGCATCCGAGCAAGGTGGGACGGCGCGCGGCGCCGGGTTGGGAAACGCAGGAGGGGAAGAACAAGCGGGTGATCTATTCCTTCGAGGTCCGCTCGCAGGGCGGCCAGAACGACGCCGTCCTGCAGTACTCGAGGGCCCTGGTCGCCAACATCGAGCTCGGGCCGTTGCCCGAGGACATTCCCTTCTAGGAACTGTTAGGAGCAGTCATGCGCGATCCAAAGACGTCCCACGGACTCTCCGGCTTCGCGGCCCGGCACCGAGCCAGCATCGCCTGGCTACTGGCGTTCCTGGTCGCGGCACCCGCGCGCCCGGACGACCGACAGCTCCTGCAGGCCAACGCCGGCGCGAACACGAACGTGTTGCTCATCCTCGACTCCTCGCACTCCATGGACAACGAGTTCTCCGACACGTTCCGCCTGCCGGCGTACATGGACGACTTCCTCTACCCGGAGGGAACCTTCGACGTCGAGGGCTCGAAGATCGGCGTGGCCAAGAGCGTGCTGCGCCAGGTCATGACCAACGCCGTGGGGGTCAACTGGGCCTTCGCCTACTACCGGAACCCCAACCAGACCTTCGGCGCGGCCCAGACGGGACCGCTCGGCGATCCGGTCGGAGGCGCGCAGACCGCCGGCCAGCTCCTCGAAAACGGCGGTCTCGAGTGGCTCTACTTCGCCAACCAGCTCGATGACGGCAGCGACATCTCGAGCGTCTTCTCCTCGGACGAATACCCCGACATCCAGCAGGGCCGCTTCCTGCAGCTCGGCCACAAGGTCATGCACAACTACGGCAAGGCCGACCCGCCCCAGTCGACCGGAGAGGTGGCGGACATCCGCTTCCCCTACGGTCTGCCGGTGGGCGTTCCGGGCAGCGGCGGAAAGCCCGACCCGCCGCATCCGGGCACCTGGCGCGGCGCCTTCGGACCGAAGGGCCTGAGCCAGGGTCTCGTCATTTACCGCAACCCCAACAAGCCCGGCTTCGAGCTCCGCATGCAGGTCGTCTCGGGCAACTATGGCGACCCGGACGTCTTCGTGAAGGTGGATGAGTACGGTCCGCCCGCGACGCCGACGGCGACGCCGTCGCTCTCCGCGACGCCGACCCTGACGCGCACGGCGACGGCGACGTCGACGAGCACGCCGACGCGCACGGCCACGCGCACGTTGACCGCGACGCCGACCTCCACCGCGACGGCCACGGCCACGCGGACGGCCACCCTGACGCGGACGGCGACGAGTACGCCGACGATCACCCTGACGCCGACGATCACGCTGACGCCGACGAGGACCTCGACGGCCACCAACACGCCGACGCGGACGAACACGCCGACGAACACGCGCACGTTCACGCCGTCGAACACCCCGACGCGGACCTCGACGCCGACGAACACGCCGACGCGGACTCGGACGTTCACGCCGTCGAACACGCCGACGCGGACGAACACGCCGACGTTTACGCGGACGTTCACGCCGTCGAACACGCCGACTCGGACGAACACGCCGACACGGACACCGACGTTCACGCGGACCTTCACGCCGTCGAACACGCCGACGTTCACGCGGACCTTCACACCGTCGAACACGCCGACGTTCACGCGGACGTTCACGCCGTCGAACACGCCGACGCGCACGAACACGCCGACGATCACGCCGACGTTCACGCGGACGTTCACGCCGTCCAACACGCCGATTCCGCCGACGGCGACCAGGACGCCGACGCGGACGAACACGCCGATTCCGCCGACGGCGACGAATACGCGGACGCGGACCAATACGCCGCTGCCGCCGACGAACACTCCGACGCGGACGAACACGCCGATTCCGCCGACGGCGACCAATACGCGGACGCGGACGAACACGCCGATTCCGCCGACGGCGACCAGATCACGCGGACCGCCACGCCGATTCCGCCGACGGCCACCAACACGCGCACCGCGACGCCGATCACGCCGACGCGCACGCCGTCGGACACGCGGACGCCCTTCCCGTCGAGGACGCCGACGCCGACGCCGATCGTCCTGCCGCTCGGCCGCATGCCGGTCGGAAGCTGGCTGCCCGAGATCGCCAACTGGCTCTCGCCGGCGATCCGGGGACTCCTCGCGATGGCTCCGCCGCCTCCGCCGCTGCCGCCCCCGGCGACCCCTTGCGTCGGAGTTCCGAACCTGCCGCCCGACGAGCTCCAGCCGCTGTGCGGGGAATGCCCCTACGACTCGACCAAGCAGTGCGCCTTCGTGGACCTCGACGGAGACGGCAACCCCGACGTGGCGCCGCTACCGCTCGCTTACCGCGGCTTCGACGACCCGCAGGCCGACCCGGATCCGACGCTGACGCTCCGGCAGACGGTGACGATCGACTACAAGCGCGCCGACCTCTACGACCTCGGCGCGGGCCTCGGCATCTACCAGGCGGACGATTCCCTGACCGGCAACCCGCAGTGGGGCTCCGAGCCGGCGACGCCCGACAACGACGCCGACGGCGTGCTCGATCCGTCCGCGATGCCGGATCGCCACAACCAGGGCATGTTCGCGGCGATCTTCGATCCGGACGTGCCGTTCCAGCGCGATCAGCAGTTCCCCAACGACGCTTTTGCCGGCATCTCGTGCCCGTTCCCGCCGCTCGCGAATCCTTGCGACGTCTACTCGCAGGACTGCGGCGGTATGGCCAAGTTCGACACGGCCAAGCCGTCCGATCCGACCTCGGCGACGGGCTTCTTCAACCCCTACCCGGTCGTCGCGGCGCCTCCGGCACAGGCGAACTGGCCGGTCGTGCCGTTCCCGCGCGACTGGATCCCGAGCGACACTCCGAGCGCTCCGGCGATCAAGAAGCTCCTGCGCTTTGCGTCATCGGTCGTCAGCTACGACTCGACGGCGACGCACATGAGCGAGTACCGCCTCGAGGAGAATGCCCGAAACGTCGTCACGACGGCCCCCGGCACGCCGCTCGCCGGCGTGCTGAAGGATGCCTATGACTATCTCGTCAACAGCGTCTTCCCGCTGACCGACGACCCCGCGATCAACTGCCGGAACTACGTCATCGTGTTCGTCACCGACGGACTCGAGGAATGTTTCGGTAACCCGTGTTCCGGCGGCCCCACGGGCAAGGGCCCGGCGGGAGACCTCGGAGCGCTGCTGCTGCCCTCGAATCCGCCAAATGCACGCACGGACGCGCACGCGGCCGACGCTTCGGTGCCGGTGGACGCGGTACCGGTCTACGTCATCGGTCTCGGCCTCGATCCCAACGCCGCGATTCTCCAGTGCATCGCGAACAACAGCAGCAGCACGACGGATCCCTCGCGCAGGGGCCAGGTCTTCGGCGTCACGAACCGGGCGGCGCTGCGCGACGCGCTCCAGAGCATCCTCAACTTCAAGCGCAACGAGAATTCGTTCGTGGCGCCGAGCGTGCCGGGCTTCGCGAGCGGCACGGGCGCCGACACGGCCCAGATCGGCGCGGTCATCCCGAGCCACAAGAGCACCGACGGCACGCTGTCGCAGTGGTCGATCTGGAGCGGCTCGCTGAAGAGCTACCGCCTCGACAGCAACGGCGCGATCCCGGTCGTCACGGCGGCGGTCGCCGCGGGCACGCCGACGCCGACGCCGTCCACCTTCGGAACGGGCGGATATCCCGGATGAATCGACGCCCGACGATCCGGATCCGACCGTCCGCAAGCCGGTGTGGAACGCCGCGCGCGTGCTCGGCTACACCAATCCGGTCGCGAACCTCGCGCAGAACTCGACACCGGTCGGCCCCATGGCGCCGAACGCGCCGCAGATCAGCGTGTGGCCGGGCCGCAAGATGGTGTGGGGCTCGGGCACGAGCGTTCCCAGGACTCGAAACGACTTCTTCTGCCCGGGCGGCACCTGCTCCGCGGGGCTCGTCAGCGCGATGGGTCTGACGACCTCCGGGGCCGACGCGCTCAAGGCCAAGCTCACGGTCGACTTCCTGCGCGGCGGCATGACCGCCACCGGCAGCCGCGACGAGGTCCTGAACCAGCCGAGCGTCGCGCCGCCGGGAGCCCCGGTGGGCCCGAACGCCGGCGATCAGCAGAAGTACTCCTACTTCTACCAGGACGACACACCGCCTCCGGGCACGGCGCCGCAGGTCCAGACCGACGGCGCGACGAGCCCGCCCGGCTACGCGCACAAGCTCGGAGACATCTTCCACTCCGAGCCGCTGATGATCGGGCCGCCGAACTACTTCCAGTACCTTTCGGCGAACCTGAACGACTACGCCACCTTCGCGGCGACGCACCAGTACCGGCGCAAGGTCCTCGCGGTCGGCGCGAACGACGGCTTTCTGCATCTCTTCGACGCCGGCGTGTGGAATCGCGACGCGGGCGGCACCTTCGACAGCACGTGGGACCTCGGCACGGGTCGCGAGATCGCGGCCTACGCCCCGTCGCCGATCATGTCGGGCAACTTCCCGGCGCTGCTCAACATCCCGCCGCGTCCGCAGTACTTCGTGGACGGTTCCATGGGCAAGGCGGACGTGTTCATCGACGTCGCGGGCGACCCGACCGGACCCACCCGCATCTGGCGGAGCGTCATCGTGGGCGGCCTGCGGCAGGGAGGCAACTCCGTCTGGGCCCTCGACGTGACGCAGCCCGACAAGGTCGACGCGCAAGGCGTCAAGACCGCGTCCAAGGACAACGCGCCCGACTGCTTGAATGGGGGCGGCGGCGGCTGCGGTCCGACCGGCGCGACGACCCGCAAGTATCCCGAGATTCTCTGGGAGACGACGGACAACACGATCCCGCGCATGGGACAGACCTGGTCGCGTCCGACGGTCGGCCGCATCCGGGTTCTCGACGGCGGGACGGGCGCATCGAAGGACAAGTACGTCGCGATCTTCGGCGGCGGCTTCGATCCGAACTACCGCCCGGGCGATCCGCTCGTCATGGCCGACCAGGTGTGCCCGCCGACCTGTCCGGCGCGCAAAGCGACGGCCGGCCGGGCGTTCTACATCGTGGACGTCGAGACGGGCAAGATCCTGACCAAGATCACCCAGGGCGACGACAGCGCCGCCGGGACCGTGGACTTCCCGCCGATGCCGGCCGCTCCCTCGGTCGTGGACTTCGACGACGACGGCTACCTCGACGTGGCTTACATCGGCGACGTCAATGGCCGGATGTGGCGCGTCGACCTCACGCCGGACGCGGCGTCCAGCCGCGGCATCTGCAACAGCTGCGAGACGTCGGCGCAGACGGTGAGCGGCTACACGCCGTTCGCGATCTACGACGCGGCGACGACGGACGGCTCGACGCCCTCCACGCAGCCCAGCGAGCCGATCTTCCAGGATCCGGGCGTCGTGTTCGTCAACGGCGGCGTCCGGCCGAGCCTCGGCATCGCGTTCGGCACCGGCGACCGCGCGGAGCTCGCGCGGACGAACACCTCGGTGCAGCGCTTCTACTACATCCTCGACAACAACCAGAGCGTGACGTACCACGAGGGCGACCTGCTCGACATCACCCCCACGGGCGGGGTCACGGCGCCGGGAACCGGCCCCGGGACGTCCAACAACGGCTTCTTCCTCGACTTCGCGACGGGCAACGAGAAGACCCTGACCTCGGTCCTGTCGACGAACGGCTTCCTGACCCTGATCACCTTCACGCCGGACTCGACCAGCCCCTGTGCGACCAACGGTGAGTCGTTCCGCTACCGGTTCTTCTTCCTGAACGGGAAGGGCGGTTACAATACGAGCTCGCCCACGGGCACGTTCACCGACTACCGTGAGTCCATGGGCGCCGGACCGACGACGGAGTCTCAGGTGACGCTCTCGAACGGGACAACGACGAACTTGTTCGTACGCAGCGACAAATTCATGATGCCGCCCGAGATCGTGCCGGGCGATCTGTCGACCATCAACCAGAACTGGAAGGAGCAGCAATGAGAACGCTCCGACTGATGCTGGCCCTGGGACTCGTCGCGAGCGCGGCGGCGGCCTCCGACGTCGTCGTGCTGCGCGGCGGAACGCGCATCGAGCTGAAGTCGCCTCCGATGCGGCAGGGGAACAACGTCCTGCTGACGAAGAAAGACGGAACGCTCCTTTCGGTGCCTTACTCGGAAGTCGACACCGCCGCGACGGCCGCGGCCAAAGCGGCGCCGGCCGCGAAGCCTTCCGCGGCGGCTCCGGTCCCGCAGACGATGGCCGAAGCGGCGCGGGCGGCGCAGGGCGGTCCCAAGGCCCGCGTCCGGCTGACCGACGCCGACGTCGGGCACGAGCTCGCTCCCACGGGCCCGGGTGACGAGGCCGCGGCCGCCGAGGGCGCTGCCCCGACGGCGGGCGGCGACGCCCGCGTGGACGTGGCCGATTACTCGCAGTCGAAGGCCGGCGACAATCTCATCGTCAAAGGCGTGCTGCGCAACCTCGGGACGCGGACGGCCCTGAACGTGCGGCTGGCGGTCACGCCCCACGACGAGAAGGGGCAGCCGATCGATACCGTCGAGGCGAGCGTCTCGAACGGCACGCTCGAGGCGGGAAAGTCCGTCGGCTTCACGGCCACCGTGCCGGTGGGCAAGCGGACGGTCGGCATCATGCAGTTCTCTCCGCGCTGGACTCCGCAGGCGACGCCCGCCGAGGTGGCGGCGGCCGCCGGCGCCTCGAACGGGAGCGCGCCTGCGGCGCTTCCGGGCGCGGGCGGTTCGGGCTCGGCGTCCGCGGCGGCGGCTGCGGCGGCTCCCGCGCCCGCTGCGGCCGGTTCGAGGCCCGCGCCGACGCCGGTTCCCTACGGGCAGGGCACGCTCTACGCGGCGCCCGCGCCGAACGCTCCGTCCGTGGCGCCGGCCGACGGCAAGACCGGCTACATTCCGGGCGCGGCGAGCCCCGACAACCAGCCGAAGCCGCCCGAGTGAGGTCCTTAGTCCGTAGTCCCTGGTCCTTGGTCGGACACAACTCCGATTGAGACGACTAGGGACTAGGGACTAGGGACTAGGGACTCCTTCCTCGTTCTTTCCACCAACCCCTCTCCCCTCTACACTAGCTCCATGCCCTCCGTCCTGGTCGTCGAGGACAAGGATTCGCTGCGCGCGATGCTGGAGGAGATGCTGCGCGCCGAAGGGTGGAACGTCGTCGGCCTCCCGGATGGGGGGAAGGCCGTCGAGCGGCTCCGCTCGGGCCAGCGCGTGGACGTGGTCTTGACCGACTGGAGGCTGCCGGGAGCCGACGGACTCGCGGTCCTCGAGGCGGCCAAGGCGGCGGACCCCACGCTTCCCGTCGTCGTCATGACGGCCTTCGGATCGATCGAGACCGCGGTCGAGGCGATGAAGAAGGGCGCCGAGGACTTCATCACCAAGCCGGTCGATCCCGACCTGCTGCGCCTGCTCGTCGCCCGCGCGATCGAGCGGCGCTCGAAAGGCCGCGAGTCGCTCCTCTTCGCCGAGGCGGCCTCGCGGCAGATGCCGCAGATCGTCGGCGAGTCGGCCGGTCTGAAGAACGTCCGTTCGGAGGCCGAGCGCGTCGCCGCGACCGACGCAACGGTTCTCCTGGAGGGCGAGAGCGGCACGGGCAAAGAGCTGTTCGCGCGCGCCATCCATCTGCTGTCGGCGCGGCGCGAACATCCGTTCGTCGCGATCAACTGCGCGGCCATCCCCGACACGCTTCTCGAGAGCGAGCTCTTCGGGCACGAGCGCGGCGCGTTCACCGGTGCAGCGTCCCGGCGGCTCGGCAAGTTCGAGCTCGCCGAGAGTGGAACCGTCTTCCTCGACGAGATCGGCGAGCTGACGCCGGCGACGCAGGGAAAGCTCCTGCGCGTGCTGCAGGAGAGGTCGTTCCACCGCGTCGGCGGCACGGTCTCGATCGAAGTGGACGTGCGCATCCTCGCGGCGTCCAACCGCCCGCTCGACCGGCTCGTGGCGCAGGGGGCGTTCCGCGAGGACCTGTACTACCGCGTCCGCGTGTTCCCGATCCGGATCCCGGCCCTGCGCGAGCGTCCCGAGGACATCGACCCGCTCGTCGACTGGTTCCTCGAGCATCTTCCGCGCGAGCTCAAGAAAAAGCCCGTCGCGCTCGAGGCGGCGGCGCGGGAACGGCTGCGCACCTACGAGTGGCCGGGCAACGTTCGCGAGTTGCGCAACTGTCTCGAGCGCGCCATCATCCTCTCGGACGACGGGCGGATTGGCGAGCGGCATCTGCGCCTGGCTCCGGACGCGCCGCCCGCCCCGCTGCCGGCCGACGCGACGCTCGAGGACGTTCGGGAGCGAGCGGCCCGCAGCGCCGAGCGTCTGTGGCTCGCGCGCGCGCTCGAGCGGTCGGGCGGGGACCGCACCGAGGCGGCGGCGGCGTTGAACCTGACGCCGCGCAAGCTCGAAGCGAAGCTCCGAGAGCACGGGCTCGACGAGCGCTGAGCGGCCGAACGGCCGGAGCTACTCGGGCAGCCGGGGCAGCGGCGTCGGCTCTCCGGGCTTCAAAGTGCGCGTCGGTGGCGGGGCAACGGGAGTGTAGGGACGCCGCGTGCCGACGGTCCCCGGGACGGCCGGAGCCGCCGTCTTCTTGCACCCGGTGCCGGACGCGATCGCCGCGATCGCCGCGACGCAAAGAACGAGGACGAGTCGGCGCCGCGATCTCACGCCGGAATTATCGCAGGTCGGCGATCGCCGCGGCAATGTCGGCATCTTCTTCCGGCTCGACGGACCGCAGGTCGAGCCAGAAGAGCGCCCTCTCGACGCGCCCCACGACCGGCGCCGCCCGGCGGCGAAACCGCGCGGCGAGGTCGTCGGCGGACTCGCGGGCATGCGACAGGACGAGTGCGCGAGACGGGAATCGCTTCTCGGGGCTCGTGCCGCCGCCGAAGAGCGCTTCGGAGGCGCGCACGTCGGCGGCGAGCCCGGGCGTGGACGCGGCGCCCGCCGCGAGCCGCATCCCGCGCCGCTCGAGCTCTTCCAGCGAGCGCGCCGCCGCGCGATAAACGGGGAGCTCCCGCCAGCTTCCGCGCTTCCAGGCCGAGAGCGTCGCGGCGAGGGCGGCGAGCGTGAGCTTGTCGGGCCGGACGGCTCGCGCCACCGGGTGCGCGGCGAGGACCTCGACGAGATCCGCGCGCCCGACGACGAGCCCGGCCTGCGGTCCCCCGAGAAGCTTGTCTCCGGAGAACGTCACGAGATCGGCGCCCTGCGCGAGCGCGTCGGACACCGTCGGCTCCCCGGGCACGCCGAACTCGTCGAGCGGCACGACGCCGCCGGTTCCCTGATCGTGAAGCCACGGAATCCGCGCCTCGCGGGCGAGCGCGGCGAGCTCGGCGGCGGCCGGGCGGGCGGTGAACCCGCGGATCTCGTAGTTGGAGGGATGCACGGTCAGCAGGAGCGCGGCGCCGTCGCCGTCCGAGAACGCCTTGCGATAGTCGTCAATGGTCGTGCGGTTGGTGGTCCCGACCTCGGCGAGCCGCGCCCCGGACGCCTCGAGGATCTCCGGGATCTTGAATGAGCCGCCGATCGCGACGAGCTCGCCGCGCGAGACGAGCGCGCGCCGGCCGCGCGCCAGGGCCGTCAGGGCGAGCAGCAGCGCGGCGGCGTTGTTGTTGACGGCGATCGCGTCGGGAGCGCCGAAGACGTCGCGGGCGAGCGCGCGCACGTGGTCCTGGCGCCGGCCGCGCTCGCCGCTCGACGCATCGTATTCGAGCGTCGCGTAGCCCCGCATCGCTTCGGTGACGGCCGCGCGCGCTTCGGCGCCGAGCGGCGCCCGCCCGAGGTTCGTGTGGAGGAGAACGCCCGTGGCGTTGATTGCCCGGACGAGGGTCGGCGCGAAGCGGCGGTCGAGCGCGCTCCGCGCGGCCTCGAGGAGCGCCTCGGAGGACGTCCCGCCCTCCGCGATGGCGCGCCGAAGCTCCTCCTTGACCGCCTCCCGGCCGTAGAGCCGCAGGGGCTCCCGCGCGCCCTCCGCCGCGAGCAGGGAGTCCATCGAGGGAGGCCGGACGGGGGCCGGAGACGGCTTCAAGGCCCCGTGCGCCGGCCGGCCGCCCTCGTCCCGCCTCACGTCCTTTACTATAGATCGGTGCCCTTCGAACGCGAGTTCCAGGTCCTCGAAGAGGCGATCCGCCGCCTGACCGCCGAATACGATGCGTTTCTGTACGGCGGGGCGACTCGCCCGCCGGTCGAGAGCCGCAAGCACGTCGATCAGATGGTCCGGAAACTGTCGAGCGTGCAACTCGATGCCGCCGCGGACCGGTACCGCCTCAACACGCTCCAGGGCCGGTACACCGCGATGCTCGAACGATGGGACCGCCTCCAGGCCGAGAAGGAGTCCGGCCGCCGTCCGGGCCTGTACGGCCATTTCGGGACGGGGGGAGGCCCGGCGCGAGCGACCTCCGCCGGGAATCCGGTCCCGGCGCCGAAGGCCCCCAACGCCCCGCCGTCGGGCTCCGTAGAAGGTGCGGAGACCCGTGCGTCGGGCGAGCGGGGGCTCTTCCAGAAGTACCTCGACGCCCGGAAAGCGCGGGGGGAGAGCGTGGAAGGCTATGAATTCGATCAATTCGCCGCGAACCTCGCCCAGGAGCGCGCGCGCTTGAAAGAAAAGCTCGGAACCGACGAGGTCGTGTTCGACGTCGCGGAGCGCGACGGCAAGGTCAAGCTCGTCGCGCGGCGCGCGGCCAAGGCGGGAGGCTCGAGCTCCGGAGGAAAACCATGAGAACCCGACGCGTGTTCGGCGTCGCCGCGCTCGTTTCGGCCGCGCTCTCGGCGGCGGGCCCGGCGGCCGCCAAGGACAAGGGCACCGCCAAGCCGTCCGAGCCCTTCTTCCACCAGTTCCTGATTCCCGGCGATCCGCTCGACGAGAACCTCCTGCTGCAGGAGAAGCGCGTCGCGGAGAGCCCGAACGACGCCGCGATGCGCAACGACTACGGCAACCTGCTCGCGGAGCGGCGGTTCCCCAAGGAAGCGCGCGCGGAATACAAGAAGGCGCTCGATCTCGACAAGCACTTCTTCCTCGCGGCCTACAACCTCGGGATGATGGAGGAGGCGATCGGCCACCCGTCGGCCGCCGTCTCGGCATACCGCGAGGCGATCCACCGCCGGCCCGGATTTCCGCCGGCGCACTTCCGGCTCGGGAGGCTCTACGAGATCGCGGGCCGCAACGACGACGCGATCGCCGAGTACGCCATTGCGATGCGCATCGACAACTCGATGCGCGATCCTCATCGGAATCCCCTCGCGGTCGACTCGCACCTCCTCGATCAGGCCTCGCTCGTGAACTATTCGACCGACCTGGCGCGCGTGGCCCAGACTCGGGAGGACGAATACATCGACAAGGAGCGGTTCCGCCCCGTGCCCGTCGAGCGTCTGCTCGACGCCGACGAGGTCAGCGCTCTCGAGGACACCGGTCCGCAGACGATCGAGTCGCACCCCTCCGCGCCCGCGCGGCAACCCGCCGGCCGTGCCGGCGCCGCGCCGCCGGCGTCTCGCGCGGAGCGCCGCGCCAACTCGGCGGCTCCGCCTCCGCGTCCGGGCCGCCGCGACATGGCGCCGCCCCCGGCGGCGAACCCGGTCCCGACGCCCGTGCCCGCGCAGGCGGTTCCGCCGCCCCAACCCGAGCCCGAACCGCAATAGCCGGCGGCGAATCCGGGCCTAGTCGAACGACACGCGCTCGACCAGAACCGTCGCCCCGACGACGGGCTCGGGAGAGGGGAACGCCTCGGAGGCCGGCGCCAGCGCGGTGATCCGGCGGAGCAGCTCGGACAACCGGCCTCGCGACCGCGCGGACGACACGGGCCCCTGCGCGTGGCCCGCCACGACGGCGATCCCCGTGAACTCCGCCTCGTAGCGGTCGTTCTCGAGGTCGCAGCGCCACGGAGCGATCAGAGCCGACGCGAAGAGGCCGCGGCGCACGCCCGCCAGCAGCTCCCGCGGCGGCGCGGGCCGTTCGGTCTCGAAGAAGAGGCGCCGCGCGCCGAGGCCGGGCGGCGTGCGATAGGACAGGCGGACGCCGTGGCCGGTGGAGAAGGCGCCGTCCCTCCGCGCCGCGGCGAGATCGCGCAGCGGCAGGCCGAGCCCTCCCTTCTCGAACACCACGACGCGCCGCGTCCGCGTTCCCTCGCCGTCGAACGGTGCGTCGGCGCCGGCGTCGTCCACGATCGAGATCTCGGGCGCGAGGAGCCCGCCGCGCGCCGCCCATCGCGCGGACCCTTCCCGGCAAAAGAGGGGAGCGAGTCCGGCCAGCAGCGCCGCGGAGACGGACGGCTCGAGCAGCCAGTCTCCGCGCTCGACCGGCGCCGCGCGATCCGAGAGCGGGAGCGTGGCGCGGTCGCAGAGCCGGCGCGCGAGGGTCGAGAGATCGGGCGCGCCGTCCCAGCGAAACGGAACCCGCGCTTCACAGGCGCGCGCACCGCGGCGTCCGACCGCCGCCGCGAAGCCCGTCCGGGCGCCCGCGCTCCAGGCGACGTCGAGACCCGCCGCGTTGACGACGCGCTCGATCGTGCGGCCGCTCCGGACCGTCAGCTCGGTCAACGTCGCTTCGCCCCGCGATTCGGCGGCCACGAGGCGCGCGAGCTCCTCGTGCACGTCGGGCGGTGGCTCGGCGGCGACGAGCTCGGGGGCCGGGGCGGCGCCCGTCGGCCAGGACGGAAAGGATCCGGGCGACACGGGGCTCTCGCGGGCGCGCTCGATCGCGCCGGCGAGCGAGGCCTCGTCGCCCGCGGCGGCGAAGCGCGGCGCCGGGTCCCACCAGCGCGCCGCCAGACCCTCCTCGGAACGGAACGTCTCCGAGACGTCGCGCGCCGCGCGCCGGACTTCGCGCGAGATGCCCTGCTTGAAGTAGAGCTCCCAGGCTCCGGGTGCGAGCGCCTCGAGCCGTTCGGTCAGTCGCTCCGGGCTCATGCGAGGCTGCGCACCGCGAGGCCTCGGACGATCAGGTCCGGCGCCTCGCCCTGCACCGGGACGACCTGGCCGCCGCGCGCGCACCATCCGAGCGGCCGGTAGACGTGGGATTCACGGCCGAGCCCCGTCTCGATGCGCTTCAGGACGCCGAGGATCTCCCCGGCGAGGAGGCCGGGGCCGAGCTCGTCGGACAGGCGGCCGCGGCGGACCCGCCGCGCGCGCGGAAAGCGCAGGCGAAAGGAGCCGCTCGCGAGCTCGACCGAACCGCCGTCGAGCGCGTCGATCCAGAAGCCCTGGTCGAGGCGGCGGAGGATCTCTTCGCGCGAAGCGGCTCCCGGCGCGACGACGACGTTGGCGCCCCGCGGCAACGGCGCATCGCCCGGCTCCGCCCGGCGTCCGTGCCCGTTGGACGATTCGCGGCCCGCCGCCGCGCCCGGGTCGCGCCCCGTGAGGCGACCCCCGAGCCGGCCCGCGTCGAGGAGCTTGACCGGCCGCGGGCGGACGCCCTCGTCATCGCATTCGTATCCGCCGAAGAGATCGAGCCGTGTCGCGTCGTCCCGCACCTCGAGCTCCGCGACGGCGACGCGCGCCTCGGAGAGCCCCGAGAGCGGCGACACGGCGCCGCCCTCGAGCGGGTGGCTGAGGATCTCGTGGAACAGGACCGCCGCGCATCCGCCCGCGAGCACGACGTCCGCGTCGCCCTCGGGACAGGGCACCGTCGCCTCGCGCGGCTCGGCCGCGCGAGCGAGCGCGTCGCGGAGCTCGTCGGCGAGTGTGTCCGACTCCGGCCCGTGGAACGAGAAGCGGCGGGTCTCGTCGCCGCGGCGCGAGAACGCCGTGAACGTTCCCTCGAGAGATACCAGGCGCCGCAGCGAGGTGGCTCCGGGCGCCCGCGCCGGGGAGATCTCGCGCTCGATCTCGGCGAGCGTCCACCGGAAGTCGTGCCGGGGCGCGTGACGGGCGAACGTCGCCTCGAGGCGCCGGCGCCAGCGCTCGCCGGACAGCGGCCGCCACGCGTCGCCCGAGGGGGGCGCCGCCGCGCGGATGGGCACGACGCCGCGTCCGAGCGCTCCCTGCAGCTGCCGCGAGGCCTCCCGCAGTCCGGTCTCGTCCGTCCGCGAGACGGCGCAGAGCCGCTCGGCCGGTCCGCGACGCCAGCGCACCGCGAGCCCCTCCGTGGCCGTCCGGCGCGTCGCGACGACGCCGCCGTCGCGCCAGTCGAGGCGAATCTCCTGGCGCCGCTCGACGAAGACGTCGGCGATCTCTCCGGGCTCGCGCGCGAGCGGCTCGAGGAAGCGGCTGACGGCGGAGGGGTCGAGCGCCATGGCGGGGCATTATGGGGGAGGGGAGCGTGTAATAACATCGCGCCCCGATGGGGCTGTCGGATCTCCGCAAAGAATTCCTCGCGGTGCGCACGGCCCGCGGCATCGCCGCCCGGCAGCTCTTCGACGAGCGCGCGCCGGGCGCCCTGCGGCAGGCGGTGCTCGCGGCGCTCGCCGACGAGGCGGAGAAGGAGCGCACGATCGACGACGAGGCGCGACGCATGATGGAGGCCGCGCGCAATGAGATCGCGTCGGGCCGCGTGGACGGCCAGGAGCTCTTCCGCCGGATCCGCCGGAAGCTCGCCGAGCAGCGCGGGATCGTTCTCTAGCTCGACCCCATGACCCTCGAGAAGCGCATCGCGCACCTCGAAGCGCTCCGCGATAAAAATCTCGAGGGCGGCGGCAAGGATCGCGCCGAGCGCCAGCACGCCGAGGGCAAGTTGACCGCGCGCGAACGCGTCGCGCTGCTGCTCGATCCCCACAGCTTCTTCGAGCTCGACCCGTTCGTCGTACACCGGAGCCGCGACTTCGGCATGGAGAAGAAGGAGATCCCGGGCGACGGCGTCGTCTGCGGGGCCGGCGCGATCGAGGGCCGGCCCGTGTACGTCTTCGCGCAGGACTTCACGGTGTTCGGCGGCTCCCTCTCGGAGACCAACGCGGCCAAGATCTGCAAGGTCATGGACCTCGCCGTCCAGAACGGCGCGCCGATCATCGGGCTGAACGACTCGGGCGGCGCGCGCATCCAGGAGGGCGTCGTCTCCCTGGCCAGCTACTCGAAGGTCTTCCTCCGCAACACGCGCGCCTCGGGCGTCGTGCCGCAGATCTCCGCGATCCTCGGGCCCTGCGCGGGCGGGGCCGTGTATTCGCCGGCCATCACGGACTTCGTCTTCATGACCGAGAAGACGTCTTACCTCTTCGTGACCGGTCCCGACGTGATCAAGACCGTCACGCACGAGGAGGTGACCAAGGAGGAGCTCGGGGGCGCGCGGACGCACTCGGCCGTCTCGGGCGTCGCGCACTTCGTCCGCAAGGACGACACCGCGGTCCTCGCGTCGATCCGCGAGCTGCTCGCCTACGTGCCGTCGAACAACCTGGAGGAACCGCCGCGGCGCGAGGCCCGGGACGCGCCCGGCGACCCGCACGAGCTGAACACCTTCATTCCGGAGGAGCCCGATCGCCCGTACGACATGGAGGAGCTCGTCCGGCGCGTGGCCGACGAGGGACGATTCCTCGAGGTGCACGCGGCATTCGCCCGGAACCTGCTCGTCGGGTTCATCCGGCTCGGCGGCCGCGCCATCGGCGTCGTCGCGAACCAGCCGATGCACCTGGCGGGCGTCCTCGACATCGACGCCTCGGTCAAGGGCGCGCGTTTCGTCCGTTTCTGCGACGCGTTCAACATCCCGCTGCTCGTGTTCGAGGACGTGCCGGGCTTCCTGCCGGGCACTCAGCAGGAGTACGGCGGCATCATCCGCCACGGCGCGAAGCTCCTCTTCGCGTTCGCCGAGGCGACGGTGCCGAAGATCTCGATCGTCACGCGGAAGGCCTACGGCGGCGCCTACTGCGTGATGCTCTCCAAGGACATCGCCACCGACTTCAACTTCGCTTACCCGACGGCGGAGCTCGCGGTCATGGGTCCCGAAGGCGCGGTCAATGTCCTCTACAAGCGCGAGGGGGACTCGCCCGAGTCGCGGGCCGCACGCGTGGCCGAGTACGTGGAGAATTTCGCGAACCCGTACGTGGCGGCGCGCCACGGCTATCTCGACGAGATCATCGAGCCGTCGGAGACGCGCGAGAAGTTGATCATGGCCTTCGGGCTGCTCGAGTCGAAGCGCGTTCGGCCGCCCGCGAGGAAGCACGGGAACATCCCGCTGTAGCAGGTTGCTGAAAAAGGGTGTGGGATGGCGTTACGAGCGCCGGGGGGACAGATCCGAGGAAGCGCGACGACGGCGATGCCATCGCATCGGCGAGGAGCGATGACGAAGGAGATGGCCCCGCGCCGCCGTAACCCGAAGGGTGGACGGCACTCTGCCGGCGCCTCCAAGGGCGACGCCAGGGAAATTCCGCAGGAACCCCGCGGGAGGCGCCGCCTGCAAAGTGCCGGACACGACGCCCGCATCCATTTTTCAGCAGCCTGCTAGTCGAGGGCTCGCCATGAAACTGCTGGTCGCCAACCGGGGCGAGATCGCCGTGCGCATCCTGCGCGCATGCCGGGAGCTCGGCCTGGAGACGGTGGCGGTCTTCTCCGACGCCGACCGCGCCGCCCCGCATGTCGCGCTGGCCGACGAGGCCGTGCGGCTCGGGCCGGCGCCGGCGCGCGAAAGCTATCTTTCGGTCGAGCGCCTGCTCGCCGCCGCGCGCGCGACCGGAGCGCGCCTGGTCCACCCGGGCTACGGCTTCCTGGCCGAGAACGCCGGCTTCGCCCGCGCGTGCGTCGAGGCGGGCCTCACGTTCGTCGGACCGGATCCGGCGGCGATCGAGGCGATGGGCTCCAAGACCGAGAGCCGGCGCCGGATGGAGAAGGCCGGAGTCCCGATCGTTCCCGGCATGATGAAGCCCGCCGCGAGCGCGCGTGAGATCGTGGAGTTCGGCGCGCGCCACGGCTATCCGCTGCTCCTCAAGGCGTCGGCGGGCGGCGGCGGCAAGGGCATGCGGCGCGTCGCGAGCGCGGCGGAGGCGCCGGCGGCCTTCGAGCGCTCTTCGGCCGAGGCCGCGGCGTCTTTCGGCGACGGGGCGATGTATGCCGAGAAGCTCGTCGAGAAGCCGCGACACATCGAGGTGCAGGTCGTCGGGCATCCTTCGGGAACGATCCTCGCGGTCGGCGAGCGCGAGTGCAGCATCCAGAGGCGCCACCAGAAGGTCGTCGAGGAGTGCCCCTCGCCGGTGGTCGGTCCGGCGTTGCGCGAGAGGATCTGCGCCGCGGCGGTGCGTGCGGCGGAGACCGTGGCCTACACTTCCTGCGGCACGGTCGAGTTCCTCCTCGCGCCGGACGGATCTTTCTACTTTCTCGAGATGAACACGCGCCTGCAGGTCGAGCACCCCGTGACCGAAGAGGTCTGGGGCGTGGACCTGTGCCGCGAGATGATCCGGATCGCGCTCGGGGAGCCGCTCGGGCTCGGGCAGCCTGCCGCGCGCGGCCACGCGATCGAGTGCCGCGTCTACGCGGAGGACCCGGCGCGCGGGTTCGCGCCGTCGCCCGGCACGATCGCGGCCCTGCGGCTCCCGGCGGGCCCCGGCGTCCGGAACGACGTGGGCGTGGAAGCGGGCGGGACCGTGTCCATCGACTATGACCCGATGCTCGGCAAGCTCATCGTCCTCGCCGCGGACCGTCCGGCCGCGATCGCGCGGCTCGAGCGCGCGCTCTCCGAGTACGAGATCACCGGGGTGGATTCGACGCTGCCGCTGTTCCGCGCGCTCGTCGCCGACGCGGACTTCCTCCGTGCCGACTTCGACGTGCAGTGGCTGGACCGCCGCCTCGCGGAGGGCAGGCTGATGGCGCCTCCGCGCGTCCGCGAAGAGGACGTCGTGCTCGCCGCGGTAGCCCTCGCGGGCGGAACTCCGGCCGAGCCGCCCGCCGCTTCGGACGGCTCGCCCTGGCGCCGGGCCGCGCGCCTCGAAGGGTTACGCTAGTTCTCCATGCGGCGGCTCGAGCTCATCTTTCGCGGCGACGGGGAACCCGAGCCCGTGCGACTCGAAGGAGGGCCGGGTTCCTGGCGCTTCACGCGAAAGGGCGTGACCCGGGACGTGTCGGTCGCGAGGCTCCCGGACGGCCGCCTCTCGCTTCTCTTTTCCGATGGACGGCAGATCTCCGGCCGGGCGCGGCCCCTGCCTTTGGGCCGGGTCGAAGTCATCGTCGCGGGGAGCCCGCGCACGGTCGCTCTGGCGGATCCGCTGAACGATCGCCTGTCCCACTCCGGGCCGGAGGGCGGGGCGTCGGGCGAGGAAGAGATCCGCGCGCTCATGCCCGGGCGCGTCGTCGAGGTGCGCGTCGCGGAGGGCGACTCCGTCGCGGAGGGACAGGTCCTGATCGTCCTCGAGGCGATGAAGATGCAGAACGAGATCCGGGCGGAAGGCGCGGGCATCGTGACCCGCTGCGCGGTCTCGGCCGGCGAGGCGGTCGACGGCGGTGCACTCATGGTCGTCATCCGCGATTCAAACGACTGAAGAAAACTCCAAAATAATCAAGACACTGACTACATTCAAATTCGATTTATCTAAGATTCCTTTTTAAAACCAATAACTTACTCTGACTGACAATCTTTCGAGATTTGGCAGTCGCATTGCTGTGATTTGCCCAAACTCCGTCTATCGGTGTCGAAAGGCCTTGTTTCGGGGACGAAGGGTTTCGATTTCGCTTTATGGAGGTAGGTATGAAGGTCGCCCGGATTCTCTCCCTAGCCGCGGCGTTCGTGCTCCTGCTCCTCATCGCACCGTCCGTCCTGGCGCAGACGACGGGCCGAATCGAGGGGACGGTTCTCGATCAGAACGGCGCGCCGCTTCCCGGTGTCACGGTGGAGGCCTCGAGCCCGAATCTTCAGGGGACTCGAACCGCGGTGACGGGAAGCGACGGCCGATACCGGCTGCCCAGTCTCCCGCCGGGGACCTACAAGGTCACGGCGACGCTGACGAGCCTGGGCAGTGTCGAGAAGAACGTGAGCGTTCTCCTCGACCAGACGGCGACCGTGGTCATGCAACTCTCGCTGACCACCAAGGAGGCCGTGGTCGTGACGGGCGAGGCGCCGATGGTGGACACGACTTCGACCACCGGCGGCACCAACTACAGCTCGAAGGTCATCGAGAAGCTGCCGCTCGGCCGCAACTATGCCGAGATCATCCGCTCGAACCCCGGCGTCAACCAGGACCAGGGCGACACGCAGGGGCGCGCGCTCTCGCTGACGGTGTACGGCGCGACGTCCGTCGAGAACCAGTTCATCATCGACGGCGTCAACACGACCAACGTCATCCGCGGCTTCCAGGGCAAGGCGATCAACGGCGAGTTCATCCAGGAAGTCGAGATCAAGACCGGCGGCTATCAGGCCGAGTACGGGCGGGCGCTCGGCGGCGTGATCAACGTCATCACGAAGTCGGGCGGCAACGAGTTCCACGGCGACGGCTTCGTCTACTACGACTCGTTCGGCCTCCGCGCGGACCAGAAGATCACGTCCCAGGACTACTTCCAGGGCATGCGCCTGAACGGCTACAACCGGACCGACGCGGGCGTGGACATCGGCGGCCGCATCCTCAAGGACCGGCTGTGGTTCTTCGCCGCCTATGACCACGTGGCCAAGCCGACGTCCATCTCGCGTTACAACGACAGCGCCGACGGGTCCGTGACCGCAAATGACAAGTTCCCGGCGGACTCGACCGACAACCTGTACTCCGGCAAGCTGACCTGGAACATCGGCACGGGCACGACACTCGTCGGCACGATCTTCGCGGACCCCTCGAAGGTCACGGGCGCCGCGGCTTCGGATCCGACGCACAGCTACTATCCCGTTCCGATCGTGAGCCAGGACCCGAGCACGTGGGGCTCCGACCTCAACATCGGCGGGACGGACTACGGCGTCCGCCTGAATCAGCTCTTCGGCTCGACGGGCCTGCTCTCGCTGCAGGGTTCGCGGCACTACGACAAGTACGAGACGATCCCGGCCGGCGCCGGCGCCGGCGTGCGCCTGGAAGATTGGACTTGCTCCGGCGGAACGCCGACGAACCCCTGCGACCAGCCGGTCGAGCCCAATACGGCTTCGGGCGGCTTTGGCGCGGTCTCCGGCTACATCCGCAACAACAACTCCACTCGCTGGCAGGCGCGCGGCGACACGTCGTTGTACCTCGGCAACCACGAAGTGAAGGTCGGGGGCGACTGGCAGAACGGCAAGACGACCGCCATCACCAACATCAGCGGCAAGCAGTACGTCCAGCAGTACAACGAGTACGGGCAGACTTACTACGCTCACAATTTCTGGGCGGCGGGTCCCGACGACTTCACGCCGGTGGACAACGTCGTCCAGCCGAACACGATCAACTACAGCGCCTTCGCGCAGGATTCCTGGAAAGTGTCGTCGGGCCTGACGATCAACGCCGGATTGCGCTGGGACAACGAGAACCTCAAGAACTTCGCCGGGGAGTCGGTCATCGAGCTGAAGAACGAGTGGCAGACGCGCGTCGGCATCGTCTGGGACCCGAAGAACGACGGCTCGATGAAGATCTACGCTTTCGGCGGCAAGTTCTACTACGCGCTCCCGACGGACCTGAACGTCCGGTCCTACGGACAGCAGCTCTTCGTGACCACGTACAACTTCAACCCGGGCACGACCGCCGCGGACGTGGCTCAGGACTCGACCGTCATCGGCCACGAGCAGCCGCACACGCAGGGCGGCATCTTCGCCGAGCCGCACGACGCCGGCATGAAGGGCATCTACCAGGACGAGTTCAGCGTCGGTTTCGAGACTCTGCTCGATCCGACGTTCTCGATCGGCGTCAAGGGTGAGTACCGCCGGTTCGGCCGCGCGGTCGAAGACCGCTGCGACGCCGACTCGTCCGCGCCGGAGAACAACGGCAACACGTGCGTCATCACCAACCCGGGCGGCACGGGCCAGTTCGCCACCGGCACGTTCACGGGGTGCAACGGCCTCGACGGCAACGCGTACGAGTGCGGCATCAAGCCGATCAATGCCCTCCTTCCGGAGGGCACGATCACGCGGGCGCGCCGGCTCTATCGGGGCATCGAGCTCGTGGCCCGGAAGACCGTCGGCGACAAGTTCTGGGCGCAGGCCTCCTTCGTCTACTCGTCGCTGCGGGGCAACTACGACGGCGGCGTGAAGCAGGACTACGTGCAGACGGACCCCGGCATCACGGCCGACTTCGACTACAACTCGTTCCTGCGCAACCGTTACGGGAAGCTCTACCTCGACCGGCCGGTCAACTTCCGCCTCGACACGACGTACATCACCCCGTGGAAGCTCGCGCTGGGCTTCCAGGGCTACGTCCAGTCCGGCCCGCCGCAGTCGGTATACGGCTACTTCAACTCGCTCTACATCGCGCAGACGAGCCTCGTGCCGAACGGCTCGGCGGGACGGCTGCCGACGCAATACGAGATGAATCTCTCCCTCTCGTACCCGCTCCAGATCGGCCCGACGACCGTGACGCTCTCGGCCTACGCGTTCAACCTGCTCGACAGGCAGATCATCACGAACGTGGACAACAACTGGCAGATCTCTCAGGGCGCGAACTACCCGAAGACGCCGGATCAGTACAACAACCTGTTCCTGGCTCCCTGCACGGCGGCGCAGAACGCCGATCCGGTCGGCAACCACTGCAACGAAAAGAACAACGCCAACTACGGTCTGGCGACGTCGCGCCAGGATCCCCGGCTCTTCCGCTTCGCGCTCAAGATCTCCTTCTGACGGAGACGCGTTCGACATCGGTTCCGAGAGGGGGGCCCCGGCGGCCCCCCTCGTTGTTTTTGGGAGGGATCCGGCCGTAGATTGAGGGCGGAGGTCGCCATGGTTTCCTCGCTCCTGCCTGTTCTCTTATCCGTCCTCCTCGCGACGGCCACGCTGCCCGAGCTGTTCCAGAAGGCCAAGACGCAGTTCAAGCTCGGCGCCTACGGCGACGCGCTCACGACGCTCGGAGAGCTCGACGCCGAGAGCTCGAAGCCCGGCCTCGAAGCCCAACGCCAGGCCGTTCTGCCCGGGCTGCTCTTCTACAGGGGAGCGTCCTTCGCCGCGATGGGGAAGTCCGCCGAGGCCGAGGATGCGCTCGAGGCTTTTCTCACGCTCCAGCCGGGGATCCAGATCGACCCGGCGCTCTATCCCAAGTCCGTGGTCGCGGCTCTCGAGACGGCGCGCAAGAATCTCGCGAATCGTCCCGGCGTGAACCGGCCCGAGGAGACGGGCGTGCTCGCGACGGCCTACCGCGCTTTCGTTCCGCCGGAGGGACACGCCGACGAGAGCTCGCGCGAGGACTGGGCCGACGGGCCCGTGCGCTGGCTCCTGACGCCGGAGGAGAAGCGCGCCTACACGGATTCCGTCAATCCGATCTCGCGCTCCGAGCTCATCACGAATTTCTGGCGGGTGCGCGACCCGCGGCCCGACACGCCCGAGAACGAGTTCCGCGAGGAGTTCGACAAACGCGTCGCCTTCTCCGACGCGCGCTTCGCGCAGGACGAGGTCCGCGGGAGCCTGACCGACCGCGGGATGGTCTTCATCCTGATGGGGCCGCCAACCTACAGCGGCCGCCGGCCCCTGAAGACCGGCGACGACTCGGCCGACGCCTCGGGCCTCTCGCGGTACACGCCGTCCGAGATCCGCGCCTCGGAGGAGATGGGCGGCTCGAACACGGATCGGGCCGCACGGCAGGACCAGGTGAGCGGCGCGGGCACGTCGATCCTCGACGCATCCGCCAACTGGATCGAGGCGTGGCACTACGAGCGGGTGAACCTTCCCAAGGAGATCCCGAACCAGGCGCTCGAGTTCGACTTCGTCACCAAGGTCGGGTACGGAAAGAACGTGCTGCAGCGCGACCAGGCAATCCTGACGGCGCTCGAGCGATCGAAGGCGATCGCGAAGCACGCCACCTAGCGCCGGCGCGGTTCCCGGAATCGGGGCCGGCCGGCCGCGTGTTAGATTGCGCAGCGTGCGCTCCATCGCCCGTATCTCCTTGATTCTTCTGGCGCTGGCGGCGGCGGCGGGCGTCCTCGCCGCCGCCTCTCCGGCCTCGGACCGGGTCGGGCGGTACTTCGAGGAGTGGTTCCCGTACTTCCCGGGGGCCTCGGTCGCCGTGGTGCCGGTTCCCGAGCTCTCGCTGCCCGGCCTCGAAGCGTTCCGCGCCGACCGCCGGTCGAGCTCGCAGGCGCATCAGGAGTCGAACGTCGCGCTCTCCGACGGCTCCACGCAGGAGATCTTCGTCGGCGACGTCTTCGGCGACCCGAACCGCCGGGCCTCGCGCCGGCCGTTCACGCCCGCGACGGACCTGCCGAACATCCAGTCCTCTCTCGTCGAGGCCTACGGGCTCGCGGTCCGCGTCTCCGCGGCGCCGGGGCCCGCGCACGGCGTGCTGCGTCCGCTCACGATCGGAGTCCGACAGCGCGGCGACGCCGTGCTCAATCGTCCGGCCTTCGTCTCCGAGGACGGCTCGGTGCTCGCGATCGGCGAGTTCCGCCCGGCTTCCGAATCGCCCCGCGCGTTCCGCCAGAAGCTCCTCGCGGAGCAGCCGGGAATCCGCGTCGGCTCGGGCAAGATCCTCGTGGCGGAGTTCATCGACTTCCAGTGCGGGCGATGCCGCGCCCGCGCGCCGGAGATCGAGAAGGTCGCGGCGAGCTATGGCGGGTCGGTCGAGGCGCACTTCCTGCCCCTCGTCCGGTTCCACGACTGGGCCTTCACGGCGGCGGAGGCGGCCACGGCGCTTGCCTCCATCGATCCGGCGCTCTACGGGAAGTACCGCGCGGCCGTCTTCGCGAGCGCGGGGAGCCTGAACGAGGCGGGATGCCGCGACCTCGCCGCCGACGTGGCCGAGTCGGCGGGCGTCGGGGCGCGCTACCGCCAGGAGATCGCCAACGGGCGCGCGCGGGATCGCGTCCTGGCGGACCAGGCGCTCGCGGCGCGCCTCGGCGTCGTGATCACGCCGACCTTCGTGCACGACGGGATGCTCGTCTCGGGGGAGGCGGGACTGCTCGAGAACCGACTCTTCGAGCGGCTGGGGCGTCCGCCGGCGGCGAAAAAGCCCTGAGAGCCGCACCGATGCCGAGACTCCCGAAGGCCATCGGGGCCGCCGCGGCCCTCCTGTTCGCGGCCTTGTCCGGCTGTCGCCGGAACGAGGGCCCGGCCGCGGCTCCGAGCGCGAACGCGCCCGCGGCCACGCCCAGCGCGCCTCCCGCCGAGGCGGTCGAATCCGCCGACGGCGCGCGCACGCCGCGGCCCGCCGGCGGGAAGCCCGCGGTCATCTGGATCGGGCTCGACGGCCTCGACTGGGAGCTCCTCGACCGGCTCTCCGCGGAAGGCAAGATGCCGAACTGGAAGCGGCTCGTCGCCGAGGGCGCGTCGGGCAAGATCACGAGCTTTCTCCCGATCCTGTCGCCCGTCGTCTGGACGACCGCGGCGACGGGCGTCGGGCCGGACGTGCACCGGGTGCTCGACTTTCAGGAAGTGGACGCCCGGACGGGACAGAAGGTCCCGATCTCCGGTTTCTCGCGCGCCGTGCCCGCCGTTTGGAACCTCGCGTCCGCCGCCGGCCGCCGCGTCGGGGTCGTGGGATTCTGGGCGACGCATCCGGCCGAGCAGGTGGACGGCTTCTTCGTGTCCGATCGCGCGAGCCCGATCCTCTTCGACAAGCTCCCGCTCGCGGGCGTCGCGTATCCGTCGAACCTGGAGCCGGGGGTCGCCCAGGTCGTCGCCCGCGACGGGCGCGTCGGTGCCGCCGACCTCGCGCCGTACCTCGACATGCCGGAAGACGCGATCGCGTCGGAGCTCGGGTCGGGCGCCGGGATGGAGGACAAGGTCGTGGCCCTCTCGCGAATCCTCGCGGCCACGCGGGTCTATCAGCGCGTCGCGCGCGATCTCTACGATCGCGATCATCCGGACCTGATGGCGCTCTACCTGGAGGGCACCGACGAGGTCGGCCACGTCTTCGGGACGCTCGTGCCGCCGCGCCTCGCGTGCGTATCGGACGAGGACTTCCGCAAGTACTCGCGGGCGGTGGACGTCTACTACGCCGCGATCGACCGGATCCTCGGCCAGTGGATGCGCCGGGCCTCCGAGGACGGAGCGACCCTCGTCGTCCATTCGGACCACGGCTTCAAGTGGGGCGCCGAACGGCCCTGCGAGCGCTCGTCTCTCAACTGGTCGACGGCCGCCTACTGGCACCGCCTCGACGGCGTCTATGCCTTCTGGGGCAAGGGCGTGCGCCCGAGCCCCGAACGCGGCAAGGCGTCGATCTTCGACGTTGCGCCGACCATTCTGGGTCTGCTGGGCCTGCCGGCGGACGCGCGCATGGGCGGGCACGCCCTCGGCAGCGCCTTCGAGGGGAAGATCGACCTCGGGCGACGGGACCTCTTTCCCGGCGTGACGGTACGGCGCGTCGCGGCGGAGGCCATCAGCCCGGAGCAGGCGAGCGAGTACGCGAAGAAGCTCCTGGCCCTCGGGTATCTCTCCGGGAGCGAAGCGCGCCCGCTCGCGCCGACCGGGGGCGACGCTCCGGGCATGACCGAGGGCGCGTGGAACAACCTGGGCCTCTACGAGCGCGAGCAGAAGAATTTTTCCGCGGCGAAGGCGGCCTTCGAGAAGTCGCTCGCCCTGCGGCCCGACTATCATTCCCCGATGTTCAATCTGGCCGTGATGTACCGCGACCAGCATCGGCTTCCTCTGGCGGAAGACTGGCTCTTCCGCGCCTTCGCGGCCGGACATGCGGACCCGGAAGGAACGATCGACAACTGGGCGACGGTCTATCGCGTGGAGAAGCGACCGGCGGACGAAGTACGGCTCCTCGAGCGCGGGGTGAAGCAGTACCCGGCGAGCGAGCGCATCGCGCAGCAACTGGCCCTGGCGCGCTTTCGGGCGCACGATTGTCCGGGAGCCGAGTCCGCCCTCGCGCCGCTCGAGGCGACGACGAACAACCCCGACACGTTGAATGCGCTCGCCCTCGTCCGGACGTGCCTCGGAAGAACGGACGAAGCCCGGAAACTCTTCGAGCGATCGCTCCAGATCAAGCCCGACCAGCCGGGCGTCATCAAGTCCCTGAACCTCTTGCGCGCCGCGCAGGCGGTCCCCGTTTCCTGAGAAGGAGAGAAATGAAGCAGGCAGCGACGGTCCTGGGACTCCTGGCGATCCTCTCGAGCGGCCTCGGCGCCCTGCAGGCGCCGGCGCTCTCACCGGCGGCGGCTCCCTCGAAAGCCGCGCCCGCGGCCGGCGGCGTCGAGAAGGCCCTCGAGGCGTATCTCGAGAAGTACCTGCCGTTCGATCTGGACTCGAAGATCACGGTCGCGGCCTCGAACGAGAAGCCCGTTCCGGGGTTTCGCGCCTACAAGGCCCACCGCACCGGCCGGTACGCGAAGTTGAACGCCGACAAGGTCGTTTACCTCTCCGAAGACGGGAAGTGGTTCTTCGCCGGCGACGTCCTGCCCAACAAGGACGCGCGGCCCGTGCGGTCGTCCGACGACCTTGCGTGGCTGTCGTCCTATCTGACGAACCTGTTCCGGACGCCGACGAAGGCCGCGCTCGCTCCCGAGCGCGACCGCGCGAACCTGAAGGGGGTCGTCGTCTGGACCGAAACGGGCTACGGGCGCGCCCGCCTGCCCGGCTACGTGTCAGCGGACGGACGCGTCTTCTTGCAGGGAACGATCTTCGACTTCACCGAGGATCCGCGCGCCGAGCGGCGCCGCATGATCGACCTCACGACCGGCCGCGCCTCGGGACCGGCCGACGCCAAGGTCGCCGTCGTCGAGTACGCGGACATGGAGTGCGGGTACTGCAAGTACCGCGGGCTTCAGATGGACAAGCTGCTCGAGGAAAACACCGGGATCGTCTCGGTGCGGCGGCACTACAAGTTCTTCCCGCTCTGGCTCGCGCACGTCTGGGCGATGAAGGCCGCCTCGGCCGCCGACTGCATCTTCCGTTTCGCCGGAGCGGCGCCGATGTTCCGATTCAAGACGCAGGTATACGCGGTACAGGAGGCGATGACCGTCGGCGGCATCGACCAGCTCGCCGTCACGACGGCCGAGGCCGAAGGGATCTCGTCCGCGGACTTCCTCTCGTGCTATCTGCGCGACGACAGCTTCGGGCGCGTGATCAAGGACATGGAAGAAGGATATCGGCTGGGCGTGAACTCGACGCCGACGTACTTCATCGACGGAACCGAGATCACCTGGATCGAGGACAAAGTCATGGAGGACTACCTCCGGACGATCTTCCCCAAGATCAAGACGATCGAGTACACACCGCCGGGCGCCAAGAAATAGCGAGGCCGGGTGCCTGGGGTAGGGGCGGGGCTCGTCCCCGCCCGGCCGCCACGGGCGGCCACAAGGGCCGCCCCTACGCGGTGTGACGAAGGTCGCCGAAATCTGAGTACTGTTCGCGGCGCGAGGAGTCTCCCGAAGTAATCGAGGGAGGAGCCTCGCGCCGCGGGAGCGGAGGCGAAGCGAGGGACCAGACGAACGATCGAGGCCCTTTGGCCGAGTCGTTCGTCGATGTCCTCAGGTCCCGAGCAAGCCGAAGCGACGGACTACGGTTCAAACGGGATGGGAACCGTCGTCCACGCCTGCACGGGCGTGTCGCCCTTCTTGGCCGGCGTGAACTTCCACTGCTTGACGGCCGCGACGGCAGCTTCGCTCAGACCCGCAGTCGCGCCGCGCAGCACCTCGACCTGCAGCGGCTGGCCCGTCTCGGAGACGAGGACACGGAGCACGACGAGCCCGCCGATCCGGGCCTGCAGCGCGACCGGCGGATAGATCGGCTTGACGATCTTGAGAATCCCCGGCGGCACCTCGCGGGCGGGCAGCGGTGTGGCGGTCGGAGGCGGCTGCGGCGTCGCCGTGGGCGGCGCCTGCGCCACGACGACGGCCGTCGGCGCGGGCGTCGGCGTGAACGCGGCGATGGCGGCCGCGGTGGCGGCGAGCGCCGCCTGACGGGCGGAGGCCTCGGCCTCGCGCTGCCGCTGCGCGTCCTCTTCGAGCTTCTTCATCTCCTCGCCGACGCGCCGCGACACTTCCTCCTTGAACTGCGCGGCGCTCATGGCGGCCGTGGACGGACCGGGCTCCGGCGTGGCGGTCACCGTGGGCGGCGCCGTCGGAGCGGGCTTCGGAACGGGCGGCGGCGCGGAGCGCTTCGAGATGACGAGCCAGGTTCCGGCGAGCGCTGCGGCGACGAGGAGGCCGCCGACGATCGCCGCGACCGGGGCCCTGCTTTTCGGGGGAGGCGCCATGAACTTGGGCGCCGTCGTCGGGGTCCTCGGGGGAGGTGGCGGCGCGGGAATCCCCGGCTTGGTTCCGGGCTTCGTAGTCGCCGGCTTGGGCGGCGCGGCGGCGGGCGCAGCGGCCTTCGGCGCCGGCGCGGGGCCCGGCGCCTGGCGGATCGCCCCGGGCTCGAGCGCCGCCTCCTTATCGCGGGCGCGCGTCTCGGCTTCGATCTCCGCCCCGAAGACGTTGTTCAGGAAATAGGCCAGGTTGAACGTCGAGGGAGAGTACGGCCCCGAGAAGAGGAGCTTGCCCAGCTCGCGCCGCAGCTCGCCGCTCGACTGATACCGCGAACCGGCGTCCGAGAGGCACATCTTGAGGACGGACGTGATCTCCGGCGGCAGCGGCGAGGGGCCGCGCGCCACCGCGAAGAGGTCGGCGACCGGACCGCCCGCCGCGGGCAGGCGCCCGGTCAGGAGCTCGAAGAGGATGACGCCGACCGAATAGACGTCCGAGTTCTTGCCGATCTTGCCCTCGCTCCGCTCCTCGGGAGCGAGGTAAGGCGAGATCTCCTTGCCGAACCGCGGCCGCCCGCGCGAAGGGAGGAACCCTGGCGCCAGGCCGAAGCCGACGAGCGTCGTCTCGCCGTCGTCCGAGAGCGACACGAAGCCCGGCCAGACGAGACCGTGGAGCGTCCGCTCGCCCTCGACGCTCGTGTTGTATGCGTGGTCGAGCGCCGTCGCGATCTTCTCGGCGATGAGGAGCGAGTGCTCGATCGGAATGCGCCCCTGAAGCGTCGGCGCGCGGGATACGAGCGCGTCGAGCGTGCGCCCGCTGTCCTCGGCCCACGCCAGGAACGGGACGCCCTCGACGGAATCCATCTGCACCGCGCGCGCGATCGCGGGATTCTTGAGGAAGGAGTGGATCTCGCCGTTCTCCTGAATGGCGTCGAGGACGGCGTCCTCCTCGATCTCCTGCGACTCGAGAATGCGCAGCCGGACGAAGCCCCGCTCCGGCCCCTCCCGCAGCGCGCGATAGACGCTCCCGAGCGCGTCCTCGCCCAGACGGGCGGTCAGGACGTAGCTTCCGAAGCGGCGGGGCAGAGTCTCGCTCATGGGCGGGCCGCAGACCTCCGCGAAAAAGCGTTCAGATTTCGAACTCCTGGAGTTGCCCCTTGATTGTCGGACGGGGAAGTCTCCGGGTCAAGGCGAAAGCACCCCCGGACCGCCGGCGCTCAGTTGACTTCGTCGGGCGGGCCCTCGGAGGCGGCGGCGCCGGCTTCCGCGCGGAGCCGGCGACTGATCGCGATCGCCTGGAGATGCTGCTCGAAGGTGCGCGAGAACGTGTGCCCGCCGGCGGCGTCGGCGACGAAGTAGAGAAAGTCGGTGCGCGACGGCGAGACCGCGGCCGTCAGCGCCGGGAGGCCCGGATTGCAGATGGGGCCCGGCGGCAGGCTGTCGTAGAGATAGGTGTTGTATGCGGAGGGGTAGGCGTACTCGGAGCGGTGGAGGAGCCCCGTCCACTTGCCGTCGCGCTTCAGCGCGTAGGTCACCGTGGGATCCGCCTGGAGGCGCATGCCGAGCGCGAGACGGTTGAGATACACGCCGGCGATGACCGGTCCCTCGCGCTTCAACGCCGTTTCCTTTTCGACGATCGACGCGAGCGTCACCGCCTGCCGCGCCGTGAGGCCGAGCGCCCGCGCGCGCTCGCGCATCTCCGCCGTGAAGTGGAGTCGGAACTGCGCGATCATCGCCTCGACGACCTTGCGCGCGGAAGTCGAAAGCGTGACGCGGTACGTCTCCGGGAAGAGGAACCCCTCGAGGTCCGGCGCGCCCGTCGCGAGCCCCGGCGCGAGACTCGTGTCGGCGAGCGCCGCCCCGAAAGCTTCGGGCGTGCCGATGCCCTGATCGAGGAAGAGGCGGAACGTCTCCTCGGCCGTGAGCCCTTCGGGGACGACCACGATGTGCTGCACGACGTCGCCGCGTCCCATGCGGCGGATGACCTCTTCGATCGGCATGGGACGGCTGAACCGGTACTCGCCGGCCTGCAGTGTCGTGGCGCTCGCGCGGATGCGGTAGTAGATCTCGGCGATGCGGGCGTTCGAGACGACGCCTTCCACGGCGAGCCGGCGGAAGATGGCGGCGGTCGAGGTGCCGGGCGGAAAGTAGACGTCGACCTCCGCCGGGCCGGGAGGGCCCGGGCGCTCGAGGCTGTAGATGAACCAGACCGCGACGGCCGCCGCGAGGAGCACCAGGAGCAGCCCCAGGCGGAAGAGGCGTTTGCCGGCGCTCACCGCAGGGCCTTTCCGTGCTTCAGGAAGTCTTCGAGGAGGACCGCCGCGGCTTCGCGGTCGAGCGCCCCGCGCGGGGAGCCGGGCGGCACGCGGCGCGCCGCCTCGTCCGACGTGAGCGTCTCCTCGTGGAAGACGACGGGCAGGGGACACCCTTCCGAGAACTTCCGCGCGAAGGACCGGATCCGCGACGCGTACGGCGACTCGACGCCTGCGGGGGAGCGTGGCAGACCGAAGACGACGAGCTCGACCTCTTCCTCGCGGCAGAACCGCGCGATCGCGGAGACCGCTGCGGCGTCGTCTTTTCGGCCCAGCGTCTGTCGCGGCGTCGCGAGCGTCTCGGAGGCGTCCGAGGTCGCGAGGCCGATCCTTTTCTCGCCGAAGTCGATGGCCAAAACGCGCATCGCCAACAGAGTAGCAGGCCCTTTGTTGGCCGTCCGGGCCGAAAACTCTCGGCTGCCGGCCGTCTTCGAAGGCCTCAGCCGAAAGCCCGGGCCGGTGAGCGTTACAATCGCCCGGCCATGAAAAACATCGTCGTTCTCTCCGCCGCACGTACCCCCATCGGCTCCTTTCTCGGCCGCCTGGCCTCGCTTCCCGGGCCGGCGCTCGGTTCCGCCGCGATTCGCGGGGCGATCGAGAAGGCCGGCGTGCCGGCCGCGGAGATCGAGCAGGTCGTGATGGGCAACGTGCTCCAGGCCGGCGAGGGACAGGCTCCCGCGCGCCAGGCCTCGCTCGGCGCGGGGATCCCGGCGAGCGTGCCCTGTATCACGGTGCACAAGGTGTGCGGCTCCGGCATGCGTGCGGTCATGGACGTGGGCAACGCGATCCAGGCAGGCGAGTACGAGCTCGCCGTCGCGGGCGGCATGGAGTCCATGTCGAACGCGCCGTATCTCCTCGACCATGGCCGGACCGGTTACCGGATGGGCAACGCACCGCTCATCGACTCGATGATCAAGGACGGACTCTGGGATCCCTACAAGGACACCCACATGGGCAACTGCGCGGAGCTGTGTGTGGGGAAGTACAAGTTCACGCGCGAGGAACAGGACGCGTTCTCGTTGGAGTCGTACCGCCGCGCGCAGGACGCCTCGAACCGGTGCCTCTTCGGCGCGGAGATCGTGGCGGTCGAGGTGCCGCGCAAGAAGGGTGATCCGGAGAAGATCGACAAGGACGAGGAGCCGTTCGCCGCGCCCCTCGAGAAGATGCCGACCCTCAAGCCGGCATTCCAGAAGGACGGCTCGGTCACCGCCGCCAACTCGTCGAAGATCAACGACGGCGCCGCGGCGCTCGTCGTCGCGTCCGAGGATCGGGCGCGCGCGAAGGGGTACCAGCCGATCGCACGGATCATCGCGCACGCGGGCGTCGCGCAGGCGCCCGAGTGGTTCACGACGGCGCCGATCGGAGCGATCCAGAAGCTGCTCGCGAAGACGGGTCTCTCCGTCTCCGACGTCGACCTCTGGGAGATCAACGAGGCGTTCGCCGCCGTCGCGATGGCGGCGATCCGCGAGCTCTCGCTCGATCCGACCCGGGTGAACGTTCGCGGCGGCGCGGTGGCCCTGGGGCACCCGATCGGCGCTTCGGGCGCGCGGATCCTGACGACCCTGATCCACGCCCTCCGCCACGGGGGGAAGAAGCGCGGCGTGGCGGCCATCTGCATCGGCGGCGGCGAGGCGACCGCGATGCTCGTCGAGACCTGCTAGATCGGCCGGATGCCTTATCATCGCTCGCGATGATCGATAAGGTCGTCGCGAGCGCCGACGCGGCCGTCGCCGACGTCGCGGACGGCGCGACGCTCGTGGTCGGCGGGTTCGGCCTCTGCGGCATCCCGGAGAACCTGATCGCCGCGCTGGGGCGCCGCGGCGTCCGGAACCTGACCGTCGTTTCCAACAACTGTGGCGTGGACGACTGGGGCCTGGGTCTGCTCCTCCGGTCCCGCCAGATCCGCAAGATGGTGTCCTCCTACGTCGGCGAGAACGCCGAGTTCGAGCGCCAGTTCCTGTCCGGCGAGCTCGAGGTCGAGCTCGTTCCTCAGGGCACTCTCGCGGAGCGGATGCGCGCGGGCGGAGCCGGAATCCCCGGCTTCTACACGCCGACGGGCGTCGGGACCCTCGTCGCGGAGGGCAAAGAGGTCCGGTCCTTCGAAGGCCGCGACTACGTCCTCGAGCGCGGCATCGTCGGCGACTTCTCTCTCGTGGCCGCCTGGAAGGGCGACCGGCTCGGGAATCTCGTCTACCGGAAGGCGGCGCGCAACTTCAATCCGATGGTTGCGACGTCGGGCCGGGTTTCGATCGCCGAGGTCGAGGAGCTCGTCGAGGTCGGCGCGATCGATCCGGAGAACGTCCACACGCCCGGCGTCTTCGTGCAGCGGGTCGTCGTGGCGCCGCGCCAGAAACGCATCGAGCGGCGTACGGTGCGGAAGGGATAGGCGCCCGCGGATGCTCGATCGCGAAGGCATCATCCGACGCGCCGCGAAGGAGGTTCGGGACGGCTTCACCGTCAACCTCGGCATCGGCATGCCGACCCTTCTCGCGAACCACATCCCCGCCGGCATGGAGGTGATCCTGCAGTCGGAGAACGGCATCCTGGGTCTCGGGCCGTATCCGACCGAGGGCGAGGTGGATCCCGACCTCATCAATGCGGGGAAGGAAACCGTGACGGTGCGGCCCGGCGCTTCGTTCTTTTCCTCGGCGGACTCCTTCGCGATGATCCGCGGCGGGCACATCGATCTGTCCGTCCTCGGCGCCATGGAGGTGGACGAAGAGGGGTCGATCGCGAACTACATGATCCCGGGCAAGATGGTGAAGGGGATGGGCGGCGCCATGGATCTCGTCGCGGGCGCCCGGCGTCTCGTCGTGACGATGGAGCACACCAATCGCGCCGGCGAGTCGAAAGTCCTGAAGCGCTGCCGCCTCCCGCTGACGGGCCGGCGGTGCGTCGACCGGATCATCACCGACCTGGCGGTGTTCGACGTGCTCGAGGACGGAAAGGGGCTCGACCTCGTCGAGACCGCGCCGGGCGTCGGCGTCGAGGAGATTCGGGCGAAGACGGAGGCGGCGTTCCGCGTCTCTCCGGGAGTGCGCCCGATGGAGCTTTGATTCGCGATGAGGTGGCGATCGGTCCCGTAGGTCGCCCGTGAGCCCGTGCCGCGCGCCCGCCTCGCGCCGCGCCGCGCGGCTCGTTCTCTCCGTGCTGTTTCTCGTCTCGCTCGCGCCCGCGGCGCGCGCACAGACGTCCGACTCCTTCAGCTCGGATCCCTACGAGTCGCGCTTTCATCCGAAGACCGGCTTCGAGATCAAGTTCCACGCGCCGCAGAAGGGCGGCGAGGTGCGCCTCTACACCAAACAGCCGGTGCACTACGAGAAGGACGTCTCCTGGGACGGCAGCGAGGACGTTCGCATCGAATATCAGGACGTCAAGATCACGGCCGACAAGGCGCACTACGACTTCGCATCGAAGACCGCAACGCTCGACGGCCACGTCGTCATCGACCAGGGTCCGACGCGGCTCTCGGGAGACCATGCGGTCTTTCGGCTCGACACCAAGACGGGCACGCTCGAGCGCGCCACGGCGAACCTGCCGCCCGCCTACCACATCATCGCGGACGCAATCGACAAGATCGGGGAGGCGACGTACCGAGTCCACCACGGCCTCTTCACGTCCTGCGACGTTCCGACTCCCGACTGGTCCTTCACGATGTCGGAGGCTACGGTGACGCTCGACGACTACGCGCGGATGAAGAACGTCGCATTCCGCGCGCGCGACGTGCCGTTCCTCTACACGCCCTACATGGTCTGGCCGACCAAGGAGGGCCGCGTCTCGGGGATGCTCGTGCCCGGCATCGGGTTCTCCGAGCAGCGCGGCGCGTACCTCGGCCTCTCGCACTACTGGGTCACGGGCGCCTCGACCGATCTGACGACGCAGCTCGATCTCTTTTCGAAGGGGACGGTCGGCCTCGGCGAAGAGTTCCGATGGGCGCCGTCCGCAGAATCGGCCGGGATCTTTCGGGGCTACTACGCGCACGACACGGAGGCGACCGTCTGTGTTCCTCTCGCGGAAGCGCCGATCGGTGCCGCGCCGTGCACTCTCTCCGACGGCGCGCCGGGCGGGCTCACGACCCAGACGAAGAACCGCTGGAAGATCCGTCTCGATCACGTCTCCGAGGACTTGCCGTGGGGCATGCGCGGGGTCATTGCGATCCGCGACTACTCCGACGCGGAATTCTTCCAGGACTTCGAGCGGAACTTCGACCTGACATCGACGCGGGAGATCCTCTCGCGCGCGTTTCTCACGAAGAACTGGGACGTCAACTCGTTGAACCTCCGTTTCGAGCGAAGCGAGACGTTCCTCGGGGCGACGGTGCTCCAGGAGCGGATGCCGACGCTCGAATTCTTCCGGCGCACGTCCGAGGTCGGGAAGGGCCCCGTCTATTTCTCGCTCGCGGCGTCGCTCTCGAATCTCTTCATCAACCGTGGCCCCGGTTTTCTGCACGGCGGCTACGGCCGCGCCGACTTCCACCCGGACTTTTCCATTCCCTGGAAAGGGCTACCCTGGCTCTCGGTGACGGCGACCGGCGGCGGCCGCTGGACGGGCTACACGGATTCGACCGATTCCACGCAGACCGAGTTCGTCGGCGCCACGGCCGTGCGCGCCTACGCGGAGGCCGGGCTCTCGCTCGTCGGCCCCACGTTCTCGAAAATCTTCGACTGGGACGTCGGCCCCTTCGGAAAGTTCAAGCACATCATCGAGCCGCGCGTCGACTACACGTACGTGTCGAACATCAACGATCCGGCGCGGATCCCGATCTACGACGACATCGACACGCAGCTCGGCGAAAACCAGGTGCGCTACGCGATCGTCAACCGGCTGCTCGCGCGGGCGGCCGACGCGAGGGCGGGTTCCGCCTCCGAGGTTGCGTCGCTCGAGATCGGACAGACGTACGCCTTCGAGCCGGCTCAGACGACGCTGGGAAGCCCCGTGCTGTCCTTTCAGAACGCCGGGCCCATCGACGCGACGCTCCGGCTGACGCCCGGCGCGGCGATCTCGGGAGCCTTGATCGGCTTCGACGGCCGGTTGACCTACGACGCGAAGGCGGGGCAGCTCACGTCGACGACGGTGACCACCTCGATGGCGTGGAAGACGAGCTTCTTCAACGCGACCTGGTTCTCGAGCCGCCCCGTGGTCCCGCCCGGAACCGTTGGCGTGGACTCGGACCAGCTCCGCGTGTCGGGGGGATTCGACATCTCGAAACCGCTGCGCTTCGACACCGAGATCAATTACGACGTGCGCGAGGGGACGGTGCTCGAGGACCGGTCGCTTCTGACGTGGCGGGGCTCGTGTTACACGCTGTTTCTCGAAGTCCGCCAGCTGCGCCTGCCGGGCAACCGCCGCAACGACGTCCGCTTCGTGCTGAACTTGAAGGACATCGGTACGCTGCTCGACGTGAACGGAGCGCTGAGTCCGAGCCTGTTCTAGTTCGTCGCCTTCACTCGCTCGGGACGCTCGCGGCCGTGGCGTCTGGGATGGTCACGGCTCGAGAGCAGTGGCCGCGACCGGCGAACGACTCGGCCAAAGGGCCTCGATCGTTCGCCTGCCTCCCTCGCTCGCTCCGGCTCCCGCGACGCGAGTCGTTTCGCTCCTTAAGTCGCGAAACTTGGTCGCGTCGCGTTACGGGCCGTAGAGCTGCAGCCCGAACCCGTTCGCGATGAACTTGGCCATGGCGTCGCGGGCGACGGGACTGCTCGGGCAGTACTTGGTCGCCGTACAGCCGTCCACGATGCCCTTCGCCCACAGATAGTGGATGTGCTTGCAGAAGGCGTTCGAGGCGGGAACGTCGGCGAAATGCAGGTTGGCGCTGCCGGAGACGCAGGAGTAGGAGCGCGAGGTCGCCGCGTCCGTGTAGGTGAGCGGCACCGCTGCGCCGCCATCCAGCGACACGATCACCTTCGCGATGAAGGACGCCATCGCGTCGCGTGTGACGATCAGGCCGGGGCAGTAGTGCGTCGCGTCGCAGCCGAGCGTCACGTTCCGGGACGCGAGGTAGTGGACGTGCTTGCAGAACGCATCGGTCGGCGCGACGTCGGCGAAAAGGGAGTGCCCGCCGGACGAGCAGTCGTACGCGGCGGCGCCGACCTGGCCCGTCGAGGGCACGAGCTCACCCAGGCCGGCGATGCCCTTGGCGATGAAGATCGACATCTGGTCTCTCGAAACGACGGTGCCCGGGCAGTACTGCGTGGCGTTGCAGCCGGTTGTGACGCCATTGTGCAGAAGCGTCTCAATCTTCTTGTAGAAAGGCTGCGACCGCGGCACGTCGTCGAAGCTGTCGCCGACGTGCAGCGTCCAGACGTGGGAGCCGCCGGCAGTCAGGTCCTCCTCGACGGCCGCGTCCCAGTGGTGGGCCGGGCGGGCGTTTTTCGGCGAGAAGGTCACCTGGACCAGAAAGCAGGTGTTGCATGTGTCTTCCGACCCCGGCTGGGTCGTGTCGTACACGTTCGTCCCGTTAGCGATGACGTAGGAAGGCGCCGGAATGTGCGATCCCACCGGGCCGGTGAAGCTCACGGCGTTGCCGTTCATGTCGGTCTTGGCGAGACCGACGTTGTTCCAGGTCGGGCGAACCTCGACGATTTCGCCCCACTCGAAGACGCCGTTGGCGTCGGAAGACGTGCCGGCGACGGCGTTCTCGTCGACCTGGAGACGCTTCGGAATCAAGACCCGGCGCCGGGCGGCGATCCCAGACCCCGATCCGTCGAAATAGGCCTTTTGCCAGGCGACCACGAAGCCGCCGCCGGCATCCGCGGCGACGGTCGGATTGTCCTGCTGGAAGGAATCCGTGGAATCGATCCGGAACGATGGTCCCGCCGGGGCGCCCGACCGGCCGTATCTTCGGCCGAAGATCTGATCCCCGGACGCCGTTGTCTTTCGCCAGACGACGACGAAGCCGCCGCCCTTCTCGAACGCGACGGACGGCGCGTTCTGGTCCGTCGTACTCGTGTCGACTTGGAACTCGAGTCCCACCTTCTCGGCCGAGCCGTTGAATCGCTGCCCGAGGACGATCGGGTTGTCGAACAAAGGGGAGCTTCGCCAGACGACGACGAAGCCTCCGGCATGATCTACGGCGACGCGCGGATCGACCTGGTCGCCGAACGTGGAGGTATTGACCGGAAACTCCGGCCCGATCTTCGTTCCGGCGGCATTGAAGCGCTGGCCGAAAATCCCGTTCCCGCTGCCGTCTTGCTCGAAGCTCTGCCAGACCGCGACGAAGTTTCCGGCGCGATCCGACGCGATCCGAGGATTCGCTTGATTGCTCGCGGCATAGGAAGGGAGCGGGATCTCTCCTCCGATCTTCGTCCCCGCCGCATCGAAGCGCTGTCCGAGTGTCGCGTAACCGTCCCAGACGGCGACGAAGGATCCGTCCGTGTTGACGGAAACGGCGGGGCGCTTCTGCGAATGTGGCGTGTACGTATTCACCTGGAACTCGGAGCCGGCCTTGGCGCCCGAGGCGTCGAAACGCTGTCCAAAGACTCCGGCTCCGTTGCCGTCCTGTCCGACGATCCCCGTCCCGCTGTAGTAGCTCTCCCAGGTGACGACGAATTCGCCGGCATTGTTCATTCCGATGGACGGCCGATACTGCTCATGGGTCGTATAGGAATTGACCTGGAACTCCGATCCGAGCTTTCCGCCGAGCTCATCGAACCTCTGCCCGAAGATCCCTCTCTGGTCGCCGTCCTGCGAAGCGCCGCTCTCCCAGACAACGACGAACTCGCCCGTCGGTCGCTGCGCGATCGACGGATACGTCTGTTGGCCGTTTGTGTAGGTGTTCACCTGGAGCTGGTCGCCGAGAGTCGGCACCTGCGCGGGCAGGAGGGCGGGGACCACGAGGAGCGCGCCGGAGAAAAGCCACCTTCGAAGAAGTCGCATGACGACCTCCTGGTTTCGCCGTCTACGGTCCATACAGCTGAAGCGCAAAGCCGTTCGCGATGAACTTGGCCATCGCATCGCGGGCGACGGGAGAGCCCGGGCAGTACGCCGTCGCCGTGCAGCCGTCGACGACGCCTCGCGCCCACAGGTAGTGGATGTGCTTGCAGAAGGGATTCGAGACGGGCACGTCAGAGAAGTGCAGGTTCGGGCTGCTCGAGACGCAGGAGTAGGACCGCGACGTCGTCGGGTCGGTGTAGCTCGCCGGCACCGCGGCGCCGCCTTTGGGCGCGACGATCGCCTTGGCGATGAAGGAGGCCATGGCGTCGCGGGTGATGCTCTGGCCGGGACAGTAATGCGTCGCGTCGCACCCGACCGTCACGTTCTGAGCGGCCAGGTAGTGAACGTGCTTGCAGAAGGAATCCGTCGGCGAGACGTCGGTGAAAATCGAGTGGCCGCCGGGCGAGCAGTTGTAAGCCTGTCCTCCGACACCGCCAGCGACCGGAATAAGCGGCGCCGCGCCGGCGAGGCCCTTCGCAATGAAAATCGACATCTGGTCGCGCGAGACGACGGTGCCCGGGCAATACTGGGTGACATTGCAACCGGAGGTGATGCCCGTGTGCAGCATGGTCTCGATCTTCTTGTAGAAGGGCTGCGAGCGTGGCACGTCCGAGAAGCTGTCTCCGACGTGCAGGATCCAGTACTGTCGGCCGCCGGTGGAGACGTCCTCAGGCAGCGCCGTGTCCCAGTGCACGCCGGGCCGCGGCCCGCCGACCTGTACGGCGTAGCAACCGGAAGGCGATTGCCCGTCACAGGTTCCTTCCGTGAGCCCCGGAATCGCTCCGTAGCTCGCCGCCGAGTCGAGCAGCGTGTATGTCGGGCCGGCCGCACCGTAGAAATCGGCGGCGTTTCCGTCCAGGAGAATGGCTCCGGGCAAGTGGTTGAGCCAGTGGGGCTCGACGATGACCGCCTCGCCCGGCTCGAGGACGCCGTTGCGGTCGCCCGTTCCCGCGTGCACGTCCACGGACAGTCCTCGCGGAATGGCCTCCGAGTTCCGCAACGTCACGCCGTAGCCCGAGCCGTCGTCGGCGCTCCAGACGGTGACGAAGCCGTTGGCGGCGTCGCTCGCGACCCGCGGCGCGAGCTGCGCGCCGGAGGTCGTCGTGTTGATCGGGAACTCGAATCCGAGCGCGCCGGCGAGACGGTCGAATCGTTTCCCGAAGACTCCCCAGCCCGATCCGTCCTGTAGGTTCGATTGCCACGAGACCTGGAAACTCCCGTCGTCGGCCATCGCGACGGACGGAGCCTCCTGCGCGTTGGTCGTGTATTCGTTGACGATTCGTTCGGAGCCGAACTTCTCGCCGCCGCTGTTGAACAGCTGCAGAAAGACACCGTAAGAATCCTCATCCTCGCCGTTGCTGCTCCAGGCGACGACGAAGTCGCCGCGCCGGTTCATCGCGACGGCTGGGAAGCTCTGCTGGTTCGTTGTGAAGGAATTCACGGAGAACTCGCCGCCCGCCTTCGTGCCCGCGGCGTCGAAGCGCTGGCCGAAGATCCCCTCGCCCGACCCGTCCTGCCCGTAACTGTTCCAGACGACGACGAAGTTGCCCGCGGCGGACATCGCGACGGCCGCTTCGCCCTGATCGCCGGTCGTGTAAGTGTTGACCTGGAACTCCGCGCCCGCCTTCGTTCCGCCGCTGGAGAAGCGCTGACCGAAGACGCCGTAGCCCGAGCCGTCCTGGCCGTAGCTCTTCCATACCACGACGAAATCGCCGGCGTCGTCCATGGCGACGTCGGGGCCCGCCTGGAACCCCGTCGTGTAGGTGTTCACCGGAAACTCGGATCCCACCTTTGCGCCGCCCGAGTCGAAGCGCTGGCCCGCGATCCCGCTGCCCGAGCCGTCTTGCGAGAAGCTCCTCCAGACCACGACGAAGTTGCCCGCGGCGTTCATGGCGACGCGGGGGCTGTCCTGGCCGCCCGTCGTGTAGGTGTTCATGAGGAGGTCCAGAGTCGCCGGTTGGGCCGGGCCGTTGAAGAGACGCCCGAAGACTCCATCGGAGTCGCCGTCCTCGCCGAAGCTGTCCCAGACGATCACGAACTTGTTTCCGGCGCCGTTCGCGGCGACTGCCGGCGTGGATTGCGAGTTCGTCGTGTAGTTGTTCGCGCGGTACTCGACGCCGAGCGGCGGCGCCTGGCCGAGGAGCGGCGCGGACGCCCCGAGGAATGTCCCGAGCATCGCGGCGGCGCCGAAGGCTCGGCAGAAACCCCGGAAAGGCCTCGCTTCCGCCTCGCGGCGGGAATGCCGGCCGTCCGAAGAGCAGGCTTCCATGCGGTGGAGCCCTCCGGAAGAGAGAGCGTAATCCGGCCCGGAAAAGCGACATCCGCCCGTCGCCTGTCGGGAGTCGTACTACGGGCCGTACAGCTGCAGCCCGAACCCGTTGGCGAGGAACTTGGCCATGGCGTCGCGGGCGACGGGCTGGCCGGGGCAGTACTGCGTCGCCGAGCAGCCGTCCACGATCCCTTTGGCCCACAGGTAGTGGATGTGCTTGCAGAAGGGGTTCGAGACGGGCACGTCGGTGAAATGCAGGTTGGCGCTCCCCGAGACGCAGGAGTAGGAGCGCGACGTCGTCGGATCCGTGTAGCTCACGGGAACGGCCGCTCCGCCGCGCGGGGCGACGGCAGCTTTGGCGATGAAGGAGGCCATCGCGTCGCGGGTGATGGTCTGGCCGGGACAGTACTGCGTCGCGTTGCAGCCGAGCGTCACGTTCTGGGCCGCGAGATAGTGAACGTGCTTGCAGAAGGAGTCGGTCGGGGCAACGTCGGTAAAGCGCGAGATGCCGCCCGGCGAGCAGTCGTAAGGCTGTCCGCCCAGGTCACCGGTCGCCGGCACGCCCTCCCCGGTTCCGGCGATCCCCTTCGCGACGAAGATCGCCATCTGGTCGCGGGCGACTCCGGTGGACGGGACAGTATGCCGTCGTGGTGCAGCCCGAGGTGATTCCATGGTGAAGAAGCGTTTCGATCTTCTTGTAGAACGGGTGAGAGTGCGAGACGTCGGCAAAGCTGTCGCCGACGTGCAGCGTCCAGAACTGCGAGCCGCCTCCCGAGAGGTTCTCGCGCAGCATTGCGTCCCAGTGCGTCGCGGGACGAGTGCCGGAGACGCCGACCCGATAGCAGGCGTTCGGTGACCCGTCGTTGCACCCGGCCGAGGCGCTCGCGGGGATCCCGTAGAGGGCGGCGGCGTCGGAGATCGCGTACGCGCCTCCCGCCGGCCCGGAGAAGCTCGCCGCCGTCCCCGCGAAGAAGTTGAAGGTGGACGTCTCGTTTTCCCAGGCCGGCTCGACGACGACCGTCTCGCCGGATTCGAGGATCCCGTTGGCGTCCGAGGAGCCCGCGTCGTCGGCATCCACGACGAGCCCGGCTGGGACGTACTCCTGGCGCCGCCCGGCGATTCCCTCGTTGAAGCCGTCCTGATCGTCGCTGACCCAGACGGCGGCGAGGCCTCTCCCGGTGTCCGCGATGGCCGGAAAGTACTGGGAGGACGCCGTCGTGAGATTGAGCCGGAACTCGGATCCCACGCGGCTGCCGTCGCGGGCGAAGCGCTGTCCGAAGATTCCGAAGCCGTCTCCGTCTTGCACCTCGGTGTTCCAGACGACGAAGAAATCGCCGGTGGCCTCGAACACGGCCGACGGAGCGGCCTGGTTCCCGGTCGTGAAGGCGTTGACCTGGAATTCGGAACCGACGCGCTCGGCGGCGCGATTGAAGCGTTGTCCGAACACCCCGGAATTCGAACCATCCTGGCCGGTCGAGTCCCAGACCACGACGAAGTTCCCGCCGCGATCCGTCGCGACGGCGGGGACGATACTGATCGCCCGTCGTGTACGTGTTGACGGAAAACTCCGGTCCGACGGGAGCGGCGGACGCGTCGAGCCGCCGCCCCGCGATCCCGTTCGCCGAGCCGTCCTGACCCTCGCTCGTCCAGACGACGACGAACCCTCCGTCGGCGACGGCGGCGATCGCGGGCTGCGACTGCGAGTTCGTCGTGTAGGTGTTCACCGAGAATTCCGGTCCGACCTTGGCGCCCGAGGCGTCGAAAAGCTGACCCTGGATGCCGTAGCCGTCCCCGTTTCCGGAGCCGCTCCAGGCGACGACGAAGTTGCCGGACCGGTCCATCGCGACGGCGCCATGCCGCTGGAGGGAAGTCGTGTAGGCGTTGACCGGGAACTCGTCGCCGACCTTCGTCCCGGTGTCGTCGAACCGCTGGCCGAAGATCCCGATAGCTCGACCCGTCCTGGCCCGTCGACTCTCCCAGACGACGACGAATCCATGGCCGGCCGCGGCGGCCACGGACGCCGTGGCCTGAAGCCCGGTCGTGTAAGTGTTGACCCGAAACTCCGGGCCGAGCTTCGTCCCGGCGGAACCGAACCGCTGGCCGAAGACGCCGAAGTCGGAGCCGTCCTGGTCGTAGCCCGACCAGACCACCTCGAAGCCGCCGAGGCCGTCCGAGGCGATCGCGGGATGGAGCTGCGACGACGTCGTGTACGTGTTCGCCACGAATTCATCGCCCATCGGGGGCGCCTGCGCACCGAGGCGTCGAGCGGCAGACAACGCGAAGACGACGAAGACGAGCGATTTTCCGCGGCGCATGACGCCTCCCGTCTTTAGGGTCCGTACAGCTGGAGCCCGAATCCGTTGGCGAGAAACTTGGCCATGGCGTCGCGGGCGACGGGCTGGCCGGGGCAGTACGTCGTTGCCGTGCAGCCGTCCACGATCCCCTTGGCCCACAGGAAGTGAATGTGCTTGCAGAAGGCGTTCGAGACGGGCACGTCCGAGAAGTGCAGGTTCGCGCTGCCCGAGATGCAGGAGTAGGAGCGCGAGGTCGTCGGGTCGGTGTAGCTGATCGGGACGGCGTTGCCGCTGCCCGGCGCGACGAGCGCCTTGGCGATGAACGACGGCCATCGCGTCGCGTGTGACGGCCTGGTCGGCGCAATACTGCGACGCGGAGCAGCCGAGCGTGACGTTCTGCGCGCCGAGGTAGTGGACGTGGCGGCAGAAGCTATCCGTCGGCGGCGACGTCGGCGAACCGCGATACGCCGCCGGGCGAGCAGTCGTACGGCTGGCCGTTCAGAAAGCCGGCCGTCAGGGACGTACTCGCCGGCTCCGGCGATGCCCTTGCGATGAAGATCGCCATCTGGCCCCGCGAGACGGGGAGGCCGGGACAATACTCCGTCGCCGTGCAGCCCGACGTGATGCGCTTGTGCAGAAGCGTCTCGATCTTCTTGTAGAACGGCTGCGACCGCGGCACGTCCGCGAAGCTGTCGCCGACGTGCAGCGTCCAGACCTGCGAGCCGCCGAGCGAGAGGGTTTCCGTCATCGTGGCGTCCCAGTGCGCCGCCGGCCGCGTTCCGGACACCTGGACCGCGAAGCAGGGGCCGGGGTGCTCGTTGCAGGTCGCCGTCTGGCTGACGAGCATCGTCGGGTATTCGGCGAGGCCGTCCAGAGAGCGCGTACGTCGGGCCCGGAGGGCCTCCGAAGTCGGTGGCGGAGACGGTTCCGTCGAGGTTGGCGATCCCCGGGCCGCGGTTGCCCCACGTCGGCTCGATCCGCACGGCCTCGCCCGGCTCGATCACGCCATTTGCGTCCGAGTTGCCCTCCACGTGGGCGTCGGCCAGGAGCGCAACTGGCTGGAGTCTCTGCCGCCGGCCGCGGATGGCGAAATTATCGCCGTCTGCACCCTCGCTCGCCCAGACCGCGAGGGGTCCCGCCTGAGCTGCCGCCACCCCGACCTGACCCTGAAAGGACGTCGTGTACGTGTTGATCTGGAACTCTGGGCCGCGCCGTGCGCCCAGGCGGTCGAACCGCTGCCCGAAGACACCGAAGTCCGAGCCGTCTTGCGAAAAGCTCCGCCAGGCGACGAGGAAGCCGCCATCGGGCTCGAGTGCGATCGAGGCCTCCAGCTGCTGGCTCGCGGTGAACGCGTTGACCGGGAATTCGGGGCCGACCTTCTCCGCACCGCTGTTGAAGCGCTGGCCGAAGACTCCGGTGGAGGAGCCGTCCTGTCCGTCGAGGCTCGTCCAGACGACGACGAAATTGCCGGCCCCGTCCATCGCGATCGCCGGGTAATCCTGATCCCCGGTCGTATAGGTGTTGACCTGGAAGGACGGCCCGACTTTCTGGCCGGCGGCGTTGAACTTCTGGCCGAAGACGCCGAACTGATCGCCGTCCTCCGCGTCACTGCCCCAGACGACGACGAAGTCGCCGGCCGGGTCGATCGCGACGGCCGGAGCCCGCTGGTTGTCCGTCGTGTACGTGTTGACGGTGAAGGGCGCGCCGATCTTCGCGCCGGCGGCGTCGAAGATCTGCGCGGTCTCGTCGGAGAGGTCGGAATACCCGCCGGACCAGACCACGACGAATTCTCCCGATGGGCGCATCGCGATCGCCGCCGCCTGCTGGTCCCCGCCGGTCTCGGTGTTGACGCGAAACTCCGCTCCGGCCTTGGCGCCCGATGCGTCGAATCGCTGGGCGTACAGGCCGGTGCCTGAACCGTCCTGATAGGCGCTCTCCCAAACAACGACGAAGTTGCCCTGCGCGTCCATGGCGACGATCGGCGTTCTTTGGTCGTCGATCGTGTAGGTGTTCACCGGGAACTCGGCCCCCGCCTTCACCCCGAAGGGATTGAACCGTTGGCCGAAGACGTCCTGGGCGTCCCCCTGAAAGGAGCTGTCCCAGACGACGACGAAGCTCCCGTCGGACGAGGCGGCCACGGCGGGAAAGAGCTGACCGGACGTCGTAAACGTGTTGACGGGGAATTCGGGCCCGAGATTCAGGACCTGGGCAGGCGCCCCGAGCGGACCGAGGGCGACCGAGGCCCAGACGAGAAACCGGCCGGTAATCTTCATGCGAACGCTCCTTCGGAACCCCTTCTCCTCCCGGGCGCGGCGCGAACGCCGTCACGGTCCATAGAGCTTGAGCCCGAAGCCGTTGGCGATGAACTTGGCCATCGTGTCGCGAGCGACGGGGGAGCCCGGACAGTACGCCGTCGCCGTGCAGCCGTCCACGATGCCCTTCGCCCACAGATAGTGGATGTGCTTGCAGAAGGCGTTGGAGACGGGCACGTCCGTGAAATGCAGATTCGCGCTGCCCGAGACGCAGGAATAGGACCGCGAGGTCGTCGGGTCGGTGTAGCTCACGGGAACAGCCGCTCCGCCGCGCGGGGCGACGGCAGCTTTGGCGATGAAGGAGGCCATCGCGTCCCGCGTCACGGCCTGGTTGGGACAGTACTGGGAGGCGACGCAGCCGAGCGTCACGTTCTGCGCGCCGATGTAGTGGACGTGGCGGCAGAAGGAGTCGGTCGGGGCGACGTCGGCGAACCGCGACACGCCGCCGGGGGAGCAGTCGTACGGCTGCCCGCCGAGAAGGCCGGTCTTCGGGACGAATTCGCCGGCCCCGGCGATCCCCTTGGCGATGAAGATGGCCATCTGTCCGCGCGTGACGATCGTCGCCGGGCAATATTCCGTGGGGGTGCAGCCCAGGGTGATGCCGTTGTGGAGGAGGGTTTCGATCTTCTTGTAGAAGGTCTGCGACCGAGGCACGTCCGAGAAGCTCTCGCCGATGTGCAGCGTCCAGACCTGTGACCCGAAGTGAGTCAGATTCTCCGTGAGCGTCGCGTCCCAGTGCGGGGCCGGCCGCGTGCCTCCGACCTGGACCGCGTAGCACGGGCTCGGGTTTTCGCCGCAGGTCGCAGCGCCACCGACCAGGATCGACCCGTACTCGGCGAGCCCGTCGAAGAGAGAGTAGTTCGGACCGGCCGGGCCTGTGAATCCGGAGGCGGCGACGGTTCCCTGGAGCATGGCCAGCCCCGGGCCGCGGTTGGCCCACGTCGGCTCGATGCGCACGGCCTCCCCGGGCTCGATCACGCCGTTTGTGTCCGAGTTGCCGTCGCCGTGGTCGTCGGCATGGAGAGCGAAGGGCTGAAGTCTCAGGCGCTTGGCGCGGACTCCTGTATTGTCGCCGTCATATCCCTGCCAGGCGACCACGAGACCAGACGGCGACGTCGCGATCCTCGGGTTGGTCTGGTTGCCGCCCACGAATTCGGCTGACAAGAGCCCGAATCCGCGGCGCGCGCCGGTCCGGTCGAAGCGCTGCCCCGCGATGGCGTTGCCGTCCCCGTCCTCTCCGAAGCTCTGCCACATGACGTCGAATCCGCCGTCCGCCTCGAGAGCCACGGACGGGGCTTCCTGCGCGTCCGTCGTGTACGCGTTGATGGGGATCTCCGCCCCGAGCTTTTCCGCGCCGGCGTTGAAGCGCTGCCCGAACAGGTCGATGAAACCGCCTCCAAGCTGCCCGACGCTCTCCCAGACCACCACGAAGTTCCCGGCGCGGTCCATCGCGATCGAGGGATATCCCTGGCTGCTCGTCGTGTAGGTGTTGACCTGGAACGCCGAGCCGACCTTCGCGCCGGCCGCGTCGAACCGCTGCCCGAAGACCGCGTCGCTGTCGCCGTCCTGAGCGTAGGGGGTCCAGACGACGACAAACCTTCCCGCGGCGTCGCTTGCCACGGCGGGCACGGCCCCGTTGGACGACGGGTACTTGCTTATCTCAAACTCGCCGCCGGCCTTTGCGCCCGTGGCATCGAACCGTTGTCCGAAGACGCCGGACGACTCCTCCCAGACGACGACGAACCGTCCGTCCGGCACCATCGCGATCGCGGCCTTCCGTTGCGCGATCGTGGTCGTCGTGTTGACGCGGAACTCCCCGCCGAGCGGCGCTCCGTTCGCGTCGTAGCGCTGGGCCAAGATGTCCGAATGGGAGCTGCCCTCGCCGTAGCCCTCCCACACCACGACGAAGTTGCCCTGGGCGTCCGTCGCGAGCGCCTGGCTTCCCTGCCCGCCCGTCGTGTACGTGTTCACCTGGAACTCCGCTCCGGCCTTGGCCCCGAAGGCGCTGTAACGTTGGCCGAAGACGCCGAACGAATCGCCGTCCTGGCTTGGGCTCGACCAGACCACGACGAAGCGACCGTCGGGCGCGGTCGCCACAGCCGGGCGAGCTTGATAGCCCGTCGTGTAGGTGTTGACGGCGAATTCGGACCCGAAAGTCAGGACCTGAGCGGACAGCGCGAGCGGGGCGAGGGCGAGCCAGGTCCACACGAGAACCCGTCCTGGAGCCTTCATGCGGACTCTCCTTTCGAACGGCCGTCCTTCGCCGACGGCGGCGTAAACATCTTCACGGTGCGTAGAGCTGCAGGCCGAACCCGTTGGCGATGAACTTGGCCATGGCGTCGCGGGCGACCGGGCTCGAAGGGCAGTACTTTGTCGGCGTGCAGCCGTCCACGATGCCCTTGGCCCACAGGAAGTGGATGTGCCTGCAGAAGGCGTTGGAGACCGGCACATCCGTGAAGTGCAGGTTCGCGCTGCCCGAGACGCAGGAATACGAGCGCGACGTCGTCGGATCCGTGTAGCTGACCGGCACCGCGTTGCCGCCGGCCGGCGCGAAGATCGCCTTCGCGATGAACGACGCCATCGCGTCGCGCGTGATGCTCTGCGCCGGACAGTACTGGGATGCGTTGCAGCCGAGGGTCACATTCCGAAAAGCGAGGAAGTGGACGTGCCGGCACGAAGCGCTCGTCGGGGCGACGTCGGAGAAGATCGAGTGGCCGCCGGAAGAGCAATCGTACGGCTGCGCACCGACGGTCCCCGAGGCCGGCACGAGCTCGGCGAGCCCGGCCATTCCCTTGGCGACGAAGATCGCCATCTGCTCGCGCGTGACGACGGCGCCGGGACAATAGGCCGTGAGCGTGCAGCCGGACGTGATGCCGTTGTGCAGAAGGGTCTCGATCTTCCGGTAGAAGGGCTGCGAGCGCGGGACGTCCGAAAAACTGTCCCCGAGGTGCAGCTTCCAGAGCTGCGATCCGCCGGCGTCGAGGGTCTCCGTGAACTCGGCGTCCCAGTGCGCCGCCGGCCGCGCGCCTCCGATCTGAACGGCGAAGCACGAGCCGAACCCGGTCCCGACGCAGTTCGTGCGCGTCGCGGACGGCACCGGGCCGTAGTCGGCCGTCGCGTCGAGAAGTGTGTAGATCGGGCCCGCCGGTCCCGTGACCGCCGCCGTCAAGCCCGACAGGCCGGGGAGGTCGGCCCCCGCGTTGGTCCAGAGCGGCTCGACGATCGCGGCCTCGCCCGGCTCGAGGACGCCGTTCAGGTCGGAAGGGCCGAATCCGTGCGCGTCGACGACGAGGCCCTGGGCCGCGAGGCGCTCCCGCCGGCCGAACACGCCGTTTCCGAAAGCGTCCGGACCCGTCCATGCTGCGACGAAGCCGCGTCCCGTGTCCACGAGCGCCGCCGTCGACTGGAAGTTCGCGGTCTGGGCGTTCACGAGGAAATCCGGCGAGACGGGGCGGCCGGCTCGGTCGAAGCGCCGCGCGGCGATGTCGTCGTCCGAGCCGCTCTGAGCGTCGCCGTGCCAGGCCACGACGAAATTCCCGCGCGCGTCCACGGCGACCGCCGGACTGTACTGGCCGTTCGTCGTGTACGCGTTGACCGGGAACTCCGGGCCGACCTTCGCGGCGGAGGCGTCGAAGCGCTGGGCGAAGATGCCGAAGGACTGGTCCGGTGTATCGCTGTTCCAGGCGACGACGAAGTTGCCGCCGCGATCCATCGCGACGCGGCCCTGGTTCTGGATGCCCGTCGTGTACGCGTTGACCGGGAACTCCGGGCCTCGCTTCGCGCCCGAGGAATCGAAGCGCTGTCCGAAGATCCCGCCGGTCGAGCCGTCCTGACCCTCCGAATTCCAGACGACCACGAACTCTCCCGAGCGGTCCATGGCGACCTGTGCGGCGTACTGAGCGCCGGTCGAATAGGTGTTGACCCGAAACTCCGGTCCGACCTTGGCGCCGGCGGCGTTGAAACGCTGGCCGAAGACGTCGTATCCGGACGCCTGCCCATCGCTCGACCAGACGGCGACGAAGTCGCCGGCCGGATCTACGGCCACCGCCGGCCGGGTCTGCGCTCCGGGCGTGTAGGTATTGACGCGGAACTCCGGGCCGACCTTCGTTCCCGACGGGTCGAATCGCTGGGCCATCACGTCTTCGGGCCCCGTCCCGACGGCGACGGGCGCGGTCGCCCAGACGACGACGAAGTTCCCCGCCGCGTCGCAGCCGACCTGCGGCGTGAACTGGTGGCCAGTCGTGTACGTGTTGACCTGGAATTCGAGGCCGGCCGGCGCGCCCGCCCCATCGAACCGCTGCGCGAAGACGCCGGTGTAGGAGCCGTCCTGCGGGCTGCTGTCCCAGACGACGACGAACGTCCCGTCCCCGGCGGAGGCGACGGAGGCCACTTCCTGGGAGAAGGTCGTGTACGTGTTGATGGGAAACTCGGGTCCAAAAGACGGCGTTTGCGCGCACAGGACCGCCGTTGCTCCGGCGAAACCCAGAGACAGGACGCTCGCACGCGAGCGTCCGCTGGATCTACGGCGCATAGAGCTCGAGCCCGAATGCGTTGACGAGGAACTTCGCCATCGCGTCGCGCGCCACCGGGGCACCGGGGCAGTACTGCGTCGCGGAGCATCCTTCGACGATCCCCTTCGCCCACAGGTAGTGGATGTGCTTGCAGAAGGCGTTGGAGACCGGCACGTCCGTGAAATGCAGATTGGCGCTTCCGGAGACGCAGGAGTAGGAGCGCGCCGTCGTCGGATCCGTGTAGCTCGCCGGCACGGCGGCGCCGCCATTCGGAGCGACGATCGCCTTCGCGATGAAGGAAGCCATCGCGTCGCGGGTCACCGTCGCGCCCGGACAGAAGAACGCGCCGCTGCAGCCGAGCGTCACGCTCCGCCCGGAGAGATAGTGCACGTGCCGGCAGATCGAGTCCGTCGGCGATACGTCCGCGAAGAGCGAGACGCCGCCGGAAGAACAGTCGTACGGCTGGCCGCTCGAGAATCCCGTCCGAGGGACGAACGTCCCCCCTCCGGCCATTCCCCGCGCGATGAAGAGCGCCATGTCTCCGCGCGGGACGGTTCCGCTCGGGCAGTAGTGCGTCGAATCGCAGCCCGTGGTGATGCCGCCGTGGAGCAGCGTCTCGATCTTCCGGTAGAAGGGGTGAGACCGCGGCACGTCGGCGAAGCTGTCGCCGAGGTGCAGAGTCCATGTCTTTGCGCCTCCGGTCGATAGGTTTTCCTGGAGCGTCGCGTCCCAATGCGCGGCGGGCCGGGAGCCGCCGATCTGCACGGCGTAGCACGGACTGCTCGTGTTGCCGTCGTTGCAGAGGCCGAGCACTCCCGGCGCGACGGAGCCGTAGTCGCCCGTGGCGTCGAGCAGGGTGTAGGTCGGCCCGGGCGGCCCAGTGAGGTTCGACGCCGTCGCGTCGAGCGCGACCGTCGCCGTCGCGTCGTTGCTCCAGGCCGGCGCTACGATGGCGGCTTCTCCCGGCTCCAGGATCCCGTTCTCGTCGGTGATTCCGATGCCCGCCGTGTCCACGAAGAGCTCCCGCGGATGGATCCTCTGCCGGCGGCCGTACACGCCGGGTCCGTCGCCGTCTTCGGTCGTGCTGGCCCAGGCCGCGGCGAATCCTGCGCCGTCGTCGAAGACCCGGACGCCTTCCTGCGAGTCCGTGGTGAACGTGTTCACCGGAAACTCGGAGCCGACCAGGAAGCCGGGCCGGTCGAATCGCTGTGCGAAGACGCCGCCGCCCGCTCCGTCCTGCAGCTCGCTCCGCCACGCGACTGTTAACCCCCCTTTCCGGTCCACGGAGACCGACGGCTCCGTCTGATTGCCGGACGTGTAGGAGTTGACCTCGAAGTCGGGACCGCCGACGCTTTCGCCGGAGGCGTTGAACCGGTGCGCCCAGATCCCGAATCCGGACAGGTCCGGCCCGTCGCTCTGGAAGGCGACGACGAAGTTCCCGGCGCGGTCCATCGCGACCGACGGGCTGCCCTGATCTCCGGTCGTGTAGCTGTTCACCGCGAACTCGGGCCCCTGCGGGGCGCCGAACCGGTCGTAGAGCCGGCCGAACACCCCGCTCCCGTCCCCGTCCTGCGAGACCGACTCCCAGACGACCACGAACCCGCCCGACGGGTCCATCGCGACGCTCGGCGCGAACTGGCCATAGTTCGTGTAGGTGTTGACGCGGAACTCCGGGCCGGCCCTGGTCCCGGCCGCGTCGAAGCGCTGTCCGTAGATGCCGGAGCCCGAGCCGTCTTGCCCCACGCTCGACCAGACCGCGACGAAGTCCCCGGGTTCGGCCATCGCGACGGCCGGCGTGCCCTGGCTCCCCGTCGTGTACGTGTTGACCAGGAACTCCCCGCCGACCTTCGCGCCGGCCGAATCGAGCCGCTGTCCGGACACCCCGGAGCCGAAGATCTCCGAGGGATTGTCCTGGGGACTCCTCCAGACGACCACCGCGGCGCCCCCGGGGCTCATTGCGATCGCCGGCTGGTCCTGGGGTCCCAGCGTGGCCGTGTTGACGACGAAATCGCCGCCGATCTTCGCGCCGAGCTCCGAGAAACGCTGGCCGATGACGCCAGCCGTCGATCCGTCCTCGCCTTCGATGCCGCGGCTCAGCCGGTAGCCGTCCGTCCACACGACGACGAAGGTGCCGTCGCCGCGCGACGCCGCCGCGACCTCGTGCTGCGGTCCGGTCGTGTAGGTGTTCATCGGAAACTCGCCCGACAGCGGGGGAGCCTGCGCGGAGAGGCTCCTCGCGGCGAAACAGGCCGCGACGGCCAGGAGCCGCGTTGCGCAGGAACGTCTACGGCCCATAGAGCTGCATCCCGAATCCGTTGGCGATGAACTTGGCCATGGCGTCGCGGGCGACGGGTGAGCCCGGACAGTACTGCGTCGCCGAGCAGCCGTCCACGATGCCTCTCGCCCAGAGGTAGTGGATGTGCTTGCAGAAGGCGTTGGAGACCGGCACATCCGTGAAGTGCAGGTTCGCGCTGCCCGAGACGCAGGAATACGAGCGCGCCGTCGTCGGATCGGTGTAGCTCAAAGGCACCGCGGCGCCGCCGCCCGGGGCGACCACGGCCTTCGCGATGAAAGACGCCATCGCGTCGCGCGTGATCGTCTGCGTCGGGCAGTAGTGCGTCGCGTCGCAGCCGAGCGTGACGCCCTGCGCCGCGAGGAAGTGGACGTGCCGGCAGAAGGAGTCCGAGGGCGCAACGTCGGAGAAGAGCGAGACGCCGCCGCCGCTCTCGCAATCGTACGCCTGAGAGCCCACCGTTCCCGAGACGGGGATGAGCGCCGCGGCGCCCGCGATTCCTTTCGCGATGAAGATCGCCATCTGGTCGCGGGAGACGGCCGTGGCGGGGCAGTAGGTCGTCAGTGTGCAGCCCGAAGTGATGTCGTGGTGCAGCATCGTCTCGATCTTCTTGTAGAACGGCTGAGACCGCGGCACGTCCGTAAAGCTCTCACCGACGTGGATCGTCCAATAGTGGTTGCCGCCGATCGACATGTTTTCGGACAGCAACGTGTCCCAGTGCGTCTTCGGGCGCGTTCCTCCCGCCTGAACCGCGTAGCAACCCTCCGGCGCGCCGGGACCGCAGCCCGAGGACGCGCCGGGAAGGAGAAACGGGTAGCTCCCGGTGGCATCGAGGAGCTGATAGTTCGGTCCCGCGGGTCCGGTGAAGAATCCCGCCGTTCCATCCAGGGTGAAAAACGTGCTCTGGCTCTGGTTTATCCAGAGCGGCTCGACCCGGATCGCCTCGCCCGGCTCGAAGACGCCGTTCAGGTCGGTTGAGCCGACCCCGCGCACGTCCACGGAGAGCGCGCCGGGCCGCAGGTTCTGGCGGCGTCCGACGACCGCGGAGCCCGAGCCGTCCTGGTTCGGCCCGTTCCACACGGCGACGAACCCCGTCCCGTCGTTGGCGACGCGGCCGCCGTCCTGGCTGCCGACCGTGGTCGTGTTGAAGCGGAAGCCGTCGCCGATGCGGCCGGCCAGCCGGTCATAACGCTCCCCGAACGTTCCCCAGCTCGAGCCGTCCTGCTCGTACGACGCCCACGTGACGATGAAGTCGCCGGCCGGGCCCATCGCGATCGCGGGGGAGGTCTGCGAGTTTTCGGTGAAGGCGTCGACGATCTGTTCGTCACCGAAGTTGTCGCCGTCGGCGTGGAACTGCCGCAGCACGACCCCGTACGAAGACCCATCGATGTTGTGATCGGCCCACGCGACAACGAAGTTGCCGTGCCGGTCGCTCGCGATCGCCGGAAGCGTCTCGTCGCTCGCCGTGTGCGTGTTGACGGGGAACTCGACGCCGCGCCTGGCTCCCGCTGCGTCGAAGCGCTGCCCGAAGACGCCCTCCGCGTCGCCGTCCTGACCGGAGCTCGACCAGACGACGACGAAGTTCCCGGCCGCGTCCATCGCCACGGCGGGCTCGTGCTGATCGAAGGTCGTATACGTGTTGACGGCGATCTCCGATCCGCTCTTCGCGCCGTCCCCTGCGAAGCGCTGCGCGAAGACGCCGTAGCCGGACCCGTCCTGGCCGGCGCTCGACCAGACGACGACGAAGTCGCCGGCGCCGTCAATCGCGACGGCCGGCTCGCCCTGAGTGCCGGTCGTGTAGGTGTTGACGGGGAACTCGGCGCCGACCTTCGCGCCGCTCGGGCCGAATCGCTGCCCGAAGATCCCGGTGCCGCCGCCGTCCTGCCCGGCGCTCGTCCAGACGACGACGAAATCGCCGTTTTGGTTCATGGCGATGCGCGGCGCGAACTGGGCGTTGGACGTGTACGTGTTGATCGCGAACTCGGGGTTGGCGAACTGGCCTCCCTTGGTGAAGCGCTGGCCGAAGATCCCGTCGACACTGCCGTCCTGGCCGGAGCTGTCCCAGACGACGACGAAGACGCCCTTGCCGTTGGCCGCGACGTCGGGAGCGCTCTGGGAGCTCGTCGTGTAGGTGTTCGCGATGAACTCGTCGGAGAGCGGTGGCGCCTGCGCCGTGACCGCCGCCGCCGAGAGCATCAGGCCGAAGGTCAGCCAGCCCGCCCGGGTCTTCATGATTCCTCCGATCGCTACCGTTCGTCTAGGGCTTGTAGATCTGCAGCCCGAATCCGTTGGCGATGAACTTGGCCATGGCGTCGCGGGCGACGGGGGAGCCGGGACAGTAGGCCGTCGCGGTGCAGCCGTCCACGATCCCCTTCGCCCAGAGGTAGTGGATGTGCTTGCAGAATGCGTTCGAGACGGGAACGTCCGTGAAGTGCAGGTTCGCGCTCCCCGAGACGCAGGAGTAGGACCGCGAGGTGACGGGGTCGGTGTACGTCAAAGGCACCGCGTTGCCGCCTCCGGGCGCCACGATCGCCTTGGCGATGAAGGAAGCCATGGCATCGCGGGTGACGGCCTGCGCGGGGCAATACTGCGAAGCGACACAGCCGAGGGTCACGTTCTGGGTGCCCAGGTAATGCACGTGGCGGCAGAAGGCGTCGGTGGGGGCGACGTCGGTGAAGCGCGAGACGCCGCCGGCCGAGCAGTTGTAGGGCAGCCCACTGAGGACCCCGGCGGTCGGGACGAACTCTCCGCTGCCGGCGATTCCCTTGGCGATGAAGATGCCCATCTGACCGCGCGAGACGATCGTCGCCGGGCAATATTCCGTGGGGGTGCAGCCCAGGGTGATGCCGTTGTGGAGGAGGGTTTCGATCTTCTTGTAGAAGGTCTGCGACCGCGGCACGTCCGAGAAGCTCTCGCCGATGTGCAGCGTCCAGTTCTTGGACGTGCCGAGCGAAAGGTGCTCCAGGAGCGTCGCGTCCCAGTGCGTAACCGGCCGCGTGCCTCCGACCTGGACCGCGTAGCACGGGTTCGGATTTTCGCCGCAGGTTGCGACCGCACCGACCAGGATCGAGCCATACTCGGCGAGCCCGTCGAAGAGAGAGTAGTTCGGACCCTGCGGGCCGTAGAAGTCGTCGATTCCGACCGTCCCCTCGAGCGGAGCGAGCCCCGGGCCGCGGTTGGCCCAGGTCGGCTCGATCCGGACGGCCTCACCGGGCTCGATCACGCCGTTCAAGTCGGACGTGCCGACCCCGTGGTCGTCGCCGTGGAGCGCGAACGGCAGAATTCTCTGCCGCCGGCCGAAGATTCCGTAGGAGTCGCCATCCCGGCCCGCCCAGATTGTCAGGAGGCCGAAGCGCGACGCGGCGATCCTCGGCTCGAGCTGGGCGCCCGTGGTCGAAGCATTGAGCACGAACTCGAGCCCGTTGTGGCCGCCCGTCCGGTCGAAACGCTGCGCCGCCACGGCGTAGTCGTTGCCGTCCTCACCGAAACTCGACCAGACTGCGGCGAATCCGCCGTCCCGCTCGAACGCCACGGAGACCTCTCGCTGCGTGCTCGTCGTGTACTCGTTGATGGGGAACTCGGCGCCGACCTTCTCGGCGCCGTTGTTGAAACGCTGCCCGAAGATGCCGGTCGAGTCTCCGTCCTGAGCTGCGCTCTGCCAGGCCACGACGAAGTTTCCGGCGTGGTCCATCGCAATGGCGGGGTATCCCTGATCGCCGGTCGTGTAGGTGTTGACCTGGAAGGCGGATCCGATCTTTACTCCGGCCGCGTCGAACCGCTGCCCGAAGACTGCGCTGTCCGCACCGTCGCCGACCTCGCTCGTCCAGACGACGACGAACCGGCCCGCGGCGTCGGCGGCCACGGCCGGCGTGTTCTGGCTGTACGGCGTGTACGTGTTCACGCGGAACTCGCCGCCCGCCTTCGCGCCCGAGGCGTCGAACCGCTGGCCCCACACGTCCGATTCCGGCCCGTATCCTCCGCACCAGACGACGACGAACTTCCCGTCCGGCGCCATCGCGATCGCGGGCGCCTGCTGGTAGAGCGCCGTCGTCGTGTTGACGCGGAACTCGCCGCCGGCCTGGGCGCCCGCCGCGTCGTAGCGCTGGCCGTAGATCCCGGCGAAGGAGCCGTCCTGACCGTCGCTGTTCCACACGACCACGAAGTCGCCCTGGGAATCCATCGCGACGGCCGGCGTGATCTGCCTGTCGGTCGTGTAGGTATTCACCTGAAACTCGGCTCCGGCCTTCGCCCCGAGTGCGTTGAAACGCTGGCCGAAGATTCCGGACCCGCCGTTGTCCTGCTTGGAGCTCTCCCAGACGACGACGAAGGTCCCGTCCGCCGCGGCCGCTACGGCCGGGAAGAGCTGCGCGCCGGTCGTGTAGGTATTGACGGCAAGTTCGGGTCCGAGGAGCAGCGTCTGCGCCGGCGTTCCGAGCGGCGCCAGGGCGAGCGCGACCAGGGCGAGCGTGCCGACGCGGACCCTCATTCGAACCTCCTTGTCGAGCCTCCGCCGCCTTGGGGAGCGGGGCACTTGGTGTCACGGCCCATAGAGACTCAGCCCGAACCCGTTGGAGAGGAACTTGGCCATGGCGTCGCGGGCGACGGGCGCGCTTGGGCAGTATTTCGTGGCCGAGCAGCCGTCCACGATCCCTTTCGCCCAGAGGTAGTGGATGTGCTTGCAAAAGGGGTTCGAGACGAGAACGTCGGTGAAGTGGAGGTTAGCGCTCCCAGAGACACAGGAGTAGGAGCGCGACGTCGTCGGCGTCCGTATAGCGTCATCGGCACGGCGGCGCCGCCTCCCGGAGCGACGACGGCCTTGGCGATGAACGAGGCCATCGCGTCGCGCGTCACGGTCTGGCCCGGACAGTACTGACTCGCGTTGCAGCCGACGGTCACGTTCTGCGCGGCGAGGTAGTGGACGTGCTTGCAGAACGCGTCGGTCGGCGCGACGTCGGTGAAGAGCGATGAACCGCCGGGGGAGCAGTTGTACGAGTTCGCGCCGACCTGCCCCGTCGTCGGCACGAGCTCTCCCAGGCCGACGATGCCCTTGGCGATGAAGATCGCCATCTGGTCGCGCGAGACGACCGCGCTCGGACAGTATTGCGTCGCGGCGCAGCCGGACGTGATTCCCGTGTGGAGCAACGTCTCGATCTTCTTGTAGAAGGGCTGCGAGCGCGGCACGTCCGAGAAGCTGTCGCCGACGTGCAGCGTCCAGAAGTGGTCGCCGCCTCCCGAGAGACTCTCGGTGAACACGCCGTCCCAATGGGTCGCCGGGACGCGGCCCGCTCGCCGAGACCTGATAACAGGCATCCGGAGACCCGTCGTTGCAGACCGCCGAGCCGCCGGCCGCGATGGATCCCGTAGCCGGCCGACGGCGTCCACCGCTGCGACGCAGGCGGATCCGATCGTGCAAGCGGGCAGGGTCCCCGTGCCGGTCACCGCGATCGCGGCGGCAGGTGACGTTGCTCCATCTCGGCTCGACGACGACCGTCTCCCCGGGCTCCAGCACGCCGTTCCGATCGGAGGAGGTTCCGGTCTTCGCGGCGGCGTCCACCGTGAGCGACTCCGCGTGAAGGTGCTGGCGCCGTCCGAAGACGCCGAAACCGTCAGCCGTCCTCGATCCGCGCTCTCCCAGGCGGCGACGAATCCGCGGCCGTCGCTCGCGATCTGCGGCGCCTGCTGGGCGCCCGTCGTGTACCCGTTGAGCGGGAACTCGATCCGCCGATGCGGTTCCCGTGTCGGTCGAAGCGCGCGCCGAAGACGCCCGAAGGAGGATCCATCCTGGCCTCGCTGACCCAGACGACGACGAAATCTCCCGCCGCGTCGAACGCGACCGACGGCGCGGTCTGGTCCCCGGTCGTGTACGTATTGACCTGGAATCCGGGCCGACCTTCTCGCCGGAGCCGTCGAAGCGCTGGCCGCGGATGCCGCGTGCGTTCGAACCGTCCTGGCCGAATTGCGTCGACCAGACGACGACGAGATTGCCGAGTGGGTCCGACCGCAATCGGCGCGGATTGACCGGGCGGCCGCCGTGCACGAGGGCGATCCGGAAAACGCCGTGCCGAGCTTGACGCCCGTCGTCGAGAAGCGTCTGAGCCGAAGACCCCTTGATCGTCAATTGACGCGGGGCGGGCGCCTTGGGGAAATGTCCCCTCGCCAGACGTCCCAAACGACGATGAAGTCGCCGCCCGGGGTCGCGGCGACGGCGCGGTCGCCGGGGGAGTCGGCTGATGATGCTCTCGAAGTCGAAGTACGACTTGAACGGAGCGACCATGAATTCGGAGCCCGCGGGGGCGCCGGAGGCGTCGAAGCGCTGACCCATGAGGTCGCTGACGACGAAGGCCGCATAGTTGAGTGAGGTGTATTGCGAGCTGACGACGACGAAGTTGCCGGACCGGTCCATCGCGACGACGCCACGCCGCTGGAGGGAACGTGAGGCGTTGACCGGGAACTCGTCGCCGACCTTCGCCCCGGTGTCGTCGAACCGCTGGCCGAAGATCCGAAGTTCGACCCGTCCTGGCCATCGCTCCCCAGACGACCACGAATCCATGGCCGGCCGCGGCCGCCACGGACGCCGTGGCCTGAAGCCCGGTCGTGTAAGTGTTGACCCGAAACTCCGGGCCGAGCTTCGTCCCGGCGGAACCGAACCGCTGGCCGAAGACGCCGAAGTCGGAGCCGTCCTGGTCGTAGCCCGACCAGACCACCTCGAAGCCGCCGAGGCCGTCCGAGGCGATCGCGGGATGGAGCTGCGACGACGTCGTGTACGTGTTCGCCAGGAATTCATCGCCCATCGGGGGCGCCTGCGCACCGAGGCGTCGAGCGGCAGACAACGCGAAGAGGACGAAGACGAGCGATTTTCCGCGGCGCATGACGCCTCCCGTCCTTTAGGGTCCGTAAAGCTGGAGCCCGAATCCGTTGGCGAGGAACTTGGCCATGGCGTCGCGGGCGACGGGCTGGCCGCGGGCAGTACGTCGTTGCCGTGCAGCCGTCCACGATCTCTTTGGCCCAGAGGTAGTGAATGTGCTTGCAGAAAGGATTGGAGGCCGGGACGTCGGCGAAGTGCACGAGCGGGCTGCCCGCTGCACAGGAATACGACTTCGAGGTCGTCGGATCGGTGTAGCTGATCGGGACGGCGGCTCCGCCTCCCGGCGCGACGAGGGCTCTCGCGATGAAAGCGGCCATGGTGTCCCGGGTGACCGCCTGGCCGGGGCAATACTGCGTTGCGTTGCAGCCGATGAGGACGTTGAGGTTGGCGAGATAGTGGACGTGTTTACAGAAGGGATCGGTCGGCGCGACGTCGGTGAAGTTCGAATGCCCGCCGGAGGAGCAGTCGTAGAGCGGGCCTGAGACGGGCGTCGAGGGTACGAGCTGGCCGTCGCCGGCGAGGGCCCGCGCGATGAAGATCGCCATGGCGTCCCGCGCCACCGTCGCGCCGGGACAGTACGTCGTCTGCGTGCAGCCGGTCGTGATGCCGTTGTGGAGGAGCGTCTCGATCTTCTTGTAGAAGGGTTGCGACCGCGGCACGTCCGCGAAGCTGTCGCCCACGTGCATCGTCCAGAAACGGCCGCCGCCTCCCGAAAGCGTCTCGGCGAACCCGCCGTCCCAGTGCGTGGCGGGGCGCGGCCCGCTGGCGGACACGAGATAGCAGGCGTCGGGGGTCACCTCGTTGCAGCTTCCGGCCGCACCCGATGCGATCGATCCGTACGCGGCCGAGGTGTTCAGAGGGGTCACACAGGCCGTCCCCACGGCGCAGGGAAGGATCGCGGTGCCTCCCGTCACGGTGATGGGAGCATCGCTGGCGTTTCTCCACCGGGGCTCGAGGAGCACCGTTTCGCCGGGCTCCAGGACGCCATTCCGGTCGGACACGGTCCCGGTCGCCGGTCCGGAGTCGGCGGTGAGCGCGTCGGCGATGAGATTCTGCCGGCGTCCGAAAATCCCAAAGCCCGAGAGGTCCTGGTCGGCGCTCTCCCAGGTCACGACGAAGCCGCGGCCGTCGCTGGCGACCGACGGCTGATCTTGGACTCCCGTGGTGTACACGTTGATCGGGAAGTCGCTCGCCAGCCGCCGGCCATGACGGTCGAACATCGCGCCCACGATTCCGGAGGACGATCCATCCTCGCTGTCGTTCGACCAGACGACGAGGAAGTCTCCGGAGCCGTTCACGGCGACCGCGGGTGTCGTGTTGTAACCGGTGGTGAACTCGTTGACGCCGAATGCCGGGCCGACCGGCGCGCCCGCGGCGTCAAAGCGCTGGCCCAGAATGGATCCCGTGTTGCTCCAGACGACGACGAAGTTGCCCGGCTTGTCCAGGGCGATCGAGGGGACGGTCTGGGCGTCCCCCGTCACGACGAACATGCTTCCGAGCCTGACCCCGGAGCGGTGATAGCGCTGGCCGAAGATTCCGGTCGGCGGGGTGGTCTGCGGACGGCCGCCCTCCATGAAGAACGACATCCCTTCGTCCCAGACGACGATGAAGTCGCCGGCAGAGGAGATCGCCATCGAGCTGGCTGCGGGATAGTACGTGTTGATCACGTAGTAGCTGCTTCCGGGGACGGAGTAGCGGCTGGTGACGACGAACGCCGATCCCACCAGGGCACCGGTCGCGTCGAACCGTTCGCCGGCGAGGCCACCGAAGGGGCTGAACATGTCGGATGGACCCGTCGTGTCGACCACGACGAAATTGCCTGCCGCAGCGGCGCCAACTCGGCCGAACACGCCTGACAGTGCAAACGGCGAGCCGACCGGACTTTCGGCGGCGTCGAATTTCTGGCCGCGGCTGTATCCGTCGGTCGCGTCGCCCCATACGACGACGAATGCGCCCAACGCGTCGGCGGCGACTCTCGCGTACTGTCCCGGCACCGCCGTGCCCGAGTTGAGCTGAAACTCCGGCCCCGTCGCGACGCCGACGCTGTCGTACCTCCGCGCGAAGACGCCCGGGTTCCCCGGGCCGTGCGCCCAGACGACGACGAAGCTCCCGTCTCCTCTGGAGGCGACGTCGGGGTTCGTCTGCTTCCCCGTCGTGTAGTTGTTCACCTGGAACTCGGAACCCAGGGGAATCCCCTGCGCCTCGAGTGCGGCAGGCGCGAGCGCGGCGGCCAAGCCCAAAAGGAGACTTGCGGCAGCCTTCATACGGGAGGGGCAGACCGAGTCTATATCCCGGTTCACCGTAGTCCGGCGGTGGCCTTCCACGTTCATGCCTTGCCTCCCGTCCCCAGCGTCCTTGAGAACAACGCGCAGGAACGGTGCGGCAGGGATCAACCGGGTTGAGCGGCGGGCGCCCGGCGTGGCTCTAGGGGCCGTAAAGGGCGAGCCCGAATCCGTTGGCGAGGAACTTGGCCATGGCGTCGCGGTTGACGCTCTGGCCAGGACAGTAGCGCGTCGCCGAGCAGCCGTCGACGATTCCCCTGGCCCAGAGATAGTGGATGTGCTTGCAGAAGGGGTTTGAAACGGGAACGTCGGTGAAATGCAGGTCGGGCGCCGCCGCGCTGCACGAATAGGACCGGCTCCCCTGGCTGAAGGTTTCCGGAACGCCGGCGGCTCCCTGCGGGGCTACGAGAGCCTTGGCGATGAACGAGGCCATCGCGTCGCGGGTGATCGTCTGTGACGGGCAGTACTGCGCGGCCCCGCAGCCCAGCGTCACGTTCTGAGCTCCGAGGTAGTGAACGTGCCTGCAGGAGGACGCCGTCGGGGCGACATCGGTGAAGCGCGAGACGCCTCCCGGCGAGCAGTCGTACGGTTGCCCGCCGAGGCTTCCCTTCGTCGGGACGAGGTCGCCCAGGCCGGCAATCGCCTTGGCGACGAAGATCGCCATCTGGTCGCGCGGCACGGCCACGTCCGGACAATACAGACTCGTCCCGCAGCCCGACGTGATGCCGTGGTGCAGGAGCGTCTCGATCTTCCGGTAGAAGGGCTGCGAACGGGGCACGTCGTCGAAGCTGTCGCCGACGTGAAGGGTCCACAGCTGCGATCCTCCCGGCGACAGGTCCTCCTGCAGCGTCGCGTCCCAGTGAACCGACGGCCGCGGGCCGGACACCTGGAGCGCGTAACAGGCTGCCGGCGAGCCGTCGTTGCACTCGGCAAACGCGCCGCCCGGAAGGGGGCCGTAGCTCGCGCTGCCATCCAGCACCGTGTAGATGCCGGGAGGTCCGGTCAATCCCGCGGCGCTCCCCGACAGGCTCGCGAAGGTCCCGTTGCTGACGTTGCTCCACGACGGCTCGACGACGACGGCCTCTTCTGGTTCCAGGACTCCGTTCCCGTTCGACGAGCCGGTCGCGTGCGCGTCGACGGCGACGCCGAAGGGGTAAAGCGTCTGCCGCCGCGCGGCGACGCCGTCAACCGATCCGTCGTTGTCCGCTCTCCATGCGGCGGCGAGCCCGGCCCCGTCGTCGACGACAGAGACGAGCCGGGATTGCGGAGACACGGAGAGGGGGAACTCGGTCTCGTGCGACGTTCCCGACCGGTCGAAGCGCCGCGCCCAGACCGAATAGGCGCCCGTTTCGAAGGCGTCCCACGCGATGACCCAGTTGCCCTTCCGATCGACCGCGACGGAGGGCTCGAGCTGGTTTCCCGTCGTGAAAACGTTGACCCGGAACTCGGAGCCGACCTTCTCGCCGGCGCTGTTGAAACGACGGGCAAGAAGGTCGAAAGTCGAGTGGAGCTGCTCCTGACTCTGCCAGGCGACCAGGAAATTGCCGGCCTTGTCGGCCGCGACGGCAGGGTAGTCCTGGAAGCCAAACGTGAACTCGTTGATCGGAAACTCCGGTCCGAGTTTCGCTCCGGATCCGTCGAACCGCTGGCCGAAGATTCCGGTCTCATCCGCGTCGAACGTCGACCAGACGACGAGAAAGCGTCCGGTCTCGTCCAAGGCGAGCGACGCCCGGCGTTGATTGCCGAGGGTATTGGTGTTCACCTGGAACTCGGGCCCGACCTTTGCTCCGGAGGCGTCGAAACGCTGGCCGAAGACGCCGGTATCCGATCCGTCCTGCCCAACGCTCACCCACACGACGACGAATTTCCCCGAATCGGATATCGCAACCCTGGGGTTGTACTGCGTGCCCGTCGTATACGTATTGACCTGGAACTCGGGGCCGACGTTCGCCCCGGCCGCGTCGAACCGCTGTCCGGAGACGCCGAATTCCGAACCGTCCTCACCGTAACTCCTCCAGACGACGACGAAATTGCCGCCGTGCGCCGCTGCGACCCAGGGGAACGACTGACTCGAGCTTGTATCCGTGCTGATCGGAAACTCCGGCCCGACTCTCGCGCCCAGACCGTCGTAACGCTGGCCGAAGACCCTGTTGCCCTGACCCGAGCTCGACCACACCACGACGAAGCCGCCGTTGCCCGAAGAGGCGACGGAAGGGAACTCCTGGTTGAACGTGGTGTAGGTGTTGACCTGAAACTCGGAGCTGAGCGGTGGTGCCTGCCCAGCGGCGGCGAGCGGCGCGAAGGCCAGGACGAAGATCCAGTTTCTGCGGGCTTTCATTCTCACGACACTAAGGCCCGTAGAGTTGCAGACCGAACCCGTTGGCAATGAACTTGGCCATGGCGTCGCGGTTGACGGGCTGGCCGGGGCAGTACTGCGTCGCCGAACAACCTGAGACGATCCCCTTGGCCCAGAGGAAGTGGATGTGCTTGCAGAAGGGATGACTCGCCGGCACGTCGGTGAAGTGGATGTTGGGGCTGGCGGCGCTGCAGGAGTAGGAGCGGCCCGACTCGCTGAAGGTTTCCGGCACTCCGGCGCCTCCCTGCGGTGCCACGACGGCCTTGGCGATGAACGAGGCCATGGCGTCGCGGGTCACGGTTGAACCGGGGCAGAACTTGAACCCTCCGCAGCCGAGAGTCACGTTCTGCGCCGCAAGGTAATGGACGTGCTTGCAGAAGATGTCCGTCGGGTCAATGTCGAAGAAGAGAGATGTCCCGCCGGGAGAGCAATTGTAAGTCGATCCAAAAGGAAGGCCGGGGAAGAATACCGTGCCCGTTGTCGGAACGCTTTCCCCGGACCCGGCGAGCGCCTTTGCGATGAAGATCGCCATCTGATCTCGCGGGACCGGGTTGCCGGGACAGTACTTGGCGGCGCTGCAACCCGACGTGATCCCGTTGTGCAGCAGCGTCTCGATCTTCCTGTAGAAGGGCTGTGCGCGCGGCACGTCGGTAAAGCTGTCGCCCAGATGCAGTTTCCAGAACTGCGCGCCGCCGGCCGAGAGGCTCTCTTGCAGACCTGCGTCCCAGTGTTGCGTTGGCCGTGGAAGCTCCGTCGCAACCAAATAGCAGGCAAGCTCGCTGCCGTCGTTACACTCGGCGAAGGAGCCCGACGGGACCAGACCGTAGCTGGCGGAAGCGTCGTAAATAAAGTAGAACGTCCCCGAGGGTCCGGAGAAGGACGCCAAGCCAGTCAAATTCGCGAAGGAACCGGCGCCGACGTTGCTCCACGATGTCTCGACGAGGGCGATCTCTCCCGGTTCCAGGACGCCGTTTTGGTCCGAGCTGCCGCCGTGTGAGTCCACGGCAAGCGCGAAGGGCTGGAGATTCTGGCGGCGTCCGAAAATGCCGGAGGAGTCATCGCTGCCGGCCTCGCTCCAGACGACGGTGAGTCCGACGCCGTCGTCGATCACCCTTGGGTGCGTTTGAAAGCCTGTCGTAAAGGCGTTGACCTGGAACTCGCCGCCGATCCTGGCCCCGGAGCCTTCGAATCGCTGACCGAAAACCCCGGATTCGGATCCGTCTTGATCGTTGCCAGTCCAGGCCACGACGAAGTTGCCGGTGGAGTCCATCGCGATGGACGGCTCAAAATGGCTCGCAGCAGTAAAGGTGTTGACTCGAAACTCGGCGCCGACTTTCGCCCCGGAGGGGCCAAAGCGTTGGCCGAAGATCTGCTCGTGGGAGCCGTCGGAGCCAGCCCAAACGACGACGAATTTCCCGTTCTTCGCCATGGCGACGGAGGGCCGGAATTGAATGTCGGTTGTGTATGTATTGACCTCAAACTCCGCGCCGATCTTCGCTCCGGAGACATCGAAGCGTTGGCCGAAAACGTCGCTTGAAAAAAGACCAAGACTCCAGATCACCACGAAGTTGCCGGCTCCGTCCATTGCGATGGAGGGCTCAAGCGAAGGGAGGGCCGTGGAGGTATTGACCGGAAACTCGGAGCCTAGCTTCGCTCCGGAGCTGTCGAAACGCTGGCCGAAAATGTCGTCGTGCGCGAAGTCGTTCCGATTGCTGCTCCAGACCACGACGAAGTTGCCGGCTTTGTCCATCGCAATCGAAGGGTCGGCTTGATTGAGAGACGTGGAGGTATTGACCTGAAATTCGCCGCCGAGCTTGGCTCCGGAGCCGTCGAAACGCTGCCCGAAAACGCCGAGGTCGGAGCCGTCCTGCCCGTCGCTCTGCCAGACCACGACGAAGTTGCCAGATCCGTCGATGGCCACATCGGCTCCCGCCTGAGCGCCGGATGTGTCGGTGTTGATCGGAAACTCGGCGCCGGCCTTCGATCCGGAGCTGTCGAAGCGCTGGCCGAACACGCCAGTGGAGGAGCCATCCTGATCTTCGCTCGTCCAGACGACGACAAAGCTGCCGTTGCCCCGAGATGCGAGGCTTGCCAAATACTGCACGCCGGTCGTGTACGTGTTCGCGCGGAACTCCGATCCAAGCGGCGGCGCTTGTGCCCAGAGTCCCGCGGGCACTGAAGCAGCCGCGGCTGCCAGGAGCCACCGCGCCGGCGTCTTCATTGGGCCCCCCAGGTCGTCGGAAGCGGCACAGATCTTATCTGCTCCGGGTGGGTGAGGCCGCACGAACGTGGTGCATTGGCGCCACCACAGGGTTGGTCGGGTCAGAGGTCGTGTGGGCGGGGGGGGTCAGTGTTCGAGGGGGTCAGTCTCGCCGGATGGCATGTTGCGATGCGGGCCGGGCTCTTCTAGGCCCGGATGTGTCTACGGACCGTAGAGCCCCAGCCCGAATCCGTTGGCTATGAACTTAGCCATGGCGTCGCGGGCGATGGGCGCGCTTGGACAGTATTGCGTCGCTGAGCAGCCGCTCACGATCCCCTTCGCCCACAGGTAGTGGATGTGCTTGCAGAAGGCGTTCGAAACCGGCACGTCGGTGAAGTGGAGGTGCGGAGCCCCCGAGCTGCAGGAGTACGACCGGCCGGTGATCGGATTGCTGTAGGTCAACGGGACCGCTCCGCCTCCGCCGGGCGCGACGATCGCCTTCGCGATGAAAGAGGCCATGGCGTCGCGCGTGATGGTCTGCCCGGGACAGTACTGCGTGGCGTTGCAGCCGAGCGTGACGTTCCGAGCAGCGAGGTAGTGAACGTGCCGGCAGAAGGAATCCGTCGGGGCGACGTCCGTGAAGAGCGAGTGGCCGCCGGGGGAACAGTCGTAGGCCGAGGCGCCGACGAGACCCGCCGCGGGCACGAGCGCGCCCTGACCCGCGATGCCCTTGGCGATGAAGATCGCCATCTGGTCGCGCGAGACCACCGTCGCGGGACAGTACTGCGTCGCGTTGCATCCGGTCGTGATGCCGTTGTGCAGCAGTGTCTCGATCTTCTTGTAGAAGGGCTGCGACCGCGGCACGTCGCTGAAGCTGTCGCCGACGTGCATCGTCCAGATGTGCGATCCGGGGACGTCGAGGTCTTCCTCGAGGGTCACGTCCCAGTGCGTCGACGGCCGCGCGTTGGACACTTGAACCGCGTAGCAGGCGTTCGAAGACCCGTCGTAGCAGCTGGCGATGGCGCCGGCCGGCATGCCGCCGTAGGCCGCCGTGGCGTCGAGAAGCGTGTAGGTCGGGCCGGCCGGGCCGGAGAAGCCGGTCGAAGACACACTCCCGTTCAGATCAATCGCGAGCGTTTCCCGGTTGCTCCACACCGGCTCGACGAGCACCGCCTCGCCGGGCTCGAACACGCCGTTCAAATCGGTGATGCCGATTCCGTGGACGTCGACGCTCAACGCCTCGGGGTGGATCCTCTGCCGGCGGCCGAGGATTCCATAGGTATCTCCGTCCGGGCCTTTGCTCGTCCAGACCGCGACGGGGCCCGCTTCCGTTTCGGCCACCCGGACCTCCGCCTGGAAATCCGTCGTATACGTGTTGATCGGGAACTCGGCACCGCGCCGCGCCCCCGTGCGGTCGAAGCGCTGGCCGTAGACGCCGAAGTCGGAGCCGTCCTGCCCGAAGCTCTTCCAGGCGACGAGGAAGCCGCCGTCGGGCTCGAGAGCGATCGAGGCGTCGCCCTGCTGGCTCGCGGTGAACGTATTGACCTGAAACTCGGGGCCGACCTTTTCCGCGCCGCTGTTGAAGCGCTGGCCGAAGACCCCGGTGGAAGAGCCGTCCTGTCCGTCGAGGCTCGTCCAGACGACGACGAAATTGCCGGCCCGATCCATCGCGATGGCCGGATAGTCCTGTTCCCCGGTGGTGTAGGTGTTGACCTGAAACGCCGGCCCGACCTTCTGACCGGCCGTGTTGAACCGCTGGCCGAAAACGCCGAACGAGTCGCCGTCCTGCGCGTCACTGCCCCAGACGACGACGAAGTCGCCGGTGGAATCGATGGCCACGGCGGGCGCGCGCTGATTGCCCGTCGTATACGTGTTGACGGTAAACGGCGCGCCGACCTTCACGCCCGCGGCATCGAAACGCTGCGCCGTCTCGTCCGAGTAGGCCGAGTACCCTCCCGACCAGACGACGACGAACTCTCCGGAGGGCCGCATCGCGATCGCGGCCGCCTGCTGATCGCCGCCGGTGATGGTATTGACGCGAAACTCCGCCCCGACCTTCGCCCCGGCCGCGTTGAATCTCTGGCCGAACACGCCGATGCCCGAGCCGTCCTGGTAGGAGCTCTGCCACACGACGGCGAAGCTGCCGTCGGCGGCAGCCGCGACCTTGGGGGCGGCCTGCGCGTCGGTGGTGTAGGTGTTGATCTGGAACTCGCCGCCGAGCGGCGCGCCGTTGCCGTCGAAGCGCTGGCCGTAGACGCCCAGGCCACCGCTGTCCTGGACGAAGCTGTCCCACGCGACGATGAACGTGTCGTTGCCCGCGGCGGCGACCGCCGGAAAGAGCTGTGCGTTCGTCGTGTAGGTGTTGACGGCGAACTCTCCGCCGAGCGGCAGGATCTGTGCGGCAAGCGCGGCCGGCACGATCGCCGCCAAGAGGATGATCGGCAGGCGGATCACGCTTCTCGGATCGTGGAAGCGAGCATATCTTACGGGCCGTAGAGCTGCAGACCGAACCCGTTCGCGATGAACTTGGCCATGGCGTCGCGGGCGACCGGCTGGGTAGGACAGTACTTCGTCGCCGTGCAGCCGTCCACGACGCCTTTCGCCCAGAGGTAGTGGATGTGCTTGCAGAAAGCATTCGAGACCGGCACGTCGGAGAAGTGCAGGTTGGCGCTGCCCGAGACGCAGGAGTACGACCGCGAGGTCGTCGGATCGGTGTAGCTGACCGGCACGGCGGCGCCGCCGCCCGGCGCCACGATCGCCTTGGCGATGAAGGAAGCCATCGCGTCGCGCGTGATCGTCTGGGCGGGGCAGTAGTGCGTCGCGTCGCAGCCGAGCGTCACGTTTTGCGCGGCCAGATAGTGGACGTGCTTGCAGAAGGAGTCCGTCGGCGAGACGTCGGTGAAGAGGGAATGGCCGCCGGGGGAGCAGTTGTAGGCCGAAGCGCCCACGAGGCCGGTCGCCGGGACGAGCTCGCCCAGGCCGGCGACGCCCTTGGCGATGAAGATGGCCATGGCGTCTCGCGAGACCACGGTGGACGGGCAGTACTGCGTCGCGTTGCAACCGGTCGTGATGGCGTTGTGGAGCAGCGTCTCGATCTTCTTGTAGAAGGGCTCCGACCGCGGCACGTCCGTGAAGCTGTCGCCCAGGTGAAGCTTCCAGATCTGCGACCCTCCGACGTCGAGGTCCTCCTGGAATTCGGCGTCCCAGTGCGTCGCCGGCCGCGTTCCCGAGATCTGGACCGCGTAGCAATCCGCGTTGGCGTTGCAGTCCGTCTGCACGCCGAAGAGGATGTCTCCATAAGGCGCCGTGGCGTCGAGCAGCGTGTAGGTCGGCCCCGCGGGTCCCGTGACCGAGGCCACGTTGCCGTTCAGGCCGTGGACGCCGCCGCCCTCGTTGGTCCAGTGCGGCTCGACGAGGGCCGCGTCGCCTGGCTCCAGCACTCCGTTGAGGTCCGACGTCCCGATGCCGTGAACGTCCGACCGCCAGCCCGTCGGGACGAAATCTCTGGCGCCGGCCGAACACGCCGTAGCCGGCGTCGTTCTGCTCGTGGCTGTCCCAGGTCACGACGAATCCGTGCCCGGCGTCGCAAACGCCGCCGCGCGATTGGTTGTCCGTCGTGTAGGCGTTGATCGCGAACTCGGTCCCGAGGCGATTGCCGGCGCGATCGAATCGCTGCCCGAGCACGCCGCGTCCGTCGGCGTCGGCGCCGGTCCACACGACGAGGAAGTTGCCGCTCGGGTCCATCGTGAGGCCGGGACCACCGTACAGGGAGCCGGTGGAGGTGTTGACCTGGAATTCGGTGCCGACCTTCTTTCCGGAACCGTCGAAGCGCTGCCCGGTGATGTTTCGGGTCGGCCCGCCGCCGACGTCCTCGCTCCAGACCACGGCGAAATTGCCGCCGCGGTCGACGGCGACGCGGGCACCGTCCTGGTAGCCGCTCGTCTCGGCGTTGACCTGGAACTCGGGGCCGACCTTCACCCCGGAAGCGTTGAAACGCTGCCCGAAGACACCAGTGGCCGATCCGTCCTGGCCGACCGATGACCAGACGACCAGAAAGCCGCCCGAGCGATCGAGCGCCACGCGACCGTCGATCTGTCGGCCCGTCGTGTAGGTATTCACGAGGAATTCCAATCCGACCTTCGCGCCGGCGCTCGAGAAGCGCTGGCCGAAGACGTCGTAGTCGCTGACTTCGTCCTTCGCCGTCCACACGACGACGAAGTTCCCGGCCGGCGCGACCGCCACGTCCCCTCCGAAGACGTTCCCTCCCGTGAAGGTGTTCACGACGAAATCGCATCCGACCGGCGCGCCGGCGGCGTTGTAGCGCTTCCCCCAAATGCTGTAGTCGGTGGCGCTCGTGCTTCCCGCGCCCACGCCGTACCACACGACGACGAAGTTGCCCTGAGCGTCGGACGCGACCGAAGGGAACCACTGATAGCCGGATCGTATAGCTGTTGACGCGGAACTCGCCTCCGGCCTTTACGCCGGCGGCGTCGAAGCGCTGGCCGAAGACGCCGAAGTCGCTGCCGTCCTCCGAGTTGTCGGTCCAGGTCACGACGAAGCTCCCGTCGGGACTGCAGGCGACCGCGGGACCGGTCTCCGACGCGCTCGTGTACGTATTGATCTGAAACTCGGTTCCGAGCGATGCCGGCGTTTGGGCGGCGAGCGGCGCGGCTCCCCCGAGGAGGGTCAGGAGGATCGTCGCGGCGCCGAAGGCTCGAGGGGCGTCCGCGAAGAGCCGTTCCCGCGCCTCGCGGCGAGAACGGCGGCCGTCGGTAGGTCTCACTCTCATTGGGCAGGGTCCCCCCGGGATGAGTAGCGTTATTCCGCCCCGAAAGACGACATCCGCCGGCAGGGCGACGGCGACGGAATGGAATCTGGGTCGCGGGTTGCCGGGAAAGAGGCCCTGGACATAGCGGTCGGGAGTTTCACTCGACGGCGCCTCAAGGCCCGTAGAGCTGGAGCTTGAAACCGTTCGCGATGAATTTCGCCATGGCGTCGCGGGCGACGGGGGCGCCGGGACAATAAGTCGTTGCGGTGCAGCCGTCCACGATGCCCTTGGCCCACAAGTAGTGGATGTGCTTGCAGAAGGCGCTCGAGACGGGGACGTCCGTGAAGTGGAGATTCGGGCTTCCCGCGACGCAGGAGTACGAACGCGACGTGGTCGGATCGCTATAGGAGGCCGGCACGGCGTTGCCGCCGCCCGGCGCGACGACAGCCTTGGCGATGAAAGACGCCATCGCGTCGCGGGTGATCGTCTGGCCCGGACAGTATTGCGTCGCGTTGCAGCCGAGCGTCACGTTTTGCGCGGCCAGGTAGTGGACGTGCTTGCAGAAGGAGGCCGTCGGGGCGACGTCGGTGAAGAGCGAGTGACCGCCAGGGGAGCAGTCATACGGGGCCGCGCCGACGGTTCCGGCCGAAGGCACGAGCTCGCCCAGCCCGGCGATGCCCTTGGCGACGAAGATCGCCATCGCGTCGCGGGAGACGACGGTGGCGGGGCAGTACTGCGTGGTGCTGCAGCCGGTCGTGATGCCGTTGTGAAGGAGCGTCTCGATCTTCCGATAGAAGGGCTCCGTTCTCGGGACGTCCGAGAAGCTGTCGCCGACGTGCAGGTTCCAGAACTGCGAGCCGCCGACGTCCAGGTTCTCGAGGAAGCCTCCATCCCAATGGGTCGCCGGCCGTGGTCCGCTCGCCGAGACCTGATAGCAGAAACCCGGCGAGCCGTCGTTGCAGTTGCCGACGCCCCCGGGAGGGATCGAGCCGTATTCGGCGGCGAGGTCGACGGGCGCGACACAGGGCGCGCCGATCAGGCAGAAGGTGAGCGGGGTGCTTCCGTTCATCGCGACGAATCCTGCGGAACGGTTGCTCCAGGAGGGCTCGACGAGAACCGACTCGCCCGGCTCGAGAACCCCGTTTCCGTCGGAGGAAAGGTCGTTTTTCTGCGGGTCCACCGCCAGAGTCTCCGGGCGGAGATACTGACGCCGGGCGAAAACGCCGTAGGACGAGCCCTCCTGGAAATAGCTGTCCCAGGCGACCACGAATCCGCCGCCGTCGCTCGCGACGGCGGACGACCCCTGCCGCTGAAAGGTGTGCGTGTTGATCGGGAACTCGCCGCCGATCGGCTGTCCGCGGCGGTCGAACCGCTGACCGAAAATGCCGTCGAGGCTGCCGTCCTCTCCGGCACTCGTCCAGCTGACGAGAAAATCGCCGGACGGGCCCACAGCCAGCGAGGCCAGATCCTGGTAGCTCGTGGTGTACGTGTTCACCTGAAACTCGCCGCCGACCTTCTCGCCGCCGGCGCTGAAGCGCTGCGCGAAGATTCCGACGGCCGATCCGTCCTGATTGGTCCCTTCCCAGGCGACGACGAAGTTTCCGCTCCGGTCCATCCCGACCGCGGGATATCTCTCGATGCCCGAGGTAAAGGTGTTGACGGGGAATTCCCCGCCGCTCCGGGCGCCCGAGGCGAAGAAGCGCTGGCCGAAGACCCCGTATTGCCCGCCCGTTCCGTATCCGTGCCAGACGACGACGAACTTGCCGTCGGGTGCGACGGCGATCCGCGGCCGGCTCCGGTCTCCGGTCGTGTATGTATTGACCTGGAACTGCGCGCCGACCTTGGCGCCCGAGGCGTCGAATCGCTGCCCGAAGACTTCGTACTGGAAGGCGTCCGAGTTCAACCAGACGACGACGAAGTTTCCGAGGGCGTCCGTTCCGACCGAGGCGGTCAGCTGGTGGCTCGTCGTGGTCTCGGCGTTGACCTGGAACTCCGACCCCACCTTGGTCGGGCCGGCGGCCGACGCATGGAATCGCTGGCCGTAGATGTGATCGCGCGGGCCGCCTTCAGCCGCCAGGAGCACCGTTTGCCAGACGACGATGAAATCGCCGTTGGGCGCAGACGCAACCGCCGGATTCCCCTGAGTTCCGGTCGTGTAGGTGTTGGCAGGAAACTCGGCTCCCGCCTTCGCACCGCTGCTGTCGAAGAGCTGCCCGAACACGCCGAACTTCGAGCCGTCCTGCGCGTCGCTTTCCCAGACCACGACGAAGCTGCCGTCGCCCGCCGACGCCACGGCCGGAACGTTCTGCGAGCCCGTGGTGTAGGCGTTGACCTGGATCTCGCCGGTGAAGGGCGGGACCTGTGCGGCGAGGGCGAGCGGCGTCAGAACGACGGCGAGAAACGAGACCCCGCGCGAGCCCATGCGCGAATCCTAAGGCCCGTAGAGCTGCAGCCCGAAGCCGTTTCCGATGAACTTGGCCATGGCGTCGCGGGCAACGGAGCTCGAAGGGCAGTACTTGGTGGCCGAGCAGCCGTCCACGACGCCCTTCGCCCAGAGGTAGTGAATGTGCTTGCAGAAGGTGTTGGAGGCAGGGACGTCGGTGAAGTGGATCTTCGGGCTCGCCGGATTGCACGAGTAGGAGAGCCCCGTATTGGGATCGGGTCCATAGGAGACCGGCACGGCGTTGCCGCCTCCCGGCGCCACGATCGCCTTCGCGATGAAGGAGGCCATCGCGTCGCGGGTCACCACCGCGTTGGGGCAGAAATCGTTGTTCCCGCATCCGAGGGTCACGTTCCGAGCCGCGAGGTAGTGGGCGTGCCTGCAAAACGAATCCGTCGGGGCGACGTCGAGGAGCAGGGAATTGCCTCCGGCGCTGCAGTTGTAGGAGCTTCCGAAGAGGATTCCCGAGAGCGTCCCGGTGGCCGATACGCTGTTACCGGAACCCGTCATCCCTTTCGCGATGAAGATCGCCATCTGGGCGCGGTTCACGGGAGTCCCGGGACAATACTGAGTGGCGTTGCATCCCGAGGTCACGCCGTAGTGCAGGAGCGTCTCGATCTTCTTGTAGAAAGGCTGGGAACGCGGAACGTCCGCGAAGCTGTCGCCGACGTGGAGGGTCCAGAATTGCCCGCCGACGATCGAGAGATCTTCCCCGAAGCCCCCGTCCCAGTGGGTTCCGGGGCGTGGACCTCCGGCCGACACGGTGTAACAGCCGGTCGGGCTCGAGTCGTCGCAGCTCGCGATCGTGTTGGGAGGCATCGTGCCATAGTCGGCCGATCCATTGACCGCGACCACGCAGGGAGTGCCGATGAAGCAGGAGAGGAGCGGCGTGCTGCCGGTCAGATCCGCGAAAGCGTCGCCATTGTTGGTCCACCTCGGCTGGACGAGAACGGTTTCTCCCGGTTCGAGCACGCCGTTCACATCGGAGGACGTTCCGCTGCCCGCGCTCGCATCCACCGCGAGCGCCTCGGAGTGGAAGTCCTGCCGCCGGGCAATCACGGCGAATTGGGAGCCGTCCTGACCGTAGCTTGACCAGCTTGCCACGTACCCGCGACCGTCTATTGCGACGGCAGGACTGGTTTGAAAGCCGGTCGTGTATGTGTTCAAGGCGAACGAGTCCCCGGCGCGCTGGCCGATCCGATCGAACCTTTGTCCGAAGACGCCGAGAGCGCCGCTCGCCTTGCCCTCCCAAGCCGTGAGAAAACTACCGTCGCTTTCGACTGCGACGGAGGGACTCTCGCGGTCCTCCCCGGTCCACGGACTGAGCGGGAATTCGTCGCCGAGCCGGATTCCCGAGCTGTCGAGACGCCGGCCGATCACGTCGTACCCGAGCGAGCCATATCCGCTGCTTTCGTGCTGATGGCTCGTCCACACGACCACGAAGTCGCCGCGCGCGTTCGCGGTGATGCGCGGACCGCTCTGATTGTCGGTCGTGTAGGTGTTGACCTGGAACTCCGGGCCAACCTTTGTCCCGTTCGATTCGAAGTGCTGACCGAAGATGCCCGCGCCGGAGCCGTCCTGCCCGTCGGAGGCCCAAACGACGATGAAGTCGCCGGACTCGGCCATCGCGACCGACGGACTTCGCTGACCTCCTGTCGTGTAGGTGTTGATCGGGAAGTCTGCGCCAATCGGTGAGCCGGAATCGGTGAGCCGCCGACCGAAGATGCCATAGCCGGAACCGTCTTGACCATTGCTCGCCCAGACCACCACGAAGTGGCCCGCGGAATCTGTCGCGACGGCCGGAGCCGCCTGTCCGTAGGCGGTGGCGCTGGGGATCCGAAATTCCGGGCCTGCCGACGCGCCCGACGCGTCAAACCTCCGGCCGAAGACGGAATCTCCGCCACTCGTGCCGAGGCTCTTCCAGACGACGAGAAAGTTGCCGTCCCGGTCGACGGCGATGCCCTGTCTGTACTGGTTCAAGGTCGTGAAGGTGTTGATCTGAAATTCCGAGCCGGCCCTTGCGCCGGAGCTGTCGTACCGCTGGCCGAAGACACCAGCTTTAGAGCCGTCCTGACCATAGCCTTCCCAGACGACGACGAAGCTTCCGTCGCCGGCGGACGCGATGGAGGGGTATCGCTGGGTATCCGAGGTGAACGTGTTCACCTGGAACTCACTTCCCAGGGCGAGCTGTTGAGCCCCCGCGATGCGGCGGGCGAGGATCAGGAGGCAGCCGACCAGAAGCGGCCGCGTCATGGCTTTTCTATGGCCCATAGAGCTGCAGTCCGAATCCGTTGGCGATGAACTTGGCCATGGCGTCGCGGGCGACGGCGGCGGCGGGGCAGTACTGGGTGGCCGAGCAGCCGTCCACGACGCCCTTCGCCCAGAGGTAGTGGATGTGCTTGCAGAAGGCGTTCGAGACGGGCACGTCCGTGAAATGGATGTTCGCGCTGCCCGCGACGCAGGAGTACGACCGGTGCGTTCCGGGGTCGGTATAGGACGCCGGGATCGCGTTTCCGCCCGCCGGCGAGACGAGCGCCTTCGCGATGAAGGACGCCATCGCGTCGCGCGTGACGAGCTGACTCGGGCAGTACTTGAAGTTGCCGCAGCCGGCCGTCACGTTGTGGCTGGCCAGATAGTGCGCGTGCTTGCAGAAGCTGTCGGTCGGGGTGACGTCGATCAACAGCGACGCGCCTCCCGCGGTGCAGTTGTACTGCGAGCCGAACGGCACGCCGGTGAGCGTTCCGCTGGCCGGAACGTTCCCCCCGGAGCCGGCCATGGCCTTCGCGATGAAGATCGACATCTGGTCGCGCGGGACCGAGTTGCCGGGGCAATACTGTGTCGCGTTGCAGCCGCTCGTGATGCCGTGGTGCAGGATCGTCTCGATCTTTTTGTAGAAGGGCTGCGACCGCGGAATGTCCGTGAAGCTGTCCCCGACGTGGAGCGTCCAGATCTTGCTCCCGCCGACGGACATATTCTCGATAATCTCCCCGTCCCAGTGAGTTCCGGGCCTCGGTCCGCTCGTGCCGACCGTGTAGCAGGCGTCGTCGCTTCCGTCGTTACAGGAGCCGAGTGCGCCGGCGGGCACGATGCCGTAGGAGGCGGAGAGGTCGCCGGCGGCGACGCAGGGCGAGCCGATGAAACAGAAGGTCAGAGGGATGCTTCCGGAGAGGTCGGCGGCCCCGCTCGCGCGATTGGCCCAGAGCGGTGCGACCAGGACGCTCTCGCCCGGCTCGAGGACGCCGTTGCCGTCGGATGAGGTCTCCGCGGTCGCGGAGGCGTCCACCTGGACTCCGACGGGAACGACGCTCTGCCGGCGCCCGAAGATCCCGTAGTCCGAGCCGTCCTGTCCGTCGCTCTGCCAGACGATCGTGAACCCGGAGCTTGAGGCGGCCGCGCGCGCCGCCCACTGGATGCCGGTCGTGTACGTGTTCACGGGAAACTCGCCGTCGAGGGCATTACCCGCATGATCGAACTGCCGGGCGAAGACTCCGAACTGGGACCCATCCTCGGACCGGCTCTGCCAGGTGACGAGGAAGTCGCCCGAGCGAGCGACGGCGACGGCCGGCGCTTCCTGGCGGCTGGTCGTGTACGTATTGACGTGAAACTCCGCGCCGAGACGGGCTCCGGCCGCGTCGAAGCGCTGGCCGTAGACCCCGTCGAAGGACGCCTCCTGCTGGTCTCCTTCCCAAACCACGACGAAATTACCTTTCGGGTCCATCCCGATGGCGCCCTGTCGCTGAGAGCTCGTCGTGTAGGTATTGACGAGGAACTGCGTGCCGGCCCTGGCCCCCGCGGCGTCGAAGCGCTGCGCGAACACGCCGTATCCGTCGCCATCCGGATTCTCGCCGTAGCCGCCGTCCGTCCATGCGACGACGAAGCTGCCCGCATCGCTGATCGCGACGCTCGGGAAGCGCTGAGTTCCCGTTGCGGCCGTGTTGACGGGGAATTCGGACCCGGCGTTCGCGCCCGCCGCGTCGAAGCGCTGCCCGAAGATCCCCGCGCCCGCCCCGTCCTGGCCGTCGCTCACCCATGCGACGACGAACGCGCCGCCGGGGGTCATGGCCACCGACGGCCCCGTCTGCGGCCCTGTCGTGTAGGTGTTGACCGGGAACTCCGATCCGATCGGCGCGCCGGCGCTCGAGAACCTTCGCGCGCGGATGCCGGCGTAAGAGCCGTCGAGGCCCGTCCAGACGACCACGAAGTTTCCCGCCGCATCCATGGCGACGGAAGGTTCGACGGTCGAGGTTCCCTCGTTGACGTGAAACTCGGAGCCGACCTTCGAGCCGAAGGCGTCGAAGCGCTGGCCGAAGATCCCCCGGGGATCTTCCGAGCCGACACCCCACCAGACGACGACGAAGCCGGCGTCGCTTGCGGCGACGCGGGGGAGCACCTGGAAGCTCGTCGTGTAGGTATTCACAGCGAACTCGGAAGTCAGTGGTGGCCCCTGGGCGGCGGCGAAGCGGGCACCGAGTGAACCGACCAGGGCCGCGGACAGAAGGAGAGCGCGCGTTCTCAACCAGGTCCTCCCCAGGTCTTGCGGTCCCAATCTAGCATCCGCCGCTGGACGGCGGGCGCGGACCGAGAAGCGCTACGGCCCGCAGAGCTGCAGCCACTCGATGGCGTCGCGATACCGGCAAGGACTGAGTCTCGTCACGCAGGCGTTGCGCGGGAGGGTTCGGTCCGAATCGACCGCACGAGCCTCCCGTCGCCGGCCTTTTCCCCGCAGCATCAGCGGCCAAGCCGGAAGTCGTCGCGTCGTCGTCCAATCCGCTCCCCTCGATAGGGATAGCGAAATCGCGCGACACAACCCGACATTCATGGAGAGTCGGGAAGGCTCGGCCGCGGAGACTCGGATGGGCGAGCCTCAGGGCCCATTCACGTGAGCCCGAAGGCGTTGGCGATGAACTTGGCCATCCCCTCGGCGGAGGGCACCTCCGCTATGATTCCCCTCCAGTGAAGGGACTTATCCTCTCGGGCGGCAAAGGGAACGCGCCTGCGTCCCCTGACCTATACCCGCGCCAAGCAGCTCGTGCCGGTGGCCAACAAGCCGGTCCTCTTCTACGGGGTCGAGGCGATCGTCGCGGCCGGGATTCGCCAGATCGGCGTCGTCGTCGGCGAGACCCGTGCGGAGATCGAGGAGGCGCTCGGCGACGGCTCCCGCTTCGGCGCCGAGATCACCTACATCCCGCAGGAGGCGCCGCGCGGGCTGGCGCACGCGGTCCTGATCTCGGAGAGCTTCCTCGGCGGCGAGCCGTTCGTGATGTATCTCGGGGACAACGTGATCGCCGACGGCATCACGACGCTCGTGTCGGATTTCCAGAAGCGCGGCTGCAACTCGCAGATCCTGCTCGCGCGCGTCCCCAACCCCGAGCAGTTCGGCGTCGCGGAGCTCGAGGACGGGCGCGTCGTGCGCTTGACGGAAAAGCCCAAGCATCCGAAATCGGATCTCGCGCTTGTCGGCGTCTACATGTTCGACCACTCGATCTTCGAGGCGGTCAAGGCGATCAAGCCGTCCGGGCGGCAGGAGCTCGAGATCACCGACGCCATCCAATGGCTCATCGACCACGGGCGCGCCGTGCATCCGCACCTCGTGACCGGGATGGTGGAAGGACACCGGGAAGGTCGAGGACATGCTGGAGGCCAACCGGATCATCCTCGACACGTTCGAGCCGCGCGGCCTCGAGGACGATCAACTCCGGCAGCCGCGTCGAGGGCAAAGTGGTGATCGAGCCGGGCGCGAAGATCGTGGACTCGACGGTGCGCGGCCCCGCGATCGTGGGCGCGGGGGCCGAGGTGCGCGACGCCTTCGTCGGGCCGTACACGTCGATCGGCGCCGGCTGCTACGTGGAGCGCTGCGAGATCGAGAACTCGATCCTGCTCCAGGGCTCGCGGATCGAGCGGATTCCCGGGCGGATCGCGGATTCCCTCATCGGCACGAACGTGCGCATCCATCCGGGACAGGAGCGGCCGCGCGTCCATCGATTCCTGATCGGAGACAATTCCGAGATCGGGATCCTGTGAAGATCCTCGTCACCGGCGGCTGCGGTTTCATCGGCTCGAACTTCATCCGGCGAGTGCTTTCCTCGCGCGGCGCGGGCGTCTCCGTCGTCAACCTGGACAAGCTGACCTACGCGGCCAACCCGGCGAGCCTCGCGGACATCGAGGGACGAAGCGACTACCGTTTCGTCCGCGGCGACATCGCCGATCCCGAGGCCGTGCGCGCCGCCATGGATGGCTGCACGCACGTCGTCAACTTCGCCGCCGAAACGCACGTGGACCGCTCGCTCCTCGGCGACGCGTCGTTCATCGAGACCGACGTGCGCGGCGTCTTCGTCCTGCTCGAGGAGGCGCGCCGCCGCGGCGTCGAGCGCTTCGTCCAGATCTCGACCGACGAGGTGTACGGCACGATTCCGCAGGGCTCGTTCACCGAGGACTCGCCGCTCAATCCGCGGAATCCCTATTCCGCCTCCAAGGCCGGAGGCGACCGGCTCGCGTACTCGTATTGGGCCTCATTCCGCTTGCCGGTCATCGTGACGCGCGCGTCGAACAACTACGGGCCCTATCAGTACCCGGAGAAACTGATCCCGCTCTTCGTGACCAACGCGCTCGACGACGAGGCGCTGCCGCTGTACGGCGACGGCCGCAACGTCCGCGACTGGCTCTACGTCGAGGACCACGCCGAGGCCATCGACTTCCTGCTCGATCACGGCGCGCCGGGGGAGACCTACAACATCGCCGGCGGAAACGAGATGGAGAACATCGAGATCACGCGGCGCGTCCTCGGGGATCTCGGGAAGCCCGAGTCCCTCATCCGCTTCGTGGACGACCGTCCCGGACACGATCGCCGCTACTCGCTCGACGCCGCCAAGCTCGCGCGCGCCGGCTTCACGCCGCGCACCGCGATCGCGGACGGCCTCTCCCGGACGATCCGCTGGTATCGCGATCACCCCGAGTGGTGGCGGCCCATCAAGGAAAAGGACGCCGCGTTCCGCGCGTTCTACCGGACGCAGTACGGCGACCGCCTCGCGACCTCCACGGCCACGGCGAAGGAGCCGGGCTAGCCGGAGATGAGCGAGGCCGCCCTCGCCCCGCCGGAAACCGCCACCGAGGTTCTCGCCGCGCCCCGACCGCTCCTGCAGCTCCGGCGGCGCGTCCTCGTCACGGGCGCGTCGGGCATGCTGGGCAAGGACCTGTCGCCGGCTCTCGCCGCCGCCGGCTGCGACGTTTTCGCCCGGCCCCGGGCCGACCTCGACATCACGTCCGTGTCGGAGGTCGCGCGCGCGTTCCGCGACACACAACCCGACGTCGTCGTGAACTGCGCGGCGTACACGAAGGTGGACGCCTGCGAGACGGATCCGCGCGCCTTCGAGGTCAACGCCTCCGGGGTCGAGATTCTCTCTGCCGAATGCCGTGCCCGGGGAGTGCAGCTCGTGCAGATCTCCACCGATTTCGTCTTCGACGGGTCCAAACCGTCGCCGTATTCCGAGCAAGACCCGACGGCGCCGCTCTCGGCCTACGGCCTCTCGAAGCGCCGCGGCGAGGAGGCCGCGCTGCGCGTTCCGACCGGCCTCGTCGTCCGCGCCTCGTGGCTCTTCGGACGCGGCGGCTGGAACTTCGTCGAGGCGATCCGGCGCCAGATCGAGGAGGGCAAGCGCGCCCTGACGGTCGTGGATGACCAGCGCGGCCGCCCCACGGCGACGACGGATCTCTCGGAGGCGGTGCTCGCGCTCCTCGAGTCCGGCGCGGTCGGGATCTATCACTTCGCCAACCGCGGCGCCGTGACGTGGTTCGAATTCGCGCGCGAGATCGTGGCCCTCTCCGGCCGGCCGGACGTCGTGGTCGCGCCGATCGACTCGGCGTCGCTCGGGCGGCCCGCGCGGCGGCCCGCGAACTCGGTCCTCGACACCGGGAAGTACGAGCGGGTCACGGGGCGGCCGATCCGCCACTACCGAGAGCCGCTCGCGGAATACTTCGCCGGCCGCGAGATCCCGGCCGCGTGAAGATCTCCCCCTCCGAGTGGAAGCGCAAGACGGTCCACGTCGGGATGGGCTTTTTTGCGCTCGCGCTGCGCTGGCTGACCTGGGAGCAGGCCGCGCTCTGCGCGCTCGCCGCGCTGCTCTTCAACCTGTTCGTCATTCCGCGGTTCGGCCGCGGGCTCTATCGCGCGACGTCCGGGCACCGCGATGCGGGGATCGTCGCGTACCCGGCGATCGTTCTCGTCCTGATCCTGATCTGCCGCGGGCAGTACCTCCCGATGGCGGCCGCCGTGTGGGCCATGATGGCCTTCGGCGATCCGGCCGCCTCGATCTTCGGCACGGCCTTCGGCGGCCCCGCCCTTCCGTGGAATCCGGGCAAGACCTGGATCGGCCTCTTCGCGAACTGGGCGTTCGGCGGCATCGGCTCGATCGCCGTCTTCGGGTTCACGGCGCGCGGCGTCTCGGCGCTCGCCGTCGCGATCCTCATGGCGGGCGCGGGCCTCTTCGCGTTCTTCGAATCCGTGCGCTCGGGAATCGACGACAACCTCGTGCCGGCGCTTCCGACGCTCTTCTTCCTCGCCTGGGTCTCGCTGGCGAATCCGCCGTTTCCCGTTCCGGGAAAGCCACCGCTCTGGCTCGCGGTCCTCGTCAACGCCGGGGTCGCCGCTGCGGCGCATCGCGCGCGCGCGGTGTCGCTCTCGGGCGCCGTCGCGGGCGCCGCCGTCGGCACGGCGATTCTCGCCGCGGGCGGCGCGGGCGCTTACGCCGTGCTCTGGAGCTTCTTCCTCGCCGGCACGGTCGCCTCGCGCTGGGGATACCGGGAGAAAGCGAAGCGCGGCACGGCGCAGGCGCGCGAGGGCCGGCGTGGCGCCGAGCACGTCGCCGCCAACGGCCTCGTGGCGACGCTCATCGCGCTGCTCTCGCCGTTCCAGGCGCGTTGGGGACTCGCCTTCGCGGCGTGTTTCGCGGCGGCCCTCGCCGACACGCTCGGCACGGAGTTCGGGAGCCTCTACGGAAGGCGCGCGTTCTCGCCGCTCGGTCGGGGAGAGCTCGCCGTCGGCACGCCGGGCGCGGTCTCGTGGCCGGGACTCGCGGCCGCGGCCGGCGGCGCAGCGCTGATCGCCGTCATCGGGAGGCTCGCGGGGCTCGTGCCGGTGGCGGGAATCTGGGTGGTCGTTGCCGCGGGATTCCTCGGCGCGCTCGCCGAGAGCGCCGCGAACGATCTCGGACGCCGCCTCGGGTTCAAGCTGGATCACGAATTCGCCAACGCGATGAACACGTTCGCGGGCGCCGTGATCGCCGCGGAGATCTGGCTGTCCCTCGCGAAGGGCGGCCTCTACTTTCCGCTCGAAGGATGAAGCGCTACCTGCGCCTCGCGCGCCCGTTCACGCTCCTGCCGCCGCTCCTCGGCATCGTCTCCGGCGCGATCTGCGCCTTCGGGTCCGCGCACAACCCGGACCCGGCGCGCCGCGTGACGTGGGCGGTGATTATCACCGTCGCGGTCGGATCGCTGTGCGCCTCCGCGATGAACGCCGCCTCGAACATCGTCAACCAGATCGCGGATCTCGAGATCGACCGGAAGAACAAGCCCGAGCGGCCGCTCGTGACGGGGGAGGTCTCGATCGGCCGCGCGTGGGCGGCCGCCGCGGTGCTCTACGTGCTGGCGATCGTGCCCACGTGGGTCGTCGTGCCGTTTCCGTACACGTCGTTCGCCGAGCGCCTCGCGGCGCCGCTGCCGCTCCACGCGGCATTCTTCATCTATCTCGTCGGCGCGCTCGCGACGTTCGTCTATTCCTTCCCGGCCTTCGGACGCACGAAGCGCCACTGGCTCTGGGCGAACGTCACGATCGCCGTCACGCGCGGTGGGCTGCTGAAGGTGGCGGGCTGGTCGTTCGTGGCGGCCGTCTGGAACGCCGAGGCGTGGGCGATCGGCGGCGTCTTCGCGTTCTTCCTGCTCGGCGCGACGTCGACGAAGGATTTCTCCGACATGGAGGGCGATCGCGCACACGGATGCATCACGCTGCCGATCCGGTTCGGCGTGCGGAAGGCGGCGAAGATGATGGCGCCGTTCTTCGTGCTTCCCTGGCTCCTGATCCCGCTCTTCGCGTACCTGCCCGATCCGGCGCGTCCGACGGAGCCGCTTCTGACCGGGAACCGCCCGCTCCTCGTCGCGCTCGGCCTGCTGCTCGCGGCGTGGGGCGCCTACGCGGCGCGGCTGCTTCTCGAGAATCCCGACGAGCTCGCATCGACCGAGAACCATCCGGCTTGGACGCACATGTATCTCTTGATGATGGCTGGTCAGGTGGGGTTCGCGGTGGCGTATCTGGTGTGACCGAGGACTGAGGACTGAGGACTGTCGTGGCTTGAGCCAGGAGAATCCTCAGTCCGCAGTCCCAAGTCCTCAGCCAGGAGAGTCCTCAGTCCTCAGTCCCAAGTCCTCAGTCGCCCGCGCCACCCAGGTGCCATGGCCGCCGCGCTACAATGTCGCGGACCTCGACATGAATCAGAACGCGACGGCGCCGACGCTGCCGCCGCCCCGAGAGGAACCCGTCGGACACCGGGTTACCTGGAGCGGCCTGGCCCTGACGTTCTCTGAGCGGACTCTGAACGCTCTCGTGCGCGGTGCGGTGGCCGAGGTCCCGGAGCTCAACGGCCTGCGCATCCAGGTCACGCCGGGGGAGCTTGCGCTGACGGCCGTCGTGCACCGGTTCGGCGTGCCGCTGTCGGCGAAGGCGACGGTCTCGCAGCTGCGCCTGAAGGACGGCTTTCTCGCTTTCGTGCTCGACCGCGTGCAGGCGCTGTCCTTCATTCCGATCCCCGATCAGCTCCTGACGTATCTCGTCCAGAAGGCGCCGCCCGGCCTCCTCACGTACTACCGCGACGACCGGATCATGGTCGTGAACCTCAACGACTGGATGCCGCCGGGCGTCGATCTCTCGCTCGAGCGCACCGAATTCGGGACGGGCGAGCTGACGCTGCACTTCGCGCCGGGCTCGTACGACCTCACGGACCTGATCGAGCGCGTCGGGCGCGCGGAACGCGACGTCCTCGACTAGCAGGCTGCTGAAAAATGGATGCGGGCGTCGGGTCCGGCATTTTGCAACCGGCGCCCGTTGAATAGCGTCCCTCGAACGCCTTTCATCTTTTCTCCGCGGCGCCGGCAAAATGCCGTCCCCCCTTCGGGTTACGGCGGCGCCGGGCCATCTCCGTCGTCAGCGCTCCTCGCCGATGCGAAGGCATCGCCGTCGTCGCGCTTCCTCGGATCTGACCCCGCGGCGCTCGTAACGCCATCCCACACCCTTTTTCAGCAACCTGCTAGTTCTTCAGCCGGCCGAGCAGCAGCGCGCCGTCGGTCTCGTAGACGTCGCCGCCACCGTTGACGCCGGAGCCCGCCGGACGATAGCCCGCCAGCCGCTCGACGCAGGCGATCCGGCCCGCGCGCGCGAGGTCCGCGAAGAGCTTCTCGCGCTCGGCGTCGATCCGCGGAGCGATGTGGTGCATGACCTCGCCGGTGTAGTGCGAGATGCCGATCGACTCGTCGTAAGTGGCCGCTCCGATCCAGAGCGACGGCTCGCCCGGCGCCGACGCGGCGCGCCAGAACCGCACGTGATGGCGGCGCCGCGGGCTGCCGCCGACGATCTGCTCGAAGCCGAGATCCTGCGGGCGATCGCCGAGGAAGTGCGTGCTCATCGGGGCCGAGACGTAAGGCTGCGCGAAGAGGACGCTCGCGGCGTCGCGCAGTCCCGAGCGAAAACTGATCGGGTCCGCCTCGCACCAGCCGGCCGCGCGCATCGCGTCCCGAAGCTCCTCGCGCGTCCCGACGAAGGCGACGTTCAGCGGATCGGCCGGCAGGCGCTCGGCCGTGTACGTGATGCCCGGGACATCGGCGGCGCCGGACTTTCTCTGGTGGCGCGACCAGGCCGCGGGGACGACGACGTACGCGAACGCCGCGTACGCCGGCAGCAGCGCCAGCGCCGCGGCCACACTACGGCCCAGAAACCGCCAACCCCGGGTCATGCGGACGAAAGGCTAGTAAAGGCCGCGTGAACCGCGCGTGAACACCCGCGCCCGCCGTAGAATCCCGGCATTCCCATGACGCTCCCGTCCGGTACGCGGCTCGGGCCCTACGAGATCCTCGCGCCTCTGGGGGCCGGAGGCATGGGGGAGGTGTACCGCGCCCGGGACACGCGCCTGCAGCGCGTGGCGGCGGTCAAGGTTCTGCCGAAGGAGCTCTCCGAGGATCGGGACCGCCTCGCGCGGTTCGAGCAGGAGGCGCGCTCGGCCTCGGCGCTCAACCACCCGAACATCGTCACGATCTACGAATTCGGGTCGGCCGACGGGAAGAGCTACGTCGGCATGGAGCTTGTCGTCGGCGGGACTCTCCGGGAACTGCTCGCCGACGGCCCGCTGCCTGTCCGCAAGGCGGTCGCCATCGGATCGCAGATCGCGACGGGGCTCGCGGCTGCTCACGAGGCCGGAATCATTCACCGGGACCTCAAGCCCGAGAACGTCATGGTCACGCGCGACGGGCGCGTGAAGCTGCTCGACTTCGGGCTCGCCAAGCTCGTCACCTCGCCGACGACCAGCGGCTCGCAGCTCCCGACGGCCGCCGAGTCCACGCAGGCCGGCACGATCCTCGGGACGGTCGGCTACATGTCACCCGAGCAGGTGCGGGGCCTCCCGCTCGGCCATCAGACGGACATCTTCTCGTTCGGGACGATGCTCTACGAGATGGTTTCCGGCAAGAGGCCGTTCCTCGGAGCGACATCCGCCGACACCATGACGGCAATCCTCAAGGAAGACCCGCGCGAGCTGCCGACGGCGGCCGCCCCGCTCGCGCGAATCCTGCGCCGGTGTCTGGAGAAATCTCCGGAGGAGCGTTTCCAATCGGCGCGGGACCTGGCTTTCGCGCTCGAGACCTCGGCGACTTCCGCCTCGGCGCCCGTCGAGGCCGCGAAGCAGACGACGGACCAAAGGCACTGGCGGCTCGCGGCTGGGATCGTGGGCACCGCACTCGCAGCCTTCGTGGCGGGACTCCTGGTGCGACCGCTCCTCCGGTTCGGCACCCCGCCCTCCTTCTCGCGCGCCGTGCGCCTGACCTCGGGGCCGGCGCGCGAATTTGGGCCAGCCATCTCGCCGGACGGCAAGTGGGTGGCTTACCTGTCCGACGCCCGGGGACCGGTGGACGTCTGGGTGAAGTTCGTTTCGGGGGGAGAGGCCGCGAACCTGACCGAGAAGCTCGGCCTCTCCATCCAGAGCCGGGACGATATTGGAGGCCTAGGGATCTCCCCCGACGGCTCTCTGATCGCGTTCGATGCCGGGCCGCGCGGGGCAGCGCCGAGCGACTTCAGGGCCTGGGTCATTCCCGCTCCGCTCGGGGGCCAGGCCCGAACCCTCGTGCCGGACGGCCGGAGCGTTCGCTGGTCGCCGGACGGTCGTCGGATCGTCTATGTGCGTCCCGGCGCCTCTCGCGGAGATGCGCTCGTCGTTGCGGACGCCGACGGGGCCAACGCAAGGGAGGTCCTGAACCCGCGCGGGGGACTGCACGCCCACTGGCCTGCCTGGTCGCGCGACGGTCGGTTTCTCTACTTCATCTACGGCATCTCCGGCAACGAGGCGCCTGCGGAGATTGCCCGGGTGCCGGTGGCGGGCGGTGAGGCGGAGATCGTGGTCCGGACGTCGCGACGGGCCGTCTACCCCCTTCCGCTCTCGGGGGGGCTAATCTATTCGGCCGACCCCGACTCTGCCGATTTGGCCCTCTGGTGGAGGCCGCTCTCCGGAGACCGCGCGATTCGACTCACGACGGCGATCGGAGATTACGCGGAACCCGGCGCTTCGGCGGATGAACGGGAGATCGTCGCCGCGTACCTCGACCCGCGCCAGGCGCTGGTCTCGATTCCCGTGAGGTTCGACGCGCCGGTCTCGACTGTTCCCCTGACCGCCGGCTTCCTCGGCGATCTGGATCCGACCGTTTCGTCTCAGGGTGATCGCCTCGTCTGGAGTTCGACGCGATCGGGCAGCCGGACCCTGTGGATTGCCGGGGCCGATGGATCGAATTCTCGCCCCCTGACCTCGGGCATCGGCTCCGACGAACGCCCCGCCTTCTCTCCCGATGGAAAGCAGGTCGCTTTCGTGTCGGATCGCGGCGGCGCGCGCGGGATTTGGCTGGTCTCGGCCGGCGGCGGCGCACCGCGGTTCCTGGCTCCGGCGAGAGTCCTCGATACACTGACGTGGTCTCCCGACGCCTCGGAAATCCTCTTCGCGGCGCCGGCAGGCGATATGCCCGGCCTCTATCGGCTGAAGGTCGAAAGCGGCAGAGTCTCCCGGTTCCCGACGCCTGCCGGCGGGCATGCGCCGGCCTGGCGGCCCGGCCGCCAGGAAATTGCTTATCTGGAAATCACCCCCGAGACCTCGACGAGGCTTCGATTCGTGGGTCCTGCCGGGGAGCGGCTCCATTCGGAGCTCGAGGAAGGGCCTCCGTTTGGCAACGGCATGCTCGGATGGAGCGCGGACGGCAGAAGACTCGGGGTCGCGGTGAATTCCGGGGTTCGCGAGTCGGCCGTCTTCGTCGTGGAGCCCGAGGGCCGCGAGCCGTTTCGGAAGCTCCTGGCGTTCGACCCTTCCACGCTCCTGCGCGGCATTTCCTGGTTCCCAGGTGGCGACTCGCTGGTCGTCGGTCGATACGACCTCTCGAGCCACATCGCCCTCTTCACGCGGGATCGCTGAAGACGTCCGGCCAGTGCGGCCGCTGGATCTGCCGCACGGCCTCGACCACGCGCCTCGCCCCGGCCGATGGCTCGCCGGCGGCGGCGTCCGGGGCGTCCTCGCCGAGGAGGACGCGCAGGCAGGCCTCGGCGGAACGCGCGATCGCGGTCAGGTTGTAGCCGCCCTCGAGGGCGAGGACGAGCCGGCCGTGCGCGAGCGGCGCGAGGCGTGCGGTCATGAGGGCGAAGCCGGCGGAGGAGATTCGCATCGCGCCGAGCGGATCGCCGGCCGCGGCGTCGAACCCGCAGGAGACGAGGACGAGGTCCGGATCGAACCGTTCGGCGATCGGCAGGAGCACGCGATCGAACGCCGCGAGGTACTCGGCGTCGCCGCAGCCCGGCGGCCAGGGCACGTTGACCGTCCGCCCGCGCGCGTCGGGCCCGCCGATCTCCTCGACCGCGCCCGTGCCCGGATAGAAGGGGAACTGATGCGTCGAGAAGTAGAGGACGTCGGGATCGTTCCAGAAGGAGTCCTGCGTCCCGTTGCCGTGGTGCAGGTCCCAGTCGACGATGAGGATGCGCCGCGCGCCGTCCCGCCTCGCGGCGGCTGCCGCGACCGCGACGTTGTTGAAGAGACAGAACCCCATGATGCGGTCCGCCTCGGCGTGGTGTCCGGGCGGGCGCAGCAGCGCGATCCCGTTGGCGAGCGTGCCGGAGAGAACCCGCTGCGTCAGATCCACCAGGCCTCCCGCCGCGAGCCGCGCCGCGCGCGCGGTGTCGCGGCAGGCGTACGTGTCGGGATCGAGCTGCACGAACTCGAGGCGCTCCGTCGCCGCGACTGTCGCGAGCAGGCGCGCGCCATGGATCGCGAGGAGCTCGGCGTCCTCCGCCGGCCTCGCCGGGACGCGCTCGCAGGCGGTGAAGAGACCTTCCCTCTCGAGCCGCGCGCGGATGGCCGTGAGGCGCTCGGGCCGCTCGGGATGCTCGTAGGGCGCCCGGTGCGCGAGAAAGGCCTCGTCGAAAACGAGACCGGTCGGCCGGCTCAGGGCCCGCGCTCCACCATCTGCTGCCGTTGTCGCGCGAGCTCGGGGCTCCGCGGACACTTCTGATCCGAGGCGAGGCACTCGGCGACCGTCATGTCGCAGCCGCAGTCGCAGCAGTCGTGGGCGATTCGCTGCTGATAGTCCGCGCGCTCTTCGGGGGTCAGGCCCTCTCCCGCGAGAAGCGCCGCCCGGCTCTGCGCGTCGTCGCGCGCGGGTGGCGGCGGATCGGGGCGCGCGTTGGAGGTCGAGGCGCCGCGGGCGGACGTTCGCCAGATGAGGAAGAGTCCCGCCGTGAAGAGGACCGCGTAGGTCCCGACCAGAATGACGGCGAGACCCGGGCCGCGGTGCCGTCCCGGCGGCGGCTGTCCCTCGCCGACGATGCGGAACCGCCGGCCCGGCTCAGGCATGGACGCGGCCGAGCGCCGCGGCGAGCGCGGCGGGCGACGATAGCGGGAGATCGCAGGCGAAATCGCGGCAAACATACGCAAGCGCAAGCGCGCGGGCGCCCGTCCCGCCGCCGGCGGCGCCGCGCCCGGCGACGAGCGGGCAGACGTCCGCGAGGCTTTCCGCGGCGTCGGCGTGCGCCACGACGCGGTTGAGGTCGGCGTCGTCGAAGACCGCGTCGCGCAGTCCCTCGAAGTCCGCGCGGCCGGGCTCTCCGGACAGCACGATCTCGCGAGGCGCCGATGTCGCGAAATCGAGCGCGCCGAGCATCCGGGGCAGCGCGAGCGGCGCGCGGCGCAGGTAGCCCGAGCTGGCGGCGAAGATCTCCTCGGCGCGCCGGCGGTGGCGCTCTTCTCCCGTGAACGCGGCGAGGCGGAGCCAGTTCGAGGCGGCGACGGAATTGGCCGACGGCGTCGCGCCGTCGTACAGCTCGCGCGGCCTCAGGATCAATCCGTCGTGCGCCTCGGAGGAGAGCGCGTAGCCGCCGCGCGGATCGGCGAAGCGGCGGTCGAGCTCCTCCTGCAAGGCGAGGGCCTGCCGGAAGTCGCGCGGGTCGAACGCCGCCTCGTAGAGGTCGAGAAGCGCCTCGGCGAGGAACGCATAGTCGGCCGAAAAGGCCGGGATCGCGGCGTTGCCCGCGCGCTCGCGGTGAAGGAGCTGCCCGTCCCGCCGGCAGCGGCCGAGGATCCGGTCGGCGGCCTCGCTCGCCGCCCGCTCGTAGCGCGGCTCTCCGAGCCGCCGCGCGCCGAGCGCGAAGGCGGAGATGGCGAGAGCGGTCCAGTCCGTCAGGAGCTTGTCGTCGGTCCCCGGCGGGACGCGGCGCGCGCGGGCGGCGTACATCTTCGCGCGCGCGTCGCGCAGGATCTCCTCGACCCGCGCCGCGCTTTCGCCGAACTCCGCCGCGAGATCCGCCGCCGACCGGACCACCGAGAGAACCGTCTCGCCGCCCTCGAAGTTGCCGGCCGGCGTCACGCCGAACCGCGCGCACACGAGCGGCGCGGCGTCGGCGCCCACGGCCTCGCGGACGCTCTCCGGGTTCCAGACGTAGAAGGTTCCCTCGTGCCCTCCGGAGTCCGCGTCCTGGGCCGCGAAGAACCCGCCGCCCTCCGGTGTCATCTCGCGGAGCAGGTAGTCGAGCGTCTCCGCGGCGATCCGAGCGAAGTCGTCGCGCCCGAAGGCACGCGCGGCGAGAAGATACAGCCGCGCGAGCATCGCGTTGTCGTAGAGCATCTTCTCGAAGTGCGGCACGAGCCAGCGCTCGTCGACGGAATAGCGATGGAAGCCGCCGCCGACCTGGTCGTACATGCCGCCCGCCGCCATCTTTTCGAGCGTCGTCTCGACCATCGCGCGGGCCGCGGGCTCGTCCGTGCGGCGCCACCAGCGCAGCGCGAACTCGAGCCGCATGGCCGGCGGGAACTTGGGCGCGCCGCCGAAACCGCCGTGCACCGGGTCGAAGTCGGCCTCGAGCGACCGCGCGGCCACGGCGAGGACTTCCGCCCCGACGGCCGCGCCGCCGGGAAGCCCCTGCGCGTTCTTCTCGAGGTGCGCGACCATCTCCGCGGCGGACGTCTCGAGGTCCTCCGGTCGCTCGCCCCAGGCGCGGACCACGGACGCGAGCACCGTCGGAAATCCCGGCCGGCCCCAGCGGTCCTCCGGCGGGAAGTACGTCCCGCCGTAGAACGGCCGGCGGTCCGGAGTCAGGAAGAGCGACAGCGGCCAGCCGCCGGTGCCGGTCATCGCCTGGACCGCCGTCATGTAGACGTCGTCCACGTCGGGCCGCTCTTCGCGATCGACCTTGATCGACACGAAGTCGCGGTTGAGCGCGTCGGCGATCTGCGGGTTCTCGAACGACTCGTGCTCCATCACGTGGCACCAGTGACAGGTCGAGTAGCCGATCGAGAGGAAGATCGGTTTGCCTTCGGCGCGTGCCTTGGCGAACGCTTCCTCGCCCCAGGGGTACCAGTCGACCGGATTGTCCTTGTGCTGGAGAAGGTAGGGACTGGACTCCGAGGCGAGCCGGTTGGGCACGGAAAGAGGCTATCAGCTCTCAGCCGTCAGCTTTCAGCCAGAGTGCAACCGACGCTCCGGCTGATAGCTGACAGCTATCTTGCCTGCGCGGTGATCGTCACCTCGCTGTCGCCGTCCTGCACGCGGACGAGGTCTCCCGGCCCGAGCTCGTCGAGCCGCTTCAGGATGTCCTGGATCGAAATGTCTTTCTGGCCGGAAAGGCTCTCGACGATCGCCTTTGGCAGGCGCACGGTGACCTTCTTGTCCCAGTCGTCCTTGATTTGGACCTCGAGCGCGGCGCCGTCGGCGGTGACCTCGATCTTCTTTCCGTCCCGCTCGATGATCCCGGGGTTGCCGGGGGAGCTCTGCGCCGCGGCGTCCAGGATGTCCTTTGCGGAGATCTCGCCCTTGGCCCAGTCGTTGTCCCAGTTTCCGCTCACGTCGCGAAGCGGCGCGAACGAGGCGATGCGGGCGAGCACCGACATGGGGATCTTGAAGGAGACGTGCTTGCGCGACTCGCCCTCCTGTTTGTGGATGTCCACCACGAAGTCCCGAACGTGGCTATACTCCCGCGGCGTCCGGGCCCAGAAAGCCCAGACCATCGCGACGAGGACCACGATCACGAGCCCGAGGACGACCGCCCGGACTTCCTTCATTAGCCTCTCTCCTCTTGCTCCCAACGCAAACCGGCCCGGAATGTTCCGGCGGCGCCCCGTCCGCGCCGCCGACTGTGGTATTTTTTCCCAGTCCGGACGGCCGGAAAAGGCCCGTGTTTCCGGGCGAAAAGCGAGATCATGCCCCATTTCATCACCGACACGTGCATCGGCTGCGGGGTCTGCGAGATCAAGTGCCCGACGCACACCATCACGGGCGACAAGAACGAGAAGTACGTCATCCACGCCGACCGCTGCATCGACTGCTCGGTCTGCGCCCGGTACTGCCCCGTTTCCTGCATCCAGGATCACAAGGGTCTGCTCGTCGAGAAGGTCAAGCCGCGGGACATCCCGAAGGCCATCGTGGACCGGGACCTCTGCACCGGCTGCGAGTTCTGCATCGACATCTGCCCCTTCGACTGCATCTACCTGATCGACGACCCGCTTCACGAGACGTTCCACAAGATCGCCGAGGTGGACGCCGGCCCCTGCGTCTCGTGCCGCCTCTGCGAGACCGTTTGCGAGAAGGACGCGATTTTCGTCCCCAACCCGATCACGCACGCCAAGCGATACCTCCCCGTCCTGTGACCGAAGATCCGTCGCGCGAGGGCCCGCCCTCCCCGGACGAGGAGGCTGCGGCGGGCGGCCGCGGCACGGCCTTTCGATTCTTCCTGCTGCCGCTTCTCGTCGTCGGGACGGCCGTCGCGGTCTTCTGGATCTTCTCGCGCATGACGTTCGAGCGGCGGTCGCCGGCCGACTACCTCCAGGAGGTTCGGGGGGGCACGGCGAACCGGCGCTGGCAGGCGGCGTTCGAGCTGTCGCGGTCGCTCCCGAACCTGGAGCCGCCCGAGCGCGAGGCCCTCGCGGCCGAGACGCTGCGAATCTTCAAATCGCTCTCGCCGACGCGGCCCGACGACGTGCCGGTGCGGCGGTATCTCGTGCTCGTGCTCGGCAAGCTGTCGGACCCCGCGGCGGTCGAGCCGCTCCTCGCCGCGACGAAGGATCCGGACGCCGACACCCGCCTCTACGCCGTCTGGGCGCTCGGCAAGCTCGGCGACGCGCGCGCGCTGCCCGCCGTCACCGAGGCGTCCCTTTCCGAGGACGCCGGGATGCGCAAGATGGCGGCCTATGTCCTCGGCCAGCTACACGACCGCGCCGCGACGCCGCGGCTCGAGGTCCTTCTCGGCGATCCCGTCGCCGACGTGCGCTGGAACGCGGCGATCGCGCTCGCCTCGCTCGGCGACGCCGCGGGCCTGGAGGTGCTGCGCTCGATGATCGACCGTGACGCGCTCGGGCGCCAGGCGACGCTGACCGCGGATCAGGCGGAGACGGCCATGGTCGGCGCGGCGAAAGCGCTCGCGCTGCTCCGCGACGAGGGGAGCCGTGCGCTCCTCGAGAAGGCCGCGAAGAACGACCCGAACCTGCGCGTGCGCGCCGCCGCGCGCGACGCGCTCGCCGCGATCGGAAACCGTCCTTGAGCGGCGGCGGAACGATTTGGTAGGCTGAGGGTTCAGGAATGTCCACGCCGGAGCGACAGATCGAATCTCCGCCCGACGCCGACGTCACGCCCGACGGGGTGACGCGGCGCTCCGCCCTCAAATGGATGGCGCTCGCGTGGGTCGGTTTCGCGGCCGCGACGGCCGCCGGCCTGACCGCCACGGTGCGGTTCCTCTTCCCGAACGTCCTCTTCGAGCCGCCCACGCGGTTCAAGGCGGGCGATCCTTCGACCTACGCCCCGGGCGTGGACGAGCGCTGGAAGGAGAAGTTCGGCGTCTGGATCGTCCGCAACACCGACTCGATCTACGCGCTCGTGGCCGTCTGCGTGCACCTGGGCTGCACGCCCAACTGGCTGCCGGCGCAGAACAAGTTCAAGTGCCCCTGCCACGGATCGGGCTACTACGTCTCGGGGATCAACTTCGAGGGCCCGGCGCCGCGTCCGCTCGAGCGCGCCGAGATCACCCTCTCGCCGGACGACGGCCAGATCGTCGTGGACAAGGCGACGCGCTACCTCTACGAGCGGGGCCAGTGGACCGACCCGAAGGCGTTCGTCAAGCTGACGTGAAGCTCCCGCCCCGAATTCCCTGACCGGAGGACCGATTGGAACCTCGCTGGCGTCAAATACAGAACTCGATCGTCGCGAGCCAGCTCTGGAAGTCCATCTTCCGGGTCGGCATCCCGAACACGAACCGCAAGCGCGTGCTCGCGATGCTCGGCAACGTCGTCCTGCACCTCCATCCGGTCAAGACCCGCAAGTCCGGCGTCAAGATGCGCTACACCTGGTGCGCCGGCGGCATCACGTTCTTCCTCTTCCTCGTCCTCACGTTCACGGGCCTGCTCCTGATGTTCTATTACCGGCCGACGGTCGAGTACGCGTTCGTGGACATCCTCGACCTGCGCGAGCAGGTGCCCTTCGGGATCATGCGCGAGGTGCACCGGTGGGGCGCGCACGCGATGGTGATCTCGGTCTGGATCCACATGTTCCGCGTGTTCATGACCGGTTCGTACAAGCCGCCGCGGGAGTTCAACTGGGTCATCGGCGTCATCCTGCTCGTGCTGACGCTGCTCCTCTCCTTCACCGGCTATCTGCTGCCGTGGGACCAGCTCGCGATCTGGGCCATCACGGTCGGCTCGAACATGGCCTCGGCGACGCCGTTCATCGGGCTGCAGGGCCCGGGCACGGGGCTCCTCAAGATCGGCGACATCCCGCTCGTGACGTCGACCAACGACGCGCGATTCGGCCTGCTCGGCGGCCGGTTCGTCGGCGCGGGCGCGCTCCTGCGGTTCTACGTGCTGCATTGCGTCGGGATTCCTCTGGTGGCCGCATTTCTCATGGCGGTCCATTTCTGGCGCGTCCGGAAGGACGGAGGAATCTCCGGCCCCGTATGACGTCGCTCGCGCTTCGCTCGGGATCTGCGCCCGTCGGGCGTCTGGGCGCAGCACAAGTCCCGCTCCCACTCGATTAGCGCCCCCGGGCGCACCGGCGAGCGGCTCGGCCAAAGGGCCTCGACCGCTCGCCTGATCCCTCGCTCGCGCTCGCTCCCGCGGCGCGAGGCTCCTCCCTCGATTACCTCGGGAGACTCCTCGCGCCGCGACCGGGAGGCCTTCCGGTGAACCCAATCGGCTTGCTCAAGAGCACCATCAATTTCCTGTCGGCGCCGCAGTACCTCGTCACGGCGATGCTGATCGGCCTCCTCATCGGCATCCGGTGGAAGTTCCTCTGGTCGAAGAAGGGCGGCCTGATGCTGCTCGCCCTCATCGCCGGCGGCATCGGCCTCTCGTACCTCGACCCGAACTTCAACGCCGTCGCGACGCTGCCCGACAACGTGCCGATCGTCGGCATGATCTTCCTCGTCGGCTTCTTCTTCTGGTTCGCGATGAACCAGGCGTACGAGAACGACCGGCGCGTGGCCGCGGGGCTGCCGACGATCGAGGCCGAAGACTCGTCGCAGAAGGTGTTCTCGTGGCCCGACCTCGTCTACGTCGAGCTCATCTGCCTCGTCCTCGTGACGGCCGTCATGATCATCTGGTCGATCTACCTGAAGGCGCCGCTCGAGGAGCCCGCCAACCCGACCGACTCGCCGAACCCTGCCAAGGCGCCGTGGTATTTCCTCGGCCTCCAGGAGATGCTCGTCTACTTCGATCCCTGGCTCGCCGGCGTCGTGCTTCCGTCGCTCATCATCGTCGGCCTCATGGCGATCCCGTACATCGACACGAACCCGAAGGGGAACGGCTACTTCACGTTCCGCGAGCGCAAGTGGGAAATCACGATGTTCCTGACGGGGTTCATCGTGCTCTGGTGCACGCTGATCGTGCTCGGCACGTTCCTGCGCGGGCCGAACTGGAACTTCTTCGGGCCTTACGAGTTCTGGGACGTCAACAAACTCGTGCCGTTGAACAACATCAACCTGTCGGAGATCATCTGGATCCGGCTCTTCCAGAAGCCGCTGCCGAGCTTCTGGCTCTGGCGCGAGATCTTCGGCCTCGCGATCGTGGGCTTCTATCTTTTCGCCCTGCCGCTGCTCCTCTCGCAGACGCTGCTCCGCCGGTTCTTCGAGAAGATGGGCATGGTCCGCTACATGATCGGCGTGTCGCTCCTCCTGACCATGATGGCGCTGCCGATCAAGATGTACCTGCGCTGGATCTTCAACCTGAAGTACATCGTCAACATCCCCGAATTCTCGTTCAACATATGAGGAGAGTTGTCAGTTGTCAGTTGTCAGTTGTCAGTTCTGAAACTGAGAACTGGGAACTGTGAACTGACAACTACTCACCATGCCCAGAAAGCCCCCCGCCGAGCCGATCGATCACCACTACAACATCCCGAAGCTGAACCGCGTCTTCTTCGCGGCCGGCATCGTGCTGACGGTGATCTTCATCGGAATGGTGATCTCCGACTACACGCGGGACTGGAAGACGATCCAGCGCATCTTCATGCGCATGGACGCGCGGAAGACGCGCGAGGCCGCGCTCGCCGCGCGCCAGAAGGCCTACGGCGAAGAGCGGCAGAAGCTCCTCGGCGATCTCCGCGCGGCCCGCACCGAGGTCGCCAGCCGCCAGAAGGGGCTCGACCGGCTGAACGCGAAGCTTCGCGACCTCAACCCGAAGATCTACCTCGCCGACCAGCAGGCCAAGTTCTCGAAGGCCTCCTTCGACGCGGCGCTCTACAAGTACGAGGACGCGCTCGCCAACAAGCCGAAGGCCGCGCCCGGAGCCCGCAAGGAGCTCGACAAGATCCGCGCGGACCTCGCCGCCGCGAATGAGCGTCTGGCCGAGCGCAAGCGCGAGGAGACGCAGGTCAACGAGGAGATCAAGCAGATCACGGCGAAGCAGGACGAGGCGCGCGCGTCGATCGAGAAGCTCTCGGCGGACTTCAAGCTCTCCCGGCAGAAGTTCGAGAGCCTGAAGCAGGACGCCCTCTTCCAGCTACGCAACTCGCCGATCCTCGACATGATCAACCCGTCGCTCCGCGTGCAGCAGGTCCAGCTGCCCGAGCACTTCAACGACGTCAACTTCATGCGCATCCCGCGCGTGGATCGCTGCGCCACGTGCCACGCCGCGGCGGATCGCCACGGGTTCGAGGAGGCCAAGAACGCCGTCTTCCGCACGCACCCGTCGCTGAACCTGATGGTCGGCAGCGAGTCGCCGCATCCCTACGGCTCCTTCGGCTGCACTCCCTGCCACGGCGGCCGCGACCGCGCCTCGTCGTTCTGGTCGGCCGGCCACTCGCCCGAGACGGAGAAAGAGGCGGCCCGCTGGGAGAAGGACTTCGACTGGCGCTTCGACAGGTTCAACGAGATGCCGATCCTCCCGATGAAGTACACGGAGGCCGGCTGCTATCGCTGCCACGCCGAGGAGGCGAACTTCCCCGACGCGCCGCGCCTGGACGCCGGGATGAAGACGATCGAGGCCCTCGGCTGCTGGGGCTGCCACCGGATCGAGGGACTCGAGAAGCAGGGCCTGCCGAAGGTCGGGCCGTCGCTCGAGAAGATCGCCTCGAAGGTGTCGTCGATCGACTGGGCGACGCGGTGGGTGATGAACCCCGCCGCCTTCCGGCCGAACACGAAGATGCCGACGTTCTTCTACTTGGAGAACTTCGTCAACGTCTCGGGACCCACGCCGCCCACCGCCGCGCAGCAGCGGATGAACGCCCAGGGCCGCTCCGAGAACGACGCCATGGTGAACGCGATCGTCGCCTACCTCGCCGCCAAATCAAAGCGGGTCGCGATCGAGTCGGCGCCCGGCCATGGCGACGCGGCGCGCGGCGAGAAGTTGCTCGCCAGCCGCGGCTGCTTCGGCTGTCACCTCGTCGATCCCCACGCGCAGCGCGACCTCGTCGGGACCTACCGACAGTTCGGTCCGAATCTCGCGGGCGTCGGCTCGAAGACGTCCCGCGACTGGATCTATCGCTGGATCCTGGATCCCAAGGCCTGGAATCCCGACACCAAGATGCCGAACCTGCGCCTCTCGAACGAGGACGCGCTCGACATCGCGGAATACCTCTCGACCTTGAAGGCGCCGGCCGGGTTCGACGCGATGCCGCTTCCGAAGACGGACCCCGCGACGCTCGACCGCATGGCCCTCTACTTCGAGATGGCGACGAAGACGGTCTTCGACGCGAAGACCGACCTCGCGAAGATGGATCTCCCGGCGAAGGAGGTCTACGTCGGCGAAAAGCTCATCGCGTACTACGGCTGCTTCGCCTGCCACCAGATCCCCGGCTTCGAGGACGCCAAGCCGATCGGGACGGAGCTGACGGAGGAGGGCTCCAAGGCCGTCCACCGCCTCGACTTCGGCTTCGTGCACCTGACGCACACGCGCCAGGACTGGTTCCGCGCGAAGCTCGACAACACGCGCCTCTTCGACCGCGACCGCGCGCGCGGATGGGAAGAGAAGCTCAAGATGCCGCTCTTCCGGTTCTCGCCGAAGGAGCTCGACGACGTCACGACGGCGGTGCTCGGCTTCCAGAAGCTGAACGCCTCGGCCACCGCAAAGAAGGAGCTCAACGCCGACGAAGTCGCGATCGAGCGCGGCCGCCGCATCATCAAGAACCACAACTGCCAGGGCTGCCACGTTCTCGAGGGATACGGCGGCTCGTTCCGGTCTCTCGTGGCCGATCCTTCGCTCGCCCCGCCGATCATCCAGGGCGAAGGCGCGAAGACGCAGAGCGAGTGGCTCTTCGCGTTCCTGAAGGCGCCGAAGACCGGCCAGATCCGCCCGTGGCTCGAGGTCCACATGCCGACGTTCGGCTTCTCGACCGACGAGCTGAACGACCTGACGCGTTACTTCGCGGCGCTCGACCGCGCGCGCTATCCGTTCGACGCGGGCGACTACGTGACCGATCCCAGGAGCTGGCAGGCGGGCCGCAAGACCTTCGAGCTCCTGCGCTGCAAGCAGTGCCATCCGCGCAACGAGCAGGAGATGAACGCGCCCGGCGTCGACCGCGCGAGCCTCGCGCCGAACCTCCAGATGGCCTCGTCGCGCCTGCGCCACGACTGGATCAACGACTGGATCCGCCGGCCCGACGAATGGATGCCGGGCACGCGCATGCCGACCAACTTCCCGGTCGGCGACGGCGGCCAGCGGACCTCTCCGATCGCCGGCATGTTCGACGCGCCGGCCTTCGCGAAGGACCGGCAGGAGTACGCCCAGATCCTGGGCGGCGACGCCGAGGCGAAGGCCTTCCTCTCGAACCCCGACGCCTTGACGAAGGCGCTGCGCGATTACGTGTGGTCGGTCGGCGTCAACGGCGGCACCGCTCCGGTCGGGGCCGCGCCGGCTCCCGCGCCGCCGACGTCGCGCGCCGCGCGTCCGGCCGGCGGAGCGTCTCCGCGCGAGGCCGGGGCTCCGTAGAGCGGCCGCGCCGTGCCCTTCGACTCCTCGGCGACCCTCTTCTACGTCAGCCTCGCGATGTCCGCCGCCGCGGTCGTGCTGTTCGTCTGGCTGATCCGCGAGCCGCGGGACCGCGAGAAGCGCAACCCCGATCGCCCGTAGGGGCGGCCCTCGCGGCCGCCCGCCGCGGGCCTACGACGCCAGCAGCTGCTCGATCCGCTTCCGCACCTCCGGGTCGTCCCACGAGACCGCTCCCGGCACGCGCTCGAGGACGCGGCCGTTCGCGTTGACGATGTACGTCTCGGGGTACTGCACCGTCCCGAACCGCTTCGCGGCGGCGGCGCCGGGATCGATGTAGATCGGCAGGTTGTTCGGGCTCTTCGCGGAGAACGCGTCGATCGTCTTCCAGTCCTTGTCCACCGACACGGCGTACAGGGCGACGTCGCTCCGGTTTCGGTACTTGTCCCAGAACCGCGAGAGCGCCGGGATCTCCTCGACGCACGGCGGGCACCACGTCGCCCAGAAATGGATCACGAAGATTTTGCCCTTCAGCTTCGAGAGGTCGGTCGTCTTGCCCTCCCGATCCTTCACGATGAGATTCGGCGCGGCCGACAGGAAGGCGAGCGATCCCGACGGCGACGGCGGCGGCGCCAGCGACTTGACCCAGACGACGCCGACCGACGCGAGCGCCACGCCGAACGCGAGCGCGAGGAGCGTGCGGGTCTTCACGCGGCGATCCTCCGCCGACCGACCGGGCACGCCTCGCGCGCCAGGCACTCGCCGCAGCGCGACTGCCGCGGGTTCTTGCGGCAGATGCCGAAGATGCCGACGCGGCACAGCGCGTAGTCGAAGCGCACCGGATCGGCCGGATCGAACCGGGCGAGCCGCCGCGTGATCTGACGCGCCGCGGTCCAGTCCGCGGTCTTCCGCCGCGTCAATCCCAGGCGCCGCGAGACGAGGTGAATGTGCGTGTCGGTCGGGATGATGAGGCGGCTCGCCGGGATGCCGGGCCACAGGCCGAAGTCGAGGCGGTCGCGCCGCACCATCCAGCGCAGGTACAGGTTCCAGCGCTTGCAGGCGGAGCCCGAGGCCGGGTCCGGGAAGAAGAACCGGACGGGGGAGTCCTCGGGAAGCTCCCGGCGGCCGAGCGCGGGACGGTAGTCGAGGCGGACCAGCTCCTGCGTCACCCGCGACAAGATCGCGCCGGCGTCCTCGTCCTCGGGGCGGAAGCGCGCCTCGAAGAAGGCGCGGACGGAGCCCGCCTCCTCGCGGACGCGCGCGATGGCGTGGAGGAGCGCCGCGGCATCCAGCGGCCCGTGGAAGCGGTGGCGGAAATCTCTCAGACGCTCCCGCGCGAAGGCGCGGAAGTCGCGGATCTCGCCGAGCGCCCGCGCCGGCCGCGGCCCGAGCGCCGCGAAGAGCTTCGAGACGTTGCCGCGGATCGTCTCGACACGGCCGTAGGCGAAGGCCGACGCGATCCAGCCGGCCACCTCGAGGTCTTCGGGCTCGCGGTACGGTGCGAGGAGGCCGATCGGATCGCTCGACGCCGTCTCCGGTCCATAGGTCCGGTAGAGGTCTTCGAGACGCTCGCCGAGCAGGCGCTCGCGGGGCGAGAGTTCCACGTCCGGATTCTGCCATGATTGACGCAATGAAGGCTCCGGCACGCGAGAAGGCCGTTCTCGTCGGGATCGCCTCGCGCGCCGTGCCGCGCGGCGTGGCCGAGGAGCATCTCGACGAGCTCGAGCGGCTGCTCGACACGGCCGGCGGCGTCGAGGTCGCGCGGTTCGTGAAGGAGCGCGCGGCGCCCGATCCGGCGACGTTCGTCGGGAAGGGCGCCGTCGAGGAGATCGGCGCCGCCGCCGCGGACGAGCGCGCGAAGCTCGTCGTCTTCGATGACGAGCTGACGCCGGCGCAGACGCGCAACCTCGAGAAGCACTGGGACGGCGTGCGCGTGCTCGACCGCCCGGGACTCATCCTCGACGTCTTCGCCGCCCATGCGCGGACGCGCGAGGCGCGCACGCAGGTCGAGCTCGCGCGGCTCCAGTACCTGTTGCCGCGGCTCGCGGGCCGCTACGAGCGCCTGTCCGGCCTGCGCGGCGGCATCGGGGCGCGCGGAGGAGCCGGCGAACAGAAGCTCGAGCTCGACCGCCGGCGGATCCGCGACCGGATCGCGCGGCTGCGGCGCGACCTGGAGAAGATCGAGACGGCGCGCGAGGTCCGGCGGCGCGGGCGCAAGGACCGCTACCACGTGGCGATCGCCGGGTACACGAATGCCGGCAAGACGACGCTCTTCAACCGCCTGACAAGAGCGTCGGAGTACGCGGCCGACCGGCTCTTCGCGACGCTCGACTCGCGCGCCGCCCACGGCGCCTCGCCGGCGCTGCGCGACGTCGTGTTCCTCGACACGGTCGGATTCGTTCGGAAGCTGCCTCCCGGGCTCGTCGCGTCGTTCCGCTCGACGCTCGCCGAGATCCGCGACGCCGACCTGGTGCTGCAGGTGCTCGACGCGTCCTCGTCGCGCGTGGACGAGGAGCGGCGCGTGGCGTCGGAGGTTCTGGCCGAGCTCGGCGTGCCCGAAGAGAAGGTCCTGGCGGTCTGGAACAAGCGCGATCTGCCCGAGCGCTTTCGGGCCGGCCGGCGCCGTGCGCGTATCGGCGGCGACGGGAGCGGGCATCGGTGATCTCGAGCGCGCGATCGGGCTGCGCGCACGGCCGGAGACGGCGCGCATGCGCCTCGCGATTCCCTACGCGGACGGCCGCGCGATCGCCGCCGCGCGCGCCCGCTGCCGCGTGATCGGCGAGGAGGACCGCGGCGATGCGCTCGTCCTCACCGTCGCGGGGGACCGCACGCGGCTCGGCGCGCTGTCGCGCTATCTCATGGAGGAGGCCGGAGCGGCCGCGGCGGCGGGCATCTGAGAGGCCGCGCGGATGCGCCAGAAAGACAACGGGGGAAGCCTTTCGACTTCCCCCGTTGCCGGAACTCCCATGCCGGCACTCTCTATTGCCGTAGAGTAGTATCAAGACGCGTACCAGGGAGCTCACGAAGACTCGATCTTTACGGCTCAAGAGCTTGCGTCGGAGCCGCCGCGGTCGAGCGGCAATCCGAGGCAGCGTCCAACGTGCGTTTCCGACAAATTTTGTCCGATTCGGTGTGCGATGGGAGGCGGGATGCGATCGGTTCGGTTGGCGGCGGCGATCCTGGCGGCGGTCCTCGCGCTCTCGGGCGTCGCGTGCGGAAAGAAGAAGAGCCACGCGGCGCACGGGACGGCCGCGACTCCCGCTCCCGCGCCTCCCACTCCCGACACCACGCCGATCGCCAAGCTGCGGACGCCGGCCGGATGGCTGCTGCTGAAGCCGGAGCATCCCGCCGCGGGGCCGACGCCCGCCGCCGCGCCCGCGGGGAACTCCAAGTCGTGATCGAGGCCGTCGCCGCGTCCGCGTCCTTCAGCCGAGCCGCCCGAGCGGCGAAACGCCGAGAAGCCCGCCGAGCATCGCCCCGAGCGCGTGTGCCCCAACTGCGGGGCGGAGCTCCTCGAGCGAAAGTGCAAGCTTCTCTGCCCGGATCCCTCCTGCGGGTACTACATGTCCTGCTCGGACTTCTACTGACCCGAGGCGGGCACCACCGTCCGGCCCGCGGCGAGCGAGATCGGTCGCTCTTGCGCTCCCTTCATCTCTCCCACGAGAACGCCCTCGGACTCCTCGTACCACACCTGCGAGAGGACGTGGCCGCCGCCGCGCTCGTCGAAGAGGAGATAGGCGGACGCGGGTGCCGTATGCGGGTCCTTCTCGAGAGTCGTCATGATCTGAACGAAGCAGCCGTCGCCGGAGTTGTCGTCACGAATCGTCAGCGTGTGGTCGTTCCAGTCGACGTTCATCGTGTACTCGCCGGCCGGAAGTTCGGCCGCGCCGGCGGTGAAGTCGAACGGTATGTCCGCTTTGACGAGCTCTTGCGCGCGCGCCGTCGCGGACATCGCCGCGAGTCCAAGCGTCATCATCAGGGGAGCGAGTGTGATTCTTCCGAGGAACTTCATGGTCGTAGCCTCCATCCATTGAAAGAGACGGAGGCCTGGTTTTCGCGGTTACATCGACTCGATGAACGGAAGGTGAATCGCTCCTCGCGCGAGACGTCGCACGCGACGCACGCGTTACGCCGCCGGGGAATTCCTGGATCCGGAGCGAAGTTCGAGTTTTTGGCGTCGGGTACGTGCCAGAGCACAGCGAGGGATCAGGTCCGCGAGCAAGCGAAGAAAGACCACCTGCCCGCCGTCCTCAACGATCGGTCCCGGACGGGGAGTCGGGCTCTCCCGGCGCCCGCTCCCCCGAGAACTCGCGCAGCTTGGCGTAGGTCTCGGGGCTCGCCATCGCGATGATCTGGTCTCCGGCGGAGAGCCGTGTGGTGCCGCCCGGAACGGTCATCTCCCGGCCGCGGAGGATGGCCACCGCGATCGTCCGCGGCAGCGCCACGAACGCTTCCGCGATGGTCTTTCCGTCGAGCGCAGACGCGGCCGCGACGCGCACGGCCACGAGCATGCTCGACTCGTCCGCCACGCGGATGGGATGCCCGAACTCGAGCAGGGTCACGAGCCTCGGCAGGGTCAGCTCCTTCGTGTCGACCGTGCCGCCCTCGAGCATCTCGAGCGCGCGGCGAACGAATACGCCGCGATGGGCCGGAGAGTCTTCGCGGGAAGGCACCTGCGCCTGGTAGAGCGTCGGATAGCGGCGGCCGTGCGTGAGCGAGCGCTGAACGATGAAAGAGGAGATGTTGGCCAGCATCGCGGGAACGATCAGCCCGTAGCCTCCCGTCATTTCCGCCACCATGATGAGCGTGGAGATCGGCGTGCGCGCGGCGCCGGCGAAGACGGAAGCCATTCCGACGACGACGAAGGACGCCGGAACGATCCCGAGGCGCGGGAAGAACGAGGCCAGCGAGAGCCCGACGATCCCGCCGAGGAGCGCGCCCATCGTCACGGTGGGCGCGAAGACGCCTCCGGAGCCGCCGGAGCCGATGGTCAGACTCATCGCCGGCGCCTTCAGGAGGAGAACGACGACCAGCACGACGACGGAGAGCTTTCCGGCGATGGCCAGCTCAACCCACCCGTAGCCCGTCCCCAGGATCTCCGGCACCGCCAGTCCGACCAGGCCGACCAGGGCGCCGCCGATCGCAGGCTTGAAGTGCGGCGGGATGGGGATGCGGCGAAAAGCGTCGCGGATGCCGTAGAAGAGTGAAGGCAGGACTGCTCCCACCACGCCGGAGAGCACGCCGAGGACGCCGAATCCGAGGAGCGCCAGCGGACTGTGGAAGGTCAGGCCGGCGGGGATCGCGAAGATCGGCTTCCATCCGACGAAAAAGCCGTGGATGGCGTAGGCCGTTACCGCGGAGATCACCGTGTAGATCAGCGCCTCGGATTCGAAGACCATTCCGGAATAGAGGATCTCGACGCCGAAGATGGCCATCCCCAGGGGCGCGCGAAAGACGGCGGCCAGGCCGGCCGACATGGAGGCTAGCAGCAGAATTCGGCGCTCCTGTCCGCGCAGCCGGAGAAGGCTCGCGAAGATGGCTCCCAACCCGACGGAGATCTGCGCCGTGGGCCCTTCGCGCCCGGCCACGCCTCCCGAGCCGATCGTCAGGGCGGAGGCCACACCCTTGATGAAAGGGATCCTCGGGCGCACCTCGGCGCCCTTCTGGTGATAGGTCTCGACCGCGGCGTCCGTGCCGTGCCCTTCCGCCTCGGGCGCCAGGCTGTAGACGAGGACTCCTGAGAGCAGCCCGCCGAGCGTCGTCGAGATCGGGATCCACCAGTGAACGGTCCAGGGGTGCGCGTACGGGCTCGAATAGATGACTCCCGGGAGCGGAGGCGTGTAGCCGCCCAGCCGTTCGAGGAGGAGCGACTGCGCCAGGTTCACGGCGGCGTCGAAGAGAAGTGCCGCCGCCGCGCCGAACAGGCCGATCACGAAACAGTAGAAGACGAGTCGGTAGGTCGCCGGGAAGAGGGCCCGCGACCCCCCGCCGTCCTCGGGATCCATGGAACGCGAGGGACTCAAAGGGCGCGCGCCTGCCGCTGCCTTGCTCTCGCGGATCGCACCGGCCGCGAGCCGGCGGAAACTCTCATCACCCCTTCTCCCGGCCGCTGAGGATACGTGAAGTCACGCTCCGTCACCTCGAGACACCGGCGCCGAGTCGAGAGGGCCGATACGGGACCGAGCAGGGCGCGTGGTGCCCCCCGAGCCCCCCACGGAGGTCGACGGTTCGAACCAGACGCAGCTCCGCAATCGGTCGTTCCCGGCGGAAATCGAAGTCGAGGTGGCAACTGGTGGAGCTGAACGGGATCGAACCGTCGACCTCCTGAATGCCATTCAGGCGCTCTCCCAGCTGAGCTACAGCCCCACGCGAGAGGGCGCGAAGAATAGCACGGCCGCCGAAAGAAGGGAAAGCGGGACCCGGGCCGGATCGCGCGGTCACGTCAGCGCGATGAAGGCCTTCGGGTCGCTCCACTGGCCGCGCTCGTAGAGAAATCGCAGCGCCTTGTCGACCACGATCTGTCCGTCGTCGGGGGAGAGCGTGATCTCGGCGCGCTCGAGCGGACGGGGAGTCGGCCCTTCGAAGTTGATTCCCGAGACGTAGTAGCCCGACCCGTGACAGGGACACTTGAACTTGTTCTGCGCGGGAAGCCAGTTCGGCGTGCATCCCAGGTGCGTGCAGACGGCGATGAGCGCGTAGATCTTGTCGGTGCTGCGCACGATCCAGACGCCGAACTTCTCCTTCCATCGCTCGTCGACTCCGACGCCGTAGCTCGACGGGTCGCCGGCCTTGAATCGCGTCGGCGGCTCGAAGAGGACGTTCGGAAAGAGGAAACGGACCATGGCGGTCAGACCGACGGCGGTCGCGGCGGTGAAGCCGATCCACGCCAGCGCCATCCATCGGATCGCCGACCGTCGGTCCAGCGCGTCGATCCGCGCGACGTCGGTGTCGGGCGGGCCATCGCGGGCCGTCGGGTCCGTCTCGGCGGCGCGAAGCGGAGTCGCACTCTTCGGGATGGCGCTCACGATTCGTCCCGAAGATTCCAACGCGCCATCGCGCCCTCCGATTTCCGTCTCGAGGCCCGATCGGCCGGCCCGGAAGACCGACGTCGACCATAGCTGAAATATATATCGTAATACGATAGGTTTGCAGGGTCAGGAGGGGATCCTGATGCGGTTGCGGATTGTTCCGGTCGCGCTGGCGGCCGGCCTGACGTGGGGAATCGGTGTGCTGCTTCTCGGCTGGGTATCCGGCATCGGGTGGGGAGGGCGCCTCGTCGACGTGCTCTCGAGCGTTTACGTCGGCTACGCCTCGACTTTGCTGGGCGGCCTGATCGGCGGCGCGTGGGCGTTTGTGGACGGATTCGTTGCCGGGCTCCTCCTGGCCTTCCTCTACAACGTTTTCGCGGGGCCGCGGTCGGAGTCCGTCTCCATTCTGAAGCCGAGCGAGCAACCGGCCCACTGAAGGCGGCACCGCGAGCGGTCGCGGACGTCCGACGGGCGGCCGCCCGAGTTCGGGCGAGCGAGCGCCGCCCGCGCTAGCCTTTCCGCCAACGGGGATGCGGCGGAAGGAAGGCTCGTCCGAGCTGCTCGATGGCCCCGAGGTGCTCGGCGGCGAGCTGGGAAAGCAATCGGGCGCCGCGGTTTGTCAGCTCCACGAGAACGCGCCGGCGGTTTCCGGCGTCGCGGCGGCGCCGGACGAGGCCGGCTCTCTCGCATCGGTCCACGAGGCCGACGGCGCTCTGATGCTTGATCTGGAGCTTGTCGGCGAGCTCGGAGATTCCCGGGGCGCCGCCGGAAGACCCGCGGACGAAGAGGAGGAGCTGATACTGCGTCGGCGAGACTTTCGCAGTCCGCGTGAACTGCTCGGAGGCATGAAGGAACCGGCGCAGAGCATGGCGCCAATCGGCGAGAGCCTGGTAATCCGCGTTTCCGAGCCTCTTCACGTTCTGTCTTCCCCACACGATCCGGTCGTCGGTCCGTTATCTTACATATCGTGTTACGACTCGTCGCAGGCGCATGCCCCCCTTCGGGTTCGTGGCGGTCGTGGCGGCGGCGGCCAACACGCCGATCGCGGCGGCCGTCATGGGAATGGAGCTGCTGCCGACAGAGCTCGGCGTCTACGCGGCCCTCGCAGCGGCGACCGCGTTCCTCATCGTCGGCCACCGCAGCGTGTACGCGAGCCAGAAGATCGGCCTGTCGAAGTCCGCCGGCCTCGACGTGCGCCTGGACGTGGCCATCGGGGATCTCACGGCGTCGGGCGTTCGGGTGCGGCGGGGCAGCCGGACCGAACGCGTACTGCGCCGCTCGCAAAGGCGCCCCGAGCCTTCTGAGCCGCCGGATAGCTGACTTCGCCCGCGCGATCGCGCGAAACGCATAGAGTTCGGACCGCGTCGTAGCCGAAGGAGTCGCCATGCAAAAGCGCGCGCTCGGAAGATGCGGCCTCGAAGTCTCGGCCCTGGGACTCGGCTGCATGGGAATGAGCTTCGGGTACGGCCCGGCCGCCGACAAAGGAGAGATGATCTCCCTCATTCGGACCGCGGTCGACCGCGGCGTCACCTTCTTCGATACCGCCGAGGTCTACGGTCCCTTCACGAACGAAGAGCTCGTGGGCGAAGCGCTCGCTCCGGTCCGCGACCGGGTGGTGATCGCCACGAAATTCGGCTGGGCGCCCGAGCCCGGCGGATCGGGGTGGAGCGCACTCGATAGCCGGCCGGAGCACATCAAGGAGGTCGCCGAGGGCTCGCTCAAGCGACTCCGGACCGACGTCATCGATCTCTTCTACCAGCACCGCGTCGACCCGGCCGTCCCGATCGAGGACGTCGCGGGAGCGGTCAAGGACCTCATTGCCCAGGGCAAGGTGAAGCACTTCGGCCTCTCGGAGCCGGGAGTGCAGACGATCCGTCGGGCACACCGGGTCCAGTCCAGTACAAGCAGACCTATGATCCAAAGACGCCGCTCTTCGATGAACAGGTGCAGACGGTCATTGAACTTTTGCCGGCTGGTGACGGAGGCCGACGACGCGCAGTTCGCCGCCCGGATCGGGGATTATCTTGACCTGCCTGAATTTGCGCGTTTCATGGCGGTGATGGTGTGGCTTTCCGACCTGGACGGCATTCTGGGGCCGGGGCAGAACCTCTTCCTGTATTTGCATCCGAAAAGCCAGTTGCTCGAATTCATCCCGTCGGGACCAGGCCATTCGTTTGGGCAGTTTCCAATGCGAGGTTCGCAGGAGCAGCGTGAGAACCTGAGCATCCAGAAGCCCTGGGATGGTGAAAACCGGTTCCTGGAGCGGGTGTATAAGGTCGCGGCATTCAAGAGAGCATACCTCGCCAACCTGAAGGAGCTGGGCCAGACGTTGTTCAATCCGGCGCGATTCTCGAACCAGGTGAACGAGATCTCGCTGGCGATTCAGCCGGCGGTCCTGGATAAGTCGGAGGAGAAGCTGGCCAGGCTCGATAAGGCAGTGGCTGGGCAAAGCGTTTCGGGCGGCGGCTTTGGGCCCTTTGGCGGGCCGGGTACCAAGCCGATAAAACCGTTCGCGGCGATTCGCACTCGGTCCGTTCTGGCTCAACTCGCGGGCACCTCTCAGGGGATGGTGGTCGGCGGCATGGGTTTTCCAGGTGGAGGGCCGGGTGGTCCGCCTCGCGGGCCGGGAGGTCCAGGCGGTTTTGGCCCCGGCATGTTTCTTGGGAACATCTTCCTGGAAGCCCTGGATACGGCGAAGCATTCGTTCGTAACCCGGGACGAATTCACACAAGGTTTCGTCAGATGGTTTGAGGCCTGGAATAGCGATAAGAGCGGCGCGCTGACGGAGGAGCAACTGCGCGCGGGGATCAACAAGGACCTGTCGCCTTTCCGCAATGGGCCGCCCCAGGGCTTTGGGCCGCCACCCGGTCTGGGACCACCGGGCGAACCAGACGGCGAATGACAACCGAATAACCTAACGACACCGACCTCACACTATTCATATGCAAATCCAAGATACTATTCGAGAACTCTTCTGGAGCCCGGCGGTGATGGCCTCGCTCCCCAAGCTGGTGATAAGCCTTGCGCTGGCAGCCGTCCTCGGCAGCGTGCTGGGGCAGGCCTATATCCGCTTCGGACATTCCCTCTCGAATCGCACGCTGTTCGCCCGGAACTTCCTCGTGCTGGTCGTAACCACCACGCTGATTATCAGTATTGTTGGGTCTCCCTGGCTCTGTCACTGGGCCTGGTCGGGGCCCTGTCCATCGTGCGGTTCCGGGCGGCGATCAAGGAGCCCGAGGAACTGGCCTTTCTATTCCTGGCCATTAGCATCGGACTGGGCCTGGGCGCCGGCCAGCCGGTGGTGACGATTGTGGCGCTGACCATGATCCTGGCGCTCATCGCGATTCGCGGCCTGCTTCGCTCGAACCCCGGGCAGCCGAATCTCTACCTGACCGTCACCAGTCCCACTGCGGCGAAACTGGGGGCGATCCAGATCCTCCAGGCCCTGGCCGACGTGGGGGCAACTGCGAGCCTGAAGCGCTTCGACCAATCAGCGGATCAGTTGGAGGCAGCTTTCGTGGTTGAATTCAAGGAGGTCGCCCACCTCGAGCAGTTTTCGCAGCGCCTGCGGGGAATCAGCCCGGAGGTGCGAGTCAGTTGCCTGGACGACCGGGGCCTGTCCAACTGAAAACCCCAAGCGAGGCTGCCATGATACCGATGCTTACCAACCCGCGTTACGAGCGCAAGTTCGTCGCCGACGGACTGGTATTGGCCGAGGTCCTGGCGCTCGTGCGACGGCATCCGGCGGCGTTCCGCGAGGCCTACCCGCCCCGATTCGTGAACAATATCTATCTCGATTCACACGGACGGTCGGACTATCACGACAACCTCGTGGGCGTGGCAAACCGAAGCAAGACCCGCGTGCGTTGGTACGGCCCGGCGTCCGGGCAGATCGCAAGACCCGTCCTGGAACGTAAGCTCAAGCGCGGGCTGGTAAGCGGGAAGTTGAGTCACGCGTTGCCCGCCTTCTTCCTCAACGGTGGCGCGCTCCTGCCGCTCTTGAAGAATATCTTCGACGCCGCGCAACTACCGGAAGGGCTCCGGTCGTATTTGCATCACCTCGAACCGTCACTCTGCAACCGCTACCGGCGATACTACTTCCTGAGCGGCGACGGGCGGTTCCGTCTGACGGTTGACACGGAACTGCAATTCGGCCACGGGAGGGCCAGCAATGATCTGCAGGCCACCTTGAATCCGCTTGCTTCGACACAGATTCTCGAACTGAAATTCGGGCCTTCAGAAGCCGAACAGGCGGACTGCGTTACGAATGGTCTGCCTTTTCGCCTGGCCCGATGCTCAAAATACGTCCTCGGAATCGGGGGCCTCGGCTGAAAAGGCAAACTGATGACTCGAGGACAATGCCTGGGAAATCGCGGATTTGGCCCCTACAGCAACCCGTTTAGAGTGGCCGTGGCCTCCTGACGGGCAGTGAGGACCTGGCGCAACTTATCCTGCGCCTGTTGCAGCTCATTCTGTTTCGCCTGCCGGGCGGCGACAAACTTGGCGAGCGCGGCCTTGATCTCCGCTTTGGATGCCTTGGCGTCAATTGCCTTCTGCAGCGCTTCCGCCTCGGGCATGGTCTGGCCGAACATGCCCGGGCGACCTCCACCCGGGCCGCCACGGCCAGGGCCGCCCATCATCCCGCGACCCATGCCGGCAAACCCGGCCATCCGCGCCTCCATCACTTTCTGAACCAGCGGCTTAATGGCGGCCCATTCAGTGTCGTCGGTCACCTCGAGCATTTGGCGGTAGCGCTCCAGGAGCATCTGTTGCATTTGCGCGGGATCGAAGTTCATCGGCCCAGGACCTCCGCCCCCTGGGCCCATCCCCGGACCGCCCCTGTTACCCGGTCCACCGGGACCTCCCGGTCCGCCAGGAGGACCGCCAGGGTTATTATCTTGCGCCAGCGAACTGCTGGACACCCAGCACAGCATGGCGGCGGCAGCCACCAAGCCCAACCAACGATTCATCCTCTTCATAGTTTTCCTTTGCTTACTGTTTTCCTACCGAAGTGCGTGCTCTACACAGCCACGGCCCCGAGACATGTCTTTACCATTCGGGGCATGTTAGCAAGCTCAACCTTAAGAGAACATGAAGAGGACGTGAATCGGGGGCGCGACCACCCCAGGCGGTCCGTAGCACTCCCTGGCGAATGAAGCAAACCGGATATTTCACACTCAAGTAGCCGCCGACGGCAGTCGGCGCCATCTTGGCTGTGAAAAGAGTGCGCCGACTGCCGTCGGCGGCTACACCCTGTCGGTGAATCCTGCGAGGTGTGAATTATCCAGGCTAAGCCTTCTATTTTAGCGTCGGGCATCCAGGCCCTGCCAACTATGGGTCCAGGGTTCCGGGCCGTTGCTTTCGACGGCCAGGGCATCGCCTTCGCGCCAGCAGCGGAGGGGCTTTTGGTTTTCGTCGGAGAGATAACGAGGGGGCATGAGGCCGGCTTTGACTACTGCTTCAAGCGAGTCGGGCAATTTGCCATAGGCCAGGCGGTAGGCATAAATAGCGCGGCCAATGGCCAGGCGAATGAAGTGGGCTTCGTTGTGAGTTTTGACGGCTCGGGTGGCTTCCGGGGGCAAAGGCAGGAGGCGGAGCATTTCGACGGCGATTGGCCCGGCGTGGCCTCGCTCGGTAGCGACGGCGTGGAAGGAGAGCTTGTGAGTGCCTTTGGCCAGCTCGTGTGTGCCAAGCTCCAGGTCCAGCTCGTCGTCCTCCGGGGCGCGGAAGTCGGCCCGCTTAAGTGCCACTTTGCCGTCCAATTCGATATCACAGGCGCCAAAACCGGGGGCGGCGCCGGCGGTCAACCGCACGGCGTAGCGGCCGGCAGACTCGACTTCAAAGGGCACCGTCAGACGCGCCCCCACGGTCCTGTTAGTCCAGCCCAACACCGGCCGGGCGCCGAACATGCCGCCGAACTCGACTTTCGGCTTAACTGAGCCGCTGGCTTTGGCCTGGCGGAAGGCGCGTACCAGGTGGTGGTATTGCCAAGGCACTCGTCTTTCAGGATAGGGCGGCAGATCGGCAAAGGCCTTCGGCTCACCGGTCTGATACCAGAAGGCCACGCTGTTGAGGAAGTCGGGCCGCTCCAGGTAGAACCCCTCAATATCTTCGGCGCGGTTGCCTTTGTGTTCGATGGTCACCTTGAGGGAGTTGGTGAACCCCACCGGGTCAAGCACGTGCCACCGGTAGCAGACGCCGCTGTCGCCGGCGTTGTCGCCTTGCCATCGCGGCGCGCCGAACCAATGGCTGGTGCGAGGGCGGAAGCCCCAGGCGTCATTGAAATAATCTTCGCTGCCGGTGCCCTGGAGGCTGGGAACAGCCTCGCCGTCAATGTAGAAGAAGTCGTCCCCTTCACCCCACCAGCCGTCCTGGCCGAGGGTGACGGACATGACGGTGCCGACGTATTGGCCCCGGCCTTGCAGGTCGGCGATCAGATAATCGTGGCCAGCCTGGGCCGGGTATTCCTGGCGATAGCGCGCATGGAAGTAGGGAGTGTCGGGAGGCAGTTCGTCCAGTTCGACCTAATCCACTTGCCAATACAGCCCGGCGGTGCGTTCCGGATTGTCATTGGCGACGACGATCCTGGCCGATTTGGCAAAGGGCATCCGCCAGTAACACACCAGGGCGCCGGTGGGCGAGACCTGCACCGGAACGCTCTCCACCACGGCTGGACTGCCCTGGCCCTACCGCGAAGAACTCGCCCAGGGGCACGGACACCGCCGGGTCCTTGCGGCCATCCCAATAGATGCGCAGGCTCAACGCGTTGAGTTCGTTGACCCGGCCGGCATGGCTGGTGAACCAGATGTGGGTGATCACACCCGGGCCGTGGAGCACGGGCATTTCGAGCACCTGGCCCGGCTTAAGCACCGTCATATCCAGGTTCGCGTCATGCCAATCGGGCTGCTCATTGCTGGAGATGCGGCGATTGCGGCCGACAAAAGGTGTGGCAATGGCCCCCAAGGGTCCGCGGAAGACTGTCGGCACGCGGGTCGGGGATGAGTGCCGGGGCAGCGGAATCAATCCACACCGCATCATTCATGTAGGCCTGCGCGTAAGCGTAAGGCATAAAGCCGTCCCGGCCCCCGTTGTTGGTGTTGCGAAAAAGGAAGACGCCGCCCCCGGGTTGGTTGGTGTCAGCGCGGTAGCCGACCAGCAGCAGGCTATGGCCGTCGAAAACCGCATCCGCGGGGCACATCTGGAGCACGTCGTCGGACCATTTCGGCTGTTTGGGCCAGCGGAAACCGCCGCAGACAGGCCAGCCCTGGCTGAGGGTGCGTTTGATCGCCTGAAGGTGCTCGTCGGTCAGCCCGGTGTTGACGTTCCACTCTTTGATCCAGTGGTGCCGGAGGCCGAGGGGCAGGCGGGCCTTCGCGTCGGCCAGCGCCTCCGGGCTCGGCGTCAAGGCCCGGTCAAACTCGGGGCGATAAGGCAGGGTCTTCTCCCCGCAAATACCGTAAGTGGCATAGCCCTTCCACAGGTCGGAAAAGAAGCTGCCGTCCTCATCCTCGCCGGTAACCTTGTTGGCGGCCCAGTTAAGGAATTCGACGCTGAACCGCTCGCCGTGGTGCTGCTTATTGGCTGCCGCAAATTCCAAGGCGCCCGTCACTGTGAACACCGAACAGGTGCCCCGTTTGCCTTGCGTGCGGCGCGCGAGTCCCCACTTATCGAAGGCGGGCCGCAGGTCAACCGAGGCCGGGAGAGTCTGCGCGGAGCTGACGGAGGCTGGTTCTTGCCGAAGGACAGTCCCTCAAAGCCTACAAGGAGAGAGACGAATCCCAACAAGAACAGGGAGAAGTAGCAGGCAGGCAACGACTGGAGCCGCCGACGGCAGTCGGCGACCACACCCATCCGCAGTGACAGGATTGCGCCGCGACCGCGCGTCGGCGGCTGACTCAGGTAGGAACAGGTGCGCATCTCAGTTGTAGAGTTCGGGTCTTTGCGCCAGTCGTTGTCCTTGTCGAAGCCGTATTGTGAGACGCGCGGACGGCGCTCGCGGAGGCGCACCGACTCGAGGCCGAGGTAGTAGCCAGCCGACTGGGGATTCTTGCCCACGCACTCCAGCCGCAGCGTGTAGGTCCCCGGCTCGGGCCAGAAGTCGAGCAGGTGAAACTCCTCGTTGACGACTTTGGCATTGTAGACATCCATCGGTGGGCCGAGCTTCACGCCGTTGAGGAAGGCCTGGTATTGGCCGAAGTCGGGGGCCTTGGTCATGTTCAGCAGCAGCCGCAGAGGTTCCTTCTGCTTCACCTCGAACGGAATCTCCAGCCAGGCGCCGTCGGCCTGCCTTGGGTTGGTAGAGCAGTTGCGGACCGTCATAAAAATCGAGCCGCTGAGGCGCGGCCTCGCCGGCGCCATGATGCTGGCCGTCGGCGAAGTCCCGCGCGTAGGCCGTCACGCGTTCCAGGCTGGGCAGCTTGCGTTCGCGGGCGTCCGGGGCGCGGGCGGTGAAGGTGGGCTGGCCGGTCTGGTACCAGAAGGCGACGCTGGAATAGTCGTCTTCGCGCTCGTTCCAACTCATGGTTTTGTGGTCAGGGTTTTCGTCCGGGGAAATCCAGCCGAAGTGCTCGAAGGTGACCTTGATGCCCTTGTTGAAGACGATGGGGTCATTGAGGTGCCAGCGATAGGCGCTGGTGTGGCCGCCGACGATGCCCCACTGGTCGAAATAGGGCACGCCGAAGTAGGGCGTGCTGGTTTGCTTCAATCCCCAGGCGCAGAGGAAATAATCCTCCGTGCCCGTGCCCCAGATGGAGGCCTTGGCCTCGCCATCAATGTAGATCTTCTCGTCGCCCTCGCCAAACCACGAGGGGCTGCGGGTGCGCACGGCCAGGACCGTGCCCACGTAGTGGCCTTTGCCTTTGGTGTCCAGGAGCACGTAATCCTTCCCATGCTCGGCCGGGATATTCCTGGCGGTATTGCGCGTAGAAATAGGGCGTGTGCTTGGGGAGCTTGTCCTTCTTGATCCAATCAATGTTGTAATAGAGCAGGCTGATGGGCTTCTCGCTCTGGTTGACGATTTCAATCCGGGCCGATTTCCGGAAGGGCATCTGCCAAAAGCAGTTGTAGGCGTCCCCGTCATCCACGACCACCGGCAAGCTGACCACCTCGCGGCGCTCGCCGAAGCAGTTCGCAAAGAAGTCGCCCACGGGCGCCTCGACGGCCGGCCGGGGGTTGCCATCCCAATACATCCGCAGCAGCATCTCCTGGTGGTTGGCCGAGCCTTGTTTGGCCCAGTCCTGCGGCTCCGGCCCGAGGAAGGTGATCCAGATGTGGGTGATGACGCCCGGCCCCTGCTCGTCCAGCAGCACGTGCGTTTGGCCGGGGGCGACGCGGAAGTTGTCCCAGTTGCTCTGCTCATCGAGGTCGCCGCGCGGCTCGGCCTTGGGATTGAGCTTCTGCTCGCCGCCGCGGCGGACCTCACCGACGCGCATGGTGGAGGTGGCGCGCATGGAGCGGCCCTCTTGAGGTTTGGCGAGGTCATCCATGAGGCCGGCGTGGACCGAGGCCAGCATTCCGAAGCCGAGCGGCAGCAGGATCATTCGTTTCATAAAAGTAAGAGCAGTTTCGACAGTCACGGACAGCACATTAGAAACGGCAGCACCGCGAGGGAAGCAAAAAGCTAGTGCTCGACGCGAATAGCGCTTAGTCAGGCTCCGCGCTGTTTTCGGCGGATGGGCGGTTGGCCCGGATGCACAGCTCCGTCAGGAGCGGCATGTCTATAGCCGAATCCGCCCCCACATGAAACAAGCTCCATCAGGAGCGGCATGGGAAGGGGTGCCATAAACACCGTCGCAGCCAGGCATTCGAAGCCACACATGCCGCTCCTGACGGAGCTTGGAGGGTGTTGTGGGGCGCCGCTTCTATAGACATGGCGCTCCTGACGGAGCTTGGAGACTGGTGTGGGCGCCGTTTCTATAGACATGGCGCTCCTGACGGAGCTTGGAGACTGGTGTGGGCTCCGCTGCTATAGACATGGCGCTCCTAACGGAGCTTTTCCCGAGGCCGAAATCCACTGGAGCTTAACTGAGTGCCATTCAGCCTCGACACCCTTGCGCGGAGCGCTATCATACGCACGCGGATATCGAATACACCTAATACCAACTTATTATGATCATCGTCGAATCCTATCCCGTAGCGGTCGCCATGTGCCTCATCACGATGCTGTGCTGGGGGTCGTGGGCCAACACCCAAAAGCTCGCCACCAAGGAATGGCGTTTCCAGCTCTTCTACTGGGACTACGCCATCGGCGTGCTGCTGCTGGCGCTCCTGCTGGCGTTCACCATGGGCAGCACCGGCAGCGGCGGGCGCGGCTTCCTCGCCGACCTGCAACAAGCCGACAGCAAATGGCTCGGCTCGGCGTTCCTGGGGGGAGTGATCTTCAACTTGTCCAATATCCTGCTGGTCGCCGCGATTGATATCGCGGGGCTGGCGGTGGCCTTTCCGGTGGGGGTGGGCCTGGCGCTCGTGCTGGGCGTGATCACCACCTACCTGGCGACCCGGCAAGGCAACGTCCCCATGCTCGCCCTGGGCGTCGCCGGCGTCATGATCGCCATCATTCTCGACGGCGCTGGCTTACAAGCGGCTGGCCAGCAGCGGCCAGAAGACTCCCGCCAAAGGCATTGTGATCTCGGTGGCGGCGGGGCTGCTCATGGGCTGGTTTTACAGCTTCGTCGCCCAGGCGATGGGCAGGATTGACCCCGCGACCAAGGTGCTGGAAGCCGGCAAGCTGAGTCCCTACACGGCCATCGTGTTGTTCTCCGCCGGCCTGCTGCTCTCCAATTTCATCTGGAACAGCATCATGATGATCAAGCCGCTCTCGGGCGCGCCGGTGCCGTTCGGCGATTATTTCAGCAAAGGCAATGCCCGGCTGCACCTCATCGGCATTCTCGGCGGCGTCATCTGGAACATCGGCATGAGCTTCAGCATCATCGCCGCCACCAAGGCGGACCCGGCGCTGGCCTACGGACTCGGGCAAGGGGCGACAATGATCGGCGCGTTCTGGGGCGTGTTCATCTGGAAGGAATTCAAAGGCGCGCCCCCGGGAACCAACAAATTCCTGGCCGCGATGTTCTGCTTCTACCTGCTGGGACTCGGTATCCTCATCGCCTCGAAGCTATAAGAGCCCCCTATCCAATACTCCATCACTCCACCACTCCATTACTCCATTCCCTCTATGAGCAAGAACTCGATCCTCGTTGTCGGCAGCTCGAACACCGACATGATCATTAAAGTCGAGCGCATCCCCAAGCCGGGCGAAACCATCCTCGGCGGCGAATTCGCCAGCGCGGCGGGCGGCAAGGGGGCCAACCAGGCGGTCGGCGCCGCCCGGGCCGGGGGCGACGTTACTTTCATTGCCCGCGTCGGCCAGGACATGTTCGGCGACAAGGCGGTCGCCGGCTTTATCGCCGACGGCATCAATGTGGAGTATGTGGTGCGCGACCCGGCCAGCCCCTCGGGCGTGGCGTTGATCTTCGTCGGCCAGAACGGTGAGAACAGCATCGCCGTCGCTTCGGGGGCCAATGCCAACCTGACTTCCGGCCGATTTGAGGAAGGCCAAGAACGCCTTTCGCCAGGCCAAGGTCGTCGTCTTGCAACTGGAGACGCCGCTCAAGACGGTCGAGGCCGCAGCCGAAGCTCGCCGCCATCGCCGGGGCGCAGGTGATTCTCAATCCCGCGCCCGCTCGGCCTTTGCCCGACGAACTGCTTCGCGCGCGTATATCTGCTCACCCCGAACGAGAGCGAGGCCGAGCTGCTCACCGGCCTGCCGGTGAACGACGAAGCGGCGGCGGCGAAGGCGGCCGATGCGCTCCTGGCTCGCGGCGTGCAGAACGTGATCATCACCCTGGGCGCCCGCGGCGCCTTCGTGGCCGGCAGGCACGCCGCGAGGCCTGGTCAACGGACACAAGGTCAAGCCGGTTGATACGACCGCCGCCGGTGACGTGTTCAACGGCACGCTGGCCGTGGCGCTCGCCGAGGGCAGGTCGTTGCTGGATGCCGCCCGTTTCGCCAGCGCGGCGGCGGCAATCTCGGTCACACGCCTGGGAGCGCAGACTTCGGCGCCAAAGCGAGAGGAGATTGAACGGTTGCTTAGGGGTGGAAGACAGCAACAGTAGTTGAGGCGGACCCGCCAGGGGCGGCATTGAGATGTTCGCGAGGGGGGGCGTCTTGGCGAGACCCTCGACACGACACATGGCGCTCCTGACGGAGCTAGTGCCTAATTGCACAAATTCGCGATACAACGGAAAGCGGCAGGGGACAGCCGCACTCCAAGACGCTAGCGCGCCCGCCTATGCGCCGGAAAACGCGAAGCGTCTTGGAGTGCGGCTGTCCCCTGCCGCTTTCATATCGCTTATCAGTGCAAGCAAGCACTAGCTTCCATATTTCCTCGGCGGGCGGGTCTCATTAGCACCGCGGCTTCAGCCCGGTGGCTGGCAGGGCAAACGCCGTTCAGCCGTTTCAACGGCTTGCCGACCAATGTGACAAACTGTTGAAACAGTTGAAACGACGCAGGCGCGTCCGCCCACCGGGCTGAAGCCGCGGTGCTAATGAGAAGGTCCAGAGACTGTGAAAGAACTGGGCTGGGTGCGGTTCCGGGGTGCGTTTGCTATAGACATGTCGCTCCTGACGGAGCTTCGGCGAGGTTCTGGGGCGCGTTTGTTCTCCCTCACTTGCCATTATATCACCTAATCCTATTACCATTCTCAGGGGCCTCCTACCGCCCGGGTTTTTACCCCGTTCCTCCACCGTCCCAACACCGTGGAAACACCGTGCCTACACCCTGCCCGCTTTTAATCACCCAAACTTATTCAACTCCACCAAAGGGTGGCCCAGGGCGCACTTGCAATAGGCATGGCGCTCCTAACGGAGCTTCGGCGAGAATCTGGGAGGCGTGTGCTATAGACATGTCGCTCCTGACGGAGCTGTTCAAGAGGATTCCACTGCGGACGGCGAATCCGTTTTTTGGCCATCGGGGCCTCCGTGGCATCCGTACCTGAGCGGATGCATTTTTTATTTTATTTCCTTGACCGGCAAGGCCCAGAGGGATAAAAACCCAAATTGGCAACAGTTAAAGACGATGAATAAGTATCCGCATCGTTGGGGACCGTTACCGGAGATTCTTTCCGGCTGCCGCATCGGCATAGCCACCTGTTGTGGTTGTGTCTCCGCAGAGCAGAAGGTTCCGACTGTTCCCCTCACCACTAGAAACTGAAGAAAGGACCCATCCATGCAGTTAAATAAACCACGGCACTCTACCCCTGTGCCAAATAGAAAATCCAGCATGCTCAGCCTGACTCGGGCTGCGCTTTGCCTGGCGTTGCTCTCCGGAGCGGCGGCCCAGGCCAGTACAACCGTCATTGACTTTAACCAGGAACCGATACGGCGCCGGGCTCGTGACTTCGGTGGCCGGCTCCGCCGCGTGGATAGGCTATGACGGCAGATCCTACGACGCGAACACCAACGCCAGTGACGGCTTTTTGGAGATCACCCCCGCCGTTAACAGCCAATCGGGCACCGTCATCTTCCCGGACTTCGATAACGGCGCGGTCGTCCAAGGCGTTTACGTTCGATTGCTGGGTCCGGATCGGGAATGGCTCGACCACCCCGGCGGATGGCTTCAGCATCAGCTATGCCCGTTCCCCCGTCCCCAACCCTATCCTGTTATAACTCGATCCACTCCAGGCAACAGTGACGCGGAGGAAGGCACGAGGACGGGGATTGCCGTCGGCTTTGACGCCTACGACAACGGCACCACCCCCCCAGACCCCAGTGCCTTGGATATTTGGGTGGATGGCGTGCAGGTGTTCCAATTCCCGATGACGAACCAAAACGGGTCGGTCACGGACCCGACCTCCCTCCAGACCGGCCCAATAGACGCGGACAACCCCGGCTCGTATCTTAGCCTGGGCTGGGCTCATTTGGTGGTCAACCTCAGCACGAACGGCTTGCTGAACGTCTATTACAAGGACTTCCAGATCCTCACCAACTTCGCGACCGGCTACTGTCCGAGCCCGGGCCAATTGGTCATGGCGGGCCGGACCGGCGGTTTGAACGAAAACCAGGATGTGGATGACATTACCATTACCACCACCGTTGCGCAGAACGTCGTCGCCGGCGCTGCCACGGGTCTTGCCCGACGGTGTCCAGGTTACATTCTTCGACTCCGGGAGCACTGGTATATCTGACCAACGCGCCCGCCACCATCAGCATTGACGGCGGTCGCCGCAGTCCCCGCGGCAGCGTCCAAGACCGGCGGCACCCCATTGGTAATTTACTATCGGCTATCCGACGCTCCTTGTGCCCGGCTCCACCCACACGGTGGTGGCGACGGTGACCGACACATTTGGCCGGGTGACAACCAGCCCCAGCCTGTCCTTCACGGTCGGGGGCTACACTGTCGTCAACTCAACTCGGCGGTAACGGGCGTGGACACGAGACAAGCCCGGTTTCCGCATGCGGACCTGGCAGACCACACGCTCACTGAGTTCAACGATAACTGGTGGGCCAAAGAGCAACTGAACGGCCTGCAAGGAGCGAACGTGGCCGACACCACGTCGTTCACCGACAACGGCTATTTCGATTATGTCAACGGCGACAATACCGGCGTAACGGCGGGCCAATATTGACTACGGCCTCAATTCGGATGGCAAGTTCACCTAGGGCAACGGCTATCCGGATTATCCCTGGCCCGGCCTCACCCGAGGGTAACGGCCTGACCGACATTAACAACAGTGCCGCGGAACATCCATTGTTTCCTGAAGTTCCCCGCTGCGGGCGTCTATACATGGGCGTGAACAGCGACGACGGCTTCAAGGTGACCGTGGGGCCCAATCCCGCGGATTGGGGTTCGCGAGCTCGGGCAGTTCAACGGCGGCCGCGGCGCAGCCGGTCCGCCCAATGGTGGCACGATCTTCACCATCATTGTTACCAATACGGCCAACTACTATCCCGTGCGCCTCATGTGGGAGAACGGGGACGGGCGGGGCCAATGCCGAGTGGTTCGTGGTCAAGGACGGGATCGGCATGCTGCTCAACGATCCGTCCCCGACCAACACGTCGGGCGTCACGGCCTACTACAGCGGCCCGGCGCTCCCGGCCTTCGTCTCGGACCTTCGCCCAATCCCGCCGGACCGCATACCGCGCGGACCAGTTTAGCGCGGATATCACCGATCTCGGCACCACGGTTACCGGCACGCCCATGCTGTACCTGGATGGCGCGCAGTTCACGACTGCCGTCTGTCAGCAAGTCTGGCGCGGTTACCACGATTGGGGCGCCTTCCGGCTATTTGCTGCCATCGGAGCCATACGGCGCATGTTGGTCTATACGACCACCGGCGGCGGGCACCTTCACCAACACCTGGAACTTCACGGTCGGCGGCTACTTCCTGCCGATCCGGGCCGCAACCGGCGTAGACTAAACCAGCCCGGCTTCCGCCTCAAGCCCTTCGAGTCCCGCGTTTGGCCCAACTCTGCCGGACAGCCCAACAACACCCGGTGGACTCTGGAGCAACTCTCCGGCCTGCACGGCCCCAACGCGGCCAACTTGACCACCGCAACCGACGGCGGCTTTATGCACTTTGCCGAACGTCGGTTAACTTCAGCAGCTCGACGCTGGCACCGGCGGTGACGCTGGCGACTTCAACTCCGGCAACGGCTATCCCGACGCGACTTTCCCCGGCATGACCCTCGGCACCGACATTCCGGACATCGGCAACGAGTCCATTGACATCGTTTGCTTCCTCCAGTTCGCTGCGGCGGGCACCTATACGATGGGGGTCAACAGCGATGACGGCTTTGCTGTGTTATTCGGGCGTGAATCCTTCGGATTGGACTACCAGTCAGATCCTCGGCGAGTTCAGCGGTGGCCGCGGTTCGGCGGACACGACTTTCAGCTTCTACGTGCCGGCCGCGGGGATTTACCCGGTCCGCATGTTCTGGGAAAACGGCAACGGCTCGGCCTCGGGCGGCAACGGCGCAAATTGCGAGTGGTTTGTGGTGGTGGCCTGACGGGACGAAAATCCTGCTCAACGACCCGAATCCACCCAGGATACCGGGCGTGAAGGCGTTCTACAAAGGCCCAGCCCTGCCGGCTTATGTCTCGGCGTTCTGCCCGGCGGCCGGGGCAACCGGCGTCTTGCCGTATCCGGCGGCGACGGGGTTGACCCCGAATGCGTTTGGCGTCCAGTTGACTGATGGCAGCACGACAGTCACCCCCAGCAGCATTGCGGTGACCATCAATGGAACGGCGATGACCCCGGTAGTTAGCCAGAGCACAGGCACACCGAAAGTGACGACAGTGACATTGCCGGTCACGAGTCCGCTACCTGCGGGCCCCAATACCGCGCAATTCGTCTATAGCACCGCGGCGGCGGCTCCTTCACCAACACCTGGAGCTTCACGGTGGCGACCAACCCCATCCCAGTCGTGAACTAGCGCCTGGGCAGTCACGGGCGTGAACACTGCGGATAAAGGCTTCCAATACCGGCCGTGGCAGTCCCCGGGTCAGCGCGTTCAACACCGTCGCTTATACCGAGGAGCAGCTCGCCGGCCTGCATGGGCCCAACAACGCCGATCTGTCCATCCTCAATGATGGGGCCTATTTCGATTACACCGGCCTTGTCAACTTCGATATCGGCACCAGCCATGACGGGGACTTCCAACCCCAGACACAGTTCTTCCCCAACTACCCGGACATCCATTTCCCGGGCATCCCCGGCGCCAATAACCAGACGGACAACTCGTCCATCGAAATGCTGACCTACCTCCAATTCACGCAGCCCGGCGTCTATACCATGTGCGTGAATAGCGATGATGGGTTCAAAGTCACCGTAGGACCCAATCCAGCGGATTGGTTCGCCCTCAACCTCGGCCAGTTCAATGGCGGCCGCGGCGCCGGTATCGGTGGCGGGTGGGCACCTCGTTCTCGTTCGTCATCACCACCGCTGGTTACTACCCGTTCCGCTTGATCTGGGAGAACGGCAGCGGCGGGTGCAATGCGAGTGGACGGTGGTGCAGCCAGACGGATCGAGGATACTAATCAACGACCCGGCCGCGCCTCAAGACACAGCGGTCACGGCCTATTACAAAGGACCGGCGCTGGCGGCGGGTATCACTGCAGTCACACCCACTCCAGGCTCGGGTACCGGCAACAACCTGGGCAGTTTGCAGGTTAAGCTGTCGGATAACGGCACGCCCGTCACGGATGGCAGCATCACGCTCACCATTGATGGTGTGGCCGTCACCCCGACGACCAGCAAGGCCAATGGGATCACGACGATCACCTACGACGTGCTCCCGGCCACCAACCATACGGCGACGCTGTGCTATTCCACATCGGCCGGTGGACCGTTCTGCACGACGTGGACATTCACCACAACGGCAGCGCCCAACGGCGGAATCACGCTGCCGGCAAGCCTCTGGACGCCTCCGGGTTCGGGTACCAATCAGGGCTTCGCGGTCAAGGTCTTCCAGAGCCCGAACACCAACATCTACAATGGCTGGCAAAACAACAGCCGCATGGCCGATATGGCCCTGCAGGGACTCTATGGGGTGAATGTGGCTGATCTGACCCAGTTCACCAACAAGGGCGCTATGTGGTTGCCCGGGGTGATCAACTTCTCCTCGAATGACCCCACGCCCACTACCGCGCCTACGGCCGGTAATTTCGTGACGTCCACTTGGCCGGACGCTTTGTTCCCGGGCCTGGGCGTTATATACGAACGTCCGTTGTGGTACCACACCGACCATGAACAACGATGCCATCGAAGCGAAGACCTTCCTGGAGTTCTCGAAGGCCGGCTACTACGTCATGGGCGTAGCAGCGATGACGGCTTCCGCGTCACCGTGGGTGACCAAGGATCGCCCGGAAAGAGCCCGCTGGCCTTTTTGGCCCCGGCCTGCCTTGCCGGCGAAATGACCGCTATGTACACCACCACGGCAGACTGAGATGGCAACAGGGGTTCGGCGTTACGCCGTCCTCAACGGTTCCCATCATCGCCCACGTGGTCATCGCCGATCCGATTGATGCGCAGCACGCCGCTCAACGCCAGCGCCATGAGCGGGAACATCGCCCTCATCCAGCGCGGCAACCGCCTTCACCGAGAAATGCAAGATTGCCCAGCAAGCCGGCGCCGTGGCGGTGATCATTGCCAACAACTCGGCCAATGATACCCCCGCCAACGAGTTCCCGGAACCATGGGTGGCACGGATGCGCACCAACACGATCCCAGCCTCTGGGTGAACTACGCGAATGGAACGAACATCATCGCCAACGCCACAACGGCCGCCAGCAGCCCGCTGATCGCCCGCATCACCGCCCAGGATTGCAGCCCAATCGTCGGCGGTATTGACCAGGTAAGGGCGCCTCGGACGTGCTCTTCGGGTTCACGGTCCCGCAGCCGGGCGTTTATCCGTTCCGCCTGGTCTGGGAAAATGGCGGTGGCGGCGCAAATTGCGAATGGTTCGTCCGCGACCCGGCTCTGGGCGATTTCCTGGTCGGCGATCCCGCCGGCCCGGTCAAGGCCTGGATCACGCGCGATGTCCATTACGCGGGCGCGCTACCTGCGCCGCAGCTAAACAACCCTGTCGTCTCCGGCACAGACGTTCTTGTGTCGTGGACCGGCGAGGGCGAACTCTGGGAGGCTTACTCGCCTGCCGGACCTTGGTTCAAGTCCAGCTTCACAGGCAACCCGGCAACGGTGGTGCCGAATGCGGTGGCGCCCACGCGGTTCTTCCGCGTGAGGATGACCTAACCTGATGGGGTTAGTCGCCGCTTAGCGGCCTGAGATTCACAGAGGCCGGGGAGTTACTCCCCGGCCTCTTTTTGTGTACTGCGCCGGCGCAGGGGTGAAAGTGTATCAATGATGTTGTCGCCGGGGACGGCGCCCTCACCCGGAGCCCTCGCCGGGTGGGCCGGGCTGTGGTCGCCCCAAAGGTGGCTGGCGAGGGCGCCAGCCACGGCGCCCGAGGCGGGCGCGCTCCCCTGCGACTGGATCGTTGCTGGTAAGGACTTCGCCGTTTGTTGCAGGTGCGCCCGGAAACCGCACCTGAGCTACACCAGGAACGGCAGGTTTGGAGCGGAAGTTCCATTAAGAATCGAGGCATAAACGCTGGATTGGGCCTTATTTTTCAAGGGTTTTGCGCGCCTTGTTGATTTTCTTGCGCGTGCCTACGATCACTTCGGCTTGGGGCACCGTGGCCGGCAGTCGCCAGCTTCAGTGCGTCCAGCAATTGCTTTTGGCGCGCGCTGGGCTCGGGCACTTGGCGGGCCACCACTTCTCCGCTCTGCGGATGAACCAGTTCCATGACGCAGAGCGTTTCGAGTTCGCGCAAGCCTTCTTCCACCGTGACTTCCAGCGACCACCACGCGCGCTCCAAATGGCGGCGTACCTTTAAGGCCAACATCGAAGTCAGGGCGTGGGCTTGAGTATTATCCTCGGTGCAAACGAACCACGGTCGAAACTCCAGATGGCCGGTTTTGAGCGTGCGGAAATCCCGCTCCACAAAGGCCAGGTCTTTATAGCGATCATGGATGGTCTGCGCGTCGGCCTGCGGGGCTTTGAGATCGGTCTCCACGACGTAGCAACCGTCCAACTGAGCGGCGGCTTGGAGCGCTGGAGCATCGAGGGTGAGAACCAGCCGTTGTTTCTTGAGGGTCAGTTTTAGCCAGTCTTGCACCTTCAAACTTTCCAGCCGGGCGGCCAACTTTCGGCGCTGGGTGGCCACCTTGGCGCGCGGGTGCTCATCGAGGAAGGTGTTGGCTTTCTTGAGCGCGGCTTCCAGCGATTGTTGCTTCTGCTCCCGCGTCCGCTTGAATTCCTGTTGCCGCACCGGATTGCGGCGCAGCACAAAGCGCCGGCCGTCCTCGCCGAGGACCTCGTGGACTTTCTCCTCGAACAACTCCAGTTGGAGCACCTGGTCGGCCAATAGCTTTTGGATCTGCGGCTTGGTCAGGGCGGTGACGAAATGAAAGTCCGCCTTCTGAGCCGCCGCCTTTTGGTCGGTGCGAATCATGCCCCGGTCGCCCACCAGGGTGACGCCCTCACAGCCCAGCTCCTTTTTGATCTTATGGACCTGCTGGCCGAAGGTCTTGAGGTCGCTGGTGTTGCCCCGATAAACCTGGATGGAGACCGGCTCGCCCTGGCTGTCGGTCAACAGGCCGACCACGAGCTGTTTTTTGCCTTCCTTGTGGTCGCGATTATATCCCCAGGCCGCCAAGGCGTTGTAGTCGCCCTCCAAATAGCTGCTGGTCACATCGTAGAGAAAGAGTTGGTCCTTGGGCTGGGCGGGACGGGCTTGCCAGAGGCGGCGTTCGATGACGGGATGGCGGCCTTCCAGCCAGGAGCCATTGGCATAGAGATCGTCTTCGGTGAAGGCGCGGCGCCAGCCCAGCAGCGCGGCCGCCGCGCACGTGGTGGCCAAGCGGACCATGGCCAGCAGGGAAGAACCCGGCCGGAGCACGCGGGCCAGGACCTGCCAGTAACTGAGTTCGGCCTCGCGGGTTACGCCCAGGGCTTTCTTGATGCCCAGTTGCTGGGCGAGTTGATCGACGGTCCAGAGGGCGCCGAAGCTCTCGGCCTGACGCAGGCGCAAAGAGCCGTCGGAGGCGTTGGCCACTTTGGCGAGCGAGTCGGCGGGTTGAGCGATGGCGCGGCGGACGGCCTCCAGGACGTGAGCGGGCAGATGGGTCAGGACGGCGAGGGTTTTGGATTTGACGGCGGAGCCGACGCGGAAGGACTCGCGCAGGAGGATGGAGGTGTAGGACTTGCCATGTTTGCCTTTGGAGATGACTTTGGCAATAAACATGCCTACATATACATGCGATACAATGCCATGTCAACAATGTAAATATACATTATATGAAATTAACATGCCTACATTTAAGAAAAAGTCTGAGTGCAATGATACCCGCGTCAAATCGGGGTGTTATGAAGATTTAGGGCCTAAAATCTACTGGAACTTCCGATG
>CAWGKP010000008.1:0-1233284 GCA_963823185.1 uncultured Acidobacteriota bacterium
CCGTGCGGTTCTACGAGATCCGGAGTCGATCGCAGTATCTCGAATGGAGCCGCGCGGCGTTCGCCGATCTTGCCCGCGAGACCTCGGCTCTCGACCGTGCCGGCGTGGAATCGCGCTCCGAGCGATCCTGGTACTTCGTCCGGAAAGCGATTTCCGAAAGATCGCAGGATCCCCTCGGCTGGATCCGATTGCTCCTCCGGAAGGCGTGGAACTTCGTCCGCCCCTATCCGGACCCGCTCTTCTGGCCGCGCTGGGTCGTCCTCGCGGCGGGCGGGATCGGGACCGCAGTGACCCTCTTCGCCATCCGAGGCTTCGTCCTCGGCTCGGGGCGGCCCGGCATCGACGCGTTCTCGATCGCGTTTCTCGCGGCGACGTTCGCGTCACACGTGGCTCTGATCGTCGTCTGGCGATATCGGATTCCCTACTGGGATCCCGTCCTCCTTCTCTATGCTCCGCGCGGCGCCCTGCGACGCAGAACGGTAGACTGATGCCGATGGAAACGCTTGCAGCCGCCGTTGCACGCCCCTCAAGGGCCCGTTGGCTCGGCCGCATTTCCTACGCCGACGCGCTGGAGCTCCAGCGTCAGGCGGCCGAGGAGGTCAAGGCCGGCGGCGTGGAGACGCTCTTTCTCCTCGAGCACGAGCCCGTCTTCACGCTCGGGCGAAACGGGTCGCGCGCGGACGTTCTCTTCACGCCCGAGCGGTGCAACAGCCTCCGAATCGAGGTGATCGAGAGCGACCGCGGCGGCAAGGTCACCTACCACGGACCCGGACAGCTCGTCGGCTATCCGATCGTGAACCTCGATCCCGACCGCCGCGACGTCAAGCGCTACGTGACGGACCTCGAGGAGGTCCTGCGCCGCACGCTCGCCGACTTCGGGATCGCGGCCGAGCGCTCGACGGTCCGCGACCGCGTCTCGTCGCTCTGGGTCGGCAACGACAAGATCGCCGCCATCGGAATCCACATCTCGCGCTGGGTCACGACGCACGGCTTCGCTCTGAACGTCACGAACGAGCCGCTCCCCTTCTTCGGCGGCATCGTGCCGTGCGGCATCACCGACGGCGGCGTCACGACGATGGAGCGCCGTCTCGGCCGCGCGCCGGCGCTCGCCGACGTGGCGTCGCGGGTCGCCGCGCGCTTCGGAGAGGTCTTCGGCCGGGAGATAATCTCGGCGTGAGCTCGCAGCTTCCGACTCTTCCGGCGGCGCCGCCCGCCAAGTCCCTCCGCCTCCAGAGGCCGGAATGGCTGAAGGTCCGCGCCAACACGACCGGCGAGTACGAGGAGGTCCGGCGGATGATGCGCCGGCTCTCGCTCGTAACGGTCTGCGAGGAGGCGCGCTGCCCGAACATCCACGAGTGCTGGGCTCGCGAGCGCACGGCGACCTTCATGCTGATGGGCGACGTCTGCACGCGGCACTGCGGCTTCTGCGCGGTCGGCAAGGGCAAGCCGGGCGCCCTCGACCCGCAGGAGCCGGGGCGAGTGGCGCAGGCCGCGGCGGAGCTCGCTCTCTCCCACGCGGTCGTGACGTCGGTCAACCGCGACGACCTCGCGGACGGCGGCGCCGCGCACTTCGCGGCGACGATCCGCGCGATCCGTCACCGGCTGCCGGGCTGCACCGTCGAGGTGCTGATTCCCGACTTCCGTGGCGACGCCGGCGCGCTCGAGACCGTGCTCGCTGAGGAGCCCGAGGTCCTGAACCACAACACGGAGACCGTGCCGCGTCTGTACAAGCGCGTTCGACCGGACGCGCGCTACGAGCAGTCGCTCGAACTGCTCGCCCGCGCGGACGCGCGCCGCCGCCGGAACGGTTCCGCCACGAAGACCAAGTCGGGCCTCATGGCGGGACTCGGTGAGACCCTCGACGAGCTGCTGGCGACGCTTTCCGACCTGCGCTACGCGGGATGCGACATCGCGACCGTCGGCCAGTATCTCCAGCCCTACGAGAAGCGCCTTCCCGTCGAGCGTTACTACACGCCCGAGGAATTCGAGCGGATCCGCGTCGAAGGCGAGGCGATGGGATTCCTGCGCGTCGAGTCGGGCCCGCTCGTGCGGTCGTCCTATCACGCCCGCCGCGCGCTCGAGGCGCCGGTCGCGTGAGACGTCTTCTCGGCGTCGCGGCTCTCCTGGCCGCGCTGTCGGCAGCGGCTCCGCTGCTCGCCCAGACGCGCGGCGCGGAGCTGACGCGCGAGCAGAAGCCCGTCTATCCCGACGCGCTCCAGAAGGCGGCCGGCCAGGGCAACGCCGTTCTCATCGGCCGCATCGACAAGACCGGCGCCGTGCAGGATCCGCGGGTCGTCTGGACGACGCACGAGCAGCTCGTCGAGCCGACGCTCACGGCGGTCCGCGCCTGGGTCTTCCGTCCGGCGCTCCGGAACGGCCAGCCGATCGACATCGCCGCCAACATCGTCTTTCCGTTCCGTGTGCGGGATGACAAGGGCCAGGCCTCGGGATTCCTTCCCGGCCCGGCGCTCTCGGAGCTCGCGATCTTTCCCGCCGATTCGTCGGGAAAGAAGATCGCGCCCGAGGGATTCCCCATCAAGAAGGGCGTCGACCCGCGGCTGCGTGTCGAGGCCTCGATCGATCTGCCGCCCGTCGAATCGGCGCGCAGGGTCGCGGTGCGCGTGGACGCCGTCTCGCCGTCCGGCCTCAAGTCAACCGTCTTCGACGATTCGATGACCGTCCCGGCCAAGGGCACAACGATCAAGGCGCCGTTCAGCGCCCCGATCGGCAAGACCTGGGAAGACGGCGTCTGGATGCTGCGATTCCAGGTCGACAAGAAGAGCGCCGGAATGGGACAGTTCTGGCTCGCGACCGATCCCGACCGCTTCGACTTCGCGGCGGCGCTGAAGAAGAAGTAGCTGCCGGCCGTCCCGGATGACGGAGAGCTTCGTCCGCGTCGGCACCGCCGGCTGGTCCTACGAGGACTGGGAAGGCATCGTCTATCCGAGCCATCCGCCTCGCGGATTCGACCGGCTCACGACGATGGCCGCGCTCTTCGACACGAACGAGATCAACTCGACCTTCTACCGGATCCCGGACGCGCGCCAGACGGCCGACTGGGCGCGGCGCGCGGGCGGCGCCAACCCGCGGTTCCGGTTCACCGCGAAGCTCTTCCGCGGCTTCACGCACGAGAAGGAGGCCGGCGCGGGCGACGATCGGGCCTTTCGCGACGCGATGCGGCCGCTGGCGGACGCCGGCCGCCTCGGCGCGGTGCTCGCGCAGTTCCCGTTCTCCTTCCACGCGACCGCCGACAACCGCGGCCGGCTGACGGCCATCCTGGACCGCTTCGAGAAGCTTCCTCTCGCCGTCGAGTTTCGGCACGCTTCCTGGGACACGGACGACACCGCGCGACTCCTCTCGGATCGCGGCGCGGCCTTCGTCAACATCGACCAGCCGGACCTCCACGACAACCTCCCGCCGACCAACCGCATCACGTCGCCGGTCGCCTACTACCGGTTCCACGGCCGCAACGCGCCGAAGTGGTTCGGGCCGGACACCTCGAACGAAGAGCGTTACAACTATCTCTACTCGGACGGCGAGCTCGCGCCGTGGCTCGAGCGCATCCGGGACGGCGCGCGCCGCGCAGCAGAGCGGGCCGAGCGGGCGGCGGCGTCGTCGCGCGAGGGCGGCGCCTACGCGATCCTCAACAACCACTTCCGCGGCCAGGCCGTGGCCAACGCCCTGGAGCTCCAGCTCGCGCTGACCGGACGGCGGCGTCCGGCGCCCGATTCGATGTTCGAGAAATATCCGGCGCTCGCGAAGGTCGCCGACCGCGCGCCCGGCGCCGGCCAGCGGAAGCTCTTCTAACTTCTACGAAGCTTCGGAGCGCTCGCCGAAATCACGGACGTCGTGAAACGGCGTCTCGCGATCGCGGAAATCGGGACGGTAATAACGGTTCGCCGTCTCGAGCTCCTGCTGGAAGCCCTGCTCGAGACCGGCAGCCTCGATCGCTCCGAGCGCTTCCTGCCACTCCCCCGCCGTGATCGACCGGTTCAGCGCCGCGTACTTGTCGGACGAGGCGGCGCGATGGATCGGGTAGTACTGCGCCATGAGCGAGATCGCGACGCGCGGCGAGAGCGTCTCGGCGATCCACGCGAGCGACTCCGACACCCCCGCCACGCCGTTCGGCAGCACGAGCACGCGCACGAGCAGGCCGCTCTGGAGGAGACCGTCGTCGTCGAATTCGAGCCGCGCGCCCTTCTGCCGGTACATCTCGACGAGCGCCTCGCGGGAACGCTCGGCGTAGTCGGGCACTTTGGAGTACGTCCAGCCCATCGCCGAGTCGGCGTACTTGAGGTCCGGCAGATAGACGTCCACGATCCCTTCGAGCAGCCGCAGAACCTCGACCGAGTCGTAGGCGTTCGTGTTGTAGACGATCGGGAGGCGCAGCCCGCCCTTCGCCGCGAGGAGCACCGCTCGCGCGACCTGCGGCGCGTAGTGCGTCGGCGAGACGAAACCGATGTTGTGGCAACCGCGCGCCTGGAGCTCCAGCATCATCTCGGCGAGACGCTCGACCGGCAACGATGTTGCCGCGCTGCCCGGCGTAGTCCTGGCTGATCTGGAAGTTCTGGCAGTAGACGCAGCGCAGATTGCAGTTGCCGAGAAAGATGTTCCCGGCGCCGCGCGTCCCGGAGAGGACCGGCTCCTCGCCGAAGTGCGGCGTCCAGGCCGACACGACGGGATCGGCGCCCGACGCGCAGGACGCGAGCACGCCCGCCAGCCGGTCGTTGCCGCAGTTGCGCGGGCAGACCGTGCAGGAGGAGAGCAGCGCGTACAGGCGCGCGACGCGGTCCTCGAGCTCGCCAGACGCGTAGAGCGCGAGATATCCGGGCTCGGACATGTCGAGCCAGCTTAGCATTCCGCCGTGTCCGAGAGCTTCGCGAGCCGCCGCCTGCGGTGGACCTTCAACCTCATCCCGGCCTACCGCGGCACCGGCGCGCGCGTGAAGTACGTGGCGTCAGATTTTCGCGAGGTGCGCGTCGAGCTGCCGCTCTCGTGGCGCACGCGCAACTACGTGGGCACGATCTTCGGCGGCAGCCTCTACGGCGCGGTGGATCCCGTGTACATGATCATGCTGATAAAGATCCTCGGCCCCTCGTACACGGTCTGGGACAAGGCCGCCGCGATCCGCTTTCGCCGGCCCGGCCGCTCGACGCTCCGCGCCCGATTCGCGCTCGACGAGGAGGAGATCCGGACGATCCGAGAGCTCTCCGAAAGGCAGCCATCGATCGATCGCGTTTACCGCGTGGACCTCGCCGACGCCGAAGGAGCTCGTCCATGCGAGCGTCGAAAAGACCGTGTACATCCGGAAGAACGCGATCCGCGGCCGCACCTAACGCGGATCGCGCGGCGGAACGATCCGCGTCTGCCGCGCGCGCTCGAGCGAGGCCCGCTCGGGAGTCAGCGCCGTCACCTCGATCGCGCCCCGCATGCCCCCGTGCCCGCCGCCGCACACGCGGGTGCACGCGAAGGCGTAGAGCCCGGCCACGGAGGGCCGGATCGTCACGACGTAATCATCTCCCGGCGCGACCTCGCGGCCGTCGATTCCGAGCTGCGGAATGGCCGAGACGCCGTGCGCGACGTCCACGGCGTGAAAGGTGATCTGGTACGCGACGCCTGCCTGCAGCGCGATCGGCGGACCGTCCGGCCCGCCCGGCGTGAATCGGTACTGCGAAAGCGTCACGAGCACGGGCACGGGGTCCACGGGCGCGGCCCGATCGGCGGTGGCCGATGTCGCGAGCGCTTCCTCTTCCTCGAAGAGCAACGTCCAGAGGAGATCCGGCGGCTCGGCCCCGGCGAAGAACCAGAAGGCCGCGGCGAGCGCGAGCGCCGCCGCCGTGTTCGCGTCGCGGATCACACGAACGAGAGCGTCGGGAAGTCGCCCACGACGGGCGTCGGATCCGTGTCGATCCAGTGAGCGAGGATCGACGCATAGACCGCCCGCAGGTCCGTCGTGAACTTGAGGTTCCCGTCGGGGTCAAGGTCCTTCAGCGACGGCGGCGCTCCGTAGAGGCCGCCCCGCACCGGCGTCCCGAGCACGAACATCAGGTTCGCGGTGCCGTGGTCCGTGCCCCCGCTCCCGTTGTCCTCGACGCGACGCCCGAACTCCGAGTACGTCATGACGACGACCCGCCGATCGAGACCGTGCGCGACGAGGTCGCGGTAGAACGCGTCGAGCGACTGGTCGAGCTCAGCGAGCAGGTTCGCCTGGTCGCCGAGCTGGCTGCTGTGCGTGTCGTAGTTGCCCTGTCCGGTGAAGAAGATTCGCGGACCGACGTCGGCGGCGATCAGCGCGACGATCTGCTGCAGGCTTCCGGCGAGCCCGCTGTTCGCCGGATAGACGACCGACGACGTGTACTGCGCCAGCGCCTGCTGGACGACGGCCACGTCCGCGACCGCGAGCTCGCCGATGTGGCCGACGTAGGCGCGGTTGGGCGGACCCGTCGGCGTCAGCATGGCCGGCAGCGCCGCCGCAAGCGCCGGATCGTCCTGGTAATACCGGAAGGAACCCGGATCGCTCATGACGGGCACGTCGTGGAAGGCCAGCATGTCTCCTGTGAAGGACGCGCCGCGCAGCTGCTCCGAGTCCTCGCCGTAAATCTGCTTGAGCGCGCGGCCCAGCCAGCCGGTCGCTTCCACGCGATCCGGCACCGCGGATTCCCAGATGTCGTCGGAGCGGAAGTGCGACAAGTCGGGGCCCGGATACCCGACCGACTGGATGATCGCGAGCTGGCCGGAGCCCAGATACCGGTACAGGTTCGCGAGGCTCGGGTGGAGGCCGCTCTTCGCATCGAGCCGAAGCGTCTCGGAGCCGGGCAGCGCAAGCAGCGGCCGCGCCGCGAGGTAGACCGGATCGGCGAACGGGACGAGCGTGTTCAGCCCGTCGTTGCCGCCGCCCATCGCGATGACGACGAGAACCGTGTCGGGGTCGGCCGCGGCGCGCTCGCGAGGCCGCTCCCGAAAGAGCCCCGCCGCCGCCCACCGCGGAAAGGCCGCGAACGACGCCGCCGTCAGGCAGGAACGCTGGATCAGAGTTCGTCGATCGATGGGCATGGTGCTCTCCTACTGGACCTGATACTCGGGGCTCGCCAGGGCGAGATACAGGGCGCCCCGTCCGACGTAGTCGTAGGAGATCGGGCTCCAGTCGAACGGATCCAGCGCGTGTTTCAGGAACGACTGCAGCACGTCGCGCAGGCCGTCCGAGGGAGGAATCAGGTTCAGGCGGTCGACGAGGAAGTCGATCAGCTCGTCCGCGCTCGCGAACTTCCGATCCTCGAAGAACTTTCCCGGCTCCCAGCGCCACCAGCTGCCCCACGGCGTCGGGCTCGTCAAGGTGCCGAACGAGTAGTTGATGCGAAGCAGGTATGCCCCCGCGTACACCCACCCCTTGCCGCCCTTCCAGCCCGCCACGTTCGGCGGCCGGAAGAGCATCTGTCCCATCGCGCCGCCCACGTAGCCCGACTCGTAGCCCCCGTCCGTGTAGGCGCCGATCGCGCGAAGAAGCCCGATGATGAACTCGACCGGCGACTTGATCTGGTCGGGCGCGTCCGCCGTCGCGTCGAAGTCGTCGGAGAGGAGGATCGCGCGCACGATCTGGCGGATCTCTCCGCCGGTCGAGACGAACAGGTTCGTCAATTCTTCCGCGAGCTCGGGGCTCGGGTCGCCGCCGAGGAAGAAGCGCGCGAGCTTCATCGTGATGAAGGACGCGGTCTCGGGCCGCGCGGCCAGGATCCGGATGATGTCCTCGGGCTTGAAGTATCCGAGCTGTCCGAGGAAGGTCTTGGCGCCGTCGTCGTGGAGGTTGGGGTCGTAGTAGAAGCGGTAATTCTGCGACGGATCGACCGTCCATCCGGTCAGCGAGCGCGCCGACTCGCGGACGTCGTTCTGCGTGTAGTTCCCGCGTCCCATCGTGAAGAGCTCCATCACCTCGCGGGCGAAATTCTCGTTGGGCCGACCCTTGACGCTCGAAGCGTTGTCGAGCCAAATGAGCATCGCGGGATCGCGCGAGACCTCGAGGAGCAGGTCTCCGAACCGGGCCATGCCGAGCGTCCGGAAGATCTGGTTCTGCCGGTACATCAGAGCCGGCACACCGACCTTCGTCGCGGAGGTCGCGAAGTGGTTGTGCCAGAAGAGCGTCATCTTCTCTTCGAGCGGACGCGGCGTGTACTGCATCCGGAGGTACCACCAGCGCGTCAGCTCGAAGAGCCGGTCGAAGGGGACTTCGGAAAAGCCGGCCGGGTCGAAACCGAAGAGAGACAGGTACGCCTCGAGCCCGTCGCTCGAGATCCGCTCGAAGTCCACGAGTCGCGACACGGCGCCCTCGCGGCCCAGCGACACGGCGAGATCGAGCTCCTCCCGCGAGCCGCCGAATCCGGCGCGCCGGTAGAGATGCGCCGCACGCATCCGGTCCCAGGTTTCCGCCGCGCGGGCGGCGTTCGGAGATCTCGGTTCCTTCACGATCGGCACGGTGTGACACACCTCCTCTGACCTCGCCGCGCCGGGAGATCGACCGGCATGCGGACCGCCGGCGCGCAGAGCGGATCGGCGCCCGAAACGCAGGGGCTGTCGGCGCGCAAGCTCGCCGGCAGCCGCGACACGAAACCATCGCCCCCGAAGGCCGAGCCGCCCGCGTACGCCGCGCGCGCGCCCGACGCCGCGCCGGGAAACCCGGTCGAGGATGTCGCGCCGGCCAGGAGCAGCTCGCCGTTCGCAGGATCGAGCGCGGCGGCATTCGCCACATCCGCATCGCTCCCTCCGAGGTACGTCGTCTGAATCTGCGTCAACCCGGGGTCGAGCCGGGCGGCGAAAGCGTCGCCGCCGCCGCCGTAGACGCCGTCCACGCCGCCGGAAATGCCCGGCAGAGCCTGCGAATACGTCTGGCCCACGGCGTAGATGTCGCCGTTCGCCGGATTGACCGCGATGGCATCGACATAGTCGTCGTCGGCGCCGTCGACGTACGTCGCCTCGAGGAGCGCCGTCAGGCCCGGGTCGAATCGCGCGACGATTCCCTCGATGCCGTCTCCGCCGCCGTCTGGGACCGTCTGCGCGGCGCCGCCCGTGGCCGGGAAGTCGAACGACTGGGTCCACCCGCCGACGACGAGGTCTCCGTTCGGGGCCACGGCAAGACCCAGGATGTCGTCCCCGCCGCTGCCGCCGAGGAACGTCGTCTGGAGGAGCTGCGTCAGGGTCGGATCGAAGCGCGACAGGAAGGCGTCGAAGTTGCCGTTGCCGCCGGGAGGCGAGACGTTGGCGCCGCCCGCGCTCGCGGGGAAATCCGGCAGAGACTCCGTCTGTCCCGCGACGTAGATCTCGCCCGTACGCCGGATGGATCGCCATCGCGCGGAGGTAGTCCGGATTCGAGCCGCCGAGATACGTCGCCTGAATCAGGGTCGAGAGCGTCGCGTCGAACCGCGCCACGAACCCGTCGAAGCTTCCGAGGGGGGCCGGCTGCGCGCCGCCCTCGACGCCGGGGAGATCCGGAGACTGCGTCTGCCCCGCCGCGTAGATCTCGCCCGTAGCCGGGTGGACCGCCACCGCGACGACGCGGTCCTCGTAGACGCCGCCGAAGTACGTGGCCCCGTACAGCCGCGTCAGCGACGGGTCGAGGCGCGCGACGAATCCGTCGGGGTATCCGTGGAATTCGGGCTGCGCGCCGCCGGCGGCGCCGGGGAAATCCGGGGACGACGTCACGCCGCCGACGTAGATCTGCCCGGTTCCCGGATGGACGGCGATCGACAGGATCTCGTCGCCGCCGCTTCCGCCGAGATAGGTCACCTGAAGGAGATTCGAGAGCGTCGGATCGAATCGCGCAATGAAGGCGTCGGCGTCGCCGAGACTCTCCGAACGGGCGCCGCCCGCGGTGCCTGGCAGGTCAGTCGAGAACGTGGCGCCCGCGACGAGGACCTCGCCGGTCGCGGGAAGGACCGCGATCGCGTCGACACGATCGGCTTCGCTGCCACCGACGTAGGACGACTCGAGGACCGGATCGATGACGACGGGCTGCGTCTCGTCGTGGCGGCCCAGGCGGAATCCGTAGGTCGATCCGCTGACGAGATAGGCCACGGGGATCGCCCGCCGGATCCCGCCCTGCTCCTGAAACGCCTTGGGCGCCGAGAAGGAGAGCCGCTGCGCACCCATCCGAACGACGAGGCCGCCGTTTGCCCCGAGGGTCACGGCCGTCGCGCCGGCCAGGTGCATGCGAATCGCCGAGACGCGAGCACCAGACGCCAGCGTGAAGACCTTTTCGACGGTGTCGCCTGTCGCGCGGAGCGTCACTCGCACCCCCGGCCAAACTTTGCCGAGCTCCACTTCGTCCGAGGTCGGGGCGTCGGATCGCCATCGCGAGGGATCGGATCCGCGAAGGTCGCTCACTCGCGGCGCGGCGATTTCTCCCAGCCGGGGCCGGGCGTGACCTCCGACGAAGCGCTCCGTCAGCGTCCAGTCCTCGCCTCGATAAACGAGCCGGCCGTCCCGGAGGACCGCCGGCCGGCCGAGGAGCGCCGGCGCCACGAAGGACACGCCCTCGGTCCGGCCGCCGCTCTCGACGAACCCGTACCGGACCCTCGCAAACCCCAGGGACGGCGCCGCCACCAACAGCAACGCCGCTGCGAATCGCAGGCTCCGCGCGGTCTTCCGAGACATCCCAGACGGCACGAACTCCAGCGTTACAATTCGCGCCAACGGAGTCTCCAGATTCGGGTCCGGAAAAGTTCGGGATTCGTTCGGGAGGCCTGGTTGCGAATTCGGTTCGCCGACTGCACGCTCGATTTCGACACCCGCGAGGTCTCGCGCGGGGGCGAGCCGGTGCATCTCGAACCGAAGGCCTATCGGCTGCTCGAGCTCCTGCTCGAGGCGCGACCGAAGGCGCTCCCGAAGGATCAGCTCCAGGACGCGCTCTGGCCGAAGACGTTCGTCTCCGAGCGCAGCCTCGCGCGCCTGGTCGAGGTCCTTCGGTCGAACCTCGGCGATTCCGCCAAAGAGCCGCACCTCATCCGGACCGTCCACGGCTTCGGCTACGCCTTTTGCGGCGAGGCGAGTCTCTTGACATCGGGCAAGCCCGCGCAGTCGTCCTCGGACCTCCACTGCCGCGTTCTCTGGGGAGACCGCGAGATATCGCTCCACCCCGGCGAGAACATCATCGGCCGCGATCCGGACGCGACGGTATGGATCGACCTCTCGAGCGTCTCGCGGCGGCACGCCCGAATTCTGGTCGGCGACAGCGAGGCAACGATCGAGGATCTCGGCAGCCGCAACGGGACATCGGTCGGCGGCGAGCACATCTCGAAGCCGCGCGCCCTCGCGAACGGCGACAAGATCAAGGTTGGCGCCGCGTCGCTCCTCTTTCAAGCAGCTTTCACGGGCTCGGATCGACGCAGGCCGAGACGCCGTCGGTCTGACGCGACCTCGGCGTTATCACCAACGCGCCGTCTGAAGTCTCCAGCTTTCGTTCCGGATTCGTTCCGATTTTCGTTCGGGCCGCGACTGCCGCGGGCGGCGAGAATTCTCTCGCCGCGCTTGACCGCTCACCTCGACGCGGGGCGGAGAATTCCCCGCAGGAGAATCGTCAACACATGCGTCGGCTTCTGTCGCTCCTGGTGACGGCTGCGCTCGTGTGCGTTTCGGCGACCGGCCAGACCGCCGGCACGATTCAGGGCTGGATCTCCGACTCATTCGGCGCGCCGCTCCCGGGCGTCGCCGTTGAGGCGACTTGCGCGAGCCCGCCCACGCACCGATCGGCGGTCACGGCCAAGGACGGAACGTACCGGCTGTCGTCGCTGCCTCCCGGCCGGTACGTCGTGCGGATCAGTCGGCCCGGATTCGCGAGCGTCGAGAAGCCCGTGGCAGTCGGCGCGGACGAGATCTCGACGGTTCCGCTGATCCTGCAGCTCGCGTTTCGCGAGAAGGTCCTGATCTCGGGCGAGGCGCCCTTCGTGGACACCACGACCACCACGGCGGCGCGAACCTATGACAGCAACGTGATCATCCACCTCCCCGTGGATCGCAACTACGCGGACGTCGCGCACTCCCATCCCGGCGTCGTGACCGATCATGGCGCAACGCAGGGACGCGCGATCTCCATCGCCATGAACGGCTCGACCTCCGCCGAGAGCCAGTGGACGATCGACGGCATATCGACGACCAACGTGATGGAAGGCGTTCAGGGCAAGGGGTTCAACAACGAGGCCATCGAGGCGGTCGAGATCCGGACCGGCGGCTTCCAGGCCGAGTACGGACGGTCGCTCGGAGGAATCATCAACGTCATCACGAAGTCGGGGGGCAACGCCTTCCATGGAGGAGCGTTCCTCTACTACGACAGCTCCGGCACGCGGGCCGCGCGCGTTTACGATGAAACGAGGGACTCTCCGCTGAGCGGGATGCGGCTGGCCGACTATCAGCGCAGCGACTACGGCGTGGATCTCGGGGGATTTCTCCTCAAGGACCGCGTCTTCTTCTTCGGCGCGTACAACCGGACGGACTTCCCCGCGAACGTGTCTCGCATCGCCTCGAGCGAGACCGTGCTCGAACACGGTGCGCTTTCCGCTCGACGGCACGGACGAGCTCTACTCACTCAAGCTGACGTGGAACCCGTCGCCGGCCTCGACGCTCGTCGGAACGCTCTTCGCCGACCCGACGCGAAATTCCGGCGCGGGCGCGGCCGATCCGCGGCGAACCTCCGCCGTCTTCCGAACGATTACGAGCACGGACCCGGGCACTTGGGAGTCCGAGCGCTCGATCGGCGCCATGGACTACGGGCTCCGGCTCGGGCAGGTCGTGGGATCCGGCGGCTTCTTCGCCTTGCAGGCGGCGCGCCATCAGGACCGCTTCCGCCTGGATCCGATCGCGGCGGGGCTCGACGTCCGGGTCTCCAACTTCACGTGCGCCGGAGGCACCGAGTTCGATCCGTGCCCCCAGCCGGCCGAGGAGAACTCCTCGTCGGGCGGGTACGGGAATCTCGGCGGCCCTCCCAACAACAGCCAGTCGTACCGCGATCAACTGAGGGCGGACGGGAACCTCTACGCCGGTGCGCACGAGCTCAAGCTTGGCGCGGATTATCAGGACGCCTGGACACGAGCGGACGCGCACTACTCGGGCGGTCAGCTCGTCTCCATCCTCAATCAGTGGGGCACGACCTACTACGTCCACAAGTTCTTCACGGACGGCGTCCACAACCTGACACCGATCTCCGGAACGTCCCGCGGCGGCCTGAAGGAAACCGGCGCCTACTTGCAGGATTCGTGGAAGGCGGCGTCTGGCGTCACGGTGAACGCGGGCCTCCGCTGGGACCACGAGAACCTGCGGGACTACCGGGGCGTCGCGGTCATGCGCCTCCGGAACGAGTGGCAGCCGCGCCTGGGCGTCGCCTGGGATCCCTGGCGCGACGGGAAGACGAACGTGTATGCCTTCGCGGGCCGCTTCTACTACTCGCTGCCGACCGACGTCGCCGTCCGGGCCTTCGGAGGCGTTCCGAAGAGCGTGACCTACAACTTCAGCCTTACCGACGTCACACCGGCCGACGTCCGCGACAATCTCGTGAGCAGGCTCGGGACCCTGGGCGCGCCGAACCTCGTGGACAGCGGCCTGCACGGGGTCTCCCTCGACGAGCTGACGATCGGCGTCGAGCGCCTCCTCGACCCCACGCTGACGATCGGCCTGAAGGCGAGCTACCGCGGGCCTGCACAACGCGATCGAAGATCGCTGCGACATCGACTACAACGCACCGGGAAGCCAGATCACGACGCCATGCGCAATGGTCGACCCGGGCGGAGACGGCAAATACGCGCGCGGCGACTTCTACTATTGCAGCGGCGTGGACCCGGGGAACAACTGCATTCTCGATCCGAGCGACCCGGACCGTTATGTGTATCCGGCGCCTCCTGCAGCCGCGGCTAAGCGGATCTACAAGGGAGTCGAGCTCGTCGCGCGCAAGACGGTCGGCGATCGGCTCTGGATCCAGGCCTCGTACGTCTACTCGACGCTGCGAGGCAATTACGACGGCGCCGTCAGCGAGGGCCTGGGCGGCCAGACCGACCCCGGCATCAATCGGGATTACGACTACGCGATGTTCCAGCAGAACGCCACCGGCCGCTTGTTCCTCGACCGGCCCGTCGACTTTCGCCTTGCCGGCTACTATCGGACACCCCTGCGGCTGTCGGTGGGCTTCGACGCCTACGTGATCTCCGGCGCACCGCTCGACCGCTGGGGCTACTTCAACGCGAATTAGCACGACGCGCCTCGTGCCGCGGGGCTCGGCCGGCCGCATGCCGGCGCTGTGGGAGGCCGACCTGACGCTCGAATACCCGTTTCGCGTCGGCCCGACCACGGTGACGGCGCAGGCCTACGTCCTCAACCTCTTCGACAACCAGATCGCGACCGACCAGGACCAGGTCTGGTCCGCCACGCCGATCTACGATCCGAACCCGCCGAAATCCAACCTGAACTACGGTCTCGCGACGCAGCGGCAGCCTCCGCGCCTCTTCCGCGCGGCACTTCGCGTGGCGTTCTGAACTGCCGGGTAAGATCGCCGCGAATTCTGCGCCTCGGAATGCTGATGGCGTTTCTCTGCGTCGCCGCGCGTGCGCAGACGTCGGAACGAGCGGGAACCATTGACGGCTGGATCTCCGACTCCTTCGGCGCCCCGCTCCCGGGCGTCTCGGTCGATGCGTCCTGCGCGAGCGCCGCCGCGCATCGATCGGCGGTCACAGTGAAGGACGGAACCTATCGTCTGTCGTCGCTCCCTCCGGGACGTTGCGTCATACGGATCAGCCGCCCCGGCTTTGCGAGCGTGGAGAAGGCGGTCACGGTCGTGGCGGACGAGGTCTCGACGATTCCCCTGATCCTGCAGCTCGCCGTGCGCGAGAAGGTCCTGGTCTCCGGAGACACGCCCTTCGTGGACACGACCTCCACGACGGCCGCGCGCGGCTACGGGAACGCTTTGATCATCCATCTTCCAGTCGACCGAAACTACGCCGACATCGCCCGCGTCCACCCGGGTGTGGTGACCGATAACGGCAGCTCGCAGGGTCGCTCGATCTCCCTCGCGACGAACGGGTCCACCTCCGCGGAAAGCCAGTGGACGATCGACGGCATCTCGACGACCAACGTGATGATGGGCGTCCAGGGCAAGGCCTTCAACAACGAGGCGATCGAGACGGTGGAGGTCGCGACGGGAGGATTCCCGGCGGAGTACGGGCGTTCGCTCGGGGGTGTGATCAACGTCGTCACGAAGTCGGGAGGGAACGCCTTCCACGGCGGCGCGTTCGTCTATTACGACAGCTCAGGCACGCGGGCCGGGCGCGCCTACGTCGCGGGAGAGGACTCGCCGCTGAGCGGCATGAAGCTCGCCCATTACGAAAGAGCCGACTACGGCGTCGATCTCGGCGGCTTCGTCGTCAAGGACAGGCTCTGGTTCTTCGGCGCCTACAACCGGACGGACTTCCCCGGAGCGGTGTCGCGGATCGCCTCGAGCAAGCTCGTGCTCGCGTCAATGCAGTTCCCTCTCGAAGGGACGGATGAGCTCTACTCGTTGAAGGTCACGGGGAACCTTTCCGCAGGTACGACGCTCGTCGGTACGGTCTTCTCCGACCCCACGACCAACTCGGGCGCCGGCGCCGCCGATCCGCGCCGCTCCTCCGCCACCTTCCGGACGATCGACAATACCGATCCCGGCACCTGGCAGGCCACGCGGACGATCGGGGCGACGGATTACGGACTCCGTCTCGGACAGGTCCTCGGTGCCGCTGGATTCTTCGGCTTTCAGGCGGCCCGGCATCAGGACCGTTTCCGGCTGGACCCGACCGCCGCGGGTCTCGCGGTGCGCATCGGGGACTACACCTGCTCGAGCGGCGTTGGAACCGAGACCGAACCTTGCGCGATGCCGACCGAAGAGAACTTCTCCACCGGAGGATTCGGCAACCTCGGCGGCCCCGGCAACAACAGTCGGTCGCATCGGGACCAGTTCCGCGCCGACGGAAACTTCTTCTTCGGGACGCATGAGCTCAAGCTCGGCGCGGACTACCAGGATGCCTGGACGATCGCGGACGCCCACTTCTCCGGTGGCCAGCTGGTCTTACGGTTCAACGAACGGGGCACGGTCTACTACTTTCACAACTTCTACACGGAAGGCCCCACAAGTCTGACTCCGGTCGCCGCGGGCGTTTATCGGGGAGGCTCCCGGGAGATCGGCGCCTACATTCAGGACGCCTGGAAGGCGGCTCCGGGGCTCACGATCAACGCCGGACTCCGTCTGGACGAAGAGGACCTTCGCGACTACCGAGACGTCACGGTGATGAGTCTCGGCAACGAATGGCAGCCGCGTCTGGGGATCGCGTGGGACCCCTGGGGCGACGGTGCGACGAACGTCCACGTCTTCGCCGGCCGCTTCTACTATTCGCAGCCGACCTGGACCGCCGCCCGACTATTCGGAGGAGTCTCCAAGGGCCGCGCCTACAACTACGACCCGGTCGACATGACGCCGGCCGAGGTCCCCGGCGAGGCGAGCCATGTCGGAGCGCCGGGCATAGCGGATCTCGTCGATGACGGCGTTCGCGGGATCTCACTCGACGAGCTCACCGTCGGCGTCGAGCGCCTGATCGGCCCGTCGTTCTCGGTCGGATTGACGGCGACCTATCGGAATCTGCGCAACGTCATCGAGGACCGCTGCGATATCGACTACAACGCGCCGGGAAATCCCATGCTCGGCGGCGCCTACTGCGTCTTGATCAACCCCGGCGGATCCGGCAAGTACGCCCGCGGCGACTTTTATTCGTGCACGGCATGGACACTCCGGAGACAACAACTGCCTTCTGGATCCGAGCGACGCCGGGACGGTTCGTCGATGGAGCGCCAGCGGCGGCGCCCGCAAAGCGGATCTACAAAGGGATCGAGCTCCTCGCGCGCAAGAGCGCTCGGCGACCGGCTCTGGCTCCAGGCGAGCTACGTCTATTCGACACTCCGCGGCAACTACGACGGCGAGGTCAACGAAGGGTACGAGCCAGACGAGCCCGGGCGCGAACATCGACTACGACTATCCGCTGCTCCAGCAGAATTCCTACGGACGCCTCTATCCTCGACCGGCCGGTCGACTTTCGCTTCGCCGGCTACTATCGGACGCCGTTCCAGCTCTCGGTTGGCCTCGACGCCTACGTGCTCTCGGGCGCGCCGCTCGACCGGTGGGGATACTTCGACAGCAGCTTCTATTACGTCCGGCTCGTGCCGCGGGGCTCGGCCGGACGCATGCCGACGCTCTGGGAAGCGAATCTGACGCTCGAGTACCCGCTCCGCGTAGGGCCGGCCACGGTCACGCTGCAGGGCTACGTCTTCAACCTCTTCAACAACCAGATCGCGACCGACCAGGACCAGGTCTGGTCCACCACGCCGCCGTACGGTCCGGATCCCCCGCAGCGCAACCCGAACTACGGCCTCGTGACCCAGCGCCAGCCTCCGCGGCTCTTCCGGGCGGCGCTTCGGGTCTCGTTCTGATCAAATAGAGGCGTGGCCCTTCCCAGGGCACGCGTCTCGGACCCTACGTGGTCCTCGGCCCGCTCGGCGCGGGCGGCATGGGAGAGGTCTACCGCGCGCGCGACGAGCGCCTCTCGCGCGACGTCGCTCTGAAGGTCCTGCCCGAGGAGCTCGCCGGCGATCCCGCGAGACTCAAGCGCTTCGAGCGGGAGGCGCGGTCGGCCTCCGCCCTGTCCCATCCGAACATCGTCACGATCTACGACATCGGAACCGCCGGCACGGTCTCCTACATCGCGATGGAGAAGGTCGAGGGAAAGACCCTGCGGGAGCTGATTGCCGACGGACCGATGCCGCCGCCGAAGCTGCTCCGCCTCGCCGCGCAGATCGCCGATGGTCTCGCGCGCGCCCACGAAGCCGGCATCGTGCACCGGGATCTCAAACCCGAGAACGTCATGGTCACGCGCGATGGCCTCGCCAAGATCCTGGACTTCGGCCTGGCCAAGCTGACGCGCCCCGAGTCGGAGACCGGGCGCGCGACGGAGGTCACGGTCTCGGAGGGGACGCGCCCCGGGATCGCGATGGGCACGGTCGGTTATATGTCTCCCGAGCAGGCGGCGGGGCACCCGGTCGATTTTCGATCGGACCAGTTCTCCTTCGGCTCCGTGCTCTACGAGATGGCGACGGGAAAGCCGGCCTTCCGCCGCGGCACCGCGGTCCACACGCTCGCCGCGATCCTCGACCTCGAGCCGGAGCCGCTCGCGGGTGCCGCTCCGGCGACTCCGGTGCCGCTTCAGTGGATCGTCGAGCGGTGCCTCGCGAAAGACCCGAACGCCCGGTACGCCTCGACGCGCGACCTGGCGCGGGACGTCGAGACGACCCGGGACCGCCTCGCCGACTCCGCCTCGCGTGCCGAGCGGCTGGGCCGTTGCGCCGGCGGGACGTGGCCGCGGGGTCGCGATCGGCACCGCCGTCGCGCTCGCATCGCTCCTTCTAGGCTTTCTGCTCGCGCGGTCGCTCGCGAGCGCGGGCCCCGCACTCCGCCCGAGCTTCCACCAGATCACATTTCGGCCGCAGGAAATCCAGAGCGCGCGGTTCGCGCCCGACGGCCAGACGATCGTTTACGGCGCCGTCGAGCCGGGCCGTCCGTTCGAGCTCTTCTCGACGCGCGTCGGAAGCCTCGAGTCGCGGCCGCTCGGGCTCGCGGCCGACGTCCTCTCGATCTCCCCACTCTCGGAGATGGCGATCCTGCTCGGCGGTCCGTCGCGGCCCGGCACGCTCGCACGCGCGCCGCTCGCCGGAGGCGCCCCGCGGGAGATCCTCGCCGACGTCGCCCGGGCCGACTGGGGACCGGACGGCCGGGCCCTCGCGGTCATTCACGTCGTCGCCGGCAAGACGCGGCTCGAGTCGCCGATCGGCAACGTGCTCTACGAGTCGACCGCGCCGCTCGGCCCGCCGCGATTCTCGAGGCGCGGCGACCGGATCCTCTTCCAGGACGGCGGCTCGCTCGCGATGGTCGATCCCACGCGAAAGGTCACGGCGGTTGGCGAGACGCTGTCGCCCTCGGGCTACGGCTGGTCACCCGGCGGCGACGAGGTCTGGATGACGGTCATCGTCGGATCCACGACCGAGGTGCGTGCGCTGCGGCCCGGCGGGCGCGAGCGCGTCGTCGCGACGTTCCCCGGTGCGTTTCTTCTCGAGGACGTCACGAGACCTGGCCGCGTCCTGGCCAGCCGCATCGCGGGGCACGGACCCATGATGATCCGGTCGCCGGGCAAGGCCGCGGAGATCGACCTGTCCTGGCTGGATGCGTCGATCCCGGCGGACATCTCGGCCGACGGCCGGCTGGTGCTCTTCACCGAGGCCGGCGTCGGCGGCGGCGAATCGCAATCCGTTTTCCTGCGCGCCACCGACGGCGCGCCGGCCATCCGGCTCGGCGAGGGCCGCGCGCTCGCGCTCTCGCCTGACGGGAAATGGGCGCTCTCGCGGCGAGGCGGACGGACGATTCTCCTGCCGACCGGCGCGGGCGAGCCGCGGCCCGTCGTGGCGAGCGGCGTGGATTTTCAGGACGGCGCGACGTTCGCGCCGAACGGGAGCCTGCTCCTGACCGGAAGCTCCCCCGGCCACGCGAGCCGTCTCTATCTCGCGCCGCCTGCCGGCGGCGACGCCCGACCCGTCACAGCGGACGGCGTGCGGCTCCCCGAGGGGGCGCACACGGTCTCGTCCGACGGCCGGCTTGTCGCGGCGACCGACCTCGAGGGCCGCTGGGCGATCTATCCGCTCGCCGATGCCGCGGATGCCAGCGCCCGACCGATCGCGGGCCTCGCAGCCGGGGATCGGCCGATCCGGTGGGACGGGAACGGGAACCTGCTCGTCCTCGGCCCTGAGGGGTCGCTCGACAGGCTCGATCCCGGCTCCGGGCGAAGGCAGACGATCCAGACGCTCGCCCCGCGTTCGATCGCGTTCGCGACGCCCGACGGCGCGACGATCGTGCACGGCTCGGCGGCCGAGGTCTCGCACCTCTTCCTGATCGAGGGGCTGCGATGACCCTCGCCGCCGGAGCGAGCCCGGCTCGCGCGAATCCCCCAGCCGTCAGTGCCGGGGCACGACGCGCGGGACTGGCGCCGCGCCGCTCGGCGGCCGATACGAGATCGCCGCGATCTCCACGAAATCGCCGGGCGCGCCGCCGTTGCCCGGATCGAGCCGCAGCCGCGTGATGGTTCCCGTGTACGCCGGCGACGACGCGAGATCGAACGCATAGTCGCGGAACTGTCCGTCCGGCACCACGGGGAACCCGAGGCGCCGCTCTTCGGAGAAGCCCCGCCCGGGGATCGCCCAGAAGACGCTCGCCGTCGTGTCGTGCATGTCGAAGGCCGCCCGGACATATAGGACCGGCATCGACGCCGCGTCCCAGCGGCTCAAGGGCAGCCAGATCTGCGGGTCCCGCCGGTCGAGCCGGACGTGCAGGCCGCCGCGGAACGGGAGACCCGAGTCCGACGCGTTGACGTAGACGACGTGCTGCCGGTCCTCCTGGAAGCGGTCGAGCGGGAAATCAATGTCCGGCCGCGTCTCGAGCCGGCGATGTCCCACGGCGTACGCGCGAATCTCGGGCAGCGTCCCGAGGACCAGCGAGACCTCGTAGTCGTACGTGATGTTGTGATCCAGGATTTCCTCGGCCGCCGGCGCGATGTAGCCGGTCGGATCGTCCTCGGGGCCGCCGACGTTGGGCGTGCCGGAGAACCCGCCCACGAAGGTGTAGACGTCGCGGTTGTGGACTCCGAGTCCCCAGCCCGATTCGTCCACGAGGGCCATCCAGTTTTCCGTCGGCGAGAAGGCGTGCCACGGAGGAAACGCGAAGAAAGGGATCTCCCGGATCGGCGCGTCGGTGAAGGGCGCCGGCCCGTCGTAGGTGAAGAGGCGATACAGCTTCCCCGTCGTGTAAACCGCCGGGAGCTCCTGATAGAAGAAGTTGTACGTCGTCAGGTCGGGCCGGTGATTCGTCAGGCGGTAGCGAACGTTCGCGGCGCTGCCGTCGAGCGCGATCCAGGTCTCGAAGTAGCACTCGCCGGGAACGTCGTCGAGCGCCCACTGCATCGGGATCGCGCGAATGTAGATCGTCGTTCCGTCGTTCGAGCTGGCCACGACTTGGCTCCGATTTCCGTAGACGTCGCCGGCCCCGATCGGATTCCAGGCCCAGTCCGGAAAAGACCGATGCGACATCCCGAACGGCCTCGGGCCGGAATAGTAGGACTGCTGGATCTCCCGACCGAGGTCGTGGGAGTTGATGACGTTTCGCGTGTCGCCCGACTTCGAGAGATAGGTGATGACCCCGCCCATGGCGAGATCGACTCCGACGCGGATGACGCCGTTGTCGAGATAGCTCATGCGCGCCGGGTCCGAGACGCCGGTCGCGCGCGGCGCGGCCGGGGACCGGAACTCGGGCGCCGCGCCGGCCGACAGGACCCACCCGAAGAGCAGCCAGAGGAATGTGCTTCTCACGATCCCTCACCCGGGACGCTTCCCTCCGCCTCGGCGCGGCGGAGGCGCGTCCGCGCGCGGGAATCCTACCGCGACTTCGAGGCTAGTCGCCGCGCGAGAAGATCCGCCGCGCGTCGGCCGTGATGATCGTCTGGGCGCCGGTGAAGACGGCGTGGGCCGCGTTCCCGTCGTCCTCGAAGACGAGATCCACCGTCGACGTGCGGTTGAAAGCGGGAATGCTGCTCGTGACGACGACCGTGAAAGAGCCGCGGCAATCGTCGCCGACCGTGTAGGTGCCCGAGTACGTCTCCGTCGCGATCGTCCCGTTGAAGCTGACCGTCTGCTTGCCGTCGACGACGTTGCCGTCCTCGTCGAACGTCAACTCACCGGCGCCGGCGACCGGCCCGATGCCGAGCCGGGTTCCGGACGTGACGTAGCCGAACGCCCCGGCCACGCTGCGGAAGGAGCAGCGGTGATGGTGGCCGTCGGCGCGCGCCGCCGGCGCGAGGCCGAGAAGAAGCGAGGTGATCGAGACACTGAGAAGGATCTTGCCGGGTCGGGTCATGGAAGACCTCCTTTCTTGAAAATCCCGCCGCGCCGAGGCGAGAGGGATGCGCTCTAGGGCCCATACAGCTTCAGTTGGAAGGCGTTGACGAGGAACTTCGCCATTTCGCCGCGGACGACATCGCCCTCGGGACAGAACGCGTCCGGCCCGCAGCCCGCGATAACGCCCTTCGCCCACAGATAGTGAACGTGCCGGCAGGACGCGCTCGAGACGCCGACGTCGGTGAAATGCGTCACGGCGCTCGCGGCGTCGCAGGAATAGGAGTGCCCTGTCACGGGGTCGGGTCCGTAGTTCAACGGCACGGCGGCGTCGCCCAACGGGGCGACCATCGCACGCGCGACCGTCTGCGCCATCTCGAGGCGGGACACGACGCGGCCCGGGCAATCGAAAAAGGCCTGGCAACCGGGCATCACATTCTGTGCGGCGAGATAGTGAAAATGCTTGCAGAACGCGTCGGTCGGAGAGACGTCCCGAAAGAGCGATTCGCCGCCCGCCGCGCAGTTGTACGGCACATTGCCGAGCGTGCCTGAGGCCGGAATGTTCGCTCCGCCCTTGGCGAGGCCTCGGGCCGTGAAGACCGCGATGTCGGAACGCGAGAGGAGCGCGTCCGGACAGAAAGCGCCCGGGGCGCATCCCGCCGTGACGCCGGTATGCAGCAGCGTCTCGACCTTCTTATAGAAGGGATGCGACCGCGGCACGTCCCAGAAGCTGTCGCCGACGTGGATCGTCCAGGATTTCGATTTCGAATAGGTTCCGCTCAGGTTCTCGGTGAATGTAGCGTCCCAGTGAGGCGCGGGCCGGCCCGCCGGAGCCGATACGAAGACCGCGTACGCGCCTTGCTTCGTCGCGCCGATCCCGAACGTTCCGTACGCCGCTTGCCCGTCCTGCACGACGTAGTCGCCGGTAATGGGGCCCGTGAACGACGCCGGGGTGCCGGTCTCAGCGATGGTCCCGTTGCAGGTGAAGTCGCCGGTACCGGTGCATTGGATTTTCCCGTTCACGTACTTGCAGTGTCCCGTGATGTTCTGTTTCCAGGACGGCTCGACCACCACGGTCTCGAAGGGCTCCAGCATGCCGTCGGCGTCGGAGTTCCCCGTCAGAGAAGGGTCGACTGCGAGCGCCCAGGGGACGAGCTTGCACTTGCAGCCGCCCGAGAGGAACGCTGCGGCCACGAGAACGAGGAGAGCGGTGAGAGGAATCGATCGACCTCGCATGGTTGCCTCCCTTCCACAAGAGGAAGGCTCCCCGATCGAGACGCGCGCTGTCTCCAGATCCAGTTCCGGACGCGTTCCGGAATTCTTCCGGATGCCCCGTGGAAAGGAGGCGGGTTACCCGGGCGTCCCCGGCTCACGGGCCGGGGGAACGCGTTGACGAGGAACTTGGCCATCTGGCCGCGCGTGACTTCACCGGACGGGCAGTAGGTTCGGCGCCGCAGCCGGAGATGATGCCCTTGGCCCAGAGGTAGTGCACGTGCTTGCAGAAAACACGGTCGATAGGAACGTCGGTGAAGCTCGGGTTGGGGCTCGCGGCATCGCAGGAGTAGGAGCGACCCGTCACCGAATCCGGCCCGTAGGTCAGGGGAACCGCAGAGCCGCCTGCGGGCGCGACGATTCCTTTGGCGACGAAGGCGGCCATATTCTGCCTGAGGACGCCGAGCGTCGGACAGTAGGACGTCGGTGTGCAGCCTAGGGTGACCTTCTTGGTCGCGAGGTAGTGCGCGTGCTTGCAGAAGATGTCCGTCGGCAGGACGTCGTCGAAGGCCGATAGACCTCCCGCCGCGCAGTTGTAGGCCTTGCCGTTGGCGATGCCGGAGGTCGGAATGTGGGCGCCGCCCCCAGCCAAAACCCTCGCGATGAAGATCGCCATCTGCGACCGCGACACCGCGTCGCGCGGGCAGTAGATCCCCGTTCCGCATCCTGAGGTGATCCCGGCCCGGAAGACTTTCGCGATCGCGTTGTGGAACTGCTCGGACGCAGCAACATCGGTGAAATCCGTGAGCCAGGCCCTCGGAAGCATCGCCGACGAGGAGTCGGGGTTGGTGACGACAACGTCGGAGAGCGTTCCCGGAAGCAGGGCCGGGGTGAAGGCCGTCAGCAGGGATCCATTTCCGACGAGCGGGGCGGCCGCGGCGGCACCACCGATCTCGACGCCGGCGTCGTTCTGGAAGAGGGCTCCGCGGATCGTCACCTCGGTTCCGCCGTCGGCAGGCCCGGAAGCCGGGCTGATCCCCGTCACCGCGAAGCCGGGATCGATGACACCCGCGAATGCGATCGAATCGATGCTCGCCCCCGTTACGCCGGTCAACGTGAGCCGAAGCTGTTCGACGGTTCCGGTCCAGCCGTTGTTGCTCGAGAAGTCGAACGTGTAATTCACGTAATCGGGTGAACTTTCGACACCCAGCGTGACGCTCTTGGAATCTGTGAACGTCGGATCATCCTGAGTCGAGAAGGAGAGCTTCGCGGAACCGGAACCGCCCACGCCCTTCATCCGCACCGCGACCCGGGAGAACCGCGACGCCTGCACGTTCAGGTCGGCCCGCGAGTAGATCGTCAGCTGGCTGCCCGCCCGGGAAACCTCGAGCCTTCCGTCCTGCACCGCAAACGACGCGACATCCGCGCCTGCGATCCAGTCCACTGCAGTCTTCGTGAAGGGCCACCCCTCTTTCCCATACGCGGCGAATTCGTAGATCCTGGCCAGCCCATCGCCTCCGTATTGCGTGCCTTGGGTCACGAGCAGCCGCACGTAGCGACCCCTCGCGGCGACCGGGCGATCGGTCAAGCGGGAGCCGTTATAGCCGACCGAATCGGCACTGGAAAACGTCACGCCATCGTCGCTGACCTGAATCGCGAAGGAGATCGTATCGAGGTTATCGGGCTCCGCATTGGTTCCCGCGTGACGGACGACCCAGCGGTCGATCTCGGAGGGTTGGTTCAGGTCTACCTGGAGCCAATTCGTTCCGCTCGTCGCCGAAACCCACTTCGTGAACTCGGAGCCATCGACAGCGCTGGCGGGACCCTCGTCGGCCGACGCGGACGAGCTCGCCGTGGCCGTTTTTCCGAGAGTCAGACTTCTCTCGTTGTGGAACCGGAAGACGCCGCCGGACAGGTCGCGATTGATCGCGTTGCCCCAGCTCATCGTGCCGTAAACATCGACGGAGCCTGCGAAGGAGGCGGAGCTCACGAACGACGTTCCCGACGAGCTGCCTGCCTCGACGCCAACGAGCCGGAGGTTGTCTCCGCCCTCGAAGAGATACCCGGCCTGGGAGGTCGTATCCGAAGAGGGCTGCCAGAACGTCGAATCGGTGCAGCCTCCGCCGTCGGCGAGCATCTGCCACCCGATCTTGACGTCGAAAGAATCCAGACCGAACGTGGTCTCCCTCGTACAATTCCCGAAGACGAAGGGCACGGTGTTCTGACGCGTATAGGCGGACAGAATCGCGATTGCCGGATCGTCGAGGTTCCGGAACCCCTGAGACAGGCCCCGGCTGATCAGGACCCTTTCGAGTCGCCCGTCCTCGGAACCACCGCCAACGAAAAGCCCTGTGTTGAACGCCGTTCCTTCGATGCCCGACACATAGTGGTCGTCGCATCGGAAGGTCCCGAAATCGATCAGGTTGTATGAGTTCGCTACGGAGACGTTTTCGACCCAGACACCCGCCCCGGTGCCTCGGATCGCGAAGGGGTACGTGAGAACAGGAGCAGCAGCCGATCCGTAACCCTGCTCGGGATATCCGATATCGAAGCCTCGGACGCCGGAGCCTGCGGAGAGAGTGAGCAGGGCCGGGTCCGAGGAGGGAGCCGCGGAACTCTTTCCGTCGTAGCCCAGGAGAATGCACGTCCACGAATCGGACGCAATTCCGTGGATTCCGCCGCCGAGCGGCCCTCGAAGCTCGACACCGGTTGGAACCGTCAACCGCGTAACCCGGTACTGCCCCTGAGGGAGATAGACCGTGCCTCCGCCCTGCTGCCCGGCGGCGTCGAGAGCCCTTTGGATGGCCGTTGTGTCATCCGCCAGACCCTTCCCGGTCGCATTGAAAGGTGCACTCCTGACGTTCAGGAAGTTCGACTTGTTTGCGGGGCCACGGGACGAAATGAAGTCATGGCTCAAGTTCTCGGCACCCGGTACGTTGTCGGTGTCGAGGAAATGGAGATCGGACACGACGTAGCCATCCACATCTTCGAGCGGCGCGTCGATCTTCGAAATCACACTGGCAAATCCCGAAGTGTCGCCGGGCAGCTTCTTCACGAGGACGCCCTGGCGAGCGTTCTGGACCTGAAGGCCGTACATCCCGTATGTGTTGAGACCGATCTGCGCGCCGAGGACATGAGCCGCCGTGTACGTGTCCAGCGCAAGACGTTCCGCGCCATTCTTGGGCGCGTTGGAGATGATGGTGCTGGGTGCCGACTTCCAAGTGTCATTGCCGAAGCGCACGTTGGTCAGCCAGGAATATTCGTATCCACTGCCGGCCGTCAGACCCGTGTGCAAGGCGGTCCCGACGATGTCGGTGACATTGTGGTTGCTGCCGCCGTTGACCGCGATCCCGTTGTAGGAGTCGTACAACAGGATGTTGAGCGCATTGGCGCAGCAGTCGCCGAAGGCGATGGTGAAGGGGTATGGCCGGACGGTGCTTTCCGTGAATCCCTGAGAGGGATACCAGACGGCGAGATCGCGCACGCAGGCGAAGAGCCGCAACGAAATGAACGGCGCCGCCGTCTCGTCCCCTTCGCCGGAGGAGGCGAGAAGCAGCGTGCCGATCCGGTTCGGGTCGTTGCGATCTCTGAGGTCCGCGCCGCGCAGCGTCGTACTCGGGGGAATCACGAGCGTCCCGTCGATCCGGTAGAGGCCGGCCGGTGCGAACACGGTGCCGCCGCCCAGGGACGACACGGCGGCGAGAGCGTCTGTGAAGGCCTGGGTCGAGTCCCGCTTTCCCGTCCGGTCGGCCAGGAAGGGCCAATCCGTCACGACGGCATCCGCCACGACGACCTCGGCGCTCGGTCCCACCTGAGGCACGATGCGCGGCTTGAGAGTTATCGCCGAGGTGAGCGACCGAGCGCCGGCAAAGGACGCCACGACGATCAGCAGGGTCCGAAAACGGGTTGTCATGACGTCTCCTCAAACTTCGCTTCGGCTGAGTCCCGCCGCGCCGACCTGAGAGAGTGTGTCCTAGGGCCCATAGAGCTTGAGGTCGAAGGCGTTGACCAGGAACTTGGCCATCTCGCCGCGCGTGATGTCTCCGTCGGGACAGAACGTGTCCGGGCCGCAGCCCGCAATGACGTCCAGAGCCCAGAGGAAGTTGGCGTGCGCACACGACGCGCTCGAAGGAGAGACGTCCGTGAAGTGCGAGATGCCGGTGTCGCAGGAGTACGACCGTCCCGTGATGGGGTCGGGCCCGTAGGTCGCGGGAATTTGTCCGTCGCCGTCGGGAGAGACCAACGCGCGGGCAACCGTCTCCGCCATCTCGAGACGTGAGAGCAGCCGCGAAGGACACTGAGAGAAGTCGCCGCAGCCCGGCATCATGTTCCTCGCAGCGATGTAGTGGAAGTGCTTGCAGAACGGGTCCGTTGGCGCGATGTCGGTGAAGACCGAGTTGCCGCCCGCCTTGCAGTCGTAGGACAGGTTGCCGACGATGCCGGAGGAGGGGATGTTGCGCCGCCGATCGCGAGCTCGCGCGCGGTAAAGACGCGAAATCGGAACGCGACAGACGTCCTCCGGGCAGAATTCCCCCGGCGCGCAGCCGGCCGTGATGCCCGCATGGAGCAAAGTCTCGATCTTCCTGTAGAGGGGGTTGGAGCGGGGCACATCGGTAAAACTGTCGCCGATATGGATCGTCCAGATCTTGAACCCGTCAAGGGTCCGGTCAGGGATTCCGTCAAGCTCGCGTCCCAGTGCGGCGCGGGGCGGCCGGACGGAGCCAAGGCGAAGATGGAGTAGAGCCCCGTCTGGGTTCCGCCGAAAGCGAACTTGTTATAGGGCGTACTGTGACCGCATCGACGATAGTCGCCGCCGGTCGGTCCCGTCAGAGCGTGGAGGTTCCCGTCTCCGTGAGGTCGCTCTTGCATATGAAGCCGGGACAGATGAGTTGCCGGTTCGGTCGTATGAGGAGCTTCCCGTCACCTCCTTCTCCCACGAGGGCATGACCACGACGGTCTCGCCCGGCTCCAGCACGCCATCCGCGTCGGAGATCCCGGTTGGAGAGGGATCGACCGCGAGCGCGACGGGGAGAAGAGTACAAGTTGACGGCAAGCCCGGCGGGAAGCCGAGGCCGCCCGCCACGTTCCAGCCGGCGAACAGAAACGCCACCCCGAGGAGAACGACGCGACCGGAAACGGAAATTCGAGGGTTTCGCATGTTGGCCTCTTTTCGACCGAGGTAGTTGCTATGCGTGCTAGGGCCCGTAGAGCTTGAGCTCGAAGGCATTGACGAGAAACTTGGCCATCTCGCCGCGCGTGATGTCGCCGCCGGAACAGAACGTTTCCGGGCCGCAGCCCGCGACGACGCCCTTGGCCCAGAGAAAGTGCACGAACCGGCAAGATGGGCTCGACGTGTCGGCATCTTTGAAATGGAGCTCGGGGGTCTCGGCCTCGCAGGAGTAGGAGAGGCCGGTCACCGGATCGGGACCGTATATCTCGGGAACTCCGGCGTCGCCCTTCGGCGAGACGATCGCCCGGGCCACCGTTTCTGCCATTTCGAGGCGCGAGAGGAGCTGCGACGGGCATTCGGAGGAGTCGCCGCAGCTTGGCATCACGTTCTGCGCCGCGAGGTAGTGGAAATGCTTGCAGAAGGCGTCCGTCGGCGCGACGTCGAGAAAAAGCGAGGCGCCGCCCGCCGCGCAGTTGTAGGACTGATTTCCGATCGTCCCCGAGGCCGGGATGTTCGCCCCGCCCTTCGCGAGCCCTCGGGCCACAAAGACGGCGATGTCGGACCGCGAGATCAGCGCGTTCGGACAGAAGGCTCCCGGGGCGCAGCCGGCCGTAATGCCGCTGTGAAAAAGCGTCTCGACCTTCTTGTAGAAGGGATTGGAGCGCGGCACGTCCCAGAAGCTGTCGCCGATGTGGATCGTCCAGGATTTGGACTTCGCAATGGGGGTCAGTTCTTCCGTGAACGTCGCGTCCCAGTGGGGCGCGGGGCGGCCGGTCGGAGCCGAGACGTAGATGGCGTAGTCGCCGGTACTGGTGCCGCCGATCCCGAAGCCATAGGACAGCGCCGAGCCCTGCACGACGTAGTCGCCCCCGGTTGGTCCCGTCAGCAACACGGGGTGTGCCTTCTCAATGAGGTTGCCGGTGCAGGCGAAGTCGCCGATGCCAGCGCTGCCGCTGCAAATCGTCCTGCCGAGAACGACGATGACTTCCGTGTCACCTTCTGCTGCCACGATGGCCCCACGGCGACCGTCTCGAAGGGCTCCAGCAGGCCGTCTCCGTCGGAGTTCCCATCGAGTGAGGATCGATGGCGAGCGATACGGGGAGGAGGGTGCACTGTGACCCCGGGACGAGGCCACCCGCCGCGCTCCACCCACCGAACAGAAACATCGACACGAGGAGAGAGACCCGAACGGAAAGGACAATCGGACCACGTCGCATCAGGGTCGACAGAGGGTTTTCGATGGTTGGCGTATGCATGGTCTTTCGCTCGCTTTCGCTACGGTCCGTACAGCGTCAACTTGAAGGCGTTGACCAGGAACTTGGCCATCTGGTCGCGGGTGATGTCGCCTCCGAGGCAGAAATCGGTGGGCGTACAGCCGGCGATGATCCCTTTCGCCCACAGGTAGTGGACGGCCTTGCAGAGAGGGTCGGTTTCCGGCACGTCGTTGAAGTGGATACTCGGGCTCGCCGCGTCGCAGCTGTAGGAGAGTCCGGTCACGGAGTCCGGTCCGTAGGTCAACGGCACGGCGTCGTCGCCTCCGGGCTGAACGAGCGCTCTGGCGACGAAGGATGCCATCTGGAGTCGGGTCAGGTTGTCGTCCGGGCAATACAGACCGGCATCGCATCCCGCGTCCACGTTCTTCGAGGCGACGTAGTGGATGTGCCTGCAGAACGAGTCGGTGGGTGAGACGTCGGTAAAGAGGGAGACGCCTCCCGCCGAGCAGTCGTAGGGCTGGTCGCCGACGGTGCCGCTCGTCGGGACATTCGCGGCCGACTTGGCGATTCCCTTGGCGAGAAAGACCGCGAGCTGGCCGCGCGAGACATTTCCTGGCCGGGGCAGAATTCCGTCGGCGAGCAGCCCGAGGTGATCCCGTGGTGCAGCAGCGTCTCGATCTTCTTGTAGAACGGGCTGGAGCGAGGCACATCGGTGAAGCTGTCGCCGATGTGGAGCGTCCAGTTCTTCGTACGACCGAGAGTCCCGGTCAGCGCCTCCGTGAAGGTTGCGTCCCAGTGGGAGGCCGGCCGCCCCGTCGGCGCGGAGACGGACAGAGCGTAGCAGTCGCTGCACTTCCTCGTGATGCTCGTTCTGACGTTGGGCGAGGTGAGAGAGCCGAACGCGTCGTAGGCCGCCGCGTCGTCGCCGATCACGTAGTCCGCCTGGATCGGCCCGGTCAACGAAGTTGCCGCCCCGGTCTCCGTATCGGTCCCCGAGCAACCAAAGTCGCCCGGGTGCCCCGGCGGTTGGCCGTCGTATCTCTTGGACCAGGATGGCGCCACGGCGACTGTCTCCCCCGGCTCGAGCATTCCGTTGCCGTCCGAGTTGCCGATGAGCGACGGATCCACGGCGAGCGCCCAGGGCACCAGCTTGCAGCAGCCGCTCGACAAGAACGCCGCGGCGAGCGCCAGGATCGCCAGCCCGACACCGAGGCTCGCGCGATGACCGCTCCGGCGCAGCCGAATGGATGAATCTCCGACGTTCCGTAGTTCCACTGGCCTCACCTTCGTCCTTTCTCCATTCCCTTCGCTCTTGCGCCGCCGTTTGACTCGGCGGTCTCCGACGAATGGAAGACTCTCCGATCGAGACGCGCGCCGTCTCCAGATCGGGTTCCGGATGAGTTCCGGAATTCCCCCGGATGATTTGTCGACTTAGAGGTTTCGGATCGCCTTGAGAGCCGGCTCGAGAGGTTGGCGGCTGTCGAAGAAGTCCGCCCAGGGATCCTTCTTGGCGAGGCGCTTCCCGAAGTTGCCGATGTGGAACTGCGCGGGCTTCAACGTCGGCTTCACTTCGGACCAGGCGAGCGGCGTCGAAACGGGCGCGCCCGGCGCATGGCGCGCCGAGTACGGCGAAACGACCGTCTGTGCGAAACCGTTTCGGAAGGGATCGAGATAGACGCGTCCCTTGCGAGCGGCGATCCGCGTCTCCATCGTCATCTCCTTCGGGAACGCCTGCGCGAGACGATGCCCCAGCCGGTCGGCGAACTCGCGGACGTCGTCGGAGTCCGGGCCCGGGCGGATCGGCACGAAGATGTGCAGGCCCTTCTTGCCCGAGGTCTTGGGGAACGAGACGAGCTTCAGGGCGTCGAGAGCTTCTTTCACCCTCAACGCGGCGCGGGCGGCGTCGGCGAACTGCCCGGAGTCGGGATCGAGATCGAAGCAGACCCAGTCGGGCTTGCGCGGCGCCTGCTTGCGGGCGTTCCACACGTGCACCGCGATGCAGCCGAGGTTCGCGAGCGCGAGCTGCGTGACGAGCTTTCCGCCGACGACGTAGTTGGTCGTCCCCTTCTCGTGCTGCACGCGCTGCGTCGGCGTGTCGGGCGGCATCCCCGGCGGCTTCTCCTTCTGGTAGAAGCAGTCGCCCGCGAGCCCGTCGGGGCATCGTTCGAGCGACAGGAGCCGGTCCTCGACGTAGGGCTCGAGCACCGGGAAAACCTCCATGTAGAAGCGCAGGAGATCGAGCTTCGTGTAGCCCTCGTCCGGCCAGAAGACCTTGTCCGGGTTCGAGATCGAGAGCGGGACGTCCGGCAGCCCCGCTCCGCCGGCCGTCTTTCGGCGCGGGCTCACGGCCGATTCTCCGGCAGCACGACGTCGGCCGGCTTCTTGTCGTCGCGCAGACCGAGGAAGACCGGCTGGCGCAGCCGCGTATCGTGCGTCCACTCCTGGAAGGCGACCTGCGCCACCAGACGCGGCTCGAGCCACGTGGCGCCCTTGATGCGCGGCGGATCGGCGAAGGGCGCCGTCTTGCGGACGAGCGGCCGGAATCCTCGGTGGAGCGTCGCGAGCGTCTTCTGCGAGTAGCCGGTGCCGACGCTGCCGACGTAGCGCAGCTGCCTCCCCCGATACGCCCCGAGGAGCAGCGCGCCGAAGTGGGTCCGCGTGCCGGCGGGCGGCGTGTAGCCGCCGATGACGAACTCTTCCTCCTGGTGGACCTTGACCTTGAGCCATCGAGTCGACCGGCCCTCGAAATACGGCGCGGCGGCGTCCTTGGCGACCATGCCTTCGAATCCTTTCTTGCGCGCGAGCGCGAACGCCTTCAACCCGTTCTCGCCCAGCCGGCGCGAGGCGAAGAGCCGGTCCGACCCTGCGATCGCCGCCTCCACCGCCGCGCGCCGCGCCTCGAGCGGCTCCTCCCGCAGGTCCTTCCCGTTGCGGTAGAGGCAGTCGAAGACCGCGAAGACGACGGGCGATTCTCCCTGCTGCAGCAGCTGGAAGCGCGAGACGAGGCGCTTGTCGAAAGCGACGGCTTCTCCGTCGAGAAGGAGTGTCCGGTCCTTCAGCGCCGCGACCGCGTGCGCGACGTCCGCGAACGACTCGGTGCGGTCCTTTCCGTTGCGCGACAGGAGCGTCACACGCTTCCCCTCCTTGTAGGCCAGGATCCGATAGCCGTCGTATTTCTCCTCGTAGACCCAGCCGGGCCGGTCGAACGGGTCGTCGACGAGGGTGGCGAGCATGGGGCGCGCGCGGAACGGGACGCGATCGCCGCCCCGCTTCACGAGAACGCCTTCTTCTTGGAGTGCCAGACGGATTTCTTGCGCGACTTCTTCGCGGGCGCGAGCAGGCCCGGATCCTCGAGGATCTTGCGGAGCAGGCCCGGCGGATCGCCGTCGGCCGCCTTCTGGACGTCGCCGCCTTCGTCGCGCGCGATCTCGAGGAGCAGGCGGTTCGAGACGATCGATCGCGGCGCGAGCTCCGCGACGTCTTCGCGGCTCGCCCACTCGTCGCGGTGCTTGATCAGAAGCCAGGCGGGCTTCGAGTCGCCCGGGCGCCCGCGCGTCCGCACGAGCACCCATCCGCCGTGGAGCTTCTTGCCTTCGAGCGTGAACTTGAGATCGCCCTTGCGGAGCGCCGCGTCCACGTCGGGCGACTCCGGCGTCCACGTGCCGTGGTCCCAGATCATGACGGTGCCGCCGCCGTACTCGCCCTCCGGGATGATGCCCTCGAACTTGTTGTACTCGATCGGATGGTCTTCGACCTGCATCGCGAGGCGCTTGATCGCCGGATCGTAGGACGGACCCTTCGGCACCGCCCACGACAGCATCACGCCCTTCCACTCGAGCCGGAAGTCGTAGTGCAGCGCGGTCGCGCGGTGCTTCTGGACGACGAACGCGAGCGACGGCCCGCGGCGGGGCTTCGGGGTCTTCGCGCCCGCGGGCTCGGACGTGACGTCGAACCGCCGCTTCTTCCGGTACTCGGCGAGCGGCTTGCCGCTCGACTTGTCCTTTACACTGTTGCCCAACGTGCGCGACATTCTGGCATGGGCCGTGACGGTCGAGGCCCTGGGCCTGGCCGTCCTGCCGGCCCTGCGCCTCTTCTTCGGAAACCGCCGCGACGCGGCGCTCCTCTCACGGCCCATCGGTCTCGCGGCCGTGGCCTACGTCGCCTGGGCGGGCACGCTTCTGCCCCGGATTCCGTTCGATCGGCGCCTTCTCTTCTTCGCGCTCGTGGCGGTCGGAGCCTCGTCCTGGGGCCTGACCCGGAAGAGCCTTCCGAAGGACGGCGAGCGCCGGCTCTGGGGACGGGAGGAGCGCCGCGCGGCCCTCTGGTTCTGGGCTTCGGCGGGGGTCTTCCTCGTCATCCGCGCCGCCGTGCCCGAGATCCTGGGCGCCGAGAAGTTCATGGACCTCGCGTTCCTCAACTCGATCGCGCGCCACGGCGCGATGCCGCCTCTCGACCCGTGGATGTCCGGAAAGACCATCAACTACTACTACTGGGGATACCTTCTGGCGGCCTCGCTCGCGAAGCTCGCGTCCGTCACGCCCTTCGTCTCGTACAACCTGGCCGTTGCGACGTTCGCCGGCTACGCGTTCGTGGCCGCGGCCTCGCTCGGCTTCCGCCTCGCGTCGGGCAGCCGCGTCGCGGCGCTCGGCTCCGGGTTCGTCGCGGTCTTCGCGGGCAACGTCCAGGGCGCGATCGATGCCGTCCGCGCGCCGTTCGACAAGGGCTTCGACTACTGGCACGCGTCGCGGGTCATCGCCAACGGCGACACGATCAACGAGTTCCCCTTCTTCACCTTCTTCCACGCGGACCTGCACCCCCATCTGCTCGCCTTCCCTTACTTCGTCGCGGCATTCGTCTTCGCGCACCGGCTTTTCGAGGGCGAAGCCGACGCCCGGGCCGAGCCCGGCGCGACGCCGGCCCCGCGCGGCCTCCGCGTCTTCACGTACGCGCTGACCGCGCTCGTCGCGGGCACGGCGATCGCCGCCAACAAATGGAACACGCCCGCCCTCGGCCTGGGGCTCGCGGCGGCCGCCGCGTTCCGCGCGACGGGAGGACGTTCGTGGCCTCCGCTTGGCCGCCTCGTGCGCGGCGCCTTCGCCGGGTCCGTGTGCTTCTTCGTCGCCCTCCTCCTCTGGCTCCCCAACTCGCTCACGTATCAGCTGCCCAACAAGGGTCTCGGCTGGACCAAGCAAAAGTCGGGCCTCGTCGAGTTTCTCGACGTCTGGGGGCTCTTCTTCGCCGTCGGCATCCTGGCGCTCTGGCCGCCGCGCGAAGAAGACGAGCGCTCCCGGCGGCGCGGCGATCTCTGGCTGGCGGCGGCCGGCGGCGGCTCGCTCCTCGCCGCGATGATCACGGGGAAACCGGTGCTGCTGCCGATCCTCTTCCTCGCGGCGCTCGCGATCCTGCGGGCGACCGCGGCGCTGCGGGCCGGCGGCGAGGACGCCTCGCCGGTCCTCTACACCGCATGCCTCCTCGTCCTCTCGCTCGCGATGATCGCGGGCTGCGAGTTTCGCTACTTCAAGGACGACTACGGCGATCAGCTGCAGCGGATGAACACGATCTTCAAGTTCTACCACCAGGCCTGGCCGCTCTTCGGTATTGCCGTCGTCGTCTTCGCCGAACGCGCCTGGCGCCAGGCCGGCGCCCGCGCGACGGCCCTGCGCCTGCTCGCCGCCGCGGCGGCCGCCGTCGCGTTGCTCTACCCCGCCAACGCGATGATCTCGCGCCTGCGCCAGCGGGAGGGCGCGTTCTCACTCGACGCCCTGCCCGCGCTCGCGCGCCGCAACTCCGGCGACGCCGCCGCGGTCGTCTGGCTCGAGGAGCACGCGCCGGCGCGCTCGGTGATCCTCGAGGCCACGGGCGACCCCTACCGCGAGTTCGCGCGCATCTCGTCGCACACCGGGCTGCCGACGGTGATGGGCTGGGCCAACCACGAGGGCCTCTGGCGCTCGAACGATCCGGAGATCGGCGTGCGGGCGCAGCTCGTGCGCGGCTTCTACTCGACGGCCGACGAAGAGACGGCGCAGGAGATCGTCAAGAAGTTCGGCGTGAAGTACGTGATCCTCGGAGACCTCGAGCGCTCGAGCCACCCCAACGCCGAGCACGTCGCAAATTTCCTCTTCCTGAACCCGGTCCTGAAGGGATCGACCACCGTCTACGAGGTGCGCGGCACGCCGTGAGGATCCTCATGGCGCTCGACTACTACCGGCCGAACGTGTCGGGGCTCTCCCTCTACGTCGAGCGGCTGGCGGAGGGCCTCACGCGGCGCGGTCACCGGGTCACGGTGCTGACCCACCGGCACAAGCCGGAGCTTCCGCTCGAAGAACAGCGGGACGGGATCCGCGTGGTGCGGGCGCCCGTCGTCGCGCGGTTCGGGAAGGCGCTCTTCTCGCCGGCGCTCGTGACGGCCGCCGCGCGCGAGCTCGAGGACGCCGACGTCCTCCATCTGCATGCGCCGCTCGTCCCGGCCGTGCCGCTCGCCTTCGTCGCGGCGCACCGGCAGGTTCCGATCGTCGTGACCTACCACTGCGACCTGCGCCCGCCGCCCGGGGTGGTGCAGCGATTCATCGAGACGGTCGCCCGAGCCTCCCAGAACTTCGCGCTCGACCGGGCGGCGGCGGTCGTGACGTACACCGAGGACTACGCGAAGCACACGGAGGCGCTCGCCGAGCGCCCCGAGCGCGTGACCTGGGTGCTCCCGCCCGTGCCGGACCCCGTGCCCGCGGCGCTGTCGGCCGAGGCGGTTCGCGCGCGCTACGGGATCAAGGGCGGCCCGGTCATCCTGTTCCTCGGCCGCTTCGCGGAGGAGAAGGGATTGCCGCACTTGATCGACGCGTTCGCCGCCGTGCGGAAGCGGTTCCCCCGGGCCGCGCTCGTCCTCGCCGGCGAGAAGGACGCCGTGCCGGGCGAGACCGTCGGCGAGCGGCTCGCGCCGCTCCTCGCGGACCCCGAATCCGGAATCGTCGCGACGGGCCTCGTGCCTCCGGAGAAGACGGCGGAGCTCTTCGAGGTCTCCGACGTGCTCGTCCTGCCGTCGATCAACTCGACGGAGTCCTTCGGTCTCTGCCAGGTCGAGGCGATGCTCTGCGGCGTCCCGTCGGTCGCGTCGAATCTCCCCGGCGTGCGGCAGCCCGTGCGTCTGACCGGCATGGGAGAGATCGCGCAGATCGCCGACGCGAAGGATCTCGCGCGCCAGCTCGTCCGCGTCCTCGAGTCGCCCGAGATCTACCGGCGCGAGCGCCGCGCGATCCGACAGACGTTCGATCTGGAAGCGACCGTCTCCGAGTACGAACGGATCTACGGGGCGGCGGCGGCGTAGCGTCCTGAGGTCCCCGCTCGAAAGGACGCCCCGAGTCGGGTAAACTACAGAGAAAACATGCGATTCCTGATCACCGGAGGCGCGGGCTTCATCGGTTGCAACGCCGCCCGCAAGCTCTCCGAGACGGGGCACCAGGTCGTCGTTTTCGACAATTTCTCCCGCTCGGCGTCTCCCTTCAACCGGAAGTGGCTCGAGGCCTCGCGCCCGGACATCCGTTTCGTGACCGGCGACGTGCGGCGCCCCGCGGACCTCGAGGCGGCACTCGCCGAGCCCTTCGACGCCGTCCTGCACCTGGCCGGCCAGGTCGCCGTCACGACGTCGATCGTGGATCCGGTCGCGGACTGGGAGGCGAACGCCCTGGGCACCTTCCACGTGCTCGAGGCCCTCCGCGCCCGCTACGGCAAGGATCCGTCGCGCGCGCCGCTGCTGCTCTACTCCTCGACCAACAAGGTCTACGGCCACCTGTCGAGCGGCGAGGTCCTGCGCGACGGCCGCTGGGACCTCGCGGAGCGGCCGAAGGGAGTCTCCGAGGAGGAGTCGCTGTCGTTCGAGTCGCCCTACGGGTGCTCGAAGGGCGCGGCCGACCAGTACGTCGTCGACTATCACCGCAGCTTCGGCCTTCCGACGGTCGCCTTCCGCCAGTCCTGCATCTACGGAATCCGGCAGTTCGGCGAGGAGGACCAGGGCTGGGTCGCATGGTTCGCGCTCGCCGCGAGCTTCGGCCTCCCGGTGACGATCTACGGCGACGGCCTCCAGGTGCGGGACCTTCTGTGGGTGGACGACCTCGTCGAAGCGTACCTCGCGGCGGTCGCGCGGAAGGACCGGGTCGCCGGGCGCGCCTACAACATCGGCGGCGGTCCGGAGTTCCGCCTGTCGCTGAACGAGCTCCTCGACCGCCTCGGCCGCAAGCTCGGCAAGCCCGTCGCGGTCTCGAAGGCGCCGTCGCGCCTGGGCGACCAGCGCGTCTTCTATTGCGACATCGCCCGCGCCGAGCGCGAGCTCGGCTGGAAACCTCGGGTCTCGCCGGACGAAGGCGTCGAGCGCCTGCTCGCCTGGATCGCCGGAAACCGCGCGGAGATCGCCTCGTTCCTCGCTCGCAAGGGCATTCCGGTGACGGCGTAGGCGCGTCCGGGGCCCGAGCGAGCATCCGACGTGCCGATTTCGCGACCGATCGCCCGCGCGATCCTCGGTCTCGTCCTGCTGGCGGGCGCGTTCTTTCGATTCCAGAAGCTCAACTGGGACGAGAGCAGCCACCTCCACCCGGACGAGCGCTTCATCTCGATGGTCGAGGAGAAGCTCGCCTTCCCGAAGAGCGTCGGCGAGTACCTCGACTCCGCGCACTCGCCGCTCAACCCGTACAACCGCGGCAACGACACGTTCGTCTACGGCACGTTCCCGGTCTTCCTGACGAAGGCGATCGCGGCCGCCCTCCACCGCGACGGCTACGACGGCGCGTACCTGGTCGGGCGCGCACTCTCGGCGCTCTTCGACCTCCTGACGGTGTGGCTGGTGTACCGGCTCTGCCGCCGGTTCGCGGGACGCAAGACGTCCCTCGCCGCGGCGAGCCTCCTCGCCTTCTGTCCGCTGGCCATCCAGCTCTCCCACTTCTGGGCGGTGGACACGTTCCTCGCGACCTTCGCGACCCTGACGCTGCTCGGCTCCGTGCGCCTGGCGCGCGGACGCTCGGGACCGTGGGGCGACGCGGGGACGGGCCTGGCGCTCGGGCTCGCCGTCGCCTGCAAGGTCACCGGTCTCGCCCTCTTCGCGGCGGTCGGCGTGGCGCTCCTCCTGCGCCTCGACGCCGAGCGGCGCGCCGCCGGCGGCTCCTCCTCGCGCGCGTTCCGCCGCGCCGTCGTCACCGGCGTGATCGCGCTCGGCGCCGCGATCATCGCGATCCGGCTGGCGCTGCCCTACGCGTTCCTCGGCTGGCGGATCGATCCGCGCTACATCCGGGATCTCAAGCAGCTCGCGGCCATCTCGTCGAGCGTGGCCGGATTTCCGCCGGCGCTCCAGTGGGCGGGGCGCACGGTGTTCTTCCCGGTCGAGAACTTCGTCCTGTGGGGCGCGGCGCCTTTCTTCGGACTGACCGCGATCGCCGCGCTCGTCTGGACGCTCTTCGAGCTGCGCCGGCGGGAGCGCCGCGACCTCGCGCCGCTCGCCGTCTACGCGGTCTTCGTCGCGCTGTACCACGGCTTGACGCTCGTCAAGTCGATCCGCTACTTCTACCCCGCCTATCCGACGCTCGCCGTTCTGTCGGGGCTCTTCCTCGCGCGGCTCTTCGGCGGCCCGACGCCTCGTCGCGGCCGCGCGCGGCGCCTCGTGGCCGGCGCCGTCCTCGCAGGCAACGTGCTCGCGGCCATGGCGTTCACCTCGATCTACCGCCACCCGCACACGCGGCCGCAGGCCTCGCGCTGGATCTACGCGCACGTGCCGCCGCCGGCCCGCTTCGCCAACGAGGCCTGGGACGACGGCCAGCCGATCCCGCTGCCCGGCACCGACGCGTCGGCGTACGCGGGCCCCGTGCTCGAGCTCTACGACCCCGACTCCCGCGAGAAGGTCGAGAAGATCCTGCGCGTCCTCTCGGAGGCCGACTGGATCGCCGTGACCTCCAATCGCGTGTACGGAAACGTGACACGCGTGCCGGCCGTCTTCCCGATGACCGTGGCCTACTACCGCGCGCTCTTCGGCGGCGCGCTCGGCTTCGAGCAGGCGGCGGACTTCACGTCCTATCCGTCTCTCGGTCCGTTCTCGTTCGACGACGGGCTCGCCGAGGAGCAGTTCACGGTCTACGACCATCCGCGTGTGGTGCTCTTCAAGAAGACGCCCGCGTTCTCCGCCGCCCGGGCCCGCGCGATCCTGCTGGCGGCGATGCCGTCGACGCCCCCGACGATCTTCGAGTGGGAGAAGTGGCCGCGGGCGCGCCGGAAAACGACCGGCCCGGTCGTCCCGCCGCACCTCGGCAAGACCCCCGCGCGCGAGAGCCTGCCGCCGCTCGCGGACCGCGAGATGGGCTCGATCCCGGCGGCTCTCCTCTGGTACGCGGCGCTGGCGCTCGTCGGTCTCGCGGCGCTGCCCCTGACGTGGCTCGTCTTCTCGCGCCTGCAGGATCGGGGTCTCGGATTCGCGCGCGTCGTCGGCCTCGCGGTGGCGGCGTACGCCCTGAACTTCTCGGTCGCGAAGGCCGGCGTGTCGAACGGACGGCCGGCGGCGGCCGGCGCGCTGCTGCTTCTCGCCGCGGCCGGCGCGGCGATCTTCCTCCGGCGGCGCGCCGAGATCCTCGCCTTCCTGCGGACGAACCGGCGCGCGCTGTGGCAGGGCGAGGCGGTGTTCGCCATCGGGTTCGTCCTCTTCGTCGTGCTGCGCGCCTTCAATCCGGAGATCACGTGGGGCGAGAAGCCGATGGACTTCTCGATCCTCAACATCCTCGTCCGCACGCGCACGCTCCCCGCGTCGGACCCCTGGTTCGCGGGCGCGCCGCTCGGCTACTACACGTTCGGCCAGGAGATCGTCGCGTTTCTGACGCTCCTGACCGGGATCTCGACGCGGCAGACGTTCAACCTCGCGTTCGGGCTTCTCGGCGGCGCCCTTCTCCAGGGCGCGTTCAGCCTGACGCGCAACTGGGCGCGTCGCCTCGCCGGAGGCCTCGCCGGCGCGGCATTCGTGACGCTCGCCGGAAACCTCGCGGGCCTCCGCGAGTGGCTCTTCGTCCGGCGGCCCCAGCACGAGTCGCTCGACTGGCACTACTTCTGGGCGACGTCGCGCGTCGTCCGGGACACGATCAACGAGTACCCGCTCTGGAGCCTCCTCTTCGCCGACCTGCACGCGCACGTCCTTTCGATACCGCTCCTGCTGCTCTTCCTCGCGCAGGCCCTGCAGTTCGTCCGCGTCCACGCCGACCCGTCCGCGCTGCCGCGCACGCGCTGGCTCGCGGCGGCGGCGCTCGGCGCGATCGGGGCCGCGGAGGCACTGACCAACGCCTGGGACGCTCCGCTCCTCGCAGGCCTCCTCGGCCTGACGGCGCTCGCGGCCGCGCTCGCGGGCTCCGCGCGGCCGGGCACGGCGCTCGTCCGGGCGTTCTCCGGCCTCGTGATCGCGGCCGCCGCGGCCTTCGCCTTCGCGCGCCCGCTCTGGCCGTCCGGCGGGAAGCCGCCCGCCTGGGGACGCAACGTCGAGAAGGGCGCCTCGGGCCTCGACGTCGCGACGATCTTCGGCCTCTTCTTCTTCCTCGCCCTCGCCTGGTGGCTGACCGCCGCCGCCGACCGCTGGCGCTGGAAGCCGGCGCAACGGATCGCCGTGACGCTGGGGGGCGCGCTCCTCTTCGTGGCCATCGCCCTGCGATCCGCCGACCTGATCTGCCTCGGCGGCGTGCTCCTCTTCGCCGTCGCGTTCTTCGCGTTCGCCGAGCGGGCGGAGGACCGCCTCGCGGCCGGCCTCGCGGGCACCGCCTTCTTCCTCGTTCTCTTCACCCAGCGCTTCTACCTCTACGACCGGATGAACACGTTCTTCAAGCTCTACCTCGAGAGCTGGGTCCTCTTCGCCGTCGCGACCGCCGCGCTCGCTTTCCGCCCGCCGGAAGCGCGCGGCTCGATCTCGCGCTGGCCGGCGGCGCTCCGGGGCGTCGCCGTCTTCCTCGCCATCCTGTCGCTCTTCACGACCGTGACCGTGGCGCGCGGCGCGCTCGACGACGCGAGGCCGAGCCGCAAGGAGGGCGCCCCGATCCCGACGCTCGACGGCCTGGCGTATCTCGAGAAGACCGCGCCCGGCGAGTACAAGGCCGTGACGTGGCTCCGGCGCACGGTGCGCGGCACGCCCGTGCTGCTCGAGGCCCAGGGCCCTTCGTACCAGGACTTCGGCCGCGTCTCGATGTACACCGGCCTGCCGACGGTCCTCGGCTGGGAGTACCACGTGCAGCAGCGCGGCAACTCTCCCGAGGAGATCGGGCGGCGCAAAGTCGCCGTCGAGGCCATCTATTCAAATCCCAGCGCCGACGCGATCGAGGGGCTCCTCCGCCGCTATCACGTCGCCTACGTCTACGTGGGTCCGCTCGAGCGCCGGACTTATCCGCGGACGGGTCTGGCCAAGTTCGACGCGGCCCGCAACCTCTTCACCGTTGCCTACGAGAACCCGCAGGTGCGCATCTACCGCGTCGCCGGTGCGGACGCCGAGGACGTGATCGCGCCCGAGCGCGAGACGCTGCCGGCGGAGGGCGCGGCGCCCGGGCAGGCCACCGAGGTTCTCGAGCCCGAGGAAGCGCCGATCCTATCGGGGAAGCCGGCGCCCGACCGCGCGCCTTTCGCGGACCTCAAGGAGCCGCGCGACGCCGCCGTGGATGAGCGCGGACGCCTGTGGGTCGCGGACTTCGGGCACTCGCGCCTGCGCCTCTTCGACGCCGACGGCGGTTATCTCGGCGGCTGGGGCGGTCGCGGCGACGCAACCTACAACCTGCGCGAGCCCTGCGGAGTCGCGGCGCGCGGCAACGATCTCTTCCTCGCCGACACGTGGAACGGGCGCGTCTCGGCGTTCACGCTGGACGGCGCGTGGAAGGCCACGGCGCACGACCTCTACGGTCCGCGGGGAATCGCGGCCGCGGCGGACGGGTCCGTCTGGGTGACCGACACGGGAAACCACCGCGTCGTCCGGTACGACGCGAACCTCGCCAACCCGCTCGTGGTCGGCAAGAAGGGGACCGGACCGCTCGAGTTCGACGGTCCCGTCGGCATCGCCGCAGGCCCCTCGGGCAAGATCTTCGTCTGCGACACCGGCAACCGCCGCATCCAGGTGCTCGATCCCCAGGGCAGCTTCCTGCGCGCCCTGCCGGTGCCGGGCTGGAAGGAGGGGTGCGAGCCGGACCTCGAGGCCGACGAGGACGACCTGCTCTACGTCGCCGATCCGCCGGGAAATGCCGTGCTCGTGCTCGACGGAACCGGACAGCTCCGCGCGCGGTGGGAGGCCGACGACGCCGGCCATCGCTTCGCGGCGCCGACGGGCATCGCGATCGACCGAAAAAATCGTATCCTTTACGTGGTCAACTCCGGGGACAACTTCATTTCCAAGAAGAAGCTGCCGCAAGAAAAGGGGAACTGATGCGATTTCGATGGAGTCGCGGTGCGGCCCGCGCGATCGGCGCGGTCGGGATCGCCGCGGGGCTGGCCGCCTGCCGGAAGTCCGAGGCCCCCGGTCCCGCCGCCGCCCCCCCTTCGGGCCCGGCGGCCTCCTCCTCCCCCGCGTCGATCGCGGCGCCCTCCGGCGGCGCGCCAACCATCCGGGACACCGCCGAGAAGGGCCGCCCGCCGTTCTCCGGATTTCACGCGTCGCGCGGTATCGCCGTCGACGACCGCGGGCGCGTCTGGATCGCGGATTTCGAGCATGCGGGGATCGCCGTCTACGACGCCGACGGCGGATACCTCGGCGGGTGGGGCGGTCGGGGCGACGGCCCCTACCAGCTCAAGGACCCGTGCGCGCTCGCGATTCACGGCGACGACCTGTACGTCGCCGACACCTGGAACGGCCGGGTCCTGCACTTCTCGCTCGCCGGCGCGGCGCTCGGCAAGGCGCCCGGCGACTTCTACGGCCCGCGCGGCGTCGCGGTGGCGCCGGACGGCCGCGTCTGGATCGCCGACACGGGCAACGACCGCGCCGTCGTCTGCGAGAAGGATCTCTCTTCTCCCAAGGGCTTCGGCAAGAAAGGATCGGGCGCGGCGGAGCTCGACTCGCCCGTCGGGATCGCCGTCGGTCCGTCGGGCAACGTCTACGTCGCCGACTCCGTGAACAAGCGCGTCCAGGTTCTGGACGCGCACGGCAAGTTCGATTCGAGCTTCGCCGTCGCGGCCTGGGGACCGAACACGGAGCCGTCCCTCGCCGTGGATGAGGACGAGAACCTCTACGCGACGGACCCGGCCGGGCCGGCCGTACTTCAGATCGCCAGAGGCGGCAAGGTCCTGAAGCGCTGGACGGCCGACGACGCGGGCAAGCCGTTCGCCCGCCCGACGGGTCTCGCGATCGACCGGAAGGGCCACCGCCTGCTCGTGCTCAACACGGACAACGACACGCTCGCCGTGCTGAAGCTCTCGCGGTGAGCTCGCCTCCCGTTTCGGAAGTCCCGGCGGCGTCGGGAGCGCCGGCGGCGACTGTGAGCGATCCGGCGGGCGGCCGGTTCCGCACGATCCTGCTGGTCCTGCTGCTCGCGGCGGCGGCGACGCGCTTCTGGCGGCTCGGGCAACGCCCGTTCCATCACGACGAGTCGATCCACGCGTACCAGTCCTACACGCTCTCGCAGAACGGAGAGTGGCGCTACGACCCCGCCTATCACGGGCCTTTCCTCTATTACGCCAACGCCGTCGTCTACAAGATCCTCGGCGTCTCGAACACCACGGCGCGCGTGCTCCCGGCGCTCTTCGGCGTGCTGCTCGTCGCGTTCGCCTTCCCGCTGCGGCGCTGGATCGGCTCGGGCGCGGCCATTCTCTTCGCCCTGCTCGTGCTCCTCTCCCCGCACCTGACCTACTTCTCGCGGTTCATCCGCGAGGATCTCTATTCGCTCGTCTTCACCCTCGGGACGATCCTCGCGTTCCGGCGGTTCCTCGAGACGGACCGCGCGCGCTGGCTGACGGCCGCGGCGGCGTCGTTCGCGCTTGCCGGCGTCACGAAGGAGAACGCCTACATGACGGGCGTGCTCTTCGTGGCGTTCGGGATCTGGGTGCTCGGGAGACGGATCGCCGCGGGCGAGGGCCGTCGGGCGGTCGCGCAGACGGCTTCGTGGTTGGGCGCGCGGATCCCGGCGGTGCTGACGGCCGCGATCGTCTTCCTCTCGATCTGGGCGCTCATGTACTCCGCCTTCGGGCACTACCCCGGCGACTGGCTCGCCATCCCGAAGGCCGTCAAGTACTGGATGGGACAGCATTCGATCGCGCGCATTCCGGGTCCCTGGTACTACTACTTCCCGCAGCTGCTCTACTACGAGTCGGCGACGGTCCTCGCCGCGGCGTTCGCCTTCCGCGGATGGAAGCGCGATCCGTTCCTGGGATTCGTCGTCTTCTGGGCCGCCGGGTCGCTCGCGATCTATGCCTGGGCGCGCGAGAAAGTTCCCTGGCTGACGGTCCATCCGCTGCTGCCGCTGACGATCCTCGCCGCCATCGGCCTGTCGAACCTCTGGCGCGACCGGCGCGAGAAGCTCCCGCGCGCGGCGCTCGCCGCCGTCGTGGTGCTCCTCGCGGTCAACGCGAGCGCCATGGTCCTCGCCTGCTTCCGCTACGGCGCGTACGACCTCGAAAGGGAGCCGCACCACGGCGAGTACCTCGCCTACGTCCAGACGACGGACGATCTGGTCCGCGCGCTCGAGGTGCTGGATCGCGTCCGGACCCGCGTGCCGGCCGGACAGCCGCTGATCACGGTCTCCGGCGAAGCGTCGTGGCCTCTGACCTGGTACCTGCGCGACACCCCGACGACCTGGACGCCGCGAATCGATCGCGCCTCGACGCCCGTCATCGTGGCCGACTGGGATCCCGAGGGCGCGCTCGAGAAGCAGCTCGCCGAAAAGTACACCGCGAAGCGCGTGCCGATCCGCGCGTGGTGGTTCCCCGAGAGATGGACCGGGAGTCCCGAGAAACCGGAGAGCCATCCGACGTTGGGCGACGCCTTCCGCTGGTGGCTCGACCACCGACTCTGGAGCCCGATCGGATCGCAGGACTGCACGTTCTTCGTGCGCAAGGATCTCGCCGGGGAGGGCGCGCTGCCGCCGCTCGAGCTCGCGGTCCAGGACACGACCGGCCGCGACTACCCGACCGACGCCGCCATCCTGCCGCCCGAACGGGTCTTCGGGTCGTCCGGCGCCGCCGACGGCCAGCTCGCCGAGCCGCGCGGCCTCGCCGTCGACGGCAGCGGCAACCTCTACGTCGCCGACACCAAGAACAGCCGCATCCAGGTCTTCGGCTCGAACGGTCAGTTCCTCCGCGCGTTCGGGCACAAGGGAGGCGGCGACGGCGAGCTCAACGAGCCGTGCGGCGTCGCGGTGGACGCGGACGGCGGCGTCTGGGTGGCCGACACCTGGAACCACCGGATCGTCCACTTCACGGCCGACGGCCGCTTCGTGCGCGCCTTCGGCGATCCCGAGCGCAGCCTCTTCGGCCCGCGCGCGGTCGTCGTCTCGCGCGGAGCGCTCTACGTCGCCGACACGGGCAACAAGCGCATCGTCCGCTTCGACCGCGACGGGAAGAAGACGGGTGAGTTCGGCGAGAACGGCAACGGGCCCGGTCAGCTCGTCGAGCCCGTCGGTCTGGCGGCGGACTCGTCGGGACATCTCGTCGTCGCCGACACGGGCAATCACCGCATCCAGGTCTTCGACGCGGACGGGAAGTTCGTGCGCCAGTTCCCGGCGCAGGGCTGGAAGGACTTCTACACGGAGCCGTATCTCGCGATCGGGCCGGGCGACGCCGTCATCGCGACGGACGCCTGGGGAGGACGCATCGCCGTTTACGACGCGTCCGGCGCCCTGCGCAAGTCCTTCAAGGCCGGCAGCGACTTCAAGCAGCCGACCGGCGTCGCCCTCGACGCGTTCGGACGGCTGAACGTCTCGGACCGGGGCACCAACCGGATCTTCTCCTGGACCCTCGCCTCGGTCCTGCAGTGACGGCGGCGTGAGCGATTCGGCCGGCGCGGCCGCTCCGCCCGCGGCCGCCGAGGGGACGCCGACGGCCCCGACGAGTCCAACGCGCGCGCCGGCGTCGCGCGGCGCGGTGATCCTCTTCGTCCTCGGGCTCGCCGTCTACGCCGCGACGCGCCTGTACAACCTCTCGGGCTTCCCGATCTTCTTCTTCTGCGACGAGGCCATCCAGCCGAACGTCGCGGCAAAGCTCGTCGCGAACCATTTCCGAGACGGGGAGGGCGTGCTCCTGCCTCCCTACTTCCTGAACGACCAGCGCTGGGCGATGAGCCTCAACGTCTACCTGCTCGCTCCGGTCGTCGCCGTCGTGCCGCGGTCGATCGTCATGGTGCGCGCGACCTTCGCGATCGTGTCGCTCTTCGGAGCCGCGTGCCTCGGCGTCGCGCTCTGGGTCGCCGGAATCGGCGTCTGGTGGGCGGCGCCGCTCCTGCTCGCCGTCCTGCCGATCGACTTCCTCCATGCGCGGATGGCGCTCGAGACGACGCCGGCGTTCTTCGCCGCGTTTCTCGCCGCATACCTGCTGTACCGCCTTCGGTCCCCGCGCTGGGTCTTCCTCGCGCTTCTCTTCGGCGCGGCGACCTTCTACAGCTACACCGGCGGACAGGGAATCATGCTGGTGACGGGACTGCTTCTTCTCGCGATCGACGCGCCGTACCACTTCCGGCAGAAGGCGCGGCTCTGGGTCGCCTCGCTCGCCCTCCTCGCGCTGCTCGCCTGGCCGTTCCTGCGCGAGCAGCGGCGGCATCCCGGCACCACGCGCGAGCAGCTGCTCGTGCTCCACTCCTACTGGATCGATCCGGTCCCCGTCGCGACGAAGCTCCGCACGTTCGGCAAGCAGTACCTCCAGGGCTTCGATCCGCGCTACTGGTTCCTGCCGAGCGGCGCCGAGCTGATCCGTCACCGCATGGACTCGCTGCCCTACGTTCCCCTCGTCTTCGCGCCGCTGGTGCTCGTGGGGATCATCGCCTGCATCGCGCGATGGCGCCGATCACCGGGCCATCGCGTGATCCTGATCTCTCCGCTGGGCGTGCCGTTTGCCGCCGCGGCCGCCAGCCGCCAGCTCCTGCGTGTCCTCCCGATGGTCGTGCCGATCGTGCTCCTGACCGCCGCCGGCCTCTGGGAGATCTACCGGCTGCTGCGCCGCCGCCTGCCCGAGGCGACGATCGCACTTCCCCTCGCCGCGGCGCTCACGGTCGCGGCGGGCCGGCTCGTCCTCGTCTCGCGCGGCGCGGCGCGATGGTTCGACGATTACGGCCTCTACGGGCTGCAGTACGGCGCGAAGCAGGTCTTCGAGGGAATCCGCGCCGAGCTCGCCCGCTCGCCGAGCGTGAAGATCCATCTGGCCTCATCGTGGGCCAACAATCCCAACGAGTTTCTCGACTTCTTCCTGACGCCGGCCGAGCTCGAGCGCGCGCGGATGGGAGACATCGATCCCTATCTCACCTACCCGAGGGATCTGACCGACGACGATCTCTTCGTCATGACGCGGGCCGAGTACGACCGCGCGCGGCGCGATCCGAAGGTGGCGGTCCGGCCGCCCGACCGCACGATCCTCTATCCGGACGGCAAGCCCGGCTTCTACTTCGCGCGCATGCGCTACACGCCCGAGGCGACGGCGATCTTCGCGGCCGAGCGCGAGGAGCGGCGCCGGCCGCGCGAGGAAACGGTGACGATCGACGGCCAGGCCGTGACCGTGACGCACCCCCTGATGGACATCGGCCGCATCGAGGACCTGTTCGACGGGCAGTTCCACACGCTGATCCGCGGCTACGAGGCGAACCCGTTCTACGTGGACGTCGCCTTCCCGTCGCCGCGCCCGCTCTCGCGGATCGATCTTTCCCTCTCGCAGATGAAGTGCGACATCACGATCGAGATCCAGCCCGCGGGCGGCGGCGCGCCGGTCGTGCTGACGCGGGAGATGAGGGATCCGCCGGGCGACTCGACGCAGGAGTTCCCGCTCCCGGCGCCGGTTTCCGCGGCGCGGGTCCGGGTCACCGTGCAGGAGAAGTTCGTCGGCGAGCCGGCCCACATCGAGCTCCGGGACCTGACGCTCCGCTAGCCGGGGCCGGGCGCTCCAGGCTTCTTCGCAGGAATCCGCACGACGTATCCGTTCGGGCGCATCAGCCCGTCCGGGTCCGGCATCGCGACCGCGTGGCGCACGCCGTCGCGCTCCCTCCAGACGGCCGGGAGGTCGCTCCAGCGCGGTGAGAGATAGTGCACGCCCGGCTCCGGGCGGCGGTCGGGCTCGGTCTCCGGGTTCGTCTCGATCCAGCGCCGGCCGGGGAAGAAGTAGGGAAACAGCGGGAAGCTCGTGTCCACCTCCGGCAGCCCGTCGAGATAGAAACGGTCGCGGCGATTGCACGGGGCGCGCAGCGCCTCCGCCGCCGCGCGGATCGACGTCGCGCCCGCGCTTCCGTAGCCCGGGGACGGGTCCCAGCCGGGCGGCACGCCGCGGAAGCTGCCCGCCAGGATCGCCGCCGTGACCGCCGTCCCGGCGATCGCGCTCCGGCCGGCGCGCCCGCCGCCGGCGAGCCTCGCGATCCCCGCCGCCGCGGCGCCGCCGAGGAGCGCGAGCGCGGGGAAGAGACTCGACAGTCGCTGCGGCGCCGGCGTCGAGTCGGTCAGGATGACCGCCGCGAAGTTGCCCGCCGCGACGAGGCCGGTGAGGAGCGCCGCGAAGTATCGGCGCCGCCCGGCGAGCCATCCGAGCCCCGCCACCGCGAATGCCGGGAGCGCGGCGGGACCCACGATCGGATATCCCTGAAACCACGGCCAGCTCGACGGCCGGTCCAGGAGCGCGACGGTGCCGCTCTCGAACTGGCTCCAGAGGACCGGCAGCGGGCCGCCGAGGCGCGCCACGGTCGGCTGCCACCAGTCGGCGCGGAAGATCGACGTCTGGTTGAAGCGGCTGTTCCATTCCCGGAAGTCGTGCGCCGCCGCCGCGATTCCGGGCGCGGCCGCGATCGCGAAGCCGGCGGCGAGCGCCAGGACGACGCTCAACCGCCTCCCGCGGGCGGCGGGCGCGGCGACGAGCAGCGGCGCGGCTGCGAGGAATGCGACCGGCAGGACGCGGCCCCCCGCGTAGCCGTACATCCCGACGCCGCCGGCGGCCGCGGCGAGAAACGCCCACCGCGGAGATCCGGTGCCGCGGGCCCGCAGCGCCGCGATCAGGAAGGCCGCCGCCACGAGCGAGTCGAGCACCATCACGCTCGCGAGGCGCGAGAAGTGGACGTGGTGCGGCGCGAAGGCGAGGAGCGACGCCGCCCCGAGCGCTGCCCAGGGTCCGGCGGCGAGCCCGCCCGCCGCGGCCGCGCCCGCCAGCGCGAGCGTTCCCGCGGCCGCGTAGGGACGCCGCGGTCCGGCGACGACCTCGTCGGACCACCAGGCGCCGAGCCCCGCCGGCAGCATGCCGAGGCGCACGGTGCCGCCCCACCCGGTGCCGAAGGGATCGGAGCGATAGTCGCCGCGCAGGAATTCCATCGCGTCGGCGGTCTGGTTCGCCTCGTCGCCGCCGAAAGCGAACGGCACCTCCGCGAGCGCCGCCAGCCGGCACCAGCCCCCGGCCAGCAGCACGGCGAGCGTCGCCGCGAGGATGGGTCTCGGAAAGACACGGCCGTTCCGCCTCCCGTCGGGACACGCGAGCGCGACGGCCGCCCACCCCGCGGCGAGCGCGGCGATCCACCAGCCGACCGCGGCGAGCGTCGGCGCGAGCCGCCGCTTGAGCACCAGAGTTTCCGCGAGAGCGATGGCCGAGGCCGCGCCGAAGGCGGCGGCGGCGAGACGCCGCGAAAGAGATGCCGGGCGCGGGGCGGCGGACGGCGGCGGCTCCTCTTCCTCGGCCGGCGCCATCCTTCCCGCGGCAAACGCCGCCGCGAGGCACGCGCCGAGAATCAGGAGCGCGGGCACGGACGCGGGAGGATGCGAGAGGTCCTCTCCGCGGATGGCGAGCCATTGGGCCTCGCCCCAGCCGAGAGCGACGGCGAAGACCAGAAGCGTGAGGGCTTTCCGGCGCCCCCGCGCAACCCCCGAGTCAGGCGCGATAGACCTTCTCCGGCGTCCCGTCGAGCCACCGGTCGGCGAGCTCGACGCCCTGCATCATCGAGTGGTCCTGGTTGCCCACCTCGTACTTCCAGGCGCCGAACCGGCCGCGGGAGTAGATCTCCTTCGACTCGAGGTACGGCTGGATGACGTCGAGCGCCTCGTTGCGCTCGAGCGACGGGATCGGATACGCGTGGCCGGCGTGGATCAGGTACGTCGAGTCGACGAGCGCGAGATCCTTCGACTCGAGGATCCCCTCGTCCACGAGCCCGCGCAGCACCGCCTGCACGAAGTCGCCCGGCGGAAGCTCGCGGAATTTCGAGTAGGTCGTCTCCGTCAGGAGCGCGCAATACCGCGACGTGTCTCCCCCCGGCACGATGTCCGGCGAGTAGTTCGAGAGATACGTCATCCGGTAGAACGGCGTCTTCGGGTTCGGGAAGTAGATCCAGTTCTTGTCCGAGGGCGACGGCCGCTTCAACCCGATGCCGACCGAGAACAGCCGGTTGGAGAGGAGCTTCTCCGTCGCCTTGCGGACGGCGTCGGGCGCGTGGACGAGCCGCGCGACGAGCGTCGTCAGCGGAAGCGTCGAGAGGAGCCGGTCGTACTTGCGCTTCGTGCCGTCCGAGAACGTCACCTCGCGTTTCTCTTCGTCGATCGACACGGCGCGCCGGCGGTAGCGCACGCGGTCGCCGAGATACGGCAGGACCGCCAGCCACAACCCGACGGTGCCGCGCGTCGCGGGATAGCCGAAGGTGGCGTTCGGGCCCCAGTCCGTCACCTTTTGAGAGAGCGTCGTCTCGAGGGCCTTCTTCCAGTCCACGACGGCCACGCGCTCGGCGATCCAGTAGAAGCCCATGCGCGCGAGCGGCGTGGACCAGACCTTCAGGTTGTACGGGACCATGAAGTGCTTCGCGACACCCGCGCCGAACTTGACCTGCACCCACTCCTCGAAGTTCGAGAAGGCCTTGTTCTTGTCGATCGTCTGGGACTCGACGAGCCCGATCAGGCACTCGAGCATCGCCTCCTCGGGCAGCGAAGAGAGGTGGTTCTGGAACGGGTAACGGACGTAGCGGTCCTCGAACTTGATCCAGCTCTCCCGAGCGATCCGCCGCACGCCGTCGGTTCCGAGCATCTTGTCGAGGAACGCGTTGAAGTAGGGGTAGCCGGAGAAGATGATGTGGCCGGACACGTCCCACGTGTAGCCCTTGGCATCCTCGAAGCTCGTGGCCAGCCCGCCGATGCGGGGCGTGCGCTCGAAGAGCTCGAAGTCGGTCTCGCCCCGCTCGGCCAGGCGATACGCGGCGCCAAGTCCCGTCGGCCCCGCGCCGAGGATGACGGTGCCCCTCATCGCGCGGCGACCACGCGCTTGAGCGCCTCGTTGCGGCGCATCTCCTCGCGGAGATCGAAGAGGTAGCGCACGACGCGCGACACGGTCCCGACCATCTTCCAGGGCCGGTGGATCGACTGGCCGGCCTCGCGCGGGAAGTGCTGCACGACGACCTCGGCCACCTTCCAGCCGGCCATCCGGCAGCGCGCGAAGATCTCGTCGCCGACGAAGTTGATGCGGTGCCGGATCTCGATGCGCTGCGCGACGGCCCGGCGGAAGGCCCGGCAGCCGCCGTTGATGTCGTGGAGCGGCGAGCCGAGGACCCAGCGGGACATCGTATTCAGCCCCTTGGACAGGATGAGCCGCACGAACGGATCGTGCCGCTCCTTCTTCCAGCCGAAGACGACGTCGGCGCCGGCGTCGATCGCGGCGAGGAACTTCGGCGCGTCCGCCAGCGTGTGCTGGCCGTCGCCGTCCACGACCATCACGACCTCGCCCGGCGTCGAGCGCAGCGCCGTCTCCGTCGCGACGGCGTATCCCTTGTTGCCCTGGTGGTGCTCGACGAGGAACTTCGGGTTCTCCTTCGCCAGGCGGTCGGCGATCTCGCCGGTGTGGTCGCGGCTGCCGTCGTCCACGATCAGGATCCGCCAGTCGAGTCCCGGGACCTTCGACAGCGCGTCGGCGGCGTCGCGCACCGTCTTCTCGATCAGCTCTTCCTCGTTGTAAGCGAGGAACGCGACTCCCAGTCGCGGCGTCTTTTCATCGGCCATAGATGATCACTCCGGCGGTCACGACCCATCCCAGGACGATCAGCAGCAGGAGCGGATCGTCGATGAGCAGGGCCTGCGTCGGATTTCCTCCTCCGCCCCGCCGATAGACGAGGCGCACGTAGCGCGCGATCCCGAGGACGACGAAAGGAATGGTGGGCGCGAAGCTCCGCCCCCCGTGCATCTGGAGGGTGGCGGGCAACACGCTATAAGCGGTGTAGGCGGCGACGGTCGTGAGCGCGCAGAGCACGAACAGGAAGTCGAGCCCCTCGGCGCGGTAGGCGGCGAGCGCCGGCCGGTGCTCGGCCGACGACTCGCGGCCGGCGTGATGGAGCTCCCACTGGCGCTTGCCGACGACGAGGAAGAGGGCCAGCAGGTACGCGCACCCCATCAGGAAGAGCGACGGGGGCAGGTTCGCGAGCGCGGCGCCGGCGAGCGCCCGCAGCGGAAGTCCCGCCGCCACGATCAGGGCCTCGAGGAACGGGACCCTTTTCAGCCAGAGCGAGTACGCGGTCATGACGGCGGCGTAGAGCGCGCACCACTGCCCGAAGCGCGGGTCGAGGAGAAAGGCCGCGATCAGCCCTCCGGCCCCGAGAATCGTTCCCGCCGCCACGGCCGTCGCCGGCCGCAGCTCCCCCGAGGCGAGGGGCCGGTGGCGCTTGACCGGGTGCGCCGCGTCCCGCTCGCGGTCCATGACGTCGTTGATCAGGTAGATCGCGCTCGTGACCGCGCAGAAGACGAGAAAGCCGGCCGCCGCGAGGCTCCAGCCGCGGCCGGTCGCGAGCGCCCCGCCGAAGAGAAACGGCAGAGGAAGGACGAGATTCTTGACCCACTGTGCCGGCCGCGCCGAAATGAAGAGAGCGGAGAGCGCGCGAATCGCGTTATCCCCGGCGGCCGCGGCCGGCTCGCCTGACGAAGTCGCCGCCATTTTTTGTTTCATTGTAACCGCTTTCGCCCGCGCGCGGGTCTCAGGCGGGTGTTAGGAGCGCTTTCCTCTGCTCCCGCCGTCCTACAATCCGTCCCGCGGGAGGAGATCTGCACCAACCCGGAACCCTCCTCGAGGGCAAGTACGAGATCCTCGGCAAGATCCGCGACGGCGGCATGGGGACGATCTATCGCGTCCGCCACCGCCTGCTCGACGAGATCCGCGTCATCAAGGTCATGCAGCCGCACGTCGTCGGCGACGCGGAGATGCGCCGCCGCTTCCAGGAAGAGGCCCGGACCGCCACCCGGCTCAAGCATCCGCACCTCTGCGTCCTCTACGACTTCGCGCTCGATTCCGACGGGACGGCGTATCTCGTCATGGAGTTCATCGAGGGCGTCAACCTCGCCGACTTCCTGAAGTCGAAGGGATCGCCCGGCATTCCCACGTCCCTCGAGATCGCGCACCAGGCGCTGCTCGCGCTCGGCTACCTGCACCGCAAGGGTGTCGTCCACCGCGACGTCGCGCCGGACAACCTGATGCTCTCGAGCGACGAGGAAGGCCGCCTCTTCGTGAAGGTGATCGACCTCGGCATCGCCAAGGAGATGGACCGCACGGCCGACCTCACGGCGTCGGGCGTCTTCCTCGGAAAACTCCGTTATGCCTCGCCCGAGCAGTACGGGACGCTCGCGCCCGGACAGAAGCTGGACGGCCGCAGCGACCTCTACGGCCTGGGCATCGTCCTCTACGAGCTCCTGACCGGCGTCCGCCCGTTTCCGGGCGAGTCCGCCGCGGAGCTCCTCCGCGCGCACCTCATGTCGACGCCGGTCCCGTTCTCCGAGTCGGATCCGGAGGGGAAGGTTCCGCCCGAGCTCCGCGCCATCGTCCTGAAGGCGCTCGAGAAGAATCGCGACGACCGCTTCGCGTCGGCCGAGGAGATGGACCGCGAGATCGCCGTGCTGCGGCCCCGCCTGAGCCGACCCGGAGAGATCGACCATACGCGGACGATGCTCGCCGGCGTCTCTTCCTCCCCGGGCCTCGGATCGGGCGTGACGCCGAGCGCCCAGGACCGCCTCGACCGGCAGTTCGCCGACCACACGACGCCGCATCCGACGCCGTCGCGGGCCACCGCGGTGCCGCCACGCGCGACCGCCGCCTCCGAGCACGAAAAGACCACGGCGGCGCCGCCCCAGGTTCCGCCCGACGAGCGCGACACCGCGCCGCTCGGCCGGCCTGCCGCCCGCCGCGGCGGGATTTGGATCGGGCTCCTCGGCATCGTGATCCTCGGCGCGACGCTCTTCCTCTGGTTTCCCGTATTGCGGCGCGGCGCCCCGCCTCGAACGGCGGCGCTACCCCCCGCCCCCGCCGCGGCGACCCCCGATGCCTCCACGGCGGCGAACCCGGCGACGGCTGCCCCGGCCGCCGCTCCGACCGAGCCCGCCCTCGAGCCCACGGCCGGACCGACCGCCCCACCCGAGCCGACACGCTCTGCGGAGCCGCCGCCTCCTGCCGCGGCCGAGCCCGTCCCTCCGGCGGCGCTCGAGGCCTCGCGCTCCGCGGCGCTTCGTGCGCGGAGCGATGCCGAGCGGGCGCACGCCCCGGAGCTCGCGGGAGACGCGTGGCGCCGCGCCCGCGCCAAGACCTCCGATGCGGACGCCCTCGCGTCGCGCGGCCGGTTCTCCGACGCGCAGGCCGCGTGGGATTCCGCCGCGCGCCTCTTCGCGCAGGCCCGCAGCGCCGCGGAGCGCGAGGCCGACCGCCGCGCCGCCGTCCCGACGCGCGCACCGACGCCGGCTCCCCCGGCGCCTCCCACGGCTCCGCCGGCGACCGCGCGGCCGGAGACGACGCGGATCGCGGCCGCGTTGCCGACCCCGATCCCGACGGCGCCGCCCGCAGCCGCGGCGGCCGCCCCGGCGCACGCGGCCAGCCCGGCCGAGGAGAAGATCCGCGAGGTCGTGCACCGCTACGAGGTCGCGCAGAGCACGCTCGACGCGGACCTCTATTCGCGCCTCTTCCCCTCCGTCGACCACGCGAAGATCGCCGGGGCGTTCGAGAACCTGAAGTCGCAGGCCGTCGAGTTCGAGGTCCGGCGCATCCAGATCGATCCGACCGGCGCGCGCGCCGACGTCACCGGCTACGAGAAGCGCGTCGCGCAGCCGCGGGCGGGCACCGAGCTGCGCTCCGCGGGCGACCGCGTCATCCACCTCGAGAAGCGCGGCGACGCCTGGGTCATCGTCGGCCTCGACTGAGCCGGCGGCCGCGCCGGCCGGTCAGAACGCGTAGTCGATGGCGACGAGCGGCGTGAAGTCGTCCCGCAGACCCTTCTTGCTGATCGAGAACAGGCCGTTGACCGTCAGGAGCAGGTTCCCGACCGGATTGACCCGGAAGCCCACGGATCCGAGCAGCGTGTTCAGGTTCGCCGTCGTCGTGACCAGGCGCGGGAACTCGGCGCTCACGACCGTGGGCGGCTGCGCGGAGCTCGGGTTCGTGTTCGCGAAGAACGTCGCGTCGACGACCTGGACCGACTGCGTGTTTCGGAACGTGCGCCCGATGGCGTCCACGACCACCGTGAACCGCGGCGAGAGCGCCCAGTCGAATCCGCCCGTGTAGTTGATCTCGTCGGCGACCGAGACGCTCGCCGCCGGGTGGAGGGCCCAGGTGTACCCCGCGTTGAGGTGCGGGGAGAAGGCTCCCAGGTGCGCCGAACCGATCATGTAGGCGCGGACCTCGAGGGCGCCCGTCCCGAGGAGATCGCGATAGTCGCCGGTCGGCAGCCGCACGTCCGTGCCCAGCGCGAACCCGAACTTCGGGCTCGACGTGAACCGGTACTTACCGCGAAGGACCACGTCGCCCACGCCGGAGGCGCTGCCCGACTGCTTGATCGTGGCCTCGCTGCCCCCACCCACGAACGTATGGATGGCCGGGTTGGCTGCCGTGGCGAGACGCTGGATGGTCGCGTCCGTCTGGGCATCGATCGAGATGCTCACGAGCGGGATCGCGGCGCCGATGTCGAACCGGTCCGTGACGCCGTACGTCAGCACGAACGCGGTGATGTCGCTCTGGATCTTCAAGAAGAGCTGGGCGGTGATGACGTCGCCCTCGAAGAACGGCTGAAAGTTCGTCCCGTCGTGGTTGATGTCCTCGTGGGTGAACACGAGGCGCAGGTCGCCGTCGCGGAGCGACAAATTGTTGATGTCGTTGAACGTGAAGTGGCTGAAGTTCAACCCGAGGTTGAAACGGCCCTTGCCGATCGTGTCGGCGCGCTCGGCGTAGATCGGGCCGAAGCTGTCGGACGTCCGCGTGAAGACGCCGAGCTTCGGGTCGTAGGTGTAGCTGAAGCCGCCGGAGGAGGAGGCGAGCGGGAAGGACGAGAGCTGGTTGGCGATCTGATTGTTGAACTGCTGGAGCGCCAGGAACTCCGGCGAGGTTTCCGCGACGAAGTGATGCGAATGGCTCGGAAACGGCGACCCCGGCGGCGGATCGGAGAGGACGATGCCGTCGCGCAGGAAATCGGTCAGGAGGTCGCGCAGGTTGAAGCTCTGGGCGCGGAGCGGAGCGGCGGACACGAGCGCGAGCAGACAGACGAAAACACGGCAAGGCCGACTCATGACGAAACCCCCTTCCCAGTTTGGGCCGGAGTCTACCTTTCCGAGGTGAGGCGGCGGTAGCCCGTCCAGTGACGAAGCGCCGATGCGGCGTCTCCCAGGCGCTCGCTCACCGCCGCCGCGTTGAAGTGCGCGTCGGCGTCGTCGGGGTCGAGCGCGATCGCCCGCTCGTAGGCGGCGAGCGCTTCGCGATCCCGCGCGAGGTCCTGCAAGGCGACTCCCAGGTTGAAGGCCGCGGTCGCGTCGGCGGGACGGGCCGCCATCGCGAAACGATAGTGCTCTTCCGCGGACGCGGCGTCGCCCCGCTCGTGGAGCAGACGGCCGAGGTTCACATGCGCGTCGGCGTGTCCCGGATCGAGCCGAAGCGCACGCTCGTACGCTTCGACGGCGCCCGCGGGCTCCCGCTCCTCGAGGTCCACCGCGAGCGCGTACCAGCGATCGGCGCCGAGCGCTTCGGACGGCGGATCCGGCGGCGCGTCATCGGCGCCCGGGTGCGGCGCGACGCGGGCCGCGAGGGCCGCGTCGAAGTCGAGCAGCCGCTGGCCGGACTCGGGCTGCCAGCGCGCGCTCCCGTCCGCCACGACGATCCGCGCGCCGTCGGCCTGGATCCGGAGCTCCGTCACGCGCCCGCTGTCGGGCAGCTCCTGAACGAGCCGGGCGAGGACTCGGCGGACACGGCGCGCGGGGATCCGCGCGTCGAGCAGAGACTTCGCCGTGCGGAGGAAGACGAGGTCCGGAAACGAGAACCGGAAGTGTCCGCGCGGCGCGCGCGCGGGAGAAAGAAGGCCGGCCCGCACGTAGGACCGCACCTGCGCGGCGGAGAGGCCGACGGCCTGCGCGACTTCGCGCGTGGCATAGCCCGTCATCGGGATCTCCCCGCCGGGCTACTTCTTCGACGCGGCCTTCTTCTCCGCACTGCCGCCGGCCCGCTTGGCCGGCCGTTCGCCGCCCGCCGACGCCGCCTTGCGCGCGGGCCGCGCCGGCGCCTTCGAGAGGCTGCGCCGCAACGCCTCCATCAGATCGATGACCTCGCCGCTCTTGGGACGGGGCGGCGCCGAGATCTCCTGGCCCGTCTCGATCTTCTTCTTGAGCTGCTGCTGGATCCGCTTCTTGACCTCGTCCTCGTAAGCCTGCGGCCGGAACTCGTCCGTGGAGGCCTGATCCACGAGCATCTTGGCGAGCTTCAGCTCCCCTTCCTTCGGTTTCTCGCGGTCGAGACCGACTTCCGCGATCGGGCGGACCTCGTCCGCGTAGAGGAGCTGCTGCATGACGAGACCTTCGTCCACGGCGCGGACCATGACGAGGTACTGCTTGCCGCGTGCGGCGTACTTCGCGAGCGCCACGCGGCCCGTCTCCTTCAGCACTTCCGCGAAGAGCCAGTAGGCCTTGGAGCCGCCCTTGTCCGGTCCGAGGTAGTACGCCTTGTCGAAGTAGACGGGGTCGATCGCCGAGAGCGGCACGAACTCCGTCACGTCGACGGTCTGCGTCGACTCCTCCTCGAGGGCCTTCAGCTCCTCGTCGGTGAAGAGGACGTACTGGTCCTTCGCGAACTCGTATCCCTTCCGGAGCTCGTCGCGCGGCACCACGACGTTGTCCTCTTTTGGACAGACGTACTGCTGCTTGACGCGCGAGCCGCACTTGCCGTGCAGCATGTTGAAGGAGATCGCCGCCGAGGAATTTCCGGCCGAGTAGAGCTTGACCGGTATCGAGACGAGGCCGAAGGAGATGTTCGCGGTGGCGAGAGCCCTCGCCGAGGCAGCTTCTGTTGCCATAACAGAGCTAAGTGTAACAAAGCTAGCGGCTTGGGGCGCGGAAAAACTCCGTGAACTGGCGCGCGAGGACCGGCCCGCGGCCTCCCTCCTCGTGCTTGAAGAAGACGAAGAGATCGCTCCACGGCTGGCCACGGTAGAGGTCGGCGCGCGTCTGAAGATCCCCGTCGCCGTAGTCCTGGCGCCGCAGGCGCGCGTAGCCCCATTCGGCGGTTGCGACGAGCGGGGTCGCGAGCTCCTCGTCCTCGGCAATGCAGAGGGCGGCGCCCCGCGATCGGAGCGCTTCGAAGATCTCGTCGTCGAACCACGACGGATGCCGGAACTCGAACGCCGCGCGGGTTCCCGCGGGCAGGGTCGTCAGAAACGACTCGAGGCGCGGCCGGTCCTTCTTCAGGTTCGGCGGCAGCTGGAAGAGGACGGGACCCAGCCGGTCGCCGAGCGTCGCCGCGATGCGGAAGAAGTAGTCGACGGAGTCGCCGGCCTCCTTGAGCCGCTTCTGGTGCGTGATGCGCTGCGAGGCCTTGAGCACGAAGACGAATCCCTCCGGCACCTGTGCAGTCCATTGCGCGAGCGTCTCCTCCCGCGGCATCCGGTAGAACGTGTTGTTGATCTCGACGGCCGTGAGCCGCTCGGCGTAGTAGCGCAGCATCTCCGAGGCCGGAAGGTCTTCGGGATAGAAGCTCCCCTTCCATTCCTTGTAGGAGAAGCCGCTCGTGCCCGTGAAGAGGCGCATGGGCGAAGGATAGCCGTAGGGGCGGGGGTGAGCGCCGGCGAACCCGGCGCTTGTCGCGCTCTGCCAGCGCTCGGTACGTCCCCGCCCCCGGGCGGCCGCGAGGGCCGCCCCTACCCCGATCTTCCCGTCAGCTCGACCAGCCTTCGAAACCGTCTCGCCCGCTCCGGCGAGAAATCCTCGCCCCGCGCGCGCCAGGTCCAGTTGCCCGCGCCCTCGCCGGGAAGGTTCATCCGCGCTTCGCTGCCGAGGCCGAAGACGTCCTGCACCGGGACGATCGCGCGCTCGGCGACGGACTCCAGGGAGGCGCGGATCAGGTCCCAGGAAATGTCGCTCCCGTCGCCGCCGAGGTAGTCGAGCGCGCGGCGCTTTTCCTCCGCACCGAGGCTCGCGAACCACCCGCGCGCGGTGTCGTTGTCGTGCGTGCCCGGATAGACGACCGCGTTCGCCACGTGCCGGTGCGGCGCGTGCGGGCTGTCGTCCTCGGAGAAGGCGAACTGGAGTACGCGCATTCCCGGGATGCCCGTCTCGGCGAGGAGGTCCCGGACGTCGTCGGTGATGGTACCGAGGTCCTCGGCAACGAGCGGGAGACCGCCGAGAGAACGTCGCAGCGCCTCGAAAAGATCGCGCCCCGGCCCGGCCACCCAGCGGCCCCCCGCCGCCGTCCGCTCCGACGCCGGGACCTCCCAGTAGCCCGCGAAGCCGCGGAAGTGGTCCACGCGCACGAGGTCGGCCTGTCGAAGCGCCGCCCGAAGCCGCGCGATCCACCACGCATAGCCCGTCTCGCGCAGACGATCCCAGCGGTAGAGCGGATATCCCCAGAGCTGGCCGGTCTCGCTGAAGTAGTCGGGAGGCACGCCGGCCACGGCCACGGGGCGCCCCGATTCGTCGAGCGCGAAGAGATCCCGGTGCGCCCACACGTCGGCGCTGTCGTGCGACACGTAGATCGGCACGTCGCCGACGAGACCGACGCCGCGCCGCCGGGCCTCCTCGCGCAGCCGCGCCCATTGCCGGTGGAAGAGGAACTGCACCCAGGCATGAAAGTCCCGTTCGCGGGCGCTCTCGAGCGCGGCCTTCGCGAGCGCCTCGGGCTCGCGGAAGGCGAGCGGCGCCGGCCAGTGGATCCAGCCGGCGGGAGCGAACCGATCCGAGAGCGCCGCGAAGAAGGTCCAGTCGTCGAGCCAGGACGACTGCTCGGGGGCGGACCGGAACGCCTCGAACGCGCGCGCGATCTCCGCCGGGGGCGCCGCCTCGAACCGCTCGAAGGACTCGCGCAGCCGGCGCCCCTTCCACCGCGACGCGGCCGCGCCGTCCAGGCGACCCTCGGCGAAGGCCGGCGCCGAGGAGAGCGCGTCCTCGGCCAGCAGCCCCTCCGCGACGAGCCGCTCCGGCGACACGAGCAGCGGCTCGCCCGCGAAGGCGGACCGGCCGCCGTACGGAGATCCGCCGGGGCCGGCGGGAACGAGCGGGAGCAACTGCCAGAGCGTCGCGCCGGCTTCCTCGGACCATGCCAGGAATCGGTCCGCCTCGGGGCCCAGGTCGCCGATGCCGAAGCCGCCGGGAAGCGACGTCGGATGGAGGAGGAACCCGGCCCGCCGCGGCGCGGTCACGCGGCGATCAGGACCGCGAATCGCGGTCGTATGCCGCGCCGGCGGCGCGCAGCCGTTCCGGCGCGCTCTCGAGGAGCTCGACCTTGCGCTCGGCGGCAGGCACGTAGCACAGCTCGAGGTACTCGGTGACCATCCGCTCCGACGAGAAGATCCGGCCGATGCGCGCAGCGCTCTGGATCATCTTCTCCACCCAGCCGGCCGGAAGCCCGCGCTCGTCGCGCGCCGTGAAGAGCGGCAGCACCTGCTCCTCGAGCGTCTGGTAGAGCGACGCCGCCACCTGGTCGTCCGTGTCGTCGTCGCTCGCGCCGCCGATCACGAAGCCGGTCTCCTGCGAGGGCGCCTCGTCCCACCAGCCGTCGAGCACCGAAAGGTTCAGAACCCCGTTCATGGCCGCCTTCATACCCGACGTGCCGGAGGCCTCGTGCGGCCGGATCGGATTGTTCAGCCAGACGTCGCAGCCCGACACCAGCGCGCGCGCGAGCGCCATGTCGTAATCGGGCAGCAGCACGACGCGCCCGTGAAACTCCGGCATCTCGCCGTAGTGGGACACGGCGCGCAGGAGCTCCTTGCCGGCCTCGTCGCGCGGGTGCGCCTTGCCGGCGAAGAGGATCTGCACGGGGCCACCGTGGAGGATGCGGCGCAGCCGCTCGGGATCGCGGAAGAGGAGCGTCGCGCGCTTGTACGTCGCGAAGCGGCGGGCGAACCCGATCGTGAGCGCATGCGGGTCGAGGACGCTTCCGGCTTCGGCGACGCGCTCCTCGGACTCGCCGCGGCCGCGGCGATTTTCCGCGAGGCGGCGCCGGCAGGTCGCCACGAGGCGCTCGCGCAGCCGCTCGTGCGCGCGCCAGAAGACGGCCGGATCGAGCGCGCGCCCGTTCTCGAGGAGCGAGAGGCTCGCGATCTCCGGATCGGTCCAGGTCGCCCGATGCACGCCGTTGGTGATCGCGCGGATCTTGACGTCCTCGTCGGCGAGCTCCGGCAGCAGGCCCAGCCAGAGCCGCCGCGAGACGCGCGCGTGGAGTCGCGACACCGCGTTGGCATGTCCCGAAAGGCGCAGCGCCAGCACCGCCATCGAGAACGGCTCCTCGGCTTTTCCCGGCGCCTCCTGCCCGAGCTTCAAGAAGTCCCCGAAGTCGATTCCCGCGCCGCGCAGGTAGGCGCCCAGATGCTGCTCGATGAGGTCCGGCGCGAACCGGTCGATGCCGGCGGGCACCGGCGTATGGGTCGTGAAGACGTTTCCCGACGCGGAGCGCTCGCGCGCCTCGGCGAAGGACAGCCCCTCCTCCGAGACGAGCTGGCGGATGCGCTCGATTCCGACGAAGGCCGCGTGGCCCTCGTTGAGGTGGCGGATCGTGGGCCTCCAGCGCATCGCCTCGAGGGCGCGCAGGCCTCCGATGCCGAGCACGATCTCCTGCCGGATGCGCGTCTCCTGATCGCCCCCGTAGAGACGCGCCGTGATCTCGCGGTCCTCCGGCGCGTTCTCGGGGACGTTCGTGTCGAGGAGGAGCAGCGGCACGCGGCCCACGGTCGCGAGCCGGAGGAGCACGAAGACCTCGCGGTCTCCGATCGGCACGGTGACGACCGGAGGCGCGCCGCCCGGCATCCGCGGAATCGAAAGCGGCAGCCCGTCCGGATCGAGCGCGACGTCCTGCTCGCGCTGTCCCTCCTGTTGATCCAGGATCTGATGAAAGTAGCCCCGGGCGTAGAAGAGGCCCACGCCGACGAGCGGCAATCCGAGATCGCTCGCGGATTTCAGATGATCCCCCGCCAGAACACCGAGGCCGCCCGCGTAGATCGGGAGGGCCTCCGTCAGGCCGAACTCGGCCGAGAAGTAGGCGACGCGGTCCCCGCGCTGGCGGAGCGTCCGCACGGCCGGATGCGCCGGCTGCGCGTCGTCCTCGAGGCCGATCTCGGCGCGCACGGCATCGAGCTGCGCGAGGAAGGCCGGGTCGGCGGCGGCGCGGGCCGCCCGGTCCGGCGGACACTGCGCGAGCAGGAGCACCGGATTCCCCGCGGCCCGCTCCCATCCTTCCGCGTCGAGCGCCGTGAAGAGCGCGCGAAGGGAAGGACGCCAGGACCACCGCAGGTCGCGCGCCAGGTCTTGGAGGGGTTGGAGGTTGTCAGGCAGGCCGGTGACCGGAACGTACGTCCCGAGAGATCGCATTGGGCGGAACGAAAGGATAGCAGAAACCCCCTCGGCTTCTCGCGGCGGCGCTGCCCAAATTGATGCAAGCGCCTCATGCCGGGGTGCTCGGCGCGAGGGATTCTAGGTGCGTGAAAGACAAGGAGGACATCATGAACTTCAACCTCGTGCGTCGTGAGCCGACGATTCCGTATTTCCGCTTCGCGGGGGATCCCTACTACCGCGATATGGAAGACATGTCGGAGCGGCTGAACCGCTTCTTCGGAACGTGGACCCGTCCCTTCGAGAAGGAAGCCCTGAAAGCGACGGAGTGGGCTCCCGTGGTCGACATCCAGGAGACCGAGAAGGAATACCTCTTGAAGGCGGAGCTTCCCGAGATCGCCAAGGAGGATGTGAAGGTCACCATCGAGGAAGGCGTTCTCACTCTTCAGGGCGAGAGGAAGCAGGAGAAGGAGGAGAAGGGCAAGAAGTTCCATCGGATCGAACGGTCCTACGGAACGTTCCTGCGCACCTTCACGGTCCCCGAAGACGCCGACGCGACCAAAGTCGCGGCGGATTTCAAGGATGGGATGCTGCGGATTCATCTTCTGAAGACCGAGAAGCCCCGTCCGAAGGCGATCGAAGTGAAGCTGGCTTCGTAGATTTCGCTCCGCTCTTGCGGAGCTGCCGCCATAGGGCGGCCCCGGCGGCCGGAGATTCCGGCCGCCTTTCCTTTCCCGCGATTCGGCAGTGCCGCCTATGCGACGACGACGTCTTGGCCGAGAAGGTCGCTGCAGTAGCGCTCGAGGTCGGCGTTCGAGAACTCGTCCCATCCACGGCAGGCGCCGCGGCTGGAACCCTGCGCGTCACAGGCGAGATTCACGCGGCATCGGATCTGCTCGGCGAGCTGCCAGACGTCGGCGAGCATCTCCATCTGGGCGCGGGTAAGGTGCGTGCTGCGGCCGAGAGCGCTCCGGAAACGCCGGTCGAATTCCGAGTCGGACCAGCGAGCGAATCCCCGACAGAAGATCCCCCGCTCCGCCGCGACCCGACACAGCGAATGGTCGTCGTCGACGAGACGGCGCAGCGCGTCGCGCAGTTTGTCCACGGTGTGTGCGCGGGTCCACGTCTCCGCGGCACCCACGGCGGTCAACGAACGTTCTCGCGGCGCTCGGCCCGATGGAGCGGATCGTCGATGACGAGGTCCGGGTGTTTCGTCCGGAACGACTCCGCCATGTAGCAATCCCAGCACACGCGGTGGTGCGTCGCGAGCACCTCCGCCAGCGCCTCCGGCCGAACTTCATCCCATTCCAGGGTCCGCCGGTCGGGTCTCATCAAGGCCGGCCGGTGATCGCCCCAGTGGATCTCGCCGATGTCGCGCCCGCAGAGCTCGCAGCGAGAACCCTCGTACCAGCGCGTCAACCGCGTGCGGACCAGACAGTCTTCCGGCGACGACGCGATCTCGAGGAGACACTCCTGGCCGCAGCCGGACCGCTCGGGCCAGCGGGAACAGGACTGAAGACGAAGCTCCGGATCCCCGGCCAGTTCCGTGCGGGCCAGGCGCTTGGCATCGAGCTCCACGGCGACCGGCTCGCCGGTCTCGGGACAGGTCAGAACCCCCTTGCCGCGGTACTTCCGGTAGGAGCGCAGACCCAGCCAGAGAAGCGGAAAGAGGGACAGTAGAAACGCCACGGCGAATACCAAAACGATGACCATGACTCCCCCCTCCTTTTGGCCGACTATGGGGAGGACCGGCGGCCGGCGCAATGATGCAAGCGAATCAAGCCGGAGACGGCTCGGCGGCGCTACCAGCCGAGCCCGGCCACGACCAGCCCGACCGCGGCGATGACTCCCCCGGCCGCAGCGTCGCCGTACCGGTCGAACCAGGGCGCCCGGAGGCTCCGGGCCCCGGCGCGGGCCGGCAGCACCAAGGCGACCATCGTGCCGATGGTGGCGAGCTCGTAGAGCACCACGACGGCCGTCGTCCGGACTGCGCCGAGCGGCGCCGCCGCGAAGAGGATCGGAATCACCGCGACGCACGGGTCGGCGGCGAAGAGGAGGAAGAGCGTCCCGGCGGTCATCGAAGGCGAATCGTGCACGTGGTCGTAGTGCGAGTGGGAGTGACCGTGGAACCGGCGGCCGGCCGCGCGGCGCAGTCCCCAGATTCCGTAGGCCAGACCGAATCCGACGAGGAGAATTCCGGCCACGGACTCCATTCGGGAGCCCAGCCGCTGGACCATCTCCAGGCCGAACCAGAAACCGGCCAGGCCCAGCAAGGCGGACACCGTGACGTGTCCGAAGCCGCAGGCGGCGGTGACGCGCGCGGTGCGTCCCGCCGACCAGCCCCGCGCCCGCGCGAGGGCCGCGAAGGGCACCCAGTGGTCGGGCGCGAGCGTGTGCAGGCTGCCGACCGTGACGGCCCCCGCGACGAGCGTGCCGAAGAGCGCGGCGTTCATGAGACCGCAGACACGCCGGCGGGTACCGGCATCCGGGACGCGCGCCGCGACTCGAGCCAGGAGATCCATTGCGACAGCCCTTCGCCCGTGCGCGCGGAGACCGGCATGAGGGCCGGCGCCGGGTTCACGTGCTGCAGCGCCTCGCGAATCGTTTCGATCCGCACGTCGGGCAGGTGCGGGAGCAGGTCGATCTTGGTCAGTAACACGAGATCCGCCTTGCGGAACATGACGGGATACTTCAACGGCTTGTCTTCCCCTTCCGTAACGGAAAGCGCCACGACGTTGGCCGCCTGTCCCAGGTCATAGATCGCCGGACAGACCAGGTTCCCCACGTTCTCGATGAAGAGGTAATCGAGGTCCTGCCACGGGAAGTCGTGCAGCGCCCGATGCACGAGCTCCGCGTCGAGATGGCAGGCGGACCCCGTCGTGATCGGGACGGAAGGAATCCCGGCTCTCTCGAGCCTCTCGGCGTCGCGATGGGTCTCGAGGTCGCCCGCCAGGGCGCCCAGCCTCACTCCGCCGCGCAGGTGCCGCGCGGTGGCTTCCAGGATCGCGGTCTTGCCGGCGCCCGGAGACCCCATGAGGTTGATGGCGACGACGCTCCACTCCTCGAAGTGCTCGCGGTTGTGCGCCGCCGTCCGATCGTTGCCCGCGAGAATCCGGTCGTGCACCTCGACCGGCACGAGGTCCGTGTCTCCACATCCGCAGGTGCCACACATCACGCCACCTCCATTTCGATTCGCTCGAGCACGATCTCGTCTCCCGCCGCCAGCCGTGCCGGGCGGCGGCAGTGCGGGCATTCCAGGATCGCGCCTCGCGCGATCGTCTGCCGGCACTCGGGGCAGTCCCAGCGCGCCACGACCGGCAGGATCGTCAGCTTCGCCGTCTCGCAGATCGTGCGTTCCCGGAAGGTCTCGAATGCCGTGGCCAGAAGATCGGCCTCGACGCCCGAGAGCTCGCCGAGCGAGACGAGAACTCCGTGGACCGCCCGGGCGCGGCGCTCGCGAGCCAGCTGCTCGATCCGCTCGATCAGGGCGCCGACGATCGAGTACTCGTGCACGCGTTACCTCTCGCCGAACCGTGCGGGACGGCGCTCGAAAAATCCCTCGAGGCCTTCGGCAAAGTCGGAACCGTCGGCGATTCGAGCGAGCTCCTCGAGTTCCCGGTCGAGGTGCCAGTCCAACCGGTCCACCCCGGCCGCCTGGTGAACGAGGCGCTTGGCCACGCCGTAGGCTCGCGTCGGCCCTTCCGCGAGCCGCCGCGCGATCGCCCGCACGTCTTCCTCGAACGTCTCCGTGGGAAAGACGCCGTTGATGAGGCCGAGATCGCGTGCGCGGGCCGCATCGAGGCGCGGGTTCAGGAAGACGAGCTCGAGCGCGCGTCGCAGGCCCAGCAGGCGGGGCAGGAAGAACGTCGAGCTCTCGGCGCCCGTCAGACCGGTCTTCCCGTACGCCCATTCGAAGCTCGCCCGCTCCGACGCGTAGACCAGGTCGCAGGCCATGGCGATCCCGAATCCGCCGGCGGCGGCCATGCCGTCCACGGCGGCGAGAAACGGCTTGGGCGCCCGCTTGATCTCGGAGATCGTCGAGTGGATGTACTCGAGGATCTCCTTGAAGATCTCGCCGAAGCCCTCGGGCACGTCGCGGTGGGCCTGCAAATAGGACAGCTCGCTCCCCTCGCCGCCGGCGCGGATGTACTTCAGATCCGCGCCGCTGCAGAAAACGCCCCCGGCGCCCGCGAGCACCACGCACCGGACGTCGGGGTCTCGCGCGCACTGCAGCCCCGCCTTGCGGAAGTCGCGCGCCGTGTCGACGTCGAGCGCGTTGTATCGCTCGCGGCGGTCGATCGTGATCGTCGCGACGGCCCCGTCTCGCTCGATCCGGATGTGGCTCACGAGACCGCCTCCGACACGGTTCCGAAACCCGCCGCTTCCCGGGCGGCGCGGGCGATCGCGTCGAGAAGCAGGGGGCCCCATGCCGTCGCCAGCATCCACTCCTGGTGCGCGAAGGCGTAGGCGTGCAACGCGTGCCGGGCTCCCGCGGCCCGCAGCTCGGCCGCGAGCGGCGAGACGGGGAAGGGCCGGGATCGCCGAAGGATCGGCCCGTCGTCGAGCGACTCGGTCACGAGGTGCGACGTCGCGCGCGTTTCGGGCTCCCCGGCGCAGATGGCGTCTCGCACCGCGCGCAATCCCGGATAAAGCGGCCGCCCGTCCGACGTTCGCCTTGCGAGATCGCTTCCGTGAACGTTGACGATCCGATCCGGGTACGCGCGAAGGAGCGGCGGTGTTGCGATGTAGAGGTAGCTCGACAGCAACACGAGATCCGGACGAAGCGGCGCCAGGAGCCGGACCGTCCGCCGGTCGAAGGCGCGGCGGACCGCGAGGTCGGAGAGCGCCGCGCCCTGCCAGGAATAGAAACCGCGGATCGGGTTGCGAATCACCGGGACTCCGGCAGACAGCAGCCGCGCGTCGGAGAAGTCCTCCTCGGTCGAGAGGACGCCTACGATGTCGAAGAGCGCACCGCGCTCGGCGAGCAGCTCGCCGAGACCGGGCGCCCGGCGGGACGTCAGAACCGCGACACGGAGGGGACGTCGTGCGATCAGCATATGCGGGGAAGCGGCTCGCCCTCGGGCTCGGCCAGAAGGCGCCGGCCGAAGCCGGTGTCCAGAATGACGTTTCCGGCCCGCTCGGAGAGGCACGTGCCGACCACCGACGCGTTTCGGCCCAGCGGATGCGCGCGAACCGCGGCGAGAACGTCCTCGAGGGCGTCGGGCCGCACTCCGAGCACGGCCTTGCCCTCGTTGGCGACGTGGATCGGGTCGATCCCGGTCAGCTCTGCGGCGGCCCGCACCGCGTCGGTCACCGGAAGCGAAGCCTCCTCGAGGAGGATCCCGACGCCGCTCTTCCCGGCCATCTCGTGGAGCGCGGAAGAGAGGCCGCCCCGGGTCGGGTCCTTCATCGCGACGACGCCGCCTTCTCGCGCCTCGAGGGCCGCGCGGACGAGTCCGTTGATCGGCGCGACGTCGGAGGCGAGGGCGCCCTCGAGCTCGAGTCCGTGGCGAGCCGAGAGAATCGCGAAGCCGTGGTCCCCGATCGTGCCGGTGACCACGATGCGGTCGCCGGGGCGAAGTCCGGAATCGGGCACGACGCGGTCCGTCAGGGCCACGCCCGCGGTATTGAGGACGATGCCGTCCAGCTCCCCGCGCCCCATGACCTTCGTGTCGCCGGTCACGACGGACGCGCCGGCCTCGAGGCACGCGCGGCGCATCGACTCCTGAATCCGCTCGAGGTCGGGCCGCGGGAAACCCTCTTCGAGGATCACCGCGCAGGTCAGCCCGAGCACCTCGGTCGCGCCCATCATCGCCAGGTCGTTGACGGTGCCGGAGACGGCCAGGCGTCCGATGTCGCCGCCGGGGAAGAAAATCGGATGGACCACGTGCGAATCCGTCGTCAGCACGAGCCACCGGTCGCCCAGGCGGATCGCGGCGCCGTCGTCCATCGCGGACAGTCCGATCCCGTCGAAGGGCTCCGGCGCGGCGAAGCCCCGAAGGAACACGTCCTCGATGAGCCGGCGCATCGCGCGTCCACCGGCCCCCTGCTTCAGGGAGACCCGTTCGACCGGATCGACGCGAGCGGTCGTGCTCACGCCAGCTTCTCCAGGTCCGGATGCCCGCCGTACTGATGCCAGATCTTGCAGGTCCCCTCGGATGAGACCATGCACGCGCCCACGGGATTGTCGGGGACGCACTCCTTGCCGAACAGCGAGCAGTCCGACGGGGAAGCGATACCCGACATGATGTCGCCGCAGATACAGCTTGCGACGAGCGAAGGCGGCCCATAGTCCCACAGGCTCGCCAGATCGATCGGGAACCGGCGGCGGGCGTCCAGGTGCGTCCATTCGTCGCGCAGCCGCAGGTTGCCGTTGGGAACGTGGGCGATGCCGCGCCAGCGCCCACCGGCCGGCCGGAAGACGCTCCAGAGTTCCTCCTGCGCGCGGCGATTTCCCTCCCGCGTCACGCAGCGCGGGAACATGTTGATGACGCGCGGCGAGCGGTCGCGCACGAGCTCGACGAGCCTCGCGAGGCCCGCCAGGATGTCGAGCGGCTCGAAGCCCGCGACCACCACCGGGATCCCGTGGCGCGCGACGAAGGGCTCGAAGATTCCCCACCCCGTGATCGTCGCGGCATGCCCCGCCGCCAGAAAGCCCTCCACGCGAGTCTCCGGCATCTCCGCCACGATCTCCATGACCGGCGGGATGTACTTGTGAGCGGACAGGATCGAGAAATTCTCCGGCACGGGGCCTCGCACGACAGCGGCGGTCGCGACGGCCGTCGTTTCGAATCCGGTGGCGAAGAAGACGACGGGCTTCTCCGTCTGGCGCGCGATATCCACCGCCTGGGCGGCGCTGTAGACGACGCGCACGTCGGCCCCCTCCGCCTGGGCGTCGGCGAGCGACTGGACGGTGCCCCGCACCTTGACCATGTCGCCGTAGGTGGCGATCACGACCCCCTGTCGGGCGAGGACGACGCCCTCGTCGACCTCCGGGATGTCCGTGACGCAGACGGGACAGCCGGGGCCCATGATCACGTTCAGATTCTTCGGGAAGGAGGCGCGCAGGCCGAACTTCGCAATTGCCTGTTCGTGGCTGCCACAGACGTGCATGACGGAGACCGGCGACCGTCCGATCTCTTCGGTCACACGGGCGAGCGTGCCGGCGAGGCGGCGCGCGAGCTCGGGATCGCGGAAGCGCAGGCGGTCGAGAGAGGCGCGACTGGCGAGGCTCATGGTTCCTCTCCCCGCCCCGTCGCGGCGATTTCGCCCCGGACGTCCGAGGCCATCAGATCATCCGCCGCGGCTTGCGCGAGCAGGGTCTCGTAGAGCGCCAGCGTCTCGCCGATCTCCTCGGCCGGAATCCGGCGGATCGCGAAGCCGACATGATTCAGGATGTAGTCCCCCGGCTCGACGGACTGATCCACGACGTCCAGGCGCACGCGCCGCCGGACGCCGAAGAAGTCGACCGTCGCCTCGAGGCCTTCGACCGAAACGACACGACCCGGCACGCCCAGGCACATCAGTCACCTCTCCCAGTCCGCGCGACGGCATCCGCGACGAGGGCCTGTCCGACCGCCAGACCGCCGTCGCCGGGCGGGACGTCGCGATGCAGGTGAATGCGAAAGTCGGGCGACAGTTCCGCGAGGACCCGCTCAGCGAGCAGGGGGTTCTGAAAGCAGCCGCCGGTCAGAACGACGGGCAAGGCCCCCTCGCCGGCGGCGACGGTGCGTACGAGGCGGGCCGTGGCCCGCGCCACCGTGTTGTGAAACCGGCCGGAGAGGGCTGCCGCATTCGCGCCGGAGAGATGAGCTTCCACGGCGGCGCGAACGGCGGGGCGAAAATCGAGGGTCAAGGGATCGCCCTCCGTCACCTCGAACGGAAAGCCGCCCGTCTCGCTCGCGTCGGCTGCCGCGTTCCACTCCAGTGCGACCTGTCCCTCGTACCGCGCGACCGACCGCTCGAGAAAGAGCGCACCAAACGCGTCGAAGTACCGGCCGACGCCGCGCGCCTGCGGCGTCGCGACACCCTGCGCCGCGAGCCGGCGCACGGCGTCGATGCGGCCGCGGTCGATGCCGTCGAAGAGCCGGAGGGCGTGGAGCGGAGGGTCACCCTCGAAGGCGTCGTCGAGAAGGGTGAGCGCGAGGCGCCAGACCTCTCGGATCGCCGTTTCTCCTCCCGGCAGCGCGATCGGTCGCCAGGTCGCCAGCCGCTCGAACCACTCGGGCCGCGCGAGCAGAATCTCCCCGCCCCAGGCCGTGCCGTCGGTCCCGTAGCCGGTCCCGTCGTAGGCCACACCCAGCACTCGACCTTCCAGACGATGCTCGGCGATCGCGCTCGCCACGTGGGCATGGTGATGCTGCACGCCGATCGCCGACGCTTCTTTCCGGCCCAGCGCGTAGAGCGTCGAGGCGTAACCCGGATGGAGGTCGTGCGCCACGATCTCCGGCCGGATGCCGACGAACCGTTCGAGGCGGCAGACCGCTTCCTCGAACGCCTCGACCGTCTCCAGGCTCTCGAGGTCTCCGATGTGCGGGCCCAGATACAGGGCGTCTCCCGCCGCGAGACAGAACGTGTTCTTCAGATGCCCGCCGCAGGCGAGAAGCGGCCGCGCGAAGGGCCTCGAGACGGGCAGTACGCGCGGCACGTAGCCCCGCGCGCGGCGCAGCACGGTCGGCCCTCCGGCGATCACCCGGGCGACCGAATCCTCGCAAGGCGACTCGATCCTCCGATCGTGCGTGAGAAAGACGTCGGCGATCGCTCCGAGCTTCTCGAGCGCCCGGCCGTCGTCGTGCACGATGGGCTCCCCGGACAGATTTCCGGATGTCATCACCAGCGGGCGGGCGGTCTCGGAGGTGAGCAGGTGGTGGAGGGGCGTGTACGGCAACAGCAAGCCGATCCAGGGATTGCGCGGGGCGACCGGCTCGGCGATCCCCGAATCCTCGCGCCGGAGCGCGAGAACGATCGGCCGCTCGATCGAGGCGAGCAGCTTCTCCTCTTGCGGGTTGAGAGAAGCGATTCGCCGAGCCGCGCCAAGATCGCGGACCATGACGGCGAAGGGCTTCTCGTCGCGCTTCTTGCGCTCGCGCAGACGCTCGACGGCCGGCGCCGAGGAGGCGTCGCAAGCCAGGTGATAGCCGCCGAGCCCTTTGACCGCGACCACCAGTCCGGCCTCGAGCGCGCGCGCCGCCCGGGCAACGGGATCCTCCCACGCGAGGTCCTCGCCGGAGGGCCCGAGCGCAGACAGACGCGGCCCGCAGGCTGGGCACGCGTTGGGCTGTGCATGGAAGCGGCGGTCGGCCGGATCGTCGTACTCGCGCTGGCAGGCGGGGCACATCCGGAAGGGCGCCATCGTCGTCGACGGCCGATCGTAGGGCACTCCGCGCACGATCGTGAAGCGCGGACCGCAACGCGTGCAGTTGATGAACGGGTAGCGGTAGCGGCGATCGGCGGGATCGAAGAGCTCCTCCAGACATTGCACGCACGTCGGCAGGTCGGCGGGAATCGAGACGCGCCGCTCTCCCGTCTCGCGGCTCTCGACGATCGTGAAGGCGGCGGCGGACTCGGGGGGAATGGGAGTGCACGCGAGCTCGCGGATCGAGGCCTCGGGAGGAGGCGCCTCGGCGAGCGACGCCACGAAGGCCTCGAGGCAGTCTCCCTCGCCGAAAGCTTCGATCGTGACGCCTCGGCTGTCGTTGGAGACCCGTCCGGCGAGCCCGCGTTCCCGGGCCAGACGGTAGACCCAGGGCCGGAATCCGACCCCCTGGACGATCCCGCGCACTTCGATCCGACGCCCGACGAGAGTCATCTTTCCCCCGGCGCGACGGATCGCAAATAGGCGACGAGCTCCCAGCTCTGCCGCTCGTCGAGCGACTTCCAGGACGGCATCGACGTGCCCGAGACGCCTTCCCGAATCGCGAAGTACATCCGGCGCGGCGAGTCCTTGCGCCGCGTGTTGGGGTCGGTGAAGTCCCGGGGCGGAGTCGAAAGACCCTCCCGCCGAACTCCCCGGCCGTCCGCCCGCTCGCCGTGGCAGAGCGCACAGTGCTCCAGGAAGAGCCGGCGCCCAGTCTCGCGAGCGGTCGCGGAGCCGAGGATCTCCTCCGGCACACGCAGGTTTCGGTACGCCGGGGGGAGGTCCCCCTCGCCCCTACAGCCCGAGAGTGCGAGAGCCATCAGTGAGGCCAGAGCCGTTTGGAAGTCGCGGCGTTTCACGGCGGATGAAATCGAAACCGAGGCGGCCGGCCTCCTCGACCACTCGAGAGACCAGCTGCGGAAGGCCCGCTCGAACCGGCACCGAGCGCTCGAGCCCGAGCTCGATGGAACCCGGAACCAACCCGAGCAGGACGACGCGGCGGGGATAGCGACCGAGCCATCGGGCCGCGTCCAGGAGGTCGGAGACGCCCACCTGGTGCGGGGAAAGACGCGCGGCGACGGCGGGAGCGACGTCGTCGCCCTCCAGCCGGACGAAGCTGCCAACCGGGGCATCGTCCCGTACGGCGTCGACGAGGATCACCTGATCGGCCTCGTCGAGCTCCGGCAGGAGCGCCAGCCCGAGGGTTCCGCCGTCGAGCACGCGAACGCCCGCGGGGGCGTCGTAGTCGCGCCACAGCCGCTCCACCGCATCCACGCCGAGGCCGTCGTCGCCGCAGATCCAGTTGCCGAGTCCCAGGACGAGCAGCGGTGTCGGGTTATCCATGACGCTTCCCTCGGGAGAGATGGTCCGCATCGGACTCTTCGACGACGCGGCGGTCGATGAACTTGTAGCCGGAGAAGATCGATTCGATCGTGGCGTTCTGCTCCACCTGCGACATCAGGATTCCGCTGTAGACGTGGTGAACCGTGAATCCCAGCAGCAGCCACATGGACACGTGGTGGATCCAGCGCGCGCTCTGCGCGCCCCCGAACGCCGCCGCGAGGAAGGAGAAGAAGCGGAAGGGAGAGCTCACCCCGGCGTCCAGCGAGTAGAGTCCCAGGCCGGTGGCGATCATGACCAGGTAGAGAAAGAAGACGCCCACGTAGGCGAGCCCGGCGAGCGGATTGTGAGCGATGAAGCCGGGTGGTTTCCGGAGGGCGAAAACGTAGAACTCGAAAGTCCGGACCAAACCGCGCAGCCGCCGACGGGTCACGGGAATGAACGTTTTCCAACGCGCGTACGGGTTGCCGAGAAACATCCACGCGATCCGGGCGAGCACCGAGAGCGTGAAGACGATCGCCGCGTAGAAGTGCACGATCTTCATCGTGCCCATCACGAAGTGGAAGCGCGCTTCTCCGGGAACGATCAGGAAGGGGCGGCCGATGTAGATCCCGGTGAAGGAAAGGACGGCGATCGAAAGAACGATCAGCCAGTGCGTCAGGCGCACGGGCGCCTGCCAGACGTAGACGCGAACCAGATCCGTGTCCCGAACCGGAGCGCTCCGAACCGAGGGAACCGCCGCCGCGCTCATACGGCCCTCACCCGCACAACCTCGCGGCGCTTTGCGTCGACCACGTGCACGGCGCAGGCCATGCAGGGGTCGAAGGAATGCACGGTCCGCAGAATCTCGACCGGCTTCTCGGGGTCGGCGACCGGAGTGCCGAGCAGGGCCTGCTCATACGGTCCCCGGTTCCCCTTGGCGTCGCGAGGCCCCGCGTTCCACGTGCTCGGCACGACGCACTGATAGTTGGCGATCGTTCCGTTCTTGATGTGCACCCAGTGGCCGAGCGCTCCGCGCGGCGCCTCGTGGAACCCGGCTCCGGTCGCTTCGGCGGGCCAGGTGCTCGGCTCCCACTTCGAGTTGTCGTGGATCCGCAGCTCGCGCCGCCCCATGTTCTGGCCGAGCTCCGTCAGCCAGTCGCCCATCTTCTCCGCGAGGATCTGCGTCTCGATGCCTCTGGCCGCAACGCGACCGAGCGTCGAGAAGAGCGCCTCCGGGCCGACGCCGAGCTTTTGGAGGACCGCCCCGACCAGAGCCTTCACGCGCTCGTGCCCGGACGCGTAGGCCACCAGCATCCGCGAGAGCGGTCCCACCTCCATCGGCAGGCCGTCGTAGCGGGGGGACTTCAGCCAGCTGTACTTGCCCGCGGTGTCGAGACGCTCGTAGGGAGGCGCGGGCCCCGTGTACTTCGGCTTCGTTTCGCCGTCGAAGGGATGGAGCGCCTGCCCGTCTCCGGCGGCGTACTCGTACCAGGAATGCGTGACCTGCTCGGTGATCTTCGCCGGATCGAAGGGCTCGACTTTCGAGAGATCGCGGCCGCGCAGCACGCCGGACGGGAGGAAGAGCTTCGCGTGGGGCCCATCCTCCTCGGGATACTCGCCGTAGACCAGATAGTTCCCGACGCCTTGTCCGTAGGCCGCCCAATCCTTGTAGAAGGAGGCGATCGCCAGGAGATCCGGGATGTAGACCTTCTCGACGAAATCGCGGGCGCGGGCGATCTGCCCCTGCATCTGGGCGATCGATCCCGCGTTCAGCGAGGCCTGCCGGTCGGGATCGATGGGAGTCGCCATGCCGCCCACGAGGAAGCTTTGAAGGTGCGGGTTCTTTCCGCCGAGCACCGCGTGGATCTGGATGAACTCCCGCTGCCAGTCGAGGGCTTCGAGGTAGTGCGCGACCGCCAGCAGGTTGGCCTCCGCCGGCAGCTTGTAGGCCGGGTGTCCCCAGTAAGCGTTGGCGAAGGGGCCGAGCTGGCCGCGCTCGACGAAGCCTTTGACCCGGTCGCGGACGCCGGCAAAGTACTTCTCGGAAGAAAGAGGCCAGTCGGAGATCGACTGCGCCAGCGCCGATGTCTTGGCCGGATCGGCCGAGAGCGCCGAGACGATGTCGACCCAGTCGAGCGCGTGGAGGTGGTAGAAGTGGATCACGTGGTCCTGCACGCACTGGGAGGCGATGATCAAGTTGCGCAGCAGACGCGCATTGGGGGGCGGGCTCGCCCCGATGGCGTTCTCGACGGCGCGGATCGAGGCGATCGCGTGGACCGTCGTGCAGACGCCGCAGATGCGCTGAGTGAACGCCCATGCGTCTCGCGGGTCGCGGCCCTTCAGGATCAGCTCGATCCCGCGAAACATCGTCGAGGAAGACCAGGCGTCCTGAACCTTGCCCCCATCCACCTCGGCTTCGATGCGCAGATGGCCTTCGATGCGGGTGACCGGATCGACGACGACGTGGGTCATGGCCGATCTCCTTTCGGCGACTCCTTCTCGGGCGGCACGCTCGCCTTGGGAGGAGGTTGTTCGCGCCCGGCGTGCCGCAGCAGCGAGATCAATCCGTGCGCCGCGAAGGCCGCGCCCACACCCGCGGTGGCCCAGAGCCCGACGCGGTCGATCGGGGTCGCGCTCTGGAAACCGGGGATCCCGGAGAGGTGCTGGTAGAAGGGCGTCATCTTGTCCCAGAAGTCCGGCTCCGCGCAGCCGATGCACGGGTGGCCGCAGCCGATGGGCCAGTTGGTTCCCCCGTTCCACCGCACGTTGGGACAGTTCTGGAACGTGACCGGTCCCTTGCATCCCATCTTGTAGAGGCAATAGCCGGTCCGATGGCCTTCGTCGCCCCAGGCCTCCACGTATTGTCCCGCGTCGTAGTGGGCCCGGCGCTCGCAATTGTCGTGAATCGACTTGCCGTAGGCGAAGAGCGGCCTGCGGTAGCGGTCGACCGGCGGCCAGTTTCCGAACGTCAGGTAATAGACGATCAGGGCCGTCAGGTTCTCGACGTTGGCCGGACAGGCGGAGAGGTTGATCAGATTCTTGACCCCGGGCACGGCGTCCGCCACTCCCAGGGCGCCCGTCGGGTTGGGCGAGGCCGCCGGGATCCCGCCGAAGGCGGCGCACGTTCCGATGGCGATCGTCGCCGCGGCGTTGCCGCAAACCTCGCGCGCGATCTGGAGCGCCGACTTGCCGCCGACCGTGCAGTAGGCGCCGTTCTCGCCCGTGGGGATCGAACCCTCGACGACGGCAATGTACTTGCCCGCCCTCTCCCGGACCGTCTTGGCGAGAGCTTCTTCAGCCTGATGCCCCGCGGCGGCCATGATCGTCTCGTGGTAGTCGACCGAGAGCGTGTCGAGGATCACCTCGGCCGCGGTCGGCCGGCTGGCCCGCAGGAACGACTCGGTGTTGCCCGCGCAGTCCTGGAACTCGAGCCAGACGAGGACCGGCTTCTCGGCCCTCGCGATCGCCCGCGCGATCTTGACGGCGTAGGTCCGGGGCAGCGCGAGGGCCGAAGCCATCACGCCGCAGAAGCCGACGAACTCCCGCCGCGAAACGCCGCGGCTCTCGAGTTCGTCCAGGAAGGGACGCTCGATCATGACTTCCTCCTGTTTCTTGAGGAATCGCCGCAGCCTGCGGCGACCAGGAAAATCTCGTGAGGGTCAGGCTCGCCGTATCTCGTCAAGCGTCCAGCGAGCCGCGGGACGAACCTCATGCCGGGAAGCGTATGTAGGCGCCGCCGGGCGCCGCGTGATGCAAATTACACGGTCGAGCGCAGTGTGGGAAAAATGATGCGAACACATCGGACGAAGCGACATCCGCAAAAGAGAGAGAATTGGCCGGAGATCATGGACGAAGTCCTCGATCTGGATGTGGCTCGGTTCCACCATCGCTGGAGGCGTGCCGTCGATCTGCTATGGCGCGAGACCGTCCGCTACCGCAACACGCGTCTGGCCGATTGGGAACGTCTGCGGGCGTCTCGGCGGCGCCGGAACCTTCAGAAGATCGTCCGCAAGGCCCTCTCCGAGTTCCACCGCATCGAGCTCGAGCGGCAGAAGCGCTCCGAGCAGGCCGCCGCCGCTCCGTAAGCTCTTCCTATGACCGGCGTCATGGACGCCGCCGTCGGCGCGAGCTGGAATCGCGTCATGAACGACGAACCGATCGATCCCGCGCGGACGGTCCAGGAGCTCCTCTCGCGGCATGCGTTCGCGGCCCCGGTCCTCGCGTCGCATGGCCTCGACACCTGCTGCGGCGGCAAGCACCCGCTCGCGACCGCCTGCGCCGCCCGCGGCGTCCCTCTCGCCCGCGTTCTCGATGACCTCGAGTCGGCCCGGCGGAACGTCGGGTGCGGAGACGCGGTGCCCCCGACGATGTCCATTCGGGAGCTGCGGCGCCGATTCCCCGCGACGATCCCGGTTCTCGCGCGTTACGGCCTCGGCGACTGCGGCGGCCCCGAGGGGCCGGACGAGCCCCTCGCGTGGTTCGCGACCGTGCATCGCCTTCCCCTCGAGGAATTCCTCCGCGACGTCCGCAGGGCGGCCGCCTCGGAAGCGCCGGCCCGGCCGCCCGCCTCGGCGCCGGCGCCCGCGTTCCCCTTCGCCCCGCATTTCATCCTCGGCTCGCTCGCCCTGACGCTGACGCTCGGCGCGACCACCGGAACGGTGAACCTGCTTCGGATCGCCGCGGGCGGCGACGTTCCCATCTCGCACCGCCAGATTCACGGGCACACTCAGGTCCTCGGCTTCGCGACGCTCTTCCTCATGGGGATCGCGTTCCACGCCCTGCCCCGGATCCTCGGCATCGGCGGCGAGCGCGCCCGCGCCGCCGTGCCGACGTTCTGGCTGATGTTCGCCGGCGTCGTTCTGCGCAACGTCGGGCAGCCGTACAACGTCGATGCGGCGGGCCGGCTCCTGTCGCTCCTCTCGTCGGCGCTCGAGGCCGCCGCCGCCCTTCTCTTCGCGAGTTTCGTCTTCCGCGCGCTCTCTCGCGCGCGCGAAGGAAAGTACGGTCCAGCCGACCCGATCCTGCGATTCGTGCGGGCGGGAACGATCTACTTCCTGGCCGCGATGGCGATCGACGCCGCTCAGGGGATCTGGCTGGCCGGCCACCGGGAGACCGCGCTGCCCGTGTCGCTGACGGAGCCGTTCTACTTCGCCGCGCTCTACGGCTTCCTGCTCGCCTGGATCTACGGGTTCGGGAACCGCGTCGTGTCGCTCTTCCTCGGCATCGGCGCCGCGCGAAGGCGCTCGCCCGAGATCGCCCTGTGGCTCCAGGCCGCAAGCGTCCCGCTCGCGCTCGGCGCCTTCGCTCCCGGCCTCCCGCTTCCGGCGTCTCTCGCCCTCCGCGACGCAGGGCTCGCGCTGGCCGCTCTCTCGGCGCTCGTCTTTCTCTGGGGTCACGGATTCCTTTTCCGGCGTGCGGAGCTTCCGGCGATGCGCGCCCCCGGCTCTCCGGGTTTCGCGATCCGCGCGGCGTTCGGCGCCCTCGGCCTCTGGGCCGTGCTCGAGCTCGCGGCCGTCGTCCTCGCACGGACGACCGCCCTGCCGGCACAGAACCTCTGGTGGTCGGACGCGGCGCGCCACGTCTTCACCGTCGGCTTCGTGACGATGCTCATCGTGGGGATGAGCTTTCGGATCCTGCCCGTCTTCTCGGGAAAGAAGCTGTGGTCGCCCGCCCTCGCCCGGGCGACCTACGCCCTGCTGCTCGCGGGAACGGCGATGCGGCTGCTCCAGTATCCGGCGGCGTTCCGGCCGGTCTTCTACGAGATCGGTTCCTACATGGGGGTTCCTGTCGTTCTGGGGCTGCTGCTCTTTACCTTCAATCTGTTCCGGACGATGAAGACGGGCGGCGTTCCCCCCGTTCCGGCAAGGCCTGCCTTCGTCTCGACGCTGCCGGCGCGCTGACGCCGGGCCGCCCGACCTCGGGATCCCGAGCAAAAGAGGGGACCCGAAGACCGCGGAGACGATTTACGATGTGCCCCACACGATGGCCGACATCGGAGACGACGCGATCCACATCGTCGGCGCGGGACCCGCCGGTCTGACCGCGGCCCTCACGCTCGCCCGCGCCGGCCGGCGCGCCGTCGTGCACGAACAGCGTCCGGAAGTGGGCGCCCGATTCCATGGCGATCTGCAGGGCGTCGAGAACTGGACGACGCCGCAGGACGTCCTGGAAGAGCTCGAGACGATGGGAGTCGATCTTCACTTCGCGTCGCAGCCCTGCTACGAGGGCGTCTTCTTCGATCCCGCGGGGCGCGAGTACCTGTACCGGTCGCCGAGACCGCTCTTCTATCTCGTTCGTCGAGGACGCGAGCCGGGCACCCTCGACCAGCAGCTCAAGGCGCAGGCGCTTTCCGCGGGCGTCGAGCTGCGCTTTCGCGATCCCGTCACGCGGCTGCCGCGGGGCGGGATCGTGGCCGGCGGGCCCCGCGGACCGGACGCGATCGCCGTCGGCTACGTCTTCGAGACGGATCGCGCCGACGGCGTCTTCGGCGTGCTCTCGGACGCGCTGGCTCCGAAGGGCTATTCCTACCTGCTCGTCTCCCGCGGCCGCGGCACGGTGGCCGCCTGCCTGTTCGAGGACTTCCACAGCGAACGGACTTATCTCGAGCGCACGCTCGATTTCTTCCGCGCGAAAGCGGGCCTCGAGATGAGGAACCCCGTGCGATTCGGCGGAACCGGCAACGTCCTCCTGCCTTCGACCGCCTGCCACGGCGACATCCTCTTCGTCGGCGAGGCGGCGGGGTTCCAGGACGCGCTCTGGGGATTCGGGATGCGCCTCGCTATGATCTCGGGGAATCTCGCGGCCGGCGCGCTCCTCGCCGGCGATCCGTCGCTCTACGACGGCATGTGGCGGCGGCGCCTCGGAGCCACGCTCCGGACGTCGCTCGTCAACCGGTATTGTTTTTCCCGCATGGGGGACCGCGGTTACGCGCGGCTCATGCGCTCGATCGGCCGATCGCGCGACGCACGGCAGTGGCTCCACCACCACTATGCACCGACGCTCGCCAAGCGGCTCTTCTTCCCCGTCGCGCAGCGCGCCGTCCGCTCGCGCCGCGCGCCTCCGGGCTGCGCGTTTTCCGGTTGTGATTGCACCTGGTGTCGCGCCCATCCTCCGTCGCACGCGACGCGCCCCGGCCGGCCGGCGGTTTCCGCACCGGCCGCGGCGGCGCCGCTGCCCTAGCAGGTTGCCGAAAGAGGGTGTGGGATGGCGTTACGAGCGCCGCGGGGTCAGATCCGAGGGAGCGCGACGAAAGTGATGCGTCGATGCCCTCGCATCGGCGAGGAGCGATGGCTTTCGGCTGCGGCGGTCGAAGACGACCGGCAGCCGAGAGTTTCGGCCCGGAGGGCTCAACCGCGATCCGAGCTAAAAACTCTCGGCCGCCGTTCGCGTAGCGAACGCCTGCGGCCGACAGCCGGACACGACGCCCGCATCCATTTTTCGGCAGCCTGCTAGACGCGCCCCGTGCGGGAGCGCCCTCCGATCCCCTTCGACGCGGTCCCGATCCTGGCGTCTCTCTCCGTTACCGAGCGCGCGGCGCTCGCGCCCCTCTGCGAGCTGACCGCCTTCGACAAGGGCGCGACGATCTTCCGGGAGGGAGACGCCGCCGATCGCATCTACTTTCTCTTTCTCGGACGCGTCAAAATCGTCAAGTCAGGACCCGAGCGAGACCTGATCCTCGAGATCCTGGGCCCGGGAGAGCCCGTCGGGGCGGTCGCCGCGTTCGAGCGGCGGCCCTTCCCGGCCTCTGCCGTGGCGATCGAGCCGAGCGGCCTCATTTCGATCCCCGAGACCGCTTTTTTCCAGCTCATCGAGAAGCGGCCCGCCATCACGCGCGCGCTGCTCGCCGGTCTCACGCTGCGGCTGATGTCCCTGAATCGCCGCCTGGCCGACATGACCGGTTCCGTCGAGTACCGCACCGCACGGCTCTTCGCGACGCTCGCGGCGCGACTCGGACAGCCGGGCGACGCGGGCGTCTTCGTGCCGCTGCCCCTCTCGCGGCAGGAGATCGCGGATCTCGTCGGCACGACGATCGAGACGGCGATCCGCGTCATGAGCCGCTGGCACAAGGAAAAGCTCGTCGAGACCGAGGCGAAAGGGTTCCGGATCCACGACCTCGAGGCGCTCCACGCCATCGCGCCCGAAGAGTGAGAGTCAGGCGGGCGGCAGGGTCGCCAGTGCCGCCGCCGCCGGCCGCGCGGGCGCGCGCGGCTTGAGCTTCCAGGCGACGTAAGGCCGCGCGAGCCGTCGGAGCGCCGCGAGCTTCCAGGCGTAGAGCGAGGACCCGAGGCCCGGCGCGGCGAGGTCGCGCGTTTCCTCGGGCTGCACGACAAGCGAGACCTCGATCGGCAGCACGCCGACCGGCAGGCCCTCGCGCCGGCAGGCCTCCCAGACGTGGGCGAAAACGTCCTTCATGGCCTCCGGGTCGGGGGGCGGCGCGTCCTCGAGCTCGCTACCGATCGTGGGACGGAATATGCAGACCGTCGGGAAGGCTCCGGCCCCGACGATCCGGTCGATTCCGCGCTTGGTCGCCGCGATCGGCTCGAGGCCCGCGATGATTTCGCCCGACACGCGCCCGCGCCCGAGCCGGCCGGCCGTGTACTTCATCGCCTCGAAGAATCCTTCCTGCCCGAGCGTCTCGGCCTTACCGGGACACAGTCTCCGAAAGACCTCCGGATCCTCGAACTCGTAGCAGAACGAGAAGTGGTCGGCGCCCGCCGCGATCAGCGCGTCGTACTCGGCGAATTTCCGGCGCGGCACCGGCATGCACTGCACGCCGAGAAAGCCGCCGACCTGCTCGCGCAGCGCGCGCACGAAAGGCTCGCACTGCCTGAGTCCGTGGATCGGCTCCAACCGGTCCACTTCTTCGTAGTGGTAACCCGTGTTGAGGTGCGTGAAGATCGCGCCCGACTCGTCGCGCGCCGCGCGCGCCACCTCGACGACGTCGGCGACGGACTTGCGCGCCTGCTCCGCCACGCCCAGGTTCTTCCCCGTCGTGCAGAACTTGCAGGCGCGGGACGGCGTCGACGCCCAGTAGAGACAGCGATTCGAGACGTAGACGCCGAGGTAGTTGCCCTGGAGGACGCCGATGCGGCTCATCTCGACGCCGGACGCGGTCCGGCGGGCATACCAGGCCGGCTCTTCGGGAATCTCGACGGGATAGGTGTCTCCGCTCCGGGTGTCCTCGAGCCGATAGCGCCCTTCCTCCTTGACGAGGCGCCACGGCGACGCCGCCACGAAGCGCTCGACGACCGGGACGTTGACCCAGACGGGCTTGCGCGCCGAAGGCAGCACGAGCTCCAGGCCCGATCCGAGCCCCGCGCGTGTGCGCGCGATCCGCCGGCCGTCGTGTCCGATCTCGCAGGACGGATCGATCCGCACACCGCGGCAGAAGAGATCGATCTCGAGAGCGACCGGAGACAGCATCCGACGAACATCATCTGCCGCGATGCGCCCGCGGAATTGATGCGTTTGACTCAGACGGCAAGGCCCCATCGAAATGCCAAATGACGGCATGAACCTCTCGATCGAGCGCGGCAGCCGCAACCTGGATCGTCCCCTGGAGATGGCTCCGCGAATTCTCCTCGTCGCGGCCGCGCTGCTGGTGGTTCCGGCCATCCTGCTTCCGCTCTGGACGATCACGCTCGTCGCGCCACAGCAGCCGCAGGGCCTTCGGCTGGAGATCTCGAGCGACCATCTCGCGGTGCCCAACGGCGATCTCGATCAGGTGAATGCGCTCCACCGCGCGATCGGAATGCGAGATCTCTCGCCGAGAAACTTCGCCGAGTTTCGATGGATTCCGTTCGTCCTCGGCGCGATGGGCCTGCTTTTTCTGCGGGGAGCCGCCCTCGGGCGCCTCGTGACCCTCGTCGATCTCTTCGTCCTCGACGTCTACTTCGGGCTCTTTGCCCTCTGGTCCTTCGGACGCAACCTCCGGGAATACGGGAGCCACATTGCTGCCGACGCCCCGATCAAGGTCGCGCCGTTCCATCCGCGCCTCTGGGGACAACAGAGCGTCGGGCCCCTCGAGGTCCTTTCCTCTCCGTCGGCGGGGGCCTATGCCCTCGCCGGCATCGGCCTGCTGCTCGCGATCGCCCTCCTCGTCGCCTGGCGGCAGGCTCGCAGGGAGATGGCCCTGGAGGCCCGCGTCGCGGGATAGTCCGCGCCGATAGTTTCGGCAGGCGGATAGCATCGTTCTCCGGACTCCAGACTCCGGACGCGGGAGGCATCCATGAGCGAAGACGTCCCCGAATCCCTCGAAATCGAACACGAGCACCTGAGGAGCGAGCTGCACAAGGCCGTCGCCGCCGGCGGCCGCATCGGCCAGGCGGCCGAGCGGGTTCTGAAGGTTCTCCGCCCGCACATCCTGCTCGAGGAGGAGTTCGCGATCCCGCCGCTGACGCTGCTTCCGCGCCTCGCCCGCGGCGAGGTGACCCCGGACATGCGCCGCTACATGACGCTCGCCGAAACGCTCCAGGCCGAGCTTCCGACGGATGCTCGACGAGCACGGCCTGATCGTCGCCGCGCTCAAGGGAGCTCATGCAGATGGCCCAGGACGAGGGGTACGCCGGCTACGCGGACGTCGCCCGGAAGATGATCCTCCACGCGCAGACCGAGGAAGAGATCTTCTACCCCGCGTCCATCCTCATTGGAAAGTACCTGCGGTCGAAGCTCGGGAAGTGATTCGGCATTCTGATGCAATCGGATCAGGCGCGCGGCGCGGTGCGCGGCGCAAACTGAGTGAGCATGGAAGCCTTACCCGACCACCTCAGCCGCCCGCAGGCGATCGCTCTCCTCCGCGAGAAGCTCGCCGCGATGACCGACGAGTCGCACTGCCTCTGCGCGGTCGCCGCGCAGAAAGGCATCTTGTGCCGGGGCTTCGAGCGGCTCTCGGATCGCGAGCTGCGGCAGCGCTTCTGGTGGATCGCGCGGAAGAGACCCCAGGCCAGCCGAGCAGAGATCGAGAAGGCCATCTCCCTCTACCACCTTGGCCGGGAGGAGATCCGCGGCGAGGCGATTTGCTGCGACGTCGAGACGCGCGAGCACGCGGGCTGCGACGGCTGGAACCAGTTCGACAACTCCGCGATCGAGAAGTTCGTGCTGGAAATCGTCGGCCGCCGGATCTCGGTCGGCTGACGCCCGGCTGCCCGGCTTCGGCCGCGCCGGCTAGATCAAGCTGTGCTGGTAGGCGAAGACGACGGCGGCGAGCTTCGTGTGCACGTCGAGCTTGTGCAGGATGTTCTGGATGTGATTTCGCACGGTCACGGGAGCGATGAAGAGCTGCTTGGCGATCGCCCCCGTCGGCAATCCCTGCGAGAGGCAGCGCAGGATCTCCTTCTCCCGCGCGGTCAGCGCCACCGGCTCGCCCTCCTTGGTCGTCATGGGCCAGAGAGGTTCGCGGAAGTCCGCCTCGCTGGCGAGGTGTCTCTCGAGCGACGACGGCTTCTCCTTCTCCTGGCGCAGTACGTGGACGACGGTCGAGAGCGCGGGGTGATACGAGGGGATCGCGAAGAGGGACACGTCGAACCACCGGGGCCCGGTCTTACCGACCTCGACGGACAGGGGGAAGTGGTGGACGGGGTCCTTCGTGCGTTCCCGCGCCTGGAACGCCACCGCGCAGTTCTTGTAGCAATAGACGTTGCCGTTGGCGTCCCGCCCTCCGAGCACCTCGTAGCAGTGCTTCCCGAGTACGGCGCGCGCCGACCGGCCCAGCAGCTCCTCGCAGCGGCGGTTCCAGAGAATGATCCGGTCCGCGGAATCGATGGCGAAAACCGCTTCGCCGCTTCGCGCGATCCGGTCGAGCGCCTCGGAGGTATAGGGCATGCCTTTCCCCAACGGCAATGCTAACACCGAGCGCGGGGGCCGGACGGGTTCGGACGCCCGCTCAGACCGGGCGACGCCTGCGGGGAGGCCGCACGACGGTCACCGGCCGGCGCGAAACGTAGACGAGTCGCAGCGCGACGCCGCCCAGGACCCATTCGCTCAGCGTGTCGCGGCCCTCGCTCCCGACGACCACGAGATCGGCCTTCATCCGATCCGCCTCGCGCGAGATCGTCTCCGGAACCGGCGTCCCGCCGCGGGGCGAGACGACCCGATAGCTGGTGTGAGACTTGCCCGGGAGACGCCGGGCCGCATCCTGCAGGATCCGCTCGGCATGACTCCGGGAGCCTCCGTTCGAGTTCCACTCCGGCGCGTCCCGGACGACGGTCAGGACGATCAACTCGCCCGCCGAATCCCGGGCCGCCAGCCGCGAGGCGAACCGAAGAGCCGCAGTCCCGCCGCGGGAGCCGTCGGTCGCTACGAGTATTCTCATACGCAAGCAACTTTCTCGCGCAAACGCCCGCCGGCCATGATGCATTCGTACCATTCGATCGGCCCGGCGCAATGCGCGTCCCCGCCCAGGCGGCGCCAATGACGAGGACGAGACCCGCGATCGTCTGGACGGCGAAGCGGCGCCCGCCGGCCGCGGCCGCGACGACGGCCTTGGTCAGCGTGTTCGTCGTCATCGCCAGGAGGATGGGGACCACGGCCTCCGCCGCCGACAGCTTCCGCGCCGCCACGAGAGAGGCAACCGAGATGGCCGCGGCGTGCGTGTCCGCGAATCCGGCCACGGCGGCGGCGATCCCGAGGCCGCGAGCGCCGAAGGACTGGTTGACGGCCGCCGAAATCAGGAGGATCGTCGAAACGGTCAGCGCGAAGAGGATCGAGGCCTTCAGGTCGAACGCCCGGCCGCGGGTGGCGGGCGCCTCGTCGCGCGCGCGCGACACCCGCAGAGCGAACGCCAGGCCGTAGGCCGCCGCGGCGAGGCCCGCGAAAATCAGCGGTGCGCGCGCCGCATCCAGGGTGGCCGGGCTCGTGGCGTAGAGCACCACCGCCATCTGCACGACGGTCGCCACCGTCGAAAGGACCGCGCCCGCCGCGGCCGCGCGACCCAGGGCGGGCTCCTTCACCGCGCGCTGCCCCATCGCGCCGATGGTCGCCGCGCTCGAAACGAATCCGGACGCCAGTCCCGAGAGCGGCAGACCCAGGCCCGGGCCAAGCAGCCTCAGCAGGACGTAGCCCGAAGCCGAGATCGCCATGACGAGGACGACCAGCTTCCAGAGCGTGCGCGGATTGAGCACGCCGAAGGGCCCGACCGCGCGGTCCGGCGTCAGCGGGAGCACGACCAGCGCCGCCGCGGCGAAGAGCAGGGCGTCGTGCAGCTCCTGTTCCGTCAGAACGGTTCGGACGAACCGGTGGAGACGCGTGCGCAGCGCGAGAAGGATGGCGACGGTCACGGCGAGCCCTGCGGCGAGCGCCGGCTGTCGGACGGCGAGGGCGCCCAGCAGCAGGGTCGTCAGCAGCGCGACCGCGGTCGTCAATCCCGGATCGGTGCTGCGATTTCGGAAGTAAGCGATCGCGGCCAGGGCCCCCACGACGAGCACCGCGGCGAGAAGAATGGCCTCGCCTCCGAACGCGAGGCTGACTCCCCCGATGAGCGAAGCGAGGGCGAAGGTCCGGATGCCGGCAGCGGCGCGGTTCGGTCCGACGCCCTTGCGCCGCTCGCGCTCGGCGCCGATCAGGAGCCCGATGCCGAGCGCGACGGCCAGTCGCAACGCGAGCGTTTCGGCGCCGGGAGTCATGGCGTCGGCGCTCCGCCGCTCCCGAGCATCCGCCGCGCCCGCTCGAGAGCCTCGTCGAGATCCGCGACGAAGCTCTCTCGTCCGTAGCGATCGAGCCGCCCGGCCCGCTCGAGCGCGAGCCGCGGTTGCGCCTGCAGACCGGCGATGAGGAACATCACGCGATGCCGGACCAGGCTGTCGTGCAGGTCGTCGAGCACGCGAATTCCGGTCGCGTCGATCGCGGGCACGCTGCGCATCCGCAGAATGAAGACTCTCGGCTTGCGGGCCACGAACGTGAGAACGTCTTTCAGCTTTTCCGCTGCCGCGAAGAAGAAGGGCCCATTGATCTCGTAGACCTCGACTCCGTCGGGGATCTCGCGGCGGGCGACCCCTCCCGGATCGGCCAGCATGGTCCCGTCCGGAGCATCCCGGAACTCCCTCGCCACGACCTCCACGCTCGTGACCTCCGCCATGCGTCGCATGAAGAGGAAAGCCGCCAGGACCACGCCCACCTGGACCGCGACGGTGAGGTCCACGAGCACGGTCAGCAGGAACGTGACGGCGAGGACCGTCACGTCGCTCTTCGGGGCGCGCAGGAGCATCATGACCGAGCGCCACTCGCTCATGTGGTACGCGACGACGACGAGGATCGCCGCCAGCGTCGCGAGCGGCACGAGGCCGACCCACCGGCCGAGCAACAGCAGGATGGCGAAAACCGTCACGGCATGTGTCATGCCCGCGACCGGCGTGCGGCCGCCGTTCTTGACGTTGGTCGCCGTGCGCGCGATCGCGCCCGTTGCCGGGATCCCGCCGAAGAGAGCGGAGGCGATGTTCGCGACTCCCTGTCCCACGAGCTCGACGTTCGACTTGTGCCGGCTGCCGATCATCCCGTCGGCCACGACCGCCGAGAGAAGCGACTCGATCGACGAGAGAAGCGCGACCGTCACGGCCGCAGGGAAGAGATCGGTCAGGGAACCGGCCGGAATCGCGGGCCAGCGCGGCGCCGGCAGCCCGATAGGCAGCGCGCCAAAGCGCGATGCGATCGTCTCGACCGGCAGATGCAGCAGACCGGCCGCCGCGCTCGTCGCGACGATGGCGACGATCGGCGCCGGGATCTTGCGCGAGAGACGCGGCCACCCGACGAGGATCGCGAGCGTCGCCGCGGAGATCCCCACGGCGGCCGGCGAGAAACTGCCGATCGCCCGGCCGAAGGCCGCCCACTTCTCGAGAAAGGGCCCTGGAACCGCGCCCATCCGCAGTCCCAGCAGATCCTTGATCTCCGAGGAGAAGATGATGAGCGCGATCCCGCTCGTGAAGCCGGTGACGACGGGATACGGAATGAACTTGATCGCGCCGCCGAACCGCGCAAGCCCCATCGCGATCAGCAGAACGCCGGCGATGAGCGTGCAGGCGACCAGGCCGTCGAAGCCATGCTTCTGCACGATTCCCGCGACGATCACCACGAAGGCCCCGGTCGGGCCGCCGATCTGCACGCGGCTTCCACCCAGAAAGGAGATGAGGAACCCCGCGACGGCCGCCGTGATCAGGCCCTTCTCGGGCGCGACGCCGGAAGCGATGGCGAAGGCGAGCGCCAGCGGCACCGCGACGATGCCGACGATGACGCCCGCCTGGAGATCGGCGGCGAACTGCGCCGCCGTGTAATCCCGCAGAACCGTGAAGGTCTTCGGGAGAAACGCCGCCCTTCCCGGGGCCGTCGGGTCGCTCAGGAGACTCAGGCCCGCAGCGACGACCGCACGAAGGCCTTGCGCCGCGGCCCGCGGGTCGCGAGCGTCGGCCGCCCGCGGCCCCTCACGGGGACCCGGGTCAGGCCGCGCCCGAGAAGCTCGAGCAGGTCGGTCGTCGTGACGATCCCGACGAGGTCGTCGTCTTCCATGACCGGGAGGCAGCCGATCGAGCGGCCGCGCATCCGGTTGGCCGCCTGCCGCAGCGTCATCTCGGGATGGCCGGACACGACGGGCTCGCTCATGACGTCCCCGACGGCCTCCACCTGCCGGAGCGATCCCCGACCCGCCACGTCGCGGTCGGAGAGGACGCCGACGACGCGCCGGTCTTCGAGGACCACCAGATGCCGAATGCGGAGCAGGCGCATCCGATTCCACGCGGCTTCGGCCGAATCGTGTGGCGAGATTCCCTCGACCTTCTTCTGCATGATGTCGCGCAGGCGGATCATGATGCCCTCCTTCCCCGCGGCGCGGGAACGACCAGAACCGGACACGGGGCCGACGCCACGACGCGCGCCGCGACGCTGCCCAGGAACAGCCGGCTGAAGCCTCGGCGGCCGTGCGTCCCGACCACGACGCGGCCGGCGCGATGTCCGCGCGCGGCCCGGGCGATCGCCTCATGCGGCGCCCCCCGCAGCAGGAGACCGCGAGCCGCGACGCCATCGCGGCGGACCCGCGCGAGCACGCGGCGCATCCGCTCCTCGGCGGCGCGCCGCTGCGCCGCCGCCAGGTCGTCGTAGGTCTGCGGCAGCACGTACCCGTCGGGAGCGAACGGGACGGGCGGCTCGAGAACGTGCGCGACGAGCATCGCCGCGCCCTCCTTCCGTGCCATTTCGACCGCCTGCCTCAGGGCCGGTCCCGAGGCGGTCGAGAAGTCCGTGGCGAACAGAATCGGACGGACCGTCATCGTTCTCCTCCTTTTCTCCCCTACTTCACGAGCAGCACCGGGCAGCGCGACAGGATGCCGATCTTGTGGCTGATCGTGCCCCAGCCCTCGGGCCCCCGCCGGAGAGGAAGCCGGTGCGAGCTCATGACGATCAGATCGGTGCCCCGCTGCTCCGCGAACCGCAGAATCTCGTTCACGCGGCCGCCATAGAGGACCTCGGCCGAGGCCGAAACGCCGCGCTTCTGGAACTCGGGCAAGAGCTCTCCCATCTTCCGTCGGGCATTCCGCTCGAGCTTCCGGTAGAAGCCCGTGAGCCCGCCCGGAGCGTCGCCGTCGATCCGCTCGATGACGTGCAAGAGCGTCGCCTCGGCGCCGGCGGTCGCCGCGAGGCGCGCCGCAACCCCGACGACGCGACGGCTTCGCGGTGTGAAGTCCACGGGAACCAGGACTCGTCGAAACATCTCGATAACCATCCCACAACGCCGGGGCGTTTCCGTCGTAGTGCGTTTGCATCAAACCGAAGAACGCATTGTGGAGGATGATCGTCTTGCCTCGGAATCGAAGGGAATAAGTCGTCGGTTCGCGGTTCTTTTTCCGGTGGGGAGCGAACGATGATCGGAACGGGCGATCGTCAGCGGCGGGAACGGGTCCTCCTCGAGCTCGAGCATGCCGGCTCCCCGGGCGTGACCGTGGACGTGAAGGGCGGCCACGTGACGCTCTGCGGCACCGTCGACAGCTACGCGAAGAAGCTCGCCGCCCGGGACGCGGCCCGCCGGGGCGCGGGAGCCGTCGAGCTGACCGATGCGATCCAGGTCCGGCTGCCGGGAAGCGCGACCCGCTCCGACGCGGAGGTCGCGGCCGCCGTGACGCGCGCCCTGGAGTGGGACGTGTTCGTGCCGGACCGCCGAATCCGGCTCGCCGTCTCCGACGGGAAGATCACGCTCGACGGCGACGTGGACTACGCCTGGCAGTGGCAGGACACGCTGCGGGTGGTGCGCCACGTCGCCGGGGTCTGCGGGATCGAAGACCACATCCGCGTGCGGCCCGCCGCGTCCCCGGGCCCGTGGCAACGCTCGGCCTGACGCCGTCCCGCCCACCTCAGGCGGGGACGACGATCTCGCCGCGCTCGTCCAGATCGAAGCGCGACGCCAGCGGCTCGCGCGGCAGGCCCGGCATCCGGAGGATCTCTCCCGTGATCGGGATGACGAATCCGGCTCCGGCCGCGAGCTGGATCTCGCGCACGGTCACGAGGAAGTCCTTGGGCCGTCCGAGAAGCGAGGGGTTGTCCGAGAGCGACTGCTGCGTCTTGGCGATGCAGACCGGCAGCTTCCCGTAGCCGAGCTTCTCGAGCTGGACGCGGTCCCGTTTGGCCCGGGGAGCGTAGTCCACCGCCTCCGCCCCGTACATCTCGCGGGCGATCGTCTGGATCTTCTCCTCGATCGACGCGCTCCAGTCGTAGAGCGGCCGGAACGATCCGGGACTCGAGGCCATCGCGTGGACGAGCTCCGCCAGCGCGACGCATCCCGCGCCGCCCTCCGAGAACGGCCGCGCGACGACCGCCTCGATGCCGTGGCTCGCGCACAGCCGGCGCACGGCGTCCGTCTCCGCCTCGGTGTCCGTCGGAAAGTGGTTGATCGCGACGACGCAGGGCTGCTCGAACTTGCGAATGCTCTCGACATGCTTCTCGAGGTTCTCGAGACCCCGCTCGAGCGCCGGCACGTCCGGCTCCGCGATGTGCGCGAGCGGCTTTCCGCCGTGCATCTTGAGCGCCCTCACCGTCGCGACGAGGACGGTGCCGCTCGGGGCGAAACCGCCGTAGCGGCAGTTGATGTCGAAGAACTTCTCGGCGCCAAGCTCGAAGGCGAAACCGGCCTCGGTGACGACGACGTCGGCGCACGCGAGCGCGGCACGGGTGGCGGCGATCGAGTTGGTCCCATGCGCGATGTTTGCGAACGGGCCGCCGTGGACGAACGCGGGCACGCCTTCGGTGGTCTGAACCAGGTTCGGCTTGACGGCGTCGCGCAGCAGCGCGGCCATCGCGCCGACCGCCTTCAGATCCTCCGCCGTCACGGGAGAGCCGTCCGGGCGGTATCCGACGACGATGCGCGCGAGGCGCGCCTTGAGGTCGGCGACGCCGGTCGCCAGGCACAGGATCGCCATCACCTCGCTCGCGGCGGTGATGTCGAACCCGGTCTCCCGCGGCACGCCCTCGCGCTGGCCGCCGAGGCCGATGACGATGTCGCGAAGGGCCCGGTCGTTCATGTCCAGGACGCGCTTCCAGGCCACGCGGCGCGAGTCGAGGCCGAGCGCGTTGCCGTGGTGGAGGTGGTTGTCCACGAGCGCGGCGAGCAGGTTGTGGGCGGCGGAAACGGCGTGGATATCGCCCGTGAAGTGCAGGTTGATGTCGTCCGAAGGCACGACCTGCGAGGCGCCGCCGCCGGTTCCCCCGCCCTTCATCCCGAGATACGGGCCCAGTGACGGCTCGCGCAGCGCGACGGCCGCCCGGACCCCGATCTTCGCGAGGCCCTGGGCGAGGCCGATCGAGGTCGTCGTCTTGCCTTCGCCCGCCGGCGTCGGCGTGATCGCGGAGACGAGAACGAGGGCGCCCCGCGCGGGCTTGCCGGCGAGCGCGCCGTTGCGCAGCTTCGCCTTGTAGGGACCGTAGAGCTCGAGATCCCCCGGCGCGAGATCGATCGCGCGGGCGACGTCCAGAATCGATTTCATGGCGCCGACTCTATCGAAAGCCGTCCGCCCCGCCCTCCGGGCCGCGGCGTTCAGGCGGCGAGAACCGCGACCGACGCGGCGAGCCTCTCGGCGTCCTCGCGCCGGAAGAGTCGCGTCCCCGGATTCTGGATCGACGCGGCGGCCGCCGCCACGCCGAATCGCATGGCCTCCGGAAGCGACCGGCCGCGGCAGAGGGAGAAGACGATCCCGCCGACCATGCTGTCGCCGGCGCCGACGCTCGAGGCGACGGGAACGACCGGCGATGCGAGCCGCTCCTGTTCATCGCGCGACGTCCAGAGCGCGCCGGCGGCGCCGAGGGAGACTACGAGCACCTCGCACCGTCCGTCCTGCACGACCCGACGCGCGCGCCGGCGCCAGGCCGCCTCGTCCGATTCGGGCTCGCCGGCCCATTCGCGGAACTCGCGCAGGCTCGCCTTGCAGAGAAAGACTCCTTCCTCCAGCGCCCGCGCGAGGGCCGGGCCCGAGGCGTCCACCACGAGGCGCTTCCCGCGACCGCGCGCGAGGCGGGCGAGGCGCGCCGGGAAGTCGGCGGGCACTCCGGGGGGAAGGCTTCCGCTCGCGACGAGGAAATCGGGGAACGGCTCGAGGCGCTCGACGGCGTCGAGAATCGCCTCCGACTCGGCGGGAGACAGCTCCGGGCCCGGCAGCACGAAGCGGAACTGCCGCCCCGTCGACTCCTCCTGGACGTTGACGTTTTCCCGCGTCCGTCCCGCGATCGGAATCGCGTCAAACGCGACCCCCTCGGCGCCGAGAAGGTCTTCGAGCTGGCGGCCGGAAGTTCCCCCGGACGGAAAAAGCGCCTTCACCGCGCCTCCGAGCCGGCGGATCGCGCGGGCGACGTTGACGCCGCCTCCGCCGGGCTCGAAGACGGGCGTCCGGCAGCGCAGCTTCCGTTCGGACACGACACTTCCGACGCTCGTCGAAACGTCGATCGCCGGGTTGGCGGTGACGGTGGCGACGGTGCCGGCGCCGGGTCCCGGATCTCCCGCCGTCAATCGACTGCAGGCTCGCGGACCAGGCCGTCGACCTCCTCGGGGGCCACCGCCGTTCGGAACTCGAGGATCGTCCGGCGTCCGTCGGCGGAAACGATCTCGAGCGCCGCCTCCGCGCCCTGATCCGTCATCTCGACCCAGACCTGTTCCGGCCGTTCCACCGGATGCTCGACGTTCGCGTCCGGCCGACTTCCGAGGAGAATCGAAAGGGGGCCGTCACTGGTCGGGCCGACCAGGATGCCTTCGAGCGGGAGATCCCGCGCCTCCACCTGTGACCCGATCCGGTCGTCGAAAACGCGGACCGTCGTCAGCCAGCCTTCGTGCCGGCGGGTGAAGGCGTTGAAGAATGGCTCCCACTCGGCTCGAGGAACCTGTCGCGTGCGCATCGGTTGCTCCTTTCCGCGTCAACGGATCCCGGAGGTCTCCGGGACCCGGGCCGACTCGCCGAGAAGGCGTCGGACCTCTTCGTCGCTGGTCTGACCAAAATCCGAATAGAACTCTCCGACCGCGCCGAAGGGCGCCGGCGTCCCGAGGCAGGCGACGTCGTCGGCGACCTCGCGGAGGCGCGCGATGGTGCTTGCCGGGCCCACCGGCACGGCGGCCACGACGGCCGCAGGGCGTTGCTGCCGGACGGCGCCGATCGCCGCGAAGAGGGTCGATCCCGTGGCCACGCCGTCATCCACGACGATCACCGTGCGGCCTTCCAGACGCGCCGGCGGGCGCTCCCCGCGGTAGGCGCGGTCGCGGCGCTCGAGCTCCGCCGCCTCGCGCGCCTCGATGTCGCGGAGACGGGCGGGCGTGACGCCGAGCGCCCGGACCAGATCTTCGTCGAGGACTTCGATGCCCCCCGAGGCGATCGCGCCGATGGCGAGCTCCTCCTGGCCGGGAGCGCCGAGCTTCCGCACGACGAGGACGTCGAGCGGCGCCCCGAGGGCCCGCGCAATCTCGAACCCGACCGGCACGCCCCCTCGCGGCAGCGCGACCACGAGCACGTCCGGCCGCCCGGCGAATCGCGACAACACCCCGGCGAGACGACGGCCGGCATCGCGCCGGTCCGAGAAACGGATCGGGCCGCCGGCGGCTCTCAACGCGGCCTCCGCGGTGCGGCGGCGAGAAGAACCGGTCTCCGGGAGATCCCGAGGAGACGCCGGGCGACGCTTCCGAGCGCCCAATCCGCGAGCGCGCTCCGGCCCGCCCGGCCGACGGCGATGAGATGCGATTTCCGTCTTCCGCGCCCGCGCCGCGATCGCGTCGGCGACGGGACCGGCGTCCCGCGGCTCGAGGAGATTCGTCCGGGCGCGCACTCCGCGTGACCGAAGAGTCCTCTCCGCCGAGCGCAGGATCCGCTCCCCCGCGCGGCGCTCGCTCTGGCGAAGCTCCTCGTAGGGCAGAAACGACAGGATCGCCGCCGAGAATCCGACGGAGAGATCGCGCCGCAAAGTCGACACCGTCGCCACTTCGAGGCGCGACCGCCGCGCGCGCCGCGCGAGTTTCGCCGCCAGCCGGGCCGCCGCGGCCGCGCCGGCGGATCCGTCGGTCGCGACGAGAAGGCGGAGCGCGTCGCCTCGCCGCGCCGCCACCGGACCGGGGACGACGACGAGGGGCCGACGGCAGACGTGGACGAGCCGCCGGGTCACGCTGCCGAGCAGGGCCCGCCCGACCGCGCCGCGTCCGTGGGTCCCGACCACCACCAGGTCGGCGTGCGCGGCGGACGCGGCACGGGCGATGGCCTCGGCGATGGGTTCGAGCCGCCTCGCCTCGACGTAGCGGCACTCCCCCCGGACGCCCATGCGAACCCGTTCGCCCTCGGCGCGTCCGAGAGCGCGCACCGCCCAGCGCCGGTAATCGTCCTTCATGGTCCGCCGCGCGGCTCCGGAAAGCCCCTCGATCGAGGCCACGTCACCCACGAGCACCACGTCGACGTCCGCACGGAAGACGCGACCCAACCACGCGGCGAAGCGAACCGCTGCGAGCGCCCGGGCCGAACCGTCGGTGGCGGCGAGAATCTTCATTTCAACCCCCGAGGATCGTAGGCGACCGCCGCCGACATCCATATGATTCATTCGAATCAGTAACTCTGCCGTGCGATTCCGAAGCCTGAGAGCAAGCGAACGATGACGCCTCCGCCCTTCGCCCCGCCCGAGCCTTCCGACGTGGTCCTGCGCACGGGCGCCACGGTCCGCCTGCGTCCCATCCGGGCGACGGATCTCGCCGAGATCGCCCGGCTGCACGAGGCCCTTTCGTCCGAGAGCCTCTACTTTCGGTTCCTCGGCGTTTCGCGCGCGACGGCCTCCACTCTCGCTTCGCGACTCGTCGCGGCGGACGGCCAGAGCCAGGTCGTGCTCGTCGCCGAGGCCGGCGTCCGGCTCGTGGCCGTGGCCGGCTACTACGTGGATCCACGGCGTCCCGCCTCGGCGGAGGTCGCGCTGACCGTCGAGGACGCGCTGCATGGCCAGGGGCTCGGAACTCGCCTCCTCGAGCGCCTCGCGGAGATCGCGCGCCGGCGCGGCCTGACGGAGTTCACGGCGGAGGTCCATCCCGCGAACCGCCGCATGCTCGACGTCTTCGCGCATTCCGGGTTCGAGATCGCGCACCGCGCCGAGCCGGGCACGATCCGCATCGTCATCTCGCTCGAATCGACACCGGCCTTCGAAGAGCGCGCCGCGGAGAGGTCGGCGCGCGCGGCCACAGCCTCGATGAAGAGACTCTTCGAGCCCCGCTCCGTGGCCGTCGTCGGAGCCTCGCGGCAGCGCGGCAAGATCGGCTCCGAGATCCTGCACAACCTGCTCGCCACCCGGTTCCGCGGAAGGATCTACCCGGTCAATCCGGCGTCGGCGCGCGTCGCCGGCCGGCGCTCCTATCCGAGCGTCCGGGCGGTTCCGGGAACCGTCGATCTCGCGATCCTCGCCGTTCCGGCGGCCGCGGTCGAGTCCGCCGTCGACGACTGCATCGCGCGCGGCGTGCGCGCGCTCGTCGTCATCAGTGCCGGATTTCGTGAGACCGGCGGCGAGGGCCGGCAGCGCGAGGCGGCGATCCTCGCCAAGGTTCGCGCGGCCGGGATCCGCATGGTCGGCCCGAACTGCATGGGCCTCATCAACACGGATCCCCGCGTGCGCCTGAACGCGACATTTTCGCCCGTCTACCCTCCCGAGGGACGCGTCGGCCTGGCCTCGCAGAGCGGCGCTCTCGGCATCGCGCTCCTCGACGAAGCGCGCCGCCTGAACCTCGGCATCTCGACGTTCGTCTCGGTCGGCAACAAGGCCGACGTCTCGGGGAACGACCTCGTACAGTACTGGAGCGAGGATCCCCGGACCGACGTCATCCTGTACTACCTCGAGAGCTTCGGCTCGGCCGGGAGCTTCATGCGGATCGCGCGGCGGGTCGCGCGCCGCAAGCCGATCGTCGCGGTGAAGGCCGGCCGCTCCCAGGCCGGGGCGCGCGCGGCCTCCTCGCACACCGGCGCCCTCGCGGAGAGCGACGCCGTCGTCGACGCGCTCTTGCGACAGGCGGGCATCATCCGCGCCGCGACGCTCGAGGAGCTCTTCGACGTCTCGACGCTGCTGGCCCACCAGCCGTTGCCGGCGGGCCGCCGCGTCGCAATCCTGACCAACTCCGGCGGGCCGGCGATCCTCGCCGCCGATGCCTGTGAAGCGCAAGGCTTGACGATCGCCGCGCTGCCCGCCGCAACGCGCGCGAAGCTCGCCGCGGTCCTGCCGAGCGAGGCGGGCCTCGGCAATCCGGTCGACATGCTCGCCTCCGCGTCGGCCGCCCAGTACGAGAAGTGCCTGCGCCTCCTGCTCGGAGAGCCGGCCGTCGACGCGGTCATCGTGATCTTCATTCCTCCCCTTCTGACCGAAGCGCGGGAGGTGGCCGCGGCGATCGTGAAGGCCGCCCGCGGAAGCTCCAAGAAGCCCATCCTGGCGACGTTCCTCGGCGAAGAGGGCGCGCGGCCGCGTCTCGGATCGATTCCGAGCTACTCCTTCCCCGAGCGCGCGGCGACGGCTCTCGCGCGCGTCGCCGGATACGCGGAGTGGCGCCGCGAGCCGCCCGGCCGGATCCCGCGCTTCCCGGACTTGCAGGTCGCCCGGGCGCGGGAGCTCGTCGACGAGTCGATGCGCCGAGGCGGCGGCTGGCTCGGCCCCGAGGCGACGAACGAGCTGCTCGCCTCCTTCGGCATCGCCGCGGCGCCGATCCGCACCGCGCGCTCGGCCGCCGAGGCCGCCATGGCGGCGGCCGCACTCGGTTTCCCCGTCGTCCTCAAGGCCGTCGGCCCGAACATCGTCCACAAGACCGAGATCGGCGCCGTCCGGCTCGGGCTCGGGGAAGACGGCGCCGTCCGCGCCGCGTACGAAGATCTGCGAACGCGTCTCGGACCCGCGATGACGGAGGCGCTCGTCCAGAAGCAAGTGGCCGGCGGAATCGAGACGATCGTGGGCGCGACGTCCGACCCGACGTTCGGCCCCCTCGTCCTCTACGGGAGCGGCGGGGCGTTCGTCGAGCTTCTCGCCGACGTCGCCTTCCGCCTGGCCCCCCTGACCGACACCGACGCCGCGGCGATGCTCGAGCAGGTGCGCGGGACGGCGCGGCTGCGCGGATTTCGGGGAGCGACTCCGGCCGACGAAACCGCGCTGAAGGAGATCATTCTGAGGGTTTCGGCCCTCATCGACGCTTGCCCGCAGATCCGCGAGATGGACCTGAATCCCGTGCTCGTGCTTCCGAAGGGCGCCGTCGCCGTGGATGCGCGCGTCCGCATCGGCGAGCGGGTCTCGGCCCCCTCGCGAAGAATCGCCTACTGACGGCTCCGCGTCTCCCCGACCGCGGCGCCGGGCCCGCTCGCGAGATGATGCGCGCCATGTTTCGACGAAGGCCCGGTCACCGGCGCCTGCTGCCGCGTCTCTATCCGGTCGAGGGCCGCCGGCTGCCGCGCGAGCTCCGCCCCGCGAACGTCGGACGGCTGGCCGCCTCGCTGCCCGATGGCCTCCGCGATCCCGGTTTCGCCGAGCTGCTCCAGAAGATCGACGACGGGCCCATCCTCGCGGGCAACCGCGTCGAGCCGTTCTTCCGCGGCGACCGCGCGTTCGCCGCGATGTGCACGGACATCGGACGGGCGCAGTCGGAGATTCTCCTGGAGTCGTACATCCTCCGGGACGACACGACCGGGCGCGGCTTCCTCGAGGCGCTCGCGGCGGCCCGCTCGCGCGGCGTGACCGTGCGCGTGCTCGCCGACTTCTTCGGCTCGATCGCGACGCGGCGCGCGTTCTGGAACGAGATGCGCGCGCGTGGGCTCGACGTCCGGCTCTTCAACCCCCTGTTCCCTCACCTCTGGCTCCAGCCCTTTCGCGATCACCGAAAGATCCTCGTCGTGGACCGGCGCATCGCCTACACCGGCGGCATGAACATCGCCGACGAATACGGATCCGCGCCCGTGGGCTCCCGGCGGGGCCCCTGGCGCGACACGCACGCGCGGGTCGAAGGTCCGACCGCGTGGGACATGGCGGTCGTCTTCCGCGAGGCCTGGCAGTGGGCCGGCGGCGATCGCTTCGAGCTGCCGCCGATCGAGGCGCCGACGGACGTCGGCACGAAGGTCCTGACGCTCGAGTCGCGGCCCGGCCGCGGCCACGGCGAGACGGCGTCGACCCTGGTGGCCATCGCGGGCGCCGCGCGGCGGCGCCTGTGGATCACGAACGCCTACTTCGCTCCGCGCCGGCGCGCACTCGATTTCCTCGGGGCCGCGGCGCGGCGCGGTGTGGACGTGCGACTGCTGCTCCCCGGCCGGACCGACGTGCGCCTCGTCCGCCACGCCGGCCACGGTTACTTCGAGGATCTCCTCTCCCGCGGCATCCGCATCTTCGAGTATCAGGCCGCGATCCTCCACGCCAAGACGCTCGTGGCCGACGATCGGGTCTGCCTCGTCGGCTCGACGAACCTCGACTTCCGCTCCTTCCACTTCAACGCCGAGTGCAACCTCGTGATCCTCGACGACGACGCCGGCGGCGTCTTCACACGGGCCTTCGAGGAAGATCTCGCGCAGTCCGAGGAGATCACCGCGGCCGGGTGGCGCCGCCGTTCGTCTTTCCACGCCGCGGCCGACGCGGTCGCCCGCCTGCTCGCGCCGCTGCTCTGATTCGCGCCTCGCGCGAGCCGGCACTTTCGTGCCATCGGCGAGCATCCCCGGGCCTTTCGGCGCTACAATTTGCGGGTCGCGCAACGTCGCGATCCCCGGAAAGCAAAATGCCATCGCCTGCCGACGGCGCCCCCCGCGCGCGAGGCGGCCTCTCGCCGCCCGACGATCCCCTCGAGACCGCGCTCGAAGATCTGTTCGAAGACGCGACAACGCTCGCAATGGGCCTGACCGGCGCGCCCCTCGCGGCCGTCGCGCTCGTCCGGCCGGGCCGCAACTGGTTCAAGTCGCGCGGCGGCCTCCGCGTCGCCGAGACGGCCCGGGCGATCGCCCTGTGCTCGGAGGCGGCGGCGTCGCCGAACCTCCTCGTTCTCACCGACGTCGCCAAGGATCCGCGTTTCCGCGACGATCCGCTCCTGCGCGAGAGCATCCGATTCTTCGCCGGCATTCCGCTGTTCGATCCACAGGGAGCGCCCTTCGCGGCGCTCGCCGCCATGGACCGCGAGCCGCGGGCGGTGGCTGCCGAAGCGCTCGAGCCGCTGCGCGCCCTCGGGCGCCGCCTCGAGCGCGAGCTTGCCGCCAAGCAGCGCCTCGCCGAGCTCGAGGCGCCCGCGCAATCCGCGGGAGGCGCTCCGCCGGGCGACGCCCTGGCGAGCGCTCCCGACGGCGTCGTCGCGTACGACGAGGACCTGAGGATCACCGTCTGGAACCGCGCACTCGAGCATCTGACCGGAATTCCGGCCGCGGAGGTCGTCGGGCGAGGAGCGCTCCAGGTCTTCCCGCATCTCGCCGATCAGGGCGTCACCGACCTCCTCGAGCGGGCTTTGAACGGCGAGACGGTCGCGGGCCCGGACCTCGGCCACCGCATTCGGGGCGAGGGCGCGGCGGTCTGGCTGTCGGCGACGTACGGGCCTCAGCGCGACTCCGGCGGGCGGATCGTGGGCGTCGTCGGCATCCTCCGTGACGTGACTGGGCGCCGCCGCGCCGAGCGCCTCGAATCCGGCGACGGCCCGCGAACGCTCGCCGCCGAGGCGACGGTCGGCCTCGCGCTGATCCAGGACGGAAAGATCCGGAACTCGAATCCGCGCCTCGCCGCGATGTTCGGCGTCGCTCCGGAGGACGTCGGAGCGCTCGAGTCTGCCGCGCATCTCTTCGCCGCCGAGGACCGCGAACGTCTTGCCAACGACGTGGCTCAGTGCATCGAAGGCGAGCGTCCCGCGCTGCGCGACGCCTTCCGCGTCGTCCGGCCGGACGGCAACCCGGTGGAAATCGAGGTTTCCCTGACGCTCGCGGAGGCCGGCGGCCGGCCCGCCGCCGTCGCGACGTTCGCCGACCTGACCGAGCGGCGCCGCGCCGAAGGGCACGTCGCCAACCACGCCTACAACGATCCGCTGACGAAACTGCCGAACCGCGTCCGGTTCCTCGAGCGCGCCGCGCGGGAGCTCGCGCAGGCGCGCCGCCACCGGCGACACGTCGCGATCCTCTACCTCGACATCGACCGCTTCAAGCTGGTGAACGACACGTGGGGTCATGCGACCGGCGACCGGCTGCTGCGCTCCCTCGCGCTGCGGCTCCAACGCCGGCTTCGGCAGGCCGACACGATCGCGCGCGTGGGCGGCGACGAGTTCGTCATCCTGCTGCCCGACGCGCGCCCCGCTGCGGAAATGGCGGGCGTCGCGAAGAAACTGCTCGAGGGCGTGACCCGTCCCTTCCAGCTCGGCGATCAGACGCTGCGCGTCACGGCGAGCCTCGGCGTCGCGACGTCGCCCGACGACGGCGAGGATCCGGAGACGCTGCTGCGCAACGCGGATGCCGCGATGTACCGCGCCAAGGAGCTCGGCCGCGGGACCTTCCAGCTCTGCACTCCCGAGCTGACGTCGCGGGCGGAGGGACGGCTCTCGCTCCAGACCGGGCTCCGGCGCGCCCTCGACCGCGAGGAGTTCGTGCTGCACTACCAGCCGATCCTCTCGCTCTCGACGGGCCGCATCGTGGGATTCGAGGCCCTCGTGCGTTGGGAGCACCCCGAGAGGGGGCTCGTCATGCCGGGCACCTTCATCGGCGCCGCCGAAGAGACAGGGCTCATCGTGCCCCTCGGCGAGTGGGTGGTGAGGACCGCGTGCGCGCAACTGCAGGAATGGCGGCGCGCGGGACTGCCCGATCTTCACGTGGCGGTCAACGTCTCCGCGCGACAGTTCCGTGAAGAGAATCTCGTGCCCATGGTCGGCCTGGCGCTCGAACAGGCGGGTCTCGAGCCGCAGCACCTGGAGGTCGAGATCACCGAGTCCATCGCGATGGAGAGCGCGGAGATCGTCGTCGGAAACCTCGGCCTCCTGCGGGGAATGGGCGTCGGCATCGCGATCGACGATTTCGGCATGGGCTACTCTTCGATGAGCTACCTGAAGCGCTACCCGATCACCGCGCTCAAGATCGACCGCTCCTTCGTGTCGGACCTGCCACACAGCGCCGCCGACGCCGGTATCGTGCGCGCCATCGTGGAAATGGCCCATGGAACGAAACTCACGGTCACGGCCGAGGGCGTCGAGAGGCAGGATCAATTCCGCTGCCTGCAGCAGTACGGCTGTGACCACATGCAGGGAAACTGGGTCGCGCCGCCGCTGACGCCGGGCGGCGTCGATCACCTCCTCGAGGAAGAGCGGCGCCTCTGGACCGAGCGGTAACGCCGGCGAACCTCGAAGCGTTCCTGCGATAGACTCCCGCCGTCCCGAATGCGGGTTCGGTTCGGAGGAGGAAGCAGAATGAAGAAGTTCCTGGGGGCTGCGATCGCTGCGGGATTGCTCGCGGCGGCGCCGGCCCGAGCGCAATTTCCCGGCGACGTCCCCGAAACCTTTCGCCTTCGACTGGGCGGCATCTTCGCGACTCTCGACACGAAGGGATCGCTCTCCACGTCGAACATCCCCGACGCGTCGATCGACCTGAACAACCTCCTCGGCCAGCCGGATCACAAGACGACATTCCGCGGCGACGGCTACTGGAACTTCGCCGGAAGGAGCTATCTCGACTTCGGGTTCCTGGACTTCTCGACCGACGCCTCGAGAACGGTTTCCCAGGACATCCATTTCGGCGACGTGACGTACACGGTCGGGGCCGAGGTGGCGAGCGAGGACACGCAGCGGTACATCTACGGCGCGTACCGGTACGAGATCTTCAAGAATCCCACCTTTCACCTCGGGCTGTCGCTCGGCGTGAGCTACACGACCCTGCGCGCGACGCTTTCCGCGTCCGCGGGCGTCGTCGGACCGAACGGCCCGATCAGTGGCGTCACGACCACGCGGGAGGCCGAGGTCAACGTGCCGGTTCCGCTGATCGGCGCCGAGACGGAGATTCGGATCGCGGGACCCGTCAGCATCGGCGCCTGGGTGCGCGCCTTCAAGGCCAACATCTCGCCGTACTCGGGCTCGATGGTCGACGCGTCGGTGCATGCCGACTGGTTCATCGTGCGCAATTTCGGCCTCGGCGTCGCCTACGAGTACAACCGCATCAACCTCGAGAAGATCCAGGACACCAAGACGACCAAGCTCGACTTCCGATACCAGGGGCCGCGTCTCTACCTCACGATGACCTTCTAGAAGAGGCGCGCTCGACCGGGCCCGCCTGCAGGGTCCCATGACGACCGATGCGATCCGGACGGCGCTCGAGACGGCGGCCGTCCTCCTCTACGCCGTCTCCGGCATGATGACCGCCGCGCGCAAGCGGATGGACATCGTCGGGACCTACAGCCTGGCGGTCGTGACGGCGTTCGGCGGCGGAACGCTTCGAGACCTGCTCGTCGGCCAGCGCCCGTTCTTCTGGGTGGTGCGCTGGGAGTACCTCCTGGTGATCGCGATCCTGTGCGTGGGGTTCTGCTATCAGCCCTCGATCCATGCGCTCGCCAGCCGCTGGCACGAGTCCGGAGCCGTCCTGGATGCCCTTGGACTGGCGCTCTTCACGCTGACGGGCGTGGACGCCGCGTTGTGGGCGCGGCTCCCCCTCTTCGTGGCGGCGCTCATCGGGGTCATCACGGGGACCTTCGGCGGCGTGCTCCGCGACGTTTGCGCCGGCGAGGTGCCCGAGCTCTTCCGTCCGGGCAGCCTCAACGCCCTCTCGGCGTTTGGCGGAAGCTGGGTCTATCTCGGGATCGGGGCGCTCGGATGGCACCGCCTGATCGCGCTCTCCCTCGCGTTCACAACGATCGTCGCCCTGCGGCTGATCTCGGTCCGATGGAACGTCCGGGCGCCGGACCCACAATGGCTCCGCGGCAGCGAGCGGAAGCACGACGCCTGAGGGTCGTCAGTTCATGCTCTGGCGCAGGTCGACGAGGATCTGGTCGTACTGGTCGATGCGGATGAACCCGACGCGCGGAAACTCGAGATCGAGGATCACGTCCACGGCGAGGCCGAGGATGATCGCGAACGCAATCGTATGGAACCAGCTGCGCGTCCCGGCGGCGCCCATGCCGTAGCCCGCGATGAGGGCGGCCGCGAACGCCAGGATGCAGAGCGTCCCGTAAATCACGGGCGGGGGGTGCATCAGCGCCTTGTGCGTTCGCGTGGCGGCGAAGTCGATCATCTCGTTGAGGGCGGGCAGCAGAAGCATCGGAACCTGCGACGGCGCGTCGCGGCAGGCCGCGACGGCCATCTTCCAGATCTCGCCCTGGATCGCCTCGGCTCGATCGGTCTCGGCCTCTCCCCGCGAAGGATGCGCCAGTCTCCGAAACACCGCCAGCCGCACGTCCACGTAGCGGCGGAAGGCGTCGCGGAGGGCCGGCTGCGCGTCCGCGGGTAGCAGATCGAGCCGCAGCCACGCCGTGCCGATCACGTTGGACTCCTCGACGATCTGCTCGCGCCGGACGTTGAAGCGCGACGCCGCCTCCGAGAACGTGAACGCGATCAGGAGGCCGAGCAGCCCGAAGACCGCCCCCTCGACCCCTCCCAGGCCCCCGAGCTCCCCTCCCGCCTTCGCACGGCGGCGCCGCCCGAGGCGACGCCCCACGTCGAGCACGACGATCATCCCGACGATCAGACCGAGCGCCACCAGGAGGGGCAGCAGCGCGATCTCCATCGTCAATCTCTCCCGTCCCGGGCTCGGCGCGGGGCGGCGGGACTACTTCTTGGGAGCGGTCACCTGGAGGGCGAGCGCTTCCTTGTAGGTGACCACGATCTTGTCGCCCACGTTGACGCCCTCGAGATTCTTCGGGTCTTCCACACGGAAGGCGACGGTCGATCCGTCGGCGCGGCGCACCGTCACCGCGGACGTCGCCTTGTCGATCGAGGCGACCTCGACGGTGGCCGTGATCTGGCGCGAGACGACGGCGCTCGGTTTGGCGCTTTCCATGCGGGTCACGCCCGTGTCCGTGCTCGTGCCGAGCTTGGCGGCCGCGTCGGCCTTGCGGAGCGCGACGACGATCGACTCCGTGTATTTCACGTGCAGCTGATCGCCGACTTTGATCTCGGAGAACCGCTTGACGGATTCGGGCACCTCGACGACGACGACGTTGCCCTTGGGCCCCTTGAGAGTGATCTCGCGATTGGCGCTGTCCACGGCCTCGACGGTCGCCGTGACGGAGTGCGTGTCGCTCGCCTCGAGGGGTTTCTTCGCTGCCATCTTGTCCTGGGCCGCGAGCGGCCAGGCGACGAGCGCCGCCAGGCCCGCGACGCGAAGGGAATTCCACCGGTTGCTCATACTGAATCCTCCTCTACTCGTTCGAGTGCTTCGAAATGGCCGACGATCCTATCGGGTCGGGCGCCGGGAGTCCAGGCGCGCGGTATATCCTTCGCGGCGTGACCGGCAGCGGCGCGCCCGAGGTTCGCGTCCTCGAGGACGCCGATGCCGTCGCGCAGGCGGCGGCCGCGGAGTTCCTCTCTTCGACCGGCGAGGCGCTGCGCAATGCGCCCGCGGCGGCGGTCGCGCTTTCGGGCGGCTCGACCCCGCGGAAGCTGTACGGGCTGCTCGCGAGCGACGCTTTTCGCGGCCGCGTCCGGTGGCCGCGAATCCACTTCTTCTTCGGCGACGAGCGCCACGTGGGACCCGAGGACGCCGAAAGCAACTACCGGATGGCCGCCGAGGCGATGCTGACGCGGGTGCCCGTTCCGCCCGAGAACGTTCACCGGATTCGCGCCGAAGAGCCGAGCGCCGAAGCCGCCGCGCGAGCCTATGAACGGGAGATCGAGGAACACTTCCGGCTGGCCCCCGGACAGTTCCCGCGCTTCGACTTGGCGCTGCTCGGGCTCGGAACGGACGGCCATACCGCCTCGCTCTTTCCGGGGACGAAGGTTCTCTCCGAGACGCGCCGCCGCGCCGTCTCCAACTGGATCGGAAAGCTCGACACGGAAAGAATCACCCTGACGGCTCCGACCTTCAACGCGGCCGCGGAGGTCGTCTTCGTCGTGAGCGGCGAGGACAAGGCGGCGCCGCTCAAGTCGGTCCTCGAAGGACCGTACGAGCCCACGCAACTGCCGGCGCAGCTCATCCGGCCGGCCGCCGGCCGGCTGCTCTGGCTCGCCGACCGCGCCGCCGCGAAGAAGCTGCGGCCGCGGGCCGGAGGCGCGCGATGAGCCGGGGCCTCGTGCTCCTCTTCGACGTGGACAACACGCTGCTCGACAACGACCGCGTCACCGCCGATCTGCGCACGTACCTCGAGAAGGAGGTCGGAGCCGACCGGGCCGAGCACTACTGGCAGCTCTTCGAACAGCTCCGTTCCGAGCTCGGATACGCCGACTACCTCGGCGCCCTCCAGCGCTACCGCATCGAGTACCCGCGCGACCCGCACCTGCTGACCGTCTCGCGATTCCTGATCAACTATCCGTTCGCCAATCGTCTCTACCCCGAGTCGCTCGACGCGCTCGACCGGGCGCGCCAATGGGGCGCGACGGTCATCCTGACCGACGGAGACGTCGTGTTCCAGCCCCGAAAGATCGACCGCTCCGGCCTCTTCGAGGCGGTCGGCGGCAACGTCCTCATCTACGTCCACAAGGAGCGGGAGCTCGACGACGTGGCGGCCCGCTACCCCGCCAGGCACTACGTGCTCGTGGACGACAAGCCGCGGATCCTCGACGCGGTCAAGCAGGTCTGGGGACCGCGCGTGACGACCGTGTTTCCTCGCCAGGGTCACTACGCGCACGACGCAGAGGCGCTCGCCCGATATCCGCCGCCGGACGTCACGATCGAGCGCATCGGCAATTTCCTGTCTCTCGACGAGCACTCCCTGCGGCAAGCGGCCTCGCGGGGCGACACCCGGACCTCCTGAACCCTGCTGGTAGACTCCCCGCCGTCCAGGAGACATCACACGATGCCGTTTCGTCGATTCGCGCTGATCCTCTCCCTGCTTTCCGCCGCCGGCATCGCGGCCGCGCAGGCCCCCTGCCCCTGCCCGGCCCCCACCCCGACGCCGACTCCGCTCTGGACCGGCAACGCTCAGCTCTCCTATGCCGGAACGAGCGGCAACACGGACACCTCGAGCTTCGGCGCCGGCTTCCAACTCTTCTACCAGCCGTCGCCCTGGACGTTCTCGGCCGAGTTCGCGATGCTCCGAGCCTCGGCCGACTCGATCGTCACCGCGGAGTCCTACGCCGGCAAGCTGCGGGCGTCGCGCGACCTGACGCCGCGCATCGACGTTTTCGCCGAAGGGCTCTACTACCGGAACACCTTCTCCGGAGTCGACAGCCGCGTGGGCGCCACGGCCGGAGCCGGCTACAAGATCATCAACGAGAAGACGTTGCTCCTGCGCATGGAAGCCGGGATCGGATACACGCATGAGGACCCGCTCATCGGCGACTCGTTCGATTACGCGGCACTCCGCGGCGGGCTCAATTTCGCCTGGAAATTCTCCAAGAGTGCCGCGTTCACGGAGGATGCTTACTTCACCGACAACCTCGACAACACGGACGACTGGCTCTTCCGCAGCACGACCGCCATCGCCGCGGACCTGACCTCGGTCTTTGCGCTCAAGGCGTCCTACACTTATCTCTACGACAACGTGCCGACGCCCGGGTTCAAGAAGCGGGACACGATCACGTCGATCGCCCTCGTGGCGAAATTCTGAGGACCGAAGATGACGCGCTTCCGCCGATCGATCGTCGTCCCCTCGGGTGTCCTGCTCCTCGCCGCCGCCTGCGCCACGCTCACGACGAACGTGTCGTCGGATCCGAGAGCGGACTTTTCGAAGTATCGGACCTTCACGATCGCCGGCGACCGGCTCCAGACCGCCGAGCAGGCGTGGCTGGGGGACGAGGTCGCGACGCGGCTCCAGGCCCGAGGCCTCTCGCGAGTTCCCGAGAACGCTTCCCTGCGCGTCGAGCCAAGGCTCTTCCGCGAGGCGACGGCAGGCGAGAGCACGTGGGGCTACTCCTGGTGGTCGGGCAACGCGACGGGCGAGTCGAGCCACGACGTTCCGGCCGGCACGCTCGTCGTGGACCTCGTGGACCCTGCGCGCAATCAGCTCGTCTGGCGGGGACTGGCGAAGGGCACGGTGCCCGTGATCGGGGCGCTCAAGAAAGGGAAGGTCGAGGTCGCGCTCGATCGGCTTTTCGCCGACTTTCCGCCGAAGGCGCCGGCCAAGTAATCACCGGGCCTCCCGCTTCGTTCGACTTGAAGCCACCGTCACCCCGATCGCCAATCCTGAAGCGAGACTCCGAGGGAGGCCGAGGTCGCGTGTCCGTCCCCACGAATCGCCTGGCGCCGCGAGCGTTCGCGATCCTCGCGGCCGCGGGGCTGGCGGATTCCGGGAGCAGCCCGCGCCGGCGGCTTCCGGATCTTTCAGTCCACGGCGGTGCTGGAGCTGTCTGCTTCCGCCCGACCATCCGAGGAGTTCACTCTCGCCGGCTGCTGCGGGACCGCGCTCGAAGAGGGCCGCGCCCCCGAGGTGTTTCGTCTCGACCTGCGATTTCCGCCGGTGATCGCGCTCGACGCCGGACGGAGCGGCGCGCCGGGCACGACCCTCTATGCTGCGCCGCCCCCCGAGCCCAAACACGTCTTCATCTTGCTCGCGTCGGTCGGCGCGGTCGCGGGCTCGGCCCTGAACTCCTTCACCGACGGCCCGCACGAAAGCTTCCACTTCACCAACGAGGGCTACTTCGGCCGCAACACCTACGCCGGCGGCGGCGACAAGGCCTCACACATCGTCTCCTATTACGGCGTGTCCCGGCTCCTCACGTCCGTCTACGAGGTGTTCGACCTGTCCGAGGAGAAGTCCTACACGCTGGCCTCGGGGGTCTCCGTTTTCACGGGGCTCGCGACGGAGTTCGGCGACGGCACAACGAGGTACGGCTTCTCGCACGAGGACCTGGTGGCCGACTCGCTCGGAGCACTCTCGGCTTATGTCCTCGCGCGGTACGGTCTGAACGACCTGATCGGATTTCGCGCCGGCGTCATGCAGGCTCCCGAGACCCCGGACGAGCTCAAGGTGGCCGGACTCGGAAAGGACTATTCGCGGGAGATCTACACGGCCGACCTGAAGCTCGCGGGCCTCGCCCGCCGCGCCGACCGGAACTTCGGCCCCGCCCGGTTCCTCCTCGTCTCGATGACGTACGGCGTCAAGGGATATCCCTACGCGCTGCCCGAGCTGCGAGAGCGGCAGGTCGGGCTCGAGGTGGGATTGAACGTGGCCGAGATCGCCCGCGGGATCGGCGTCTCGGACCGTCCCTGGTGGGGACGCTTGTTGCTGACGGTCCTCGACATCGTCCGCTTCCCCTACACGTCCGTCGGCGTCCGGTACGACATCAACCACAAAAAGTTGTACGGACCGGACAACGGGAACACCTGGTCGTTCCCGCAGTGAGCGGCGCGCGCCGTGCGCCGGGCCTCAGGCGGCCACGAGTCGCCCCTGCAGGCCTTTTAGCTTGAATGCCGCCATCACGAGAATCACGCCGAACAGCAGCGCATAGGCGCCGATGAACGTGATCACCGCGAGCGCGCCGGTGCCCGGCCGGGCGAGCAGGAGGACGCCGAAAACGATCGAGGCCACGCCCGCCAGCATCAGCCAGCCCTCGCCGCGAATCTCCTTGCGCAGGCGGACCGCCGTCACGAGCTCGAAGATTCCCGAGAGGATCGCCCAGAAGGCGAGGTACCAGAGAAGCGAGATCGCGGTGATGCCGGGCGCCCAGAACGTCACCAGGCCGACGGCGATTCCGAGGAGTCCTTCGAGGAGGAGCACCCACCAGTCCGTGTGCGCCTTCTTCGCCGCGAACGCCGCGAAGATGGCGAAGACGCCGGTCGCCAGCGCCCAGGCGCCGAAGAAGATCACGAGCGTTGCGAGCGTCAGCCCCGGGCGCGCGAAAGCCAAAACGCCGAAGAGGATCGCGAGCAGGCCGCGGACGAGATAGACCCACCAGGCTTTCGACAACATGGTCAGCATGGGCTCTCCCCCTTTCGAAGAAGGTGAATCTGCCCCAAGTCTATCCCCGGGGATCGCTCGGTGACGGGGGCGTGGCGGCGGGCTGGATCGCGAGCGCCACGAACCGCGCGATGAGGATCGCCGGATAGAGCTGGCCGGTCAGCGCCTCGATCGCCGCGAGCGATCGCGCGAGCGGATGGAGCGCCGTCACGTCCCCGTACCCGACGGTCGAGAGCGTGGCGAAACTGAAGTACACGAGGCGCCCGGTGAGGCCGGATCGGCCGGCAGGCGGTGACACGAAATGAAAGGAGCCCGGCGACAGAGACTCGATCAGGTAGTACGCCTCGGCGAAGACGTGGCCGAAGAGCAGGAAGACGACCACCGCTCCCGCGACACGATAGAAGGACACGCGCCCCGGCCGGAAGAGCTGGACCAGCAGGACGGCGGCGAGCGTCGCCTCGGTCAGACCGGTCAGCAACGCGTCCGAGCGGCCGAGATCGATGCCGGGAGACAGCCGGTCGAGCAGGCGCACGACGAGCGCCGCGGACGCCACCGCGGTTCCCAGCCACAGTGCGAGGCGGCTGCGCGCGAGCGTCGCGATCCCCGAGAGGAGGAGCAGCGAGAAGAAGAGGTCCATCGCGATGCGTCCCGCGCGGTCGAAGGGCACCAGCGGGATCGCGAAGATGAGGAGAACGAGCATCGCGAGCAGCGCGACCAGCATCCGGTCGCTCAGCCAGAAGCGTCGGGCCGAGATGCGCAGGGGCCTCATCGCGGGTCGGGCGGATTCTATCGGGCGGAGGCGCTCCGCAAGGGCGCCAAGAAAACGAAGGGCAGGCGCGCCGAGGCGCGTCCGCCCGAGCCGATGCGGTCGGAGCCCTATGCGGCGACGGTCTTCCTGGCCGCGAAGCCCGACCAGAGTCCCCAGGCGCCGATCAGGAGATTGATGATGTTGGCGCCCAGACCCTGGTTCATCTGAATGCCCGCGAGGTTGTTGACGCCGAGCGCGCCGAGGAGACCGACGAGACCGTTCAGACCGCCCAGCACCTGCGCCCCGGTGCGCTGGCCGGACTCGGTCCCCTTCGTGCCGAGGTACGCGAGGATTCCACCGGAGACGATGTTGAAGATGTTGCCGCCGGTGCCGGAGCCGAGCGCCGACGCGATTCCCGGAACGAATTGAGCGACCAGACCGAGGACGAGCTGAACGATGCCGGCCACCTTCGAGAATGTCTGGACCATCTCACCCTCCTTGAAAATGAAGAGGACGGACGTCGAACGAGCCGAACGGGCGGGTGCAGCGAAGCCCCGCGTCTCGGGGCACCTCCTCGGAAACAGTTGAGCCAACTCTAACCGAATTCGGCGAACTCTTCCTGTCCACTTTCGTCCGCCGTTGACGCGATTCCAAGTGAGGGGCCTTGTCCCTGGAGGTGATTTTGTGAAGAGATCTCCGTCTGCGCCTCTGCTCCGAGCCATGCTGTTGCCGTTGCTCGCCGCGCTTCCGGCCGCCCCCCTCTCGGCCATCATCGTCTCGAACGGCCCGCTCGAGCTCCACGAGGCCGTCCGGGCCGAGTCGCTCGTCGGAAACGTGAGCGACGTCGTCGTGCGGACCTACTTCCCCGGCCTTCTGGACTTCCCCTCCGCCGAGTCGCTCGTGCAGTTTCCGAAAGGCATTTTCAACCAACCGGTCTTCTCGTCGGCTCTGACCGAAGAGTCGGGGAACATCGAGGTCGGGGTTGACAATCTCGGAGATCACATCGACGATCCGGTGCACGGCAGCAGCACCCTGACGGCGACGAGCACCTATGTCGTGCAGATCGTCAACAACTCGGACGATCCGCTGCAGATCCGATTCGCGCTCGACATCCCCGGTGGAACGATCGTTCTTCGGGACCCCGAGGTAGCCGCCGACTTTCACGGCGCGTCCGGCGAGGTCCACGTCGAGATCCACTCCCAGATCGGCTTCGGCCCCGCCGTCGAAGAATTCGTCTACGGAGCGCGGATGTCGATCGTCAAGGACATGGTAAGCGTCACCCCGAAGGGTCCCATCGAGTTCCACGAGACGCTGCCACAGAACTTCACGGAGCGCGCCATCGCGATCGAGCCCCTCCACGGCGAAGTCGCGTTTCCCGAGATCCCGCCGCACCAGACGCTTCTCTTCACCTACGTGATGACGGCGCACAGTGAGACCCTCTTCCCCGAGACCGGGTCTCTGGCCAAGCTGGGGGACCCGCTCGATGGGGTGGCCGGCACGCCTCCCAAGATCACCGTCGTGAAGAGCGGCGTCTCTCCGCAGGCGCTCGTCGTCGATCCGGCCTCCGGATCGGCCTCCGATGGGAACGGCGTCCTCGAGCCGGGCGAGACCGTGCGCGTCGAGCCCGCGTGGCAGAACTCGGGCGACGCCGCCGTCGCACTGACGGGCTCCGGCGAAACGCCCGGTGGTCCCGCGGGTCCGACGTACACGACAAACGACGACGGCGGCGCCTACGGCACGATCCTCCCCCAGGCAACGCAGAGCTGCACGGCGACGGACGACTGCTACGCCGTCACGGTCTCGGGCGCGCGGCCCGCCCCCCACTGGGACGCGACGTTCCCCGAGACGATCGAGCCGGGCACCGTGCCGAAGACGTGGCGCCTCCATCTGGGGGACAGCTTCTCGGACGTCCCGCGCTCGCAGCCCTTCTACAAGAAGATCGAGACGGTCTTCCACCACGGCATCACCCAGGGCTGCACGCCGACGCAGTTCTGCCCGGGCGACGACGTCTCGCGCGCGCAGATGGCGATCTTCATCGCCCGCGCGATCGCGGCGGGGCAAGCCCTCCCGAAGACCGGGTTCGTCGGCGCGGATCCCTACGACTGCTCGAGCGGCGGGGTGAGCGTCTTCACGGACGTCCCCCCGACCGACCCCGCCTGCAAGGCCGTCCATCTCGTCGCCTCGCAGGGCGTGACGACAGGCTGCGCGCCGTCGCTCTTCTGCCCGACCCCGAGCGTGACCCGGGCCGAGATGGCGATCTTCCTCGCGAAGGCGATCGTCGCGCCGAACGGCGGCACGGCGGTTCCCGTGACCTACGGGCCCGATCCCGCGACCGGGCTCTCCTACTCCTGCGACGCCGCGTCGCCCAACCTCCACTTCACCGACGTGTCGGTCGCGGACTCCTTCTGCAAGCACGTCCACTTCCTTTGGGCGCGCGGCGACGTCTCGGGCTGCTCGCCGACGACGTACTGTCCCGGCGATGCCGTGGCGCGCGACCAAATGGCCAAGTTCCTGGCCAACGCGTTCGAGCTGAAGCTCTACGGGCCCTAGACCGCGGGAGGATGACTCACCGTCTCGCGGCGAGCTTCTCGAGCTCCGCCACGGCCTCGCGGTCGGCGAGCGGCCAGGCGCGGTAGGCGCCCAGGGACTCGCGGAGACTCCGGAGGGCCTCCGCTCCGTCGCCCCGCAGCACGCGCGCCCGGGCGAGCTCACAGGCCGCCTCCGTCCGGCGGTCGCGCTCGGAGAATTCGCCTCCGAATCCGTCAAGCGCCGCCGCGAGGACCGGCTCCGCCTCGCGGGGACGGCCGGACTCGTCGAGCATCCGTCCGAGGAGCACGCGCGCCCGGGCCAGGCGCCAGGCAGCGCGGCTGTCCTCCGATCGCGCCAGCGTCTCCACCGCGGCATTCGCCTCGGCCAGGGCCTCCGCCCGGCGGCCCAGGCGAAAGAGCACCTGTCCGCGCTGGGCGCGGATCAGCCACCAGCCGAGATCCTCGACGTCGTCGCCCGCGCGAGGCCTCACGGCGGCCCGGTCCATCCACACGAGAGCCTCCGCATACCTTCCCTCGAGCTCGAGAGCCCTCCCCACGTTCCGCGCGACGTTGCGCGTGCGCCAGTGGGCCTCGCCGAAGAGCGCGCGGTGCATTTCGAAAGAGCCCCGAAACGATTCCTCCGACTCCTGGAACTTCCGCGCGTTGGCCTGGGTGAACGCGAGATTGTTCCAGAGCTCGGCCACAGTCGCGCTGTCGGATCCGAGAACCTGCTGCCCGATCTCGATCGCCTCGCGCTGCAGCGCCTCCGCTTCGGCGTGCATCCCGAGGAGACCGAGCACGACGGCCAGATCGTTGCGGATCGCGATGTTCAGCGGATGCCGGCGATCCTCACCCTTCCGGAAGACGCCGAGGGCCTCCCGATAGAGATCGCGGGCGCGCGCGAACTCCTGCTTCTCGTAGTGATAGCCGCCGAGCGCCTGGAGACTCGCGGCGATATCCGGATGATCCGCTGGCAAAGCCGCGCGCCGGATCTCCAGCGCCCGCCGCCAGAGCTCGCCGGCCTTTTCGATATCCCGCGAAGCCTCGACGGCCGCGAGCGCATGGATCACACGCGCCGTTTTGGCGTGCCGATCGCCGTAGACGCGGCGGTGCCGCGCGAGGGACTCACCGAGCAGCGCCCGTGCCCGCACGTCGTCGCCAGCTTCGTGACACACCTCGCCGAGGGCCTGCAGCGACTCGAGCGTCGCCGGTGCGTCCGGCCCCAGCAAGCGGCGGCGCTCGGCGAAAGCCTCCTCCAGGGCGAGCCGCGCCGGCGCATACTGGCCGCGGGTCTGGTGGATGAGCCCGAAGACGTGCTGCAGGCTCGCCCGGACTCCCGGTTGATCCCGCAGCAGCGCCAGCGCGCGAGCCTGGGCGCCGCGAAGGAATTCGCCGACGGGCATCCGGTCGCCGTCCGGACGCACGGACGGGTTCGTCGTCTCGAACAGATCGATGAGGACGCGAGTCACCTGCTCGGACGCGTCGCGTTCCCGCTGCGCGACGCCTCGCTGCTCGGCGAGCGCGCGCGCCTGCCAGGCCGAGAAGGTCCCGAAGGCCGCGAGGCTCGTCACGAAGACGCTTGCCGCGGAGACGGCGACCCGGTTGCGGCCGACGAACTTCCGCAGGCGGTATCCGAAGGTGTCCGGCTGCGCGAGGATGGGCCGTCCGTCCAGGAATCGCCCGATCTCCTCGCCGAGCTGTCCGGCCGAGCCGTAGCGGCGCTCCGGCTCGTCGCGCAGAGCCGTCAGCACGATCCGGTCGAGGTCGCCCCGGATGCGGCGCGCCCGCCGCCTCCGCTCGACCTCGGGCCTCGCCTCGCCGGGACCGAGGCCGCGGCGCACCGCTTCGCTCGGAGGCGTGAGCGTCGTCGGTCCGCCGCCCCGCCCTTCCGCCCGGGGCCGGACGCCGGCCACGAGCTCGTAGAGGACGACGCCCAGGCCATAGACGTCGGTCGCGGTCGTGATGCCTCCACCCTGGCGCTGCTCCGGCGCCGCATAGTCGGGCGTCAGGGCGCCCATGCCGGTCTGCGTCACCGACGCCTCGACTCCGAACGCCTCGGGCTCGAGCAGCTTGGCGATTCCGAAATCGAGAAGCTTCACGCCGCCGCCCGGCGAGACGAGGATGTTCGACGGCTTGAGATCCCGATGGACCACCAGCGCCCGATGCGCGTGCTGCACGGCATCGCACACGACCCGAAAGAGGCTCAGCCGCTCCTCGAGGGAAAGATTCTGGTCGCGGCACCAGTCGGTCAGCGGAACTCCGTCGACGAGCTCCATCACGAGAAAAGGCGTGCCGTCGTCCGCGAATCCCCCGTCGAGAAGCGCCGCGATGTTCGGGTGCTTGAGCGACGCGAGGACCTGGCGCTCCGTGCGGAACCGCTCGCTGGCATAGGGATCGCGCGGACCGGCCCGCATGAGCTTGAGCGCGACCTCCTGCCGGTAGTGGCCGTCCGCCCGGACCGCGCCGTAAACGAGGCCCATTCCGCCGCGCCCGATCGAGCGCGTCAACCGCCACGGACCGACGGTCCGGCCGATCCAGGGATCGGCGTCGGGCGCCGGCGGCGGCTCGACGACGAGGCGCTCGATCGAAAGGGCCCGTTTCTGCTGGCAAGCCGCCAGCATCGCGTCGATCTCCGACCGCAGGCCCGGATCGCTCGCACAGGCGCCGTCGAGGAAAGCCGCGCGCTCGTCCCCCGGCAGAGCGCACGCCGTCTCGAAGACCTCCTCGAGCCGATCCCAGCGGGCGGCGCTCACGATTCCTCCATCACGTTCTCGCCGATCTCCTTTCGGAGCCAGGCGCGCGCCGCCGTCCAGGTTCGCTGGACCGATTTCGTGGAGAGATCCAGGACGCCCGCGGTCTCCTCGAGCGTCAGCCCGCCGAAGATCCGGCACTCCACGACCCGGCGGGCGCGCTCGTTCCGCTTCTCCAGCCGGTCGAGCGCCTGGTCGATCGCGAGAACTTCTTCGACTTCGAGCGGCGACATCAGAGGCGGCTCCAGGTCGCCGTCGAGCGGCTCGGGCTTCCCGCCGCCCCGTTTCGCCCGGCCGCGCGCCCGTGCGTGGTCGACCAGGATCCGGCGCATCGTCGCTCCCGCGATGGACAGGAAACCGCGCCGGTCCTCGGCCGCCAGGCGGCGCTGGTCGAGGAGCCGAAGATAGACCTCGTGGACGAGCGCCGTCGCCGACAACGTGTGTCCCGGCGATTCCCGCCGGAGCTCGCGCCGCGCGAGGCGCCGAAGCTCTTCGTAGATGAGGGGAACGACGCGATCGACGGCCGCCGGATCTCCGGCGCGCCAGGCGGCCAGCGCCTGCGTGACCTCTCCGCTCGTGAGACCCCCGATCGACGAGCCGAGACGCGCTCGTCCCGAACCTGAAAACCTACTCTCGCGACGAGGGGAGGGTCAAGACGCCGACGGGCCCGCTACTTCGAGCGGAGCCTTCGCGCGGCCTCCGAGCGCATCCGCTGCATGGCGTCGGTCTCCTGGTCCGAGTACCGCTCCTCCCGCCAGGGATCGGCGCGCATGTGGTACCCGTTCTCCTCCCAGAAGCCGGCCGGGTTGACGTCGAGCACCTCGAAGGCTTGAACCCACTTCGCGCTCTTCCAGAAATACAGCCGCGGGACGACGAGGCGGCAGGGCCCGCCGTGCTCGGCCTCGAGGTCCTTCCCGTCGTGCCGGATCGCGAGGAGCGCGTCGTCGACCAGAAGATCCTCGAACGCGAGGTTCGTCGTGTAGCCGCCGTAGGAGTGGACCATCATGGCCGCGGCGCCGGATGCGAGCCCGCACCGCCGGAAGACTTCGCCCACCGCGACGCCTTCCCAGCGGTTGTCGTAGCGGCTCCAGTGCGTCACGCAGTGGATGTCGGAGGTAATCTCGACCCGCGGGAGCTGCAGAAATTCCTTCCACGTCCACGTCGTCTCCCGTTCGACGAGGCCGTAGCAGCGAAAGGTCCAGGTGTCGAGCGACGGGCGCGGCGTTTCGCCGTACGTCAGGACGGGCCACTTCACGGTGAGGACCTGGCCCGGCGGCAAACGATTCTCGGCGCTCGACTTGGGTTCCGACATCGCGCGAGCCTACACCGAGGCTCCGCAAGGGCCCGCCGCCGGGAAACTCTCGGGCGATTCGCGCGTTTCTATCTCTTGGTAATGTTTCTGGGGAGGAGTGACGAAATGGCGCAAAAGAAGGTCGGAAAGCGCACGGCAAAGCCGAAGGCCCGGCGGCACGGGTATCGCGGCTACGGATCGGGCGTCTCCAAGGCGACCGCGGGCGGCGCGGTTCACTGGGGCAAGGGCTTCACGGGCGTCGAGATTCCCGGCACGGGGAGCCCGAATCTGCTCGAGCCCGGTCTCTTCACCGAGGGCCTCAAGGAGAAGACGAAGAAGTCGTAAGGCTTCTCGATCCCGGCGGCGGCGCTGCGGATTCCCGGGGGCAGCCCCGACGCGCTACTCGGCGACCCCCTTCTCCTTGAGGATCTTCCAGACCTTCTCGGGCGTGATCGGGATCTCGATGTGCTTGACGCCCAAGTGCGCGAGCGCGTCCACGACCGCGTTCACGATCGCGGGCGGCGCGCCGACGGTCGCCGATTCTCCGACACCCTTCGCGCCGAACGGGTGATGCGGCGACGGCGTCACCGTCTTGTCCGTCTCCCACTTCGGCGTCTCCATGGCAGTCGGCACCAGATAGTCCATGAAGCTGCCGGCCTGATTGTTGCCGTTCTCGTCGTAGGTGATCTCCTCGAGAAGGGCCGGCGCCATTCCCATCGTGAGCCCGCCGTGGATCTGGCCGTCCACGATCATCGGGTTGATGATGTTGCCGCAGTCGTCCACGGCCACGAAGCGCCGGATCTTCACTTCGCCCGTGCCGCGGTCGATATCGACGACACAGATGTAGCTTCCGAACGGGAACGTGAGGTTCGGCGGATCGTAGTAGTCGACCGCCTCGAGCCCGGCCTCCATCCCCTGCGGATGGTTCGTGTACGCCGCGAACGCGATGTCCTGAATCGTCTTCGACTTCTGCGGCGCGCCCTTGACGGAGAACTTTCCCGGCTCCCAGACGAGGTCGTCCTCGGACACCTCGAGCAGATACGCGGCGATCTTCCTCGCCTTGTCGCGCACTTTGCGCGCGGCCATGGCGCCGGCGGCGCCGGCCGTCGGCGTCGAGCGGCTGGCGTAGGTCCCGAGGCCGTAAGGCGCCGTGTCGGTGTCGCCCTCCTCGACCTCCACGTGCGCCGCGGGAATCCCGAGCTCCTCCGCGATGATCTGCGCGTAGGTCGTCTCGTGGCCCTGCCCCTGGGATTTGGTGCCGAACCGGGCCATGGCCTTGCCGGTCGGATGGATTCGCAGCTCGCAGGAGTCGAACATCTTGATGCCGAGGATGTCGAAGTGCTTCGACGGCCCGGCGCCCACGATCTCCGTGAAGCTCGAGATGCCGATCCCCATGAGCTCGCCCTTCTTGCGCTTCTCGGCCTGTTCCTTGCGCAGGGCGTCGTACCCGATGATGTCCATGGCCTTCTTGAGCGCCGCCGGATAGTTGCCGCTGTCATATTCCCAGCCGAGCGCCGACTTGTACGGAAACTTCTCCGGCGGGATGAAGTTCTTCAGGCGCAACGCCGCCGGATCCATCTTCAGCTCCTGGGCGAGGACGTCCACCATGCGCTCGATCGCATGGACGGCCTCGGTGACGCGGAACGAGCACCGGTACGCGACGCCTCCGGGCGGCTTGTTCGTGTAGGCGCCGTCCACCTCGCAAAAAGCGTTGGGAATGTCGTACGAGCCGGTGCAGATCGAAAAGAGCCCGGCGGGGAACTTCGACGGATTGGCCGCCGCGTCCGCGTACCCGTGGTCGGCGAGCGTCTTGATCTTGAGCGCCGTCATCGTGCCGTCCTTCTTCGCGGACAGCTCCGCCTCCATGTGGTAGTCCCGCGCGAAGGAATCGGCCTGGAGGTTCTCCATCCGGTCCTCGACCCACTTGATGGGCTTTCCGATGACGACGGACGCCGCGACCGCGATGACGTAGCCGGGATAGACCGGGACCTTGCCGCCGAAGCCGCCGCCGAGGTCCGGTGAAACGATCCGGATCTTCTCTTCCGAAAGACCGACGTGGCCCGCCACGAGCGCGAACACCGTCCGGATCGCGTGGGGCGCCTGCGTCGTCATGTAGACGGTCAGCTTCCCCGTGGCGGGATGAAAGTCCGCGATGCAGCCGCAGGTCTCGATCGAGGCGACGTGGATGCGCGGAATGTAGATCTTCTCGCGGACGACGACGTCGGCCGACTTCGATGCGGCCTCGGTCTTCGCCTTGTTGCCGGCCTCCCAGTGAAAGATGTGGTTGTCCTTCTTGCCTTCCTTGTCCGTGCGCAGGACCGGCGCCCCCGGCGCGAGCGCCTTGAACGGGTCCACGACGACGGGCAGCGGATCGTATTCGACCTCCACGGCGGCGACACCGTCGGCGGCCGTGTAGCGGTCGGTGGCGATGACCGCCGCGACCTCCTGCGCCTGGTACATCACCTTCTCGACCGGCAGCACCATCTGGGTATCCGACATCAACGTCGGCATCCAGTGGAGCTTGTACTGCGCGAGCGTCTCGCCCGTGATGACCGCCAGAACACCGGGGATCTTCAGCGCCTTGGAGGCGTCGATCTTCAGGATCTTGGCGTGCGCGTAGGGGCTGCGGACGATGTCCATGTGGAGCATCCCCGGCAGCTGAATGTCGTCCACGTAGTTGCCCTGGCCGCGGATGAAGCGCGGGTCCTCCTTCCGCTTGATCGAATGACCCATTCCCCCGACCTCGGGGCTCGTGCGCGGCTGCGTCGCCATGGCGCGCCTCCTACTTCGCCGGCGCGGTCATCGCTGCCGCGGCGTGCTGGACGGATTTCACGATGTTCACGTAGCCGGTGCAACGGCACAGGTTGCCCGAGATCGCCTGGCGGATCTGGCCCTCGCTGGGACTGGAGTTGGAGCGCAGGAGCGCGTAGCTCGTCATCAGCATGCCCGGCGTGCAGTAGCCGCATTGCAGGCCGTGCTCCTGCGTGAACCCGACCTGGATCGGATCGAGCTTTCCACCCTGCTCGAGCCCCTCGACCGTCATGACCTGCCGTCCGTCGGCCTGAACCGCGAGGACCGTGCAGGACTTGACGGGGACACCGTCGAGCAGCACCGTGCACGCCCCGCAGTGCGTCGTGTCGCAGCCGATGTGCGTGCCCGTCAGGCGAAGCACCTCGCGCAGGAAGTGGACGAGCAGCAGGCGCGACTCGACTTCGGATTCCCGCGCGGCTCCGTTGACCGTCACCTGGATCTTGTGCTTCGCCATTTCTATGCTCCCTGCGCCCGCTCGACGGCGCGCTTCAAGGCCCGCGCCGTGAGCACGCGCGCCATCTCGCGCTTGTACTCGACCGTTCCGCGCCGGTCCGCCTCGGGCTGCGCCGCCTGTGCGGCGAGCTTCGCCGCCTCGGCGATCGCCGCGGCATCCGGCTTCTTGCCCTGAAGGTACTTCTCGGCCGCTGTCGCCTCGACGGGCGTCGGGCCGGCGTTGGTCAGCGCGATTCCGGCCCGCGCGATCTCCCCTCCCGCGCCGAGCGTCACCTGCGCCGCCGCGGCCGCCGTCGCGAAGTCGCCCACCTTGCGCTCGAGCTTCACGTAGGCGCCGCCCGACCGGGCCGGCGGCGTCGGGATCCGGATCTCCGTCAGGATCTCGTCGGGCGCGAGCGCCGTCGAAAACAGGCCGGTGAAGAACTTGTCGATCGGAATCGTCCGCTCGCCCCGGGGACCCGTCGCGACGACGGAGGCACCGAGCGCGAGCATCGTCGCGGGATGGTCGTTGGCGGGGTCGCCGTGCGCGAGGTTGCCGCCGACCGTCGCGAGATTGCGGACGAGAGGATCCGCGATGACGGCGGCGGTGTCGGAGAGGATCGGGTACTTCTCGTGGACGAGATCCGAAGCCTCGAGCGCCGCTTCCTTGGTCCGGCCGCCGATCTTCAGGAACCCGCCGTCTTCCTTGATGTACTCGAGTCCCGGGATCCGGCCGATGTCGACGAGGTGGCCCGCCGAGCCGAGGCGCAGCTTCAGGAGCGGCAGCAGGCTCTGCCCGCCGGACAGCACCTTCGCGTCATCGCCATACTGCCCGAGCAGTCCGATCGCCTCCGAGAGAGTCTTTGGGGAGTGGTAGTCGAACGGTCCCGGGATCATGCGCCCTCCTCTCGACCTCTTGGCTTCAACCTATACCGCCGCGCTCGACAGCGTCAACGCGAGCGCGCCGCCGTCACCGGGACCCGCCGCCCGAGGACTCGTCGTCGACGCCGGAGACCAGAACGGGGGGATGCTTTTCCCATTCGATTCCCTCCACCGCCTCCCGCTCCCCCGTCTCGAACAGGGCGCGCATGTACGCCGGGTCGAAATCCGACGTGTGCGGTGTCTGGAAGCTGGACGGGATGTAGGCGAGGTTGTAGTCGATATGGTCTCTTTTTGCGATCGCGTAGATCCGGTAGAGGTCTCCCAGTCCCTGGTTGTGGATCAGGCAGGTGATGGCCCGCAGCGCGATCGGCAGGGTCCGACGGTCGACCTGCGCCCAGTCCGGATCGAGACGGGCATTGCGGACGACGTACAGCGTCCTCTGGCGCCCCGCCAGCTCGTGGAGTCGAATCGCCGAGGGATAGACGAAGACCTGAGACGCCGTCCCGCCGTCCACGTGCATCTCCTGATAGCGACTCCCGCTCGCCTCCACGTCGATCATGACCGGCGGAAAGGTCCCCGGGATCGCGGAGGAGGCGATGAGGATCTTCTGCACGAGATCGAGCGCTCCCGGCAGATGCAAGGAAGCGATCTCGGTGATGTTCCAGATCACAGGACGCCGCACGTCGAGGTTGGTCGTCGCAACGAGCAGGACGCGCCCCTTCTCGTGCTCCGCGGCGACGGCGTCCAGCAGTTCCTGCGTGACGTGCTTCTTCACGAGCTTCCAAAGCGGCGCGTTGTCCGCCATCGCGTCGCCGTAGAACGCGGAAAGGAGGGAGCGTTCCTTCGCGACGTCGTGAATGGTGATTCCCGTGTAGAGAGCCTTCAGACGGTCGTCGTAGGCCGGCCCCAGGAACGCGAACGGCGCCATGAGGGCCCCGGTGCTCACACCCGTGACGAGCTTGAACGGCGGCCGGCCGCCCGCCTTCGTCCAGCCGTTCAAAAGGCCCGCTCCAAAGGCGCCGTTGTCGCCTCCTCCCGAGATCGCGAGGAACGCCGCCGGAGGCAGCGCGTCGGACGGGCCGAGGCGGAGGAAGGCGCGCTCCTTCGCGAGCGACGCGAGGTAGTCGCGCTCGAATTCCTCCACGTGGGTCGCGTCCCGGGGAAAGTAGCGAATGCCGGCCGGAAAACCCACGACGGTCGCCTTCGCCTGCAGGGCGAAGGGCACCGCGGCGCGGCGCTCCGCCGTCGCGCACGCCGAGAGGACGAGCGCGAACGAGACCGGACCGACGGCGGCGAGCGCACGGAACCGGAAGAGGCGGGCGGCGGACACGTCGGCCCGCGGCATCACGCCGCGAACAGCGGCAGCAGCCGCTCGAGCGACTCGAGATCGTGCGCCGGCGCGAGAACGTCCACGTACGGCAAGGCCGCCTCCATCCCCCGCTGGGTCGGCTCGTAGCGGGGATCGCCCAGGAGCGGATTCAACCAGATCACGCGCCGTGCGCGCGAGGCGAGCGCGCGCATCGCGGCGGAGAGGAGAGCGGTGTCCCCGCGGTCGAGGCCGTCGCTCACGATCAGCACGATCGTCCGGCCGTCCACGAGCTCGTCGCGGTAGCGCGCGACGAAGTCCGCCAGGCTCTCGCCGATCCGCGTCCCGCCCGACCAGTCCGGCACCCCGGCCGCCAGCCGCTCGAGCGTCGCGCGGAGCTTTCCCGCCGAGACCCAGGGCGTGAGCCGCGTCAGCGCCGTGTTGAAGGCGAAGATCTCGGTCTGCGGCGCGACCTTCTTCAACGCGAGAAGGAACGCGAGAAGAAAGCGCGTGTGCGGGTCCATCGAGCCGCTCGTGTCGCAGAGCGCGACGATCTTCGCGCGCTCGACGACGCGCGCACGGCGCGCCAGCCGCAGGAGCTCGCCATCGGTCGAGATGGCGTCGCGAAAGCTGCGGCGCGGATCCACCCGGCCTCTTCCGCGTGCCGGCGCGAACCGGCGGCTGCGCCGCGTCGCGAGGCGCGCCAGGAGCATCGGCAGCAGCCGCTCCATCGCGGCGAGATCCGATTCGGTGCATGCCTCGAAGGGTTTCGCGCGCAGGAGCGCCTCGGCGCTGTAGCCCGGCTGGTCACCGCGAGGCGACTCGGCCTCCCGGGCCTCCCCCGCGGACGCGGGGCGGCGCGCCGATCCGAGACGCCGCGGCGGGACGGCGCGATCGGGCGCACGTCGCTCGTCGGCCGCGAGAGCCCGCGCCGACGGCTCCCCGCTCCCCCACCACTCTTCGAAGAGGCCGTCGAACGCCTCGGCGTCGCGCGGCCGGATCTTCAGCGCGATCCGGAGCGCCCGCCGCAGCTCCTCGCGGTCGGCCACGTCGACGAGCGCCATGGCCTCGGCCGCGTCCGTCTCGTCCGCGAGGCTCGTGCGCACGCCGCGCTCGCGCAGCGCGCCCGCGAACCGCGCGAGATGGCCGACCAGCCCTCCGTTCACGACGCGGCCGCGGAGACGAGGGCCGAGACCTCGCCGCCGGTCAGGTCCTGCAGATCGTGCCGGTCCTTCAGGATGCAGCCGAGCGTCTCCTCGACGGTCTCGGCGTCGAGCTCCTCGCGGTGGAGCCGGACGAGAGCCTGCGCCCAGTCGATCGTCTCGGCGACGCCCGGCGCCTTCAGGAGCTTGCGCCCTCGAAGCGCCTGGAGGAACCGCGCGATCTGCTCGGAAAGGCGCGCGCTCGCCTGCGGCACGCGCGCGCGGATGATCCGGACCTCCTTCTCGAAGCTCGGATGCTCGATGTAGAGGTAGAGGCACCGGCGCCGCAGCGCGTCCCCGATCTCGCGCGTGCGGTTCGAGGTCAGCACGACGTGCGGGACGTGCTCCGCCCGGATCGTGCCGAGCTCCGGAATCGTGACCTGGAAGTCCGACAGCACTTCCAGGAGGAACGCTTCGAACCCGTCGTCGGCGCGGTCCACCTCGTCCACGAGAAGCACGGGCGACTTCGCGCGGCTGATCGCCGCGAGGAGCGGCCGCTCGAGCAGGTAGTCGCGCGAGTAGATCACCCGCTCGATCTCGTCGGGCGTCTTCCCTTCCTGCTCCGACATCCGCACGCGCAGCATCTGCCGCGGGTAGTCCCACTCGTAGAGCGCGGTGTTCACGTCGAGCCCTTCGTAGCATTGGAGGCGGATGAGCTCGGCCGACCGCAGCTTCGCCAGGGCCTTGGCGATCTCCGTCTTGCCGACGCCCGCGTCGCCCTCGATGAGAAGCGGTTTGCGCATCTCGGTCGCGAGGAAGAGCGCCGTCGCAATCCGCGGCTCGGCGATGTAGCCGATGCGCTCGAGCGCGGCCTGGAGGTCGGCGATCTCCGGCCTCACGCGCGAGCCCCCGAGCCGGCGGCTGCGCCGTACTTCTCGGGCGCGGCGACGAACTTCTCGCGGCACCCGTTGCAGCAGAAGTACCAGGAGCGGCCCAGGAGCTCCGCCTTGTGCTTCGCCGTCGCGACCGAGACGGTCATCCCGCAGACCGGGTCGAGCGCCTCGGCCGGCGCGGCCGAGGCCGACGCCCGGAGACTCGCGGCCGTCGGCAGCGAGGCCGTCTCCCGCACCTCGAGGCGCCGCGCCTGAACCACCTCGGCGAGAATCGAGACCGCGATCTCCTCGGGGGTCTGCGCGCCGATGTCGAGCCCCGCCGGATTCTTGATGCGCGCGAGCGCCGTGGGTGAGACGCCGCGCGCCGCGAGCGTCTCCCGCATCTCGCCGAAGCGCTTCGCGCTCGCGACGACACCGAGATACGCCGGTTCCGCCGCGATCGCGGCCTCGACCGCCTCCTCGTCGCGCTCCCCCATCGTCGCGACGACCGCGAGCGGGTGCGCGCCGCGCGGCAGCCCGATCGCCCCGAGATCGGTCCAGAGGTGGTCCGCCTCGGGATACGCCGCAGGGTCCGCCTCGGGATCGGCGGCGTCCACGGAGTAGCCCATCGCCTTCGCGAGGCGCGAGAGAGCGCGCGCGACCGGCGAGAGGCCGAAGATCAGGAACCTCGGGGGCGGGGCCACGGGCTCGACGTAGATGTCCACACTGCCTCCGCTGTGACAGGTCATCGGATAGACGTACACGCCGGGCCGCTCGTCCCGTCGCGGATCCGGCGAGAGGGCGATGAGTCGCGGTTTTCCGTCGGCGAGCGCCCGCAGTGCTTCGCGCACGACGGTCGGCTGCGTGCAGCTGCCGCCGAGCCAGCCGTGGAACTCTCCGTTCGCGGTGACGATCGCCGTGTCGCCCGACTGCGCCGAGGAGGCCGGCTGCCGCCGCACGACCGTGGCCAGAGCGAACTGCTCTTCGCGCCGGACGAGCTCGGCCGCCAGGATCAGGAGGTCGGGGCGCATTCGGATTCTCCGGCCGGAAGCTGCGCGGCGGCGCGCTCGTAATCGTCGGGGCGGTCGACATCGGCGAGAGACGTGGCCGGCCACCGCACGCGCACCGCCTCGCGCTCGTGCCGCGCGATGACCCGCTTGCTGCAGCCATCGCCTTCCGCGGCGGCGAGCTCCGGGAAGAGCGCGCGGGCGTAGAGCGTCGGCGGCGCCTGCACGCCCTCGTAGTCGGAGAGGACGAGCGGCGCGCCGGTCTCCCGATGCCGCCGCACGAGCTCCGAGACCATCGCCGCCGTGACGAACGGCATGTCGGCGAGGAGGACGACCGCCGCCGGCGCTTCGGCTTCGACGGCGCGAATCCCGGCGCGGACGGAGGTCTGCTGACCCTGCGCGTGATCGGGATTCGGAACGATCCGGCACGGCAGCCCGTCGAGCGCCTCGCGCGCCCGATCCGCCTCGTGTCCGACGACGACGGCGACGGGATCGAGCCCCGCCTCGAGCGCGCGTCGGACCGCCCGCCGCAGGAGCGGCTCGCCGCCGATCGGCAGGAGCAGCTTGTTGCGACCCATGCGGGTCGAAGCCCCCGCCGCCAGGACGATTCCCGCGACCGCCTCGCTCACGGCCCCACCTCGAGCAACGCGCTCACTATAACGGCCCTCGAAATCGACCGGCCGGCCGCGGCGTCTCGCCCGCTCCGCCGGCGCGGAGTGACGAAAGTCGTGACCGGCGGCCGAAATTTCGGTGCGAACGCGCAACCCGGGCGGATTTCGACGCGTTTCAAATTCTGAACGCAATGGGTGCGTTCGATCTCGGAGGACAAGATGAAACGGTTCCCGACCCGGACTCTCGCCGCTCTCCTGCTCGCCGCGGGCGCTTGCGCACCGGTTACCGACGTGGGATTGACCACGAACGAATCACTCGTCGCAAACTGTCAAAAGGTTGCCGACGTCTCGGCGTCGGACTCGCTGTCTCCGCAGGCGGCCCGCGTCGCCCTCTCCGACGCGGCGCGCGCCAAGGGCGGCAACTACGTCCTGATCGCCAACGACACCGCGCGCACCGGCGCGGCGTACCGCTGCGAGATGCCGAAGACGGCGTCGAAATAGTCTTTCGGCTGCGGCGGTCGAAGACGACCGGCAGCCGAGAGTTTCGGCCCGGAGGGCTCGACGCCGATCCGAGCTGAAAACTCTCAGCCGCCGTTCGCGAAGCGAACGCCTGCGGCCGAGAGCCGGACACGACGCCCGCATCCATTCTTCAGCAGCCTGCTAAGGACGGGTCCCGGGGACGGCGCCCGCTTCGAAGAATCGGCCCGCGCGCCGGCTCGCGAGATAGGCGATGAGCGCGGCCGCGACCGGAAGGCCGAACGCGGCCCGCGGCTCGACGCCGAGGATCGCGTTCGCCGCGTCGCCGATCGCGTTGGCCGCGAGGACTCCGAGCGCGAGGCGCCGCCCCCATCGTTTTCCGTTCCAGAGACCGGCGGCCGAGAGCGCGCAGGCGGCGCCGACCGCTGCCATCAGGACGATCGCCCAAACGCCCATTTCCGCAAAGGCCTCGCGGGCGCGCGGATTGATCCGCCACATCGGCTCGAGCGGGCCGCCGGGCGTCGCGAGCGAGACCAGCGCGAGGAGGCTCACGACCGCGCCGGCCGCGAAGAAGCCGGAGAGCGCGGTGACGCCGGCGGGACGATTCAGGACGCGGCCTTCGGCCTCAGCTCCGTCCGAGCCCCGCGATCCGCTCGAGCTGCGCGAGGTGATTCCGGTCGTGGCCGGCGATCATGCGGATCGTCGTCTCGGCGGACTCGGGCCCGCGCTCCGGATGGAGCCCGACCTTGTCGCGGTCCGCCGCGGTGAGCGACCGGTAGTACTCGAGGTTCCAGGCTCGCAGCGCCGCGAAGGCGCGCGCCGCGGCGCGCGTGTCGAGACCCGCGTACGGCTTCGCCCAGAGGTCCTGATCGAACGCCTGGATCTTTCCGTCGTCGGCGCCCGTCACGATTTGACGCACGCGAAAGCCGCTGCCCTGCTCGACGTCGGCCAGATGGCCGACGATCTGTCGGGCCGTCCACTTGCCCGGCTGATGCGGCCGCTCCATGCCCGCGGCGCCGATCGCCGCGAGAAGCTCGTCCACGCGGCGCGGCGTCTTCGCCAGGACTTCGAACGGATCGTCCGACCCGAGCAGACCCAGGAGGCGTTCGCGATAGGCGCTCATGTCTCTTTCCTTCTCCCGACTGTCGGCGAAAAGTAACAGCGCCGCGCCGGCGGGACACGATCTTTTTTCTCACCGATCGATTGAGCGGCGTTCATGTCGCGTGGCCCGCCGATTGCACCGCAGGGATCGCTTGGATGCCGAAGGAGCCGCCATGAACAAGCTTCTTGCCCCGATCATTCTCGCCGGCGCCGCTCTCATCGGAGGCTGCGCGACCGCTCCGCCGCCCGACGTGATGTACGTACCCGGCGCGCCGCCCCCGGTACAGGTCGAAGTCATGGGCACGGCGCCGGGGCCCGACTTCGTCTGGATCCACGGATATCACCGCTGGAAAGGCAACGCCTATGCCTGGCAGGCCGGCCGCTGGGAACGCCGTCCGCACGCGAAAGCCGTCTGGGTTGACGGAAAGTGGAACCACACGAGCAAAGGCTGGTACTGGCGCGACGGACATTGGAAGTAGTGACGCAATCGCCGCCACCGGCACGGTGGTGCCGGCGGCGCAACACCGGTCGGCCATAGGAACGGCTCCGGCCGGCGGCTACGCTCGTCGGACAGCCAAAATGAGGAGGCGTTCCATGGACCGGACTTCTGCGGTTCCTGCGGTCGGAATTCCGTTGGATCGGGCCCTTTTGTGCCCAAACGACGACACCCTGTACGACTCGGCGCGATGGAGGGTCTGTCCGACCTGTCTGAACGAGGACCGCATCTTTCTCTCGCGGCTGCTGGGAGCTTCCGGGAGAGCCCGCGACTTCGCCCGCGGCAAGCTGGTCGGGCTTCCGGTTCCCGGACGAGCGCACGTGATCGTTGCCTGACGGCGAATCCCCCGGCGGCCCGGCCTCCTAATTGCAGGGGGAGGTATCGATGGCCGACACGACACAACAGCTCCTCATTCCCGCGCGCTGGGTTGGGCCCACGCACGCCCTTCTCCGCATCGTCTCGGGGCTGATCTTCTTCTGCCACGGCGCCCAGAAAATGTTCGGCTGGTTCGGAGGCCTGCCGCCGGGAGTCAAGCTGGCCGGCCTGACCCTCGCCGCCGGCATCATCGAGCTCGTGGGCGGCGCGCTGATCCTGCTGGGACTCTTCACGAAGCCGGCCGCCTTCGTCTCTTCGGGCGAGATGGCCTTCGCGTTCTTCAAGGCGCACTTCCCGGCCGCCTTCTGGCCGATCCAGAACCACGGCGAGCTCGCCGTCATCCTCTGCTTCGTATTTCTCTTCCTGTGGGCGTCCGGTCCGGGGCCATGGAGCCTGGACGACGTGCTCGCGCGGCGGAGCGCGATTTCGTAGGGGCGGCCCTCGCGGCCGCCCGGGGCGGGGCCAAGCCCCGCCCCTACGCCGACAACGCCCCCTCCAGCGCGCGGACGCGGGCCAGCAGCCTCGAATCCCCGATCCGCTCCGCGGCGGCCGCGAACGCCGGGGTCGCGCCCTTCCAGCGAAGCGCTTCGACCTTCTCGAAGAGCGGGGCGTCGGTCCGCAGGGTGGCGAGATTCTTGAAGAGGAGCGCCTCGTCGCGATGCGTGCCGAGGACCTCCGGAGGGAAATCCTCCAGCTTCCCGTAGCGGGCGATCTGCCGCGCCGCGGTCTTGGGCCCCCACCTCGGAAGACCCGGGTAGCCGTCGGCCGCGTCTCCGACGAGGGCGAGGTAGTCGGGAATGAGCGCCGGCGGCACGCCGAAGCGCTCGACGACGCCGGCCGCGTCGCGGATGCGGCCGCTCCGCCGGTCCACCTGGACGACACGCTCGCCGACGACGCACTGGGCGAGGTCCTTGTCCGGCGTCCAGATACAGACCTTTTCGACGCGGGAATCCCGCGCGGCGAGGTGCGCCGCCGAGGCCAGGGCGTCGTCCGCCTCGAGCTCGACCATCGGCCAGACGACGACGCCCATCGCCGCGAGCGCGTCTTCCAGGGGATGGAATTGCTTCCAGAGCGCGCGATCGATCCCCTCGCCCGTCTTGTAGCCCGGCCAGAGCTCATTGCGGAACGACTCGATGACGTGGTCCGTCGCGACGCCGAGATGGGTCGCCCCGCCCTCGAGCATCTGCGCGACCGTGTGGAGGACGCCGGAAACCGCCCCGAACGGCGGGTCCTCGCCTTTCGCCCGCCGGATGCCATAGAAGTGGCGGAAGAGTTCGTAGGTGCCGTCGACGAGGTGGACGACGATGGGCATGGGCGAAAGGAAGATATCGGAAGGTGTCGATCGGCCGGCCCCCCGTTCGTCGTGATCGCAGGAAAGGAGATTTGACGATGAAATTCCTGACGTTCGTTCGTTCCTCGGAGACTTCGGCGGCTCCGCCTCCCGCGATGATGAAGGCCATTGAGAACCTCGTCACCGAGAGCACCCGCGCCGGCAAGCTCATCGAGACGGGTGGCCTTCTGCGAAGCGGCGCCGGCGCAAGGGTCCGGCTCTCGGGCGGCAAGATCACGGTCACCGACGGCCCCTTCACCGAGGCCAAGGAAGTCATCGGCGGATACGCGATCTCCGACCTGCCTTCGAAGCAGGCGGCAATCGAGGAAACGGTCAAGTTCATGGAGCTGCACAAGAAGCACTGGCCGGGCTGGGAAGGCGAGGCCGAGGTCCGACAGATCTTCGACGCCGCCGACTTCGCTCAGACCGCCGGCCGAAAGGCCTGAGGCCGCGCCGCAACGCGAAACGCCGAAGCAAGGAGATCCCCCATGCGATTCATGATGCTGATGATCCCGAAGGGATACGAGAAAGCGCCGGCGGGCACGATGCCGGACGCGAAGCACGTCGAAGCGATGATGAAGTACAACGAGTCCCTGCAGAAGGCGGGCGTGCTGCTGGCGCTCGACGGCCTCCATCCTCCGGCCATGGGCGCCCGCGTGACGTTCGCCGGCGGGAAGCCGAAGGTCACCGACGGGCCGTTCGCCGAGGCGAAGGAAGTCCTGGGCGGCTACTGGATCATCCAGGTGAAGTCGCAGGAAGAGGCGATCGAGTGGGCCAAGCGCGTCCCGGGCTCGGAGAACGAGATCGTCGAGGTGCGGCAGATACAGGAGATGGCGGACTTCACGCCCGAGATCCAGAAAGCGGCCTCGAAGCTGGTCGATCTGCAGAAGCGCGGCGGCTGAGAAGCGGCGGAGCGCGCCCGCCCGCCTCCTCTCGGGAATCGAAGATGCTCTAATCGGCGGGCGTGACGGCCGGCGATACCCATCGTGCGATCGAGGCGATCTGGCGCATCGAGTCGCCGCGTCTCACCGCCGGTCTCGCGCGCATGGTGCGCGACGTCGGCCTCGCCGAGGATCTCGCACAGGACGCGCTCGTGGCGGCCCTCGAGACGTGGCCGAAGGCGGGCGTTCCGCAGAACCCGGCGGCGTGGCTCATGACCGCGGCGAAACGGCGCGCGATCGACCTCCTGCGGCACCGCGCGCTCGCCGACCGCAAGCACGGTGAGATCGGGCGCGCCGGCGAAGACGGCGGCGGGTCGGTCGAGGAGCGGCTCGTGGCGGCGATCGACGACGACATCGGAGACGACCTGCTGCGCCTGATGTTCACGGCGTGTCATCCCGTCCTGCCGCCGGAGGCCCGCGTCGCGCTGACGCTGCGGATGCTCGGCGGCCTGACCACGGAAGAGATCGCCCGGGCATTTCTCGTGCCGGAGGCGACCGTCGCCCAGCGCATCGTGCGCGCCAAGCGGACGCTCGCCGAGGCCGAAGTTCCCTTCGAGGTCCCGCGCGGCGCCGAGCGCGAGGCCCGGATCGCCTCGGTCCTCGAGGTCCTCTACCTCGTCTTCAACGAAGGTTACCTCGCGACGGTGGGCGAGGACCTGATCCGACCGGGTCTGTGCGAGGACGCGCTGCGCCTCGGCCGCGTGCTCGCCGAGCTCGCCCCGAAAGAGCCGGAGGTCCACGGCCTCGTCGCCTTGATGGAGATCCAGGCCTCGCGCGCGGCGGCTCGCACCGGCCCGTCGGGCGAGCCGATCCTCCTCCTCGATCAGGACCGCTCGCGATGGGATCGCCTCCTGATCCGCCGCGGCCTCGCGGCGCTCGAGAGGTCCGAGCACCTCGGCGGCGCGCAGGGACCCTACGCCTTGCAGGCCGCGATCGCGGCCTGCCACGCGCGGGCGAGGACGCCTGGGGAGACGGACTGGCCGCGGATTGCCGCGCTCTACGGGCAGCTGCAGGCCGTCGCTCCCTCTCCGGTCGTCGAGCTCAATCGCGCGGTCGCCGTCGGCATGGCCTTCGGCCCGGCCGAGGGATTGAGGATCGCCGACGCGCTCGCCTCGGCGAAGGAGCTCGCGGGCTATCACCTCCTGCCCGCCGTGCGAGGCGACTTCCTCGAAAAGCTCGGCCGTGCGGAGGAGGCCCGCGCGGCCTTCGAGCGCGCGGCCTCCCTCACGCAGAACGCGCGCGAGCGGGAGCTGCTCCTCGCGCGCGCCGCGGCAATCGACTCGTCGGCGAATTGACGCCGGCCAAACGGCCGCGCGTGATTCAATCAATCGCGTGTCCCGGATCCTGGCGATCAACGGCGGATCGTCGAGCGTCAAGTTCGCGCTCTTCGATTCCGAGACGCTGGCGCGCGAAGCTTCGGGCCGGATCGAGAGAATCGAAGAGGACATCGGCGACGCGGACCGTCGCCGCGCCGCCGAAACTCTGATCGACCGGCTCGCCGCGCGCGTGCCGCTGCGAACCCTCGGCGGCGTCGGCCACCGGATCGTGCACGGAGGTACGGAGCTCCGGGAGCATCAGCGCGTGACGCCCGACCTCCTGCGGAAGCTCGGCGACGCACGCCCTCTCGATCCAACGCACCTTCCCTTCGAGATCTCGCTGATCGAGGCGCTGGCGCGCGCCGCCCCCGACGTGCCGCAGGTGACCTGCTTCGATTCCGCCTTCTTCCGCGACTTGCCACGGGTCGCGCAGCTCCTCGCGATCCCGCGCACGTTTCTCGATCGCGGAATCCGCCGCCTGGGCTTTCACGGGCTCTCGTACACGTATCTGCGGGACGAGCTGCGCCGCGCCGCGGGCGACGCGGCGGACGGCCGCGTGATCCTGGCGCACCTCGGTTCCGGCGCCAGCCTCGCCGCGCTCCGCGGCGGGAAGCCCCTCGACACGACGATGGCGTTCACGCCGGCCGCCGGGCTCGTCATGGGGACTCGGCCGGGCGACCTCGATCCGGGGCTCCTCGTCCACCTCCTGCGGTCCGAGCAAATGTCCGCGGACGAACTCGACACCTTCGTCAACCAGAAATGCGGACTGCGCGGCGTCTCCGGAACGACCTCCGACATGAAGGAGCTCGAGGAGCGCGCGGCTACCGATCCGCGGGCCGCCGAAGCGATCGCGCTCTTCTGCTATCAGGCCGCCAAGGCGATCGGCGCTTTCGCCGCGGCCCTCGGAGGCCTCGACATCATCGTCTTCAGCGGCGGGATCGGCGAACGGTCCGCTCACGTCCGGCGGGAGATCTGCGCCCGGCTCGAATTCCTGAACGTCCTCCTCGACGCGGCTTCGAACGAAGCTCACGCCGCGGTGATATCCGCTCCTTCGAGCCGGGTCGCGGTGCGGGTCATTCCGACGGACGAAGAAATCGTGATGGCCCGAATCGTGCGAGAGCTCCTGAAGGAAGGCCCATGAGTCCCCGAGAAAGGACCGCGAACCCCGTTCCCGCTCCGCCGCTCGCGCGCATGGACGCGTACTGGCGGGCAGCCAACTATCTGTCGGTCGGCCAGATCTATCTCCTGGACAACCCGCTGCTGCGCGAGCCGCTCCGCCCCGAGCACATCAAGCCGCGGCTCCTCGGCCACTGGGGCACGACGCCGGGACAGAACTTCATCTACGTCCACCTGAATCGGGTGATCCGCGAATACGACATCGACATGATCTACATCGCCGGCCCCGGCCACGGCGGGCCGGCCCTCGTGGCCAACGTCTATCTCGAGGGGACGTACTCCGAGATCTACCCGCACATCACGCGCGACGAGGCGGGTCTGCAGAAGCTCTTCAAGCAGTTCTCGTTTCCGGGCGGGATCCCGAGCCACGTCGCGCCCGAGACGCCGGGCTCGATCCACGAGGGAGGCGAGCTCGGCTACTCGCTCTCCCACGCGACCGGCGCGGCCCTGGACAATCCCGATCTCGTCGTCGCCTGCGTCATCGGGGACGGCGAGGCGGAGACGGGGCCGCTCGCCACGGCCTGGCACTCGAACAAGTTCGTGAACCCGGCGCGCGACGGCGCCGTGCTGCCGATCCTGCATCTAAACGGATACAAGATCGCCAACCCGACGATCCTCGCGCGCATCCCGCGCTCCGAGCTCGACGCGATGCTGCGCGGTTGCGGCTGGGAGCCGATCTTCGTCTCGGGCGACGATCCCCCGGACGTCCACCGGCAGATGGCGGCGGCGCTCGACCGCGCGATCGCGCGCATCCGCGAGATCCAGGCGGCGGCGCGCGCCGACCGCGCCTCCGACCGCGCGGTCTGGCCGATGATCGTCCTCCAGACGCCGAAGGGCTGGACCGGCCCGAAGGTCGTCGACGGCCAGAAGGTCGAGGGGACCTTTCGCTCGCACCAGGTCCCCCTCTCCGACCCGGCGAAGAACCCCGAGCATCTGAGACAGCTCGAGGAGTGGCTCCGCAGCTACCGTCCCGAGGAGCTCTTCGACGCGCAGGGCCGCCTCATCCCCGATTTGCAGAGCCTGGCTCCGACCGGCGACCGGCGGATGGGCGCCAATCCGCACGCCAACGGCGGAGGGCTTCTCGAAGACCTGCGCCTGCCCGACTACCGGACGTACGCCGTCGCCGTTTCCTCACCCGGCGGCGCCGAGGCCGAAGACACGCGCGTGTTCGGCCGGTTCCTGCGCGACGTCGTGAAGGAGAACCCGACCAACTTCCGTCTCTTCGGCCCCGACGAGACGCTGTCGAACCGACTGAACGCCGTCTTCGAGGCGACCGATCGGCAGTGGGAAGCCCAGACCGTTCCGGACGACGAGTTCCTCGCCCGCCAGGGCCGCGTGATCGAGGTCCTGAGCGAGCACCAGTGCCAGGGATGGCTCGAGGGCTACCTCCTGACGGGGCGGCACGGGCTCTTCAACAGCTACGAGGCCTTCATCCACATCGTGGACTCGATGTTCAACCAGCATGCGAAGTGGTTGAAGGTGTCGCGCGAGCTCCCCTGGCGCGCGCGAATCGCCTCGCTCAACTATCTGCTTTCCTCGCATGTCTGGCGGCAGGACCACAACGGCTTCACGCACCAGGATCCGGGCTTCATCGACGTCGCCTGTAACAAGAAAGCGGAGATCGTGCGGGTCTATCTCCCTCCGGACGCGAACTGCCTGCTCTCGGTGATGGACCACTGCCTGCGCAGCCGCCACTACGTGAACATCGTCGTCGCCGGCAAGCAGCCGGCGCCGCAGTGGCTCTCGATGGACGCCGCGGTCCGCCACTGCGCGGCCGGCATCGGGGTGTGGGACTGGGCGTCGAACGACGGCGGGGGCGAGCCCGACGTCGTCCTGGCCGCGGCGGGAGACGTCCCGACGCTCGAGATCCTGGCGGCCGTGTCGATCCTGCGGCGCTCACTCCCGAAGCTCAGGATCCGCTTCGTGAACGTCGTCGACCTGATGAAGCTGCAGCCCGCGAGCGAGCACCCGCACGGGCTCCCGGACGCCGACTTCGACGCGCTCTTCACGACCTCCAAGCCGATCATCTTCGCCTACCACGGCTATCCCTGGCTGATCCACCGGCTGACCTACCGGCGGACCAACCACCGCAACCTGCACGTGCGGGGCTACAAGGAAGAGGGAACGATCACGACCCCGTTCGACATGACCGTCCTGAACGATCTCGACCGGTTTCACCTCGTGCAGGACACGATCCACCGGCTCCCGCAGCTCGGGGCCGAGGGCGCGCGCGTCGCCGCGGAGATGGACGCGAAGCTCGCGGAGCACCGCGCCTACATCTGCGAGCGCGGCGAGGACATGCCCGAGATCCGCGACTGGCGCTGGCCGGGCTCGCCGCCGGGAAGACCGTCCCCCGGCGTCCAGCGAACCTGACGCTCGACGAGCCGCCGTTCGCGGAGTCGGACCCGCCCCGAAGGGCCTCCGCCCCCGCTCACCTCACGGGCTGCGCCGCCGGGAACTTCCACGTGCCGTTCAGGAGATCTCCGCGCGCGGGCTATAGAGGCGCACCGCGTAGTTCCAGCCGGGCATTGTGACGATGCAGTTCGAGATCTTGCCGTCGCAGCGGCCGAACTGATCCGTCTGGGCGGAGCTCCGGGCGCTCCACGAGAACGCGAGCGCCACCAGGAGCGCGCACCGAGTGGATCTCATCCACTCGGCTCTCATCGCCCGGCGTTCACGCCGAGCGTTTCACTCACCGCGTCCACGAGCTCGCGCCCGCGGAAGGGCTTCATGAGGTAGGCCGAGGCACCCAGGCGCTGTGTCTCCGCGCGCACGGCCGGCTCGTCATAGGCCGTCATGAAAATCACGGGCGGCGCGTCGCCGCGCGCGGACAGCTCGCGGTACAGCTCGACGCCGGACATTCCCGGAAGACGGATGTCGAGGATGAGGCAGCCGGCGCCGGCCGCGGCTCCCGATTCGAGCAGGGCCTCCGCCGATTCGAACGTCATGGGGCTGTGCCCGCCCGCCGAGAGGACCTTCTCCAGCGCCGTCCTCAGCCCGGCGTCGTCCTCCACAACGACCACTCCCCTCCCGGACATGCCTTGAAATCGATCCTCCCCGGCTCGAGACGGCCGAGGATAGGCGGACCTTCGGGCAGATCGAAGTTGCCTCTTGGGGCAGCGGAAGGGCTAAACCGTCCGCGCGAGACGGTCGGCCGACCGCACGAGCTCGGCCACGGACGACGCGCCCATCTTGCTCATCACACGGGCGCGGTGAGCCTTGACCGTCCGTTCCGACGTGCCGATGGCCGACGCGATCTGCTTGTTGAGGCGGCCGGCCACGACGTGCTCGAGCACCGCGCGCTCGCGCGGGCTCAGGGCCTCGAAGCGGCGCCGGATCCGATCGCGCTCCTCCGCTTCGGAGCGGCGCCGGTCGTCCCGGACGAGCGCGGACTCGATCGCCGCGAAAAGGGCCTCCTTCTTGACGGGCTTGGTCAGGAAGTCCTCGGCGCCGTTCTTCATCGCGCGGACGCTCGCGGCGATGTCGCCGTGCGCGGTCAGGAAGACGATCGGCAGCGGATTGGCGCGCCGCGCGATCGCCGACTGGAGCTCGAGCCCGTCGGGGCCCGGCATCTTGAGGTCGAGCACCACGCAGCCCGGCCGCGAATCCTCTTCCTCGAGAAGGAAATCCCCGGCCGAGGAGTAAGCCCGCACCTCGTAGCCGCCGGCTTTGAGGAGGCGCGTGATCGCCGTCCGGAACGCCTCGTCGTCATCCACCACCCGAACCATCGGAGTCGGGGCACTCATGAGACTTCCCCCTCCATCGGGTCCGACCGCTCGGCCTCCGCCGTCGGGAGCGTGAACCGGACCGTGGCTCCTCCGCCGGCGTTGTTTTCGGCTCGAATCCTACCTCCATGGGCCTCGACGATCGAGCGGGAAATGGCCAGTCCGAGACCCATCCCGTGCTCCCGAGTCGTCACGAACGAGTCGAAAAGCCGCGGCAGGAGGCCCTCCGGGATTCCGTGGCCCCCGTCCACGACGGCCACCTCCACCGCCGCTCCGACATCGCCGCTCGTCCTCAGAAGGAGACGGCGGTCGCCGGAGGGAAGCGCCGACATGGCGTCCATGCCGTTGACGAGGAGATTCAGGAGGAGCTGCTGGAGCCAGACCCGGTCGCCCCGGACCGGCGGCAGGTCGAGCGCGAGATCCGTCGTCATCTCGACGCCCCGGCGACGGCACTCCGCGTTGGCCAGGCGGAGCACCTCGAGCGCGACGCCGTTGACGTCGAGGAGCTTCATGACCATCGACCGCTGCCGTACCAGCGACCGCACGTGGCGGATGACGTCGCTCGCGCGCAGGCCCTCGCGCCGGATGTCGGCGAGGATGGCCCGGATCTCCTCCGGCCGCGCCCGGGTGGACTCGAGCAGCATCTCGAGCGCGTCGGCATTCGAGAGGATCGCGCCGAGTGGCTGGTTCACCTCGTGCGCGATCGAAGCGGTCAGCTCGCCGAGGAGCGCGAGCCTCCCAGTCTGGGCGAGCCGCCGATCCGCGTCCTCGGCGCGCTTGCGGTCGGTGGTGTCGCGGCCGATGGCCTGGAACTCGATGACCCGGCCGTCGCGGCCGCGCACGGGATGATCCAGCCACTGCTGCCACCCGATCGAGCCGTCGCCGCGCACGACCTCGTGCTCGTCGGCCTCGACCCGGGGCTTTTCGATCAGCGACCGAACATGCATCCACGCGATTTCGCGCGGCCGCCCCTCGGGGATCAGGTCCAGGAACTTGCGGCCGATCAGCTCCTCGGGGGTCCGGCCGAAGTAGCGGCAGTAGGCCTCGTTGACGAACGTCAGCGTCGTGTCGGGAAGGTAGCGGCAGATCAGGTCCGTCTGGCTGTTGACCACCTCGCGGTAGCGCTCCTCGCTCGCGCGCAGCTTCGCGGCGCTGTCGTTGCGCTCGCGGACGAGCACGGCGAGAAACGTCATCGGCAGGGTCACGACGAAGAGGTAGAGCTGGATCCAGAGGATCCTCTGGTCCGGGGACTGGGAGCCGAAGGGCCCGCGTCCCGCCGACGCCGCCGCCGCGACGACGACGGCCGAGAGGGCGAGCATCGCGGAGGTCCCGCGCAGGCCGAACCGGAGGGCCGCCCAGAGGAGAAACGGAACCGGAGCGTAGAGGAGGACAAGCGAGTCGTACGGCGGAGTCAGCTTGCCGCCAAACACCAGGAGGCCGAGGCCGGCGAGGCCGGCCGTCAGCAGCGCGGCCTCGCCGACGGACGGACGCTCGGACCGACGCCGTTCCCTCCCCCAGATCCAGTAAAGAATTGCCGGCACGAGCAGCAGGCTCGCGAGCGCGTCTCCGAGAAACCAGTCCTGGAACGACGCGCCGAACGAGCGCCCCAGAGCGGTCCAGGCCGCGGCGCCTCCGAGCGCCGAGAGGATCGGCACGCCGATGACCGCGACGCCGACGAAGATCGCGAAGTCGCGCAGGCGGTCGAAGCGCGTCGGGTCGCGGAGCGTCCGCCGCAGGATCGTGGCGGACAGCAGGCCCTTGAGGACGTCGTTCGTGAACGCGGCGGCGAGAAACCATTCGGGAGGGCCTCCCGGAACGCGGACCAGCCAGAACCGCGTCGGCACGGTCGCGAAAAGGAACAACCACCAGAGGCGCGGCGGATTCAGGAGCAGCGCGCTCAAGAGGACCGCGTCCGGAAACCAGAACGGCGAAGGCACCGCCTGGCTGAAGGACATGCCGAAGCGATACGCGAAGAAGTAGACGATCGTGAAGACGGCGAGGTCGGCTGCCGTCCGGATCCAGCGCGGGCTCGACTCCTCGAGAGCCTGGCGGCCGAGAAGATGGGAACCGGTCGAAGCCCCCGCCTCAGAACTCAAGTGCGGACCTCGCGTGCCGGATGGAGTCTACACAACCGGTCCCCGCCTTCTCGCCGGTCGGATTGCCCCAAAAAGAAAGCCGCGCGCGGTCGCGGGCCGGGAGATGATCGCGGCGCCGAAGTGCTGAAGCCTAGGCCCGCCGGTACACGTCGGTGTCGAGGTACTTCAGTCCCGAGTCGCACATCAGCGTGACGACGGTCTTGCCGGGCCCGAGACGCCGCGCGACCTGAATCGCCGCGAGCACGTTCGCGCCGGACGAGGTGCCGGCGAAGAGCGCCTCCTCCCGGGCGAGTCGCCGGGTCATCTCCCTGGCGGCTTCGGTCGAGACTGGCACGATCTCGTCCACGAGAGAGCGCTCGAAGAGAGGCGGAACGAAGCCGACGCCGACGCCCTCGATCCCGTGCGGGGCGGGCGCGGCGCCCGAGAGCACCGCCGACTCGGCGGGCTCGACGACGGCGACGTGGATGCCGGCGTCGTGCCGCTTCAGCGCGGTCGCCACGCCGCGCGAAGAGGCGGCCGTCCCGACCGAGTGGACGAACGCATCGACCTTGCCTTGCGTCTGTCTCCAGATCTCGTCGCCGAGCGCGAGGTAGCCCGTGATCGTATCCGGGTTGTTGAGCTGGTCGGCCCAGAACGTGTTCGGGTCCGCCGCGATCTTCCGCGCCGCCTCGATCATGTCGAGAATCAGCTTCTTCGTCGTCTGGCCGCCCTCGCTCGGAACGAGCGTGAGCTCCGCCCCGAGCGCGGCCATCTGGTCCCGCTTCTCCGGACTGAACGCGTCGGACGTCACGATCCGAATGCGGTAGCCCTTCGCGGCGCAGACGAGCGCGAGCGATGCTCCCGTGCTGCCGCCGGTGTACTCGACGACCGTACCTCCGGGCTTCAGGCGGCCGTCGGCCTCCGCCCGGGAGACGACGCCGACCGCCATCCGGTCCTTCATGCTGCCGGTCGGGTTCTCCCATTCGAGCTTGACGAGGACGTCGGCGCAGCCGGCCGGCACGACCCTCTGAAGCCGCACGAGCGAGGTGTTTCCGATGGCGTCGAGGACGTTCATCCCGCGGAGTCTAGCCGGCGGCTTGAGATAACCTCGGCGGCGCTGTGACGAACGGCTCGGCGCCTCCCGGCCTTGGCTCGACCAGCTACCCGTGGATCCAGACGCGCCTGGCGCTCGAGCGGACTCTCCTGGCCTGGGTCCGCACGGCCGCGGCACTCATCGGCTTCGGCTTCACGATCTTCAAGTTCTACGAGATATTGAACTCGATCGAAGGCGTCAAGCCGCCGTGGCGCCCCGGCGCATCACGGCTTCTCGGGGTTTCGCTCGTCGGGATCGGAACGCTCGCCCTCGTGCTCGCCCTGGCGCAGTATCTGATGACGGTTCGCTTCCTCGGAAAGGATCCCGGCGCCGCGCGTATCCCACGTTTCCACCCCGGCCTCATCGTCACGCTCACGCTCACGGCCGTCGGCGCGATCACGCTCTGGGTCCTGCTCGCGCGGTTGCCAGTGTGAGCCGCACGAACTGCGGCTGGTGGAGCGTGACGGCGTCCCCGCCGGCCGCAAGGATCCCCGCTCTTTGACTCTCACCCCCCACGCGACATTCGGCGCGTCCGGACGGGGGCTTGCACCAAAGGGCAATCCGGGAGATCCAAGCGACGGCGGTTCGGCGTTTCGAGCGAGAATGCACAGATCCATGAAGGAAATCGCAGGCCGCGTGAGGGCCGTTTGAGGGACCGTCTTCGTGTCTCCCTCGTCCTCGGTCTTCTCTTTCTCATTTCGGTACCGCTCCTCGCCCAGAAGGACGACGTCCTCACCCTCCTCAACGGGGACCGCTTCACGGGAGAGATCAAGTCCTACAGCCAGGGCCGCCTGTCGGTCGATACGTCCACGGCGGGCTGGATCAGCGTCAAATGGAACAAGATCCTCTCGATCAGCTCCACCAAGATGTACGACGTCGAGACGATCGACGGCGTTCACCACTTCGGTTCCCTCTCCTCCTCCGATCCGCCCGGGCGACTGACCGTCGTCGCGGGCCCGGACACGATCACGGTCGGGTTCTTCGAGATCTTCGACATCTCCCCGGTGCATCAGTACTTTTGGCGGCGCTGGGAAGGCTCTCTGGACCTCGGCTTCAACTACACGCAGGCGTCCAAACTCGTCCAGTTCAATCTCTCCGCCGACGCGACCTATCGAAGACGCGACCACCAGATCGTCTCAAACCTCTCCTCCTTCTTCAGCAAGCAGGAGGGAGTCACCGCCGCAGAGCGCGGAGCCTTCTCCACTTACTACGACCGCTTCCTGGGGAACCGCTGGATCGTCGAGGGACTGTTCGGCCTGGATCGCAACATCCAGCTCGGTCTCAAGCTCCGCGCCGCGGTCGGACTCGGATTCGGACGATACGTCGTCCAGGAGAACCAGAAGGAGCTCACGCTTTTCGTCGGGCTCTTCGGCAATCGCGAGCAGCCGGTCGACGGAGAAGGAAGGCTCAACGGCGAGGCTGCGATCGGCGGCCGGTACTCGTACTTCATGTACGACTTTCCGAAGGTGACGATCAGCGCCTCGCTCGAGGTCTTCCCCAGCCTGTCGGAAAGCGGCCGCGTGCGCCTGGAAGCCACGGCTTCCGCCAAGCGCGAGATCGTGAGCGACTTCTACCTTTCGCTCTCCGTCTACGACAGCTTCGACAGCAGGGACCCCTCGACCGGCCTCGCGAAGAACGACTGGGGCCCGACGCTCTCGGTCGGCTGGCAGTTCTAGGCCGTCGGTCTCAGTGCTCGAGCGCCACGCGCCGGGCCGCGGCCTTGATGGTCCCCGTTCGGATGGCCTTCCGGAAGCGCTGCTCGGCACCGTCGGCGCCGTCGTCTACCGCAGCCGCGTCCTCTCGGCGGCTCCGGCCGGGGTCCCGCCCGCGGCCCTCGACGCGGCGCGGCGGACGCTCGGCGGCGCGGTCGCGGCGGCCCGGCAGCTCCCGGAGCCGGTCGGCTCGCGCCTGCTCGCCGCTTCCCGCGAGGCTTCCACCCAGGGACTGCGTCTGACGTCGCTCATCAATGCCATCCTCGCGGCGGCCCTCGCCGTCCTGGCGGCCGTCGTCTCGCGGCGCTGGGAAACCGAACCGCCCCCGTTCCGTACGCACTCGTAGTCATGGCCGACACCGCCCCCAGGCCGCTCCAGCGGTTCGACCGTTCGATCGTCGAGGGGCCGATCGGGCCCGCCGTCTGGCGGCTCGCCTGGCCGACCATGCTACAGAACATCATCGCCGGGTTGCAGGGGATCGTCGACCACGTGATGGTGGGCCACTACGTCGGCTACACCGCCAACGCGGCGATCGGCGTGAGCTGGCAGATCATCATCGTCGTCATCGTCTTCATCAGCTCGCTCTTCACCGGGATGGGCGTGCTCGTGGCGCGCTTCGCCGGCGCCAACCAGCCCGAGAAGGTCAACCGCGTCGTCTACCAGGCCTTCCTGACGGCGATCGGGATGTCGGCGCTGATGGCCATCGTCGGCTACTTCTCCGCCCCGGCGCTCCTGCAGATCGTCAACGCCGCTCCGGAAGTGCAGCACCACGCGCTCCCCTTCCTGCGCACGATGTTCCTCGGAATCTTCGGCATGATGATGTTCTTCCTGCTCTCCGGCGCCTTCCGCGCCGCGGGCGACCCGCGCACGCCGCTCCGCCTCGGCGTGGCCATGACCGCGCTCACGGTCGTGTTCAACGTGATCCTCATCCCGCGGCTCGGCACGCTCGGCGCCGCGATCGGAACGGTCTCGAGCAGCACGCTGGTCGCCGCCCTCGGAATCTGGCAGTTCTTCTCTCCCGACTCGGTGATCCACTTCCATCGCCGAATGGACCTGAAGCCGGACTTCGCCATCATCCGTTCGCTCTTCCGATTCGGGCTGCCGACCGGAGTCCAGGGCATCGCGATGAACGTCGCAGGCGTCCTCCTGCTCCGCTTCATCGGATCGCTCGAGCACAGCGCCGCCGCGCAGGCGGCGTACGCCGTCGGATACACGGAGCTCTTCTCGCTCATCACGTGGACGTCCGTGGGCCTGATGGGCGCGTCGGCGACGATCGCCGGACAGAACCTCGGAGCGGGCGACCCGGAGCGCGCCCGTCACGGTGTCGCGGTCACGGCGGGAATCGGTCTCGGCGTCGCGGCGATCGTGGGCCTGCTCTTCCTGACGATCCCGGATCTCCTCCTCGGGATCTTCGGCATGAAGGACCCGCTCGTGACCTCGCTCGGCCAGCAGCTCCTGCGGTTCCTCTCGGTTTCGGGGCTCTTCGTCACCGTCGCGCTCGCATACACGGGCGGACTCCAGGGCACGGGCGACACGAAGAGCCCGCTCTACATCTCGATCGTCTCGCAGATCGTCGTGCCGCTCGGGCTCTGTTCTCTCGTCCAGGCGACACGCGGCCTGCACTCGACCGACATCTGGCTCGCGATCGTGCTCGGGCACCTGACGCGCGCAACGCTGTCCGTGGCGCGCTTTCGCCAGGGCAAGTGGCGCAACATCGCCGTGGACATCGAGCCCGCGCGGAGCTCCTGAAGTCGCCGGCGCTCAGCCGGCGAGGGTGATCGCGAAGAGGACGACGCCGCCCGCGCCGAGCAGCAGCGACAGGGTCCAGACGAGCCGGTTGCGCGTGAGCGCCGCCACGGCGCCGAGCGCGATCGCGACCTGGAGGATCGCCACCGCGTTGGCGTACCGGTGGTGCTCGTGGAGCAAGTGGTTCGACTCGGCGACCTTCGCGTCGCGCTCCTTCTCCTTCTCGCGGGCCTTCACCTCGATCTCCTTCTGCTCCTCCGCGTAGCGGGACTTGCGCTCGGCGTACTCGGCCGGCGGCTCTTTACCGATCGCGAGCCACGAGGCCCGCGAGGCCTCCTCGGCCGACGCCTTGAGTCCCTTGGCCTGATAGTAGGCCCACTGATCGGAAGCTTCCGCCTGGAAACGCGTGGCTTCCGTCCGATCCATGAGGGCCTGGTTCACCGTCGCGCCGGCGCGCAAGGCCGCCACGGCCGCGAAGACCGCCAGCAAGGCCGTCGTCAGAGCGATCGACTTGAGGAAGGACCCGCCGCCTTCCCGCTCGATCTCCTCGTCAATCTTCTCGCGCAGCTCCGCCGTCTCGATCTCGGGTCCCTCGGGCACGCCGGGAGTATAGTTCCCGAACGCGCAAGCCCTTTCCCATCCGGGATTGATAACCTCGGCGCAGGAGGACCTGCCATGGGAATTCTGGATGATCTGGGGAACCTCGCCAAGCAGTTCGCGAGCGGCGCCGCCTCCGAAACCGACGTTCACAACGCCTACGAGCAGACGGCCCAGAGCGTGCCGCAGCAGTCGCTCGCGGACGCGCTCTCGCACACTTTCAATTCCGACCAGACGCCTCCGTTCGAGCAGATGCTGTCGAACCTCTTCAAGCAGTCGACTCCCGACCAGAAGGCGGCGCTGCTCAATCAGCTCGCGGCGGCGATCCCGGGCGGACTGGCGTCGCTCGCGGCGGCGGCCGGACTGAAGGGGGTTTCTTCCGGGGGAGACGTCAGCCCGCAGCAGGCGCAGCAGGTGACTCCGCAGCAGGTCCAGACGATCGCGCAGCAGGCGGCGAAGAAGAACCCCACGATCGTGGACCAGGCGGCCAGTTTCTACGCGCAGCACCCCACTCTCGTGAAGGCGATCGGCGCGGGAGCGCTCGCGCTCCTGATGTCCCGGATTTCTCAAGCGAGGAGGTGAAGGATGGGGATCATTTGGTGGCTCATCGTCGGGCTCATCGCGGGGTGGTTGACCGGGAAGATCATGGGAGGCACCGGCAAGGGCGCGCTGATGGACATCATCGTCGGGCTCGTCGGCGCACTCGTGGGCGGCTTCCTGATGCAGATGGTCGGCTTTCGCCGGCCAGGGAGGAATGATCTACACGATCCTCGTCGCCACACTCGGAGCGGTGCTGCTCACCTGGATCTATCGCAAGGTCACGGCCGGCAAGGCGGCCTGATCTCCTGACGGACGATTTCCGACATCGTCGCGGGTCGCCCCGCGCGGGCGGCCCGCGACCCTTCCGAGTCCGGCCGGCTCTTTCCACTCCCCTCATTCCCGTTTCAATCGAACTTCAGGCCGCGGAGCGACACTCGCCGCGTCGAAATGACGCCGCCCGATGCCCGGTCCTGGCTCTTCCTGACGGCGTCCACGGTCTTCGAAGTCGTCTGGATCGTGAGCCTCCGGATGACGGAGGGGTTCACGCGATTCGCGCCGCTCCTCGTCTACGCCGTCTCGGGACTCGGAGCGGCCGTGTGCCTGTCGGTCGCGATGAAGATCATTCCGATGGGAACCGCCTACGCGTTCTGGATGGGAGCGTCGGTCGTCGGCGTTCTCCTCGTGGACATCGCCTGGTTCAAACAGCCGTGGGACCCGTTCCGCGTCGCCTGCGCGCTGCTGATCATCGCCGGCACCTGCGGCCTGCAGGCCGCCCGCGCGCGCTGAATGTCTGACCGGCGCTCGCCGCCGGCCCTGCTATCGTTCCCGGATCGTCGAAGATCGGACGGTTCGTCCCCTCGAGCTCGCGGCGCAGACGCCGGAATGGCCGCCGTCTTCGGCTCCCTCCTCTTCGGAAGCGCGGGAACCCTTCGCTGGCCGGAGGCCTGGATCTACATGGTCATGATGTTCGGCTTCACGATCGCGGAGAGCGTCTGGCTGTATCGCTTCCAGCCGGATCTCCTCGCCGAGCGGATGACCGGAATCGGCCGCGCGGATCAGGAGAAGTGGGACAAGGCGCTCCTGTCGGTTCTCGCGCTCGCGTTCTTCTCCTGGCTCGCGGCGATGGGGCTCGACGCCGTGCGGTATCGACTCTCCGAGGTCCCGCGCGGGCTCCAGGCGCTCGGCGCGCTGATCCTCTCGGTTTCCTTCCTTCTCTTCCACGCCACGTTTCACGCGAACCCGTACCTCTCCCCCGCGGTGCGGATCCAGACCGATCGCGCGCAGGCGCTCGTCGATACCGGCCCGTATCGAATCGTCCGGCATCCGATGTACGCCGGCTTCGGGCTCTTCGCGCCGGGCACCGCGCTCCTGCTCGGCTCGTGGGTCGGGCTCCTCGGCGCCCTCGTCCTCATCGCCGTCGTCGCCTGGCGCGCGGTGCGCGAGGAGCGCTTGCTGTGCGAGCGCCTCGAGGGCTACGCCGAATACACGCGGCGGGTGCGCTACCGGCTGGTCCCCGGAATCTGGTGAGACTCAGCGCCCGGCGGCCATCGCGCCGGAGAGGGTCATGCACGTGCTGCTTGCGCGCGCCACGAGGCTTCCCGTCTCGTCGAGGACGTCGCATTCGACGAGTCCGACCGTCTTTCCGCGTTTGACGAGGCGGCCCTCGGCGCGCAGCCGCGACGCCCAGACCGGCTTCAGGAAGTTGATCTTGAGCTCGAGTGTCGTGAAGCTCTCCCCTTCTCCGAGCGCCGAAGCGAACGCGATCCCCATCGCGGCGTCGGCGAGGTCGCAGAGGATCCCGCCGTGCACCGTGCCCATCGGGTTGAAGTGCCGCGGCCCCGCCTCCATCTCGAAGAGCGCGCGTCCCGGCGCGACCTCGAGGACGCGAAATCCGACGAGATCGGCGACCGGCGGATTCGGCGCCTCCTTCCGAATCATCGCCTGCACGCGCTCGAGCATCGTGGCCATGGCCTACAAGCCCAGGTCCGTGAGGCCCGGATGGTCGTCGGGGCGGCGTCCGAGCGGCCAGTGGAACTTGCGGTCCTCCGCGCGGATCGCGAGGTCGTTGATGCTCGCGAGCCGCCGCGCCATGAAGCCGCGCGCGTCGAACTCCCAGTTCTCGTTCCCGTAGGAGCGGTACCACTGGCCGCTGTCGTCGTGGCTCTCGTACGCGAAGCGGACGGCGATCCGATTCTCTCCGAAGGTCCAGAGCTCCTTGATGAGGCGGTAATCGAGCTCGCGCGTCCACTTGCGCTTCAGGAACTGCACGATCGCCTCGCGCCCGGTGAAGAACTCGGCGCGGTTGCGCCAGACGCTGTCCGGGCTGTAGGCGAGCGACACCCGCTCCGGGTCGCGACTGTTCCAGGCGTCCTCGGCGAGCCTCACTTTCTGGATCGCGGCGGCGCGATCGAACGGCGGCAGCGGCGGTCGGGGCGGTTCGGACGACATGAGGATCCCTCCGGGCCGCGATTATCGGCCGAAGGGCGCAGAGATCTGCGTCTGGCGTTCGAGAAGGGACCGGACGGCCGCCAGCGCCGGCAATCCCCGCGCGGCCGGCGCGGCGTAGGCGACGTAGCCGTCCGGCCGGACGAGCGTGATGCCCGCGGTCGGGGACGAACGCCGCTCCAGCACCTCCGGGAGCGCCTCGGTCATCCGCACGGCCGCCTCCTGCGTCGCCGGGTCGATGTCGCCGCCGAGGAACAGAAGGAAGCGGTTCCCGACGCCCCGGCCGCCGCGCATCGAGTCGTCGAGAAAGCGCTCGCCGGAGCCGTCCACGATCGGGCTGTCGCCATACGAGATGCCGAGCTCGGACAGCCTTCGGACAAAGGCGTGCTGGAAGGGCGCCAGGTGCGACACCATCGGGATGACCGCGTCGCGCAGGGCCTGGGCGAATCGATTCGGCGTGCCCAGAACGCGCGTCAGCAGATGCGTGATCTCGATCACCTGCGCGATGACCGGCAACCGCTCCGCGCCGTAGCTGTCGAGCAGGGCGTCGTTGCCGCGACCGGAGAGGAACAGATCGAGCTTCCACGCGAGGTTCCAGACGTCGTGCAGACCCGTGTTCATTCCCTGGCCGCCGAACGGGCTGTGGATGTGCGCCGCGTCGCCCGCGATGAAGAAACGGCCGACACGAAGCCGCGCGACGTGCCGATGATGGATTCGGAAGTAACTGCTCCATCCGAGCGACCGGGCCTCGATGCCGGCCGGCGCGCGCTCGGCGAGAATGCGCCGCACGAGCGGCAGGGACGGCACCTCGTCCTCGACCTGATCGATCGACGCGACGATGCGGCGCCGGGTTGCGCTCATCGGAAAGATGGCGACGGGGCCGAACTCGCTCGGGCAAAGCTCCAACTCCGACGCCGGGAATGCATCGTTCGTCTCGACGTCTGCGAGCACGAACGAGTCCTTGTAGGCCGCGCCCTCGAAGGGAATGTTCAACAGATGGCGCACCGCACTGTGCGCCCCGTCGCACCCGACGACAAAGGACGCGCGAATCTCGATCGGCTCCCCCTTGCGATCGAGGGTGGCCCGGATCGATTCGCCGTCCTTCTCGGCGGACACGAACCGCGTTTCGTACTCGACCGTTCCTCCCCGACGCCGCAGCTCCGACGCGAGGAGCTTCTCCGTCACGTCCTGGGGAACCATCGCGATGAACCCGTACGGGGTCTGCTCGGGCGCGAACTGCATGCGGGCAAGCGTTCGTTCGCGGGTCCGGACGGCGACCGACGTCACCCGGTTGGCCGCCTCCAGGAAGGGCGCGGCGAGCCCCGCCATGTCGAAGATCTCGAGCGTCCGCGGGAAGATCGCGAGCGCTTTCGAGTGCTCGGATTGTGTGGCCCGCGCTTCGACCAGCCGGTAGCGCATCCCCCGGCGCGCGCATTCGTTGGCGAGGAACAATCCGACCGGACCGGCCCCGACGATGAGCACGTCCGTTTCGGCGTTCGGTGAGCGCGGCGTCATCGCGGTCTCCTCCGGTCCGAGGGGTCTTGCAAGAATCGAACCTCGGAATCCCGGACCACCGCCATCCCTCGACCTCAGCTCTTCACGAACGCCAGCAGGTCCCGGTTGATCGTCTCGGCCTCCGTCGTCGGCATTCCGTGCGGAAAGCCGTGGTACGTCTTCAGCGTGCCGTTCTTCAGCAGCTTCGCCGAAAGCGGGGCGGAATCGGCGTAAGGCACGATCTGGTCGTCGTCGCCGTGCATCACCAGAACCGGGACGGTGATCTTCTTCAGGTCTTCGGTGAAGTCGGTCTGCGAGAAGGCGACGATCCCATCGTAATGCGCCTTCGCGCCGCCCATCATTCCCTGGCGCCACCAGTTCCAGATGACGGCCGGAGACGGCGTCGCGCCCGGCCGGTTGTAACCGTAGAACGGTCCCGCCGGCAGCTCGTAATAGAACCGGGTCCGGCTGGCGGCGAGCTGCGCCTGAAGATCGTCGAACACCTCCTTCGGCAGGCCGCCCGGATTCGCCGGCGTCTTCACCATCAGCGGCGGCACCGCGCTCAAGATCGCCGCTTTCGCCACGCGGCTCTCGCCGTGCCGCGCCAGGTAGTGCACCACCTCGCCGCCGCCGGTCGAATGGCCGACATGAATGGCCCCCTTGAGATCGAGATGCGCGGTGAGGGCCGCGAGGTCGTCGGCGTAATGATCCATGTCATGCCCGTCGCTCGTCTGGGTGGAGCGGCCGTGGCCCCGGCGGTCATGGGCGATGACGCGATACCCGTTCTTGAGGAAGAACAGCATCTGCGTGTCCCAGTCGTCGGCCGACAGCGGCCAGCCGTGGCTGAAGACGATGGGCTGCCCCTTGCCCCAGTCCTTGTAGAAGATCTGCGTGCCGTCCTTGGTCGTGAGGAAACCCATGTCAACTCCTTTCTCGGAAACAGAAGCCTCACGAGGCGGTCTTTCTCTGCGGGCATCGTCTCACTCCTTCCGCTAACCGGCGACGAGCTGCTGCCCGCCGTCGACGTCGTAGGTGGCGCCTGTGAGTGACGTGTTGGTCATGATGTGGACCGCGAGCGCGGCCACGTCGGCCGGCCCGACGACGCGACCGATCGGCAGCGTCTTGCGCAGCTGCTCGCGGCGCGCCTCGATCTGATCGCCGAGGAGCGCCGCCGACAGCGGCGTGTCGACGAACCCGGCCGCGATCAGGTTGACGCGGATGGGCGCGAGCTCGAGCGCGAGGGTTTTCGTCAGCGCGGGGCCCGCCGCCGTGAGGGCCGAGATGACGGCGAAACCGCGCGCCGTGCTCCGGCCGCCGGTTCCACCCATGAAGAGCAGCGTACCGGGCGGACGCACCCTCTTCGCGGCGCGACGCGCGACCTCGATCGGCAGCAGGAGATGGGCCTCGATGTCCCGCCGCACCCTGTCGAGGTCGAGCTCCGCGAGCGGCGCGTAGTACGGGCCGGGTCCCGTGACCAGCACGTGGTCGATCGGCGTCGGCAGATCCTCGAAGAACTCGCCGAGCCGTTGGAAATCGGTGGCATCGAAGGCCGAGGTGCGCGCTCCGAGCTCCCGCCCGATGCGCTCGAGTCGATCCGGATCGCGCGCCGCGAGGATCAGCTCGGCTCCCTCGGCGCGGGCAAGCCGCGCCGTCTCGAGCCCGATGCCCGAGGTGCCACCGATCACGACGACGGTCTGCCCGGCGAGCGCCGGCTCGCGGCGGGCCGGAGAGACTGTGGACTCGGTGGTCAACGCCTCTCCTCAGTCCGCGTCCGGTTTCTGGCCCGTCCGCTTGTTCCATCCGTGGAAGAGCGAGAGGTCGCCCGCGTCCCAGGCCTGGCGGAGTCCCGGTTTGGCGAGGTCCCAGTCCGGCCGGATCTCGCTCGTCACCTCGCGCAGGTCGTGCCAGAGGTCGGCGGCCGACGGGCGGCCCCAGAACCAGTAGCCGTTGTAGATGCGGTGGATCACGAGGCCCGGCTTGAGCACGAGCGTGTGCGGGATCATCGGGTTGTGCTCGGGGTCGGTGTACTCCGCAATGTCGAGGTCCTTCTGGACCGTCCGTCCCGGGTCGGAGAGGAAAGTCCACTGGGCGCCGAGCGACGCCCGGAACTCCTGGAGCGTGTGGTGGTCGTCGGTGGAGATCGTGGCGATCTGCGTATACGCCACGGCGATCTTCGGGTAGAACGCGGCGAGCTCTCGATGCTGCTGGTGCTCCTTCGGACAGTAGTGGCCGCGCGCGAGCGTGAGGATCAGCGGGTCCTCGCCCTGCAGCGCGCTCAGCCGGCGCGGCGTGTTCGTCTGGTCGGGCAGCTCGTAGTCGGGAAAGCTGCCTCCGGGTTTGATGTCGGAGCGCATGAGACTTCCTTCAGCCGATGTGGAGAACCCAGCCGCCGCCGGCCGTCGCGACGATGACCAGGTTCATGGAGAGGAGCATCAGGTCGTAGTGCCAGCCGTTGGTGCCATTCCCCCAGATACCGGTCTTCCATTTGAACGCTTTCTTCTGAATCGCCCCCAGGCCCACGAGGATCAGGCCGATCGCCGCCGGCTGGATGAGGACGCCGGTGACCAGGCCGAGGCTTCCCAGAACCTCCGCCGCTCCGAGTCCGCGCGTCGCGCCCGGAGAGAGCTCGATGCTCTTCGCCCGGCCGACCGGGTCCATCGCGTGGGAGTAGCCGCTCGTCCCGAACACGAGAGCCACCACCAGGCGGAGGAGGAATAGAGAAGGATCGCGAAGCTCGAGCAGCGAAGGCAACGTGACGTTCAGATTCATGACCTTCTCACACCGGCAGTTTCCCGCCGGACTGCTCGGCCACCATGTAGTCGGCATACCAGTCCGACCAGTTCGCGTCTCTCACACCGGTGCGCTTCTCGTGCTCGCCGTGGGCGGCCTCCGCGCGCCGCATCGCGGCCGCCAGATCCGACGCGGTGGCGAACGTCGTCTCGGCGGAGTCGATCCGCCCGGGAAGCCGCGTCGTGATCTCCTGGAAGAGCCAGCGGTTGCCGTCCGGATCGCGGAACATCGCGTAGGAGCGATAGCTCCGGCGCTGGGGATCGAGGCCGCTCGCTTTGCCCGTGTCGCCGATGTGGAAGACCTCGTCCGCCGCGACGCCGGCGGCGGCGAGCTTGTCCAGGGCGGCCTGGATGTCGGACACGATCAGCCAGAGGCCCTGAGCGGACCCCGGCGCGGCCGTCGTTCGATTGGCGCCGAACTGGACCGAGCATCCGGAGCCGTGCGGCGTGAATTGCACGATGCCGGAGCCCGGTGGCGTGACGTCCTGCCTCCACCCGAGACTCGCGTAGAACTTCGTTGCGCGGTCGACGTCGGAGACGGGGATGACGACGACCTCGAGCTTCATGTCGATCGGGGATGTGCTGCTCATCATGACCTCCGTCGGTTTGTGTTGAGGGCTCCACGCTCACGGGGCCGGAACGAGGAGTGGCTTGCCTTTTTCGACGACGTACGTGGCGAGCTCCGCCGCGTGGCCCGTGCCGACGTTCCTTGCCGAGTGGATCGTTCGCGCCGGGACGAACAGGACGTCACCCGCCTTGAGGGTCTTCGGGGGCTGCCCCTCGACCTGATACTCCAGCGTGCCTTCGAGGACGTAGATGATCTCTTCGCCGGGATGCGTGTGCCGGGGAGCGACTACTCCCTCGTCGAAGCCGACGATGGCCTGGACGGCTTCGTGCCCGGGGACGCTGAGATCGTGCCGCTGGAGGTCGGTGCGCGTGGTCATCGGCTGCTGCGGCTGCGCCGCGCCCGACGCCAGACCGTTCGCGACGATCAGGGTCGCTATGCCAACGAGCCGCGTCGTTCTCATGGGACTCTCCTTTTTCCCGGTCTCGAGGCTTATCACGAGCGGAGACGGGCCGGATCACAGCAGTCGCGTGGGAGGGAGTCCAGATGTACGAAGGTGTCGCCGGGCGGTCACGAAGGCACCTAATGCGCGCCGTCACGGGCCCGGGCGACATAACACGCGATGTGCATTCCCTGTGAAGTTCCCTCCGTCGCGGTCGACCCGCCGTGGACGCGACGGCCGGCAAAGCTCTCCGCGTGACCCGGTTGCAACGCGACTCCTTTTCCGGTTGGATCGGAAACGTGAGTGCGGAAGGCCCTCCGCCGGGCGCTCCCGAGCGGGACATCTTCCCGACGTTGACGGCGGCCCAGATCGCGCGGATCTCGCCGCTCGGCGGTGAACGCGCGTTCGAAGCCGGCGAAATCCTGTTCGAGCCGGGCGGCACGAACCGCCCGCTCATGGTGGTGCTCGCCGGCGAGATCGAGATCCTCTCCGACCGGGACGCGCTCGTGACGGTCCACCGTCCCGGCAACTTTTCCGGCGACGTCGATCTCATCGCCGGCCATCCGGCGGTCGTTCGCGCGCGGGCGCGCCTCGGGGGCCGCGTCCTCGAGGTTCCCGCGGAGCGCGTGCGCCGTCTCATCGTGACCGACCCGGAGCTGAGCCAGATCTTTCTCCGGGCGTTCATTCTCCGCCGCGCCCTGCTCATGACGCGGAGCGCCGGAAACGTCGTGCTCATCGGATCCCGGCACTCCGCGGGGACTCTGACGCTGCAGGAGTTTCTGACGCGCAACAACCAGCCCTACACGTACCTCGACGCCGACCACGACGCGGGTGTTCAGACGACGCTCGAGGGCTTCGGCGTGGACGTCGACGACGTGCCCGTCCTGATCTGCAGCGGCAGGCAGGTCTTGAAGAAGCCGACGGTCGAGGAAGCCGCGGAGTGCCTGGGTCTCAACCGCTTGAGCCGGGACGTCGTGCGCGACGTGGTCGTCATCGGCGCGGGTCCCGCGGGCCTCGCCGCCGCGGTCTACGGGGCTTCGGAGGGCCTGGACGTGCTCGTCCTGGAATCGTCCGCGCCGGGCGGGCAGGCGGGCTCGAGCTCGCGCATCGAGAACTATCTCGGATTCCCCACGGGCGTCTCCGGCCAGGACCTGGCGAGCGGCGCCCTGCTGCAGGCGCAGAAATTCGGGGCGGAGCTCGTCGTGGCTCGGACGGCCGCGGCGCTCGAGTGCGGCCGCCGGCCCTATCGCATCGCCCTCGGCCCCGAGGTCGCCGTGGCCGCGCGAACCGTCGTGATCGCCACGGGCGTGAAGTACCGCAAGCCCGACCTCCCGAACCTCTCCCGTTTCGAAGGCGTGGGCGTCTACTACGGCGCGACGCCGGTGGAGGCGCTTCTCTGCCAGGGCGAAGACGTCATCGTCGTCGGGGGCGCGAACTCCGCGGGTCAGGCCGCGATCTTTCTCTCCGAGGGCCGGCGGCGCGTGTACATGCTGATCCGGGGACCGGGGCTCTCGGAGACGATGTCCCGCTACCTGATCCGCCGGATCGAGGAAACGCCCAACATCGAGATCAAGACGCGCACCCGGATCGTCGCGCTCGAAGGGGCCGACAGCCTGGAGAGCGTGACCTGGTCGGACTCAGCGGACGGCAAGCTCACGACCGTCCCCATTCGCCACGTGTTCCTGATGACCGGAGCGAACCCGAACACGGGCTGGCTCGAGGGCTGCGTGGCGCTGGACGAGAAGGGGTTCGTGAAGGTCGGGCCGGATCTCCAGCCGTCCGATCTCGCGGCATCCGGGTGGCCCCTCCGACGGCATCCCCTTCTCTTCGAAACGAACCGGCCCGGCGTCTTCGCGGTCGGAGACGTCCGCGCGGGGAGCGTCAAGCGCGTGGCGGCCGCCGTGGGCGAGGGCTCCGTCTGCATCCAGCTCGTTCACAAGGTGCTGGCGGAGTAGCATAGTGACGAGATGACTCCTTCTTGCGACAGCGCCGCCAACATCGTCCGCCTCTCGTCCGTCTCGAGGGGCGCCTTCGCCCGCCCGGCCGCGCGACGGGGTCGCCGATGAGAGGAGATTTCCTGCACTCCTCCGGCCCGCCGCCGCACCGCAGACGGACCGCGCGCATTCTCGCCGCGCACCCCGAGATCCGGGGCCTCATCGGCCTCAATCCTTCCAGTCTGGCGATCATCCTCGGCGCGGTCGGCCTGCAGCTCGCTCTCGCCTTCCTTCTCCGGTCGCAGTCGTGGCCGCTGGTGATTGGCGCCTCGATGCTCATCGGCGCGTTCGCCAGCCACGCCCTCTGGGTGATGATCCACGAATGCACGCACAACCTGCTCTTTCGCGAGCCAAGATGGAACACCTTCGCGGGAATCCTGGCGAACCTGCCTCACATCCTGCCGAGTGCGGTGTCCTTTCAACGGTACCACCTCAAGCATCACGCGTATCAGGGGGTCTACGAGCTCGACGCGGACGTGCCCAATCGGTGGGAAGCGCGATTGATCGGGCACTCCCCTCTCGGCAAGGCCGTCTGGATGCTCCTCTTCCCGATCTTTCAGATCACGCGCCCGCCGAGACTTCGGGAAATTCGCCCGGTCGACCGGTGGGTGGTCTTGAACTTCCTGGTTCAGATCGCGTTCGATGCCGCCGTCTACGTCTGGATGGGCCCGAAGGCCTTCTTCTACCTTCTCCTGTCGGTCTTCTTCGGCCTCGGGTTGCATCCGCTGGGCGCCCGGTGGATTCAGGAGCATTACGTGTTCGCGCCACCCCAGGAGACGTACAGCTATTACGGTCCGCTCAACACCGTCGCGTTCAACGTCGGGTTTCACAACGAGCACCACGACTTCCCCTCGGTACCCTGGAATCGCCTTCCTCGGATCCGCGAGGCGGCGCCGGAGGCGTACGACGGTCTGGTCTTCCATCGGTCGTGGAGCGGATTGCTGCTTCGATTCCTCGGTGATCCGGCAATCACGCTCTTTTCGCGCGAGGTGCGCGAGCAACGAGGCGAGACGGACGCGGGGACGACGACGCCGGCATAGCGCCACGGGCCGGCGCCAGCGGGGCTGTCAGAAGTGGGGCGCGCTCCAGCAGCGCACCAGGAACAAAACGAGAACACGAGCCCCAGGCTCAGGCTTCGGGGCTCGGAAGTGATTGTGAGGTCTGGAGCGGGAAACGGGGGTCGAACCCGCGACATCCACCTTGGCAAGGTGGCGCTCTACCACTGAGCTATTCCCGCAGGGACAGCGGAGAATATCGGACGGCTCGCCAGCGGTCAAGCCTCTGCGGCTCGGCGAGCGTCCCGAGGGAGGGGTCATGCGCGTCGGCATCCTGGGTTCCGGATTGATGGGCGCGAAGCTCGGGACGATCTTTGCCCGCGCCGGGCACGAGGTCGTCTTCAGCTACGTGCGCGACGAAGCAAAGCTCCGGAAGCTGGCGCGCGAGGCGCGGGGCAAGGCCCGGGCGGGCACGCCGGCCGAAGCCGCGAAGGACGCCGATGCGCTCCTCCTCGCAGTGCACTGGTCGCGCGTCGACGACGTCGTGAAACAGGCCGGCGGCCTGTCGGGCAAGGTGGTGGTGAGCTGCTCACTGCCCATGAACGCCGACGATACCGGCCTCGTCGTCGCGCACACGTCTTCCGGCGCGGAGCGGCTCGCCAAGAAGATTCCGAAGGCCCGGGTCGTCTCCGCGTTCAACACCGTTCCGAGCGAGGTGCTCTTCGGCGTCTTCGAAGCCCGTCGCCGCGCCCGGCGGCCGAGTCTCGTGTACTGCGGCGACGACGCGAAGGCCAGGCGCGTGGCGTCCACGCTGATCCGGGACTGCGGCTTCGATCCGATGGACGCCGGGCCGCTGCGGATGGCCCGCTACACGGAGCCGTTCGCGCTTCTCGTCGCGCAGCTCGCGTACGAAGGACGGGGCGGCCCGGAGCTCGCCTACCGCTTCGAGAGATTAGGGAAATAGGATGGCCACATGGACATCAAGCGAAGCGGCTCGCAGGCCTCCGGCCGGGGGCCGGCCGAGAATTTCACGGGGACCGTGCGTTTCGACCCCATCCACAAGGCCCCGCCGCCGGCGCGCGTGATCGCCTTGAGCGTCACCTTCGAGCCCGGCGCGCGGACGGCCTGGCACACCCATCCCCTCGGTCAGACGCTGATCGTGACCGACGGCTGCGGCCGCGTGCAGAGCTGGGGAGGCCCGATCGAGGAGATCCGGCCGGGCGACGTCGTCTGGTGCCCGCCCGGCGAGAAGCACTGGCACGGCGCCGCGCCGGCGACGGCAATGTCGCACATCGCCATTCTCGAGTCGCTCGACGGCAAGACCGTGGAGTGGATGGAGAAGGTCACCGACGAGGAGTACCGAGCAATTCGTAACGCATGACCTTCTATCGCACGATCGCGATCGACGGGCTCTCGATCTTCTACCGTGAGTCCGGCCCGAAGAGCGCGCCGACGATCCTCCTGCTCCATGGAGTCCCCTCGTCCTCGCGGATGTTCGAGCCGCTGTTCGCCCGGCTCTCCGACCGCTACCACCTCGTCGCCCCGGACTACCCGGGCTTCGGGCACAGCGACTGGCCGGATCCGAAGAAGTTCGCGTACACGTTCGACCATCTCGCCGACGTGATGAACCGCTTCACGGAGGCGCTCGGGTTGGCGCGCTACACGCTCTACATGCAGGACTATGGCGGACCGGTCGGATTCCGCATGGCCCTGGCCCATCCGGATCGCGTCGAAGCGCTGATCGTTCAGGACGCCGTCGCGCACGACACCGGCCTCGGAGCGAACTGGGCGACGCGCCGGGCGTTCTGGGCCGATCGCGCGCCCAACGAGGCCGCCCTGCGCACGAACCTGCTGTCGCTCGAGACGACCCGGACGCGGCACGTCGGGAGCGACCCGAACGCCGCGAGCTACGACCCGGACCTCTGGACCGACGAATTCCGGTTTCTCAACGCGCCCGGCCAGGCCGACATCCAGAGCGACCTCTTCTACGACTACCGCACGAACGTCGCCTCGTACCCGAAGTGGCAGGCCTGGATGCGGGAGAAGAAGCCGCGCCTCCTCGTGATCTGGGGCAAGTACGAGCTCTCCTTCGACAGCTCGGAGCCGGAGGCCTACCGCCGCGACGTGCCCACCGCGCAGGTCCACATCGTGGACGGAGGGCATTTCGCGCTCGACACTGCGGCCGACGAGATCGCGGCCCTCGTCCGAGGCTTTCTCCGATCTTCGCGGTGAGGCTTCCCTGACCTCAGAAACGGAAGACCGGAGCCGCCGTCACGGACCAGCCGCCGTGGAAATCGTTCGCGAAATCGGCGACGAATTCGACACGGCGGGAAAATCCGTAGGAAAAACCCACTCCGTACATGAAGGGATGGAGCGGGCCCTGATCGACCTCGAACGAGAGCGTCCCTCCGTCGGGATCGCCGACGGTCCCCTTGGCAACGGCAGTGGTGTGCCAGTACGTCGCGTTCAGCCACACCCGCGCGGGATGCGAGCCCAACTTCCCGTTCCAGCCGACACGCAGTGAGGGAAGGAACGTCTTGTAGCGGTCGCTGAATCCCATGTCCGCGCGGGCCGCGTTGAGATCGGCCGCGGCGAAGAAGGAGCCGAAGCCGGCAGCCAGCGTGAGTCCGAGGCCTCCCACCGATCCGCTGAGCTCGGTCGGCACCGCGAAGAGAAACTGCCGAGGCTCGCCTCCGCCGGTGATCGGCGGCAACGTCACCTCGACGTTGGTCGTGGACCGGTTCCAGATCCCGCCGACGATCGCGTGGAGATTGAGAAAGGGAAAGATCCAGACGTCCATTCGCAGGTTGAGGTTGTTCACGTTGGCGACCGAGGCGAGCTGCGCAAATTGGCTGACGGAAGTCGGCGGAGCGCCGTTGCGCCCGACACGGAGGTCCCGGATCTTGATGTCCCGATGCAGGAAGAAATAGACGAGACCCACGCCGAAAGGGAGCGGCAGATCCTCGCCGCGCTTTCGGGCCTCGTCCGCCAAAAACGGGAGCCGAAGAGGCTTCGGCTGGTCGGCAGGAGCCTCCGGGCCAGGTGCCCCGGACTGGCCGCAAGCAACGACCGTCCCTCCCAGGAACACTCCCGCCGCGAGGATTCCCGATCCGACCGATCTCAGGACGAAGGGATGCGTTGCCCCTCCCTGGAGTAAGGATCGCGAATCATATCGGGCCGAGACCGGAGTCCGCTTCGCCGCGCGGACCCGGAGGGCCCCGGGGCGCTACGCCTCGATGGCCGGGGCGAGCTCGACCGCGGTTCCACCGCAGTGCGAGCAGACGCGCGCGGTCGCGTTTCCGAACTTCTTCTCGGGCGCGCACTCCTCGCAGAGCGGACGGGCGGTGTCCTGGCACTTGTAGTGGGCGACGAGGTCCGTATGCGCGCGGCAGCGCGGCGGCGGCGTGACGTTCGACGTCGCGCGCAGCTTGAAGAGCGACTTCAGGAACTGCACTTCGCCGGCGGCGACGGGCGCCGCCTCGTTGACCGACACGAAATCCTCGGCGGACACCTCGCCGGTGCGGATCAGGTTTCGGATGCCGCGCCGGTCGAACACGTCGTTCTCGAATCCCTGTTTCTCGACGCGGAATCGCTGGTCCGCGCCGTTCTCGCCGGGATCGGGAGCCAGGGACCCGGGAGCCGGAGGCGTCCAGGGACGGGACTTCGGCGCGGAAAGCGTCGCCGCGGGAGCCAGGGGCGCGTCGGCGACCATGCCGGCCGCCACCGCCTCGGCCGGCTCGCTCTGAGCCTGCAGGCGCGCGTAGACCCGGGCCTCGTCGCGGGACGGGAAATCCATGGGCTGCTGACAGTGCGGACACCGGAACCGCGCCTGTACCGGCGGAATACGCTCGAGGAGAATGGCGTAGTTGCCGGAGCAGTTCGGGCACGTAAACGTGTACCGCAGGTCCGTTTCGCTCAAACCGCTCTCCTGTGACGAGTTCGGACGATTCTAACACGCGACCGCGAGGCGAGGGAGTTGGTTAGGATCGCCGGATGATTCCCATGTCGTGGGCGCGACGCATCGCAGAGCGCCTCCGCGGCCTGCCGGCGCGACCGGGCGGATCGCGTGGCGCCGGGTACGACTGGGAGCGCGCGGCCGAGAAGGCGCTCGAGGCCGAGGGCTATCGCATCCTCTCGCGCAATTTCCGCACGAGGATGGGCGAGATCGACTTCGTGGCCGAGGATCGCGGCACGCTCTGCTTCATCGAGGTGAAGGGACGAAGCGGCGAGAGCTTCGGCTCCCCCGCAGCGGCGGTGACGGCGGAGAAACAGCGGCGGATCTTCCGGGCGGCCGAGGCGTATCTCGCGGGCCGGAACGCGCCGCCGCCCGTCTGCCGCTTCGACGTCGTCGCGATCCTCGAGAAGCCGGGGGAGAATCCGTCGATCGAGATCCTCCGGGACGCCTTCCAGGGACCGGTGGCGCGGCGGCGAAGGCGCTAGGCAGGTTGCTGAAAAATGGTGTGGGATGGCGTTACGAGCGCCGCGGGGTCAGATCCGAGGAAGCGCAGCGGAGGTAATGCGGCGATGCGAGAGCATTGGCGAGGAGCGATGACATCCGGCTGCGGCGGTCGAAGACGACCGGCAGCCGAGAGTTTCGGCCCGGAGGGCTCAAGCGCGGTCCGAGCTAGAACTCTCGGCCGCCGTTCGCGAAGCGAACGCCTGCGGCCGATAGCCGGACTCGACGCCCGCATCCATTTTTCAGCAGCCTGCTAAGCATGGGCAAGAGCCGGCTCGAGGCATTCAGCGACGGCGTCATCGCCATCCTCATCACCATCATGGTGCTCGAGCTGAAGGTGCCTCGCGGCGTGACGCTCGCCGCGCTGGCGCCGGTGTTGCCGGTCTTTCTGTCCTACGTCCTGAGCTTCATCTATCTCGGGATCTACTGGAACAACCATCACCACATGCTGCACACCGTCCACCGGGTGACGGGGCCGATCCTCTGGGCGAACCTGCACCTGCTCTTCTGGCTGTCGCTCATCCCGTTCACGACGGCCTGGATGGGCGAGAACCACTTCGCGGCGGCCCCGTCCGCGCTCTACGGCGCGGTCCTGCTCATGGCCGCGATCGCCTACTGGGTCCTGCAGCAACGCATCATCGCGTCGCAGGGCGAGGACTCGCTGCTGCGGAAGGCCGTCGGGACGGACTGGAAGGGAAAGCTCTCCCCCATCATCTACCTCGTCGCGATCCCGGTCTCGTTCTGGTCGCCGGCGGTCGCCGAGGCCCTTTACGTCCTCGCCGCGCTCATCTGGCTCGTGCCGGACCGGCGGATCGAGAAGGTTCTCGGCGCCGAAGAGGCCTGACGAGAGGCGCTAGGCCATCGCCCGGCGCGCGAGCTCGAGCACGTCGAAGGGTTGGGTCGCGACGCCGATCTCTTCCTTCGCGTTGCCGAGCATGACCATGCAGAACGGGCACGAGACGCCGACGGCGCCGGTCCCGGCTTCCGCGATTTCCCTCATGCGCGCCTGGTTGATCCGGGTGCCGAGCTTCTCCTCCATCCACATGCGGCCGCCGCCGGCCCCGCAGCAGAGGCCGCGTTCGCGCGACCGCGGAAGCTCCTGGAGCCGCAGTCCCGGAATCGACTCGAGAATCCGCCGCGGCGCGTCGTACACGCCGTTGTAGCGCCCGAGGTAGCACGGGTCGTGGAAGCTGATCGACTCCTCGACGCGGCCGGTCATCTTCAGCTTGCCCTCCCCGATGAGCTTCGACACGAGCTCCGTGCCGTGCATCACGTCGTACTTGCCGCCGAAGTCCGGATACTCGTTCTTGATCACGTTGAAGCAGTGCGGGCAGTTCGTGACGATCTTCTTCACGCCGTACCCGTTCAGCGTCTCGACGTTCTGCTGCGCGAGCATCTGGAAGAGGTATTCGTTGCCCATGCGGCGCGCGGAGTCGCCGTTGCACGTCTCCTCGACGCCGAGGATCGCGAACGAAACGCCGGCCGCCTGAAGCAGCTCGACGAGCGCGCGCGAGACCTTCTTCGCGCGGTCCTCGTAGGATCCGGCGCAGCCGACCCAGAAGAGGACGTCGATGTCGCGGCCCCGCGCCTCCGCCATCGTCACGACGGGCAGCTCCTTCGCCCAGTCGGCGCGCGAGGCCGCGGCGATCCCCCACGGGTTGCCGTTGGTCTCCATTCCGCGGAACGCCGTCTGCATCTCCTTCGGGAACTCCGCCTTGTCGAGCACGAGATAGCGCCGCATCTCGACGATCTTGTCCACCGCCGGCACGATGAACACCGGGCACGCGGACGTGCAGAACCCGCAGGTCGTGCAGGCCCAGATCGTGTCCTCCGAGATCCAGCCGCCGACGAGGTCGCGCCGGGCCTGCCCGCTGCCGTCCGCTCCGTTCCCGCGGCCCGAAGCCGCCGCGAGGATCTCCGGCGTCGCCTCGTACACCGCGTCGCGGATCGCGGCGATGTGGAGCCGCGGGTCGAGCGGCTTGTCCGTCAGCACGGTCGGGCACACGACGCGGCAGCGGCCGCACTCGGTGCAGGCGTAGCCGTCGAGCATCGACTTCCACGTCAGGTCCTCGACTCTCGAGGCGCCGAACCGCTCGGACTTCTCGAGGTCGGGCGTCATGAGGCGGCCCGGCGGGTCGAGCTTCATGAAGAAGACGTTCGGGACCGCCGTCAGGATGTGGAAGTGCTTCGAGTACGGCAGGTAGTTGCCGAAGAAGAGGATGTCCACGAGGTGGGTCCACCAGGCCCACTCGTAGATGCCCTGCAGCGTCGGCGCCGAGACGCCGGCGAGCCGGCGCGCGATCACCGCGACGGCCGGTGCCCAGCGGCTCGCGAGCTGCGGCGCGAGGGCGACCCGGGCGCCCTCGGCGACGAGGTCCGCCAAGATCAGGAGCGCGATCAGGAACAGAACGAACCAGGCGTCGGCCGTGAGGTCGAGGCGCGCCGGCCGCGCGAAGGCGCGCCGGTAGACGGCCATCGCGACGCCGACGAGAACGAGCACCTCGAACACGTCCTTCGCGAGCGTGTAGAGGTTGCCGGCGGTTCCGGGAAGGAGGACGAGTCCCGGCCACAGCCCCTCGAGCACGAGCTCGCCCGTGCGCACCGTGAGGACGACGAAGCCGCCGAAGATGAAGATGTGGAAGACGCCCGCGTAGAAGTCGCGAAACATCCGCTTCTGCGCGAACGCGTACTCGAGGGTCTTCCGGACCCGGAGGCCGATGCGATCGAAGCGCGGATCGGGCGCGCCGGCGAGCAGCACGCGGATGCGGCGGCTCGCGGAGTAGACGAAGGCGACGATCGCGAAGAGGACGAGGAGGCCGAAGAAGACCGTGCCGGGGAGCCCGAGGATCAGACGCTCGGTCGGCAGCTTCGGCACGCCGGGAGTCTAGCCGACCGACTCGGCGCTGTCAGCTATTCCGCCTTCGCTGCCCTCACCGCTTTTGCGAACTCCGGGACGATCGCGAAGAGATCGCCGACGACGCCGTAGGTCGCGACCTTGAAGATCGGCGCCTCGGGATCCTTGTTGATCGCGACGATGACCTTGGAGGTCCCCATCCCGGCCAGATGCTGGATCGCCCCGGAGATTCCACAGGCGACGTAGAGCGTCGGCGAGACGACCTTGCCGGTCTGGCCGACCTGGTGCTGGTGATCGATCCAGCCGGCGTCCACGACCGCGCGCGACGCGCCGAGCGCCGCGCCGAGCGCTTCCTGGAGATCGCGGATCACCGGCCAGTTCTCCGGCCCCTTGATGCCGCGCCCGCCCGAGACGATGACGTCGGCCTCCGCGACGTCCAGCTCCTTCGATTCCGAGGTCTCGACCTTGACGACGCGGGCGCGCGGCTGGAGATCCCCGAGCTCGAGCGTCTCGACGCGCGCCGCCGGCGCGCCGGCCTGCGTCTCCGCCGCGAACACGTTCGGGCGCGTCGTCGCGACCTGCAGCTTCGCCGCGCCGCAGTCCACCTCGGCGCGGGCCTTGCCCGAGTAGACCGGCCGCGATCCCACGAGCCGGTCGCCCTCGAGCCGCAGGTCCATCACGTCGGCGAGCACCGAGACGTCGTTGCGCGCGGCGAACCGCGGCGCCATGTCCTTGCCCATCGCGGTCGCCGCGATGAGCACGGCGTCGGGACCCTCCTTCTTCGCGGCCGCGTCGAGCGCCCCGACGTAGCCCTTGGTGCCGTACAGCGCGAGCTCGTCGCGGTCGGCCACGTACACGACGCCCGCGCCGTAGGCGCCGAGATCTTTCGCGAGCGCCGCCACGCCTTTGCCCGGAAGCACCGCCGCGGCGGGCGTTCCGGAGAGCTTCCGCGCGAGCGAGAGCGCCTCGAGGGACGCCTTGCGGATCTTGCCGTCGCGCTGTTCGATGAAGACGAGGAATTTCATTGCCGCATTGGTCTCGGCCGCGTAGGGGCGGGGCTTGTCCCCGCCCGTGGGCGGCCGCAGGGGCCGCCCCTACGCCGACCTAGATGACCTTCGCCTCCTCTCTCAGCAATCTGACGAGCTCTTTCCCGGCCGCTACAGGATCGTCAGGCGAGACGAGGTGGCAGGCCTTCCGGGCGGGCGGCAGCTCGAGCTTCCTCCAGCGCGTCTTCGCGCCGGCCGCGTCCGCCTCGGGAATGCCCATCGCCGAGAGCTTCTTCTCGGCGATCGGCTTCTTCTTCGCGCCCATGATGCCCTTCAACGACGCGTACCGCGGCTCGTTCAAGCCCTTCTGCGCCGTCAGAACGGCCGGCAGCGAGCACTCGACGAGCTCGTGCGCGCCCTCGATCTCGCGGTGCGCGGTGATCTTCCCGTCGCCGATCTCGAGCTTCACGACGTTGCCGACGTGGGGCAGGTCCACGAGCTCCGCGACCATCGGTCCGACGAGCGACTCGTCGTAGCCGACTCCCTTCTGCCCGAACCAGAGGAAGTCGTACTTCCCCTCCTTCGCGACGGCCGCGATCGCCTTGGCCGTCGCGAGCGCGTCGAGGTAACGCGAGTCGCCCGAGTCCACCCAGATCGCGTCGTCGGCTCCGCGGGCGAGGCACTCGCGCAGGCCCGTCTTCGCGCGCTCGGGGCCGACGCACACGACCGTGACCGCTCCCGCGCCCTTCGCTTCCTTCGTCTTGATCGCTTCCTCGAGCCCGTACTCGTCGTACGGCGAGACGATCCACTTGACGTCGGACTCGTCGATCGCCTTGCCGTCGGCGGCGATCTTGATCTTCGTCTCGGTGTCCGGAACGTAGGCGACGGCGACGAGCGAGTTCATGGCGACAGGTCCTCTTCAGTCCACGCTCTGGAAGAGCAGGCTGCCGTTCGTGCCGCCGAAACCGAACGAGTTGTTCAGCGCGTACCGGAGCTTCGCCGGCCGCGGCGTGTTCGGCACATAGTCGAGGTCGCACTCGGGGTCCGGGTTCTCGTAGTTGATCGTCGGCGGAATGACGCCGTGGTGGATCGCGAGCACGCAGATCGCCGACTCCAGCCCGCCGGCCGCGCCGAGCAGGTGCCCCGTCATCGACTTCGTGGACGACACGGCGAGCTTCTTCGCGTGGTCTCCGAAGACCCTCTTGATCGCCAGCGTCTCGGCCTTGTCGCCGAGCGGCGTCGAGGTCCCGTGGGCGTTGATGTAGTCGACTTCCTCCGCGGCCACGCCGGCGTCCGCGAGCGTGTTGCGCATGACGCGCGACGGCCCGTCGCCGTCGGCCGAAGGCGCGGCGATGTGAAACGCGTCTCCCGACATGCCGTAACCGACGAGCTCGGCGTAGATCCGTGCTCCGCGCTTCTTTGCGCCCTCGAGCTCCTCGAGCACGAGGATGCCGGCGCCTTCGCTGATCACGAACCCGTCGCGGTCGCGATCCCAGGGCCGCGAGGCGCGCTGCGGCTCGTCGTTGCGTCCCGTCAACGCCTTCATGACGGCAAAGCCGCCCACGGCGAGCGGCGTGATCACCGATTCCGTGCCGCCGGCGATCGCCGCGTCGGCGTCGCCGTACTGGATCATCCGGTACGCCTCGCCCACCGCGTGCGCGCCCGTCGTGCAGGCCGTCACGGTGGCGAGGTTCGGGCCCTTCAAGCCGTACTTGATCGAGATGTTGCCCCCGGCCTCGTTCACGATGAGGCCCGTGATGAAGAAGGGCGTGATGACGCGGGGGTTGTTGCCCCCCTCGACGTACTTGCGCTGCATGCTCTCGATGAGCGGAAGGCCGCCGATGCCCGATCCGACGACGACCGCGATCCGCTCGCGGTTCGCGTCCGTGACCGGCAGGCCCGAGTCCTCCATCGCGAAGTGGGCCGCCCCCATCGCATAGTGGATGAAGGTGTCCATCTTCTTGATTTCCTTCTTCTCGATGTAGAGGCCCGGGTCGAAGCCCTTGACCTCTCCCGCCACGCGCGACGCGAAGGCCGACGCGTCGAAGCGCGTGATCGGACCGATGCCGCTCTTTCCCGCGAGGAGGGCGGACCAGTTCTCCGCGTTACCGATGCCGAGCGGAGAGATGAGGCCCACCCCCGTCACGGCCACGCGGCGGGGAGAGGAGAGACGAGGCATGGGAGATCAGTTTTTCGAGGAGTGCTTCTCGATGTAGTCGATGGCGTCCTTGACCTTCTGGATCTTCTCGGCCGATTCGTCGGGGATCTCGATGTTGAAGGCCTCTTCGAACGCCATGACGAGCTCCACCGTGTCGAGGGAGTCCGCGCCGAGGTCGTCCACGAAGGACGCCTCCGCGGTCACCTCGTTCGCGTCCACGCCGAGCTGCTCGACGATGATGCTCTTCACCTTCTCTTCGACACTCATTCGTCCTCCCTGCTGGTCAGGCCGCCGTATTCTTCCCCAGATACTAACCTCAGGCAAGAGCCCGCCGGGCTTCACATGGCGAGGCCGCCCGAGACCGTCAGGACGTGCCCGGTGATGTAGGAGGCGGCCTCCGACGCGAGAAAAGCGACCGCGTCGGCCACGTCCGCGGGCGAGCCGAGCCGCCCGACGGGGATCTGGCCCGTGAGCGCCTCGCGCGCCTGCGGCGTCATCTTCTGCGTCATCTCCGTCTCGATGAAACCCGGGGCCACCGCGTTGCAGGTGATGTTTCGCGACGCGAGCTCGCGCGCGACGCTCTTGGTCAGGCCGATGAGACCGGCCTTGGACGCCGCGTAGTTGGCCTGGCCCGGGTTGCCGATGATCCCGACGACGGAGCTGATGTTGACGATCCGGCCGTATCGCTTCCGCACCATCCCCTTGACGATGGCCTGTGTCAGCAGGAATGTTCCGGTCAGGTTCGTGCCGAGCACGCGGTCCCAGGCCTCGCGCGACATGCGGAGGATGAGGTTGTCCTCGGTGACGCCGGCGTTGTTCACGAGAATGTCGACGCCAGCCGGCGACGCGAGCGCCTGTTTCGCGCCGGCCTCGATCGACCCGGCGTCCGAAAGGTCCATCGTCAGCGCGGACGCCGACCCGCCTGCGGCCGCGATCTCGCCGACGACCTTCTCGAGCGCCGCCGCGGTGCGCGCCGCCGCGATGACGTGCGCTCCTTCGGCGGCCAGACGGCGCGCGACGGCCTCGCCGATGCCGCGCGAGGCGCCGGTCACGAGGGCGGTGCGATTGGCGAATCGGGACATGGCGGCGAAAGTCTACAGTTATCGGTCGTCAGTCGACCGACAACTCATCTCGGCTTCTCCGGCAGATCGGGCAGTGCCCGGCTCCACGCGTCCACGATGGCCTTCGAGACGTCCGCGATCGCGATGACCGATGGATGGTCCGCGGCGTTGGGCGCCGACGCGGCGCTGCCGTCGGTGAAGACGACGAGCACGAACCGGCCTTTCTTCGTCCGCAGGATTCCCGAGTCGTTTCGCACGCCGCTCATGCTTCCGGACTTGCCCGCCCAGAGGGCATCGGAGGAGAAGCGCCGCGCCGCGCGCAGACGCGTCGGGTCCTTGTCGAGATAGCCGAAGATGCGGCCGGACGATTCCGCGTCCAGGAGCTCGCCCCGCGCGACCCGCTCGTACCAGGCCGCCACATCCCGAGGCGTCAGCAAGCCGAATCGGAAGCCCTTCCACGGCGAGGGCTCCTCGTCGCGCCGCGCGTACGCCGGAAGCATGCCGAGGAGACGGATGTGCGCGAGGCCGAGCGACTCCATGCGCGCGTTGACCGAAGCGATGCCGAGCCGCTCGATCCAGGCGTTCGTGGCGGTGTTGTCGGACGGCCCGATCATGAGGGTCAGGAGATCGCTCCACGTCGGCGCGAGGCCATCGTCGAGCATCGCGAGCACGCCCGACCCGTCCGCCTTCTCGGACTCGGTCATCGTCCAGCGGTCCGCGAGGCGGATCCGGCCCTCGCGCGAGGCGGCCATGGCTTCGGTCAGCACGGCGATCTTCGTGACCGAGGCGCCCTCGAACTCGGCGTCGGCCAGATGCTCGTACGTCCGCCCGCTCTCGAGGTGCTTGGCCGCGACGCCGATCCGGCAGCCGCAACGCGCCGAGGCCGAAGCGACGGCGTCGTCGATGGATGCGGTATCGGCCCGCGGCGCGGACGCGCACGCCGACGCGAGGGCGAGAACGGCGGCTCCGGCGAAGAACCGCGCCGCGCGGCCGCTCATCCGGCGTACGCCTCGACCTTCACGGCCTTGTCGATCCGGCGCACGAGGCCGGAGAGCACGGTTCCCGGCCCGATCTCGAGGCCCCGCGTCACGCCGTCCGCCGCCAGGCGGCGCACCGAGTCGACCCACCGGACCGTCGAATCGATCTGGCGCACGAGCGCCCGCCGCAGCGCCGACCCTTCGGACGCCGGCGCCGCGTCCACGTTCGTCACGATCGGCCAGCGCGCGTCGCGAAATATCGCCGCCTCGAGGAGCGGCGTCATCTTTTCGCGCGCCGGCGCCATGAGCGCGCAGTGAAACGGCGCCGAGACCGGCAGCGGCACCACGCGCCTGGCGCCGCGCTCGGTGCAGAGCGCCGAGGCTCGCGCGACGGCCGCCGCGTGCCCCGCGATGACCGTTTGCTCCGGCGAATTGAAGTTCGCCGGCGCCACGACCTCGCCTAGCGCGGCGTCGCGGCAAGCGGCCTCGACGGCCTCCGGCGCGAGGCCCAGGATCGCCGCCATCGCGCCCACGCCGGATGGGACCGCCTCCTGCATCCGCTCGCCGCGCGACCGGACGAGCCGCACGGCGTCGGCGAACGTGAGCGCGCCGGCGGCGACGTTGGCCGAGTACTCGCCGAGCGAATGCCCGGCGGCGAAGGCCGCGCCTTCCAAACGCTCCGGAAACCGGGATTCGAGGTCTCGGAACGCCGCGATCGAGTGCGTGAGGATCGCCGGCTGGGTGTTGGCCGTTTGCTGGAGCTCCGTCTCGGGCCCTTCGAAGCAGAGGCGCGTCAGCGGGAGGCCCAGAACGGCGTCGGCCTCCTCGAAGACGGCGCGCGCCGCGCGCGACGCCTCGACGAGCGTCTTCCCCATCCCGACGGATTGGGAGCCCTGCCCCGGAAACAGAAGGGCGAGCGGGCTCATCGGCCCCGCCCGTTCACCAGCGCAGCAGCACCGAGCCCCACACGAGCCCGGCGCCGAACGCCGTCATCAGCACGAGGTCGCCGTCCTTGAGGAGCCCTCTCTGCTGGCACTCGTCGAGCGCGATCGGAATCGACGCGGCGGACGTGTTCCCGTAGCGGTCCACGTTCTTGTAGACACAGTCCGCGGGAAACTTCAGCCGCGCGCCCACCGCGTCGATGATGCGCGCGTTCGCCTGATGGGGAATGAAGAGGCGCACGTCCTCGCGGCGGAATCCCTGTTCCGAGAGAACCTCCGCGCTGATGTCGGCCATCAGTTTCACGGCGACTTTGAACGTCTCGTTGCCCTTCATCTTGATGTACGGCAGCCGCTCCTCGATCGACTTCGGGTCGTTGGCCGGATGGTTCGATCCGCCGCCGGGCATGTGGATGAAGTCGGCGTAGGCGCCGTTCGACTTCATGCGCGTGCCGAGGATCCCGTGGTCGCCCTTGGACGCCTCGAGCAGCACGGCGCCGGCGCCGTCCCCAAAGAGGACGCAGGTCGAGCGGTCGGTCCAGTCCACGTAGCGCGAGAGGATCTCGCCGCCGATCACGAGGACGCGCTCCGCCTTCTGCGACTGGATGAGTCCGTCGGCGAGGTGCAGCCCGTAGAGGAAGCCGACGCAGGCCGCGGAAATGTCGCAGGCCGCCGCCCGCGTCGCCCCGAGGTTGTGCTGCACGAGGCAGGCCGTCGCGGGGAACGGCATGTCGCCGGAGATCGTCCCGACGAGGATCATGTCGACGTCTTTGGCCTCGACCTTCGCGCGCTTCAGCGCCGTCTCCGCGGCGCGCGTGCAGAGGTCGGAGAACTTCTCCCCGGGCGACACGATCCGCCGCTCCCGAATGCCCGTTCTCGTGACGATCCACTCGTCGGACGTCTCGACGAGCTTCTCGAGATCTGCGTTCGACAGGATCTTCTTCGGCACGGCCGAGCCGACGCCGGTCACCCGCGCGCGGATCATTGCGCCTGCCCGCGCGCCTCGTTGGCGTGGAGGGCCGCGATCGAGGACTGGATCTTTTCGGCGAGACCCTGGCGCGAGAACTCGGCCGCGAGCCGGATCGCGTTCTTCACCGCCTTCGCGCTCGAGCGCCCGTGGCAGATGATGACGCACCCCTTCACGCCGAGCAGCGGCGCGCCGCCGTACTCCGAATAGTCGATCCGGGACTTGAAGCTGCGGAAGGCCGAGCGCGAGAGCAGGAAGCCGACCGAGGCCTTGAGCGTCTTCTTGATCTCCTCGCGGAGCATGTTCTCGACCATCTCGGCGAGCGCCTCGGACACTTTCAGGATGACGTTGCCCGTGAAGCCGTCGGTGACGATGACGTCCACCTTGCCGTTGAAGACCTCGCGGCCCTCGACGTTGCCGACGAAGTTGAGGCCCGTCTCTTTGAGCGTTTTGAAGGCTTCCTTCGAGCTCGCGCTTCCCTTGCCCTCCTCCTCACCGATCGACATGAGGCCGATCGTCGGCGATCTCTTCCCGAAGACGAGCTGGGCATAGATCGAGCCCATCACCGCGAACTCCTTGAAGTGCGGCGTGCGCGCGTCCGGGTTGGCGCCGACATCGAGGAGGAGGCAGTGCCCGGAGAGGTTGGGAAGAATCGCGGCGAGCGCCGGCCGGTCGACGCCTTCGATCGTTCCGATGACCATCTTGGCCGAGACCATGGCGGCGCCCGTGTGGCCGGCCGAGACGAGGCCGGCGGCGCGGCCGTCCCGGACGCAGTTCGCCGCGATCCGGATGGAGGAGTTGCGCTTCTTGCGGAGGGCGGCGGTGGCCGGCTCCTCCATCGTCACGACCTCGGGCGCTTCGACGATCTCGATCTTGTCGCCGCGGTAACCGGCATCGCGGAGCAGGCGCTCGAGGGCCGACGTCTTTCCGACGAGGAGCGTCTCGATGCCGTACTCCTGAGCGGCCGCGACGGCGCCGTCCACGTTGACGAGGGGGGCGTGATCGCCGCCCATCGCATCTACTGCGATGCGCATGTCGCGTGTCGGAAAGGGATCAAGGCAGCGCGATTATACGAGGCCGATTACAGGTGCGACGGTGCGCGTGCCGATCGTAGGGGCGGCCCTCGCGGCCGCCCGTCGGATCCGGGCGGGACAAGCCCCGCCCCTACGAGTGATGTCGCCTGGTGGACGCGCAGATCCGCGAGCAAGTTCCGCGCGACGCTTACGTGTTGATCGCCTGCTTGCCCTTGTAGTAGCCGCAGTGCGGGCACACGCGGTGCGGCAGCTTCGGCTCGTGGCAGTTCGGGCATGCCGAGAGCGACGGCGCCGTGAGCGCGTCGTGCGCGCGGCGCTTGTCGCGGCGGGCCTTGCTGTGGCGTCGTTTGGGATTGGGCATCGTCGTTCCTACACTTTCTGCGATTTCGTCGCGTTTTTCCACTCCGCGAGCGCGCCCCAGCGCGGGTCGGCCTCCTCCCCGGCGCAGCCGCACGGTCCGGCGTTGCGGTCGGCGCCGCACTTGGGACAGAGGCCGAGGCAATCCTCGCGGCACAACGGTTTCATCGGAATCGCCATCTGCACCCGCTCCTCGGCGATCGGCGCCACGGCGAGCTCGTCTCCCTCGTAGAAATTGGCGTCCAGATCCTCCCGGGAGAGCTCGGCGTCCTCCGGCCCGGCGGCCTTGCGCGGCAGGAGCGTGAGCGCGAACGGCTCGTCCACCGCGAAGGCGTAGGGCGCGAGACAGCGGCTGCACTCGAGCTTTCCGTGAAAAGAGTACCGGCCGTCGAGCGCGTAGCCGCCCTCGATCCGCACGATCTGGCCTTCCAGATGCACGGGCGAGAGCTCCTGCAGCGGCTCGCGGTCGAGCGCGGCCAGTGCGAACGGCAGGTCGAAAGCGAAAGAGACCGGCTCGTCGTGGACCGCCTCGAGGGCGATGTGGTCCGGGCGCTTCATGACGAACGCGCGATCCTATCAGGGAGGGTCCGGACCGTCAAAGACCGCGGGCGACGTTACACTCCTCGCCGATGCGCATCGCCGTGGACGCCCGGGCGCTGCTCGCGCCGCAGACCGGAATCGGGACGTACACGCGGGGCGTGGCGCGGGAGCTGGCGGCGCGGCCGGATACGGCCGTGGGACTGTTTCTCCCCCGCTCTCCCGGCGCGGGACCCGACGGACTGGGCCGTGCCGAGATCCTCGCCGACGCGAGCTCGCTCGGGACCCTCTGGGTCCAGACGACGCTCCCCCGGCGCGCCCGGGCCTGGCGCGCCGACGCGCTGCTCGCGGCGCTCACGATCGCGCCCGCGCGCGGCGGCGTTCCGACGGTCGCCGTCGTGCACGACCTGACGCCCTGGACGCACCCCGAGTGGCACGCCGATCGCACGCTCCTCGGGTTCCTGCCCCTCTGGGAACGTACGCTCGAGCGGGCCGAGCGGCTCCTCTGCGTCTCGCGGGCGACGGCGGATGATCTTCTGCGTCTCTATCCCGAGGCACGGCCGCGCGTACGCGTCGTCTGGAACGGCGTGGATGCCGAGTTCACGCCGGCGCCGGACGAGGCGGCGCGAGAGAGCGCGCGGGCGCAATACGCCGGCGGCCGCCGCTACGTCCTCTACCTCGGAACTCTCGAGCCGCGGAAGAATGTCGAGACCCTGGTCGCCGCGTGCGAGATCCTCTGGCGCGATCACCCCGGACGCCCGGACCTCGTGCTTGCCGGCGGCCTCGGCTGGAAGACGGCCTCCCTCGAGAGCCGCATCGCGCGGTCGGCCTTCCGCAGCCGCATCCACCTGCCGGGGTATGCATCGCGCGAGGCGGCGCTCGCGCTCTACCGCGGCGCGGAAGCGTTCGTCTATCCGTCGCACGCGGAGGGCTTCGGGCTACCCGTCGTCGAGGCGATGGCCTGCGCGGTGCCGACGGTCGCTTCCGACACGGCGGCGCTGACCGAGATCGGCGGCGACGCGGCGCTCTACGCGCCCGCGGGAGACGCCGCCGCGCTCGCTCGGGCGATCGCGCGCGCGCTCGAGGATCCCGGCGAGCGGCGGCGACTGCGGGCCGAGGGCCCGGCCCGCGCGGCGCTCTTCTCCTGGAAGACGGCGGCCGCGCAGACCGCCGCGGTGCTCGCCGAGGCGGCGGCCGCATGAGGAGCACGCCGCTCGTCGGCATCGACGCCCGGAAGGTCCGCGACTTCGGAATCGGGACCTACATCCGTCAGCTGCTGATCGCGATGGCGGCGCGGCCCGAGAGCGAGGCCTATCGCTTCCGCGTCTACCTGCGGGCGGGCGACCGCGAGCTGCTCGACGGGCTGCCCGATCGCTTCGCCCTCGTGACGGAGGAGTCGCCCGGATACTCCGTCGCCGAGCTGACGCGGTTCGCGTGGAGGCTCTGGCGCGACCGCCTCGACCTCTTCCACGCGACGCACTACGTGTTGCCGCCGCTTCTGCGCGGACGCGCCGTCGTTACGATCCACGACATCATCCATCTCCTCTACCCGCAGTTCCTGCCCAACCGCGCCGCGCACTTCTACGCGCGCTACATGATCCGGCGCGCCCTCTCGCGCGCCGACCGGATCGTCACGGTCTCGTACAACAGCAAGCGCGACCTGGTGGACTACTTCGGCGTGCCCGCCTCCCGGATCGAGGTCATCTACAACGGCGTCTCGACGCGCTTCCGGCCCGACGTGCCGGCGGAGGAGCGGGACCGCGTCGCGCGCGCGCACGGGCTGCCGACGCCGTACCTCCTCTTTCTCGGCGGCGAGAAACCGCACAAGAACCTGCAGGCCGTCGTGAGGGCGTACGCCGAGGCGCGCCGGGAGGCGTCGCTGCCGCACGCCCTCGCGCTCGCCGGACCGCCGCCGCGGAGCGCCGCGCGCCTCGAGGCGCTCATCGCCGCGCTCGATCTGAAAGATCATGTGTACCGGCCGGGCCGCGTCGAGGAGGCGGACCTGCCCGGCCTCGTCGCCGGAGCGGACGCCCTCCTCTACCCGACCCTCTACGAAGGGTTCGGCCTCCCCGTCGTGGAAGCCATGGCCTGCGGCACGCCGGTGCTGACCTCGGCGACGTCGGCGCTCCAGGAGATCGCGGGCGGCTACGCCTATCTCGTCGATCCGATGGACGTTCAGGCGATCGCGCGCGGCATCGTCGCGCTGGCGACCGACGAGAAGATGCGCGCCGACTTTCGCGAGCTCGGCAAGAAGCGCGCGCTCGATTTCTCCTGGGACAAGGCGGCCGAGAAGACGCTGGAGGTCTATCGGGCGGCGCTGGCGGGCTCCGCCCGCGCATGAAGACGGCGGTCGTCCACGACTGGCTGACCGGGATGCGGGGCGGCGAGCTCGTTCTCGAGGCGATGCTGCCGCTCCTGCCCGATCCGACGATCTTCACGCTCTTCCACGTCCCGGGTTCCGTGTCGCCGGAGATCGAGCGCCGTCCGATCCGGACGTCCTTTCTCGACCGGCTGCCTTTCGCGCGCGCGCACTACCGCAACTTCCTCCCGCTCTTCCCGCGCGCCGTCGAGTCCTTCGACCTCTCGGGCTTCGACCTCGTCGTCTCCTCCTCGCACTGCGTCGCCAAGGGGGCGATCGCGCCGCCGGGAGTCGCTCACCTCTGTTACTGCCACACGCCCGTGCGTTACGCGTACGAGCAGTTCGACGCGTACTTCCCGAAGGAGCGCACGCGCCTGTACGGCGTCAAGCGCCGCCTCATCGCGCGGCTGCGCGCGTGGGACATCCGCACCGCGGACCGGCCGACGCGCTACCTCGCGAACTCGTCGGCCGTGGCCGAGCGGATCCGGCGCCACTACGGCCGCGAGGCGGCCGTCTGCCACCCGCCGGTGGACGTCGCGTTCTTCACGCCGGCGGAAACGGCCGGCGCGCGCGCCGATTTCCTCCTCGCCGTCGGCGCGCTCGTGCCGTACAAGCGGCTCGACCTCGCGATCGCGGCCGCGCGGACGCTCGGGCGCCGCCTCGTGATCGTCGGCAAAGGGCCGGAACGCGAGCGGCTCGCGGCGGCGCCGGGGCCAACCCGTCGGTCGAATTCGCCGCCGACGCCCCGCGCGCGCGGCTGCGCGAGCTGTACCGGACCTGCGCCTTCTTCGTGCAGCCGGGCGAAGAGGACTTCGGCATCGCCGCCGCCGAGGCCGTCGCCTGCGGCGCGCCGGTCGTGGCGCTCGGCCGCGGCGGCGTGCGCGACATCGTGCGCGACGGCGTCGAAGGCGTCCTCTTCGACGATCCGACCGCCGCGGGCCTCGCGGCCGCCATCGCGCGGGCGGAGCGCCTGAGGTTCGATTACACTGAAATGCGGCGGTCCGCCGGACGCTTCGCGCCGGATCGATTCGCGCGCGAGATCCGGCGAGCCGTCCAGGAAGTGACGACCCCGAAGGCCGACGCGTGATCCGAAAAACCACCCGCCGCATCGCCCTCATGCTTCTCGTCTGCGATCTCGCGGCGACGCTCTTCGCCCTGGTCTCGGCGTACGACCTGCGCTTTCGCGCGGAGATCGTGCCCGTCACCAAGGGCGTTCCGGATCCCGCCGACTACTACCGCCTCTTCCCGCTCATGGCGGTCCTCTGGCCGATCGTCTACTACTTCTACGGCCTCTATCAGGTCCGCCGCCACCACACGCGCATGGAGGAGGGCCTCGCGATCCTCGTCGCGACCGGGCTCGCGACGCTGCTCTTGACCGGCGTCGCCACGTTCTCGCACGGCTTCACCTACTCGCGGCTCGTGCTGGTCCTCTTCTTCGGCCTCGACGTCTTCTTCGTCTTCGCGGCGCGCACCGCGGTCCGCCGGTATCTGGAGGAAGCCTGGCGCCACGGCGTCGGCGTGCGGCAGGTTCTCGTGGTCGGCGCCGGGCACCTGGGCCGCGCCGTCGTCGAGAAGCTCGCCGAGCATCCGGAGGCGGGCCTGCGCGCCGTGGGACTCCTCGACGACGACCCGGCCAAGCGCGACGCGACGATCGCCGGAATTTCTGTCATCGGCACGACGTCCGACGTCGCGCGCATCGTCGAAGCGCGCGGCATCGACACGGTCTTCCTCGCGCTGCCGCTCGAGGCGCACCGCACGATGTTCGCCGTGCTGAAGGACGTCGGGCGCACGGTGGCCGACGTGCGCGTCGTGCCGGATCTCCTCCAGCACATCACGTTCCGCGCCGGCGTCGAGGACCTGGACGGCCTGCCCGTCGTCCACCTGACGCAAACGCCGCTGACGGGCTGGATGAGCCTCACGAAGCGCGCGCTCGACATCGGGATCTCTCTCGGCGCGCTCGCGTTCTTCTCGCCGCTCTTCGGCTTGATCGCTCTCGCGATCCGCCTCGAGGACCGCAGTCCGGTCTTCTACCGGCAGACGCGCATGGGACTCGACGGCCGCCCCTTCGACATCCTGAAGTTCCGGTCCATGCGCCCGGGCGCCGAGGACGAATCGGGCCCGGTCTGGTCCGCGCCCGACGATCCGCGGCGCACGCGGATCGGCCGTTTTCTGCGCGCGACGAGCCTCGACGAGTTGCCGCAGCTCGTCAACGTCCTGCGCGGCGAGATGTCCGTCGTCGGCCCGCGCCCGGAGCGCCCCGAGTTCGTGCGCGACTTCAAGGACCGGTTCCCGCAGTACATGGTCCGCCATCGCGTCCGCGCGGGCATGACGGGGTGGGCGCAGGTCAACGGCTGGCGCGGGAACACGAGCGTCTCGAAGCGGATCGAGTACGACCTCTACTACATCGAGAACTGGTCGCTGGCGCTCGATCTGAAGATTCTCTGGATGACGGTCAAGCACGGTTTCCTCCACCGGAACGCGTATTGATCGCCGGCGTCCTGACGGCCCTGCGGATTCCCGGGGATCGCGCGGCTCGGCGACCGGCTCCTCGTCTGCTGGGTGGACGCGGACGAGCCCTTCCACCTGCGCGCCGCGACGTTGCCGCTCGCGGACGTCCCGGGACCGCCTTTAAGAAACCGCCAGGCTAGGCCAGCTTCCGCAGCCGGCGGAGGCGCCGGCGCAGCTCCTCCTCGGTCTCGCGGTCCACCGCGCGCCCGCCGAACGCGCTCGCCGTGTAGACGGACACGATCGCACGCGCATCGTCCGCTCCGTCCGGAAGCAGAGTCGCGAGCCGGCGCGCCACCTCCGCGGGCGGCGTCGCCGGCGAGACGAACCCCGCGCGGCGCGCGAGGAGGCCCCGCGCAGCGACGTACGCCTTCGTGGCCGGGCCGAGGCGGCGGCGCCGCCGCAGGATCTCGCGCATCAGGATGCCGGCCGCGGCGAGGACGACGGCGATTCCGAAGACGAGGCGCGCGGCGGGCGCGTCCACGACGCCCCGCCAGCCCGAGGACGTTGCCCCCGCGATCCCCTGCACGCGCTCGCGCGCCGTCTCGAAGAACTGCTGCTGATCGAGCGACTCGAATCCCAGGATCCGCCGGTCGTAGAAGAATTCGAGCTCGCGCCCCAGGCTCGTGAGCTGCCGCCAGAAGGAGCCGCGGCTCTCCTCGGGCGGCAGGCCGGCCGGCGGCGTCGGATCGAGCACGGCGAAGCCCGTCCCGTCGAGGTCCGCCTCGACCCAGGCGTGCAGGTTTCCGCCGCGCACCACCATCGCCGAGGAGAAGAGGCCGACCTCGCCGCCATAGGAGCCGGTCACGAGGCGCGCGCGGACGCCGCGCGAGGCGAGCATCAGCGCGGTCGCCGACGCGAAGTACTCGCAGTGGCCCGCGCGGTGCCGCACGAGGAAGTCCACGACCGGATCGCCGCGGGGCTCGGGCGGCTCGAGGGTGTAGACGAAATTCTTCGCGAGGTGCGCGCGGATCTTCTCCCACGACGCGGCCGGATCGCGCTCGTCGCCGAGCAGGCGGTCGGCGTACTCGCGGATCTCGCGCGGCACGATCGCCGGATCGATCGCGCTCTCGCCCGGTCCGCGCGACGGCGCGACCGGACCGAGGCCCGCCTCGTATCGCACCGCGCGCCGTCCGGCCGAGGCCTGCACGACGCCGTCCGAGAGGGCCAGAGCCGACCGTCCCTCCTCCAGCCGCAGGGTCTCGACGCCGTACGGAAGGAACAGGAATCCCTTCGCGAAGAGATTCAGATCGATGCGAACCGGCTCGCCGCGCGGACCGATCGCGGAGGGGCGGTCGGGCCACGCCGTCGGACGGCCCGCCGCCGCCCGCCGCGTCCACTCGCCGTCGCGGTACTGCGTGAAGGCCGCCTCGCGCAGGCGCACGACCCGCTTCCAGTCCGCGGGATCCGCCGTGAGGCGGAGCACGATCCGGTCGCTGCGCTTGGCGGCGCCGAAGGCCTCGAGATCCACGCGATCCGAGGTGAGCGCCGTCGTCAGGTTGTCGCCGAGCCGGAACGGCGCGACGGCGTACGGTCCCTTCAGGCGCGGCAGGCCGTAGAAGAGCGGCAGCGCGAGAAGGGCCGCGCCGGCGAGCCCGGCCGCCGAGACCGCCGCCGTCGGGATGCCGCGCAGCACGCGCTCGGGCGGAGCCTCGTCGAAGTCCGCGAGGACCGCGAGCCGCGCGAGCGCACGGAATCCCAGCACCGCCATCGCGCCGAAGTAGAGGAGCGACGAGACGTGCGTCGACGAGGACGCCGCGGCGAGCGTCAGCAGGAACAGGACGAGAAGGGCCGTCCGCGCCTCGCCCGCGCCCCGCAGGGAAGCGAGCTTGGCGAGCGCGGTGAAGAGGAGCAGGTGCGACACGCAGAGGAGGAGGCCGTGCCGGAGCACCGTGATCTCGAATCCGAGGAGGAACAAATAGGCGAGGCCGACCGCGTTGAGCATCGTGTTCGACAGCCGCACCGGACGGCCGGCGCGCGCCCGCACCCAGAGGAACGCCAGCGCGATCTCGTAGACGGCGATCGCCCTGAGCGCGGCGCCGCGCGTGAAGTACAGCGGGATCGGCGCGAGGAACGCGGCCGGCGCGAGCGCCAGGACGTAGGCGCGGCGCAGTCCCGCCGGAAGTCCGCGGCTCTCGGGAGCGTCGTTCATGCGACCGGCGCCCGATGGTCGCCGCGGCGCAGCGGCGGAAAGGGCGGCGCGGAAGCCGCCGGCACCGCCTCCAGGCGCGCCAGCGCCTCGAGCAGGCGCAGCCGTTGCGCGCCCCCGCCGCGCGGCGCGACGAGGACGCCGCGGGCCTGGAGACCGACCTCGCCGCCCCGCGCGAGCAGCACGAGCGCCTGGCCCGCGGCGCGGGAGACCACGTGCTCGAACTGTTCGAGCGCCGAAGGATCCGCCGGATCCGGGAGCGCGTTCTCGACGGCGAGGACGATCGCGCGCCCGCGCTCGGCCTCGCGTTCGCGCACGATCCACCGGCGCATCCGCGCGGACTGCTTCCAGTGCATGTCGCGCGGGTCGTCGCCCGGCGCGAACTCGCGCAGCGTGCGGATGTCGAAGCCGCCGCCCCGGCGCGACGCATGCGGCCGGCCCGTCCGCGCCTCGTCGATCGGCGCCTCGGGTGCCGCCGCCGGCTCGGGCAGAGGCAGGACGACGAGCTCGCGCGGGAGCGACGCGCGGCGGTACTTGCGAAAGAGGCCGATCGGGAAACGGGAGAGGAGTCCGGCGTCGGGCACGCGCACGACGCCGCGCCGCGGGAAGCGGCCCTCGACGACGATCTCCCGCGTCTCGCCGGGCTTCAACGGATCGATCCAGAGCGGCCCGGGCAGGCCCTCCTGCAGGAAGAAGAGCGCCTGCGCCGTCCCGACCCGCATGCGGTTCTCGAGGCGGACCTTCAGGAAGGCCGAGCGCGTCGCGAGGACCTCCCCCATCGGCTCGATCTCGCACGACACGCCCCGGACGTTGCGACGCGAGAGAACGCCAGAGACCGTCATGGCCGCGAGCATTCCCGCGAGCACGAGGTAGAGGCCGTTGTTTCCCGTGTTCGTGGCCGCGATCGCCACGATGAGGCAGAGGAGGATGTAGCCGAGGCCGAAGTTGGTGATCCGGATCTCCCAGTCGGGAATGAGACGGGTCATGGAAAGAGTCCTTAGTCCGTAGTCCCTAGTCCTTAGTGGAGACCACGGACAAAGGACAAGGGACTAAGGACTCCTTCACACCGGCACCGGCACCGTGGCGAGTATCTTCTTCACGATCTCCCTCTCCCGCCCTCCCGCCCCGAAGCCGTCCGAGGCGACGGAGAGGATCCGGTGCGCCAGAACCGGCTCCGCCACGGCCTGCGCGTCATCGGGCGTCGCGTAGTCGCGCCCCTGGAGCATCGCGTAGGCCTGGGTCGCCCGGTAGAGCGCCTGCGCGCCGCGCGTCGAGACGGGCAACCGCAGCTCGCCGGTCTTGCGCGTCGCCTCGACGAGCGAGTGGAGATAGTCGAGGAGCGGCTCGGACACCGTCACCTTCTCGACGTCGTCCTGGATCGCCAGGACGTCCTCGGGCGACAGCACGGCCGGGATCGCCGCGAGCGCGCGCTCGGTCCCGCCGCGGCGCAGGAGCTTCTTCTCCTCCCCCGCTTCCGGATATCCGAGCGACAGCCGCAGGAAGAAGCGGTCCATCTGCGACTCGGGCAAGGGATACGTCCCGAGGTACTCGATGGGATTCTGCGTCGCGACGACCATGAAGGGCTGGGGCAGAGGCCGCCGCTGCGAGTCCACGGTCACGGCGCTCTCGTTCATCGCCTCGAGGAGCGCCGACTGCGTCTTCGGCGTCGCGCGGTTGATCTCGTCGGCGAGGACGACGTTGGCGAAGATCGGTCCCGCGTGGAACTCGAAACGGTCGGTCGAGGTCTGGAAGACCGAGATGCCGAGCACGTCGGCCGGCAGCGTGTCGCTCGTGAACTGGATGCGCCGGAACTCGAGCGCCAGGCTCCGCCCGAGAGCGCGCGCGAGCGTCGTCTTGCCGACGCCCGGGACGTCCTCGATGAGCACGTGGCCGCGCGACAAGAGCGCGGTCAGAACGAGATCCACCGCCTGCCGCGGGCCGCGGTAGGCGAGGCGGATATTCTCCCGCAGCCGGTCGAGGGCCGGCGCGGCCTTCCCGGTCATCTTTCTGTCCTCTCCTTTGACAGGGGAATTATCGCCGGAATCCGCGCCGGCCGCGACGGCTGGCCGTGTCCTCGAGGTTCGGGCGCCCCTTTTCGCCTCGTTTCAGGCGCTCGACCGCCCCCTTGAGCTCCCGCTCCTCGGAGAACGGCAGGACGAGGACTCCGTTGTCGGACACGACGATCGCCGAATCGCGCACGCCGAGGGCGAGGACCGGCACCGGGGAGAGGACGAGGTTTCCGCTGTCGTCGGAGGCCTTCCGCATTTCGCGGACCGACCGCCACGTCCCGACGTCGCTCCATCCCGCGCGCAGCGGAACGGCCTTCACGTCGGCCGCCTTCTCCATCACGGCGAAGTCGATCGAGATGTCCGGCATGGCTTCGTATGCGGCCATCGCCCCCTGGGCGTCGCCCTTCTTTCGCAGCGCCCGATAGGCTTCTACGGAGCTCATGAGATCGGCCGCCACGCGCCGCGCCTCGGCGAGGAGGCGCGAAGGGCGGAAGACGAAGATGCCGGCGTTCCAGAATCGGCCGGCGCGAACGAGCTCCTCGGCCTCCGCCGGCCCGGGCTTCTCGAGAAAGTTGACGACCTCCGTGCCGTCGCCGGAGCCCGGCTCCGAAAGCTCGAGATACCCGAAGTCGGTCTCCGGGCGCGTGGGGGGAACGGCGAGCACGACGACCGAGGCGCGCTCGGCGAGAGCGGCGGCGGCCCCGAGCGTTCGGCGGAATCCTTCGGCGTCGGCGGCCGTCTGGTCCGAGGGGATGGCCGCGGTGACGGCGTCGGACTCCTCCGCGAGCGCGAGCGCGGCGCACAGCAGGGCCGGCCCCGAGTTGCGCCGCGCGGGCTCGGTCAGGATGCGGCCCTCGGGGACTTCCGGGAGCTCCTGCCGCACGAGATCCACGTATCGCTCCGCCGTCGCGACGAACACGTCTCCCGCGGCCGGCTGCACGCGCTCGAACGTCTCGCGCAGGAGGCTCTTGTCGGAAAGAAGGCTCAGGAACTGCTTCGGCCGGGCGTCCGTCGACAGCGGCCAGAGCCGCGTGCCGCCGCCGCCGGCCATGAGCAGGATCCGAATCCGCTCCGACTTCATGCGTCCCATTTCGTGCCCAGCATCTCGACCTCGGGCGACAGCGTAATCCCGAACTTCTCGCGAACGGCGTCCCGCATCCGGCGCATCAGGGCCATCACGTCGGCGGCGCGCGCGCCGCCGCGGTTGATTATGACGTTGGCGTGGCGCTCGGAGATCGCCGCGCCGCCGAGGCTCGCGCCCTTCAGACCGCACGCCTCGATCAGGCGGCCGGCGTAGTCTCCCGGAGGATTCTTGAAGACGCTGCCGGCATTGGGCTCGGAGGGCAGAACCCCGCGGCGCTTGTCGGAGACCTCCTTCGTGCGCGCCTCGATCTGCTCGCGCGGCGTGCGCTTCAGAAGCATCGTCGCCCGCGCCACGATCTCCCCCGAATCGCAGAGGGCGGTCCGGCGATAGCCGTGGGGGATCTCCGAGGCCCTGGCCTCGCGCCTCTCGCCGCGCCGGGACACGAGCCGCACGCTCTCGAGAACGTCGAAGATCTCCCCGCCGTAGGCGCCCGCGTTGATGCGAACCGCGCCGCCGATCGACGACGGAATCCCCGACAGCGCCTCCAGACCGGAGAGATTCGCCCGCAGCGCCTGCGCACAGACGCCGCCGAGCATCGCGCCGCCGCCGGCCACGACGCGCTCGTCCTCGATCGAGACCTCGAGGAACTCGCCCTCGAGGTGCAGAACGACGCCCGGGAATCCCTCGTCCGCCGCGAGCACGTTCGAGCCCTTCCCCAGGATCGCGAGCGGCTGCCTCTCGCGGTCGGCCGCGGCGAGCACCCGCGAGAGCCCGGCTTCCGTGCGGACCCGGCAGAACACCCGGGCCGGGCCGCCGATCCTCCAGGTCGTGTGACGGGAGAGCGGCTCGTCCCGCAGGACCTCGCCGTCCGCGGCGGCCAGATCTAGGTCCAGGGCCGCCCTCCCGACAGGAGCCACCCCGCCGCCGCGGTCGTGCCCGCGGCGAGCAGGCCCGCCAGAACGTCGTCCACGACCACCCCGAGGCCCTCCGGAAGGTCCTGGAGCCGCCGGATCGGGCCCGGCTTGACGACGTCGAACGCGCGGAACGCGAGGAAGGAGAGGAGCCAGACGCCGACGGCGGCCGCCCGGGACGGATACAGGAAGAGGGGCGCCGGGCTCGAGGCGAGCAACTGCCCCGCCACCTCGTCGATCACGATGCATCCGGGGTCCTTCGCGCCGAGCTGCCGGCAGGCGCGGGTCGAGATCGGAACGCCGATCGCCGCGACCGCGAGACCGGACATCAAGAGTCCGACCGATGCGGCGAGACTCGGGCCGTGGGACGGAGACAGCATCGCCGCGATCGCCGCCGCGAGGGCGAGCCCCACGGCGGAGCCCGCGGTCCCCGGGGCGAACGGCGCGAAGCCGGAACCGAAACCGGTCGCGAGGAACATCGCGACGGGCTTCTGACGGAAGGCGCGCGCGAGGTCCTGCGTTGACACGCGATCGCCGCGGCGAGATGATCCGCCCGTCCTCATCGGTCCTTCCGGCGACACCTCCGAAGACTATAATCCTCCGCATCGCGCGGAACTCTCCGGCAGCGCAAGCTCCGGCAAGAAAGGCGAGGACATGTCCAGCGAGAAATCCAACGAGAAGTGGCGCGCCGTCGAAACGGCCCTGACACAGATCGAGCGTCAGTTCGGCAAGGGCTCGATCATGCGGCTGGGAGACCAGCCCGACGTTCCCATCGCGGTGATTCCCACGGGATCGCTCGCGGTGGACGCCGCCCTCGGCGTCGGCGGCATCCCGCGCGGCCGCGTCGTCGAGATCTTCGGGCCCGAGTCGTCGGGCAAAACGACGCTCTCGCTCCAGATCATCGCGCAGGCCCAGAAGACCGGAGGCCTCGCGGCCTTCATCGACGCCGAGCACGCGCTCGACGCCGAGTACTCGAAGAAGCTGGGGGTCGAGACGGACAACCTGCTCGTCTCGCAGCCCGACAACGGCGAGCAGGCGCTCGAGATCGCCGAGATGCTGATCCGTTCGGGCGCGATCGACGTGATCGTCATCGACTCCGTCGCGGCCCTCGTGCCCAAGGCCGAGATCGAGGGCGAGATGGGCGAGGCGCAGATGGGGCTGCAGGCGCGCCTGATGTCCCAGGCCCTTCGCAAGCTGACGGCGATCGTCTCGAAGTCGAAGACGAGCCTCATCTTCATCAACCAGATCCGCGAAAAGATCGGCGTGATGTTCGGCAACCCGGAGACGACGACGGGCGGCCGCGCGCTCAAGTTCTACTCCTCGATCCGCATCGACATCCGGCGGATCGCGTCGTTGAAGGACGGCGAGACGGTCGTCGGCTCGCGCACCAAGGTCAAGGTCGTCAAGAACAAGGTGGCGTCGCCCTTCCGGCAGGCCGAGTTCGACATCAACTACGGCGAAGGGCATCTCGCGCGAGGGCGAGCTGCTCGACATGGGGATGGAGGCGAAGCTCGTCGACAAGTCGGGCGCGTGGCTCTCGTACGGGGACCTGCGCATCGGCCAGGGACGCGAGAACGCGAAGGTCTTCCTGAAGGAGAATCCGGAGCTCGCGACCGAGATCGAATTGAAGCTGCGGCGGCATCTCGGCCTCCTGCCGCCGGAGCCCGCGGACAAGACGCCGCCGGCCGCGGCCGCTTCGGGCGACACCTCGAAGGACAAGGAGAAGGTCCGCCGGTAATTCCTCGGGCATCTGGCATACTCCGCTCCCGATGCCCTCGCGTCGGCTTTCGAGCGCCCGCTTCCTGGCGGGCGCTTTTTTCTTGTGCGCGATGGCGGCCGCTGCGGCCGACACGCGGATCGAGATCGCGGCAAACCGGTCCGACGGATGCCCCGCGGGAGGTCCGCCCTGGGGCCTCGCGGTGGTCGGGACGGAGCCGGTCCCGGCGCGCTGCGTCGCCGTGGTCCGCCCGGCCGACCTCTCCGACGCGGCGATCGAGGCGCTGGCGTCCGCCCTCGCGCGGTCGAAGAACGTGCCGGCGGTGCTGCTCGATTTCTCGCGCGTCCCGGTGTCGGCGACGGATCCCGAACACCTCGCGCTCGCGCTCAAGCGGCTCGCATCGGCCGCGCGCTCGAGCTCACCCTCCGTCAAGGTCGGCGTGGACGTCTCGCCGGAGCAGAACCGGCTGCTCGACGTCGTCACGTTCTGGGCGGCGAACGGCCTGTACTGGGACGCCGTCGTTTCGCGCGCCGGGGCGCGGCCCGGTACCGACCGGCGACGCCATTCCGCCGCACTGGCTCGTCCTCTCGGCGATGGAGGGTATGGATCCCGAGAGCGCGCTCATCCGCGCGATCGCGGCCGACCCCGATCATCCCGACGCCATTCAGGCCCTCTGGATCGAGGCGCCGATCGCCTCCGGCTGGGAGGCCCTCGTCCGGCTCCAACGGTACTTCGTCCCGAATGCCACGATCGGCGAGAACGTCGCCGCCGGATCGCCGCGCACGACCGTGACGGCTCCCGACGGGCGCGCGATCCCGTTCGCGATTTCCTACGACCCGAAGGAGCTAACGCCTCTCGTGTTCCTTCCGCAGGATGCCGTCGGGACTGTCCGGCTCGATCTGGCCGGCGGGCCCTTCGCAAAGGCGTCCGTCGAGAACCTCGTCAGCGGCGCCGCGCGCGATTTCGACCTCGCCGGGGCGAAGACGCTCACGCTCGATCTTTCGAAAGGACCGCTCGCGGTCGTACTGCAGCCCCCGCCGCGGGCCGGCGCCGAGACGCGCGCCGAGGTCGAGGTCGCCGCGAAGCGGGGGCTGACCGTCGACGAGATCATCGCCCGCGAGCGCGCGTGGGACGCGGGGCAGCGCGAGCGGATGCACGCGTTCATCGCCGACATGAAGACGTCGCTGCGGTTCCGCATCGCGGAGGTCAACGAGACCTTCGACCTCACGATCATGGGAACGCTCTACTCGACCCGCGGCAAAGCGCCCGACTGGTCGTGGCACGACTTCTATCTGAACGGCGTGAAGTGGAAGGGACGCGAGCTGCCGAAGCTTCCGATCCTCCAGCCCGAGAAGGTCACGGCGCTGCCGCTCGACATCCGCCTGACCGAGGACTACGTCTACGACCTGAAGAAGGAGACGACGATCTCGGGCCGGCACGCCTACGAAATCGACTTCAAGCCCAGGGCCTCGGTCGGCGACAAGCCCATCTACCGCGGCACTGCCTGGATCGACGCGGAGACGTTCGCGCTGCTGCGGCGCGACACCGTCCAGCTGAACCTGACCGGCGAAACCCTGTCGAACGCCCAGACCGAGATTTACAAGCCCGTCCCCGGCAATCCCGACGTCGTCCTGCCCCTCACGATCAAAGGACAGCAGGTCTTCTCGACGGCCGGCCGCACGACGGCGATCGAGCGGGACGTGGAAATGAGCGGCGTCCGCGTGAACCCGCCCGACTACGACGCGAAGCTCGCCGAGGAGTACGCCTCGATGTCGCAGATGATCCGCGACACGGACCACGGGCTGCGGTATCTCGTCCCCGACCCCGACCATCCCGGAGCGCGGCTCGTCGAGGAGCACGTGTCGCGCAAGAGCACGTTCGGAATCCTCGGCGGCTTCTACGACAAGTCGCTCGACTATCCGATCCCGCTGATCGGGCTCCAGCACTTCGACTTCGACCTCTGGGGAAAGGGCAAGCAGCTCTCGGTCTTCTTCGGCGGCGTGTTGCTCACGGCCAACTACACCGACCCGGCGCTCGCCGGCTCGCGGTTCGATCTCGGCGCGGACCTCTTCGCCGTGGCGATCCCGTTCGGCGACGTCTCTTACAAGAACGGCGCCGAAGTGCCCGGCGAGAAGATCAAGAACCTGCCGGCCATCTTCCAGGTGAACATCGGCCACCCGATCGGCCCGTGGCTCAAGGCGTCGCTCGGCATCCTCTCGAAGTGGGACAACTTCCAGCGCGACTCGGACACGGCGCCCGAGTTCGTCACGCCCGTCGACACGTTCACCAACGGCGCCGAGCTGCGCCTCGTCGCGAACTTCTCGGGATTCAACGTGAGCGTCGACGGCTCCTACGCGAGCCGCGCGAAGTGGGACTTCTGGGGCCTGCCCGGCAACACCGACTACTCGCCGGACAAGAAGGACTACTGGAAATACTCCATCTCGATCGCGAAGGACCAGTACTTCTCCGGATTCAAGAAGCTGCACGTCGGCCTCGAGTGGTTCGACGGCTCGGACCTCGACCGCTTCTCGAAGTACGAGTTCGGGACGTTCTCGGGCCATCCGATCCACGGGTACCAGAGCGGCAGCCTCCGCACGCAGGAGGCGTTCCTGATGAACCTCTCCTACGGCCTCAACATCGAGGACATCATCCGCTTCGAGGCCTTCTACGATCAGGCGATCCTGAACGACCGGGTCTCCGGCTTTAACAACACGTACTTCTCGGGGGCAGGCCTGCTCGCCTCGCTGAACGGGCCCTGGAAGAACTCGCTCGTCCGCGGCGAGATCGGCGTGCCCGTCGTGAGCCACGGCATTCACGGCGTCGTCGTCTCGGTCACGATGCTCAAGCTCTTCTGACGCACGCGATCGCCGCCGCCGCACGCCGGCCTGCGCTATATTCGTCGGGATGCCGGAACCCATTCCTTTTCCCACGACCGTCACGCCGATCAAGCGCGCGCTCATCTCCGTCCACGACAAGTCCGGTGTCGCCGAGCTCGCGCGCGAGCTCGCGTCCCGCGGCGTGGCACTCGTCTCGACGGGCGGCACCGCGGCGCACCTGAAGGAGGCCGGGCTCGAAGTCTCGCTCGTCGAGGAGACGACCGGATTCCCCGAGATCCTGGGAGGCCGCGTCAAGACGCTTCACCCGCGAATCTTCGGCGGCGTGCTCGCCGACGATTCCCGCGAGGATCACGCGCGCGACCTCCTCGACGCGGAGATCGCCCCGTTCGATCTCGTCGTCGTGAACCTCTACCCGTTCGAGAAGACGGTGGCCGGAGGCGCGCCTCCCGCCAAGGCCATCGAGATGATCGACATCGGCGGCCCGGCGCTCGTCCGCGCCGCCGCGAAGAACCACGCCCGCGTGGCGGTCGTGGTGGAGCCGTCGGACTACGCCCCGCTCCTCGAGGAGATCCGCGTCTCGGGCGGCACGAGCCGCGCGACGCGGGAGCGGCTCGCCTCCCGCGCCTTCGCGCGCACGGCGGCCTACGACGCCGCGATCGCCCGCTACCTGGCCGCCCGCGACGCCTCCGACGACGTCTTTCCCGAGAGCCTCGTGCTCGCCTTCGAGCGGGTGGGCTCGCTGCGCTACGGCGAGAACCCGCACCAGGGCGCCGCGCTGTACCGGGAGCCCGATGCGCCGCCGGACGCGATCGTCCGCTTCGAGATGCTCCAGGGCAAGGAGCTCTCCTTCAACAACCTGCTCGACCTCGACTCCGCCGTCACGCTCGCGCGAGACTTCGACGGCCCGGCCGCCGTCATCGTCAAGCACAACAACCCATGCGGCGCGGGCGTCGGCGACACCATCACCGAGGCCTTCGGCCGCGCGTTCGCGTGCGACCCGCTCGCGGCGTTCGGCGGCATCATCGCGATCCGGGGCCGCGTGGACGGCGCTCTCGCCTCGCTCGTTCTGCAGCATTTCGTGGAAGTCGTGGCGGCCGACGACTTCACGGAAGAGGCGATCGCGTTCTTTTCGAAGAAGCCGAACATCCGCCTTTTGCGCGTTCCCGTCTCCCGCGGCCCGCGCGGCGGCCTCGACTGGAAGCGGATCGAGGGCGGCCTCCTCGTTCAGGACTCGGACTCCGAGCCGGACCCCGTGGCGGCGTGGCGCCTCCTGTCGCAGCGCAAGCCCACCGCGGTCGAGCGGGCCGCGTGCGAGCTCGCGTGGCGTGTCGTGCGGCGCGTCAAGTCGAACGCCATCGTGCTCGCCAACGCACGCCAGACGATCGGCATCGGCGCCGGCCAGATGAGCCGCGTGGACGCCTGCCGGCTGGCGGCCACGAAGCCGGTCCTCCCGATCGTCAATTGCGGGGCCGCCTCGGACGCGTTCTTCCCCTTCCGCGACGGCCTCGACATCCTGGGCGAGGCCGGCGTGACCGCGGTGGTCGCGCCGGGCGGCTCGATCCGCGACCCGGAAATCGTGGCCGCGGCCGACCAGCGGCAGATGGCCTTCCTCCTCGCCCCCAAGCGCCACTTCCGGCATTGATCGCGACACTCCTCCTCGTCGCGGCCGCCGCGGCGCCGGCCGCGCTCCCGCCCGAGGCGCGCGCGGCCCTCGAGCGCGCCGCGAAGAGCTATTCCGACGGAGCGGCGCACGCCGCGGCCTTCGCGCAGACGTACACGCCAGCCGGATTCGCGAGCGCCCGGCGGGAGTCGGGTACGGTCTGGATCCAGGCGCCGCAGCGCCTGCGCTTCGACTACGCGGCGCCCGACAAGAAGGTCTTCACGTACGACGCCGGCGAGGGGCGATTCTACTCGCCCGAGGACAAGCAGCTGACGGTCCGCAAGCTCACCGCGGAGGAGCGCGCGCGCCTGCCGATCGTGTTCCTGGTCGATCCCGACGAGCTCGCCCGCGAGTACGCGATCGCGGTGGAACCCGGCGCCTCGGATGCGTCGCGCCTCAAGCTCACGCCGCGCGCGGCGCGCCCCGAGCTCGCCTGGCTCACCGCCGCCGTGACGCCCGACGGATCGATTCGCGAGCTCGCTTACGAGGACTCCGCCGGCAACCGGACCGAGTTCCGCTTCGAGGCCTGGCGCAAGGAGAAGGCGCGGCCCGCCGACGACTACCGGGTGGCCGGCCCGCCGGGGACGCGAACGGTGGAGTAGCCGTCAGTGTTCAGTTCTCCGTCGTCAGTTCCGGAATCGAGAACCGTAAACTGAAAACTGACAACTCGAATAGAATCCCCTCCATGCCCCAGGACTTCTCCTTCGACGTGGTGTCGCGCGTCGACCTCCAGGAGGTCTCCAACGCCGTCCAGCAGGCCTCTAAGGAGATCGCGACCCGCTTCGATTTCCGCGGCAGCGCCTCGAAGATCGAGTGGAACGAGAAGGAGCTGGCGCTGACCCTGACTTCCGACGACGCCCACAAGATCAAGTCCGTGGTGGACATCCTCGAGACGCGCCTCGTCAAGCGCGGGGTCGCCGTGAAGTCCCTCGATTTCGGCAAGGTGGAAGACGCGGCGGGCGGCACCGTCCGCCAGGTCGTGAAGGTCCAGCAGGGCATCGCCTCGGAGAAGGCCAAGGAGATCGTGAAGGCGATCAAGGACCGCAAGCTCAAGGTGCAGGCCTCGATCCAGGCGGACCAGGTTCGGGTGGCCGGGCGCAACAAAGACGACCTGCAGACGGCGATCTCGATGCTCCGCGCGGCCGACTTCGGCGTGCCGCTGCAGTTCACCAACTACCGATGAACGTCTTCTCGAACCGCCGCCTCGCCCGCGCCTACGATCTGATCTCCGACAAGCTCGGTCGCGTCGAGGAGGAGCTCCTCCTCCACTTCCGCTCCCCCATTCCGACGATCGACCGGATCGGCACGTACCTCGCGCAGGGCGGCGGCAAGCGAATCCGCCCGGCGCTCCTGCTCCTCTCCTCGAGGCTCCTGGGTTACGAGGAGGGCGACAAGGACGTCCGCTACGCCGCGGTCGTCGAGTTCATCCACACCGCGACGCTCGTCCACGACGACGTCATCGACGAGGCGAGCCTCCGCCGCGGCCGCACCTCGGCCAACGCGCGCTGGGGAAACAACCTGACGGTCCTGTTCGGCGACTACCTCTACACGAAGTCCATGGGGATCGCGCTCGACGAGGGCGACCTGACGATCCTCAAGGTCCTCTCGGACACGACCCTCGCCATGATCGAAGGCGAGATCCTCGCGATCGAAAAGCTCGGGTCCATGCAGGTCAGCCGCGAGGAGACCCTCGAGGTCACGCGCCGCAAGACCGCCGACCTCTTCTCGGCGGCGTGCCGGATCCCGGCGCACTTCGCTCCCGGAGGCGACCTCTTCGCGGCCGAGAAGCTGGCGGAGTACGGCCGGTGCCTCGGCGTCGCCTTCCAGCTCATCGACGACCTGCTCGACTACACGGGAAACGTCGAGGCGGTCGGCAAGCCGGTCTTGAACGATCTCCGCGAAGGGAAGCTGACGATGCCCCTCATCCTGGCGCTGCCCCGCGCTTCGGAGGCCGAGCGGCGGCAGGTCGCCGCCGTCCTGGCGGAGAGGGACTTCCGCAGCGTCGCGAGCGCCGATGTGCTCGCGATCGCGGAGCGCTACGGCGGGATCGCCGAGACGCGCGCCCTCGCGCGCGACTACGCCGGCGCCGCCCGCGTCGCGCTGGGCGCGTTCCCGGACTCGGAGGCGAAGGACGGGCTGCTGCTCGCGACCGAGTCGGTCATCGACCGCGTGTCTTAGAAGCGGCGCGCGTCGAGAAGTGTCCCTCTCGCTGTCGCCAGCGCCCTGACGCGCGCCGGAAGAGAGTTTTCAAGGCAGTCCGGCGAGGTGAGTCGCAGCGAAGGAGTCCCCCTAAAATAATTCGGAATTATGCCCATCAGACATAAAATAATAAGGGCCTAAAAAAAGAAGCCAGATCGCCTCCGCAACCATAATTTTTCTTGTCAGCCGTCGAAGCCCCGTCTATACTGCGTTTGAAGACATGGCGGACCGCCCGACGACCTGGAACGGCATCACGCAGACCCTCCGGCAGCTCTCGACTCTTTTCCCCGCCCGCGACGATTCCTCCGAAGAAACGCGCCTCTACTACCGCCGGGCCTGCCTCGCGGCTTCGGAAGAGCGGTACGACGTGGCGATGGTCTTCGCGGGCAAGGCGCTCGCGCTCGAGCCGCGGCACCTTCCGACGCGGCTCCTGCTCGCGCAGATCTACGACCGCGGTCTCCGAGACGTCGAGGCCGCCATCTCGGCCTACAAGAAAGTCATCGCGCTCTCGGGCTACGACAGCGCGAACCCCTACGGCGCCGCAGCCCGCGAAGGGCTCGACCAGCTCGTGCACCGCGCCGCCGCGATTCCGATCGGCGTGCCGGCCGGCGTCGAAGGCTAGCAGGAAGGGCCCTCAGGGCCCGCCGGCCTTCGCAGGCTCCGCCGGGAGCCGCGGATATCTCCAGGGATACATCGGGGGACGGCCCCAGACGGCGGCCGCCCGCTCGGGGCCGGGCTCGGGCGAGATGGGGGTCACTCGCCACGCGCCGTCGGAGACGACCGCGTGACCACCTCCGACGTCGAGCCAGAACAGGATCCCGCCCGCACCGTCGGGGCTCGAGACGTCGATCGTCAGGCGGTTGTCGCCGGTCCGCAGCTGCGCGGCCAGATCCAGGACCGTCAGCGGCGTCGCCCGGGCGCTCGATTCCGTCGCCGGCGCGCCGGCCGTTGACTTCGAGCGTCCAGGAGCCCGCGACGAAGATCCGGCACCGCGCCGCGCGCGGCGGCTCGCCGGAAATCCCGAAACTCGACGCGGCGCGAAAGGACATCGGACGGAGCTGCTCGAGGTCCCTGCGTCAGCCAGATCCAGCGCGCGTTTCCCGTCGTGAGGGAGCGCCGGTCGCCGATCGCTCGCCGCGCCGCCTGAACGACGGCGCCCGCGGCCAGGACGAGGGCCGCGGCCGCAAACAGCTTGCGCAACGGTCCGAACCCGAATCCGAACCCGAACGAAGCGCCCGCGCCCGCTCCTTGACCCAAGGCGCCCGGCAGAATACACTGCTGTTCCCGACATGACGATTGTCGGGATCATCCCCGCCCGCCACGCCTCCGTTCGCTTTCCCGGGAAGCCCCTTGCGCGATTGGCCGGCCGTCCGATGGTGCTGCACGTGCTCGACGCCGCGCGCGCGTCGCGCCGCCTCGACCGCGTCGTGGTCGCCACGGAGGACGAGCGGATCGCGACGGTGGTCCGGGGGGCGGGAGGCGAAGCGATCCTGACCTCGCCGGACGCGGCGAGCGGGACCGACCGGCTGGCCGAGGCCGCGCGCGGCCTGCCCGCCGACGCCTACGTCAACGTGCAGGGAGACGAGCCGCTCATGTCCGCCGAGAACATCGACCGCGCGATCGCGACGCTGCTCGACGGGCCCGACCGCGCGATCGCGACGCTCGCCGTGCCGCTCGAGGCGACGCGGGCGCCGGACCCGAACGTCGTCAAGGTCGCCATCGCGGGCGACGGGCGGGCGCTCTACTTCTCCCGTTCGCCCATCCCCTTCTACCGCCAGGGGACGCCGGCCTACCGCAAGCACCTCGGCCTCTACGTCTACCGCGCCGCGACGCTCCCGCGTCTCGCGGCGCTGCCGCCCTCGCCGCTCGAGCGGGCCGAGTCGCTCGAGCAGCTGCGCTGGCTCGAGGCCGGCTATACGATCTGGGTCGGCGAGGCCGCCACGGACTCCATCGGCGTCGACACACCGGAAGATCTCGCCCGGGCCGAACAACTCTTGAAAGGAGAGGTCGCCTCATGAGCGCCAAGTACGTCTTCGTCACCGGAGGAGTGGTCTCCTCGCTCGGAAAAGGGATCGCGGCCTCCTCGATCGGGGCGCTGCTCGAGGCGCGCGGATTCAAGGTGGCGCTCGCGAAGTTCGACCCGTACATCAACGTGGACCCCGGGACGATGTCGCCCTTCCAGCACGGCGAGGTCTACGTCACCGACGACGGCGCCGAGACCGACCTCGACCTCGGCCACTACGAGCGGTTCACGTCGATGACCGCGTCGCGCATCAACAACACGACGGCCGGGCGGATCTACCTCTCCGTCATCGATCGGGAGCGGCGCGGCGACTATCTGGGCAAGACCGTCCAGGTCATCCCGCACATCACCGACGAGATCAAGGAGTCGATCCGCCGGGTCGGGCCCGAGGCGGACGTGATCCTGATCGAGATCGGCGGCACGGTCGGCGACATCGAGTCGCTGCCGTTCGTCGAGGCGATCCGGCAATTCCGCCAGGAGGCCGGCCGCGGCAACGCCGTGAACGTCCATTTGACGCTCGTGCCGTACATCCGCGCCTCGGACGAGCTCAAGACGAAGCCGACGCAGCACTCCGTCAAGGAGCTCCTCTCGATCGGGATCCAGCCGGACGTGCTGCTCTGCCGGACGGAGCGGCCGCTGCCCGACGACGTCAAGAGGAAGATCGCCCTCTTCTGCAACGTGCCGGTCGAGGCGGTCATCACGGCCAAGGACGTCGCGTCGATCTACGAGGTGCCGTTGCGGTTCGCGGCCGAGGGCCTCGACGAGATCCTGCTCGACCTGCTGAACCTGCCCCACTACGACCGCGACCTCTCGAAGTGGGAGAACCTCGTCAACCGCATCAAGAACCCCACCGGCGAGGTCGACATCGCGGTCGTCGGCAAGTACGTGGACTACGGCGATTCCTACAAGTCCTTGAATGAGGCCCTCGCCCACGGCGGCATCGCGAACAACATCAAGGTCAACCTGCGCTATGTGGATTCCGAGACGCTCGAGAACGAGTCCTATCCGGAGATGCTCGCAAGCGCCGACGCGATCCTCGTGCCCGGCGGATTCGGCAAGCGCGGCGTCGAGGGGATGATGAAGGCGATCCAGTACGCGCGCGAGAAGAAGGTGCCCTACTTCGGCATCTGCCTCGGCCTCCAGACGGCGGTCATCGAGTTCGCGCGCCACGTGGCGGGCCTCGAGGGCTCCAACTCGACGGAGTTCGACGAGGAGCCGGCGCACAAGGTCATCTTCAAGCTACGCGACCTGATCGGAGTCGAGGCGCTCGGCGGCACGATGCGCCTCGGAAAGTACCCTTGCGAGCTCGGCAACGGCTCCCTCGCGGCGCGCGCCTACGGCTCCGCGGCGATCTCGGAGCGGCATCGCCACCGCTACGAGGTCAACCAGGAGTACCTGCCGGCGCTCCGCGACGCCGGCATGTCGTTCACGGGCATGTCGCCGGACCGGAAATTCGTCGAGATCATCGAGCTGCGCGACGACCATCCCTGGTTCCTCGGCTGCCAGTTCCACCCGGAGCTCAAATCGAAGCCGTTCGCCTGCCATCCGCTCTTCAAGGACTTCATCCGCGCGGCCAAGGCGCACCGGGCGGCGCGCGCGGCGGAGACGGAGGAGCGCCGGGTCGCCGCGGCCGTCGAGACGGACCGGGAGTTCTCCTGAGCGGCGTCCGCGCCGTCGCGATCGCTCCCGGCTACACGATCGGCGGCGACTCGCCGCCGATCTTTTTCGCGGGGCCGTGCGTCATCGAGTCGCGCGAGCACTCCCTCGCGATGGCGAAGCGGCTGAAGGCGATCGGCGAGGAGACCGGAGCCCGGATCGTTTTCAAGTCGTCCTTCGACAAGGCGAACCGGTCGTCGAACGATTCCTTCCGCGGGCCCGGCCTCACCGAGGGCCTCGCGATCCTCGGCGACGTGAAAGCGGAGACCGGACTGCCCGTGATCTCGGACGTCCACGAGCCGGCCCAGGCGGCCGCCGCGGCGAAGGTGCTCGACGTGCTGCAGATTCCCGCGTTCCTCTCGCGCCAGACGGACCTGATCGTCGCGGCCGCCAAGACCGGGAAGCCCGTCCAGATCAAGAAGGGGCAATTTCTCGCGCCGGACGACATGGCGAACGTCGTCGAGAAGTGCCGCGCCGCGGGCAACGAAAAGATCCTCCTCTGCGAGCGGGGGACCTCGTTCGGCTACCACGACCTCGTCGTGGACATGCGCGCCTTCCCGATGATGCGCGCGCTCGGATTCCCCGTCGTCTACGACGTCACGCACTCGCTCCAGCTGCCGGGCGGCGGCAAAGAGACGGGCGGGCTGAAGCAGTACGCCCCCGCGCTCGCGCGCGCCGCGGCCGCGACCGGCGCCGTGGACGGCTTCTTCCTCGAAGTGCACGACCGGCCGGACCAGGCGCTGTCCGACCGCTCGACACAGCTCGACGTGAAGGACGTCCCGGCGCTCCTGCGCTCGGTGCTCGCGATCACCGCCGCCGCTCGGCGCGCGTTCTGACCCGGCAGCCGGGTCCGGTCAGTTCGCCTCGGCCGGGCGCATCGCGATCAGCTCCTGCTCGACGGGAAATCCCGCGCGCGCCCATCCCTCGAGACCGCCGGCGAGCGGCCGCACCAGCGTGAATCCCCGATCCATCAGCGCGCGGGCCACACGGGCCGCCGAAGCCTCGTTGGGTCAGGTGCAGTAGAGGATGACCTCCCGATCCCGCGGCAGGTCCGTGAGGCCGGCCTCGAGGGCCCCGATCTCGAGCGGCCGCGCGCCCGGGATGCGGCGCGGGTCGGCCAGCCGCGCTTGAGGGGACCGCACGTCCACGATCACGGGCGCCTCGCCGCGCGCGATCAGGTCGGAGACCTCCTGCGGCGAGATGCGCGCCATGCGGAGCGCCCGGTAGAAGCGGCGCCGCTGGCCCCACTTCCAGAGGACGAAGAGAACGAGCCCGACTCCGACGAGGACGAGCGCCCCGCTGCCGAAGGACGCCAGCACGTCGAGCACGCGGTCCACGGCGCGGTGGAAGATCGCCCCCGCGGCGAAGCCGCTGGCCGCCCAGAGGAACGCGCCGCCGGCGTCCCAGGCCATGAACGAGGCGACCGAGGCGTTCGACGCCCCGGCGAGCGGCGGCGCGACCGTCGAGAACCCCGGGACGAACTTCGCGAAGAGCAGCGAGGCGAGGCCGTAGCGGCTGAAGAAAGCTTCGGTCTGGTTCACGCAGGAGTCCGGCGAGAGCGAGACGCGGCAGAGCACGCGCAGGACGCGATACCCCTGGCGGCGGCCGAGCGCGAACCACAGGAGGTCGGCGAGAAGGCTCGCGACCACCGCCGACAGAAGAACGAGAGGCGTGGACAGGTCTCCCCGCACGGCGAGGGCGCCGGCCACGATCAGCGTCGGCAGCGCCGGGATCGGCAGACCGATCTGCTCGAGCAGGACGTTGCCGAAAACGAAGGCGATTCCGTACTTTGCGACCTGCTCGAGGAGTCCCACGGCCGCGTAGTCTAAGCTCTCGCCGACCTAACCCGCGGCCCGCCCGGCCGTCCAACGGGCGTCATGAATACGGCCGGTGCGCTGGGTCTTCCCGCGGGGCTAACCTTTCCGACGCCGGCGCGTCGGAAGGGGGCGATGGGAGGAAACGCCACGGATTCGGCGGGCGAGCGCGAGGCGGCCTTCCGGGAGCTCGTGGAGCGGCACGGCCGGATGGTCTTCCGGGTGGCCTACCGCATCACCGGCAACGAGGCGGACGCCGAGGACGTCGCACAGGAGACGTTCCTCAAGGCGTATCGCTCCTTCGACCGGTTCGACTCGCGGGCGAGCTTCTCGACGTGGATCTTCCGGATCGCGTCGAACTGCGCGATCGACCTGCTGCGGCGGCGCAAGACCCGTCCCGAGGTCCCGTCCGACGTCGAAGGGCCCGACTTCCCGGCGCCCGTCGCCGCCGACCCCACGCCCCACGCGGCCCTCCTCTCCGCGCAGCTCGGCGACCGGCTCCGGGCGGCGCTCGCCGAGCTGTCGCCGCACGAGCGGACGGCCTTCGTGCTCCGCCACTTCGAAGGCGAGCCGACCGAGGAGATCGCGCGCTGCCTCGGCATCGGCGCCAACGCCGCAAAACAGACCGTCTTTCGCGCCGTGCGCAAGCTGCGCGCGGCGCTCGCGCCCCTGAGGGAGAGCCTCCCATGAACCACCTGAACGACGACGATCTCGTTCTCCACCATTACGGCGAATCGGCGCGGCCCGAGGCGGACCGCGAGCACCTCTCGGTCTGCGGGGACTGCCGCGCGCGCCTCGAGCGCCTGGCCTCGGATCTCGCGCACCTCGACCGGCTCCCGGTCCCCGCGCGCGGCGACGCGTACGGACGCGAGCTCTGGCAGCGGCTGCGGCCGCAGCTTCCGGAAACCGCGCCTCGCCGCCCGCCCGTCTTCGGCTGGCGGGCCTGGGTTCTGTCCGGGTCACTCGCGGCGCTCCTCGCGGCGGCCTTCCTCGCCGGGCGCTTCTGGCCCGGAACTCCGGGGGCGCCGTCGCCGTCCCCCGCGGCGACCGCCGACGCCCGCGAGCGCATCCTGCTCGCCGAGGTCGCCGACCACCTCGACCGGTCGCAGATCGCGCTCCTCGAGTTCCTGCACGCCGGCGCGGCGAGCGCACCCGACGCCGAGAGGGAGCGGCGCTTCGCGGAAGAGCTCGTCGCGGCCAACCGGATCTACCGGCAGACCGCCGCGCGCGCCGGCGAACCCGGGCTCGCGAGCGTCCTCGACGGCCTCGAGCGGACGCTCCTCGAGATCGCGCACAGCTCGACGCCCGAGGCGCGGGAGGCGCTGCGCCGGCGCATCGACTCGGAAGGAACGCTCTTCAAGCTCCGCATCCTGCGATCGCAGCTCGGCCGCCGCGAGAAAGCGGCCGAGCCGCCGCCGGGCGTGCGTTCGTGATCGCCGAAAGACCCGGGAAAGAAAGGAACGTCATGTCGAAAGCCGCCTTCGGAATCGGACTCCTGCTCCTCTTCCTCTCCGCGCCGCACCCGGCGTTCGCCGCGACCGCCGACGCGACGGCCGCGGTCGAGAGCGAGGCGGAGGAGCCCCGGGAGGACTCGCGCCAGCAGGAGCTCTACGAGGAGGGCACGGACGCGCTCGACGAGGGTCAGTGGGACCGCGCCGCGGCCGTCTTCGCCGAAGCCGCGCGGCAGCCGGGCGACCGCGCCGACGGCGCTCTCTACTGGAAGGCCTACGCGCAGAGCAAGCTCGGCCGGAAGGCCGAGGCGCTCGCCACGCTCGCGGAGCTCGCCAAGCAGTTCCCGAAGAGCCGGTGGAGCAACGACGCGGCGGCGCTCGAGCTCGAGCTCAAGGGCGGGCGCAACGTCTCCCCGGACTCGGTCGCGGACGAGGACCTGAAGCTGATCGCCCTCAACAGCCTCATGAGCACCGACTCGGAGCGGGCCATCCCGATGCTCGAGAAATTTCTCGGCGGCACGCAGTCGCCGAAACTGAAGGACCGCGCCCTCTTCGTCCTGGCGCAGAACGGCTCGCCGCAGGCGCGCCAGATCGTGGCCGACGTCGCCCGGGGGAAGCGCTACCCGGCCCTCCAGGAGAAGGCCATCAAGTACCTCGGGCTCTTCGGCGGGGAGAGCAGCCGCGGCGTCCTCTCCGAGATCTACGGATCCTCCGCGAGCAAGGACGTCAAGGAGCAGATCCTGAAGGCCTACATGATCTCCGGCGACCGCGAGCACGTGCTCGCCGCCGCGAAGGGCGAGAAGGACCCCGACCTCCGAAAGGCGGCCGTCCACCAGCTCGGCGTCATGGGAGCGCGGAGCGAGCTCTGGCAGCTCTACCAGAACGAGGCATCGGCCGACGTCAAGGAGGCCATCATCCACGCGCTTTTCGTCGGAGGAGACGCCGACCGCCTCCTGGAGCTCGCGCGAACCGAAAAGAACCGCGAGCTGCGGATGGAGGCGATCCAGAAGGCCGGTCTCACCGGGAAGGAACGCACGGGCGACGCGCTGCAGGCGCTCTACCGGTCCGAGAAAGACCCGGAGGTGAAGGGCGCCGTCATCCACGCGCTCTTCCTCCAGGGCAACGCGCGGGGGCTGATCGACATCGCGAAGAGCGAGAAGGATCCGGAGCTCAAGCAGGAGACCGTTCGGAAGCTCTCGCTCATGAGCGACAAGGAGGCGAGGGACTACCTGCTGGAGATCCTCTCCAAGTGAGCCCACGTCATCGCATCGCGGCCGTCGGTCTGGCCGCGGCCCTCTCCGGCGCCGCGGCCCGGGCCGCGACCGGAGTCCCGCCGACCCTCCTCCGCGCGAAGGTCGAGACGCGGGCCGTCACGCCCGGCGGCCTCCCCGCCGCGATGCGCGAGCTCGCCGCCGGACCGACGCGCTGGATCGCCTGGGAGGCGCCGATGGAGGATCCGAAGCGGCAAATGTGCTGCTTCGAGTGCTCCGATTCCCTGCACGGCCCCGGGACGCGAATCGCGGCGTCCGGCGGGTGCCGCCTCGGCGGCCGCGGCATGATCTTCAACTCCCGGGACGAGGGCTCGCCGGTCCGGCTCGAGGATCCCCCCGACTTCCTGATCTTCGCGAAGGCGTCCGGCGGACGCATCGAGGAAATGCGAACGTTCTCCTTCGATTGCCCGATCGACGCCGAAGGCAAGGCGGTCGTCTGGCTCGACGGCGTTCGACCCGACGACGGCGTCGCCTGGCTCGAGACGCTCCTGCCGTCGAAGGGCGGCTCCGCGGAATTGTCCGACGTCGCCCAGTCCGCCGTCGCGGCCATCGCGTTCCACGCCGGCTCGCCGGCCGACGCCGCCCTGCGCCGGGCCGTCGCCCCCGACCGGCCGCTCGCGCTCCGCGATCGCAGTGCGTTCTGGCTCGCGTCGACGCGCGGCGCCGCCGGCTGCGCACACCTCGAGAAGACCGTGCCGGGAGATGCCGACGCGCGCTTCCGCGAGAAGTCCACCTTCGCGCTCTCGCGGTGCGGCGATGAGGGCGCGGTCTCGGCGCTCGTCGCCATGGCGCGGCGGGATCCGGCCTCCGCGGTCCGGTCCCGCGCGCTCTTCTGGCTCGCCCGCGAGGCGGGCCGGAAGGCCGCCGCGGCGATCGACGACGCGATCCGCGACGACCCGGACACCGAGGTCAAGAAGCAGGCCGTCTTCGCGTTGACGCAGATGCCCGACGCCGAGGGTGTTCCCCAGCTCATCCGCGTCGCGCGCACCAACCGCAATCCCGAGGTCCGGGAGCGCGCGGTCTTCTGGCTCGGTCAGTCGAAGGACCCGCGCGCCCTGGACTTCATCGAGGAAGTGTTGACCCGCTGATCCCGGTCGCCGACCCGGTCCCTTTCCGACGGCGACGTCCAAGATCCCGTAGGGGCGGCCCTCGCGGCCGCCCGGCATCGACGGGCGGGGACGAGCCCCGCCCCTACAACCGTCGGACGATTCGCGAAGGTTCGGGTAGGGGCGGCCCTTGCGGCCGCCCGGCGTCGACGGGCGGGGACGAGCCCCGCCCCTACAACCGTCGGACGATTCGCGAAGGTTCGGGTAGGGGCGGCCCTTGCGGCCGCCCGGCGTGATCGGGCGGGGACGAGCCCCGCCCCTACAACCGTCGGACGATTCGCGAAGGTTCGGGTAGGGGCGGCCCGCCCCTCACGAGGATCGAAGGATTATCGTGACGTCGGAGTCCCCGCCGGCCTCCCCTCCGGATCCATCACCACGATCTCGCCGACGTTGAGCTCGCGCAGCCCCGGCTCGATCTTCGCGCGGTCGCCGATCAGCACGAGGAACGCCTTGTCCGGCTTCGCGTACTTCTCGGCCGCGGACTGCGCCGCCGCGCGGGTGACCTTGCCGGTCTCGTCGTAATCCTTCTGCAGATCGGTCATCGGCAGGCCGGCGACCCAGAGGTCCGCGATCTGCTGGTCGATCCGCCCGAGCGCCTCGAACTGCTGGGCGTAACCGCGCACCATGCGGTTGCGCGTGTCGGAGAACTCCTCTTCGGTGATCGGCTTGGCGCCCGCGATGTCCTTGAGCTCCTTCTCGAACTCGGCGATGGACTCCCTGGTCTTGTTGGTCTGCACGCCCGCGCCGCCCGTCCAGAAACCGCTGCGGTTGTAGGTCGTGAGGAAGGAGAAAGCGCCGTACGCGTAGCCCTTGTCCTGGCGCAGGTTCATGTCGAGGCGCGAGCTCGCGCCGCCGCCCCAGACGCCGTCGGCGACCGAAATCGCGTAGTAGTCCGGCGAGTCGCGCGTGACGCCCGGAAGATTGACCGAGACGACCGTCTGCGCCGCGTCCTGCCGGTCGACGAGATAGACCTTGCCCGCCGCGGCCGGTGCGGGCGCCGGGATCGGGACGTCCGCGGGCGCGCCGCCGCTCCAGGACCCGAAAGCCTTCTCCGCGGCCGCCCTCGCCTCCGCCACCGTCACGTCGCCGACGAAGACGAGCGCCGACCCGCCCGGCTTGAAGCGCGCCGCGTGGAACGCCGCGAGATCCTGCCGCGTGATGCCCTCGACACTCGACGGCACGCCGCCCACCGGCCGGCCGTAGGGATGCTCCCGCCCGAAGAGCAGCATCGCGCGCAGGCGCCCGTTCAGCGCGCTGCCGTTGTTGGCCTGCTGGGCGAGCGCGTCCAGATGCCGCTTCTTCTCGCGGGCGAGCTCGGCCTCCGGGAAGGCCGGGTTGCGAACGACGTCGGAGAAGATCGCGAGCGCGGGATCGAGGTTTCGCTTGAGGACCTCGAAGGAAACCTGCGTGCTCTCGCGCGCCGCGGCGGCCGCGAGCGCGGTCCCGAGGTCGCCCATCGCGGACTCGATCTGCAGCGCGCCCCGGGTCGCGGTGCCGAGAGGCAGCACCGCCGCCGTCAGGAACGCCGTGCCGCCCTTGCCCGTCGGGTCGGCGATGGAGCCCGCCCGGGTCACGAGGTCCACGGCGACCTTGGGGAGCTCGGGCCGCGACACGACGAAGACGTCGAGACCGTTGGCGAGCTTCGCGCTCTCGACCTGCGGCGCGTGGAACGGCCGGTCCGTGCCCAGGGCCGGCATCGCGGCGCGGTCGAGCGCCGCTTCGGTCGGGCGTCCCGACTTCTCGGGGTGGAACCGCACGAGGAGGCGGCCGGGCGTATCGAGGTACTGCGCGACCGTCTTCCGGATGTCGTCGGCCGAGGCGTTGCGGTAGCGCGCCTGGTCGAACTCGAACTTGTTCGGGTCGCCGAGGAAGGTCGAGTAGCTGTTGAGGCGGTCGGCCTTTCCGCCGAACCCGCCGATCCGCTCGAGGCCCGTCACGAAGGCGTACTCCTGCTTCGTCTTGGCGCGCGACAGCTCCTCCGGCGTCGGGCCCTCGCGCGCGAGCCGCGCGACCTCCGCCGTCACGACGCGCTCGACCTCGGCGAGCGAGGCGCCCGGCCGCGCCGTCGCGATGATGACGAAGCTGCTCGACATCTCCGCGGACGCCTGGAACGCGTTCACGTCGGAGCAGAGCTGCTTGTCGTACACGAGCGTCCTGGCGAGACGCGAGGCGAGGCCGTCCGTCAGGATGAGCGAGGTCAGGTCGAGCTCCGCGTCGCCCGGCAAATAGACGGGCGGCGTCGGCCAGATCATGTAGACGCGCTCCTGCGGCACGCGGTCGGAGGCCTCGACGATCTTCTCCGCCGGCAGCCTCGGCACCCAGAGCTTCGGCCGGTCGAGGGCCGGGCCCGGCGGGATCGGGCCGAAATATTTTGCGACGAGCGTCTTCGCTTCCGCCGGATCGAAGTCGCCCGCCACGACGAGCGAGAGGTTGTTCGGCGTGTAGTACGTCTTGAAGAAGTCCCGCACGTCCTCGAGCGACGCGGCGGTCAGGTCCTCGTGACTGCCGATGACCGTCCACGAGTACGGGTGCCCGGCGGGATAGAGATTCTCCGCGGCGAGCTTGAACCAGCGGCCGTAGGGCGTGTTCTCGAGGCCCTGGCGGCGCTCGTTCTTGACGACGTCGCGCTGGTTGTCGAGCTTCTCCTTGGTGAGCGCGTCGGCGAGCGTCGCGAGGCGGTCCGACTCGAGCCAGAGAACGTACTCGAGGCTCCCCGACGGGACGGTGATGAAGTAGTTCGTGCGGTCGTTGTTCGTCGTGCCGTTGACGCCGCCCTCGCCGAGATTGGCGCCGGCCCGTTCGGCGTAGGAGAAGTACTCGTTGGACGCGTTCTTCGAGCCCTGGAACATCATGTGCTCGAAGAGGTGCGCGAACCCCGTGCGCCCGGGCCGCTCGTTCTTGGAGCCCACGTGGAACCACTCGTTGACGTGCACGATCGGGAGCTTGCGGTCCACGTGCAGGATGACCTGCAGGCCGTTGCCGAGCGTGTAGCTCTCGAACGTGACCTTCGGGACGGTGGAGGCGGACGCCCGGGCGGGCGCGGCGGCCGCTTTGGGCTTCGCGGGGGCCTGCGCTCGGAGCACCGGAGCCAGAACGGCGGACAGGACGAGGAATGCCGGAACGAATCGCTTGAGTCGCACGAAGCTCTTCCTTTCGCCTTTCGCCTTTCGCCTTTCGTCGGGCCGGAACGACACGTGTTTCTGTGCTCTAGATACGAGCGCCGCGGCCGGCGGTTCTTCGGTTCTTCCGTGTGGCGGCCGCGCGGGTAGGATAGCGGCCGTGATCCTCGAAGCGGCGAGGCGAGTGCTCCAGATCGAGGCGGACGCCGTGCGCGAGCAGATCGCGCGACTCGGCTCCGACTTCCAGCGCGCCGCCGACACGATCGAGGCCTGCCGGGGCCGGATCTGCGTGACGGGACTCGGAAAGTCGGGGCTGATCGGACAGAAAATCGCCGCGACCTTCGCGTCCACGGGGACGCCCGCCTATTTCCTCCACGCGGCGGAGGCCGCCCACGGCGACCTGGGGATGCTGGTCGCGGGCGACGTGGTCTTCGCGCTGTCTCTCTCCGGGGAGACGCCCGAGATCGTGCGCCTCCTCGAGTTCGCGCGTTCGCGGGCCCTCCAGACGATCGCCGTCACGGGCGTTCCCGGCTCCGCCGTCGCCCGGGCGGCCGACGTGACGCTGACCGTCGAGCTCTCCCGCGAGGCCTGCCCGTTCAACCTCGCTCCGACCGCCTCGACGACCGTCATGCTCGCCCTCGGCGACGCGCTCGCCATCGCGATCTCCGAGAAGCGGGGCTTCAAGGAGGAGGACTTCGCGGCCCTGCACCCGGGCGGCCAGCTCGGCAAGCGATTCCTGAAGGTCCGGGATCTGATGCGCGGCGGCGAGCGTCTGCCCTCCGTCGCGCGCGAGACCCCGATGAGCGAAGCGATCCACGAGATGTCGCGGAAGATGATGGGGATCACCGCCGTCGTGGACGGGGCCGGGCGGCTTCTCGGCGTGATCTCCGACGGCGACCTGCGCCGCCTGCTCGAGAAGGACCCGGCGCTCCTCTCGCGGCGCGCGGGCGACTGCCTGCACGCGAACCCGAAGACCATCGACGCCGAGGAGTTCGCCTCGACGGCGCTCGGAAGAATGCGCTCGGACAAGATCACGTCGCTCTTCGTCGTGGACGGGCAGGGGCGGCTGACCGGCGCGATCCACCTGCACGACCTGCTGTCCGCGGGCATCTCGTGAAGCGGTGAAACGGTGAAACGGAAGATCCGCGCGCTCTTCTTCGACGTGGACGGGTGCCTGACGGACGGGCGTCTCTACATCGACGACCGCGGCCGCGAGACGAAGGTCTTCGATACGAAGGACGGTCACGGCCTGCGCAAGGCGCTGGCCCATGGCCTCGAGGTCGCCTGGGTCTCCGGCCGGACGTCGCTCGCGACGGCGGTGCGCGCGCGCGACCTCGGCGTCGAGCACTGCTTCCAGGGCGTGAAGGACAAGCTCCCGCGCTACGAGGCGCTCTGCCGGCGCTGGGGTCTCACACCCTCCGAAACCGCCGTTCTCGGCGACGACGAGCCCGACGTGCCGATGATGAAGCGCGCGGGCTTCTCCGCCTGCCCCGCCGACGCGAACCCTTCGGCGAAGCAGGCCGCGACCGTGGTGCTGAAGAACGCCGGCGGCCGCGGCGCGGCCCGCGAGTTCATCGAGCTCGTGCTGTCGCGCAACGGCGCGCGCGAGCGCCCGAAGTCATAGCTCGAGGCCCGTCCGGCCCGCGTCGAGCACGGCGGTCGCGGCGGTTCCTCCCAAGCGTTCCCGAACCGCCCGTGCGACCCCATCGAGCGCCGCCTCGACGTCCGCACGCCCGATGGGAGGCAGCCCCTCGACGACCACGATCGCGTCCCGCGTCGCCTCGGTGATCTTCGTGCGGTCGGCTTCCTTCCAGTTCCAGCGGCGGCAGATCGCGCCCCGACGGTCGCGGTAGATCACCTCGCCGGCCTTCGGAGGCCGCGGCTCGGGCTCGCCGAGCAGGCGAACCGGCGGGTCCGCCTCACCGGCGACCGTCAGCTCCACGTCGCCGTCGATCGCGGCGAGGTCCTCGGCGCCCGCCGGAAGCAGCGCCTCGAGCGAGACCGCGTTGTAGAGGTCCACGAGGCGGTTGATGTGCGGCGGAGCGTGGCCTCTGGCGGCGCGCCGCAATAGATTCTCGATCGAAGACGGGTGGTCCTTGGGCTTCGCGCCGAAGCGGCGGTACGCCTCCCGCCAGACCGCGACCCGCGGGTGCTCGGAGAGCGGCGCCGTGCCGACCCGCTCCGGAATCGCGTCCGCCGCCCTCTTCAGCCGCGCCGTCAGCTCCGCGTCCTCGCCGCGGTTGTCGATGCCGCGGACGACAGCCACGCCGACGAGCGCGTCCGGGAAGAGCGCCAGGAACGGAGGCGCGAGGGTCAGCCGCACCGGCGGGCCGTCAGCTCTCGCGCTTGCGGAACACCCAGGCGACGCCGATGCCGAGGAGGTACAGCAGGATCATCGGCACCGCGAAGACGCACTGTGTCGTGATGTCGGGCGTCGGCGTGATGACGGCGGCGATGATGAAGATGATCAGGATCGCGTACTTGAGCTTCGCGAGCAGCCATTTCTCCGACACGACGCCCATGCGCGCCAGAAAGAAGACGAGGATCGGCATCTCGAAGCAGAGGCCGAGCCCGAGGATGATCTTCGTCGCCGTCCCGAGGTACTCGTTGATCGTGATCACCGCCTGGAACGGCTTGCCGACACTGATCAGAAAGCCGACGACCAGCGGGAACGCCTCGAAGTAGCCGAAGGCGCAGCCGGAGAGGAAGAAGAAGACCCCGGCGAAGAGGAACGGCCACACCCAGCGGCGCTCGTTCTTGTAGAGGGCGGGCGCCACGAAGAGCCAGACCTGCCAGAGGATCACCGGCGAGGCGAGGATCGTCCCGGCGAGCATCGCGACGCGAAAGTAGAGGACGAACGGCTCGGCGAGGGTCGTGTACGCGAGGTTCTGGCCCGGCGGAAGGACGCTCCGCACCGGGCGGGCGAGCAGGTCGAACAGGGTCGGCGCCCAATACCAGCAGGCGAGGAAGCCGACGAAGAGCGCCAGGATCGAAGCGATCAGGCGGCGGCGCAGCTCCTCCAGATGCTCGAAGAACCCCATCCGCGGGAGCTCATCCGAGTCGTCTCCGCGGAGCCGGCTGGCGAGCTCCGGCAGGAACGGGCTCAAGCGGCGTCGCCGGGGCGGGGATCCGTCTTCGGGGGATCGGGGACGGGCTTCGGACCGATCGAGGCCGCGCGGGCGACCGAGTCGGCCGCGGCCGTCACCTCGGTCTTGACCGCGTTGGCTTCCGTCTTGGCTTCCTCGATCTCGTGCTCGATCGTCTTTTTGAGGTCGTCGGAGGCTTTCTTGAACTCCGCGAGGCCCTTGCCGAGAGACTTACCGATTTCCGGCAGCTTCCGTGGCCCGAAGACGATCAGGGCGACGATGAAAATCAGGATCAGTTCGGGCATGCCAATCGAGCCAAACATGTTTCAACCTCGGAATGGCGATTCTACCCCCCGCGGCCCGCCGGGAAACCCGTTCGACCCGAAAGCCGTACCTCCCGGTGCGCGGCATGTCACAATGCGGACTCTAGGGAGGTCCTCTTGAACCGCTCTCGCTCCCGCTTTCTGATCGCGCTGTCGATTCTCGCCGCCGCCACCCTGGCGGGCGGGACCCTGGGCTCCCGCCTCCTCGCCGTCCCCGAGCGGGAGCAGCCCAATCTGGACGAATACGCCGACATCCTGACGACCCTGTCGGAGTGGGCCCCCGAGTCGGTGCCTCCCGAGAAGTTCGTCTACGCCTCGATCCACGGGATGCTCTCCCGGCTCGACCCCCACACGACTTTCCTCGAGCCGGACGACTACGCCGCGATGCGGGAGAAGCAGCAGGGGTCGTTCTTCGGCCTCGGCATCCAGATCCAGAAGCGCATGGGCCGCATCACGGTCATCGCGCCGATGGAGGGCACGCCGGCCTTCAAGCAGGGCGTGCGCGCGGGCGACGTCATCACGCACGTCGAGGACGAGGAGCTCAAGGAGGACGTCTCGACCGACGACGTCGTCCGCAAGCTCCGCGGGCCCAAGGGGACGCCGGTCACGATCACGCTCCGCCGCCCCGGCCTCGACGAGCCGATCCGCATGACGATCGTCCGCGCGGAGATCCCGACGCTGTCGGTGCCGTACGCCTTCATGATCGGGTCCGACACCGGCTACGTTTTCCTGCGCGACTTCACGCATACCTCCAGCCGCGAGCTCATGACCGCGATCGACAAGCTCGACAAGGCCGGCATGAAGCGGCTCCTGCTCGACCTGCGCGGCAACCCCGGCGGCGTGCTCGACCAGGCGGTCGACGTCGCCGACGTCTTCCTGGCGAAGGGCTCCAAGGTCGTCTACACCCGCGGCCGGACGCAGAATTCCGCCCAGGACTTCTTCGCGCCCGGCGACGGGCCGCACTTCGACAAACCGCTCGTCGTGCTCGTCAACCGCGGCTCGGCCTCGGCTTCGGAGATCGTGGCGGGCGCGATCCAGGACCACGACCGCGGCCTGATCGTCGGCCAGCGCACGTGGGGCAAGGGCCTCGTCCAGAGCGTCTACACGCTGCCCTACGGGGCGGGCCTGGCGCTCACGACGGCCCGTTACTACACGCCGTCGGGCCGGTGGATCCAGAGAGACTATTCGGACCTGCTCGCCTACGTGAACCCCGAGGACGGCGACGCGCCGGCCCCCGAGGAGGCGCCGCGCAAGTCCGGCGAGGTGTTCTACACGGACGCCGGGCGCGTCGTGTACGCGGCGGGCGGCATCACGCCGGACGTCGTCGCGAAGAACGACAACCGCGACTCGAAGCTGCTCGCGCAGATCCTGGCGCGCGGCCTGACCTTCAGCTTCGCCGTGGACTGGAACGCCAAGCACGCCGACGTGGGCTCCGACTGGGCGGTCAATCCGGCGATCCGGAAGGCCTTCTTCGAGTTCTGCGAGGCCTCGAAGTTCTCGACGGCCGACGAGCTCGAGCGGCAGTGGAACGAGGACCCGAACAAGTCGATCGTGGACCTCGCGATCCGCGTGGACGTGATCAACGTCAAGTACGGCCTCGAGGCCGGCTGGAGGGCCCGCGCCGCCGGCGACAACCAGATCCAGCAAGCGCTCGGGCTCTTCGACGAAGCCTCCCGCGTGGCCGCGATGCCGAAGAAGTCGAACCCGGCGCGAGCGGCGAAGAGCTTCGGCTCGTAACCGCTGTAAGGGCGGGGACGTCGGAAAGTTCGAGTAGGGGCGGCCCTCGCGGCCGCCCGGCGTGATCGGGCGGGACAAGCCCCGCCCCTACGACGTCGTCCCGGATCGCCTCGCGGGACTTCGCGGCGGCGCGCGGCCCTCTGCGGCTCGCCCGGCGTGATCGGGGCGGGGACAAGCCCCGCCCCTACGACCGTCGGCGATTCGCGAAGTTCGGGAGCGGCCCTCGCGGCCGCCCGGCGTGATCGGCGGGACAAGCCCCGCCCTACCGCCGAAAAGCGAGCTCGCTGCCCCGCTGAAAGTATCGCTCGCGGCGCGAGGAGTCTCCGCGAAGTAACCGAGCGGAGGAGCCTCGCGCCGCGGGAGCCGGAGCGCGGCGAGCAGATCAGGCGAGCGGTCGAGGCCCTTTGGCCGAGCCGCGAGCCGGTGCGCCAGACGGCGCGCGTGGGCTCGAAAGCCTTGCGCAGCTCGAAGGCGGCGCGCCGGTTGGCGCAGATCGGCGAGCAAGCTCCGGCGACGTCCAAAAAACCAAAGGCCCCGCCGAAGCGGGGCCTTCTTCCAGGAGGCGGCGGGAGGGAAGGGAACGGAACGGGAAACGCTAGTCCTTGGTCGCCGTGTTGTTGAACACCAAGAAGGTGCGGCGGCCGATCGAGGTCCGGTGCGCCGCGTGGTCGTACGCGTAGATGGTCAAATCGTGCGCAGAGTCGCCGAGCTTCGTCGTGTCGAGACCGTATGCGAATCCGACGAAGGGCGTCGTCACGCGCGGGTCCGAGGCCACGACGTCGTCGCGCCGCAGCCCGTAGGTCCCGGCTGCCGCGGTCAGGTTGGCGACGGTGGTCCCGTCGATCACGACGTCCACGCTCGTCACGCCGCCATCGAGGTCGAACGCCCACCCGAGCACCTGCGTCACGCCGCTCACCAGGGTGGTCGGCGCGTCGATGTTTCCGAAGGAGGCCCGGTCGGGATTCGAGCTCGACGGATCGCAGGTCAGGTTCACCGAGATCGAGCCCCACTGGACCACGGTGTCGTCCTCGTCGCCGACGCGCACCGAGAGGGTGTGCTTGCCGGGGACCGTGAAGCCCACGAGCGCGGCGCCGAGCGGCGTCGGCGTGAAGATGTCGAAGATGCCGAGGATCGGATCGCCCGCGACGCCGAAAGCGAACTGGAAGCCGGAATTCGCGGCGTTGCCGTAGCCCTGGTGCTGCTGCTCGATGTCGGGGCGGTTTAGCCCGTAGCAGTTGTCGAGGATCGTGCCCGCGACCGTGCAGTCGGTGCGTGTGTTGGCGAGGATCGCGCCGTCGAGCATCAGCTCGACGTAAGCGACCTGACCGACGAGCGGCGCCGCGCTCGTGTCGAGCGCCCAGCCGCGAACGATGTTCGGGAAGAAGGTCAGCGGGATCGTGCCGCCTCCGCCGCCGCCCGGAAGGCAGGGCGACGGGCAGGGGCCGCCCGGCGGGATGACCTGCACGGCCGGCCCGCAGATCAGCGTCGACTCGTCGAGCGGATACTCGAGCTGTCCGAAGGGAACGAGCACGGCGCTGTCGTTCTCGACGTCGATGGAGACGGAGCCGATGTCCCGCTCGGCGCCCTGGTTGTCTGTCGCGCGGACGGTGATCGTGTGGTCGCCGTCCAGAAGCTTCGTCGTGTCCAGGTTCGCGACGAAGCCAGAGTACAGCGACTTGGGATCGGGGAATTCCGTTCCCGGAAAGTCCGGGAAGGCGGCGTACACATCGGGGCGCCGGCCGCCGAAGCTCGCGTTTCCGGCTCCCCCGCGTCCGATGGCGCTCGCCCAGACGATCCCGTCGACCTCGAAATCGATGTGATCGATGTCGCTGTCGTCGAGCGCCCAGCCGAGCACGGTCAGCGATCCGCTCGCCGCAGCGCCGCTGGCCGGGAGGTCGATGTTGCCGAACGGCGCCTGGTTGATCGTGTTGTCTACGTTGACGGGGATCGGCCCAAAAGTCGTCGCGCCGACGCCGCTCTCGGTCACCTTCAGGCGCAGGTCATGCGGGCCGCTCGGATAGTTGCGCGCGAGGAAGGACGTGATCCAACCCGCGGCGGTGCCGCCGGCGAAGCTCGGGAAGGCCGCGGTGACATCCGGGCGAGGCAGGCCAAGCACCGCGCGGTTGACCGGGACGTCGATGTCGTCGATGAAGAGCTCGATCTTGTCGATCGAGCCGTGGCTGAGAACGAACCCGCTGACGGCGACGACACCGGCGACCGTCTGCCCCGGTTGGGGACCATCGACGACGAGAATGGGTTGCGCTGCCGACGGAGCGGCCAGAGACCAACTCGCTCCTGTCAGAAGCGCCAAGACCCAGGGCGCCTTCTTGGACATAACATCCCTCCCGAGGATTTAAGAAAAGAATCCGCAAAAATCGGAGAAAAGTCAAGCGACTGGGTATCTTCGCCTCATTTTTTTAGGCAAAATGCCCCTTTGATATTGGCCTGCCAATCGAGAGGAGTGCCCGCGCCGTGAACAAGTTCGGCCCGGCCGGGGTCCCGGGGGATTCCACCCCCGCCGACCCGCAGGCGCCGGCAGGCCCGGAAGGCCTCGGCCGGGCGCTGCGCTCCCGCGGCGCGCAGGTCGCGGTTTCCCTGCTCCTGGCGGGAGGCCTGCTGTACCTCTTCCTTCGGAGGGTCGAGATCGGGCCCCTGCGGGAGGCCATCCGGTCGGCCGACACCCGGTGGCTCTGGGCGAGCCTGGCGATCGCCATCTCGACGTTCGTTCTCCGGGCGCTCCGGTGGACCTGGCTGCTGCGCCCGGTGGGCCGCGTGCCGTTCTGGCCGTCCTTTCTCGCGACGGCCGTCGGCTTCGCCGCCAACAACCTGCCTGCACGCGTCGGCGAGGTGATCCGGCCGGCGCTCCTCGCGCGGATGCGCCGCCTCCCCTTCTCGGCCCTCCTCGCTTCGATCCTCTTCGAGCGGGCGCTCGACGGCGGATCGGTGCTCTTCTTCCTCCTCCTCGCCGTCCTCCTCGGCATCCCCGGCTCGACGGCGGGCGGCGCCGCGTTCGCGATGATGCGCACCGGCGCGCTCGTCGCCGCGGCCGTCTTCGTCCTGCTCGTCGGCGCGGCGCTGCTCCTTCTCTTTCGGCGCGAGGCCGCTGCCCGCCTCTTCGGCCGGCTCGCGGACCGGCTTCCCGCGGCCTGGCAGCCCCGCGTGCGCTCGGCCGCCGCGGCCTTCCCGGAGGGCTTCGCCTCGCTCTCGAGCCCGAGCCTGCTCGCGACCGTGGTCGGCTCGTCGCTTCTGATGTGGCTCGTCATCAACGCGCAGATCTACGCGGTGATGCGGGCCTTCCACATCGTCCTGCCGTTTTCGGCGTCGTTCGTCGTGACCGCGGCCGCGGTGCTCGGGCTCGCCGTTCCGACTCCGGGAGGCATCGGCTCCTATCAGGCGGCGGTCCAGTACGCGCTGACGCGCTTCTACGGCGTGGCGCTCGCGCCGGCGTCCGGCGTCGCTGTGCTCGCCTGGGCGGTCTCGTTTCTGCCGATCACGCTCATCGGCCTCGCGGCGCTGACGACGCGCACGGTGCGCGAGAGAGGTGGACGCGAGGACGGTAACTTGGGAAGATAGGTCGTCCGTTGTCAGAGCTTTTGAACACGAATGAAATGCCCTTTTTGCGGAGCGACCGACGACCGCGTGGTGGACTCTCGCGAGAGCCGCGAGGGGGAGGTCATTCGGCGCCGGCGCGAGTGCGCCTCCTGCGGCCGGCGGTTCACGTCCTACGAGACGATCGAGGAGATCCCCTACATGGTCGTCAAGAAGGACGGCCGCCGGGAGGCCTTCGACCGCAAGAAGCTGCGGGCCGGGCTCGTGAAGGCGTGCGAGAAGCGGCCCGTGGCGCCGGCGAAGCTCGACGCCATCGTGGACGAGATCGAAACGCTGCTGCACGACGCCGAGGAGCGCGAAATCTCCACCAGCCGCGTCGGCGGTCTCGTCATGGAGCGCCTGCGCGAGCTCGACAAGGTGGCCTACGTCCGGTTCGCGTCGGTCTATCGGAAGTTCGAGGACGTGGACGAGTTTCTGCTGGAGCTGAAGAACCTGATCGGGCGCGCCGAGACGAAGGTCTCCAGCTGAGGATGGCCTGACTTGGCGAGAAATCCCGTGCGTCTCTACGGCCCGCTCGTCGAGCTCTCGCGCCTCCAGAGCGAGCTGAACCGCCTCTTCCAGGTCTTCGTCGAGACGCACAACCGCGGCGCCGGGCCCTCGAGCTCCTGGGACCCGAGCCTCGACGTGCTCGACGACGGCCAGTCGATCCGGGTGCTGCTGGAGCTGCCCGGCGTCGAGCCCGAGGACGTCCGCGTCACGATCCGGGGCCGCGTCGTCACGATCCGCGGCCAGAAGAAGGGCCGCATCCGCACCCGCGAGGGGATGCGCTTCTTCTGCATGGAGCGCTACTTCGGCAACTTCGTGAAGTCCGTGCCCATCCCCCGCCCGGTCAACACCCGCGAAGCGAAGGCCTTCTTCCGCCAGGGCCTCCTCGAGGTCGTGCTGCCGCGGGTCCCCGACATGCGCGAGAAGGAGCACGAGATCTCCGTGCGGCCCGAGGAAGACTAGGAAAGCCGCGCGATGGTCGAAGTCGAAGAGAAGGAAGTCGCCACCGATCGGGACGTCGATCTCCCGATCCCGGACATCCTGCCCGTCCTGCCGCTGAAGGACGTCGTCGTCTTCCCGTACATCATCCTGCCGCTCTCCGTCTCGCGCGAGAAGTCCATCAACGCCGTGGACGCGGCGCTCGCCGAGCAGCGCATCATCATGCTCGTCGCGCAGAAGGACGCGCAGAACGAATCGCCGCGCGCCGAGGAGCTTTACTCCGTCGGCACCGTCGCGGCGATCATGCGGATGCTGAAGCTGCCCGACGGCCGCATCCGGCTCCTCGTGCAGGGGCTCTCGCGGGCGCGCGTGGACACGTTCCTCTCCGAGGACCCGTTCTTCAAGGCGAAGATCACCAAGCTCGAGGAGGAGGCGTCGGAGAAGGAGCTGCCGCCGGAGCAGGAGGCGCTGCTGCGGAGCGTCAAGCAGAACCTCGAGAAGTCCGTCTCTCTCGGAAAGAACATCTCGCCGGAAGTCATGGTCATCGCGGCGAACCTCGACGACCCGGCGCGGCTGGCGGACCTGTCGGCGTCGAACCTCGACCTCAAGCTCGAGGAGGCGCAGCACATCCTCGAGTCGACCAACCCGATCGAGCGCCTGCGCCTCGTCAACGAGAGCCTCGCGAAGGAAATCACGGTCCTGACGATGCAGCAGGAAATCTCCACGCAGGCGCGCGGCGAGATGGACAAGTCGCAGCGCGAGTACTACCTGCGCCAGCAGCTGCGCGCGATCCAGCAGGAGCTCGGCGAGGGCGAGGAGATCTCCGAAGAGCTCGCGCAGTACCGCAAGCTCGTCACCGAGCGGAAGATCCCGGCGGAGGCCGCGGCCGAAGTCGAGAAGCAGATCAAGCGCCTCGAGCGCAGCCACCCCGATTCCGCCGAGACGGCGATCATCCGCACGTACCTCGACTGGATGACCGGCCTGCCGTGGGGCGTCGTCTCGAACGACTCCGAGGACATCGAGCGCGCCCGCAAGATCCTCGACGAGGACCACTACGACATCGAGAAGGTCAAGGAGCGCATCCTCGAGTACCTGGCGGTCCACGCGTTGAAGAAGACGCTCAAGGGCCCCATCCTCTGCTTCGTCGGGCCGCCCGGCGTCGGGAAGACGTCGCTCGGCCGCTCCATCGCGCGCGCGCTCGACCGCAAGTTCGTGCGCCTCTCGCTCGGCGGCGTGCGCGACGAGGCCGAGGTCCGCGGCCACCGGCGCACCTACGTCGGCGCGATGCCGGGGCGCATCGTCCAGGGCATCCACCAGGCCGGGACGTCGAACCCCGTGTTCATGCTCGACGAGATCGACAAGATCGGATCGGACTACCGCGGCGACCCGTCCTCGGCGCTGCTCGAGGTGCTCGATCCCGAGCAGAACTTCTCGTTCCGCGATCACTACCTCGGCGTCGCGTACGACCTGTCGAAGGTCCTCTTCATCGCGACGGCGAACATCCTCGACCCGATCCAGCCGGCGTTTCTCGACCGCATGGAGGTCATCCGCCTCTCGGGCTACACGCTCGAGGAGAAGAAGGCCATCGCGCGCCGGCACCTGATCCCGAAGCAGCTCGACGAGAACGGCGTGACCGAGGCGAACATCGAGTTCACCGAGGGCGGCGTCGAAAAGATCATCGAGGCGTACACGCGCGAGGCCGGACTGCGCAATCTCGAGCGCGAGATCGGCTCGATCTGCCGCAAGGTCGCCGTCGCCGTGGCCAAGGGGAAGACCCGCCGCTACCGGATCACCAGCGCCTCGGTCGAGAAGATGCTCGGCCCGGCCAAGCACCTCGCCGAGGAGCTCCTGAAGCGCGACCAGATCGGCGTCGCCACGGGTCTCGCGTGGACGCCCGTCGGAGGCGACCTGCTCTTCGTCGAGGCGCTCGCGGTGCGCGGCAAGGGCGGCCTGCGGCTGACCGGGCAGCTCGGCGACGTCATGAAGGAGTCGGCGCAGGCGGCCATGTCCTACGCGCGCGCCAACGCGAAGGAGCTCGGCATCGCCGAAGATTTCTTCGAGACGCACGACGTCCACGTACACGTGCCCGAGGGCTCGATCCCGAAGGACGGCCCTTCGGCCGGCATCACGATGGCGACGGCCATGATCTCGGCGTTCACGCAGCGGCTCGTGCGGCGCGACGTCGCGATGACCGGGGAGATCACGCTCCGCGGCGAGGTGCTCCCCATCGGCGGCGTGAAGGAGAAGGTCCTCGCGGCCCGCCAGGCGCAGATCCGCACGATCGTCCTGCCGAAACAGAACCGGCGCGACGTGACGCAGATCTCCTCGCGCATCCTGCACGGCATCGAGTTCCGCTACGTCGAGCGCGTGGACGAGGTCCTCGCCATCGCGCTCATCGCGCCCCCCGCGTCCGGCGCCGAGGCGCCGGCCATTGCGTCGGCGGAACCCGCGCCGCCCCTCGAGATCGCCGTCCAGCCGGCCAAGGCCGGCGGCCGCGCCCGCCCGGTCCGCGCCCCGCGCGCATAACAAGCGGCCCCGGGACGGCAGCTTGTCTCGGCCCGTCTCGGAAATAATGGGCCCGATGACCCGGGAGGACTCCTTCGTCCGCCGCCTCGTTGAGGAACTGCCGCGCTGCGAGCGCGTGCTCGTCGGTCCCGGCGACGACGCGGCGGTCGTGGCCGCGTCCGCGGCGCCGCTCGTCCTGACGACGGATCTGCTCGTCGAAGGCGTCGACTTCCTGCCCGGCGAGGACCCCTTCGCGATCGGCCGGCGCGCGATGGCGGTGAATCTCTCGGATCTCGCGGCGATGGGCGCCGTGCCGGAGCACTTTCTCCTTTCGATCGGGTTCCGCGCGGCGCGCGGCGAGGACTACGCGCTCGCCGTCGCCCGCGGCGCGCTCTCCCGCGCGACGCCGCTCCGGGTCGCGCTCGTGGGCGGCGATCTCTCGGCCGCCGACAGCACGGTCGTCTCGATCGCGCTCGGCGGCCGCCCTGCGGGAAGCCCGCTCCTTCGGTCGGGGGCGCGCGCGGGAGATCTCCTCTATCTCTCCGGCTTCCCCGGGCGCGCGGCCGCGGGACTCGCACTCGAGCGCGCGCGCGCCGAAGGAGACGCGCCTCCCGCCGGTCTCACCGATGAGAACGCCCGCGAGCTCGTCGCAGCCTTCCGCGATCCCGAGCCGCGCCTGGCGCTCGGGCAGGCGCTCGCGAAGGGCGGCCTCGCGCGCGCCGCGATCGACGTGTCGGACGGGCTCGGTCTCGACGCCGCGCGGCTGGCCGACGCCTCGGGTCTGCGCGCCGTGCTCGAGGCCGGCCGGCTGCCGGTCTCTCCCGCGCTCGCCGCCTTCGCACGGGTGTCGGGGAGGGATCCGATCGAGATGATCCTCTCGGGCGGCGACGACTACGAGCTTCTCTTCGCCGTGGCGCCCGAGAAGGCCGGAGCGATCCCGGCCGCGGGCCCGGACGGTGCACCGCTGCATCGCATCGGACGGCTCGAGGAAGGGCGCGGCGCGGTCCTCCGCTCCGCCGCCGGTGACCGCGACGTGGGCGCCCTCGGCTGGGACCACTTCGGAGGCGCCGGCGAATGAAGCTCTTCACGAGCCGCGCCTTCATGCGCCGCCGGCATCCGCTGAGCTGGAGGAGACGCTGGCGGATTCTTCTCCTCGACTGGCTCGGCCGCGAGGAGCCGGCGGAGCGGGTCGCCGCGGCGATCGCGCTCGGCGTCGCCGTCGGGTTCTCGCCGTTCCTCGGCCTGCACTTCGTGCTCGCGCTCGCCCTCGCCTACCTGTTCGGCCTGAATCGCCTCGACGCCGTGCTCGGACAGTTCGTCGGCAACCCGTGGACCCTGCCGCCCGTCTTCGCCGCCGGTTATCAGTTCGGGCGCGTCCTCCTCGGCAGCCGCGCCCGCCAGGTGCCGCGCCTGCAGTGGGATGCGCTCTCGGAGAGCGGCTCGACGTGGATCCTGCATCCGATCGAGACGACGCGCGCGGTCTTCGGCGGGCACGGTTTCCTGCCGCGGCTCGAGGCTTTCCTGCTGGGGACGACGATTCTTTCGATCGCGATCGGGTTCGGAACCTACTTCCTGATCCGCGCGGTGCTGCTGCTCGTGCACCGGCGGCATCCGCGCGTGGCGGAGCGCGCGGCGCGCCGCCGGCGGCGCCTCATCGCCCGGCGCGAGAGCCGCGAGACGCCGCGGTAGGCCCGGTCGCCGAGGCGAACGCCCAGGGCGCCTGCCGCTCGAGCTGCGGCCGCAGAATCTCCAACCGCCGCGCGTAAACGGCGCTCCGCTCCGCCGCCGCGCGCAGCCGCTCGAGGTCCGCGCCCGTGCGCGAGCCGCGGAAGATTCGCTCCCGCGCGAGCGCCGCGCCGAAGGGGCGGCCGTGCGCCTCGTCGTCCTCCGCCGCGAGCCGCAGCGCTCCCGCGTCCCGCGGCGCGATCGCCAGGATGCGCCAGAGCTCGACGCGGAACGCGCCGGCGTCGCCCCGCGCACGCAGCCACCGCGCGTAGCCGAAGCGCGCCGGAAGCGATTCCGGGTGCGCCGTCAGCGCGCGCTTCCAATATCGGCCGGCGGACGGGACCTCGAGCCGCGAGGCGACCGTCGCCGCGCGGAAGCCGAGCGGGAGCGAGTCCGGATTGCGGCCGAGCCCGCGCCGGTAGGCCGCGAGGGCGTCGGCGTCGCGCCGCTGCGCCTCGAAGACGAGCCCGAGACCGAAGAACCCGTTCTCGTACGACGGCAGCGCCTCGAGCGACTTCTCGTAGGCGCGCCGTGCTTCGTCGTAACGGTCGAGCGCCAGCGCGCACTTGCCGACGCCGGCCCAGGCGTCCCAGTACTTCGGATAGATGCGCGTCGCGCGCGCGTACGCCGCGAGCCCCTCAGCGTCGCGCAGGTGCTCGGCCCGGATGTAGCCCAGGTTGTACTGGTTCTTGGCGCTCTCCGGCGCGACGCGGGCGCTGTTCTCGAAGAGGCGCTCGTCGCTCCACCAGGCCATGCCGCGCATCACGGTGCGCGCGGAGAAGAGCAGAACCGCCGCGGCGAAGAGTGACCGCCGCGCGCCTGTCGTCGGGATCGCCGCGAGCGCCGCGGCCGCGATGAGACACGGGCCCGCCGCCGGCAGGTAGGCCACCCGCTCGGCGAAGATCGTTCCCGTCGCGAAGACGAGGTTCGACGCCGGGAGGATCGCGGCGAGGAAGAAGAGGAGCCCGAACGCGACGGCCGAGCCCGGGCGCCGGAGCGCGAGAAGCGTTGCGGCCGCGAAGAGGAGGATCGCGCCGAGCGCGAGGAGTGACGTCGCCGCGACGGGCCGGATCGACCAGGCGGACTCGTCGGCCGAAAGGCGGAGCGGGAAGACGAAGCGCCCGACGTAGCGCAGCAGGACGAGGCACGCGTTCCCGACGCGGGCAAACGCCGGGAGGGCCGAGAGCGGATTCTCGACCTCGAAGATCCCGACCTTCCCCGAATGGAGGAATCCTCCGAGCACCCACTCGCGCAGCCCGAAGAATCCGCCGAGCACCGCCGCGCCGCCGGCCCAGAGCGGCGCTCCGCGGACGAGCGCGCGCGCGAGCCGCCGGCTTGCGCTTCCGTCGGTAATTCTCAGGAAGCAGACGAACGCCAGAGCCGGCGCGGCCGCCGCGCTCTCCTTGGTCAGGAGCGCGAGCGCATAGCAGAGGAGCGCGAAGGCGAGCAGCCAACCCCGCCGCTCCGTCCGCCGCCACCAGCGAACGGCCAGTTGAAGGTACAGAAGCACGAAGACGGCCGCCTGCGTCTCTCCCCTCCCGACGAGGCTCGTGACCGCCTCGACATGGATCGGATGCACCGCGAAGAGGAGCGCGGCGGTAAGCGACGTCGCGTCGCCGAAATCGAGTCGCACGAGCAGCCGCCACAGGAGGAGCATCGCCGCCGCGTGCAGCAGGAGGTTCACGGCGTGGAACGGCAGCGCCTTGCCGCCGTGGATCCACCACTCGGCGGCGAACGACGCGAGGAGCATCGGACGGTACGCCGTGCCGGTGCCTTGCGGGCCGCCGAAGTAGGACGTCTCGAAGATCTGGCCGAACGTCTCGATCGACCGGATCCGCGGGTCGTCCCGCACGATCGCCTTGTCGTCGTAAGTGAAATCGCCGCCCAGGCCGTTCGCGAACGGCACGAGACACGCGGCGAGGAGCAGGACGGCCGCCCGGCGATTCTCCACGGGGGCGAGAGTCTATTCCGGCATTCCGGGCCGGCCGCGCGGAGCGGGCGCCGCGACGTTCAGCTCGCGGATCAGGTAGCGCAGCGCCTGGCGCGACAGGCCGAGGTCGCGCGCCGCGAGACTCCGGTTGCCGCCGGCGCGCGTGAGGGCGTCGGAGATCATGCCGCGGCGGTGCGCGTCGAGGCGGCTGCGATAGCTCTCGACCCCGCCCCGCGGACGCGCGCGCCGCAGCGCCTCGGGCAGATGGCCGACCGCGACGGCTCCCTCGCCGTCCGCGAGCGCCGCCGCCTGCGCCATCGCGTTCTGCAGCTCCCGCACGTTGCCCGGCCACGCGTGCGCCGCCAGCGCCGCGGCGGCCTCGGGCGACAGACGCAGGCCGCCGGGGGCGCCGTCGCGCCCGAAGGAGTCCAGGAAGTGCCGCGCGAGGCGGAGGACGTCGCGGCCGCGCTCCCGGAGCGGCGGCAGCGCGATGACCGCGACGTGGAGGCGGTAGAAGAGGTCCTCTCGAAAGCGCCCCGCCTCGACCTCCTGGACGAGGTCGCGCGACGTGGCGGACACGACGCGGACGTCGATTCGCCGCGGCCGGTTCTCGCCGAGCCGTCGGATCTCGCCTTCCTGCAGCGCGCGGAGGAGCTTCGCCTGGAGGCCGATCGCGAGGTCGCCGATCTCGTCGAAGAAGATCGTGCCGCGCGAGGCCTCCTCGAGCAGCCCCGCGCGGTCCCGCTCGGCGCCCGTGAACGCACCGCGCGCGTGCCCGAAGAGCTCGCTCTCGACGAGCGCCGCGGGAATCGCGGGCACGTTGACCGCGACGAACGGCCCGGAGGACCGCGGCGAGAGCGCGTGCACCGCGCGCGCGACGGCCTCCTTGCCGCAGCCCGACTCGCCGCGCACGAGCACGGTGACGTGCCGCGCCGCGAACCGCTGGAGCCGCCGCCACGGCTCCTCCATCGACGCGTCGCCCGTCACGACGCCCAGGCGCCGCCAGCCCTCGGCGAAATCGTCGGCCGCCGGCGCGGCCGGCGCCCGGAAGAGGAGCGTCTCGACGAGCATCGCCGCCGCGGCGACGAGCGGCTCCGGCGTCCCGCGCGGCAGGACCATGCGGTAGCGCGCCTCCCCGGCGACGAGCTCGCGCGCGACCCCGTCGGTCCCCGCGGGAACGCCGAGCCGCAGAACGGCGTCGCCCTCGGCGTCGAAGAGGTCGAGCCCGCCGATCCCCGCGGCCGCGAGCCGTTCGGCGCCGTCGCGGCCGGAGAGACCCGAGGCGATCGCCTCGCGCAGCCGCCGCAGCGTCTCGACCGGCACGGCCTCGACGGGCGCCGGCGCGGAGTCCGCAGTCCCGAAGACGCGGTCCGCAAGCGCTCCGCCTCCGCTTTCGCGCAAGACCCGCTCGGCGCTCGACGCGAGGGCGGGCGGCAGCGCGCCTTCGCCGAGGAGCGCGCGCCAGCGCGCGGCCCGCGCCGCGCTCGCGTAGTCGCCGGAGGCGAGCCGGCGAGCCAGAGTCCTCGCGCGCGGCATCGGGAGGTCCGCCGCGCGCCCGCCACGAGAGCTCCTCGAGCCGCTCCGCGGCGACCCGCTCGGTGTCGCAGCGGTCGGGCGGATCGGCGGCGGCGCGCTCCCAGGCGAGCCGCGCGCCTTCGGCGTCGGCCGCGTAGGCGAGGCGGTCGCCCTCCTCGAGCCAGAGCTCGCCGACCTCGAGACGGTCTCCGAGCTTCGAGGCGAGGGCGCGCGCCCGCGCGTTGTCCTCCGCCGCGCGCGCGAGCTCGCCGCGTCCGAGCGCGATGCGGCCGCGATGGTGGAGGGCGACGAGGAGCCACAGCTCGTCGCCGTCGCGCGCGGCCTGATCGAAGAGCTCCCGCGCGACCGCCGAGGCGGCATCGAAGTCGGCGCGCGCCAGATCGATCTCGACGCGGTTCGATCGCGCGATCCGCAGCAGGTCCCGGCGTCCCGCGGACGCCGCGAGCGACGCGGCGTCGTCGAGCAGCTCCCGGCATCGCGCGGGGCGGCCGGCGTGGTAGAGCGTCGCCGCGAGATCGATCGAGATCCGGGCGCGCTCGCCCGGATCGTCGCGCAGGACGGCGAGCGCCTCCTCGAGGCGCGCGGCCGCCTGCCCGAAGCGCCGGCGGTCGGCGAGACCCAGCGCCTCCTGCGAGACGAACCGCGCGGCGAGCGCATCGTCGCCGGAGGAGAGCGCCGCGCCGCGCCAGCGCTCGTAGACCGCCGCCTCCTCCTCGAACCGCCCCTCGAGAGAGAGCGCACTCGCGCGCGCGAGCGCGTTGTCGATCCGCGCCGGCTCGGGCATCCGGGCCGCGAGGACCAGCCGGTCCGCCTCGTCGAGACGCGCGTGCGCCCCGGCGCGATCGCCGTCGCGCGCGAGCCCGGCGGCCTCGAGCCGCAGCGCGCGGACGCGCTCGTCCGCCGCAGCGTCCGGAAAGGCGGCGCGCCACGCCGCGGCGCGGCGGCCCGCCTCGGAGACTCCCTCGAGACGCGACGAGACCTCCGCCGCGCGGAGCGCGCATCGCCGGCGCTCCGCGAGTCCGGCGGCGGCGTCTCCGGCGACGCGCTCGAAGAGCGCCCGCGCCTCCGCGGGACGGCCGCCGGAGAGCTGCCGCTCGGCCTCGATGCGCGCGAGCCACGGAGGCATCGCGGCTCCGGCGGCGGACGCGGCGAAGCGCGCCGCGATCTCGAACCACGCTTCGTCGGAGCGATCCGGGAATCGCCGGCGCCAGCGCTCCGCGGCCGCGAGCGCCTGCGCCGAGTCGCCCCGCGCGAGGAGCCGCTCGATCTCCGAGGCGAAGCCGGCGGGCCGCCGTTCGGGCTCGGGAGACGGCGGCGCCGCCGGAGAAGACCCCGCGTCCGGAAACGGCGCCTGTCCGGTCGCATCGGAGGCGAACGCGGCCCACTCGTCGCTCGCGACGGCCGCCTCGGCGAGGCGCGCGCCGCGATCGGGAGCCTCTCCCGCTTCGTCGCTCAACCGCTCGTAGAATCGCAGCGTCGCCGGGAGACTTCCGCACGGCACGAAGATCTCCCGCCGCCACTCGTCGGGGTGGCGCGGCGCGGCCGGCCGCGACGGCAGCCGGCGCAGCGCGATCTCCTTCGGGAAGCGATCGCTCCGCCATCTCGAGGGCGCTCCGCGAAAGCGGGTCCCACGTCTCGACGCCGGCGGCGATCCAGACCGCGGGACCCGACGACGCATCGCGCTCCCCGAGCTCGCGCAGGCGCCGGCAGGCTTCCGCCGCGCCGCCCGGCGGAGGCTCGAGCGGGAGGAACGATCCCGCGGCGAGCGCCGACCCGTCCGCCGGGAAGATCCGCGCCCGGCGCCCCTCGAGCGCCGCCCGGCCCGACTCGAGGACCGCGCGCTCCGCCGAGGGCCGAAGGAATTCGCCCGCGGACCCGATCGTGCGGACGCGCGCGAGACGGCCGGAGGCTCCCGCGAGAGCGGCGAAGCTGCGATAGACCTCGGCAACCGCCGCCTCCGCGCGCCGGCCCATCGCCTCGGGAAGCGCGAGCCTTCGGGCGAGCGCCGCGGCCTCGCGATCCGCGATGCGTCCGCCGCGACGGCAGAGCCGGTCCAGAAAGGCGGCAAGAACCGCGGCGGCCGGGCGCGCCGGCGATTCCTCCGCGACCGAGACGGGCGAGCGCGCGAGCCACAGACGCGCCGAGGCTTCCGCCCGGTCCCAGCGCGCATCCGCGAGATCCTCCTCGGCCAGCGGGAATCCGTGCGCCTGGAAGAACGCGAGCGCCGCGGCCGCCTGGAGGAGGAGCGGCGCCGCGAGCTCGCGCGGGACGCGCCCGTCGCGGACGGGCCGGCCCGGCGGCGCGCGTCGGCGGACGACGAGCCACGGCCCGTCGCGCTCGAAGGCAATCGGAGGCGGCAGCGTCGCGTGCGCGAGCGGCAGGAGCTCGAGCCAGCGCGCCCGCGCCGCCGGAAGCGCGAAGCGCTCGACGATCTCGCGGGCCTCCGCCCGCGCGGCCCGCGCACGCACCGCGGGCTCCATGACGGCTTCCATGTTTTCGGCGGTCTCGCCGCTAGATTGTCGCGAGGGCGGGGCACAAGCCCCGCCCCTACCCTCCAGGGGACGTAGGGGCGGCCGTTAGCGCCGGGCGAACCCGGCGCTTGTCGCGCCCTTCGGGCGCTCGGTGCGCGGCCGCCCGATTCACCGGACGCAGAGTCCGGCCAGGTCCCGGAAAAACCCCGGATACGACTTGGCGACGCAGCCGGGATCCTCGATGAGGCATCCGCCGCGCGCGATCGCGAGGAGCCCCGCCGCCATCGCGATGCGGTGATCGCGCGCCGTCGGCAGGCGCGCGAGCCCGTCGCCCTGCAGTCCCCCCGCGACGACGAGCTCCGCCTCCCCCGCGCGCGCCGACCCGCCGGCCGCCTCGACGAGCGCCACGAGCGCGCCGATGCGATCGCTCTCCTTGAGGCGCAGATGCGCGACGCCGGTGAAACGGCTCTCCCCTTCCGCCATCGCGGCGAGCGCCACGAGCGCCGGCACCGCGTCCGGGAAATCTGCCGCCTCGACCTCCACGGCCGCGAGCCTTCTTCCGGAGAAGGTCGCCGTCGCGCCGTCCGCCCCGCGCGCGATCGCGAGACCCATGCGCTCGAGCACGGGAAGCGCGCGCGCGTCGGCGGCCGTCGAGTCCGGGCGGACGCCGCGCACCGTGACGCGGCCCCCGACCGCGCCGACCGCCGCGAGCAGCGGCAGCGCCGAGGAGTCGTCGCCGGGAACCTCGTAACGGTGAGGAGGCCTTTCGCCGCAGCGGACGACGAACGACGCGCTGTCCCGCCGCACGACGTGGCCGAACGCCGCGAGCGCTTCGAGTGTCGAGGCGACGTAGGGCGCCGAGACGACCGGGCCCGACGCGCGCACGGTCAGGCCGCCGTCCACCGCGACCGCCGCGAGCAGCAGCGCCGACAGGAACTGGCTCGAGCGCGAGGCGTCGACCGCGAGGTCGCCCGCTCGCAGTGTCCCGCCCGCGATCGCGAGCGGCAAGTGCCCTTCGCGCTCGAGGCACCGGATCTCCGCTCCGCCCGACCGCAGCGCCGCCACGAGCTCTTCCATCGGCCGCTCGCGCAGACGGGCCGATCCGTCGAGGAGGAACCTCCCCGGCGCCGCCGCGCACACCGCCGCCAGGAACCGCGCCGCCGTCCCCGAGTCGGCGACGTCGAGCGCGATCTCGCGCGCCGGATCGCCGCCGAGCGGCCCGCCGAGACGCAGCCCCCCCGCGGCCGCCCGGCCCCGCGCGCCCATCGCCATCAGGCACTGCAGGAGCACCGCCGTGTCGCCGCTCTCGAGCGGCGCCCCGATCTCGACCGGCACCGGGGACATCGCCGCGAGGATCAGCGCGCGATTCGTCGCGCTTTTCGATCCCGGCGCGCGCACCTCGCCCCGGACCTCGCGGGCTCGGGGAAGAACGAGGTAGTCCACGAGAAGCCGCGCCGTCAGGCGCCGACGAGGCGCGTCTGTCCGTCGTCGCCGATCTCCATCCAGCGCTTCTCGTCCACGAACGCCGGCAGGATCTCGACGCGCCCCGGGCCCAGGTCTTCCGCCCAGGCCTTGTGGAAGTGGCCGAGGAGGACGACGTCCGCGCCGTCCGCGAACCGGCGCCGCGCGAAGGCGCGGATCGTCTCGAGCGGCAGACGCGACTTGTGCTTGAAGTTCGAACGATGGAGCCGCGCCTCGACGTTCCAGACGAACCGGTTGGCGATCCCGCGCGGCACGAGCCCCGCCGCGGCGCGCGAGACCCGGTTCTTCGACAGGAAGCGCCAGAAACGATAGGGGTAGTCCCGCTCGTTCAACAAGTCGCCGTGGGTCGCGAAGAAGCGGCGCGGGCCGGCCTGGAAGGTCTCCTCGTCGCAAACCCGCCCGAAGTATTTTTCGGCATAGGAGCCGCGCAGGAAGAAGTCGCGATTGCCTTCCACGTAGGTCACCGCGACACCGGATTTTCCCAAGGCCTCGACCCGCCGCAGGAACTCACGGATGACCGGCGTCTCGAAATTTCGCCGGGCGATGAAGAAATGGAACGTGTCGCCGAGCAGCGTGATCGCCTTCGCGCCGCGGCGCCGCGCCTCCTCGAGCGCCTCGAGAAACGGGCCTTCGTCCCCGGGCCGGCGCCCGACGTGGCAATCCGCGAACACCGCCCGCATCCTTCAAACATAGCTCAACACGGAATTTCGCCGGCTGGCACGAGGTTCGCAACGCGTATACTGGAGTTTTGTTTCGGTACCCGTTTCTCGAACGAGGTGACACCGCAACGATGCGCCGCTCCCCGCTGATCGTCCTGGCCGCGCTGCTGCTCCCCGCGACATTTTCGCTCGGAGAGCAGATGCTCGCCCCCGTCTCGCCCGCGGAGGCGCCGCGCGCCGACGCCCGGGTCCTGCGGGCGCTGAACTCCGGCGCGGAGCGCGTCTCGGTGCTCATCGGCGTGCGGGATGGAACGCCTTCGGCACGGCAGCTGCGTCTCCACCCCGACCCGGCCGGCGAGCCCGCGCGCCGGCTCGTGCGGCTCCAGGCGCAGAAGGTCCTCGCCGAGCAGATGCCGTCCGAGGAGCTCGCGGTCCGGCACTTCTACGGCAGCTTCTCGCTGCTCTCGGTCTCGGTCACGCGCGCCGCGCTCCTGACGCTCGCCAACCATCCGTCGGTCGACTGGATCACGCTCGACCAGACGAAGAAGCCCCTCGCCGCGCAGGCCCAGAACGCCGTCATGCTCATCCACAGCGACCAGGCGAACCTCCAGGGCGCCACCGGCGCCGGCACCGCCGTCGCGATCGTGGACACCGGCGTCGACTATACGAACCCGTCGCTCGGCGGCGCGCCGTTCCCGAACGCGAAAGTCGTCGGAGGCACCGACATCGCGGACAACGACAACGACCCGATGGACTGCGAGGGCCACGGCACCTCGGTCGCCGCGATCGCGGCGAGCGGCGCCGGCGTCGCGCCGGACGCGAAGGTCGTGGCCATCAAGGTCTTCGCTTCCAAGGACGCCTCGAACAACAACTGCTCCGACACGGCGAACGACTCCGACATCATTTCCGGCGTGGACTGGGCGATCACGCACCGGACGGACTTCGGCATCGTCGCGATCAATCTTTCGCTCGGCGGCGGTTTCGAGGACTCTCAGGACCACGGATACTGCGACGCCGACGTCCCGGACTACACGGAGGCGTTCGACTCCGCGGCCTCGATGGGGCTCGTCGTCGCGGTCGCGTCGGGCAATGACGGCACCGCGAACGCCCTCGCCGCGCCCGCGTGCGTCTCGTCCGCGGTCTCGGTCGGCGCGGTGTACTCGCAGAGCGACGCGAGCCGCAGCTGGCTCGACGACAAGGGCGCCGTGCAGTGCACCGATGCGCCGACGGCGCCGGACCAGGTCGTCTGCTTCTCCGACTCCGCGACGAGCCTCTCGATGCTCGCGCCCGGCGCGTTCTGGGTCGTCGCCGACAAGGGCCAGGGCAACACGCTCTTCGCCGGAACGTCCGCCTCGTCGCCGGCCGTCGCGGGCGCCGTGGCGCTCATGCGGCAGGTCCACCCGACGATGCCGCCGGCCTCGATCATCGGCATCCTGCGCGCGACCGGCGCCTTGATCACCGATCCGCGCAACGGCGTGACGACGCCGCGCCTCGACGTGCTCGCCGCCGTGCAGTTCGATCCGTCCGCGTTCTTCCCGTTCCTCGGGTCGGCGCCCGAGATCCCGAACGGCAGCGGGTCGGCGAGCGCCTCGGTCACGATCTCGGGCTTCAGCGGCAGCATCGCCGGCGTCGAGGTCTGGGTCGAGATCGATCACCCGGATCCGGAGAACCTGCGCGTCACGCTGACGGGCCCCGACGGCACCGCGGTCGTGCTCCACGACCAGACGGGCGAGCGCGAGCACCCGATCAACGCGATCTACGGAAAGACCGACGTCCCGGCGCAATCGCTCGGAGTCTTCGGCGGCCGTCAGCCCAACGGCGTCTGGACCCTGACGGTCGAGGACCTGGTGACGACGCCCGGTGCGACGCCCGGCAAGATCCGCAACTTCGCGATCCAGCTGCAGCCCGGCCAGCCGACCAAACCGATTCCGCAGAACGCCGTCGGGCGCGTCCTGCCCGAGTCCGCGCACTCGCAGGGCTCGAAGTTCTTCCTCTCCGACATCAGCGTGTACAACCCGGGCAACGCGCCGCGCGACTTCTCGATCTACTACGTTCCCGCCGGACGCACGGGCGCCAACGCCTCCCAGGCCACGAAGACGATCGCGCCCGGACAGGTGCTCGCGCTCGAGGACCTCGTGTCAGGCGAGTTCGGGTTCTCGGACTCGTTCGGCCCCATCTTCGCGACGGCCAAGGACCCGAACTTCCTGATCCGCGGGCGGCTCTACACCGACTCCGTCAACGGCTCCTTCGGCCACGCGGTGCCGAGCTTCGCGACGACGCAGGGCCTCGCGATGAGCGGCGGCTCGGCGACCGCGAACGGCCTCATCAAGAACGACGAGTTCCACAGCAACGTCGCGTTCACCGAAGTCTCGGGCAATCCGGTCCAGGTGCTCGTCGAAGTGCTCGACACGGCCGGCACCGTCCTCGGCTCGACGACGATCACGGCCGGGCCGAACACGACGCCGATCCTCGGCGACGTCATCAAGTCGCTCGGCCTGCAGCCGCAGGACAGCTTCCGCGTCCGGTTCACCGTGCTGTCGCCGACGGGCCGCATCATCCCCTTCGCGACCTACGTGGACGACATCACCGGCGACTCGATCTTCCAGCCGGCGCTGAATCCGGCGGCGTCGGCCGAGGACGTGATCCTCACCCAGTCGGCGCACCTCTCCGGCGCGCGGGGCGACTTCTTCACGACGAACGTGTACGTGACGAACGTCGACACGGCGCCGGTCAACCTGACCGTCTCGCTGATCCCGAACCGCCTGACCGGCACGCCGAATCCGCCGCGCACGTGGACGCTCGCTCCAGGCGAGACGCTCACGAAGCTCGACGTGCTCGTCTCCGAGTTCGGCCTCCAGGACCCGTCCGTCGCGGGCCTGCGCCTCCATCCCGACCACGCCGCGCGGATCGTCGTGACGAACAACACGCTGGTGCCGAAGTTCGGCGGCACGTCCGGCTACTCGGTCCAGGGAGTCCCGGTATCGACGGCCGTGGCCGGCGGCAAGACGCTCACCGCGATCGGCCTGTCGGCTTCGCCGCTCGCGACCAGCTTCCGCTGCAACTTCGGCTTCATCGAGGTCGCGGGGGCCGACGCGGTCGTGCGCGTCACGGCCCGCAACGGCGACGACGGCTCCGTCATCGGCACGCGCGACTACCCGCTGCCGGCGAACACGCTCGTACAGACGAGCAGCACGGACCTGCTCGGAGGGACGAACGCCTCGGTGACGAATTTCTATCTGCAGTATCAGGTGGTGTCCGGCAGCGGGCGCGTCATGGCGTACGCGACGGTCAACGACAACACGTCCGGCGACGGCATCTACGTTCCCGCCGAGTGAGCCCGCGCGGTTAGAATCCGACTCGTGAGCGGGGAGAACTCTCCGAAAAGCGCCTCGAAGCCCCCCGGCGTTCTCCGACCCTGGCAGCGACGCCTCTACCGGCTGCTGCTCATCCCGCTCGGCCTCATGGCGGCGAACGCGATCTACCTCTTTGCGTTCACGCGCGACACCGCGTTCTTCTACGCGATGCTGCTGCTCCACCTGACGCTCGGCGTGCTCATCGCGATCCCGTTTTTCGTCTTCGCCCTGACGCACGCCAAACGGATGATCCGGATGTGGAACAAGCGCGCGAAGTACGCCGGCCTCGCTATCTTCACGCTCGCGATCGTCTGCGTCTCGACCGGCGTCTACATGACCTTCAAGGGCGCCACGCTCAACAACCGGCTCATCTGGCTGGGCCACGTCGCGTCGGTGCCGCTCGCGCTCGTGGCGTTCATCCTCCACCGCCGCGCGCACACCCACCAGCTCCAGTTCCGCCGCCTCTACGCCTGGGGCGGCGCCGTCGCCGTCTTCCTCGCCGCGATGGCCGTGCTCGCGAAGCTCGAGAAGCCGCCGAAGCGGATCGTCAACGTCAACGGCGACACCGTCTTCTTCCCGTCCTCCTCCGAGACCTTCGACCAGGGCCTGCTCGACGGGAAGAAGCTCGCCGCGAACGAGTACTGCAAGCAGTGCCACCCCGACTCGTTCCACCAGTGGGAGCGCTCGGCGCACCGCTTCTCGTCGTTCAACAACCCGTTCTACCGGAAGAGCGTCGAGCTGATGGCGGACCGGGTCGGCCGCGAGCGCACGAAGTGGTGCTCGGGCTGCCACGATCCGGTCGTCCTGTTCACGGGCCAGATGGGCGCCGCGACGCAGGCGAAGTTCTCGTACGACTCGTTCGAGGCGCAGCAGGGCCTGACGTGCATGTCCTGCCACTCGATCGCGGAGGTCAAGGACCTCAAGGGCAACGGCTCCTACGTCATCGAGGAGTCGAAGCAGTACCCGTTCGCGTTCTCGAAGAACGAGACGCTGCGCGCCGTGAACCGCCTGCTGATCCGCATGGAGCCGTCCCTCCACCGCAAGACCTTCATGAAGCCCGTCATGCGCACGCCGGAGTTCTGCTCGACGTGCCACAAGGTCGCGCTCATCCCCGCGCTCAACAGCTATCGCTGGATGCGCGGCCAGAACCACTACGACACCTGGTACGACTCCGGCGTCTCGGGCCGCGCCGTGCGCTCGTTCTACGACCCGCCGCAGCCCAAGGCCTGCCGCGACTGCCACCTCCCGCCCTACCGATCGGACGAGTTCGGCAACCGGAAGGGATATCTGCACGACCACGTCTTCCCCGCCGCGAACACGGCGCTCCCCTTCGTGCGCGGCGACAAGGACACCGAGAAGAAGATCCGGGACTTCCTCCAGAACAAGGTCCTGACGGTGGATCTCTTCGCGATCAAGCGCGGCGACGCCGTGACGGTGCTGGGCGAGGAACCCGTCGCGGTCATGCCCGGCGAGACGATCGATCTCGAGGTCGTCGTGCGGACGCGCGGCGTCGGGCATCCCTACACGCAGGGCACGGCGGACTCCAACGAGACGTGGGTCTCGCTCGAGGGAGACGCGTCGGGAACGCCGTTCTTCCGCAGCGGCGTGCTGGATCAGGCCGGCCGCCTCGACCCCGCGGCCGACATGCTCACGACCTACGTCATCGACCACGACGGCGGGCACATGGACCGGCGCCAGCCGCAGGACATCCACTTCCCGCTCTTCAACAACGGCATCGGGCCGGGCGCGGCGCGCGTCGTGCACTACCGCATGACGATCCCGAAGGACGCGAAGGGCGCGGTGAAGCTCGCGGCCGGCGTGCAGTACCGCAAGTTCTCGCGCGACTACACGACGTTCTCGCTGGGGGCGGGGGCTCCTTCGCTTCCGGTCACGACGCTGGCGAGCGATGAAGTGACTCTGGCGATCGGGGGACCCTCACCCCGACCCTCTCCCCTCACGGGGAGAGGGGGTGAGCCCCGGGGCAACCAGGACAAGCCGTGGCTGCGCTGGAACGACTACGGCATCGGCCTCTTCCTCCAGGGCGACTATCGCGGCGCGGCGCGCGCCTGGACGAAGACCGCCGAGCTCGCGCCCGACAAGCCCGACGGCGCGCTCAACCGCTCGCGCGCCGAGATCGCCGAGGGCCGCCTCTCCGACGCCCGCGCTTCGCTCGCCGAGGCCGAACGCATCCGGCCCGGCTGGGGAAAGACGGCGTTCTTCCGCGCGGCGCTCGAGAAGGACGAGGGCCGCCTGCCTGAGGCCGAGAAGGACCTGCGGTCCGTCCTCGAGAAGTTCCCGTTCGACCGCGTCGCGTGGAACAACCTGGGCGCCGTGCTCTGGCTGGCCGGGAAATACCCCGAGGCCGTCGAGGCGTACGGCAAGACGCTCGCGATCGACTCCGAGGACCTGACCGCGCACTACAACCTCATGCGCGTCTATCGCGCGCTGGGCGACACGAAGAACGCCGCGATCCACGAGGCGGCATACCGCAAGTACAAGGACGACGAGACCTCGCGCGCGCTCGCGGCCGACCTGCGCCTCACGGATCCCTGGGTCAACCGCGAGTCGCAGCCCATCCACGTGCACGCCGAGGCCGAGCCGCCGCCGGCGGACCCGGCGCCGTGGGTCGCATCGATCGGCCCGAAGGGATACGAGACAGATTTCGGCTACATCAAGCGGACGCATCCGCCGCTGATGCGCGAGGCGATCGACTACCGGGCCGCCGCGACGTCGCGCGTGCCCGCGCCGTCGACCGTCTCCGGAACGAAGTCGCCCTCGTGAGTCGGTCCCCCGACACCTCCCGGGAGCGGTAGATTCGCGAGAACATCTTCGTCGGTTCGAAACGGAAGGAGGGGTTGAAGTGGGAAAGAAGCTCACGGCGGAGTTTCTGGGCACGTTCTGGCTGGTCCTCGGAGGTTGCGGCAGCGCCGTTCTTGCGGCGGCGTTTCCCAACGTCGGTATCGGGCTCCTGGGCGTCTCTCTCGCTTTCGGCCTGACCCTGCTGACGATGGTCTACACGATCGGGCCGGTCTCGGGGTGCCACATCAACCCGGCGGTGTCGATCGGTCTCTGGGCCGGAGGACGCTTTCCGGCCTCGAGCCTGATTCCCTACGTTCTGGCCCAGGTCGCGGGCGGCGTGGCCGGCGCGGGCGTCCTCTCCGTGATCGCGGGAGGCAAGGCCGGCTTCGACATGGCGGGGGGATTCGCCTCGAACGGATACGGCGCGCACTCGCCGGGCGGCTACTCGCTCACCGCGTGCCTCGTCTCCGAGGTCGTGATGACGTTCATGTTCCTGATCGTCATCCTCGGCGCCACCGACAAGCGGGCGCCGGCGGGCTTCGCCGGAATCGCGATCGGCCTCGCCCTGACGCTGATCCATCTCGTCAGCATTCCGGTGACGAACACCTCCGTCAATCCGGCCCGAAGCACCGGGCCCGCTCTCTTCGTCGGCGGCTGGGCCGTGGAACAGCTGTGGCTCTTCTGGCTCGCGCCGATCGTCGGCGCGGTGCTCGCGGGAACCGTCTATCGGGCGGCTCTCGAAGACCGCTGAGGTCCGAAGGCGCCGGAGGAGAGACGAGAAGCTAAACTCGCTAAACTAGCGCGCCGTGCGGCGTGCGCTGAAGATCGCGGGCCTTCTCTGCTGCGCACTCGCGGCCTGCCGGCGCGCCGAGAAGCCCGCGGCGCCGGCCGCTCCGCCGCCGACCCCGACGCCGCAGCCGTCCGTGCGCTTCGAGGAGCGCGCGCAGGCGATGGGAATCGCGTTCACGCACGTGACCGGCGCGCGCGGCGACAAGTGGATGCCGGAGACGATGGGCGGCGGGGTCGCGGTGCTCGACTACGACGGCGATGGAAAGCCCGATCTCCTCTTCGTCTCCGGCGCGTACTGGCCGAATGACCCGCGCGCCGCCTCGCAGAAGTCGTCGCTCGCGCTCTACAGGAACCTCGGCGTCGGCGACGACGGCCTGCCGCACTTCCGCGACGTGACCCGCGAGGCCGGTCTCGAGCGCGTCTTCTACGGGATGGGCGCGTCGGTGGCGGACTACGACGGCGACGGGCGCGACGACGTCTACGTCACCGGCCTCGGCCGCAACGACCTCTTCCACAACCTCGGCGGCCGGTTCGAGGAGGTCGCCGCGAAGGCCGGCGTCGCGGACTCGGGCTGGGGCACCTCGTCCGCCTGGCTCGACTACGACGGCGACGGACGGCTCGACCTCTTCGTCTGCCGCTACGTGGACTGGTCGCCGAAGAAAGATCTCTTCTGCACGCTCGACGGCAAGACCAAGTCCTACTGCACGCCGGAGCGCTATCCCGGAACGCCGTCGCACCTCTACCGCAACCTCGGCGGCGGGCGCTTCGAGGACGCGACGAAGAAGGCGGGCATCTACGACACCAACCAGAAGGCGCTCGGCGTCGCGCCCTACGACTTCGACGGCGACGGCAAGACGGACATTCTCGTCGCCAACGACACCGCGCCGAACAACCTCTACCGCAACCAGGGCGGCGGCGTCTTCGAGGACGTCGGCGTCGAGGCGGGCGTCGCGGTGGACGAGGGCGGCCGCTCGCGCGGCGCGATGGGCGTGGCATGGGGCGACACGAAGAACGGGCACGGCGCCATGCTCGCGATCGGCAACTTCTCGAACGAGCTCAAGTCGCTCTACTGGACCGACAAGGGAGACGTCTTCCTCGACGAGTCGCCGAAGAGCGGCGTCGGGCCGTCGTCGCTTCTGTCGCTGACGTTCGGCGTCTTCTTTTTTGATGCGGACCTGGATGGGAGGTTGGACCTGCTGCTCGCCAACGGCCACGTCGAGCCGACCGTCCAGCAGGTGCAGAAGGACGTGACGTACGAGGAGGCGCCGATCCTGTACTGGAACGCGGGCGACGGACGGTTCGAGCGCGCCGCCGCGGGCGATCTCGACGCGCCGATGGTGGCGCGCGGCGCCGCGTACGCGGACCTCGACGGCGACGGCGACCTCGACGTCATCCTCGTCGGCAACGGCGGTCCCGCGCGCGTGTACCTGAACCGGACCGACAAGCCGAGCGCGAGCGTGCGCGTGAAGCTCGCCGGCGCGCAGCCCGGCAACCGCGACGCGATCGGCGCGCGCGTCACCGCGACGGTCGGCGGGCGAACGACGAGCTGCGAGGTGTCGGGCGGCCAGTCGTACCTGTCCGCGCCGGAGAAGACGCTGACCTTCGGCCTCGGCGGCGCCCCGAAGATCGACAAGCTCGAGATCCGGTGGCCCGACGGCGCGACGCAGACGCTGACCGACGTGCCGGGCGGGGCGAGGTTGACGGTGGCGGAGAGGCGGTAGGGTAGGGGCTTGTCCCCGCCCGATCCCATGACAGGTAGGGGCGGGGCTCGCCCCCGCCCGAGGGCGGCCGCAAGGGCCGCCCCTACGAAAACCCGCGACACCGCGGCCGCAAGGGCCGCCCCTGCGACGACAACCTCTCCCTACCCGCCAACGATCTCGTTCAGCCCCTCGACGACCTGGAACATCTCCTCCGGCGACACGCGGCCGATCCGCTTCCCGAGCCGCGCGACGGCCAGAGTTCGGATCTGCCCGACCTTCACCCATGACCGCTTCGGCAGTCCGGCGCCCCCGAGCTCGACCGTCAGCGGAAATCCCGCCGCCTGCGGCTGGCTCGTGATCGCCATCGCGATGACGGTTCCGGAGCGCTCGTTGAAGACGTCGTGGCTCACGACGAGCACGGGCCGCCGCCCGGCCTGCTCGCGGCCCTTGCGTCGGATCGAGGTCCGCCCAGAGGACGTCGCCCCTCAGTATTCGGGCCATGCCTCGAGGTCGTAGGACGCGCCCTCTTCCGCCACCATCTGCTCGTGCCGCGGATCGAGCTTCGCGCATTCGCGCGCGAGGCGGCGCCGGTCCAGGCGGTCGATCTGCGCCTGCACGGCGAGCTGAATGGCGCGGCTCCGGCTCGGGAATCGCCGCTCGGCCACCATTCGGTCGATGCGTCGAACCAGATCCTCTTCGAGCGTGATCGCGATTTTCGTGGAGCTCATTGAGGTATGACAATCTATCATACCCTGCCACGGGCGGCCGCGAGGGCCGCCCCTACGGAACACGCGCGACACATCGCGCGACACATCGTAGGGGCGGGGCTCGTCCCCGCCCGAATCGGAACCGCCCATCGGGCGGCCGCGAGGGCCGCCCCTACGGAACACGCAAGACACATCGCGCGACACATCGTAGGGGCGGGGCTCGTCCCCGCCCGAATCGGAACCGCCCATCGGGCGGCCGCGAGGGCCGCCCCTACGCACCCCGGCGATAGACTCGCTCTCCCATGAGCGCCAACCCGACTTCCGCCCCGGCCCCCGACGCGCCCTACGTCCTCAAGGAAATTCAGAACGGCGTCGTCCGCCTGACGCTCAATCGCGGCGACCGCTTCAACGCGCTCTCCTCCGCGATGCTCGCGGCGCTCCAGGCGCGCGTGGACGAGGTCGCCGCCGATCCCGATGCCCGCGTCGTCGTCCTCGCCGCGCAGGGCCGCGGCTTCTGCGCCGGCCACGACCTCAAGGAAATGCGCGCGCACGCCGGCGACGCCGCCTGGCAGGGCCGCCTCTTCGAGGACTGCAGCCGCCTGATGCTCGCGCTCACGCGCCTCCCCCAGCCCGTCATCGCGCGCGTCCACGGCATCGCGACGGCCGCCGGCTGCCAGCTCGTCTCGATGTGCGATCTCGCCGTCGCCTCCGACAACGCGACCTTCGCGCTGCCCGGCGTCAACGTCGGCGTCTTCTGCACCACGCCGGCCGTCGGCGTCGGCCGCAACGTCGCGCGCAAGCGCGTCATGGAGATGCTGCTGACCGGCAAGCCGATCGATTCCGCGACCGCGCTCGCGTGGGGCCTCGTCAACCGCGTCGTCCCGGCCGACAAGCTCGACGCCGCCGTCGCGGAGCTCGTCGACGCCATCCTCGCGCGAAGCCCCGCCGTCATCTCCGGCGGCAAGCGCGCGTTCTACGACCAGATCGGCCGCCCGCTCGCCGACGCCTACGACACGGCCGGCGACGCCATGACCCGAGGAGCTCTCCTCGAGGACACGGCCGAAGGCATCGACGCCTTCCTCCAGAAGCGCGAGGCGCGCTGGCGTGGCCGCTGATCGGCGGCCCCTCTCGAGGAAACGCCCGGTGGTCGCCGCGGCCGCGCTCCTCTGCGGCGGCTGTGCAATGGTCGGGGCTCGCGGTGTCGTCCGGAACGCGGCCGGAGCGGAAATCGAGAACGCGACCGTCCAGATCGCGACGGCTTCCGGCGCACCCGCGCTCCTGGACGTCCAGCAGACGAGCCCCAACGGCTGCTTCACTTTCTCCGACGTCGCGCCGCGACACGAGACGCGGTTCACGCTCGACGTCAGCGCCCCCGGTTACAAGCCCGCCCATCTCGATCTCGGCGCTTACAAGGTCACGCTGCTCGTCGTCCTGGCGCCCGATTCCGCCGAACAGGCGAGCGAGCTCCACCCGATGACGTACGACCAGACCGTGGGCATCTACGAGCCCCTCTGCGTGACCTTCGTCTCCCACGCCGCCAGCACTCTCGGGCCGACGTAGAACGGCTCTCGACGCCCGCCGCCGGGACGAGCCGCCGAAACAGCGCTCGCGACAACTAGACGGCAGATGAGCCCTGCCGGCAACGGACCGGCCGCGCCGGGAAAGCCGCGCCTTCTCGATCGGATGCGCGAGGCGATCCGCGCGCGGCACTACAGCCTGCGCACCGAGGAGGCGTACGTCGCGTGGGCCCGGCGGTACATCCTCTTCCACAACAAGCGTCATCCCGCCGAGATGGGCGAAGCGGAGATCAACGCCTTCCTCTCCCACCTCGCCGTGCGCGAAGGCGTCAGCGCCTCGACGCAGAACCAGGCGCTGGCTTCTCTGCTCTTCCTCTACCGCCACGTCCTCGAGATCGACTTCCCGACGCTCGACGGCGTCGTGCGCGCACGCCGATCGACCCACATCCCCGTCGTCATGACGCGCGCCGAGACCAAGGCCGTGCTCGCCCGGATGAGCGGCCCGCCGAAGCTCGTCGCGACGATCCTCTACGGCAGCGGGCTGCGCCTGCTCGAGGCGCTGCGCCTGCGCGTCAAGGACGTCGAGTTCGGCCTCAACCAGATCGTCGTGCGCGACCCCAAGGGACGGCGCGACCGCACCGTCCCGCTGCCCGTCGTCGTGCGGACGGTCATGCCGTCCTGGCTCGCGCGCGTCAAACGGATCCACGCGCGGGATCTCTCGGAGGGCTTCGGCGGCGTCTTCCTGCCCGACGCCCTGGCGCGCAAGTACCCCGGCGCCGATCGGGCGTGGGCCTGGCAGTGGCTCTTCCCCGCCGAGAGACGCAGCCGCGACCCGCGCACCCAAGTCGAGCGCCGTCACCACTTGCACGAGACGATCGTCCAGCGGGCCGTCCGCCAGGCCGTGCGCGACGCCGGCGTCAAGCGGCCCGTCAGCTGTCACACCTTCCGCCACTCTTTTGCCACCCACCTCCTCGCGGAGGGGTACGATATTCGGACGATCCAGGAGCTGCTCGGCCACCGGAGCGTGAGGACTACGATGATCTACACGCACGTGCTGCAGCGAGGGGCCCACGCCGTCCGAAGCCCCGCCGACGCCCTGCTGCGGCGGGATGGCGGGGGTTCTCGGCTCTTTCGGCAGCTCGACGAACCAACACGCCTCCTCGCCGCTCCCCGCGAGGATGTCGAGGCGGTCGAGGAAGATACCCGGTTTCTAGACAGCGATGACTTAGGCAGTTAGACAGCGATGGAGCTTCGTTTGCGCAAGAGAGTTGGGCGGGCTAAGTAATGTTAGGCGAGCGGAGGACAAGGCTACGTCATGGACTCCAGGCACCTTATGCAGCCCAGCGTTCCGGCGTCGCTATCGAGTGGAGTTCCAGAACATCCGAGGCAAGGCGTCGAGCTACACGGTTTGCACATGCTTTGATGATCGAAAGGCCATCGTGATCGCCGCGGAGGTGCATTCGCGGCAACATCCGCACGCACTCGAGGAGTCTACCGAGTCGCTGGCAGTCGAGCGGCTCGCAGGGAAGGACCCGGCTCCGGACGATTTACTGGATCAGGTCCGAATGGTAGTGCCGCTGCCTAACATGCCGTTCCAGCGGACTCGCGTAGCTCGCTTCGCTCGCTCCGGCTCGCCGCTGAACGGCCGCCCGTTAGGCGACAACGAGACTGCGCCCCATGCCTCGTTAGATGCAGAGATCATTCGTCGAGCGCCTTCTGCCTTCTCGCCCTCGCTGGAACGAGCTGCACTCTGGTGCTCGCGTGCCGTCGCCCTCATCGCCCATCCGTCGGCGTGCGGCTAGGCGGCACGAATGAACCTGTCGCCTAACATGCGCGTCCAGCGGACTCGCCGCCCCTCGCTTCGCTCGGGTCGCTGCGTCGCTCGCTCGGCTCGCCGCTGACGCGCTACCCGTTAGGCGAATGTTCCGAATAGTCGTAGCGTGCAGTGGGATACCAGCCGCGGTCGGACCAACGGCTGCCAAGGACATCGCGTCTGAATTCGTCGACCACCGACCATGGCATAGAAATGTGACTTGCAACTGGGACGGCTCTCGGCTTGTCCTGGAAGCGGAGAATGATGTTGACTCGGATGGCCGTGCGCTCCTCGATGAGTTCTCCGACTCGGTTGCTGCCTATGTCGCGGAACCGTTTGATGGGCAGCTCTTTGTCGAGTCCGTCACTTCGTCCGATCGCCAGAAATGAATCATTCGCCTAACATGCCGTTCCAGCGGACTCGCGTAGCTCGCTTTGCTCGCTCCGGCTCGCCGCTGAACGGCGGCCCGTTAGGCGCTGCGCGCAAGTCCTGCGTCGGGCCTCGCTCGCTTCTGGTCGAGATGCGCTCAAGGTCCAACGGCAGTTCCCACTTCGCGGTGAGCGCAGCAGCCCAAGGCGCAAACGCTCGGCCCGCCGCTGTGGCGATTCCCGGTCGGGCGGCGCATCCACCCACCTCCATTCTGGTTCTGCTTCCGGCGCCGCCCTCCCCTTCCCTTAGCCATCCCCAGGCGCAGAATAGAGACTGCCGTGGCGTCAACCTGAAAAGAAATCGTTGCGCCTAACATGCCGTTCCAGCGGACTCGCGTAGCTCGCTTCGCTCGCTCCGGCTCGCCGCTGAACGGCCGCCCGTTAGGCGCTGCGCGCAAGTCCTGCGTTGGGCCTCGCCCCCTTCTGTTCGAGACGTTCGTAAGGTCCAACGCCAGCTATCGGTCGGCGATGACCGCAGCAGCCCAAGGCGCAACCGCTCGGCCCGCCGCTGTGGCGATTTCCGGTCGGGCGGCGCACCTATCCAAAGTCAATCGAGTTCTCGCTTCCGGCGCCGCCCTCCCCATCCGCTAGCCCTGTTCCGGCGCAGAATAGAGGCTGCCCAGGCGTCACCCTGGAAAGGGAGTGTTGCGCCTAACATGCCGTTCCAGCGGACTCGCGTAGCTCGCTTCGCTCGCTCCGGCTCGCCGCTGAACGGCCGCCCGTTAGGCGCTGCGCGCAAGTCCTGCGTCGGGCCTCGCTTACTTCAGGTCGAGATACGCTCAAGATGCAACGCCGGTTCCCACTCGGCGGTGATCGCAGCAGCCCAAGGCTCAAACGCTCGGCCCGCCGCCGTGGCGATTTCCGGTCGGGCGGCGCATCCGCTGAAAAGCTGGCCGGTGCTTCTTCCAGCGCCGCCCTCCCCTTCCGCTAGCCATGCCCAGGCGCAGAATGGAGGCTGCGGTGGCGTCAACCTGAAAAGGAATTGTTGCGCCTAACATGCCATTCCAGCGGACTCGCGTAGCTCGCTTCGCTCGCTCCGGCTCGCCGCTGAACGGCCGCCCGTTAGGCGCTGCGCGCAAGTCCTGCGCCGGGCCTCGCTCCCTTCTGTTCGAGATGCGCTTAAGATCGAACGACAGCTCTCGCTCGGCGGTGATCGCAGCAGCCCAAGGCGCAAACGCTCGGCCCGCCGCCGTGGCGATTTCCGGTCGGGCGGCGCATTCGCCGAAGAGCTGGCTGGTCATCTTCCCGGCGCCGCCCTCCCCTTCCGCTAGCCATGCCCAGGCGCAGAATAGAGATTGCTCCGGCGCCAACCTGAAAACTCAACGGTGCGCCTAACATGCCATTCCAGCGGACTCGCGTAGCTCGCTTCGCTCGCTCCGGCTCGCCGCTGAACGGCCGACCGTTAGGCGGCTCACAAGGATAGTCAGGCATGAGTGACAGTCCATATCGCGAGCGAATTCGAGACAAGGCCTTGGAGACGAACATCGCTCTCTGGAACGCGCTCCTCACGGCGAACAGCGTTCTCGTGGCCGCCGGTGCCATTCTGGTCGTCCTCAGCCCTCACGCATCGCGTTGGCTGTGGAGTTGCTTTTTCTTGGCCTGCGGCGTGTCGCTGGGCTTACTCGTCATGAATTTCCTCACTGCACGCAACCTGTTTGTTCATCTCGGCCGTGTGATGGACGGCCTCGTCACGTTCAGCTCGGAGGCCGAGCAGAAGGCCGACATCGCGCGAGCCGAACGTCTCAGGATCTGGCAGGCTCGTCGGGAGAACCTCGCGGTCACGCTCCTCTTCGTCGAGTTGCTACTGGTCGTCGCGTCGGTCTGGCTTCAGGAGCACCCGGGTGCCGCCTAACATGCGCGTCCAGCGGACTCGCGTAGCTCGCTTCGCTCGCTCCGGCTCGCCGCTGACGCGCCGCCCGTTAGGCGGCGGAATCCTTTGAACGGGCGACTCGCGGCAGCGCTCATCTTCGTGGCCGGCTTGACCGGTTGTGCCGGGCGCAGCTGGGTTGGCTTCCATCCACTCGCACCGGCGCAGCCGCACGAGGCAATTACTTTTTGGCTCTTCAGTGGAGGTCAGCCTCACCAGAATGTGGTTGGCGGCGCCGTGTTCGGCGTCGGAGCCGACGGCTTTCGGGAGTTGGGCAGCACGAACGCTCACGGCGAATTTCACGTGACCAAGGCCTTTCTGAGAGCCGAGAAGCTATCTGCCTTGATTTTCTGTTGGAGCCGAGCAGCCCCTTCCATGTTCGGTGGTTCGGCTCGACGATGCGGAGATCCTCAATTTCGATGAGCTCAACGTCGAGCTCCCATTGTTGAAGGCGATCGATCGATTCAAGGTCGGGAGCTAGGTCATGCAGCCCCCGCCTAACATGCGCGTGCAGCGGACTCGCCGCCCCTCGCTTCGCTCGGGTCGCTCGCGCTGCTCGCTCGGCTCGCCGCTGACGCGCTACCCGTTAGGCGCTGCGCGCAAGTCCTGCGTCGGGCCTCGCTCGCTTGTGGTCGAGATGCGCTCAAGGTCCAACGGCAGTTCTCACTCGGCGGTGATCGTAGCAGCCCAAGGCGCAAACGCTCGGCCCGCCGCTGTGGCGATTTCCGGTCGGGCGGCGCATGCGCCGAAGAGCTGGCTGGTCATCTTTCCGGCGCCGCCCTCCCCATCCGATAGCCATTCTCAGGCGCAGAATAGAGGCTGCGCCGACGTCAACCTGGAAAGGGAGCGTTGCGCCTAACATGCCGTTCCAGCGGACTCGCGTAGCTCGCTTCGCTCGCTCCGGCTCGCCGCTGAACGGCCGCCCGTTAGGCGCTGCGCGCAAGTCCTGCGGCGGTCCTCGCTTCCTTCTGTTCGAGATGCGCCTAAGATCCAACGGCAGCTCCCGCTCGGCGATAACCGCAGCAGCCCAAGGCGCAAACGCTCGGCCCGCCGCGGTGGCGATTTCCGGTCGGGCGGCGCATCCGCTGATCGGCACTCTGGTTCGCCCTTCGGCGCCGCCCTCCCCTTCCGATAGCCTTGCTCCGGCGCACAATAGAGGCTGCTGCGGCGTCAACCTGAAAAGTGAACGGTGCGCCTAACATGCCGTTCCAGCGGACTCGCGTAGCTCGCTTCGCTCGCTCCGGCTCGCCGCTGAACGGCTGCCCGTTAGGCGCTGCGCGCAAGTCCTGCGTCGGGCCTCGCCTCCATTCAGGCTTCGAAGCGGCCGGGCCGGTTCGGCCAGCCTTGGCTGTGAAAAGCGCCGGCTCTGGCTTCTCCCGCTCGGCCCGCCGCTGTGGCGATTTCCGGTCGGGCGGCGCATCCGCCGACAGAGCGGCTCAGGGCCTCCTTCCGGCGCCGCCCTCCCCATCCCGCAGCCTTGTTCAGACGCAGAATAGAAGCTGCCGTGGCATCAACCGGAAAAGTCATGTTCGCGCCTAACATCGCGTTGCAGCGGACTCGCGTGGCTCGCTTCGCTCGCTCCGGCTCGCCGCTGAACGCAGGCTCGTTAGGCCGCTGACAAGCATGATTCGATGGCTCTTGGGTCTCCTCCTTATAGCTGAAGGGTGCGCTTGCCCCGACCAATTCCAACATGGGGTGTTGATAGCGTCCGGCTCCTCCATGCACGCCCTAAAGCAAGGCAACGGACTCTTCTTCACGTTGCGGGGTTCGGAGCGCATTTCAGACTCTGAGCTGAGGGATGTGGTCATTCTCCACGGCTTGGTGCTGCCGCCGCCGGACCCGACCCGGGGAAATGGAGCCGAGAGCAAGCGAGAGTGCCTTGTCGACACGGAGACCTTTACCTGGAAACTCGGAGACTGGAAGACCGGGCCGTTTGACCTGCCGGACAAGAGGGTCGAAATCCGGTACGACGGCAAAACTCGCGAAGCAGTCGTTGGGTCCTCACATTTCGATACGCGAAAGGGCAACCTCTTGATAATCAAGCTCGATGCCGCATGGCAGTCCTCGACGCGTCAGCTTCCGGCGCAGGGGACTGGCGAGAAGAGCCTTGCGGACTTCAAGAGCGAATTTCCGGACGTCCTTGAGCTTCAGGAGGCTAGGCTCTACAACGAGGACCCAACTTGAGCGGTTTGACGCAGCGGCCTAACATGCCGTTCCAGCGGACTCGCGTAGCTCGCTTCGCTCGCTCCGGCTCGCCGCTGAACGGCCGCCCGTTAGGCGGCTGAGGACATTGAGAACGCGCATCGCCGCCACATCGTCGCGGCTGGCCTCCTGGCCGGCTGCGCGACCCCGCGCGTTGGCACACTCCTGGTCACGGTGACGGATGAAGCGCCCCTCGCCTTTCACTCGTAGCACAATGTCCCCGTGATGGGAAAGGAGCTGTTAGCGATGGTGATCTCGAGCCGATGGGCGCCGGCGCTGCTGGCTGTGCTGATGGCTAGCGGATCAAGTGCTGGTCAGACGCACTATGTGGGAGAAGCCGAGGGCGATTTCACAATACCGTCGTTTCGCTTCAAAAGCGGCGATGTGGTGGATCAACTCAGAATCCACTACCTGACCCTCGGAAAGCCGCATCGGAACTCGACGGGCAGTATCGATAACGCCGTCTTGCTCTTGCACGGTACGGGCGACGACGCGACTGACTTCCTGGAGCCCGCATTCACGCAGCCGCTGTTTGGATCGGGGCAGCCACTGGACCTCGGCAGGTATTACCTGATCATTCCAGATTCGATCGGCCATGGTAGGTCAAGTAAGCCCAGCGACGGTCTGCGTGCGCACTTCCCACATTACGGCTATGAGGACATGGTCAACGCGCAGCATCGGCTCGTGACCGAGGGCCTCGGCGTGGCACACCTGCGCTTGGTGCTGGGACTGTCGATGGGGGGAATGCACACATGGCTATGGGGTGAACGATATCCCGAGATGATGGACGTGCTGTTCCCAGTCGGCTCGCTTCCCGTGGAGACGGGTGGCCGCAATCGGCTGTGGCGGCACATGATCGTTGAGGCAATCCGCAACGACCCGGAATGGAAGAACGGCGATTACCAGCAGCAACCGCACATGTATTCGCGTCTCGTTCCGATCATTGCAATGATGGTTGGGAATCCAGCCAATCAGTACAAGCGGTACCCCACCCGCGCCGGGGCCGACGCGTGGTACGACAGAATGACGACGCTGTCCTACCAGCATGCGGATACCAATGACCGTTTGTATCAGTACGACGCGTCTAGCGATTACGATCCGGCGCCGGCGCTTGAGAAGATTCAGGCGCGGCTGATTGCGGTGGAGTTCGCGGATGATCAGATCAATTCGCCGGGATTCTCCGTGCTCGATCGAGAGATGCCCCGGGTGAAGCGCGGCAGCTATGTGATTATTCCCGCGGGCGAGGACACCAACGGTGAAGCAGACGACATCCAGAACGCAAAGCTGTGGCGCACCTACTTGGGCGAGGCGCTCAGATCATCCAGCACATGATCGAGCCGAACGCGGCCGCCGTTGAGAAAGGCAGAGCCAGCGCTGGAAATCTGCCTAGCGCCCAAACATGCGCGTCCAGCGGACCCGCTTGGCACCTAGCTTTCTGTTGGCGATGGCAATAGGCGCCGGCACGCCGCACGAGCCAGGACCGATGGGCTTGGGTGCAACCATGGCGGTGATGGGGATTGGATCGGTCGCCTTTTGGGCCCCACTAGCTTGGGGGGCGTTCGCCCTCGTCGGAAAGCAACGTGCCGCCTAACACGCGCGTGCAGCGGACTCGCTCATCGCCTTCGGCTCTTCGCTCGCCGCTGACGCACCACCCGTTAGGCCGCCTGAATTAGCACTGTGCTTCATTCACTGCTGGTCCTCGGGTTCTTGGTGGCGGGTGGCGAATCCGCTGGCGACGGGCCACGGCTTCCGTACCTCGATTGGGGCGCCTGCCCGTCTGAATGCTGTGAGTACGGCACGTGGACTGCGAATTCGCGCACGCGCATTCTCAAGAACCGCCGGAACGGCTCTTCCGTCGCCTTTGAACTTGAGCCCGGAGAAAGCGTTCAAGGCCTGACAGGGGTTGTCGTCACCACGCGCACGGGCGAGGTGAAGGTCTTTCGCGCGACCGAGGTCGGTCGACGGAGGCACAAGGTCTCAGCCGGAGAGACTTTTCCGCTCTTGCGTTATCAGGGAGAGGGTTACTGGAAGTTCTGGCTTCAGGGCCAGCCCGATTCGGACCAACTTCCAGACATCAACGACACCGCCGGCGACTCGGAGCTCGATCTGAGAGTCGTAAGGTGGCCGGAGACGATATGGTGGGTCAAGGTCAAGAACCGCAGAGGTCAGGTTGGCTGGACCAGCGACACGCTCCATTTCGATCACGTGGATACTTGTGAGTGAGGGTGGCAGGCGGCCTAACACGCGCATGCAGCGGACTCGCTCATCGCCTTCGGCTCTTCGCTCGCCGCTGATGCGCTGCCCGTTAGGCGCCACTGGAGTCGCATCGTGGACCTAGAGATTGCGGACGCGATCGACCACACCCACCAACATTTCGGTCAGATATTTATCGGTGGTGTGCCCGCGCTGCTCAACGCGGATGGCGCATATCTGTCATTCATCTGCGTCTTCGCGGGCGTAGAGGCCCTGGCGGGCTTTCGATGGCCAGCCAAGCAGAACGGCGAGCGCTTTCGTGACTTCATCTCGGAGTACTTCGAACCGCCTTACCAGCCGATGGTCAGCCAGCTCTGGGACTTGCGGAACTCAATGGTCCACAGCTTTTCTTTCTGGCACTTCGCGTTGGCTCATCACGCCAGTGCCTATCACTTCAAGCCTGACCCGCAGGGGCAAGTGATACTCAATGCTGAGGACGTCTACACGGCCTTTGTGGCGGCCGCGCAGAAGTACTTTGCTGCCCTGCGGACGTCGTCTGATCTTCAGAACCGGTTCGCTCAACGCCTGGCCGACCCTAATGGCGGGGGGCTCGCCGTGAGGCCCTACTAGTGGCGCCTAACATGCGCGTCCAGCGGACTCGCCGCCCCTCGCTTCGCTCGGGTCGCTCGCGTCGCTCGCTCGGCTCGCCGCGGACGCGCTACCCGTTAGGCGGCTCTGCCTGGCACAGATCCTTTGAAGGAGAGTTCCGATGAGATGGACATTCGTCATAGCCATCCTGGCTCTTACATCAACCTGTATCGTCCTAGGGCAAGAGCAGAGCACAAGCAGAGATCGAAGAAGCAGCGTTGAGCAGGCCATCAGACAGCTGGATAATGAACGGATTCGCGCGCAGATCGGTGCTGATGCGGTGGCCCTTGACCGCATCTACGCTGATGATTTTATCGGCGTGGGACCAAGCGGCACAGTGAGAACCAAGGCGCAGGTGATTTCGGATTTCACGTCTGGTGATTTGAAGTTTCAGTCTATAGTCACCGACGAGGTTCAGGTGCGCGTCTACGAAAACACTGCTGTGGAAACGGGCCTCTCAACACTGAGTGGGCAAGAAAAGGGCAAAGCTGTTCCCCGAGACGCTCGGTTTACTAGGGTATGGGTAAAGCAGGAAGGGCGCTGGCGGTTGGTTGCCAACCACTACTCATCACGGATTACGCAGCATTAAGGCCCCGCCGCCTAACACGCGCGTGCAGCGGACTCGCTCTTCGCCTTCGGCTCATCGCTCGCCGCTGACGCGCTACCCGTTAGGCGGCCGACCGTGAGGGAGCGGCTGGTGTGATGCACCGACGCACGCGACCTCACATTCCTTGGGTCGTGGAGCAGTACAACGTGCTGACGTTGGTGTTCGTCGAAGTGTTCTGCGCCGGCGTCTTTCTTGCGGTGCTAAAGCTCTATCAGGAGCCTGCGGGGGTGATCGTTGGTTTGGGCTTTGCCTTTCTGCCGCTGCTGTTTGCCTATGCCTTCGCACCGTACAATCCATATCGAGGGATGGGAGGGCACATCGAGGGGGGCAAACTGGGGCGTGTGGCCGTAAGCCAGCGCGAGCGCCGACTCTGGATGGCGTTCTATGATCCGAAGAACAGGCGGCGGGCTGCAATCATGGTTGGTGGCGCTTTGGCGCTCTGGTTGTCGCTCTGGCAACTCGGTGTTCGCTTCTGGCCTGCGCCGTTGCACCCGGAGCCTCTGCTTCACACAGCCGCCCTCACCTTTGTGCCCGGCGTAGTGTCAGCGGCTTTTGCCGGAATGTTCGGGCTGACAACATCGATCCGGGCGCAATGGCCCGAGATTGTCGAAACGGGTCCAGGCTGGCCGGAGACGCCGCGTTATCCCGGTCCGTTTCGGGACAGCGTAACTTCCTTCTTTGTCGGTGACGCTCCGCGGTTTCTCCCAGCGGGCCAGGACGGAAAGCCCCTCAATGATGGCTCGGAGGGCTCAAGAGAGTGATGGCCCGCCTAACACGCGCATCCACCAGACTCGCTCCCGCGCTTCGCTTGGTCGCTCGCCGGTGATGCGCAGTCCGTTAGGCGGACCAGACGCGGATGGGGGTATGCGCGAGCTTCGGGAAGTGCTGCCTCCGGCGGTGGCACGCTGAGGCGAAGGAGGATTCGATGAAGACGAGACTCGGCGTGGCCATCGCACTCGTGGCACTGTCGCCGCCGGCCAGGGCCGGCTCCCTGGGGACCGTTTCCGGCACCGCCACCTCGCCGGACCGGGTCCCCATCCGCTATGACGCGGCCGGCAAGGGCGATCCGGCCCTGGTGTTCGTCCACTGCGGGGGCTGCAACCGAGGCTTCTGGGACGGGCAGATGGCCTACTTCGCCGCGAAGCACCGCGTGGTCGCGCTCGACCTGGCCGGCCACGGCCAGAGCGGAGGCGGGCGCAAGGACTGGACGATGGCCGCTTTCGGCGAGGATGTGGTGTCGGTGGTCGAGGCGCTGGGCTTGAAGCGGGTGGTGCTCATCGGCCACTCCCTTGGCGGCCCGGCGGTCTTGGAGGCCGCGCGCCGTATGCCGGGCCGGGTGGCCGGCCTGGTGTTGGTGGACAGTTGGGTGGACTTCGAGCAGAGGCTCCCAGCCGAGGAGGTGGAGAAGTACCTGTCGGCGCTGCAGGCCGACTACAGGGCCACGACCACCGCCATGGTGTCGCAATACTTGTTCTCGGCGAGCACGCCCGAGCCCGTCAGAGCGCGCGTGCTGGAAACGGTGCTGTCGGGGCCGCAGGAGATTGGCGTGGCCGTCGCCCGCTCCAGCATGGCCTACGATCCCCTGCCGGCGCTGCGCGAGATCAAGGCCCCCATCCGCGCCATCAGCTCCGACCTGTTTCCCTCCAACGTGGAGGGCAACCGCAAGTATGTCCCCGGCTACCAGGCGGCCATAATGAAGGGAGTGGGGCACTACCTCATGCTCGAGCAGCCCGAAGCCTTCAACGCGCTCCTGGCGGAGGCCCTGCGCGAGCTGGCCCGCAGCGGCGGACAACGGTGAGACTGCGGGTAGCTGTTGACTTTGTGAATGGCAGAATGTTGAGCACACCGGATGAAGTCTGGGTTGCTTTCTGAGCCGCCGCCTAACATGCGCGTGCAGCGGACTCGCTCATCGCCTTCGGCTCTTCGCTCGCCGCTGACGCGCCACCCGTTAGGCCGCGTTGAGCGTGCCGCCGCTTGTCCATAGGCCCACCGGGCGCCACATGGCTCGTCTCATCATCTTTGGCGCGACGGGATCCCTCGGTAGCCACGTCCTTCGCCAAGCGCTAGCCGCCGGCCACCAAGTCACTGTCGTCGTCCGCACCCCGTCAAAGCTGCAGCTTGAGACTCAAACTCAAGTCTCGGTGCATAGAGGCGATCTCAGCATCCTCGCTCCCGCTGACGTGGCAAAGCTCATCGGCGGACATGACGCTCTCATCAATTGCGCCGGCCTGGTCACTGAAGGTCAAGCCTTCGTAAACCTCATCGACCGACTCGTAACCGGCGTGGAGTCAATGCCGATTGCCGCGCAGCCGGTATGCTGGTTTCTCGCGGGTGCGGCGCTCCTGGACATCGACCAATGCGGTCGCAAAGGGGTGGACCTGCCTAAGGTCAGGTCCACCTACTGGCCACACCGAATCAACTTCGAACGCATTCGTCGGTCGGATCTGGACTGGCGCCTTCTGTGTCCGGGGCCAATGGTGGAGCAGCCGGCTCTTGGCGTGCATAGGTTGCGGATAGCGTTGGACACGTTGCCCGTTCAGGTTGCGGCGTTCGCTCGCGCACTCCCTGGCCCGTTGTTTCTACCGGTCTTTGCGTACATGATCCCCCAGATGATCGTGCCGTACGCTGACGCGGCCGCTGTCATGCTTGCCAACCTCAATCGCGGTGACACCATGGCACGCCACCGCGTCGGGCTTGCGCTGCCCCTCGGCATGCGAGGCAAGAAGTCCCAGTGGGCAGCCAAACCACGTGATGCGGCCTAACCCGCGGCTGCAGCGGACGCCTGCGGCGCCGCTGAGCCACCAGCCGTTAGCCCGCACGCGAAGATGAGCCTGAGGGAGCTAGCCTTCGGGTCGCCCCCGCGCGACGGGAGCTTGTCTGGTAGCCGAATCGACCTCCCACTGAATTGGAGCGAGCTTCGGTTCGCGGTCACTTTTGTTGGCATCGGCTCGCTCTCTCTCGCGGCGTACGCGCTCGTTCCCGCGGTGGCGGCGTGGTTCGGCAAGGCGCCGATCCCGGCGGGGCGGCGGTGGCCAATTCTCTTGCTTGTGTCCGGGTCGGCGGTTGCCCTCGTAGCGATGGTTGTCCTTCGTTATCGCCGGGCAGCGGGCGTCGTCTTCACAACCGCCGGCATTTGGACGCCGGATTGGCAGGGCGGGCGGTTTGTTCCGTGGGAGCAGGTACTTGAGGCGAAGCTGAAGGACTACGGGAGGGGCGCTACCGATATCGAGCTCTCGTTTCCGGACGGCCGATTCCGGGTTTATGCGAAGGCTTTTTCCAACCCCTACGCGGTCAGTCGCTTGATTCGCGGGCACGTCGGTGAGGAGATTGGGGCGGCGTTACCAACTGAAGGCGAGCTCTAACCAAGGAATAGCGACCTAACATGCGCGTGCAGCGGACTCGCTCATCGCCTTCGGCTCTTCGCTCGCCGCTGACGCGCCACCCGTTAGGCGCCACGTAACGTTCCGACTCCTCGTCCATAACGCTTAAGAGGTGATAATCCATGAGCTCACGCCGCGAATCTCTTCGAGTCGTCTTCGTTCTCGCCGCCTTTGGTCTTCTAAGCCTTTGCAGCATGCTCGCTCGTCCGACCCTCGCCACCATTCGGGCGGTGGATTTCGTGCATCTCATCGGCACAGGCATGTGTCTTGGCGGCGCCATCGTGGCACTTGTTTGGGCACGTTCGCAGTAGTCAGAGGCGCGGCGGCGTGGCGCCCAACTAGCGCTTGCACCGGACGCGGCCCCGTTCGCTGCCGCGCTTCAGGCGAGAATCACGTCTGGTATTCTGACGCGTCAAGGGGCCGCGCCGGTGAAGCGCAGGTCCGTTAGGCGGCCTGGGGCCTCGGCTTGGCTTTGGAGGACCCAACTGAGCCCGAACTTAGTTGTCTTGAGGCTAGGAGGCGTCATCGGCATCCTTGCCACGACTACGCTTGTCGTCGCAGACCTTGTAATGTTGTACGCGCCGCCCCGCGGCGCCACACCGCCGCTTCAGCACTTCGCCGTTGCTGTCTCGCGACAGCGGCTGATCTGGGGCGATTACCTTGGTCTGTTCGCGCTGCCATTCGTGCTCGTGGGACTGCTGCACGTCTACGTTGGCCTTCGGTCCGCGGGATTCTGGCTGGCCATCGTCCCGGTGGGTTTCCTAGGCTATGCGTATGTGCTCGGTGCCGCGTTTCATCACGGGGTGGCCCTTGTCGTGAGTGCACAGCAGGAGTCCTCGACGGCGACCCCGCTCGCAGCGCAGTTTCTGCGTCCTCTTCTCACGGTCTTTACGATAATCGCAGGCTCCGGAGCGATCCTTCTCTTTCTGGTTCTGCTGACGGGTCGAGCAACCTATCCAAGTTGGATGGCCTGGTTGAGCCCGCTCGTGACGTCTGCATTGTTCTTCGCACTTGGGCGTCTCGGACCACCGATATTCGCTGGTGTCTTGGTTCCAGCCGGCCACAATCTAGCGATGCTCATGTTTTTCACATGGTCGACCATCGTCCTCTGGCAATAGGCTCGGCGGGGCCGCCTAACCCGCGGCTGCAGCGGACTCGCGCTGCGCGCTCGCCGCTGAGCCGCAAGCCGTTAGGCGGACCGAAGCACTATCTAATTTCACGTAGCCCCGGCCGGCATGGGAGCGAGGCCGGCCGGGGCGAGCAGCGCGCCGAGGTTAGCCGTGAGGACCGATTGCCCACTCGCTGATGCTGTGCCACGAGGGATCGAGGTCGAGACCAATGAGCCAGGCGGCCGACCGCGAGATCGACGAGTTCATGACCGTCCCACGCTCGCGCCCAGGGTGACGAGAAGCTCGTCCAGTTGCTCGAACGTCTCTCCCATCACATCCGCCGCCCCGGTGCCGGCAGCGTCGAGAGCTTCCTTCGAGGGATAGAGCTCGTGCATGACCAGCAACGTCTTGCCGCCTTTTTCCTCGAAGGTCACCGTCGTGACGGAACCCTCGTCACTTTCCTCATTGGTCCAGACGAGGCGCGAGTGCGGTGTCACTTCCTTGTACGTGCCGAAGAACGCCGACTTTGAGTCCCCGTGTGCGAACTCCAAACGGTACCTGCCCCCGACACGAACATCCATTTCGCAGGAAAGCAGGGACATTCCCATCGACTTCGGCACCCACCACTGCTTGAACAGCTCGGGCTTGGTCCACGCCTCGAACACGAGGCGCGCCGGGCCGTTGAAAGTTCGCGTGACGACGAGCTCACGCTCGGACTTCCGCTCCACCGTCGTACGGTTCTTCATGGGGGCAACCTCACTCTCTCTTCTTGCGTCCATCGACCTTCTCCTTCCGTTTCAATTCCTCGACAACTTTGTCCAGCTCGTCGAAGCGTGCGTCCCAGAGCTGGCGGTACCTCTCGAGCCATGCCGTCTCTTCCTCCAATCGGCGCGGGCCGAGCTTGCAGGTCCGCACGCGCCCGAGCTTCTCCGTGGTGACGAGCCCGGACTGCTCCAGGACGCCGACGTGCTTCTTCATGCCCGTGAGGGTCATGTGGAACTTCTCGGCAAGGTCCGTGATCGAAGCGTCGGAACGTCCCAGCTGCTCCAGAACGCCGCGTCGGGTGGCATCCGAGAGCGCGGCGAACGAGGCATCGAGGTGGGCTCGCATATACTGAACCATCGGGTTCAGTATAGTACGCATGGAGGCGGCATGCAAGGGGAGCCCAACCGCGGGCTGCGTTTTCGACGGCGATCATCCCCGAGGGCGCGCTTCTCTTCTCGGGGACAACCGGCGTGCGGGCAGCAGCTCGGCGCCCGAAATCGAAGATCCATCTCAGGATGGGAACCGGTGAGATGATCGGGGTGTCGCAAACCTGAGCACGAGGATGAGCGAACGTGGCGAAAGCCTCGACCCAGTCAGGATGCTAAACGTCGCATCGTGGCGGAAGCTGCGGGCCTCGCGCGGGAGAGTTCAGCGCGGTCTAGAGTCCCAGAATTTGCGGCCGCCTAACATGCGCATGCAGCGGACTCGCTCATCGGCTTCGCCTCCTCGCTCGCCGCTGACGCGCCACCCGTTAGGCCGCTAGCCGATGACTCACAGACGAGAGAGTTCCGCCGTCACGAGATTCAGCATGGCCGCACGCAGTTTCTGCGCTTGGGCTGAGGCAAAACCAGGTCGCCCCGCGCCAGAGTTGCGCAAGGGTCTCGAGCTTCTTTCTGAACTCTACGCAGCTGCAACCAAGCTGCCTCCAAACGCCAAACTTGGGAGTGGAGCTGACGACTTCGCCCTCCCCCTGGCTGCTTGGAAAAAGGTGTATCGCCGCTTTGCTGCTCTGCCTGTCGGCAAGTACTCGGAGATCTTCGACCCGAGCGAGGTGCCAGCGCACGAGGTCGTTGCCGGCGACGTTGCGGATGACCTAGCCGATGTCTATCGCGATCTCATCCAGGGAGTCAGGCTTGAGGCCGCAGGTCGGCCACGCGATGCCTTGTGGCAGTGGCTAATGAATTTCCACATCCACTGGGGCCGTCATGCGGTTAGCGCGTTGCGCGCTCTTCATTGTGCCGCCGAGGTGTCGGACGACTGGCCGGCGGCCTAACATGCCATTCCAGCGGCCTGTTCGTGATTTGCCTACGATCGCCTGTCTCGCCCCTGGAGGCTTTTCTCGCGTGGGAAGAGGACTGAGATGAGAGTTGTCTTGGTGGCCCTCGTACTGTCAGGGTCATTTGCCACTCAAGCGGCGGTGCCGTTGAGCGACGATGAAGCACAGATCCGGGCGCTCGTGGCGGAGCAAGTGAGAGCTTGGAACGCGGGTGATGCAACCGCGTTCTCGCTGCATTTCGCACGGGACGGGAGCTTCACCAACATCCGGGGGACGGTGTTTTATGGGCATAAGGCCTTCGAGGATCGGCACCGTGAAATCTTCTCCACCTTCTTTAAGGGCAGCAAGCTGGCCATGACGGTGGGCCGGATCCAGTTCGTGCGGCCGGATGTGGCGATCGTCGATATTGCTACCGAGCTTAGCGAGCTACACGGCAATCCGCCAGGTATCACCCCGAACGCGGCGGGTACGATTGTCACGCGTTTGCAGGAAGTGTGCGCGAAGGCCGGTGGCCAATGGCAGATCGAGTCCTACCACAACGTTGACGTGAAGGGCCAGTGACGAATGAGGCGCTTTGAACATCGAACTCCTGTGCAACGGCTGGCCCGTGTACAGGCCTCCTGGTTGGTTGCATCGTGGGCTTGTATGTCTCTGGCCTGCCAGAACTCTCCATCTCAAGCGAGACGAGGTTCATCGATTTCGGCCGCAGTCGAACTGGATCATATTTACCTCTACGCGCCGGCGCAAAGCACCGAAGTTGCGGTCGTCGCGGCGCTGACTCAGCCCGGGCTTCGGGTCAGCGACCAGCGGAAGATGTTTTCGGATGGCGTAGTCGGGCGGTACGTCAGATTCGACAATGCGTATCTCGAGGTTTTGTGGCACGACGGAGTAACGCCCACCGACGCGAACACTCGGCGTCAGGCGCAGTGGGAAACCACAGGCGCCTCTCCCATTGGCATCGGCCTCCGCCGCGTGAAGGGGGCGCCTGACGAGCTCCCGTTTTCAACGCGCCGGTACACCGCCAGTTGGATGCAGCCTGGAAGCGAGATGCGGCTCCTGGGCGCCGAGGCCGACACGGGAGCGCCTGCGCTGTTTGTGGTGCCCGAGGGTCAGCCGGATACCGTGACACTCGAACGTGAGCTGCAAGCCGCACCATCCGAAGAACTGAGACGTCGGTTGAGCAACCGGATGCACCCGCTGGGTATCCGGCGCCTGACCGGTGTGCGGGCAGTCGTTTATCCTTCGGGAGTGTCGGAAGCCGCCCGAATGCTGAGCGAAGCCGGTGTAGTTCAGATCGACAACGGGAGCGCACCGTTACTGGAGCTATGCTTCGACGACAGGAAGAGACACGAGTCGAGGGATCTACGTCCAGCGCTCCCGCTGGTGCTGAACTACTAACCCGGATGCCGCCTAACATGTGCGTCCAGGGGACTCGCCGTCCCTCGCTTCGCTCGGGTCGCTCGCGCTGCTCGCTCGGCTCGCCGCTGATGCGCAGCCCGTTAGGCGACAGTCGGAAGGTTAGCCAGGCGTCATCTCAGGAGTCGGACAGCACGGCCCTCCAGCTGAAACAGGCGGCCTTGGAAGTATCAACCGGCTCAGCTAGTCCCGTCCGGCCATGGGCCGAACGAAGTGGAAGGCCGGCGACTCCTCACATCAGATTGCCGGATCGTCACATTTGATCGAAGCGTTACACGCCACAGCAACTTACGGGCGTAGAGTACTTGTCTTAGCGGGCGTTCGCGTCCGAACCCTGAGGTGACGCCAACTGCAGCCCGGACGGAGTGAGACGATGAAGATCAGCCGCCGATCCTTTCTCAAAGCTGCAGCAGCAATCGGTGCTTCGCTCGCATGGGCCGGACCGGCTCGAGGTTCGCGTGTCCACTGGCATGAGCGGCGTGATCTCTATCCCCAGGGGGTCGCCTCGGGCGATCCCGATCCGCACAGCGTCATCCTGTGGACGAGGCGTCCGTTTGCCCAGGGCACACGCCAGCTCCTGACCGTCGAGGTCGCCGAGGATGAGGCATTCCGCCGAGTCATTGCGCACGCGCAGGCACCGGTCTCGAGCGCCGCGGACTGGACCGCGCGCGTTCTGATTGGCGGACTCAAGCCGGCGCGCACTTACTGGTATCGGTTTACCGACACCGACGGAAACGGCAGCCGGGTCGGCCGCACGATCACCGCGCCGTTGCCAAACGATCCGCGCACGGTGAACTTCGCATTCGTGAGCTGTCAGGATGTCAATGAGGGCAAGCTCAACGCCTATCGCCGGATGATCTACGAAGATGAACGCGCTCCCGCCGCCCAACAGCTCGGCTTCGTTCTGCACCTGGGCGATTTCATCTACGAGGTGGTCGAGTATCCCGACGAGGTGAAGACACGCTACGATCGCACGATCTATGAGGTTGCGCGCCTCCACCGGACAGCCCGAAGGCCGGCAACTTCCACGTACCGCTGACCGTCGATGGCTACCGGGCCATCTACAAAGGCTATCTCGCCGATCCCGACCTCCAGGACGCGCGCGCGCGCTGGCCGTTCGTCGCCATGTGGGACAACCACGAATTCTCGTGGCAAGGTTGGCAGAGCATCCAGAAGGCCGGCAAGGCGCGGCCCGGGCCAGAGCATCAAGGTCGCCGCCAACCAGGCATGGTGGGAATATCTGCCATCGCGTTGCAAGAAGGTCAGCGGACCCTCGCTCGAAAGCTTCGATCCGCCCGCGGTGACGAATGTCGCAATCGAAAAGTGGGACGAGAACGGCCTTGGCGACGAGCCAAACAACCTGGCCGCGATCAACAGCCTGATCGGCTACCGCTCTCATCGCTACGGCAAACACCTCGACCTCATCATCACCGATCAGCACAGCTATCGCAGTGCCGACGCGTTCAGCGACCCGGCGGCCGGAGCTTTCGGGCCGGAGTTCACGGACATGTTTCCGGAGGACGTGGCGCAGGTTCTCGACGGCGGCCGTGCGTTCAACGGCGGGAATCCTCCGGCGGAAGTCAGCTTCAATGGCGCGCATGTTCCCAATTCGCAGCGCAACGCACCGCCGCAGACGATCCTCGGCGCCGAGCAGAAAGCCTGGTTCAAAGACCAGCTCCGCAATTCGACCGCGACGTGGAAAATCTGGGGCAATTCGGAAGGCGCACTCGACTCGCGCGCCGACCCGCAGAATCTGCCGCCGGGCCTGACCAAGGAAACGTGGCCGAAGTCCACCTATGCCTCGCTCCCCACCGGCGATTACGGCACGGCCTACAGAGAGCGCGCCGAGATCTACGACCTCGTGCGCGACGCAAAGATCACCGGCTTCGCGATCGTTTCCGGCGACCGCCACAGCTTCTGGGCGGGTTACGCGACCTCGGAACTGCCGCCAGGCAAGTTCGATCCCGTAGGCTTGAGCTTCGTCGGCGCCTCGCTATCAAGCCCGGGAACCATGGAAGCCCTCGAGCACAACTTGTCCAAGACCGATCCGCTGCGCCCGCTGTTCCTCGCCGATCGGCCGGACGGCGCGAAGCCCGACTGGACGCACAACATGCTGCTGAAGCACGGCGTCCGTGCGTGCCTCGAATATGCAAAGAGCTTCGACCTCAAGCGCGCACGGGCGCTGTCCAACCCGGATCTCGCTCCGCACCTCGAGTTCGTCGATCTCGGAGGACACGGTTATGCGAAGGTCCAATTGTCGGCCGATGAGATGCGCACCGAGTTCGTCTGCATCCCGCGCCCCATTGCGCGCAGCGAAAGACCGGACGGGGGGCCCATCCGGTATCGGGTATTACACACTGCGGCACTGTGGAAGAGCGGAGAGCGCCCGCAGCTGAAGACATCGGTGCTCGAAGGCGACGTTGGACTGGCGATTTGACGGACTCACGGCGCTCGCTTCCATAGCGGCCGGAAAGGCTGCGGATCTGGTGGTCCTTGCCGGTAACCTGGCGAAGAACATCGACGACGTCGACAGAGTGGAGACCGTCTTCAAAGACGGCGTCGGCTACGACCCCGCGTGGCGTCAGGCGGCGCCGGTCCTGGACTTTTCCTTTCCGCCTAACACGCGCATGCAGCGGACTCGCTTGCGCTCGCCGCTGATGCGCAAGCCCGTTAGGCGCTGGTCATTTCACGTCGGGAGGAGAGAAATGAAAAGGATGCGCCTCGTTACTGCAGCCGCAATGGCGGTCGCCGCGGTATCGTCGGCGGTGACTTGGGCCGGCCAGAACAAGAAGGAAATCGTCGGCTCAAGCCCGGAACAAGTGCGGTGGTTCACGCCTTCCTACTACCAGGATGGGCGGCAGCGTGCGCAGTTGCTCGGCGACTCCAGCCACGGCGGCGCGTGGGTAGATCGGGTGAAGATACCCAGTGGCGGGCGCGTCCTCGCACACACGCACCCGCATGACGAACTGGTTACGGTTATCGAAGGGACCTGGTATCTGGGCGAGGGGAAGAGGTTCGACGCGGCCAAGCTGAAGGGCTACCCGGTGGGGAGTTTCATCGTCATCCCTGCCGGCGTCCCTCATTTCGTAGCGGCGAAGGACGGCGTCACAATCGTTCAACTCAGCGGCACCGGCAAATTTGGTACCGACTACCTGGAGAAATAGGCAGAGGCCTGATCACCTTGATCTGCTGCGCGCTAGCCCTCTTCAATCTGGCTTGGTCCCGCCTGCCTGACCGCGGGTATAGGCGAGCGTCCGCCTAACATGCGCTTCCAGCGGACTCGCTCACGCTCGCGGATGAAGCGCAACCCGTTAGGCCGCCAAGGCAGCAGGGTCGCGTCATCGCCATTGGCCTGAGTCTTCTCACCACAATCAGAGGATCAAAGGAGGTTTGGCAATGATGCATAAGTGGTTCGTGAAAACAATCTGTGGGCTTGCTCTCGCTGCGTTGGCTTCCATGCCGGCGGTCGCCCAAAAGGGAATGGGCGGACCGCAGGACTCGCCGCGATACGACCCGAAGACGGAGGTGACGGTCAAAGGGCCGGTGGAGGAGGTGAAGGAGTACTCGAACCAGGGGGGCTGGCACACCGGCCAGCACGTGACGCTCAAGACGGACAAGGGCACACTGGATATTCACCTCGGCCCCACCGACTACTGGAAGAAGCATGGATTCACGCTCGCCAAAGGCGACTCGATCGAGGTGACCGGCTCGAAGATCAAAGTCGATGGCGCAGAAGTTGTGGTGGCTCGCGAGGTCAAGAAGGGTGAGAAGGTAGTCACTCTTCGCAACGCCCAGGGAGTTCCGGCCTGGTCTCAGGGACGTCGATCTCCTTAAGGTTGATGACCGACCGCCTAACACGCGCGTGCAACGGACTCGCCGTCCCTCGCTTCGCTCGGGTCGCTCGCGCGGCTCGCTCGGCTCGCCGCTGAACGGCCGCCCGTTAGGCGCTGTGCGCAAGTCCTGCGTCGGGCCTCGCCTCGATCGATCTTCGAAGCGGCTGGCCGGTTCAGCCAGCATTGCCTGTGAGAAGCGCGGCCATGGCTCCTCCCGCTCGGCCCGCCGCTCCGGCAACTCGCGTCGGGCGGCGAATCGACCCCATCGGCGGTACTCTTACGCAATGCGACCCCTTCGGTACTCCATCAACGTCACATTGGACGGGTGCTGCGATCATCGTGCAATGATCGCGGACGAAGACTTGCATCGTCACGCGGTCGAGAACCTCGACCAGGCCGATGCCCTCCTCTTTGGCCGGGTGACCTACGAAATGATGGAGGCAGCGTTTCGGCCGCCGGCGCGGACGGGAGCGAGGCCTGATTGGATGGAACCCTTCGCCCGGACGATCGACGCGGCAAAGAAGTACGTCGTGTCGAGCACCCTGGACCGGGTCGATTGGAACGCGGAGCTCGTGCGCGGGGATCTGGGGAAGGCCGTTCAGCAGCTCAAGCGGGAGTCGGGTAAGGGACTGCTCGTGGGAGGCGTGAAGCTCCCGCTGGCGTTGGCGGAGCTGGGATTGATCGATGAGTACGAGTTCGTGGTGCAGCCCAGGCTGGCGGGCCATGGGCCGACGTTGTTCGCGGGGCTATCGAAGCCTGTCGACTTGAAGCTCGTGAGCCGGCTGGAGTTCGGCTCGGGGGCGGTGGCGATGCGGTATGAGCCGAGACGGTAGCCATCCGTCGGAGCGCTGCCCCAGACAGTCTGGTGGGTCAAGGTCAGGAATGACGCGAGACTCGTCGGCTGGTCGTTGATGAGAATTTCGACGGTGCGGATATGGACGCGTGCTCGTGACTGTCGGCAGGCGGCAAGACTCTCAGCTCGGTCCTCCCAGCATGAAGGAGAGCCCTGATGAAGCGTGTCACCGGCATAGGCGGCGTTTTCTTCAAGTCCAAGGACCCGAAGACACTTGGCGAGTGGTATCGAACGCACCTCGGATTGAACGTTGAAGAATGGGGCGGTGTGGCATTCCGGTGGGTCACTTCCGACAATCCGACCGGTACAGGCACCACGATCTGGAACCCATTCAAAGAGGACACTTCGTACTTCGCGCCAAGCACCGCCAGCTTCATGATCAACTTCCGTGTCCATGATCTTCATGCTCTCCTCGCAGCACTGCGAGCTGAAGGATGCGACGTAGACACGAAAGTCGACGAGTCCGAATACGGGAAGTTCGGCTGGGTCCAAGACCCAGAAGGCAACCGCATAGAGCTCTGGCAACCGCCAGAAGGCCAATGAAGTTGGGCCTGCTCGGTGCAGCTCTCGTGGTCACAGCAACAATAGGCGTCGGGGCTTCGGCGCACCCGCAAGCCAGCCCAGTCACCGACGGAGTGCCTTCCGAGAGCCGCACTATCCCCAAGAACGCCGATCCCGAAGTGACCCCTCCCCGGCTGACGCACAAGGTGGAACCGAAGGCCGCCTAGAAACCATACAGCCCGGTCTCCGTTTGCCTCGAGGTTGGGGTTCAAACCGACGGAATGCCCGGGGATCTTAAGTTGATCAAATCGTTAGGCGGCGCCGGAGGCAATATGAACGAGCACGGCGCGGGCGGCGCGAGCGATCACCGGTGGTACGCGCGCCCGGTGCTGTTCGTGGCGGATCTGAACCGCTCTTTGGATTTCTATCTTGACCAGCTCGGGCTCTTTCATCGCCTTCGGCTTTTCGCTCACTGCCGACGCGCTACCCGTTAGGCGTCACTAAGGAGCTGTGAATGCGCAAGCAATATCACTTTCGGCCTGGTCCAGCAGGGTTGAAAGCGTGGGACGTCGACCGGCTCGTCACTCTAAGCAGGAATCTGATTCCCGAGCTCGTACCGATCGCGAATATTCGGGAGGTAGATGAGACGTATTGGGGCTCGCCACTGACCTGTCGGCGGGTCGCCGAACATGCCCGATTTATCCAAGAGGCGGATATGACCTTTCCGGTCATTCTTTCAAGCGATGGGCGCATCATGGACGGAATGCACAGGGTCTTGAAGGCCATCCTGGCAGGGCTGAGTCACGTCCCCGCGGTCCGCTTCCGCTCCGATCCCGTGCCAGACTATGTCGGCGTTGATCCCGACGCCTTGCCATACGAGATCAGCGACCGGTTCACTCCCGAGGTACGTGACGCCTGACGGCGACAGAACTTGAGCCGATCCAGTACAAAGATGGAGGACCACGATGCACCGGTTTACTCTCATCGTCTTCGCAGCGGGGCTGTTCTGCATCCCGGGCATGTTGCCTTCACAAGTAACTACTTCGAGGACGCTTGTCGCCGTGCTTGCTCATGCAGACGACGAGGGTCCGGCCGCGCCCATACTCGCCCGTTACGCGCGTGAGGGCGCGCAGATCTACTTGCTGATTGCGACCGATGGAGGGCAGGGCACCGGCTTCGCCACCGAGCGCGGGGACACGCCGCCGCGCGATCAGGACCTCGTTCGTGTTCGCATGGAAGAGGCGCGCTGCGCCGCGCAGGCCCTCGGCGTGAAGCCGCCCATCCTGCTGAGCTTTCCGGACGGCAAGCTCGGGGACTACGTCGGCGATCGCACGCTCGCGTACCGATTGACGCAGCGCATTGCCGAGGAGCTTCAGCGCTTGCGCCCCGATGTGATTGTCACGTGGGGACCGGAGGGAGGCACGGGGCATCCGGACCATCGGATGGTGAGTGCCATCGTGACGCAGCTGCAGCGCGCCAGAGCGCCGGGAGTGCCCGAGCGTGTCTTCTATATGTATCTGCCACCTGAAGCGATGCGCGCGATGTTCCCTCAGCGTGGCGAACCGCCGCTTCTCGTCCCGGACGCTCGGCATGTGACGGTGCGTGTTCCGTTCACGCCGGAAGATGCACAGGCGTCGGCACGCTCGATGGCATGTCACAAGTCTCAGTTCACCGACGATGTCGTGCAGCGCGTTCATGCGGCAGCCGCGCGTGTCTGGAACGGCGCAATCCCGCTGGCTCCCGCGTTCCCGACCGCTTCGACCACCGATCTGTTCCGCTGACATCCTGTAAACGGCAGCCGTCAGGCCATTCTTAGGGGAGGAGCCATGCGTCTACGGGCCTTGCTTTCGAGCACCTATTCGCGATGGACGATGACCGGACTCTCGGCGCTTGTGATGCTGGCTGCCGCCCCGGCGTACGCTCAAGTGTCGTGCAAGCTGCTCCAGCCGGGCGAGCTCGAGTCGGCCCTGAAGGATTGGGCCGCGGGAGGGAAGGCGACAAAGTTCTCGGGCTCTGCCGACAACTCCAGCGGCATCGCCTTCGACACCTGCCACAGCGAGATCGTGAGACCGGGTCAGGGGAACCTGCAGATCACCGTCGTCGTCGTCAAGAATCTCCCGATGAGCGGCGACGACGCCATACGCACGCGAAACGCGGGTTTGGCCCGCGAGGGCCAGTGGAAGGTGCCGGGCGCGCAATTTGCGGAAAAGAAGGTGGGAAAGGCGATGTGCACCCTGTATGGCAGGCCCGGAGTGCCTGCGTATTCGGTCTGCGCCATCCCCGGCGCGAATGGATACGTCGAGGTCGAGGTGATTGCTCCTTCTCAGAAAGAGATCGCATCGATGGATGCCGTCGGGACGCTCGTGCAGAAGGCGAACAGCCGCTTGTGAGGAAATCGGCTCCACCCCGCGTTACCCGCGAGCCGCTCCGCGCGGTTCGCCGCCGACGCGCTCCCCGTGTGGCAGCACACCCGCGATCCGGCGGGTCGCAGATCCCATGAGTGAATACTCCATCGGCATCGAAGATCATTACGCTCGGGCCAATCTGGTGAGCGTCACGACGTCCGGCCCGGGCGCAATTCTTCTGGACAAGCGCCGGGTCGAGCTGCTTGATCGGCCACTGACGGCTTCGCCTTATCACCATGACACACGCCACATGCCGCTTTCAGAAGCCGAGAAGCTCGTTCGAGAGGTGAAGACATCTGCCGACCGGTGCGCCAAAGCGGCCCTCTCGTCTCTCCTCGGAGATCTCGCACCGGCAAAGTGTCGAGGCATCGCGATTCGAGTCCCTCCGCTTCCCGACTTGCCCGCCACGGTTGCGGAGGCTCACGCGAATCCTTGGATCATGAATCGCGCGGACGGAATGATCTACCATCAGGCTCTCACGCAGGCTGCGGCACGGCTCAACTTGAGAGTCGTCTATTTCGAGAAGGACAATGTTCTCGAGCTCGCGGCACGGGCCTGCGGGAAGGCGGCTCGCGATCTCGAGCGTCAATTGAAGGCGCTCGGATCGACCCTCGGACCTCCGTGGCGCAAAGGTCATGTTGTTGCCTGCGCAGGCGCGATCGTCGCGCACGTATCCGCCGCGCCATTGAAATCCAAGAAACCACGGCAAAAGGCTCCCGCTTAGCCCGCTGTGCCGCCTGACATGCGCTTGCAGCGGACTCGCACAGCTCGCTTCGCTCGCTCCGCCTCGCCGTTGACGCGCCACCCCTTCGGCGGTAGAGAAGAGACCATGGGCCATTCACGGTAATGATTTCGGGCGTGAGTGCCGCGGAGGCCCGGGCGCCAGGCGCGGCGCAGCGTTTACGAGGCTTCGGTCCGCTCGGCGTCCTCGCCGTCATGGTAATCCTCGCAGGCAGTCTGCTCGGCCCTCCGGTCGGCGCCCTTCTCGTGCTGGCGTGGGCCAAGCTTTCCCGCACACCGCCACAGGCTCTTGGCTTCAGGACGCCGCGCAGCTGGCCAGTGACGCTGGCGGCGGGCGTGGCATCCGGAATCGTCTTCAAGCTTGGAATGAAGGCCGTCGTAATGCCTCTTCTCGGCGCACCGGCGAGCAACATGCAATACCGCTGGCTGGTGGGTAACGCCGGCGCTTTGCCAGGGATGATCGCGGTGGTCCTTGTGAGCGCAGGCTTCGGGGAGGAGGTGTTCTTCCGGGGTTACCTGTTTGAGCGCCTTGGCAAGCTGCTGGGTCCGAGCAAAGTTGCCGTCGCCAGCACTGTCTTGCTGTCCGCTACACTCTTCGCGCTTGCCCACTACCGGGACCAGGGCCTCCCCGGGGTCGAGCAGGCCGCCGTGACGGGCTTGGTGTTTGGTGGAATCTTCGCATGGCGGAAACAGATCTGGGCCGTGATGGTCCTCCACGTCGCGTTTGATCTCACGGCAGTCACGCTCATCTACAACAATTGGGAAGTGACGGTGGCGCATCTCCTGTTTCGGTAGCCACCAGTCCCGAAGGAGCGCTCGAGAGCTCGTGGCGAGGGGTTGGCTTTCTCGGATCACAGGCCGCGAGGCTTCGCGCGACGTATCGGAGGGCCGATGAAGGCAGCCACGATCGCGCGTTATGGGTCACCCGGCGTGATCGAGGTACGCGACGTCCCCGCGCCGGCGCCCGGACCGGACGAAGTGCTGGTCCGCGTCCATGCCGCGACGGTCAACAGGACCGATTGCGGCGAGCTCCTTCACCCGACGCTCATACGGCTGCTGACCGGAGCGCGGCGGTCGCGGCGAAACATCCTCGGCATGGATTTCGCCGGAACGGTCGAAGCCGTCGGCGCATCGGCCAGCCTGTTCAAACCCGGGGACCGCGTCTTCGGAATGTGCGGGTCCAGGAATGACGGCGCCCAGGCGGAATACTTCCGCATGCCCGAGACCGGGGCGATCGCGAACATGCCCTCGAACCTGCGCTTCGATCAGGCCGTCGTCTGCGAAGGCGCCTTTTACGCCAATCCGATCATCGAACATTTCGCCCTGAAACCCGGCCACAGGATCCTGATCTACGGCGCATCCGGCGCGATCGGCACGGCAGCGCTTCAACTCGCCAAAGATCGCGGCGCCGAGGTTGTCGCGGTCGTGGCAGGCCGCCACCTCGGACTGGCCCGATCGCTGGGAGCCAACCTGGCGGTCGACTACACCACCGACGCATTCGAGGAGCTTCCCCGCAACTTCGACTTCGTTCTGGACGCGGTGGGAAAGCTGGGCATCCGCCGATGGCGGCGATGGCTCAAGCCCGGAGGCGTCTTCGCGGCGACGGATCGCGGCCCCTGGTCGCAGAATCTGCTGTTCCTGCTCTGGTCGAGGGTCACGGGAAACGGGCGGGTCGTGATTCCCCTGGCGAAGCGCGGAAGCGGTCAGGCGTTCGTGACCGAACTGAGGGACAAAATCGAATCGGGCCGATTCCTTCCCGTCATCGATCGCCGATATCCTCTCGCCGCGATCGCCGATGCCTATCGTTACGTCCAGACCGGAGAGAAGGCGGGCGTGGTCGTCATCGACATCGTCACGGAAGGTCGGCCTGCCGAGCCCGGGTAAAGATCGCTCAAGCGGATAGAGCGTGCAGACCAACGGAGGTGCTTCGAAATGCGCTACGTGCTCATCGCGGTTGCCGCTCTCTCGGGCCTCGGTGGAACGTCCGCTGCGCAACCTTCTCCCGCGAACGACGTCCTTCTTCAACGACTCGCCGGCGCCTGGATCCTTCGCGGCGACATCGCCGGCCGCGCCACGACGCACGACGTTACGGCCGAATGGATTCTCGACCGTCTGTACCTTCAGCTCCACGAAGTCTCACGCGAGAAGGCCGCCAACGGCAAGCCCGCATACGAAGCTGTCGTCCTTCTCGGCCGGGACGCTGCCAGTGTGGAGTATCCGTGTCTGTGGCTCGACTCCACCGGCGGGGGCGGACTCACCCCCGCTTCCATGGGTCGCGGAAAGCGCACGGGCGAGACCATTCCATTCCTCTTCCGAGAGGCGGACGGCGCCGTGTCCTTCAACAATACGTTCTCCTACGACAGGGCCACGGACTCCTGGACCTGGCGCATGGACAACGTTCAGAACGGAAAGGCCATCCCTTTCGGCCGTGTTCGTCTGACGCGTCTCTGACACTCGCCGCTCCCGCACCACCCGTTAGACCGCTCAACGAAATGTCTCAGAGCGCCGGCATCGCATCCTCTCCGACGGGACCCTGGGTCTGGTCGTTTCCGATCGCCTACGCCCTCCACATCGCCGAGGAGTATGCGTTTCACTTCTCGGTGTACGTCGCCAACGCCTCGGGGCGGCACATCTCGAATTCTCAGTTCCTTTTTCTCAACGCCGTTTTCTGGCTCCTCATGGTCGCCGCCGTCGTCGTCGCTCTCGCCCGTCCTTCCCGGGCCTGGCTCGTCATTACGCTCGCAACCGTTCTCGGCATCAACGCAGCGGCCCACCTTCTCGGCAGCATCGTCACCGCGACCTATTCACCGGGCACCGTCACGGCCGTCCTCCTCTACGTTCCTCTCGTCGTCTACGCGTTTCGGCGGGTCCTTCCGCACGTGAGCCGAGGCCTTGCGATGCGGGCCGTGGCGCTGGGCGCGGGCATTCATGCAGGCGTCTTTCTCCTGGCGGCCAACCCGTCGCTCATCCCGTCGCCGTGAGCGGTCTGACCCCTCGTTGCGGCGGACTCGCTTGCGCTGGCCACGGAACTCGATATCGTCAGGCGACCCGAGCCAGAGTGAGGAGCCGCAAAACGAGGGAGCGCTCATGAAAAGGATTCTGCTAGTCGGTTACGACCCGGAGACTGTGGATTTCGCCGACCCTGCTTTGCCCCCGGGTATGACCGCCGAGAAGGTTCATGCCGGTATTGCGGTAGCGATGAAGCAGTTCGCCGAACGTGGATGGGAGGCCGACCTGGGCTTCATCCGGCCGGACGAAACCGCCGGGCCGACGGTGGAGCGTCAGCTCGCCTCGACGAACTACGATTGTGTCGTAATCGGCGCGGGCGTCCGCCTGCCACCCCGACGCCTCGCGATATTCGAAGCCGTCATCAACGCTGTTCACAGGGCGGCCCCTCGTGCGGCGATTGCCTTCAATACACGGCCTGACGACAGCGCCGATGCTGCCGCGCGATGGCTGCCGGTTGGAGCCGGGCGGTGAGTTCGGACCGGCATTCCTTGAACCTGAAGTTTCTTTCGCCACAGAATCGGAGTTGGCCGTAGAAGCCATGACGCTTCTGGGCGCCCTAACCCCGATCACCTGGCCGAGGTAGAAACATGAAGAGCGTTGCGACCTCCCGATTCACCATCAAGAGCTGGGATGAGAAGCCTTATAGCGAGGGCCAGGGCCTCCCAAAGCTGACTCGGGCCGCCGTCACGAAGACGTTCACGGGCGACATCGCCGGCGAGGGGCATGGCGAGTACTTGATGATGTACCGCAACGACGGCTCAGCCGCCTTCGTGGGGCTGGAGCGGTTCGCCGGACGAGTCCACGGCAAGGCCGGAACCTTCGTGCTCCAGCGCACCGGGGTGTTCGAGGACGGGCTCGCCAAAGAGTCCTATTCCGTCCTCCCCGGCTCCGCGACCGGCGAACTCGGCGGCCTGCGGGGCGACGGGAACTCCGCCCTCGGCCACGGCACCGAGTATCCGTTCACTCTCAGCTACGAGCTCGCCTAGCGCCTGCATCGACGCGACAGCTGGCCGCCAAGATTCCGGAGGAGATTCCGATGACCAACGCCGCCCTCTTCTCGATCGCACTGTCCGGTCTCCTGATCGCGCTCTCCGCTTCGTCCTCGGCGCCGACGCCCGAGACCCGGCGCATTCCGCAATTCGAGAACGAACACGTGAAGGTGTGGAAGTCGCTCATTCTCCCCAACCAGCCGCTTCCGCCTCATCGGCACGAGCATGGCCGCGTCATCATTGCGCTCCAGGGCGGTACCGTGAAGATCACGGAGGATTCCGGAGCCTCGGGCACTCAGGTCTGGGAGACCGGCAAAGCCTACTGGCTTCCGGCGAACCGTCCCGGCACGATGCATTCCGACATCAACGTCGGAGACCAGCCGATCGAAGTCATGGTCGTCGAGGTCAAGGACGACAGGTCAGGGCGTACGCCATGAAAAGGACGTGGACGGTCATCGGAGTCAAGGACGTTTCGCGGAGCTTTGCGTGGTACCAGCGTCTCTTCGGCCAGCGTCGGAGGCGCCCGGAGCATTCTTACTTCGGTCAACTTCTCGACTCGGATGGGACGGTCCTGCTCTGCCTTCACGAGTGGGGCGCACACGAGCATCCGTCGTTGACGAGTCCCGGCGATGCCACACCGGGCAATGGACTGCTGTTGTTCTTTCGCGTCGACGAGTTCGACAGGGCCCTGCACCGCGCACGCTCTCTCGCCCCGCGGCTCGAGGAAGATCCTCATGTGAACCCCAACACACGGACTGAGGAGTTCTCACTGCGCGATCTGGATGGCTACTACGTCACGATCAGTGCGCTCTCTCCGCCGCGGCGAGCTGAGAAAAGCCGACGGCCTGACAAGCGCTTGGAGCCGACGAAGGCTGGCGGCGGAACGAAGAGGTCGCGCTAGCACCGACGCTCTCCTCGGCTCGAACAGTCCCCTGGACGGCAACCGATCCGAGAACTTGCTGCCTGACAAGGAGTTGTACCCGGCGTTGCCGGTGGCGTCATATGCCTTGACACGTATATACTCTGTGCAGTATATCCGTGCCATGGAATCCGTATTCGAAATCATTGCGGAGCCGACCCGCCGCGCGATGTTGAGCCTCCTGGTCTCGTCCCAACTGTCGGTGGGAGAGATCGAGCGTCAGCTTCGCGTGCCGCAGCCGACCGTGTCGAAGCACCTGCGCGTGCTGCGCGAGGCCGGGTTCGTGGAATCCACGGTGGACGCACAGCGCCGTCTCTACCGGCTGAAACCGGAACCGCTTCAGGAGGTGGAGGCCTGGCTCGCTCCGTTCCGCCGGTTCTGGTCCGCGCACGTGGATGCTCTCGAACGCCATCTCGAGCGCATGGATGCCTCGACACCGGCGAAACGGAAGACCAGGAGGAGAAGATGAACGACCGCGAGCCGTACGCGCCCGGTCCGGCCGGCGGGGCGCAGGTGCGAAAGGACGGAGAGAAGTGGACGCTCATTCTCGTCCGGGAGCTGCGCCACCCGCCGGAAAGAGTCTGGCAGGCGCTGACCGACCCGGCGCATCTGCGCGAGTGGGCTCCCTTCGACGCCGACCGGAGCCTGGGGACGGTTGGAAACGTCGTGAAGCTCACCACGGTGGGAGCGCCCTCGCCGCACGTGACCGAAACGACCGTGACGCGCGCCGACGCTCCCAGGCTGCTCGAGTACAACTGGGGCGGCAACGACATGCGGTGGGAGCTCGAAGCGTTCCGGCGGCGGCACGCGCCTGACGCTGTGGACCAGCATCCCCCGCGCCTTCATCTCGATGGGCGCCGCCGGGTGGCACGTTTGTTTCGATGTGCTGGAACGGCTTCTCGGCGGAACACCCATCGGCCGTATCGTTGGTGGCGAGGCGATGAAGTTCGGCGGCTGGCAGCGGCTGAACGCGGAGTACGCGAAGCAGTTCGGCGTCGAGACTCCCGGTTGGCCGGGAAAGAGGACCTGAGAATGCCCCGCTCCAGAGGAATGGCCGTCGGCTTCTGGATCGTCACCGCGCTCTTCTGCCTGCAGATCGGCTTCACCGCCTACGCGCAACTGCGCCTGCCGCAGGTGGCGGAGATGTTCACGCACCTCGGCTTCCCCGCCTACTTCCGGGTGGAGCTCTCGTGGGCCAAGGTCCTCGGCGTGGTGCTGCTGCTTGCGCCGGTGCCGGCGCGGCTCAAGGAGTGGGCCTACGCCGGCTTCGCCATCACCCTCGGCTCCGCGCTCATCGCCCACTTCTCGGTGGGCGACGGCCCGGAGGTCTGGGGCTGGGCGGCGGCCACCGGCGTGCTCGGGGGGCTCTCGTACGTCTTCTGGCGCCGCGTGCAGGCCACGCCGGCGAGCGCCTGACCGTAACTTCTCGGAGGAGAACATGAAAAAGTCGAACGCCAGCCAGGGCCCGCCGGCATCGGAGCTCATCTCGAAAAGAATCGCCGAGCTCGGAGACTGGCGCGGGCCAACGCTGACCAGAATGCGCAAGCTCATCAAGGCCGCAGACCCGGACGTCGTCGAGGAGTGGAAGTGGATGAATCCGGTCTGGTCGCACGACGGCATCATCTGCACCGGCGAGTCCTACAAGAAGGTCGTGAAGCTCACCTTCGCCAGGGGCGCGCTTCTGAAGGATCCCGCCCATCTCTTCAACTCGAGCCTCGAGGGAAACGTGCGCCGCGCGATCGACATCCACGAGGGAGAAGAAGTCGACGAATCTGCCTTCAAGGCGCTCGTTCGCCAGGCGGTCGCCCTCAACAATTTCGGCAAGTCGAAGCCTTCGAAGAAATAGCCGAAGCGATGCCAACCAAGCTCCACCCCGCCCGCTCCGTCGTGCCCGCCGCGAAGGCGTCCAGGTCCACGAAGGCGTCCGCAAAGAAGCCGGTCCTTCTCGCCGGCGGCAACCCCCAGATCGCTCAGGGCGAGGGCGACGCCCCGGTGCAGGCCTATGTCGCGGCCATGCCGGGCTGGAAACGCGAAGTCGGGCGCCACCTCGACGCGCTCATCGTCCGCACCGTGCCCGACGTGCGCAAGGCCGTGAAGTGGAACTCGCCCTTCTATGGCGTCGAGGGCAAGGGCTGGTTCCTGGCGTTTCACGTCTTCACCCGCTACATCAAGGTGACATTCTTCCGGGGCACGTCGCTGCGTCCTGTCCCCCCCGGCGAGTCCAGGAGCAAGGAAACGCGCTCCCTCGACATCCGCGAGGACGACAGGCTCGACGAGAAGCAGCTGGCGGCCTGGATCGAGCAGGCGGCCTCCATCCCCGGCTGGGACGTCGGATCCAGGCGCGCCGGCGGATCCCGGCTCTCGTCGAGTCGCAGTCTCCAGGCGACGAGCCGGACGGCGGCTCGAGCTCCCCTGCGGCATCCGGCAGCGCCGCACCGGCGCATGAAGTGGTCATAGACGGCGAGGACGTCGAGCGCGAGGATGTCGTCGCGATGCGGCGAAGGAGTAGCTTTCTCGAAGCGCATGGTCTCGCCGTGATTCTCGCCGTCGGATCGAATGAGCTCGAATAGCCCCGGCGGAAAGGCGATGCGCGTCGCAAGCCCGGGCCATGTGGTCTTCGCGATGACCATGATCGGCCTCGGACTCATCGGCTTGATCACCGGCGGTTTCACCCCGATATGGTCGGGGGTGCCCAGAGGTTTTCCCGCGCGGGAGGTCCTCGGCTATCTCTGCGCCGTCGTCTCTCTGATCACCGGCATCGGCCTCCTCTGGCGGCGCACGGCCGCCGTCGCTTCCCGCGTTCTGCTCGGCTATTTCCTGCTCTGGCTCCTCCTGGTCCGGATGTCCCGGATCTTCGTCGCTCCGAAAGAACTGAACACCTGGTGGTCCTTCGGCGACACCGCGCTGATGACGGCGGCCGCCTGGGTTCTGTACGCCTGGTTCGCCGGCGATCGCGACGGGCCGCGCCTCGGCTTCGCCTCCGGCGGCGACAAGGGTCTGCGCATCGCGAGGGTGCTCTTTGGCCTGGCGTTGATCCCCTTCGGCGCGGCCCATTTCACCAATCTCAACGACACCGCCCCGCTCGTCCCCGGCTGGCTGCCGTGGCACGTGGCCTGGGCTTACTTCACCGGCGGCGCCTTCATCGCGGCCGGCGTGGCGGTGCTCATCGGCGTGTGTGCGCGGCTGGCGGCCACGCTCACGACGTTGCAGATGGGTCTGTTCACGCTGATCATTTGGGTGCCCGTCGTCGTGGCCGGGCCGAACGCTTCTCAGTGGATGGAGTTTCTCAACTCCTGGACGTTGACGGCCGGCGCCTGGGTGGTGGCGGACTCGTACCGCGGCATGCCCTGGCTCGCCGCGGGCGATCGCACGAGACGGGAGGCCGGATGACGCGACCGGACATCACGGGCATCTCGCCCTTCTTCATCGTGCGGAATCTGGACGCCGCGCTTTCGTTCTATCGCGACCGGCTCGGGTTCGACATCACGTTTCGAGGACCCGATGGCGACCCCTTCTTCGGTATCGTGTGTCGAGGTGGCGCGATGATCATGCTCAAGGACGTCGGCATCGCTCCGCTCCCCAACTTCAAGCGGCAGCCGCAGGCGCGCTGGGATGCTTACGTCGCGGTTCCGGGATCCCGACGCGCTGGCGGCGGAGTTTTCGTCGCGCGCCGTCGAATTCTCGAAGCCGCTCAAGGACGCGGACGACGGCCTGCGGGGATTCGAGCTCGAGGACGTCGACGGCTACGTCTTGTTCTTCGGCCGCACCCGCTCGTGAGCGCCCGTCCGAGCGGTGCGGTGACCTGCTTCTGTCAGGAGGTGCCTCGATGGCGTCGATAAGGTCGGCGGCCCCCCAGTTTCTCGTCGAGAAGCTGGACGATTCCGTGGCGTTCTACGAGCAGCGCCTCGGGTTCTCCTGCGACTTCGTCTACGAAGGCTTCTACGCCGGCGTGTCCCGCGATCGCGCCGTCATCCACCTGAAGTGCGCGCCGAAGCTCGAAGCGGAGCGCGCCCACCGCCGGTCGGAAGAGCACCTCGACGCGTACCTGGTCGGTTTCCGGAGTCGAGGAGCTGCACACGGAGCTCCTCGGGCGCGGAGCTCCCATCACGAGATCGCTCGAGCAGAGGCCCTGGGGCACGCGGGATTTTCAGGTCGAAGATCCCGACGGCTACATCCTCTGCTTCTCCGAAGCCAAAGGATAGGGCCGGGGTCCCGCGGCCGCTCGCCTCACCGATAGAGCCGTGACTTACTTTGTAATACAAAGTACATTGCGTCTTCATGACCACCGCCCGCCGAGCCGCCGCGCGCATCGCGCTCGCCGCGGCGATCTTCCTCGTCGGGCGGGCTCTTTCGGTGCGCGGCGGGTGGCCGACCCGAACCGCGCGCGGTATAACCAGCCTGGCAGACCGTGCCCTGATCGAGGGACTCCGCAGATGGCAACCGATCGAGCCAGACACCAGGTCCTGAAGCCGAAGAGCCCGGTCCTTCTCTGGCTGCTCGACTCGGACCCCTCGATCCGCTGGCAGGCGTTGCGCGACCTGACCGATGCGACCGCCGGCGAGGTCGCGGCCGAGCGCTCCCGAGTCGCGACCGAGGGCATGGGTGCGCGACTCCTCGCCCTCCAGGCGCCCGACGGGACGTGGGGCGGCAAGGCCTGGAACCGCGGGTGGGACTCCACGATGCACGTCCTCACGCTCCTGCGGGAGATCGGTCTCGATCCCGTACGCGATCCGGCCCGGCGCGCGGTGAGCCTCGTCCGGGACCGCGTGACGTGGCGAGGGTGCGGCCCGGAAGAAACGCAGGACAACCCCTTCTTCGCCGGTGAGGTCGAGCCCTGCATCAACGGCCAGGTCGCCGCGGCGGGAGCGTACTTCGGCCAGGACGTCCGGGGCCTCGTCGACCGGCTGCTCCGCGAGCAGCTCTCCGACGGCGGCTGGAACTGCGAGGCCGAGAACGGATCGACGCGGTCGTCCTTCAACACCACGATCTGCGTGCTCGAGGCGCTGCTCGAATACGAACTCGCCTTCGGTCGCCACCCGCCGGTGACCGCGGCGCGTCAGCGCGGACAGCAGTACCTCCTCGAGCGCCGCCTCTTCCACCGGAAATCGACCGGCGAGGTCATCGCGCGAGATCGCAAAGGCGACGCCTCGTTCACCCGCTTCGCTTTCCCCACGTGGTGGCACTACGACGTGCTGCGGGGACTCGAGTACCTGCGCCGCGCGGGCGTCGCGCCCGACCCGCGCGCCGCCGAGGCGATCGACCTCGTCGAGTCGAAGCGCGACACCGAAGGCCGGTGGCCGCTCGAGACGCGTTACCCCGGCCGGATGCCCGTCCCGCTGGACGACGACGACGGCGAGGACCAGGGCCGGCCGAGCCGGTGGAACACGTTGCGCGCGTTGCGCGTGCTGGACTGGGATTCCGGACGCGGCGCGTGACGAACATCGAAAAGAGGCCGCCGCGATGAGGCCCATCGGGAGCTCGGGGCTCGTTGCCTGCTGTCTTGCCGCGCTGATCGCGGGCCGGCCGATTTCGGGTTCCGCGGCGGACGCGCCGGCCGCGTGGAACGACATGTTCGCGCGATGGTCGCCGGATGGCACGAAGATCGTGTTCGTGTCCGACCGCGACGGCGATCCGGAAATCTACGTGATGAACGCCGACGGCTCGGGCCCCACGCGCCTGACGCGAGAACCGGGGCGGGATGCGCACCCCTACTTCTCCCGTGACGGACGAAAGATCCTGTTCCAGTCGCCGAGGAGCAACGGGCAGGACACGAACATCTTCGTCATGACCTCCGATGGCTCCGGAGTGCGGCAGCTCACTTCGTTGAAGGGCTTTGCCGGCGTGCCGGTGTATTCGCCGGGCGAGGAAGCCATCGTGTTTCAATTGCGAGAATCGAGCGAAACGAAATGGCGCATCGCCGTCATGAGCGCGAGCGGGAGGAACATCCGGATCATCACTCCGGGCGACGCGAATGATCAGGTGCCCACGTGGTCGCGCGACGGCAAGCGCCTCCTGTTCTTCTCCGATCGGACGGGAAAGAACCAGATCTACACCATGCGGGCAGACGGCACCGATATTCGCCGCGTCGCCGCCACCGATTCCGACGACAGCGTCGCGTCCTGGTCGCCCGACAACAAGAAGATCGCTTTTACGTCCGACCGCGACGGGGGAAGCGACGTCTACGTCATGGATGCGGATGGCTCGAATGTCCGGCGCCTCACGAAGACGCCGGCGATCAAGCGCCTGGCCACCTGGTCGCCCGATGGCAAGGGAATCATGTTTTCGACCGACGGCGAGGGACCGAGCCGGATCGTCGTGATGAACGCCGACGGCTCGAATCCGCGGGTGGTGGGAAGCGCCGAGTAACGCCGTTCGGAGGGAGCGTTTCCGGCTAGCCCAAAGTCAGACCGCGCAAGCTGCGCACCAGCTCCTCGACGAGCGGCGAGTCGGCGCTCTCCGGGCCGAGCACCGCGCGCAGGACCAGTCCCGGCAGTGGCGGGCTGACCCGCACCTCGACGAGCACGCCGTCGTCGAGCTCCTGCTTCACCGCGTGCGCCGGCAGGAGTCCGAGCGCCGCGCCTCCGGCGAGGATGCCGCGCTTGACGCCCTCGACGGTGCCGAGCGCCTGGGTGCGCGGCTGCGGCAGCTCGGCGGCCTCGAAATGCCGGCGCAGCGCCTGATGGTAGTCGCCGGCCGCGTCGCTCATGTAGAAGTCGCAGCGCCGGAGCTCGTCGGCGCGAACCTTGCGGCCGGCGAGCGGATGCGACGGCGCGCCCAGGATCACGAGGCGCGCTTTGGTGAGCACCGAGTCGTCGGGCACGCCAACGCCGGCGTCGACCTCGAGGACCAGCCCGAGGTCGCTCTGCCCCGCCGCCACGCTCTCGCGGATGTCGGCGCACACGCGGGTCGCCACCTCGACGCGCACCTGCGGCCACTTCTCGCGCAGCGCCGCCAGCCGCTCCGGCAGGACGTAAGTGCTGATCGACTCGACGGCGGCGACCGCCAGAGTGGCCTTGACCTCCGCCGTCACGCCGGCGAGCTCGGCGGCGAGCTCCCCGGTCAGCGCCAGGATCCGCCGCGCGTGGGGCAAAAGCGCCTCGCCCGCGCGCGTGAGCGCCACGCCCTTGCCCTTCGCGCCTTTGCGGAAGAGTTCCGTCCCCAGCGCCCGCTCGAGGGAAATCAGCGTCTCCGACACCGTCGACTGCGACACGCCGAGGCTGCGCGCGGCGCGCGTGTGGCCGCCCGCCTCGACGACCGCCACGAAGGCGCGCAGGTGGCGGAGCTCGAGCTCGGTCTTCACCGTCTCATTTTCCTCCTATCGCCGCCGGACGGAAGTAGAGTCCCCGGACAATAAGTCGCCATGCCGACCGCCGAAGGGGTTCGCGTCAAGATCTCCGCTCCGGCCGTCCGATCGCCTCGAGTTCGTCGACGCGCTGCGCGGCTTCGCCCTGCTCGGTGTCTTCTGGGCGAACCTCCTCATTTTCTCCGGCATCGAGTACATGAGCGCCGCACAGCGGACCGCGGCGTTCCCGTCGCGGCTCGACGGCTTCGCCTACGGGTTCGAGCGTTTCTTCATCGAGAACAAGTTCATGGGGCTCTTCTCGACCCTCTTCGGCGTCAGCTTCTGGCTCTTTCTCTCTCGAGCGCGCGCCCGCGGAGGTTCCGCGACACGTCTCTTCTACCGGCGGATCTTCTGGCTCTTCGCGATCGGGCTCGCCCATGGATGGCTGCTCTGGGCCTTCGACATTCTCCGCTTCTATGCGCTCTGGGCGGTGCTCCTCCCGCTCTTCGTGGCGGCGCCGCCGCGGCGCCTCCTTCGCTTCGCGCTCGCGGCGAGCGTCCTCGTGCCGGCGCTCGTCGCCGCGGTGGGAGCCGCGCTGCCGCCGCCGGCCCGGGGGCCCGACCTGAACGCGATCGCTCTGGCGGCCTTCTCCCACGGCAGCTACCGCGATTTCCTCGCCGCCAACTGGCGCTACGATTGGTACCTCACGCTCTCGATCGGCCAGATCGGCTACCAGGTCGCCATCTTCGGGCGGCTCCTGCTCGGACTCTGGATCGCGCGGACGCTCGACCTCGGCGACCTCGCGAGGCACCGCGCGCTGCTGCGGCGGGTCCTGCTCGTCGGCGGCCTCGCCGGCCTCGCCGGAAGCACCGTCTCCGCCGGTAATCTGTTCGCCGGACGAAGTGGCCCGCTCCTCGCCTTCGCCCGGCGCCTCGTCGTCGAGGGCGGCCAGCTCGGGCTGACCCTCGCCTACGCCGCGGCGCTCGGCCTCGCGTACCTCGGGGCGCGCGGCTCCGCGATCCGATTCCTCGCGCCGCTCGGACGGATGGCGCTCACGTGGTACCTCTTCCAGACGGTCTTCGGGATCTGGCTCTTCTACGGTTTCCCGCGCGGCCCGGGCCTCATGGGCAAGGTCGGCCCGGCTTCCCTCACGGCGCTCTGCCTCGTGGGTTATCCCGTCCAGGTTCTTCTCGCCCGGGTTTGGCTCGAGCGTTTTCGATTCGGGCCGGCGGAATGGCTGTGGCGATGCCTCACGTACGGGAAGGCGCAGCCGTTCCGGGCGGCGCGCGGCGCGCTCGAACCGGGCACGCCCTAGCAGGCTGCTGAAAATGGATGCGGGCGTCGTGTCCGGGGCTTCGGCCGCGGGCGTTCGCTGCGCGAACGGCGGCCGAGAGTTTTTAGCTCGGACCGCGCTTGGGCCCTCCGGGCCGAAACTCTCGGCTGCCGGTCGTCTTCGACCGCCGCAGCCGAAAGCAGTCGCTCCTCGCCGATGCGATGGCATCGCCGCATGACTTCTGTTGCGCTTCCTCGACGCCTGACCCCGCGGCGCTCGTAACGCCATCCCACACCCTTTTTCAGCAACCTGCTCGCTTCCCGAGGCCGGGCCCCCTCCCTCCCCATCGCCGCAGCCGATGCGCGGAATCGCCGTTTTGGCGCGCGACCCGCCCTCCGGTAAACGAGGACCATGAGCGTCGCCGTCGCCGCCGAAGCCGCCCTCCTCGTCATCGACGTCCAGAGGGGCTTCGACGACTCGAGCTGGGGCCGCCGCAACAACCCGGCGATGGAGGCGCACGTCGCCGAGCTGCTCGACGCGTGGCGCGCGAGCCGGCGTCCGGTCCTGCACGCGCGCCACATGTCGACGCTGCCGGCCTCGCCGCTGCGGCCCGGCCAGAGCGGCAACGACTTCAAGGGCGATGCGGCGCCGCGGCCCGGCGAGCCGGTGATCGAGAAGCGCGTCAACAGCTGCTTCATCGGCACCACGCTCGACGAGCACCTGTGCCGGTCGGGCATCGGCGGACTCGTCCTCGCCGGGCTCACCACCAATCATTGCGTGTCGACGACGGCGCGGATGGCGGGGAACCTCGGCTACGCCGTCTGGGTGGTCTCCGACGCGACCGCGGCCTTCGATCGCAAGGGACCCGACGGTGTGCTCTACCCGGCGAACCTCGTGCACGCGATGGCGCTCTCGGATCTGCACGGCGAGTTCGCCGACGTCATCGACACGCGGACGCTGCTTGCCGAGGCCGGGAGGCGCTCATGACGAGGCATCGCATCGTGATCGGGTGGCTTCTGCTCCTCGCGTCGGCGCTCGCGACCGTCGGCGCCGTCGACGGCACGGGAGCCGGAGCCCAGGCCTGCGAGCCGTGCTCCGACTTCTACGCCTACGCCAACGCCGGATGGCTCGCCGCGAACCCGATCCCGGAGGGACAGTCGCGCTGGAGCCCGCGCATCGCCGGGCGCGCCGACAACCAGCGGCGGCTGCAGGCGGTCCTCGAGGACGCGGCGGCCAGACGCGACGCGGCGGCGGGCAGCGCCGAAAGGCTCGCCGGCGACCTCTACGCCTCGTGCATGGACGCGGCGCGCGTCGACGCCGCGGGCGCGACTCCTCTGGCGCCGCTTCTCGCCGAGATCGACAGCGTGCGCACCCCGGCCGACGTGTCAGCGCGCCATCCGCCGGCTGCACGCGATCGGCGTGGCGGTCGGGTTCACGGCCGGCGGCGCTTACGCCTATCGCGATCCATCGCGCTTCGTCCTGAACATCGCCGCCGGGAGCTTCGGCGTGCCGCGCGCCGCCACCGAACGCGACGCCTACCGCAAGCACGTCTCCGCGCTCCTGAAGCTCGGGGGGAGCGCCGCCGACAGTCGTGCCGACGAAGTGGTCGCGCTCGAGGCGCGGCTCGCCGAAGGCGCGCTCGACGCCGCGGCGGCCGCCGACGGGGCGCAGACCGATCATCCGACGACGCTTGCGGAGCTCTCGGAGCTCGCCCCGGCCGTCGACTGGCCCGCGTACTTCGACGAGGCCGGGCTGCCGCGCGGCGACATGAGAGTCAACGTCGCCGAGCCCCGCCTGCTCCGACAGCTCGACCGGGAGCTGCGCGAGACGCCGGTCGCCGTCTGGCGCGCCCATCTCCGCTACCAGCTCCTCGAGGCGGCGGCGCCGTACCTGTCGCGGCCCTTCGTCGAGGAGTCGCCGGCGAAGGGCAAGCCGCGCGCCGAGCACTGCGCCGCGACCGCCGAGTCTCTGCTCGGCGACGCGGTCGGCAAGCTGTACGTCGAGCGGTACTTTCCTCCGGCGGATCGCGCCCGCATCGAAGCCCTCGTCGGAAGCCTCATGGCCGCGCTCAAGGAGGACGTCGCCGCCGTCCCGTGGATGGCGCCCGCGACGCGCCCGCGCGCCCTCGAGAAGCTCTCCACATACGACGCGCAGGCGGGCGGCCCGCACCGCTTCGCGGACTCCGGCGGGCTGGCGCTCCGCCGCGACGCCTTCTGGGAAAACGTCGCCGCCGCGCGCCGATGGAACGTCGAGGCGGACCGCCGGCGCATCGGCAAGCCCACCGACCGCAACGTCTGGCAGCTGCCGGCGTCGTCCTATCTCGCCTACATCGACCCGCAGCTGAACCAGATCGTCCTGCCGGCCGGCTTCCTCCTGACGATCGGCTACCGCTCGGACGCCGACGACGCGGAGCTCTATGGCGGCATCGGCGCCGGCATCGCCCACGATCTCACCCACGCCCTCGACGCCGGAGGCGCCGACTTCGACGCGCAGGGACGGCCCGCGCGATGGTGGAGCGACGCCGATCGCGCACGGTTCGAGGCGCGCGCCGCCTGCGTCGACGACGAGTACGCGGCCTTCGAAGTCGAGCCCGGCCTGCACCTCGTCGGCAAGCGGGTCCTGAGCGAGGCCATCGGCGATCTCGGTGGCGTGCGGCTCGCCTACCGGGCGCTCGCTCGTCAGCTGGCGGGCAAGCCGGCCGCGATCCGCGACGGCCTGACCGCCGAGCAGCGCTTCTTCGTCGCCTGGGCCCGGTCGCGGGCCGAGGCCATGCGGCCCGAGACCGAGCGCGAGATCGCGATGAGCGATCCGCATCCGCCCGGCCGTTTCCGCGTGCTCGGCACGCTCGTCAACCTGCCCGAGTTCCAGCAGACCTTCGCGTGCCCGGCGGACGCGAAGATGGTCCGGCCGCCCGAGAAGCGCTGCACGGTCTGGTAGGCGGGCGGTCCGCGCCGCCGACCCGCCACACATTAGACTGCGGGCGGCGCATGACGTACGTAATCAAAACCGAGGTCCGCAGTCCGAGGGCGCGGAAGTTCGCGTTTCGCGCGCAGAAGACGATGTACGGCGGCAGGCGCATCGCGAAGGGTGACGCAATCTACGTCTTCGCGAGCGAAAACGAGGGCGGCCCGGGCCTCGTCGCCCGCGGCGTCGTCACCTCGGCCAAAGGAACCCCGAAGAAAAGAGGCGTCGCTCGCCAGACGCCGCGCGTGAGCATCACGGTCCGGCGCACCGCCCTCGCGAAGCGGCGACTGGGGCGCACGGAGCTCAAGCCTTTTTCCAACTGGACGGACGGCCGTCCCGAGACCGAGCTCAACTTCAAGTTCTATCGCCAGGCGACGAACAAGATCGCCGGGATTTCGGTGAAAGCGGCGGTGTTCCTCCGCGGGTTCTTCTAAGAGCTTGCTCGCGTCCCTCGGCGGCAGACTGTCGGGTGCGCGCCTGGATCGCGCGCGGCGGTCGCCGCGATGGCATGTCGACAAGTTCCGGAACCCCGATCCGACCCGCACGCTGATGCCGGGAAGTCTCCGCGCGATGGCTCGGCAGCAGCTCTGCGGCGAGCAGGTTCGCCATCCCGCGCGCCAGATCCCGGTGGAGTCCCGAACGGCGCGCGACTATGACCTCCGATCCCCGGCGGGCCTGCGCGCGACATGGATGGGGCACGCGACCGTCCTGCTCGAGATCGAAGGGCTTCGCGTGCTGACGGACCCCGTTTGGAGTGAACGCGTGTCGCCGACGTCGTTGGCGGGACCGAAGCGCTTCTTCGCGCCGCCGATCGGCCTCGATGAGCTGCCGCCGATCGAGGCGGTCCTGATCTCGCACGACCACTACGATCACCTCGACATGGCGACCGTGAAGGCGCTCGGCGCCCGCGGCGCCGCCTTCCTCGTGCCGCTCGGCGTCGGGGCGCATCTCGAGGCCTGGGGCGTTCCCGGCGGACAGATCCGCGAGCTCGATTGGGGCGAGCAGGTCCGCCTCGATCGCGTGACGTTCACCGTCACCCCGGCCCGGCACTTCTCGGGCCGTCGATTGACCGACGAGGATCGGACGCTGTGGTCGTCCTGGGTCATCTCCACGCCACGCCATCGCGTGTTCGTCTGCGGCGATTCCGGTTTCTTCGGCGGCTTTCGGGAGATCGGACAGGATCACGGACCCTTCGACCTGACCCTGATCAGCGCGGGGGCGTACAGTTCCCTCTGGCCCATGATCCACATGACGCCGGAAGAGGTCGTGCAGGCTCACCTCGACGTGCGCGGCGACCTCCTTCTGCCGATCCACTGGGGGACGTTCAACCTCGCCTTCCACGATTGGAACGAGCCCGCGGTGCGCGTGTCGGCGAGCGGCGCGGAGCGCGGCGTCCGAGTGCTCGTTCCCCGACCGGGCCAGATCGTGGAGCCGTCGCGGATCGCCGATCTCCCGCGAGACGAATGGTGGCTCGGACGCTAGCCTCATGACGACTCCCCTCGGCCGCGTCGTCGGGCTCTCTCGCTACCCCGTCAAGTCGATGGCCGGCGTCGCCCTCGAGTCGGCGTTTCTCGGATGGTACGGGCTCGCCGGCGACCGGCGATTCGCGTTTCGGCGCATCGGCGACCGAAGCGGAATGCCGTGGCTCACCGCGAGCCGGCTTTCCGAGCTGGTCCTCTATCATCCGTGCGGCCTCGATGAGCGCACGGGCGAGCCGCTGCCGACGCACGTTCGGACGCCGGCCGGCGCCCAGCCGGAGCTCTGGAGCGAGGATCTGCAGCGGGAGATCGCGGGACGTCTCGGCGGCGACGTGGAGCTGATGCAGGCGCGGCACGGCGTCTTCGACGAGGCCTCGATCTCGGTCATCGCCACCGCGACGATCGACGCCGTCGCTCGGGAGGCGGGCGTGGCCGCCGACAGCCGGCGGTTCCGGCCCAACATCGTCATCGCGTGTGACGAGGGCGAGCCCTTTCTCGAGGACCGATGGACCGGCGGGACGCTCGTCTTCGGGGAGGCAGATCCGAGGCCGGCGGTGCGCGTCACGATGCGGGACGAGCGGTGCCGGATGCTCACTCTCGATCCCGAGACGGGACAATCGGATGCCCGGGTGCTGAAGACGGTGGTGCGATTGAACCAGAACAACGCGGGGGTATACGCCACGGTGGTCGAGACCGGGACGATCCGCGTCGGCGAGCCGGTGAGCCTGGCGCCGGGCCCGAGGTAGTCATGTTCTGTCCGAAATGCGGCGACGAGTACCGGCCCGGCTTCACGCGCTGCGACGACTGCGGCGTCGACCTCGTCGATCGGCTGCCGGAAAACGAGCAATCCGAACCGTACGAGATGGTCACCGTGCTGGAGACCGGCGACCAGAGCCTCGTCGTGGTGGCGAAATCCATCCTCGACGGCGCGGGAATCCCGTGCATCGCGCGAAACGAGCGGCTGCAGAATCTCTTCGGCTGGGGCGCGATCGGCGCCGGCTTCAACGCCGCCATGGGCCCGATCCGCATCCAGGTCCGGAAGGAAGACGCGGAGACCGCCCGCGAGCTGCTCACCACGCGGCCGATTCCACAGTCCGACGAAGGGGATGACGCGTGAGAGCCGAGCTGGTCGAGATCACGCCGATGATTCCGGCCGGCGGGAGTCTCGAAACCGCGCTGGTCTTCTACACGGAGCAGATGGGTTTCTCGATCGTCTGGCAGAGCGACTCCATGGCCGGAATCCGGCGCGACGGCGTCGCGTTGCACCTCGTCCGCAACGACGATCGCGAGTGGGCCGACAACGCGAGCTTCAGCATCGGCGTGACCGATCTCGAGGCGCTCTACGAGGAGTACCGGAATCTGCCGGCGAACGTCGGTCCTCTGGAAATGAAGGCCTGGGGGCGGCGCGAGTTCCACATGATCGTGCCTTCGGGCGTTTGCCTGCAGTTCTACGAGAAGGCGAACGGCGGACACGGAGGATTCCCATGAGCTTCCTGCAGGGCAACCCCGGCGAAATCCACGAGCTCGCGCGATACGAGGTGCGGCCCGAAGCGCTCGAGCAATGTCTCGCCGCGATCCACGAATTCGTGGCGTACGTTCGCGCGAGCGAGCCGGGCGCGCTGCGCTACGAGGTGTGGCAGGAGGCGGAGCGTCCCACGCGCTTCGTGCACATCTTCGTCTGGAGGGATGAGGAGGCGAACCGGATTCACGGCGAATCCGCGGCCGTCAAGAAGTTCGCGGGCATCCTCTATCCGAACTGCCTCGCGCCGGTGGAGTTCGTCGAGTACAGGCAGGTCGACGCGAACGCGGCGTTCCGGAAGGTTTAGGCACCGGGACCCCTTCCTCCGATCGGCGCGCGCGCGGTCGCCGGTGTTAGTGTTGTTCCGAGACGATCACGATGGCGACCCGCTTTCTCATCGAGGTTCCGCACGAAGAGCCGTCGGGGCCTGCGCCCGGGCCGTCGAGGTCTTTCTCCGCACCGGCTCCCACTTCCTGAGTCACGCGGAATGGGGATGCAAGGATGGAGTGCACAAGGCCTGGATCATCGTGGACGTCGACAACAAGGAGGACGCGCTCCGCATCGTGCCGCCCGCGTTCCGCGCGCAGGCGAAAGTCGTCCAGGCTCAACACGTTCACGATGACCGAGATCCAGGAGATCCTTCAGCACCACAAGGCGTAGCGGTGAGATCGAGGAAATCCTTCGGCAACACGAGCGGTAGTGACGCCGGAGCCGGAGCGAGGGTCGCAGAGGTGGGAGGAGGACAGCATGAAGAATCCTCGTCGTCGGAGGCACTTGAACTATCGGCATGGCGGTCGCCGCAGCGCTCGGGCGCGAGCACGAGGTTCTCGGGGCCAGCCGAAAGTCGAATATCCCCGTGAACATCGCGGATCCCGAATCGATCCGGGCGATGTATCGAGCCGTCGGCCCCGTCGACGCGGTCGTGAGCGCCGCGGGCGACGCACGCTTCGCGCCGCTCGTCAAGCTGACCGACGAGGACTTCGAGTACTCGTGCCGGAACAAGCTGAGTGGGCCAGGTGAACCTCCGCCGCTTCGGCTTGGACGCCGTGGGCGACGGCGGATCTTTCACGGTCACGAGCGGCTCGCTCTGGACCGCCGCCCTTCCGGGCGCGCCGAGGCGCACCGTGCGAATGCTCGCCGGCCATATCCACAACGCGGGCTGCATGTGGATCAAGACCCTGGGACGCCCGCACGGCGTGAGAGTCCCGGCATCCGTCGAGCGCCGCCGCGTGAGCCGCTCGCAGCTCGTCCGGGCGCTGGAAGCGAGCGGACGAGGCATCGCCGCCCTGCTCGATCTCGGGCTCGAGAACGGCGGGCAGATCCCCCCGACGCCGGCCTACGTCTGGGGCAACCTGCCCCTCGACGTGGGCCACGTGCTGTCGTACTTCGTTGCTCATGAGGGCCATCACCGCGGACAGATCGTGATGCTCGCGCGGCAGCTGGGGCACCGGCTTCCCGCCGAGGTGACGGCCGGGCTCTGGCAGTGGAGCAAGCGCTCGGTGGAAGCGATTGACGCCGGAAGCCGCTCGTCGCCTGGCGTCGGCCGTCGCAACGATCGCCCTCGGCGTCGCCCTTGCCGGAGCCCGTCCGGCAGCACGCGTTCCGCCTCCCGCCGCGGCCGACCCCTCGCCGGCCCGCTTCGACGTTTCGATGGAGGAAACCTGGATCCCGATGCCCGACGGCGTGCGTCTGGCCGCGGATCTCTGGCGGCCGAAGGGCGCGCGCGCCGGCGAGCGGTTCCCCGTGCTCCTCGAGTATCTGCCGTACCGCAAGAACGAGGACCGCGGCGAGCGTTACGCGCAGTACTCGTACTTCGTGCGCCGCGGCTACGTCGTCGCCCGCGTCGACATCCGCGGCACCGGTTCGAGCGAAGGGACGCTCATTCCGTACGAGTACAGCGAGATCGAGCAGCGCGACGGCGAAGAGGTGATCGCCTGGCTGGCGCGCCAGCCGTTCTCCAGCGGCAATGTGGGGATGTTCGGCATCTCGTGGGGTGGGTTCAACTCGATTCACATGGCGATGCGCAATCCGCCGGCCCTCAAGGCGATCGTCGCCGTCGACGCGACCGATGATCTCTACGAGGACGACGTCCACTTCATGGACGGGATGATGCACGTGGATTCCTGGGAGATGAGCCAGGATCTCGCCAACGCGATGCCGGCCGCGCCGGACTATCGCATCGACGAGAAATACTTCCGCGAGCGCTTCGACCAGCCGCCGTGGATGCTCGTCTACAAGCACCAGCAGCGCGACGGCCCGTTCTGGGACCGGACGGCGCTGAAGACCCGCTACGACGCCATCCGGATCCCGACCTTCGTCGTCGGGGGCTGGTACGACGGCTATCGCGACAGCGTGCCGCGCATGCTCGAAAAGCTGCGGGCGCCGGTCAAAGCGATCGTGGGCGCCTGGGACCACACGTACCCCGACGAGCCCTACCCGAAGCCCGGATTCGATTTCCGCCGCGAGATGGTGCGCTGGTTCGACCGCTGGCTCAAGGGTCGCGACAACGGCATCGAGCGCGAGCCGCGGCTGGCGACGTACGTGCGCCGCTGGCATCCGCCGGGGCCGTACCTCGAGGTCGCGCCCGGCTTCTGGCGTTTCGAGGATGGCTGGCCGATCGACCGGATCCGCGAGCGCGTGCTCTTTCCCCGGCCGGACGGATCTCTCTCCCCCGAGGCGCCCCCGGAGAGCGCCTCGCAGCTGCGGTACGTGCCGACGACCGGCGTCGAGGCCGGCGGTCCGGTCATGTGGTTCGGCGACGTCGCGCCGGATCAGCGGCCGACCGACGCCTTCAGCCTCGTCTACGAGACGCCGCCTCTCCCGGAGGATCTCGAGATCCTCGGCCTGCCTCGTGCGATGCTCCGCGTCTCGGCGGACGCGCCGCTCGCGCACTGGTTCGCGCGCATCAACGACGTCGCGCCCGACGGCACCGTCACGCTCGTCGCGAACGCCGGCCAGAACGGGGCCCACCGCGAGTCGGCGCGCGAGCCGAAGGCCATCGAGCCGGGCAAAGCCTTTCCGCTCGAGATCGAGCTTCACTTCACGTCCTGGATCTTTCCGAAAGGGCACCGCATCCGGCTCTCGGTGGCGAACGCCCAGTGGCCCATGATCTGGCCGACCCCCTATCCCATGACGACGGAGCTCCACATGGGCGCCGGCGGAACGCGCCTCCTGCTGCCGGTCGTGCCTCCGGAGGATCGGCCGCGGCCCGATTTCGCGCCGATCCCGGCGGCGGGGCCGGAGCTCCCGGGGTTCGGGACGATCGACACGGGAACGCCTTCCGGCTACGGGGAGATCTCCTCGGTGGACCGCAACCCGCGCACGGGCCACGCGACCGTCGTCGCGACCTCCTCGAGCGCGAACCGGTATCCGTGGGGCGAGGAGCGCCACACCGAGTCCATCACGCACGAAGCGGAGGACGGGAAGCCCGAAAGCGCATCGGTCCGCGGCGAATACGCGACCGAGGTGAAGCTGCCCGACCGGACCCTTCGGTGGGAGTGCGTCGTGACCATGAAGAGCGACCGGGCCAACTTCTATTACGAGACGACGCGCCGCCTGCGGAAGGATGGCGTCCTCGTGCGCGAGAAGACCTGGAAGGAGACGTTCCCCCGTGACTTCCAGTAGGCGAGCGCGCCGGAGGTCGGGCGCCCGCGCCCTGATCGGCCTGGCCGGCGCCGGATTGTCCGGCGTCGTCTACCTCCGCTATCGCCGCGACATCTCTCTCGCCCGCCGCCGCGTCGCGACCGGCGGCCGGATCGCCGAGACGGCCTCCGGGCCAATCGAGTACGCGACGGCCGGCGAGGGGCCGCCCGTGCTCGTCGTGCACGGCGCCGGCGGAGGGTTCGACCAGGCGATGTTTCTCGCGGAGCCGCTCGTCCGGAGCGGCTTCCGCGTCATCGCCATGTCGCGGTTCGGCTACCTGCGCACCCCGCTCCCGGCAGACGCTTCGGCGGCCGCCCAGGCGGACGCGCACGCCGCTCTGCTCGATGCCCTCGACATCCCGCGTTCGGCCGTGCTCGGGGCCTCGGCCGGCGCGCCCTCCGCGATGCAGCTCGCGATCCGGCATCCGGAACGGACCGCCGCGCTCGTCCTGCTCGTTCCCGCGGCCTATCCGTTTCACATCCGGCAGACACCGGAGGGTGGGGCTCCCCGGCGGACCTCGCGGGAGACGGCGCTCCTGTTCGACACGGCGCTCCGGTCGGATTTCCTCTTCTGGCTGGCGACGCGGATCGCGCGGCGGACCATCTCGCGCGGGATCCTCGCGACGCCGCCCTCCGTCCTCGAGCGCGCGAGCGCCGAAGAGCGCGCCCGGGCGGCCGGCGTTCTCGAGTACATCCTTCCCGTCAGCCGGCGCCGGCTCGGGCTGCGAAACGACGCCGCGATTGTCTCGTCGCTGCCCCGCTACGATCTCGAGCGAATTTCGGCGCGGACGCTCGTCTTCAGCGTGGAGGATGATCTGTTCGGCACGTTCGACGGCGCCCGCTACAGCGCCGAGCACATCCCGAAGGCCCGTTTCATCGGTTACCCGAGCGGCGGGCACCTCTGGATCGGCCACCACCGGGAAATCATGGCCGAGATCACCGGCTTCTTGAGAGAGGAGGAGTGACGTGACGACTCGCGCGATTCTCGTCGGCATCGCGGGCGGAGGCCTGACCGCGTGGCTGGCCTGGTCTCCCATCATCCCGGATCCCCTGGCGTTTCACGCGGTGGCGCTCGCCCTCATCGCCGCGATCTATCTCGGATTCGCTCTCATGGACGGGCGAATCTCGATCGCGATTCTCGAGTGGACGGTCGGAACGGTCTTCGTCGTCCTCGCGCTGCTCGGCCTCTGGCAGGCCCCCGTGCTCCTGGCGATCGGCCTGATCCTGCACGGGTGCTGGGATCTGGCGCATCGGCCCCACGGAATCACGACCAGGCTGCCGGTCTGGTATCCCCCGTTCTGCGCCGCGTACGATTTCGTGTTCGCGGGCGTCTTTCTGCTGCTCGCCCACCGGCTGGCGGCCCGAGCCTGAGGAGTAACCACCATGCGACAGGACCCGACCGTGACCGACCCGGACAAGTACAAGGTGATCTTCGAAAACGAGCGCGTCCGCGTCCTCGAATACCGCGACAAGCCGGGACAGAAGACGGCGCCGCACTATCATCCGGACTACGTCATCTACGCGCTGAGCTCTTTTCGGCGCAGCCTGACCTTCCCGGAAGAAGGGAAATCGGGAACGCGGGACGTGAAGGCCGGCGACGTTTCCTGGGGCAAGGCCCAGGTCCACGTCGGCGAGAACATCGGGACGACCGACACGCACGTGATCATGGTGGAGCTGAAGTCGTGAAAACGCCCGCACGAACGGTTCCCGGCGGCTCGGACGCGGAGGCGCGGCTGCGGAGCTTCGTCGCGAAGTTCTCGCCGAAGGACCAGAAGCTCATCCGATCGGTGCGGCGAGCGGTGCGCCGGCGGCTTCCGACCGCCAACGAGCTCGTCTGGGACAACTACAACTTCTTCGTGATCGGCTATTCGCCGACGGAGCGGCCGTCGGACTCCGTCCTTTCGATCGCCGCCCGCGCGAACGGCGTCGGCCTCTGTTTCATCTACGGTGCAAAGCTTCCGGACCCGAAGAAGGTTCTCCAGGGCTCCGGCCGCCAGACTCGATTCCTCCGCCTCGATTCGGCGGACGTGCTGGCGCGTCCGGAGGTCGAAGCGCTCCTCGCGGCGGCGGTCGCGCGGGCGCGCACGCCCTATCCCGTAGAGGGCCGCGGCCGCCTGATCATCCGGTCCGTGTCCGGCAAGCAACGGCCGCGCCGACGGCCGGCGAAGTGAGACGGCGGCCGGCGGCCGAGGATCACCGGACCGACGAGTCTCGAGGACCCGGATCGCGGCAACTCCGAGCCCGGAGCGCCGTATAGGAGTCACGAGAAACTGGCGACGGAAGTGTCACCGCAGCTCGTCCGACATCTGGTCACGATCCTCCTCGGGATCGGAGCCGCCTACGCCCTGACGCGCCAGTGCCGCAAGCCGGCGGGATGGTTCGGACGACTCGTCGTGCGGAACATGAACGCCCGCCACTCGCGCGTGACGGATTGGGGACTCGGGCACGTCCGCATCGAGAAGGGCTTCACGATACTCGACGTCGGCTGCGGCGGCGGAAGGACGATTCGGAAACTGGCGGCGACCGCGAGCGCGGGAAAGGTTTACGGCATCGACTACTCGCCCGCGAGCATCGCGGTGGCTCGAAAGACGAATGCCGCGGAGATCGCGGCGGGCCGCGTCGACGTCCGGGAAGGCTCGGTGTCGAAGCTGCCCTTCCCCGACGGCACCTTCGACGTCGTGACGGCGGTCGAGACGCACTACTACTGGCCCCATCCGCTCGACGACCTGCGCGAGGTGCGGCGCGTGCTGAAGCCGGGAGGACGGTTCGCGCTCATCGCCGAGACCTACAAGGGCAGCCGGTTGGATGCCGTTTTCGAGCCGGCAATGCGCTTGCTCGGCGCGACGTACCTGACCGTTGACGAGCATCGCGACCTGCTCGCCGCGGCCGGCTTCTCGGAGGTCGAGGTCTCCGTGCAGGAAGGCAAGGGCTGGATCTGCGCGGTGGGCGCCAAGGCGTCGTGAGACCCGTCTTCTTCCCCGCGCCCGCGGATCTGCAGCGATGGTTCGAGGAGAACCACGCGACCGCGGCCGAGCTCTGGGTCGGCTTCTACAAGAGGGGCTCGGGCATCCCGAGCGTGACGTGGCCGGAGTCCGTGGACGAGGCGCTCTGCGTGGGCTGGATCGACGGCGTCCGCCGGAGTCTCGACGGCGCCCGCTACGTGATCCGCTTCACGCCGCGGAAGGCGGGTTCGATCTGGAGCGCGATCAACGTGCGCCGCGCCCAGGCCCTCGCGCGCAAGAAGCGAATGCGGCCGGCCGGCCTCGCGGCGTTCGCGGCGCGCAGTGCGAACAAGGTCGGCGTGTACTCGTACGAGAAGCGGCCGTCGACGCTGCCCGCGCCACATCGCGGCCTCCTCCGAAAGAATCCGAAGGCGCGGGCCTTCTTCGAGGCCCAGCCGGGAAGCTACAAACGGGCCGCGATCTGGTGGGTGGTCAGCGCGAAGAAGGAAGAGACCCGGGCGAAGCGCCTCAAACGGCTCATCGCGCTCTCGGCGCGCGGCCGGCGCATCCCGCAGTTCACGCGGCGCTACCCGTCGAAGTGACGCGGCCGCGCCGCGTTTCTACTTCGCCGCCGTCGGTAGCGAGGCCCGCGAGTACATCCCGAACGGGTGGCCTCCCGGATCGACGATCAGGCCAATCGCTCCGGTCCCGTCCGGCAGGTTGAACGGAAATCCCTCCACGACCGTGCCGCCGAGCTCCTTCGCCTTCCGGCAGCTCGCGGGCAGGTCGGCCACCTGGATGTAGACCACTCCGTTGAACGGGCTGATGGCGCCTTCGGCGACGCGGATCGTTCCGATCGCCCTGCCGCCGGAGACGATCTCCGCCGCCTGGTCGCTGCCCACGACCGGGTCGAATCGCCAGTCGAAGAGCTTGCCGTAGAACGCCTTCGATTTCGCGAGGTCGGTCGTCGTGAGATCGAACCAGGCGATGCGCCCCGCGCCGACGTCCGGGGGCGGAGTCTTCTTCTCCGCGGCGAACGCGCCGCCGCCCGCGAGGGTCAGGACCAGAGCCGTCGACGCGATCGCCTTGCGCATGGTTCCTCCCCCTGCATTCGCTCGCCCGCCCGTCTCGCCGCATGCTAACGTGCGCCGCCGGGTCACGCCAAAGAACATCGCGAAGCGGAGGCGGCGCGTGAAGTCATACCTTCTGACGACCGGCACGATCTTCGGGCTCATCACGATCGCGCACGTGTGGCGCGTGATCGAAGAAGGCGTGCACCTCGCCCGCGACCCGTGGTTCGTTCTTCTCACCATCGTGTCGGCGGGACTCAGCCTCTGGGCTTTTCGTCTGCTGCGCTCCTGATTGGGAGGTGACGCATGCGGATCCGGGTTCGACCGGCCGCGCGGGTGACGGCCGCGATGGAGTCCCGGCGCGAATAGAATTCGCGCGCTCGTGGAGGTTTTCATGAATCTCGGCAGCTATCCCACCGTGTCCGGCCTGGTGTTCACTCTGATCGCCGCCCTTCAGGCGGTGCGCGCGGCGAAGGGGGTGCCCGTACAGATCGGCACGAAGGCGATTCCGGTCTGGATCTCCTGGGTCGCGGCGGTCGTCGCGGGTGCGCTCGCCGTCTGGGCCTTTCGATCGCGCGGCGTCTAGCCGTGTCGAAGCTCCGCGTGTCGAGCTTCTCGCGTCTCGCTCGACGGCTACGGCGCCGGGCCGAATCAGGATCTCGAGCACCCGCTCGGCGTCGGGGGGCCGGAGCTCTTCGACTGGTTCTTCCAGACGCGCACGTGGCGGCGCATGCACGGGCAGGACGGCGGCGAGACCGGCGTCGACGACGACATGGCCGCGAAGAGCCTCGAGGGCGTCGGCGCCTGGATCCTCGGGCGGAACATGTTCGGACCGGTGCGCGGCCCGTGGCCGGACGAGAGTTGGAAGGGCTGGTGGGGCGAGGAGCCGCCGTATCACGTGCCGGTGTTCGTGCTGACCCATCACGCGCGCGGACCGCTCCCGATGAAGGGCGGGACGGAGTTCCGGTTCGTCACCGACGGGATCCACTCGGCTCTCCATCAGGCGAAGGAGGCGGCGCGCGGCAAGGACGTGCGTCTCGGCGGCGGCGTCGCGACGATCCGCCAGTATCTCTCCGCCGGACTGATCGACGAGCTGCATCTCGTCCTGTCGCCGGTGCTCCTCGGGCGCGGAGAGCATCTGCTGGGCGGCATCGACACGCGCGCGCTCGGGTACGAGTGCGTGCGGCACGTTCCAGGCTCCCGCGCCGCGGCGCACGTCTTTCTGCGAAAGCGGGCATGAGACGGACATGGCCCGTGCTCCTTCTCCTCGCGCTCCTTTCCACCGGAACCGCCGCGGCATCAGACCGCGGACAGCTTCCTTGCAAAGCTTCCTGCGGAGGCGATTCCCCCGGCGGCTGCACACTGGCGGCGCTTCGCCGGAAGCCCGAGGACCTGCTTCTCTTCGTGGTCGCCTCCGACGAGACCTTTGACGCAGCCTACCGAGGCACCGTCCACTTCACGAGCTCGGATCCCCTCGCCTCTCTGCCGCCCGACTACACGTTCACCGCCTCGGACGAAGGCCGCACGGGTTTCACGATCGCGCTCCGAACGCTCGGCCAGCAGACGATCACGATCACGGACACCGCCGGGGCGGTGCTGGCCTTCGTGCTCCCGGTGACAGTGTTCGCTCCCGCGACGGCGCCGATTACGATCTCCGGCGCCGCGTTGATCCTCTTTGGAGGCTTGCTCGCGCTCGCGGGCGCCTGGCTCTCGAAGGGAGGCCGGCATGACGGCGAAGAATCTCGACGGCGTCACGATGTTCGTGAGCTCGACCGACGACCGCGGCGTGGTGGACGCGGACACGCGGCTCGTGTTCCGGCAGCGCGGAGCGAGAGTGCTCGCGCGGTACGCCGGCGGCCGGGTGCGCCGTGGCGTGCTCATCGGCGAGGTCGCCGGCCGGATCCTCACGTTCCGCTATCTCCAGGTCGAGGACTCGGGCGAAATCCACGGCGGCCGCTCGACGTGCGACGTGACGCGGACGCCGGATGGCCGCCTCCGGGTCGTCGAGCACTTCCGCTGGACGACGCGCGACGGGAACGGAACGAACGTGTTCGACGAGGTGTCGTCGCCGGCGAAGGCTACTTGCCGGGCTCCTCGAGGCGACAGATGAAGCCCCAGCCCGCCGCCGAGCTCGCTGACGGCGAGCACGAGATCGTTCGCCCCCTTCTTCAGCGGAAGATAGACGGCGTCGTTCTCGGGATTCACGATGCCGAGGAAGCCGGGGTCGCGGAAGTTCTGCGCGCTGCGGCCGCGATAGAGGATGTGGCCGTTCAGGAACACGCTGACCTCGTCGCTGTAACCGATCGCGAGGCGCTTGACCTGATCGCGATCGGAATCGATCCGCGTCCGCGCGTAGACGAGCTTCGTTCCGGGCTGGGGATCGAGGCGCTTCGAGAAGTCGCTCGCGAACGTCACGCGCAGGTGGGGCGCGTCGAGATATCGATAGAGGACCACGAAGCCGGGCGGCTCGGCCTCGACGTCCTGCCATTTCATCGCGGCGCTCTCGGCGGGCGTGAGCGGCCGCTCGGGATTGCGCGCCAGCGCGTCGAATGCCGGCGAGATGCTCCACTTCGTCAGGGTCGCGGGCGGCATCGGCGGCAGATGCCGCTGCCAGGGCGCGTCCGGCGTCGCGCGCACCTCGAAGTTCGAGAAGTAGGTCTCGCCCGTCAGGACGTAGAGGGCGACTTCGCCCTTTTGCACGCCGGTCTTCAGGTCGTCCATCACGAGCGCGGGCCTGGCCATGTCCTCGACGTAGAGCTTCGCCTGCGCTCCCGCGACCTCGAGGCGCAGGTGGAACCACACGTCCCTCGGGATGTCCACCGCGCCGGTGAACCCGGGACCGTTGTAGAGCTGCCAGTTGGCCCCCGTGTGGAGGACCGGCGTGTACTGCATCGCGTCGGGAAGGCCCGACTTGTGCTGCCGCAGATAGACCCACTCGGCGGTCGCGCCGTCGTCGGCCACGCGGAACTGCAGGCCGAAGAACCCGCGTTTGGCCGGCGTCGCGACGTCCACGTCGATGACGGCGTCGCGCATCTCGAAGTCCTTCAGGATGGCCGCTCCCCCGTCGAGCGCGAGGCATTTGCGGCCCCGGTACTCGGCGGGCTTCGCCTCCCCCTGGAGGTCCCACCGCGGCGAGTCGGGCGGAACGGCGAGAGTCTGCGGCGCCTGCGCGCGGGCGGCGGACGCGAAAAGGAGCGCGCCGAGGAGCGGCAGGCCGGCAAGAGACACGCGGCACGGACCGGTTCGACGGCGGCGCTTCGACATTTCGAAATACTATCCGGCAGCCGAGCAACGACATGGTGGACGGGACGAAGGCGCCCGATCGCGGGATGAGCAGTCTCCGGCGCGAGGCGGGGGTCCGCAGCGCGCTCGTCGTCGTGGGCGCGTACTACGTGTCGGCCTGGATCATCGTTCCGTTCTGGATTCCGATCGCGAGACTGACCGAAGGACGCGTGTACGTCCCCGGGATGGCAGACGTTCGGGATGGGCGCATTCCACTTCCTCCCGGTCGCCGCGACGGCGATCCTGGCAGGCATCGCGACGGGAGCTCTCGTCGAGACGGAGAGGCCGCTTGCATGGGCGGTCTTCGCCGCGGCATTCGTCGGGCTCATGGCCTGGTCCTCGACGCGCTGGTACGTGAAGCCGTCGGCCTCCGACCTCGCGATCCAGGCGCTCCGGGCCGTCGCCGCGGGCGCGCTGACTTTCTTCGCCTGCCGCCTCGCCGCGCGGCGCCGCGAGCCTCCGCGGACCGCGTGAGCAGACGCCGCCTCTGGTTGGCGAGCCTCATCGGCGGCGCCGGGCTGACGCTCCTCGCGGGCCTCGCGACGGCGTACCTCGCCATCGTCGAGCGAGGGCCCGGATGGCTTCGGTCCTTCTGCGTCGCGCTCGGAATCGCCGCGACCCCCTTCTGGCTCGCCGCCGGCGTGCTCGGATCGCGCGCCGGAGGGCCCGCGGCCGTGGACGATCGCCGCCGCGCTCGTCTTCAACGTCGTCCTCTGGGGAGCGCTGTTCTATGCTCTCCTCTCGCTCATTCGCTCATGGAAATCCTGAGGATCGAGCACGTCCAGCTGGCGATGCCTCCCGGCCGCGAAGACGAGGCGCGCGCGTTCTACTCCGGCCTGCTCGGAATTCCGGAAGTCCCGAAGCCCCCTGCGCTCGCCGCCCGCGGCGGCGCGTGGTTCGAGCGGGGCGAGGTGCGCATTCACCTCGGCGTGGAGGCCGACTTCCGCGCCGCGCGCAAGGCCCATCCGGCGTTCGTCGTTCGGGATCTGGCCGCGCTGGCCGCGCGCCTCCGAGCCGCCGGGGTGGAAGTCACGGAAGACGGACTGTTCCCGGGCCACGCCCGCATCTACGTGGCGGATCCGTTCGGGAACCGCCTGGAGCTCCTGGAGCCGATCCGATGACGGGACGGGTCCTCCTCGTGGCGGCGCTACGCGTGGCGAGCATGGCGTGCGGGAAGCGCGAAGCACAGCCGGCGGCTGGCTCCGCGCCGATGGCCGCGGCGTCCGGAGTCACTCGAGCCGACGCCGGCAAGGGACCGCGTGACTATCGGATGATCCCGATTCACCCGATGGTCGGAGACGTCGAGATCCTCTACGGCGACCCCGAGTCCGCGGGCCAGCCGTTCGTCATGCGCGTCCACGAGCTGCCCGGCGCGATCGTGCCGCCGCACTCGCATCCGGTGGACGAGAACATCACCGTCGTGCAGGGAACCTGGTACTTCGCTCTCGGCAGCGAGTTCGACCGCAGCGCGCTCCAGAAGCTCGAGACCGGAAGCTACGCCTTTGCTCCGAAGGGCAGCACCATGTTCGGCTTCTGCCCCGACGGCGCGATCGTCCAGATCCACGGCGTGGGACCGTTCCAGATCCACTGGCACGGCGACCTGCGGACCCTGAACGACGCCGACGCCCGCGCCAACTTTCGGTTCGCCCGCGGCGATCGCGTCGCCTCGCCCCGCGGCGAGGGGAAGATCGTCGAGGGCTACGGGTCGGGCCGGATCATCCAGTACGAGATCGAGGGCGCCGACGGCGCGCACTTCATGGCTTCGGAAGAGGACGTGCGGAGGCCCTGACGCGGCGTCAGAGAACCTCGGCCAGCCGCCGCACGCCCTCCCGGATGTCCGCCTCCCGCAGCCTCGAGTAGCCGAGGATGATTCCCGGGCGCGGCGGCCGCCGGAAAAAGTAGGGCGCGATGCCGTAGACGCCCACGCCTCGCGCGGCCGCCGCCTCGACCGTCGCCGCCTCGGAGATCCGCCTCGACGGCCAGAGGACGACGTGCGCGCCCGCGCCGGCGCCGCTGACCTCGACGCGTTCCGCGAGATGCCCCTCGAGGGCCTCGAGCAGGGCGCGGCGGCGCGCGGCGTTGCGGCGGCGCACCCGGCGGAGGTGGCGCTCGTACATCCCGGAGGCGATGAATTCCGCGAGGGTCTCCTGCTCGAGCGTGGGCGTGTGGCGGTCGCAGAGCCACTTGGCCGCGGTGAACGCGGGAGCGAGCTTCTTCGGCGCGACGAGATAGCCGATCCGGAGTGCCGAGAAGATCGTGCGCGAAAAGGTGCCGACGTAGACGACGCGACCCTCTCCGTCCAGGCCCTGCAGGGACTCGAGCGGCTTTCCGTCGTAGCGAAACTCGCCGTCGTAGTCGTCCTCGACGATCACGGCGTTCGCACGCCGCGCCCAGCGCAGGAGCGCCTGCCGCCGCGCGAGCGGCAGGATGGCGCCGCTCGGGTACTGGTGCGACGGGGTCACGAACGCGAGGCGCGCCTTCGGCGGCAGTGCGTCCGGATCGAGGCCGTCGCGGTCCACGGGAATCGCGTGGAGCCGCGCGCCGGCCGCCCGCACGATCTCGCGGGTGCCCTGATAGATGGGGTCCTCGATGGCGACGCGGTCGCCGGCCTCGATCAGGACGCGCGCCACGAGATCGAGCGCCTGTTGGGACCCGTTGACGACGATCACCTGCCCGGCGTCGCAGACGACGGCCCGCGACCGGCGCAGGTGCGCCGCGATCGCCTCGCGCAGGGCGTCGGTGCCGGCGGCCGGGCCGTAGTCGAGCTCGCGGACTCGGATCCGGCGCTCGCGCCGGTGAAGGATGCGCTGCCACTGCTCGAAGGGGAAGGACTCCACGTCGCTGCGCCCGTAAGAGAAGTCGTACGGCAGCGGCTTCGCGCGCGGCCTCGGGAAGTCGACCCTCGCGCCCGTCGCGGCGGCGAACGCGCCGAAGCGCGAGAGCCGGAACCGGGCCGACCGCGCCGAACCGCCGGGACGCGCGGACGCGACGCCGGCGGGGACGTACGTCCCCGATCCGACGCGGCCCTCGACGAATCCCTCGGCGAGGAGCTGGTCGTAGGCGAGCACGACGACGGTGCGAGAGATCCGGAGCTGCTCGGCGAGATCGCGGGTCGAGGGAAGGCGGTCGCCCGCGCGGAACGTGCCGTCCAGGATTCCCTGCCGGAGGCGGGCGTACACCTGCCGGAACAGCGGCTCGCGCGAGGAGAGTGGTATCAGGAACTGCATCGAAAGTGCGCCTTCCCGATTGCCATTCTCTCCGATTCCGAACGGACCCGAACCTTGACGGGCCGGCGCGCACGGGTTAAGACTCGCGCGTGGTGGAGCGGCGTCGGCCCGAGACGATCGACGACTACCTCGGCAGCCTGACCCGGGACAAGCGCGCGGCGCTCCAGAAGCTGCGCCGGTCGATCCGCGCGGCCGCTCCGCGCGCCGAGGAGTGCATCAGCTACGGGATCCCGGCGTTCCGCCTCGACGGGAAGGTCATCGCGTGGTTCGGCGCGGCGACGAGCCACTGCTCCTTCTTCCCGGGGAGCGTGGTCGGGCAGTTCGCGGAGGAGCTCGCCGGCTACGACACGAGCAAGGGAACGGTTCGCTTCTCGCCGGAGGAACCGCTTCCGGCCCGCCTCGTCCGGAAGCTCGTGAGAGCGCGCATCGCACGGAACGCGGTCCCGAAGATGCCTCGCCGCCGAGGCGCCCGCAGAAACCGATGACCGCCGGCCTGCTCGCGGCGGATGCCTCGGCCGCGCCTCGCCCCCGCCGATCGAAGGTGTTCTGGATCCTGTGGGGATTCGACGCCGTCATCGCGCTGGCGCTCGGGCTCGCCGTGCCCGGACTTCGGTACGCGCTCTTCCTGCTCGTCGTGCTGATCGGCCGGCCCCGATGGAATTGAAGCGCGCGCTCGGCGCGGCGATCGAGACGCTCGCCGCCCACTACGGGAAAGTCGCGGGGCCGCCGACGTCCGACCCGTTCGAGCTCGTCCTGTGGGAGAACGTCGCCTATCTCGCGCCGCCGGCGAAGCGCCGCGAGGCGTTCGAGGAGCTGCAAAAGACGGTCGGAACGAGCCCGGCCGCGATCGCCAGGGCCCCGGACAGCGCCCTCGAGAAGATCACGGCGCGCGGGATCCTTTCCCGGGATTTCGCCGACAAACTGCGCGAGTGCGCGCGCATCGCCCTCGAGGAGCACGGCGGCGATCTCGCGGCCGTCGTCCGGGGGCCTCTCCCGCAGGCCAGGAAAGCGCTCCGCGCCTACCCTGGAATCGGCGAACCGGGCGCCGAGAAGATCCTGCTCTTCGCCGGGCGGGAGGCGTTGCTGGCGCCGGACTCGAACGGCCTGCGGGTTCTCGCGCGGCTCGGCTTCGTGCGGGAGGAGAAGTCGTACGCAAAGACTTACGCATCTGCCCGGGACGCGGCGAAAGCGCTCCCTCCGGACGTGCGCGCGATGCAGAAGGCGCACCTCCTGCTCCAGGAACACGGCCGGGCGCTCTGCAAGCGCACGGCGCCGCGCTGCGAGGTCTGCCCCCTCATGCGCCGGTGCGCCTATTCCCGCGGCCGGACCGACGGCTTGCGTCGGGCCGGGGCCAGCGTGTAATCTCGGCGAAGACGTAACAGCGAAGCGAAGCAAGGCGAGCGATCCCGAAGCCGTCGCGGCAGACCTGCCCGGCGGCTTCTGCATTTCTGGGCGAACGTCGAAAGGAGGATTCCATGAGCGAGGAGATCCGGCCGGAGGACATCCGAAAGAAGACCGTCGTCCATCGAATCGAGGGCATGGATTCGGTTCTCGTGCGGCGCGACGTGCCGTTTCGCGGAGCGGACGGCGGCGCGCTCGCGATGGACCTGTATCGGCCCGCCGGAACCGCGCCGGGAGAGCCTCTTCCCGCCGTGCTCCTCGTGGCCGGGTACCGCGAAGAGGGATTTCGGTCCCGGATCGGATGCGACTTCAAGGACATGGGCTCGGTCACATCCTGGGCCCGGCTCCTCGCGGCCTCGGGACTCGCGGCCATCGCCGGCGGCAATCGCGACCCCGCGGCCGACGCGCTCGCGATGCTCGGGCACGTTCGGGAGAACGCCGCGTCGCTCGGCATCGACGGAACGCGACTCGGCGTCTGGGCGGCCTCGGGAAACGTCCCGGTGGCACTGCGCCTCCCGATGGAGAAGTCCGACACGGCGATCCGATGCGCCACGCTCTGGTACGGCTACACGCTGGATCTTCCGGGCGCGACGCACGTCGCCGACGCCTCCCGGCAGTTCGGGTTCGCCGACGCGTGCGCCGGCCGATCGATCGACGAGATCCCGAAGGAAACGGCGCTCTTTCTCGCGAGGGCCGGCCGGGACGCGTCCCCCGGCCTGAACGAGAGCCTCGACCGCTTCGCCGCGGCGGCCCTGGCCCGCAATCTTTCGCTCACGCTCGTGAATCACGCCGCGGGGGCGCACGCCTTCGACCTCTTCGAGGACGGCGAGCCTTCGCGGCAAGTGGTCCGGCAGTCGCTGGACTTTCTCCGTTTCCGTCTCGGCCGCGGCCGCGTCGCGGATTGCTAGAGTGGCGCCGACGGCGATGAGCCGCGGTTCGATATCCTGAGCCCGAGTAGGAGGTCTCATGCCGCCGCCGACTCCCCCGCCGATCCGTCCGGAAGACGTTCCCGAGCTCGCGCGCGGCGTCATTCGCGCGGGCAAGTTCCCGATCCTGGCCACCGCGGATGGCGATCAGCCGCGGCTCCGGCCCATGACCCTCTCCTGGGAGGAAGGCTTCACGACGTACTTCGTGAGCCTCAAGCGCTTCCACAAGACGCAGGAGATCGCGGCCAACCCGAAAGTCGAGGTGTGCTTCCTCGACGAGCACCACAGCCAGGTCCGCATCAGCGGGATCGCCGAGCTCGTGACGGATCCGGCGCTGCGGAAGAAAGCGTGGGACCGCGATCCCCTCATCCCGCGGTTCCTCGGCTCGATCGACAACCCCGAGTTCCAGCTCCTGCGCGTCCGGCCGACGCGCGTGCTCTACATGAAGGAGTGGGCGCTCGAATATCACGACGTCCCGTTCCCGCCGGGCGAATGAGCGTCCGGCCGGTCCTCCTCGGAATCCCGTGGGACGAGAACTCGTCGTACCTGCGGGGCGCGGCCGCTGCACCGCCCCGGATCCGCGAGGCATTCCACGCCGAGTCCTCGAACCCCTGGGCCGAGACCGGCATCGAGCTCACGGACGCCAACCTCGCCGACGCCGGCGACATCGAGCCCGCTTCGGGGAGCGCGATGCGCGAGCGCATCGAGTCGGCCGTCGCCGGTGAGCTCGCGCGCGGCCGGGCGCCGCTGTCGCTCGGCGGCGACCATGCGGTCACGTATCCGATCCTCCGCGCCTTCGCCCGTGCCCACCCGCGCCTCTCGATCCTGCACTTCGACGCCCACCCGGACCTCTACGACGAGTTCCAGGGCAACCGCTTCTCGCACGCCTGCCCCTTCGCGCGGATCCTGGAGGAGGGCCTGGCGCAGCGGCTCGTGCAGGTGGGCCTGCGCACCGTCAACCGCCACCAGCGCGAGCAGGCGGCCCGATTCGGCTTTGGGGTTGTCGAGATGGTCGAGATGCGTCATTGGCGGGACGACTTCGACCCGCGCCTCGAAGGTCCCGTCTACGTCACGGTGGATCTCGACGGACTCGACCCCGCGTTCGCGCCCGGTGTTTCGCACCGCGAGCCGGGCGGGCTCACGACGCGGCAGGTGCTCGATCTCATCCACCGGATCGGCGCGCCGGTCGTCGGCGCGGACGTCGTCGAATACAACCCGTCACAGGACGTCGCGGGACTGACCGCGATGGTCGCGGGCCGGATCGTCAAGGAGCTGGCGGCGCAGATGCTGGCGGGCGGCTAGAGGCTAGACGACGAAGCGGCCCGGCGACGGGCCGGCGCGTCGCGCGAAGAGCTTCACGAAGAGGAGCCCGGCGACGAAACCTCCGATGTGCGCGCCATAGGCGACGCCGGCCTGCTCCCCGCCCAGCATGCCGACGCCGCTCACGAGCTGGAAGAGGAACCAGATCCCGATCGCCGCGACTGCCGGCACGTCCACGACCGAATAGAACCAGAGGACGCGGACGCGCTGCCGAGGAAAGAGCACCAGATATCCCGCGAGCACGCCCGAGATCGCGCCCGAGGCCCCGAGGCTCGGCATGAGGAGGCCGCTCTTGAGCACGACGGTGGTCAGGACGTGCGAGAGCCCGGCGATCACGCCGGTCAGCAGATAGAAGACGAGATAGCGCACGTGTCCCATCGCGTCCTCGACGTTGTCGCCGAAGATGTAGAGATACAGCATGTTCCCGCCGAGGTGCGCGAGGCCCCCGTGCAGGAACATCGACGTGACGAGTGTCAGGAAGACGGGGATCGGCGTCGGCTGCAAGTCGATCGTGCCGGCGATGCGGCCGTACTCGTCGCGGATCGGAATCGGGCGCGCGACGTCCTGGCCGGTCACGATCTCGTAGGGCACGGTCGCGTAGGCGAGCGTGACCTTCTCGTTCGAGCCCAGGCCCTGCAGGAAGACGAACGCGAAGACGTTCGCCGCGATGAGGAGCCAGTTGACGATCGGCGTCGCGCGCCGACCCGAGTTGTCGTCGCCGATCGGGATCATGCGGGCGGAACTCTACTACCGGCTCGCGACGAGCGGCTGCGGCTCCCCTCCGGGCCGGATCGTGTAGGCGCGGCGCGCCGGCAGGTCGCGGATCATCTGTTTCGCGCCGCCGGGCCACGTGATCTCGACCTCCTCGACGCGGTCGGCGTCGCCGAGCCCGAAGTGGAGCGGCACGAGCGAGCCCGAGGCGTACGAAGACGTGACCTGGTACCACTGCGTCTGCGTCCGGCCTCCGGCCGCGAGACGAACCTTCGTTCCGAGCACGGCGCGGCCGTCCTCCCCGGAGCGCGGCGCGAGCTCGATCCAGGAGCGGTGCGCGCCGACGCGATTGCGGAAGAGCCGGGCGCGTCCCTCGAGATCCACGATGAAGAGGTCGAGGGCGCCGTCGCCGTCCACGTCGGCCAGCGCGCTCCCCCGCCCGACCATGCGCCGTCCGGCGAGATCGCCGGAGCCCTTCCATTCGACGAAACGGTCACCGGTGTTGTGAAGAAGAACCGTCGGCTGCGCGTAGGCCGAGTCGCCCGCCTCGAAGTACTTCGCGGCGCCGCTCTTGTAGTGGCCGAGCAGGCGCACGGCGCGCGACGCGAGATGGCCGCCGACCGCGTAGAGATCGGGCAGGCCGTCGTTGTCGAAGTCGGCGAACCCGGTCCCCCAGCGCACGAACGGCATGCCGATCTCGGCGGCGCCGGTCGCGGCGCCCGCGTCCTCGAAGATCGTGCCGGAGACGTTCCGGTAGAAGCTGTTCGGCTCGGCGCCGAAGTTGGTCACGAAGAGGCTCGGAAGCCCCGCCCCGAACGGATCGCCGACGGCGACGCCCATCCCGGCGCGCGCACGCTCCCCCAGCACTCCGGCGCCGGTCTCCGCCGTCGTCTCCTCGAAGCGTCCGCCGACGTTGCGGAAGAGACGGTTGCCGACGCGGTCGTTGGCGAAATAGAGGTCCGGCCGGCCGTCGCCGTCGTAGTCGAGCACGGCGACGGTCAGGGTCTTCGTCTCGCGCGGATCCATCGCGAGGCCCGCCTCGCGCGTCGCGTCGCGGAACTTCCGGCCCCCCTCGTTGCGGAAGAGATGCGACGGCTGGCCGACGTAGTCTTCGGGCACGCGCAGCTCGAACTGCGGCTGAGCGGCCTCCCACTCCGGCGTCGAATCGAGATAGTTCGCCACGACGACGTCGAGCCGGCCGTCGCCGTCGTAATCGAGGAAGCCGGCGCCGACGGAGAAGAGCGGGTCCTCGAGCCCGGTATCGCGTCCCTCCTCGAAAGTCCCGTCGCCGCGGTTCCACCAGACGGCGTTCGGCCCGACGTTCGTCAGGTACAGGTCGAGGCGGCCGTCGCCGTCGAGATCGGCCCAGAAGGCGCCCATCCCGAGGCCGCAGGCGCGGATCCCCGAGCGCTCGGTGACGTCCTCGAAGCGGCCGCCGCCGAGATTGTGAAAGAGGCGGCCGCAGCTCTTCGTGTTCGCCTTGCCCCACTTCGGGAGCGAGCTCGTCACGAAGAGGTCCGGGCGGCCGTCCCCGTCGTAGTCCCCGAACGCGCAGCCGCCGACCATCGTGGGGATGAGCTTGAGGTGCCGCAGGTCCGCGCCGATGCGGAAATCGATGCCGGAGGATTTCGTGACGTCCTCGAAGACGCCCGGAGGAGCGTCCGGGCCTGCCGCCGCGAACACGACCGCCGCGGCGGCGAGGAGGAGCCCGCGCCTCATTCGGCCGGCGGCGGCAAGCGCGGCGCCCGCACCGCGTCGAGGAACTCGTCGGGGCCGCCCGGCCGCGTCAGATAGTCCTCGCGGAAGCGGCGGTGCGCGGCGTCGTCGGGATACCCCTGCTCCGGCGAGCCGTAACGCGCGTCGTCCATTCCGTGGAACGGGAGCGGCTCGACGGTCTGGCCGGCCACCGTGTTCTTGTCGGCGTCCTTCTCCCAGCCATCCAGCACGAGCACGTAGTCGCGCGTCCATCCCGCCCGAAGCGGAGGGAGCCTCGAGGCATCGAACTCGAGCCGGACGGCGTCGCCGCCCTTGAGCACGACGTAGCGATCGTCGGCGGCCGCGAGGAGCTCGCGGACTTCTCCGTATCGCGTATAGAGACCCGCCATGTCGGCCCAGCGCGGCGCCATGTCCACGTCGTCGTGGAGGAAAACGTGCGGGGAGTCCGGCCCTTCGCGCACCGACCGCGAGAACCCGCGGAAGAAGAGGCGCGCGGAGGCGAGCGGCGCGGCGGTCTGGACGGCCGGGGCCGGCTCCTCGTCCACCGTGTAGGCGATGCGGTCCCAGTAGATCTCGAGGTTCGTGCGGATGCGCACGCGCGGGTCCGAGCGGTCGAGCACGTCGGAGAGATCGAGCGGCATTGTCTTGGTCTTGCCGGCCGGGTATCCCATGGAAGGCAGCGCGGTCTTCCATCCGCCATGGCCGTCGGGCACCTCGAGCACGGGCGGCGACGGCCGCTCGGGCCGCTGCCCCTGCGAGAGCGCGACGTTCAGCGACGTGTCGCCGTAAAAGATCCAGCCGGTCAGATACAGCATGACGCGGCGGGCCGACCGGGCCTGCGGGAGCGAGAGCTCGAGCGTGTGCGGCGCGACGACGCCCTGGAACCGCGTCGGCGCGAAGCCGCCGAGGACGACGCCGTCCTCGCGCGCGATCTCCTCGGTGCGGTCGCGGCCCGTCTCGTCGGTCGCCGCCGGCACGAGCGGCCGCGAGACGGTGAAGAGCTTCTTCTCCGGAAACGGCGGCGGCGTCATGCGCTCGTTCGAGACGATCGCGACGCCGGCCGGATGGTCCACCGCCCGCAGCTCGGCGAAATCGAAGTACACGGTCTCCCAGAGCTCCTCCGTGAAGTCGAGGCGCAGGCGGCCGTTCTCGGCCGGGGCGAGCAGAGGTCCCGGCACGACCAGCCACTCGCGCGTGTCGGCGGCGGCCTGGTGCACGCCGTCGTAGAGAAGCCCCACCGGGCTCTTGCCGAGAACGTCCGTCACGAAACGCCAGCGCGCGCCGTCGAACGCGTAGAGGAAGGGGCAGGAGCCCTTGAGCTGCTGCACCTCGCGCAGCACCGTCCGCGCCGGCGGGTCGAGCACGTTCTGCGGGATCCCGTTGGTCCAGACGATCCGCAGCACGTCCGCGCGGCGGCGGGACGCGAGACCCAGATGCGTGACCGGCCGCGAGGCCGTCCGGAAGACGTAGAGGTCGCCGGCGCGCGCCTCGACCTCCGAGCCGTAGCCGAAGCGGTTGACCTTGGCCGAGCCGGTCGGCAGACCCTCGAGCGCAACATCCATCCAGCCGTTGGCGTTGCCTCCGTCGTTGGCCCACAGCTCGGCGCCGCCTTTGTCCGTCACGAGCACGAGGTCGAGATCGCCGTCGCCGTCGGCGTCGACGGCCTCGGCCGAGATGGCCGGCGGGAAAGCCGCGTCGACGCGCGTGAACGCGCCCGCGCCGTCGTTGCGGTAGAGCGTCGAACCGCGCGGGCTCGCCAGGAAGAGGTCCAACGCGCCGTCGTTGTCGAAATCGAAGAGCAGCGGCACGCCCGCGGACGGCAACGGCGTCGGCGCCGCGAACGATCCGTCGCCGCGGTTCAAAGCGACGAACGCGCCGCCCTCCGTCGTCCAGACGAGGTCCGGCCGGCCGTCGCCGTTGAGGTCTCCCGCGGCGACGCCGAGGATCGCGCCGGACGACGGGAGGTCCGCCGTGCGCTCCGCGAACCGGCCACCGCGGAGGTTGTCGAGAAGGACCAGCCCGCCGGAGGCGCGGACGAGAACGAGGTCGGGATCGCCGTCTCGGTCGAAGTCCGCGGCGGCCGCCGCGCGCGAGGCGGTTCCCGGCGGGAGCGCCGCGGCCGTCACGTCGGTCCACGTTTCGTCGAGGTTGTTGCGCAGGAGGCGGTCGCCGGTCGCCGACGAGACGTAGAGATCCAGGTCCCCGTCGGAGTCGGCGTCGAACGCCAGGACGGCGTCGCCGCCGCCGGGCGCCAGCGGCGTTTTCTTCCAGGTCTCGCCGTCCGCGACGAAGAGCGCGCCCGGCACGACGACGTCCAGCCGTCCCGAGTTGGTCACGTCGGCCACCGCGAGCGAGGCGGCGCGCGCGGAGCCCGGAATCTGCGGTCCCGCGCGGTAGGAGTCCGACGCCCGCGCGAGGACGATGCCCGCGTTCCCGGCGAACGCGAGGTCCCGGCCATCCTTGCCGGCGACGCGGACGGCGGAGACGCCCGAGAGCGCCGCGAGCCCTTCCTCGCGCCGCGGCGCGAAGCGGACGGGAATCGGGACCGACCGCGCCCGGAGCCGTGCGGAGAGCGCCGGGGTCCAGTCCTCGAGCGGCAGGCCGACGACGCCGGGCTCGACGTCGTGCCGCGCCTGCTGGTAGCGCGCGGTCGTGCGAAGCAGGTTCTCGACGATGCGCGTCTTCAGCGCGGCCGAGGCGGCGTCCCCGGCGTCGAGCGCCGCCTTCGCCTCGGCCGCGTAGCGCTCGAGCTTTCCATCGCCCGTCGTCGCGCCCTCCCCCGACTGGAGCACGCGGTCGAGCGCCGCGGCGGCGCCGACGCGATCGCCTTCGCTGCGGCGCAGGTCCGAGAGGCGCAGGAGGAGGAAGAGGTTCGCCGGCGCCTGCTCGAGGGCCGACTCGATCGCGCGGATCGCGCGAGCCCGGCCGCCGGGCTTCTCGGAGAGGAGGCGCGCCGCGCACCATCGCGAGGCGAGGTCCTTCCGGTCGGCCTGCGCGGCCTGATCGCAGGCCTCGATGGCCGCGTCGGTCTTGCCCTCGAGCTCGAAGAGGACCCCCGAAAGCGCCGCGACGCGCGAGTCGGATGGCGCGAGACGCGCCGCCTGGTCGAGCAGCTTGCGCGCGCCCGGCGCATCCTTTTCCCGCATCGAGGCGACCGCGGCGTCGGCCCATCCGAGAGGCTCCGCGGGAGCGAGCTTGCGAATCTCCTCGAAGCGCTTCTTCGCCTCTACGAGATTGCCTTCTTCGAGCGCCGCGAGGCCGACGTTTCGCGCCGTCTGCAGCCGGGAGAGGTCGCCGTCGGAGGGAGCCGCCGCGGCCGCCGGCGGCGCGATCGACAAGAGGAGCGCGAGCAGTCCGCCGACGAGGGATGCCACGACGAGCTACCCCTCGGAGAAGGCGCGCTCGAACGCCGTGAGCGTCGCGTCGTCGTAGAGGCAGAACACGATGCGCTGGACGGACTTCGCCTCGGCCGCGAAGGATCGGGCGGCGCCCATCGCGAGCTCCGCCGCGCGCCGCAGCGGGAACCCGAACACTCCCGCCGAGATGGCCGGCAGGGCGACGGACCCGGCCCCGACCTCGTCGGCCCGCTTCAGCGCGGCGCGGACGGCGGAGGCGAGCAGCATCTCTTCCCCTTCCTCTCCTCCCCGCCACACGGGGCCGACGGCGTGGATGACCCAGCGCGCCGGCAGATCGCCGCCGCCCGTCACCACCGCCGAACCGGTCGGGCAGGAGCCGATCTTGTCGCACTCCTCCTGAATCGACGGGCCGCCGCGCCGGCGGATCGCGCCCGCCACGCCCGAGCCGAGCTGCAGCAGCTCGTTCGCCGCGTTGACGACGGCGTCCACGTTGAGCGCCGTGATGTCACCGGAGGCGAGCTCGATCGAGGCCGGCATGCGCGAACTCAGACGGGGGTCGGGGCTTGCGACCTCACGGTGCGAGCTGGCGAACGACGGCGTCGGCGATCCGCAGGTACGCCTCCGTGACGGCCGACTTCGGCTCGGCCGCAACGATCGGCACGCCGGCATCGCCGCCCGCGACGACCTTCGGGTCGAGCGGGATCTCGCCCAGGAACGGGACGCCAAGCTTCTCGGCCGTCAGCCGGCCGCCGCCGTGCTTGAAGATCTCATCGCGGTGGCCGCACTTCGGGCAGATGTAGTACGACATGTTTTCGACGATCCCGAGCACGGGGACGTTGACCTTCTGGAACATCGCGAGCCCCTTGCGCGCGTCGATCAACGACACGTCCTGCGGCGTCGTGACGACGACCGCGCCGGACAGGTGGATCTTCTGCGTGAGCGTCAGCTGCGCGTCGCCCGTGCCGGGCGGCAGGTCGATGACGAGGAAGTCGAGCTTGCCCCAGGCGACGTCCTGGAGGAACTGCTCGACGGCCTTCATCACCATCGGGCCGCGCCAGATGACCGGCTGGTCTGCGTCCATGAGGAAGCCGAGCGACATCACGCGCACGCCGTGGCGCTCGGGCGGAACGATCTGGTTCGCCTCGTTGACGTAGGGCTTCTCGGAGATCCCCATCATCATCTGCTGGGACGGGCCGTAGATGTCCGAGTCCATCAGACCCACCCGATGGCCGACGCGCTCGAGCGCGAGCGCGAGATTCGCGGCGACCGTGGACTTGCCGACGCCGCCCTTCCCCGACGCGACCGCGACGGTGAACCGGACTTCCGGCAGGATGTTCGCCGCCGGCGGCGGGACTCCGGCGGCGCCCCGCGGCGGCGGAGGGCCGGGCGACTTCACCTCGAGACGGATCGTGACGGCGGCGACGCCGGGCAGCGAGCGCAGCTTCTCGGTCGCCTCGCGGCGAATCTCCTCGGCGGCGCGCGGCGACTCGGTCGTGATCTCGAGGCGGAAGGAGACGTTGCCGCCGCCGACCGCCAGGTCCTTCACGAAGCCGAAGGAAACGATGTCGCGGGAGAGGCCGGGGAAGCGAACGGTGCGGAGAACCTCGAGGACTTTCTCTTCGTTCAGGTCGGTCGTGGCGGACATTCGCGGCTCGGCAGAAAAGTATCACGCGGACAGAGCGTCCGCCGCCTCCCGCCGCTCCCGGTCCACGGCGTCGCGAAGACGCGCCGTCAAGGCGCGCCGCTCCCCCGCTCCGCCCGCCGATTCGCCGATCTCGATCGCCTCCCCGACCGAGAGGCACACGCGGCCGGGCGTCATGAGGAGGCTGCCCGGCGGAAGGACCCGGCGGGTCCCCGCGAGGCCCAGCGGACGGAGCGGCAGGCCGGACCGCAGGGCCAGGAGGGCCGCGCCGGTCTTGAACTCGAGGAGCTCCCCCGTCCGCGTGCGCGTTTCCTCGGGAAAGATCACGACCGATCTCCCGCCGGAGAGAATCCGCCGGGCCGCGTCGATCGTCGCGGCGCCGCGCGCCCGGTCGCCGCGGTCCACCGGAATGAAGCCGGCGGCGGCGATCGACCACCCGAGGACCGGCACGCGAAAGACCCCGCGCTTGGCGAGGAAGCGAAGCTGGAACGGCAGGTTGGCCAGCAGCACGACGATGTCGCAGAAGCTCTCGTGATTGGCCGCGACGATGACGCTGCGGCGGTCCGCGAGGCGCTCCGCGTTGCGCACCTCCACGCGGACGCCCGAAACGGCGAGCACGGACCGCGCCCAGCCGCGGGCGAGGCGTAGGAACCAGTCGCCGCGCGGCGGCAGGAACGCGACGAGGATCGCCGGGACGCCGAAGGCCACCGTCAGCGTCCCGATGGCGGTCCAGACGGCGAGGGCGCGCAGAGCTCGCATCGGAAAACGCCGCGGATCGTAACGCAAGTCGCGACTGCTCCGACATTTACAGAACGCCGCCGGGAGAATACAATCGCGCATCCTCATGGTCGGATCGCGCGCAAACAATCCGACGACCTCGCAGCCGTCGGCCACGGCGCTGTTCTACCGGAACATCCGGTACCTGCGCTTCGTGGATCGTTTCGGCCGTAAGGGCCAGGGAATGCTCGAGTACCTGGGCGGCGTCACGCAGCTGACGGGCGACGCGATCGCCGCGATGTTCACTCGTCCTTTCTATCGCTACGACCTTCTGCGGCAGATGGACGAGCTCGGCGTCAAATCCGTCTCGATCACCGGACTGACCGCATTCGTCACGGGCGGCGTGCTTGCGCTCCAGACGGCGTACTCGCTCGCGGCGTTCGGCGGAAAGCTCTTCATCGGGCGCGTCGTGTCGCTCTCGCTCGTGCGCGAGCTCGGCCCCGTGTTGACGGCCCTCATGGTCGGCGGCCGCGTCGGCTCGGGGATCACCGCCGAGCTCGGCTCGATGACGGTGACCGAGCAGGTGGACGCGCTGCGGGCCATGGCGGTCTCGCCCGTCCGCAAGCTCGTGGTCCCCCGCATCCTCTCCACGGTCCTGATGATGCCGATCCTGACGGCGCTCGCCGATGTGCTCGGCATCCTCGGCGGCCTGCTCGTCGCGGTCATCGACCTGCGGATGACGGCGCAGGACTACCTCTCGAGCATCTGGAACCAGCTCCAGATCTCGGACATCATGAGCGGCCTCGGCAAGACGTTTTTCTTCGGGCTCGAAATCGCGGCGATCGGCTGCTACAACGGCTTGAACGTCGAGGGCGGCGCGACGGCGGTCGGCACGGCGACGACGCGGACCGTGGTCATCGCCTCGATCTGCGTGCTCATCTCCGACTTCTTCCTCACGAAGCTCTTCCTCGGGCTGTGAGACGCGCATGAGCACCGACCGGTCCCGCCCGCCGTTGCAGAGCGAGGTCGTCGTCGAGTTCCGCGACGTCTGGAAGAGCTATTCGCGCCGCGAAATCCTCGCGGGTGTGGACCTCGACATCCATCGGGGCGAGGTGCTCTGCATCCTCGGCCCTTCCGGCACGGGTAAGAGCGTCACGCTCCGCCACATCAACGGCCTGACGAAGCCGGATCGCGGCGACGTGCGCGTCTTCGGCGTCTCCGTTCCGCCGCTCGACGAGGAGGAGCTCGCTCCGATCCGGCGGCGGCTCGCGATGCTCTTCCAGGGTGGCGCGCTCTTCGACTCGATGAACGTCGAACAGAACATCGCCTTCCCGCTCCAGGAGCACACGGAGAAGACGGCGGCCGAAGTCGCGACGGCCGTCGCCGAGAAGCTCCAGATGGTCGGCCTCGCGGGAATTCAGAAGAAGATGCCGTCGGAGCTCTCCGGAGGCATGCGCAAGCGCGTCGCGCTCGCCCGCTCGATCGCGCTCGAGCCCGAGATTATCCTGTACGATGAGCCCACGACGGGGCTCGACCCCCTGACTTCCGAAAAGATCGCGCAGCTGATCGTGGACCTGAACCTGCGGCTCCACACGACCTCGGTCGTCGTCACGCACGACATCGTGACGGCGCGCACCGTCTCGGACCGCGTGGCATTCCTCTACCAGGGGCGTTTCCAGTTCCTGGGAACGTTCGAGGAGGCCACACGCACCGGGCCGCCGATGCTTCTGGACTATTTCCGCTCGATGGGTTTTCCCTGCGGCACGGGGCCGGTCCCGGCCGCGACCGGAGGAGCTTGAGTTGGTCACCGAACACTACGTCGGCCGTCGCTTCCGGGTCGGGCTGGTCGTCCTCGTCGCGCTCTTCTTCATCATGATCGGCGTCTTCATGGTGGGGAAGCGCGCGAACCTCTTCAAGGCGAAGTGGCCGTACCAGACGCACTTCGACTCCGCGGCCGGCCTCGTCGTCGGGAATCCCGTGCGCCTGAACGGCGTCAACGTGGGCGGGGTGCTCGAGGTCAACCTCTCGCCCCAGCCGGGCGACCAGAGCGTCCTCGTCGTCTACGAGGTGGACCGGCGCGTCGCGCCGCGGCTGCGCACGGGCACAGTCGCGTCGATCAAGACGATCGGCCTCCTCGGCGACAAGTACATCGACCTCGCGGGAGGCCTCGTGTCCGAGCCCCAGATTCCGATCGGCGGCGACATCAAGGCCGCGCCGGGGGCGGGCATCGAGAAGCTCCTCGAAGGCAGCGGCGACCTCCTCACCGATCTCTCGGCGATCGCCCGATCGCTCAAGAACATCCTCGGCCGAACCGAGAAGGGCGAGGGCTTCCTCGGCGCCATCACGTCGAAGAGCCCCGAGAGCGAGCAGCTCGGCAACAGCTTCAACGCGACGCTGGCGTCGCTCAACTCGATTCTCAAGAAGGTGGACAAGGGCCAGGGTCTCGTCGGCCGCCTCCTCATCGATGAGAAGTACGGCAAGGAGACGGGCGATTCGCTCGCCCGGGCGATTCACTCCGTCGAGTCGCTCTTCGCGACGATCGACAAGGGCGCGAGGACCGGCGAGGGGGCGCTGCCGGCGCTGCTCACGGATCCCGAGGGCAAGAAGAAGGTCTTCGCACTCCTCGACAATCTGGCCCTCACGGCGAGCTCGCTGGCGCGGATCACCGATCAACTGGAGAAGGGCGAAGGGGCGCTGCCGATCCTGCTGCGCGACGAAAAGTTCGGCCGCGCGTTCTCGAGGAACCTGCTCGAATTCTCGGAGCGTTTGAACTCGATCGGCCGCAAGCTCGACGACGGCACGGGGACCGCGGGCAAGCTCATCAACGATCCGGCGCTCTTCGACGCCGCCAACCGACTCGTGGTCGGCGTGGATGAGTCGGCCCTTCTCCGATGGCTCATCAAAGACCGACAGAAGGCGGGGATCAAGAAGGAGTACAACGAAGAGGTGCGCCGGCAGACGGCCGCCGCCCAGCCGCAGCCCGTCGCGGCCGGCGCGCGGACGCCGACGCCCCCGCCCCGATGAGCCTTCGCGCGGCGCGACACCCCGCTCCCCGCCGGCCCTCCCGGACGGAGCGGGCATGAACATCTGCATGATCGGGACCGGCTACGTGGGCCTCGTGACCGGGGCCTGCCTGGCCGACTTCGGCATGAACGTCGTCTGCGTCGACAAGGACGAAGCGAAGATCGCCGCCCTCCAGAGCGGAAGACTGCCGATCTACGAGCCGGGCCTCGAGCAGCTCGTCGCCAAGAACGAGCGGGCCGGCCGGCTCCGCTTCACGACCGACCTGCGGGAGGGCATCCAATCCTCGCTCGCGATTTTCATCGCCGTCGGCACGCCGCCGAAGACCGACGGTTCCCCCGACCTCACGTTCGTGCGCCAGGTCGCCGAGGCGATCGCCGAGCACCGAAACGGCTACAAGGTCGTCATCACCAAGTCCACGGTCCCGACGGGGACCGGGAAGATGATCGAGGAGCTCCTCGCAAAGAAGAACGGCGGGCATCCCTTCTCGGTCGTGTCGAACCCGGAGTTCCTGCGGGAGGGCTCGGCGATCGCGGACTTTCTCCGCCCCGACCGCATCGTGATCGGCGCCTCCGACCCGCGGGCGATCGAGGTCATGAAGGAGATCTACAGCCCGCTCTATCTCATCGAGACGCCGTTCGTGATCACGGACGTCGCCTCGGCGGAACTCATCAAGTACGCCTCGAACGGCTTCCTCGCCGTGAAGATCTCGTTCATCAACGAGATCGCGCGGCTCTGCGAGAAGATGGGCGCCGACGTCCACGACGTCGCCCGCGGGATGGGGCTCGACCGGCGCATCGGCCCCCGCTTCCTCCAGCCGGGCCCGGGATTCGGCGGCTCCTGCTTCCCCAAGGACACGTCGGCCGCCGCCGACCTCGCGCGCCAGCACGGCGACGTCCTCGAGATCATCGAGGCCACGATCCGCGCGAATGCGCGCACGAAGTCGCGCATGATCGAGCGGATCGCGCAAGGCGCGGGACCGCTGCGCGGGAAGACGGCGGCCGTGCTCGGGCTCTCCTTCAAACCCGAGACCGACGACATCCGGGAATCGCCCGCGATCGCCGTGATCCGGGACCTGCTCGGCGCCGGCGCCGCCGTCCGCGCCTGCGACCCCGCGGCCGTCGAAAACGCGCGCGCCGTGCTGCCCGACGTCACGTTCGCGAAGGACGCGTACGACTGCGCGAAGGGCGCCGACTTCCTCGTCCTCGCGACCGAGTGGAACGAGTTCCGCGCGCTGAACCTCGACGAGCTCGGCCGGCGCCTGAAGTCGAAGACCATGGTCGACCTGCGCAACGTCTACGACCCGCGCGAGATGCGCGCGACCGGCTGGAACTACACCGGCGTGGGGAGGGGATGAGGGCCTGCGTCACCGGCGCGGCCGGCTTCCTCGGGAGCCATCTCTGCGACCGACTCCTCGCCGAGGGACACGAGGTCATCGGGCTCGACAACTACTCGACGGGCAACGCCCGGAACATCGCGCATCTGTCCGGCGAAAAGCGCTTCCGCTTCGTCCGGCACGACGTCACGCACTTCATCTTCGTGGACGGCCCGGTGGACGCCGTCCTCCACTTCGCCTCGCCCGCCTCCCCCATCGACTACCTGGAGCTGCCGATCCAGACGCTGAAGGTCGGATCGCTCGGAACGCACAACGCGCTCGGGCTCGCCATGGCAAAGAAGGCGCGTTTCCTCCTCGCTTCGACCTCCGAGGTCTACGGCGATCCGCTCGTGCACCCCCAGCCCGAGACCTACTGGGGCAACGTCAACCCGATCGGGCCGCGCGGCGTGTACGACGAGGCCAAGCGCTTCGCCGAGGCCATGACGATGGCCTACCACCGGGCGCACGGCGTGGACACGCGGATCGTGCGGATCTTCAACACCTACGGCGAGCGGATGCGGCCGCGGGACGGGCGCGTCGTGCCGGCGCTCATCGGTCAGGCGCTCGCCGGCGAGCCGCTCACGGTCTTCGGCGACGGAAAACAGACGCGGTCGTTCTGCTACGTGTCGGACCTCATCGACGGGATCTACCGGCTCCTCCAGTCTTCGGAGACGTCGCCGGTCAACGTCGGCAATCCGGCCGAGCTCTCGGTGCTCGACTTCGCGCGGACGATCCAACGTCTGACGGAAACGAAGAGCGAGATCGCCTTCAAGCCGCTGCCCGTGGACGATCCGCGCGTGCGCCAGCCGGACATCTCGAAGGCGCGCCAGATCCTGAAGTGGGAGCCGAGGGTGCCTCTCGAGGAGGGGCTGCGGCGAACCATCGCGTACTTTCGGGAGCTGAAGGACTGAGACGGGCGGCCGCGAGGGCCGCCCCTACGCGTCCCCGTCCTGGCCGATCGCCTCGACGGGGCAGCAGTCCATCGCCTCCTCGCACTGGGCCGTCTCCTCGGCATTCTCGGGCTGCCGGAAAACGTAGGAGTAGGCCCGGTCCTCGCTGCGCTGGAAGTTGCCGGGCGCGGTCACCCGGCAGACGTCGCAGTCGATGCACTGGGAGTCCACGTAGAATCTGCCCGCGACGTTCTCGGCGACACGGTCCTTCCTGCTGGCCACGAGTCGCGTACCCTATCAGGATAATGAGCGCCTTAGAACCGGAGCCGCACGAATCGCGCTTGCTAGACTTCCCACCGTGCTCCGGCTTCGGGCCCTCGTTCTCCTTCTCCTCGTGTGCGCCGCCTGCCGCGAGCGAGGGCTGCCCGTCGGCGATGGATCCAACCGGGATCTCATGGCGGGCCGCATGATCTACGAACGTAAATGCGTCTCCTGCCACAACGCGAACGGCGACGGGAGGACCGTCACCGCGAGCCGGTATCCCTATGCGAACCTCATCGACGGCGTGTGGCGCTCCGACGGCAGCCCGGCCGCGCTCGAGCGACAGATCCGCTTCGGGCACGACCCCATGCCTCGCTTCGAAGGCAAGCTGACCGACGAGGAGATCCGCCAAACGGCCACTTTCGTGCTCGAGATGGCGCGGGCCGCGCGGGCCGCCGCGACTTCCGACCCGACGCCGATCCGAACGCCGGCTCCGACACCCGCGGCCGGGCGATGACGCGGCGCCTGCCGATCTTCGCCCTGCCCGGCGTCGTTCTGATGCCGGGAACGCTCCTGCCGCTCCACATCTTCGAGCCGCGCTACCGCGCGATGGTGTCCGACGCGCTGGCCGGAGACCGGACCATCGGCATGGCGCTGATGAAACCCGGCTGGGAGGAGGGCGGGAGGGACCCGGAGATCTTCGCGATCGGCGGCGCCGGCGAGATCGTCGAGTCCGAGAGGTTGGACGACGGACGCTTCAACGTGATGCTGCAGGGGCTCTTCCGCTATCGAATCGTTCAGGAGGCCGGGGTCGATCCGTACCGTCTCGCGAACGTCGAGCCGATCGCGTCGATCCCGTTTCCCGACGCCGGCGAAGAAGCGAAGGCCGCACGCACGCTGCGGCGTCTCTTCGAAGCGGTGCGGACGGAGCTGGACCTGCCTCCCCTGCCGGACGAGACGCTCGCAACGGAGCGGCTCTTCTCGGAGCTCGCGCTGCGCCTGCGTTACGAACCGGCCGAGCTGCAGGCGCTCCTCGAGACCGACGCCCTGCCGTCGCGATGCGAGGCCCTCGCGGCCCGGCTGCGGGAATGGAGCGGGCGGATGCGGCTCCTGGCGCCGTATCGGCGGAAGGAGATGGATCCGGGGAGGAACTGAGGAAGCTGTCCGCTTTCAGCTCTCAGCCGGAGAGCACTTCCGCCCCCTGGCTGATAGCTGATGGCTGATGGCTACGAGGCGTTCAGCGCCCGATCGTGCGCCCAGCTGCGGATGGCCTTGATCTGCTCGTCCATGGTCACCGAGAGCGGTACGGTCGCGGAGATCATCCGGTGCAGGTCTTCCTCGGTCAGCGGCCGGCGCTCGGCGTAGGAATCCACGACCGCCGACACGACCGCCTGCTCGATCTCGGCCCCGTTCCAGCCCTTGGTCGCCTTGGCCAGGAACACGAGGTCGAACTGCCCGACGTCGCAGCGGTTGCGCTTCAAATGGATCGAGAAGATCTGCTTGCGCTCCTCCTCGTTCGGCAGGTCCACGAAGAACACCTGGTCGAAGCGACCCTTGCGGAGGATCTCCGCCGGCAGGAGGTGGATGCGATTGGCCGTCGCGGCGACGAAGACGAGCGCGCTCTTCTCCTGCATCCAGGTCAGGAACCCCGAGAAGATGCGCGACATCGAGGGATCCTGCCCCTCGCGGTAACCGCCCACGCCCATCTCGATCTCGTCGATCCACAGCACCGCGGGCGACACGGCCTCGACCGAGCGCAGGGCCCGCATGAATGTGGACTCGGGGTTGTCGGTCCCGAAGACCATGTTCATGTCGAGGCGGAAGAGCGGCAGGTTCCAGAGCGTCGAGATCGTCTTGACGCACAGGCTCTTCCCGCAGCCGGAGATCCCCATGAGCAGCAGGCCCTTCGGGATCGGGATGCCCGCGTCGAGCGCCTCCTTCGAGAAGAGGGTTCGGCGCTTCTTCAGCCATTGCTTCAAGGTCTCGTAGCCCCCCACGTCGTCGAGCGAGAAGCGGGGCGGCACGAACTCGAGCACGCCCTCCTTCTTGGACATCTGCTCTTTCTCGGCGAGGATCTCCGTGAAGGCCTCGTCGGTGAAAGTCTTGCGCTGCGCGAAGACCTTCGAGAGCACGTGGCCGATCTCGTCGGCGGTCAGGCCGCGCAGCGCGAGCGCGAGGCGCTTGATGCCGGACTCATCGATCTCCGCGCCGAAGCGCTTGCGGGCATTCGCGTCGATGAGGCGCACGATCTCCGTGTCGTCGGGGAGCTCGTACTCGACGATGTAGATTTCCTTCTTCACTTCCTCGGGCACCACCAGGCGCGGCGAGACGAGGAGGACGTGGCGTCCGCGATCCTTGAGGGCGCGGTAGACGTCGCGCAGGCGCCGCACGATCTCGGGGCGCCCGTCGTTCGATCCGATGAAGTCCTTCAGGAGGTAGAAACCCTTGCCCTGCGCGGACAGGATGGACTCGAGCGCCTTGACCGGATCGCGGGTATCGGGCACCGGGTTTCCGTCCACGACGAGGCCGTCGACGACGGACCAGACGCCGAGAGGCACCGGCGCTCCGTAGAACGTCTTGGCGAGGTGCTGGGCCAGCCGCTCGACGCGCGCCTCCTCCCAGCTCTGCACGTAGATGAGTGGATGGCCGCCGATCAGGGCGCGGCGGACGCGGTCCACGGCCCGCAGGGGCGCGGACACCGGCGCACTCGTGCTCATTTTCCGACATTGTAACCGCCCGGGCCGCCCACATCCTCTACAATGCCGTCGCCATGGCCAATCCCGAGCACGCGAGGATCCTGCTCACGACGGATTGGAACACCTGGCGGGCCCGCAACCCCAACGTCACTCCCGACCTGACCGACGCCGACCTCCAGAAGGTCGACCTCTCGGGGAGGGATCTGAAGCGGGCCGACCTCTCGCGCGCGAACCTCTCCGGCGCCATCCTCGCCGGAACGGACTTCTCGCGCTCGACGCTCGACGGCACGCGCTGGCAGGGCGCGACGGCGGCGGGCGCGGTCTTCGAGCACTGCAAGCTCGATTTCCTCGACCTTTCGGGCATCTTCCTGGCCGGCGCGCGCTTCCGCTCCACCTCGATGCTCGGCTGCCCGCTCGTCGGAACGGATCTCGCGGGCGCGGACCTCTCCTTCGCGAAGCTCGAGGGCGCGGATCTCTCCAACGCGAACCTCGCCGGCTCGAACCTCTCGGAGGTCAACTTTCGAGGCGTCAAGACCGCCGGCGCGCATTTCGACGGGGCGAACCTCACGCGCGCGCTCTTCGAGGGCGTCTCGGCGATCCGCGGCTCCTTTCCCAACGCGGACTTCACTTCGGCGAGCCTGAAGGGCGCGGACTTCTCCGGCGCCGATCTGCGGCGCGCCAAGCTCGTCGGCACGATCCTGCGGCAGGCGTCGCTGAACGCCGCGGACGCCGAGAGGGCCGAGTTCACCGACGCGGATCTCGAGCTCGCGTCCGCCGTCGAGGCGAATTTCACCGGCGCTTCCTTCGACCGCGCGAAGCTTCGCAAGACGGATCTCCGGCGGGCGGTCTTCCTGGATGCCGTCGGGCAGGACGTCAGCTTCGGCGAGGCCAAGCTGACGGAAGTGGATCTGCGCGGCGCCAAGTTCGAGAAGGCGAACTTCCAGGGGGCCGACTTCTCGAAGGCGATCCTGCGGCGCGCGAACCTGAAGCCGCACTCCTTCGTCGGAGCTCGCTTCGCGGGAGCGGATCTCTCGGAGGCGCAGGCGGAGGGCGTCAACTTCGCGAAGGCGGACCTCTCGCTCGGTAACTTCCGTCAGGGCAATTTCAAGCGCGCGGACTTCTCGGGCGCCCGCGGCTTCGAAACCGACCTCTCGGGCACTCTGCTGATCGGGGCGAACTTCCGCGGCGCCGTTCTCCAGGAGGCCGACCTTCGCTTCGCGCGCGCCATGGGGGCCGATTTCTCCGACGCGACGCTCTCCGGAGCGGACCTCGCCAACGCCGACTTCACCGAGGCCGTTTTCCGCAAGACCAAGGTCTGGGGCGCCACCGCCCGCCGGACCAAGCCTCCCAAGGGAAAGGGCGCGCTTCTCTCCCTCTCGACGATGTTCTCGAAGGCCAAGGAAAAGAAGGAAAAGACGACCGACGACAAGGAGAGGGCCCGGAAGAAGCGGATCGCCGATCTCGAGGCGGCCGCTGAGAAGACGCCGCCCCACCGAACCGGAAAGCGCTAGTAGGTTGCTGAAAAAGGGTGTGGCGTGGCGTTACGAGCGCCGCGGGATCAGATCCGAGGAAACGCGACGGAAGTCATGCGGCGATGGCTTCGCATCGGCGAGGAGCGATGACTTTTGCCGGCGGCGGTCGAAGACGACCGCCAGCCGAGAGTTTCGGCCCGGCGGGCTCAACCGCGATCCGAGCTGAAAACTCTCGGCCGCCGTTCGCGGAGCGAACGCCTGCGGCCGACAGGCGCTACTTCTTCTTTGGAGGCGCCGTCGGGGCCGGCGTCGGAGGCGGCGCGGCGGCCTTCCGGAACGCGGCGAGGAGCGAGGCCGTCGGATCCGATGCGAGCCGGAAGGCGCCCGGGCGCCGCGAGACGACGGCCGCGGGCTCCCCGTTTCCCGCATAGAGCTTGACATCCCAGGGCTCGCCGTCCGACAGGGCGATCTTGATCTCGCCCGACGGGGCCCGGGGGGCGAGCGCGTGCGCCTCGCCCTCGTCGAGGAACGACTTGCTCTTCACGTCGAGGATCGCGCTCATCGCGTCCTCGACCGAGCCGGCGAGGACGGGCTTGCCCGCGGCGCTCCATCCGCCGTCCTTCCCCCGCTCGAGCTTGACCGAATCCGCGCCGAACGTCCCCTCGAGCGCCGACGCCTTCGCGCGATCGAAGCGGACCAGATGCGTGTCGCGGAAGGCCTCGGCCTCCTTCGAGAATTCCTCGACGATCGAGCTCGCGACCGTGAAGGCCTGCCCCTCGCGGCGTCCGTAGACGGAGTTGCCGTCGGACCTCGTCGACCCGAACTCCGCCGTCGTCGTCTTCCCCTTCGCGTCGGAGAGCATGACCCGGTAGAGCGGCGGGACGAGTCCCCAGTTCGCGAGCGTGTCCTTGTCAGCGCTCAGGAAATCGATCACGCGCAAAGCCGTCAGATCGCCCGCAAGGCGCGATGCCGCGTCGGGGTCCGCGAGGTCCTTCAGCGGCTGCTCCATCCACCAGATCCCGTCGCGTTGCGTCAGCAGCAGGTGCCCCCGGCCGCGCTCGAGGTCGAGCCGCGCGACGTCGGCCGTCGAGCCGCCGAAGACGTCCTTGCTCTGGTAGTCGGAGGCCGGCTTCTTCACGGCGGCGGCGACCGAGGCCGGCACGAAGAGGACGCGCGTCTGCCCCGCCACGCGGGCCGCGGCGATGTCGGTGCCCGGGATGTCGATGCCGAACTCGATCGTGCGCGTGGATCTCTTCTTCGCTTCGCCGGCGTCCTTCCAGACGATCGTGGCCTTCGCCGTCGGCTTCGTCAGGCCGTAGTCCTCGGGCCGGGCCTCGGACGAATCGCCGCCGACACGCCGCAGCTGCGCGAGCTGCCGCGCGAGATCCGAGGCGGCAAACGTATCGGCCGGGTACGGTATCGGACGGGTCAGCCGCCAGGCGTCGCCGTCGTGCACGAGCTCGACGACCGAGCCGTCGTGCTCGAGCTGGACCGACACGACCCGATCCTCCGGGAGGTCCCAGTGCAGGTCGCCCTTCGACTGGCGCTCGCCGGTCGTCGGCATCTTGCGCTCGAAGAAGACGATGAACGCGAAGAGCCCGAAGACGACCGCCGTCAGGAGAATGAGCTTTCGCGGAGACATGGCGTTGCGGCGCCGAAACTCGAGCTAGTCGCGCCGCCGGTACCAGACCCAGACGCCGAAGATGACGGCGAGAAGCGGCATCCCCGCCACGGCGAAGAGCCCGATGTGGTTGACCTGGGAACGGTTGAGGTTCAGCGACGCCGCCTCGGGCGCCTTCGGCGCGATGCCGACGAGCTTCTCCTCGCCGGTCAGCCAGTGGACGGCGTTGAGGAAGAGGTTTGCGTTACCCGCGTTCGCGAGCGAGCCGTTCGCGACGAAGCGCGAGTTTCCGACGACGACGAGCCGCGGTGTCATCTCGGCGGCCTTCTTCTCGTCGCTCTTCTTCTGGTCGGCCGCACCGATGGCCATCGCGATCGTGACCGGGCCCGGGACGTCCTTCGCGTCTTTCTGGACCGCGTCGAGCCGGTCGAGCCCCGTCTCCCCCCATCCCTCCGAGGTCGTCTCGACGAGCATCGTCGTGGAGGTGGCGGGCGGCGACTTCGCGTCCTGGACGTCCGCCTTCGCGAGCGAGCGCGCGACCGGGAAGAGCACGGGGATCCCCTGCTCGGACAGCGGGCGCACGATCGGATGGTTGCCGAAGTGGTTCGCGATGACCGTCTCGGGACCGACGAGCGGAACGGCGTTCGCGGGATCGATCACGATGTCGTCGGCGAGCTTCACGCCATAGGAGGCGAGCAGCGCTCCCAGGCCGAAGTCCGCCGGCGGACCGCCCGGCGTCGGCAGGACCGGATCGAGGAGCAACAGGACGCGGCCTCCGCCGGCCAGATATTTCTGCAGCGCGGCGATCTCGGGATCGAGGAAGGCCGTCCGCGGGCCCGCGACCACCACCGCCGTCGCGTCGGCCGGCACCTCGCCCTTGCCGAGCGAGTCCCACGACGCGACCGTGAGGTTGTCGCGCTCCAGAAGTTGCTTGGCCTCCGAGTATCCGCGGCCGCGCTCGACGCCGTCGAGCGTCGCCTCGCCGTGGCCGGTCGTGAAGTAGACCTTGACCTGCTTGTTTTCGGTGACCTCGAGGATCGCCGACGTGAAGGCCTGCTCCCCCTTGAACGCCTTCATCTCCGGCGCGCCGCCTGTCTGGGCCGCCGAGAAGTCGAAGTCGGCGACCTTGTCCTCCTCGACGTACTTCTTCTTGTCGCCGGAGCGGAAGACCACCGTGCTCTGGCGGATCCCGTACTCCTGGACGAGCGGCGCCGCGCGCGCCGGATTGCGCTCCGGATCGACATACTCGATCTCGAGCATCCGCGGGGCCTCGGCCTTGTAGGACTCGAGCATCGATCGAACCGCGTCGTAGACGCGCGACTGGCGTGTCATGAAGACCGTGATGCGGACAGGGGACTTGAGGTCCTTGAGAACCTTGCCCGTCGTCTCCGACAGCGACGACACGCGCGCCTTCGTCCAGTCGGCGTGCCACCAGTGCCGGCTGCCGAGCCAGTTCACGCCGACCAGCAGCGCCGCCGCGAGCGCGATCGCCGCCGCGCCCGTGCCGACGCGCGTGCCGCGGACGCTCACGCGGTCTCCTTCTTCGAGTTCAGGACGACGGTCGCGAGAAACAGGAAGAAGGCCGTCAGGGAGCCGTAGTAGACGAGGCGCCGCGTGTCCACGACACCGCGGGCGAAGTCCTCCATGTGCTCCCACATGTTGAAGTAGTTGATGAGGTCGGTCTTCGACGGGTCGGACAGCAGGACGTCGAGCAGCCCGGCCGAGAAGATCGGGATGAGCATCGCGAAAGAGAGGATCGCCGCCACGATCTGGTTCTTCGTGAGGACCGAGGCGAAGGTACCGATCGAAAGGAAAAGCGCCCCGATCAGCGCGATCCCCAGATAGGCCGAGGCCACGGGGCCCAGGTCGATCGGCGTGTGCGCGCGCAGGAAGATCACGTAGACGAGCGACGGCGCCCACATCGTCAGGAAGAAGCCGAAGGCGCCGGTGAACTTGCCGAGCACGACCGTCGCCTCCGAGACCGGCGACGTCAGAAGCACTTCGATCGTGCCGCTCTTGCGCTCCTCCGGGAAGAGGCGCATCGCGATCATCGGCACGGTGAAGAGCAGGTAGATCCAGACGAACGTGTTGGTGAAGAGGTAGAGGAGCGCCTGTCCCGCGCGCGCGTTCGGGCCGGAGAGCGACGCGAGGAGGATCCAGAAGACCCAGCCGCTGCAGACGAGGAACGCGGCGAGGATCACGTAGGCGAGCGGCGAAAGGAAGTACGCCCGCCACTCGCGGCCGACGATCGCCAGGAAGCGTCTCACGAGACGGCCTCCGGCGTCGGGGCGGCGGATTCCTCGGCCGGCGCGGGCGCGACCTCGTCGTGGCGCGTCAGCCGCACGAAGACGTCCTCGAGCGAGAGCGCCTCGCGCGAAAGCTGACGCAGCACGAAGCCCCGCGCCACGGCGAGGTGGAAGATGTCCTCGGAGGGATCGGCGTCCGGCAGGCACTCGAGTCGCGCGCGCGTCTCGCCCGCGGCGCGCTCCTCCTCGACCCGCGCGACGCCGGTCAGCCCGGCGAGCGCCTCGCGGACGGCCACGTCGCCCTTGAAGACCGCACGGACGACCGGCGTGCCGGCGAGCTTCGAGCGCAGCTCCTGCGGCGTGCCCTCGGCCACGATGCGGCCACGGTCGATGATGAGGACGCGGTCGCAGACGGCGTCGACTTCCGGCAGGATGTGCGTCGAGAGAAGCACCGCGCGCTCCTTGCCGAGCGAGCGGATCATTTCTCGGATCTTGATGATCTGCATCGGATCGAGGCCGACGGTCGGCTCGTCCAGGATCAGCACCGGCGGTTGGTGCACGAGCGCGCCCGCGAGCGCGGTCCGCTGCCGGTAGCCCTTCGAGAGGTTGTCGATCTTGCGGTGCGCCACCTCGGCCAGCAGGCAACGGTCCACCGCCTCGGCGACGCGGCTCTTGACCGCGGGGCCCGTGACCCCCTCGAGCCGCGCCCGATAGGCGAGATACTCGGTGACCCGCATCTCCGGATAGAGGGCCGCCGACTCGGGCAGATAGCCGAGCGCCGCGCGGGCCTCCTTCGAATGCGTCAGGACGTCGTGGCCGGCGATCCGGGCGGTGCCGGACGTGGGCGGCAGGAAGCCCGTGAGCACCCGCATCGTCGTGGTCTTCCCCGCCCCGTTGGGGCCGAGGAACCCGACGATCTCCCCCTCCTTCACCGAAAAGGTGACGTCCGCGACGGCGGTCTGGGAGGGGTAGGTTTTTGTAAGGTTCTGAACTTCGATCATCGAACCGACGTAAAAAAAGCGCCCGACGATAGCATGTATTCCCGGATTCGCCAGAACCGATGATCGTCGTTTCAGACCTCTCCAAGAGTTACGGCCGCTTCGGGCGGCGCGCGCAGGCGCTTTCGGGCGTCTCGCTCGAGGTCCGCCGCGGCGAGACGGTCGGCCTGATCGGCCCGAATGGCGCCGGAAAGACGACCCTCCTGTCGTGCCTCCTGGGCTTCCTGCGGCCCGACCGCGGGACCGTGACGGTCGGCGGCCTGGCGCCGGACGACCTGGCGGTCCGCGCCATGACCGGCTACATGCCGGAACGCCTGGGGTTCGACCGGGAGCTGAGCGGCGCGGCCTTCCTCTCCCACCACTGGCGCCTGGCCGGAGGCGACCCCCGCGACACGGCCCGCGAAGTGGCCGCCGCGGCGGCGCGCGTGGGGCTCGAGGGCGGGGTCCTGCTGCGGCGGCTCTCCGGCTACTCCCGCGGCATGTTGCAGCGGATCGGCGTCGCCCAGGCGATGCTGCGTGATCCGCAGCTCCTCTTCCTCGACGAGCCCGCGTCCGGCACCGACCCGCTCGGAGTCGCCATCGTGCGCGACCGCATCCTCGAGGCCAAGGCGCGCGGCGCGACGATCTTGCTCAACTCGCACCAGCTGCCCGAGGTCGAGCGTGTCTGCGACCGCGTCGTGTTCCTCTCGGGCGGGCGCGTGACGCAGTCCCAGGCGCTGCGCGGCCCCACGCCCGCGCCGCGGCGCGCCTCGGTGCGCGTGCCGGGCGACCGGGTCGAGGCCGCGGTCGCCGCCCTGGCGCGCGACGGCGTCGCGGCGCAGGCCCTGCCCGACGGCACGCTCTCTTTCCCGGTCTCCGCGGAGGAGGACCTTGCCCGCGCCGTGAAGGCGCTCGCGCTCGCCGACGTCCCGGTGCTCGACGCGCGGTCGTCGGCGGACCTCGAGGAGATGTTCCGCACCGGAGGCGGCGCGTGACCGAGATGGTGAGGCGCTTCCTGCGCCAGCGCTTCGGCTCCCCCGCGATGGCGACGGCGCTCGGCGTGCTGGCGCTCCTGACCGCGATCCAGGCCGCGCTGTCGGAGCCCGAGCGCGCGCTCGAGAGCGGTTTTCTCGCGATCGTCCTGATCGCGGCGGGGTCCGTCTCCCGCGACGCCTCGAGCGGCGCGCTCCAGATGATCCTGGCGCGGCCGATCCGCCGGACCTCGTACCTCTTCGGCCGGTACCTCGGGATTCTCGCGGCTTACGCGGCGTTTCTCGCGGGCACCTGCGGCCTCACGGTGCTCCTCGCCGTAGTTCTGCCGCGGGCCCTCGGCGCCGCGTCGTCGTCCGCCGTCTCGCCGGAATCGCTCGCGCGGGGCGTTGGGGCGGCGCTCCTGAACGCGAGCCTCTTCGCCGCGATCCTGCTCTTCTTTTCGACGTTCCTGCGCGGGTACGCCGACGTCCTCGCCTACATCCTGCTGTCGATCCTGCTCCAGGTCGTGCCGGGCCTCGGCCGGACGCTCCACAGACCCTGGCTCACGACGGCCGGCGAAGGGGCGCGGCGGAACGTCCTGCCCGAAGTGGACTGGAGCGAGGTCCTGCGCGGCCGGCACGCGCTCGGCGAGCCGACGGGGCAGTTCGTGCTCGCGGTCGTGGTATTTCTGACGCTGGCGGCGCTCGTTTTCAGCCGGCGGGAGTTCTCGTATGGACGCGACTGATCGGATCGGGTCGGAAGCGGCGCTCGCGCCGCGCGGATCGCAATCGAAGCTCTCGGGAGCGATCTTCTTCGTTCTGCTCGCGGCGCTCCTCTTCCGCGTCGTCTCGGGCGTCATGGAGAAGTCGGACGCCGGAAGGAAGGCCGCGGCGCCCGGCGCGGACCCTCCGCTCGTGCGCTGGGTCGCGGCCGAAAAGGCCCGACGCGACGCAGCGTCGGCGGGACGTCCCGTCCTCTACGACTTCGGGGCCGCCTGGTGCGGTCCTTGCCACCAGCTCGACAAGGAAGGCTGGGGGAACGCCGAGCTCGCCGGCTACGCGAACGGGGCGTTCGTGCCGGTGCGCGTCACGGACCGCGAGAGCGAGGAAGGCAAGAATCCGCCGCTCGTCGAAGAGCTCCAGCACCGGTATGCCGTCAGCGCGTTCCCGACGCTCGTCGTCGCGTCGGCCGACGGCAAGGAGATCGCGCGAATGGAAGGCTGGGCGGGCCGCGACGGGCTGAAGGAGTTCCTGGAGCGCTCGAAAGCGAAGGCGGGAGCGGCGGCGCCCGCGACGCCCCGCTAACCTCGGCCTTCGCGCGCCTTTCGCTCCCTCGGCGGCGGGGGCGGCGCCGCCATCTCGGCGAGGAACTTCCCCGTAACGCTCGCCGGATGGCGCGCGATCTCCTCGGGCGGACCCTCGGCCACGAGGCGCCCTCCCTGATCCCCGCCGCCCGGTCCCAGGTCCACGATCCAGTCGGAGGCGGCGAGGAACTCGAGATGGTGCTCGATCGCGACGATCGAGTGCCCGCGCGAGAGGAGCCGCCGGAAGGTCGCGAGCAGCCGGTCCACGTCGACGGCGTGGAGCCCCGTCGTGGGCTCGTCGAAGAGAAAGAGCGTCCCGCGCGCGGCGGCCGGGCGGATCTCGAGGAACGAGGCCAGCTTCAGCCGCTGCGCTTCGCCGCCCGAGAGCGTCGCGGTCGGCTGGCCGAGCGGCAGGTACCCGAGCCCCACGTCGATCAGAGGCTGCAGGCGGCGCGCGATCTTCTCCTCGCCGGCGAAGAACGCGACCGCGTCCTCGACCGTCATCGCGAGCAGATCGGCGATGTTCTGTCCCCGCCAGCGCGCCGCGAGCACGCGGCCCTGGAAGCGCGCGCCGTCGCAGACGTCGCAGCGCACCGTCACGTCAGCCAGGAACTGCATGTCGATCGTCTGCCAGCCGGTGCCCTTGCACGCCTCGCACCGCCCGCCGGACGCATTGAAAGAGAAGTCGCGCGCCGAGAGGCGCCGCCGCGCGGCGGATCGCGCGAAGACCTGGCGAATCTCGTCCCAGGCCTTCATGTAGGTCACCGGGTTCGACCGCGCCGAGCGGCCGAGCGGGCTCTGATCCACGAGAAGGACGTCGGCGACGCCGTCCAGCCCCTCGATGCCGTCGTGCTCTCCGACCTCGAGCTGGACGACGCCTTTCACCCGGCGCGCGAACGCGTTGTAGAGCACGTCGCGCACGAGCGTGGACTTGCCGGAGCCCGAGACGCCCGACACGGCGACGAGCCGGCCGAGCGGCAGCCGCACGGTCAGGTCCTTCAGGTTGTGCGCCCGCGCGCCGCGAATCGTGACGGCGCCCTCCGCGCGCCGGAACGCCACGAGGCGGCCCGCCGGGCGCGGCGCCGCACCGGCAGGGGCCGCGCCGCGAATCCCGCGCCGCCGCAGCAGCGCGCCGGTCGCCGAGGCGCGCACGCGGGCGAGCGCGCGCGGCGTGCCCTCGAAGAGGAGCTGCCCTCCGCGGCTTCCGGCGCCCGGCCCGAGATCGATCACGTGATCGGCCGAGGAGATGGCCTCCGGGTCGTGCTCGACGACCGCCACGGTGTTGCCGCGGTCCGCCAGGCGCCGGAGGATCCCGAGCAGTCTTCGCGTGTCGGCCGCGTGGAGGCCGATCGTCGGCTCGTCGAGGACGTAGAGCGTTCCGGTCAGCGCGCCGCCGAGCGCCGAGGCGAGGCCGATCCGCTGCGCCTCGCCGCCCGAGAGCGTGCGCGCGGCCCGCGAGAGCGTGAGATAGCCGAGGCCGACATCGTTCATGTAGCGCACGCGGCACCGGATCTCGGCCATGACCGACGACAGCCGCTCTTCCTCGGCGGGCGAGAGCCGGATCTCGGCGAGCCAGCGGTCCAGATCCGCGAGCGGCAGGTCGCACACCTCGGCGATCGTGCGGCCGCGGAAGCGCACGCAGAGCGCCGCCGGCGTGAGCCGCGCGCCGCGGCACTCGGGGCAAAGCGTGTACGCGCGATACCGCGCGAGCAGCACGCGGACGTGGATCTTGTAGCGCTTGGTCTCCAGCCAGTCGAAAAACCCGCGGACGCCGTAGAAATCGCCGCGCCCTTCGATGAGGACCTCCCGTTCGTGCGCCGAGAGGCGCCTGACGGGAATGTCCGTGCGCACCGAGTAGCGCCTGCAGGCTCGGAAGAGATCGTCGTACGCGGACTCGTATGCCGGCGTGTTCCACGGCGCGATCGGTCGGTCCTCGAGCACGAGGCCCGGATCCGGAATGACTTTCTCGAGGTCCACGCCGATCACCCGGCCGAAGCCCTGGCAGGCCGCGCAGGCGCCGAGCGGCGAGTTGAACGCGAAGAGCGGCGGCGTGGGGTCGCGGAACTCGCGCGCGCAGCGCGGGCAGTGGAGGCCTCGCGGGAACGTCCGCGCGCCGTTCTCGGAGACGGCCGTCACGCGCGCCGCGAGGGCGAAGGCGGTCTCCGCGGCCGAGGCGATCTCGGGCCGCGCGGCCTCGCGGATGGCGAAGCGTCCCACGACGAGCGGCAGGTTTCCCTGCGCGTCGAGCAGTCCCTCGACCGTCTCGCCGATCTCGACGGTCCGGCCGGAGGCGTCGAGCGTCCGGAAGAATCCGGCGCGCTTGAGCTCCGATAGCCGCAAGCGCTCCTCCTCTGCCCGGCGCTTCGCGGAGCGTCCTCTGGCGACGGCGGCCGCGGGCCAGGCGATCGGCGCGACGAGCGTCACGCGCGTGCCCTCCGGCGCGCTCGCGATCGCCTCCACGGCGCGATCCACGCCGCCGGGAACCGCTTCGACTCCGCAGTCCGGGCATGTCGTCGATCCGCCGTGCGCGAAGAGCAGGCGCAGGGTGTCGTGGATCTCCGTCTGCGTCCCGACCGTCGAGCGCGCGTTGCGTACCCCGTTCTTCTGCTCGAGCGCGATGGCCGGAGGCACGGGCTCGATCGACTCGACGTCCGGCCGGTCGAGCCGCTCGAGGAACTGCCGGGCGTATGTGGAGAGGGACTCCGCGTAGCGGCGCTGCCCCTCCGCGTACAGCGTGTCGAAGGCGAGCGACGACTTGCCGGATCCCGAGACGCCGGTGATCACCGTCAGGCGCCCGACCGGAATCGAAACGGAGACGTCCTTCAGGTTGTGGGTACGGGCTCCCCGGATCCGGATGGCGGGCGACGGAGGACGCTGGAGGCGACGTGCCATGAAAACGGCGAACTTACCAGAAAGGCGAGGGCGCGTCCGCGTCAGTGAAGGTTGGACGTCAGGAAGCCGCGGTGGAGGCGGCACTCCTGCGTGGGCGCCGTCCCCTCGATGAAGACCTCCTTCATCCGCTCGGGGCAGGCGGACGTCGCGAGCATTCCGCTCTCGGGATCGATATCGGCGGTGACGATGTCGGAGGGGACCGGAAAGTCTGCCTTGAAGAACTGCGCCGGCAGCGCCTTCGAGAAGTCCGCGAAGATGGGAACCGCCGCCTGCGTGCCGGAGAGCTGCAGTGCGCGGTTGTCGTCGTAGCCGACCCAGGTCGCCGTCAGGAAGCGCGGCGAGAACCCGACGAACCACGCGTCGCGCCCGTCGTTGGTGGTTCCCGTCTTTCCCGCGAGGACGCCGCGGACACCGCCCGCCCGCGCGCCCGTGGCCGTGCCGCGGTCCACCGCCCCGCGCAGGAGCGAGTCCACGAGGAAGACCGCGTCGGCCGGCAGCGCCGGCTCCATCGCCGTCTCCTTCCGGTCGAGCACGCCGCCGTCTCCGGTCAGCACGCCGACGATCGCCCACGGCCGCACGCGCACGCCGCCGTTGGCGAGGACGGCGTAGGCCGCGGCGATTTCCATCGGCGAGATCTCGAACGCGCCGAGCGCGACGGACGGATACGCGCGCAGGCGCGAGCCGATTCCGGCCGCGCGCGCCGCGCCGACGACCGTAGGCAGCCCCGCGGCCAGGGCCACGCGCACCGTCGGTATGTTGATCGAGAGCTCCACGGCCCGCCGCGCCGATATCGCGCCGCGGAACTGGCCGTCGTAATTGCGCGGCGTCCAGATCTGGTCGTCCGCCCGCTCGTCCCACGCGATCGTGATCGGCGAGTCCACGAAGACCGACGCCGGCGTGATCGGAACGGGGAGGTCGCTGCGCGAGAACGCCGCGAGGAAGACGAACGGCTTGAAGAGCGAGCCCGGCTGACGGTGCGCCTGCGTGACGCGGTTGAACTGCGAGAGGCGATAGTCGCGGCCGCCGACGAAGACGCGCACGGCGCCCGTCTCGGGCTCGAGCCCGATGAGCGCGCCCTGCAGCCCCTCGCCCTCCTTGGCGGCGGCCCCGAGACGCCGGTAGTTCTTCTCGAGCGCCGTCAACCCGTCCGCGATCGCACGTTGTCCCGCCTGCTGGAGGTCCACGTCGAGCGTCGTGTAGATCTGCAGGCCCTCGGTCTTGAGCTTCTGGCCGTAACGCTCCGTGAGCTCGGACTTGACGAAATCCACGAAGTGCGGCGCGATCGTCCGCTCGGGGTTCGACGACCGCGTCGAGACGGGCTCGGCGAGCGCGGCGGCGAGCTGGCGCTCGTCGATCTTGCCCTCGTCGCGCATCAGGCGAAGCACGAGATCGCGCCGCTGCCGCGATTTCTCGGGGTTGCGCGCCGGCGAGAAGACGTTCGGCGCCTTGATCATGCCGGCGAGCGTCGCCGACTCCGCGAGGTCCAGGTCCTCGACCTGCTTGCCGAAGTAGAAGCGCGACGCCTCGCCGACTCCGGTCACGGCGATCGACCCGTGCTGGCCGAGGTAGATCTCGTTGAGGTACGCCTCGAAGATCTCGTCCTTCGAGTACCGGGCGTCGAGGATCAGCGCGAGGATCGCCTCGACCGCCTTGCGCTTGAGCGTCCGTTCCGGCGAAAGGTAGAGGTTCTTCACGAGCTGCTGCGTCAGCGTCGAGCCGCCCTGCGTGGCGCCGCCCTTCATGTTCGAGACGACCGCGCCGAGGCTCCGGCGGATCGAGACGCCCGGGTGCCGGTAGAAGTCCCGATCCTCGGTCACGAGGATCGCATCGGTCAGCGTGCGCGGCGCCTCCGAGAGGCGGACGAGCGTGCGGTCCTCGAACTCCTCGCCGAAGACCGAGCCCAGGCGCTCCGGCTCGATGACGAGCGCGTCCAGGCGCTCGCCGTCGAACGAGGCGATCGACTTGACGGCGCTGCCGCCGTACTCGACGCGCACGGGCAGGCCACGGACGAGACGCCCCGGATAGAAGAAGTCGCGCGTCCACACCTCGACGGCGTTGCCCGCGCGCCGGTAGGTACCCGGCCGCGACGGCGCGTTCGACGTCTCCTGGTACAGGAGCCGCTCGAGCTTCCGTACGAGTCGGTCCGCGCTGCCGCCGTCGCCGCGGCGCCAGACGGCCATGTCGGAATAGATGCGCGAGGGCAGGCTCCAGCGCCGGCCGTCGAAGCGCGTCACGACGACGCGCGTGAAGTATCCGACCACGAGCGTCGTCGCGAGGAGGACGCCCGCGAGGGAGGCGAGGATGACCGCGCGCCGTCGGTACATCCAGAGATGGAGCGAGACACGGCGGCGAGGACGGGACCCGGTTCTCATGGCGAGGGATCGAGCATAGCCGTTTCGGGAGACGCCGTCCGCGGGGCGAAGAGCGTCTCCCGTGACAACGCGCGGACGCCGTTCGAAAGTCCAAAATCTGCTCTAATCCGCGCGTGTCCCGCCGCGGAAAGAAAGAGCCGGCCGCGCCCTCGGGTCCGGACCGTCCGGCGATGGTGGCCGCCGCGGCCCTCGCCGCCGCGCTCGCGGGCGCGGCGCTCCTCGTCGATCCGGCGGCCGACGCCTCCTTCGACGCGCCCAAGCGCGCCGCGGCGCTCCTCTTCGTCGCCGTCGCGGCGGCCGCGGCGTTCCTGTGGCCGTCCCGGCGCGTCGGAACTCCGCTTCGCTCCCTCTGGCGCGGCGCCCCGAGGTCCTCGCGAATCGTGCTCGCGCTCGCCGCGGCGGCCCTCGGCGGCGCCGTGATCTCCGCTCTCGCCTCGCCGCGCCAGGCCGTGTCGCTCGACGCCCTCCGGGGCCTTCTCGTCTTTTCGCTCCTGCTGCCCCTCGGCGCCTCGCGCGTCACGGCGCGATACGGCCGGCCGCTCCTTCTGCTCTTCTTCGGGCTCTGCGCCGTCAACCTGACCGTCTCGCTGCTGCAGGGCTGGGGCATCTACCGGCCGCTGCCGATCGAAGTGACCGGCGCGCGCGGGGCGACAGGCGCTTTCGCGGGAAACGTCGGCTATCTTGCGCTCGCCCTCGCTCTCGCGGGCGCCGCGGCGATGGCGCTCGCGCTCGAGAGCCGCCGGCCGGCCACGCGGGCGCTCGCCACCGCCGGTCTCGCGCTCGGCGTCGCCGACCTCGTCGTCAACCAGAACCTGACGTCCCTGACGGCGCTCGCGGCCGGCGCGGTCGCGCTCCTTCTCGCGCGGCGCGGACGGAGCGCTCTTCTGCCGATCGTCGCCGTCGCGGCGCTGGCCGCCGCGGCGTTCGCGCTCTACCGGCCCGCGCGGACGCGCGTCGCGGACGCCGTCGCGGCGGCCCGAAGGGGCGACTGGGACGCGCTCCTGACCTATCGCCTCGGGCCCTGGTCCGCGGCCGCCGAAATGGCGCGCGAGCGCCCGGTCATGGGATTCGGTCCCGGCACGTTTTCCGCAGAGTTCGTGCGGCACCGCCTGAAGGCGGAAATCCGGTCGCGCCGGCGCTACGTGAACCCGCTCGTCACCAGCTCCTACGGCGAGGCCCACTCGGAGCCGCTCCAGGCGGTGGCCGAAGGCGGCCTCGCCGGCGTCGCGGCGATCGGCGCTTTCGTCGCGCTCCTCGCGGCGCTGGCCCGCGCCGTGCGCCGCGGCGGTCCCGCGTCGGCCGAAGCGGCGCTCCTCCTTTCGATGCTCGTCGCGGGAGGCGTCGGCGCGCTCACGTGGTTTCCGCTGCAGCGGCCGATCTCGGCGATCCCGCTGCTGCTCGCGGCCGGACGCGGCTGGCGCGTCTCCGCGGAATCGGGCGAAGCGGCGTGAGAAATCTTCTCCGCCTCGCCGCCGCCGCCGCGCTCGCCACCCTCCTCTGGCCCGAGGTCGCGCGCTACCGGGGCGAGCGCGAGGTCCGCCGCGGAAGCGACGCGCTGCGCCGTGCGCTGACTGGAGCGGCGGAGGCCGGTCCTGCGCTCGACCGCGCCGCCGCGTGGGCCGCCCGGGCCACGCCGCACCTGCCCGGCGATCCGCGGCCGCGTCTTCTCGCCGGCTCCGCGCGGCTCGTCCGCGGAAAGGGGCTCGAGGCCCTCGACTTCTACCGGGATGCGCTCGCGACGGGAGAGCGGGCGGAGATCGACCTCAACCTCGGCCGCGCGCACGCGCTCGCCGGCGAGAGACCCGAGGCCCAGGCGGCACTCCTGCGCGCGCTTTGGATCAGCCCGGCGCTCGCTTCCGCTCTGCCCGGGGCGCTGTCGAAGCGCATGATGGAGGACGTGGCGAAGCGCGAGAACGACTTGAAGGCGGGGCTGCTCACGGAACCCCCTCTTCTTCCCGATTGATCGACACGCTGACCCGCTGGCCGGTGGCGTTACCCAGGCGCCGCGGAAGCGGGAGCTCGAAAGATCGGAGCCGACCAGATGCCCCAGGCGTGGAGCTTGTAGAGCGCCATCGTCTTGAGGATCGCGAACCCGTAGCGCACCGAAGGACCGAACGCGATCTGCGAGGCCTCGTCGAAATATCGCGTCTCAATCGGGATCTCGCGGATGCGCAGACCCCTTGCGATGCCCTGCGCGATGATCTCGGTATCGAAGACGAAGCCGTCGGAGTTCGCGTCGAGCGCGACCGACTCGAGATACCGCCGCGAGTACGCGCGGAACCCGCTGTGGTACTCCGTCAGATAGATCAGGAATGTCGCATTCTCGACGGCCGTCAAGAAGATGTTGCCGAGGTACTTCCACTTCGGCATCCCGCCCTGGATCGGACTGCCTCCGAGCATGCGGCTACCGAAGACGGCGTCGCACTGTCCCGCGAGCAGGGGCCCGATCAGGTCGGGGATGACCTTCGGGTCGTACTGGTGGTCGGGGTGCACCATGACCACGATGTCGGCGCCGCGCTCCAGCGCCGTGCGGTAGCAGGTCTTCTGGTTCCCGCCGTATCCCCGATTGCGCGCGTGCGTCACGACGTGGAGCCCCAGGTGGCGCGCCACCTCGACCGTGCGGTCGCGCGAGGCGTCGTCGACGAGGATGATGTCGTCCACGGCATTCGCCGGAATGTCGGCGTGGGTGCGCTCGAGCGTCTTCTCGGCGTTGTAGGCCGGCATGACGACGGCGATGCGCGCCCGCCGCTCGCGGAGCGGCGCGGATCCGGCCGGAGGGCGCGGATCCTCGGCGGCCACGTCAGATCCCCCGCCGCGTCAACACGACGGGCAGCGTGCGGAGAAGAATCGCGAGGTCGAGCCCCAGAGACCAGTTGTTCAGATAGGCGAGATCGTAGCGCAGCTTGATCTCCGGTTCCGAGGCGTAGTCCCCGGAGATCTGCGCGAGCCCCGTCAGCCCCGGACGCACGGCGTTGCGCAGACGCCACCCCGCGACGGACTCCGAGAAGCGCTCGGTGAACTCCGGCCGCTCGGGCCGCGGCCCGACGAGGCTCATGTCGCCGCGCAGCACGTTCGCGAGTTGCGGGATCTCGTCCACGCGCGCGGCGCGCAGGAGGCGCCCGACGACCGTCACGCGCGCGTCGTCGGGGGTCGCGAGCACCGCGCCCGTCTCGATCTCCGCGCCGGGCCGCATCGTGCGGAGCTTCCACAGACCGAAGACGCGTCCGTCCTTGCCGACCCGCTTCTGCCGGTAGAAGACGCCGCCGCGCGAGGTCCCCGCGACGAAGAGCGCGGCGACGGCCAGCACCGGCCCGAGCGGAAGGAGCAGCAGCACGGCCAGGCCCACGTCGAGGGCGCGCTTGACGGCGGCGCCGAGGCCCTCGATCGGGCGGATCTTCGCTTCGAGGAGCGGCACGTCCCCGACGATGCGGAACCGAAGGCGCCCGATCATCGTCTCGAACGGCGAGGGCCAGACGAGGATCTCGGATCGCAGGTCCGGCGGCAGCGCCGACGCGAGCCGGTCCCGCCAGGATGGCCCCTCCGGCGTCAGGATGAGGTCATCGATCCGATCTCGCGACGCGATCTCGGCGAGCGCCGCGATCTCTCCCAGGTGCGCGAGACCGGGTGTGTCCCCGGCCGGGCCGATCGCACCGACGATCTGGACGCCGGTCCAGGGATGCCGCCGGATCGCGTCGGCGACGAGGGCCGCCGCCGGCCCGGCGCCCACGATCGCCGCGCGGCGCTGCGGCTGCGGGAAAAGTCGGTCGAGCGCCGCGCGCCAGGGCGCGAGCAGCGCGAGGTCGAGCGCGACGTAGAGGACGAGGACCGAGCGCGGAAACGCGTAAGGCTGCGCGAGCGCGAGGAAGTAGATCGACGAGAGGATCACGAGTTGGAGCAGGACCGCCGGCACGAGCCGCCGCGCCAGCGGATCGCGAAACCGCTCGCGCGCCCCGTAGAGGCCGAAGAGCGAGAGCGAGATCCCCTGCGCCGCGAGGAAGAGCACGAGATTGCCGAGCGTGAACCGCACCTTCTCGAGGGGCAACAGCGTCTCCGTGCCCGGAATCGAGACCCGCGTCCGCAATCGGAACGAGAGGTAGAGCGCCAGGGCGCAAACCGCCACGTCGCCGGTGACGGCCACCGGGCGGAAGGCCGAGTGGCCGCGGGCGCTCAAGTCCGCCGGGAGACCGGCTTCCAGGCCGGCCGCCGGTAGCCGAGAAGGCCGGCCAGAACTCCGGCCGAGAGGGCGAGATTGATCACGGCGAAATAATAGAGCCTGCCCCGGCGCCCGGGCGCCCCGGATCCGAGCGCCGACAGGGCCAGCGCCGCGGCGACGGCGAGCGCTCCCCCGGCGTAGGGCGCGAGCGCGCGGCTTCCGAGCGCCGCGACGGCGGCGAGAAGCGCGGCGACCGGCGCGAGCCAGCGCGCCGCCTTGCGCGAGAAGAAGACCAGCGCGAGCAGCGGCCGCTTCCGGAAATCCCAGAGCCATCGCTCGCGCCGCAGAACCTGCCCGGCGCCCGCTCCGATGCGGAAGCGGCGCGACATCTCGTCACGCAGGCGGGCGGGAAGCGTCTCCCGCGCGACGGCCTCGGCCACGAAGACCGAAGACGCGCCGTCCGCCGCGGCGCGCGCGGGGATGAGCAGGTCGTCGAGAATCGTCCCCGACGGAAGCGGGACCACCGCGCGCCGCCGCGCCGCGTAGATCGCGCCGTTGGCGCCGAGGCAGACGCCGAGCCTCCCTTCCGACTGCTTCGTCGCGGTCTCCCAGTCCCAGAAGGCCGTTTCCGGAGACGGCTTGCCGTCGGCGGCCTCGAGCGACAGGCGGCCGCACGCCGCCCCCACGGCCGGATCGGCGAAAACTTCCGCGAGCCGCCGCACGGCGTCCGCGTCGAAGCGCGTGTTGGCGTCGGTGAAGACGAGAACGTCGGCCGTCGACGACGCGACGAGATCGTCGAGGACCGCGGCCTTTCCCCGGCGCTCCGGGTACTCGACGACGCGCCCGGCGCCGCCGATCGTCCGCCGCGCCGCGCCGGCGGTGCCGTCGGCGCATCCGTCGCATCCGACGGCGATCGCGAAAGGCCCGCCGTAGGCCTGCGCCTTCAGGTCCTCGACGCGCGCTCCGATCACGCGCTCTTCGTCGGCCGCGGCGACGAGCACCTCGACGGATGGCGGCGGCCCCTGCGGCGGCGGGACGGGAAGCGGCGGAGCCCGGCGCGCGATCCGCCGGATCCACGGCGGGTAGAGCAGGTACGACCAGACGGCGAGCCACACCGACACGAGCAGGAGGATCGCCGCGGCGGCGGTCATCGCGCCGTGCTTCGCTCGAGAACGGCGCGCGCGAACGCGGCGCCGATTCCGTCCCACCCGTATTGCGCCGCGACCTTGCGCCGCGCCGCGTCGGCCTGCCGCCGCGCGGCCGGCGCGTCGGCGAGCAGCCGCACGACCTCGGAGGCGAATTCGGAAGCGTCGCCGGCGATCGCGATCTCCGATCCCGTCTCGAGATCCAGTCCCTCGGCCCCGACGCGAGTCGAGACGACCGGCACGCCGCACGCCGCGGCCTCGAGGATCTTCAGCCGCGTGCCGCCGCCCGAGAGGAGCGGCACGATCGCCACGGCGGCCCGCGCCCAGTAGGGTCGCGTGTCGTCGGAATACGCAAAACGGACGTCCGGACCGGCCGCTCGCACGAGATCCGCCGGCCGCTCGCGCGCCAGGATTTCGACCCGCGCCTCGCGACGCCGGCGCCGGATCTCGGGCCAGACCCGGTCCAGGAACCATCGGATACCGTCGGCGTTCGGCGCCCAGGCGAGATCGCCGACGAAGAAGAGGACCGAATCGGATGGCGCCGCCTCGCGGAACGCGTAACGCGCCAGATCCACGCCGTTGGGAACGACGGCCACGTCGCGGCCCGGCGCGCGCGCGGCGAGCGCGACGGCATCCCGCCGCGAGACGCAGGACGCGCCGCCGGCCTTGCGGAGCACGGCCTCCTCGAACGCCTCGACGAGCGGCGCCTGCGCCCTCGCGAAGAGGCGCGCGGGCAACGACGGCGACGTCTCGCCGAGGCGGCGCCAGATCTCGGAGTCCACGTTCTGGAAGTCCACCCAGGAGGAGGCGCCGGATTCCGCGGCGGCCGGGCCGAGGTGGTACGAGAGCGCGACGACGCGCGCCGGCCTCTCGTCCGCGACGATCCGGGTGAGCTCGCGAGAGAGCTGCGGGGACCGGTACAGAAGCTCCGGATAAGCCTCTCGCGTCCCGAGGCTCTCGAGGACGGCGCGCGCGCGAACCGCCGCTCCGAGCGCGTGCGGCACCTCGAGCGGCGCGACGCCGTCCGGATACTCGCCGGCTGGCCGGTCCGGAGGACGCAGCGACGAGCGCGCGGACGCGGGCCTCCGCTGCGAGACCGCGGAGGAGGAAGTACATCCGGATGGCTCCCCCGTCGCGGCTCGGATGCGGCGGGCGCGGCAGGAGACAGCAGACGAGCGGCTTCATCGGATTCGGGCGAGCGAGTATGGCAAAAGAGGCCGCCGGACGGGGCCTCGCGCCCCGCCTTGTTACAATCAGACGTGGGCCCACCGCGGCCATCCCCTCCAAGCCAGGCCATCCGGCGCCTCACGGCGATCGCGGGAGCGATGCTTCTCACGGCCGGCGCCGCGGCGGCCCTCGACCCCGGCAAAGCGCTCACCCAGTACGCACGCCAGGTCTGGAAGACCGATCAGGGCCTGCCCCAGAACTCGATCCAGGCGATCCTCCAGACGAAGGACGGCTACCTCTGGCTCGGCACCGAGCGCGGCCTCGTCCGATTCGACGGCGTCTCCTTCACCGTGTTCGACAAGGGCAACACGCCGGGGATGCGCAACAGCAACGTCCAGGCGCTGTACCAGGACCGTCAGGGAGTGCTCTGGGTCGGCACCTGGGGGGGACTCCACCGCTTCCAGGACGGGAAGTTCACCGCCTACACGACCCGAGAAGGCCTGACGAGCGACCGCGTGCTCTCGCTCTCCGAGGATCGGGACGGCGCGCTCTGGGTCGGCACGAACGGGGGCGTGAACCGCCTCAAGGAGGGGAAGCTCACCGGGTTCACGTCGAAGCAGGGCCTGCCCGCCGATCACGTCTGGTCGGTCGCCGCCGACGGAGAGGGGAATCTCTGGATCGGCACCGACGGCGGCGGCCTCGCGCGCCTGCGCGACGGGAAGGTCACGACCTACTCGAAGAAGGATGGCCTCCCGTCGGACGTCGTCCAGGCGATCCTCGTGGACCGCCACGACGACCTCTGGATCGGCACCGACGGCGGCGGCCTCGCGCGCTTCCGCGACGGCGCCTTCAAGGTCTACGGGCCGCGCGAGGGTCTCCCGAGCGACGCGGTCGAGTCGCTACAGCGCGACCGCGACGGAAATCTCTGGATCGGTACGCGCGGCGGCGGTCTCGCGCGGCTCGCAGACGAGAAGATCTCGACGCTCACGCCCGCGGGCGGGCTGTCCGACGACACGGTGCTCTCGATCTGCGAGGACCGCGAGGGCAGCCTCTGGCTCGGCACCGTGACCGGCGGACTCAATCGCCTGGAGGACGGCAAGTTCACCGCCTACACGCAGGAGGAGGGCCTGTCGAGCGATCGCGTCCGCACGATCTTCGAGGACCACGAGGGCGCGATCTGGCTCGGAACGCGCGGCGCGGGCGCGACCCGGTTCGAGAAGGGACGCTTCTCCTCGCTGACGACGAAGAACGGCCTCTCGGGCGACTTCGTGCGGTCGTTCGCCGAGGACGGGGCCGGGCGGCTCTGGATCGGGACCTGGGGCGACGGCGTCGATCGGCTCGAGAACGGCCATTTCCGCGTCTTTCACAAAAAGGATGGGATGCCGAGCGAAATCGTGCGCGCGATGTACCGCGACCGCGCCGGCACGCTCTGGATCGGCACCGACGACGGCGGGCTCGTGGCCGTCCGCGGCGACGCGTTCACCGTCTACGGCCCGCACGAAGGCCTCTCGTCGCCGACGGTGCTCGCGATCCTCGAGGACCGCGCCGGAAGCCTCTGGATCGGCACCGAGGGCGGCGGCCTCGACCGTTTCGCCGGCGGCCGCTTCACGAGCTACCGCACCGTGGACGGCCTGTCGGACGACACCGTGCTCTCGCTCTACGAGGACGAAGACGGCTGCCTCTGGATCGGCACCGACGGCGGCGGCCTGAACCGTTTCAAGGACGGCAAGTTCACCCGGTACACGCGCCGCGAGGGCCTCTTCGACGACGTCCAGTACGGGATCCTCGAGGACGGCCGCGGCAACCTGTGGATGAGCTGCAGCCGCGGCATCTACCGCGTCGCGCGCTCCGAGCTCGAGGCGCTCGCCCGCGGCGAGCGCGCGTCCGTGACGTCCGTCGCGTTCGGCCGCGCCGACGGCATGCGCTCGGCCGAGTGCAGCGGCTTCACGCAGCCCGCCGCCTGGAAGGCGCGCGACGGGCGCCTCTGGTTCCCCACGGTCGAGGGCGCCGTCGTCATCGACCCCGACCGGATCCAGACCAATCCGATTCCGCCGCCCGTGGCGATCGAGCGCGTTCTCGTGGACCGCCGGACCGTGGAGGCGCCCGAGGGCGCGCGCATTCCGCCGGGTCACGGCGACCTCGAGTTCCACTACGCCGGTTTGTCCCTCGTCGATCCCGGCCGCGTGAACTTCCGCTACCGGCTCGAGGGGTTCGACCGCGAGTGGATCGAGGCCGGGACGCGGCGCGTCGCCTTCTACACGAACATCCCGCCGGGGGGCTACCGCTTCCGCGTGCTCGCGTGCAACAACGACGGCGTCTGGAACGAGACGGGCGCCTCGGTGTCCTTCGCGCTCCGCCCGCACTTCTACCAGACGCGCGGGTTCCTCGCGCTCACCGGTATCGCGGTCATCCTGACGGCGCTCGGCCTGGGCCGCTTCCGGGCGCTGCGGATCCGCGCGCGCGAGCGCGAGCTCGAGCAGCAGGTCGCCGAGCGCACGCTCGAGCTCGAGCATCTGAACGAGCGACTCCAGCAGCTCTCGGCGCTCGACCCGCTGACCGGGATCGCAAACCGACGCCGCTTCGGCGAGACGCTCGACGCCGAGTGGCGCCGCGGCGTGCGGGATCGCCTGCCGCTCTCGCTCGTCATGATCGACATCGACCACTTCAAGGACTTCAACGACGCCTTCGGCCACCAGACGGGCGACGACTGCCTGCGCCGCGTGGCCGGTGAGATCCGCCACGCGCTGACGCGGCCCGGCGACCTCGTCTCGCGCTTCGGCGGCGAGGAATTCGCCGCGGTCCTCCCCTCGACCCCGGCGCGCGGCGCGGCCGCCGTCGCCGAGGCACTCCGCGCCCGCATCGAGAGCATGGGGACCCGGCACCCGCGCTCCCCGAAAGGCGTCGTCACGATCAGCCTCGGCGTCGCGACGGTCGTGCCGGACGGCGCCGCATCGCCCGACGCGCTGATCGCGGCGGCCGACCGCGCACTCTACGCCGCCAAGCGCGGCGGTCGAAATCGCGTCGAGACGGCCGAGGCCGTGCCGATCGCAGTGCCATAGCCGCCGCGCCGCGCGATTCGCGGTATAAGGGCGCCATGAGGTGGCTCGGCCGTCGCGAGAGCGACCAGGTCGAAGACCAGCGCGGGTTCGGCGGCCGCGGCGTCACGCTCGGGTGCGGTACGGTGCTCGTCGCGCTCGCGATCGGCTGGCTGACCGGCAACGACCCGATCCGCATTCTGCAGCTCCTGACCTCCGGTTCGCCGCCCGCCGCCGAGACCGGCGCTCCCCCGCCGTCCGGCCCGCCGGGCGGTCCCGCGGCCGACGACCCGGGAAAGAAATTCGTCGCCGTCGTGCTCGCCGACACCGAGGACACCTGGACCGAGATCTTCGCGAAGTCGGGACAGACCTACGAGCTCCCGAAGCTCGTCCTCTACACGGGTCTGACGGAGACGTCCTGCGGCCGCGGGTCGGCGGCGCAGGGACCGTTCTACTGCCCCGACGACCGCAGGGTCTATCTCGACCTCTCGTTCTTCGACGAGCTCGCGCAGCGCTTCGGCGCGCCCGGCGACTTCGCGCGCGCGTACGTCGTCGCGCATGAGGTCGGCCACCACGTCCAGAACCTGATGGGCATCGAGCGCAAGGTCCGCAGCGTCCAGGAGCGCGCGCCGGATGCGCAGGGCAACGAGCTGTCGGTGCGCCTCGAGCTCCAGGCCGACTGTTTCGCCGGCGTCTGGGGCCATCACGGGGCGCAGAAGGGGCTCCTCGAGCCGGGCGACGCCGAAGCGGGACTGCGCGCGGCCGCTGCGATCGGCGACGACCGGCTGCAGCGGCTATCGACCGGAAGGGTGCAGCCCGAGTCCTTCACGCACGGATCGTCCGCCCAACGCGTCGAGTGGCTGCGGCGCGGCCTCGAATCGGGAGACCCGGGGGCGTGTCAGACGTTTGAGGGAGTGTTCTAGCAGGCGGCGTGTAGGGGCGTGCCTTGAGGCCGCCCGGGCGGGGGCGAGCCCCGCCCTACGGCGGTGCGGGCCTGAAAACGAAAGGGCCCCGGCTTTTGCCGGGGCCCGGAATTCCGAATCTCCGCGGGATCGATCAGTACATCCCGCCCATGCCGCCCCCGCCCGGACCACCCATGGGAGCCTTCTCCTTCTCCTTGATCTCGGAGACGAGGGCTTCCGTGGTCAGCATCAGGCCGGCGATCGAAGCCGCGTTCTGGAGGGCGTTCTTGGTGACCTTGGTCGGGTCGATGATCCCGGCCTTCACCATGTCCTCCACCTTCTCGCTGTTGGCGTTGAATCCGAAGTTGCCGCCCTTGGCCTTGAGCTCGTTGATGACGACCGAGCCCTCGGCGCCGGCGTTGGCCACGATCTGGCGGGTCGGCTCTTCGAGCGCGCGGATCACGATCCGCGCCCCGATCTTCTCGTCGCCCGACAACTCGTTGGCCCTCTTGGAGACGGCGTCGATCGAGCGCAGAAGCGCCACGCCGCCGCCGGGGACGATCCCCTCTTCGACGGCCGCCTTGGTCGCGTGCATGGCATCCTCGACGCGGGCCTTCTTCTCCTTCATCTCGGTCTCCGTGGACGCGCCGACCTTGATGACGGCGACTCCGCCCACGAGCTTGGCCAGCCGCTCCTGCAGCTTCTCGCGGTCGTAGTCGGAGGTGGTGTCCTCGATCTGCGTCCGGATCTGCTTCACGCGGCCCTGGATGGCCTCCTGCTTCTTCTTCGAGCGGTCATCCACGAGGACGGTCGTGTTGTCCTTGTCGACGGTGACCTTCTTTGCGTCGCCCAGGTCTTCCCACTTGACGTTCTCGAGCTTGATCCCGAGATCCTCGGAGATGAGCTTGCCGCCGGTCAGGATGCCGATGTCTTCGAGCATGGCCTTGCGGCGGTCACCGAAGCCCGGGGCCTTGACGGCGCAGACCTGCAGCGTGCCGCGCAGCTTGTTGACGACGAGCGTCGCGAGCGCCTCGCCCTCGACCTCCTCGGCCACGATCAGAAGGGGCTTGCCCTGCTTGGCGATCTGCTCGAGGATCGGGAGCAGGTCCTTCATGTTCGAGATCTTCTTCTCGAAGAGCAGAACCTTGACGTTCTCGAGAATGCATTCCATCCGCTCGGCGTCGGTGATGAAGTACGGGGAGAGGTAGCCGCGGTCGAACTGCATCCCCTCGACGACTTCCAGGGTCGTCTCGAGCCCCTTGGCCTCCTCGACCGTGATCACGCCGTCCTTGCCGACCTTGTCCATCGCCTCGGCGATGATCTTGCCGATCTCGCCGTCGTTGTTGGCCGAGATCGTGCCGACGTGGGCGATGTCCTTGCCTTCGACCGGCTTGGAAAGCTTGTTGAGCGCTTCCACGGCCGACTTCACCGCGGCGTCGATCCCGCGCTTCAGCTCCATCGGGTTCGAGCCCGCCGTGACGTTCTTGATGCCCTCGCGGTAGATCGCCTGGGCGAGCACCGTCGCCGTCGTCGTGCCGTCGCCGGCCACGTCGGAAGTCTTCGAAGCGACCTCACGGACCATCTGGGCGCCCATGTTCTCGAGCGCATCCTGGAGCTCGATCTCCTTGGCGACCGTGACGCCGTCCTTGGTGATCGTCGGGGACCCGAACTTCTTCTCGATGACGACGTTGCGGCCCTTGGGACCGAGGGTGACCTTCACCGCATCGGCGAGCTTGTTGACGCCGTGGAGGACGCGCTGCCGCGCCTCCTCACCGTACAGAATCGTTTTCGCTGCCATGTCTGTGTCTCCTTACTCTTACTTCTCGACGACCGCGAGCACTTCGTCCTCACGCAGGATCAGGTGCTCCTCGTCGTCGATCTTGATCTCGGTGCCGGCGTACTTGCCGATGAGGATGCGGTCTCCCTTCTTCACGTCGAGCGGGAGCTGCTTGCCTTCCTCGTTGATCTTGCCCTTGCCGACGGCCACCACCTCGGCCTCCATGGGCTTCTCCTTGGCGGTGTCGGGGATGATGATTCCCCCCTTCTTGAGCTCCTGGGTCTCGAGCCTCTTGACGAGAATCCGGTCGTAAAGCGGTCGAATCTTCATGCCTGCCTCCTCTTGGTTGCTTCTCTGACGTCCCCCGGGCCCGACCGGGCTCGGAGAGGATACGAATACTAGCACTCATCGACGACGAGTGCTAGTAGCCCTCCCGATGCCTCTTGGGCGTCCGCCCGAGCCTCTTGAAAACAATGGACTTAATACCCATCTCCCTGCCATATACTCCGAGCTCCCATGAAGACCGCCCTCATCACCGGCATCAACGGACAGGACGGGTCGTACCTCGCCGAGCATCTGCTCGAAGAGGGCTACCGCGTCCACGGACTCGTGCGGCGGGCGAGCGCGCGCAGCTTCCAGCGGCTCTCGCACCTGCTCGAGAAGATCGATCTCGTGGCCGGGGACCTCCTCGACCAGACGTCGCTCATCACCGCCCTGCGCGAGGTCGAGCCCGCCGAGGTCTACAACCTCGCCGCCCAGTCCTTCGTGCCCGCGTCGTTCTCCCAGCCGGTGCTCACGGGAGAGTTCAACGGCCTCGGGGTCACGCGCCTGCTCGACGCGATCCGGATGGTCAACCCGCGCATCCGCTTCTACCAGGCGTCTTCCTCGGAGATGTTCGGCAACGTCGACACCTCGCCCCAGGACGAGCAGACCAAGTTCCAGCCGCGCAGTCCCTACGGCGTCGCGAAGCTCTACGGCCACTGGATCACCGTGAACTTCCGCGAGTCGTACGGGATGTACGCCGTCTCCGGAATTCTCTTCAACCACGAGTCGCCGCGGCGCGGGGCGGAGTTCGTCACGCGGAAGGTGACGCTCGGCGCCGCGCGCATCGCCGGGGGTCTGCAGAAGGAGCTGCGCCTGGGAAATCTCGAGGCGCGCCGCGACTGGGGCTTCACGGGCGACTACGTCCGCGCGATGCGCCTGATGCTGCAGCAGGAGATTCCGCAGGACTACGTCATCGGCACAGGCGAGACGCACAGCGTGCGCGAATTCGTGGAGCTCGCCTTCGAGCTGCTCGGCCTCGACTGGAAGGACCACGTCGTCGTGGACCCGGCGCTCTCCCGACCGGCCGACGTGGATCAGCTCTTCGCGAATCCCGCGCGCGCGCGCGCCGAGCTCGGGTGGACGCCTACCGTCAGCTTCCGGCAGCTCGTGAAGATGATGGTCGAAGCGGACGTCGAGCTCGTGCGGCGCGACGCGCGGCGGCATCCCGAAGACCGCCGCCTGACGCCCATCGAGCCGATCTCGATCGTCCGCTAGCTCCCGCCGCAACGCCACGCGATAGACTCCCTCACAGCGTCGCCGCCCAAAAAGGAAAGGAGTCTCGGATGCTTCTCGCGAAGCTTCGGCACCTGGGGATCGCTTTCGCCTTTGCCTCGATTCTCTGGGGATCGGCCGCCGCCGCGCGCGCGCAATTCGGGACGAAGGAGCTCACGACGGTCATCCCGACCTCGTCCTTCCAGCCAACCTCGTCCGCGTTCGGCTACTTCAACGAGGGGTTCACGTACTACCAGGTGAGCACCGGCAATCCCGCGACCTTCATTTCATCGGTCGGCGTGCCGGTCGGCGGACGGATCAACCAGGTCTGCGCCCTCGTCCGGGACGACGACGCGACGGCGGAGGTTCTGTTCGACTTCGCGGCGATCGAGCTCGGCGGCGGTCCGACCGGCCCCACGTTGACCGCGCTCGGCGGTCTGGGCTCCGGTGGCGGACAAACGCCCCACTACACGACGCTCTGTATCTCGCCGACCCTGACGACGACCGTCCGCGCCTTCGGCGACGCCGACGGCGACCACGTCAACCAGTACCTGTCGTACCGCGTCGCGGTCAGCCTCAAGGCGAGCGCCAACCTCGCCTTCGGCGGCGCCTACGTCAAATGGCAGCGCCAGCAGGCGCCGGCTCCGGTGACGAACACCTTCGCCGACGTGCCGACGAACTTCCTCTTCTTCCGGGCGATCGAGAACCTGGCCGCGGCGGGAATCACGGGAGGCTGCACTCCCGGGAACTTCTGTCCCAACGGCAACATCACGCGGGGCGAGGCGGCGGCGTTCTTCGCCAAGGCGCTCGGGCTCTACTTCCAGCAGTAGAAGAACTTCGGTCGAGGGGCGCGGCTCGCACATGCCGGCGGGTCGCGCCCGCACCCTGTAACGGCCCGGCCGGCCCGCGCGTTGTGTTTCCCGGGAGACCAACGCGTGAAAAGAGCCGCAACCCTTACCCTCCGATGCCTCGTGATCGGTCTCGGGATTCTCCTGACGCGCTTCTCGGCCTTCTCCGGCGGCCTGCCGGACCTGTCCGGGACGTGGAAGCTCAACACGGCGCAGAGCGACGATCCTCAGCAGAAGTTCAAGGAAGGCGCCTCGTCCAACGGCACCGGCGACTCGACCGACTCCGCGCCGCCGTCCGGCGGCGGCGGGAGCGGCTACGGGGGCTGGGGCGGCCACCACGGCGGGCACGGCGGCGGCCACCGGCGCGGAGGAGGCGGCGGCGACTCCAGTCAGGGGCCGTCGGCGATGGACGGGCGCGAGATGCTCGTCATCAAGCACGCCGATCCTCAGCTCACGATCACCGACGCGTCGGGGCGGGAGCGCGTCCTCTACACCGACGGGCGCAAGCTCGAGGAGGAGCGGTCGTACGGCGGAACGACGAAGGTCCAGACGGTCTGGAAGGACGGGCACGTCGAGGTCACGTCGCAGTCCGAGAAGGGACCGAAGATCGTGCAGAGCTACGCCGTCTCGGCCGACGGATCCCAGCTGACCGTGACCACGCAGGTCGACGGACGCCGCAAGGTCACGATCCACACCGTGTACGACGCGGTGCACGAGCCGCCGCCGACGCCGGCGCCCGAGCCGCCGGGCGACGTCGAGGTCACACCCGCGAAATGAGGTGGGCGGTGAAGCCGTCCGTGTCCGCCGCGGGAAACAGGCGAAAGCGGGGACCCGCGACGTAGGGACGCAATTCCTCGAGGCCGGTCGCGTCGATCGAAGCGAGCTTCAGCCGCGAGTCGCGCGCGAGGACCCTTTCGACGACGCGCTCGTTTTCTTCCTCCTCGAGGCTGCAGGTCGCGTAGAGAAGGAACCCGCCCGGCGCGAGCAGCTTCGCGGCCGCGGCCAGCCACGCTTCCTGCGCCGCGGCGAGCCGCTCGATCGCTGCCCGCGTCAGTCGGTAGCGAATCTCGGGGCTCTTGCGGAGGGTGCCGGTGCCGCTGCAAGGCGCGTCGAGCAGGACACGGTCGAAGCCGCCGGCGGGAAGCGGCGGCGCGGCCACATCGGCAACGACGGGAAAGACCTCCGGAATCCCGAGCCGCCGCCGGTTCTCCTCGAGGCGGTAGAGGCGCGGGAGCGACGCGTCGAGCGCCAGGCTCCGGCGCGCGCGGCCGGAGAGGAGCGCCGCGAAGGATTTCCCTCCCGGCGCCGCCGCGCAGTCGACGAGCAGGTCACCCGGCGGGAGCAGCATCGGCAGCGCCTGCGAGCCGGCGTCCTGCACCAGGAAGGCGCCCTCAACGAAGGACGGCGTGCGCAGCGGGTTTCCTCGGAGGACCGTGAGGCCGTTCGGAGCGATCGGCGACGGCCGCGTCTCGACGCCCGCGGCCGCGAGCTCCCGCGCGAGCGCCTCGCGATCCCGGCGCCGCGGGTTCGCGAGGAGATCGAGCGGCGAGGCGCGATTGTCGGCCTCGAGGATCGCGCGGGTCTGCTCCGGCCCGAATCGCGCGAGCCAGCGCTCGACCAGGAACTGCGGGTGGGAGTAGTGGCGCGCGAGGGAGGGACCCTCACCCCGGCCCTCTCCCCTCACGGGGAGAGGGGGCGGAGGCGGCAGGAGCAGGATCCCGCGGAGCACGCCGTTGACGAGCCGCGATGCGCCCTCGCCGCCGCTCGCCCGCGCCTGCGCGACGGCCTCCGACACGGCCGCATACTCCGGAACCCGATCGAGGTGGCGGATCTGGTAGAGCGCGACCTCGAGGATCTCGCGCAGCCGCGGCGCGAGCTTCTCGAGCGGGACGCGGCTCGTGCCGGCGATCTCGTCGTCGAGCGCCGCCCTCCATCGAAGGACGCCGAGGACGAGCTCGCGCAGCAGATCCCGGTCGCGCGGCTCGAGCCCGCGCTCGGCCTCGGCGAGCCGCGGGGTCACGCGCACCGACGGCGACGCGAGGGCCTCCCTCAGGACCTGTACCGCGCGGTCGCGCGCCGAGCCCTTGAGTTTGCCGCGAGGGGCCATGAACGGAGCCTACCGGCCGAGTCGCGCCGGGAGCTTCGGAAGCCCGCGGAGGAATTCCGCGGCAGAGACGGGCGTCCTTCCCTCCCGCTGGACCCGCCGCAGCACCAGCGCCGTCCCGCCGCCGGCGCCGACGACCGCGAGATCGCCGGCGCGCGCGAGCTCTCCCGGCGCGAGCGCCGCGGGGAGCGGCTCCCCGGCGTCGGCCGCGAGGAGCTTCACGCGTTCGCCGTCCAGAAACGTGTAGAGACCCGGCCACGGCGTGAAGGCCCGCAGCCGCCGCGCGATGTCCGCCGCGGGCGCGTCCCAGTCGACCTCGCCGTCCTCGCGCCGGAGGGGCCGGCTGAAGGTCGGCTCCCCTCTCTGCGGAACCGGCTCGAGCGCGCCGCGCTCCAGCCCCGCGAGGGTCTCGGCGAGGAGCTCCGCGCCCTCGCGCGCCAGCCGGTGCGACAGCGCCCCGGCGTCCTCCGCTGGCCGGATCGCGACGTGCCGCGCGAGATAGAGAGGGCCGGCGTCGAGCTCCTCGACGACGCGCATCGTCACGACGCCCGATTCGGCGTCGCCCGCGAGCAGCGTCGCCTGGACCGGCGCGGCGCCGCGATGGCGCGGCAGGAGCGAGGCGTGGACGTTGACGAAGCCGAGTCGGGGAATCGCGAGCATCGCGGCCGGCAGGATCCGGCCGTAGGCGACCACGATCCCGACGTCCGGCGCGACGGCCCGCAGGCGCGCGAGGAGCTCCTCGTTCCCCTTCACGCGCTCCGGCCTCTCGACCGGAAGCCCGGCCTCGCCGGCGCGGCGGGCGACGGCCGAGGGACGCGGCGCCGCGTGCCGCCCGACCGGACGGTCCGGCTGCGTCACGACGAGCGCCACGTCGGCCGCGCGGATCGCCGCCTCGAGCGAGGGCACGGCGAACTCGGGAGTCCCGAAGAAGACGGCCTTCAGCATGGCGGCGCCTGACGGAAGAAGAAGGCTACAGCGGGTTTCCCGGAGCCGGGCCGGTCTCGGCCGGCGCCGCCCCCTCCTCGCGCGGCGCGGGGTGACGCAGCTTCCACAGCCGGCTCGCCGCGACCGCGCCGCTGGCGGCGAAGTAGACGAGCGCCGCCCCGCTGAGAGCGCCGAAGGCGACCCAGGCGCGCGGCCACCGCCGCTCCCATCCGAAGAGAAACACGGGGAGAAAGACGAGCAGCGCGTAGATCGCGACGAGCACGCCGCGCTTCAACTCCTGCTCCTTCGATGCCGGCGGATCGAGAAAGCCGAGCTCCTTCGCCAGGCGGTGAACGAGGAGCGCCGCGACGGGCGAGGCCACGACCGCCGCCAGCAGGAGCATCGCCGGACGGGTCATCGCGGCTGCCGGTCCACTTCCTCGAAATAGTCCTCCGCCACGAGCACTTCGCGCGGCTTGGAGCCCCGCGGCGGCCCGAGCAGCCCGTCGCGGGACATCATGTCGATGAGCTTGCCGGCGCGCGAGAAGCCGACGCCCATGCGCCGCTGCAGGAACGAGATCGAGGCCATCTTCTCGCGCACGACCAGGCGCGCCGCTTCGTCGTACAGGGGATCGATCTCGTCGCCCGCGTCGTCGCGGGCGGCGACCTCCTCGCGGTCTTTCACGATCGCCTCGTCGTACTGCGGCTTGGCCTGCCTCTTCAGGAACTTCATGAGCGCGGCCGTCTCCTGGACGGACACGAAGGCGCCGTGGACGCGCTTCAAGCGCGACGTACCGGGCGGCAGGAAGAGCATGTCGCCGCGGCCGAGGAGCTTCTCGGCGCCGTTGCCGTCCAGGATGACGCGCGAGTCCACCTTGGACGAGACCTTGAACGCGATGCGCGAAGGCAGATTCGCCTTGATGACGCCGGTCAGGACGTCCACCGAGGGCCGCTGCGTCGCGACGACGAGGTGGATGCCGACGGCCCGCGCCTTCTGCGCGATGCGCACGATCGCCTCTTCCACCTCCTTCGCCGCGGTCATCATGAGGTCCGCGAGCTCGTCGATGACGATGACGATCAGGTACATCGGCTCGAGCTTCAGGTCCGGATCGTCGGGATGCTGCGCCTTGACGCGCGCGACCTCCGCCGGATCCCGCAGCGCCGCGTTGTACTGCTCGGCGTTGCGCACCTGCCCGAACTCCGACAGCGTCTGGAACCGCTCCTCCATCGTCGCGACCGCCCACTTGAGCGCGTTGGCCGCCTTCTTCGGATCCGTGATGATCGGCGTCGCCAGGTGCGGCAGGTGCTCGTAGATCTCGAGCTCGATCATCTTCGGGTCGATGAGGATCAGCTTCACCTGGTCCGGCCGCGCCTTGTACAGGATCGACGTGATCAGCGCGTTCAGGCCGACGCTCTTGCCCGATCCGGTCGTGCCCGCGATCAGCAGATGCGGCATCCCGCGCAGGTCGTCCACGACCGGCTCACCGTGGATGTCCTTGCCGAGAGCGAGCGTCAGCAGAGACCGCGAGCTCTGAAATCGCTCCGACTCGATGACGTCGCGCATCGAGATGATCTCGCCGCCGCCCGGGTTCGGCACCTCGATGCCGACGCTCGCGCGTCCCGGAAGCCGCTCGATGCGGATCGACTCCGCCGACAGCGCGAGCGCCAGGTCCTCGGTCAGGCCCATGACCTGGTTGACCTTGATGCCCGCGGCCGGGCGGAACTCGTACGTCGTGACGACCGGTCCCGGGTGGTACTCGGCCACCTCGCCCTCGACTCCGAACTCGGCGCACTTGTCCGCGATCAGCCGCCCCGTCTCGGCCAGCAGCTTGCGGTCCACGCCGCCGGCGTTGGGCCGCTTCTCGAGCAGCGAAATCGGCGGATACGTGTACCCCTCGACGACGAGCGGCAGGCTCTGCTGCGGGTCCGGCTTCTTCCTCGGGGCCGCGGCCAGAGAGGGCGCGGCCTTCTTCGGCGCGGGCGTCGCCGCCCCGACAACCTTTTTCAGCGAAAACTTGCCCTCGCCCGGCTTCTCCGCGAGGAAAGGCGGCGGCTCCTCATCCCGCGCGAAGGGAACCTCCTCGAGCGTGATTCCCTCCTTGCGCGACTTCTCGACGTGCTTGGCCACGACCGAGCGGCGCAGGCGCTCCTTCGTGCGCTGGTCGCGGCGCCGCACCCAGCGGGCGTTCCAGCGCCCGAAGAGCCCGACGAGCCACACGCGGATGCCGAGCGAGATCTCCGCGAGCGAGACCTGCGTCGCGAGGGGCAGCGCGAGCAGCGCGACCGCTCCGGCGAGGAGCAGCGCCCCCGCCGCCCCGAAGCGCGCGCGCGCCGCCTCGCCGAGGGCGCGCCCGACGACGCCGCCCGTTTCCATCTCCGTGCCGAAGAGGAACCGCCGGCCGAAAACGAGCTCGAGCAGCGTCGGCACCGAGAGCGCGAGGAGCGCCACGCCGGCCGCCTTCGAGCCCGGGCTCTCGAGCAGCTTGGCCCAGAACTTCTTCCAGCCCCAGGCGAGCAGGACCGCGGGAACTCCCCAGGCCGCGAGGCCGAGCAGCGCGTAGAGCGCCGCCGACAGAGACGCGCCGAACCCTCCGATCCAGTTGCGAGGCGTGACGGCCTCGCCCGTCGTCAGCGAGAAGAGGTTCGGATCGTGTCCGTCGTAGGACAGCAGGGCGAGCCCCGCCAGGATTCCCGACAGAAGAAGGAAGATTCCGAGCGCCTCGCCCGCCCACCGGCTGCGAAAGAAAGAGCCTGCTTTCAAGCTCCGTTCATTATCGGACGGTTTCGTCCCAAACGTAAGATCGCCCGCGGTGAAGAAGCGCGTTCTCTTCCTCTGCACGGGAAACGCCGCGCGCAGCCAGATGGCGGAGGCGCTGGCGCGACTCGACTGGCCCGAGGCGCTCGATCCGGTTTCGGCGGGATCGCGGCCGACGGGATGGGTCCATCCCTTCGCGATCCAGGCCATGGAGGCACTGGGTTTCCCGATGGACCGGGCCGAGTCCAAGTCGGCGGAGCTCTACCTCGACGCCGACTTCGACGCCGTCGTCACCGTCTGCGACTCGGCGGCGCAGGACTGCCCGAGCTGGCCGGGAGCCCGCCGCCTCGTGCACTGGTCGATCGAAGACCCCTCTTTCGGACCGCACGATCCGAAGACGCGGTACGAGTTGTTCCTCGAGACGCGCGACGATCTCCGACGACGGATCGCGGCGCTCGTCGCGGACCTCGGGGACTAGGGACTACGCATCGGAGATTTCTTTCCGAAGAGCAGCGCCACCACCAAAGCGGCAATCCCCGCGACGCCGACGCCGGCCTGAAACGATGCCGGCCGGTAGTCGAGCTCGACCTCGTGCGGTCCGGCCGGCAGCCGGACGCTCATGGGCTCGCCGGGCACGGCGGTCAACGGTGATTCCGCGCGGTCCACACGCGCCCGCCAGCCGGGGAAGAACGGGTCGGCCACGACCAGGGCGCCGTCCGCCTCGGCGCGCACCGCGATCCGCCAGAGCCCCGGCGCTCGCGCGCGCACGCGGACCTCGCCCGCCGTCCCCTGCAGTCGGACGCGCGGCCGCACGCGGCGATTCCGGAGGATCCGGCCGTCGGGCCCGGAATAGACGTCCTCGAGGTCGAGGCCCTTCTTCGCGTTCAACGTCTCCGCGCCGAAGCCGTATTGCGGCGGCAGCAGCAGGTATTTCACGTTCCAGTCGTCGAGCCCCGAGCCTCCGGGAGCGAGGTCCCAGGGCTCGATCGCGTCCTTCTGCGTGGGGAGATCCGCGAAACGGCCGATCGCCGCCCGCGCGCGACGCCACCCCGCCGGACCGAGCGCATCGTAGCCGCGCGCGTCCTCGAGACCGTAGTCCGTCGCGCTGTCGGGCGAGAGCATCGTGTGGAGGGGAAGGACGCGGAAGATCTCGCGATCGGCGGCGAGCCGATCGAGCATCGGCGTCCGCGGCGCGAGGTCCGCAGCTGGCGAGACGGCGTGCACGCCCCGCGCGGCGGACAGGAGCTCGACGAGGCAGACGGCGGCGGCCGCGGCGCCGATCGCGACGGACGCCGCGCGTCCGCTTCCCGCGAACCGTTGCCGCAGCGCGTCGAGCCCCGCCGCCGCGACGGCGCCGAGGGCGAGCGGCAGGAGGAGCAGGAACCGCGTCCAATAGACGGGCGTCGCGAGCGCGAGCGCGCGGGAGACCGGGTTGTCGTAGATCGCGAGCAGCATCGCGGCTGCGGCCAGCGCCCAGAACCGCGTTTCGCGATCGCGCCGCGCCGTCGCGAGTCCGAGGGGCAAGAGCAGGAGGACGACGATCGAGACCGTCGCCGCCGCCTCGATCGCATTCGAGCCCGCGAGGCGCGGCCAGACGAATCTCAGGAGATCCCGCGCGGACAGAACGAACGGATGCCGTCCTTCCCCGATGCGCGCGGCCGAGTGCCGGAAGTACTCCGCGAATGGCAGAAGGGCCGGAGCGCAAAGACCGGCGCCGAGCGCGGCGCCGGCGGCGGGGCGCACCCATCCGGCGGGCGCCGGCGCCGAGGCGAAGACCACGGCCGCGGCGAGGATCGCGACGAGCAGCGCCGCCTCGGGCTGTCCGCCGGCCAGAACGAGGAACGTCGCCGCCGCGACGCCCGCGACAGCCCGCGGAGACTCCCGCCGCGCGCAACGCCGAGCGAAGAAGAGGAGCAGCGGCGCCGGCGCGACCGTCAGGACGAGCGGAAACTCGAGCCACGCGACGAAGGCGCCGGACAGCGAGAAAACGACGGCGCCGAGGCCCGACGCGGCGCGCGAGCGCCCGAGGTCGCGCAGGAGCAGGTACGCGCCGGCCGCCGCGAGGAGCAGGCGCGCGAGGAGCGAGACGTTCCAGCCGTCCGCCGCGCCGAGCAGCAGCACCGGCCAGTCGAGCGGCGTCAGCAGCGCCGACTGCGCGTTGCCGAGGAGCGGCACGCCGCCGTCCTGATGGGGATTCCAGAGCGGCAGCCGCCCCGCCGCGAGCTCGCGCCGCGCGAGCCCGAGCCACGGCACGAATTGCCAGACGGGGTCGGAGAGCGCGGGCGCCTGCAGAGTCGCGTGCGGGAGAAACGGCGCCCACGGAAACCGGACGGACTTGATGTCGGAGGAGAGGACCATCCCCCGGTTCATGCCGAGGGAGAAGAAGAGGATCGCGCCGAAGGCGGCGAGCGCCGCCGCCCCGGTGAGTCGCCGGACCGATCGCCCGCTATCGGCTCTCGTCGTACGCCGCTGCCGCGTTGTCCTTGAACCGGTCCTTGTAGCCGTTGAAGTCTTTGTACGCCGGCAGGTCCACGTCCTTCAGGAAATCGTCCTTCGACTTGCCGGCGGCCTTCGCCTTGCCGGCCGCGTCGAGAACGTCGGCGATGTACTGCCGGAAGGCTCTCAGGCCCGCGACGTCGGTGACCTCGCCGTGTCCGGGGATGACCCTGGTGTCGGGCGGCACGCGGGAGAGTGCCTTGTCGACCGCGGCGAGATATCCGCGCGCGGAGCCGCCGCTCGAGACGTCGATGAACGGGATGGTCTTGTTGAAGAAGTCGTCGCCCATGTGGAGGACCTTCGCCTTCTCGAAGAAGACGACGCTGTCGCCGTCGGTGTGCGCGGGCGGCAGGTGCCAGATCTGGATGGTTTCGCCGCCGCCCGGATGGATGCGGAGCTCCGAGTCGAAGGTCAGCACCGGCGCCGGGATCTCCTCGACCTTGACCTTGCCCGCCCAGTCGATCTGCTCCTGGAGGAACTTCGCCATCTGGTCGTTGCCGGCCTGCTTCGCCTTCTCGAGGCGCGCGGGGTATTCCTTGAGGATCGTCTGCGGCGACGCGAGCATGCGCGTTCGGACGTTGTCCTGCGCCACGATCATCGCGAAGTTTCGGAAGACCTCGTTCCCACCCACGTGGTCGCCGTGAAAGTGCGTGTTGATGAGGAATTTGATCGGCTTGTCCGTGACCTTCTTGATCTCCGCCACGATCCCGGGGGCGAGCTCCTTGAACTGCGAGTCGATGACCGTCACGGCATCGGGGCCGACGAAGAAGCCGACGTTGCCGCCGCGGCCGTAGAGCGCGTAGACGTCGCCGCCGAGCGGCTGGACTTTGAAGACGGTGTCGGACGGCCGGTCATGGTGATCCGGCGTCGGCGCCGCCGCCGGCTGTCCCGAGGCGGCGGCCGCGAGCGCCGCGGCAAAAAAGGCGAGACCGAGGGCTCTCCGCATGAGATGGCCTCCTTCGCTGGCCGGCAACTCTACCCGTTCTCCCGCGGATCGCGAAGCGCGCCGCGCCGATAGAATGGCGCGCGCATGAAACGGCCGCGCATCCTGTCCGGCGTCCAGCCTTCGGGAAAGCTGCACCTCGGCAACTATTTCGGCGCCATCCGGCAGCACATCGCGCTGCAGGACGAGGGCGAGTGCTTCTTCTTCATCGCCGACCTCCACGCGCTGACGACGATTCAGGACGCCGCGCTCCTGCGCGAAAACGCGCGCGCCGTCGCCCTCGACTACCTGGCGCTCGGCCTCGATCCCGAGAAGACGGTCTTCTTCCGTCAGTCGGACGTCCCCGAGGTGACCGAGCTCGCCTGGATCCTCGCGACCGTCACGGGCATGGGCCTCCTCGAGCGGGCACACTCCTACAAGGACAAGCTCCAGCGCGGCATCACGGCGTCCGTCGGCCTCTTCACGTATCCGGTCCTGATGGCGGCCGACATCCTCATCTACAAGTCGAACCTCGTGCCCGTCGGCCAGGACCAGGTCCAGCACATCGAGATGACCCGCGACATGGCGGGCTACTTCAACCAGACCTACCGCGAGGTATTTCCCCTGCCGGAGGCGCGCCTCGATCGCGCCCCGGTCGTGCCCGGGACCGACGGCAAGAAGATGAGCAAGTCCTACGGCAACACGATCGAGATCTTCGCCGAGGGCAAGACGCTCTCCGGCACCGTCATGCGGATCGTGACCGACTCGACGCCCGTCGAGGCGCCAAAGGATCCGGACAAGGACAACGTGTTCGCGCTGTATGCGCTCTTCGCGACCGACGAGGAGAGGGCCGCGCTCGCGGCTCGCTATCGCGCCGGCGGGATGGGATACGGCGACGCGAAGAAGCTGCTCGTCGGGAAGATCGACGCGGCGTTCGGACCGGCGCGCGAGAAGCGGCAGCGGCTCGCGGCCGATCCGAAGATCGTGGACGGCGTGCTCGCGCGCGGCGCCGAGCGCGCCCGGGCCGTCGCGGCCGAGACCCTGCGGGAGGTCCGGGAGGCGACGGGTCTGCGGTAGGACTTACGCCTGATTTACGCTAGTATCTGGCCTCGTGGTCAAGCTGGTCTCCAACCCCCCGAATCCCTGGGAATCCGTTCACGCCGAGTGGCTCGGCGAGCCGCCGGAGGCGAAGCTCGAGGTCTTCGAGGAGCGCGCCCGCTCGATCCTCTCGAAAAACGACAGCCCTGACATCGGATTCGAGTACAGCCTCAATCCGTACAGAGGATGCTTCCATTCGTGCAGTTACTGCTACGCACGCCCCACACACCAGTACCTCGGCTTCGGCGCGGGGACGGACTTCGAGCGCAAGATCGTCGTCAAGACGAATGCGCCGGAGCTCCTGCGCGACGAGATCTCGCGCCGCTCCTGGAAGGGCGACGTCATCGTCTTCTCCGGCAACACGGACTGCTACCAGCCGCTCGAGGCATCTTATGAGCTGACGCGGCGCTGCCTCGAGGTCTGCGCCGACTTTCGCAACCCCGTGGCGATCATCACGAAGGGCACGCTGGTGCGGCGCGATGCGGAGCTCCTCGCGGGGATGGCGCGCCACTCGTCGGTCTCGGTGTCGCTCTCGATCGCGTTCGTGGACGACTCGATGAGCCGCGCGATCGAGCCCGGCACGGCGCCGCCGTCTCAGCGATTCGAGACGTTGCGAATCCTCGCCGACGCCGGGCTCCGCGTCGGGATCTCGGTGTCCCCGATCATCCCGGGCCTGAACGACGGCGACGTCGGCGCGCTCCTCGAGCGGGGGCGCGCGGCCGGCGCGCGGTTCGCCTTCCAGACGCTGCTCCGCCTGCCGGCGGAAGTCCTGCCGGTCTTCGAAGAGCGGCTCGCGCAGACGTTCCCGGGCCGGGTGCGCCGCGTCTTCCACGCCATCGAGGAAATGCGAGGCGGCAAGCGCAACGAGAGCGCCTTCGGCAAACGCATGCTCGGCATCGGGCCGCGGTGGCAGGCGATCGAGGCCTTCTTCGAAGCGCAGTGCCGGCGGCTCGGTCTCAACGCCGAGGAGCCGGAAACCTTCTCCGGCTACCGGCGGCCCACCTCCCAGCCTTCGCTTTTCGAGGAGTGAACTCTATTCTGTAAAGTACTTGACGCCAGCGGTCCTCGAGCGATAAGCTTCCATCCATGGGCGCCCGGCCGGACCCGCTGAAGGACCACGCGGACGGGAATCTCCGCTACATCCGGGAGACGATGGAGCGATCCGTCGCCTTCACGGCCGTTCCCGGATGGGGCGGCGTCGCGATGGGCGCGATCGCCCTCGCCGCGGCCGGCATCTCTTCCCGGGTGCGGTCGCCGCAGGAATGGGTTGGCATCTGGCTGCTCGCCGCGTTCGGCGCCGTCGCGGCCGGGTCCTTCGCGATGACCCGGAAGGCCCGGCGCATCGGCGTGTCGCTCAAACGCGGCGCGGGTCGGCGCTTTCTCCTTTCCTTCGCGACGCCGATCCTCGCCGGCGCCATCCTGACCGCCGCGCTCGTCCGCGCGGGCGCGTTCGACCTCCTCGCGCCGACGTGGCTGCTCCTCTACGGGGCGGCCGTGGTGACCGGAGGCGCCTTCTCGGTGCCGGCGGTTCCGGCGATGGGCGCGGGTTTCCTTCTGCTCGGCGCGATCGCGCTTCTCTGCCCCGCCGCGTGGGCCACGGCGCTTCTCGCAGCGGGATTCGGCGGGCTCCAGATCGTCTTCGGCCTCCTCATCGCGCGGCGGCACGGCGGATGAAGAAGACCGCGGCCCCTGCCGACGCGCGCTCCCGATCGAAGCCGAGCCCGGCGCCGGCCCGCGGCCGCGCTCTGCCCGAGCTCGACCGGCTCCTGCACGAACGCGTGCGGCTCGGGATCGCGAGCGCGCTCGCCGCGAACGACTCCCTGTCGTTCAACGAGCTCAAGGCGCTCCTCGCGACGACCGACGGGAACCTGTCCGTGCATGCCCGCAAGCTCGAGGAGGCGGGGTACGTCGCGTGCACGAAATCGTTCGCGGGCCGGCTGCCGAGGACGGAATACCGGCTGACGGCCGCCGGACGCCGCGCTTTCGAGAAGTACCTCGATCACCTCGAGGCCCTGGTCCGCGCCGCGCGCGGGCGCTGAAAAAATTTTGGGGAGATACTTTATGTCGCAAAGTTACATGCCCGAGATGGCGCCGCTGATGTTCCTGACGTTCCTGGGAGCGGTTGCCGCGCTCGCAGTCCTGTTGGCCTCTTCCGCGGCCGCCGCCTTCTTCCGGAGATGGACCCTGGCCAAGCTCGCGGCCGGCGCGGCAATCCTCGTCGCAGGGCTCTACGCCGCCGGCCTTCTCGCGCTGTCGCTCCACAGCGAGGACAAGACGCTGTCGCTCCACGACCGGAAGTACTTCTGCGAGGTGGATTGCCACCTCGCTTACTCGGTCGAGGACGTCCGGGTCGCGCCGGACGAGTCCGGGAACCGCTGGCTCGTGACCCTGCGGGCGTGGTTCGACCGGAACACGATCTCGGCGTTTCGCGGCGACTCCCCTCTCGGACCGAACCCGCGGATCGCGTGGGTGCTCGACGAGCGCGGGGCGCGCTACGAGATTCCGGCAGCCGCTCTCGCGCCCGTCGAGGTCCCCCTGCGCCCCGGCGAATCGGCGGAGACGCGTCTCGCGGTCCGCCTTCCGGCCGCCGTGCACCGGCCGCGCCTCTTCGTGGGAGATCCGCCCGGCCTCGAGCGCCTCGTTCCGGGCCACGAAAACAGCTCGGGGCACGGGAAAATCTATTTCGCGCTCACGTCGCCTTCGCTTGCTCGGGAATCTGGCGGTCGCGGTTCCAGCACACTGGGGTCGGGGTTCACCGGCGGCCGCCACCGGCTCGCGGCTCGCCAGCGGGCTCGACCGCTCGCCTGATTCCCTCGCTGCGCTCCGGCTACCGCAACGCGAGTCGGTTTGCTCGTTAGCTCGCAAACCTTGGTCGCGTTGCGAACGAACTCGGTCTCGCCGGTCTCGAACGTCAGCCCGCGGCGGTAGGGGCGGGGCTTGTCCCCGCCCGCAGTCAAACCTTGCAGCTCGCCAGGCCGCGCTTTTCGAGGTAGCGCTGGTGGTAGTCCTCGGCGCGCCAGAAGGTCGAAGCCGGCGTGATCTCGGTCGCGATCGGCCGCCGGAGCTTCCCGCTCTTCTCCAGCCGCTCCTTCGACGCGATGGCCGCGTCGCGCTGCGCCGGCGAGTGGAAGAAGATCGCCGACCGGTACTGCCTGCCGACGTCGGGACCCTGCCGGTTCTTCTGCGTCGGGTCGTGGTTTGCCCAGAAGACGTCGAGGAGCTGGTCGTAGGAGACCCGCGCCGGATCGAACGTCACCTCGACGACCTCGGCGTGCCCGGTCTCGTCCGTGCAGACGTCGCGATAGGTCGGGTTCGGCATCGTCCCGCCCTCGTAGCCGGCGGCCGCGTCCACGACGCCCGGCACCTGCCGAAACGCCGCTTCGACGCCCCAGAAACACCCCGCCCCGAACGTCGCCTTCTCCGTCGCTGCCGCCATCTTGGCCTCCTCGTTTGCGCCCCTGAAAACCGCAGCGCGGGGGGCTCTGTTCCCGCGACCGCAGGATAGACTGCCCGCCGATGACCGCGCGGCGGTGGATCGAGTATCTCGTCTCGATCCTGGTGGGCAACGGGCTCTATTTTCTGGTGCTCTACCCGGCCCTTCCGCCGATTCTCAAGCACTCTCCCTTCCGCTTCGACGCCGGGCTCGTCTTCGATTTCGTGCTGTGCGTCATGGTCTACGCCGTGATCTGCCTCGCCACGGTGCATGCCCGCCGCTGGAACGAGCGCACGGCCAGTCGCCGCCGCCCGGGCTGAGATTCCGACGCCCCCGATGCCGGTCCCGACGTTCCCCGTCCGCGCCGCCGCCAGGCTCTTCCTGGAGCGCCAGCACCTCGACGCGCCGCGCTCCAGGCCCCTGACGCCGTCGCGACTCCGACGCTTCGCCGAGGACACCGGCGGCATCCAGCTCGACTCGGTGAACGTCGTGGACCGCGCGCACTACCTGGCGGTCTGGAGCCGCTTCGGGCCGTACGACCGCGTGGCCTTCGACCGGCTCGTTCATGGCCACCGGCACCTCTTCGAGTACTGGGCGCACGCGGCGTGCCTCGTGCCGGTCAGCGCCCTGCCGGCGTGGCGCCGCGCGATGCGCGACTACCGCATCAAGCATCAGGGCTGGGCGAGGTGGCTCCGGAAGAACACGCGCGTGCTGGCGAGGGTCCGGGAAACCATCGCGGCCAACGGGCCGATGGGAAGCGCGGACTTCGGCTCGAAACGCCCGGACGGATCGAAGGGCTGGTGGAGCTGGAGCCCCGTCCATCACGCGCTGCACCACCTCTGGATGACGGGCGTCCTGACCGTCGAGTCGCGCCGCCACTTCCACAAGCGTTTCGATCTGATCGAGCGCGCGGTCCCCGCGGCGCGCGACGCCGAGCCCGTCTCCTCCGAGGAGTTCGCGCGCTGGCACGTCGTGCAGTCGCTCCGCGCCATGGGCGCGGCGACGGAGAAGGACCTCGCCTGGTATCTCTCGTTTCCGCGGTCGTTCCGAAAGCAGCGCCTCGCGGCGCTCCGCGATCTGATCGGCCGCGGCGAGGTGGCCGAGATCGCGGTCGAGGGGCAGCCGGCCCGCTGGCTGGCGCTCACCCGGGATCTGCCGGCGCTCCGGCGCGGCGCCCGTGCCTCCGCCCCGCCGCCCAGCGGGACGACGGTGCTGACTCCCTTCGATTCGCTCCTCTGGCATCGCGAGCGCGTGCAGCGCCTCTTCGGCTTCGAATACAAGATCGAGCTGTACACGCCGGGCGACCAGCGCGTGCACGGCTACTACACCCTGCCCGTTCTCCACGACGGCGAGCTCATCGGGCGGATCGACGCGAAGACGCATCGGGAAGACCGGATCCTCGAGGTCCGCCATGCGAGCTTCGAGCCGTGGTTCGCGAAAGGCGCGGCGTCGCCTTCCCGCGGCGTGCGGCTCGACGTCGCGGAGGCGATGGCCGGGCTCGCCGACGCGTTCGCCTCGCTCGCGAAATTCGTGGGAGCGGACGAGGTGAAGCTCGACCGCGTCACGCCGGCGAGGTTAAAGCCGGCGCTGGCGCGGAGAATCGCGCTAGCGGGTGAGGCCCTCGCCTGCCGCCGGCTCGACCTTCACCATTGCGCTCGTCCACGCCACCGTCCGACGGTCCACGATGAGCTGGGCCTTGTAGCTCGCGAGGCCGTTGTCGTGGAGCTTGACGGAGCCGTGGACGTGAGCTGGCGCGAGACCCTGTCCGCCTCGCGGGCCTGTCCCGGCCGGACGAGCGCCTCAGCCATGACGTGCAGACGCTCTTCCGCGTGGCCGAAAGCGGCGGACACCTGGAAGCGGTAGGGCGCATGCTCATCGCTGTCGTCCGCCGGGAGAACTCCGGCCGCCGGCGTCAGGGAGACGACAATCTCCGGCGCGTCGCCTGGCGGCTCGGTCGACAGGGTTGCCTGCGGTACGCTCGCCAGGAGAAGCAACGCAACCGAAGCGAACATCATCGAGCCCATCTCACACCTCCCCTCAGTACCACCGGCACGATGACCGGCCGCACGTCGAAGACGCGGCGGCAGGCGCGCTTGGCGGCGAGGGCCACCTCGGCGCGCAGCCACTCGGGATCCCGCCGCTCCTCCTCGGTTGCGCGCGCGAGCACCGCCCGCACGGCGCGACCGACCTCGCCCGCCAGCTCCGCCTCCGGCGCCGCCACGCCGCGCGCGACGACCGAGATCTCGCCGCGCGGATTCGCGGGAAGGAGCACGACGACGAATCCTTCCTCCGCCAATTGGCGCCGGTCCTTCACGACCTCGGCGCCGACCGCCTCCGGCCGCGAGTCGAGGTAGATCCGCCCCGCCTCGACGGCCGCGCGCTCGACGCGGGCCGCGGCGCCATCCAGGATCAAGCGGTCCCCGTTGTCGAGCAGGTGCACGCGATCGGGCGGGATCCGCCGCTCTCCGGCCACTTCGGCCGCCGCCGCGAGCATGCGCCGCTCGCCGTGGACGGGCATCACGTGGCGCGGGCGCACGAGCTCGAGCCAGTCGGCGAGGTCTTCGCGGTGGGCGTGGCCGGAGACGTGGAGCGGCGGCTCGGCCTCGCGCAGCACGTGCGCGCCGCGGCGCGCGAGGTGGTCGGCGACCCGGTTGACGGAGCGCTCGTGCCCGGGAATCGTCCGCGCGGAGAAGATGACGAGATCGCCCGGCGACAGCTTGAGGTCCAGATGCTCGTCGAGCGCGAGGCGGTAGAGCGCGGAGAAGGGTTCGCCCTGGCTCCCGCCGACGAAGCAGAGCAGGCGGCCGGGCGGCTGCTGCCCCAGATCCGGAGGTCCCACCCGGCTGCCGGCGGGTAGCGTCAAACGCCCGAGGCGCTCGGCGATCTCGGCGACCGTGCGCATGCTGCGGCCCATGAACGCGAGCCGCCGGTGAAGCGCGACGGCCGCGGACGCCGCCTGCGCGATGCGCGCGACGTGCGACGAGAACGTCGTCAGCACGATTCGCCCCGGCGCCGCCGCGAACGCCTGCGCCAGCCCCTGCCCCGCGAGCCGTTCGGACGGCGCGCGCCCCGGCCGCTCGGCGTTGGTCGAATCGATGAGTGCGAGATCCACGCCGTCTCCGACCGCCGCCGCGATGCCCTCGCGATCCGTCCACTCCCCGTCGGGAGGATCGGTGTCGAGCTTGAAGTCGCCCGAGTGCAGGATCCGCGTGCCGTCCGCCTCGATGAGGATCGCCGCGGAGTCGGGCACCGAATGCGAGACGCGGAAGAACGTGAAGGAGAACGGGCCCGCGCGCACGGGCCGGCCGGGCGGAGCGTCGACGAGGCGGCCGGGGGCCGCCTCCGATTCCGCCAGACGCCGCCGCGCGAGCGCGAGCGTGAACGGGAAGCCGTAGACGGGCGCGTCGCACCACGCGCGCAGGAGCGGCAGCGCGCCGACGTGGTCTTCGTGGCCGTGGGTCAGCAGGATGGCCTCGATGCGCTCGCCGCGGAGGATCGAGAGGTCCGGCGCGATGCGATCGACGCCGGGAAACGTCTCGTCGGGAAACGAAACGCCGACGTCCACGAGAAGGCTCGAGCCGCCGCACCGCAGCCAGAGAACGTTCTTCCCGAACTCGCCAACGCCGCCGAGCGGCACGATCTCGAGCGCGCTCACGACACCCTTATGTTCGCCGCGAGCGCCAGAAAGTCCTCGAGCGAGAGCTCCTCGGCTCGCGCCGAAGGGCTCTTGCCCAGATCCGTCAGGGCCTCCTCCCATCGCGCGCGCGGCGCCTCGGAGGCGAGCGCGTTGCCGAGCGTCTTGCGGCGGCTGCGAAACGCGAGCGACGCGAGCGCGACGGCGCGGCGTCGAAGGACCGGATCGAGCGGCGGCGTCCGCGGCGTGAGCTCGAGGACGCTCGAGACGACCTTGGGCCGGGGGCGAAAGAACGAGGGCGGCAGATCGAAGAGCACCCGGGCCCGGCAGGACGCCGCCGCGCGCACGGAGAGGAACCCGTATTCCTCGTCGCCCGGCCGCGCGGCGAAGCGGCGCGCCACCTCGCGCTGCACCGTCGCGACCGCGCGCGCGATCGCCTCCGGCTCCTCGATGGCCCGCGTCAGGAGCGGCGTCGCGACGTTGTAAGGCAGGTTCGCGACGAGGACGGCCGGGGCCGGCGTGGGGGCTCCGGCCTGCCCGAGCCACTCCGAGTACGGCTTCTCCATCGCGTCGCCCTGCAGGATCGCGACATTCGGGCGGCCCGCGAACTCCCGGGCGAGCGCCTCGGCCCGCAGCGGATCGATCTCGACCGCCACGAGCCGCGCCCCGGTCGCGAGGATCGGCCGGGTCAGCGCGCCGTCGCCCGGCCCCACCTCCAGGACGGTGTCGCCGGGACCGATGCGCGCCGCCTCGACGATCCGGCGGGCGGCCTCGGGAGACGCCAGAAAGTGCTGTCCCCAGCGCTTCCGGGCGGGTGCGACCGGGGGACGGACGCCCGCCCGGTCGGGGCGGCGGCGGCCGGATCCGCCGGCCGGCCGGCCGCGCGATGGTGCCTCCCGAGCCACGTCCGCGGAGGGTATCAAATGGTAAAATTTGGACATTCAAGGCACTCCTGTGCTCCAAGTCCTGACCCTCGAGAACCGAAGGCTCGAGAATTTTCTCGAACGCCACAAGGCGTACTACACCTATTCGGGCGAGATCGAGATCGATCGCTTCCTGCGCGAGATCCTCCAGAAGGCCAACGAGTTCGTGCCGTCGGAGGCCGGATCGATCCTCCTCGACGATCCCCTGACCAAGAACTCCGATGATCGGATGGAGAACGAGCTCGTGTTCATCGGCGCCTTCGGCGCGAACGCCGAGCGGCGCCTCTCGCGGCGCATGCCGGCCCGGACGGGAATCGTCGGCCACGTGTACGCGACCGGCGTCTCCTACATGACGGACGACGTCGTCGCCGATCCGTTCTTCTACCCGACGCCGGACCTGACCGAGGGCTTCGAGACGCGGTCCATCCTCTGCACGCCGATCCGCATCGAGGCGTCGGTCTGCGGCGTGCTCGAGCTCGTCAACAAGACCGGGAACGGCGGGTTCCGCGACAAGGACCGCCGGCTACTCGAGATCTTCGCCGACTACGCGTCCATCTCGATCCAAAACCTGCTCGACGCGCGCCGCGCCTACGAGGTCGCCAAACGCGACGGGCTCACGGGCCTCTACAACGAGCGGTACCTGCACCTGCGCCTGACGCAGGAGCTTTCGCGCATCAGCCGCGACGGCGGCGAGCTCTGCGTGATCTTCCTCGACCTCGACAACCTGAAGCACGTCAACGACCACCACGGACACCTCGCCGGCAGCCAGGTCCTGCGCGAGGTCGGGTATCTGCTGAAGCGCACGGTGACCGACGAGCGCGCGACGCTCACGCGCTACGGCGGCGACGAGTTCGTGCTGATCCTGCCCGGGCATTCGCTCGAGGAAGGCGTGCAGGCCGCCGAGCTCATCCGCGAGGCGATCCGCGGCGCGACGTTCCTGTCGCGCCCGTACGGCTTCAACGAGCCCGCGCTCAACCTGCACGGCCGGATCACGGCGTCGCTCGGCGTTTCCTCGATCCGATCGCACGCGACGCCCGCCGCCTCCGTCGAGCAGCAGAAGAACGAGCTCCTGCGCTCCGCCGACGCGGCGCTCTATCGCGCGAAGTCGGGCGGGAAGGACCGCGCCGCCGCGGCCGAGCCCGAAGACCGGCGCGTTCCCGCCGTTTCTCTTTCGTAGCAGGCCACTTAAGCGGGCCGCAAGCGCGGCGCGCTGGCACTCACGCAGGCAATCTGGTAGCCTTCCGCGTCCTTTTCGGGCCCGCCGGCCGCGAGGTTTCTATGAGCACAATCACCACGGACCTTTCCCCGAAGAACGTCCTCGATGTCCTCTCCCGCCACATCCTCGTGGACGGGTACCACGTCGTCATGGACATGGAGCGGAGCCGGGGCTCGTACCTGTACGACGCCCGGAGCGACCGGCCGATCCTGGACTTCTTCTCGTGCTTCGCGACGCTGCCCGTGGGCTACAACCACCCCAAGATGGCCGATCCGGAGTTCCGCGAGGCGCTCCTGCAAACGGCCCTGACGAAACCCTCGACGAGCGACATCTACACCGAGCATTTCGCGCGCTTCGTCGAGACGTTCTCGTCGCTGGCGATCCCGCCGTCCCACGCCGACCACATGTTCTTCGTCGAGGGCGGCTCGCTCGCGATCGAGAACGCCCTCAAGACGGCCTTCGACTGGAAAGTCCGCAAGAATCTCGCGCGCGGCAAAGGCGAGAAGGGGAAGAAGGTCCTCCACTTCAAGAACGCCTTCCACGGCCGCTCCGGCTACTCGATCTCGATGACGAACACGGCCGACCCGCGCAAGACCGACTACTTCCCGAAGTTCGACTGGCCGCGCCTGTCCTGCCCGCGGCTGCGCTTCCCGGTGACCGAGGAGGTCCTGAGAGAGGTGGCGGCCGGCGAGGCGGAGGTCGAGCGCGAGATCCGCGCGGCCTGCGCGGCGAACCCGGACGACATCGCGGCGCTCGTGATCGAGCCGATCCAGGGAGAGGGCGGCGACAACCACTTCCGCCCCGAGCTCTTCCGCCTCCTGCGGAAGCTCGCCGACGAGCTCGACTTCCTCCTCGTCTTCGACGAGGTGCAGACGGGCGTCGGCCTGACCGGCTCGATGTGGTGCTGGCAGCAGATGGGCGTCGCGCCCGACATCTTCTGCTTCGGCAAGAAGACCCAGGTCTGCGGCTTCGCCGCGAACCACCGCGTGGACGAGGTTCCGGACAACGTGTTCAAGGTGTCCTCGCGCATCAACTCGACGTGGGGCGGCAACCTCGTCGACATGGTCCGCTGCGCGCGCTACCTCGAGATCATCGTCGAGGACAAGCTGATCGAGAACGCCCGCGTCGTCGGCGAGCACCTCCAGTCGCGGATGCGCGAGCTCGCCGAGGAGTTCCCCGGCCTCATGACGAACGTCCGCGGCCGCGGCCTCTTCATCGCCTTCGATCTGCCCGACAAGGCGATGCGCGACCGAACGCTCGCCGCGTGCCTCGAGCAGGGCCTCATGGGCCTCGCCTCCGGCGCCTCCGCGATCCGGTTCCGCCCGCACCTGATCCTGACCCGGGACGAGGCGGACGAGGGAACGCGGAAGCTGCGCCGCGCGCTGACGGCCGCAACGAAGCTCACCCGAAGGGGCGAGTCCCTCAGTCCCTAGTCCGTAGTCCCTGGTCGTAGAGGACCCGGATTCCGACTGAGGGACTAGGACGAGGGACTGAGTTCGATGTTCGCGCGGATGCTGCTCGCGAGCTCATCGCGCTGGCAGGAACCGCCGCGCCGTCTTCTACTTCACCCTTCCCGATGTCCGCCCGCTCGCGCGCGAGTGGCCGAAGACGACCGCGTTCATGGAGCGACGGAAGACCGAGCTGGCGCGCCGCGGCGAGAGCGCGAAGCTCGAGTGGACGCCGGTGCCGATCGCGCGCATCTCGCCGCGCCTCGCGCGCGCGGTCGTCATCGCGGAGGACGCCCGGTTCTGGTCGCACGACGGCGTCGACTGGGAGGCGGTGCGCGACGCCGCGCAGCGCGACTGGGAGGAGAAGCAGCTCGGGCACGGCGCCTCGACGATCACGCAGCAGCTCGCGAAGAATCTCTATCTGTCGCCGTCCCGCTCTCCCCTCCGCAAACTGCGCGAATGGGCGATCGCGCGCCGCCTCGAGGCCGCGCTCCCGAAGAAGCGGATCCTCGAGCTCTACCTCAACGTGATCGAGCTCGGCCGGCGCACCTACGGCGCCGAGGCGGCGTCGCGGCGATATTTCGGAAAGCCCGCTTCGGACCTGACGGACCTCGAGGCGGCGACGCTCGCGGCGATCATCCCCTCGCCGCGCATCTACGATCCCGTGCGCCACGCGCAGCGGGTGGAGCGCCGCGCCCGGAGAATTTTGCGGCGCATGTGACGCGCCTGCTATCATTTCCGCACCGACGAAGGAGATCCTCTTCATGCGAAGCCGCCTCGCCGCGACCGCCCTCGGCGCCGCCTGCGCCTTCTCGCTCGCCTGCGGCCAGAAGCCCGCTTCGATCCAGGTCTCGCCGACGAAGGTGCGACTGTACGGGATCGAGCGGTCACAGAGGCTGACGGCGCGCGTCCTCGACAAGAAAGGCCAGCCGGTGGAGGGCGGACCGTCTCCCAAATGGTCGTCCTCGAAGCGCGACGTCGTCGAGGTGGACGGGAGCGGCCGCCTCACGACCAAGGGCGCCGGCAAGGCCTCGCTGACGGCCTCGCTCGACAATCTTTCGGCGCAGGTGACGGTCGAGGTGGTGGACGTGCGCTCCGTCGAGGTCTCGCCGATCGGGGCGCGGCTCGTCGGACCGCCGGGCTCGCTGCTGCCGCTGTCGGCGACGGTCAAGAACTCGAAGGATCAGAAGGTCTCGGAGCCGATCGCCTGGAGCTCCTCGGACGAGCGCGTCGCGACGGTCTCGCCCGACGGCGTCGTGACGTCGGTCGGCGCCGGCAAGGCCACGATTCTGGCGAAGGTCGGCGACATCCAATCCGCTGCCGAGATCCTCGTCGACCCGCGTCCCGTCGCCAAACTCGTGCTCCTGCCGGCCACCGCGCTCGTGCGCGTCGGCGACTCGCAGCACTACACGGTCTCGGTCTACGGGCCGGACGGGAAGGAGATCGAGGGCGCGACCGCGAGATTCAGCTCGTCCGATCCGTCGGTCGCGCCCGTCGACCCGGCCGGAATCGCGTCGGGCGTGAAGGCGGGCGTCGCGACGATCAAGGCGCAGGTGGGAGACAAGTCGGTGGAGGCGACGGTCATAGTCAATTGACCGTCGCCTTCACTTGCTCGGGGATCTGGCGGCCGGAGGCGCACCGGGGCATCCCCTCGAAATAAGATCGACCCATGGCCATTCGGCTGCCGGCCGTGGCGGGAACCTTCTACGAAGGCCGGCGCGACCGCCTCGAGGTGGAGCTCGCCCGCCTGATGCCCGAGCCGGTGCGCCGCGAGACAGCGATCGGCGCGATCGTTCCGCACGCCGGCTACGTCTATTCGGGGCCGGTCGCCGGCGCCGTCTACTCGCGGCTCGAGATCCCGCCGGCGGTCGTCATCCTGTGCCCGAACCACACGGGGCGCGGCGCGCCGGCCGCGCTCGATCCCTCCGACGCGTGGCGCACGCCTCTGGGCGACGTGGCCGTGGACCGGCGGCTCGGCGAGCGGCTGCGCGCTCTCGCGCCGTCGCTCGAGGAGGACGCCGCCGCGCACGCGCGGGAGCACTCGCTCGAGGTCCAGCTTCCCTTCCTCCAGTTCCGGCGCCCGGACGTGCGCCTGGTTCCCGTATCGATCGGCGCGCCGGACCTGGACCTCTGCCGCGAGATCGGCGAGGCCGTCGCGGCCCTCGCCGCGGAAGAGGACGAAAAGCCTCTCATCCTCGCCTCGTCCGACATGAACCACTACGAGTCGCGCGCCGTGGGCGGGAAGAAGGACGAGGCCGCGCTCGCGCGCATCGAGGCGCTCGATCCCGAGGGCCTCTTCACGACAGTCTTTTCCGGACACATCTCGATGTGCGGCGTCCTGCCCGCGACCGCGCTCCTCTTCGCCGCGCGGAAGCTCGGCGCGAAGGCGGCCCGCATCGTCGCGCGCCGCGACAGCGGCCACGAGACGGGAGATCCGTCGAGCGTCGTGGGCTATGCCGGCATGATCGTCTCCTGAGGATCGGGTTCGGGTTAGTCTGGCGCAATGGAGTTCCGCCGCCACCTCCTCTCGGAGAAGGCCACGACGCTGCCGCGCGAGCACTACGTCTCGAGCGAGATCTACGCGAAGGAGCAGGAGCGGATCTTCCGGGACCGCTGGATCGCGGCCGGCCGCGCCGACCGGCTCGCGCGCCCGGGCGACTACGCGCTCGTGGAGATCGGGGGCGAGAGCCTGATCTTCGTCCGCGGCGCCGACGGGAAGGTGCGCGCCTTCTACAACGTCTGCCGCCACCGCGGCACGCGGCTCTGCGAGGCGGAGTCGGGCCGCCTCGGCAAGGCCATCGTCTGCCCGTACCACTCCTGGAGCTACGGCCTCGACGGCGCGCTCGTCGCCGCTCCGAACATGGAGGACGTGCCCTGGTTCGACCGCGCGGACCAGAGCCTCTTCGCCGCGGCCGCGGACGTGTGGGCCGGGTTCCTCTTCGTCCACCTGGGCCGGCGTCCGACGGCGCTCGGAGAGTTCCTCGGTCCGATCGGAGACCGCTTCGCGTCGTGGAATCTGCCGCGGCTCGCGACGGTGCGCCGGATCTCTTACGACGTCGCGGCGAACTGGAAGCTCCTCTTCCAGAACTTCTCCGAGTGCCTGCACTGTCCGCCGGTGCATCCCGCCCTCGCGCGCCTCTCGCACTACAAGAGCGGCGCGAACGACCTGCGCGAGGGGCCGGTCCTCGGCGGTTACATGACGATCGACGCCCCGGGAGGCAGCCTGACGATGAGCGGGCAGATGTGCGGCGCGCCGCTGGGCGCGCTGTCGGCGGACGATGGCCGTCGCGTCTACTACTACTCCGTCTTTCCCGGCTTCTTCCTGACGATCCAGCCCGACTTCGTCATGTCCACGCGGATCTCGCCCTCCGCCGTCGATCGGACCCGCGTCGAATGCGAGTGGCATTTCGCGCCCGAGACCCTCGACGATCCCGCGTTCGATCCGACGGACGGTATCGCGCTCTGGGACACGACCAACCGGCAGGACTGGCACGTCTGCGAGCTCGCGCAGAAAGGCGTGTCGTCGCGGGCCTACGTGCCGGGCCTCTACTCGACCCAGGAGAGCCTGCTGGCCGCGTTCGACCGCGAGTACCTGGCGAGCCTGGAGGTGAGCTAGGCGCGGCCTCGGAGGCGCGCGAGAAACCGCTGCCAGGGAGATCGGGGAAGATCCTTCTCCTGCCACTTCCCCGTCTCCTTGCGAGATCCCTCCCTTTCGCCGTGCTCGCGGCCCACGAACCGAACGAGCTCGAGCGGCAACCAGTGGCTTTCCTTCCGCTCCTCGAAGTAGACCTCGAGGGCGAAGTCGTCCGCCGCGCCGCCGACCACCGTCACACCGGAAACTGACGGCTTCGTTTCTCCCCGCACCTCACCGACGAGCCTGGCCAGGCTGGCCCGCTCGGTCTCCGGTGTGGAGACGATCCGCACCGTGTCCCCAACCCTAGCCGGCATGTTTACCCGGACTCTATTTTGGTGCCAGCACCGGCGCGGCGCCGGCGCGCGCCGCCGCTTCGTTGAACGCCGCGAGCTTCGGTCCGGTCGCCTCGGCGAGCTGGGCGAGAACGGCGTCGAGCTGGCGGCGGAGGTCCTGGAACCTCGCGGCCTGCCCGACCGTGGGTGCGGAGGCTATCGAAGCCCTCAGATCACCAGGTGGCTGGCTCGGTTCAACGGAGTGGAAGCGCACGCAGCGCCTCCTCGCAAATCGTCAGGCTCCCAGGCTCCAAGAGCATGAAGCATGGTCGCATGGGCGGTTCCCAGATCGTGAGGGAAAGAGCTGGATAGGGTCGAGCCACCTGAACGAGAGAGTGAGGCGAGAGAACCAGCGTTTGCTCGAACGAAGTCTCGTCGTGGCGCGGGAGAGCATGATGATCGAGAGAGTGATCGAGAGAATCAGCGTTAGCTAGAACGAAGTCTGTCGCGGGCGCCTTCGAACGCGAATTGAAACAACAGCGTGGCGCACCGAAGACCCTCACCGTGGGCCGTGGTGAAGCGCCAGCGCTCGGCGGCACGCCTGGCGGCCCCGACGAGCAGCGGGTTGGTTCCATACGCCAGCTGAACGGATGGCGACCCGTCTTCGTCGACGGCCAGGTCGATCACGGCGAATCCGTACATCCGCCCGGGCCGCCCGGTTAGCGTATCCGTCAGGATCGTCTGCAGGGAACAGAGAAGGAGAGCGAGTTCGACCACTTCTTCTCCAACACTCCAACTCTACTTCGGGACGAGCACCGGCGCGGCGCCGGCGCGCGCCGCCGCTTCGTTGAACGCCGCGAGCTTCGGTCCGGTCGCCTCGGCGAGCCGGGCGAGAACGGCGTCGAGCTGGCGGCGGAGGTCCTGGAACCTCGCGGCCTGCCCGACCGTGGGCGCCGAGGCTATTGAAGGCCGGGGGGGGCGCGGCCGGCGGACCCGCCGCGACGGCGGCGAGGATCGCGGTTCCGAGGACCCTCACGACAGATCCTCCTCGGTCAGGATCGGCGCGGCGCAGGCGCGGATGGCCGCCGCGACGCCGTGCGACCCGGCCACGATGTTGCCCCGCTCGAGAAACCGCCCACCGCCCGCGAAGTCGGTCAGCTCGCCGCCGGCCTCCGCGATCAGGAGCGCGCCGGCCGCGATGTCCCAGGCGGAGAGGCGGAACTCGAAGAAGCCGTCGAAGACTCCGGCGGCGACCATCGCGAGGTCGAGCGCGGCCGACCCGGCACGGCGGATGGCGCGCGCCTTCAGAAAGAGCTCGCGGAAGAGCGTGAGGTACACGTCGATCTTGTCGCGCGAGCGGAAGGGAAACCCCGTCGCGAGGAACGCCCCCTCGACGCCTTCGCGCTCCGTGACTGCGAGGCGGGTGCCGTTGCGGAAGGCGCCCGCGCCGCGCTCGGCGGCATAGAGCTCGCCGCGCAGCGGATCCCACACGACGCCGGCCGAGAGCTCGCCATCCTCCGCCGCAGCGATGGAGACGCACCAGAACGGGAAACCGGCGATGAAGTTCGACGTGCCGTCGAGTGGATCGATGATCCAGATCCGCTTGCTGCCGGCGCCGAGATCCTTGCCGCCCCCCTCCTCCGCCAGGAACGCGTCATCGGGAAAGCGCTCGCGGATCGCCGCGATGATCGCCTGCTCGCTCTCCCGGTCGGCGAGGGTGACGTAGTCGTTCTGGCGCTTCTCGGAGATCGATCCGCCGGGCAGCGCGCGCCAGCGCGCGAGGAGGCGCTCTCCACCGGCCCGCGCGGCGGCGATCGCGGTCTCGGCGAGGAGCGACGGTCACGAACGCTCCCTCAGGCCCTCCAGACGATCCGGCCCGCAACGATCGTGGCGGCGGGCCGGCCGGTCAGCTCCCAGCCGGCGAAGGCGGAGTTGCGCGACCGCGAGCGGAAGGCCGAAGGGTCGACTCGCCAGACGCCCGACGGATCGAAGAGCGTCACGTCGGCGGGCGAGCCCGGGGCGAGCGTCCCGCCGGGCAGGCCGAACGCGCGCGCCGGACCGGTCGAGAAGAGCGCGGCAAAGCGCGCGAGCGGGAGCTTGCCCGGCCGCACGAGGCGGTCGTGGACGGCGGCGGCGGCCGTCTCGAACCCGATGACCCCGAACGGCGCCCCGTCGAAGTCCACCGCTTTCTCGTCCTCGTGGTGCGGCGCGTGGTCGGTGGCGATCGCGTCGATCGCGCCGTCCGCGAGCCCGGCCACGAGAGCGTCGACGTCCGAGGCCTCCCGCAGCGGAGGATTCATCTTGTAGCGCGTCGAGAACGACGAGCGCGCGACCTCTTCGTCGGTCAGGAGGAGGTGGTGCGGCGTGACCTCGCAGGTCACCGCGAGGTTCTTCGCCTTCGCGCGGCGCACGATCTCGAGCGCGCGGGCCGTCGAGAGGTGCGCGACGTGCAGGCGCCCCTTCGCGATCTCCGCCACGAGGACGTCGCGCGCCACCGCCGCGGCCTCCGCGACGTACGGCTGTCCGGCGAGGCCGAGGCGCGTCGAAACCGCGCCCTCGTGCATCGGCGCCCCGCGCGAGAGCGTCGGATCCTCGGCGTGCTGCACGACCGGCATTCCGAAAAGCGACGCGTGCTCGAAGGCCCGGCGCAGGACGGTTCCGTCGGCCAGCCAGCGTCCGTCGTCCGACACGGCCACCGCGCCGGCGTCGTGCATCTCGCCGAACTCCGCGAGCTGTTCGCCCTTCTGGCCCCGCGTGATCGCGCCGATCGGATAGAGGCGCGCGCCGGTCGCCGACTGAGCGCGCGACACGAGGAACTCGGTGGCGGCGCGGTTGTCGTTGACGGGATCCGTGTTCGGCATCGCGCAGACCGCGGTGAACCCGCCGGCCGCGGCGGCGGCGAGGCCGGAGTGGATCGTCTCGGCGTACTCGCGCCCCGGCTCGCGCAGGTGCGCGTGAAGGTCGATGAAGCCCGGGAAGACGTAGAGACCCGACGCCTCGAGCGTCTCCGCGCCGGAAGGCTTCAGGCCGGCGCCCACCTCGGCGACGACGCCGCCGTCGATCAGGACATCCGCCCGCTCGTCGCGCCCCGTCGCCGGATCGACGACCCGGCCGCCGCGGATCCAGAGCTTCCCGCTCACGACTCGCCCTCCCAGGAGTGCCCGCCGAGGAGCAGGTACAACACCGCCATCCGGACGGCGACGCCGTTGGAGACCTGTTCGAGGATGACGGCGCGCGAGGAGTCCGCCACGTCGGAGGCGATCTCGACGCCCCGGTTCATCGGTCCCGGGTGCATCACGATCGCGCCGGAATTCGCGCGCGCCAGCCGCTCGTGCGTCAGGCCGTAGCGGCGGAAGTACTCGCGCGAGGACGGGAAGGCGGCGCTGCCCTCCCGCTCGAGCTGGATGCGGAGCATCATGACGACGTCGGCGCCGGAAAGCGCCGCTTCGAAGTCCGTCGTCACCTCGACGCCGAGCGCTTCGGCCCGCGGGGGAAGCAGCGTCGGGGGCCCGCAGAGGGTGACCCGCGCCCCCATCTTCGTCAGCAGCCACACGTTGGAGCGCACCACGCGGGAGCGCGCGATGTCGCCCGCGATGACGACGCGCAGGCCCTCGATCTTTCCGAACCGCTGCCGGATGGTCAGCGCGTCGAGGAGCGCCTGTGTCGGATGCTCGTGCGCGCCGTCGCCGGCGTTGACGACCCCCGCCTTGAGGTGCCGCGCGAGGAAGTGCGGGACGCCGGGAGACCCGTGACGGATCACGATGAGGTCCGGCGACATGGCCTCGAGATTGCGCGCCGTGTCGAGGAGCGATTCGCCCTTCTCGACGGAGCTGCCCTTCACGGCGAAGTTCAGCGAGTCGGCCGACAGCCACTTCTCCGCGGTCTCGAAGGAGAACCGCGTCCGCGTCGAGGCCTCGAAGAAGAGATTGACGACCATGCGGCCGCGCAGCGCCGGCACCTTCTTGATCGAGCGGCGCCCGATCTCGCGCATCGATTCCGCCGTGTCGAGGAGGAGAACGATTTCTTCCGGCGAAAGGGGCTCGATGCCGAGGAGGTCCTTGGAGCGGAGTCCCGCCTTCGTCAACCCTTTTCCTCGAGAGGCCGCTCGAGGATCCAGACCTCGTCGGCGCCGTCGGTCTCCTGGAACATCACCTTGATGACCTCGCGCTGCGCGGTCGGGACGCTCTTGCCCACGTAGTTCGCCTCGATCGGGAACTCGCGATGCCCGCGGTCGATCAAGACCGCGAGGCGGATCGCGCGCGGCCGCCCGAGATCGATCACGCCGTCGAGCGCCGCCCGGATCGTGCGCCCCGTGTACAGAACGTCGTCGCAGAGGAGCACGGCGCGGCCGTTCAGATCGAAGTCGATGTCGGTCTTCTTCAGGAGCGGCTGCGGCGCGACGGTCGAGAGGTCGTCGCGGTAGAGCGTGATGTCGAGCGTCCCGACCGGGAACGGGTGGGACACCAAGGTCGTCAGCCGCTCCGCCAGCCGCTCGGCGAGCGGCACGCCGCGCGTGCGGATGCCGATCAAGGCCAGGTCCGACAGGTCCTTCTGGCGCTCGGCGATCTCGTGCGCCATGCGATCGATCATGCGGCCGATGCGTTCGGCGTCGAGGATCCGGGACTTTTTGACCAGCGCGTCGGTCAAGGTCGCGCGAGTCTATGGGTCGGCCCGCCGCCCGTCAAGAACCGGGAAAACCGGAGTAAAATAACCCGACCCTTTCATGGTCATCTACAACGCGGCGACCCGGGAGCTCACGGCCAAGATCGTGTACTACGGTCCGGGCCTCGGGGGAAAGACCACGAATCTCCAGGTGCTTGCACGACCGTCTGGAGCCGTCCACGGTCGGAAAGCTGTTGAACCTCTCGACACACACGGACCGGACGATCTACTTCGACCTGCTTCCCGTCGAGCTCGGCGACATCAAGGGATACAAGATCCGCTTCCAGCTCGCGACGGTTCCCGGCCAGACGGCGTTCAACGAGACGCGCCGCGTGGTGCTCAAGGGCGCCGACGGCGTCGTCTTCGTCGCGGACTCGCAGTGGACGATGCTGCCGAAGAACCTGGAGGCCTGGCAGAACCTCAAAGACAACCTCAAGTCGAACAGCGTGTCCTTCGAGGGCATGCCGGTCGTGATCCAGTACAACAAGCGCGACCTCTCGGACATCCTCTCGATCGAGGCGATGCAGGAGGCGCTCGGACTTTCCTCGTTCCCCTTCGTCGAGGCGGTCGCCTCGGCCGGGCGCGGCGTGACCGAGACTTTCAAGCTGATCTCGAAGCTCACGTTCGTGGATCTGCTGCGCCGTCTCCAGGGACGCCGCCCCGAAGAAGCGGGCCTGCCGACGGGGAAGGAGCCGAAGGACGACCTGCAGTCGTGGAGGCAGTCGCTCTTCCAGCGCGCGCCGGCCGAGCCCAAGAGGCCGCGGCCGCTTGCCGCCGTGCCCTCGCCCTCGGAGGAAGCGCCCTTCGAGACCGGTGAGCCCGGGCCGGCCGAAAACTCGTCGTCCTCGGTCGTCGAGGGTCCCTTCGGCGGTGCGCGCGAGCCCGTGAAGGAAGCGGCGGCGCCGCCTCCGCCAGCCGCGCCCGAGCCCATCGAGGTCGTGGACGAGGCCGAGCCGCTGAACGCGCCCGAGCGTCCTCTGATCGAGGAACCGATCGAGATCGCGCTCGGCTCCCCCGCGGTCTCCGGGCCGGCCTCTTTCCAGCCGCCTCCCCCGGTCGCCGGCGTCCCGGCGGAGGCCTTGAGCGCCCTCGAAGCGCGCTTCGAGGCGCGCCTGGCCGAGATCGCCGGCCGCTTCGATCAGGCGAAGGCGGACGTCGCCCGCGCCGACGCCACATGCAACGTGCTCGCCTCGCGCCTCGAGGTCGCCGAGAAGCAGGCCGGCGAGCTCCGGCACGAGCTCTCCGACGCGCGGCAGACCCTGGAGGCGCGGGCCGCCGGCATCGAGGAGCGCGCGCGCAGCGACAGCCGCGAGATCGCCCGCATCGCCGAGCTGACCGAGCGGGTGGAGATGGCCGGCGCGCGCCTGGACGTCCACGAGCAGCGCCTCTCGGACGGGTTCGAGCGGCTCAGGGAGCAGGACCAGAAGTTCGAGACAGTGGAAAAACGCCTGCGGGGCACCGAGGACGACGTCGGCATGGCGCTCTCCGAGCTGAACGAGCGCGGCGAGAAGCTCGCGCAGCAGGTCGCCGCCTTCGCGCCGGCGCTCGAGGCGCTCCAGAACGCCCTCGAGGAAAAGAATCGACAGGGACGGCGCGAGGCCGAGGACATCCGTTCGCAACTCGCGCCGCTCCTCGAAGCGCACGGCCAGCGGGCAGCGGCCGAGGAGAAGCTCCTCGCCGAGATCGATCGTCTTCGCGAGGGCCTGGCCGATTCCCTGGGGGACCTCGCCGAGCAGCTCCGCCGCGCGGTGCGCGGGCTCTAGACTCCCCTCCGCCTCAGGGCCGCGTTCCTCCCGGGTCCTCCCCGAGCTGCGACAGGAACCGCTCGTCGTCGCGCCAGCGCTCGCGGACCTTCACCGTCAGCTCGAGAAAGAACTTCCGCCCGGTCTCGGCCTCGAGCTCCGTCCGGGCGGCCTTGCCGATCTCGCGGATCATCGTCCCACCGGCGCCGATCACGATGCCCTTCTGGCCCTCGCGCTCGACGACGATCGACGCGGTCACGACCGTCAGGTTCTTCGCGTCGTCCTCCCGCACGGACTCGACGACGACCGCCGACGCGAAGGGAAGCTCCTCTCGGGTGCGCTCGAGGAGCTTCTCGCGGATGAGCTCGCCGATCCACTCGGACTCGGGCGTCGCGGTCAGGAAGTCCGCCGGGTAGGCCGCTTCGCCCGCGGGCAGATTCTCCGCGAGCGCCGCCGTCAGCCGATCGACGCCGTCGCCGGTCCGCGCCGAGATCGGCACGATGGCGCGGAAGTCGAAGCCCGCGGCGAACTCCTGGAGCATCGGCAGGAGCTTCGGCTTCGCGATCCGGTCGATCTTGTTGAGAGCGAGGATCGCGGGCCGCCCCGACTTCTCGATCAAGCGGCGGATGTGCTCCTCCCCCGCGCCGCGCTTCTCCGACGCATCGACGATCCAGAGCACGAGGTCGGCCTCCGCGAGCGCGCCGGTCGCGTCGCGCACCATCGCGGCGTTCAAGCGGTACTCGGGACGGTGGATCCCCGGCGTGTCCACGAGCGCGATCTCGTGGCCCGCGCCGCGCGCCACGCCGAGGATGCGCTTGCGCGTCGTCTGCGGCTTGTCCGAGACGATCGCGACCTTCTCGCCGACGATGCGGTTGACGAGGGTCGACTTGCCGGCGTTGGGTCGCCCGACGACTGCGACCTGGCCGACGCGCATGAAGTTCCGCCGACGACTAAGGACTACGGACGAAGGACAAGGATTCCCGATGTTCCAGCAAAATCAGTCCTTGGTCCTTAGTCATTAGCGCTCCGTCTGGGGCCGAGATGCCACGGCCGACAGTTGGGACTCCTGCGGCGAGCTCTCCAGCATCTCGACGCGGACGCGGTGCACGCGCCGCCGGTCGGCCTCCTCCACCGTGAACAGGAGGTCGTGCTCGCGGAAGGTCTCGCCGGGTCGGGGGATGTGGCCGAGCCGCGCGGCGAGATAGCCGCCCACGGTCGAGAACTCCTCTTCTTCCGGCCCGCGGCCGAAGAGCTCGACGATCGTCGAGACGTTCTCCTTGCCCGAGACGGAGTAGGCGCCCTCGCCGGTCTTGGACACCGCCTCGCGCTCGTCCTCGTGCTCGTCGGAGATCTCGCCGACGATTTCCTCGAGCAGGTCCTCCACCGTCACGAGGCCGCAGACTCCGCCGTACTCGTCCACGACGATCGCCATCCAGAGGTGCCGGCGCTGGAACTCGCGCAGGAGCTCGGAGACCTTCTTCGTCTCCGGCACGAAGTACGCCTCGCGCGCGAGCGATGCGATCGGCGGCGACGCTCCGGCGCGAATCGACGCCAGCGTGTCCTTGACGTGCGCGATCCCGACGACGCGGTCGATCGTGCCGCGCGCGATGGGAATGCGCGAGTACTTGGACTGCACGAACAGATCGGCGAGCTGCGCGAACGCCGAGGCGGCGTCCAGCCACACGATGTCGGTGCGCGGCGTCATCACCTCGCGCACGCGCGTGTCCCCGAAATCCACGATCGAAAGGAGCAGCTTCTCCTCGCCCTTCTCGAGGATGCCCTCCTGGCGGCCGACCTCGATGTAGGCCTGAACCTCCTCCTCCGTCGCGGCGGGCGCGGGTGTGCCGGCCTCGGCCTTCTCCCGCGCCTCGAAAATGCGGCGCACCGGGAACGCGATCGGCCAGAGGAGCCAGGATCCCGCCGTGACGACGGGCAGGAGCCGGGTGACCGCCTTCTCCGGATCCGAGGTGGCGACGCGCCGCAGGAGAAACACTTCGGTCAGAAACCATCCGGCCACGAAGACGCCGCCCCCCCAGGCCCACGGCGAGCGGACGCCGACCGAGGCCAGACCCGAGACGACGGTGAGGAGACCCGTCAGGAGCAGGACCTGGACGAGCACCTTCGTCGTCGTGCGGACGATCTCGACCTTGGCGGGCCCCGCGAGAAGCCGCGCGCGCTCCGGGTGCTCCTCGAGCAGGCCCCGCACCTTGATCGGCGAAAGCCGGTCGAGCGCGATCGCGAAGGTCTCGAAGAGGAGGAACGCGACGTAGCAGAGCGCGGAGACGATGAGGATCATGCGTGTCCCCGTTCCGCGATGCCGAAACGCCGGCGCAGGCGCGCCTCGAGCGCGTCCATCTGCCCCTCGTCGGTCTCGTGGTCGTAGCCCAGCAGGTGCAGGTATCCGTGCACGAGGAGGCGGTCGAGCTCGCGCCCCACGGGCTCGCTCCGGCGGCGCGCCTGCCGCGAGGCGTAAGGAACGGAAATCACGATGTCCCCGAGGAGCGCGCCCGGCGGGCCCTCGGAAGGAAACGCGAGGACGTCGGTCGGGCGGTCGCGGCGGCGGTAGCGCCGATTGAGCGCGCGCATCCGCGCGTCGCCGCAAAAGAGGACCGACACCTCGCGCGGGCGCGTCCGCGTGGCACGTGCGGCGCGCGAGAGGAGGCGGCGGACCCGCGCGGGCGCCGGCGCGCCGGCCACGGCGGCCTGGACGCCCACCTCGAACGAGGCTCCGCTCATTGCGAGCTCCCGCCGGAAACCGGACGCGGCCCGAGCCGCGCGACACCGTCTTCCGAAGCCACCGGGGTCTCCCCCGTCGGTCGCTTGCGCTCCTTGTTGAACTCGAAGCCCGGGTAGTCGATGCGGTGGTGGTACACGGTGGAGACCGTGCGCTCGAGCGTATCCACGATCACCGCGAGGTCGCGCATCGTGAGGTCGCAGTCGTCGAACTGGCCGTCTCGCAGGCAGTCGTCGACGATGGTCTGGATCATCGTCCGGATCTTGGCCGACGTCGGATCGATCAGCGTGCGCGAGGCCGCCTCGACGGCGTCGCAGATCATCAAGATGCCGTTCACGCGCGTCGTCGGACGGGGGCCGGAGTGGCGGTAGTCCGTGTCGCGCACCGGCGCCTGCGCCGGATCCGACCGCGTCAAGGCCTTCTGGTAGAAGTAATGGATCTTCTTCGTCCCGTGATGCTCGCGGATCGCGGCGAGGATCGGCTCCGGCAGACGCGCCTTCCGACCCATCTCCGCGCCTTCGCGCACGTGGGAGGCAATGATCAGCGCGCTCATCGAGGGCTCCAGCCGGTCGTGGCGGTTGACGCCCTTCGGCTGGTTCTCGATGAAGTATTCCGGCATCCGGATCTTGCCGATGTCGTGGTAGTAGCCGGCCACGCGCGCGAGCATCGCGTCGGCTCCGATCGCCTCGGCGGCGGCCTCTGCGAGCGTCCCGAGCACGAGCGAGTGCTGGTACGTGCCCGGCGCCTCGAGCGCGAGCGTGCGCAGCAACGGCAGGTTCTGGTTCGAGAGCTCGAGCAGCCGGATGTCCGTCGTGACGTGGAAGACGTGCTCGAAGATGGGCAGGATCGCCGCGACGAGCATCGCGACGAACCATCCGCCCGCGATGCCGCCGACCACGTCGCCCCAGAAGTCCCAGCCCCGCGGCTCGGCGCCGAGCAGCGAGATCGCCGACACGGAGACGAAGTTCGCTGCGGCGACGATGCCGCCCATCGCGAGGAGCACGCCGCGCGAGCGGACCTTTCCGAGACTGAAGACGCCCGCGAGCGATCCGGCGAGCGCGAATAACGCGAAGGCGAAGCTCTGCCCGAGGAGAAGCCCCGCACCGAGCGCATTGACGGCCGCGAAGAGGAGCGCCGGCCCCATGCCGGCCACGAGGCTCGCGACGATCGGGCCCGCGGCGAAGGGAATCGCGTAGTAGCCGTGCGACGCCCAGGACGCGCCCTCGAAGCTCGACGACAGCGTCTGCGTGAGGCCGAAGACCCCGCGCGTCAGCAGGGCGAACAGGATACCCGTCGCGAGCACCGCACCGTAGACGACCTCGGGCGCCCGCTCGCGCCGGCGGCGGCGCTGGCGCCGCGCGTCGAGCCAGAAGACGACGGCGGCGCCGGTCTGCACGAGCAGCGTCCCGCCGACCTTGAGCCAGGACGATGGATCGGAGACGGACGCGCGCGCCACGTCGATCCACTGCGCCGCGCGCGGCGTGATCTCGTCTCCCTTGCGCACGATGACCTTGCCGCGCGGGATCTTGGTCAGCACCGTCTCGACCGACCGCGCGGCCTCGGCGCGCCGCTCCGCGGTGACGGCGGCGTTCTGGGTCAGATTCGGCCGCATCGTCGCGGCGAGAAACGCGGCGACCTCGGAGCGCTCGCGGCCCGAGAAGGCCGTGTCGGAGAGCGCCTCGCCGAGCGCCGCCTTGGTCTGCGCGCCGTACTCGACGACGTCGGAGAGCTCCTTGCGCCGCGCCTCGCGGCCCGAGGTCGGATCGTGGAGCGCGATGCCCGTCGCCTTGTTCTCGAGCAGCCGGTCGCGGCTGTCCACGACGCCGGCGCGGTAGAGCTTCTGCCCCTCGGACACGAGCCGGTCCTCGATCGCCTGCGAGAAATTCAGGCGCGCCAGAGCCGAGAGCGCCTCGTCGCCGATCGGGAGATCGAAGGCCTCCCGCACCGCCGGCGTGATGGCGCCGCGCTTGCGGGAGGCCGTGCGCGCCTTGTCGAAGCAGCGGCGCAGGTCGCGCTCGAGCCGGGCCGGGGCCTCGGCGTCCCAGTCGTAGACGGCGAGGACGTCCGCCGCGGCCTCCGCCCGCCGCCGCTCGGTCGCCGCGGGGTCGGCGACGATCAGGTCGCGCGGCGCGACGAAGTCGCGCGTCGCGATCGAGCCCGGCTTCTGCGGGGACGTGCGGAACGAGAGGGTCGGCGAGAACGCGAGCGTCGTCAGGAGGACGTAGGCGATCGCCCAGAGGAGCGACCGGACCCGCCGCCCGGACGGCGTCTCCTCGGCCGGCGCGGCCGAAGCGGAGCGCCGCCGGAAAGCGGCCGTCGTGCGCCGAAGAGGCGTCTCGGTCGGCATGGCAAGCCTAGCGGCCGTTCGTCGCGCGGGGCGAGGCGGCCTCGCGCTCCCGGTCGAGGGTCTCGTAGGCCGAGATGATCGACTGGACGAGGGGGTGCCGCACGACGTCGCGCTCGTCGAAGAGGACGAAGTGGATCCCTTCGATCCGCGACAACAGCTGCTGCGCCTCGCGCAAGCCCGAGGTCTTGCCCTGCGGCAGGTCCACCTGCGTGACGTCTCCCGTTACGACGGCCTTCGAGCCGAAGCCGATGCGCGTCAGGAACATCTTCATCTGCTCCGACGTCGTGTTTTGCGCCTCGTCCAGGATGATGAACGCGTCGTTCAGCGTGCGTCCGCGCATGAACGCGATCGGCGCGACCTCGATGATCCCGCGCTCGAGGAGCTTCGCCGTCTTCTCGTAGCCGAGGATGTCGTACAGCGCGTCATAGAGCGGGCGCAGGTACGGGTTGACCTTCTCGACGAGATCGCCGGGGAGAAAGCCGAGCTTTTCGCCGGCCTCGACCGCCGGACGGGCGAGCACGATCCGCTTGACCTTCTTCTCGAGCAACGCCGCGGCGGCCATGGCGACGGCGAGGTAGGTCTTGCCGGTCCCCGCCGGACCGATCGAGAAGACCAGGTCGTGGCGGTCGATCATCTGGACGTAGAGCCGCTGCTTCGTGTTTCGCGCCGAGACCGTGGCCTTGAGCGTCGGACCGAAGGGCGTGTCGAGGAAGAACTCCATCAGCGAAGCCTTCGGGTCTTCCTTGGTGATCCGGATGGCGGTCGCGACGTCGCTCGAGCGGAGCGGATAGCCGGAGGACAGCAGCTCCGAGAGGCCGGCGAGCAGGCGGCGGGCGGCGGACTCGGCCTCCCCGTCTCCGACGACGGAGATCTCGTTGCCTCGGGCGGCCAGGCGCACACCGAAGGCCTCCTCGATGGCCCGCAGGTTTTCGTCGGCGATTCCGAAGAGCTCTGTCAGCCCCGTTTCCGGGAGGACGACGGCCGGGTTGGGTTCTGGAATGGCGGTACTCCTAATCGAGACTCGGGGGGGAAGCCGGGGGGTGGGACGGTCCCGAGGACTGCCCCGCCTGCAAACCGGTCATCCCGGGGGAAAACGGTACCACGTCGATGTGGGGAGACGACAGCGGGCCCCGGTTTCGCCGGGGCCCGCGACAGAAAATACCTTGTTTATGAATGAGTTAGATCTTCCGTGAGACCGTCCTCAGCGACCCTTCACGAGCGACTTGGTCATGTCCTCGAGGCCGTTCTCGACGGCGTCGCGGGGGGTAGAGCCCTTCGACTTGTGCCGCATTTCGGCCACGATCTTGCCGCTCGGGTCCTTGGCGATGATCTCGAGCCCGACGCCCGGATTGGCCGCCCAGCCGCCCCAGTAGTGCGCCGCTCCGTGTGGCTCCCATGCGTTGAACACGTTGCCCTCGATCACGAGGTCGCCGCCGCTCTTGACCACCTTGTAGCCGCTCTTCTCGAGCCATTCTTCCATGTAGTCGCGGCCGTCGCGGGCCGACTCGCGGCACTCGGTGCCGTGTCCCGTGTGGTCGAAATCCTTGACCGACACGGTCTTGTACGACTTCATGTTCCCGCCGCCACCTGGAAAATACACCCAGTCGGCCTCGCTGCCCTTCACCAGCTTGTCGTAATCCGGAAGGAAGCTCTGGGGCTCGTCGTGCTCCTTGGCGTCGTCCGAGTCGAGAAACTTTCTTTCGGCCCTGGCCGTCGAGAGGCCGACCCACAGGAAGGCCGCCAGTGCCACGCCGAGACAGCGAGTCGTGTAGCGCACCATACTTTGTAAGTCTCCTTCGGCCCCGATTTTACCAAACCGCGGAGGGGTCCGGGGGCGCCCGGCGTCAGAGCTCGAGGCGCTCCACGACGGCGTCGCCGGCCTGCGACGTCGAGAGGGTCCCGCCGACGTCGGACGTGCACCGCTCGGCCTCGACGCAATTCCGGACCGCCCGCTCGATCGCCGCCGCCTCGGCCGGCCGGCCCAGGTGCTCGAGCAGCAGGGCGATCGTCAGAATCGCGCCGAAGGGGTTCGCCTTCCCCGTGCCGGCGTACTTGGGCGCCGAGCCGTGCACCGGCTCGAACATCGAAAGGCGCCCGGGATGGATGTTGCCGGAGGCCGCCATACCGAGGCCACCCTGGAGCGCGGCGCCGAGGTCGGTGACGATGTCGCCGAACATGTTGTTGGTGACGACGACGTCGAAGGCACGCGGGTCGCGCACGATCTGCATGCAAAGGGCGTCGATGTAGAGATGGCTCGACGCGACGTCGGGGAAGTCGCGCGCGACCTCCGCGAAGGCGCGCTGCCAGAGGTCGCCGACGAAGCGCATCGCGTTCGACTTGTCCGACATCAAGAGGCGCTTGCGCGGCCGCGTGCGCGCGTGCTCGAACGCGGCGCGCAGGATGCGCTCGACACCCTTGCGGGTCGAGAGGTCCTCCTGGACCGCGACCTCGTCGGGCGTTCCCTTCTTGAAGTTGCCGCCCGATCCGACGTACGCGCCCTCCGTGTTCTCGCGGAAGACGACGAAGTCGACGTCCTTCGCGGTGTAACCGCGGAGCGGGCACAGGCGATCGGCCAGGCAGCGCACCGGCCGAAAGTTGATGTAGAGGTCGAGATGGAACCGCGCGCCGAGCAAGATCTCCGAGGCGTGCTTCATGTCGGGCACGCGCGGATCGCCGAACGCTCCCATGAACACCGCGTCGAAATCGCGCGCGAGCCGGTCGAAGGCGCCCGGCGGGACCGTCTCGCCGGTCGCGAGGTAATGGTCGGCGCCCCAGGGAAAGGACGTCAGCCGGAGATCGAGAGAGCGCCGGCGGTCCACGGCCTCGAGGACCTTGACCGCTTCCTTCGTGACGTCGACTCCGATTCCGTCGCCGGCGACGATCGCGATGCGCATCGGCGGCGCAATGTAGCACGCCGCGTCGCACCGGCGTAGAATCGCGGGCGATGAATCTCGCCGAGACGGTCCGGGAGGTCCTCGTCGACGCCGGCAAGGAGCCCGCGCGCGCCACGCCCGGCTCGCTCGCCGCACGGCTGGCGCGGGAGACCGAGCGATGTCTCGACCGCGTCCGCTTCTCGCCGCACCGGTACATGCGTCACCCGATCCTCCTCTGGGAGGACTGGGAGGTCATGCTGATCGCCTGGGAGTCGGGCCAGGTCACGCCGATCCACGATCATCGCGGCGTGATGGGCGGCATGGCGGTGCTCTCGGGCGCGCTCGCGGAGGAACGGTTCACGACGCCGAACAACGTTCCGGCGCTCGCCGACGACCGCGTCCGCCCGGAGGGAGACCTCTCGGAGATCGGCCCGACGGTCCTCCATCGCCTCTACCCGACGACCCCGAAGTCCGTGTCGCTGCACATCTACCGCCCGCCCCTGAGGACGATGGGCATCTGGGACGAGCGCGGCATGAACGAGATCCGGCCCTCGGCGTTCGACGTCGAGGAAGAGATCCTCGCGCGGGCCGTTGCGGTCGGCACCGCGAGCCGCTAAGCGGCTGCCCGGCTACTCCTTCCGCCTCCCGTAGACGACGGCGCGCTCGCGCCCCCATCCGTCGCGCACGCGCTCGACGGCGCGCTCCCCGGGGACGGCCGCCGCCGACGGTTTCACGACGCGGAAGGCGCGGCGGTCGGAGCCGCCCGCGCGGAATCGCGCGTCGAGCGCCGGATCGAGCCGGTTGTCGCGGACCGCGGCGATCGTGACCGGCGAATGCGTGCTGGGATCGAAGCCCAGCCCGGGATCGACGCGCACCTCGCCGTATCGATCCCAGCGCGCGGCGGCGCGGCCGATGAGCGTGTCCTGTCCGTGGAAGCCGTCGTAGGTCTCGCGGCTCTCTCCCCACACGAAGAGCGCGTCGCGCGCCGCCACGAGGCCGCCCGCGGCTAGCAGACCGATCGCCGCGAGCGCCGCCGGCCGGCGCCCGCGCTCCGGAATCTCCGCGAGCAGCCAGAGCACGCCGCCGGCCGCCGCGACGGCCGCGACCGTCGTCAGATAGCCGTAGCGGTAGCCGTTGGGATGGGTCGCCTGTCCCGCCGCCAGCGCCGCCGCGAAGGCGGATGCGGCGTGCGCCAGAAGCCACCCGGAGAGCTCGTCCCGCGGGAAGACGAGCGCGCGCGCCAGGATCGCCGCGACGGGAATCCCCAGGATCCAGCCGATGCGCGAGCGGCCCGGAATGTCGTGCCGCTCCGTCGGATCGGGCACGAGCCACGGCGCGGCGAGCGCGTCCGCGGCCGTCCAGACGAGGGGACGGAGGCCCGCCCGGCGCACCTCCATCGCCATGTTGTGGTCGGACGTGCGGGCGAAGTACGGCGGCGCGCCCGGCGCGCGCACGAGAACGAGCGGCGCCGCGGCCACTGCGAAGCCGAGCGCGAAGGCGGCCAGCCGGAGAAGACGGCCGCGGTCGCCGAGGACGGGCCAGGCCGCGAAGAGCGCCAGCGCCGCGCCGGCGATCCATGCCGAGAGATAGACGTGGGCCCCCAGCCCGGCGACGAGACCCGCGGCGGAAGCGAGCGCCCATCCCCTCCTCCCGCGCCGCCGCGCGCCGACGAGGAGCAGCGTCGCAAGATCCACGACCGGAGCGAGGAGCACCGCCTGCCAGCCCCACCGCGACAGGATCAGGTTCCAGCGGAGGCCCGCGAGGATCAGCGCGGCGAGCGCGCCGCCTCCCCGCGGCAGGAGCGCGCGGCCGAGGAGCGCCGCGGTACCGAGCGACAGGATTCCTCCGAGGAGCGACGGGAGCCGCACCGAGAGGACCGTGACGCCGAGCTCGCGCAGCGCGATCCTCCAGAGCTCGAGATACGCAACGCCGACCGTCCCGAAGGACCGCGGCAGGCCGTACGGCACCGCGCGCACCGGATCCGCGAAGTCGGCGAGCTTTCCGGTCAGAGCCTGAGTCGGCGCGATGAGCGAGACGTCGTCCACCCACATCGGCCACGGCACCGACTCGATCCACGCCGCGCGGGCGGCGGCGCCGGCGGCGACGGCCGCGAGCGTCAGCGCGACGAGGGCGCTCCGGGAGAACGGCAGCGGCTCGAGCCGGCCGTCGAAGGAGGGCCGGCCGCTCCACACGAGGATCGCCGCCGCCGCCGCGCCGCCCGCGGCCACCGGGACGGCGGCCGCGAAGAGGAGCAGGGCCAGCCGTGCCGGCGCCCAGGAGGGCTCGGGATCGACGAGCAGCTCCGGCCGGATCGCGCGCGCGATCCAGACGGCGGCCACGAAGAAGGTCGCGCCGCCGGCCGCGAGAGCCGCCGCCGCGCGCGCGGCCGCCGAGGGTCTCACGAAGGCCCGCGCCGGCCGAAGACGACCGCCCGCGGCCGGCCCCAGGGATCGTCCACGCGCTCGACGACGCGCTCGCCGGATTCCGCCGTTTCGCCGGGAGGCGCAACGCGAAAGACGCGCGGCCGATCGCGCCGCGGATTCGCCGGCGGCTCCCCGATCCGATGGCGAAAGACCGTGCCGATCGTGATCGGCGAGAAGCCGAGGCCGTCCTCGAGACGGACCGCGCCGAAGTCCTCCCAGCGCGCGGCGGCGCGGCCGATCAGGTAGTCCTGGCCGGCGAAGGCCTCGAACGTCTCCATGCGCGCCGGCCACGCGAGCAGCGCGTCGCGCGCGCCGAGCGCGCCCGAGAGAGCCAGGAGGCCGGTCGCGGCCATCGCACCCGCGCGCCGGCGGCTCTCCGGCAGCGCCCCGAGCAGCGCCAGGACTCCCGCGGCGGCCGCGACCGCCGTCACGGTCGAGAGATAGGCGAAGCGAAAACCGTGAGGCAGGAAGGCCTGGCCTCCCGCGACCGCCGCGGCGAGCGCCGCTGCGGCCTGCGACAGGAGGAACGCCGAGACCTCGCGGCCGGGCCGCAACAGCGCGCGCAGGAGCGCGAGACCGACGGCGACGCCGAGAATCGGGCCGAGGCGCGTGCGTCCGGGAAGATCGTGCCGCGGGATCGGATCCGAGAGGAACCAGGGCGCGACGAGGGCGTCGGCCGCCGCGGCGAACGGCGGCAGCGGCGAGCCCGTCCGCCGGATCTCGAGCCAGGCGCTGTGATGCGCGGGCCGCTCGAAATACGCGACCGACCGCGCGTCGCGCAGGAGGAAGAGCGGCGCGGCCGCCGCGGCGAATCCGGCGGCGAAGAGCGCGACCCGGCGCAGGCGCCTCGCCGCCGATCCCGCGAGCTCCCCCGGCCAGACGGCGAACAGCGCGAGGGCCGCCGCTCCGATCCAGGCCGAGAGGTACACGTGCGCCGCGACGCCCGCGGCGAGGCCCGACGCCGCCGCCCACCTTCCGCGGTCGCGCTGCCGGGACGCGATCATCGCGAGCGAAGCGGCGTCGAGGACCGGCGTCACCGCGATGCCGTGGTACCCCCACTGCGACAGGATGAGCGGCCAGCGCATGCCCGCGAGCGCGAGAATCGAGAGCGCCCCGCCGCCCCGCGGCAGGAGCCGCCGGCCGAGCGCTCCCGCCGTCGCGAGACAGAGCGTCCCCGAGGCCGCCGAGAGGAACTGGATTCCGAAGACCGTGACGCCGAACCGGTGGAGCGACCAGCGGAAGGCCTCGAGATACAGCACACCGATCACGCCGAACGGCTCCTTCACGCCGAACGGGACCGGCCGGATCGCGTCGGCGAAGTCGCGCCAGGTCCCGGAGAGCGCGAGCGTCGGCTCGACGAGCGAGATGTGATCCTGGAAGAAGCCGCGCGTCGTCCAGTCGAGAAAGCAGAGGCGAAGCGCCGCGCCGGCGGCGAGCGCGGCCAGCGCGATCGCGGCGAGCGTCCCGCGCCGGAACGGGACCGCCGCCTCGTCGACGGACGCGAGCGGGACGCCGGCGAGGATCCGAAAGAGCGCGGCGGCGGCGATTCCCGCCGCCCCGGCCCCCGCGCCCACGCCCACCCAGAGCAGGAGGCGCGGCAGCGTCCAGGCGGCGTCCACGTCGAGGAGGAGCGCCGGCCGCGCGAGCCGCACGAAATCGACGGCGGCGACGAAGGCGGCGGCGACCCCGACGAGGACGGCCGCGCGGGCTTCCCCGGCCGGCCGGACCCGCCGCCCGGTCACTTCTGGAAGAAGAGGAAGAGGTTGACGGCCGAGGGGCCGAGCGAGAAGAAGTCTCCCGACCGGAGCGGCGCCGCGACGTCGTCCTCGCAGACGCCGGCGAGCTCGTCGGGGACGGGGATCGCCTCGCCGTTCAGGTACGTGCCGCAGGTCGAGTGCATGTCCACGAGCTTGTACTCGGGGCCGCCGTGATGTTCGCGCCGCACGACCTTCGCGTGGACGCGCGAGACCTCGGTGTTCAGAAACGCGTCGGGCGACGACACCCGGAATCCCGAGATCGGCATGCCGACGCCGATGAACTCCGGCACCTCCCGCCCGAGGAGCAGCTCCTCGAAGTCCATGCGGACGAGCCCGGCGTTGTAGGGGCCGAGGCCGAGGAGATAGTGGCCCGAGGGCAGCCGGATCAGGGTCTTCTCGAGCCGCGTGGACATTCCGTTCATGCCGTTGTCCACGAAAGACATCACGTCGCGCTGGCGGGACTCGAGCGCCTCGCGGCAAATGGCGGAGTACAGATCGTCTTTGGGCACGGCGCCGTCTCCGAGAATTGTCGCACATCGCGCGCCGGCCGCGCGCCACGAAGGTGGCCTGGCCGAGGGGACGGGCGCCGTGGGCGCGTCTAGTTGACGGTCTCGGGCGCGCGCGGCGACGACGCCGCCTCGGTCTCGGCCTCGCGCTCGATCGTCCAGCGCTCGAAGACGCCGTCCGGCAGCTCGGAGAGGAAGCGCGACGTCTCGAGGATGACGTCGACGCCGTAGCGATCGCGCGCCAGCATCGGATAGACGAGGGCGACCTCGTTCTTGGCGCGCGTCACGGCGACGTAGAAGAGCCGCCGCTCCTCCTCGAGGCCCTCGTCCGTGGACGAGGAGCGATAGCTCGGGAAGCGTCCCTCCGAGAGGCCGATCACCGCGACGCGGCTCCACTCGAGCCCCTTGGCCTGATGGACGGTCGAGAGCACGACGCGGTCGTCCTCGGAGTCGCCCGCGACGACGTCCTCGCCGGAGAGCTCGTTGAAGAGCGTCACGTCCTCGAGGAACCCGCGCAGCGAGTCGTAGCCCTGCGCGAACTGCGCGAACTGCTCGAGGTCGTCCAGGCGCGCGTCGCCGTTGGGGAATTTCGCGCGCGCGAAGTCGCGGTAGACGTCCTCGACGATCGCCCGGATGGCGTCGGCCGGCGAGGCGGAGAGCGCCGGCGTATCGAGGCGTCCGAGCAGAGCGCGGCAGGCCTCGATCGGCGCCGTCGCGCCGCGCGGGAGCTCGATTCCCCGTGCGCCGCGTTCGCGGAACGAAGCCAGGGGGTCGGGGCGGGTGCCGATGGACTCCCAGACCGCCGCGGCGGACCGCTCCCCGATGCGCGGGAAGACCTTGAGCGCGCGCTTCCAGGACAGCTCGTCCTTCGGGTTGACGACGATGCGCAGGAAGGCCAGCACGTCCTTGACGTGGCGCTGTTCGAAGAAGCGCATGCCGGACCGGATCTCGTACGGGATGCCGCGCCGCGTCAGCTCGATCTGCAGCTCGAGCGCCTGGTAGTGCGCCCGATAGAGAACCGCGAGGTCCGAGAGCCGCTCCCCTTCGTCGTGCCACTCGAGCAGGCGTTGCGCCGCGAAGCTCGCCTGGTCGGGAATGTCGGGCAGCCCCACGACCGCGGGCAGCGGGCCATCGCCGCGCGATGCCTGGAGCTCCTTGGCGAACTGCCGCGTGTTGTGCGCGATCGAGGCGTTCGCGAGGGCGAGGATCTGCGGCGTCGAACGATAATTGCGCGTCAGGCGGAAGGTCTTCGCCTCGGGATAGCGCTCGGGGAAGCCGAGAATGTTCTCGAAGGACGCGCCGCGAAACGAGTAGATCGCCTGCGCGTCGTCGCCGACGACCGTCACGTGGCGGCGGACGCGGGCCATGCCGTCCACGATGTCGCCCTGCAGGCGATTCGTGTCCTGGTACTCGTCCACGAGGACCTCGTCGTAGGATGCCGCGAGCGCCGCCGCCGCTTCCGGGCTCTCGTCGAGCAGGCGCTTCCAGGCGAGGAGCAGGTCGTCGTAGTCGCAGGCGTTGGCGGCGCGCTTGCGCTCCCGATAGCGGTCGAAGACGCGCACGATCTCCTCCTGGAGCGCTAGGAAGTGCGGGGCCCGCTCGGTCAGCACGTCGGAGAACGGCCGGCCGGTGTTGATGGTGAAAGAGTGCAGGTCGGCGAGCACGTCGCCGCGCGGGAAGCGCTTCTCGGTCACCGGGATCTTCTGGTCGGAGATCGAGGCCTCGAGCATCTCGCGGGCGTCCTCCTCGTCCAGGATCGTGAAGTTCGACCCGATGCCGATCCGGGTACCGAAGCGCCGCAGCAGCCGGCTTCCGACCGAATGGAAGGTGCCGCCCATGAGCCGGCGCGTGTCCACGGTCAGGAGCGTCTCGACGCGCCGCAGCATCTCCCGGGCGGCCTTGTTCGTGAAGGTCAGCAGAAGGATCCGGGAGGGGTCGACGCCCGACTCGATCCGCCGGGCGACCCGGTAGACGAGCGTCCGCGTCTTACCGGACCCCGCGCCGGCGATCACGAGGATCGGCCCCTCGCCAGCCAGGACGACCTCCCGCTGCTCGTCGTTCAGCTCCCGGTCGTAGTCGACTCTGTAAGTGCGCGGCCCGGAAGGCTTTCGGAGGACGTAACGGCGCTCCACGCCGGGAGTCTAGTCCCCCCGCGGCTGGTCTCCCGCGAGTAATGTTTAACTCCCTTTTATCGTTTTGAAGGGTGTACGAGAAGGGGACCAATTCCATGAGCATCCAGCAGATTCGCCGCTCGATCCTGGTTCTGGCCGCCGCCGCCGTCGTCGCCGCGGCCGGACTCTTCGCGGGCCGTCTCCTCGCCGGCGCCGTCCCGGCATCCGGTCCCGCCGGGCGCTTCGGGCCGCCGCGCTTCGCGCGCATCGCCAGGGCCCTCGACCTGTCCGACGATCAGAAAGCGCAGGTCAAGACGATCCTCCGGGCACACGCCGCCGAGATCCAGGCGCAGCTCAAGGCGGGTCAGGACGCCCGCCGGTCGCTCCACGACGCGATCCTGACGGACCCCATCGAAGAGGCGACCATTCGCGCGCGCGCCGCGGACCTCTCGAACGTCGAAGGCGACGGCGCGCTCCTCTTCGCGAAGGTTCGCGCCGAGATCTATCCGCTGCTGCGCGACGACCAGAAGCAGAAGATCGTGGACTTCCGCGCCAAGATGCGCGCGAAGGGCGACCGCAACGTCCGCAGCGTCGAGGACTTTCTGAGCGAGGGGGACGGCAAATAGTGCCGGGTCCCGCCGCCGGGGACGCGCCGCGGGGCGCGGCCTCGGCCGCCAGCGCCGCCGAGGCGCTCCTCGTCGAACGTGCCTGCCGGGGAGACGAGGACGCCTTCCGCGAGCTCGCCCGCATCGCGGGCGCGTCGGCGATCGCGGCGGCGCGGCGCATCACCCGGGATCCGGCGCTCGCGGAGGACGCGGCGCAGGAAGCGTTCCTCCGGGCCTTCCGGGCGCTGCCCCGCTACCGCCACCAGTCGTCGTTCACCGCGTGGGTGCGCACGATCGCGGTCAACGCAGCCATCGATCTGGTCCGGCGGCGGCGCCCCGAGGTGCCGGTCGCGGAGCGCGCCGTCTCGGCGAGCGAGGAGAAGCGCATCGAGGACTTGGACCTGCTGCGGCGCGCGCTCGCGACGCTCGCGCCGGTCGACCGGGAGATCCTGCTGGCGCGCGAGCTCGAAGGCATCGGCGACGAAGCGATCGCGAAGAGGACGGGCCTGACGGTCACGAGCGTCCGGGTCCGCGTCCATCGGGCGCGAAAGAAACTGAGGGCAAAATTCCGGGAGGAAAAGTCATGAATTGGAGTCATCGGGAAGCGGGATGCCCCGAGCTTTCGGGAGAGGCGCTCGAGCGGCATCTGTTCGTCTGCGAGGCGTGCCGCGACGACGCGCGGATGGCGTCGGCGTGGAAAGCCCTCGCCGCCGGCCCCGAAGGCGCCGAGGCCCGCGTCAGCGACGCCTTCCTGTCGCGGCTCTCCGCCGCGCGGCGCCGCGATGGCGCCCGCGTGCGGCGGCGCCGGTATCTGCTCGCCGCGGCGGCCGTGCTGCTCTTCTTCTTCGCCGCCGGGACCAGCCAGTCCGGGCGCAGCACCGGCGACACCGAGCGGCCGCCCGAGGAGGCGTTCTCGAGCCTCGCGAGCACTCCCGTTCTCGAGGGATTGCTGCCGGAGTAGCTGTCAGCTTTCAGCTCTCAGCCGGAACGGGCGGTCGCCTCTGGCTGACGGCTGATGGCTGACAGCTGATAGCTTCTCCCCGTGCTGCGTCTCACGACGGCCGGGGAGTCGCACGGCCCGCGGCTGACCGCGATTCTCGAAGGCATTCCCGCGGGCCTGCGGGTCGATCCCGTCTTCGTCGGCGGCGAGCTCGCCCGGCGCCAGCACGGCTACGGCCGCGGGGGGCGAATGAAGATCGAGCAGGACGAGGCGATCTTCGAGGGCGGCCTCCGCGGTGGCGCGACGCTCGGCTCCCCGATCGCCATCGGCATCCTCAACCGCGACTACCGGAACTGGGAGGCGGTGATGGGACCGCTCGCCGTCGACCCCGCGGCGGCACACGAGCGGCGCCTCACGCGGCCGCGTCCGGGGCACGCGGATCTCGCCGGCGGCGCCAAGTACGGCGCGCGGGACCTCCGCGACGTCCTCGAGCGCGCGTCCGCCCGCGAATCCGCGGCGCGCGTGGCGGCGGGAGCGATCTGCAAGCTCCTCCTTCGCGAGTGCGGCATCGAGGTCCGCAGCGGCGTCCTCGCCGTCGGCGCCGCCGCCGACACCACTTCTCCCCGGTCCTTCGCCGCGCTCGACCGCGTCCGGGAAGACTCGCCCCTGCGCGCGATCGATCCGTCGGCCGAGCCGAAGATGGTCGCGGCGGTCGACGCCGCACGGCAGGCGGGCGAGACGCTCGGCGGCGCGATCCTCGTCGGAGCGCGCGGCGTGCCGGCGGGCCTCGGCTCCTACGTCTCGTGGGATCGGAAGCTCGACGGGAAAATCGGACGGGCGCTCCTCTCGGTGCCCGCCGTGAAGGCCGTCGAGCTCGGGAGCGCGATCGAGGCCTCGCAAGGTCCCGGATCGCAGGCGCACGACGAGATCGAGCCCGGGCCGGAGGGCCTGCGCCGGCGCACCAACCGCGCGGGCGGGCTCGAGGCCGGCGTGACCAACGGCGAGGACGTGATCGCCGTCGCCTACATGAAACCCATCTCGACGCTCGCCCGCGGCCTCGATTCGGTGGACCTCGAGACGGGAGAACCGGCGCGCGCGGCCTACGAGCGCAGCGACGTCTGCGCCGTTCCGGCCTGCGGCGTGATCCTGGAGGCGATGCTCGCGTTCGTGCTCGCGGAGGCGCTCCTCGATCTGACGGGAGGCGACCGCCTGGAGGACGTCCGGGAACGCCTCGCCGCCCACCGCGAACGCGTGGCCCGATACCCGCGCTGACCGCGCCCGTCGAGCGGTCGCCGCCTCAGGGCAGACCCGGCAGGGAGTCCCAGGGCTCGGGCGCCGAGGTCGCGCGCATCTGCTCGAGCGAGCGGTGGCGATCGTCGAGCCGGCCGTCGAGGATCGCGAAGATCGGATCCGTCGGCCGGAGCCGGCCGCCCTCGAGCCGCCACAGCTCGTAGTGCACGCGCGGCGACTGGGCCCAACCCGTCTTCCCGACGACCCCGAGCCGCTGCCCGCGCTTCACGCGGTCGCCGCGGCGCGCCTCGGCGCGACCGAGATGGCCGAAGAGCGTCGCCAGGCCCGGGCCGTGCGAGATGACGACGAGAGTCCCGAACTGCCAGAGGCGGGGCGCGAGATCCCGACGGGCGCGGCCGGTGAAGACGACGCGTCCGTCGGCAGGCGCGACGACCGCCGTCCCCTCGGGCGCCGCGAGGTCGAGCCCGCAGAAGAACTCCTCCTGTCCCGTCCACGGCGAAACGCGCGGCCCGAAGAGCGCCGCCGGCTCGTAGAGATCGCCGCCGATCGGCACGATCGACGGCGTTCGCGACGCGAGCGTCGGATCGGAGCTCTCGATACCTTCGAGCGTTTCGCGCGCGCGCTCGAGACTGCGGAGATATACCTCGACCTCCGCCGGCAGACGCTCCGCGTCCGGCGGCCCGAGCAGCAGACCCCGCGCGGGATCCAGGGCCCGCGGCCAGCGCGCCGACTCGATGCCGTAGAGGAAGGCGATCTTCGAGAGCCGGTCGCCCCAGGCCAGAGCGCGGGCGGCGGTTCCGGACGCCTCCCGCTGCGCGGCCGCATCGGCATGACGCGCCGCCGCGAGGTCGCGCTCGCGCGCGGGAAGCTCGGCGTCGCGCGAGAGGCGCGCGAGGACCGCGGGCACGGTTGCCCACAGCGAGACGAACGCGAGCGCGGCGAGCGCGGCGGCGACGACGAGAAGGCGCTCGGCCGCGGGCCCGAGCGGCCAGACGGTCACGGCGCGGCGGCCGGTCGACGGGTGGTACTGGATTTCCACGGCCGGGGGCGGACGACCTACTTCGCGTCCCGAAAGATGGCGCGCAGACCGAGCTCACGCGCGTCGCCGCCCGGGATGCCGAGCGCCCGGGGAACGAAGGAGTGTGAGAGCGTGAAGACGACGGCTGCGTTCTCGGACTCGGCGCGCCGCGGAGCGCCGGCGACGCACAGGTTCACGGCGGCGCCGGGAGCGACGGTGCCGCGCCACAGGAGCGCGCCGGACGCCGTCGCGCGGACCTCGACGGGACGGCCCAGAGGAGAGAAGTTCGCGAGCGCGAACCGGATCTCCTCGCCCGGCCCGGGCCGCAGCGCGAAGTGCCGCTGCGTCCACCGGAACCCGCCGCCCGGCTCCGGCGGATAGAGGCCGAGGCGCGGGGCGTAGCGAAAAGCCTCCGCCTCGCGCGCCGTGGACGCGGCCGAGACGAGCGCCGCCAGCCCGTAGAGGACGACGGCGGCGGTGAGCCAGTGCCGGCCGCGAAATGCCGGGGCCGGCGCAGCCGCGGCCGATGGCGCCGCGACGGCAGCTGTGAGAAAGAACAGGAGTCCGGCGTCCGGAGCCAGCCAGTGCGAGCCCACCGCGAGCGCGCCGAGGAACGCGAGCGCCGCGAGCGCGCACGCCGAGGCGACGCCGTCGTTCCGCTCTCCTTCGACCCGCCGCAGCGCCTCGCGCGCGAGCGCCGCCGCGAAGACGAGCGTGACGCCGAGACCGAGGAGACCCGTCTCGGCGAGCGCCTGGAAGTAGGCGCTGCCCGGGTTGTCCCGCATCTTCCACCGAACGCCCTCCGCGCGCAGGAGGTCCGGAAGACGCCACGTGAAGACGCCCATACCGCCGCCCTCGAGGGGATGCTCCCGGAAGAGGCGCAGGGCCGCACGCCACAGCACCGGACGCGCCGAGGCGCGGGCCACCACGGACTGCGACGCGTCGAACGTGTCCGCCAGCCGGCCGCCGAGCGTGCCGGGAGTTCCCGACGTCAGGAGCGCGGCGAGCGCGAGCACCGCGAGGACCGCGGCGGCGAGCCCGAGGATCCGCGCCGACCGCGCACGGCGACGCAGGATCACGAGCAGCGCGAGGCTTCCCCCGGCCACGAGAAAGCCGCTGCGCGAGCCGGAGAGCAGGAGGCCGGCGCCGAAAAGCAGGACGCCGCCCGCGGCGAGCCTGCGCCGGCGCGCGTCGCTCCAGCGGCCGGCGGCGACGACGAGCGCGATCCCGCAGAGGAGACCGAGCGAATTCGGGTCGGCCGCGCCTCCCGAGAGCCGTCCCGTCATCCGCCAGAAGGGATGGGATTCCGGCGGCAGGATCGCGAGGCGCTGGAGGACGGCCGCGGCCGCGGACACGGCGGTGCCGATGAGCGCGGCGTCGAGGGCCCGCCGCCGGACGTCGCGGCCCGAACGCCGCATCATCAGGAAGAAGGTCGCGCCGGATGCGAGCGCCCCGAAGGAGACCAGGCTCTCGCGCAGCGCGGTGGATTCCGGGAGCCCTTCGCCATTGACGGTGCGAAGGGCCAGGCCGTGGACGAGCGCCCACAGCGTGCGCGCCTGCGCCGCGGCGAGGAGCGTCGCGAGGCCCCAGAGGACGAGGAGCGCCTTGAGCGGCGCGTCGGCGCCGGAGGGATCCGGTCGCGTCTCGAAGTCGTAGATGAACCGGAAGGTCCAGCCCGCGGCGAAGCCGGCGAAGAGAACGATCGGCCACGCCGCGGCCTCGTGGCCGCCGGCGAGGCGTGCGAGCAGCCCCGTGCACGGGAAGAGCAGGGCGAGCAGGCGGGCGCCGCGGGACCAGCGCTGGGCCGCTGCAAGCGCGAGCGCGAAGGAGAGCCCGAGGAGCGGCAGCCGGTCGGGCGCACCGGCGGGAAACGCGACGGAGAACGCCAGCCAGTAACCTGCGAGCGCGAGGAAGAAGAGGAGGACGCGCGCGAACGTCCCCGGCGTCCGGCGGCCGGCGGCAGTCCCCCCCTCGCTCATCCGCTCAGCGACTCATTCGGCGCGGCGATCGATCCGTCTCCTCATCCGCGGTGGTACTCCTGAAGCGCCGCGACGCCGCCGGCGTCCTCCTGGAGCGCGCGGATGCCCTCCACCGCCGCCGCCGAGGCCGACAGGGTCGTCAGACACGGGATCCCGAGGCGCAGGGCCGCCGCGCGGATCGCCGTCTCGTCGACGTGCGACTCCCGCCCGAGCGGCGTGTTGATGACGAGCTGGATGTCGCCCGCCTCCATGCGGTCGACCGCGTTGGGATGCCCTTCGTTGACCTTGAAGACGCGCTCCGCCGAAAGCCCCGCCGCTTCGAGCGCCGCGCGCGTGCCTTCGGTCGCGCAGAGCGCGAAGCCGAGATCGGCGAGCTCGCGCGCGATCGGGATCGCCGCCGGCTTGTCGTAGGAGTTGACCGTCAGGAACGCCCGCCCGGTCTTCGGCAGGCGCGTGCCGACCGCCTCGCAGGCCTTGGCGAACGCGCCGCCGAACCGCGGCGAGATGCCCATCACCTCTCCGGTCGACTTCATCTCGGGCCCGAGGAGCGTGTCCTCGCCCGGGAACTTCTTGAATGGAAACACCGGACCCTTGATGAAGAAGTCCACGGGATCGCGCTCCGGAGGAAGGCTGATCGCGGCGAGCGTCTCGCCGGCCGCGATCCGGGCCGCGGCCCGCGCCATCGGAACGCCGATCGCCTTCGAGACGAACGGGACGGTCCGTGAGGCACGCGGGTTGACCTCGAGGACGTAGAGCCTTCCCCGCTGCGTCGCGAACTGGATGTTGACGAGGCCGCGCACGTCGAGCGCCCGCGCGAGCCGCCGCGTCGCTTCGCGGATCTCCGCGAGGAGCGGCGGCGGGACCTGCCAGGCGGGAAGCACCGAGAACGAGTCGCCCGAGTGGATCCCGGCCTCCTCGATGTGCTGCTGGATGCCGCCGATCCAGGTGTCCTTGCCGTCGGAGAGCGCGTCCACGTCGTACTCGTAGGCGTCGTCGAGAAAGCGGTCGATGAGCACCGGATGATCGGGCGAGCTCTCGCGCGCCCGCTCGACGTATCGCGTCAGGTGCGCGTCGTCGAACACGACCGCCATCGCGCGCCCGCCGAGGACGTACGACGGCCGCACCATGAGCGGATAGCCGATGCGTCGGGCGGCGTCGAGCGCTTCCCCCGCCGTCCGCGCCTCGGCGTGCTCGGGCGCCTGGAGCGCGAGGTCGCGCAGGAGCGCGCCGAACCGGCCGCGGTCCTCGGCGAGGTCGATCGACTCGGGCGACGTGCCCCAGATCGGATAGCCGGCCGCCTCGAGGGGGCGCGCGAGCTTCAACGGCGTCTGCCCGCCGAACTGCACGAGGATGCCGTCGGGCTTCTCGTTGTCGAGCACCGCCGAGACGTCCTCGAAGGTCAGCGGCTCGAAGTAGAGGCGGTCGGAGGTGTCGTAGTCGGTCGAGACGGTCTCGGGATTGCAATTGATCATCACCGTCTCGAAGCCCTGCTCGGAGAGCGCCTGGCAGGCATGCACGCAGCAGTAGTCGAACTCGATGCCCTGGCCGATCCGGTTCGGTCCGCCGCCGAGCACGACGACCTTGCGCCGCTCGGTGCGCAACGACTCGTTCTCGTCCTCGTAGGTCGAGTAGAAGTACGGGGTCTCGGCTTCGAACTCGGCCGCGCACGTGTCGATCGTCTTGAAGACGGGAGCGAGCCCGAGCGCCTTCCGGAGCTTGCGGACGTCGTCCTCGCGGACTCCCAGCGCGCGCGCGATCGCGCCGTCCGACAGGCCGAGGCGCTTGGCCTCGCGGAGCTCCTCGCGGGAGAGGTCCTCGACCCGCCGCCCCGCGAGACGCGACTCCTCGGCCACCATCCGGCCCACGGCGTCGAGGAACCACGGATCGATTCGCGTCGCGGCGGCGATCTCCTCGACCGACATGCCTGCAAGAAAGGCGCGGCGCAGGTGGAAGAGCCGCTCCCAGGTCGGCGAAGAGAGCTTGCCCAGGAGCTCCTCGCGCGGCAGCGCCGGCCCGCCGTCGTCGAGGCCGTCGCGCCCGATCTCGAGCGACCGGATCGCCTTTCCGAGCGCCTCGGCGAACGTCCGTCCGATCGCCATGGCCTCCCCCACGGACTTCATCTGGATCGTCAGGCGCGGGTCGGCACGCGGAAACTTCTCGAACGTCCAGCGCGGAATCTTCACGACGACGTAATCGAGCGAGGGCTCGAAACAGGCCGGCGTCTTCTTCGTGATGTCGTTCGGAATCTCGTCGAGCGTGTAACCCACCGCGAGGAGGGCCGCGATCTTCGCGATCGGGAACCCCGTCGCTTTCGAGGCGAGCGCCGACGACCGCGACACGCGCGGGTTCATCTCGATGACGACGCGCCGTCCGGTGATCGGCTCGACCGCGAACTGGATGTTCGAGCCGCCGGTGTCCACGCCGATGCGCCGGATGACGGCCTTCGCCTCGTTGCGCATCTCCTGGTACTGGCGGTCGGAGAGCGTCATCTGGGGCGCCACGGTGATCGAATCGCCGGTGTGGATTCCCATCGCGTCGAAGTTCTCGATCGAGCAGACGATGATGACGTTGTCGGCGCGGTCGCGCATCACCTCGAGCTCGAACTCTTTCCAGCCTTCGACGGACTCCTCGATCAGGACCTCGTGCACCGGCGACTCGGAGAGCCCGTGCGCCACGGCCCGGCGGAATTCCTCCTCCGAGCGCGCCCATCCGCCGCCACTCCCGCCGAGCGTGAAGGACGGCCGCACGACCGCCGGCAGGCCCACCTCTCGCCGCACGGCTTCCGCCTGCTCGAGCGAGCGCGCGGTCCCCGAGCGGGGCACCGCGGCGCCGATCTCGAGCATCGCCTTCTTGAAGAGCTCGCGGTCCTCCGCGAGGCGCACGGATTGCGAGCTCGCACCGATGAGCTTCGCGCTCCACTTGTCGAGCACGCCGCGATCCTCGAGCGCCAGCGCCAGGTTGAGTGCCGTCTGGCCGCCGACCGTCGGGAGAATCGCGTCCGGCCGCTCCCGCTCGACGATCCGTTCCAGGAATTCGGGCGTGAGGGGCTCGACGTAGGTCGCGTCGGCGAGCTCCGGGTCGGTCATGATCGTGGCCGGGTTCGAGTTCACGAGCACGACCCGGTAACCCTCGCGCTTGAGCGCGCGGACGGCCTGCGTTCCCGAATAGTCGAACTCGCAGGCCTGCCCGATGACGATGGGACCCGACCCGATGACGAGGATGTTGTGGATGTCGTCGCGCCGGGGCATTTCCGGGCGCGAGATTAGCAGGTTGCGCGATCGGCGCGCGACGCCGAACGAGCTACGGACCGCTCAGCCGCGATTCACGACGCGCGTCGTCCTTCCGGTGTCGGTCTTCTCGTCGAGCCGCGCCGGCGCCACGGCGTCGCAGCGGCCGGTCAGAATCGTTCCCGACACGCCGAGCGCGAAGACCTGGCCGCCCGACCAGAAGACCCCCGCGAGGTCGTTCGCCGTCCCCGAATCGACGCTCTCCCAGGCCGCGCCGTCCGCGCTCTCGACGCGTACGCCGTTCTCGCCGACCGCGACGAGGCGCGTCCCGGTCCAGGCGACGCCCGTCAGCCGCTCCGCGACGCCGGCCGAGCCTTCGGTCCAGACGAGGCCGTCCGGGCTCGTGAAGACCGAGCCGCCGTCGCCGACGGCGACGAACCGGCTCCCGGCCCACGTGACGGACGAGATCGTGCCCCCCGATTGGCGCAGCGCCGCCGTCCAGCGGACCCCGTCCGGGCTCGTGAAGATCAGCCGCGCCTCCTCGCCGCCGACGGCGACGTAGAGCGACCCGTTCCAGGCGATCTGGTTCAGCCGGTTCTGGAACACGGTGGCGATCCGGCGCCACGTCGTTCCGCCGGCGCTCTCGAGGACCTGGCCGTCCGTCCCGACCGCGAGGAACCGTCCGCCGTCCCACAGCACGTCGAAGAGCCACCCCGGGCCGTCCGGCGTGCGCACGGTCCATGTCGCGCCGTCCGGCGACGTCACGACGCGTCCCCCCTGGCCGACGGCGACGAACTCCGTGCCGCTCCAGGCGACACCGAGGAGCCAGTTGCCGACTCCGGAATCCGCGCGGCTCCACGCTTCGCCGTCCGTCGACACCAGGATCGTGCCGTAGACGCCCACGGCCACGTAGGTCTGCCCGTCGAAAGCGATGTCCGACAGCGTCGTCCGGATGCCCGGGTAACGGTTGGTCCAGGATGACGCGTCCGAACCCGCGAGGATCGTTCCGCGGGCCCCGACCGCCACGAGCGTCGCGCCGTTCGAAGCGAGGCGCGTCAGATCGCTCGCCGTCGGAGAGGCGACGGCGCTCCACGAGACCCCGTCTCCGCTCCGGAAGATCGAGCCGCCCGCGCCGACGCCGACCCAGCCGCCGTCCGTCCATCGGAGGGAGGCGATCTCGCTCTGGATGTCGGGCGAGTCGCCGTCCCACGAGACGCCGTCCGGGCTCGAGAGGATCAGCGCGTATCCGGGAAAGATCGTGCCCCACGTCACGAAGGAAGTGCCGTTCCAGGCGACGCTCGCGAACGAGCCGACCCAGCCCGACGACGCCTGCCAGCGCGAACCGTCGTCGCTCCAGAGGAGCGTCCCGTTCTGCCCGACCGCGACGAACCGGCCGGCGCCGAAGGCCGCGTCGAAGAGCGTCTCGGTCGTGCCGGAGGATGCCGACTCCCAGGTCCGCCCGTCGCGCGACGTCAGGATCGCTCCGGAGTCGCCGACGGCGAGGAGACGCGAATCGCTCCAGATCACGCGTCGGAGGTTCGCGCTCACGCGCGAAGGCTGCGGGGACCACAGGCCGCCGTCCGGGCTCGTGAGCACGGAGCCGCCGTCGCCGACCGCGACGAACTCGGATCCGGTCCAGACGACGTCCGCGAGGTCGTGCCGCGTGCGAGCGTTTCCGATCGTCCAGTCCTGCCCGTCGGCGCTCGTCAGCACCGCGCCCGCCGTGCCGACCGCGACGAAGTGCCCGGCGCCCCAGGCGACGCCGCCCAGGCGATTTCCCTGCGGCCGCGGATTGGCCCAGTCCCAGACGCCGCACTCGAGGGCGGAGGACCAGGCGACGCATCCGAGAAGTCCGGCGAGAAGAAGCGACGCGCGTGCCCACGCTTTGAACATGGCGGACCTCCGGGAAGACGGAAGAATTATATCTCCGGGCGCCGCGACGGGCCGCCGATCTTCAGACGGCCCTCAGGACCACGTCACTCGTAGCGCAGCGCCTCGGCGACGTTGACGCGGGCGGCGCGCCGGGCCGAGAGCCACGAGGCGAGCAGGATCGCCGCCGCGGCGAAGCCGACGATCGCGGCGAGGTCCTGCGCGCGCACGCGGAACGGGATGAACGACACGAAATAGATCTGCGCCACGCCCGGCGGGAACGAGAGCAGCCGGAAGGTCGTGACCGCCCAGCAGACGAGGCTTCCGAAAGCGACTCCCGCCGCGACGCCGGCCGCGCCGAGCAGGGCGCCGACCCAGACGAACACGCGCGAGAAGAAGCCGGGCTCGGCGCCGAGGGAGGAGAGCACGCCGATGTCGCGCTTCTTCTCCTGGACTCTCATGACGAGAGTCGCCACGAGGTTGAACGTCGAGACCGCGACGATCAGGCCGATCACGAGGAAGAGCGTCGTCTGCTGGACGCGCAGTGCCGCGAAGAGCCCGCCGTTCATCGAGAGGGTGTCGGCCACGGAGAATCCCTGCCCGGCGGCGACGCGGATCGCGGCGAGCGCCCGCGCGCGGTCCTTCGGCGCCGCGAGCCCGATCTCGACGACGTTGGCGTTGCCGGGCATCCGCGAGAGCGCCTGGAGCGCTTCGCGCGCGCAGAAGATCCACTCGGAGTCGTACTCGGCGAAGTTGGTCCGGAAGATCTTCGCGACGCGGAAGCGTCCGGTCCGCGGCACGAGGGCCGAGGCCCCGAGCGTCGCGTCCGGCACGGAGATGGCGATGGGATCGCCGGCCTTCACGCCGAGCCCGCGCGCAAGCTCCGCGCCGACGGCGGCGCCGGGAAGCTCGCCGGGAGACGCCGCGAGGCTCGCGCCGGCGAGGATCGCCGCGGTCTGCGGCGAGACGCGACCCTCGGCCTCCGCGTCGATTCCCTTGATCACCGCGTCGAGGCCGTCCGGCGTCTCGGCCGACGCCGCCAGTCCCGACTGATAAACGACCGCCGACGTCGCGCGCACGTCCGGGACCGCGGCCAGGCGCTTGCGCAGCGCCGCGATCTCCTCCGCGCCCGTCGGAACGAGCGGGTACACGACCGCTTCGGCGTTGGCGCCGATCAACTTGTCGCGGATCTCCGTGCGGTAGCCGGAGAGGAGCCCCATCGCCACGACGAGCGCCGCGACGCCCAGACCGATGCCGCCGATCGCGAGCAAGGAGACCGCCGAAACGAGCCGCGTCGGCCGCGAGCGCAGGTAGGCGAGCGCGACCTCGAGCGACAGAGGCATCAGGGACCCGCGGCGGCCATCCGGGAGGGGCTGCGGCGCATCGCGTCGATGAAGCTCTCGAAGAGGACGTTGGCGTCGTGCGGGCCGGGCGCCGCCTCGGGGTGAAACTGCGCGGCGAGGATCGGCAGCTCGCGATGGCGGAATCCTTCGAGCGTGCCGTCGTTGAGGTTCCGGTGCGTGGGCTCGATCTCCGCGGGCAGGGTCCCGGGGTCGACCGCGAAACCGTGGTTCTGCGACGTGATCGCCACGGCGCCCGTCTGGAGGTCGCCGACCGGGTGGTTCGCGCCGCGGTGCCCGAATTTCAGCTTGAACGTCCGCGCGCCGAAGGCGAGCCCGAGCAGCTGGTGCCCGAGGCAGATGCCGAAGATCGGCCGCCTGCCGATGAGCTTTTCGATCGTGGCGATCGGGCCGGCGAGCGCCGCCGGATCGCCCGGACCGTTCGAGAGGAAGATCCCGTCGGGGTCGGAGGCCAGGATCGCGTCCGCCGAAGCCGTCGCCGGAAAGACCGTGACGCGGCAGCCGGCCGCGTTGAGCAGCCGAACGATGTTGCGCTTCATGCCGTAGTCGACGGCGGCCACGTGGTGGAGGGCGCGCGGCACTTCGAAGACCGACGTCCGCGACGGGGACACCGCGAGCGCGAGATCGCTGCCCTCCATGAGCGGCGACGCGAGCACGCGCGCGCGCAGCTGCTCGGGGTCGTCGATCTCCGTCGAGAGGCCGGCGCGCATCGCGCCCTCGGTCCGGATCCGCCGCACGAGCGCGCGCGTGTCGAGGCCGTGGAGGCCGAGGACGCCCGCCTTCTCGAGATATGCCGCGAGGCTCTGCTCTCCCCCGCTGCCGCTCCAGCGCGCCGGAAAATCGCGCGCGAGGAACCCGGCCACGTGCACGCGGTCCGACTCGGCCTCCGCGTCGCGGACGCCGTAGTTGCCGATGTGCGCGGCGGTCATCACGACGATCTGCCCCGCGTACGACGGATCCGTCAGGACCTCCTGGTAGCCGCTCATCGCCGTGTTGAAGACGATCTCGCCGAACGCCGTGCCCGGCCGGCCGATGGCCTCGCCGCGATACGCGGCGCCGTCCTCGAGGACGAGAAGCCCCTTCACGCCGAGCGACCCACCACGGGGGCGAGACTGCGCACCTGCTGCATGAGGTCCTGGAACATCTCGGGGAGCAGCGCCTGCGGCCCGTCCGAGAGCGCCAGCTCCGGATGATTGTGCACCTCGATGAGCAGCCCGTCCGCCCCGACGGCGACGGCCGCGCGGGAGAGCGGCAGAACTTTCTGTCGCTTGCCGGTGCCGTGCGACGGATCCACGACGATCGGAAGGTGCGAGATCCGCTGGACGTACGGAATCGCCGAGAGGTCGAGCGTATTGCGCGTGTGGTTGACGAACGTCCGCACGCCGCGCTCGCAGAGGATCACCTCGTAGTTGCCCTCCGCGAGCAGGTACTCGGCAGAGAGCAGCAGCTCCTCGATCGTGGCCGACATGCCGCGCTTCAAGAGCACCGGCTTGCGCAAGCGCCCGAGCCGCTTCAGGAGCGTGAAGTTCTGCATGTTCCGCGCGCCGACCTGCAGGCAGTCGGCGTGCTCGGCGACGACGTCCACCGTTTCCGTGTCGAGCACCTCGGTCACGATGGGCAGGCCCGTCTCCTGGCGCACGCGCGACAGGATGCGCAGCCCCTCGACGCCCAGACCCTGGAACGAATACGGAGACGTCCGCGGCTTGAAGGCACCGCCCCGGTAAAGCGTCGCGCCGGCCGCCTTCACGAGATGGCCGATCTCGAGAGCCTGCTTCTCGGACTCGATCGCGCAGGGACCCCCGACGACGACCAGACGGCTGCCGCCCACGGGGACACCGCCCACCGACACGACCGTCGTCTCCCGCTTGGCTTCCCGCGAAACGAGCTTGTATGGGGACGAGACCGGAATGACCTCGAGTACACCCGGGAGGTTCTCGAAAGCGGCCGGCTCGACCGTGCCCCTGTTGCCCGTGATTCCGATCGCGGTGCGCTGCGCGCCGGGAATCGGATGGGCCTGCAGTCCCAGTCCCTGGACGGTTTCGACGACACGCCGAACCTCCTCCGCGGAGGCGGCGGCGTCCATGACGATCAACATCGGGGTGCTATCATCTGAGGGGTCCGATGGCCTGTCAAACCCTGTCGGATCGGAGGTTTGCGCGCATGAAGCGGCTCGCCGGACTGTTCCTCCTGCTGCTCTTTTCCGCCGCGGCGGCCTCCGCCTACGTCGTCAAGCTCAAGGACGGCTCGATGGTCTTCGCCAAGATGAAGTACGAGATCAAGGGGACCAAGGCGATCATCACCCTCGAGAACGGCACCGTGACCCAGATCGACACGGACAAGATCGATGTGCCGGGCACCGAGGAGTACAACAGCAAGTACAGCGGCAACGTCATCGCGATCGACACACCGGAGCAGAAGCTTCTGAACGCTCCCGGCGGGCCGCCGACGCCCGCGCCGCGCCTCCAGGATCTGGCGCGTCAGAGCAAGCTGCGGGGCGGGCCGGCGGGCCTGCTGGCGTCCTCCGGCGCGGCGGCCACCACCGAGTCGTCCTCCTCCTGGCAGGCGCCCGAGGCCCTCGTCCAGGCGGCATTCTCGAAGGTCTTCGACGGCGCCTCGATCCCCCAGTGGCGGCTCACCAATTTCCGCGGCAAGACGCGGCTCCTCGCGACCACCAACAGCGAGGAGGCCGTCTTCACGGTCCTGTCGGCCACGGCGCGCGCCCTCCGCGAGCTGGCGGACAAGGGCCGGGAAACGACCGTCGAGGTCGTGCTGACGACCGGGACCAACGAGCCGGCCGGAACATTCGAGATGACGCCCGACCAGGCCGGCCGCCTGGTCGCGGGCACTCTTCCCGTCGGAGATTACTTCGTCCGCAACGTCGTCTTCTGAGATCGCCGTGAGGCGCACGGCCCGTCGCCCGTGCGACGCGGAAGGCACCAGGGAGGAGTCATGAAGGATCACCCGCCGCAAAACTACGCCAACCACCGGCGCTTCGTCCCGCTCTACCACTTCGTCCTCTTCGCCGTGTTCGTCGTCAACCTGCTCTGGGCGGTGGTGCGCGCGGTCCGCGGGTTCTCGTTCGAGACGGTGTGGAACGTCGTTCTGGCGCTCGGGTTCCTCGGCCTCTTCTTCTACATGCGGATCTTCGCGTTGAAGGCGCAGGACCGCATCATCCGGCTCGAGATGCGGCTGCGCCTGAAGGAGATCCTTCCGGGCGAGCTGCGCGGCCGGATCCTCGAGCTCACGCCCGAACAGCTCATCGGACTGCGTTTCGCGAGCGACGCCGAGATGCCCGATCTCGTGCGCGAGGTGCTGACCAACGGCATCCAGGAGCGCGAAACCATCAAGCGCAAGGTCCGCGACTGGCAGGGCGACTACCTGCGCGTCTGAAGGCGTCGCGCCGCCGCCATCTTCACGCAGAGCCAGGCGCCGAACGCAATCGCCGCCGCCCACAGAGAGAACGCCAGCAGGCGCGTGAGCGCCGCGAGGCCGCGGTCCCACGACAGGATCCCGAGCTTGCCGAGCAGGTAGTTCCAGTCGTGAATCGGGTCCGGCACGAGCCCGACGAGCGGCAGCTCCCGGGCGCGCGCGTCACCGATGTAGGTTGCGAGGTTCCAGAGCGAGAAGGCCTCCCAGGCGCCGCCGACCGCCACGCCGAACCAGTCGCCCTGGCGGCCGAGGAGCCACGCCGCGACGGCCGGCGCCGCGACCTGGGCGAGGCTCCCGCCCGCGACGCCGACGAAGGTTCCGGCAAACCCGAGCAGCAGGTGTCCGAGCTCGTGGACGCCGAGCGTGATGCCGCCGAAGAGGCTCGAATAGAGCGGGTCGCGGAGGTGGTGAACGCCGATCCACGCGAGGTAAGCCAGCAGCACGGCGCGCCAGGGCCAGGAGCGCCCGGCGCACCACGCCTCGATGTTTGCGCGCGTCGCGGAAAGATCGAAGGTCACCGGACCGCCGAGGCCGACGCCGGGGCATCGGCCGCCGCGGCGATCCTCTCGGTCACGTCGATCCACCGGTAGGGATGGGCGTATCGGGAGAAGTAGCTCCGATCTTCCAGGAGACGGTACGACGTGCCCAGGTATCGGTTGACGATGAGCCGGAAAGAGTTGACGGGAGTGATCGACTCGTAGAGGCCGGCCGGCCCGCCCGGCAGGTGGTAGGCGTTCAAGATGCCCATCCGCTCGCGGAGCATGACGTCGAGCCCCGGCTCGTCTCCGCTCGGAGGCGGGCCAGCATCGCCATAGAGCCACTCGGAGCTGGTCGACGCGGACCCGTGGTCGCCCTGCAGCACGATGACCGGCGGTGTGCGCGCCTCCGCAAGGATTCGATCGACCGCCGCGAGGACGCTGCGGTTCAGGAAGATCACCTGGTTCACGTAGCCTGGCCGGTTGCGCGATTGGACGACGGCATCGTCTTTGGTCGGCGGCGGCGGCTCTCCGTTGCGCCCGAAGAGCAGCGGCGGCTCCGGCGAGACGATGTGCGCGAAGACGTATCGCGGACCGGGGATCCGGTGCTGGATCTGCGGCAGCGTCGCGAGCTCGCAGAGCACGCGGTTGCGGGTCTGGACCTCGATCGTCCGAAAGAAGCCGAGGGACTCGAGGACCGTCGTGCGCGCCAGCACCCGCGTGAACTCGCTCCAGCCCCCGCAGTTGACGTCCCAGTCCGAGTTGCGATTGCGGGCCGTGACCGTCCACCCGGACTGGAATGTGACCGTCCGGTACCCGCGCTCCCGGAAGGTCCGCAGGACGCGGCTCTCCTCGATCAGGTCGTACAGCGGCTGGAGCAGCTTCGTCTCTCGGCCGGGGATCTCGATGGCGCGGCTCAAGTACTCCATGTTCGTGGAGGAGGCGAGCGAGAGCGGCGTCTGCGAGTAGTTGCTGTGGCTGCGGTCGGCCACGTAGAAGCCCCGAGCCTTCAAGGCATCGAGGAACTCGCGATTGTCGAAGCCGTAGACGGCGCGCAACGTCTCGGCGCTCGCGTACCCGTCCAGGATGACGTAGTAGACGTCGGGCAGATTCGCCCCCGAGGCGTCCGGGCGCTCCCCCGCACCCGCGCGGACCACGGGCGTTTCCCGGCCCTCGAAGAAAGACCGGCGGCTGCGCACGAGGCGGACCGCGGAGAAGGCGACCAGAAGGACCGACACGAACGTCAGGACCTGGGCGAGCCCCGCCGGCTCCTGACGCGCGCGGCGCAAGGCCCAGAACGCCGCGAGAAGCCCGAGGCCGAGCAGCGGCAGGCCGTACCGATGCCTCAGGAATATCCAGCCCTGGCTCGCGGCGTGAAGCGGCGCGTAGGAGAAGAACGCCACCAGCGTGAGCGACGTCATCACCCCGGCCTTCTGCCAGCTTCCGAGCATTGGTCGCAGGAGGCACCAGAGAACGCCCGCCGCCGCCACACAGGTCGCCGCCGCCGGCCAGACGTCCCGCAGCGATACCGCCGCCGTGTTGGAGGCTGCCAGAGAAAGGGCCGGGAAGAGCGCGAAGAAGAGGGGATGCAGTTGCGACAGGCGCCGGATCACGGTCCGCTCGTCCTTCGCTCCATCCGATAGATCGTCCGGCCGCTCTCGCGGATGGGAGCCTTCGAGATCAGGCGAAAGTGCCGCGCGAAGGCCCGCTCGAAGGCCTCGGCCGTGTATTCGGCGAAGACGTCCTCGCGCGTCGCGAGCATGCGCTGCACTTGCGAGTCGCCCTTGGGCACGAACTCGATCACCAGTGTCCGCCCCGTCTCGGCGAGAAACTCGGCGATTCTCTCGAAGGGCACGTTGTTGCCGATCGCGAGATGGTGGATCAGGGCCAGGGCCAGCGTCAGGTCGGCGGGCCCCCGCTCGGAAAGCGACGCCCGCTCGCGATTGGCCCAGCCGGTGCCGCCGCTCGGATTGGACAGGTCGAGCACGAGCGGGAGGATCCGCGGCTCTTTTCGCGCGAGGCAGCGTCGGTAATGGCGTTCCACCGCGGCGGCGTCGTAATCGAACGCGATCGTGTACGCGCCCGCCTGCGCCGCCGCCTCGCTGAAGAGACCGGTGTTCGCGCCGAGGTCCCAGACGGTCTGCGGGGCGACCTCGGAAAGGATTGCCTTGACGATCCGGATCTTCTCCTCGCGGGCCCCCTCGGAATAGTTCGTGTGATCGTAATAGTCGGCCCAGACCCCTCCGGAGCCTTCCCAGGAGAGGCCGGAGACCGCGCTCTGGAGGCTGTCGAGAAGGGCCACCAGGCCGTACTTTCCCATTCGCCGCGTGGAAGGCGGAGGCGCCGCGTCGGATTCATGACGCCGCTGGCTCCCGGCGTGCATATGCAGGTGCGTCAGGAGGCCGAAGGAAAGCCGCGTGCGCGCCGGCAGCAGCTCGCTTGCCAGGTCGAGCGGAAGTCCGTCGATGTAGACGCGCAGCAGCTGGCTGAGCCGCGCGTCGCGGTGGGCCATCACGGCGAGCGGAGCGAGAAAGTGCTGGCAGAACTGCCGGTATGCGACCCATGGCTCTCCTGGCACGAGGCGGCGGAACGACAACGTGTCGATCAGGATCGGGAGAGCGCCCCGGAACTGGATGTTGTAGGCACTCGCGTCCTTGAGGCACATTCCGAAGCCGAGGGCTTTCCGCGCGATCTCCAGCGTGAGCTCTGCCGCCGCCTTCAACTGCCCGAAGCACCACTCGTACGGGTATGAGACGAACGGAATCCGCTCCGGCCGGAGAATTCGGAAAGCGCCGGTCGACGCGTCGCTCGAGACCTCCTCATGCCGGACCAGATGGCCGTCCGCGGCGAGCGACTCGTACAGGCCCGAGCGCACCAGGTGCTCGTAGTCTTCGCCGTAGGCGGGGTTCACCTGACGATAGAGAACTCCTTCTCGAAGGAACAGGAAGCCGCTGGGGTCCCGAAAAGAGCCTGGGAGGGCCTCGCTAGCCATCGGACCGGGAGATCTTCTCGCCTCGACCGCGGAGGCCCTTGAAGAATCCGATCATCTTGTGCCAGAAGACCTTCAGCGCGAAGAGGGCCCCCAGGAAGCCCGCGATGAGCAGCTGCAGAACGTAGCTTCCCGTCCCCGGATCGACGTATGCATCGGCGCGTGCCGGAAAGAGAAGCAGCAAAACGAAAAGAACTGCAGCGACAAGCCGTCGGCTCGCCATGGGTGGCCTCCCCGTGCGCTTCAAAGGATCTTAACGCAGGGCCGCCCGCACGAGAGAGCCATCTCCCCGGAACGATGGTGCCGTATTGGCTAGTCTTCGGGGCCCTCGCCTCGGGTCCGTCGCCAGGGGCCCGACGAAAGGCCTCACTCGGCGTCGGTGTCCGGGACGGGCGTCAGATGGTACCGGGCGTCCTCGCCCACCGTCTTTCGGAACCGTTGCGCGAACGACACGAGCTCCCCCGCGGTCTCGTCCTCGAAGATCCGCTCGATGCGATACATGGGGAAGAACACCGTCGCGGGGTGGATCGAGAGCGGCGCCTTGCGGACGACCTGGCGGAGCCACTCCTCGAATCCGTCGAGCGAGAGCCCGCGCACCGTGACGCCGGCCGGGGTCTCGTCCTTCAGCAGCCCCCAGAACTTCTCGCGGGGGCTCGTCAGGTGAACGAGAACGAAGCTACCTCTTTCCATCGCGCGCGCTCGGCCGGAGCCTTCCGGGATTATGGGGCCGGCCGGGGGTCCTCGGAAAGCTCGAGGAGCACGCCGTGGCCGGCCTCGGGATGGAGGAACGCCACGCGCGAGCCGCCCGCCCCGGGGACCGGCGACCGGTGGATGAGGCGAAAGCCGCGGCGAGCGAGATCCTCGAGCGCGCGCTCGAGGTCGGGCACCGCGAGGCAGACGTGATGCAGTCCCGGCCCGCGCTTGGCGAGAAACCTTCCCACGGGCGAATCGGGCGCGGTCGGCTCGAGAAGCTCGAGGCGAGAGTCCCCCACGGAAAGGAACGCCGTCACGACCCCCTGAGTGGGCAGCTCCTCGCGGTGCGCGACCTCGAGCCCGAGCGCGCGGTAGACGTCGAGCGCCTCGGCGATCGAGCGCACGGCGATCCCGATGTGGTCCACGCGGAAGGCGCTCAGGCGCGCACCATCCGGGCGTAGAGCCGGCCGGCCGCGGCATACGGGTCGGCCCGCCGGGCGAGCACGTCCTCCACCGCCTCCTCGAGGCCCTGCGGCTTGCCCGCCGCCGCCTCCACGTCACGCGCAAATCGCGCCTGGAGGATCTGCACGAGGCGCGCGCGCGCGCGCCGAGCCTGGCGCCGCGCGCCTTCGGGCGTCGTGCGCAGGAACTCGGCGTGCGAGGCGATGGCATCCACCGCCTCGGCGACGCCTTCGGCGCGGGGCGCGACCGTCCGCACGATCGGCGGACGCCAGGCGCGATCCGGCGTGAAGTCGAGCATCGCCGCGATCTCCGCCGCGGCGCGGTCCGCGCCGTCCCGATCCGCCTTGTTGACGACGAAGACGTCCGCGATCTCGAGGATGCCCGCCTTGATCGCCTGGATGTCGTCGCCCAGGCCCGGGACGAGCACGACGGCGATCGTTTCCGCCGTCTTCACGATGTCCACCTCGTCCTGGCCGACGCCGACCGTCTCGACGAGAACGACGTCGAATCCCGCGGCGTCGAGAACGTCCACGGCGTCTCCCGTCGCCCGCGCGAGACCGCCGAGCGCCCCGCGCGTCGCCATGGAGCGAATGAACACGCCGGGGTCCGTGAAGATCTCCGACATCCGGATGCGGTCGCCCAGGATCGCGCCGCCCGTGAACGGCGACGACGGATCGACCGCCACGACCGCCACCGACGACCCCTGCTTGCGGTAGGCCTGCGCCATCCGCTGGACGAGCGTCGACTTGCCGGCGCCGGGAGGTCCCGTGATGCCGACGACGCGCGCCCGCCCCGTCTTCGGAAACACGTCGCGAAGGATCCCGGGCGCCCCGCCGTCCCGCTCGACCTCCGAGAGCGCCCGCCCGATCTCCCGCGCGCGCCGCGCGAGCACGCCTTCCACGATCGCGGCCGTCCCCGTGGCCGGGGCGGCGTTCATTCGCGTTCGGCGAGGAGGCTCTTCGCGATCACGAGCTTCTGGATCTCGCTCGTGCCCTCGCCGATCGTGCAGAGCTTGACGTCCCGGTAGAACTTCTCGACGGGATAGTCCTTCATGAAGCCGTACCCGCCGTGGATCTGGAGCGCGCGGTCGGTCGCCTTGACCGCGATCTCCGAGGCGAAGAGCTTGGCCTGGGCCGAGAGCCGCGGCACCGCCGCGCCGGAGTCCTTGGCGGCCGCGGCCCGCTGGGTCAGCAGGCGCGCCGCGTCGATGTCCGTCGCCATCTCCGCGAGGTAGAACTGGATCGCCTCGAACTCGCAGATCGGCTTGCCGAATTGCCGCCGCTGCTTGGAGTACGCGAGCGCCGCCTCGAACGCGCCGCGCGCGATGCCGACCGAGAGCGCGGCGATCGAGATCCGGCCGCCGTCGAGGACCTTCATGGAATCCACGAAGCCGTCGCCCTCGCGGCCGACGAGCGCGTCGGCCGGCACGCGGCAGTCCTCCATCACGAGGGTGCAGGTGTCCGACGCGCGCATTCCGAGCTTGTTCTCCTTCTTGCCGACGCGGATGCCCGGGTTGTCGAGCTCCACGAGGAAGGCCGAGATCCCATGGCGGCCGCGCGTCCGGTCCGTGACCGCCATGAGGACGGCGACGTTGCCGACCGACGCGTTGGTGATGAAGTTCTTCGAGCCGTTCAGGACCCAGGAGTCGCCGTCGCGCATTGCCGTGGTCTTCGTGCCGCCGGAATCGGAGCCGGCCTCCGCCTCCGTGAGGCCCCAGGCCGCCAGCCACTCGCCCGACGTCAGGCGCGGCAGATAGCGCCGCTTCTGCGCCTCGGTTCCGAAGAGGAAGATGTGGCTCGATCCGAGCGACGTATGCGCGGCGAGCGCCAGCGCGACGGCGCCGTCCACGCTCGCGACCTCCTCGACGATCGCCGCGTAGTCCTCCGTCGAGAGACCGGCGCCGCCGTACTCCTCCGGAAAGATCGTCCCGAGAAACCCGAGCTCCCCCAGCCGCCGGAACGTCGCGCGAGGGAACTGCTGCTTCTCGTCCCACTCCAGGACGTTCGGGCGGATCTCCGCCTCGCAGAATTCCTTCAGCGTCTGGAGAATCGTCTCCCGTTCGGAGGAGACCGAGGAGCTCATGACCCCATTTTATCGCGGCCGCGCCGGGACGCGGGAGCGGCCTATCGGGTCGAGGGAGGCCCCGCCGTCACACCCGAGGCCGGAACGATGTCGATCCCCGTGTAGTAGTGCTTGAGGATCTGGTCGTAGGTCTGGCCCGAGAGTGCCATGCCGAAGGAGCCGTTCTGGCAGAGGCCCACGCCGTGTCCCCAGCCGCGCCCGAGGAAGACGAACTCGATCTCGCCCTGCGCCCCCTGGACCCGTTCGACCGTGAAGAGGAGCTCCGGAAGTCCCAGCGCCTGGCGCAGGTCGAAGCGCCGGAGCGTCGTCTCCGCGACGTCGGTTCGTACCCGGATCTCGACCGCGCGTCCCGCCGCGCTGCGCCTCGTCACGGTCACGTCGCGGACCTCCGATCCGGCCACGCGGCCGCCCATCCGGCGCGCCAGCTCGGTTCCCGAGACGCGCCGCACCCACTCCGTCCACGCCGACTCGCGATCGAAGGTCGGGCCGGCCGTGTCGAGCTCCACCCAGAGCGCGAGGAGCCTCGGGCCGCGCTTCCACCAGCGGATCCGGTCTCCGGCCCGCAGGGTGAGCGACGGCGACGGGAGATAGAAATCTCCGACGCGGCGCGCGAGCGGGAGCTCCGGATCCACGGGCAGGCCGACGCGGCCCTCCGCCGTCTTGACCCAGAGGTTCGATCCTTCGCGAGAGAGGAATCGGCCCGCCGTCTCCGACACGCCCGAGAGGCGCAGCGCCGCCGAGAAGAGAAGGCCGCGATACTCCTCCTCGGAGAGCTTCCGGTCGGGCGGCGGCAGCGCCTCGCCCCCGCCGAAGCGTAACCGCAGCAGAAAGTCGTAGGCGTCGCGCGCGGGAGGCGTCAGCGAAGCCGACGCTGCCGGCTGCTCGTCGTCGTAGGACACCGTCTCCGGCACGAGGTGCTCGCGCGACGCGGACGCGAGGCCGAACGACTCGATGAGGGACGGATACACCGCCGACGGCTCGAGCGACGCCGGGGCGCCCCCGCGCCGCGCGACACCCGCGTAGCTCTGCGCCGCCTCGAGCGCCGCGCCGCGCGGGGCCGCGGAGTGCGCCGCGTGGCGCGCGAGAACGTAGCCGCGCCACTCGAGCCCGCTCCGTGCCCGCGACTTCTCGCCGCGCGGCAGGCGGGCGCCGTCGAGCCGCGTGGTGGCGAGCTCGCCGCAGGGGACCGACACGAGATAGGGCACCGGATCCTCGCCGAAGACGTTCTCGACGTTCTCCGTGCGTCCGCCGCACGTCGACACGAAGAGCGCGTCGGCGAACCGGCCGCCGGAGGCGAGCACGAGGCCGCGCGTCGAATCCACGGCGGCCGTGGACAGCGGGTCCTCGGCGGGCTGGCCCGCATACACCTGGCATTTCGGGGTCGCGCAGAGGTCGTAGCCCTCGGTCTCGAACTGCCCCTTGTGCGCGAACGCATATGTGCGCGCGGCGACGGCCTGCGCCTTGAGCGCCTCGAGCTCGTCGAACCGCTTGGGCCCCATCTCGGCCGGCACGACGCCGTACAGGTACTCCTCCATGTCGACGCGATTGACGACGTTCAGCGTTCCGCGCGAGCTCGCGAGGACGCGGAGGCTTCCCCGGTACGCCGTCCCCTCGACGACGACCCGCAGGCCCGCCGCGTCCGGGAAGACGTCCACGGGTGACGCGAAGCGCCGCACCGCGCCCGCCTCGTCGGTGACGAGGACCGTGGCCGGGGCGGCCGCCGACGGCCCCTCGGCGACGAGCGCCTCCTGGCCCGCGGCCTTGAGCTTCTCGACGAGCGCCGCGGCATCGGCGCGCGCGGCGAAGTCGCCGAGCAGCACGCGATAGAGACCGCGGTCGGCGGAGAAGGCGACCGCCGCGGGCAGCTTCTGCTCCGCCGAGAGACGCGCCGCGACGGCCTTCGCCGTCTCCTCCTGGGAGAACGCGCCGGCCTGCGCCGCGTAGCGGGCGCTCGCCCCGCCTTCGGGCACGAACGTCAGCGGGCCGCGCCGGCGCTCGGCGCGCCCGTCGGAGACGAGGACCCACGGCGAGCCGGGCGGGCCGAAAGCGAACTGCGGCAGGTCGCTCTTCAGCCCGACGCGGAAGAGCGTGCCGCTCGGCGCTGCGGGCTGGGGGACGGGGACGGCCGGGCCGGGGGGTCCCGGTGTCGGCCGGACCGGTGGAGCGGGGGTCGGCGTCCCGGCTTCGGGCGCGGCGGCCTCCGGCGCGCGAGTGGATGCCGGCGCCGGTCCCCCTGCTTTCGACGTCGCGCAGCCGGCGAGCGCCGTGAGCGCGATGACGGTCGCGAACGCCGCCGCCGCAGTTCGGAGATCGCGGGCCGGCGTCAAAACGGCGTGCGGGTCTGGGCGCCCAGGACCTGCTTGCGGTAGTCCTCGCCGCGCAGCGGAATCATCTGGCACATCTCGTAGAGGCGGCTGCGCAGGCGATAGTTCAGCCGGTCCTCGAGGCGATCGCGCTCCCCCGACGCGGCGTCGGGCTCGTCCTCGTAGTTGGACGTCGCGATCGTGATGCGCCGGCGGTTGTACCGCGTGTTGAGCAGGTTGTAGAGGACGTCGAGCACCCAGGGATGCGGCTTCGAGGCGCCGAGCTCGTCGAGCACGAGCAGCTCCGCCTCCGCGTACGGCGTCAGGAGCGACTCCTTCGAAGCGTCGGCGTCCGGGCGGAAGCTCGACTGGATGCGGAGGAGCAGATCGGAGAAGTCCGCGTAGATGCCGGACACGCCCTTGGACAGGATGAGCTCCGACAGGATCGCGCACGCGAGATGCGTCTTGCCGCGCCCGGACGGCCCGACGAAGAGGATGCCCGTCTCGACGTGCGGATAGAGCTCGACGAAGTTGCGTGCCGCGTCCTTGGCGCGCGCGAGCGAGGCGGAGCGGTCGTTGAAGTTGTCGATCTTGTCGTCGCGATAGCGCTCGGGAATCCCCGCGGCCGCGAGCTTCTGCCGGCGGATCGCCGCCGCGCGGCAATCGCAGGAGCGCGCCTGCTTGATCCCGTCCACCGACTCCAGGATCCAGCCCGTGTCGCCGCACCGCGGGCAGCCGGCCGCGCGCTTCTCGACGCTCACGTCCTCAATTCTCCGGCAGACCCTGCTCGATGACGATCCGGCGGCGGCGCGGTCCCTCGAGGTAATGCTTCAGGTCCGCGAGGCTCGCGTCCCAGCCCGACCCGACCTGCCCGCGATAGGCGTCGTAGGCGGGCCCGGAGTCGGGCACCGTCTGCTCGACCGTGACGGAGCAGCCGGCACCGTCCTCGTCGAAGCGGAACACGAGCGAGAGGCCCTCGAGCGGCTCGCCTTCCCGGGGCTCGTAGGAGATGTCGCGCACGACGAGCAGTCTCCCCCGCTCGAACTCCGCGATCTTGCCGAGCACGGTCGCCTCGGTTTGCCCGCGGCGGTCCGTGAAGCCGACGGCCCAGTTGCCGCCCGGCCGCAGGCCCACGAGCGCGCCCTCGCACCACCAGGACAACAGATCCGAAACGCGCGTGAACGCGTCGAAGGCGTCCGAGGAGCTCGCGGCGATCGACACGGAACGGGTGACGGACACGTCCACGTCCGCATTCTACCGGCGGACGCGACGGCGCGCCCGGCACTCAGGCGACTTCCGCCGGACGGCTATACTCCGGCGCCCATGAACGCGCCGACGCTCGACGCCTTCCGGACGCCGCTCGCCGACGCGGTGCGCGACGCCGTGCGCGATCTCCACGGGATCGCTCTCGACCGCGTCGTGCTCGAGCGCCCGCCGCGCGTGGCGCTCGGCGACCTCGCCTGTCCCGTCGCGTTCGACCTCGCCAAGCCCCTGAAGCGCGCGCCGCGCGCGATCGCCGAAGAGCTCGCCCGCGCCGTGCGGCGGCCGCCGGGCATTGCCGAGGTCAAGGTCGAGGGCGGCGGCTACCTCAACGCGCGTCTCGAGCGCGGGCCGTTCGCCGCCGCGCTGCTCGGCGCGCCCGGCCCGGCGCCCGCCGTCGCCGGGAAGACCGGAAAAATCGTGGTCGAGCACACGAACATCAATCCGAACAAGGCGGCGCACATCGGACATCTGCGGAACGCCGTGCTGGGCGACGTCCTCGTGCGGTCGCTGCGGCTCCTCGGCCACGACGTCGAGGTGCAGAACTATCTCGACGACACGGGCGTCCAGGTGGCGGACGTCGTGGCCGGCCTGGTCCACCTCGAGGGCGTCGGAACGCTCGACGCGGCGCGGCGCGCGATCCGCGAGGCGCGCTTGCCCTCGGGCGCGGCGAGCCCGAAGGGTTTCGCCTACCTCTGCTGGGACCTGTACGCCGAGGTCGGCAAGACGTACGCCGCGAAGCCCGAGACGCAGGCCTGGCGCGCCGAGACGCTGCACGCGATCGAGGCGGGCGACAACGAGACGGCGCGCATCGCCGCCGCGATGTCCGAAGCGATCTCCTCGGCCCATCTCGCGACGATGGGCCGGCTGGGCATCGCCTACGACCTGCTCCCGCGCGAGAGCGACATCCTCCGCAAGAAATTCTGGTCGCGCGCCTTCGAGCGCCTGCGCGACTCCGGCGCGATGGTCCTGGAGACGGAGGGAAAGCAGGCCGGCTGCTGGGTGCTGCGCCTCGCCGGCTCCGAAGAGTTCGCCGGCATGGAGGAGCCCGACAAGATCCTCGTGCGCTCGAACGGCACCGTGACCTACACGGCGAAGGACATCGCGTATCAGCTCTGGAAGTTCGGCCTCCTCGGGGCGGACTTCGACTACGAGCGCCTCGCTCCCGACTGGAGCTCGGGCGCCGTCACTCCCGACGAGATCCCGGCGGCCGTGCGCGCGCACCCGGTCTGGCGGACCGCCCACGAGGGCGGGGATCCGGCGTCTCCGTCCTTCGGCCGCGCGACGCGCGTGTACAACGTCATCGACGTCCGCCAGGCCTACCCGCAGAAGGTCGTGCGCGAAGGACTGCGCGTGCTCGGGTTCGCCGCCGAGGCGGACCGCTCCGAGCACTTCTCCTACGAGATCGTCGCGCTCTCGCCGAAGGCGGCGCGGGCGCTCGCGGAACGCTTCGGCGAGGAATACCGGCTCTCGCCCGAGGACGAGAAGAAGCCCTTCGTCGAGATGTCGGGGCGGAAGGGTCTGGGCGTCAAAGCCGACGACCTCTACGAGATCCTGCTCGAGCGGTCGCGGGAGGAGATCGCGCGGCGCCGTGAGGGCGAAGGCGCGGCGGGATCCGAGGCCGCCGACCGGGACGCGCGCGCGATCGCGGTCGGCGCGCTGCGGTACTTCCTGCTGAAGTTCGGGCGCAACAAGGTGATCGCGTTCGATTTCGACGAGGCCGTGAGCTTCGAGGGCGACACGGGGCCGTACCTTCAGTACTCCGTCGTGCGCGCCGACAACATCTTCCGCAAGCTCGCCGAGCGCGGCCTGCCGGCCGAGCCGTCGCCCGGCGGGCTCGCCGGCGCCGCCGTGGGAGGACGACCTCTGGTCGATCCTCCTCGACGCCGCCTCGACCGGCGAGACGGCCGAGCGCGCCATCGCGTCGCTCGAGCTCTCGACGCTCGCGCGGCACGCTTTCACGCTCGCGCAGGCCTTCAACCAGTTCTACCACCGCCATCCGATCGCCGCGGAGCCGGACGCCGACGTTCGGAATCGCCGCCTCGCCGTCGCGCGTATTTTCCGGAGGGAGATGGCGCGATTGCTCGAGCTGCTGGGGATTCCGGAGCCGGGGAGGATGTGAGAGGAGCTTTCAGACTTCCTCATGGCTTCCCTCGCCCGCCGCTACGCCGACAACGCCCCCGGCGACTTCTACGTCGACTCGACCTGCATCGACTGCGACGCCTGCCGCCGCATCGCCCCGTCGGTCTTCGCGGAGGCGTCCGACCATTCCTTCGTCCGCGAGCAGCCGGCGACGCCGTCCGACTCCCATCGCGCGCTCATGGCGCTCGTCGCGTGCCCGACCGGCTCGATCGGGACGGCTTCGCGCCGGGACGTCCGCCCCGGCCTCGACGCCTTTCCCGAGCCGCTCGCGGACGCCGACGGCGTTTCCTTCTGCGGCTTCACGTCGCCGAATTCCTTCGGCGCCTGGAGCTGGTTCGTGGAGCGGCCCGGCGGCAACGTCCTCGTGGACTCGCCGAAGGCGCTGCCGCGATTCCTGGACGCGCTCGCGCACCGCGGCGGCGTCGCGACGATGTTCCTGACGCACAAGGACGACGTCGCCGACCACGCCGCCTTCCGCAAGCGCTTCGGCTGCGAGCGCGTGCTCCACGAGGCGGACCGCACCGCGTCGACGCGCGGGATCGAGCGGCCGCTCTCGGGGCGCGAACCCGTGGCGCTCGCGCCGGACCTCCTCGCGATCCCGACGCCCGGCCACACGCGCGGCCACAGCGTGCTCCTCTACCGCGAAAAGTTCCTCTTCACCGGCGACCACCTGGCCTGGTCGCGGCGGCGCAAGGCGCTCGTGGCCTTCCGCGACGCGTGCTGGTACTCGTGGACGGAGCAGATCCGCTCCATGGAAAGTTTACTTGACATCCCGTTCGAATGGGTCCTTCCGGGCCACGGCGGGACGCGGCATTTCGACTCGCCGGCCGAGGCGCGCCGCGCGCTCGAGGCGTGCGTCGAGTGGATGAAGACGGTGGCCTGATCCCGGTCCGCTAAACGGGCGGACCGGCGGAGATTTCCAGCCCCCGATTCTCCGCTCGCACCGGCAGCACCGCCCCTTCCCCGAGCCCTCCGAGCGCCTTCCGCACGGCGGCCGTCTTCTCCGCCGGCGAGAGGAACACGACGCATCCGCCGCCTCCGGCGCCGCAGGCCTTGCCCGCCCAGGCGCCGGCCTTCCGCGCCGCCGCGATCGCCCGCTCGAGCGTCGGCGTCGAGACGACCGGCGCGAGAAGGCGCCGCGCGTCCCATTCCTCGGCGAGCGCGCGTCCCATCGCCGCGAAGTCCCGCGCCGCGACGGCCTTCCCCATGTCGGCCGCCGCGCGCCGCACGCCCTCGAGGCGGTCGGCCACGGACGTATCGCCTTCGAGCCGCGCGCGGAAGATCTCCCAGTTGTTCATGCCCGACGAATGCGACGCGCCCGAGTCGAAGAGCGTGAGATGACGCTCCCAGAGCTCGGGGTCGACCTCTTCGCGGTCGGCGTTGGTCGCTCCCGCTTCGAATCGGATCCGCTGCAGCCCGCCGTAGAGCGGCGGGTAGTAGTCCTGCACGCCAGCCGGCTTGCCCAGCACGCGCGTCTCGACGTCGCGCACGAAGTCGACGGCGGAAGAACCCGGCGGGCGCCCCGCGCCGAAGCGCTCGAGCGCGCCGGCCATCGCCACGAGGAGCGCCGAGGAGCCGCCGAGACCCGATCCGTAGGGAACGCCGGAGAAGAGTGCGAGCTCGATGGGCTCCGCGAAACCGCAGGCTTCGAGGAGCGCGCCGACGAGCGCCGTGGCCGGGTCGGCCAGCAGGTCCGCGGGCCGCCGCGCGCGGCGCTCGAGCCCGCGCTCGGGGGAGCGCACGACGAAATCATTCCCCGGCGCGCGCCGCAGGCGGCAGCGCGCCCGGCGGTCGATCGCGAGATTGACGGTCACCGAGCCCGGATGCAGAACGTGCAGCGGCCAGAGATCGAGCGTTCCTCCGGCGAGGTCGATGCGCGCGGGAGCCGAAGCTTCGATGATTTCCGTCACGGGAGCGCATCCTACCGTTGGCGAAAACCCCCGCTCGCAGCGCGACCGAGGTTTGCGAGCTCACGAGCAAACCGACTCGCGCTGCGGGAGCCGGAGCGAGCGAGGGAATCAGGCGAGCGGTCGAGGCCCCTTGGCCGAGCCGCGAGCCGGTGCGCCGGCGGCGCTAAAGTCCGAAACGATCTCTTGTCTTCGAGAGAGCTGTCGGCGCAGATTCCCGAGCGAGCGAAGGCGACGGTTGCCTCCCGCCAGGTCGATCCGGGCGGGAGCCGACGCATCGATGGTCTCGGTCACGGCCGGCATCCTACGTCGGCGCGAGCTTTCGTTCGCGACGCGACCAGGGACTGAGAACTAGGGACCAGGGACTGAGGACTGAGGACTGAGGACTGAGGACTGAGGACTGAGGACTGAGGTCAGGAGCCGAATTGTCTCTCAGTAACCCACTCTCGACACGCGCATGAACCCGGACTCGGGGAACGCGATGCCTTCGACGGTCGCGGTGCGGCCGAGCGAGGCCTGCATCGAGTCCGCGTCGCGCTCGCGCGAGATCAGCCGCCACAGCTCGCCGTTGTCCGCGCAGAAGCCGGTGGCGTGCTCGGCGTGGGCGATCGGGCAGAGACCGGCTTCCGCGCGCGCCTCGCACTCGAGACACACGAACGTGCCGGTCAGCCGCCGCGGCTCGAGGTCCGGTCGTCCGCGCCCGAGAGACGGCACCATCCCCGCGGCGGCGATCGCCGGACCGCCGGGAGGCGTCGTGTCGGAGACGAGCGGGAGCAGCATGAGCAGGAGCGCGGCCGCAGTCGCGAACGCCTGGAATCGCGGACGCGGCGCGGGCTCCACGGGCACGCCGTGGAGGCGGGCGACGAGACGGGCCGGAGCGGGTGTCCGATCGACCCGCGAATGGAGGATCTGCGCGAGGCCCCGCGCGGACGCCGCCCGCGCGGCGCAGGCCGGGCAACCGGCGACGTGGCGCGAAAGTGCCTCCGCCTCGAGGCCGGAGATCTCCCGGTCCAGGTAGGCGTAAATCACGAATCGGGCGCGTGCGCAGTTCATCTCGGCCGTCGAGCCAAAACGATACTCGCCGGGGCGTTATTCCGCTACGCCCTTTTCTCGAAGGGCCGGGAACCGGGGGGTTCCGGGCGGCTCAGGCGGCCGGGGGCTTCGGGCGGGTTCGCATCTTGGTGGGCTCTCCCCCCCGAATGTAGCCGTGCTGGCGCGCGTAGCGCAGGAGCGCTTTTTCGAGGAGCTTCCGGCCCCGGTAGAGCCGCGACATGACGGTCCCGACCGGGCAGTCCAGGATCTCCGCGATTTCCTTGTACGAGAAATCCTCGAGGTCCGCGAGGATCACGACCATCCGGTAGTCGTAGGGAAGCGAGTCGAGCGCCCGTCTTCACGTCGTCGTCGAGGACGCCGTGGAAATACTCGGCTTCCGGATCGGCCGGCTGGTCGGAGTTGTCCTTGCGGACGATCCGCTCGAAGGAATCCTCGATCTCCGCGAAATCGACGCTGCGCGGCTCGAGCTTCTTCTTGCGGTAGTTGTTGATGAACGTGTTCTTGAGTATCTTGAAGAGCCAGGCCTTGAGGTTCGTGCCCTCTTCGAACTTGTCGTAGTACTTGTACGCCTTGAAGAAGGTCTCCTGGACCAGGTCCTCGGCGTCCTCGGCGCTCCGTGTCATGCGGTACGCCGTGTTGTACAGGGAATCGAGATAGGGCATCGCCTGGGAGTCGAAGTCCCAGGAAGTGATCGCCGATGCCGGGTTCTCCACCTTCGCCGGAAAACTCGCCTTCTCCATGCCTTCCTTCAATTCAATTCCCTTGCCCACCGCCGCTCCCGCGGCTGCCCGTGGCTCGAAAGCGGCTAAATCACGACTCTTCTACGGAATGACTCGGTTCGATATCGGGTCGTTTCCTCAGGTAATACGTTCGACAGGCCTCCGGGGTTTCTCAAAAGGAGGCAAAACGTCCCCGCCGGAGGACAATGAAGCCCCGGCGGAACGCTCGCGCGCCCGCGCCGGGGCCGGAACCGGCCTACGGCTACTTGCCGTAGACGAGGAAGCAGATCAGCAGGGCGTAGAGGACCAGGGACTCGATGAGAACCAGACCGAGCAGCGTGAGGCCCCGAATGTCCTTGGCCGCGCCCGGGTTGCGAGAGATTCCTTCCGAGGCCGCCGCCGTCGCCCGGCCCTGAGCGGTCGCACCCGCCGCCGCCGCCACGCCGAGGAGGAAGGCCGCCCCAATGACTCCCCACTTGACCCCTCCGCCGCCCGCCCCCGCCGCGGCGTTCTCCTGCGCGAAGGCCGGCACGGCCAGCGCGAGGGTCAGGGCAAACAACAGGATCGATTTCTTCCGCATCCGAAAATCTCCTTTTTCTTCACGCCGTCGGGCGCGAGGGTTGGCGGAACCTATCACAAGAGCGCGAAGAGTTAGTGCGCCTCGTGGACCGTGGCGCCCTGGATGTACACGGCGGAGAGCAGGGCGAAGACGTAGGCCTGCAGGAAGGCCGTGAAGATGCCGAGCGCCATCATCGGCCAGGGTACGACGATCGGGACGAGGCTCGAGAAGACGCCCGTCGTCGCGTGCTCGCCGTAGATGTTCATGAAGAGCCGCAGCGAGAGGGAGAGGATGCGCGCGAACGTCCCGATGATCTCGATGACGAAGAAGAGCGGCGCGATCGCGAGCATCGGTCCGGCGAAGTGGCCGAGGTACTTGAAGAGGCCGTGCTCGCGCACGCCCTGGACGTTGAAGTAGATGAAGGAGACGACGGCCAGCGCGACCGTCGTCGAGAGAGATCCTGTCGGCGGCTGCAGGAAGAAGAAGAGGCCGAAGAGATTGGCGCAACCGATGAAGATCGCGAGGGCGCCGATGATCGGCAGGTACTGCTTGTGCGCGTCGTCCCCGATCGCGTCGTCCACGAGGCCGCGCAGGCCCGAGACGAGCATCTCGAAGAAGCTCTGAAGCTTGCCCGGCTTCTCGCGGTCGTAACGCTTCGCAAGCCAGGGGAAGAAGATCGCGAAGATCAGGAGGAGCAGGAGCGTCATGATCGCCGGGTCCGGGATCCAGGCCTCCTTGCCGTCCGGGAAGAAGAACGAGGCCATTCCCGGCGACAGCTTCTCGACCGGCGGCTCCCCGAGCAGACGGATCAAGAGCGTATTGATCGGGCCGTACAGAATCGAATGGTGCTCGCCCACGCTTTACCTTCGCTTACTCCTTCGTCCAGACCTCGGGAACGACGGCCAGAACCACGACCGACAGGCCGGCGGCTCCGGCCACGGCATCGAATCCTTTCCAGCGCCAAAGAACCAGGGTCAGGATCGCGAAACTACCGCCGGTCACCGCCAACAGAGGCTGGAGAGCTCGCGAACCGGGATTCGCCTGCCGGGGACCCAGGCGATCCATCAATTTCTCGAGTACGAGAAAGCTGAAAATAACGACGGCCGCTGCGATTGTCAAGGAAAGGCCGGACCGCCACGACACGGCGAACGCCGCGATAACTCCAATGGCCGCAAGGACGAAGGCGCGTCGCTTGACGCGCCGGACGACCGCGTCGATGCCGGAGACCGCCCCGCTCACCGCGACACGCGCGCCGAGAGCCGCACGAGATGGACGAAGGCGGCCGCGAGGCCGAGCGCCGCGCCGATCCATGCGAGCGCGGCGGGCAGATGCAGCGCCTGCGAAATCCACTTCCCGAGGAAGTAGCCCGCCGCCGGAGCCGTCAGGAACATCAGGCCCGCCGCCGTTCCTTCGGCGAGCAGAGAATTCCGCCCGGAGTCCCGAGGTCCACCGCCCGGATCAGTAGGCGCCGGGGGCGCAGGCACGCAGGACCTGCAGGACCTTCTCGGGCGCGATGCCGACGATGAGGGTCCCGGCCGCGCAGATCACGACGGCCGCGGTCAGCGCGTCGGATGCGCGGAACTTCGCGCCGGCCGCCTCGGAGAAGAACATCGCGGCCGCGATGCGGAAGTAGTAGAAGAGCGAGATCGCGGACGTCAGCAGACCGATGACGACGAGCCACGGATAGCCCGCCTTCAGCGCCGCGGTGAAGAGGTAGTACTTGCCGATGAACCCGGCGGTGGGCGGAATGCCGGCGAGCGACAGCAGGAACACGAGCATCACGACCGCGGCCGTCATGTTGCGGCGCGCGAGGCCGTTGAAGTCCGAGACGGACTCCGCCGCGTAGCCCCGCGACTCGAGGAAGATCACGAGCGCGAACGCGCCGAAGTTCATGAAGGTGTAGGCGAGCAGGTATACCAGGATTCCCCAGAGGCCGAAGGCCGTCCGGAAGCCCAGGACGCCGAGCAGAGCGTAGCCCGCGTGCGCGATCGAGGAGTAGGCGAAGAGGCGCTTCACGTTCGTCTGCATGAGCGCCGCGACGTTGCCCCAGATCATCGTCGCCGCCGAGACGAGCGCCACGATGAGGCCCCAGTCGGCGTGAAACTTCGGGAAGGCCACGTAGAAGACGCGCGCCAGGACCGCGTAGGCCGCGAGCTTCGGGCCGACCGAGAAGAACGCGGTGATCGGCGTCGGCGCGCCCTCGTAGACGTCGGGCGTCCAGAAGTGGAACGGCACGGCGGCGATCTTGAAGAGGAGCCCCGCGAGGAGCAGCAGGATCCCGAGGATGAGCAGGTTGCTCCGGGGCGTCCCGGCCAGCAGCTTCGCGAGCTCCGGCAGGCCGAGCTGCCCGGCGATGCCGTAGACGAGCGACAGTCCGTAGAGGAGCACTCCCGAAGAGAAGGCGCCGAGCACGAAGTATTTGAGCGCCGCCTCGGTCGATTTCGTCTCGCCCTTGAAGTAGCCGGCCAGCACGTAGGACGCGAGCGCCATCGTCTCGAGAGCCACGTAGATCGAGATGAGGTTGTCGCCGGACACCATGAACAGCATCCCGACGCCGGTCAGGAGCAGCAGCGCGTAGTACTCCCCTCCCGGATACGGCGCCGCGGCCACGAAGCGCATCGACGCGAGCATCGTCAGCACGAGTGAGAGCAGGATCATGAACTGGAAGAACAGCGCGAAGTTGTCCGCGACGAACATGCCGCCGAGGATGGGTCCCGCGTGGCGCTGCGGCGCCGCCGCCACGAACGCGAGGAGCGCCGCCGTCACGACGACGAAGAGGATCGAGAGGTAGCCGAGGAACTCCTCGTGCGCTTTGCGCATCGCGGTCGCGAGGCCCAGCACGAGCAGGGCCGCCGCCGTGAGGAAGAGCTCCGGCGACAGGAGAAACCAGTCGGCGCCGCGAAACGTCACGGAGCGGTCCCCGGAGCGGCCGGCACGGCGGCGCCCCGCGCGGCGTAGGCGGGCGCCGTCATCGTCTTGCCGCCCACGGCCGTCACGATGCGCTCGGACGGCACGCGAAGCAGATCGAAGATCGGCCGCGGATAGAGGCCAATCCAGAACGCCAGGATCACGAGGGGCGCGAGCGTCAGCTGCTCGCGGAGCGTCAGGTCCTGCAGCTTCTGGTTGGCCGGGTTCGAGAGCTCGCCGAAGAAGACGCGCTGATAGAGCCAGAGCAGGTACGCCGCGCCGAGCACGATGCCGGTCGCCGCGAAGAAGGCCCACCAGAACGACCGCGCGAACGCGCCCTGCAGAATCGAGAACTCGCCGATGAAGCCGTTCAGGATCGGAAGGCCCATCGAGGAGAGCGCCATCACGAGGAAGTAGGTCGCGTAGAGCGGCATCTGCTTCGCGAGGCCGCCGTACTCCGAGATCATCCGCGTGTGGCGGCGCTCGTAGATGACGCCGACGAGGAGGAAGAGCGCGCCCGTCGAGATGCCGTGGTTGACCATCTGCAGGATCGAGCCCTGGATCCCCGCCATGTTGAGCGCGAAGATGCCGAGCATGACGAAGCCGAGGTGCGAGACCGAGGAGTACGCGATGAGCCGCTTCATATCCTTCTGGACGAGCGTCACCATGGCGCCGTACACGATGCCGATGATGGCGAGCGCGATCATCGTCTTGAGCACCCACGGCGTCTTCACCGCCTCCGGGAACATCGGCAGCGAGAAGCGCACGAAGCCGTAGGTCCCCATCTTCAGGAGGACCGCCGCCAGGATCACGGAGCCGGCCGTCGGCGCCTCGGTATGCGCGTCCGGCAGCCAGGTGTGGAACGGGAACATCGGCACCTTGATCGCGAACCCGAGGAAGAAGGCGAAGAAGAGCCAGATCTGCAGCTCCACCGGCAGCCCGGCCGCGACGGCGGTCAGCTTCTCGATCGAGAACGTCGCCGGGTTGCCCGCGCCGTGGTAGCCGAGGAAGCCGGTCGTGTTGAGGAAGTAGAGGGCGATGATGCCGAGCAGCATCAGCACCGAGCCCGCGAGCGTGTAGAGGAAGAACTTGATGGCCGCGTAGAGGCGGCGCTCCCCTCCCCAGACGCCGATCAGGAAGTACATCGGGACGAGCATCACTTCCCAGAAGACGTAGAAGAGGAAGAGGTCGAGGCAGCAGAACGTCCCGATCATGAAGGTCTGGAGGAGCAGGAGCAGGACGTAGTACTCCTTCAGGCGCTCGGAGATCGCCGAATACGAGCAGACGATGGCGATGACGCCCATGAGCGTCGTCAGCAGGATCAGGATGAGCGAGATCCCGTCGACGCCGAAGTGGTACTCGACGCCGAGCGACGGGATCCAGGAGGCCCGCTCCACGAACTGATAGCCCTCGCGGCCCCGGTCGAACGCGATCCAGAGCGGCAGCGAGAGGAGGAAGTCGATCACGGCGAACGCGGTCGCGACGCTCTTGATCGTCTGCGCCTTCTCGCGCGGCACGAAGAAGATGATCGCGAGCGCCCCGAGAAGCGGGACGTACGCGACGATCGACAGAATCGGGATGTTGCTCAGCATGCGGCGCTACCTCATCGGAAAAACAAATACACCGCCACGATCGCGAAAAGCCCCGCGCCCATGAAGAGCGCGTAGTTCTGGACCCGCCCGGTCTCCGCCCGGCGGAAGAGGCGGAAGGCGGCCTGGAGTGAGCTCGCCACGCCGTTGACGAGGCCGTCCACGACGTAGTTGTCGAAGGCGGAGGAAACCCAGGAGAGCCCGCGGGTGACGGCGGCCGCGCCGTTGGGAATGAGATCGACGACCGTCGCGTCCACCTCCCACAGCACGCGCCCGCCTTCCTTGGCGAGGCCTTCGACGAAGACGGCCTCGTACACTTCGTCCACGTAGTATTTGTTCGAGAGCGTCCGGTAGACGCCGGGGAACCGCTCGGCGAGGCGCGCCGGGACGCGGCCGCCGCCCTTGCGGTACCACGCGAGCGCGAGGAAGATCCCCGCGCCGGCCACGGCGACCGAAGCGGCCATCAGCGCGAGCTCCTTCGCGAGCTCGTGGTGCTCCGACTCCGTCGCGGCGGTCGCGAGCGGGAGCAGGATCGGCGAGAGGAACGGCTTGATCTGGTTCCCCGCCTCGACGAGCTCGAAGCCGACCCAGCCGCCGACGACCGAGAGCGCCGCGAGGACGATGAGCGGAACCGTCATCGTGCGCGGCGATTCGTGGATGTGCGACGCCTGCTCCGGCGTGCCGCGGTATTCCCCGTAGAAGGTCAGCGACACGAGCCGGAACATGTAGAAGGCCGTCAGTCCCGCCGTCAGCAGGGCCGCTCCCCAGAGCGCCTTCGGCAGCCACGGCAGGCCCTCGAAGTGCGCCTCGTACACCGCGCCGAGGATCGCGTCCTTCGAGAAGAAACCGGCGAAGAGCGGCACGCCGGAGATCGCGAGCGTCGCGACGAGGAACGTCTTGTACGTGATCGGGATCTTCTTCTCGAGGCCGCCCATCCGGCGGATGTCCTGCTCGCCGGAGAGCGCGTGGATGACCGAGCCCGACCCGAGGAAGAGGCAGGCCTTGAAGAACGCGTGCGTCATGACGTGGAATATGCCGGCCACGAACGCCCCGACGCCGCAGGCGAGGAACATGTAGCCGAGCTGCGAGACCGTCGAGTACGCCAGGACCTTCTTGATGTCGTTCTGGACGAGGCCGATCGACGCCGCGAAGATCGCCGTGAAGCCTCCGATGATCGCCACGAAAATGAGCGCCGCCGGGGCGAGGCGGAAGAGCACGTTGCACCGCGCGACCATGTAGACGCCCGCGGTGACCATCGTCGCGGCGTGGATCAGGGCCGAGACCGGCGTCGGTCCCGCCATCGCGTCGGGCAGCCAGACGTAGAGCGGAACCTGCGCCGACTTGCCTATCGCGCCGACGAAGAGGCAGAGGCACACGACCGTGAGATAGGGCGCCACGCGCGTCGGATCGGCCGCGGCCGTCGAAAAGACCTTGCCGAAGTCGAGGGTGCCGAAGAGCGCGAAGATTCCGAAGATCCCCAGGATGAAGCCGAAGTCGCCGATGCGGTTGACGACGAAGGCTTTCTTTCCCGCGTCGGCGGCGGACTTCTTCCAGTAGTCGTACCCGATGAGCAGGTACGAGCAGAGCCCGACGCCCTCCCAGCCCACGAACATCAGCAGGAAGTTGTTCGCGAGGACGAGCACGAGCATCGCGAACATGAAGAGGTTCAGGTACGCGAAGTAGCGGCCGTATCCCGCGTCGTGCCCCATGTAGCCGACCGAGTACACGTGGATCAGGAAACCGACGAACGTCACGAAGCCGATCATCAGCGCCGAGAGCGAGTCCAGCCGGAACGCCACGTCCACGAACCATTCGCCGACGTTCCCGGGCACGTGGCCGACCGCCTGGTTGACGCCGAGCGGGATCCAGCGCCAGAGCGTGACCGTGTGGACGGCGCCGGAAGATAGCGCCTTCAGGCCGACGTCGAAGATCGCGCCGAACGCGAAGACGCACGCGAGGCCGACCGACGCCGTCCCGACGATCGTGTGGATCTTCCGGTACGGGATCTCCTCATGGCCGCCGCCGTGGGAGTCCCCGTGGGTGGCCTCCGCCGCCCCGGCCCCTGCCCCTGCCCCTGCCCCTGCCGACGTTCCGTGCGGCCCCGCGTCGCCCGGACCGTGGCCATGCCCGTCGCCGTGGCCCGCCTCTCCCTTCGTCCGGTGCGACCGGAGATAGAGGAATCCGTTGATGAGGAAACCCGCCAGCGGGAAGAGCGGGATCGCCCAGAGGAGGTCCTTCATCCCGTCAGCCCTTGAGGACGTCCGCCTCTTCGACGTTCAGCGTCCGGCGCTGCCGGAAGAAGGAGATCGTGAGCGCCAGGCCGATCGCCGCCTCGCCGGCCGCGATCGTGATCACGAAGACCGCGAACACCTGCCCGGTCAGATCCGAGAGGCGATGCGAGAACGCGATGAGGTTCAGGTTGACCGCGTTCAGCATCAGCTCAATCGACATCAGGAGCGTCAGGAAGTTGCGCCGCACGATGACGCCGAAAAAGCCGATGGCGAAGAGAAGAAAGCTGACGAGAAGGAAATGGTTGATCGTGATCGTCATGATGCAGGCGTCAGTCCATCTTCTCCGTCGAGCGCTTCCCGAGGACGACGGCCCCGATCATCGCGACCAGCAGGAACACCGAGGCCACCTCGAAAGGCAGCAGGTAGTCGCGGTAGAGCGCTTCGGCGACGGCCTGCGTGTTGCCGAGAAGCTTGCCGCCCGCCATGCGGAACGCGTCCGGCTTGACCGGCACGTCCACGAACTTCTCGGTTCCGAGGATGTAGAGGAACGGGATCAGGAAGAACGGCGTCAGGAGCAGCGCGATGTCCCACTGGTTCTGGAACGCCGTCGTGCCCTTCACCGTGCGCTGATGCACGAGCATGATGACGAAGAGGAAGAGGACCATGATCCCGCCGGCGTAGACGAGGATCTGGACCGTGCCGACGAACTCCGCCTGCTGCAGGAAGAAGATGCAGGCGACGAGCAGGAACGACGACAGGAGGAACAGCGCGGAGTGGACCGGGTTCTTCGCGACGACGACGGCCACGGCCGTCCCGAGCGCGAGGGCCGCGAAGACCACGAAGATCCAGCCGGCGGTCCCGGTGAGCAGGACGCCCGTCATCCCTGCTCCGTCATCCCTGCTCCACCACCGTGAACGGCTTCACGTTCTCGGCGTGCCTCCAGTCGGTCAGCTTGCGGATGTCGAGATAGAGCGCCTCGTTGCGCTCGTAGGCCGCCATCTCGTACGTCTTCGTCGTCAGCCAGATCGACTTCGGCGTCGTCGGGCAGGCTTCCTCGCAGAGCTGGCAGAACATGCAGCGCTTGAGGTCCACGTCGAACCGGTCGAGCACCTTGACCGACTTGCCGGCCGCGTTCTTCTCGTTGTGCCAGTCGATGTAAATGATGTTGATCGGGCACTCGATCGCGCAGAGCGTGCACTTGATGCAGCGCTCCTCGTCCAGGCGGAACATCCCGCGGAACCGGTCCGACGGGATCTTTTTCTGCTCGGGGTATTGGATCGTCACCTTCTTCTTGAAGAGGTGGCGCCCGGTCACGGACAGGCCGTCGAAGAGATCGAGCAGCGTCAGGCGGTCGAGCCATTTCTTCAGGGCCATGGCTACGCCGACTCCCGCGCGCTTTGCGGAATCGCCGCCAGGCGCTCGCGGCGGGCGAGCGCGCGGCGCAGCTTCGCGAGCAGCGCCATGACGAGGAAGAGGCCTCCGTAGATCCAGGCGAGCGCGAAGAGGCCGTTCGTGCGCCCGGGCGTCGCGAGGATCGCCGACGCGACGACGACGATGTTGGCGAGCGCCAGCGGGATCATCCACTTCCAGCCGAGCGCCATCAGCTGGTCGAACCGGTACCGCGGGAACGTCGAGCGGAACCAGATGTAGGCGAAGAGGAAGAAGCCGGTCTTGAGCAGGAACCAGATCGCCGGCGGCACGAGGTCGAGGAACGCGAGCGCCTTGACGCTCGGGAACGGCCGCAGCCAGCCGCCCAGGAAAACCGTCGCGGCGACGCAGGAGATCACGATCATCGCCGTGTACTCGCCGAGGAAGAAGAAGGCGAACTTCACGCCGGAGTACTCCGTGTTGAAGCCCGAGACGAGCTCCGATTCGGCCTCCGGAAGGTCGAAGGGGTTGCGGTTGGTCTCGGCGACGCCGGCGACGAAGTAGAGGAAGAACGCGACCAATCCCGGGAACACGAACCACAGGTGGATCCGCTCCTGGCGCTGGACGATCTGGACGAGCGAGAGCGAGCGCGTCATGAGGAGCACCGACACGAGCGCGAGCCCCATCGGCACCTCGTACGACACGAGCTGCGCCGCCGACCGCAAGCCGCCCAAGAGCGAGTACTTGTTGTTCGAGGACCAGCCGCCGAGGATGATCCCGTAGACGCCGATCGACGTGATCGCGAGCAGAAAGAGGAGTCCCACGTTCACGTCCGTCACGTAGAGCGGCGTCGAGACGGTGCGCGAGAGCCGAAGCGTGGGACCGAACGGGATGAGCGCCAGCGCGGTCAGCGCCGGGATCACCGAGAGGACCGGGGACAGGAAGTGCACGGCCTTCTCCGCCCCGGCCGGCGTGATGTCCTCCTTGGTCACGAGCTTCAGGAGGTCGGCCAGCCCCTGGAGCGTCCCCTTGGGCCCGACGCGGTTGGGACCGAGGCGTGCCTGCATGAAGCCCATGAGCCGCCGCTCGGCGAGCACGATGACGAAGCCGACGATCGCCGGCACGACGGCGACGAGGAGGACGACCTTCAGATACGTCAGGACCGTCGGCGTCAGGACCTTCACCGGTCCACCTCGCCCAGCACGATGTCGATCGTGCCGATCAGCGCCACGAGGTCCGAGATCAGGTGGCCCTTCGCCAGCCGCGGCAGCGCCTGCAGGTTGATGAACGACGGCGGCCGGCAGTGCATCCGGTACGGCCGGTTCGTCCCGTTCGAGACGCAGTAGAAGCCGAGCTCGCCCTTCGGGGCCTCGATCGAGGCGTACACCTCTTCCGCCGGCGGCTTGATGACGCGCGGGACCTTGCCGCGGATCTCCCCCGCCTCGAGCTTCGCGACGCACTGCTTGAGGATCCGGACGCTCTGCCGCATCTCCTGGACGCGGACGATGTACCGGTCGTAGGTGTCGCCGCCCGGCCGCGTCGGGATGATGAAGTCGAGCTCGTCGTAGCACTCGTACGGCTGTGCGCGGCGCAGGTCCCACTCGCGGCCCGAGCCGCGGAGAACGGGCCCCGTGAGACCCCACTCGATGCACTCCTCGGCGGAGATCACGCCGACGCCGACGGTGCGCTTCTTCCAGATCCGGTTGTCCGTCAGCAGCTGCTCGTAGTCGTCGATCCGCGACGGCAGGTCGTCCAGGAACTCCGACAGCCGCTCGATCCATCCCGGGGTCAGGTCGAACGGGAGGCCGCCGATCCGCATGCAGTTCAGCGTCAGGCGGGCGCCGCAGTACTCCTCGAAGAAGTCCAGGATCTGCTCGCGCTCGCGGAACGCGTACCAGAAGGGCGTCACGGCGCCCAGGTCGATGCCCGATGTCCCGAGCCAGACGAGGTGCGACGAGAGCCGCTGGAGCTCATCGAGGATGACGCGGATGAGCTGCGCCCGCCGCGGGATCTCGACGTTGAGCAACTTCTCGATCGTGAGACAGAACGCATGGTTGTTCGTGGCGGCCGCGACGTAGTCCATGCGGTCCGTGTGCGGGATCCCCATGGGATAGGTCTCGGTCTCGAACAGCTTCTCCGTGCCGCGGTGGAGGTAGCCGACGTCGGGCTTCGCCTCGAGGATCTTCTCGCCGTCGACCTTCAGCACGAGGCGCAGCACGCCGTGCGTGGACGGGTGCTGCGGGCCGAAGTTGAGCTCCATTTCCTGCACGTCGAAGAGCGTCGGAGCTCCGGAAGGCGGATACGGGTTCTCCGGCGATCCGTCCGTCGGCCGCGGCACGCCCTCCTCCGCCGCCCGGCGCGCGAGGTCCGAGGCCTCGTCCCGCTCGGCTTGGGAGAGCCTGTCGTCGCTCAGGATCGCCCTCCGCTCACGAGACGGCCTTCCGGTTCGGATCGTCTTGCGACGGGCCGCCGCCCTCCGGCCACTCCTCCGGATAGACCGCCGCACCCGTGTCGATGCCTTCGAGCGGGAAGTCCTTGCGCAGCGGATGGCCGTGGAACCCTTCCCACGTCAGGATGCGGCGCAGGTCCGGGTGGCCGGAGAACCGGATGCCGAACATGTCCCACGTTTCGCGCTCGGGCCAGTTGGCGGCGAGATAGACGCTCGCGATCGAGGGAACGTCCTCGCCGTCCGCCGCGCCGCACTTGACGCGCAGGCGTCCGTTCTTCGAGAAGGAGTAGAAGTGGTAGACGACGTCGAAGCGCGGCTGGCGGTCCTTCCAGTCCACGGCCGTGACGTCGACGCAGTACTTGAAGTCCTCGGCGTCCTTCAGGTGCCGCGCGACCCGCCCCATCGCTTCGCGCGCCACGGTCACCGTCACCTGGCCGGCGAATTCCTTGGCCGAGAGGACCGTGTCCGGCAGCGCCGCGCGCAGCGACTCGACCCAGGGATGGCTCGACGCGTCGCGTGCCTCGAGCTTCTTTGGCGCTTCCTTGGGCTTTTCCTCGGTCATGCGCTCCCGACCTACGAAGCCTTCCGCACGACCTTCATCCGGTCGATCTTCTTCTGGAGCGCCATGATCCCGTAGATCAGGGCCTCGGGCCGCGGTGGGCAGCCCGGCACGTACACGTCCACCGGCACGATGCGGTCGACGCCCTGGGTCACGGCGTAGGTCCGATACGGACCGCCGCAGGTCGCGCACGAGCCCATCGCGATGACCCACTTGGGCTCGGGCATCTGGTCGTAGAGCCGTTTGACGATCGGCGCCATCTTCTCGACGACCGTGCCCGCGACGATCATCAGGTCCGACTGGCGTGGCGTTCCGCGAAAGACCTCGGCGCCGAACCGGGCGAGGTCGTGCCGGGCGTCCATGACCGCCATCATCTCGATCGCGCAGCAGGCGAGGCCGAACTGCATCGGCCAGATCGAGGACCGGCGCGCCCAATTGATCACCGAGTCGACGGTCGTCGTCAGGACGTTGTCTTCGAATCGGTTTTCGACGAGGCCCATCGGGCTCCTTTTCGCGGCGTCAGGCCCAGTCGAGCGCGCCACGGCGCCAGACATAGACGTACCCGACGACGAGGATCACGAGGAAGACGAGCATCTCGATCAAGCCGAACCAGCCGAGCTTGTGGAAATAGACCGCCCAGGGGAAGAGGAAGATCGTCTCGACGTCGAACACAACGAAGAGGACGGCGATCAGGAAGTAACGGACGGAGAAACGCGTGTCGAACGCGGTGCTCGTCGGCGCGATGCCCGATTCGTAAGGCTCGAGCTTGGCGGCGTTGGGCTTGCGGCTCTGAATGACCCTCGCGACGATGATGGTCCCGAGCGGCAGAGCCGCAGCGAGGATGGCGAACACCAGAATCGGGGCATAGGCTGACAAGGCGCGGCCATTCTATCGGTTGCGACGGGAGAGTCAATCGGAGCGGGCCTCGCGCGACTGCACGAGAACCGACAGCTCCTCGCCCATTCCCTCCGGATCGATGAGACGGTAGATGCGCCACTTCTCGGCGTCGCTCGACGCGAAATCGAGGATGCCGGCCTCGGCGAGCCAGCGCCCCTGGCGGAAGATTCCGCGCGTCGAGAGGCCTTCGGATTCGCCGGTGCGCACCAGATCCTCCCAGTTGACGTGCGCGGTCAGATCCACCTCGCCGACGCGCTCGAGCGGATCGCCGCCGCGGCGGCCCGCGGCGAAGACGGTGAGTGTCCCGCGCGGCCGCGCGAGCGAATGATAGAGAACGTTCGCGCGGTGCCCGTAGTCGAAGGTGACGAGCGCGCCCGCGGCGAGCGCGCGCGCGAGGCGCCGATAGAGCGGCGCGGCGTCCGGCGAGATCTCGGCGCTCTGTCCGGGAGCGAGACCGATGCCGAAAGACTCGAGGTGCGCCGACAGCGCCGGCGGCGCCGGCGCCTCGACCCAGACGAACCCGGCGCCCTGGACGCCGATCCGGAGCTCCTTCAGGCCATCGCTCGAGCCCGCGACCCGCACGACCGGCAGCGCGTCGAAGAGCTCGTTCGAGAAGATCCAGCCGCGGACCGAGCGCTCGCCGAGCTCCTCGGCCGAGGCCAGCAGGCGCGGCGCCTCGGCGAACCGGCGGGATTGAATCTGCCGCCGACCCGTCTCCGAACGTTCGATCGCCGTCAGCCGGACGCGCCCCGCGGCCGCGGGATCGAGCCGCCGGATCGCCGCGTCGAAATCCGCGAGGAACGCGCCGGACCCCGCACCGGCTTCGACGAAGTCGAGCGGGCCGCCGCGGCCGGCCGTGTCGCGGAGGAACTGCCGCGCAATCGCCGCGGCGAATGCCGGCGTGACCGTCGGCGACGTCACGAAGTCGCCGCCTTCGCCGATCGAGGCACCGCGCGTGTAGTAACCGTCGGTGCTGTCGTAGAGCGCCGCCTCCATGAAGTCGCGGAACGAGATCGGTCCCTCGTGGGACATGCGCTCGCGGAGACGCTCGGGGAGCGGCGGCACCTGCTCGATTATATTTTCGCGGTGGCCCGACGCCGCCTCCTCGTGCTCGCCGCCGCGGCGTCGCTCCTCGGCGCATCGTGCGCCTCGCATCGTGAAGGACAGCCGCTTCCGACGCTCGAGGACTACTCGGACGGCGTCTCGGTCTTCGCCACCATGCTCCTGGAAGACTGGAAGGCGGGCGGGGCCGACGCGGGCCTGTATGCGACGGCCTTCCAGTGGCGGGGGCCTCTGCCGGGCGACGCGCTCGAGAAAGCGCCGACGCGGCCGCCGCTCGAGCTCGCCATCTATCGGAGCGGAAACACCTCGACCGCTCTTTCCGACTCCGCAGCCGTCCGCGCACGGCTCGGGCAGATCCGGTCGCGGTTCGCCTCGCTCGGCCGCTGCGAGAACGTGATCTTCGACTTTCGGCGCGACGGAGAGCGCCGTGAGGTCGTTTTCGGCCTCCTCCTGACCGGCCGCGGCGCCGGCGGCGAGCTCCGCCAGGAAGGCGGCAGGGTCCGGGCCGTCCTCTCTCCCGCGCCGGGCGCCGCCGCGGGGTGGCGCCTCGAGTCGGCGACGCTCGAGACATGGCTCGCCGCCTCCGCGAAGGATCCGCTCTTCGAGGAGACGGCCGCGCGCGCCGGACTCGTCGAGCCCCACCGCGCCTTCCTCCCCGACGCCGCGCGCAACGTCCCCGTGCCCGGCGAGCACATGCCGCCCGGCGCGGCGGTCCTCGACTTCGACGGCGACGGGCACGAGGACCTCTTCGTCGTCGGCGGACACGGCAACCGCCTCTACCGAAATCGCGGCGACGGGACGTACGAGGACGCGACCGACAGGGCCGGCGTCGGCGGACAGCCCGGCGAGGCCGTCGGCGCGCTCGCGTTCGACTACGACAACGACGGGAGACCGGATCTCTACGTCACCTACCTCGATCGCTCGAACCTCCTGTATCGCAACCGCGGCGACGGGACGTTCGAGGAGGTGGGGGCGAAGGCCGGCGTCGCGCTGACGGAGTACTGCACCTCCGCCGCCGCGATCGACTACGACCGCGACGGCTGGCCGGACCTCTACGTCCTCGTCTACGGCCGGCCCGATCACGGGCCCAACGTCGAGGCCGACAACGCCGGCCCCAACCACCTCTTCCACAACAACCGCGACGGCACGTTCACCGACGTCTCAAAGGCGGCGCGCGCCGACGACACGCGCTGGGGGCTCGCGCTCGAGGCGGCGGACCTCGACGGCGACGGCTGGCCGGACATCTACGTCGCCAACGACTTCGGGAAGAACACCTACCTCCGCAACAACGGCGACGGCACGTTCACGAACCTCGCGAAGAAGGCCGGCGTGCTCGACCCGGGATTCGGGATGGGCGTCGCGGTGGACGACTACGACGGCGACGGGAAGCTCGACTTCTACGTCTCGAACTATTCGTTCCCGCTCAACTGGTTCCTGCGCGACTCGCGCTTCCCGATGCCGGAGCTCCCCTACGGCCTCTTCCGGCCGCTCATCTGGCGGCGGCTGAAGGCATTGTCCCGCGGCTCCTCGCTCTTCCGCGCGCGCGGTGACGGGACGTTCGAGCGGACGTCCGACGAAGCCGACGTCTGGGACACGTCCTGGTCTTGGGGCTGCGTGTTCGTGGACGCGGACCTCGACGGCCGGCCCGACCTCTTCGTCGTCAACGGCATGGTGACGGGCAAGAACGCGCACGAGCGCGAGATCGATTTCTGGAACCTGATGAGCTCGGAGTACAAGAAGTTCGAGAAGGGAATTCCGGTCGCCGAATTCGGCGACGACTCGCTCTGGGGGCGGCCGCCCAAGCGCTTCTACCGCAACCGCGACGGCCGCCACTTCGACGAGCTCGCGGCCGTGACGGGGCTCGAGTCGTCGGGCAACCAGCGCGGCCTCGTCGTGACCGACGCCGACGGAGACGGCGCGCCGGACCTCTTCGCGACGGGATTCCTCCAGCCGCCGGCGCTCTGGATCAACCGCAATCCTTCGCGAGCGAAGACTCTCGTGGTGGATCTCGAAGGCGATTTCCGCGCGGAAGGACGATTCCGCTCGACGCGCGAGGCTCTCGGCGCGATCGTCACGGTCGAAGCGGGCGGAATCCGCCGGGCGCAGGTGGTGGTCGCCGGATACTCGTTCCTCTCCTCGGGCTCGCGGTCCCTCTTCTTCGGCCTCGGCGACCACGACCGCGCCGACCGCGTCACCGTCCGCTGGCCGTCCGGCCGCGTGACCGAGCTCCGAAACGTGCCGGCAGGGAGACTCCGAATCTCGGAGGCGGCGATGGAGCGCCCCCGAGGTTAGAATCGCCGCCGCCACACCATGGAAAAGAAGCGCAAGTTCCTCTTCGTGTCCCTCTCGGGCCTCGTCGGCGACATCGCGTGGCAGGTCCTCAAGGAGGGCCACGAGGTCCGCTACTTCATCGCCGACGACGAGGAGAAGGACATCGCCGACGGGTTCGTGCCGAAGTCCGACGACTGGGAGAAGGACGTCGACTGGGCGGACGTGATCGTTTTCGACGACACGCTCGGCCAGGGCGAGAAGGCGGTGGCGCTGCGCGCGCGCGGCAAGGCCGTCGTCGGCGGCACGCCGTACACGGACCGCCTCGAGGACGACCGCTCGTTCGGGCAGGAGGAGCTCAAGAAGGCCGGCGTCACGATCATCCCCTACCGCGAGTTCGAAAACTTCGACGAGGCGATCGCCTACGTCCAGGAGAACCCGAACCGCTACGTCATCAAGCCGTCCGGCGCCGCGGGCAACGTGAAGCGGCGGCTCTTCGTCGGCGACGAGGAGGACGGGCACGACGTCGTCCGGATGCTCGAGGCCTACAAGAAGAACTTCGCCGACGAGATCAAGGTCTTCCAGCTGCAGAAGCGGGTGGTCGGCGTCGAGGTCGCGGTCGGCGGATTCTTCAACGGAAAGACCTTCATCAACCCCGTCAACACGAACTTCGAGCACAAGAAGCTCTTCCCCGGCAACAGCGGCCCGCCGACGGGAGAGATGGGGACGTCGATGTTCTGGAGCGAGCCGAACAAGATCTTCGAGCAGACGCTCCAGAAGGTGGCGCCGAAGCTGGCCGAAGAGGGTTACATCGGCTACATCGACGTCAACTGCATCGTCAACAGCAACGGCATCTATCCGCTCGAGTTCACGTCGCGCTTCGGCTACCCGTCGATCTTCATCCAGCAGGAAGGCATGATCACGCCGATCGGCCTCTTCCTCGACGATCTCGCGCACGGACGCGACCCGAAGCTCAAGGTCAAGAGCGGATACCAGGTCGGCGTGCGGATCGTCATGCCGCCCTTCCCCTTCGACGACAAAGAGACCTTCGAGTCGTTTTCACGCAATGCCGTCATCGTGTTCAAGAAGGGCGCGCCGGAGGAGGTCCACATCGAGGACGCCAAGATCGTCGAGGGCCAGTGGCTCGTCGCCGGGACCTCCGGCGTCATCCTGACGGTCGTGGGGCTCGGACAGACGATGAAGCAGGCTCGCGAGCAGGCCTACGCCCGCGTGCGGAACATCCTCATCCCCAACATGTACTACCGCGACGACATCGGCGAGCGCTGGGCCGAGGACAGCGACCGCCTGCACAACTGGGGGTATCTGAGGTAGTCGGTCTCGATCCGTCACGCGGCAGGCGGACCGAGCGACGACCCCGAAAGACCAGCCCGAGAAGCCCGGCCATCATCACGACGTTCGCGCACGCAGAACCCAAGGAAGAAACGGCGGCCCGCTCGTGCGGACCTCACGCCAACGAGTCGCCAGGACCGACCGCGGCCGCCACCAGGAACACCACAGATCACCGGCAGGACGTGTAAAAGCTTCTGAAAAACAGAATCGAGCTCGCCAGGACCCCATCTCCCTGCCCGCGCAGCCAGCTCGCGAAGCCGGACGATCGGCGATGAAGAACGAACCCCCGGGGGAGCGCGCCAGGAGCCCGAAACACACACCTCACTTCCGGCCTGTTGCCTTTCCTTCGATCCATCGGCCATGATCGCCGAGAAGTCTCGACGATTCGCTCAGTCGGTCACACGGCACCTTCTCCTAATCGAGACGCGGAGGACAAAGTCCAGGCCTCATCGCCATGGAGTGCGGCATGGGAAGCGAACGGGCCCTCGTCGACGTTCCAAACCACGATTCTGAGCGTATGGATCGGTGCGGGCCGCGCCGCCGTGCTCCGTTGACGATCGAGTAGTCGCCGCCGCCGCGCCTTGAACCTGATCGTAGGGATTGAAACGGCCACGAAATTCGCGACCTGCGGATGGATCCTTCAGACGATACCGTCGCGATGAAGGGAGTCCCCAGAGTCACGAGATTGTCGACCTCTGTGGCCGAGGCCGAGATTGATTGCCGCGATGGCGACATTCCCCCCGTGACTATGCGCGACAATCATTGAGCTTCTCGCCAGGTGCGAACGTATAGTGGTTGACGAAAGCTGAGGGAGGCGCCGAGCGGCAGTCAGTCAGCCGGCATGGATGTCCCCTCCGGACCATCGAAACAAGCCGCCGTCCGGTCATGCATTGTCACCGCGACCCGATCGAAGAAGTGACCTCCGGGGTGAAGCTCGGATTTCTCCGACGCCCACGTCCCATGCACCACGATCGTCAGCTTCCCGTCGGGGTCGACGTGCTTCAGCGGATTTCCCAGGACGTACGCATACCGATTCCACGACTGCGGGCTCTCGGGGGTTCCGCCGACCGTGTCGACGCTCGTGAATCGCCTCAGCCCCGCATCGTGCATCCGCGCGTGGTCGTAGTAGTGGCCGTTCTCGGAATCGCGCTCCATCGCGCAGAACCGCAGCTTCTGCAGGGTTCCGGCGTTGCCCGGCACGCCGCCGCCGTAGGGCCAGTACTTTCGGGTGTCGACCACCTGGCCGGCGAGGTTCGTGACGAGACGCGGCGTTGCCAGGTGGTCGGACGCGTAGAACTCCCACCCCGGAGTCCCGGCGAGGCTCGAGCTCACGTAGCTGGCCACGAGAAGATTCCCTAGATACATATTGTCGCGAGCCAGGGTCGATCCGATGAATTCCGTCGCGATCCGGTGGCTTTCATCCCGATAGGTGTACTGGGGGGTGCCGCCGGCCGGCAGCTTGGCGACCCGCTCGGAGGCCCCGCTGTACAGGTACCTCCAGTCGGCGCCCGGCCCTTGGTGGCGGATCTGCCGCGACAGGTCGTCGTAGGTCAGCGTCTCCGAGGCCGTGGCCTTCAGGTTTCCGCGCGCGTCGTACGCGTATGGCGCTCCGAGGCGGTTGCCGGCGCAGGTCGACGGGCAGTAGGCGGTCGTCCCGCCAGAGGTCAGGTTCCCGAATCGATCGTACGCATAGGCCTCGGACCCGACTCCCGGGTACGACGCGGAGGTCAGGCGGGATCGCGCGTCGTAGGCGAAGGCGTCGGACCCCATCGCGACCACGTTTCCGGCGCCGTCGTACCGGAACACCCCCGAGTCGAAGTTGCCGCCCGCGGCCGTCGCGACGGCACCCGACGTCCGGATCTGCGCCGTTCTCGGCAGGAGCGTCGCGTCGGGAGTGATCGTCGTCACGACGCCGTTGCCCGCCCTCCACGAGGCGAGGGCGCCCGACGCCGCGTAGGTCGCCGCGCTCACGACGGACTGACCGGGCGCGCCGACCGACGTGATGTAACCGTAGGACCGGCCGTTCGTGAGCGTGAAGGTCCCGGACGCTCTCGGATGCCCGTGCGTCCGGACGAGCCCCACAGAATCGTAAGTCCAGTTCTGGACCGCCGAGTGGCTGTTCGTGCCGGCGACGGTCGAGGTCGTCTGCTGAGACAACCGGCCGGACGGCGCCGAATATGCGAACTGCTCCGTCACGGTCGCCGTCGGAGAGAGCCCGCGGTTGTAGCCGATGCGCTGCGTCAGGCGCCCGCCCGGATAGCTCCCCCCGCGAACCCCTGTCCGTCATAGAAGTTTCGGACGTAGAGCGACAGCCCGGCCGAATCGCACGTCTGGCCGGCCGCGAAAACGCCGGCGATCTCGCAGAGCGAGCGGCCGGCGGAGTCGTACCGGTACGACCGCGTCACCGGCGCTTCGCTGCCGGACGCGTCCACGCGGCCCCGCGGGTTCCCCAGGCTGCCGTAGAAAGAATACGTCCTGCCGCCGGAGACGGCGGTGTAGTCGACGATGCCCGCCTCGGGCGTCGTCTCGCGCATCACGTACCCCAGCGCGTCGTACGCGAACGTCCGCGTCTGGCCCCCTTGCGCCACCGAGACGAGCTTGCCCGCGACGTCGTACGCGTAGGTCGTGATGTCGCCGCCCGGTTCCAGGACGGTCACGAGGTGCCCGAAGGCGTCGTATCGGTACGCCGTGGTCGCCGACGCGCCGCCGGCGCAGACGCTCCCGTTCCAGACGCACCCGACGTTGCCCACCGTGACGGCCTTTCGCGTGTCGGAATAGGGCGTCGCGCCGTCCGTGAAGCCGACCGACGTGACGGAGCTGTCGGCCCTCCGGATCGACTGCGCGCGGCCGAACGGGTCGAAGTTCGAGAGGGTCGTGCCCGATCCCGCCGTGCCGATCGTGCAATCGCCGGTCGCGGCGACGGAGGCGCAGGCCTTCCACTCCGAGGTGAAGGACTCGTGTCCCGCGGGATCGAAGGCGTGCGTCCGGAAGGCGTAGCCCGACGGCATATGCCGGATCTCCCGGACGAGCCGGCCGAGGCCGTCGTAGAGGATGCGCTGCCACGACGCGTCGTCGGAACCGGAACGCACCGCGGTCGTCGTGCGCGGGTCGGAGTATGTGATCGAGGTGGCCGCCTCGGCCGGCGGCGCGATCGAGATGACACGCCCCTGGCTGTCGTAGGAGAAGACGGTCGACAGGCCGGCTGTGTCATACGAAGAATCGATCGCGCCCGTCGCGCCGTCGCGATTCACGCGATACGAGTACCAGGCGAGCGGCGTCTGGTCCTTGAGCCAGCGGCGCGATGCGAGGCGCCCGGCCGCGTAAAGGCTGCGCTGTCCGAAAGCGTCGTCGTTGCCGCCCACGACGCCGGCCGGGAAGTCGGCGAGCCGCGCGTAGCACGGGCTCGCGCCCGGCTTGCCCGCCGCGCTCACCACGGTCGCGGTCACCGCGTCCGCGACGTTGCCGGCCGCGTCGCCGTAGCGGCACTCGGCCGCGTAGCGGCTGCTCGGCGCATCCCAGACGAGACTGCCGCGGAGGAAGCCGGTCACCGCGTCGAAGAAGAACGACCTCTCGACCGCGTTGCGGACTCCGAAAGCGTTCGCCGGCGCCGCGATGTCGGCGTCCGTCTCGATCCGGCTCGCGTAGAGGTTGAGGAGGTTGGGCCCGGTCTTCGGCGTCCAGACGGTCGTGACCTCGTGGCGGTCGCCTCCGAGCGTCCCGTCGTGCGTCTCGCGATCGTAGTGGCGCCCGTTGCCCTCCCAGGTGTTCGCTCCGGCGAGAGAGGACGTCACGGAATGTCGCGGACACGTCGGACACAGGTCCGCCGCCAGCGCATCACCCGACGTGACGTGCCCGTACCAGGTCGTCGTCGCCCGCAGTCGCCGAAGCATGCCGTCGGCGTCCGGCGCCGGCAGGCTCGGACCGTCGAGGTCGTACTGGAAGAGCCGCCGCGTGACGCGGATCGCGTGCGTGGCGCAGAGGCGGTCCTCGTCGGCGCTGCCGCCGCAGACGGGAGGCGAGATGAGGGTCGTCGGCGCGGGATTGGGATCCGCCTCGAAGACGGCGTGGAGGATGTCGGCGCCGAGGCGGTCCCCGGGCGTCGGCGGCGCGTTCGGATCGACGATCGGCTTGGCGGCCCAGAAGAGCGTGGACTCCGCACGGCGGACGCCGTCGGCGTCGGGAGGCAGGAGCACGACCGTCAGCGTCTGCGCGTCGGTGTTGCCGTTTTCGCCGAACGGGAACGAGTACTGCGTGTAGTTGGTCACCGAGTCCGCCATCCCCGGACCCGTGACCGCGCGCTGCAGCACGCCGACGGCGCGCTGCTCGTACTGGCGGCTGTCCGTGTAGGGCAGGCAGGGCCCCTGCGTCGGCGCGTAGCGATCGAAGTCCTCGTCGCGCTCCTTCCGCCGCCCCGGGCCGCCGCTCGAAGTGGAGATGGCCGAGCGGCGGACGCCCTGCGACGGCGGCGGCCCCGACGGGTTGGGGCCGCACGGATCGTTCTCGGAGAAGAGCGCGCGGCGCCCGTGGTAGAAGTGATAGCTGCCGTAGTCGTAATAGATCGTCGCGCCGGTCGGCAGCGTCATGGTCTTCAGAAGCGCGGCGCCGACCGATCCGCCCGGATGGTACGTGAAGGCGTATCCCGAGGTCCCCGCGACGTCGGGCGGCAGCGCGAGACCCGCGAGCGTCTGGACGGGAGTCGCGCAGTAGAGAGACGTCGAGCGCGCCGCGAGAGTGGTCGACCCGTACGAGAGATTCCATTCGGAGAACTGGCTGGCCCGGCCGGCGAAAGTGCGGAACCGAAGCGTGCGAATCCGCTCGAGCGAGGGGTCCGTCACGACCTGACCGATCTCGGTCGCCGAGGCCTCCCCCACCCGCTGCACGAAGAAGGAGGCGGGAATCCACGACGCGGACGTCGTCCCCGCGCAGCGCATCGACCCGACGGGCAGCGGCGCCATCGTGCAGGCCGACGGACAGGGCGCCACGCCGTTGGCGGCATACGTCACCGTGAGGCGGTTGCCGAACGGGTCCTGGAGCGACGTCAGGTAGTAGCCGTCGCGCCCGCGTCCGAAGTCGCGAGCGTATCCGGGCGCCACACGAAAGTCGTCGTCATAGCCCTGCACGAAGCGCGCGAAGTCGTATCGATTGCCGTCGCCGTCCCACATCGTGAAGGTGAAGTTGGGCGCGGCGCCGTTTCGAACCAGTTTGTACTGGCTGCCATCGTCCGCGACCCAGCTCGAAGGGCCGCCGGAGAAATCGATCTGCGCGCCGTCGGGCCGCACGTAGCACGGCGTCGCGGCGTAGATGCCGTTTGGCGGCGCCGTGGGGAGAGCCCCGCACGCGATCTTCCCCGCGCTGAACGTCCAGCCGAGACCGATCGCCGGATCGCCCACGAGCGGAAAGTAGTTCGGATTGTTCTCGTCGGTCGGGTGGCCCGGCTCCGTCAGCCGCGTGTTGTACGTCAGCGTCGCCCGGAATGCGAGGTTCGGACCGATCTGGTACGCGGGACCGATCGGGATCGGAATCGTGAGCTGCCCGTTGTAGAGATTGATGGAGTCGAACGACGTGTGGTGGAAGTGGTTCTGGACGTACCCCTGCGCCTGCGCGGGATCGTTGTCGGGCCCCGACTGCGCCGCCGCGGCCGCTGCCGCGAGGATCCCGAGACCGAAGATTCCCAGAGCTCTCCCCTTCATGACGCACTCCTTCCGCGAGAGCCGCACCCGGCGGCCCCAAACGCTCGATTTCCTTTTCGTGTGCCGACCGGCGGTCAGAAAGTCGGGCCGCCGGAGCTCCGGGGCCCTCCCGCCGATGGAGACGAACTTCGACTAGCTAGTTGTCGCGAGGAGCGCGCGGAACCGTGGGACAATTTCGACAATGTCCCCGGCTCGGTCCGGCGCGTCCTCGCCGCGCCGCCTGTCGTTGACCGCCTGGTCGCTGATCGCCCTCGCGGCGGGAGTGCTCCTGGGTCTACTCGGGCACGGGGCGGGGGAAGGCCGATTCGATGCGCTCGCCGCCGTCGCGAGGGTGATGGGCGATCTCTGGATTGCTGCGCTGCAAATGATGGTCGTGCCCTTGATGATCGCCTATACGCTCGCTGCGGTCGTCGGCGCGCGCGGCGAGGGAGTCGTGGGCGTCCTGACGGTCCGCGCCGTCCTCCTCTTCGCCGCGATGCTCGCCGGCGCGGCGGTCGTGACGCTCACTGTGACGCCCATGATCGTGAAGCTCTACTCCGTGGATCCGGCCACGATGGCGTCTCTCCAGAGGAGCACGTCGGTCCCCGAGTCGGTTCGCGAGATGGCGAGCGCGGGCTATGGTTCCTTCGGCTCCTGGATCTCCGCGCTGATTCCACGAAACCTCTTCGAAGCGGCGGCCCGGGCCGAAATCCTCCCCCTTCTTCTCTTCACCGTCCTCTTCGGCCTCGCGATCACGCATGTTCCCCTCGAGCAGCGCGAGCCGGTCACCCGGGTCCTGCAGGGGCTGGCCGCGGCCATGTTGATCTGCGTGGCCTGGATCCTCGCGCTGACACCCGTGGGCGTCTTCGCCCTGGCGTTTCTCTTCGCGCTCGGAGCCGGCGGGCACGCGGTCGGGGTGCTCAGCGCGTGGGCCGTCCTTTCGTCGGCCGTGCTGCTCTTGTGCACGGTCCTGCTCTATCCGGTGACCGTCTCCTTGGGCCGGACCGGCCTGTGGACGTTTGCGCGTGCCGTCGCGCCGGCCCAGTTGGTCGCCGCCACGACGCGGTCCTCGATCGCCTCCCTGCCCGCTCTCGTCCAGGGTGGCCGCGAGCACCTGCACCTGCCCGAGACGGCGACGGGACTGGTCCTGCCGCTCGGAGTCTCCCTCTTCAAGCTCAGCCAGATCGTGGCCAACCTGGCCAAGCTCATCTTCCTGGCGCACGTCTGCGGCGTGAGCCTGAGCGCAGCCAGGATCTCCGCTTTCCTTCTGATCGTGGCCATCCTGAGCTTTTCCACGGCCGGCTTGCCGAGCCGGGGCGCGATGCGGAGCCTGCCGGCCTACATGGCGGCCGGCATTCCCATCGAGGCCGTCGTCATCGTCGACACCGTCGAGGCAGTCCCGGACATCTTCCAAACGGTGCTCAACGTGACGGGACACATGAGTGCCGCGACGCTGCTGTCGCGGTCGAGCCGGGCGCGCCGGCCCGCGGACGCCGCCCTGCCCGTGGAGACGACGGCCGCCCGCCCGGTGGCCGAGATCGAATGATCCACTTCGTCACGCCCGCGAGCGCCGACTGGACGGTGCGCGAGTATCTGTCCCGCTGGGGCCTGCCGGTGGCCGACCGGATTCGGATCGAGCACTACGAGACGCTGCTCGGGCGGGGCCGGATCGAGAGCGGAACCTACGTGCTCTCGGCGCTCTGCATGCTGTCGCCCGAGGAGCGTACGGTCCTGGCGAATCTGTGCGAGCGTCTCGCCGCCGAGCGGAGCTTCCGTTTCCTGAACCATCCCACGCGTAGCCTGCGCCGGCTGGGCCTCCTCGAGGAGCTGGCGCGCCTCGGCTGGAACGATTTCCGGGCGGTGCAGGCGACCGGTGACTTCGCCAGCCTGCGGTATCCCGTCTTTCTCCGCGCGGAGCGGACGCACACGGGGCGCTGTCTCCTCTGCTCCGCTCGCGGCGCGAGGTCGAAACGGCGATCGGGCGCGCGCTCCTCCGGGGCCGGAGGCTGGACGACCTGCTCGTCGTCGAGTTCTGCGACACCGCGGACGCGGGCGGCAACTACCGCAAGTACAGCGCCTTCGTGGTGGGCGACCGAATCCTCCCCCGCGCCCTGGAATGCGGGCGCGCGTGGGTGATGAAGCACTCCCGAAGCGATTTCACCCGCGCGATCCTGGAGGAAGAGCGTTCCTACATGCTCGCCAACCCGCACCGCGAGCAGCTGGCGAAGATCTTCTCCGTCGCGGGCGCCGCGTACGGGCGGATCGACTACGCCGTCAAGAACAGCCGGGTTCAGACGTGGGAGATCAATCTCCACCCGACGATCGGACGGGGGCCCGGAGAATCGAAGGCGCTCGTCCCGCCCGAGCTCCTCCCCTTCCGCGAGGAAACCAAGGCGGTCTTCTATCGCAGCTTCCAGGAAGCCTGGGCCGCCGTCGACCTCCCGATGGTTGGATTTGCGCCGGGCCCCGTCTCCGAGGCTGGGAGCGTCCCGCCGCGCACCGGAAGCGACGAAGCCTTCGACCCTCACGCGTACCCTGCACCGGGTCCCGGCGCGCCTGCGTCGCGCGGCCAAGCGAATTCTCGCGCCGATCGCCGCGCCGCTCCTCGCGCGCGTGGCCCTTCGTCGGGCCCGCGCTCGCGCGGTGCGCCCGACATCGGGAGCGCTCGCGACGAAGAAGAGAGCTTCGATCAGCGAAGGGGCCGCAGACCCGACTCCTCGCCTTCTCCTGCGCGTCCACGACGGCGATGGCCGCCATGTTGACGATGTCGGCGACGTCCTCGCCGCGCTGGAGCACGTGCACGGGGCGATTCATGCCGAGGAGGATCGGCCCGATCGCCTCGGCGCCGGCCAGGCGCCAGACGAGCTTGTAGGCGGCGTTGGCCGACTGGAGATCCGGGAAGATGAGCACGTTGGGCTGCTGCACTCTCGCCCACGGATAGTCCGCCGCGAGCATCTCGGGCACGACGGCGAGGTCCGCCTGCATCTCGCCGTCCACCGCCAGATCCGGCCGAGCGGCCTTCACGAGCTCGACCGCGCGCTTGACCTTGCGCGCGTTCTCGTGCGTGTTCGAGCCGAAGTTCGAGAAGGAGATCATCGCGAGCGACGGCTCGATGTCGAAGCGCTTGACCGCGTCCGCGGTCAGCTGCGCGATCTCCGCGAGCTCTTCCGCGGTCGGATCGATGTTGACGGTCGTGTCGGCGAAGAAGAACGTGCGGTCCTTCAGGATCAGGATGTAGAGGCCGGACACCCGCTTCACGCCCGGTGCCGTGCCGACGATCTGCAGGGCCGGCCGGATCGTGTCCGGATAGGACTGGGTCAGGCCCGAGATGACCCCATCGGCGTCACCCGCCTCCAACATCAATGGACCGAAGTAGTTACGAACGCGAACGAGCCGTGCCGCCGTCTCGAGGGTGACGCCGGATCGCCCCCGCAAGTCGGCCAGCCGCCGCGCATAGGCGTCGAGCTTCGGGGAGGTCTCCGTATGCACGAGCTCGACCCTGTCCATCGGCAGCTGGAGCTGCCGGGCGAGGTCGGCCACCTTCTGCTCGCGGGCGAGCAGGATCGGACGGCAGATTCCCTCCTCCGCGAGGATCTTCGCGGCGCGCAGGATCTTCGGGTGCTCGCCCTCGGGGAAGACGATGCGCTTGGGGTCCTGCTTGGCCTTCTGAATCACGACGCTCATGAGCTCGCGCGTGCGCGACAACATCGCCTCGAGACGCCGCAGGTAGGCGCTCATGTCGGTGATCGGGTTGCGCGCCACGCCGGAGCTCATCGCGGCCTCCGCGACCGCCGGCGCGACCCAGAGCAGGACGCGATAATCGAACGGCTTCGGAATCAGGTACTCACGGCCGAAGCGGAAGGTCTCCCCGCCGTAGGCACGCGAGACCGAGTCGGGCACGTCCATCTTCGCGAGGGCCGCCAGCGCCTGCGAGGCCGCGCGCTTCATCGACTCGTTGATCTCGGTGGCCGCGACGTCGAGGGCGCCGCGGAAGATGAAGGGGAAGCCGAGGACGTTGTTGACCTGGTTCGGGTAGTCGCTGCGCCCCGTCGCCATGATCACGTCCGGCCGCGCGGCCCGCGCCTCCTCGGGCGTGATCTCCGGCTCCGGGTTGGCGAGCGCGAAGACGATCGGATCGCGCGCCATCTTGCGGATCATGTCGCCCGAGACGATCCCCTTGGTCGAGAGCCCGACGAAGACGTCCGCGCCGACCAACGCGTCGGCGAGAGTCCGCTCCGAAGTCTTCACCGCGAACTGCGCCTTGTACGGGTTCAGGTCCTCGCCGCGCCCCTCGTAGATGACGCCGGCCTTGTCCACCATCCGCAGGTTCTCTTTCCGGACGCCGTACGAGAGGTAGAGCTTCGCGCACGCGATGGCCGACGCACCCGCGCCGACGAAGACGACCTTCACGTTCTCGACCTTCTTGCCGACGATCTCGAGAGCGTTCAGGAGCGCCGCGGCCGAGATGATGGCCGTGCCGTGCTGGTCGTCGTGGAAGACCGGGATCTTGAGGCGCCGCTTCAGCTCCTCCTCGATCTCGAAACACTCGGGCGACTTCACGTCCTCGAGGTTGATGCCGCCGAAGGTGGGCGAGATCCGCGCGACGGTCTCGATGAAGGCCTTGGGATCCTGGGTGTCCACCTCGATGTCGAAGACGTCGATGTCGGCGAAGCGCTTGAAGAGGACCCCCTTGCCTTCCATGACGGGCTTGGCCGCGAGCGGCCCGATGTTGCCGAGCCCGAGGACCGCCGTGCCGTTGGAGATCACGGCGACGAGATTCCCCTTCGCCGTGTAGTCGTAGACCTTCTCGGGGTCCTTCGCGATCGCGAGGCACGGCTCGGCGACGCCGGGACTGTAGGCGAGCGAGAGGTCCTCCTGCGTGCGGCAGGGCTTCGTCGAAACGACCTCGATCTTGCCGCGCCGGCCGCGGGCGTGGTACTCGAGCGCCTCCTCGGGAGTGACCTTTCTCATTCCGGACCGGCGAGCTCGCGGCGGAGCTCCTTCACGGCCTCGACCGCCTCCTCGGGCTTCACCGCGCGAACGCGCTTGTTGCGGCGCGAGACGATCTCGACGTGGCCTTCCTTGAGCGCCCGGCCGCCGACGTTGACTCGGATCGGAAACCCCAGCAGGTCGGCGTCCTTGAATTTCACCCCCGGGCGCTCGTCGCGGTCGTCGTAGAGGACCTCGAGGTCGGCCACGAGGAGCTTCGCGTACAGCGCGTCGGCGGCCTGCGCCGTGGCCGGATCGGACGGATTGAGCGACACGAGCTCGATCTCGAAGGGCGCGAGCGCCAGCGGCCAGAGGATGCCGTCGGCGTCGTGGTTCTGCTCGACCGCCGCCGCCATCGTTCGCCCGATGCCGATCCCGTAGCTGCCCATCACGATGGGCCGCGTCTCCCCCTTCTCGTCGGTGTACTCGCAACGGAGCGATTTGCCGTACTTGTCGCCGAGCTTGAAGATGTGCCCGACCTCGATGCCGCGCGCGATCTCGAGCGGCTTGCCGCAGCGCTTGCAGGGGTCGCCCGAGCGCGCCTGCGCGAAGTCCGCCCAGAGCGACACCTTCGCGTCGCGCTCCAAGGACAGGCCGCGCACGTGCCAGTCGCGCCGCCCGGCGCCGGTCACGGCGTTGACCGCGCCGCGCACGGACTCGTCGGCGACGAGCCGGACCCGGGACGGATCGAGATGATGCGGCCCGACGTAGCCGACCGGCGCGCCCGCGTCGCGCGAGATCCTCTCCTCGGAGGCGAGCGCCAGCCGTTCGACGCCGAGCGCGTGCTTCAGCGCGATCTCGTTGACGTCCAGATCTCCTCGGAGCGCGGCCACGACGAGCCCCTGCTCGGTCTCGTAGACGAGGCACTTGATCATCCGCGACGCGGTGATCCCGAGGAACTCGACGACGTCGTCGATGCCGCCTTTGCCGGGCGTCTCGATCTCGACGAGCGGCGTCACCGTCTCGTCGTCCCACGGCGCCGGCCGGCGCGCGGTCTGCGCCCGCTCGAGGTTCGCGCCGTACCCGCAGGCGGCGCAGCGCACGACGGCGTCCTCACCCGTCTCCGCGAGCACCATGAACTCCTGCGACTGGCTGCCGCCCATGCCGCCCGAATCCGCCTCGACGACCGTGAAGTCGAGGCCGCATCGCGCGAAGACGCGGCGGTACGCGGCGTCCTGCGCGCGGTAGGAAACGTCCAGCCCGTCGAAGTCCGCGTCGAAGGAGTAGCCGTCGTACATCAGGAACTCGCGCCCCCGCATGAGGCCGAAGCGGGGGCGGATCTCGTCGCGGAACTTCGTCCGGATCTGGTAGAGGGTGAACGGGAGCTGGCGGTAGGACGTGACCCCCGATCGCACCATGGTCGCGAACGCCTCCTCGGCCGTCGGCGCAAGACAGTACTCGACGCCCTTGCGGTCTTTGAGATGGAAGAGGATCTCCTCGCTCGCGTAGCGGTCCCAGCGCCCGGACTCCTCCCAGAGCTCCCGCGGCTGGAGGATCGGCGCCTCGACCTCGTGGAAGCCGGCGCGGTCCATCTCCTCGCGGACGATGGCCTCGACCTTCCGGTTGGCGCGCAACCCGAGCGGCGTCAGCGAATAGACGCCGGCGGCGACGCGCCGCATCATCCCCGCGCGCGTCAGGAGGATGTGGGAGATCGCCTCGGCGTCGCCGGGGACCTCGCGCACGGTCTGGAGGAAGTACTTTGTCCAGCGCATCGGGAACGAGAAAGATATCAGTCCTTAGTCCTTTGTCCTTAGTCCCTTGTCGACCAAGGACCAGGGAGTAAGGACTGATTCTTTTCATCCCTTCCGCGGCGCCGCGGCTTCCTGCTTCTTCTTGCCCCCGACCTTCTCGACCAGGCGCAGGTTCGACCGCACCTGCTGCATCATCCGGTCTTCCAGCGCGCCGCCCGGCGCGACGGTCTTGGCCCGGGTGAAGGCGGCCTTCGCCTCCTCGGCCTTGCCCGCCGCCAGGTACGCCATCCCGAGGTGATGCAGGGTCGTCGGCGCGGCCGCGCGCTCGCTCGAGCGGCGCAGGCAGTCGATCGCGCGGTCGAACTCCTGGCGCTTGTAGTGGACCCAGCCGAGCGCCGCGAGCGGATACGGCTTGAGCTCGTCCGGCGCCGCCGACAGCGCGCGGCCCGCGTAGTCGAGGGCCGAGTCCAGATCCTCGCCCGACTCGGCAAGGCTCGTCGCAAGCTCGTAGTAGCCGACGGTCTGCGCCGCCTTCGAGGTGTGCCGCGCGAGGAAATCGCGAACGAAGGCCACGGCTTCGTCCGGCCGGCCCTCCGCCCGAAGCGCCTCGGCGAGCGTCGAGCAGGCGGCCGCCGCGACGACGTCCTCTGGCTGCCCGTCGAGGACCTCGCGGCAGGCCGCGACGGCCTCCTTCCAGAGCCCGAGCGAGGCGCAGAGCAGCGCGTAGGAGATCCGGATCGTCGGGTTGTCGGGCTCGGCCTCGAGCGCTTTGAGATACAGGCCGTGCGCGCGGCGCAGCGAGCCGCGCGCGGCGTTCTCCTCCGCCTCGCGATATGCCTCGGCGCCCGGCCCGTCCACGCGCGGCAGGGCGTAGCGGCGGCGCCGCTCGAGGAGGCGGACCGCTTCCTGGAACTCGAGCCGCTTCGGGTTCTTCTCGAGCGCGTGCTGGAAGCACTCGAGCGCGCGCTTGGGCCAGTTCTTCTCGAGATAGCAGAGCCCGAGCTGGAACATCGCGTCCTCGAGGCCCGGCTGGATCGCGAGCGCGGCCTCGAACTGCTCGATCGCCCGGGACATCTCCCCCTTCTCGCGGAGCACCGTGCCGAGCAGCACGTGCGCCGACGGCACGCGAGCGACGTCGAGCGCCCGCAGCAGCTCCCGCTCCGCCTCCGCCCAGCGCGTGCCGTGCGCGTAGAGCGCGCCGAGCGCGAAGTGCGGCAGGAAGGCGTCGGGCTTGCGGTCGATCGAGCGCCGGAGCAACCCCTCGGCCGTCGAGACCTCGCCGCTCTCCGACGCCGTGATACCCGAATAGACGAGCGACTCGAAGTGGTTCGGCTCGATCGCCAGGACCTTGCGGAAGAAGCCCGAGGCCTTCTCGATGTCGCCCGCGGAGAAGAACGTCTCGCCGAGGTAGAAGCCGAGGTCCACGTTGTTGCGGTCGAGGCGATACAGCTCCTCGAGCAGCCGGACGCCGCGCTCGGCGTCCAGGGCGAGGATGGCGAACTCGGCTTCCCGCAGCCGCTGGCGGAGGTCGTCGCGCTGGTCGGCCGAGAACCGGGCGATGATCCGGTCGCGCCACTCGAGGAAGCGGTCCTTCTTCTCGACGGCCTGCATCCGCTCGTCCATCTTCGTCTCCCAGAGATCGAAGACTTCCTCCGGGCGGACGGCGCCGCGGCGCTCGAGCGTCTCCTGGAGGGCCAGGATGCCCGTGTGGGCGACGAAGAGGTTCTTCTCCAGATTCCCCACGCTCTCGAAGAGCGTCTTGACGGCCTCACCGGTCCGCTTGACGACGTCCTCGAGCGTCGAGATCCGCTCGAGCAGGTGCTCGTCGAACGGAATCTCCTCCGGGGTCTCGCCGCTCTCCTCGACGACCCCGACGCCGGAAAGGACGAGCAGCTTCGAGTGGCAGCGGGAGCACAGCTCCTCGTCGTCCGGATTCTTCAGCCCGCAGACCTGGCAAAACATCTGCTAGCTCTTCGCAGCCTCGTACTCGTAGAAGCCCCGGCCGGTCTTCTTGCCCAACCATCCCGCGTCGACCATCTTCACGAGAAGCGGGCTCGGGCGGTACTTCGGATCGCCGAAACCCTGCTGCAGCACGCGCAGGATCGCGAGGCAAGTGTCGAGGCCGATGAAGTCGGCGAGCTGCAGGGGCCCCATCGGGTGGTTCATCCCGAGCTTCATGATGCCGTCGATCGCGTCCCGCGTGGCGACGCCTTCGCGGAGCGTCTCGACGGCCTCGTTGATCATGGGCATGAGCACCCGGTTCGAGACGAACCCGGGATAGTCGTTGCAGGAGATCGGGGTCTTCCCCATCCGCCGGGCGAGCCCGTCGACTGCGGCGGCCGTCGCGTCCGACGTGGCGATGCCGCGGATGACCTCGACGAGCTCCATGACGGGCACCGGGTTCATGAAGTGCATCCCGACGAACCGGTCGGGGCGCTTCGTCGCCGCGGCGAGCCGCGTGATCGAGATCGACGAAGTGTTCGAGGCCAGGATCGCCGCCGGCGCGCAGATCCCGTCGAGCCGGGCGAAGAGCTCCCGCTTGACCGGCTCGCTCTCGACCACGGCCTCGATCACCAGGTCGGCCGACGCCAGCCGGCCGAGATCCGTCGAGGTGGCGATGCCGTCGAGCGCCGCCTTCTTCTGGGCCTCCGTGCGCTTTCCCTTGGCGACCTCGCGGTCGAAGTTCTTCGCGATCGTGGCGCGGGCCTTCTCCAGGAAGCGATCCTCGACGTCCGTCAGCACGACGCGGCAGCCGGCCGCGGCCGCGACGTGGGCGATCCCGTTTCCCATCTGGCCGGCTCCCACGACGCCGACCTCGCGGATCTCCATGGCCGGGACTCTATTGCGCCGGGGCGAGGTGGCGCAACCGGGGCGGCTCGCCGATCAGGCGATCGCGACGCGGTAGCGCGGCGCGCCGAAGCGCGTCGAGAACGCGACGCCGACGGCGAGGACGGAGGCGAGACTCCACACGAGCGGTCCGGCGAGCGGCACGAGCGACACGCCTCCGAGAATCGCGAAGCCGAGAGCGAGCGCCGCGGGACGCTGCCGCGCGGCGACGCGGCCCGAGAGACGCTGCCCGATCATCAGGAAGAGGGTCACCATGCCGAAGACCTTCGCCGCGACCGCGACGGCTCCGACGAACAACGCCACGGGGACCGAAAGCGGCGGCGGCAGGAGCGCGAGCACGGCCGCGGCGGCGAGAAACAGCGTGACGATCGAGAGCACTCCCGCGAGAAGCGCGATGGTCGGCGTCTCGGAGGCGCGCTCCGCCGCGCGCGGAAGCTTCGTGTCGAAGAAGAAGAGCACGGCGATGCCCGCGGCGAGCCACGCCGCGAGCGCGAGGAGCCGCAGTCCCCAGACCGTCGCCGACGGCGGCGCCTCCCACGGCGCCCGCTTCATCTCCGCGAGGTAGAGACGCAGAAGCGAGCCCGGCGTCGAGACGACGCCGTGAACCGGGGGCGTCCCCGACGCGCGGAGCCTGCCGCCGAACACGGAGAGATTGCCGCCGACCTCGCCGCCCGGACCGAACGAGACGTCGCCGCCCCAGACGACGACGTCGCCCGCGACACGGGCCTCCAGACGCACGCTCGCGAACGCCGCGAGCACCCGGCCGGAGACCGGCTGCGAGATCACGAGGTCGCGCCCGAAGGTCGTGACGGACGAAGGCGGAGAGACCGGGGCGGCGGAGGCGAGGGCGGGCGCCGCGGCGAGGAGCCAGAGCGGCGCGAGGCGCTTCATCTGCGGGCGAACGCGCGGGAGAGCACCCGGCGCAGCCCGAGGGCGGCCGCCGGCAGCAGCAGCAGCGCGGCCCAGCCGGCCGGCGTCGCGCGGAGCATCTCCGACAGCGCCGAGGCGCCGGAGGGCGCCGCCTGCGAGAGATCCGAGATCCACCGCCACGACGCGCGCACGAGACCGGCCGCCGACGCGAGCATCGCCGCGCCGAGACCGACTTGCTCGCGCGGTCCGGCGGACGCGCCGCCGATCAGAACGGTTCCGGCGCCGCCGAGGGCCGTGAGGAGCAGGACCGGCGCGCGCCAGACCGCCGGGCTCCAGCGCTCGGCGCGTGAGAACGGCCGGACGCGCAGCACGCGGTCGGCGAGGTCCGCCGGAGCGGCGCCCGCACGGGCCACGGCGTCGATCAGGCCTTCGAGGCTGCGGGCCCGCGCGACCGACGCGCCGCACGCCGCGCAGGAGGCGGCGTGGCGCGAGGCGTCCTCCTGGACGAGGGGCGCCGCGCCCGAGGCCAGCGCCTCGATGTCCAGGGGATCCAGGGGACGGGAACAATCGCTCAAGAAAACTCTCCTGCCAGCCTTTCCTTCAATACGGCTCTGGCCCGAAAGAGTTTGTTCTTCACGGTCCCGAGCGGCATCTGTTTGACCTCGGCGATCTCCTCGTAGGAAAGCCCGGCAAAGTGCCTCAGAGCGATCAATTCGCGAAATTCCACGGGAAGATCGGCGATCGCCACGGAGATCGCCTGTCCCCGCTCGAGATTGCGGAGCATTCCATACGGGTCCAGATCGGCGCTACTGTACTCTCCAGAGGACACCCTCCCGGGCCCCTCCGGGTCCGGCACCTCCAGGGGCACGGTCTTGGGCCGCTTCTTTCGGAGGTGGTCGATGGCCGCGTTGCCGGCGATCCGGAACAGCCAGGTCGAGAACTTGTACTCCGGGTTGAACCGGGAGAGGGCCTGGTAGACCTTCAGGAAGATCTCCTGCGTCAGGTCGAGGGCATCCTCGCGGTGTCCGATCATGCGCGCGACGTGCGCGTGCACCCGCGTCTGATAGCGACGGACGAGCAGACCGAAGAGGTCGTCGTCTCCCGAAAGCACGGCGGCGACGAGGGCCTCGTCGCTCTCCGCTTCTTCCCTCCGACTCTCTGTCTCCTTCAAGCCGTCGCGCCGGGACCGCCGCCGGCCCCTGAGATACAATCGCCCGCCATTCTAACCGCCGGCCGCCGGCAGGAGTGATCCCCGTGGAGATGAAAGTCGCCGAGCCGCAGTTTCCGACGATCGGCTCGCACCCCCAGGGCACGGATTCCGCCAGCCCCTTCGAAGAGATGATGTCGCGGTTCGACCTGGCCGCCCAGAAGCTCGGCCTCGACCCCGGCCTCTACAAGGTGCTGCGCGAGCCCGTCCGCGAGACGAAGGTCTCGATCCCCATCGGGATGGATGATGGCCGCATCGAGGTCTTCATCGGCTACCGCGTCCTCCACAACATCGCGCGGGGCCCCGGCAAAGGCGGCATCCGCTACGACAAGAACGTCACGCTCGACGAGGTCCGGGCGCTCGCGGCCTGGATGACCTGGAAGTGCGCGGTCGTCAACATCCCGTTCGGCGGCGCCAAAGGCGGCGTCATCTGCGATCCCGCGTCCCTCTCGCGCGGGGAGCTCGAGCGCATCACGCGCCGCTACACCGCCGAGCTGATGGACCAGTTCGGCCCCGAGAAGGACGTCCCGGCCCCCGACATGGGGACCAACCCGCAGACGATGGCCTGGATCATGGACACCTACTCGATGCACGCGCGCCACACGGTCACGTCGGTCGTGACCGGCAAGCCCCTCTCGCTCGGCGGCTCGCGCGGGCGCGTCGAGGCCACGGGACGCGGACTGATGCTGATCTGCCGCGAGGCGGCGCCGTTGAAGGGCTTCACGCTCGCCGGCAGCCGCATCGTCGTCCAGGGGTTCGGCAACGTCGGCTCGATCGCCGCGCGCATGTGCCACGACGCCGGCGCCAAGATCATCGCCGTCTCCGACATCCAGGGCGGCATCGTGAACCCGAACGGCATCGACCTCGTCAAGCTCCAGGCGCACTACGAGAAGGCCCACTCCTTCGAGGGGTTCCCCGGCGTCGAGAAGATCTCGAACACCGACCTCCTGGAGCTCGACTGCGACATCCTCATCCCGGCCGCCAACGAGAACCAGATCCGCGGCAAGAACGCCCCGAACATCAAGGCGAAGATCATCGTCGAGGGCGCCAACGGCCCGACGACCCAGCGCGCGGACGAGATCCTGCGCCAGAAGGACATCCTGGTCGTACCGGACATCCTGGCCAACGCCGGCGGCGTGACCGTGTCGTACTTCGAGTGGGTCCAGGACCGTGCCGGGTTCTTCTGGCGCGAGCAGGAGGTCAACGAGCGGATGGAGGACATCCTGGTCCAGTCCTTCCGCGACGTGGCCTCGATGGCCGAGAAGTACGGCGTGACGTTCCGCATCGCGGCCTACATGCTCGGCATCCAGCGCGTCGCGCACGACACGATGGTGCGCGGGCTGTACGCATAAGCCGTCGCTGTCGGCTTGCTCGGGAGCCTGCGGGCCTCCGAGGTTGGCATGACGAACATCAGGTCGATAGCGGCCCGCACCGGCCGGCCGCTCGTTCAAAGGAACTCGACGGCCGGCCTGGCCCCATCGCTCGCTCCGGCTCCCGCGGCGCGCGCCTCCTCCCTCGCTTCCGCTCGGGAGACTTCGCACGCCGCGAGCAAGAGTCCGAATGTCGATGATTCGCGAGCCTAGCGAGTCCTTGGGCCGGGGGGCGGGGGTTCCGCCGAGGACGACCCGGGGCCTGAGCTCCGGCAGCTCGCGCGCGAGCTTCGCTTCGAGCTCGGAGAGCGTCGCCGCGACGGCCTTGCGCCAGGCGGGATCGCGAAGGGCGAGCGTCAACCGCCGGCCCGACAGCTCGATCGGCTCGATCTTCCGCGAGAGCGGCTCCCCCACGATCCTTCCCCAGCGCGCCTGAAGCCAGCCGAGCGCCGTCTCGCCCTTCGCCGCGCGGCGCAGGAGACCGTCGGCCGCGGCGTCGAGCCGCGTGAATCCCGCGTCCGGCTTCTTCTTCAAGCCTCGCCCCGCATCCGCTCCCGGGGTCCGGCCTCGGCCGGCACGGCCCGAAGCGGCTTCTCGCCCGCGAGCACGCGGCGCACGTCCTCGACGACCATCCGCGCCATCTCCCGGCGCGTCTCGAGCGTCGCGCTGCCCGCGTGGGGCATGAGGACGACCCGGTCGTCGTCGAGGAGGGCGGGCGTGATGCCCGGCTCGTTCTCGTAGACGTCGAGGCCCGCCCCGGCGAGGTGCCCTGCGGCGAGCGCCTCGGCCAGCGCGCTCTCGTCCACGATCGGGCCGCGCGCGGTGTTGAGCAGGTAGCTCCCCGCCTTCATTCGGGCCAGCGTCTCCCTGCCGAAGAGACCCCGCGTCTCGGTGGTCAGCGGGGCGTGGATCGAGACCACGTCGCTCCGGCGCAGGAGGTCCTCGAAGGAGACGCGAGGCGGATCGTCCGGGTCGGCCTCGTCGCGGGGGGACCGGCCCGCCGCGAGGACCGTCATCCCGAACGCCCGGGCCCGGCGCGCCACGGCTCTCCCGATGCGGCCGGGGCCCACGATCCCGAAGACCTTGCCCTTGAGATCCGTCCCGAGGAGAAGCTCCGGCGCCCAGCCCGCGAATCTTCCCGAACGCACCATCCGGTCGCCCTCGATGACCCGCCGCGTCAGGGCGAGCAGGAGCGCCAGGGTCAGGTCCGCCGTCGCTTCGGTCAAGCGCTCCGGGCGTGTGCGTGACCGCGATACCCCGCGCCGCGGCCGCGGCGCGGTCGATGTTGTCCACGCCGACGCCGTAATTGGCGACGACCTTGAGGTGCGGACCGCCTTCGAGCACGCGCTCGGTGACCGGATCGGACACGAGCGTGATGAGGGCCGCCGCCTCGCCGACCTCGGCCGCCAGCTCGAGCTCGTTCGGCGTGTAGCCGAGCACACGGACCTCGTGATCGGGCGCGAGGGTCGAGAGGGAAGGTTCCGGAAGCGCGTGCGTCGCGACAACGACCGAGGACACTCGCCGGAGTCTAGCAGGGCGCCGTCGGTGAATGGGGCGCGCTCGCGGTAGAGTCGCCGCCAGGATTCATGCCGGCCGCGCGATTCCGGATCCGGTCGTCGGCACTCGCCGAGCTCGCCCTCCTCGCCCTCTGGACGCTCTTCGTGACGCGGGCCTACGCGGAGTTCGATCCCCGGAGGACACCCCGCGGCGGCGAGTTCCTTTCGAACATCCAGACCCTGCACGCCTGGGAGTGGGCCCGGACCTGCGGGCTCTGCGGACTCTGGAACGGAGGCGTCAACGGCGGATTCCCGGCAGCCGCGGAGCCCACGACGAGCGCGCTGCATCCGGTCGCCGCGCTGCCCGCCCTCCTCCTCGGCGCCGTCAACGGTGCGAAGGTCGCGCTCGTCGCGTCCTTCTTCCTCGCGGGCCTCGGGCAATGGCTGCTCGGCCGGGTCCTCGGCCTCGGCCCGATCGCGAGGCTCTGGGCCTCCGGTCTCGCCGTGGCGGCGGGCTCTCTGGCGGCGTACATGTCTCTCGGCGACATGTCGCTCGTCCTCGGGAGCGCCGCCGCCGCGCTCGTCTGGCCGGCCCTGCTGCGCCTCGCGCGCACCGGGGATGCGCGGGACGCGGTCCGGCTCGGCGCGGCCGGCGCGTCGCTGCTTCTCGCCGGGACCGGGTACATGCAGGCCGGGACGCTCTTTCTCGGTCTCGCGACCGTGATCCTCCTGCCGCCCGGGCGGCGGGCGAAGGTCCTTCTTCGTTGCGCCTTCGCCGTCGCCCTCGCGCTCCTCATCGCGGCGCCGCTGCTCCTCCCCTTCCTGCGATTCCTGCCCTTCATCCGGAAGGATTTCGACGCGGACTTCCCGAGCGCCCGGCCGCTTCTCGAAGTCGCGGCGAGCCTCGTGAACTCCGATCCGACCTCGTTCTTCGCGAAGGGATTCCACGGCTTCGCCGGGATCCCGGCGTACTACGCGCTCTACGTCGGCTGGGTCCCCGTCCTGCTCGCTGCATGGGGCTTTCTCGGCGCGACGAGGGATCGCGCCCGGCGCCGCGAATCCCTCTTTCTCGCGGCACTCGTCGTCCTGGCGCTCTGGCTGGCGAGCGCCGGGCCGCAGCGCCTCCTGATCGGTCTCCGGCCGCCGGATCCGGTCGCGCACGTAGTCGCGGGCCTCCGCTACACGGGTCTCATGGGAGGCCTGGCGATTCCGCCGCTGCTCGGCCTCGCGGGGCTGGGCCTCGACCGGCTCCTCGCGCGGCCCTGGCCCCGGCAGCGGCTGCGCCTCGACGCGCGGTGGCTCCTCGCCGTTCCGCTCGCCGCCGCGCTCGTGTCGGCGGAGCGCTTCGGATCCGGGTGGATCGTCACGGAGACGCCGCCCCCCGAGGTCGCTCCGGTGGTCGAGGCCCTGCGCACGTCCGGACTCGAATGGGTCTGCACGCCCTTCGGCGAAGGGTTCTGGATCGAGACGGCGCTCGAGAACGGGCTCAAGCTCACGTACAACGCGTACTTCACGTGGCACTGGGACCGGAGATACCTCCCCGCGCCGCGGCTCGCCGCCACGCGCGGCGAGCGTCCGCCGGGACTGCCGGAGGACGACGCGGGCGTGACGGAGCATCCGCCGGTGCACGGCATCCGGATCGTCGAGGTCGCCGGCGCCGAGTACGCGGCGGTCATGGGCCCCGACGGCCGCGCCACGCCCTGCCGGGCCCGCGGCGTCGGCGGAGACCTCGACGTGACGTGCGAGACGCGAGCTCCCGGAACGCTGGTGGTCCGTGAGAACTCGTATCCCGGCTGGCGGGCCGCAGCCGGCGATCGCGCGCTCGCCCTGCTGCGGAGCGACTGGCTCTCGGTCCGGGTCCCGGCGGGACGCTCCGACGTCCGGTTCCGCTACCGTCCCTGGGACGTTCCCGTCGGGCTCCTTCTCGCTCTCATCGGCCTCGTCATCGCCGCGCGCGCCTCACGATCCCCGCTTCTCCACCGCGCGGCCCGAGAAGAAGACGGCCGCCCCGACGCCGAGCAGGGCCAGCTCCAGCCGCACGTTGCCGCCGAGCGCGCCGGCGAAGAACGCGAGCCCGGTCACGACGAGGCCGACAAACTGCAGGGCCCGCCCGGTGGCGCGCACCGAGGCTCCGGCTAGGGGCCGGCGGAGACCGTCACGCGCGTGATCCGGTCCCACTGCTCGATCCGCTCGACGACGTCCTGTCCCGCCGTGACCTGCGCGAACACCGTGTAGATGCCGTCGAGATGCGGCTGCGGCGCGTGCGTGACGAACCACTCGCTGCCGCCGGTGTCCGGACCCGCGAGGGCCATCCCCACCGTGCCCGTCTCGTACGGAACGCGGTTGTTCTCGTCGCGGATCTCGTAGCCGGGACCGCCGTTTCCGGTGCCCGTCGGGTCGCCGTCCTGGACGACGAAGTCGGGCACGACGCGGTGGATCGCGACGCCGTCGAAAAAGCCCTTCCGCGCGAGGTCGAGGAAATTCGCCACCGTCAACGGCGCCGCGTCGCCGCGCATCGTCATCGTGAAGGTTCCCCGCACGGTTTCGACCTCGGCCTTCCAGGGCCGGGAAGTCTCGGCGAGGATGGCGGCGTAGTCGGCGGCCGACCGCGAGATCTTGTACTCGGGCGCGGGAAACGCCGACGCATCGGCCCGGAAGTCGCGCACGAGCGCGCGCCGCGCCAGCCGCTGCACGAGCGTCTTCGGGAGCTGGTAGGCGGCCTCGACGACCTCGCGCGCGCCGGGGACGCTCCGCAACTTCTCGGCGGCGGCGATCGCGGCGATCGGGACGTCGGGCGCGGAGTCGGCGGCCGCCTTGCGCACCGCCTCGCGGAGACCGGGAACGACCGAGGCATCGTTTCCGAGGGCGAGCGCCTCGACTGCCGCGGCACGTACGCCGGCGTCGGGATCCGACGCTGCGGCGTCGATGAGCGCCCGGTTGTTGCGCACGGACTCTTCGGTCTGGATGCTCGAGAGCACCGCGATGCGGACGAGGGGGTCGCTGTCCGCCGCGAGCTTGGCGCGGTACGGCGCCGCGAAGGCGTCCGGGAGATACCCGAGGCTCTCGGCGGCGGCCGCGCGCAGCGGCGACTCCGTCGAGGCGGACGCCGCGTCGAGCGCCGGCCGGGCGCGGTCGCGCAGCGCGGCCGCGGCGGAGAGGAGCGCCACGTGCCGGCGGCGTCCCTGGCCCGTCGTCGCGACGGACCAGACCCGGGTCAGCGCGTCCCGATCGACGGCCAGGAACTGGCGCAGCAGGGCGAGGGCGGGAATCGCGAGATTCGGGCTCGCGTCCTGAGACAGCGCGAGCACGCGGGCGCGCCGGTCCGGCTCGACCGTCGCCCCGGCGTTCTTCTCGAGCACGGCCTCCAGAGCGGTCAGGCTGCTCGTCACGAGATGCGCCTTGCCGCTGTCGAGAGCGGCCGCGAGCGGCGGGATTGACTCCTTGTTGGCCAGGATGCCGAGGGCCCTCGCGGCTCCGGCGGCGATGTCGGAGTCCGCGTCGGCGAGCGCCGCCGTCAGGGCAGGCCGCGACTTCTCGATGGGCTTGCGCGCCAGGGTGTAGAGAGCCGCCCGCCGCACGCGAGCGTCGGAATCGGACGCGTAGCCGAGCGCCGCGTTGGTCGAGGCGTCGTCGGCGAACCGCCAGAGCGCCTGAAGAACGGACGCGCGGGGCTCGGGGCTCGCAACCTTTGGAATGGCGGCGATGAGCGCGTCCTCCCCGTCGCCCCGTCCGAGCGCGCCGATGGCCCGCGCGGCGCTCGACGCCGTTGCGGGGTCGGAATCCGAGAGGAGTCCGATCAGCGCCGGTGTCGCCCCGGCGTCCTCGAGCAGCTGACAGGCGAACGCCGCCGCGCCGCGCACGGCGGGCGCCGGATCGGCCAGCAGACCTTCGGCGAACGCGCGCCCCCGATCGTCGCCGATCCGGCCCGCCGCGAGCGCCGCGTGCTCGCGGACCGAGGCGTCCGAGGATTTCGCGGCCGCCTCGATGAGGCCGCCGTCCCAGGCGCGCCGATCCTCGATCTGCAGAAGGAGAGCGCGCGCCTCGTCGGCCGACGTGAAATGCGGCGCGGCGGCCGGGGCGGGAGCGCGGGCCGCGGCGGGCGCCGCGGGGGGCGCCGTCGAGCTCGCGCAGCCCAGCCATCCCGCCGTGACGGCCGCCGAGGCGAGGAGACTCCCAAGGCCGCGCTTCACACGCATTCCATCCTCCTTCGTGCTCCGGGAGAAAGAGACCGGCGGGATTATAGGAGAGGCCGCTTCAGGCGCCGACGAGCAGGCGGTCGCCGAGGGCGTCGGGCAGGCCGGCCCGCAGGATCTTCTCCCGCGCGGCCGGGACGTCGTAGGGCACGCGCTCGAAGAGGACCTCTGCACGCTCGGCGTCGTAGATCGCGAAGGCCGCGGCCGTGTTGCGGTCCCGCGGCTGGCCGATCGAGCCCGGATTGATCAGGTAACGGCGGCCGGGCTCGAGCTTCCAGACCTCGCGCGGGCCGCGCACGACGTCGACGCGGATGCCGTCCGGCTCGAGCGTGAAGACCGACGGGATATGGCTGTGTCCGAAGAAGCACAGGTCGAGCGCGATCGACCGGAAGTTCCACGCGGCGTCGCTGTCGGAAAAGATGTAGGCGTCCTCGTCGAGCGGGGAGCCGTGGCAGATCACGAAGTTCCCGTCCACTTCGACCGGCCCCACCGGGAGGTCGCCGAGAAACGCGCGGTTGGCCTCCGAGAGCGTCTCGGCGGTCCAGCGGGCGGCGAAGAGCGCCACGGGATTGAACATGCGGCCCGGATCGAGCCCGGCGGCGACGCGGTCGTGGTTTCCGCGCACGAGCACCTTGGGCCTGCGGAGCTTGCGCACGCGGTCGATGACGGCGTTGGGGTCGGCGCCGTAACCGACGAAGTCGCCGAGCACCACGACACGCTGATACGAGCGGCCGCGAGCCCGCGCGAGGACGGCCGCGAGGGCCTCCAGGTTGGCGTGGATGTCCGAGAGGATGAGGTAGCGCAAGGGCGGGCCGGCGTCAGGCGCTCGCCGAGACCAGGGCGACCGCGGGCCCCTCGAGCGCGTGGAGCACGCGGTCGGCCGCCTCGTCGAGCGTCTCGGTTCCTTCGAGTGTCACGCGCAGGCTGCCCATTCTATAGAAGGGGTCCCGCTGAGCGAACAGCCGCGCGGCCTGCTCGACCGACTGGAAGAGCGGCCGGTCCGCCTTGCCGGCGAGCCGGCGCGAGAGCACGGGGAACGGAACGTCGAGGAACACGACGCGACCGAGACGCCGCATGGCCCGGCGATTCTCCTCCGGGATGTAGGCCCCGCCGCCGGTGGAGACGACGACGTTGGCGAGCGATTCGGTGCCGGCGAGGAAGACCGCCTCCCGCTGGCGGAACGCCGGCTCGCCGGACTCCTCGAAGAGCGCGCGCACGGTCAGGCCCGAGGCCCGCTCGATTTCAGCGTCCACGTCGACGAAGGGAACGGCGAGGCGCGCCGCCAGCCGCCTCCCGATCGCCGTCTTCCCGCAGCCCATGAAGCCGACGAGATAGATCCGCCCGAACGGCCGGCGCCGGCGGATCCGGTCGAGAGCGCGGCGCGCGTTCCCTTCGATCGCGCCTCCGGAGAGAAGCCCGCCGACCATCGCCACCGAATCCGCGCCGGCGTCCAGGACCGCATCGAGGTTCTCGGGCGTGATGCCCCCGATCGCGACGAGCGGCTTCGATCGGCCCTGCGCGGCCCGCGCGAGCATCTCGAGCCCTCGCGCCGGACGCAGCGTCTTCGTCGCGCTCGCGAAAACGGGCCCGAAGGCCACATAGTCCGACGCCCCGTCCCGGAACGCGGCCCGCGCGGCCTCGGGGTCGTGCGTCGAGACGCCGATGAGCGCCCGCGGCAGAAGGCGCCGCGCGTCGGCCGCGGACAGGTCGTCCTCACCGAGGTGAACCCCCACGCCCGCGACGCGGGCGACGTCGACCCGGTCGTTGACGAAAGTCAGCGCGCCGTCGGCCCGCGCCCGCTCCGCGACCGCGTCCACCGCCTCGAGGAGCTCGCGATCCGGCATCGCCTTCTCGCGAACCTGGACGCAGCGAACGCCGGCCGCGAGCAGACGCCTCGCGATCTCCGGCACGCTGTCGATCCCCGCGGCGGCGCGGTCGGTGATCGCGTAGAGGGGTGGCAGGAGGTGCACGGTAGAGTCCTCAGTTTTCAGTTATCAGTGATGAGTTATCAGTTGTCCGGGCCGGAACTGACAACTGACGACTGAGAACTGACAACCCGTCTCACGACGCCCGCGCGAAGCGCTCCATGAAACGGGTCGAGAGACGGCCGTCCAGAAAGTCGGGCTCGTCGAGGATGCGCCGGTGCATCGGGATCGTCGTCTGGATGCCCTCGACGACGAAAAGGTCGAGCGCGCGCCGCCCGCGGGAGATCGCCTCGGCGCGGTCGCGCCCGCTCACGATGAGCTTCGCGATCAAGGAGTCGTAGTGGGGCGGGATCACGTACCCCTGGTACGCCGCCGTGTCCACGCGGACGCCCGGCCCGCCCGGGGGATGGAACGCGGCGATGCGCCCGGGCGACGGCGTGAAGCGCTCCGGATCCTCGGCGTTGATGCGGAACTCGATCGCGTGGCCCCGGGGCGTCAGGGACTGCCCGGCAAAGGTCAGGCGCTCGCCCGCGGCCACGGCGATCTGCTCCTTGACCATGTCGATTCCCGTGACTTCCTCGGTCACGGGATGCTCCACCTGGAGCCGCGTGTTCATCTCCATGAAATAGAACCGGCCGCCGCGGTCGAGCAGGAACTCGACGGTGCCGGCGTTCTGGTAGTTGACCGACCGGGCCGCGCGAACGGCGGCCTCGCCCATGCGCTCCCGCAGGTCGTCGTCGAGCGCCGTCGAGGGCGCTTCCTCGATCAACTTCTGGTGCCGGCGCTGGATCGAGCACTCCCGCTCGCCCATGTGCCCGAGGTTGCCGTGCCGGTCGCCGAAGATCTGGAACTCGACGTGCCGCGGGTCCTCGACGTACTTCTCGAGGTACACCTCGGCGTTGCCGAAGGCCTTCTCCGCCTCGGCGCGCGCCGTCTCGAAGGCCTCCTGGAGCTCCCGCTCGTCGCGGCCCACCCGCATGCCGCGTCCGCCGCCGCCGGCCGACGCCTTCAGGATGACCGGGTAGCCGACCTTGCCGGCGAAGGACAGGGCCTCCTCGAGGTTCTCGACGGGGCCGGGGGAGCCGGGCACGGTCGCGACGCCGGCGGCCGCGACCGTCTGTCGCGCGACCGACTTGTCGCCCATCCTGCGGATCGTGTCGGGCGTCGGGCCGATGAAGGTGATGTGGCAGTCCTGCAGGATCTCGGCGAAGTAGGCGTTCTCGGAGAGGAAGCCGTAGCCGGGGTGGATCGCGTCCGCCTCCGTGATCTCCGCCGCCGAAACGATGGCGGAGATGTTCAGGTACGAGGCGGAGGACGGCGCCGGCCCGATGCAGACGTCCTCGTCGGCGAATCGGACGTGGAGGGCGTCGCGGTCGGCCTCGCTGTAGACGGCCACCGTACGGATCCCGAGCTCCCGGCAGGCCGAGATGATCCGCAGTGCGATCTCGCCGCGATTGGCGATGAGGATCTTCTTGAACATCGGGAGGACCGCCGCGCCCGCGGACTCAGGCGGCGAGGCGGATCGCGAAGAGCTTCTCCCCGTACTCGACGGGCTGGCCGTTGCGCGGATAGACCTCGACGATCTCGCCCTCGACGTCCGACTCGATCTCGTTCATCAGCTTCATCGACTCGATGATGCAGAGGATCTTGCCGCGGGCGATTCTCTGGCCGACCTCGGCGAACGCGTCCGACTCGGGAGAGGGCGCGCGGTAGAAGGTGCCGACGATCGGAGACGTGATCACGTGGAGGCTCGCGTCCACCTCGGGGGCGGCCGCGGCGGCGGGCGGCTGGACGGCCGGGTGCGCCATCGGCGGGGCGTACGAAGTCATGGCGAGAGCCGCCGGCGCCTTCGACGCCGCCTCGATGCGGACCCGGAACCCGGCCTGCTCGATCTCGAGCGCCGACAGACCGCGCTCGCAGGCGAGGTCGATCAGCTCCTTGATTTCCTTGTACGAGAGCATTGCTCTACAGCAGCTCCTTCTCGAGGGCCAGGGCGGCCTTGCGCAACTCGAACCGGCCCCGGCCGAAGTTGCCTTCTTTCGAGAGCAGGAGCAGCAGATAATACTCCTCGGTCACCCGCGAAAGAATCGCCTTCCCCGCGTCGGTCACGAGGCACAGCTGCTGGACCTCGCCGCCGTCGCCCTCTCCGGGGCGCGAGGACTTCACGAACGAGCCCATCTCGGCGGCGACCGACTCGATGGAAACTCCCTCCTTCGGGCCGAACGTGTCGATCGGGATTCCGTCGACGCCCACGAGGGAAACCGCTCGCGTGCCTTCGACGCGTTCGGCGATACGGCGCAGTGTGTCCTGAAAGACGTTCATCGGAGACCTCACCCGAGGCGGCGGGCGAAGCTTATCCGGCCTGGAGGACGGAAAGCCACTGCCGCAGGGCGCGAATCTTCTTCCAGCGCCGGTCGAAGGCCGGGTCGCTCGACGTCGAGACGCCAATGCCGGACGGCAGGAGACGCGCCTCCGCGTCCCGGCGCAGGCGGCGCAGCTCCTCATCGAAGGGGTTGGCCGCCACGAGCTCGTCGTAGATCCGCAACGCTTCGGCGTAATGGCCCTGGGCGAAATAGAGGTCGGCGAGCGTGCGGCCCTGCGGCTCGGAATCGGGCGAAGGCGCGGCCGGCGCCTCGGCCGCGGGGGCCGGCGCGGCCGGGGGCTTTCCCAGGATCTCCGAGATGCGCAAGGCGCGGGTCGCGACGTCCTCCGGCGGAGCGGCCTCCGAGGCGAACGGAACCGGAGCCGGCGCGACGGGAGCGGCACCGGGGAAGTCGGGCGGCTCGAACGAGACCGGCGTGAGATCGAACGGCTCTTCCGGCGCGCCCCCGACGGGCGAAGTCGCCGGCCCCGTGCGCCGGATCGGCCCCCGGGGCTCCTCCAGGAAGGTCGGCGGCGGCGGGACCGGCCCGGCGGTGGCCGCCGCAGACGGCGCGGGCGGAGGCGGCGCGAGGGACTTCTCCAGCCGCGCAATCACCTCCTCGACCGACCGGTCGCCGGAGAGCGCGCGGTAGAGCTTGTACTTCTTGACGGCCTCGAGGTTCTCGCCGCGGGAGAGATGGATGTCCCCGAGCGACTTCGCGGATACGAGGTTGCCGGGGTCGGCCGCCAGGACCTTCGAGAAGGTCGCGATCGCCTCGGTCGCCTGACCCGCCTCGAAGTGGGCCCGGCCGAGCGCCACCTGCGCGGAGAGATAGCCGGGATGGGACAGGAGGCCTCGCTGGAGCGTCGCGAGGGCATCCGAGAGCCGTCCGGCCTTGCGGTACTCCTCCGCGAGAGCCAGGAAGAGGCGCGAGCCTGGATCGAGCTCGATGCGCCTCTCGAGGTCGCGGATCCGGGCCTGGGACGCGAGATCAGCCAAGGCGCGAAAAAGGCAACCGCCCCCCGAAGGGGGCGGCGTCCATCCTCGATCGGGCCGAGACTACGGGCCGGTCGCGACGCACGGCAGCAGGTATGTGAAGGCCCCGGCGAAGGTCGCGCTGCAGGTCGTGGCGAGGTTCGTCACGACGATGTCCTGCGCGCCGCCTGCGGGCAGGAGCGTTCCGTCCGTCGCCCCGCCGCAGGTGGGAGGCGCCAGGGTCGTCTCCGGGATGTGCACGGTGATCGACGTCCCCGACGGCGAGACCGCCGTGACCGGGACCTGCCGGCCGCTGAGCGCGACGGTGACTCCGGCGATGCTCGTCGGGAAGTTGACGCCCGAGATCACCAGGTCGATCCCCGACGCCGGGACCTGTCCCTGCGATGGCGCGACGCCCGTCACGATGGGACCGGACTCGGACACGAGGTACGTGAACGTCTGCCCCTGCGCCGTCTCGCCCGTGTCGATGTTGGTGACCTCCATCGAGCCCGACACGTCGCTGCATCCGCTGGCGACGATGTTTCCGGGGAGCACGACGATCTCGGTGGCCGACACCGACATGACCGTGGCGATCCAGCCGGCGAGCGAGACCTTCACGGGTGCGTCGAATCCTTCGCCGAAGATCGTCAGCGGGGTGAACGGACCCGCCGCCGACTGCACGTTCGCGCCGCCGAACGAGATGATCCGCATCGCCGGGCCGTACTTGAACGCACCCACGAGCGTTCCGTCCTGGCCGGAGTTCACCTCGTGCACCCGAACGTCGACCGTGGCGTTCTGGTTGGGAAGGCCGATGCCCGTCGCCGGCGGCGACAGCGCGACGATCTGGTTGTAGGCGACCGAAATCACCGTGGCTTCGGCCGGGCCGAAGAAGACCTGCACCGGCGCGACGAAGCCCGATCCGACGATCGTGATGCGCGTGCCGCCATCGTTCTTGCCCGAGGACGGGAGAACCGACAGGACCGACGGCGTTCCGGCCGGCGACGTGCCGAAGACGAAGCAGTTCGACGCGGAGATCGTCTCCGGGGACCCCGTCCCGAAGCCCAGTGTGATCGCCATCTGCACCGGGACCGCGAGGGACGCGGCCTCCGGGAAAGCCGGCGTGACCACCGAGATCTGCGTGCTCGTGACTCCGGTGACAAGGCCCTCCCGCGTCACACCCGCGGCAGTGAACGCCACCTTCGTCGAGAACGCCGACCCGTAGAAGCGGCCGCCGTTGATCGTCAGGTTGGTTCCGCCGTTCGGGCTGCCGAAAGACGGGCTGCAGGAGCTCACGAACGCCGCCGAGTTGGAGGCCTGGAAGGAGATCGGCAGCGTGGCCGATCCCTTCTTGCCCTGAACCGTGGCGCTCGCGTGCACCGTGGCGACGCCCGAGCGCACCGAGCAGATCCCCGTCGTGGCCTGGCCGCCCGTCGTCACGACGTCGACCGAACCCTGTCCGTTCTGCGCGAAGGTCCCGAGATCCGTCGAAAAGGACACGCCCGTGCCGTTGGGCACGTTGGACCCGTTGAGCGTCACGACGGCCTGTACGAGCGCGCAACCGCCCGCCGCCGGATTCGCTTCGTTGGTGTACAGCGCGATCTGCAGCGAGCCGTCGTTGTTGCCCCCGCCGCCGGGCCGCGGAGCGGTCGGCGCGTCCGCGGCGCAGCCGACGAGCTGCGCCACCAGCGCGAGTGCGGTGATTCCCGTGGCAATCCGGCGCATGAGGGCCTCCGTCTACTTTCTGATGCGGGCGCCCGCCGTCGCGGAGCCGCCATACTGAAAGATGAGGATTCCGCTGGCCGTCTGGCTCTGGACGCGTTGACCCGAGACCGTGTGGCCGTAGAACGTGATGTCGAACGCGGTGTCAATCTCGGACTTCCCGGTCTCCCGATCGACGCCGCCGTTGAACGGAAAGAGCTGGTCGAAGGGCGGACCGGAGAGCGTCGAGGCGTACATGACGGGGTAGTTGTTGAGCGTCGCCGTGCCGCCGGATGGCACGACCACGCCGCCGCCGAAGTTCTGCATGGCCGGAACGACCGTGCCGCCGTCCGTGCGCCGGAAGGTCACGGTGTAGTTGTCGATCGTCACGTCCTGGAAGTGCTGCGGGTCCGTGGCGGTCGAGTCCTTGAGGTGGCTCGCGAGGTTGATCGTCTCCAGCTGCACGGGCGCGGGGACGGATACATCGACGAAGCCCGGCTGCAGCTGCAGGTCGACGGTGATGAAGACCGCGGCCTCGGTCTCCCCTTCCTTGTTCGTGCAGGCCACGCCCGACGCGGCGAGCAGAACCACGACCCAAGCGATCGTCTTCTTCATGTCTCTACCCCTATGACCTCAGAATCCGCGGCGTGACGAAGATCAGCAACTCGTCGTGCTTCTCGGTACGCGTCTTGTTCTTGAAGAGATTCCCCAGAATGGGAATCTTCCAGAGACCCGGGATCATGTTGTTCTGATCCTGGTCGTTGATCTGGAAGATGCCGCCGATGACCGTCGTGCCGCCGTCCCGCACGAGCACCTCGCCGCGGTACTGACGGATCGAGAGGGGCACGTTCTGGCCGAGCGCGAGGTTGAGGGCGACCGCCGGCTCGCGCTTCTGCACGTTCAGCGTCAGAAGGATCGTGCCCTCGTTCGTGATCTGCGGCGTGACCTGGAGCTGGAGGGTCGCGTCCACGTAGATGACCGTCGTCGTGTTGTTGACGTTGGTCTGGACGGGGATCTGGACGCCCGACTGGATCAGCGCGGGAGTGTTGGTCAGGGCCGCGACCTTGGGCGACGAGATGATCTTCAGGAGACCCTGGTTCTCGGCCGCCGAGAGAGCGATGTCGAGGTTGAACGAGTTGATGATGTTGGCCAGCCGCAGCGCGCCGACCGGCGTGCCGGTCGCGAGCGGCACGTTGAAGCCGACCGAGCCGCTGTTCGGGAAGACGAGCCCCGTCGTGTTGCCGTGGGCCGCGTCCGCAACGCCGTTGATCCCCCAGTTGATGCCGAGGCTGCGGCCGAGGCTCTTCGTCGTTTCGACGATCCGCGCCTCGATCATGACCTGCGGCGTGGCGGTGTCGAGGTTGTCGATCAGCTGCAGGACCGCCGGCATGTAGGTCGGGATCTCGCGGATGATCAGCGTGTTCGTCCGGATGTCGACGACGATGTCTCCGCGCTTGGACATGATGCTCTTGAGCACGGGGACGATGTCGTTCGCCTTCGTGTACGAGAGCTTCTTGATGACGGTGCGCGTCGGCTCGGCGGCCTGCCGCGCTTCGGCCAGGCGCGCCCGATCGGACTGCTCCGACTGGAGCTTGGCCGTCGTCGCGATGCGCATGATGTTGTTCTCGAGAACGTAGCCGAGGCCGTTCTGCTTGAGGATCAGGTCCAGAGCCTGGTCCCAGGGAACGTTGTCGAGCTTCACCGTGACGGTCCCGCGGACTTCGGGATCGACGACGATGTTCAGGCCGGTCAGCTCCGAGATCGTGCGGAAGACGTCCTTGATGTCGGCGTCCTTGACGTCGAACGAGATCGGCTCGCCGGTGAACTGCGACTGCGAATCGGCGATCGTGCGCGGCTGGAAGTTGCCGACCTCGGGACGCGCGTTCTCCTGCTGATCGAGCACGGCCGCCGCGGCCTCGAAGAGGGCGTCGTCCTTGGCCGGCGACTTCGCCTTGCCGTTATTGCGCGGCGAGGTCTTCGCCGGCGCGGGAGCAGCGGCCGGAGCCGGTGCGGGCGCCGGCGGCGGGACCGTGGCCGCCGTCTCGGTGTGGACCGGCGCCGGAGCCGGAGCGGCGACGGGCGCGGGCTTCGACTCGGCCTTCGTCGGGTCCGCGGGCTTCTCGGCGACGCGGGTTTCCGGCATCGGCGCGGGAGCGGGCGCCGCCGCAACCGCGGCCGGCTTCTCGGCCGGCTTCGACGCGACGGGCTCCGGAGCCGGAGCGGGCTTCTCTTCGGCCGCAGGCTTCGGAGCCGGAGGCTCGGCCTCGGCGACACGCGTCACGCTCGGCGGCTCGGCGGACGCAAGCGCGACCGTCTCGGCGGGCCGCTCGGACGGAACGATCTTCTCGGCAGGAGCGGGCATCGGAGCCGGAGCGGGAGCCGCCGCCGCTTCCGACACGGGGGCGGGCGCGGGCGCCGCCGGCGGGACCGCGGCCGCGATGGCGGCGTCGCCGACCAGGAGCGCCAGGCGCTCGCCGTCCGGCTGGAGTCGGTACGGGGTCGGCGCCGTCAGATCCACGACGACGCGGGTCACGGGCTCGGGCTGCGTCTGGAACTGCGAGATCCGGACGCGCGAAACCATCGGGCTCTGCACGGCCACGACGCGCTTTCGCACCTCGTTCTTCACGCCGGGCAGATCCACGACGATGCGCGGCGGGTTGGAGAGGACGAAGTCCTTGGCCGCGAGCGCTCCGTCGCCCAGCAGCGCCACCGCGACGCCCTTGGAGGACGCGTCGGCCGTGACTTCCTCGAGCGTGTGGCCGATCTCCACGCGGGCCGCCGGCGCGGGAGCGAGGCGCCGGCGCGATCGCCGCGGTCTCGACCGGAGCCGGCTCGGGCGCGGTGGCCGGCACCGGGGCCGGTTCCGGCGCCGCCGCGGCGACGGCCGTTCCGTCGAAGGCGACGGCCAGACCCTGACCGATCGAGCGGACGTCGTAACGGACGCCCGGGCGGTGGGTCACGGAGATGCGCGTGAGGCTCTTGCCGAGCTCCGTGATGGGCTCGACCTTGACGGCGTTCACCAGGTCGCCCGAAGCCGTCGGGGCGACGAACTTGTCCGCGACGCCGAAGCCCTGCAGATCGAGGACGAGGAGATCCGGCCGCGGCTCGTAGGAGGTGTAGAGGATCGGCGAATCGGCCGACAGGACGAGGCGGGCGCCGTCCGCGTCTTCGGTGAAGGCCGCCTGCTCGATGCGCGCGGTCGGATTCGGGGAGTCGGTGCCCGCCGGGGAGGCCGTCGAGGCCGGTACAGTCGCGACTGTGGCGTCTTGGCGCGGCGCCGACGCGCACCCGAACGTCGCGGCCAGCCCGACGGCCGCGCACGTCATCGCGATTGCTCTCAATGCTCTTCGCATCATTCCTCCCGTAGGGCTGCTCGCCACTCCCTCTCCGGGGTCACTGCTTGATGGCTGCATTCAACTGCTTCGTCACGTCCCGGAAGGGCTTCACGCTCTGGGGGTCGTTGAGGTTCTGCCGGAACGTCACTTCGTTGGGACCGATCCTCGTCACTTCGCCGTCCCAGAGGAGATCCCCCGGGCGCAGCAGGTAGCTCTTGTTGTCGGTGCCGCGGATCTGGGCGAGATACCCGGCCTGCGTCTTCCAGATTCCCTGCAGCACGATGTCGTCGACCGCGATGCCCGCGATGCCGGGCGGACGCGAGCCGACCGCGCGCTGCTCCGGACGCACGAGGAGCGACCGGAAGGGATCGCGGCGGCCGGCGGGGTCGTAGGTGTACGAGCGGCCGGAGAGCGCCGACTCCTCCTGCTCGAGGAGCGTTTCTCCCGTCTGCGGCGCCGTGTGCGGCGAGGCGACCTCGGGCGTCGCGGCCGCGGCGGGCGCCTTGGCGGCCGGCGACTTGGCGGGCGGCGCCTTGGACGCGGGAGCCTGCGCGAGAACGAGGCTCGCGGCGCCGAGAAGAACGATCGCGAGGGCCGCGCGCTTCATTCGACGCCCCTTCCCTCGGCGCGGGCCTTGAGGCCCTGCGCGTTCGCGGCGGCGCCGCGGCGCGGGGGACCTGCGGGTTGGCCCGGCTGGCCGGGCTTGGCGCCGGCCGCGCCCGCGCCCGTCTCGTCGCCGGTGTAGATGAAGGTCTTGGCGACGAAGTTTGCGGCGATCGACTTGCCGGGCGCGTTGTCGAGCGAATTGATCTTGAGATCCTCGACGTTGATGATCCGCGAGAAGCGGCTCATCCGGTCGAAGAAGAGCGCGAGGTTGTGGTACGTCCCGTCGACCACGATCTCGATCGGCCACTCGGAGTAGAACTCCTTCGGCACGAACTCGCCCGGCGTGAACTTCTTCAGCGTGAAGTCGCCCTGCCGGGTGAGCGCCTCGATCCGCTTGATGAGCTCTTCGGTGTTGCGCTTGGAGGGCAGGATCTGGAGGAGCTTCGAGAGCTCGAGCTCGAGCCGCTTGACCTCCTCGCGGAACTGCGCGAGCTTGCGCTCGGCCGCGCGGCCCTTCTCGATCTCCTGCTGGAGCTGTTCGAGCTCGGCGCGCTTGTTCTTGATGTCGGCGTTGATGTTGCGGAACCAGGCGTAGTGGACGGCACCGGCCAGGAAAGCGCCGATCAGCAATCCGATGCCGACGGCGAAGTACCACTTCTTCTCTTCGAGCTTCAGTTCCAGTGCCATGGCCTAGGTCCCCGGAGCCTTGGCCGGCGCGGGAGCGCCCGGCGCGCCGGCGGGAGCCGCGGCGACGCCCGGCGGCCCGGTCAGCGCCGTCGCCGGAATGAAGTTGAGCGTCATCTCCCACGTGAAGAGGCCCGCCTGGTTCCCCTCCTGCTGGAGGTTGCGAAACACCGGCTCGGCGAAGAACGGGCTCTTCTTGAGGTTCTCGAGGTAGGTCGAGACCGCGTTGGGCGACATCGCCCGTCCGCGCATCGTGATCTGGTTGCCCGAGACGTCGAGGCTGGTGAGCCAGACGAGATCCGGCAGCGCCTTGGAGATCTCGTCCATGAGGCGGACCGGGCCCTTCTGGTTGGTCTTGAGGTCGTTGATCAGCTTGATCTTGGCCTCGAGGCTCGCCTTCTTGTCCTCGTAGCCCTTGACCTCTTCGATGATCGACTTCAGTCGTTCGGCCTCGAGACGCGCCTTGCCGATCTCCTGATCGAGATGGCGGCGACGCGAGGTCAGGACGAAACCCATGATCGCGATGTAGGCGACGCCCGCGAGGATGCCGCCGAAGAAGAGCAGGTTGTTGAGCTTCGCGCCCGTCGGCATCGCCGGCGTCTTGCGCCGGGCGGCCGCAGCCCGAGCCTCGGAGAGGAGGTTGATCCGGATCACGCGACTTCGTCTCCGATGTGGCGGATCGCGAGGCCGACCGCGACCGCGAGGCTCGGAGCGTTGTCCGTGAGCCACTCGGCCGAGACGGGGGCGCCGCCCGTGTCGATCTGGCGGAAGGGGTTCATGATCTCGACGGGGATCCCGAACCGCTCCTTCAGCTGCGTGTCGAGGTTGACGACGCGCGAGGAGCCGCCGGCGATGAAGAGCTGGTCGATCTTCTCCGTCGAGGTCGTCGCGATGAAGAAGTCGAAGGTCTTCTGGAGCTCCTGCGCCAGGTCGTCGGAGACCGAGCGGAGGATCGGGAGGATGTCGGCGACGGCTTTGTCCGCCGTGGCCTCGCCCTTCTTCAGCGTCTCGGCCTGCTCGAAGGAGAGCGAGAGCTGCTTCTGGATCGCATCGGTGTACTGGTTCCCTCCGAACGAGATGTCGCGCCAGAAGATCGTGTTCGACCCGGACAGCACGTTGACGTTCGTGACCGAGGCGCCGATGTTGACCAGCGCCACGACGCGCCCCGGCTCGATCGGGTAGTTCGCCTCGAAGGCGTTCTGGAGGGCGAAGGCGTCCACGTCCACGAGGACCGGAGTCTTCCCGGCCTGCGTGATGACGCTCGAGTAGTCGGAAATCTTGTCCTTCTTGACGGCGACGAGGAGGACGTCCATGGTGTCGCCGCCGCCGCCCTCCAGCACGACGTAATCGAGGTTGACGTCGTTGATGTCGAAGGGGACGTACTGCTCGGCTTCCCAGCGGATCGACTCCGCCAGCTCCTCGGCCGACATGGCCGGAAGGGAGATCTTCTTGATGATGACCGAGTGGCCCGACAGCGACGTGCCGAAGTCGCCGTTACGGACGTTCAGGGAGGAAATGATCCGGTTGACGGTGTCGACGACCAGGGAGGCATCCATGATGGCGCCGTCGACGATCGCTTCGGGAGACAGGGTCTCGAGACCCGTCTTGACGAGCTTGTAGCCGCCGCCTTTGGCGTCTTTCAGCTCGACGATCTTGATCGCCGACGAACCAATGTCCAGGCCAACCAGGTTCTTTGTTTTCCTGAACAGCACGTTACCCCACCGAAAAAATTCAACCGGTTTAGGGCTTTTACCTTGGGTTATTTCGGCTGACTGCCAAGTTAACAGAAGGATATTCCGCAGTCAAGAGCGTCTACATGCAAAAGGTTCCGCCGGGCAAGCACTTGCGCCCGTCTCGACCCCTGCCCATCGGAACAGGGATTCGCCCGGATTGCTCCGTTCGAAGACAGTCCGCCGCGGCCTCGATTTCCGCGGCGCTTGCCGCGCCGGGCGGGTCTTGTGTAGGATGCCCGCCCTTGTTCCGCGGAGCGTCAGTCCGCGGGCGTTCGAGAAAGGCGATCCCGATGGCCCAGCACTGTCAGTTCTGCGGAAAGACTCCCGTCACGGGACGGCGCATCAGCCACGCGCACAACGTGACCAGCCGCAAGTGGCACATCAACCTCAAGTCGGTTCACGCGGTGGTGGATGGAGTGACGCGCCGCGCGCGCGCCTGCACCCGCTGCATCCGGTCCGGAAAGGTCGTCAAGCCCGCGCCGCGGGCGAAGGCGAGCTAGAGATCTCGGCAATCAGGACTAAGGACTAGGGACCAGGGACTTCCCTGGTCCTCGAACCACAAGGAGTCCCTGGTCCGTGGTCCTTAGTCGGTCGGCCTCGGTCACCGCTCCCCCGCCCTCGGCACGTTGTACTTCCGGATGACCTCGCGGACGCCGGCAACGGCGCGGATCCGCGTCAGGATCCGCTGCAGGTGCTTCATGTCCATCGCCTCGAGGGACACCGAGACGTAGCCCTTCCGCACCTCGTCCGATCGGGCCTCGATCCGCCGGATGTTCGACTGCTCGTCGGCGATCGCCTGGGTCACGTCCGCGAGGAGGCCCGGCCGGTCCTCGACGACGACCTCGAGCTCGATCGCGTAAGGCACCTTCTTCTTGCCGGACCAGGCCACCTCGATCTTGCGCTCCGGGTCGTAGAGGAGGTTGCGCACGTTCGGGCAGGTCTCCGAGTGGACGGAGACCCCGCGGCCCCGCGTGATGTAGCCCACGATCGCCTCGCCCGGCACCGGGCTGCAGCACTTGGCGAGCGTCGCCATGAGGTCGTTGTGGCCGACGACGGCGATGTCCGGAGCGCCGAACGGGAGGATCTTCCGGACGACGCGGGAGACCGTACTTTCTTTCGCGCCGGCCTCCGACTCCCGCGCCAGCTCCTCGGCCGGCACGAACCGTTCGAGGGCCGCCCGCGGGGCGATTTTCCCGTAGCCCACGGCCGCGTAGAGGTCCTCGGGCTTCGAGAAGCCCCAGTGCGCGAGCTCCTTGTCGAGGAGCCCGTGCGACTCGAGCTTCTTGACGGTCCGCTTGAACTTCTTGAGCTCCCGGTCGAGCAAACGCCGCCCGAGCTCGACGGCCTGGAGCTTCTCCTGCGTGTGGATGAAGTGCCGGATCTTGTGCTTGGCACGGCTGGTCGCGACGAAAGACAGCCAGTCGCGCGAGGGCGTCTGGTTGGGCGCCGTCAGGATCTCGACGATGTCGCCCGAGGCGAGCGCCGTGCGCAGCGGGACGAGCTTGCCGTTCACCCGCGCGCCGACGCAGCGATGGCCGATGTCCGTGTGCACCCGATAGGCGAAGTCCACCGGCGTCGCGCCGCGGGGGAACGCGAAGACCTGGCCTTTGGGCGTGAAGGTGTAAACCTCGTCGGGATAGAGATCCACCTTGAGGGACGACAGGAACTGCCGCGGGTCCGAGACCTCCTTCTGCCAGTCCACGAGCTGCCGCAGCCACTGGAACCGCGTGTCGTCGGGCTGGGGATCGAGCCGGCCCTCCTTGTACTTCCAGTGCGCCGCGATGCCGCGCTCCGCGATCAGGTCCATCTCGCGGGTCCGGATCTGGACCTCGAACGTCGTGCCGCCCTCGCTGATGACCGTGGTGTGGAGGGACTGGTAGAAGTTCGGCTTCGGCATCGCGATGTAGTCCTTGATGCGGCCCGGCACGGGTCGCCAGAGCTGGTGCACGAGGCCCAGAACCGCGTAGCAGTCCTTCGTGTCGGGCACCACGATCCGGAAGGCGAGCAGGTCGTGGAGCTGGGCCACGTCCACGCCGCGCCGCCGCATCTTCGACGACATCGAGAAGAGCCGCTTCCGCCGACCCGTCACCTCGGCTGTGATGGAAGTCTCGGCGAGGCGCTGGACGAGGCGCGCCTGGACCTCCTCGATCATCCCCTCCGAGCCTTTCAGACCTCGCTCGACCTCGCGGGCCACGCGCGCGAACTCTTCGGGCTCGAGATTCTGGAACGCCAGGTCTTCGAGCTCTCCCTTGAGAAGGCCCATGCCCAGGCGGTTGGCGATCGGGGCGTAGATGTCCATGGTCTCGCGCGAGATCTCGCGGCGCTTGTCGGGCGCGAGGAACTCGAGCGTGCGCATGTTGTGGAGGCGGTCAGCGAGCTTCACGAGCACGACCCGCAGGTCCGACACCATCGCGAGGATCATCTTGCGGAAGGTCTCGGCCTGCTCCTCCTCGCGGGAGACGTAGGAGAAGCGGCTGATCTTCGTGAGGCCGTCTACGAGCTCCGAGACCTCGGGCGAGATCTGCTGCGCGATCGCCTCCTTGGTCGTGAGCGTGTCCTCGAGCACGTCGTGCAGCAACCCCACGACGATCGAGACGTCATCCGCCTTCATGTCGGCCAGAATCGCCGCGACGTTCAGCGGGTGCACGAGGTAGGGCTCCCCCGATCGGCGGACCTGGCCCCGGTGCTCCCGCGCCGAGAAGACGTAGGCCCGCCGGAGCAGGCCCTCGTCGCTCTGCGGGTTGTAGCCCTGGACCTTCTCGAGGATGTCCTCGAAGCGAATCGTCGCCACGAGAAGAGATTACGCCAATCGCCCCGAGACCCCGGGGCGGCCGGTCGAATGCGCCCGGACGCCCTTACCGCCGGTTCTTCTTCTTCTTCTGTCGGGGCGCCGCTTCGGCCGACTCCGGAGCGGCCTTCGGGAGTGCGGGCTCGGCCGGCGGCGGCACGACCTTGACCGGGACGCGCTTGCCGCGGCGCCTCTCGGCGAAGTCCTTCCAGATCACCACGACCGGCGACGCGACGTAGATCGAGGAGTACGTCCCCGTGATGATGCCGATGATGAGCGTCAGCGCGAAGGTGTTCAGAACCTCGCCGCCCAGCACGAAGATCGCTACGACCACGAGCATGGTGGCGCCCGAGGTCAGAACCGTCCGCGACAGCGTCTGGTTGATCGAGCGGTTGATGACGGTCTCGAGCGGCTCCTTCTTGGGCGTGCGCTGGTTCTCCCGGATCCGGTCGTAAACGACGACCGTGTCGTTGACGGAGTAGCCGACGAGCGTCAGGAGCGCCGCCACGACGACGAGGTTGAACTCGCGCTGGAAGAGCGCGAGCAGGCCGACCGTGATCAGGATGTCGTGGAGCGTGGCGATGACCGCGCCCACGCCGAAGGGCAGGGACCGGAAGCGGATGGCGATGTAGACGAGCATCCCGAGCGTCGAGAGCGCGACGGCCCAGAGCGCCTTCTTCTGGAGGTCCGCGCCGACCTGCGGGCCGACGTTCTCCGCCGAGAGGACCACGAACGGTCCCGCGTTCGTGTTGGCCTTGACCCAGTCCTTGACCGTCTGCGAGACGTCCGGCGTGCCCTCGACGTCGGCGGGCGACCGGAAGATTCCGACCTGTGTGCGGCGCGCGATGATCCGCTCGGCGGCGCGGGCGTAGTGATCCGCGGGGTTCTCCCCCGAGCCGCCCGCGAGGTGATCCGGGTCCGCCGCGAGGAGCCGCCCGGTCAGCGCGTCGCGCCCCTGGACGTTCAGGTCCACGCGGGACGGGTCGGCTCCGTTCGCGAGCCCCGTGCGCAGCCCCGTGAGCACGTCCTGCGTGACGTCGCGGCCTTCCTTCTTCTGCTGCTGCACGCGGATCAGGACCTCGTTCTTCGAGACATCCTCGTAGCGCTGGATCCCCGTGTCCCCGAGGTTGGCCGCGTCGAGCAGCTTGCGCAGATGCTCGATGTCCGGCTTCTCGGCGAAGCGGAGCGCGATCTGCGTGCCGCCGGCGAAGTCGATGCCGAACTTGAGGCCCTTCTGGACGAAGATCCCGAAGAAGCCGATCAGGATCAGGAGCCAGGAGGCCCCGATCGCCCACCACTTCCAGCGGAGAAAGTCGATGTTGGTCTGACGAAACAGTTCCATGCGCTTGGGCTCTCTTCCTTAGATCGACACGGTGTCGATGTGGGCCCGCCGGCCGTATTCGAGGTCGAAGATCGTGTGCGAGACGAAGACCGCGGTGAACACGGAGATCAGGAGACCGATCACGAGGGTCACCGCGAAGCCCTTGACCGGGCCCGTTCCGAACTGGAACAGGAAGATCGCCGAGATGACGATCGTGATGTGCGTGTCGATGATCGTCGCGAAGGCCTTCGCGAAGCCGTTCTCGATCGCCGTCTTCGGCGCGCGGCCCCCGCGGAGCTCCTCGCGGATGCGCTCGAAGATCAGCACGTTCGAGTCGACCGCCATGCCGATCGTCAGGATGAAACCGGCGATGCCCGGCAGCGTCAGAGTCGAGCCCAGGAGCGCCATGGCGCCGGCGAGCAGGATCGCGTTCAGGACCAGCGCGAGGACTGCGTTCCATCCGGCGCGCCGGTAGTAGACGACCACCGCGACGAAGACGAGCAGCGCCCCGACGACCGAGGCCGTGATGCCGTTGCGGATCGAGTCGGCGCCGAGCGACGGGCCGACGGTCCGCTCCTCGAGGTAGGTCAGGCCCGCCGGCAGCGCGCCCGCGCGGAGCACGAGCGCCAGGTCGTTGGCCTCTTCGGCCGTGAACGAGCCCTGGATGACGCCCTGGTCGGAGATCCGCTCATTGATCCGGGGCGCCGACTGGACGCGGTTGTCGAGGATGATCGCGAGCTGCTTGCCGACGTTGGCGCCCGTGGCCGACGCGAACTTCTCGGCGCCGCCCGCCGTCAGGAAGAATGTGACGCCCATCTGCCCGAACTGGCCCGTGCGGCTCGGGCGCGCGTTCTTGAGGTCGCGCCCCGTGATCACGGCCGACTTGCGCACGAGATAGTAGAGGTCCTGCCGCTGCCCCGCCTCGGCCTTGGCTTCGACGAGGTCGAGCGTCGGCGGCACCTGGCCGCCCGACGCCGCGAGAAGCGCGGTGCGATCGGAGGGGCCCGACTCGACGAGCTTGAGCTCGAGGAACGCGGTGTTCTTGATCAGGTCCTTGACGCGCTTGGGATCGTCCACGCCGGGCAGCTGGACGAGGATGCGATCCACGCCCTCCCGCGCGATCAGCGGCTCGGCGACGCCGAACTCGTCGACCCGGTTGCGGATCGTCTCGATCGCCTGCGAGACGGCGTTCTCCTCGGCCGCGCGCCGGGCGGTCTCCTTCAGCTGGAAGACCCACTTGCCGCCGACGACGTTGTAGGTCCAGTCGCCGAGGAAGCGCTTGACGGCCTCTTCGAGCTTCGTCGTGTCCGTCTGGGCGGAGACATTCACGGCGAACGCGTTGGGAGCGGGCATCTCGAAGTCCCCGAGCGTGAAGGACTTCTCGCGCGCCTGATTGCGCAGCGTCTCGATGGCGTCGTCGCGCTCCGCCTTCAGGGCGTCGCCCGTGTTGACCTGAAGGACGAGATGGATGCCGCCGCGCAAGTCGAGGCCCAGCTTGATGCCCTTCCGGAGGGCCATCGACAGCGGCGGGTCGCCGGCGCCGATCCATTCTTTCTTGGCGTGCTGGTACCCCGTGACGACGTAGCCGGCGACCGTGCCCGCGACCACGAGCAGGATGAGCAACACCCGCCAGCGAACTTTCTTCGACAAGACGCCTCCTCGGCCCGAAATCGAAAACGCCGGAGTCTAATGGATTAGCTGTCGGCTGTCAGCTGTCAGCTATCGGCCAGAGCGCTCGGGAGGAATCTCCTAGAGCGGGAAAGACTTTCCCGACTCCGGCTGAGAGCTGAGAGCGACCGCTCCTACGGCGTCGGCGCCGTGCCCGACGGCTCCGTCTCACCCGCCAGGCCCGCGATGGCGCTGCGGGCCACCTTGATCTTCACGTTGTCCGCGATCTGGAGGACCACGAAGCCCCGCTCCTCGTCCAGGTTGCTGATACGCCCGAAGATGCCCGCGTTCAGGATGACCTCGTCGCCCTTCTTGAGCTTCGACAGCAGCTCCTGTGCGCGCTTCTGCTTCTTCCGCATGGGGGCGATCAGGAGGAAGTAGAAGATCAGGAAGACGAGGGCGAACTGCCCGAAGATCCAGAGGGATGAGGCGCTGGGCGCCGCCGTCTGCAGCAGGTCGAACATGGCGCGCATCATATCGGAGCCGCGGCCCCGATCAGCGGTCGGCCGGGCCCGGCTGCGTGAACGTGAACGGGCTCTTCCGCGGCGGAACGGACGCCTTGGCCTTCTCCGCCCGGGCCCAGAACTTCAGGAAATTCTCGCCGAGCACGCCGCGCACGACCTGCGTCGAATGCCCGCGCCGCAGGAGCTCCTCCGCGATGATCGGCAGCTTCGACACGTCCTCGAGCCCGGCCGGCGGATCCTCGATTCCGTCGAAGTCGGTCCCGAGCCCCGCCGCCTCGCGGCCGCCGATCTTGATGATCCGATCGATGTGATCGACGGCGCTCTTCCACGACGCCGGCTCGTACTTCACCGTCTCGAGGAGCTTCGCGACCTCCGCCTCGCCCTTCTTCGGGTCGTCCTTGGACTTCGCCCGCAGCTCGGCGATCTGCGGCTTGAGGGCGTCGCGCTTCGAACGGAACTCGTCCATCGCGCGCTGCTCGAGGAAGAGAGACGAGATGTTGACCATCACGACGCCGCCCTTCTTCGCGATCGCGCGGATCTGGTCGTCGGTGAGGTTGCGCGGCACGCCGGAGAGCGCGCGGCACGAGGAGTGCGACGCGAAGACCGGCGCCTTCGAGACCTCGAGCACGTCGGCGATCGTGGCGTCGGAGACGTGCGAGATATCCACGAGCATGCCGAGGCGGTTCATCTCGAGGACGACCTCGCGTCCGAAGTCCGTCAGCCCTCCGTGGACGGCGTAGGTCTTCGGGTCGAAGTCGATGCTCCAGAAGGAGCCGGACGAATCGGCCCAGGCGTTCGTGTTCGTGTGCGTCAACGTCATGTAACGCACGCCGAGGCGATAGAACGCGCCGAGCGCGCCGAGGGAGTCCTCGATCGCATGCCCGCCCTCGATCCCGATCAGGACCGCGATCTTCCCGCGCCGCTTCGCCTGGCGGACGCCGGCGATCGAGTCGGCGAACATCAGATCGTTCGGGTGGCTCTCGACGAGCTCGTGGACGAGCTCCGCCAGCTCGAGCGCCTTGCGCGCCGCGCCGCCCTCCTTTGCGTAGTCCGAGGAGACGTAGTCGGCGAAGAACGCGGCCGTGACGCCGCCTTCCCGGAGGCGCGGGATGTCCACGTGACCCGTCGCGTTGCGCGCGCCGAGGTCCACCCACTCCTTGCCGAGGCGCTCCGGCACGTCCTCGTGCGTGTCGACGACGATCGCGCTCTTGATGAGGCGGGCCGCCATCGCCTTGTAGTCCTTGGCGGGCGGATCCTTCAGGGCGGCGGCGGGCAGAGTCGCGGCGGCGAGCAGCGCGGCGAAGGCCGCGGCGGTCTTCTTCATCGCGGCGAAGGGTACGACAGAAGCGGGCCGCGGCTCAATCGACCTCCGCCTCCGGCGGCGCCGCGAGATTCGCCAGCGTCCCCGCCGCGATCGCCTCCCGGATGGTCCGCATCCAGTCCAGGTAGAAGAACACGTTGTGGAGCGAGAGCAGCATCGGCGCCGAAAAATCCTTCAGCACGAAGAGATTTCTCAGGTAGGCGCGCGAGTGGCGCCGGCAAACCGGGCAGCGGCACTCGGGATCGAGGGGCGCGAGATCCGCCTGGAAGCGCGCGTGCTTGATCGTGACCTCGCCGCGGAGCGTGTACGCGTGGCCCATGCGGCCGTGGCGCGTCGGGAGCACGCAGTCGAAGAGATCGACGCCCGCCCGCACGGACTCCAGCAGGTCGGCCGGCGTCCCGACGCCCATGAGATAGCGAATCTGCCCGTCCGGCAGGAGCGGCGCGGAGAACTGCGTGATCGACCGGATCGCCTCCTTCGGCTCCCCCACCGCGACGCCGCCGATCGCGTAGCCGTCGAACCCGAGCTCCACGAGCGGCGCCGCCGCCGCGCGGCGCAGGTCCTCGTGCGTGCCGCCCTGCAGGATCCCGAAGAGGAGCCCCGGTCCCCGCCAGGCGCGGCGCGCGCGCTCCGCCCAGCGCTGCGAGATGTCTGCCGCCGCGCGAACTTCCTCGCGTTCCGCGGGAAACGGCGGACAGACGTCGAGCGCCATCGCGATGTCCACGCCGAAGGCGCCTTGAAGCTCCATCGCGAGCTCGGGCGTCAGAAAGTGCCGCGTGCCGTCCTCGGGCGTGCGGAACTCGACGCCCTCCTCGCGGACTTTGCGATGCGACGACAGGCTCATCACCTGGAAGCCGCCGGAGTCGGTCAGGATGCCGCGGCTCCATCCGATGAACGCGTGCAGACCGCCGGCCTCGCGGATCCGCTCGACGCCGGGCCGCGCCATCAGGTGATAGGTGTTCGCGAGCACCGCGCGGCAGTCCCATTCCTCGAGCCGGTCGAACGGGACGCCCTTGACCGCGCCGCGCGTGCCGACGGGCAGGAAGCACGGCGTCTCGAGCTCGGCGTGCCGCGTCGCGAGGACCCCGCGCCGCGCGGAGGAGGCGGCGTCGCGGGCGAGGATCTGAAATGCGTTCGAGGTTCGAGGTTCGAGGTTCAAAGTTGGAGTCCCTCCAACCTCGAACTCGGCACTTCGCACTTCGCACTTCGCACTCGTCAGAACCGGAACCGCGCGTCCACGGCGCCGCCGAGATCGCGCTGGTTGGCCGAGGAGAGCGAGAGGCCGTTGTACGTCGAAAGCACGATCGACGCGTTCACCGAGAGCTGCGGCAGCCCCAGGCCGAACCCCGCCGAGTAGGCCCAATGCGGGTCGGGCGCGGCGACGTCCCGGAACGCTCCCGCGCGGATCGCGAAGAGCGGCAGCCGCAGCTCGAGACCGGTCGAGATCTGCTGGCTCTTTCCGCCCGGCACCAGCGTCGCCGTGCGGACGAGATCGCCGTCCACGGCGATCGTCAGAGCGCCGATCGGCTCGAAAGCCGCGCCCGCGCGCAGGGTCCGCGGGAGCTTCAGCGACTCCGGCGCGCCGGCGAGCTCGGGATTGGAGAGATCCTGCTTCACGGAGAACGAAGGCTCCGTGATCGAGGTCGAGACGATCGCGACCCGGAGCTTGCCGAGCAGGTTCACCATCGCGCCGGCGTCCATCGTGAAGCGATCGGTCTCCTGGGCGTTCTGCTTCAAGGCATCGCGCGCCACCGAGATGGGGTTGCCGAGGTCGATGTCGAAGACGCTCTGATTCAGGTAGTACGTCTTGCCCATGACGTAGCGGAGCGTCACGCCGATCAGCAGGAACCGCTGGAAGAACGCGTGGGAAAGCCCGAGCCGCGCCTCCCGCGCCTCGAGGCCCGCGGAGCGCACGGACGTCTCGTTGCCGGCGATGTCACCCGGCAGAATGTGCACGAGGTCGACGTTCGGATAGACGCCGGCGTATGCCGTGTCGCCGATGCCGAGCGCCAGGCCGTTCCAGCCGAAGACGAGCCCCGCGGTTCCCGAGCCGACGATGCCGACGCCCGGCTGCGCGAGGCGCGCGAGGTCCGAGACCACGTCGAGCACCGCCGCCGGGTCGCCCACGATCGACGGCAGATCGAGGCCCGAAAGCGCGCCGGCAAGCTCCCGGAAGTTTCCGCGGTCCGTCGCGACGGCGCCGCCGAAGAGATCCAGGTCCGTTCGGGGAGCACGCGCAAGGCCGGCGGGATTCGTCCAGAGCGCCGTGCCGTCGTCGGCGACGGCGACCGAAGCGCCGGCCATGCCCGCGGCCCGCGGCCCGACGAACGGCGTCTGCGCGTGGGCGGTGGGCGCGAGAAGGAGGGCGGCCAGGACCGGGAAGAACGAAATCGCGCGCGCGAGGTGTCCGTTTCGCAACCGTTCGCATGTTAGCACCGGAAGGAGTCGGAACTCGTTGTCGTCACGACTCTTGCCGCTGGACTCGACCCGAGCACCATTCCCATTGACCACCGAAAACCCGCATGCTAGGGTGCGGGCCTTTCGAGGAAGCGAATGCCCGATCTCGGCAAGAAGTACGAGTGCTACAACTGCCGCACGAAGTTCTACAACCTCGGCAAGCCCGAGGCGCTCTGCCCCAAGTGCGGTGCGAACCAGAAGGACGCCCGGTCCGACGACGCGCCGGCCCCGGCGCCGCGGCCGCCGCGCCGCTCCTCGGTGCTGATGGAGCCGATCCCCGAGGACAATGCGCCCGAGTTCGGTGAAGAGCCGGCCGCCGACGACGACCGCGGAGACGACGACGAAGACTTCGACGAGACGGAAGAGCTGGGCGAGAAAGAGAAGCCGGTCGAAGAAGAAGAAGAGTTCTAGCCGCGGGCGATCCGCCCGGATCGCCTACCTCGGACTCGGCTCGAATCTGGGAGATCGCCGCCGCTACTTGCGCGAGGCGCTCCGGCGCATCCGAAAAGTGACGGCGCGCGTCCGCGTCTCTTCCCTCTATCGCACGGAGCCCGTCGGATACAAGGCGCAGCCGCCGTTCTACAACGCGGTCGTCGAAATCCTCTGGCCGGGCTCGGCCCGTGCGCTTCTCGCGCTGGCGCGGCGGATCGAGCGCGAGCTCGGGCGCGTGCGGACCTTCCGCAACGGTCCCCGCACGATCGACGTGGACCTGCTCGACCTCGGAGGAGTCGTGCGGCGGCGTCCCGATCCGGTCCTGCCGCACCCGCGGCTGACGGGGCGCCGGTTCGTGCTCGCGCCGCTCGCCGAGATCGCGCCCGAATGGCGGCACCCGGTCCGCGGCCTTTCGGCCCGGCGGCTCCTCGCCGCCCTGGCGAAGCGGCCGCGCGCGCGCCGCATCGGAAGACTCTGACTCGGGGAGCTAGCTTTCCTTCGTCCAGGCCTCGAGGTCTTTCCGGGCTTCTTCCTGCACCGAGAGATTCTCGACGAGACTCCCCGGGGACGGCGAGTCGGCGACGAGCGCCTGCTCGATCTTGATCGCCTCGGCCTTCTCTTCGGCGCTGCCGCGCGCGAGCGCCTCGGCCAGAAAGTGCCGGTTCAGGAAGTTGCGCGGGCCGATCTGGAGGGCGAGCCGCAGGTTCTTGACCGCCTCATCGCGCGAGACCCAGCCCGTCAGGAACGGGATCTCCGGCGCCTGGTCGTGGAGGCGGCCGAGAATGCGGTACCCGCCGCCGTCTTCGAACTTTGGATCGATCGCGATCACGGTGGCCGCGTCGTCGCGAATCCGCTCGGCGGCTCCGGCGCGCGCCGCTTCCAGTTTTCCGACCGAGAGCGCCCACTGGCCGCGGCACACCGCGCTCCAGAAGAAGGTCGGCGCCGCGTCCGGCTCTTTGACGAGCGCTTCGGCGCGCATCGGCGGCGAGAGTTGCAGGAGCTCCGGTCCGCCCTCGCGTCCGGTGCGCCGCGCCAGGATCGCGATGGCACCGTCCGCGACGCGGCGGGCCTGGTTGAAGACGGCCTTTCGCGCGTCCGCGTCGAGGCCCGTGTACACGCCCTTGAAGTAGAGGGCGCGCAACAGCTTCCAGCGCGCATCGAGATTGTCCGGAGCCTCCGAAGCCGTCTGGTAAGCCGCGATCGCCTGCGCGATCGGGCGCTGGCTGGCAACGGCGCCGATACGACCTTCCTGCCGCCGCGAGAAAGCGGCGTCCCCCTCGACGACGTAGGGATTGCGTTTGTCGGCCTGGTCGGGAAACTGGTGCGACGTCCTGGGCGAGACCGGTCGCGCCGGGCAGAGACGCCGCCGCCGCGAGCAGGAGCATCCCGAACGCGCGGCGCATGGTCTCCCTCCAACGCGCCCGGGCTCTCATACAATTCCCGGCCGGAGGACGCCCATGAGCGACGCGAAGCCGGTTCCCGTGAAGGTCTCGATCGACGAAGCGACTGCCGAGGGGCAATACGTGAACTTCGCGAACATCCTCCACAACCCGACGGAGTTCGTCATCGATTTCGGGCGCGTCGTCCCGGGCCGGCCGGACGTCAAGATCATGACCCGCATCCTCACCACCCCGTATCATGCCAAGCAGATCGCGCAGGCGCTCGTGCAGAACATCCAGGTATACGAGCGGAACTTCGGCGAGATTCGGTCGGACTTCCCCGCCCCCGCGGTCGTCACGGGAGGCGAGCCGACGAATTGAGGGACCGGGCCGGCGCGACGGGAATCGCCGCGAGCACCCCCCCTCCCAGGACCACGTCCCCCTCGTAGAACACGCAGGACTGTCCCGGTGTCACGGCGCGCACCGGCGCTTCGAAGACGACGCGGGCCGTGCCGTCCGACTCCGGCGTCACCGTGCAGGCCGCCGCCGCCGCGCGATGGCGCACGCGCGCCGCCGCCCGAAAGGAGCCGCCCGGCTCACCGTCGAAGAAACGCAGTCCCTCGACGCGTGCCTCCCGGGTCAGGAGCTCCTCTTCGCGCCCGACGACGACGCGATTGCCGGCGGCGTCCACGCGCAGGACGTAGAGACGCTCGGTCGCCGAAACTCCGATTCCTCTGCGCTGCCCGATCGTGAAGCGATAGTGCCCGGCGTGGGTGCCGAGGGACGCTCCCGCCGAGTCCTCGAGCGCCGCCGGAGCCGAGGGCAGCGGAAGCCCCAGGCTCCCGGCGTGCTTCGCGACGAAGTCGCCCGGGCGCGTCCCGGGCGGCACGAAACAGATCTCCTGGCTCTCCGCCTTGTCCGCCGTGGGCAGACCGGCGCGCCGGGCGTGCGCCCGGACCTCGGCCTTCGTGAGCCCTCCGACCGGGAAGCGCGCCGCGGCGAGCTGCTCGGGCGTCAGGTCCCAGAGGAAGTACGACTGGTCCTTGTCGGGATCGGCGCCCCTCTTCAAACGGACCCGCCCCGAAACCGCGTCGTGTTCGGAGCGGACGTAGTGCCCCGTGGCCACGGCCTCGCATCCCATCCGGCGGGCGCGCGTCCAGAGCGTCGCGAACTTCACTTTCGCGTTGCAGTCCGAGCAGGGAATCGGCGTCCGCCCCTCGAGATATGCGGCGACGAACGGGCGCACGACCTCGTCGCGGAACTCCTCTTCGAGGTTCAGGACGTAGTGCGGGATGTCGAGCGCCCACGCCACGCGGCGCGCGTCGGAGAGGTCCTCGAGCGCGCAGCACCGCCCCGAGCGTCCCGCCTCGCCCGAGTGGTCCCAGAGCTGCATCGAGAGACCCACGACCTCGTGGCCCTCCTCCTTGAGGAGGAGCGCGGCGACGGACGAGTCGACCCCGCCCGACATGGCGACGGCGATGCGCATGGGGGAATCCTAAGGCCGGGTGACGATGAGCATGATTGTCGACCCGCCGATCGAGAACTCCTGCTGATGCCCGAGCGGCGCCTCGCGGATCGGCTGCTCGCCGATGAAGGTGCCGTTGGTGGACTCCAGATCGATCAGCGTCACGCGCTCCCCCGAGACCTCGATCGCGCTGTGATGCCGGGAGATCTCGGGATCCTCGAGCACGAAGTCCGAGTCCTGCCGGCCGATCACGACCCGCGGCTTCTCGATCGCGTAGATCGTCCCGGCCGCCGGTCCCGAGATCACCGCGAGCGACAGCTTCGCGTCGGACGGAAGGATCAGAGGCTCGCCCGCCGGCCGCCCCGCGCCGACGATCGGCCGCTTGCGCGCCGACTCCGGAGGCTTGCCGGCCCCGGTCTCGTCCGAGAGGCGGATGTACGTTTCCTCCACGCTCTCGCGCAGCGTGGCCGGGCCGGCCGGCGAGAAGGCGGGGTTCTCCACCTCGAACACGGTCAGGCACTTCGTGCACCGCACCTTCTTGACGCGTTTGCCGGCGAACCGCGTCTCGTCGTACCGGTATCGAGCCAGGCAGGTATCGCAGGTGATGATCATGAGGGGCTCGTCGACTCCACTTCTCAGTTCGCCGACATCGCCGGGGCCGGCGACGGTTCTCTCATCGCGACGACGGCCTCGCCGACGATGCGCGCCGCGGCCTCGACCTCGCCCGCGGTCGTGAACCGCGACAGCGAAAACCGCACGACACTGCGCGCCTCGGCGCGGGAGAGGCCGAGAGCGAGCATCGCCGGAGACGGCGCGGTCGTTCCCGAGGAGCAGGCGCTGCCGACGGAGACGGCCACGCCCGCGAGGTCGAGGCGGATCGCGAGCGTCTCGCCGGGAATCTCCGGGAACAGGATCGCCGACGTGTTGGGCAGGCGCGGGATCGCGCGGCCCACGACCCGGGCGCCGGGAACGGCGGCGACGATCGCGCTCTCGAGCGCGTCCCGCAGACGCGCGGTCGACGCGGCGTCCTCCGCGAGGCGCTCGCGCGCGAGCCGCGCCGCGACGCCGAAGCCGACGATGCCGGGCACGTTCTCGGTTCCGGCGCGCTGGCGCCGCTCCTGACCGCCACCCGGCGTGTGGGGCGCGAGCCGCAGTCCCTTGCGGGCCCAGAGCGCGCCGATCCCCTTGGGACCGTGCATCTTGTGGGCCGAGAGCGAGAGGAGATCGACGCCGAGGGCGCGGACGTCGATCGGGACGCGGCCGGCCGCTTGAACCGCGTCCGTATGGAAGACGGCGCCGGCCGCGCGCGCCGGAGCGGCGAGGGCGGCGACCGGATAGAGACCGCCGTACTCGTTGTTCGCGAGCATCGCGGAGAGCAGTCGCGCGCCCCCCGAAAGCTCCGCGGCGACGGCCTCGGGATCGAGCGCGCCGGAGGCATCCGGATTCACGACGCGCTCTACGAATCCAAGCCCCTGCGCGGCGAGCCTCTCGAACGCCTCGCGAACCGACGGGTGCTCCGCTCCGGTTCGCACGATCTTGCGCGAGCCGGATCCGCCCGCCGCGCCTCCGGCCGCTCCGAAGATCGCCATGGCGTTCGATTCCGTTCCGCCCGAGGTGAAGAAGATTTCCTCCGGCCGCCCGCCGACGAGCCGCGCCACCTCGTCGCGCGCCTCCTCGACGGCCCGGCGCGCGAGGCGTCCGGCGGAATGGATCGAAGACGGATTCCCGTCGAGCGACAGTGCCCGCTCGACCGCTGCACGAACCTCCGGGTCCACTTTTGTGGACGCGTTGTTGTCCAGAGAGATCATTTGTTCGTCGAAAGCCGCCCGCGTCGCCCCGGATTATCGCTCCGATCGGCTCTGGCGTAAAACTTGGATGAAGGAATACGCGTACGAATCGAGGGAGTTAGGATCAGAACCGGATGCGCGCGAGGGTCGCCTTACCGCTTCTCGTCGCGGCGTTCCTCGCCGCCCTGCCCCTGTGCGCCCGGGCGGAAGCCGGGCCCTCCCCGAAGGAAGCGCTGGCGGCCCTGCCCGAGGAAGACCGCCACTGGCTCGACTTCGTCACGCCGATCATCCTGCCGCCGGAGAAGAAGGCCTTCCTCGAGCTGACGGAGGCGCGCGACCGAGAGCTCTTCAAGGAGGAGTTCTGGAAGCGGCGCGAGAAGGACGGCCAGCCGTTCCCGCTCGGGCCGGGCTACCGCGGCCGCTACCAGGACCTGCGCGACCTCGCCGAATCCAAGTACGACCACTGGCCCAGTGACGCGGCCCGCATGGTCATCCGTTACGGCGAGCCGGCCTCGATCAACGAGCTCCAGATGTGCCGGCGCACTTTCCGGGACCTCGAGGTCTGGACCTACCAGAACCCGAGCGGCCTCGGCTCGGGACGCCACTACTTCTTCTACCGCCGCTCGCCCGGCGAAGCGCGGAAGATGTGGACCGTCGGCACGCCGGACAGCGACGTCTTCTCGCCCGGGTCCTGCCGGAAGAGCTTCGACGAGCTCCGGTTCGAGTGCGGCACGAAACCGCCCGCGGGCCAGGAAGACCCCTGCGCGCACACGCCCAAGATGGGACCTTCCGCTCCCTCGGGCACGGTCTGCGCCGAAGTCTGCGACATCCTCAATCTCTGGACGGAGATCTCGAGCCGCCAGGGCTCACGAACGGGCGCCGCGGTCGAGGAAGCCGGCCTCCTCGCCCCGCCCGAGGTCACGCTCGAGGGCCTCGACGGCATCAAGAACCGCTCCGCGAACGCGTCGGACCCGAACGCGGCGACGCTCTCCGTCTCGTCGCCCTCGGCGGGCGCCTCCGCCGCGGATCTCCAGGCCGCCGCTGCCGCCCCGCAGCTTCCCGCCGCCGTCCCGATCACGCTGCCCGACAAGACACCGATGTCGGACGACGACAAGAAGTGGCTCGACTTCGTCGCGCCGATCATCCTCCCCGAGGAGAAGAAGGCCTTCCTCGAGCTGACGCAGCCGCACGAGCGGGAGGCGTTCCAGACCGAGTTCTGGCGGCGGCGCGAGCAGCCCAACATGAAGCCGCCGCTCGGGCCGGGCTATCGCTATCGCTTCGAAGAGCTGCGGCGCCTCGCCGAGGATCAGTACGACCGGTGGCCCAACGACGCGGCGGCCATGGTCATCCGGAACGGCGAGCCGGCCTCCATCGAGAAGCTCGACGAGTGCAACGACATGGCCGGCGGCGGGCTCTTCCGCGGCCTCGAGATCTGGACCTACTCGGGCGGCGGCGGCCTCGGCACGTTCGCCTCGTCGGGCAAGAAGTACTTCTTCTACCGCCGCACGGCCCAGGAGCCGCGCCGGATGTGGACGGTCGGCACGCCCGACAGCGACGTCTTCGTGCCCGGCGCGTGCTACACGAGCTTCCAGAGCCTCTCGCAATCGTGCACGCGAAACGCGAAACCGTGCGCCTGCATGTCCGCCTGCGACATCTACAAGGTCTGGGAGCAGATCAACTCGCGTCAGGGCTCGCGCGCCGGCGCGGAGATGGAGCGGGCGGAGCTGCAGAAACCGGAGACGGTTCCCCTCGAAGGGCTCGAGTCCATCAAGAACCGCTCCGCGAACTCCACCGACCCCAACGCCAAGAAGCTCGAGGTCCAGGGGCCGGCGTCCACGGCGTCCGCGGCCGCGACGGTCGCCGGAAACGCGCCGGCTCCGGTGCATCGCAAGCTGTCGAAGAAGGAGATCAAGGAACTCACGGACCACCTCGCGCCCAAGTACCACGACTTCCTCGAGCTCGTGGACCTCATCGTCACGGACCAGGAACGCGAGGTCTTCCTCGAGATCGCCGACAACTATCAGAAGGACCAGTTCATCGAGGCCTTCTGGAAGCGTCGCTCGCTCAACAACCAGGGGCTGCGCACCGACTACCGCGCGATGTACATCCAGCGGTGGCAGGTCGCCCACGAACAGTTCCAGAACATGCACAGCGAGCGCGCGAAGATCTTCATGATCAACGGCCCGCCCGACGCGGTCTTGAACGTCGACTGCGTGGACATCTACGTCCCGATCCAGATCTGGTTCTACGAGCGGCTCGAGGTCCTGAAGAGCAAGGCTTATCTCCTCTTCTACCGGCAGTACGGCATCGGCGAGTACAAGCTGTGGCTGCCGCTCGACGGCGAGCAGGTCCTGGTGGGCAACGGCCAGTCGTTCGGCCCCGGCGCGCGGCAGATCGACGTCACGCAGTGCCCCGAGTACCGCACGGTCCGCCAGGCCGAGAGCTACTCGGCGGCGACGCTCGGCACCGGCGCGATGTCCATGGCGGGCGCGTCCCTCCTCTTCCAGCCGCCGGTCGTCGAGACGGAGGGCGTGGATCAGATCCTCAACATGACGACCGACATGGCGGCCAACGCCGTCACGCTCGGCGTCGCCAAGATGATCCGCTTCCCCGATCAGAGGGCGAACAAGATCGGCGTGGACATGTCGCTGCTCGTGCCGCGCGCCGAGCTGAAGTCGAAACAGCTCGGCGAAGAGGTCTTCTACAACGTGGACATCATCGGCGAGATCGTCAAAGACGACCGCCTGATGGACAACTTCAAGTATCGCTTCGACATCCCGACCGACGAGGTCGGCGGCGAGAAGATCCCGTTGACGGTGCGGCGCTACCTCTACCCCGGCGAATACAAGCTCGTCCTCAAGGTCTCCGACGGGAACCAGAACGCCGAGGCGCGGATCACGGAATCGATCAAGGTCCCGGAGCAACCGGACGCGCCGCCGCCGATCGAAGCCGCGGCGCGCGCCGCCGGCAAGGCGGCGATCGAGAAGACGAAGGAGGCGGGGATCCTTCCGTCGGCGATCTCGCTCATCCCGATCGCGCGCGAGATCGCGACCGGCCTGCAGCGCTTCGAGACGAAGGCCGCCGAAGGCGTCTCGGCCGTGGACTTCTATCTGAACGGCTCGAAGGTCATGACGAAGACGCGCGCGCCGTTCGACGCCGACCTGAACCTCGGTCCCCTGCCCCGCAAGCAGGTGATCCGCGTCGTGGCCTACGGGCCGAGCGGGCGCGCGGTCGGCGAGGACGAGTACATCGTCAACGAGGGGCGCGAGGTCTTCCGCGTGCGGATCCTGTCCCCCGAAAAGGGCGCGAAGGCGACCGGCCCGACGCCCGTCGTGGCGGCGGTGGCGGTGCCCGAGGGGCGCACGCTCCAGAAGATCGAGTTCTACTCGAACGAGACGCGCGTCGCGACGCTCTACCAGGCGCCGTGGGAGCAGACCGTGAACCTGCGCGACACGAAGTCGCTCGGCTACGTCCGCGTCGTCGGCACGCTCGAGGACGGGACCGTGGCCGAGGACGTGCGCTACGTCAACGCGCCGTCCTACATCTCCGAGGTCCAGGTGGACGCCGTCGAGCTCTACACGACCGTGACCGACAAGAGCGGCCGGCCGGTGTCGGGACTCCAGCAGACGAACTTCAAGGTCTTCGAGGACGGCGCCATCCAGAAGGTCGAGTCGTTCGAGTACGTCAAGAACGTGCCGCTGTCGCTCGGCGTCCTCGTGGACACCTCCGCCTCGATGCTCGAGTCGCTGCCGGAAGCGCAGCAGGCGGCGATCGGCTTCCTCGACTACTCGATCGGGCCGAAGGACCGCGGCTTCACGATCTCCTTCGACAGCGAGCCGTACGTCCTCTCGAAGCTGACCAACCGGAAGGACAAGCTCTACCGGTCCCTCGCCGGCCTGCGCGCGGAAGGCTCGACGGCGCTCTACGACGCGATCGTGTACGGGCTCTACCAGTTCACGGGCGTCAAGGGCAAGAAGGCGATCGTCATCCTCTCCGACGGCAAGGACACGTCGTCGAAGTTCGACTACGACACGCTGCTCGAGTACGTGAAGAAGTCGGGCATCGCGATCTACGCGATCGGCTTGAAGATCCCGACGGCGGAGCTCGACGTCAAGTACAAGCTATCGAAGCTCGCCCAGGTCACCGGCGGGCAGACCTTCATGATCGATTCGGTCAAGGGCCTCTCCGCCGTCTACCAGCAGATCAACGACGAGCTGCGAAGCCAGTACCTCCTGACGTACTACTCGACCAACCCCGAGGCCAAGGACAAGTGGCGCAAGGTCGAGGTGAAGGTCGAGCCGACGAACCTGGTGGCGCGGACGCTGACGGGGTATTACCCGTAGACCGTCGCTCGCGCTCGAGCTCGGGATCTCGCTGCGCGACCGGCGAGCGGTCGAGCCCCTTTGGGCGAGCCGCGAGCCGGTGCGCCTGCGCCCGCTGACCGCCGATGTTCTTCTGTCGCCAAAAGACCCGCGGCGTCAGGCGCAGATTCGCGAGCAAGCGAAGGCGACGGCCTAGTCGTCGTCGTCGTCGCCGGTGTGAAGGGACAGCTCGTCGGCCTGACCGTCGTAGTGGAAGAGCTGACCGTACCGGCCCCACGCCACGACGGTCTTGAACAGGTCCGGGATTCCGTGGCCCGGCAGGCGCTCCGCGAGGAAGGTGCGCACCTCCTCTCCCGAGCGGGCGACCTCGGGGTCGGCGGCGAGATAGCGGACGAGCTCGGCGAAGATCCCGAGCGTCAGGACGACCCGGCGGAAGAGCATCCGCTTCTCCGACTGGGAGGCGCGCACGATCTCCCGGCCCGCCGGCGTCATCTTGACGAGATCGCCCGGCGTCTCCACCATCCCGAGCATCTCCGCCGCCTTGACGACGGCAATCGTGTGGCCGAAGTCGTACGCGGTGATGGCGTCGAGCGCGAAGAGGTCCTCTTCGCCGCCGTGGTCGCTCAGGATCTCGAGAAGACCCAGAATCTCGCTCGGCCGGGCGTTCGGGATGGGCCGGAGCGGTCCGACGGCCGGGCGGGCGCCGGCCGCCGCGGGCTTCTCCTCGGGCAGGTGGATGCCCGTGACGATGTCGTGGATCTGCTCCACCATCCGGAGGAATTCCGGGTGCCGGTACTCGCGCGGATGCGGCAGCGTGTTGACGATCTCCTGTTTGATCGTGCCGGGGTTCGCGCCGAGGATGACGATGCGGTCGCCGAGATACACCGCCTCGTCGATCAGGTGCGTGATCATCAGGATCGAGGCGAGCGTGCTCCCGCGGTCGGACCAGAGCCGATAGACCTCGGCGCGCAGCAGCTCCGCCGTGAGGACGTCGAGCGCCGAGAAGGGCTCGTCCATGCAGAGGAGCTCCGGGCCGCCGACGAGCGCCCGGGCGATCCCGACGCGCTGCTTCATCCCGCCCGACAGCTCCTTCGGGAAGGCCCGCTCGACGCCCCCGAGGCCCACGCGCTCGATCGCCGCCTCGACGAGGGCGTGCTCCTCGGCCTCGGGCAGCGGCCGGCCGTTCAGCCCGACGCGGACGTTCTCCTCGACCGTCAACCACGGAAAGAGCGCGAAGTTCTGGAACACCACGGCGGCGCCCGGGTGGATGCCGGTGAGCGGCTGCCCGTGGACCTTCACGGTGCCCGACGTCGGGGGCACGAGCCCGATGAGGATGCGCAGAAGGGTCGACTTGCCGCAGCCCGACGGGCCGAGCATCGCCACGGTCTCGCCCCGGCGCACGGAGAAGTCCACGTCGTGCAGCACGACGTGCTCGCGGCCCGCCTCGTCGCGGTAGGACTTGTTGACGCGAATCACTTCGGCGATCGGCGCGTCGGGCGCGGGCGCGCGGTGCGGAGAGCTCATGCGTCGGCCATCGCGTCGTTCAGCGGTTCAGAGAGTACTTGGTCTCGGCCAGCCGGTAGAGCGGCCGCCAGATGGACCGGTTGAGCGCGATGAGGGCCAGCGACATCGTTAGAACGCCCGCCGCGAGCAGCGGGAAGTTCGCCGCGGCCGTCGCGCGCGTTATGGTCGAGCCGAGCCCGAAGGTCTGGAGCGTGCGACCCTTGTAGGTCAGGCTCTCCGCGACGATCGAAGCATTCCAGGCGCCGCCCGCCGCCGTGATCAGGCCCGTCACGAGATACGGAAAGACCGCCGGCAGGAAGAGCTTCTTCCACTTATCGACGCCGCGCAGCCGGTACGTCTCGGCCGCCTCCTCGAGGTCGTGCGGCATGGCGCTCGCTCCCGCGAGCACGTTGAAGAGGACGTACCACTGCGCGCCGAGGAGCATGAGCGCCGAGGCCACGACGGCAAACGGAACGCCCATCGCGAGCAGGGCGCCCGTGACGAGCGGAAAGATCATCGGCGCGGGAAAGGACGCCACGAGCTGCGCCACGGGCTGGAGCCGCCGCGACCAGACGGGAGAGCGGCCGATGAGGATGCCGGCCGGGACCGTCCAGAGCACCGCGAGCAGGAGCGCCCCGAACGTCCGGAGGAACGTGGACCCGAGCGCGAGCGCCAGGACGATCCACTCCCGTCCCGGGACGGCGAGGAGGAGCCGCAGGAGCTCGAACGCTCCCCAGCCGGACAGGACGAGGGCCCCGGCGCCGACCACGCCGAGAAGAATCCGCACGAGGAGGCGGCGCGATGCGTTTTCGCCTCCGCCACCGCCGCCGGCCGACGGGGCAGGCACCGGCGGCGGAACCGCCACTGCCCCGGCAGCCGTGTCCTCGGCCTCCCGCCGCGCGCGGCGCAGGCGCCGCAGCAGCGGCGAACGGCGGATGAGATCCAGCATCCAGGAGCGCGGCTTCTCGGTCGAGGCGAGGTCCTCCAGGCGGAATCGCTCCGACCAGGCCACGAGCGGCTTCCAGAGCAGCTGATCGACCGCGACGATCATGAGCGACATCGCGACGATCGCCCAGAGCATCGCCCGCGTGTCGCCCTTCTCGATCGCGACCGCCATGTACGAGCCGATCCCCGGCAGGCGGAAGTCGCGATTGCCGAGCGTGAACGCCTCGTTCACCGTCAGGAAGAACCAGCCGCCGGCCATCGACATCATCGAGTTCCAGACGAGACCGATCGTCGCCGCCGACACCTCGACCGTTCGGAACGTGCGGAGCCAGGTGAACCGGTGGATGCGGGCCACCTCCCGCAGCTCCGACGGCACCGCCCGCAGCGAGCCGTAGAACGAGAAGACCATGTTCCAGACCTGGCCCGTGAAGATCATGAGGATGCATGCGAGCTCGAGGCCGACGTTCGAGTGCGGGAAGAGCGCGACCATGCCGAGGACGAGCCCGGGGAGAAAGCCGAGGACCGGTATGCCCTGCCCGATGTCGAGCAGCGGAATCATAACCTTCTCGGCCCGTTTCGAGTGCGCGGCGACGGTGCCGTACACCAGCGTGAAGACCAGCGACAGCAGATACGCCGCGAATCCGCGCGAGAGCGACAGAAGCGTGTAGCCGGGCAGGGCGCGCGGACTCAGATCGATCGCCGTCGTCGTCCGGATCGGCGCCTCCCAGCGGCGCGCGAGCACCACCACGCCGCCGACGAGCGCCGCGAGGACGAAAACGATCAGCGCGTCAACCGCGAGCCCGGCCGGGCCCCGGAGCGGCCGCTCTTCCGTTCCTTCCCGCGGGGCGCGATCGGGCGGCGGCACGGCAGCGAATTATTGGAGCGTTCGCGCGGCGACGCAACGGAAAAGCGCGCCTTCATCGCGCTGCCATGCAGCCTTCACGCGAACCTATAATCGCGCGCCGATGAACACGGCCGCGACGACGCCGGCTTCTTCCCTCGTCCTCGCGTCGGGGTCGCCGCGCCGCGCCGAGATCCTGACCGCCCTCGGCATTCCCTTCGAGATGGACGTGCCCGACGTCGACGAGACGGTCCTTCCCGGCGAAACGGGAGAGGCCGCCGTCTCGCGGCTCGCCGCGGCCAAGGCGGCGGAGGTCGCCGCTCGCCACCCGGACCGTCCGGTCCTCGCCGCCGATACGCTCGTGCTCCTGGACGGCGAGATCCTCGGAAAGCCCGCCGATCGGGAGGACGCCGCGCGGATGCTCGTCCGGCTCGCCGGCCGCGAGCACCGCGTCGTGACGGCCGTTCGGCTGCGGTCCGGGCCCGATCCCGGGCGCGAAGTCATCGAGGAGAGCCGGGTGCGGATGTCCCCGATGTCGCCCGAGGAGATCGGGTGGTACGTGCGGACCGGAGAGCCTCTCGACAAGGCCGGCGCCTACGCCGTTCAGGGCCTCGGCGCCCGGTTCATCGAGGGCGTTGCCGGATCCTTCACCAACGTCATGGGCCTTCCGGCCCGGGGCGTCTACCGGCTGCTCAGAGAAGCCCGAGATCCCGCTCTCGATCGGCTCGCTCTCGCTTCCCCCTGAGCTTCATCTCGTACATCCGCTGATCGGCGAGCGCCAGAGTGGCCGGGAACTCCGCGTCCATGCGGTGGGTCGCCCAGCCGACCGAAAGCGACGGCTGGAGCCCCTCGGTGCCCGGGATCTTCGGGAGCTTGCGCGCGAGCTCGTCGGCCTTCTGCGCGGCCGAGCCCTCGTCGGTGCGCGGCAGCAGCAGCAGGAACTCGTCCCCGCCCCAGCGAAATACGAAGTCCGACTCGCGGATGCAGGTCGTCAGGTAGTTCGCGACGAAGCGCAGGACGTCGTCGCCGACGGCGTGCCCCTTGGCGTCGTTGATCTGCTTGAAGCGGTCCACGTCCACGAGCAGCACCGACAGCTCCGTCCCGTATCGCCGGACGTTGGCGAGCTCGCGCCGGATCACGTCGTTGAAATGGTGCCGGTTGTACAGGCCCGTGAGGGGGTCGCGGACTCCCATCTCCTTCAGCTCCCGCTCGGAGCTCTGGAGCGCTTCCATCTCGGCCGCCAGACGCGCCTGCGTCGCTTCGAAGAGCAGCACGATGATGCCGACGGCGATCATCATCTCGAGGAACATTCCGGCGAAGCCCAGGTACTGGAGCCACGCCGGCAGCGCCGCCATCGAGCCGAAGCGCAGAAGCGCCAGCCCCGACACCGCCCGCTCGGCGCCCCAGAGGAGAAAGGAGATCGAAAGGAAAATCCGGCCCGCCGCGGAGCCGGGCGTCAGGGCGAACCAGATCGCCGTCAGGACGTAGGCCGCCGAGCGCACGAGGGCCATGGGCGCCGTCGGCGCGTGGCCGGGCTCCGCGGTGGCCGCCCACCAGGCGATGGCCGCCGCGGGCAGGATCCAGAGGAGGTCGAGCGCGGTCGTGCGGTCCGCCGGATCGCGGAAGCGGCGCGTGCCGCGGACGAGGAAGATCACGTGCGCGAGGAGCGCTCCGTTGGTCAGAAGCGAGACGATCGGCCCGGCGTCGGGCCGCGCGACGAGCTGCAGGGATTGCCCGATGAAGAGAAATGCCCAGGAAGCGATCCAGTCGAGGAAAGCGCGCCGCCGGATCTTCCGATAGAGCAGCAGAAAGAGCAGAAAGAGAAGCAGCGTGCCGGCAGCCTGGATGAGCTGGGCGAACTGCGCCGGGGACATCAGGTCTTTGAGAGCCAATGGATTTCGGCGCGAATCTTAACCCGGATGATCGGAGGCCGCGGCGCGGTCAGCCGCCGCGATCGCCTCGTAGACGCGCGCGTCGATGAAGATGTCGAGCAGGCCCGCGTCGATCCGTCCCCCGCGCACCTGCGCCCGCAGGATGTCGAGCGCCTTCTCGGCGGGCACCGCTTTCTTGTACGGCCGGTCGCGAGCCGCGAGCGCGTCGTAGATGTCCGCGATCGTGAGCATCCGCACGGGCGCCGGCAGGCGCGGGCCGGCCAGGCCGCGCGGATATCCGGAGCCGTCGAGCTTCTCGTGATGCGCGTAGGCCCAGTCCGCCACGCGCGAGAGATCCTCGGTCCAGGGAATGCGGGAAAGGAAGCGATAGGTCTGTGTCACGTGCGATTCGATCTCGCGGCGCTCGCGCTCGGAGAGGCTGCCCTGCGGGATCGCGAGCAGGCCGGCCTCTTCGGCCGTGATCAGCGGACGGTCGCGGCCGGCGGCGTCGCGATAGGACATCGATGCGAGCCGCGCCAAGTCGGCGCCCACCTCCTGCGCCAGCACCGTCGGCTCGTCCGCCCGGACGACGATCTCCCACGCTCGCTCGAGCTCCGCCCAGCGCTCCGAGAGCCGCCGCGCGACCTGGCCCTCGCGCAGCCCGTCGCGCAACGCCTGCTCCCAGATCTCGGCCGACGCCGAGAGGATCGCCTGGTCGACGCGGGACCGGACGAGCTCGCGTATCCCGGGCGGGAGCTTGCGCGCCTTTCCGAGGACCTCCTCGCGGACGCCGACTTTCCCGAAATCGTGGAGCACCGCCGCGTACCGCAGCTCCCGAAGCTCCTCCCGGCCGATGCGAAATTCCGCGTACGGGCCGCCGTCGGCGCGATCGGCGGCTTCCGCGAGCGCCACGGCGAGCGTCGCGACGCGCTCGGAGTGGCCGGCGGTCGTCGGGTCACGCTGCTCGATCGCGGTCACGCTCGCGCCGACGAAGTCCTCGAAGAGCGCGCGCACGCGCTCGGTCAGCCGGCGGTTCTCCACGGCCACCGCCGCCTGCGCCGCGAGCGAGCGCGCCAGATCCGTGCTCTTCTCGGTGAACGGCGCCACCTCGACGCGGATGACCGCGGTCACGCCGCCCTCCGGCGCCACGCGGACCTTGCGGTTCAAGAGCTGCAACACGCCGATCGTGCGGCCCTGCGGCGTCTGCATCGGAACCGCGAGCATCGTGCGCGTCCGATAGCCGTGCTTGCGGTCGAAGTCCGGGTCGAACCGGTACGGCGCGCCCTCCGGCAGGCGGGTCACGTCGATCAGGTTGACGACGAGACCGCTGCGCGCGACGTGCGCCGCGACCGTGGGGCCCTCGAGCGGCAGCGTCGCCTCGCGAAACTCGAAGCGGACCGAGTCGTTCTGCGCTGCGGCGAACCGCAGGTGGTCACGGCCGTCCGACGACTCGACGAGATAGAGGCTGCCCGCGTCGGCCTGCGTCAGCGCCCGGGCCTGCGTCAGGATCAGCTCGAGCAGCTTCTCCGGGTCGCGCTCGTCCGAGAGCGCGATCCCGACGTCCACGAGCGCGCGGATCTCCTGCGAGCGCTCGGTCAGCGCGCGGCGCGCCCGGGCGGACACCGCACGGTCCTCGAGAACGCGGAAGATGGACCGCACGGCGCGCACCCGGTGCGTCTCCGGCGCGTCCTCGGGGAGCGAGAAGAGGATGCGCGCGGTCCAGAACGCGTCCGCCGAGCCCGGCTCGTCTCCCGCGAGGAGCAGCCCGCACCGTTCGGCGCCGAGGCCGAGCTCGGGCGGCGGCGGCTCGGCCAGCTCTCCCGCGAGCGACCGATCGAGGAGGATCAGCGCGATCTCGTCGTCCGCCAGCCGGAAGGAGTCGGCGCGGAAAGCCCGGGCCTCGACGCGATCGCCCGAAAGGCGGGCGAGGAGGGCGTCCGCCGGGCGGCCGTGAAAGAGGACCCGCCGAAATCCCGCGGATTCTGCCGGGGGCACGGCGGGATTATCGCCGAAGGATGCCGGCCGGCCCGATCGTCAGGACGCGAGGTCGGCAACGACGTCCAGCTCCTCCTGCGCCCTTTCCGGTCGGACGATGCGCTCGATGCGCGCCATCTCCTGGATCTGGAAGCGCGCCATGACCCGGTTCTCGAAGACGATCGACATCGCCGGGCCGATCGCGACGCGCCGGCGCTTCTTGAGCTCGATGACGCGCGCGCGGAACCCGGGACGCTCGTCGTGCGTCTGCGATCCCTTCCGTGCGGCCATGGCGTCCCTCCTCCTCCCGTGCTCTTCCGGTGGAAGCCATGGCGGAGGGGGCGAACACCGAAAACGCGGCGGGCCCGGCGCCGCCGGACCCGCCTTTCGTCGTCCTCTCCGATCCTCCCCGGGCTGTCGCGCCCCGTCTCAGGCTGCCACGGCGACGTCGTAGCGATCCAGGTTCATCACCTTCGTCCAGGCCGCCACGAAGTCACGGACGAACCGCTCCTGCGCGTCCGAGCTTCCGTAGACCTCCGACAGCGCCCGGAGCTGGGAGTTCGAACCGAAGACCAGATCGACGCGAGTGCCCGTCCAGCGGACCTCGCCCGTCTTGCGATCGCGTCCCTCGAACACGTCCCCGGCGTCCGAAGCGGCCTTCCAGGCCGTGCGCATGTCGAGCAGATTCACGAAGAAGTCGTTGGTGAGCGCCTCCGGCCGCGTGGTGAAGACCCCGTGCTTGGACTGTCCGACGTTGGCATTCAGGACCCGCAGCCCGCCCACGAGAACCGTCATCTCCGGCGCGGTGAGCCTCAGCAATTGCGCTTTGTCGACGAGCAGCTCCTCGGCCGAGGCGCTGGTCTTGCCCTTCTGGTAGTTGCGGAACCCGTCCACGACCGGCTCGAGCACCGCGAAGGACTCCACGTCGGTCTGCTCCTGCGACGCGTCCGTGCGCCCGGGCGTGAAGGGAACCGTCACGTTCCGACCGGCATTCTTCGCGGCCTTCTCGACGCCGGCGCCACCGGCCAGGACGATCAGATCGGCGAGAGACACCTTCTTGCCTCCGGACGCCGCGCCGTTGAACTCGCTCCGGATGCCCTCCAGCGTCTTGAGCACCTTCGCGAGCTGGGCGGGCTGGTTGACGGCCCAGTCCTTCTGCGGCGCGAGGCGAATCCGCGCACCGTTCGCGCCGCCGCGCTTGTCGGAGCCTCGGAAGGTGGAGGCCGACGCCCAGGCGGTCGAAACCAATTCCGAGACCGAGAGCCCCGAAGCCAGGATCTTGGTCTTGAGGGCCGCGACGTCCTTCTCGTCGACCAGCTTGTGATTGACCGCCGGGATGGGGTCCTGCCAGAGGAGCTCTTCGGCAGGAACCTCCGGGCCGAGGTAGCGGGCGCGCGGGCCCATGTCGCGGTGCGTCAGCTTGAACCACGCGCGGGCGAACGCATCGGCGAATTGATCGGGATTCTTGAGGAAGCGTCTCGAGATCTTCTCGTACGCGGGGTCGAACCGCAGCGAGAGGTCCGTGGTCAGCATGGTCGGCGCGTGCTTCTTGGACGGGTCGTGCGCGTCCGGAATCGTGCCGGCGCCGGCGCCGCCTTTCGCCGTCCACTGATGTGCGCCGGCCGGGCTCTTCGTCAGCTCCCATTCGTAGCCGAACAGATTCTCGAAGAAGTTGTTGCTCCACTTCGTGGGCGTGGTGGTCCAAGTGACTTCCAGTCCGCTCGTGATGGTGTCGCCGCCCGTGCCCTTGCCCAGGCTGCTCTTCCAGCCGAAGCCCTGCTCCTCGAGGCCGGCCGCCTCGGGGTCGGCCCCCAGATGGGACTCGGGGCCGGCGCCATGCGTCTTGCCGAAGGTGTGGCCGCCCGCAATCAGGGCGACCGTTTCCTCGTCGTTCATCGCCATGCGGGAAAAGGTCTCGCGGATGTCCCTCGCTGCCTTGATCGGATCCGGATTACCGTTCGGGCCCTGCGGGTTGACGTAGATCAACCCCATCTGAACAGCGCCGAACGGTCTTGCGAGATCCCGGTCGCCGGAGTAGCGGCTGTCCGCCAGCCACTTGTCCTCGAGGCCCCAGTTGACCTCTTCCGGTTCCCAGACGTCCGGGCGTCCGCCCGCGAAACCGAAGGTCTTGAAGCCCATCGATTCCAGCGCGACGTTGCCCGCGAGAATCATGAGGTCGGCCCAGGAAATCTTCCGGCCGTACTTCTGCTTGATCGGCCAGAGCAGCCGGCGCGCCTTGTCGAGGCTGACGTTGTCGGGCCAGGAGTCGAGGGGCGCAAAACGCTGCTGGCCCGCGCCCGCACCGCCGCGACCGTCGCTGATCCGGTACGTGCCGGCGCTGTGCCATGCCATGCGAATGAACAGCGGCCCGTAGTGGCCGAAGTCCGCCGGCCACCAGTCCTGCGAGTCCGTCATCAGCGCCAGGAGGTCCTTCTTCACGGCTTTCAGGTCGAGACTCTGGAACTCCCGGGCGTAAGTGAAGTCCTCCCCCATCGGGTCGGACAGAGAAGAGCTCTGGTGGAGCAGATCGATCCGCAGCTGGTTCGGCCACCAGTCTCGGTTCGTTCTGACGCCGCCTGTATGCGCGACCGGGCACTTGCTCTCAGACATGACCTCATCTCCTTTTGCGATCGAAACGTGTTTCCAAAGACCTGCGTCGTACCGTCGGGGGCCGTGGGCTCACGTCCGGCGCGAGCCGCCGATCCCGCGAGAAATCAACCGAAAGATCGAAATCGGGGCTCGATCCTTCCGTTGGGCCATCGTTTCTTGCTGCCCGTCTTCCGCCGGTGCCGGCAGTCCCGGCAGATTCCGACGAATTCCAGCACCCGATCTTCGATCTCGTGGCCGCGGGCTCGAAGCCGCCGCTCCTCCGCGAACGCGCGCGGCGCGCGCTCGAGGTCGAGCAGGAGGCCGCACTCGCGGCAGGAGAAGTGGTCGTGGGCCGACAGATCCGCGTCGTATCGGGTCGTGCGGCCGCGCGTCCACGAGCGCAGCCGCCCCGCGGCGACGAGGAGCTGCAGGTTGCGGTACACGGTTCCGAGCGAGATGCGCGGCAGCCGCCGCCGCACGCGCTCGTAGACCCACTCCGCCGTCGGATGCGCGTCCGTCGCCGCGACCGTCTCGAGCACGAGACGCCGCTGTCGCGTCATCCGCCGCTGCAGGGCTGCTTCCATAACAGGAATGAATCCTATTAGCAATAATCGGACGCCGTCAAGCCCCTTCCGCCGTTCGCTCCCGCGAGGTCTGCGCGGTATCATGGGCCCGGAATGTCGATGCCCTCGGCCGAGGCGGGAGAAGCGCCAATTCACGACGGGCCCGGGAGGGACTTCCCTCTCGGGGTTCCCGGGTTCAAATACCAGGACCTCCACCGCGACGAGCGGCTCGCGGATCTCGACCGCGCTTTTCGCGAAGAGCTCGCCCGCGAAGACGCGGGCCTCGCGGCGCGCCTCGTGGCGTACCGGCAGGACCCGGCGTCGCTCGACTCCCTCGCCCTCTCGCGCCTGCTCGTCGAGGCGGCACGGCACGTCTCCCGCTTCGTCGCCCGCCTCTTCGGAATCGAGGCCGCCTGGAAGGCGCAGGCCGCGAGCGCCGCCCCCGAGGCGGCCCTCTTCCGATTCCGACGCGACTTCCTGCAGCGGCGGGCGGTCAAGGCCACGCTCCCGGAAGAGACCGCCGTCGAGCCGCTGCGCTCCGTGGCCCGCGCCATCGAGCGGGAGCTCTTCCCCGAGCTGCCGTGGGGGAAGGATCCGGAGCTCTCGACCTCGCGGGCCGTCGTCGAGCTCGTGGAGCTCGAGAGCGCATTTCTCGCCGCGCTCCGCCAGAAGAAGGTCCCCGAGGTGGACGCGGCGGCGCGCGCGCGGGCGGCTGAGCTCGCCGGACGCGCGGCCGCTTCGAAGACGGCGGGCCTGCCCCGCGCCGCCGGCCCGGCGGACCCGGATCTTCTGGCCTTCCTGGAATCCCTCCTCGACACGTACGCGCGCTGGTGCCGCGCCCGGATGGCGCGCCCGGACCTGCGCCGCGAGATCTCCGGCTGGGTCTGCTTCCACCTGCCGGAAACGCTCGACTACCACCACCTCGTCGAGACCGAGCGGCCCAACGCCGACCTGCCCGAGGAGCGCGTCGGTCCGCCCTCCCGCCGACGCCGACGCGAGGGCTTCACGCTCACCGACCCGCGCATGTCGCGCCGCGAGGTTCTCGGCGAGACGCACTACTGCCTCCTCTGCCACGAGCGCGAGAAGGACTCGTGCGCGAAGGGGCTCGTCGATCCCAGGGCGAAGGCGGGCGCCTTCCAGAAGAACCCGCTCGGCGTCGCCCTGCCCGGCTGCCCCCTCGACGAAAAGATCTCGGAGATGCATGCGCTGCGGCGCGAGGGCGACTCGATCGGCGCCCTCGCCCTCGTCTGCGTCGACAACCCGATGTGTCCCGGCACGGGCCATCGGATCTGCAACGACTGCATGAAGGCCTGCATCTTCCAGAAGCAGGAGCCGGTCAACATCCCCCAGATCGAGACCGGGGCGCTGACCGACGTGCTGGCGCTGCCGTGGGGGGTCGAAATCTACGGCCTGCTGACGCGCTGGAACCCGCTCCACCCGACGCGGCCCGTCGCCCTTCCCTACAGCGGAAAGAACGTTCTCGTCGTCGGCCTCGGCCCGGCGGGATACACGCTCGCGCACTACCTGTTGAACGAGGGCTTCGGCGTCGCCGGGATCGACGGCCTGAAGATCGAGGAGTTGCCGGCGGCGTGGACCGGCCGCGACGGCGGCGGCATCGCGCCGATCCGCGACTACGCGGAGCTCGCGCGCCCGCTCGACCGGCGGCCACTGGCCGGGTTCGGCGGCGTGTCCGAGTACGGGATCACGGTGCGCTGGGACAAGAACTTCCTGACGCTCATCCATCTGACGCTCGCGCGCCGGTCGCGCTTCGCCATCTTCGGCGGCGTGCGGTTCGGCGGCACGATCACGGCGGAGCAGGCCTTCGACGCGGGCTTCGACCACGTCGCGGTCGCGGCGGGCGCGGGCCGCCCGACGATCATCCCGATGAAGAACAACATCATCCGGGGCGTCCGGAAGGCCTCGGACTTTCTCATGGCCCTGCAACTCACGGGCGCCTTCAAGCGCGAGGCCCTCGCGAACCTGCACGCCGAGCTGCCGGCCGTCGTCATCGGCGGCGGCCTGACGGCGATCGACACGGCGACCGAGCTCCTCGCCTACTACCCGATCCAGTGCGAGAAGACGCTCGCGCGGTACGAGACCCTCGTGGCCGAGCGGGGCGAGAAGGCCGTGCGGACGCCCTTCGACGCCGAGGAACGCGAGCTCCTCGACCGCCTCCTCGCGCACGGCGCTGCCGTTCGCCGCGAACGGGAGCGGGCCCGCGCCGCGGGCGAGGCGCCGGACCTCGCGAAGCTGTGCCGCGAATGGGGCGGCGTCTCGATCGTCTACCGCCGCGCGATGGAGGAGTCTCCGGCCTATCGGCTCAATCACGAGGAGGTCGTCAAGGCGCTCGAGGAAGGCATTTCGTTCATCGAGGCGCTCGATCCCGCCGAGGCCGTCCCCGGACCCGACGGCCTCCTCGCCGCCGTGCGCTTCCGCCGCGCCGCCGGCGGCGAGGTCGTGGAGCTGCCGGCGCGCTCCTGCCTCGTCGCGGCGGGCACGACGCCGAACATCACGTACGAGAAGGAGTTTCCCGGCACGTTCCCGATGGACGCGAAGCGCCGCTTCTTCCAGCCGCACCGCGCGGCGCTCGCGGCCGACGGGTCGATCCGTCTCGAGCCGGCGCCCGCCGACGCCGAGGACGCCTTCTTCACCGGGTTCGCGCGCGGCGGAAAGCTCGTCACGTTCTTCGGCGACAACCATCCCGCCTTCAACGGCAACGTCGTGAAGGCGATGGCCTCCGCCAAGAAGGGATATCCGTCGATCGTCGCGGCGGTCTTCCCCGACCCGGGGGCGCCGCGGCCGGTCCGGCCGCAGGCCGAGTGGAACGCCTTCCGCGAGAAGCTCGACGACGCCCTCGTCGCGCGCGTCGTCGCCGTCATTCGCCTGACGCCCACGATCGTGGAGGTCGTCGTGCGGGCGCCGGCGGCGGCGGCGAACTTCCAGCCGGGGCAGTTCTTCCGCCTGCAGAACCTGGAGTCCCGCGCGCCGGCGCTCGGCGGATCGCCGCTCCTGATCGAGCCGCTCGCGTTGACGGGCGCCTGGGTGGACGCGCCGAAGGGCCTCCTCTCGCTCATCGCGCTCGAGATCGGCGCCTCCTCGCGGCTCTGCTCGGTGCTGCAGCCGGGCGAGCCGGTGATCGTCATGGGGCCGACCGGCTCGGCCACCGAGCTCCCGGAGAACGACACGGTCCTTCTCTGCGGCGGCGGCCTCGGCAACGCCGTGCTCTTCTCGATCGGCAAGAAGGCGCGGGAGCGCGGCAACCGCGTCATCTACTTCGCCGGCTACAAGAAGGCCGAGGACTTCTACAAACTCGAGGAGCTCGAGGACGCGGCCGACACGCTGGTCCTCTCGGTCGACCGCGGCGAGCCGATCCCCTCCCGCCGCCCGTCGGATCGCTCCTTCGTCGGCAACATCGTCGAGGCGATGGTCGCGTACGCCACGGGGAAACTCGGCCCGATCCCGGTCCCGCTCTCGGAGGCGAGCCGCCTGATCGTCATCGGTTCGGACCGCATGATGGCGGCTGTGGCCCGCGCCCGGCACGGCGTGCTCGCCCCGCATCTCGACCCGCGCCACGAGGGCATCGGCTCGATCAACTCGCCGATGCAGTGCATGATGAAAGAGGTGTGCGCGCAGTGCCTCCAGCGACACCTCGATCCGGCGACGGGAGAGGTCAAGGAGATCGTTTTCTCCTGTCTCAACCAGGACCAGAAGCTCGACGAGATGGACTGGGACAACCTCGCGGCGCGGCTGCGCCAGAACACGGTGGCGGAGAAGCTGACGGGGCTGTGGCTGGAGCGGCTGCTCGCCGCGGGAGACCTGGAGCGGGTTTAGTTGTCAGTGGTCAGTTATCAGTTTTCAGTTCCGGAACTGCGAACTGAGAACTGAGAACTCCTACGGTACCCCCGCCAAGAACAGCAAGTAGGGATTCACGGCGAGCCCTTCGTGGAAGTCGTCGTCCTCGGGCACCCGCGTGATCGAGAAGTGCAGATGGGGTCCGCCGATCACGTGCCCCGTCGAGCCGACGTAGCCGATCACGTCTCCCGCCTCGACGTGCTCGCCCACCGCGAGCCCGCGGGCGTATTTCGAGAGGTGGCAGTAGAAGAAGAGGTACTTCCCGGTCGGGTCCTTCTGATAGATCGTGATCCCGCCCCGCTTCTCCCGGCTGAGGCGGACGATCTCGCCTGCCGCCGTGGCGACCACCGGCGTGCCCCGGGGCGCTCCGATGTCGATCGCCAGGTGCTTCCGGTAGCGGTCGCGCCGCTCGAGGAACGAGTCGCGCAGCTTTTCCGCGTCCACGCCTTCGACGGGGATCCGCAGATTGGCCGACAGCAGCTCCCCGAGGTCCACGTCCTCGGGCGTCACGCGGGCCGAAGCCGACTTGGGGCGCAGGAGCGAGGTGAAACGGCGCGCGATCGCGACGAGCCGCTCCGTCCGCGAGGCGTCGACCTCTTCCCCACCCGCTTCCTCGGAAGCGACGTCCGGGTTGTCCTCGTGGAGGTGCGCCTCGACGACGACGTCCTCGGGCGCGCAGGGCGCCGGCGGGTAGTCGAAGAGCTCGGTGGAGGGCGGAAGGACCGGGCCGTACATCGGACGCGGGCGGGCCGCCTCGATCCACTCCAGGACGACCTGGTTGTTGGAGTCCTGATGGATGGCGCGGCGCGCGCGCTTGCGGCGCGTCGAGCTCTTGGCGGCCACGGCGATATCGGATTTGGCGACGACGGGCGAGCGCTTCTTCGGCTGCGAAGCCCTGGGCGCCGTCTTCGGCGCCGGCGTCGTCTTCGGCGTGGCACCTTTGTGCTGGGTCTTCGCCTGCGCGAACGCCGGCCACGCGAGCACGACGGCCAGGACGGCGCCGGCTCGACCGGCCTTCCAGAGCTTCCGCACGCCCGGATTATTGAAGGCGCTTGAAGGGGAGGTCAAGAAAAAAGCCCCGAAAAGTGGCGGCCCGATATGCCGTTTCAGCATATCCGCGCGCACGGCAAGACTGGTTTTCGCCGCAGCCTTTTTCTACGCGCGCTCGAGGTAGCTGTTGTCGCGCGTGTCGATCTTGACGCGCGTGCCGGCTTCGATGAACTGCGGGACCATCACCTGCAGTCCCGTCTCGAGCGTCGCGGGCTTGTAGGAGGCCGACGCCGTCGCGCCCTTCATGCCGGGCTGCGTCTCGGTGACCTTCAACGTGACGGTGTTGGGCAGCTCGATGCCGACCGGGTTGCCCTCGTAGAAGTCCACGTGGATCGCCGTGTTCGGCAACAGGTACTTCATCTGCTCGCCGAGCACGTCGTCGGAGAGCGTGACCTGATCGTAGGTCTGCTGGTCCATGAAGTGGTGGCCGGCCGAATCGGAGTAGAGGTACTCCATCTCGCGCTCGTCGAGCGACGCCTTCTCGACCCGGTCGGTCGAGCCGAAGCGCTGCTCGGCCATGGAGCCGCTGCGCAGGTTGCGCATCTTGACCTGCACGAAGCCCCGCAGGTTGCCGGGCGTCTTGTGGACCATGTCGTGCACGCGATGCAGCTCCCCGTTGTAGATGACGAGGGTGCCGACGCGGATCTGGGTCGCCGGGATCATCATGGGTTCACTCCCCCAAAGGCTCGAAAAAGAACGGCGAAATCTAGCAGAGACGGCGCGGGCCGTCTACCGGGCGAATTTCGGAGGCCCCGGGGTCGCCGGGGCCTCCTTTCTCCGGGCCCTGCGCTAACGCGAGACCGTGCGGGTCGAGGCGGGGCGGCTCGTCGCCTCGACGAGCGGCATCGCGGACGGCGGCGGCGCCGCCGAGAGATACGGCATCTGCAGCATCCAGGACTCCGGGACGAAGCCCGGGGTCGTCACCGCCGCCCCGAAGCTCGGGACGTTCGGCGTGTAGAACGCCGCCCCGAAGTTGGGTCGCGGGATGACGCTGCCCGTGGCCTCGTTCAAGGCCTGGATGATGTAGTCGGCGATGATCGCGTAGCCGATGGCGGTCGGGTGGACTCCGTCGCCGGAGAAGAGGCCGCCCGACAGGAAGGCGGTGGTGAACGTCAAGCCGCCGATCGTGTAACCCCCCGTTGCCACGCCGGCGAAGATGGCATTCAGGTCGACGAGAACGCCGCCGTTGGCGGACGAAACGGATGCGATGCTCGCATTGATCTCTCCCGTGCGCTGCACGAGCTGGGCCACCTCGTCGGGATAGAGCAGCACGCCCGGCACGAGCGGACCGGCGGGAGGCGTGAACGAGCCGTCGGGCAGCGCCGTGGCGAGATTTCCAGACCCCTCGACCGCGAGACCTCCAAGAAAGGCGGGGATCCCGACTCCCTGCTGCATCATCTGACCGGCCAGGATCGTGTTCAGAAGCGTTCCTGCGGGGATCGGGCACGGGGCCACCGGGCACTCCGGAGGCAGCGCGCGCGAGCCGAGCAGAGGAACCGTCTGGCCGTTGACGATGACGGGCTGCTGCGTGCCCGGGTTGATCACGATCGGCGGCAGCGTGGTGAAGAGCGGGATGGACGTGACGTCGGGAATCGTGAAAGTGACGATCGTCCGGCCGGATGCGAGGATCGTCTGCAGGCCCTCGGTGTACTTCGCCTCGAAGTCGGCCACCGGCGTCAGCGTCACGGCGTCCAAGACGACGCCGCGGGTCGCCGCACCCAGGACGTCGTTGTTCCCCACCCAATAGAGCATCAGGTCGGGGTTCAGCGAGGCGGCCTGCTCGACCGCGTTGGTTCCCGCGAACGGGCTGCCCGCCACGTTTCGGAGCACACGCGCCGCGTAATTGTCGAGGTCGGAGCGCCCGGGCACGGACACCCTGAGGTCGACGAAATCGCGCACGCGGGGACCGCCGTTGAAGGCGAGGTTGTCGTACGGCCGCGCGAGGCTCGGATTCAGCTGGCCGCCCTCCTGCGAAATGATTCCGACCGTGATCCCGGTGGTCGTCGCGACGGCGCCGAGGCAGGGATAGCTCGTCGGCGGATTGACCGGCGGGGACTCATCGATCAAGGCCTGCTGGAAATCCGTCTGGCCGATGGCGTCGGCGAGCAGTTTCGACGCGCCGAGGAGCTGATAGCGCCTGACCGTGCAGTTGCCCTCGTGGCCAGCGCCGAGGCTGTCGCCCACCACCACGAGCTTGTGGAACGCGGTTTGGGCGGAAAGCGCACCCGCCAGAAGGACGCCGGCCGCCGACGCCGCGGCGATGCGGAGCGAGCTCATCTTCATCATGTCTCTCCTCCTCAGAACGAGAACCGGAAGCTCGCGATCGCGATGTTGATCGACTCGCTGTAGCGGCCGTAGAAGCCGTCGGTGTTGGGCGCCGAGTTGATCGTCCGGTCCTTCACCTTCAGGTACAGGTCCGCGATGTTGAAGCCCCACTTCGGCTCGTCGTATCCGAAGCCGATCGTGAATCCGTCGCGGTCGTTGTCGGCGAGGATAGGGCCAACGTCGGACGCAGGCTGCGGCGTCTTGTCCCGGTAGTAGCCGCTGCGCACGGCCCAGTTGCCGAACTTCTGCTCGACGCCGAAACGATACGCCCACGAGTCCTTCCAGTTGGTCGTCCGGTCGAGGCCCGGGATCCCGGGGTTGACGAAATCGATGTTGAGCTGCGAGAACTTCGACCACTCCGTCCAGTCCGCTTCGAGAGAGAGCGTCGTGTTCTTGGCGATCACGAAAGCCATGCCGAGGTTGAGCGAGCCCGGGAACTCGATGTGAGTCGTCACCACCTGCGGGCCCTGCGGCAGGCGCGAGGCCACGAGAGCATCGATCAGCGGGTTGCCGGTCAGGATCTGCGTGAAGTTGGCGTCGCCCGTGTAATCGATCCCGATCTTGCTCCGGTAGGAGGCGCCGATCGAGAAGGACTGCGCCGGTTTGAAGAGGAGCGCCGCGTTCCAGCCCCAGCCGTGGTTGTCCCAGATCGAGCTGTTCAGCTTTACCCGGGCCGTGTCCTCGACGGCGTTGGAGAGAGGGTCGAACGTCCCGTTGTTCCGTTCGAGTTGGACCCGGGAAAGTCGATAGGAGGCCCCCCCGGCGATCGAGAACTCGGGCGTCAGGCGCCAGGCCAGCACCGGGTTCAGGTCCACCGACTGGATGACGGCGTTGTCGGAGACGAAGCGGCCGGGCCAGGGATAGGTCGGGGCCGGATCGTTCCAGCGGAATCCGAGGCCATATTCGGAGAAGACGCCGAGACCGAGCTTGACGTCTTGCGTCAGCGGGATGACGGCGTAGAAGTTCGGAGTCACGAACGTCGTCTTGTGCTGACTGCCGTCGGCGCCGACGCCCGGAAAGGGGTTGTCGCCGTGAAAATCGCCCGTCAGCTTCGTGATGAAACCGGCGCCGAGCTCCACCGAGAAGTGGTCCTGAAACCCGATGCCCGCCGGGTTGTAGAAGATGGCCGAGGGGTCGTCGGCGACCGCCGTGAAGGCGAGCCCCATCCCCGTGGCGCGGGGCCCCTGGGTCATGATCTGGAAACCGGAGGGGAAGGCGGGAGCCGCGGCCAGCAATCCCGCCACGGCGAGGGACAACCAGAGGCATCGGGCCCGTCGAGGTGTCGTCACGGTTCCTCCTGCGCCAAAACGGCTTGCCGGCCGCAAGTCGGCAAGCCGCGAAGCCGCTCAAGCTTACTCCTCCGCGCCGTCCGGGTCCTCAAGTTTCCGACCGAGGGCGCCGCCGCCTCTATAGACTCTCCGCCCATGCCCCGCGAGAGCGAGCGCCCCACGCAGAACGGGAAGAATGCTCCCGGCTCCGACAAGCCGCTCAAGGCCGGCACGCTTCTCGGCGACCGCTACCGCATCGATCGCGTTCTCGGTTTCGGCGGAATGGGCGTCGTGTACCGCGCGCGCGACCTCCGGCTCGACACCGACATCGCGCTGAAACGGATCCGACCCGATCGCATGTCCGCGGAGCGACGCGAGACGCTGCGGCGCGAGATCATCCTGTCGCGCCGCGTCACGCACCCGAACGTCTGCCGCGTCTTCGACCTCGTCGAGATCGACGGCGAGGACTTCGTCTCGATGGAGTTCCTCCCGGGCCGCACGTTGAAGGAAATCGAGGACGACGAGAAGACGCTCCCGCTCGGGCGCGGCCTGGCCCTCGCCAAGGGAATCTGCGGCGGTCTCGCCGCGGCGCACCGCATCGGCGTGCTGCACCGGGACCTCAAGCCCGAGAATGTCATCGTGACGCAGGACGGCGTGCCGCACCTGATGGACTTCGGCATCGCCGTCGACCAGGCGCACTATCAGGGCGGCAAGGAAGAGACCGTGCCCGGCACGCCGCAGTTCCTCGCGCCGGAGCTGCTGCGGGGCGAAGACCCCAGCATGGCGACCGACGTCTACGCCACGGGCGTCCTGCTCTACGAGATGTTCACGGGGCGGGTGCCCTTCGACGACAACGACACGGCGCGCCTCGTGCGGCGCGTGCTCGCCGAGGCACCGCCCAAGGCGCAGACGCTGCGTCCGGACCTGCCGCCCGAGCTCCTCTCGATCCTCGACCGCGCGGTCGCCAAGGATCCGGCGTCGCGGTTCCCCGACGCCGAGACCCTGTCGGAATCGATCGCGCGCTTCGAGGGCCAGGTGCTCGACCGCGTCCTCGCGGAGGTGTCGGTCACGCGGGCCCGGATGGTCAAACTGATGGTGATCCTCGAAGCGAACAAGTCGCTCGCCGCGACGTTCGACCCGACCGAGACGCTCCGGATCATCCTGCGAACGGCGACCTCCGAGACGAACGCCGAGCGCGGCACGATCTTCCTGCGCGAGCCGGGCACGGACGAGCTCGTCTCGCAGATCCTCGAGGGCGGCGCGGTGCAGCCGTTTCGCCTCAAGGTCGGGCACGGGATCGCCGGCACGGTGGCGCAGAGCGGCGCGACGATCAACACGGGAGACGCCTACGGCGACCCCCGGTTTCACGCGAAGGTGGACGCGGCGTCGGGATTCCACACGCAGACGATCCTGGCCGTGCCGATGCGGACGCCGACCGGCGAGATCGTCGGCGTCGTCGAGATCCTGAACAAGCGGCAGGGCGTCTTCACGAAGGAGGACGAGGAGTTCCTCGAGGAGGTCGGCACGCACGCCGCGCTCGCCGTCGAAGGCGTGCGCCAGCACGAGGCGGCGGTGGCGCGGGCGAGGCGGGAGGGCGCCGAAGCGGTGGCGCGCGGCGCCGCGGCCCTCCTCGCGCCGGGCGCCTGGCCCGAGACGCCGGGATTCGAGTCGGCGCCGCTGCGCTGGCGGTCCGAGGACTGGAACCTCGTCGGCTTCGGCGTCGAGGCGTCGCCCGGACGGCTCGCCTTCCTGCTCGTCGAGGACGCGCGGGATCCCGAGGAGTCGTTCGGTCCGCTCTTGAAGGCCGTCGCCGCGGGCCGACCCGCGCTCGCGACCGCGCCCCCGGCCGAGGTCGTCGCGCGCGTCCTCGGGAGCGAGCCGTCGGGCCTCGTCGCGGCGGCCGCCTGGTCGGGCGAAAAGCTCGCCGTGGCCGCGGCGGGGACGGAGCTGCCGCTCCTCCTCCGCGAGGGCCGCCCCGTGCCGGGACCGGCCTCCTCCGACGGCCGCGTCTCCTCGGCGGAGTACCCGACGCTCCCGGGCGACCTGCTCGTCCTCGCCTCGCGCGGACTCTCGCAGGTGCGCTTCCCGGCCCGGCCGATCCCGCCGGACGACCTCCTCGTGTGGCTCGCCCGCGAGTCGCAGGGCCATCCGATCACCGCCGGCTTCGCGAAGATCGTCGCCGACGGCAAGAAGATGGGCGCGGCGCCGGGGCCGCGCGACGTGCTGCTGCTCGCCGCCAGGCGCCTGCGGTGACCGCGGCGCGCCGCTTCGTCCTCGTGGACGTCTTCGCGGACCGGCCGCTCTCCGGCAATCCTCTCGCCGTCTTTCCGGAGGCGGACGGCCTTTCGGACGCGGCCATGCAGTCCATCGCGCGCGAGATGGACCACGCCGCGACCGCCTTTCTCCTTCCCTCGAAGATGCCCGGCGCGGCGTTTCGCCTGCGGATCTTCTCGCGCGACCGCGAGGTCCCGTTCGCCGGGCATCCGGCCCTCGGCGCGCACTTCGTCCACGCGGCGGAGAGCGGCGCACCTCTCGTCTCCCCCGTCATCCGGGCGGCGCACGAGGTCGACGGAACGCTCGTGCCGGTCGAACTCGCTGTCGCGGACGGGCGTATCGCGATGCTGCGGCTGACGCAAAAGCCTCCCGTCACGGGCACGCCGCTGGCGGCGGAAATCGTGCCGCGCGTCGCCGAGGCGCTCGGCCTCGACGAGCAGGAGATTCAGGCGGCGAACCAGCCGCTCCAGATCGTCTCGACGGGACTGCCGGTCCTCGTCGTACCGGTCGCGACGCTCGCGGCGCTCCAGAAGGCGCGGCCGCGCTACGACCTGCTGCGCGGCCTCCTCGAGGGCCGGGAGGCGTCCCTCGTGTACGCTTTCACCAAGGAGACGATCGCCGCCCGCGCGGCGGCCCACACGCGGGCGTTCGACACGGGCGGCTCCGTCGAGATCCCGGGAACCGGCGCCGCCGCCGGAGCGCTCGCCGCCTATCTCGTCGCAAATGCCGCCGTGACGGTCACGCCGGTCGTCTCGCTCGTCTTCGAGCAGGGACACGTGCTCGACCGCCCCTCGACGCTTTTCGCCGAGGTGCGCGTCAAGGGGCGCGCCGTCGCGCAGGTCGTCGTGGGGGGGCGGGTGGTGCGCATTGGAGAAGGAGTACTGGAAGTGTGACCAAGGACTAGGGACGACGGACTGATTTCTTGTCACGTACAGAGGAATCAGTCCTTAGTCCTTAGTCCTTAGTCCTTAGTCCTTAGTCCCCGTTTCGTCGTAGATCACCCGCTTCCCCTCGACTCGCGCGAATTCCGGCAGCGCATGAGGACGGGCCGGCGCTTCCGAGATCACGTCGTCTACTTGCCAGCCCCGCGCGAGGAGCGCATCGGCGATCAGCGACCGGTGGCATCGCCACGGCACGGCCTCGGCGCAGAGCAAGGCGGAACGCTTCTCACCGGCCAGGCGCTCGACGTTCGCGAGTCCGCCGGCAAACTCCGGCGTGTCCATGAAGTCCGCATAGCCCCGGAAGGCGTCCTGCCTCCACGCCGTGTGCGGCGAATCCGGACGCGCCTTGCGCCGCCCGCCGAGCTCCGGCAAGCCGACGTAGTCGATGTCCGCCGCGGGAAGGCTCCGCGCGAGCTCCGCGGCTCCGAAGTGCGGCCACTTGCGCGAGGCGGGGTACCGCCGCACGTCGAGGACGCGCGCGATTCCGTGCGCGCGGAGGATCCCGAGGAACGCCTCGAGCGGATGGTTCGAGTGGCCGACGGTGAGAATCCGCGGCAAGGGCGCGATCAGGCCAGGACGGCCGTGGCCACGGCTCCCGGTCCGCCATGGGCGCCGAGCGCCGGCCCGCACTCGACGATCATGACGTCGGACTCGGGATAGCGCTCGCGGATCTGGCGCGCGAGGCTCTCGGCGAGCTCGGCCGCGTCGCAGTGCGCCACACCGAACCGCCGGCTGCGACCGCCGGCACCGCCTTCCGCCGCCTCGAAGAGGAGCCGCATCATCTTGCGGCGCGCCGCCTCGAAGCCGCGCGCCTTGGTGGCGGCATAGACCTTCCCCTCGGGCGAGATCGTCAGGACCGGCAGCAGCCCGAGGAGCCTCGCGAACAGCCCCTTCAGCGGGGAGACGCGGCCGCCGCGCACGAGATGCTCGAGCGTCGGCACGGCGACGAACGACCGTGTGCGGTCCGAGGCGTCCTTCGCGGCGCGGACGATCTCCTCAGGCGTTTTTCCCGCCGCGGCCGCCTCGGCCGCCGCGCGCACGATGAGCCCGAGCCCGACGGAGACGTTGCGGCTGTCCACATGCTCGAAGCGCGTGTTCTCGATCCCGCGCGCGCCCACGACCGCGGCCTGGTACGTCCCCGAGAAGGCCGCCGAGAGATGGATCGAGACGATCGTGCCGGCGTGCGTCGAGACGTAGCGGTAGACCTGCGCGAAGTCCGCCGGGGGCGGCTGCGAGGTCTTGGGCTGCTCCTCGGTCACCGCGAAGCGCGCGTAGAACTCCGCGGGCGTGATCGTGACCTTGTCGAGGTAGTTCTCCGAGCCGAAGAAGACGCGCACGGGAACGCTCGCGACGCCGAGCTCCTCGAAGAGGGACGGCGGCAGGTCGCAGGTGGAGTCGGTCACGATCCCGACCCTCTGCGCCCGGTTCTGGTCGAAGCGTGTCTCGTGCTGCGACCGCATGTCTTCGACTTTCGTCTGCGCCACTTCCGCGAAACGCGCCGCCGCGGCGAAGACCTTCTCCGGCTCGTTCGTGTGGACGTGGAGGCGCACGCGCGCCGCGCCGCCGGCGATCACGATCGAGTCGCCGAGGAGCGCGGCCTCCCGGCGCAGGGCGTCGCGGTCGATGTGGTCGCCTTCGAGGAGCGCCTCCGTGCAGAACCGGAACAGGATCTCCTCGGGCGTCCGGTCGAAGACCGCCGCCTTCACTTCCTCGGGCGGCGCCTCGGGCAGCGCGCCGCGCGCCGCGTCGCGGAGATACCGGACGATGCCCTCGATCAGGTAGACGAAGCCCTGCGCGCCCGCGTCCACGACACCCGCTTTCTTGAGCGCCGCCATCTGCTTCGGAGTGTTGGCGAGCGAGGCCTTCGCCTTCTCGAGCGACTCGGGCAGGAGCTTCTCGAAGTCCGGCGTCTCGGCGGAACGCGCGGCGACGTGGCGCGCCCAGTCGCGGATGACCGTCAGGATCGTCCCCTCGACCGGACGCGCGATCGCCTGGTAGGCCGACTCCGCCGCGCGGACGACGGCCTGGCCGAAGTCCTCGGTCGAGATCCGCGGGCGGTCGGGCAGGCCCTCGGCGAACCCGCTGAAGAACTGCGCGAGGATCGCGCCGGAGTTCCCGCGCGCGCCGCCGACCGCCTCGTCCGCCAGCGTCTGCGACATCGCGCGCACGTGGCGCTGGCGCACGCGAGCGATCCCGGCCGCCGTCTTCTGAAGAGTCGAGGCGAGGTTGGTGCCCGTGTCGCCGTCGGGCACCGGGAAGATGTTGATCTTGTTGAGCGGCTCGGCGCGGTCGGACACGAATCGGGCCCCCGCGATCACCGCGCGCGAAAGGCGCCGGCCGTCCAGGTAGCCGATCGCGATCACGACTTGATCGGCGCGGGCTCGATCGCGGGCGAGGTCTCCTGGGCGGAGTCGCGGGCTTCGCGAAACTCCTGGGCGATCGCGGGCAGGCGGTCGAGATAGAGGAGGACGACGCCGCAGCTCATGCAGGCCCACGGGTACACGCGCTCGGCCCCGAAGCCGAAGAACGACCGTTTCCAGGGCTTCTGCCAGAAGTAGTGCGTGTAGCCGTAGTTATGGCGTCGCGAGCGCAGCATGTCGCCCGAGCAGATCGGGCACTTCCGTCGGAATTCGGGCATGGTCTCTCGGGGAAGGATATCGCGGGACGAGTCCTACGCCTTCGGCCTCCAGCGCAAAACGAGCTGGCGCGCCGCGGCCACCTCGTCCACGCGGCGGACGGGCGTCGTGTGCGGCGCCTTCAGGACCACCTCGGGGTCTTCCTCGGCCTCCCGGGAGATCGCGCGCATCGCGGCCACGAAGGCGTCGAGGCCCGGCTTCCCCTCGGTTTCGGTGGGCTCGATCATGAGCGCGCCGGGGACGATCAGCGGAAAGTACACCGTCGGCGGATGGAATCCGAAGTCCATCAGCCGCTTCCCGATGTCGATCGCATGGACGCCGTGCTCCCCCTGCTTCTTGTCGGAGAAGACCACCTCGTGGAGCGTCGGGGCGTCGTACTTCAGGTGATAGATGTCCGACAGCCGCGCGCGGATGTAATTGGCGTTGAGCACCGCGCCGCGCGCGACCTCGCCGATCCGGTCGCCGTACGCCGCGATGTACGCGAGCGCGCGCACGAACATCCCGAAATTGCCGAGGAACGTCCGCAGGCGGCCGATCGAGTCGGGCCGGTCGAAGTCGAGCGTGAAGCGGCCGTCGGCGCCGCGCTCGACGGTCGGCCGCGGGAGAAACGGCACGAGCTTCTCGGTGACCGCCACCGGACCCGAGCCCGGGCCGCCTCCGCCGTGCGGCGTCGAGAAGGTCTTGTGCAGATTCATGTGCATCACGTCGATGCCCATGAGCCCGGGTTTCGCGACGCCGACGAACGAGTTGAAGTTCGCGCCGTCGCAGTAGAGGAACCCGCCCTTCGCGTGCACGATCTTCGCGATGTCGCGGATGCGGTCCTCGAAGATGCCGAGCGTGTTCGGGACGGTGAGCATCAGCGCGGCGACCTCGTTGGTCATCGCCTTCTCGAGGACGTCGAGGTCGAGCTTGCCGCGCGCGTTGGATTTGAGCTCCTGCACCTTGTAGCCCGCGAAATGCGCGGAGGCCGGATTCGTGCCGTGCGCCGAGTCGGGAATGAGCACGACGCGACGCGGATCGCCGGTCTTCGCGAGCGCCGCGCGGACCATGAGGATGCCGGCGAGCTCGCCCTGCGCGCCGGCCGCCGGCTGCAGCGTCACGCGCGCGAGCCCGGTCAACTCCTTCAGCGCCTGCTCGAGACGCCACGCGAGCTCGAGCGTGCCCTGCGAGACCTCCTCGGGCGCGAGGGGGTGCGCAGCCGCGAACCCCGGCAGGCGCGCCATTTCCTCGTTCGTGCGCGGGTTGTGCTTCATCGTGCACGAGCCGAGCGGGTAGAGCCCTTCGTCGATCGAGAAGTTGAGGCGCGAGAGGCGCGTGAAGTGGCGCGCGACCTCGACCTCGGTGATCTCCGTCTCGCCCTCGATGTCCTCGCGCCGGAGATTCGCGGGGATCGCGAGCGCCTCCGGCACGTCGAGCGGCGGCAGCGAGTAGCCGACCTTCCCGCGGCCGGAGCGCTCGAAGACGAGCGGCTCGTGGCGCGGCTCGGGATGAAGGCGGTCGCCGAGGGCGGGCGCGCCGGCCTTCGGCTCGATCTCGACGCTCACGACGTTTCCGCCAGGGCTGCCGCGAGCCGGTCCATCTCCTCGCGCGTGTTCAATTCCGTGACGGCCGTCAGGAACCGGCGCTCGGCTCCGGCCTCGTACCGCGAGAGCGGCACGCCCGCGAGGATCCCGCGGGCCGCCAGCCGCGCGAGAAGCGGCGCCGCGGGGCCGGGAGCCTCGACGACGAACTCGTTGAACGTCGGACCCGCGTACGGAATCCGATAGCCCGGCACGGCGGCAATGCGCCGCTTCAGGTACTCCGCCTTCGCGTGGCTCTGCGTCGCGATCTCGCGCAGCCCCTTCTTCCCCAGGAGCGACATGTGGATGTTCGAGGCGAGGGCCATCAGGCCCTGGTTCGTGCAGATGTTGGAGGTCGCCTTCTCGCGGCGGATGTGCTGCTCGCGCGTCGAGAGCGTCAGGCAGAAGGCGCGGCGCCCCTCCGCGTCGTGCGTCTCGCCGACGAGTCGGCCGGGAAGCTGCCGCTGGTGCGCCGTCCGGCAGGCCAGGAAGCCGAGGAGCGGGCCGCCGTTGCCCATCGGGACGCCGAGCGACTGCGCCTCGCCGCAGGCGATGTCCGCGCCGCCCTCGCCCGGCGGCGAAAGGAGCGCGAGCGACGCCGCCTCCGCCACGACCGCGATCGCGTGCGCGCCGCGCGGCGACGCGGCGGCCGACGCCGTCTTCCAGTCCTCGACGAGCCCGTAGAAGTTCGGCGACTGGATCGCGACGGCGAACGTCCGGTCGTCCACCGCGGCCGCGAGAGCCGCGCGATCCGTCGTCCCGTCCGCCGCCAGCGGCGCCTCGACGACCTCGAGGTCGAGGTTGGCGAAGTACGTCCGCACCGTCTCGCGATACTCCGGGTGGACGCCCGCCGACAGCACCGCGCGGCGCCGCCCGCGCGCGAGGCGCTCGGCCATGAGGAGGGCCTCGACGAGCGCCGACGCGCCCTCGTAGAGCGAGGCATTCGCGACGTCGAGCCCCGTGAGGAGCGCGATGTGCGTCTGGAACTCGAAGATCGACTGGAGCGTGCCCTGCGAGACCTCGGGCTGGTAGGGCGTGTACGAGGTCAGCCACTCCGCGCGGTAGAGCATCTGGTCGGCGATCGCCGAGACGTAGTGGTGATAGAGCCCGGCGCCCAGGAAGAACGCCGTGTCGCGCGCGCTCGCGTTGCGGCTCGACAGGTCGCCCAGGAACCGGCGGATCTCGATCTCCGACATCGGCGGCGGGAGCTTCGGGGCCCCGAGGACCTCCCGAGGGAGGGACGCGAAGAGGTCCTCGACGCGCGCGACGCCGATCGCCTGGAGCATCGCCGCGCGCTCCGCGTCCGAGGTCGGAAGGAATTTCACTTCTCTTCGCTCCGGACGTACTCGGCGTACTGCTCCGCCGTCATCAGCTTGTTCACTTCCTGGTCCGTCGAGAGCTTCAGACGGATCAGCCATCCATCGCCGAAGGGGTCGTCGTTGACGATTCCGGGCTCCGCCACGGCCCCCTTGTTGACCTCGACGACCTCTCCGGAGATCGGCGAGAAGAGCTCCGAGACCGCCTTGACCGATTCGACGGTTCCGAACTCCTCGTCCGCGTTGAAGACGTGGCCGGCCTCGGGAAGCTCGAGATACACGATCTCGCCCAGCTCCTTCTGAGCGTGGTCGGTGATCCCGATCGTTCCGACGTCGCCATCGATCTTCACCCACTCGTGGCTCTGCGTGTAGTGACGATCCTCGGGATTCACGAGGTCACCTCCTTCTTCCTCCGGTAGAACGGCGTCTCGACGACGCGGGCCTTTCCGGCGCGTCCGCGGATCTCGACTTCGAAGGATTCCCCCACGCCCGCCGCCGCCGCCGGCAGCAGGGCGAGGCCGATCGGCCGGCCGAGCGTGGGCGAGTGCGTGCCCGACGTGACGACGCCGGCGCCCTTCGCCGTGCGCGCGGGATAGCCGTGACGCGCGATCCCGCGGTCGACCATCTCGAACCCGACGAGGCTTCGGGGCACGCCCTCGGTCTTCTGGCGCGCGAGCGCGTCGCGGCCGACGAAGTCTCCCTTGTCCATGCGCACGATCCAGCCGAGGTCCGCCTCCCAGGGAGTGACGGTGTCGTCGATGTCGTTGCCGTAGAGCGCCATCTTCGCCTCGAGACGCAGCGTGTCGCGCGCGCCGAGGCCGCAGGGCGCGATGCCGTACGGCTTGCCCGCCTCGAGGAGCTGCCGGAACATCTTCGGCGCGTCCGCGGGCGAGATGTACAGCTCGAAGCCGTCTTCGCCGGTGTAGCCCGTGCGCGAAACCAGGGCCGGAAGGCCGAGCACGCGTCCGTTCAGGAACGCGTAGTACTTGAGCGTCGTCGGATCCGGGTCGCAGAGCGGCCGGAGCAGCGCCGCGGCCTTCGGTCCCTGGACCGCGATCAGGGCGTAGCGGTCCGAATGGTCCTCGACCTTTGCGCCGCGGCCCGCGCGCTCGCGCGCCCACGCGAAATCCTTCGCGGTGTTCGAGGCGTTGACGACGAGCAGGTACGAGTCCGGTCCGCGCCGGTAGACGAGCAGGTCGTCCACGAACGTGCCGCGGTCCGTCAGGAAGGCCGAGTAGTGGATGCGCCCGTCCGCCAGACGCGCGACGTCGTTCGGCGTGAGGCGCTGGAGCGCGGCGAGCGCGCCGGGGCCCGTGACCTCGAGCTCGCCCATGTGCGACACGTCGAAGAGGCCCACGCGCTCGCGCACGGCGCGGTGCTCCTCGAGGATGCCCTCGTACTGCACCGGCATTTCCCAGCCGCCGAAGTCGATGAGCCGGGCGCCGAGCTCGCGGTGAACCTCGTAGAGCGGCGTGCGTTTTGCGGCGACGGCTTCACTCGGGGCGGCGCACATGCGGAGGGGGAAATTAGCACAACCCCGCGCGATCCCCGCGAGCGCGGCGCGGGACCGGCATTTCGCGCGTCCCGTAGAATCACGCGATCCGAGGAGGCTTTCGATGACGTCGGCTCCGTCCGGCCCGCCCTCACGCGATGCCGGCTCCTCCCTGGCGCGGCTGCTGCTCGCGGCGGGCCAGCCGGAGGCCGCGCGGGAGCTCGCGGAGCAGAGCGACGACGACGTCCTCCTGGGGCTCCTCGCGCTCGCGTCGCACGATTTCGCGTCGGCGCGGCGCCGCCTCGACGAGGCCCGCTCGGCCAACCCGTTCGATCCGCGCACCGCCTCGGCGCGCGGGCGGCTCTCCTTCCTCGAGCGGCGGTTTCCCGATGCCGTCGGCGATCTGCTCGAGGCGGCGCTGCTGCGGCCGGATGGCCTGCCCGACGCGACCGATGCGCGCTTCCTCAAGGCCGCGCGGGCCCTGGCGCCCGAGCCGCTGCCCGGCTGGGCGGAGTCCGCGGCGGCCGCGGCCGGACGGCTGGAGGACGCCGCGCGGCGCCTCCGGCCGGGAGTCCGGCTCCCCGACCGCACCGCCGGCCTCGTGCGCTTCCTCGTCCGCCGCAGCGCCTCGGCCGAGGGAGTCCTCGACCGCGCGCGTCGCCTCTCGGAGATGTCTTCGCTCGCGGGCGTCGGCGACCGTGCCCTCTTCGCGGCGGCCTCGGGCGGCGAGCTGCGACGGATCGCCGCGGGGAACTACCTCTACCGCGAGGGCGAGGCTTCCGGCGAGATCTCGCTCGTCGTGTCCGGACGCATCGAGCTCGAGCGCGCGACGCCGTTCGGCCCGCAGACGCTCGGCGAGGCGACGGAGGGAGACTTCGTCGGCGAGGAGGCGCTGCTCGAGGTTCCCCGCGGCGCCGACGCGCGCGCGGCCGGGCCCGCGACGCTCCTCGGCTTCACGGCCGACTTCTTCGCGGACGACGCCGACCGCGCGGCGTGGCTGCGGCACATGCGCGCGTGCCTCTCGCGCCGGCTGGCGCGGCTGAACGATCTCTTCCGCGCGTTCTTTCCCGGTCAGGCGCCGCCGGCGAATCTTCCGCAGGCCGCGGAGGGCGGCGCGGCGTCGCTCTCGGCCGAGGACAAGACCCGCACGCTCTCGACGGGCGGGCTGTCCGCGTCGGACCGGTTTCTCTTCGCGGCCTTCGCCGAAGAGCGGCGCTACCCCGCGGAGGCACTCCTTTTCCGCGAAGGCGACCCCGGCGACGCGCTCTTCGCGATCGCGCAGGGGCGCGTCCGGATCTCGCGGCGGCTCGCGGGCGGCGAGGAGGCGTTCGCGATCCTCGGACCCGGCGAGATCTTCGGAGAGATGGCGATCCTGGATCCGGCCTCGCCGGGCCGCTCGGCCGATGCGCGCGCGCACGAAGAGGCCGTGCTCCTCGTCCTCGCGCGGCCGCGTTTCGAAAAGCTCGAGCACTCGGACCCGGAAGGCTGCGCGGACCTCTCGGCGCTCCTCTGCCGCATCGCGGCGCGCCGGTGCGTCGAGACCGCCGACCGCCTCGCGCGCTGGCGGATGATGGCCGGGCCGGGTTAGGAGCCGAGCCCGAACGATCCGCCGGCCTCGTCGAGCCAGCGGCGGAGGATCTCGGCGACGCGGTCTCCGTGGACCGTGATGTAGGTGAAGTGGTCCCCGGGGCACGCGACGACTTCGACCTGTGGCGCCCGATTCGCCCAGGCCCGCCCATACCCGCTCTCCCGGCTCGCGTCGCTTTCGACGAGGCCGATGCGGCCCGAGAAGGACGCCGGCCGCGACGCCAGGAGGTCCCCGGCGTAGGAGGCGAGCCGGCGGAGACCGGGCTCGCGGTTCGCCGCGGCCGACGAAACGAACCCTTTCGCTCCGACCCCGAACTTCCTCGAGAGGTAGGCCAGACGGCCTCCGGAGAGCGCGCGGAGCGCCTTCGCATGATGGCCAAGCCGGCCCGCGTAGTAGACGAGACGCCGCGCCACGCTCTCCACCCACGGCGCGCGCCTCAGGAGAAGGGCGTGCAGCCGCTTCCGGACGGTCGGGAACGGCGTGTCGAGCAGGGCCACGAAGGCCACCGGCTCTCCTTCGTCCGACAGCTTTCGGGCCATCGCCAGCGCCAGGATTCCGCCGACGCACTCCCCGACGAGGAAGTAGGGCCCGTGCGGCTGGACCGCGCGGAGCTGTCGGACGTGCCTTTCGGCGAGCACCGGGACCGGCGGAAGCGGCCCGGGGATCGAGCGAAAGCCGAAGAAGGGATACCCCGCTCCCACGCGCCGGGCCAGCGTCGCGCCGAGAAACAGGTTCTCGCCTTCGCCCGTGCCGCCCGGCACCACGAAGACCGGCCTTCGGTCTCCGCCGCGCTGGAACGTGACGAGCGCGCCGGGCGCCGCGGTTCCGGCCGCGGCCCGGGCGGCGAGGGTGGCGGGGGTCGCCGCCTCGACCAGGTCGGCCACGCCGAGCTCGGCGCCGAGGCGGCCCGAGAGCCGCACGAGCAGGTCCGTCGCGAGGAGCGACGTCCCGCCGAGCTCGAAGAAATCGTCGTCCGCGCCAACGCGGTCGAGCCCGAGCACGTCGGCGAAGATCTGGGCCGTGATCCGCTCCGGACCGTCCGTCGGCTCCGCGTAGTCCGCATCGAGCGCCGGCCCCGCCACGGCGAGATCGGGCAGAGCGTGCCGGTCCACCTTCCCGTTGGGCGTCCGCGGCAGCGCCTCGAGGAAGATGAAAGACGACGGCACCATCGGATCGGGCAGGCGCCCGGCGAGCGCGTCGCGGAGATCGCGGACGCGGGGCCGGCGCGGCTGGCGGGAGACGACGTACGCCACGAGCTTTGCGCCTCCCGGTTCCTCGCGGGCCACGACCGCGGCCTCGCGAATTTCCGGAAGGGAGAGGAGCGTTCCCTCGACCTCGGCCATCTCGACCCGGTGCCCCCGGATCTTCACCCGCGAATCCCTCCTCCCGAGGTAGAGCAGGCATCCGTCGGGAAGCAGACGTCCGAGATCCCCCGTGCGATACCGGTGAAAGCCGCTCCGCCCGGGCACGGGAGGGAACGCGAGCGCGGTGCGGACCGGATCGTTCCAGTAACCGATGGGCAGCGTCCGCGCGACGATCGCGATCTCGCCTTCCTCGCGCGTCTCGCACCCCTCCTCGTCGAGGAGAACGACCTCCGTCTCGTCCACCGCGTATCCCAGCGGGACGCCGGGCGGCCAGGGGGTGTCGTGGTCCGCGGACCACTGACGGATCACCGCCATCTCGGTCGCCCCGAGCCCCGTGTGGAAACGGCAGGTTCTCGGAAAGTGCCGCCGATAGAGGTCGAAGTCGGACGCGAGCACCGGCTCGCCGCCCAGCCGGACGACCCGAAGACTCGAGAGATCCTCGGTCCCGTCGCGCGCCGCCACGAAGGATCGGAAGACGCCGGGGATCGAGTGGTACACGGTGATGCCCGCCGCCGCGACGCGGCGGGGCAGGAGGCGGAGGCCGTCGCCGGCGAGCGGGAAGGGATGGAGGGCCGCCCCGTTCAGGAGCGCGCCGTAAACGTCCGAGACCGACGCGCCGAAGCTCGGCGAGGAAAGAAGCGTCAGGCGGTCTTCGGCCGAGATTCGAAGGCCGTTCGTGAGCTTGAGGGCGTTGTGCAGGACGTTTCGGTGACTCTGGACGACTCCCTTCGGCTCGCCCGTCGAGCCCGAGGTGAACAGGACGTACGCCGGATCATCGGGCGAGGCGTTCGGGCCCGGGTCGGACGCGTCTCCCTCCCGAAGGACGTCCTCGATCCGCAGAATTCGTGCGCCGGAGGCGGCCAGCTCGAGCGCGATCGCCAGCCGCGCCTCGTCCGTGACGATCATCTCGGCGGAGAGCGCCCCGAAGACGGACCGCAAGCGGTCCGCGGGCAGCGACGCGTCGAGAACCGCGTAGAACTTCCCGGCCTTGAGTGTCCCGAGCATCGCGGCGAAGAGGGGCGCGTCCGGAGGCAGCAGGATCGCGACCGGACGGCCGGCCGCCGCAGGGGCGAGAGTGCGCGCGACACGGTTGGCCGCGGCGTTCAGGCGCGCATAGGTCCAGGCGCGGCCGTCGAGAGTCCGGATCGCCTCCCGCTCGGAATGACGCCGGGCCATCTTCTCGAAACGCTCGCCGATCGAGCGCTCGATCTCCGACTTCTCGAAGAGCTCGAAGCCGGGCGGCGACTCCGTCTCCGTTCGGCCGGCGACCTCAGGCATGCTCGCGAAGCCGCGGCGGCGCGCCGTAGAGCGCTTGAATCCGCGTGTAGAACTCCACGTCCCCGGGCCCGCGCTCGGGGGGCCCCACGCCCGAGAATTTCCAGCCGCCAAAGGGGGCCACGGCGTCGGCCCCCGCGGTCGACCGATCGCGCTTCAGCACGCCGGCGCGCGCCCGGTCGAGAAACCGTCCGGCCTGCGCCTCTCCTCCGAAGAGCGCGGTGACCAGGCCCTGCCGCACGCCGCCCGACAGGGCGAGGGCCTCCTCGAAGTCCCGCGCGCGCTGAAGAACGAGCACCGGGCCGAAGGTCTCGGTCTGCACGATTTCGCTCCCGGGGGCGGCGCCGACGACGATCGTCGGAGGCAGGTAGGCGCCGTCGCCGTCGGGAGCCGGGCCGGCGTGGGGCACGACGATTCGCTCCGCTTGCCCTCGCGAACGCGCGACGGCGGCCGACACGCGGTCGCGTGCCGCCGCGGAGACCAGCGGCCCCACCTCCGTCGAGGGATCGAGGGGATCTCCCCACCGGAGGGCTGCCGTGGCGGCGGCGATCGACTCGAGGAAGCCGTCGAAGAGAACGTCCTGGACGACGGCGCGCCGATTGGCCGTGCAGCGCTGGCCGGCGAAGCCGAACGCGCCGCGCGCCACGGCCGCCGCCGCCGCGGGAAGATCCGCGCCCTCCCACACGATCGCGGCGTTGTTGCCGCCGAGCTCGGCCTGGAGCGGGATCCTCCGGCGGGCGCAGATCTCCTGCGCCGTCCAACCGGCGGCCGAGGAGCCGGAGAGGGAGACCGCGTCCACGCGCTCGTCCTCCATCAACGCCCGCGCCGTGCCGTGGTCGCCGAAGACGACGTTGATCAGCCCTTCCGGGACCCCGGCTTCGCGGGCCGTCTCGAGAATCGCGAGGGTCACTCTCGAGGCGGCGGGCGCCGGCTTCCAGACGACGGCGTTTCCAAGCGAGAGCGCGGGGCCGATCTTCCCGAGAGGGATGCCGACCGGATTGTTCCAGGGCGTCACGATCGCGACGACCCCGACCGGCGCCCGGCGCCAGAGAGTCTCCGCGCCGGCCGGCCGCCACGGCTCCTCGGGCGGCGACGGCGCCGCGCGAAGGAGCTCGCCGGCTCGCCGCACCTCGGCCTCCGCCTCCGTGACGGGCTTCCCGACCTCGGCGGCGAGATCGCGCGCGATGGCGCCGGCCGCCTCTTCGAGCCGATCCGCCAGCCGTTCGAGCGGTCGGCGCCGATCCTCCGGCGAACGCCGCTGCCACTCGAGCCGGGCGGCCGCCGATGCGCGCGCCGCTTCGGCCACGGCCGAAGCATCCGCGGCGGGAACCGCGAAGAGCGCGCGGCCGTCCCGGGGCGAGCGGTGGATCGGCCAGGCTCCCGGAGCCGCGGGAGACCGCCGGCCGCCAACGACCGCCGCCGGCAGGACCGCGGCCTCTTCCGGTGCGCCGCTGCCGCCGACCCGGCGAAGAAGCTCCTCGGCCGGAGCGAAGCGGGCCGCGCGGCCCTCGAGATACCGGCGCGTCACGGCGGCGTGCAGCGGGTCGTCGCTCCCGACCGCGTCCTCGGCGACCCAGACTTCGAGGCCGCGCTGGTAAGCGTCGAGGACCGTGGCGCGCACACATCCGTGCAGATGGACGCCCGCGACGAAGAGCGCGTCGGCGCCGGCGTTCCCGAGGACGCGGTCGAGTCCCGGCGCGGCGAACGCCGAGAAGAACGTCTTTTCCAGGACCGTCTCTCCGGTGCGCGGCGAGACTTCCGGAGGCGGGGCATGGCCCGGAGTTCCCCGGACGCACATCCATCGTCCGAGCGCTTTCCAGTGCGGCATCCGGTCGCCTCCCGCGGCGTCGATCGCCGTCAAGACGTGGACGACGGGAATGCCCTGCGCGCGCGCACCGCAAAGCAGCCGCGCCGCGCCGCGCACGACGTCCGCGGCGGCCGGCTCGAGCCCCGCCGCGGCGAGGAAGTCGTTCTGCATGTCGACGAGAAGGACGAGAGGTCTCATCCCTCGGGAGACCGGGCGAGCCGCTCGACGGCGGCGACGACGCGGTCGCCCATTTCCGCCGTCCCGACGACCGTCGTCCCCTCCTCGGCGATGTCGAAGGTCCGGAAGCCGAGCCGCAGCACCTCGGCGATCCCGCGCTCCACCCAGTCGGCCTCGCGCGCGAGGCCGAAGCTCTCGCGCAGCATGAGCGCGAGCGTCGAGATCTGGCCCAGCGGGTTGGCGCGGTCGAGCCCCGCGAGGTCGAGCGCCGAGCCGTGGTTGGTCTGATACACCGCGGCGCCGTCCTCGGAGAAGTTGCCGGAAAACGAGAGCCCGCGGGAGCCGAGCAGGACCGCGCCGAGGTCCGTCAGGATGTCGCCGAAGAGATTCGGGGCCGCGATCACGTCGAATCTCTTCGGCTCCTGGATCAGCCGGTACGCGGCGAGATCCACGTCCAGGATGTCGACCTCGACGCCGGCCGGGGACGCGGCTTCGATTCCGGCCGCCTTCCACAGTGCGCTGATGCCGGGGACGCCTCCCGACTTGACGATCACGGCGAGCGCACCCCGACGCTGCGCCGCCAGCCCGGCGGCGACGGCCAGAATCCGGCGCACGTGGCGCTCCGTGTACCGAAAGCGATGCTCGCAGACGCGGCCGCCCTCGGGGTCCCGGCGCTCGTCCCATTCGCCCTGGTACACGCCCTCGACGCCGTCCCGCACGATGAGGACGTCGCAGCCGGCCACGGCCGATACCTTCAGGCGCCCGGCGTGCGACAGAGCATCGAAGGGACGCAGCGGCGACAGTTTGCAGAAGAGATCGAACCGCCGCCGAAGATCGTAGACGAACCGACCCCCTCCCGGCCCCGCCAGCACGGCGCCACCCCGATCGAAGACGTCGCCGCAGAAGGCGGCCACCTCACCGGTCAAGACGCGCCCGGCGAGCCGCTCCGCCTCCAGGCCGATGGGGCCGCCCGTCGCGATCTCGAACCGCCGGCCCGCGCCGTTCTCGACGGCGCGCAGGACGCGGCACGCCGCCGCGATCACCTCGGGACCGACCCCTTCGCCGGGCAGCACGCCAATGACGGGAGCACCGGGCGACGGCGCCTTTCGCCGGCGTGCCCAGCCCTCCGTCCAGCGGACCGCGGCGCCACCGACGCGCGATGGTGATTCCATACGGGGTTTTCTTGGCGCCGAGTCTATCCCCGGAGGCCGCTGCGGCCGAAGCGCCGCTTCGTGCTACTTCGCCGCGGCGGGCAGCGGCTTCAACGCGACGGCCACGACGGCCTGCGGCCGGTCCGCGTTCGACGAGACGAGGATGCGGACGACGCGGGGCTCGAAACCCGGCGCGGCGATCTCGAGGTCGTGCACCATCGGGCCGGTCAGCTTCAACGGCGAAGCGGGGCCGAAGGCGGACGCGGCTCCGAGCGCGCGGCCGTTCTCGGTGACGACCGCGCTCGGCGGGACGACGCTGAAGACGACCGGTCCCTCGGTGCGGCCCGCCGGGCCCTTCAGCCTCGGGTAATCCACTTTGGTGAGGCGCTTGAGCTCGTCGTCGATTTCCACGGTCTCGTCGTCGGCCTCGGGGCTGACGATCACGTCGAGGTGCAGCGCGCGGTAGCCGGGCAGCTCGAGGCGCACGCGATGGCGTCCCTCGGTCGCGAAGGGCAGCGTCTTGCCGCCGCCGCGGTCGTCCCAGTCGTCCACGATGCCCGCATAGCGGCCGTCCAGATACAGGCGCGCCTGGTCCGGGCTGGCGGAGAACTTCGCGAAGCGGCGCGTGCGATACACCTTGTCCGCCGCGGCGTCGTCGGCCGCCGGCGCGCGCTCGGCGGATGCGGCCGGGCCGGCGTTCGCCGCGACCGGCAGCGCCGTCGGCGGAGGCTGCGGCGGCGGAGGGGCGGACGTCGGGGCGGCCGGCCTCGGGGTCGGGCGAGCGCGGGTCGGCGCCGGAGCCGTCTCGACGATCCGCGTGGCGCCGACGATCGCGTCGGCGGCTTCGGCGGGCCCGGGAGTCGGAAGCGCCATCGTCGGGGCCTCGGTCGGAGCAACGGAGGCGGTCGGCTTCGGCACAACCGTCGCGGCCGAAGCCGGCGTCGCGCCGGGAGCCGCGGCGGCCAGTTCCTCGCGCCGGCCCGGCGAGCGCCAGATCCAGAGAAGGAACGCGATCGCGGCGAGGAGCGCCGCCGCGCCGAAGAGATACAGCGGGCCGGAGCTCCGCGAGCGATCCTTCGCCAGAGCGGGCGGCGCCGGCGCGGACGGAGACGGCGGGGCCGTCGGAGGCGGGACAGGAGCCGGAGGAGCCGGAGGCGCCGGCGGCTCGCGCCGCGCCGTGACTTCGAGCGGGGCCGTCAGGCGCTCGGCCGGCAGCGCCTGCGTCGGCGCGACGTCGCGGAGCTCCGCCTCGATCCTCCGGATCTCCTTCAGAAAACCCGCCGCGTCCGCCGGACGCCGGTCGGGCGACTTGGCGAGCAGCCGCGCGAAGACTTCCCGCGCGACGGGCGGCAGGTCGCCGCGCAGCGCGAGCGGATCGCGCGGCTCGGTGTGGAGGATCTGGTAGACGAGCGTCGTGATCGAGTCGCCGGGGAACGGGCGCGCTCCGGTCAGCAGCTCGTAGGTGACGACTCCCAGGGAGAAGAGGTCCGAACGGCCGTCGAGCTTCTCTCCCTTGATCTGTTCCGGCGACATGTACGCCGGGCTTCCCAGCATCTGGCCCGTGCGCGTCAGGTCTCCCGTGCCGCCCGCGAGGAGCTTTCCGATGCCGAAGTCGGCGACTTTGACGCGGCGGTCGCGCGTGACGAGGATGTTTCCGGGCTTGATGTCGCGATGGAGCACGCCGCGCCCGTGCGCATGCTCGAGGGCCAGCGCGACCTGCCGGACGATCTCGATGCGGGCCGCCGCGTCGAGCCCCGGGTCCGACGACGCGACGCGGTTGAGCGACTCGCCGTCCACGTACTCCATGGCGATGAACGAGGTCTCCCCCTCGCGGCCGACCTCGTACACGGTCACGACGTTCGGATGCTGCAGGCGGCCGGCGAGCTTCGCTTCCTTGAGGAATCGCGCCTCGAGATCGGCGCGCGCCGCGCCGCTCGCCTCCGCCATCGCGCGCAGCGTCTTGACCGCGACGGTGCGCTCGATCTCGGGGTCGCGCGCGAGGTAGACGACTCCCATCGCCCCCTCGCCGACCACCGAAAGAATCTGAAAGCGGCCGAGCTTCGTGCCCGGCGCCAGATTCCTCACTCGTCGCGCTCCTCGGAGTCCTCTTCCTCGCGGCCGCCCTGCGCTTCGAACTCGCGCTCGCGGCGGGCGAGCGCGGCGTGCGCCTCTTCGGCCCGCTCGGGCGGCACCATCACGCGGCTCGTCCCGAAGGCCCCGAGGTCTTCGGGAAACGGCGACATCGACGGGCCTTCGACCTCGGACGGAATCCCCTGCGACTCGAGGAACCCGGCGATCAGCGCCGCCTCGTCATCCTGTCCGACCGAGGCGACTTCGACCCACTCCTCATCCTTTTCCTTCACGACCGCTCCTTCCTCGAGCTCAGGGCTCGACGCGCAGCGCCTTTTCGCCGCGCGCGATCACGCGGCCCACGACCGCGGCGCGAGATGCTCCGCGGGCGCGGCAAGCCGCCGCGTACGCTTCCGCCTCGGACTCGGGCAGCGCGACGAGGAGCCCGCCCGAGGTCTGCGCGTCGCAGAGCAGGAGGAAGTCCTCGTCGGTCACGCCCGCTCCGCGCGCGGCGCGCGGCGCGAGGTTGCGCGCGTTGGCACGCGAGCCGCCCGGAACGGCGCCGGACGCCGCGAGGCGCCGCGCTTCCGACAGGAGTGGGACGTTCGCGACGCGGAACTCTCCCGTCGTGCCGGAAGCCTCCATCATCTCGAACGCGTGGCCGAGCAGCCCGAAGCCCGTCACGTCGGTCGCGGCATGCACCGAGAAGCCGTCCATCGCCTCCGCGGCGGGACGATTGAGCTGCGCCATCGTCGCCGCCGCCTCCGCCGCCGCCTCCGCCGACAGGAGCCGTTGCGCCCCCTCCCCGGCCGACGTGTCGATGCGGCCGGCGCGCACCGTCACGCCGATGCCGAGCGGCTTGGACAGCACGAGCGCGTCCCCCGGCCGCGCGCCGGCGTTTCTCGTGACGCGCGACTCCGCGACGAGACCGGCGACGGCGAGGCCATACAGGGGAATGTCGTGGTCGATCGAGTGCCCGCCCGCGACGACGGCGCCCGCCTCGGCGGCCTTCTCGGCTCCGCCGCGCAGGATCCCCTCGAGCGTCTCCCGCGGCAGCACCGACAGAGGGAACGCCGCGAGCGCCAGAGCCAAGACGGGGCGGCCTCCCATCGCATAGACGTCGGAGAGCGCGTTGGCCGCGGCGATCTGGCCGAAGACGAACGGGTCGTCCACGACCGGCGTGAAGAAGTCCACGGTGAAGACGAGCGCCTGTCCGCCGCCGATGCGATACACCGCGGCGTCGTCGGACGTGTCGTTGCCGACGAGGAGGTTCGGATCTTTCGGGACCGGAAGCTTCGAGAGGAGCGACGAAAGGTCGAACTGCGGAATCTTGCAGGCGCAGCCCGCCTTGGAGGCGAACGTCGACAGGGCCGGAGGACGGGTCGTGGCGGGAGTCACGCCCGGATTATAGGAGGCGGCGTGCCGGACCGCCTCCATCGGACGGGCGGGAGATTAGTCGTCGCCGCCGCGCAGGACGAAGCCGAGCAGGAAGCCGGCGCCGATCGCGATGGCGAGCGACGCGCCGGGGTTCTCCCGCACGTAGCCGCGCACGTCGTCCCACAGCGGCCCGTAGTCCTTCTGCAGGCGGCTGGCCGTCTTCTTGAAGTTCTTGCGGGCCTCCTCGCTGACATCGTCGAACTGGTCGCGCGCACGCGAGTAACCCTCGCCCAGAGCGTCCTTCGTCTGGTCGATCTTCTCTTCGACGAAATCCCGAGCGCGGTCGAAAGGAGTGTCCTTGCCCATAGCACCTCCCGGTCGGAAGGCCCGCATCATATACCCTAGCGATCGAACCGATGAAGCGGCCGGTCACGCTGACCGTCGAAAAGACCCGCCAGCGCGCGCCCTGGGCGCCCACGAGCATCCTGCGCGCCGGCGTCGCGTTGCGCAACGTCGTCGTCGAGACCTACAACGGTTTCAACGCGGACCGCGGGCTCGACCTCGCGGGCTCGCTCGCCTTCGCGACCCTGCTGCTCGCGGTGCCGCTGCTCGCGACCTTCGCGCTCCTCTTCGCGGCGTTCTTCCAGGACAACGTCAACGAGATCGTGGACCTCGCCAATCGGATCCTCCCCTTCCACGCCGCCCGCCTGTCGGAGAACCTTCGCGAGTTCATCCGCGAGTCGCTCGCGATCTCCGGAATCGGGCTGGCGGTCTTGATCGGATCCTCGATCCGCATGATCTTCATCGTCGAGGGCGTCTTCAACGCCGTCTGGGGCGCGCCGCGCCGCCGGGCCTGGATGCCGCGCATCGCGATCTATTCGCTGATGCTGCTCGCGGGATCGCTGCTCGCCGGCGCTCTCGCGCTCGGCTTCCGCCGCCTCCGCGACACCGGCGTGGGCGGGCCCCTCCTCGGCTCGCCCGACGCGGAGCACGCGCTGCGCTTCGCGATCGAATGGGCCGCCCTCACGCTGCTCTACAAGTTCCTCCCCAACGCCTACGTGCGGTGGACCGCGGCCAGCGTCGCCGCCGGCCTCATGTCGATCGCTCTGGAAGTCCTCCGCGGCCTTTTCGGCCTCTACGTGCACGCGCTCTCGTCGATGAACCTGATCACGGGCTACCTCGCCCTCGTCCTCCTGTCGCTCTTCTCCATCTATCTCCTGTGGGTCCTGATCCTGCTCGGCGTCGAGCTGACGCGAGCCATCCAGGTGCAGACGGGGCGCCCGGACATTCCCGGCGCGTCGCGCGCGGGCCAGGCGGAGAACGCCATCCGGATGCTGCTGCGGCTGACGCGCGGCGAGACCGACGGCTTCCAGGAGCTCTACGAGCACCAGGAGGCGGACGCCGGCGAGGCCGAGCAGATCCTGAAAGCGCTCCTCAAGAAGGGGATCATCGAGGGCGATCCGTCGAGCGGCTACCGGCTCGCGCACAAGCCGTGGCAGATCAGCGTGGCCGAGGTGGTCGAGGCGATTTCGCCGGACCTCTTCCGCATCAGCCCCCACGAGCAGGATCGCGTCGTGCTGGTGCTCGAGCCGATCTTTGCGCGCCTCGAGAAGGAGCGGCACGTGCTGCTCGGCGCGACGCTCGCCGATCTGCAGGACTGACGGTCAGGCCGCCGGCCGCGGCGGCGCGAGAGCCTTCAGGAGCGGCGGCGCGAGGAATGTCGTCGCGAACACCGCGATCACGACGGCCACGAAGACGCCGGGCGGGAGCGCGCCGGTCTGTTTCCCGAGCGACGCGAAGATCAGGCCGACCTCGCCGCGCGGCACCATCCCCGCCCCGATGAACGCGCGCCGTACGCCGCCCCAGGCGCAGTAGCCCGCCGCGAACTTGCCGAGGAAGCCGACGATCGTCAGGACGAGTGCGAGGAGCAGGCCCCGACGGTTCGACGCGACGGTGGGATCGAGGAAGCGGACGTCCACCTGCGCTCCGACGGACACGAAGAAGACGGGCGCGAACAGATCCACGGCGGGCTTTACGGCGGCGTCGATGTCGTGGCGTCGGTTCGTCCGGGCGAGCGCCATCCCGGCGGCGAACGCGCCGACGATCGCGGCCGAGCCGGCGGCCTGCGCCGCGCGGGCCATCAGGAGCGCGAAAGCCACGGCCGCGGCGACGAGGACGCCTCGCACGCGGGCCGAGCCGACGACCTGGATCAATCTCTTCCCGAGCGGGATCCCCACGGCGAGCGCGACGGCGAGAAACCCGATCGAGAACAGAGCGGCCCGGACCGCCGCGCCGGTGTCCACGCGGCCCTTCTCGGCGATCTGGCTGACGACGGCGAGCACGACGAGACCGAGCACGTCGTCGAGGACGGCGGCTCCGAGGATGATCTGGCCCTCGCGAGTCCGAAGCACGCCGAGCTCCGAGAGAACGCGCGCTGTGATGCCGATGGACGTGGCCGTCAGCGCGGCGCCGATGAAGATCGCCGTGATCGGCGCCTGCCCCGCTGCGCGAGCCAGCGCCCAGCCGCCGACGAAGGGCAGGATCATGCCGGCGATCGCCACGGCGAGCGCCGGCAGGCCGACCCGCGCGAGCTCGGTCAGATCGGTCTCGAGGCCGACCTCGAAGAGGAGCAGGACCACGCCGATCTCGGCCACCAGCAGCACGCCGTGCGAGAGCGGGACGAGTCCGAGCACCGAGGGACCGAGCAGAACCCCCACGAGCAGCTCTCCCAGAACCGCCGGCTGGCCGAGCCGCTCGGCGAACTCGCCGAAGAGCTTCGCCCCCGCGAGCGCCGCCGCGAAAGCGACCAGGAACGAGGAAATGTCGCCGTGATGCACGGCGCGATCCTACGGCAGATCCCGGAGACGCTTGTCCGCCGACCCACCGCGTGCTATTCTGCGCGGCCCGCTGGCGGCGTGGGGCTGTAGCTCAGTTTGGGAGAGCGCGTGAATCGCACTCACGAGGTCGCCGGTTCGATCCCGGTCAGCTCCACCAGTTTCGTCGCTCGCCCTTGCTCAGGATCTGGCGGCCGCCGCTGGGCGGCACTCAGGCTTCGGCTCGGCGGCCGCCACCGGCCCGCAGCTCGGCCAAAGGGCCTCGACTGCGGGCCTGATCCCTCGCTGCAGGCTCGCTCCCGCGGCGCGAGGCTCCTCCCTCGATTACCTCGGGAGACTCTTCGCGCCGCGAGCGGGTGTTGTCTGAGGGTGAAAATCGATTTGTTCGCAGCGCGACAAAGCTTCGCGACGTTCATCGAGCGATGCAACTCGCGCTGCGGCAGCCGGAGGGCAGCGAGGGAATCAGGCGAGCGGCCGAGGCGCGGATGGCGAGCCGCGAGCCGGCGGCGGCCGCCGGATTCCCTCGCAAGCGAAGGCGACGGAGGGAGACTCCTCGCGCCGCGAGCTGGTCACCATGCGGGCGAGTGACCACCTCCCCGACCAATTCAATGCCGCTCAATGGTTCGTCGGGCGGCACGCGGCGGAGGGGCGCGGCGGGGACGTCGCCATCGTCACGGACTCGGAGCGGATTTCCTATGGGGACCTCGACCGCCGGGTTCGGGCCTTCGCGGGGGCGCTCCGGGACGCCGGCATTCACGGGGGCGATCGCGTCGCGCTGATCCTGCCCGACGGGCCACTCTTCGCGGCGGCGTTCTGGGGCGCGATCGCAGCGGGCGCGGTCGCCGCGCCGCTCAATCCCGTGATCCTGCCCGAGAAACTGCGCGCGACCCTCGCCGACTGCGATCCGCGCCTCCTCGTCTTCGATCGCGAACTCGTCGACGGCGCGGCAATCGCGAACAACGGCTGTGCGGCCTGGGACGCGGCCGAAGCCGGAGCGCGCCTCGCGGCGAGCACGCCGATCTCCGACTACGTCGCGACCCACCGCGACGCCTTCGCGTTCTTCCTCTACTCGAGCGGCACGACCGGCGAGCCCAAGGGCGTCGTCCACTTGCAGCACGACATGTGGATCTGCGCGCGGACCTACGGCGAGACCGTGCTCGGCATCCGTCCGTCGGACCGCTGCTTCTCGGTCGCGAAACTCTTCTTCGCCTACGGGCTCGGGAACGCGCAGTACTTCCCGTTCGACGTCGGCGCCTCGACGGCGCTCTACCCGGGACGGCCCACGCCCGACGCCGTCTTCGCGCAGATCCGCCGTCATCGCCCGACGCTCTTCTTCGGCGTCCCGACCGCATACGCCCAGATGCTCGCGGCGATGGAGCGCGGGATCGAGGCCGACTTCTCGAGCGTGCGCGCCTGCGCCTCGGCGGGCGAGGCCCTCCCCGCGAGCCTCTTCGAGCGCTGGCGCGAGCACACGGGCCTCGAGATCTGGGACGGCATCGGATCGACCGAGGCTTGCCACATGTTCGTCTCGAATCGCCCGGGCGCCGTGCGCCCCGGGTCGAGCGGGCGGCCGGTCGAGGGCTATGCGGCGCGCATCGTGAACGAGGCGGGCGAGGAGACGGCGCCCGAGGAGATCGGCGACCTGCTCGTGAGCGGCGACTCGGTCATGGCGCTTTACTGGAACAAGCACGAGGCCACCAAGGCGACGCTCGCGGGCGAGTGGCTCCGCACCGGGGACAAATACCGCCGCGACGCCGACGGCTTCTACTGGCACGCCGGACGAAGCGACGACATGCTGAAGGTCGGCGGGATCTGGGTCTCCCCCGTCGAGGTCGAAGCGGCCCTCGTCTCGCACCCGTCCGTTCTCGAATGCGCCGTCGTCGCCCGCCGGGACGCCGACGGGCTCGTGAAGCCGCACGCCTTCGTCGCCGCGCGGCCGGGAACGCCGGCCGACGGACTGCCCGAGGCGTTGCGCGCGTTCGCGAAAGAGCGGCTCGAGCCGTACAAATGCCCGCGCTGGGTCACGATCGTCGCCGAACTCCCGAAGACCGCGACGGGAAAGATCCAGCGCTTCCGCCTCCGGGAATCGGCTCCCTAGAGAGAAGTCACCCCCTCGCGGCCGCGAGACAGAACCGTCAGCCCGAGCGCTACGAGCAGGATCCCGTTTCCGACGAGCACCGCCGGCGCCGAGAACGCCTTGGCGAGCGCGCCCGCCGCCAGATTGCCGAGCGGGATCGCGCCGCGAAACGCGAGCGAGTACACGGAGACGACCCGGCCGCGGAGGTGGTCCTCGACGTTCGACTGGACGAGCGTCATGAAGAGCGCGAACACCACCATGAGCGCGGCGCCCGCGAGCGCGAGGAGCACGTACGAAAGGACGGGCGTCCGAGACAGCGCGAAGCCGGCCATGAGCGCGCCGAACGTGACCTGCATCGAGACCGCGACGACGCCCTTGTGGCGGACGTGCCCGAGGCTCGCGACGCCGATCGCGCCCGCGATCGCGCCGATCCCGAAGGCGGCGAGGAGCACGCTGTAGCCGCGGGCGTCGCGGTGGAAGACCTCCTTCGCGAACACCGGCAGGAACGTCACGAGCGGGAAGGAGCAGAGGCTTCCGGCGAACGCGAGGCCCACGAGGCCGCGCAGCGACTTCTGATCTCGCACGGCGCGCAGGCCGGTCTTCAGGCTCTGCATCACGTTCTCGGTCGGTTTCCCCTCGATGCCGCCGCGCGTCAAGACGAGGAGCGCCGCGATCGGAGCGAGAAAGGACACGGCGTTCAGGCCGAAGCAGGCCGCGGCGCCGAGCCGATAGAACGCTACGCCGGCGAGCACCGGCCCGATCACGCGCGCGAGGTTGAACTGGATCGAGTTCAGCGCCACGGCGTTCGGCAGGTCCTCCCTGTCGACGAGGGTCGGGACGAGCGCCTGGTAGGCGGGTCCGCCGAAAGACTGTGCGAGGCCGACGACGAACGAGAGCGTCAGGATGATCCAGACGCGGAGCCCGCCGCCGAGGATGAGCGCCGCGAGCGTCACGGCGCTCGCCATCTGCACGACCTGCGAGCCGAGGAGGATTTTCCGCCGGTCGAAACGGTCGGCGAACACGCCGCCGAAGAGGGAGAAGAGCAGGAACGGCGCGTCGCCGAGAAACGCGTCGAGCCCGAGGAGCGCGACGTTGCCGGTCATCGTGAGGATGAGCCAGTTCTGCGCGACCTCCTGCATCCACGTGCCGACGCTCGAGGTGAAGGCGCCCGCCCACATGAGGCGGAAATCCCGGTAGGTGAACGCCTTGAAGGTGCGTTTCAAGCGATCGGGCGCGCGATCAATTGTCGGGAAGCGTCGGGGTCTTCTCGACTTCGCCGGTCATCGGAACGAAGCGCACGGGCAGGATCGCCTGCTCGGTCACGACGCCCGCCGCGTCCTTCCGGTACACCTTGAGCTCCTGGAAGAAGCCGCCCACCGGGATGACCAGGCGCCCGTTGGGCGCGAGCTGGTCGAGCAGCGGCTGCGGCAGGCGCTCCGGCGCGGCGGTCACGATGATGGCGTCGAACGGCGCCTCCTCCGGCCAGCCGCGGTAGCCGTCCCCTTCGCGCACGACCACGTTGTCGTAGCCGAGCGACTTGAGCCGCTCCGCCGCCGACCGGGCGAGCTCGGGCACGATCTCGATCGAGTAGACCTGCTTGCAGACCCTCGACAGAATGGCGCTCTGATATCCGGAGCCGGTGCCGATCTCGAGGGCCCTTTCGTTCGGCGTCAGGTCGAGGAGCTCCGTCATGAGCGCGACGATGTACGGCTGCGAGATCGTCTGGTGTCCGGCGATCGGCAGCGGCGTGTCGTCGTAGGCGCGCGCCTGCTGGGACGGCTCGACGAAGAGATGCCGCGGCACCTCCCGCAGCGCGGCGAGCACCCTCGGGTCGCGCACGCCGCGCGAGACGATCTGCGTCTCGACCATGCGCGTGCGCTTGGCCGCCTCGGCGTCGGCGCCCGCTTTGGGACGCGGGACCGGCGGTTCCGATCGGCCGCAGCTTCCTGCGGCGGCGAGCGCCGCGACGAGCCAGGGCACGAGTCCGGTCCTCATTTCGCGGGCGCTCCCGCATCCCACACGATGCGTCCGCCGACGATCACGAGGGCCGGCCGGATCGAGGGGATCTCGCGCGGCGCCGCGGTCATGGGATCGGCCGCGAGCACGGTCAGGTCCGCGTCGTACCCGGGCGCGATCTTGCCTCGCCGCCCCTCCTCGAACGCCGCGTACGCCGCGTCGGTCGTGAAGAGCGCGAGCGCCTCGGGCCGCGTGAGCCGTTCCTCGGGGCGCCAGCCGCCGGGAGGATTTCCGGCGAGGTCCTGGCGCGTCACGGCGGCGTAGAAGCCGCGGAGCGGATTCTCCGACTCGACCGGAAAGTCGCTGCCTCCGGCCAGGCGCGCGCCCGCCGCCTTGAGGCGCCGCCACGCGTACGCGCCTTCGATTCGCTTCGGGCCGACGCGCTTCTCGGCCCACGGCATGTCGGACGTGGCGTGCGTCGGCTGGATCGAAGCGATGACGCCGTCCTTCGCGAACCGCGGAATGTCGGAGAGCGCGACGACCTGCGCGTGCTCGATCCGCGGGCGATCGCCGCCGGGCGCCGCGCGCGGGACCGCGGCGGCGGCCTTCTCGAAGGCGTCGAGGGTCCGCCGGTTCGCGCGGTCGCCGATCGCGTGGACCCAGAGCTGCCAGCCGTTCTGGCGCGCCTCGCGCGCGAGCACGTCGATCCGCTCGGGAGGCGTCACGAGGAGGCCGCGCTGCCCCGGCTCGTCGGAGTAGTCCGCCTCGAGCGCCGCGCCCCGCGACCCGAGCGCACCGTCGGCGATCACCTTGATCGCCCGCACGGTCAGGAAGTCCGAGCCGCGGCCGATCCGGACACCGCGGCGGAAGGACGCCGGGAGCAGATCCTCGTCCGCGGAGACCGTCGCATAGACGCGGATCGGGAGCTCGCCGCGGCCGGCCAGCCGCTCGAGGGCCGCGAGAGACTCCGGTCCGTAACGCGAGGCGTCCTGGACCTCGGTGAGGCCCGCGCGCGCGCACGCACGCGCCGCGGCGAGGAGCCGACGTTCGCGGTCGGCGGACGAGGCCACGGGGACGACGCGGCGCAGGAGGCCGACCGCCTCGTCCACGAGAACGCCCGAGGGCGTCCCGTCCGCGCGACGCATGATCCGGCCGCCGGGCGGGTCGGGCGTCTCCCGGACGAGACCCGCCGCCGCGAGCGCCTTCGAGTTGACCCAGACCGCGTGCCCGTCCACACGCTCCGCCCAGGCCGGCCGATCGGGGATCGCGGCGTCCAGATCCCGCGCGTCGGGAAACCGTTGTCCCGGCCAGAGGTTCTGGTCCCAGGCGCGCCCGGCGGCCCAGGCGCCCGGCGGAAGCGACGCGGCGGCGAGGGACATCCGGGTCGCCGCTTCCCCGGCCGAAGCCGCCCCGCGCAGGTCGGCGATCTCGAGCGCCTCCCCGAGTCCCTCGAGATGTCCGTGCGCGTCCGCCCAGCCGGCGAAGACGAAGCGTCCCGAGAGATCGATCGCTCGGGCGCCGCCGGCCTGCGCCCGCGCGGCCGCCGCGTCGCCGACGAAGGCGATCTTTCCGTCGCGGAGCAGGATGCTCGCCCGGCGCGCCGGCTCCTGGGGCGCCGCGTAGACCAGGCCGCCCTCGAGGAGGAGGGCCGGGGCCGGAGTCGCCGCCAGGGCGGAGACAGCCAGAAGCGGCAGCAGCACGCGCCGATTCTAGACGGTCAGACCCGCCGCGCGATCAGCAGCGTCTGGTCGTCGTACTGCGGCATGCCCCGGGCGAAGTCGGAGACCGCCGACAGCACCGCGTCGCAGATCCGCCCCACGGGCTGCGCCGCCTGCCGCGTGACGAGCGCCGAGAGGCGGTCGAGGCCGAATTCCTCGTCATTCTCGTTGACCGCCTCGGTCACGCCGTCCGTGTAGACGCAGAGGAGGTCGCCATGGCCGAGCGTCCGCGTCTCCTCGCGCCACGACGCGCCGGGCAGCATCCCCACCGGAACGCCGGTCGACTCGAGCCGCTCGAGGCGTCCGTCGGCCCGCGCCACGAGCGCCGGGTTGTGCCCGGCCGAGACGTACCGGAAGAGCCCCGAGTCGGGCTCGAGCAGGCCGAAGAAGAGCGTCAGGAACTTTCGCGTCGCGGCGAAGCGCTGCAGATGGCGGTCGATGCGCGCGACGAGCTCGGCGATCGTCTTGGCCTCGTCGATCTGCAGGTGCACCGCCGAGTGGACGGTCGAGACGAGGAGCGCGGCCGGCACGCCCTTGCCCGAGACGTCCGCCACGAGAAAGCCGAGCCGTCCCTCCGACAGCGGGAAGAAATCGTAGTAGTCGCCGCCGACCTGGCGCGTGGGCACGTTCGACGCCGCGAGCTCGACCCCCGGCACTAGCGGCAGGGCGCGCGGCAGGATTTCCCGCTGGATCGCGGCGGCGAGCTCGAGCTCCCGCTCGATGCGCTCCTTCTCGATGGCCGCTTGGTGGAGCCGCGCGGTCTCGATCGCCGCCGCGGCCTGATTCGCGAAGAGCGAGAGAAGGCGCGCGTCGGTCGCGGTGAAGTCGAGCACACCGCTGTCGCGCGACTCCTTGTCCGCCACGGCGATGACGCCGAGGCGCCGCCCGGGAACGGAGATCGCGACGGCCAGGCACTTCTCGCAAGAGGACAGCCGCAGGCCCGCCGTGAGCTCGTCGGCGGCCGCATTGTTGACGACGGCCTCCCCTTCCGGCAGCGCCCAGCGCGGGACCTCGCGCGGGGACACGAGCTCCCCGCCGATGTGCCGGGACAGCAGCGCCGACCCGTCCTCGGCGAGCAGGACGAGGCTCCCCTTGCGCGCGTCCGTCAGCGAGATCGACCGGAAGAGCACCTCGTCGGCGAGCGCGGGCAGATCGAGCTGGCCGGCGAGCGAGAGCCCCAGGTCGTAGAGCGACTCGAGCTCCAGGACGCGCGTCCGGACCTCGAAGTCGGCCTCCTTCACGAGGCGCGAGAAACGGTGTGCGCCGAGCGCGGGTCCGAGCAGCGCCCCGAGGATCGCGGCGAGGTCCGCGGCCTCCTCGGCCGGGACGCCCTCGAGGCCGAGCAGGCCGTGCAGCTCCCCTTCCGCCTCGAGGCGCACCCAGAGACGCCCGTCGCGCACGCCGCTCTCGGAAGGGCACGGCTCCGGCATCGTCCAGTCGCCGGCGCCGCCGAATGTCGCCGCCTCGCTCCAGCGCCCCTTTTCCCGGAGGAAGAGCGCGGAGCGGGAGGCGCCCGAGACCATCGCGGCGGTTCCCGCCACCCGTGCGGGCGCGGGCCGGTCCGGATCCTGGCGCAGGACGACACCGACCTCCCTCCACGCATCGCGCATGCGATCGGAGGAACGTTCCGGCGCGGGACGCATGGAGGTCAGACGCGCGGCGAGACGGCCTGGAGCGCCTCCTCCTGCGTGGGGTAGATCGTGGCGTACTGCGCGAGGCCCATGATGCGGAACGTCTTGTCGATCGTCGGTGTCAGACCGCAGAAGGCCAGGACCCCCTTGCGGTCCATCACCCGCTCGAGCACCTCGATCAGGATCGAGATGCCGATCGAATTGACGATCCGAGTCTTTTCGAGATTCATGACGAGGGCGCGCGCGCCGGCCTCGAGCTGGGAGTAGGCCTCGCGGGCGATTTCCTCGCCTCCCTGGTTGTTGATGTATCCGTCCGTCCAGAGGACCGCCACGTCGCCGCGGCGCTCGGCCGTCACCTTGCAGGCGTCGCTCACTTGTACTTCCTCATGACGATCCGCGTTCCCCAGTCTCCCGAGCTGATCTGCACGCCGTCCATCAGGCTGCGAATGATCTGGAGTCCCCACCCTCGCTTGCGCTTGCCCTGGAACGTCTGCTCCGGAGTGGGCGGCTCGAGGCGCAGGTGATCGAAGCCCCGTCCCTGATCGAAGACCTCGACCTCCAGCCAGTCACCTCCGCCTTCGTCCCGACCCAAACGAAAGGTCAGGTGCAGCCGCTCGTCGCGCGTGTGCGCGTGCTCGAAGGCGTTGATGCAGGCCTCCACGAGCGCCAGTTTGACCTCGTCGATCTTATCGCGGGACATTCCGACGTGCTCGCCGAGAGCGGCCGCCTGGGCCGTCGCGACGATCTCCATCTCCGGCGCTACCGGGATGTCCAGAGAGATGTCGCGCGAGCCCCCGATCTGGGGCGTCGGAGGAGCCGTCTTCCGTTGGACCATCAGGTTTGCGGTCGGACCCTCGTGCGTCAGAAACGCAGAAAGAGCTGCAGCGATCGGAAGAGAACCGGCGGGAGTCTATCGGAGAGGAAGAGAAGCGAACCGATCGCGAGCTCTCCCAGAAGGAGCGACCAGAGCACGCCGGGGGCGGCGACTTCGAAGACGGGGACGGCGAGCTCTTTCTTCATGGGTGACTCGGCAATTACACAGGGCAAGGTCCCTGCCAAGAGGCCGAGCCGGCGAAATCAGAGTTAAGTTGTTCAAGATGAGACGTTTAGGTGATGGAAGCCGTCAGAGCAATGGAGTTTGATGTATGTGCCATTAGGCTACATATCACTATCGATTGATCGTAGAATCAGTCGCTAAATAACTCAAAATAGGATAGTAATATACTAGTCGTGACAATTTGCTACTGTACCTTATTGTCCCACTGACCTGCGCCGATAGAGCGTCCGCCGGCTGATTCCGAGCAGTCGGGCCGCACGGCTCTTGTTTCCGCCGGCGATCCTGAGCACGCGCTCGATGTGACGATCCTCGAGCGCCTTGAGGCTCGCGGGCTCCTCCGAGCTTCCCGAGGGCTCGAGTCCCACGGCGGCCGGCGCCGCCGGCGGCAGCCACTGCAGGTCTTCGCGCCGCACGATCCCCCCCTGCGACAGCGCGGCCGCCCCCTCGAGCAGGTTTTCGAGCTCGCGGATGTTGCCGGAAAATTCGTGGGTCAGGAGCGCCGCGTACGCTTCGCGTTCGAGGATCGGAGCGTCGCGGCCCTCGCGCGCCGCGAACCGGTCGAGGAAGTGGCGCACGAGCCGCGGAATGTCCTCGCGCCGCTCGCGCAGGGGAGGCAGAGCGATCTCGACGACCCGGAGGCGATAGTAGAGATCCTCGCGGAACTCCCCGCGCGCGATTCGGGCCGGAAGGTTCGCGTGCGTCGCGGCGAGCACGCGGACGTCGATCGGGATGCGGCGCCGCCCGCCCACCCGCTCGATCTCCCGCTCCTGGAGCACGCGCAGGAGCTTCGCCTGGAGCGCGATCGGCATGTCGCCGATCTCGTCCAGGAAGAGCGTCCCGCCGTTGGCCCCTTCGAAGCGGCCCTGCCGGGCCTCGACGCCGGTGGCCACGCCGCGCTCGATGCCGAAGAGCTCCGACTCGAGCAGTGTCTCCGGAAGCGCCGCGCAGTTGATCGCGACGAACGGCTGCTCGGCCCGGTCGCTGCGGGCATGGATCATCCGCGCCACGAGCTCCTTGCCCGTGCCGCTCTCGCCCGTGATCAGGACCGAGATGCGGGACGAGGCGACCCGTCCCACGAGATCGAGCACTCGCCGCGCCGCCGGAGACTCGCCGACGAAGAGCCGCCCCGCCGCCGCGCGGCCCGTCTCGTCGAGCAGGCGCCGGTTTTCTTCCTCCAGGCGCTCGCGCTCGCGGGTCAGGCGCTCGAGGTGGCGGCGGTTCTCGATCGCCATGCCGCACAGGCCCGCGAGGGAGGAGAGGAAGCGCGCGTCCTCCTCCGCGAACGCCGCTTTCTCGCCGCGCCTCAGCTCCTTGTCCGCCAGCACGAGCACGCCGACGGTCCGCGGGCCTCCGCGGATCGGGACGCCGATCGCCGCCGAGACGGGCGTGCGCAGGAGCCGGAACTTCTCCCGGCGGACCGCGGCGTCGGCCGCGAGCACGTCGCGGAGGAACTCGTCCGCCGCCACGACGGATTCCGACAGGTGGCGCGCGAGACCCACCCGGGCCTCCGCGCGGACCGCGCCGCCCTCGCCGTAGGTCGCGAGGTATCCGCGCGAGGCGTCGAGGACGCCGACCGCGCGCCCGAGCACGTCCTCCACGAGGGCCTCCTCGCTCGGAAGCGAGCCCAGGGACAGGCCCGCGTCGTAGAGGGTCTCGAGCAGGAGGAGTTTTCGCTGGGTCTCGAAATCGCGGCCGGCGGAGTCCATGCTCGGGGGGCTACTTCGACGCCGCGAGCACCTTCTCGCGCCGCAGCTGCGCCACGACTTCTTCAGACCCGCGCGCGGGAGCCCAGCTCGGATTCCACTTGCGGTTCTCGGCGAGCAGCTTTTCCGCGCGGTCGAGATCTCCCTGGCGCGCGACGAGCTCGGCGAGCAATGCCCGGCCCGAGAAGACCCAGTGCCGCTGCTCGAAGCTCCCGTAGGTGTTCTGCGGGTTGTCGAGCTTCTCGCAGAGGGTGATGGCCTCGGCGGTCTTCCCCTGGCGCGCCAGGGCCTGGGCCATCAGATAGATCCAGCCGGGGTCGTCGACCAGCTTCTCCTTCTTGTCGGTCATCTCTTCGGAATAGGCCGCGACGATCTTCGGCGCGACCTCCCGGAGAAGCCGCTCCGTCTCCGCAGGCCGGTTCTCGAGCAGCGCCTGAACAGCGTCCATCACCATCTTCGTGATCTCGGGGTTCTTGTCGCCGGGAACGGCGCGGTACTCCGCGATCAGCTGGCGCGCCTGCGCGGCGTCCTGCGTCACGAAGGCGACGCGGATCGCCTCGCGCAAGTGCTGGCGTCGGACGTCGTCGTTGTTTGCTTCGCGGGCCCCGCGGCGGAACGCCTCGATCGCGCGGGCGTAGTCTCCCTTGCCCTCGTAGGCGATCCCCATGTGGAGATAGGCGAGGAAGAAGTCGGGCTTCATCTTCAGAACCTGATTCAGGTTCGCGATGGCCTCGTCGTAGTGGCCCGAGTACGCCTGAACTTCGGCGAGACTGTCGTACGGGTTCGCCTGATCGGGCGCCATGAACTGGTACTTCCGCAGGTTCTCCATCGCCTGATCGTATTCGCCGCGGTAGGCGTGGTAATAGCCGAGGCTGTTGTAGGCGAGTGCGTTGTTCGGCTCGACCGCGAGGAGCTCCTTGAAGATCTCCTGCGCCCGCGCGGTGTCGCCCTTCTCGATCGCGTGGTTGGCGAGCATCATGGCCGCGCGGATGTCGTCGGGATATTTCGAGTGCGTCTCCTGCGCGAACTTCAGCGCCTCGTCCCTGCGGCCTTCGCGGAGCGCCAGCTGCGTGTCCACGTGGAGGCGCTCGCGCTCGGTCAGCCGGTCCCGCTCCTTCGCCGCGCGCCGCACGAGCACGAGCGACTGGTCGCCGGGCGTCATCCGCGCGAGGCCCAGCATCGCCTCGGCGAACTGGGGATCGAGCTCCAGAGCGCGCGCGAAGCCCTCCCGGGCCTCTTTCAGGTAGTAGCTGCGCTCGTTCTGGAGCGCCTGCCGGAAGACGCGCTCCGCCTCGGACGAGGACGTCGTCAGCTCCTTTCCGCGGCCGAAATAGAGCGCCGCCGCGACGCCGACGACGGCGAGCAACAGGCCTCCGGCCCCGAGGGCTACCCGGCGCTTTCTCATGGTCTTCCGGTTGATCATACGAGAGGAAACCCCCTGAGTTTCGACACCTTTACGGGCGCGGCCGGAGCCCGGCGGGCCGGCCTCCCCATCCGACTTCCGTCTACCCGTCCCGCCGGCACGTTATTCCACCCTCAGGAACAGGAAGGTCATGTCGTCGTACTGGTCGGCGCCGCGGACGTGCTCCCGGATATCCGCGAGGAGGCCGCGGGCGATCTCCTCGAGCGGCTGGTCCCGCCGCGCGCCGACCGACTTCATGAGGCGCTCTTCTCCGAAAGGGTTCATCTCCTCGTCCATCGCCTCGGTGAACCCGTCCGTGTAGAGAAAGAGGAGATCGCCCCGGCGCAGGAAGAGCTCGCACGTGTCGTAGGCGACCTCCCGGAACGCGCCGAGCGGCAGGCGGTGCTCCGGGGCGTCCAGGAACCGCGGTCCGCCGTCGCCCGACCGCAGGAGGATCGGCAGCGGCTGGCCGCCGATCGCGTAGCGCAGGCTCATCGCCTCCGGGTCGAGCAGGAAGTAGCCGAGCGAGACGAACATCCGCCGCTTGATCGAGTAGATCCGCCGGTTCGACTCCTGGAAGAGCGTTCCGGGATCGCGTGTGGTCTGGGCGCGCGAGTAGACGATCTCCTTCGACGCGACCATGAGGAGCGACGCGGGCACCGACTTGCCCGACACGTCGCCGATGACGATGCCGAGCCGCCGGTCCTCGAAGGGAATGAAGTCGTAGAAGTCTCCGCCGACGACCTTCGCGGGCAGGCTGCCGCCGAGGAAAGAGAACCCGGGAACGATCGGCACCGAGCGCGGCAGCAGGCTCGCCTGGATGTCGCGCGCGATCTCGAGGTCGCGGCGCCATTCGGCCTGCCGCGTCATCTCGTCGTGCAGGAGAGCCGTCTCGATCGCGAGCGCCGACTGGTTGGCGAGCGTCGTCAGGAGCGCCTCGTCCTCCCGATCGAAACGCTCGCCGGAGAGCTTCTCCTTGAGCGCGAGAATTCCCATGAGGCGCTCGCGATAGACGAGCGGGACGAGGAGCTGGAAGCCCTCCTGGAGGAGCCGCTCCCGGAACTCCTGGCTCTCCGAGTCGGCGAAGTGGAACGACAGCTCCTCGAGGAGGGCCGGCTTGCCCTCCTGCCGCAGGACCCGGCGCAGGGCGGCCTCCGGCGAGAGCCGGTCGTCGCGCCGCCCGCGGCGCTCGAGCCAGCCCTCCCGGTCGCGCAACCAGAGCGACGCCTTCTCGAGCCGCATCGTGGCCGCGATGTTGGCCGTCAGGTAGTCCGCGATCTTGCCGAGGTCGAGCTCGCCCGTGATCGTCTCGCTCATGGAGAGCAGGGCCGTCTGGTAGTTGAGCTTGTCGCGGAAGAACAGGCGATCGAGGGGCGTCTGGAGCCGCCGCCGCAGGAACTCGAAGAGCGGGATCGCGACGAGGAAGAAGCCGAAGTTGAAGATCGGCGAGCCCGAGAGGCGCGATCCCGCGAAGAGCTTGGCCGCCGTCGCGATCGCGAGCGTGTAGAAGCCGAAGACGATCGCCGTCGTCGCCGCGTAGAGGAAGGTCCGCCGAACGACGAAGCGGATGTTCAGCATCTGGAACCGGACGATCGCGTAGGCGAACGTCAGAGGAATCAGGATCATCGGCACGATGCCCCAGAAGACGTAGTCGTCGATCTGGAACGCCGACGGCAGGACGATGCCGAGGAGCACGAAGGGCGCCGTCCCGAGGATCGTGCCGACGAAGACGTGGAAGGCCTGACGCCGTTCGCGCGCGTCCGGCAGCGTGAAGGCCGAGTGCGCCAGCGCGATCAAGCCGAGCACCAGATAGTCGCCGAGCAGCACCCAGGACGAGAGCGGCGCGCCCGAGAGCACCGAGACCGGCTCGCCGCGCACCTGACGGAAGACGTCGTACAGGAAGACGAAGGGAGGGATCGCGTAGAGCAGATAGAAGAGCCCCGGGCTCGCCGAAAGGAAGTCCTGCAGCAGGACCTTCCAGCGCGCCGGGGATTCGCCGGTCCACTCGTCCGCCCGCGCGAAGCGGAGCTGCTTGGGCCGCGGGAAGACGAGGAAGAAGTGGAGGAAGACGGCCGGCAGCAGGAAGAGGCTCACCGTGCCGGTGTTCTGCACGAAGACGTCGATCCACCAGTAGGACGCCGGCCGCAGGCGGCACACGAAGAAGAGCAGGAAGAGGACGCAGAGCAGAAAGAAGAGCCGCGCGGCGCGGTCGTCGGGCTGATGGCGAAAGACGAAGAGACCGATCAGGAAGAAGAGGAACCCGAGGCCGGCGGCATAGAGATAGGTCGAGCCGCCGAGACGGACCGAGGACAGCTTGACCGGGACGGTCAGGAGGGTGCCCCCCCGCGAGACGAGGTAAGGGACGGTCTCGCCGATCCGGTGCTTGAGGAGCTCCTCCGACGCGTCCGAGGCGTTGTTGACGAGGCGGCGCCAGATCCCGACGACGCGGTCGCCGGGACGAATGCCCGAGATCTGAGCGGGACCGCCGGTCTCGACCGCCCGCACTTCGATGCCGCCCCGGCTGTAGGGCATCGGCATGATCCCGTCGTTCGGCCGCGGGGAGAACATGTCGGCGATCGAGATGATCGCCAGGGTCAGACCCACCAGACCCGCGGCGTAGAACCACGCGCGGCCCGACCCCGCCGACGCCGAGGCGGCGGCGGCGCGGCCCCGGACGTGGCCCGCTCCTCTCCCATCCCCTCCCTCACTCCTCTGGAATCGCCCATGTTAACCGCTCGAACCGGCCCGTCCTTCCGCCGGCGGGGGCTCGGAGCCCCTCCGATATCCTTGCAGGCGAGGTCCGCCGAAATGCCTTTCGTCACGTTCGAAGGGGTCGAGGGCTGCGGGAAGTCCACGCAGCTCGCTCGGGCCGCGGCGCGCCTGCGCGAGGGGGGAAGGGCGGTCCTCGAGACCCGCGAACCGGGAGGGACGCCGATCGGCGAGCGCCTGCGCGCTCTGCTCCTCGACGCCGCGCGCCGGGAGCTCGACGGCGTGACCGAGTGGCTCCTGATCGAGGCGGACCGCCGCCTGCATGTCCGGGAGGTGCTGCGGCCCGCCGTCGCCGCCGGGACCTTCGTCCTCTGCGACCGCTACAGCGACTCGACCGAGGCCTACCAGCAGGCCGGCCGCGGCATCGACCCGGCGGCGGTCGCCCTCGTCGACGGCCTCGCGCGCGACGGCCTGACTCCCGACCTGACGCTGCTCTACGACCTCGAGCCGGAGGCGGGGCTCGCGCGCACTCGCGGCCGCGACGGCCCGAACGTGGGGCGTTTCGAGGCCGCGGACCTCTCGTTCCATCGCGCCGTCCGCGCGGCGTATCTGGAGATCGCTCGCCGCGAGCCGCGGCGCGTCGCCCTGATCCGCTCGGATGCGGATCCGGACGCGGTCTTCCGCGAAACCTGGCGCCACCTCGCGGAGCGTTTCTCGCTGTGACGACCTCCGAACGCACGACGCTCGCGTGGCGCCTCGACCCGGCGCGGGGACTTCCCGGAGCGCTCCTCGTCACCGGGCCGGGAGAGGCCGTGCTCGCGCGCGAGGCGGCGGCGCTCGCCGCGGCGTTGCTGTGCCCGGGCGGGGATCCCGACGGCACCTGCACGTCCTGCCGTCGGACGGCCGCGGGCCTGCATCCGGACCTCTTCGTCATCGCTCCGGAAGGAGTGCAAATCCGCGTCGACCGCGTGCGCGAGGCCCTCGCGTTCGCCGCCGGCCGGCCCTACGAGGCGCCGCGCCGCGTCGCGATCGTCGCACGCGCCGAGATGCTCGGAGCGGAGGCGGGCAACGCGCTGCTCAAGAGCCTCGAAGAGCCCGGTGCCCGCATGCAGTGGATCCTGACGACGACGAGGCCGGAGTCGCTCCTTCCGACGATCCGGTCGCGCTGCGCCGTCGCGCGCGTCTCCGCCCCGCCCGACGTCGAGCGCATCGCCCGCTGGCGCGCGCGCGGATTCTCCGAGGAGGACGCCCCGGACCTGCTGCTCCTGGAGCGGGAGCGCGAGGAGGCGGCGCCCGAGGATCTCGAGGCCTTCCGGCAGTGGAGGACGGCGATCCTCGAGGCGCTCGAGGCCGGCCTGCGCGGCGGAAAGGTTGCGGCCCTCGTCTTCCTGGCGGAGGCGCTCGCGCGCGAGGAACCGGCCGCCGCGCACCGTCTGGCGGAGCTGCTGGCCGACGCGGCCGCCGTCGAAGCCGGCGTGGACCCGCCGCGCCACCGTTCGGTCGCGGGGAGCCTGCAGCGCATCGCGCGGGCCGTGCCGCGCGCCGCTCTGGACCGCGCAGCGCTCCGATCGGTAGACGCCCCGCCCGACAGCCGACGCGGCAACCGGCGGCTTCACTTCGAGTCGGTCCTGCTCGAGCTCTTCCTCGCGCGACATCCGGCCGGCGCCTGACCTCGCGCGGCCGAAAAACGTCGAAGGAACCGACGGGAGCGGGTCCGGCCCGGGAAAGTGCGGGCCTGGGAGCTACCGGACGAGAGCGGAGGGCGTGAAGCGAGTGTTGGACGCCGCGAGCCGGGCTCCCCCCGACGGTTCCTTCAACTCCCGAAACTATACGCCCGGTCCCGCCGCAAGAGGCAGGGACCGGGCGTTCGCCGCGAATCCGCCTGCGTCAGCGCTCGAGCTCGAGGTCGATCGTCTCGGTCCTGCCCGGATCGACATTCACCTCGACGGTGCGATCGCGGAATCCGGGGCGCGAGATCGTCACGACGTGGTGGCCCGGCGAGACCTTCAGGCCCTGGAGCTGCTGCGAGAGGTCGTCGGCCGTCCCGAGGAATCGGTCGTCGAGATACACGGCCGCGTCGGGCGGGCCCACCTGGATCCGCAGCCGCGACGGGCGCACCGAGGAGCTCGCGCCCTCCCGATCCCGCCACGAGTCGCCATCCGAGGAAGAAGGCGGCGGCGCCGCCTGCGGCGAGTGATTCCGCTGAGGCGGAGGCGGGTTGTCCATCTCGACGTCGGGGTTGCCGTTGCCGCGCTGGTCGGGGCCCGGGCCCTCGTCGTAGGAGCCGTCGGGTTCGGCCACCGTCTCGTTGTTCTTCCTCCCGAAGTAGCGGTGAATGCCGCCCGGTACCTGCGGTGTGTCGTACGAACCGTATTGCTTCGCGCCCGGAATCTTCTTGAGCTTGTCGTCGAGCTTGAGCATCGTGCCAACCTTGGCGTCGATGTCGTACTCCTTCGTCTCGAATCCCTCGAGACGGAACTCGAGCTTGTACTGGCCGCGCTGCAGGTAGAGGTAGTCGGGGTTCCCGTCGAAATCGTCGGCGGTCCCGATGTAGTTGCCGTCGAGGAAGACGCGCGCCTCCTCGGGCGAGATGTCGGTCTTCACGATCCCCCAGGCGCCGGGCACCGCGTTGGCGTAGCCGTAGCCGTAGGGGTAGCCATAGCCATCGCCGTAGCCGTAGGGATAGCCGTACCAGCCGTAGTAGCCCCACCAGCCGTACGGGGCGTACCAGCCCCAGCCCCAGCGCGGGCCCCACCAGCCGCCGCCGTGGCCTCCGTGCCAGCCGCCGCCACCGCCATGCCAGCCGCCACCGCCATGCCATCCGCCGCCGCCATGCCATCCGCCGCCGCCGTGCCATCCGCCACCGCCATGACCGCCGCCGCCGCCATGACCGCCGCCGCCGTGGCCGCCGTGGCCCTGCGCGAGCATCGGCGCGGCCGGAGCGAGAAGCAGGACCGCGAGGCCGAGAAGGATGAGTTTCTTCATGGACATACTCCCGTCAAGAGTATGAGCAATTCGGGAGCCAGTTTCGAGCCCGGACGGCGCCGTCGCAACCCGAGCGAATCGAGTCACTTGCCGATCAGCCCGGAAGCCGTCGGCGCGCCGTCGTGACCTCGGCGGGAGTCACCTCGTCCCCTCCGGAGGAAGACGCCGCGAGCCGCGTCGAGAGGCCGCGACGGAGCCCGCGGAGATAGTCGCGCCGCAGAACGCGGTCCACGGCGCGCCGGCCGCCCGGCAACTCCCAGCTCTCCGCGAGCCCCGCCCAGAACGCGAGCAATCGCGCGCCCGCGCTCTCGCCCGGCGGCAGCGCGCGCGCCTCGCGCACGCCGAGGAAGTCTTCGAGCTCGGGATGCTTGCCGAAGAACACGGCCGCCGACTCGCCCGAGCTCTCCTGTCGCCGGCGGAACGACGCGAACGAGATGTCGTGGTGATGCCGCGTAACGGCCTCGGGGCGGTAAACGATGCGCATGCCGCGGCGCGTCAGGCGGTAGGCGATCTCGATGTCCTCCCATGCCGCGAACGGGAACGTCGTGTCGAAGAGCCCGACCTCCAGCAGCAGCGCCCGCGGCAGCGAGATGTTCGACGTGTAGAAGAAATTGAACGGCACGCGCTCCGGGTCCTCGATCAGACCGTAGCCGAACTGGAGGCCGTACTCGTTGATGTGGTGGAGAAACGGCGAGACGCGCCGCTCGATCGGCCAGGTGGTATAGCCGAGCACGGCCACCGGATCGGGGCGCGGCTCCGCGTGCGCGCGCGCGTGAACGGCGAGCAGGTTCTGCTCCGGCACCGTGTCGTCGCCGAGAAAGAGGATGAGCGTCCCGGCCGCCTCGCGCACGCCGAGGTTGCGCGCCGCCGCGGGTCCCGCGTTTTCCTGCGCGAGATGGCGAAAGGGATACCGCGGCGCGTACGCCGCGAGCCGCGCGGGCGTGTCGTCGCGGGATCCGTCATCCACCACGACGACCTCGAACGCCGGGGCACCGGCCTGCGCGGCGAGCGCGTCGAGGACACGAAACAGGGTTTGCGGCCGTTGGTAGGTCGGGATGACGACGGAGAACGCGAGCGTCACGCGCCCGCCTCGAAGATCTCGGCGAGCGTCGTCCGCACGAGTCCGGGAGCGTCCGCCAGGAACTCGCCGAAGAACTCCGAATCGAACTGGCCGTCGCCCGGATACGTCGGAACGAGGCGCAGCGGGAAGCGCGCGAAGATCTCGGCGTCCGTCCGGCGGCGACGCGCCTGGACGGCGCGGCGCTTGGCGGCCAGGGCGTCGCGGTGCCGGCGAATCCAGAGGAGCGCCCTCAGGTGCGCGGCCGTCAGCGGGTCCTCGAGGCGGACCGCGGGCGTCTCGGGCAGCGAAATCCCGAAGAGGGCCGCGAGCGTGCGCCGCCGCGCAGAGGCCGGCGCGTAGGGATCGCGCTCGAGCTCCCGCGCGCCCGGGTTGCGCGTGGCGAGCATCTCCGCCACGCGCCCGAGAAACGCCGCGAGGATCGCCGGCATCAGCGCCCGGAAATGCTCGCGGTCGAAGTTCTTGAACGCCGTCGCGAACGCGTTCTTCTCGTACAGGAACCCTCGGGAGAAAACGCCGAGCGCCTCGGCCGTCGCGCCGCCGCGGTGCCGCGCCACGGCCCGAGGCTCCGCGACGACCCGGTTCCCGAAGATCCATTGCCGCCAGCCGAAGTCCACGTCCTCGAGGTACGCGAAGTAGTCGTCGTCGAAGCCGCCCGTCGCGAGGAACGTCTCGCGGCGCACGGCCATGAGACCGCCCGAGGCGAAGAGACGCTCCTGCCCCGGCGCGGCCGGCGCGAGACGCTCGACGGGACGGCCGACCTCGGCGGCGAACGCGTGGCCGTCGAAGACGAGGAATCCGTCGGAGAAATCGTTGCGTCGGCCGTCGCGGTCCGTCAGGCGGCCGGCCACGGCGGCGACGTCGGCGGGCGCCGCGCCGAGCGCCGCCACGAGGTGCTCGAGCGCACCCGGTTCGACGACGGCGTCGTCGTTGACGAACACGAGCGTCGGCGCCTGCGCCGCCTCGGCCGCCAGACGGCAGCCGGCCGCGAAGCCCACGTTCCCTCCCGCGTCGATCCGCCGCGCGCCCGGCACGCGGCGCAGCGCCTCCGACAGATCGCTGCCCGATTCCGAAGTGTTGTCCACCAGGAGCGTCTCGCACGAGAGCCCGCGGGCCGCCGCGGCGATGCCATCCATCGCCTCGAGCAGATGGTCGAGACCCCGGTGATGGACCACCGCGACGGTCGAGTCGGGCCGCGTCATGCAGCGCGATCCTAGCCCGGCAGAAGGCGGGCCAGAAAGGAGCGCGGCTCCGCGTCGGGCGCGGGGCGCCGGCCCGGATCGACCGCGGCCGTGCGGCACCAGGCGCGAAGCGGCGCGGCGACGCGATCCCACGAGCGCTCCCCCGCGAACCGCCGGGCCGCCGCGGCATGTCGCGGCGCCGCCGCGAGCGTCTCGCCGATCACGCGCGCCAGGGCCGCGGAGTCCCGCGGGGAGCTCCGTCCCGCGCCGGCCTCCTCGAGCTCCCGGGCGAGCGCGCCGCCTCCGACGGTCACGGAGGGCACGCCGCCCCACGCCGCGTCGAGCAGGCGCGTCCGGTACGCGAGGTCCGACTCGAGCCCCGGCGCCGCGATCGAGATCGCGATGTCCGCCGCCGCGTAGAGGTCGGCGCGCGACGCATACGGCAGCCAGGGGGAGAACACGATCGACCTCCCGGCCGGATCGAGCTCCCTCGCGCGCGCCCGCGCGCGGGCGAGCACGCGCTGGGGCGTCGTCTCGGGGTTCGGGTTCTCGAAGAAGAGGAGACGGGCGTCGGGCGCCGCGGCGCGCACGGACAGCCAGGCGTCGAGGAGGACGCCGGGGTCGTACCAGTCGTAGATGCCTCCGAAGAGGACGAGCGGTCCATCGAGAGGCACGCCGGCGGCGGCGCGCCCCCGGGCCCGGTCTCCGGCGGCCGGCGCGGCGGGCACGCCGAAGGGCACGACCGCCAGCAGGCGCGCGAGCTCCGGGTCCCCGGGAAAGTTCGACGCGCCGATCCGCCCGGCGGCGTAGAGCGCGCCGGCGTAGAAGAGGCGCTGCTCGGGTGAGGCGCAGAGAAAGAAGTCCCCCCGCGCGAGCGAGCGCGCGAGCGTCTCGCGGTCGTGGCGGGCCGTCTCCTCGCCGAGCGTCGCGGCGTAGTGGAGGTTCTCGATCGGGAACGGATCGTAGAGATCCACGGCGACGGGAACCTCCGGCGCCGCGCGAAACCAGTCGTTGGCCGCGTGGCCCGAGACCACGGCCGCGTCGGCTCGCGCGGCCGCCGCGCCGAGGCCCGATGCCACGGCCTCGACCGGAACCTCGCCGGCCGCCTCGCGCGCCTCCTCCGCCGAGTTGGGCACGAGCAGCCGCGCGTCGAACTCGGAGGACAGCGCCCGCGCGAGCTCGAGCGCGCGAATTCCCATTCCCGCCATCCGGGGCCGGATCGGCTCCGGCGCGAGGACGACGACCCGCTTCATCCGGCCGCGCCGCGCCCGCGCAGCCGGTCGAGCCAGAGGTGGAGCTTCCAGCTCCGCGACGCGTAGATCTGGTTGAGCAGTCCGTTGAGCCGCTCGATCTCGCGATGCAGCGCCGCGACGTGGAGCCGGTACTCCTCGTTCGACTGGAGGAGCTCGGTCGCGCGGGCCTGCGTGCGCGCCCGCTCGGACTCGAGCGCGGCGAGGCGCTCGGAGACCTGGGAGAAGCGCGCGAGCCGGTCGTGGTTCTCGCCCTCGCGGTGGTACCAGACCGAGACCTGCGCGCGCAGGCGGTCGATGATCCGGGCGAGCCCCGCCTCCGTCCGCCGCGCGCGATAACGCTCGTAGATCTCCTGGCGGGCGCTCCGGAAGGCCTCAGAGCCTGCCGGCGTGTGGCCCGGATCCGCGTCCTCGAAGACGCGGTACTCGCAGGTGACCGCCCGCACGTGGCGGAACGCCGTCTCGGCGGCGACGCGGATCAGCAGGTCCCAGTCCTCGGAGAACGCCAGGCCCTCGTCGAAGGCGCCGACCTTCCGCAGGAGCGCCGCCGGAGCGAGGAGCGTGTGGATCGGGATGTAGTTGGCGAGCAGCAGGTAGTCGGGATCGAAATCGAGCGAGTACTGCAGCTCCCGCCGCGCCTCCCGCCACACCTCGCCGTCGCGCCGGTAGCGCACCGTGACGGCGTCCGAATAGACCGCGGCTTCCGGTCCGGAGCGGTGCGCGCGAACGAGGCGCTCGACGTGGTCGGGATAGAGCCGGTCGTCGTCGTCGAGGAAGCCCGCAAGCTCCTGTCCCGCGAGCGCGAGACCGCGGTTCGCGGCGGCCGAGCGGCCGCGGGTCTGCGGCAGCTCTTCGAGGACGACCGCGAACGCGTCGCGAAATCTCGCGACGGAGTCCGCGACCGAGGCGCCGCCGTCGTTGACGACGACGACCTGCGCCGGCCGGCGCCGCTGCGCCGCCAGGCTCTCGATCGCCTCGCGCAGGAGCGCGGGGCGGTTCTTCGTCCGGACGACGATCGTGACCGGCGCCGCGCCGCGCTCCCCCTCGTCGACGACGGCGGCCGCGGGCCCGATGGCGCGGCGGAATTCCTCGAGCGATCGCGTCGAGATCTCGTCGTAGCCGGCCACGCGGAAGGCCTCGGCGGGCCCGTCGCCCGGGAGCGTCAGCCGCCGGTAGGCGTTCAAGCCCGCGACGGCGCGCGCGTAGTCGCGCACGGCCTGCTGGCTCGTGAAGGCGGCGAGCGCGCGGGTCTTGCGCTCGGCGGCCGGACCGATGTCCACGAGCGCGTTGGGCAGCAGCGGATGAGAGATCTCGTAGAACGCCACCCGCACGTAACGGTAGAGGTCGTGGTCCGGGTCCTCGACGCGCGAAGCCGCCACGCGCGCGTACACGGCCTCGGCGAGCGCCCGGTGATCGGGATGGATCTCGACGGGCGACGGACAGAAGACGAGGTCCGGCCGCGTCTCCGCGAAGAGCCGCTCGATCTCGCGCCGCAGGTCGTCCGGACGCTCCGAGAGGCCGCGGTCCGGAAGGCCGCCGAACTCGGGCGGCGGCAGACCCAGGATCGCGGCCGCCGCGGCCGACTCCTGACGGCGGCCGAGCCCGTAGGCCGCCTCGGTCCCGGCCGGGACGCCCTCCTGGCGGGTCCCGTCCGTGGCGATCCAGAGGCGCATCGTCTCCGCGCCCGGCGCGGCGAGGCAGAGCGCGCCGCCGGGCCCGCCGACCTCGTCGTCGGGATGCGCGGCGAAGACGAGGATCCGGCGCCCGGAGAGGCCGGTCGCCGCGTACGGAATCAGGGAATCTTCGCTCAACACCTCGCCTCGCTCGCCGAAGGGAATCGCCCTCAGTCTAACCGCCTCAGCACTCGCACCGCGAGGGGCCCCCGTCAGACGAGGTCGTAGAGCGACGGAACGAGGTGGAGGCTCTCCGGAACGCCGTGGTAGGCCGCCTCGTCGAGCACTCGCGCGACGATCGAGAATCCCGCGTCCTCGCGCGGCCCGCGCAGGGCCTCGATGGGCGCCCGCCCGGGCCCTCCCGGCGTCTCCCAGAAGACGAGGCGCCGGGCTCCCATGCGGCGCGCCTCCTGCGCCGCGGCGGCGAAGAGCGGCGCCAAGTCGCGTCCCTCGGGATCGCTGCCGAGGAAGTCGGCCACGAGCGCGTCGCCGCCGTCTACGGAAAGGACCGCCCAGCCGCGCTGCGCCCCGCCCTCCTTCCACCAGACCATTCGGTAGTAGCGGCCGGGACGCGCGTGGAATCGCCAGTTCACGCGCGCGCGGTCGCGCACGGCGGCGTGGGTGAGAAACCTCGCGGCGGCCTCCCACAACGGATCGAAGGACTCGTCGACGAAGTCGCCGGAGCCGGCGGCCGGTGGCGGCGGACCGAAGTCGTCGAGATCCGCGAACACGCGCCGGATCGGACGGATCGTCCGCGATCCGACGAGCCGATGGCTGATCGTGAGCGCGCGGTCGTTGGGAAAGCCCATGCAGAACGGCGCGCGCCCGGCGACGGCGGCGTAGAAGGCGTCCGCCGTCGTCCGATAGGCCCCGCGGCCGACGCCGAGCGCGCGCACGGACGGGTCGGTCGCGACGTCGCCGACGAAATAGACGAGCGCGGGCGCGCCGCCGACGAGGAACCGCGCGCCCCAGCCGGCGTAGTTGGCGACGATCCGGCCGGCCGACTCGGCGACGGTGCCGAAGCGCCCGTCGGGATTCCATTCGAACTTCCAGGCCCACTCGGCCTCGGACATCTCGGAGCCGAAGACGCGCGCGTGGAGGGCGCGGATGCCCCGGGCATCGGCGGCGGTCGCCGGCCGCACGGTGAACCCGCTCACGCGGTCTTCTCCCAGCGCAGCGTCTCGAGCGCGCGGCCGTCGCGCTCGCGAAAAATCCGCAGGTACCAGGTCGCCGCCGGCAGGCGCCGGCGCACGTCGTCCGGGAGACGGAACGCCTGGTCGAGGGGGGCGCCCGCGAAGGGGATGACGGAGGGATTGGTCGAGAGGGCGATCCACGCGCCAGGACGCGCGGCGGCCTCGGGCTCGGCGATCGCGCGGGCGGACACCGGCGCTTCGCGGATCCCGTCCGCCCAAGCGAGGACGCGGCCAAGGGTCCGGCCCCAGCGCCGCTCGCGGTAGAGGCGCCGCGAGATCTCGCGACGCTCCTCCGATTCGGGGTTGCGCCCAGCACTCGCGGCCCAGCGGTGGACGATGCGCGCGTCGGGGACGTACCGCAGCGCGAGCCCCGATCGACGGACGCGGTCCTCCCACTCCGTCTCTTCGTATTCGAACGGAAACCGCTCGTCCAGACGCCCGACGCGGTCGAACACGTCGCGCCGCGCGGCGAGCACCGCGCCGACCAGGTGCCGCGCGCGGCCGCCCGCGGTCCAGAGGCGCACCGACTCCCGTGCGAACGCGGCGAAGCGGCGCCGCTCGAGCGACGGGAACCGCCCTGCCGCGACGCGGCCGAAGGGCGCGAAGAGCCGCGGGGCGTCTCCCGGCGGGAGCCGGAGCCGCAGACCCTCGTCCCAGAACGCGAGCGGCGCGGCGGCGCCGACACCGGGTTCCCCGGCCGCCGCGACGAGCGCCGCGAGCGCTCCCGGAAGGAAGACGACGTCGGCGTTGCAGAGGAGCAGGATCTTGCCGCGCGCGCGCGCGAGCCCGGCGTTCAGGCCGCCCGCGTAGCCGCGATTTTCGGGCAGCGGCAGGAAGACGTCGGCCGCGAGCGCGGCGAGCCGGGCGACCTCGTCCGCTCCGGAGGCGCAGTCGACGAGCACGATCTCTCCCGCGATCGACTCGCGCGCGAACGCCTCCCTCAAGGAGGCGAGGCAGGCGGCGGACTCGCCAGCGCTCCGGTGGTTCACGACGATCACGGAAACGTCGGGCGTCATCGCCGGCTCCGCGCCGCCGCCCGGGCGGGGCTCTCTATGCGGACTCCTCGGCGAGTGTCGCCGCGCGGCCGAACTCCTCGAGGAGACGCTCGACGACGTCTTCGGTCCGGAAGCGCTTCGCCTCGGAGGGACCGCGCTCGGAGAGCTCGCGCCGCCGCGCGGCGTCCGGAAGGATCCGCTCGAGGGCTGCCGCCAGAGCGGCGGAATCTCCCGTCGGAAAGTAGATCGCGGCGTCGCGGGCGACATGCCGGTGGACCGGTGTGTCGGAAAGGAGGACCGGAAGCCCGGACGAGAGCGCCTCGAGCACCGGCAGCCCGAATCCCTCTTCCGGATGGCACGGACCGATGAGGAGGTCGGCCGCCCGGTAAGCGGCGGCCATCTCGCGCGGACGGAGCCCGACGTCGTGCGTCTCGGCGAGGCCGAGAGCCTTCTCTTCCTCGGTCGGCGGCGTGACGGAGACGCGCCGCAGCCGGAAAGACGCGCCCCGCGCCCGCGCGCTCGCGAGCGCCTCGAGCGTCTCGCGCACGCCCTTCACATCGGCTTCGAACGGCCCGATCACGAGGACGAGCGGCGCCGCGGCGTCGAAATGGCGACCGGCCGCCGGCGGGAACTCCTCGGCGTCGAAGACCTGGCCGACGCCGACGACCGGGCCGAAGCCGTCCTCCTCCAGCCGCTCCGCCAGAAAGGGCGTGATCGCGAGCTTGCGCGTCGGCAGCGCGTACGCGGCGCGGATCGCGTCGTGGTGCGGGGAGTTGAAGGAGTGATCGGCCTCATAGCCCTGGCAGAGGTGGAACACGGGCCCGCGCGCGCCGCGAAGCGCCGGCCCGACCGTCGTCCAGAACGTGGCGACCCGGACGTCCGCCGCCGCGAGCTCGCGCGATCGCGCGAACTCCGCCTGCTCCCAGCGGGCGCGCCGGAGCGCAAACCAGTCGGGCGGCGGCGCGGGACTCACGATCGCGACCGCGAGGCCCCGGCGGGCGAGCCCCTCGGCCTGCTGGAAGATGACGCGCTGTCCGCCCGCGATGCCGCTGTCCGGAGCGAGGTAGGCGACCCTCACGGCGCGGTCTCCTCGAGGAACCGCGTGTCGTGGGGAGCCGACCGCTCCTCCTCGGGCCGTCCGTTGGTGTAGTAGTAGAGCGAGATCGATTTTCGCGTGCGATCGGCGGGACACTCGAGCGGCCGCGGATGCCCGTGGAGCGAGCCGTCCGATGTCGCGAAGATGACCGTGCGATTGAACACCGGAAGGATCGATTTCGCCGCGCGCTTTCCGCCGGGAGCCCACAGCTCGAGCGCCCCACCGTACTCCTCCCTCCAGTCGCGATTCAGGTAGACGAGCATGTTCAGGCGCCGGTCGAGGCGCAGCTTCGGATGCCAGTTGAAGTCGGCGTGGACCTTGAGGAATCCGCCGCGGACCGTCTGATGCAGCCCTCCCCCGGCGAAGTACGGATCGGGCACGAGACCCTCGATGCCGGAGAGCCGCTCGAGAAACTCGAGCATCGGCGGCGCGCTGGCGGCGAGCAGGAACGAGGCGATCCGCTCGTCTTCCCAGCCGAGGCCCTCGCGGATTCCGAGCTTGCGCTCCCGCTCGTTGTCGAAGCGGCGCCAGACGGCCGCCTCGGGGCTCGGAAAGGCATCGAGAACACGCTGGAGCGACTCCTCGGCGAACAGATCGTCCAGAACGAGGTGCGGAAAGGGGTGCCCGCCGCGGAACTGTTCCCGCAGGCGCTCCGGATCGGCCTTCGCATCCACGACACTCTGCACGTTGTTCTACCGGCTCGCGAGGCGACGCTCCCAGGAAACACTCTCGGCGACGCGGGAATCCAGGGAGAGCTCCGGGGAACAGGTGACCCATCCCGCGGCCGATTCGTAGCGTACCATCAGAGAGATCGCGGGAGTCGAGAGGCGGTGGCCGCCGACCCGCCCGACGAGCGTGGCGTCCGCGCCGAGGCCGTGCAGGATGGCGTGGGTTCCCGACGCGAAGATCTTTCCCGCCGGCCTCTCGCCGCAGAGATAGAAGTCGTCCTCGAACGCTCCGGCGCCGGCCCGTCCGGCGTCACGAGATCGCGGCGGCCGCTTTCTTCCGCTCGGCGGCGGGAGCGGCGGTGCCGTCGGGCAGGAGGCTCCAGACCGATCGCGGCCGCACGAGGCCCACGGCGTAGTCGGGCGCCACGACCGTGAAGCCCGGCCGGAGGATGCGCAGATCATGCAGATGGAGCGCGGTCTCGTCTCCCAGAAAGGCGTACACGCGGAACTCTCCCTGCGTGATCGGAAGCTCCGGGAGCGACAGGCGCACGCGGTAGCGGCGCCGTCCGGAAAGCGGCGCCCACGGCTCCGAGCGCGTGTCCACCGCGAAGGCCTGGACGCCGTCCTCGCGGTCGGCGCCGACACGCAGCTGGAAGGCGAGCGACGGATCGTCCGACTCGAATGCGAGGTCGAGCGCGACGGTCTCCCCCGACGCGAACTCCGCCCGCGGATAGCCTGAGCCGTCGTGGACGACGACGTCCGTGAAGCGGGCCGGCCGCCGGCCCTCGGCGGGCAGCTCCGGCAGCGACGTCTCCGGCCCGGCGGCGCGGCGCTCCTTCTCCTGGAGGAAGGCCTCGTAGGCGCGCACGACGGGGAGCGAAGGACCCGATTCGGCGACGCGCCCCTCCCGCAGCCAGATCGCCCGGTCGCACAGGAGCGCGACGTAGTAGAGCGCGTGCGAGCAGAAGAGGAGCGTTCCGCCGCGCTTCTGAAAGTCGGTGATGCGGTCGATCGACTTCTTCTGGAAGTACCCGTCCCCCACCGCCAGCGCCTCGTCCACGATGAGCACGTCGGCGTCGACGTGCGTCGCCACCGCGAACGCAAGCCGCAGCGACATGCCCGAGGAGTAAGTGCGCACGGGCCGCTCGAAGAACTCCCCGAGCTCGGCGAACGCCTCGATCTCGGGAAGCCGGCGCTTGAGCTCGGCGCCCGTGAGTCCGAGGAGCGCCGCGTTCATGCGGGCGTTCTCGCGCCCGGTGAATTCCGGATGGAACCCCATGCCCAGCTCGAGGATCGAGGCGATGGTGCCGCGGCGAGTCACGCCTCCGGAGGTCGGGTGCGCGGTCCCGGCGACGATCTTCAGAAGCGTCGACTTGCCGGCGCCGTTCTCCCCGATCAGGCCGAGGGAGGCGCCGGCCGGGAGCTCGAAGCTCACGTCGGAGAGGGCCGGGAAGTCGCGGTGGCGCCGCCGCCGGAAGACGAGCTCCCTCAGCCGGTCCGAGGGCCGGTCGTAGAGACGGTAGATCTTGCTGACGCGGTCTGCCGAAACGGCGATCGGGGTCATCGAGTCGTCGGGCGCGCGACCCGGACGTCCGGGGCGCGCCTCCGATTCTCGCTCAATCGCCGAGCGCGAACTCGCACCGCCGGCAGAGGAAGTCGTCCGGCGCTTCTTCCACGCCGTAGGTCCAGCGGCGCAGCCGCGCCATCGTCTCGCCGCCCAGGATCTCCGCGACCGTCTGCGTCTTGAGGTCGCCGATCGTGAGCTTCTCGTAATAGTCCTGGCAGCAGAGCACCGCCTTCGCCGTGGCGGTCACGTGCAGGTGCTCGAAGGGACGCGAGCCCATCTGCTCGCATCCGCGGAGCCTCTTCTTCGGCGGCGGCGAGGGCAGATACGTGCCGCTCGACGGCCGGCTTCGAAGCTTGAACGGGCGGATCTCCCATCCCTTCGGCTCGAACCGCTTCCGGATCTCCGCGACGTCGCGGCGGTGCGCCTCGTCTTCTTCGCCGAGGACCACGATGGCCGACTCCTCCGACAGGCGGTTCGACGCGAGGCCGTCCACGTTCTCGAGCACGCGCGCGAGGTCGCGCGTACCGTGCATCCTCTCGTAGCGCTCGGGATCGAGCGTCGGCAGATTGATCCCGACGTACCGGAATTTTCCGTGGGGCTCGAGGCGCGCCGCGCGCTCCGGATCGAGGTGCGAGGCATTCGTCAGGAGGCTCGTCGGGACCCCCCGCGCGAAGAGGGCCCGCACGCGTTCCTCGAAGAGCGGATCGACGGTGGGCTCGTTGTAGTTCGACAGGAAGACGACGGTGCTCTTCCCGCCGGCCTCGACGGCCTGGTCGAGGATCGACTCGAAGAGCTCCTGGCTCATGACCTCGCGGTCGCGCGGCGAGACCGAGACCGGGCAGAACGGGCATCGGTGATTGCAGGACGTGCAGGTCTCCAGCGAGACGTACAGCAGGCGCGTGCGCCGCGCCTCCGCCTCGACGTCCTCGATCAGGAACCGCGCGGCGCGCAGGTGATCGAGGACCGCCGGCGCCGCGTCGGCCGGCAGACCCGACGAAATCCGCGACAGCGCCCGATACCCCTCCCCGTCCCGCGGGAGCGACTCTCCGGAGAGGGGGCTGTAGAGGACGTCCCCCCGGTCGTGGACGAAGGGAGAGACGGACTCCGGCTCGAGCAGCGCCGACCGGGGCGCGGCCGGGGACGATTCCGGGCGGCTCCGCCCGCTGGGTGTGGACGAGGACAACGGCGCCATTCTACTTGCCTTTCCTGCGGAGCCCCGGCCCAATGCGCCGGGACGCCCCTTCCCGAAGGTGCAAGCTTCGAGCCGCGGGAACTCCCTCGTCCCCGCGGCCGCCGCTAGTTCGTGGCCCGGATGAAGGTGGTGTCCGAGCTCTTCTGATCGACGTTGATGGCGTACGCCGCCGCGTGCCCCTGCGTGACCTCGATCTCGAGGCTGAACGGATCGGCCGGGAGGCCCGAGAGGACCGAGATCGGGAACTGACTCCAGGGGCCGGACACGGTCCCGTTGTTGAGCGCGATGCCGTCGACGATGCCGATGACGTTGCCATCCTTGTCGATCGCCGTCACTTTCGCGGTCGTCAGCGAGTCGTCGATGGCAAAGAGCCCCACGTTGGTCCGGAACCGATCGTCGACCTCGATGCCGGAGATGACGAGCGGCGGGTCGCTCGGTCCGATCGCGTCGGCCGCCGCATAGACGGACAGCGCCGTGCCTGCGGTGCCGCCGGTCGTGGACGAGCGGTCGTCGTAGGAGCGCGCGTTGACGTACAGCGGCTTCGAGGATTCCTCTCCGTCGGCCGGATAGGAGACGCGCAGGAGTCCGGACGTTCCCGTCGCGGTCGCGATCTCCGGCACGTTCGGGTACAGCTGCGAGATGTCGTCGAAGCTCTCGAGCTCGCCCGGATTGAGCGAGTGCTCGAAGGTCGCGATCTTGCCTGCCCCGTAGATGTAGTCCACGGTGACGTCGCGCGCCGCCGAGCCCGAGTTCATGATCGCGATGCTCGTTCTCCAGTGCGCGGTCGCCGTATCGAAGCGGCTGGCGCCCGGAACCCACGCCGTCACCACGCCGGCATTCGCCGCGGCACGCGTCGCGTCGTCGGCGAGGCGCACCTGGTCGTTGGTCGTGCGGTCGATCATGGAGACCGACGCGATGAGCATTCCGCCCTGCGAGATCGGCTCCGCCTGGATCACGTACCGGTGCGTCGGGTCGGCAAGGCCGAGATCCTGATCGCCCGAGAACTCCGGCGCCTGATAGGCGTTGATGCCCACGTCCATGAACTGGGCGCCGTTCAGCGGCACCGCCGCTCCGGTCTCGTCGAACGCGGTGACGCGGAACGACGCCGCGCTGCCCGAGGAGTTGTAGAGCTTCAGCTTGAAACGCTGCTGGTCGTCCGAGCGGACGCCGACGATCGTCTGCGGGTTCAGCGCGCGAATCGCCTCGACGCCCACCTGGCCGTTCATGCCGATCCGGAACGCGGAGACGGCGTTCCCGAACGTGCCCAGCGTGGGATCGTTGGGCTCGAAGTACACCCGCGCCGTGACGTCGGGGAAGAGGCCGCCCTCGGTCTGGATGAAGAGGTTCCCCTTGCCCGTTCCCTGCAGGAAGTCCACGACGTTGGCCTGCGACCAGGTCCCTCCGGGCGGGATCGTGTACTTCGTGGCGCTCGAGAAGCCGAGGGCCGTGACGTCGAGCGGCGACGGCTGGGCGTTCAGGGCCTCGTACGTGACGAAGATCGGCGTGATCGAGATCTCGGTCGAGCCGCCGTTGGTGACGCTCACGTCGGTCTTCCACGTCCCGTCGCCCGTGGCGATGTTCGCCGCGTCGGGCACCGCCACGGCGGAGAAGACTGGTCCGGAGATCGAGAAGTCCTTGTTCGAGCTCGCGGTGCCGGTCGTGTTCGTGCCGTCGCCGGTGACCGTGAGCTGGATGGTGAAGGTCCCTCCGGAGGCGTAGGTATGGGTGACGGACTGCCCCGATCCCGCCGCGGTCCCGTCGCCGAAGTCCCACGCCCAGGTCGCCGCGTGCGTCTCGGTCGCCTGCAGGGTGATCGGCGTGCCCACCGAGCCCGAATAGCTGCCGTTGAAGGGATTGACGTCCGCGCCGGACACGACGGTGTACGTCCCGCTCGGCGCTCCCGGACCGCTCGAACCCGAGGTCGAGACCGACTGGGTGTCGGTCTCGACGTGGCTTGCAGAATCCGAGACCTGCACGGCGAGCGTGTGGCTGCCGGACGTCGAGTACGCGTGGCTGTTCGTGGCCGGGCCGGCGACGAAGGTCCCGCCCAGACTGCAGGCGTCCCAGCACCAGGAGTAGGTGTACGGCGCCGTGCCGCCGGAGACGTTGGCGGTGAAGCTCAGGGACTGACCCGTCTTGCCGCTCGTCGGGCCCGAGATCGAGACGTTGAGGGATCCGCCGCCCCCGCCGCCGGTGCTGTTGATCGTGATCGTCAGCGTGTCGGTGCCGGACTTGCCCGCGGCGTCCCGGACCTGCACGCTGAGCGTTCTCGGCCCGGTCGTGGTGTACGTGTGGGAGTTCGTCGCCGGACCGGACGCGAACGTGCCACCGAGGCTGCAGGCTTCCCAGCACCAGGAGTAGGAGTAGGGCGGGGTGCCGCCGCTCGCCGTCGCGGTGAACGCCACGCTCTGATTCACGACGCCGGTCGTCGGGCCGCCCAGATTGACGTTCGGGTTCCCGCCGCCTCCCCCGCCGCCGCCCGTGATCGTGACCGTCGTCGAGCCGTAGGCCTGGATCGAGCCGTCGGTCGCGCGGACGGTCGCGGTCTTCGTGCCCGAAGTCGTGTAGACGTGGCTCGTGCTCGCGTTTCCGGAGACGAACGAGCCGAATCCGCCGAGGCAATCCTGCCAGCACCACTCGAGCGTCGTGCTCGCCGAACCACCCGTCACCGTCGCAGTAAAGCTGATCGTCTGGCCAGCTCTGCCCGAGCTCGGGCTCGCGCTGACGCTGACGGCGAGGTTGTTGAGCACCGTCGTGAACGGGCCGTGGGAGACGAGACCTGCTTGCCGACGCTGCCGACGGAGTAGTTGTAACGCAGCGTGAGCGTGTGCCGGCTGCCGGTCGGCGGCGCAGGGACGGACGCCTGCCCGTTGACCGCGTTGAACGACGCCGGGAGCGTCGCATAGGCGTCGGAGTCCCAGGCGTACTCGACGGTGTTGACCGTCACGCCGGTCCCCTTCTGCATCTTGTTGGTGATGGTGAGCGAGCCGCCTACGAGGACCGTGCCCGAGGTCGGCGTGAAGTCGGGCACGAGGGCCACCTGGCTGATGTTGCCGGTCTGCGTCGCGGTGTAGCCGCCCTTGTACGTGATCGTCAGCGCGAAGCTCGTGGCGCTGCCGGGGACGGAGGGATTCTGCAGCGCGGACTTGATTCCGCCCGGATTGAACGTCCAGTCGAACGTGGCGCCGGCCAGATTGCCCTGGGACCCTCGGGCATCGGCCACGCCCGAGCCCGTCAGAACCTGAAGCAGCGCCGGCGACACGGACTTGTCGAGGCCGGCGATCACGATCTGCGGGAAGGCCACGGCGATCGGCGAGGACGGAGCGCGGGAGGGACCGACCCGTTGCTGTTGTACGTCTCCACCGCGTAGCGGTAGCTCCGCTCCGGTGCTTGGGTTTCCGAGGCTCGCGGCGCAGCCGGCGCCGGTCTGGATGTTGCCGCCGAGGGCCACGGATTGCACGGGAAATACGCCGGGGAAATGTCCGAGTTGCCGCCGTAGGGGAGCTGCGTCCCAGCCCGTGTCGGGCGTGAACGTGGGCCCCGTGTAGTTCCACTTCCAGCTGATCTTCTGGAGGCCGTTGGCCGGGGGACCCGGCGCCGAGGCGGAGGTGTCGTCGATCTCCCACGCGTCGCCGAAGTAGTTGATCGGACCGCTCGACGCCGACGCGCTGCAGGGCCGACACGTTCGTCGCGCTCGAGCTCGCGATCGGCGCGGAGTTCGGATCGATCGTCAGCGAGGAGAGATCCACCGGCGTCGTCTGCAGCACCGATTCCGTGACGCCGCCGAACGGCGTGATCCGGTAGAGGTAGGCGAGTGCTGCCGACGAGCCGCGCGTCGTACGCGCCGAGGAACCTCTCGGGCGCGCCGATGTGGCGGATGTGGGCGCCGCGGCGGGCCGCGCCGGCATTCCCGTTGCCGCGCGTGATCCAGTTGGTGTCCCAGGCCTCGACGTACGTCTCGCCGGCTCCCGAGAGCGAGACGACCGAGTTCAGGAACATGATCGGGAGCGAGCCGCCCCGCACCACGACCTCGTTGAAGTAGCCGGGCAGCACGAAGGGCGCCTGGAGCGCGCCGTTGGCGTACTCGTAGACGCGGAGGCCGTTGGTGTTCTGCGCGACGAACACGAACGTGCGCCCTTCGACCATCCCGAGCGCGATCGACGCGAACGATCCCACGGTCGCGATGCTGCTCTTCTCCGTCGGGATGCCCGTCGTCGGATCGATCTCGGCGATGCGGATCGTCTTGTCGCCGCGGACGGCGCCGGCCAGAAGGTATTTCCCGCCGAGATAGCCGGCCTTCAGGAGCACGGCCGAGCCGTTGCCCCAGGCCAGGCTCGCGAAGGGCGGGATGCCGTGGAGCCGCGAGGGGCTGCCCGACGGGCTCGTCACGTCCACGACGGAGACGCCGCCGCCCGAGCCGTTCGATTGTGTGGGGAAGTACGCAACGTACTTGCCCGAGGAGAGCGCGATCCCCGCCACCCGCGATCCGAGCGGCACCGTGTCGACGTCGATCTGCTGTCCGAAGGAGACGCCGTTGGCGTTCCCGGTCGCGACCTCGCCGTGCAATCCCTGATCGCCGGCGATCCAGTCGGAAATCATGCGGCTCGTTCCGTCGGCGGCCTCCGCCGTGTCCATCGTCGTGCCGCCCTGCCAGCAGTCGCAGCTCATGCCGACGACGCCGCCGTTCATCTGGCCGCCGACGAACTTCTGGCCGACCTGCGCGAGCTGTCCGTTGCTCGGGTTGGACGGATCGGCGAGGCTGACGCGAGCGAAGCCGTATTGGGTCTTGATGTAGAGGGACGGGCCCGGTGTCGTCAGCGCCGCGAAGATGCCCGAAGGCGTCCCGGAGAACTTGGGCATCTCCATCGTGGCATCCGCGCGAACGGAAGCAGCGAGAGACGCCGAGAGGGCCGTGGCAACCAGGAACGGGCGAAGGACCTTCATCGGGGACGACTCCTAGTTTCCAGAGTGAGGGGAACGGCCCTCCGAAAAGCGACCCGTTCCTGACGATTCAAACCGATCCAAGTTCGGATTCCCTTTTGTGTCTCGAGGGTATTCGAAATCGGACCCGCTGTTTCCACCCTTAACTCGAAAGAAAGAAAGTGGGCGGGACCCGAAGGTCCCGCCCACGTGGAGAACACCGTTAGGAAGCCGGAACGAAGCTGGGACCGATGCCCGCCGGGGGATTGCCGTCGCCCAGAACGCCGCCCGGGATGACGGGCACGATCGGGTTGACGTCAGTGCCACCAACGAGGCCGAGCGGCTCGCAGGCCGACGGATCCAGCTGGACACCCGGGAAGTGAGCCGAGACGAAGGCCGCGCTGCCGTCGAACTCGTAGGCAGCCCAGGCCTGGTCGAGCTCGGTCCCGTCGGTCAGGTTGACGAAGTTCATCGTCACCCAGCCAACGTGATTGCCATCCGGATCGGCCGAAGGCAGGTTGAACCCGTTGTCGCCGCCCACGCGAACGCGGTTGGTCTCAAACGGGAAGTTGACCGTCGGGGTCGGAGGAACTGTGCAGGGGGACGGGCAGGGGCCGGGTCCCGTCTGCGTGATCGTGTTCTCGTCCTCGTCGAAGAAGCCGAGCTGAACGGTCGGTTCCACCGTGTCGCAGTCGCCGCCGTTCGCGAGGTTCGTCAGGCTTCCCGACGAAGCGCGCCAGACGTCGAAGAACGAGATGACCGCCGGGCCCTCGAAGTAACGCGCGGCCCAACGCAGGCCGAGCGGCTCGCGCTGGTCGCCATAGAGGACGTTCCAGGGCGAGGAAACCGAGAGGTCCGTCCGATTCAGACCGCTGCCGCAGTTCTGGCAGGTCTGGATCAGCGTGTCGAACGGGCTCCAGTAGCGAGCGTAGAACGTCCGCGTGCGGAGGTCCGTCTGCAGCGTGGTGGCGCCGGTGAAGGAGGGATCCTGCTCGATGGAGATCATCGACATGCCGTAGGTCCCGATGCCTTCGCCGCTGGTGAAGATGATGTCGCCGAACAGGTTGTTCTCGCCGCCCAGCGCGTTGAACTCGTGGTACGACTGGTCGTCGGGATTCGAGAGCGTGCAGTAGTTGGCGTGGTCGATCGTGACGTAGCCGATCGCCGGGCCGTCCGTCACGCCGTCCACCGTGCCGTCTCCGCAACCGCGGGAGTCGTCGGTGTTGTCGAGCGAGTCGGTGACCAGGAGGCCGAACACCGAGGCCGGGTCGAAGGCCGGAACCGTGTACGCCGCCGTCGCGAGCTTGTTGTCGTTCGGGTCGGCCGTCAGGTTGTTCGGCGGGGAGATGCGCAGGAAGCCGTCGGCCGCCGGATACACGGATGCAATCGTGTTGCGCTGGCAGACGTCGTCGAGCGGGTCGAGCGCGGTGTTCGGACCGGTGTGGTCGTTCGCGATCGGCGTGGACGGAAGGACGCCCGAGATGACATCCGACATTCTCCACGTCTGGATGTCGAAGCCCGTCAGCGCGACGTTGAAGTCGAGGACGAGAATCGACCGCTTGTTGTACACCGAGACGTGCGCGATCATCGGCGCCGAAGAGGCGTTGCCGATCGCGAGCAGGGTGTCGAAGGAATCAGGCGTGCCGCGCTTGACCGAAGCGTCCGTATTCAGCGATACCGCGAAATACGGCACGAGCAGCGTCGCGGCGGGACGCGTGTCAACCGTGCACGTGATGGCGCTCGCGCTGCCCGCGATTGCGAACAGGGCGAGAACCGCCATGCACGTCAGAAAGGTCTTCTTCATTATTGAGATCTCCTCGTTACGATTAACCGGGAAAAAAACACACGCTTGAGATTGCCTTCCCTCGCGCGATCGCATCACCTCCCGTAGCTCAATTTTTGCCAAATTCGCAAGTAAAGACGTGTTTCACAAGAGCCTTCTGCCCTTACGGTTAAGGGAATATTCCGCCCGCCCGCCGGTGCGAGTCAAGAGAAAAACGCAAAAAATATGCTGGGCAATCATCAAGTCGCCGCAAGCGCCTCCGGCTCAGCCGTTTACTTCTTGTTGAGGAATACGGACCAGCCTCCGCGCTCTCCCGAACTCGACGATCCGTACGTCTTGCTGACGACGATGTCGAGCCGGCCGTCCCCGTCCAGATCCGCCAGGCGGATGCACTGGCCGATCGAGCCGATCGCCGGCTCCTGCTTTTCGTCGGCCTCGGCGAAGCTGCCGTCAGGCCTCTGGAGAAAGATTCTCAGGCGCCCGGCCTCGGAGTCGGCGAAGACCACGTCGTCCAATCCGTCGCCATCGATGTCGCCCATCGCAAGCCCGAACATGTAGGTCCTGCTGTCTTTCTTGCGCCAGATGCGGTGCCGGGTCCAGGCGCCGTTCTCGTACGAATAGACCGTCACGCATTGCGCCTGCCGCTTGACGGGCACGTTGGTCACCCGGTTGAACGCGTCGGCAAACGCGGAGACTCGCCGCGCGCCGAACGTCCCGGGCGCCATCGCGAAATGGTATCCGTGGATCTCGATGTCCGGGACGAAGCCGACCGAGAACGTCCCGTTGCCCTCGTTCCTCCAGAGGAGCTCGACCGCGCCGTAGATGTGCGCTCCCGTCAGGATGTCGAGCCGTCCATCGCGGTCGAAATCCCAGGCCGTGAGCGTGTTCGAGTAGGCGCCGCCGACGAGCGCGTTCTTCGCGAACTTGAAGCCGCGATGGCCGTCGTTCAAATAGACGCGAATCTGGTCGGGCTCCCAGGCGGTCGTCCTTCCTTCGTAGATGTCCGTGGACCCGACGATGTCGAGCTTGCCGTCGCCGTTGACGTCGGCGAGCGCGACCGCCTGCGACGAGAACTCGCGGCCGGGCAAACCCTTCTTAACGACGTCGTAGGCGCCGTCGCCGCGTCCATAGAGAGCGACGAGGCCCGCGCTGTGGGACGCGGCGATGATGTCGAGCTTGCCGTCGCCGTCCAGATCGCCCACCGCGAGGCCGCCATAAGCGAGGCTGAAGTAAGGCGCGGGCTTGCCGTCCTCGAAGAACTCGAGCTTCTGGCGGACGAATTTTCCGTGGCCGTCGCCCAACCAGATGTGGAGCCTCGCCTCGGACCCGAGGCGAGCGGGCGGCGACACGATGTCGGGAATCCCGTCGCCGTTGATGTCGGTCATCACGAAGGAGTGCCGCCACATGCCTTGATCGGGCAGTCCCGAGTTGGCGACCGGCTCGAGCCGGAACGCGCCCGTGACGCGCGGCGGCGTCAAATCCTCGAAGTCCGCGGCCGGCATGCCGTAGTCGGTCTGCGGCGCCTTTCCCTTCGGCGTCAAGGCAGCCGCTCCGGGCGGCGGCGCAATTCCCTCCGTCGCCTCGCGCTCGGCTTCCCTCTCTCCGGGGATGGGCTTGGCCATGTAGACGTAGTAGTACTCGTCGTCTTCCTTGAAGAACTCGACCTGCAGCGGAATGATCGGGCTGCGGATGTGGCGGTCGTCCACGCGGATGTACTCGGACTTCTTGTAGCGCGTGACGGTGTGCGACGGCGTGTCCTCGAGCACGTCGGAGTTGACGCGCTGGAGGTTCGTGGGCGTGGGCGTCGCGGCGGGCGCGGACGCCGAGGGTGCGGAGGTCTTCGTCGGCGCCGAGGAAGAACAGGCCGCCGAAACGCCCGCGAGCAGAAAAAGAACGGAGAGCCTACTTTTCACCTTGCCTCCTGAACGTGGGAAACCGGGCGAGTCAACAAACCAATCGCCAAAACATTTCGCGACCTAAATGAGGTCCGCAAAATGAGGGCGGGCGCGCCGGAACAGCGAAGTGCCCGCGGCCAGAACCGCGGCGGCGAGGAGCGTCGTGAAGACGATCGAGCGCGCCTCGGGCATCCGGTGCAGCGTGAAAGCGTCCCGATACCAGGCCGTCAGGTGCGCGAACGGATTGGCCTGCACGAGGAAACGGAGCCGCGCGGGCACGAGCTCCGCCGGATAGACCACCGGCGTCGCATAAAAGAGGACCGTCAGCCCGATCCCGACGACCGGCACGGCGTCGCGCACGAACGTCGCGGCGGTGGCCACGAAGCAGCCGAGGCCGAATGTCAGCGCGATCTGAACGGCGAGCGCGGGCACGACGAGGAGCACCCAGGGCAGGGCGAGATGCCCGACGATCGCGAGATACACCGCGAAGACCCCGAAGGCGATCAACTGGTTCACCACCGCCGCGAGGACCGCGGAGAGCACGAGCATCTCGATCGGGAAGACGGTCTTCTTGACCATTGCGGCGTTGTCGGTCAGCGCGGTCGCCGATCGCGAGACGCCCTCCGAGACCGCCATCCACGGTAGGAGTCCCGCGAGCAGGAACTCGGGAAAGCTCGCGTAGCCCGCGGGACTCGGCACCCGGAGGATTCCCGAAAAGACCATGGTGTAGACGAGCATCCACAAGATCGGGCTGGCGAAGGTCCAGAGGATCCCGAGCCCGGACCCCGCATAACGGGACCGGAGGTCTCGGACGACCATCTCCTTGAGCAGGAAAAACTTACGGTATGATTCGTTGTTCACGCTTGACTTCCGGCGCCGGCGGATCATTATATTGACATCGGTTTATGGTGCAATAGCATCCGATAAGACTATGTCGTCCCCGTCATCGCCCCGAAAGGTCCACCTGGTCGGCTCGCGCATTCGCGAGCTCCGCAAGGGCCGTCACCTCACGCAGACGGAGCTCTCCGAGAAGATCGGCGTCGCGCAATCGGATCTCTCGCGGATGGAGCAGGGCGAGTACAAGGTGGGCCTCGACACGCTCTTCAAGATCCTCCAGGTCTTCGACTTGAAAATGAGCGAGTTCTTCGGCGAGACCGACCGGCCCGTGGACCCCGATTCGCGCGAGCTCGTCGCCGACTTCGAAAACCTGTCGGAGGAGGCCCGCCGCGAGGTGCGCGATTTCGTGCGGTTCAAGCGCCAGCAGCAGGACGAGCCCTCCCCGGCGCGCGACGAGACCGAGGAGATGCCCCCGAAGGAAACTTCGTGAGCGGGCGCCGGACGGCCTTACAATGGACGGTTACGAAGCCCGCCCAGCCGTGAACGAGCGCCGCAAGCACCTCGAGTTTCTGCGAAAGACCGCCCGCGAGGCGATCTGGTCCGGAGACTACGAGCGCGCGCTGACGCTCTACGACGACGGCCTCTGCCTCGCGCGTTCGTGGAAGGACCGGGATCTCGAAGACCTCTTCACCTGCAACCGCGCGACCACGCTGATCGAGATGGACCGGCGGGACTTCGATCTCGCGCGGCTCAAGGAGATCGTGCTCCGCAATCCGGCGAGCTTCAACGGCGTGCTCGCCGCCTACGTCTCGGCCAACGCGCACGAGGCCCGCGGCGAGTTTTCTCGCGCGCGCTTCTACGCGCAATCCGCCCTCGCCAAGAGCCGCGACCTCGGCCTCGAAGAGCTGACCGGCAGCTCGCTCAATCTGCTCGCCGGCCTCGAGCTCCACGAGGGCCGCTTCGAAGTGGCGCGCGACCTCTTCGCCGAGGCCGTGGCGCGCTTCGACGCCGAGGGTGAGACGCTCTCGCGCCCGGCCGCCGTGGCCACCGACAACCTGGGCTACTGTCACATCGCGCTCGACGACGTCGCCACGGGACTCCCGCTCGTCGAGCGATCGCTCGCGCTGCTCGACGATCTCGGCGCCCGCCAGGCAATGGACTATCCCTCGCTCGACCTCTGCTTCGCGCACGTGAAGTGCGAGCGCTTCGACGCCGCGGAGGAACGCGGGCTCCAGGCGCTCGCGCTCGGCCAGGAGTTCGGCCGAGAGGACGTCGTCAAGAACGCGCACTACCTTCTAGCCGAGGCCTACTCGGAAATGGGCCGCGAGACCGAGGCGGACGCGCAGTACGACGCGCTCGCCGGCTACTACCCCGATTTCCCCGCCCTCAAGCACTACCTGCGGCAGGTGAGCCTGATGGGCATGATCAATCTGAGGGCCTGACGTGAAGATGCTGTCGCGGCTCGCCCTCGCTCTGGCCTTCGCGCTCGTCGCCGCGGTGGGGACGGCGGACGTTCAGAAGAAGACGCTCCTCGCCTCCGACGGCACGCTCTACGTGACGCAGACGGGTCTCGCTTCCGAGCTCGGCCTGACCGACCTCGGCCCGAACGACTACGCGGTGATCTGGAGCTCGCTCGCGCAGGACGGTACGACGGCCGGCGGCGAGATCCCGCGCGCCGCGAACTCGAACCCCAAGACGAGCCTCGACCTGACGTTCGACGAGCCCACGGGAACGCTCGTGGTGCTGTGGCGCGAGGAGAGCTCCATCCTCAACTCGATCAAGCTCGCCTTCTCGCGAGGCGGCAACTGGACGCTCGCGAACCTGCTTCCGAACATCGGGTTCCCGCACGCCTACAACCCGCAGATGCTCCTGACCCACGAGACCGTGCACTCGCTCGACGGGAGCGGCGCCGACGTCTACGCGAACCGGTCGGTGCTCTCGGTCATCTGGTGGGAAGAGGCGTCGGTCGCGCAGGCGCGTTACGCCTCGGTCTTCCTCGACGAAACGATCGACCCGTCGCAGATCGAGGTCATGAATCTGCCCGACCTCGTCAACGCCCAGGGGCCCACGTCCCTCGCGGGGATTCCGCGCGGCTCGTATGCGTTCCCGGCGCTGCAGGCCGCCGGCCCGGGCGGGGCGGTCCTGGCGAGCTTCTCGACGATCTCGACCGGACAGCAGTACGTCGTCAAGATCGACTATCCGACCGACCTCGGGCAGCCGTCCCTCGACAACTCGACCTGGCTGCGCCGGCGCATCCCCGTCGTCGGCGTCGTGAGCGTCGGCCAGATTTCCGCGGTGCCCGCGATGGACACCGCCTCCGTGGGCACCGTGGTCGGATCGAGCTACCGTCCGACGCTTTACTGGAGCGACGGCACCGCGCTGCACTACATCCGCTTCGACGGCACCGCCTGGTCCGACGTTCGCTCCATCGCTCTCGGCGACAGCATGACCTACGACATGGCCGTCGCCCTGATCCAGGGGATGGCGCAGCGCAACTGACGACGGCTGCGGTGGCCCGGCGCGCGACCGGGCAGAAGCCGGAAGGCGCTCCAAAGCAAACGGCGCGGCGGCTTCGCGGAAGACCGCCAGGGTTCCCGATCGGCGAGCACCCGTCGCGCGCCGCATGAGCCTCGCCGGACTCGCCCTGCTCGTCGGTCTTCTCGGGGGCGGAGGATTTTTCGAGTCGCTCCCCAAGCACGGGACGATCCTGTGGATCGGCGCCCACTCCGACGACGAGGTGCTCGTCGCCGGCTCCCTTCTTCCGCAGCTGTCGCGGCGCGGCTATCGCGTCATCGTCGTGGCCATGACCCACGGCTCGAGCGATGGCACCGAAGGCCGCGAGTACGATGAGGCGCTCGCAATGACCCGGCGGCAGAAGTCCCAACTGGCGTGCAACCACTACGCCGCAAACGGCTGCCTGACGCTCGATTTCTCGCAGCCGGCTCATTACGTGCACCGGCCGGAATGGTTGTGGAAGGAGTCCGCGGAGCAGGTCGAGGCGGTCTGGCGCAAGGCGGCGATGCCGGAGACGATCGACGGACTGCTCGCCGTCTTCGATCCCGTCGTCGTTCTCACGCTCGACCCGGACCATGGCATGTACGGGCATCCGGAGCACAAGGCCGTCGCGCGACTCGTCGCCGAGGCATCCGCTCGCCAGCGCCGCACCGTCTACGCTGCCGAGAACCGCCTCTTCTCGATTACGAAGGAAGTGGACCCCGGCCCGATTTCCTGGACCGTCCCCGGCGAGGTCCCTTGCGGGCCGGTGACTTGCTGGCAGGTCGGCGTGAACGCCGCCGCGGTCTACCAGCAGGGTCTTCCGCACTTGGATCGGGTTCCCGTCGAGCAGCGGGCGACCTTCTTGAGACGCCTGCCCTAGGAAAGCGGCCTCCGGCCTGGCCCGCGGCAAGAGCGCGCGGGTCTCACAGACCCTTGGGCAGATCCTTCCTGACGGCCGAGTCGTAAAGCGACTCGAGAAGCGTCGCGGCGTCGCTGCCGGCGGGTGTCACGCTCCGGGGCACCATCACGCGCACCGTGTAGATGTGGTCTCCGGTCACGCCGCTGCGCGGGCTCTTCACGCCCTGGCCGCGGAGGCGAAACTTCTGGCGGCTCTGCGTGCCGGGCGGGATGCGCGCGCGCATCGTCCCGTGCACCGTCGGCACCTCGATCTCGGCGCCGCTGTAGGCCTCCTTGACCGTGATCGGGACCTCGCCGCGGATGTCGTCGCCCTGCCGCTCGAAGTACGGGTGGGGCGTCACGCGCACCGTGACGTAGAGATCCCCGGGCGCCGCGCCGAGCACTCCCTCGCCTCCCTTGCCGGGCACGCGGATCGTTCCGCCGTCCTCCGTGCCCTCGGGAATCTTGATCTTCACGGTTTCGGCCTGCGCGATGCGGCCGCTGCCATGGCAGACGGGACACGCCGATTTCCCGACGCGGCCGGTTCCGCCGCATTTCTCGCAGACGCGCTCGCGGCGGATCGCGAGCGAGGCCATCCCGCCGAGGACCGCGTCGCGAAATGGAATCTCGATCGTCCCCGACGCGTCCTCGCCGCGCTCCGGCTGCGTGCGCGGGCGCCGCGAGCCGCCGAACACGTTGCCGAAGAAATCCGAGAGGTCGCCCTGGAACTCGAACCCCTCGAACGGCGAGCCCGCCCGGCCGCCGGGAAACCCGCCGAAGCCGGGCCCGGCCCCCGGCGCCCCGCCCTCGAAGGCGCCCGGACCGGCGTGGCCGAACCGGTCGTAGGCGCCCCGCTTGTCGGCGTCCTTGAGGACCTCGTAGGCCTCCTGGACCTCCTGGAAGCGCTTCTGGGCCGACTTGTCGCCCGGGTTCACGTCGGGATGGAGCTTCCGGGCCAGCCGTCTGTAGGCCTTTTTGATCTCGGCCTCGGAAGCGCCCCGGGGAACGCCCAGGACTTCGTAATAGTCCCTTTTTTTCATGCTCTTACGGGATTATAGCGACGTGAAGATTGACTCTTGACGCCCCAGGGGGGTCTAATAATATTAGACGTAAGCAAGCAACCTTCTAATCTTATAAGGGCCTCGGGATGACGATCGACGAAATCGATCTCCGGATTCTGGACATGCTCCAGCGAAACGGCAAGCTCTCCCAGGCGAAGATCGCCGGGGCGGTCGGTTTGACCACGCCCTCGGTGAACGAGCGGATCAAGAAGATGGAGCGCCACGGGATGATCAAGGGCTTCGTGGCGCTGCTCGATCACGAAAAGATGGGGTTCCCGCTGACGGCCTACGTGGACGTCGCGCTCGAGCATCCGCGGTTCGAGAAGGGATTCATCGACGATCTCGAGAAGATCCTCGGCGTGCAGGAGTGCCATTACATCGCCGGCGAATACGCGTACCGTCTCAAAGTGAAGGCCGCCGATCCCGCCACACTCGCCGATTTTCTCCAGCGCCGCCTGCTCGCGCTCAAGGGCGTCTCGCGCGTGCGCACCCAGGTGTCGCTCTCCTCGAAGAAAGAATCGACGCTCCTGCCCCTCGTCTCGGAGACCGACGAAAAGAAGTGATCGTCCGCGGCGTCGCGGGCGATCGCGATCATCCCCTCAGAAGCGGTAGACCGCGCCGATCGAGGTGACGAGGATCGAGCGGTGCGCCGTCGACAGAATCCCGTGGTACGTCGCGCGGCCCACGAACGACAGGCCCCGATAGATCCGCACCGTGCCGTCGACGCCCGCGTGCCACCCGAAGACCTTCTCGCGCTGGTCGCGGAACGGGTCGAGCCCGGGTGAGACTTCCTCGGGCCGAATGGAATAGCCGCCGACGCCGCCGAAGATCCCCGTCGTAACCGGCCCGTCGATGAAGAGGTAGGACGCGCTGACCGTCACGTAGTCGACCCGGTCGAGGTAGAAGGGCAGGGTCACCGGATTGCCGCCGATGCCGACCGGCTGACCCACGTTGTCGCCCGCGATCTTCATCCGGCCATAGGTCGCGCGCAGAAGCGCGTCGTCGCCGAGGCGCATCTCGAGCCAGCCCTCCCACACGGGCGAGTGGAACCCGTCCAGGCGAAACGTGTGCTCGACGTCGTTGTACCAGCCGTACGTCGCGCCGAGGCCGAACTGCTCCGCGCGCGAAGACGCCGCGAACGACAGGACGAGAATCGCCAGAATCCCCGCGCGCTTGAGAGTCCTCACCGCCACCTCCTCCGCCAGTCTAACGTCTCGCGCCCCCGCGCGATCGCCTTAGAATCCCCCGGTCGTGTTTACGCAAGCCGACGTCTCGGCGTCCGGGTTCTCGCGGGGCGCGGCGCTCGCGGCGCGATTCCTCTTTCCTTCGCGCTGCCTCGCGTGCCGCCGGCGCGACGTCGAGGAGGTTTGGCGGGGCGGCGTCTGCGCCGCGTGCTGGAACGGCCTGGAGCGGCCCGCGCCGCGGCGCTGTGCGGTCTGCGACGAGCCCGTCGAAGACGAGGCGGCCTCCCCGTGCGGGCGCTGCCGGATCCGGCCGCCCGCTTTCGAGTCGCTGCGCGCGGCCGCGCCCTATCGCGGCACCGCGCGCCAGATCCTGCTGGCGTTCAAGTTTCGGGGCGCCGATTACCTGGCCCGCCACCTCGCCGCGCGGATGTGCGAGCGGCTGCCCGCGCCGGAAGGAATCGCGGAAGTCGCGTGCGTGCCGGCGGCCGGGCGCTGGCGCTCGGCTGACCACGCCGCGGAGCTCCTCGCCGCCGCCGTCGCGGCCCGCCTCGGCCGGCCTTTCGCGCCGGGGCGCCTCGCGAAGACGCGGGCGACCGAGCGCCAGAGCCGCCTCGCGCTCTCCGCCCGCGAACGCAACGTGCGCGGGGCGTTCCGCGTGCGCACGCCGTGCCCGGAGAACGTGCTTCTGGTGGACGACGTCGCGACCTCGGGAGCGACCGCGCGGGAGTGCGCCCGCCGGCTCGCGCGGGCCGGGGCCCGGCGGATCCTCGTCTGGTGTTTTGCGCGCGCCTCGCGCGAGGAGGCCGATTTCGAGGTCCCGCCGCCGTCCGGGCCCGCCTGAAGCCCTCTTGAAGGGCCCCGGGACGAACGGCAAGGAAGCCCGGACGGGCACCCCCGGGCGATAGCATTTGACTCCCGGGAGTTCTATACTCGAACTTGGACCGGTAGGTCCGCGGATGAGGAGTCGTACCCTTTCGATCGCCGCCACTCTGGCGCTCGCGGCCTGTGCCGCCTCCGCCGAGCCCCCGGCCCCGCCGATCCCGCTCGCCAGCGCGTTCGCCCCGCCCATCTCGGGCGTCGTCCGCTCGGTCCAGACCCCCGTCGCGGGCGCGCTCGTCGTCCTCTACAACGTCGCCGAGACCTCGCTCGCACGGCTGCGCACGGCCTCCGATGGAACGTTCGTCCTGGCCGCGGCGCCGGTCGGCGTCTACGACCTCATCGCCTACAAGAAGGGCTATCAGCCGGCGCTCGTGCGGATCCTTCATCAGGCCGCGACGCGCGACGTCAGCTCGGTGCAGATTCAGCTCGCGAGCAACAAGGCGGCCGTCGCCTCGGACGCGCCCGCGAAGTCGACGATCTGGGAGCTCGCCGATCGCCTGCCGGCCGACGTGCTGCGCGAGCTCGACATGGACGCGCCGGAGCCGTCGCACGCGCCCGACCGATTCGCGTCGGCGCACCCGATGGGCGGAGAGGTCTCGACCGTGGCCGGCAGCGCGAACGGCGACGCCTCGGTCGTGCACACGACGGCGGCGCTGAAGGGCGGCCTGCCGAACGGCTGGCTCTACAACGTCAGCGGCGATTACAACGCGATCGGCACCGACCCGTCGTCCACCACGACGAGCGGGAACAGCGCTGGCCTCGCGCTCGCGGTGGCGCCGTCTTCCGACGAACGCGTGCAGCTGATGGCCCGGCGCAACTCGGTCAACTTCGGCGACGACCCGGCGAGCCTTCAGACGAACATGGTGAGCTGGAGCCGCGGCAACGAGACGGGAACGGTTCAGTCGGTCGCGGCGCGATACGTCGAGGAGGCCAACCTCTACCGCGCCTCCGCGCCCGGCACGACATTCTTCCCCATCGCCTCGCGGACCTGGGAAGTCCAAGCCAACTACGCGCGGCCCGTTTCGGACACCCCCGGCGTGGCCGTGGGGATGACGTACCGGCACATCGAGTCGGGCGTCGGGCCCTCCGGCGTCGGGTCGCAGGGCGCGTTCATCGCGTCTTCTCCGGACGCCGACCTGGCGGCCTCCGGCGCCGTTCGGCTCACCTCGCGCGCGCAAATCGACAGCGGCGTCGTGGGGCGCTACGTCGGGGGCGGCTACGGCATCGCGCCGCGCGTCGTGGCGCGTTACGACGTGGGCGGCAAGACCTACGTCTTCGTCAGCGGGCTCTACCGCGTGGTCGAGTCGGGCATCGGTTCCGTCACCGCGATGCCGCGCATCGCGTCGATCGAGGACGACCTGTCCGCGGCGTCGCGGCAGGCCTACGCGGTGGGTCTCGAGCGCGCGTCGAGCGAAGGCGCTTCCTTCCGCATCTCGGCGTCTGAAGAGCGCGTCGGCGAGGCCGTGCGCGCCTTTTTCGAGGGCGATTTCCTGAGCAACCTCGACAGCGTCTATCTGCTCGACGGCAACACCGTGCGGCAGTACCAGGCTTCCGCGCACCGCAAAATCTCTCCCTCGCTCGCCGCGACGGTCTCGGGGCGCTACGGGCAGATCGACGGTGCGGTGGCTCCGGGAACCTCCGCCACGTACGGCGTCACGGACTCCCGCGGACACTTCTGGGCGGCGCGGGCGGAAGTCGAGGTCCTTCCCACGCACACCGGAGTCGCGGTCCTCCTCCACGGCGTGCGCCAGTCGCTGACGACGTCGGCGACCATCGTTCCCAACGATTCGGACAAGGTGGCGCTCTCGGTCGCGCAGGACCTCTCGGTGCTCGGCCTGACGCCTTTCGGCTCCGGCTGCAAGCTCCTCGTGGCGGTCGAGTCCAACCGGGCCAACCTGACCGGCGACAGCGAAGACACTCCCAAGAACAATCGGTTCATGGGAGGCGTCGCGCTCTCGTTCTGATTCGGCTCGCCCTCGCCTGAGGGCGCCGGGGAGTCTCGGGCTCCCTCCTTCAAAACTCCTGGACGTCATCCAAATTTTCGGACTACACTCGCGATCGGCGTAGCGCTCGATGATCGCAAGTGACTGTCTTCAATAGGCTTTAGGGATGAGCGTCAGACTCGAAGAGTGGCATTCGCTTTGCTGGATCGGGGGCATGCGCCGGCTGGGGCACGCCCTTCTTGTGACTCTGGCAGTGGCATTTTCCGCGGCCACGATCCTGCTCGCCTTCCTTTCCTTCACCCGGAAGATCGAGACGTTCACACGGGCCGGATTCCGCTACGAGCGCTCCGGCAGCGAGCTCGTCGTTTCCTCCGTCGAGCCGGCCGGGGCGGCGGCCGTCGCCGGTCTCGCGCTCGGCGACCGGATCGTGCTCGCGGACGGACAGATGGCGGGCGCGCTCGACCGGCCGGAGACGACGCTCGCGCGCAAGCCGTTCCCCCACCGGCTCGTCGTGCGGCGCGGCGACCTGGACGTCCACGAGGTCCGCCTCGGCAAGCCGGCCGTCGACATCGACAAGCTCTACCTCTTCCTCGCCTTCGTCGGATTCCTGTACCTGCTGATCGGACTCTTCACCGTCGGCCGCAACCGCTCGCGGGCCGCCTGGGTCTTCCTCGCGCTCTGCCTCTCGTCCTTCGCGGTCTACGTCGTGACGCCGGCAGGCTCCGCGGATCTGGTCTATCGCGCGTCCTGGATCGGCGACGCGTTGTTCCGCGCGCTCCTTCCGGCGCTGCTGCTCCACTTCTTCCTGATCTTTCCGAAGCCGGCGGCGCCGCGATGGCTGCTCGCCCTGCTGTATCTGCCCGCGGCCGCGTATCTCGCCGGCCACGTGAAGCTCCTGACCGGGGCGGGAACCCCGCCGGAGCTGCTGTCCGGCCTCGAGCGGCTCACCGAGCTCTGGTACGCGTACTTCGGCATCTACGCGATCGCGGTGCTCGCGCGGCTGGCGGTACTGCTGTCGCGGCCCGCCGACGCGGAGTCCGAGAAGCAGGTGCGCTGGATGGGCCTGGGCGTTGCCGTGGGCCTCATTCCCTTCCTGCTCCTCTCGGTCCTGCCGCGCGCCTTCGGCCTCGTCTCGCCGGTGCTCTCGACCGTCGCGGTCGTTTCTCTCGTCTTCATCCCGCTCGCCTTCTGCTACGCGATCCTCAAGTGGCGGCTCTGGGACGTCGAGACGTTCGTCCGCGAGGCGCTCGGCACGACGGCGGCCGTGGTGCTCGGCGGCATGACGTTCGTGCTGCTCAACACGCTGCTCGATCGCACCTTCGGCGGCATGGCGGAAGCCGGCAAGAACGTCGTCGCGTTCGGCTCGGGGCTCGTGCTCGCCTCGCTGCTCGTGCCGGTCAAGAAGCGGCTGACGGGCGTGCTCGAGAAGATCCAGTACCACGAGACCTACCGTTCGCGCCGCGCCCTGTACGACATCGCGCGCGACTTTTCGACGCCGCGGACGCGCGCGGAGCTCTCGCGCGCCATCGTGCAGCGCGTCCAGGACGGGCTCCACGTCGTGCCCTGCACGCTCTTCCTGCTGGACGACCCCGAGGTCCTGCCGTCGGAGCGGGAGCTTCTCTCCGAGCGCCTCGCCTCGCAGGAGATCTGGCGCCTGCGCAGCGCCTCGCTCGGCCAGGAGGAGCCGCCGGCCGTCGCGCGCCTGCACTCGCTCGGCTATCGCGCCTTCTTCGCTCTGCGCGGCGCCAACGGACTCGCCGGCGCGCTCGGCGTCGGGCACAAGGACGGCCGCGTGCCGCTGTCCTCGGAGGACGAGGGCCTGCTCGTGGCGGTCATGGCGCAGGCGGCGCTGGCGCACGAGAACGCGCGGCTCTACGGCGCCCTCGCCGAGCGTCTGGAGGAGATCCGGGGCCTCCAGCAGTACCAGGAGAGCGTCATCCGGTCGTCGTCCTCCGGAATCCTCGTGCTCGACCGGGACGACCGCGTCCACTCGGCCAACCCGGCCTTCGCCGCCATGGTCGGCACGGCGGAGGCGGAGCTCCTCGGCCTGCCGTTCTCGCGCGTGCTTCCGGGAGTCGCGGCGACTTCGCCGGAGGGCGCCGACGGCGAGCAGACGGTCGAGGCGCGCTGGACGAGCCCGGCCGGCGAAGAGCGCGACCTGCGTCTTTCGTTCTCGGCATTCCAGGGCGACCCGGACCGCCGGGTCGTCATCGTGGACGACGTCACCGACCGAATGCGCGCGGAGCGGGCCCTCGCGGAACGCGAGCGACTCGCCGCGCTCGGCGTGCTCGCGGCCGGCGTGGCGCACGAGGTCAACACGCCCATCGCCGGCCTCTCGTCCTACGCGCAGATGCTTCTCGCCGACACGGCACCGGGCGACCCCCGCTACGCGATCCTGAAGAAGATGGAGCGGCAGACGTTCCGCGCGGCGCACCTCGTCAACAACCTCCTCGAGTTCGCGCGGCCCCGCGCGCGCTCCACGGCGCGCACGGACCTCCGATCCGTCATGAACAACGCCTTCGAGTCCGTCGAGACGTCGTTCCAGTCGCGGCGCCTGCTCCTCGACATCGGGTCCCCCGCGGCGCCCGTGCTCGTCGACGGCGACGCGCGCGAGCTCGAGCAGGTCCTCGTGAACCTCCTCACGAACGCGCGCGACGCCTCGCCGGAGGGAGCGACCGTCGCGGTCCGCCTGGCGACCCGGGACGGGCACGCGCGCGTCACGGTGGGCGACCGGGGCGCCGGCGTCTCGGCGGAAACGCAGCAGAGGATCTTCCAGCCGTTCTTCACCACGAAGAAGTCGGGCGGGACGGGACTCGGCCTCGCCATCTCGCGCGAGATCGCGCGCCGCCACGGCGGCGACGTCGGGCTCGGGCCTCGCGACGGCGGCGGAACGGAGGCCTGGCTCGAGCTGCCGATCGCCGCCGGAGGGGCGCCGTGAGCCCCGGCCTGCGCGTCCTGGTCGTCGACGACGAGGAGGTCATCCGCGACGTCCTCGAGAGCCTCCTCGAGCGCGAGGGCTGGAGCGTCGGGGTCGCGGAGAACGCCGCCGAAGCGATCGAGCTCTTCGAGACCGACCCGTACGACGTCGTCCTGCTCGACCTCATGCTGCCCGACCGCCCGGGCCTCGAGGTCCTGCGCGAGATCCGGCGCCGCGATCCGGACGCCGTCGTCGTGATCGTCACCGCGTACTCGTCGATCGAGGGTGCCATCCAGGCGATGCGCGAGGGCGCGTTCCACTACATCCCGAAGCCGTTCCAGAACCAGGAAGTGCTCCTGACGGTGCGCAAGGGCGCCGAGGCGCGCCGCCTGACCGAAGAGAACCGCCGCCTCAAGCAGGAGCTCTCCAAGCAGTACGGCCTCGGGAGGATCGTCGGAAAGTCCGAGCCGATGCGGAAGGTCTTCGATCTGGTGCGCCTTGCCGGGCCTTCGCGCTCGACCATCCTCGTCGAGGGCGAGAGCGGCACCGGCAAGGAGCTCGTGGCGCGCGCGATCCACACGCACTCGCCCCGCGCCGGCGCCCCGTTCGTGACCGTCAACTCCGGCTCGATGCCGACGGACCTGCTCGAGTCGAACCTCTTCGGCCACGTGCGCGGCGCGTTCACCGGCGCGGTCGCCAACAAGAAGGGCCTCTTCGAGGCCGCGGAAGGCGGATCGATCTTCTTCGACGAGATCGGGACCGTGAGCCTGGAGACCCAGGCGAAGCTCCTGCGCCTGATCCAGGAGAAGGAGTTCATGCGCGTCGGCTCGGTCGAGACGCAGAAGGCCGACGTCCGCATCATCGCCGCCACCAACGTCGATCTGAAGAAGATGGTGACCGAGGGCCGTTTCCGCGACGACCTCTACTACCGCCTCTGCGTCATCACGGTCTCGATCCCGCCGTTGCGCGACCGCCGGGAGGACATCCCGATGCTCGCCGAGCATTTCGCGCGCGTCTACGCCAGCGAGAACGACAAGGCGATCTCGGGCATCTCGCCCGAGGCGATGCGGGCGCTGCTCGACCATGACTGGCCGGGCAACGTGCGCGAGCTCGAGAACGCCATCGAACGCGCCATCGTGCTCTGCCCCGGCGGCATGATCGGGCTCGAGCTGTTGCCCGACAACGTGCTCTCGCCCGAGCGCTCGGACGTGGCGGTGCGTCTGCCCGAGAACGGCTCGACCTACAAGGAAATGGTCGAGGAGTACGAGCGGCGGCTCGTCCGGACCGCGCTCCGGCGCACGGGCGGCGTGCAGAAGCGCGCCGCGGATCTCTTGCGCGTCAAGCCCACGACGCTCCACGAGATCATCAAGCGCCTCGAGATCCACGAGCCGTAGCCGCCGCGCGGGCGTTCGCGTCGCCCCGGACGGCCCTCGCCCTGCCGAACCTCCTCCCCGCGTCGGGCGACTTGAATGCCGTTGCCCGCGGAGCTATGAAGCGCAGGTGTCTCGATCTCTTCGAAAGAAGGCGGCGCTCGCGTCCGGCGCCCTGCTCGTCCTGGCCCTCTCGCCGGGCTCCGCGCCGTGGGACGCCGGGCCGGCGCCGGAGGCCCGGCTCTTCGCGGAGGGCGTCGTCTCGACCCCGGACGACGAGTCGAACGGATCGTTCTCCCCCGACGGGACCGAGTACTACTTCACGAAGTTCAATCCCTACACGACGGCGGCCCGTTGGGGCCTGCTCTGCGTCGCGCGGTTTCGCGGCGGCCGCTGGAGCGCGCCGGAGAGCCTCCCCTTCTCGGGGCGGAACCTCGACTTCTCGCCGCGCCTCTCGCCCGACGGAAGCACGCTCTACTTCACCTCCTCGCGCCCCGCGCCCGGCAAGACGGCCCACGTCCTCCGGATCTGGTCGGTCTCGCGAACGGCGTCCGGCTGGGGCGAGCCGCGGCCCCTTCCCGCGCCCGTCAACGCGCCCGACGAGGAGTCCAACTATTCGGCCTCCGTCACGCGCGACGGCACGATCTACTTCGCCTCGACCCGGGACGGGAGCGGACGGCCCCACATCTACCGCGCGGCGTTCTCGAACGGCGCCTACTCCGAGCCCGAGAGGCTCGGGCCCGAGATCAACTCGGAGGTGAGCGACGATGATCCCTTCGTCTCCCCCGACGAGCGGATCCTCGTCTTCGCCTCGACGGGCGATGGTCCGCCCACCGACAAGGACCGGCCGGAGACGATCGCCGGCGGAGGCGTCCTCTACCCGCGGGGCGATCTCTATGGAAGCGTCTCCGCGGGCGGTGGACGCTGGTCGGGCGCGCGGCATCTCGGGCACGGGGTCAACACGTTCGCCAACGAGTCGTCGCCGTCCCTGACGCCGGACGGCCGGTACCTCTTCTTCACGAGCGAGCGCAGTCCCTTCTCGGTGCCGCCCGAGCGCCGCATGAACGCGCGCGAAATCGACGCGGCGCTCGGCGGGACGCAGAACGGACACGGCAACGTTTTCTTCGTGAGCGTCGATGCGCTCGGGCTGACGGCGTCGGGAGGGAAGCGGTGAGTGCCCGCGGCCGCCTCCTCTTCGCCGCGATCGCCTTCTCAGCGCTCGCCGCCGCCGGGCGCGCCGCCGCCGATTCCCCGGCGCGGCCGGAGATCATCGGACCCGGCGTGATCTCGACGCCGGAGGACGAGCTCGGCGGAACGGTCTCGCCCGACGGGCAGACGCTCTACTTCGAGCGGTCGATCCCGCCGCACTACCTCTACGTGCTCTACGAGTCGCACCGCGCCGCAGGCGGCTGGGGCGCGCCGGAGGTCCTGCCCTTCTCGGGACGCTATCGCGACACCGACCCCGTCCTCTCGCCGGACGGGCGCACGATGCTCTTCGCTTCCGACCGCCCGGTCGGCGGCGTCGACCGGCATCACTTCTACATCTGGCAGGTCCGCCGCACGGCCTCCGGCTGGTCGGAGCCCGAGATGCTGCCGGGCCCGGTCAACGACGGCTTCAACCAGGTGTTCTGCTCGATCGCCGCGAGCGGCAACCTCTACTTCACGTCGAGCCGCAAGGGCGGCGGCTACGACATCTATCGCTCGCGCCTCATCGACGGGAAGTACGCCGGGGCGGAAGATCTCGGGCCGACGCTGAACGACCCGGGCATCTGGACCTTCGAGAGCACGATCGCACCCGACGAGAGCTACATGCTCATCGGGAGCTTCGGCCGCCAGCCGTCCTCCGGCAGCTCGGATCTCTACGTCAGCTACAACCGGGACGGCGCCTGGACGAAGCCGCAGAACCTCGGGGCCGCGGTGAACACGCCGATGCGCGACTACAGCCCGCGCATCTCCGCCGACGGAAAGTGGCTCTACTACACGAGCGAGCGGCTCGAGGAGCCGCCCGTTCTGCCGTTCGACCTCGCGGGATTCCAGAAGCTCGTGCGCGGGCTCTACAACACGCTCGGAAACCTCTACCGGTACCCGCTCGACGAGCTCCTGCGCGCGACGCGCCCCGAGCGCTAACGCGGCGGCTTCATCCGCCCGCGCAGGGCCGCGGCGGCGGCGCGGACCTCGGCCGCGGAAGGCCGGAGGCCGCCGACGGACGGGTCGTTCGCCCGGTAACGCAGGACGCCGTCCACGACGGTCGCGGAGACGTTCTCCGGTCCCATCGCGTGGACGATGGCGCTGTATGGCTCGCCCGACCGGCTCTCGGGCAGCGCCCAGCCGGTCTCCGGGTCGAGGATCGCGAAGTCCGCGCGGCCGCCGGGGGCGAGCCCCTCCAGGCCGGGCAGGTCGAGCGCGCGCCCGCCCTCCCACGTCGCGAGGCGGAGGGCCTCGAAGGCGCGGAGCTCGCCGCCTTCCGGGCGCGTGCGCGGCAGGAGCGCCGCCAGGCGCATCTCGCGGAAGGGATCCAGGCGGTCGTTGCAGGACGCCGCGTCGGAGCCGAGCGCCACGCGCACGCCGGCGCGACGCATGGGGACCACCGGACAGACGCCGGAGCGCAGCCGGAGGTTCGAGCTCGGGCAGTGGACGGCCGCGGCTCCGCGCTCCGCGAGCGCGCGCCAGGCCCGCTCGTCCGTGTGCACCGCGTGCGCGATGCAGCTCTTCGGTCCCAGCAGGCCGACCGCGTCGAGATACGCGACGTTGTCCCGGCCCGTGCGCTCGAGCACGAGGCCGCATTCCGCGAGGCTTTCCGCGGCGTGGGTGTGGATCGTGAGGCCCTTCTCCGCGGCGAGCGCGGCGGCGCGCCGCAGCAGATCGTCGGTGCACGAGACCGCGAAGCGCGGCTGCACCGCGACGCGCAGGCGCCCGCGCTCGCGCCCGTGCCACGTCGCGTGGAGGCGCTCCGTCTCCGCGAGCCCCTCGTCCGCCGGCGTGAGCAGCTCCTCGGGCGTCGTCGACGGATCGTCCATGAGGACGTTGCCGCCCGTGTAGCGGACGCCCGCGCGCGCCGCCGCGCGGAAGAGGGCGTCCGAATGGCGCACGGTCCCCATGTCGAGGACCGCCGTCACGCCGGACGCGAGGCACTCGGCGAGGCCCAGGCGCGCCGCGACCGCCAGCGTCTCCGGATCGAGCGCCGCCTCGCCCGGCCACACGTGGAACGCGAGCCAGGGAAGCAGCTCCAGATCCTCCGGGCCGTTTCGCAGGAGCGTCTGGCAGAGGTGCAGGTGCGCCTGCACGAACCCCGGCAGCACCCACTTTCCGTCGGCCTTCAACCTCTCGACCGGCTCCCCCGGCCGCGCCGCCAGGCGGAGGGCTTCCGGGCCGATCGCGGCGATCGTGCCGTTCTCGGCGTAGAGGTGGGTCGCCGGCTGGATGTCGGCGGGATCGGCGAGGCCCACGAGCGTTCCCCCCTCGAGCAGGAGTCGGCTCATGCGGCGCCTCCGTCCCGCGTCAGGCCTGCAGGCGGCGAATCATGACGAGCGTGCGGTCGTCCGCAAACGGCTCGCCCGAGGCGTGGGTTTCGAGCTCCTTGGAGAGGCGCGCGTCGATCTCCGCCACCTCCGCTTCGCCCTGGCCCGCGAGAAACTCCTTGAGGCGCGGCATGCCGAACTCGTTGCCCTTGGGGTCGTTGGCCTCCGTCACGCCGTCGGTGTAGAGGCAGAGGATCTCCCCCGGTCCGAGCGTGAGACGCGACGAGCCGTAGGGCTTCCCCGGGAAGAGCGCGAGCGGAAGGCCGTGCGAGGCGAGCTCCTCCATGCTGCCGTCCTTGCGGCGCAGCAGTCCCGGATTGTGGCCGGCGTTGGTGTACTCGATCTCGCCCGTCGCCGCATCGAGGAGCAGGAGGAAGAACGTGATGAACCGGTCCGGGCCGGTCCTCCGCGAGATCGCCTCCGAGAGCCGCCCGGTCATCTCCGCGACCGGCACCGTCTCGTCGGCCCACGCGTGGAACGAGGCCTGGAGCGACGCCATGAGGAGCGCCGGCCCGACGCCCTTGCCGCAGACGTCGGCGATCGTCGCGTAGATCTTCCCGTCCGGCCTCACTCGAAAGTCGAAATAGTCGCCCGACACCTGCCGCGACGGGATGTTGGAGCCGTAGAGCTCGTAGCCGGGGATCTCGGGCGGGTTCTCCGGCAGGAGGCGCTGCTGGATCTCGCGCGCGAGCGCGAACTCCCGGTCCATCTGCTTCTTCTCGGCCGCATCCGCCATGAGGCGCGCGTTCTGGATCTTGGCCGCGGCCACGTTGGCGAGCGAGGTGAGGAGACGCAAGTCGGCCTCCTCGAAGGAGCGATGGCCCATGCGGACGTCCACGTAGATCAGGCCGACGACCTGTCCCTGGTTCTCGAGCGGCGCCGCGAGCACCGACTTGATGCCCGAGAGACGGATGGAGTCCGCGAGCGAGACCTCGCTGCCGGCATTCGTGTCCATGAGGAGCAGGCCGTTGCGCTTCTCGACGACCGATGCGACGAGCGTGCGCGAGAGGCGGATCTCTTCGGCGGAGATGCCCTCCGCCACGCGGATGATGGCGGGGATGAGCTCCTGCGAGACGCTGTGCCGGAGAAGCACGACGCAGCGGTCCGGCTTCAGCGTCTCGAAGACCTTGTCCATGAGGAATTTCAACAGCTCGTCCACCGAGACGTCGCGGAGGAGCTCGATCGTGAGCTCGTTGACGACGCGCAGCGACTCGACGAGCTTCGAGAGCTGCTCCGCCGGCAGCCGCGGGTCCGTCTCCGTGTGCTTGCGCAGCAGCTCGGCCGAGGCCTTCAGGATCGTGTTGTCGAGACCTTCCTCCTCCGCCGCGTCGATGCGAACGCGCGTCGTGGATTCCGACTCGACCTTCAGAGTCACGCCGCCGACCGTGATGCGGTCGCCGGGCTTCAAGGCGATGATCGTCGAGAGACGGTCTCCGTTGACGAAGGTCCCGTTGCGGGAGCCCAGGTCCTCGACCGAGAGCCCGCCGTTGCTGTCCCGGACGATGCGCGCGTGCTGCCGCGACAGCATCTTGTCGGCGATCGGCAGGTCGTTCATCGAGGAACGGCCGATGGTCGTGACGGGCCGGTCCAGCAGAATCTTCTGGGCCGGCATTCCCGGGGCAGTGACGTACAGGTAGAACACCCGGTTTTTCTCTCGGCTCGGGATTCTAATGCGGGTTCCGAGGCCTTCCGGCGGGGACTTGCGCCGCCGGGAGCCCGTCCCATAGAATGGGCGGTTCCATGAAACAGAATCTGCACCCCGAGTACCACGAAGTCATGGTCCACTGCGCCTGCGGCGAGACCTGGACCACCCGCTCCACCAAGAAAGAGCTGCGGCTCGAAATCTGCAGCAAGTGCCATCCCTTCTTCACGGGCAAGCAGAAGCTGGTCGACTCGGCCGGCCGCGTCGAGCGCTTCCGCAAGCGCTACGAGAAGAAGGCCGGCGCCGCCTCGGCTTAGCTGGCCGGCCGCGGGGATGCGCCCCACCGCGATCCTTCCCTTCCCCTCCGCCGCACTGTAGCGGCCATACGCAACGTCCGTCCGGCCGTCGGCGCGAGCTGACGGCGGAGAGCGCCCATGTTCGAAAAGCTCGAGGAGATCCGCCAGAAGTACGAGGAGGTCCGCGCCCGGCTCGCGGACCCGGCCTTCGTGCAGGATCACCGCGCCGTGCGGGAGGCGCAGAAGACCCTCTCCGAGTTCGAGCCGATCATCGCCAAGACCGAGGAGCACCGGCGTCTCGCGCGGGAGCTCCAGGGCGCCCGCGAGCTCGCCGAATCCCTGTCGCCCTCGGACGAGCTCCACGCGATGGCCGTCGCGGAGCGCGCCGAGCTCCAGTCGCGGCTGGCGGCCGTCGAGGAGGAACTGAAGCTCCTGCTCCTGCCCCGGGACCCGAACGACTCGCGCAACGTCTTCGTCGAGATCCGCGCGGGCACCGGCGGCGAGGAGGCGGCGCTCTTCGCGGCGGAGCTCTTCCGGATGTACCAGCGCTATGCCGAGCGGCGGCGCTGGAAGGTCGAGGTCGTGGACCGAGACGACACGGGCATCGGCGGCCTGAAGGCGGTCACGGCGCTGATCGAAGGCGAGGGCGCGTATTCGCGGCTCAAGTACGAGGGCGGCGTCCATCGCGTCCAGCGCGTGCCGCAGACCGAATCTTCCGGCCGGATCCACACCTCCGCCGCGACGGTCGCCGTCCTGCCGGAGGCCGAGGACGTGGACGTCAAGGTGGACGAGAAGGACATCCGCGTGGACCGCTTCTGCGCCTCGGGCCCGGGCGGGCAGGGCGTCAACACGACGTACTCCGCCGTGCGCCTGACCCACCTGCCGACGGGCCTCGTCGTGCAGTGCCAGGACGAGCGCAGCCAGATCAAGAACAAGGCCAAGGCGATGCGCGTGCTCAAGGCGCGCCTCCTCGACATCGAGCGGGAGAAGCAGGAAGGCGCGATCGCGGCCGAGCGCAAGAAGATGGTCGGCTCGGGAGACCGCTCCGAGAAGATCCGCACCTACAACTTCCCGCAGAGCCGGATCACCGACCACCGCATCGGCTTCACGACCCACCGTCTCGTCGACGTGCTCGACGGGAATCTCGACGAGCTCATCGAGCCGATCTCCGCGCATTTCCAGGCCGAGCGCCTGAAGGAAGAGCTGGCGAAGGCGTGAGGCCGTCAGTTCCGCCAGCGGCCTGGCTGAGCCGATTGACGCCGCTTATGACCGCCAAAGACCTCCTCGACCGCGCGTCCGCCGAAGCGAGGAGGCTCGGGGCCGACGCCACGACCTGGGACGCCCGGCTCCTTCTCGCGCACGTCCTCGACCGCCGCAACCCGCTCGGGCTCGACCTCCGGGCGGCCGTCGAGCCCGAGTCCGAGGCGCGCTTCGAGCGGCTCTGGAGCCGCCGGCTGACCGGCGTTCCGGTCCAGCACCTCATCGGGGAGTGGGACTTCTACGGCCGGACCTTCCGCGTGGACGCGCGGGCGCTCGTGCCGCGGCCCGAGACCGAGATCCTGATCGCCGAGGCCCTGAAGGACGCTCCCGACGCCCGCCGGGTGCTCGACGCCGGCACGGGCTGCGGCATCATCGGCATCACGTTCCTGCTCGAACGCCCTCAAGCCCGCGCCGTGGCCCTCGACATCTCGATCGACGCGCTCGCCCTCGCGCACGAGAACGCCGCGCGGCACGGCGTGCTCGGGCGCCTGGACCTGCTCGCCTCGGACTGGCTCTCCGCGCTCCGGCCGCCGCCCTTCGACGCGCTCCTCTCGAACCCGCCCTACCTCGCGCTCGGCGAGGCGCCGCATCTGCCGCCCACGGTGCGCGACCACGATCCCCGGCGCGCGCTCTTCTCGGGCGACGACGGCCTCTTCGCCATCCGCCACCTGCTCGACACGGCGCCGGCGTACCTCGCGGCGGGCGGTCTCCTCGTCTTCGAGATCGGTTTCGGCCAGGGCACGGCCGTCGAGGCCGAGATCCGGCGGCGGCCCGCGTGGGAGTTCCGGCGCATCGAGCCGGACCTCGAAGGCATTCCGCGCATCGCGCTCGCCGTCCGAACGTCCGAGCCCGCGCCGGGCGCGTAGAATCGCGGCCGTTGGACGAGTTCCGCATCCAGGGCCCCGCGCGCCTCCAGGGCGAAGTCGCCGTCTCGGGCGCGAAGAACTCCGCGCTCCCATGCCTCGCCGCGGCCCTGCTCACCGAGGAGCCGGTGCGCCTCGCGAACGTCCCGCTCGTGCGCGACGTGCGCACGATGCAGCGACTGCTCCAGCACATCGGCGCCGGGACGCGCGAAGAGCCGTCGGGCGCCGTCACCGTCGAGACGCGGCGGGTCGGCTCGGCGGACGCGCCCTACGACCTCGTCAAGACGATGCGCGCCTCGGTGCTGGTGCTGGGACCGCTGCTCGCCCGCGCCGGGTCCGTGCGCGTCTCGCTGCCCGGCGGCTGCGCCATCGGAGTGCGGCCGATCGACCTGCACCTCGCCGCCTTCCGGAAAATGGGAGCGGAGGTCGTCCTCGAGCACGGATACGTCGAGGCGCGCGCCGCCCGGCTCTCGGGAGCCGAGATCGCGTTCGAGACGGTGACCGTGACCGGGACGGAGAACGCGATGCTGGCGGCCACGCTCGCGCGGGGCACGACGGTGCTCGTCAACGCGGCGCGGGAGCCGGAGGTGAGCGACCTCGCGGATCTCCTGCGCGCCATGGGCGCCCGCATCTCCGGGGACGGCACGCCGACGATCACCGTCGAGGGCGTGGAGCGCCTCCACGGCGCGGGGCACGAGGTCGTCCCCGACCGGATCGAGGCCGGGACCTTCGCGATCGCCGCAGCGCTGACGCGGGGCGACGTCGCGGTGACCCGCTGCCGCCCGGAGCACCTCGTCGCGCTGACGACGCGGCTTTCGGCGGCCGGCGTCTCGATCGAGGCCGGCGACGGGCGCCTGCGCGTACGGGCCGCCGGGAAGCTCGCGGCGCACGACGTGGCGACCGCGCCGTATCCCGGCTTCCCCACCGACCTCCAGGCGCAGTGGATGGCGCTCGCGACGAGCCTCGAGGGCGTCTCGACGGTCACCGAGACGATCTTCGAGAACCGCTTCCAGCACGTCGCCGAGCTCGTCCGCATGGGCGCACGGATCCGGCTGGAGGGCCGCTGGGCGGTCGTGGAGGGTCCCGCGCGCCTGACGGGCGCCCACGTCATGGCGAGCGACCTGAGGGCCTCCGCCGCGCTCGTGCTGGCGGGCCTCGCGGCCGAGGGCGAGACGACGGTCCACCGCGTCTATCACCTCGACCGGGGCTACGATCGCATGGAGCAGAAGCTCCGCGGCCTGGGCGCGCGGGTGGACCGCGTCGCGGCTGCGGGAGGCTGAGATGAAGGACTGCCTCTTCTGCCGGATCGCCGCGCGCGAGATCCCGTCGCGGACCGTGCACGAGGACGCGCGCGTGTACGCCTTCGAGGACATCGCGCCGAAGGCGCCCACGCACGTGCTCGTCGTGCCGAAGAAGCACATCGGCCGCCTGGACGAGGCGGGCTCCGACGACACCGCCGTTCTCGGCGAGCTCGCGGCGCGCGCCGCCGCCATCGCGCGCGAGCGGGGACTCTCGGACTACCGGATCGTGATCAACAACGGCGAAGGCGCCGGCCAGTCCGTCTTCCACCTGCACCTGCACCTGCTCGGCGGGCGGCCGTTCTCCTGGCCGCCGGGCTGAGGAACCGCTCCCCCTAAGGCGGGGCCGGTGTCGGCGTCGAAGCCGGAGGGGCCGTCGCGAGGACCACGGCCGGACCGAGGCCCGTCGCCGGCAGCGGCGTCGGGTAGATCGTGATCCGCGCCTTGTCTCGCAGCTCGCGCGTCCATTTATCGACTTCGTCGTCGATCCCGCGCTGCTGCGCGCGAGCGCGCATCTGCGCGGCGACCTCCTCGAACGGCGGCACCGGACGGCCCGCCGCCTTCGTTTCGGGAACGAACCGGTCCTCGTACTCCGTCCGCGCCCGCTCCTCGTCGGCCATCGTCCCGGCCCGGAAGCGCTCCTTCAGATAGCGCTGCACGACGAGCTGCCGCTCGAGGGACGCGCGCACGTCGTCGGCGGTCATCCCCGACCGGGCGAACTCCTCGGCCGGGTCCTTCCCTCCCTCGCGGAGCCGGAGCGTGAGCTTCGCCATGGCCTCCTCGACGTCCGCGGCGTTCGGGGGCTCGGAGCCGAACCGCTGGGCGTCCTCGTACTGAAGGTGCTGGTCGATCAAGGCGTCGAGCACGCGGCCGCGGTAGGCGTCGGGCGTCTCGCCGGGGGTGCGCTCGAGCGGCGCGAGGATCATCGCGCGGCGCACCGAGCTCTCGGGGATCGCGACGTCGTTGACGCTCGCAGCCACGCGGTCCACGAGCACGGTCTCGGCGAGCGAAGCCGCCGCGACGAGGAGCGCCAGCGGGAGCCGCCATCGCAAGGTCGCCACCGCGCGGCATGATACCGTCCGCCGCGCCGCGGCATGCTATTTTGGCCGCCCCATGAGCGCGGCCGGAAAGCGCGGCGAGATCCTCGTCGTCGGGACGCCGATCGGAAATCTCGAAGACCTGTCGCCGCGCGCGCAGCGCGCCCTGTCCGAGGCGGACGCGATCTTCTGCGAGGACACACGCGTGACCGCCAAGCTCGCGGCGCGGTTCGGGATCCGGACGCCCCGCATCTCCTGCCCCGCGCCGCGCGAGAAGGCGCGCGTCGCCGAGCTCCTCGGGCGGCTCGAGCGCGGCGAGACGGTGGCGCTCGTCTCCGACGCCGGGATGCCCCTCCTCTCCGACCCCGGCGCGGACCTCGTCGCGGCGGCCGCCGCGGCCGGCTTCCCGGTGCGCGTCATCCCCGGCCCTTCGGCCGCGAGCGCGGCCCTGGCGGTCTCGGGGCTGCCCGCGGTGCCGCACGTCTTTCTGGGCTTCCTCCCGGCCCGCGCCGGCGAGCGGCGGCGGTTCCTGGAGGAGCTCGCCGGCCGCGCCGAGACGCTCGTGTGGTTCGAGGCGCCGCACCGGCTCGCCGAATCGCTCGCCGACGCCGCACGCGTCCTCGGTCCGCGCCGCGCCTGCGTCGCGCGCGAGCTGACGAAGCTGTACGAGGAAGCCGCGCGCGGGACGCTGCCGGAGCTCGCCGGGCGATTCGCCGGGCGCGGCGCCGCGCGGGGCGAAGCGACCGTCGTCGTGGAAGGCCGCGGGACGCGCGCGCCGGCGAAAGATGTCGACGACCGCTCGCTCGACCGGCGGATCTCGGAGGCGCTCGCCGCCGGCCGCGACAAGCGCGAGATCGCCCGGGAGCTGGCTCGGGAGACGGGCCTGCCGTCGCGGCGGATCTACGCCCGCGCAGTAGAGCTCGACGAGCTCGACGCCGACTCTCGCCAGCCCTGAAGGCGCCGGTTCAGCGCCCGGCGGCCGCCGCGTCCCAGTTCGGAGCGAGGCGCGACATCAGCGCCGCGTAGACCTCGATGCCGTCCCAGAGGTTCTGGAGGCGCAGGTTCTCGTTGGCGGCGTGCTGGTCGTTGTCGTGGTTGGCGATCGGAACGCCCACGACCGGAGTCTTCAGGACGTCGCCGAAGAGATACATCGGGATGCTCCCGCCGAGCGTGGGCAGGACGACCGTCGGGCCGGCGACCGCCTCGACCGTCCGGATCACGCCGCGCGAGGAGGCGGCGTCGAGCGGCGTGCGTGCCGCCGGGTAGCCCGCGCCCCAGACGAGCTTCACGAGCCGCGGGCTCGACCGGCGCTCTTCCGGCGTCGGGTCCTCGTGCACGATCGTGAAGCCCTGCCGCCGCACGTGCTCCTCGATCCTCGCGCGGACCTTCTCGGGCGTCTGATCGGGAACGAGGCGGAAGTCGATCGACGCGCGCGCCTCCGTGGGAATCGCGTTGGTGGCCGACGCGCCGACGCCGCCGCTCGCGATGCCGTGGATGTTGATCGCCGGCCGCAGGATCAGCTCTGTCAGCGGCGCGCCGCCGCCCTCCGTGCGGCCGAGCTGGAGCTCGCGCGCGAGGTCCGACTCGACCGGAGGCACCGCGGCGACCGCGCGCTTCTCGGCCTCGGTCGGAGGACGCACGTCGTCCGAGTAGCCCGCGACGAGGATGCGGCCCTCGTCGTCGCGCATCGAGCCGAGCAGCCGCACGAGCTCGGCGATCGGGTTGACGGCCCAGTTCCCGTAGTGGCCGCTGTGGAGGGGCCGGGACGGGCCGTACACGGTCATCTCGACGTCCGTGACGCCGCGCGCCCCGAAGAAGAGGGCCATCCGGCGCGTCTGGTGGACCGGCCCGTCGAGCAGCAGCCAGAGATCGCCGCGGAGCTTGTCCGCGTGGTCCCGGAGGATCCGCTCGAGGTGCGGCGAGCCGGCCTCCTCCTCGCCTTCGAAGAAGAACTTCAGGTTGGCGGTCGGGGCGCGCCCCGCCGCCGACAGGGCGTCGAGCGCCGCGAGGAGTCCCACGATCGGCGCCTTGTCGTCGCTCGCGGAACGCGCGTAGACGCGCCACTCGGGATCGAGCGGCGCCTTGATGCCGTCCCACGCGATCTCGCGGCCGCCGTCGCGGAGCGATTTGTCCCGCAGCACCGGCTTCCAGGGCTCGCCCGTCCACTGCGCCGGCACGACGGGCTGCCCGTCGTAGTGCGCGTAGAAGACGATCGTGCGCGACGCGCCGGGCACGCGGCGCTCGCCGAAGACCGCCGGCGGTGCGCCGGGCGAACGGAGGAGCTCCATCGCGATCCCGCGGCGCGCGTAGGCGGCGCGGATCGCCTCGGCGTTCCGCTCGATGTTCGCCGAATCCGAGGCGACGTTCGGAATCGCGAGCAGGTCCGCGAGCTCGCGGACGATCTCGACCTCGTGCGCCGCGCGCCACGCGCGGACGTCGCCGCCGCCGGGACCGCCGGCGAGAAGCGTCAGGGCGAGAAGCGCGGCCGCCATCTGGTCAGACCGCGGCCGTCGGAGTCGGGGACGGCGGCTCGGGCGCCGGCATCGGCACGAGGGCCGCCTCGCGCCGTCCGGCCACGAGCGCCACGACCGCGACGGCGAGCAGCGCCGCCGCGCCCCACCCCGCGACGCGGTCCGCGGCCGCGCCCTGCGACAGCAGATCGCCGACCGCCGGGCCGCCGAGCGCGAGCGCGCCGAAGAAGACCCAGGCCGCGGCATGGTCGCCGAGGAGCACCAGGGCGCAGAACGCGAGCCAGGCGAGCGTCGCCACGTCGGGCAGATAGGCGGCCGCGAACTCGCCCGGCCGCGAGAGGTGCGACGGCAGGATCATGAGGAGCAGGGCGCCGGCGCCCAGAGCGCGGCCGATCGGGGTCCGGAAGAAGTCCCGCCGCAGCGCCAGCGCCGCGACCGCCGCGATTCCCGCGATCGCCAGCGTGCCGCGCGCGGCGGACCAGAAGGCCGCGATCGCCGGCACGGCGGTCGCAAGCGGCGCCGGCAGGAGGGGGTCCGGCTCGAAGAGGGCCGGGTACCTCGTCGCCGCGAGGGCCGAGACGTGGGCGAGGCCCGCGAGGCCCGCTGCGGCCAGCCCCGCGCGGAAGAGCGCGTCGCCGAGCGATCCGCCGCGCCGCAGGGCCGACCGCCACCCCGGACGCGCGCTCGAGACGAGGACGAAACCCACGGCGAGCGCGAAGAGGCCCGCGAGCCAGGCGATCGCGGACCCGACGCCGACCTCGATCAGGAAGAGCCGCATCGGGACCTCGGTCGGGTAGCGCCTCAGGACGGCCGGCAACCCGTTCGCGAGCGCCGCCGCCGCGAGCGCCCCCGCGACGCCCGTCGGCACGAGGACCGAGCGCCACGGCACCTCGGCGGAGCGGACGAGCCGGAGGAACAGGATGAAGCCCGTTCCGACGAGGCTGCCGACGGCGATCACCTTCACGGCGAGCAGGCCCCAGTCGGCCGGCGTGCGGCGGCGATCCTCGCGCAGGAAGGTCTCGGGCACCCGGATGCTCGGCAGGAACGCCGTCAGCCGCGATCCCTGGAAGACCGCCGTCAGGCGCGGCCGGGCCTCCCCGAGGTCCGCCGCCTTCGCCTCGAGGACGACCGTCGTATCGCGCCGCTTCGGCCGCTGCTTCGTCCCGACGTCCGCGACCGTGTAGTCGGCGGCGGGATAGCCCAGCGCCTCCGCGGCGGCGCGGGCGCGCGCGGTCGCGCGCTCGGTGTCCGGCGGCGCGGCCGCCGGCGCCGCCTCCTCCATCGGATGCACGAACCCGATGACGCGCGCGCGGCGCGCGTCCACGAGGACCTTCCACTCCTCCTTCTTCTCCGGCTCGAAGAATCGCGTCACCCACAACGCGACGGGGAGCTGCCGCGCCGCGAGGCGCTCGAAGGCGCCGACGCCGCCCTGCGACAGCACGTACCGCGCGGCCGCGGCGGAGAATCCCGGAATGCCTCCGAAGTCCTCGGGACGGGCCTCGCGCACCTCCTCGGCTTCGGCGAAGCCCGTGCCCGGATAGGTCGTGGCGCGCGGCGGCGCGGGAATGTCGTTGACCTGGAGGAAGTGGCGCGCGATCGCCTCGGCGCGCGCCCGTCCGGTGTCGTCGCGGGCGACGTCGGAGGGTGGCGCCGCGGGCAAGAGGAACGTCGCCGCCAGCGCGAGGCCGGCGACCAGCGCGAAGGTCCGCACGGGCCCCGAGAGCGGCCGCACGGGCGCGGCGTCTTCGAGACGCACGGGCGCCGGCGGAGGCTCGGGGACGCTTCCCTCGTCGGCGTTGGTCAGGCCCGCCTCCGACGCGAACCCGCCGCGCCGCCAGTAGAAGGCGAGCGAGAGCGCGAGCGGGACGAGCAGGATTCCCGCCGCGACCGCGCCCGACACGACGTAGTAAGCGTTCTTCGACCGCAGCATCAGGAGCGCGGTGTAGATCGCGTCGACGGTGAAGTGCCAGACGAGCATCGGCCAGACGCCGAAGCGAAGCATCAGCGAGCCGATGACGATGCCGGCGAATCCGACCTCGACGCCGCGGATGTAGAAAGGCTGATTGGGATACGCGGCGTGCCCGAAGCCCCAGATGAGCGCCGGCACGACGACCGCGAGGACGCGCCCCCAACCCAGCCGGTCGAGGAGCGAGATCGAGAACATCCGGCTGATGCCCTCTTCGGATACCGCCGGCAGGAACCCGATGAAAAGCACCGTCGCCCACGGCAAAGCCGTGTTCAGCATGTCGCTGTACGGAATGTCGGCCGGGGCCCAGGCGCCGAACCGGTCCGCCACGACGTAGAAGACGGCCTGGTAGGCGAAGAAGAAGGCGACGAGCGCGTAGCCGAGCAGCACGCCCTTGAAGAAGCGCTTGGTCCCGACGCCGCGCGCCGAGAAGAGCCCCGAGAGCGAGAGCTGGGAGCGGAAGCGCTCGCGATAGATCGGCTCCGCGGCGGCGACCACGAACGCGATCCCGGCGCCCACGGCGATCGCGCCGAGGATCCCCTTCACGATTTCCCCGGTCAGGTGACTCGAGAGCGAGCTCGCGGTGTCGTACTCGAAGAGCGTGAGCGGGATGCCGTTGGCGGTCGAGAGGAGCGAAAGAACGAACGCGACGAGGCCGAAGCCCGCGACGAGGCGCCAGCGCACGTCCTTGAGGACGATCTTGCGGACGAGCACGACGATCATCGCGACGAACGTGAGGAAGAGGCCGAGCGTGGCGACACTGCCGGCGGTCTCGTTCTTGGACCGGAGCCGCGCGTAGTCGCGCTGCCAGGCCTCGGGCACGTGCACGAATTCCCGGTAGCGCGAGACTTCTCCGAGCGAGACCGTGGTCTCGTAGCGAACGGTCGCCTCCGCCATCGCGACGCCGGCCTTCTCGTCCACGAACGTCCAGTCGGTCCGCTTCGGCCGGGAGGTCGGCGTGGCCTCGATCGGCTTGAGCGCGCTCTCCGGCAGGCCGCGCGAGGCGAGGAAGGCCAGCGCGAGAGCCCGCGCCTCCGCCTCCGGAGGTCGCGGACCGGGGGCGTCGTCGCGCCGCACGAACTCGAAGCCGACGAGGTCGCCGAGCGGCGTGATCGAGACCCTGTCCTCCTCCTTCACCCCCGAGCGGAACCAGCGCATGTCCCAGCGCCAGACCTTCGCGGCCCGGCCGTAGAGCCCGCTCGCCTTCTCGAGGCCGAGCTCGCGCTCGAGATAGACCTTCGGCGTGTCGTCCACGTCGAACTGGCCCGCGAATCGCGCGCCGGTCAGGTTTCGCTTGCGCTCCGCGAGGAACTTCTCGGCGAGCGCCCGCGCCTGGCCGCGGTTGACGCGGAACTCGATCGCGGCCTCGGGGAACGCGCGCCGGAAGAGGGCGCCGGTCACGGCCGCGCCGGCCGCGATGACCAGCAGGCAGGCCGCCACGAAACGCCGGTCGCTCCGGTCGAATCGGTCCATCTCGCCTATCCGGCCAGCACGCTGCCGCCGTTGACGTTGACGATCTCGCCCTGGAGATGGCGCGCGAGATCCGATACGAGGAACAGAATCGGCCCGGCGGCGTCGTCGGCCGAGGCGATTCGCCCGATCGGGATGAGGCTTTCGATCGCCCGCCGCTCCGCGGGATCCGCGAGGGTCTCCGCGCTCATGTCCGTGTCCACCCAGCCCGGCGCGACGCAGTTGACTCGGATCCCGCGCGGGCCGAGCTCCGTCGCGAGCGACTTCGTGTAGGAGATGATCGCGCCTTTCGACGCGGCGTAAGCCGAATGGCGCGCCTCGCCACGCTGGCCCGCCGTCGAAGAGACGAACACGATCGCGCCGCGCGTCTTCTCGAGGTGCGGGATGGCGGCGTCCGTCGCGACGAAGACGCCCCGCGTATTGACGGCGAACGCGAGATCCCACGCCGCGAGGTCTCCCGAGCCCGCCGGGTTCTCCGGCCAGACGCCGGCATTGTTGATCAGGAAGTCGAGGCGGCCCCACGCCGCGGCGGCCTCTGCGACGAGGCGCCGGGCCGCGGCCGGATCGGCCACGTCGGCTTCGAGCGCGACCGCCTCGCCGCCGACGGCGCGGATCTCCTCGACGGCCGACGCCGCGGCCCGCGCGTCGCGCGCATAGCCGATCGCGACGCGGGCGCCCGCCGCCGCGAGCAGACGCGCCGCGGCGCGGCCGATGCCGCGCGAGCCCCCCGTCACGAGGGCGACGCGGGGAGACAGGTCGATCGTGAAACGATTCGCCAAGGTCTTCCGTATATCAGATCAGACATCGGTTCCCTCCCGAAACCGGGCGGCCCGCGCGAGCGTGCCGCCTCCCGTCTTGGGACGGGCGCTCACTCGCCTGCGATGAGCCGGCCCACGTACGCCGTGACCGCGTCGAGCGGCGGGACGGAGGTCTTCATAGCCACGTCGACGTCGGCGGCGCGCGCAAGGGCCCGGGCGAGCTCCGCCGTCTCGTATCGGGCGGCGCGCTGGGCGACGCGGTACCACATGTAGGGATGCCCTTCGAACGCTCCCTTGCCGAACGGCGGCACGGGCTCCTTGATCTGCGGCAGCACGTTCAGCTCGAAGCTGCGCGGCGGCATCGAAGGCTCCCACCGGGACACGCCGTCCAGGGCGGCGCGGATCAGCAGCATCCGCCGGATCTCCGACGTCAGCATGCCGAGAAATTTCACCGGCCATGAGTCGTCCGCCTCCACGGTCTTGTCCTTTCCCACGCGGATGTCGCGCCCGGAGAAGAGGCGGTCGAGGCGGCGCAGGGCGTCGCCCGCGTCGCGCTGGCCGAGCGCGTCGAAGAAGGCATAGATGTCCTCGGAGGCCTCGTCCTCGACGTTCGACCGAACGTCGGCCGCGCGAATGCGGCCACCCTTGCCGGCCCAGACGAACAGCTTCGCCAGCTGCGCCGCGAAGACCTCCGGCCGCTCGTCGGTCTGGAAGAGGAGGCGATCGATCGCATCCGGATCGATCGTCACCTCGCGCTCCGCCGCGCGGGCGCGCGCCAGCCGTCCGAGCGCCGGCCCGATCTCTTTCTCGGCGATCGCGACCTCGAGTTGGAGACCCTTTTCCACGATCTCCTCCAGCAGGGCGGCGCCCTTCGGCGGGTCCGTCGCCGTCAGGAGCGCCACGACGCCGTCGTTGCCGCGCTCGAGGATCCGCCGGAGCGCCGGCGCGAGGGCGTCGGGCGGCGTCCTCTCCTCGGGCATCTCGCGCAGCAGCTCCTCGAGCTCCGCCGCGCGATCGCGTTTGCGCGTGCGGCGCGCGAGATCCTCGGCGGCTGCGGGCCGGATCGTCGCCGCGAGACATCCCGACGGCGGAGAGCAGCGCGCGGGCGAAACGGAAGGCCTTCCGGCGGCCGCCGGGCGTGCCCTCCTCCCAGGCCGCCAGGGCGCTGTCCAGGAGCGCGCCCGGCGACTCGCTGCCGAGAATCCGCGTGACGTCGAGGGAGACGATGCGGCGCGGGGAGAAGAGCGAGCGGTTGAGCAGCGCGTCCGAGACGGCGTCGGCCGCGGCCTCGTCGTCGAACGAAATCCGCTCCGCCCCTCCCCGCGCGAGGGCCTCCCCGATCTGCTCCGCCGCTTCCTCGACGAAGAAGTCCGTGCCGCCGCTGACGAGGACCACGGCCGGCGCGTCGTCGAACGACGGCAGCCGGGCGGCGTCGAATGGTCGGCGGGGCACGGCCGGAGTCTACCGGCTCGCGCCGAAAGAAAAAGGCCCCGGCGGCGCCGGGGCCTTCCGAGAAGCCGGGGCGGGGATCAGCCCTCGAGGAGACCCTTCTCCGAGAGCTCCTGGCAGTCGATGCAATAGGGCGCCCAGGGCACGGCGAGCAGACGCTTCTCCGACTTCGGCGCGCCGCAGTTCTGGCAGGCCCCATAGGTCCCCTCGTCGATCCGGACCAGCGCCTCGTCGATCTGCAGCAGCGTGGTGCGGTCGCCGTCCGACAGCGAGTAGAGAAACTCCCGCGTGTAAGACGAGACGGCCTTGTCGGCGATGTCCTGAGTCGACTCCTCGGTCGTCTCCTCCTCGGCGTCGCGCGCCTTCGCGAGATCCACCGAGAGGCTGCTCTTCTTCTCTTCCAGCAGGCGCCGGTACTTCTCCAGATCCTTCTTGCCCAGTTTCGCGGCGCGCAAGGTGCTCGGGGTGGCCATGTGGTCGATTCCCCTCCTTCCACCCTCCGTATTCTTCCGGGAGGGTTGGATTTCGAACGCGAGATGATAACCGAGAATTCCGGGGACGAGCGGCCTAATTCCGCCGAGTGCCCGAAGGCTCCGAGCCCGACGGCGCGCGCCGTTTTCCGCGCTCCCACAGCGACTTGCGCGAGACCCCCAAACGGCGTGCGGCGAGCGTCCGATTTCCGCCGGCGCGCCGCAGCGTCTCCTCGATGTAGGCGTCGGTGAGCTGCTTCAACGTCCAGCGCTTCTCGACCGCCGTCTCGAGCAGCGCTTCGGGCGAGCCGAAGGAGCCCATCGGGAGGTCCCGCTCCGAAATGAGCGGCTCCTCGGCCACGAGCACCGCGCGCTCGACGACGTGCGCGAGCTCCCGGACGTTGCCCGGCCACGCGTGCCGCTGCAGCGCTTCCTCCGCCTCCGGCGTGAATCGCCGGGCCGGCCGGCCGGCGGCGCGCGCCGCGCGGCGAAGGAACCCCCGGGCGAGCGGCAGGATGTCCTCGCGGCGCTCCGAGAGGCGCGGCAGGCGGATCGAGACGACGTCGATGCGATAGAAGAAGTCGTCGCGGAACAGACCCTGCGCGACGAGCGCCGACAGATCGCGCCGCGACGAGACGATGAGGCGCGCGGCGAAGGAATGCGTCGCGACGCCGCCGAGCCGGCGAAACGTCCTTTCCTGGAGCACGCGCAGAAACTTGGCCTGCGCCGCGGGCGAGAGGGAGGAGACTTCGTCGAGATAGGCCGTGCCCTCGGCGGCCACCTCGAGGAGGCCCGGCTTGGCGGCCACGGCGCCGGTGAACGCGCCGCGCTCGTGCCCGAAGAGCTCGCTTTCGAACAGCTCGTCGGAGAGATTCGCCGCGTCGATGCGCACGAACGGCCTTCCGCGCCGGTGGGAAGCGTCGTGAATCGCGCGCGCGAGGCGGTCCTTCCCGGTGCCGCTCTCGCCGTGGATCAGGACGGTGGACGGGAGGTCCACCGCGCGGCCGAGCGCCTCGATCTCGAGCGCCAGCTCGCGCTGCCGCGTCCGAAAGAAGGACGCGAGCGTCGACGCGGAGGCCGCGGCGGCTTCGGAGTTCGCCGTGTCGCCCGGTTCGGCCGCGGGCGGATCAGAAGGCGGCGAAGCGACCCGTCTCATTCTCGGCGTCGCCCCAGATCCGCTCGAGCGCGTAGAAGCGCCGCGCCTCTTCCTGGAAGATGTGGAACACCACGTCGCCGTAGTCCATGAGGATCCAGTGCGCCCGTTCGAGGCCTTCGGTCGAGGACGGGGCGCCGAGCTTCTCGACGATGGCGTCGGCGATGGCGCGGGCCTGGCGGTCCGAGCCGGCCGTCGAGAGCACGAAATAGTCGGCCATCGTCGTCAGCTCGGTCAGATTGAAGACGAGGATCGCGGCGGCCTTGCGGTCCAGGGCGGCGGTCAGACCCTCTCGAACCTTTTCCTTCGCGGAGAGCTCGGCCATCAGCGCCGCGTCACCCCGGATCCGTACAGGCCCTGCTTCGTGATGTACTCCGCGACCGGCCCCGGAACCTTTCCCGCGACTCCGACGCCGCGCTCCAGGTCTCTCCGGAGATCCGTCGCGGAAATTTTAACCGAACCGGCGTCGAAAACCTCCAGGCGATTCGCGAGGCCGGGGACGGGAGGCACTTTCAGGCCGGGTCCCGCGAACGGCTCCCGCAGGAAGGCCGCCACGCGCGCCAGCCGCACGATCTCCTCCGGCTCCCGCCAGCGGTCGAAGCCCGCGAGCGCGTCGGTGCCGAGCAGCAGCCAGAGCTCGTCACCCGGGTTTTCGCGCGACAGTGCCCGGAGGGTGTCCACCGTGTACGAGGGCGGCTCGCGGTCGAGCTCCCCCAGCCAGATCGGCCAGTCGGGCCGGCCCGCGAGCGCGAGTGCGAGCATCGCGACCCGGTGCCGCGGGTCCGTCGCGGGCAGCGTCTTCAGCGGAGAGACGCGCGCCGGCACGTAGATCACGCGCCGCAGCCCGAACTTCGAGGCCGTCGCCTCGACCGTCGTGAGGTGGCCGAAGTGGACCGGGTCGAACGTGCCGCCGAAGACGCCGAGCCGCATCGCGAGAATCTACTCCGGCGCGCTCGGGACTTCGACCGGCGCCTCGGCCGCGGCGTGGAAGAGGAAGCCCACGAGCTCCCGCAGCCCCGTGCGCGCCACGGCGGAGATCGCGAAGAACGGCAGGCCGCGGCGCTCCGCCGCCAACCGGATGGACTCGAGGCGCTGCGGGTCCGAGACGGCGTCGCACTTCGATGCGACGAGCACCCGCGGCCGCGCCGACACCTCGGGCGAGAAGGCGGCGAGCTCGGCCTCGATCACCGCCACGTCGTGCTCGGCGTCTCCGGACGAGGAGGCGTCGACGAGATGGCAGAGCACGCGGCACCGCTCGACGTGCTTGAGGAATCGGAGTCCGAGCCCCGCGCCGCGGTGCGCCCCCTCGATGAGCCCGGGGATGTCCGCGACGACGAGCGAGCGGTGGCCGTCCCCCTCGACGACGCCGAGATGCGGCACGAGCGTCGTGAAGGGATAGTCGGCGATCTTGGGACGCGCCGCCGAGATCGCGGAGATGAGCGTGGACTTGCCCGCGTTCGGAAAGCCGACGATCGCGACGTCGGCGAGCAGCTTCAGCTCGATCTCGAGCCGCCGCTCGACGCCCGGCTGGCCCTTGCGCGCGAACCGCGGCGCCTGGCGCGTCGGCGTCGCGAAGTGCTGATTGCCCCAGCCGCCGTTGCCGCCGGCCGCGAGCCGGACGCGCTCGTCGGGCCGAACCAGGTCCGCGAGCACCTCGCCCGAATCGGCGTCGGTCACGACGGAGCCGAGCGGCAGGGGGACCGTCACGTCGTTCCCCGAGGCGCCGTGGCGGTTCGACCCCATCCCGTGCTCGCCGCGCCCCGCGCGGTAGGAGGTCTGGTGCCGCAGATGCGCGAGCGTATTGAACGACGCGTCGGCCTTCGCCCAGACGGAGCCGCCGTTGCCGCCGTCGCCGCCCGAGGGTCCGCCGCGCGCGACGAACTTGTCGCGCCGGAAGGCGACGCAGCCGTTGCCGCCGTCGCCGCCCTTGACGCGAATCTCGGCGGAATCGATGAACATCGAGAAGCTGTCAGCTGTCGGCCATCAGCCGTCAGCCGGATGCGACTCAGCCTTCTGGCGGAAAGCTGAGAGCTGAGAGCTGACGGCTACTCCGAGGGCTCGATCGAGATCGTGCGGCCCATGCGGCCGCGATCGTGGAAGCGGACGACGCCCGTCACCTTGGCGAAGAGCGTGTCGTCCTTGCCGCGTCCCACGTTCGGGCCGGGGAAGAACTTCGTGCCGCGCTGGCGGACGAGGATCGATCCGCCCGAGACGATCTGTCCGCCGAACCGCTTCACCCCGAGGCGCTGCGAATTGGAGTCGCGGCCGTTGCGGGAAGAGCCCTGTCCCTTCTTGTGTGCCATGGCGTCGGCCTACCCTTCGATCCCGTCGATGCGAATCTCGACGAGGTTCTGACGGTGTCCCTTGGTGCGCCGGAACTGCTTGGTCCGCTTCTTCTTGAAGACGAGCACTTTCCGGGTCTTCACCTCGGAGAGGACGGTCGCCTGGACCTTCACGCCCGCGACGCCCTTGCTTCCGGTCTTCACGCCGGCGTCCCCCGAAACGAGCACGACGTCGGAAAGCTCGATCTTGTCTCCCTTGGCGGACTTCTTCCCGGACGTCCGCTCGATGCGCACGACGTCGCCCGGAGCGACCCGAATCTGTTTGCCTCCGGCGCGGAGGATGGCGTACATGGACCCTCCCTCAGACAGAACCGCGAATCATAAGGTTTTGAGGGGGAAAGTCAAGCAGGGTCAGGGGATCGGCGCGCGGCGCGCCCGCCCGCACTCAGTTCCTTCGGAACTTCTGCTCGCGGCGCGAGGAGTCTCCCGAGGTAATCGAGGGAGGAGCCTCGCGCCGCGGGAGCGAAGGCGAAGCGAGGGATCCAGGCGGACGATCGAGGCCCTTTGGCCGAGTCGTCCGCCGGTGGCGGCCGCACCTCGCGTGCCTGCGGAGCCGTCACGACGTGATCGAGCGCGGCCGCCAGGATCCCGAGCAAGCCGCAGCGACGGCCTAGTCCTTCGTGACCGTGTTGGGCAGCTCGTCGTGGCCGGGCCCCTCGGGCGGGAAGTGGCGGGCCAGCACCTTGCCGACGCGCTCGATGCCCTCGACCGTGCCCTCGGTGAAGGCGCCGCGGCGGAAGTGCTCCTCCATGACCGCGGCGACCTCCTTCCAGAAGTCGTCGCCGCACAGGGCGTGGATTCCGATGTCGCCCAGGATCCGGAATTGCCGCGTCCGCGGCGCGATGTAGATGAGGACGCCGTTGCGCCGTTCCGTGCGGGCCATCCCGAGCCGCTCGAAGCGGCGCACCGCGCGCGCCTGGAGATCGTCGGGCTTCTGCCGCGTGATGTGGACGCGGATCTGGCCCGTGGACGCCCGCTCCGCCTCCGCGATCGCGGCCACGATGCGCTCCGAGTCGAACCGCGAGAAGAGGCGCGCCATCGCTACCAGCTCCCCGAGGCGCCGCCGCCGCCGAAGCCGCCGCCGCCGCCCGAGAACCCGCCTCCGCCGCCCGAGCCGCCGCCGCCCCCCAGCCGCCGCCTCCCCCGCCGCCGCCGAAGATCATCGGGAATCCTCCGCCGCCCGACCACCAGCCCGAACCGGCGTGCGTGCGGAAGGCGCGGCTCCGGCGCATGAACCACGGGATCACGAAGAAGATGCCGAAGATGATGACCCACGGCAGGCACGAGGCCATCTGCCCGCCGTCGCCGCGGCGGTCCCCGTTCGTCCGGCCCGTCCCTTTGTACTCGCCCTTGCCGGCCGCCATCAGCGCCTCGGCGCCCGCCGTCACGCCGCCCGCGAAGTCTCCCTGGCGAAACCGCGGCACGATGGCGCCGTCGATGATGCGCCGCGCGATGGCGTCCGGGATCGCGCCTTCGAGGCCGTAGCCCACCTCGATGCGGACCTTCCGGTCTTCCGTGAAGACGAACAGGATCGCGCCGTTGTCGGTCTTCTTCTGCCCCGCGCCCCACTTCTGCGCGGCGCGGACCGTGAAGTCCTCGAGCGTAAAACCCTCGGGCACGCGCGTGTCGATCCAGACGAGGATCTGGTTCGACGTGTCGCGCTCGTACTGGGCGAGCTTCTCGTTGAGGCGCTCGGGCTCGCCCGGTCCGAGGACGCCGGCGCGGTCCGTGACGTACCGGGCCGGCTTCGCCGGGATCTGCTCGTCGTAGCGGTCGGCGCCGAGGACAGACGCGGAGGCCGACAGGACGAGGAAGACGGCGATCGCCCTCTCCGCCCGGCCTGCGGCGCGTCTCACGGCGTCTGTCCGCGTCACCCGGTGCCGAACCTCAGTTTGCCGGGGCTGCCGTCGGCGCCGGCTGGCCGAAGTTGAAATTCACCTTGGGCGCCTGCTCCGATCCGGCCACCGCCTTGAAGTAAGGCTTCTCTTTGAACCCGAGCATCCGGGCCACGAAGTTCGTCGGGAACTTCAGGATCGCGGTGTTGTACGCCTGCGCCGAGTCGTTGAAGCGGCCACGGGCCACCGTGATCCGGTTCTCCGTGCCCTCGAGCTGGGCCTGCAGGTCCCGGAAACTCGCGTTGGCTTTGAGCTCCGGATAGTTCTCGGAGACGACCAGCAGCCGCTGCAGCGCCGCGCCGAGCTGATCCTGCGCCGCCTGGAACTTCGCGAGCTCGGCCGGGTCCGTGGGGGCTTTCCCGGGGTTGACGGTCGCGCGGCCGACGGAGGCGCGCGCGTTGGTGACCGCGGTCAGAGTCTCCTTCTCGAAGCTCGCCGCGCCCTGGACGGTCTGGACGAGATTGGGGACCAGGTCCGCCCGGCGCTGGTACTGGTTTTCCACCTCGGCCCACTGCTTGTCGACGTCCTGCCCCAGCGTGACGAGGCGGTTGTTCGTCGAGGCGAACGTGAGGCCGACGATCACGACGAGCCCGATGAGAAGCACGAGACACCCGAGTCCGAGCTTACCCATGGCCACTCCTTCCCTTTTCCGCCGATTGAAATCGCGCGCGATTCTACCGAATCTCCCCGCCCGTCACTCGTTCCCGCCGCCCAGGCGCTCCAGCACGCGGGCCGGCAGATAGGCGCGCAGCTCCCCCGCCCCCGTTCCGTCCCACGTGACGCGCGCCGCGGCCGCTTTCTTGAGCGGAATCGTGAGCAGCGGCCGTCCGGCCAGGAGCCGGCCGAGGAGCGCTCCCAGATGGGGCTCGTGGCCGACCAGCAGGACGCCGCCCGCCTTCTCCGCGCGGAGCTCGTCCAGGATCTCCTGGGGGTCGCGCCCGGGCTCGAGGGCGCGGGTCTCCCGGAAGTGCCGCCCGAGGTCGAGCGCGCGCGCCGCCGGCTCCGCCGTCTGGCGCGCCCGGCGATACGGGGACGTCAGAACGAGCTCGACAGACGGCTCGAGCGCGGCGAGGCCGCGGGCCACCGCGCGCGCCCGCTTCTCGCCGTCCGCCGTCAGGGCGCGGTCGGCGTCCTTCCCCGACTCCGAGGAGTCCTCGGCCGCGGCGTGCCGCAACAACCAGACCTCCACGCCGGCAGTCTAACGTCTACCGCCCCCGCCGTGTCCACGGATATCATCCGCGCGAGATGCCCCTCTCCACCGGCGAGCTCGTCGGTCACTTTCAGATCGTGTCGCCCATCGGCAAGGGCGGGATGGGCGAGATCTATCGCGCGCGCGACACGCGCCTGAACCGTGAAGTCGCCGTGAAGATGCTGCCCGAGGGCGTCAACGACGACGACAGCCTGCGGCGATTCGACCGCGAGACGAAAGCGGTCGCCGCGCTCAATCACCCGAACATCCTCGCGATCCACGACACCGGGCTCCATCGCGACGTGCCCTACGCGGTCACGGAGCTCCTCCAGGGCGAGACACTCGCCGAACGGCTGCGCTCCGGCCCGCTCGCGCCGCCGCGGGCGACGGAGATCGCCATCCAGATCGCCGACGGGCTCGCGGCCACGCACGCGATGAGCGTGATCCATCGCGACATCAAGCCCGAGAACATCTTTCTGACCAACGACGGCCGCGCGAAGATCCTCGACTTCGGCATCGCGCGCATCGAGAACCCGGCGGTCCACGGCGGACGGATCACGCAGCCTTCGAGCGGCACGAGCTCGGCGTTCGTGATGGGCACGGCCGGGTACATCTCGCCCGAGCAGGTGCGCGGCAAACGCGCCGACGCGCGGAGCGACATCTTCGCGCTCGGCGCCGTCTTCTTCGAGATGCTGACCGGCCGCCGCGCCTTCCAGCGGGACTCCCCGGTCGAGACGCTCGGCGCCGTGCTGCGCGACGATCCGCGAAAACACCCCGAGGTCAGCAAGATCCCGGAATTGTTGCGCCCCTTCGTTTTTCGGTGCCTCGAGAAAGATCCGGCCGACCGCTACCAGACGGCGCGGGACCTGATGCTCGACCTGCGCTCGTGGCAGGCGGGCGCCGTGCAGGAAGCCGGAAAGCGCCTTCAGAATTTCGTGACGGTCGCGCCGTGGCGCCAGCGCCGGACGCGGCTCCTGTTGCGCGGCCTCTCGGCCATCCTTCTCCTCGTGCTCGGCTTCTGGGCCGGCTCGTGCTGGCAGCGGGAGCAGCGCGCGTCGGCCGCTCTGAGCGGAGCGCGTCCCTAGGAGCCTGCCGAAGAAGCGTGCGGCTTCGGGGGGTCGAAGACGACCGGCAACAGAGAGATTCAACCCGGAGGGTCCAAGCCGACGGGCCCGGCTAGAAACTCTCGGCCGCCGTTCGCGGAGCGAACGCCTGCGGCCGACAGTCCCGCGCCCTCGCTCGATCTCGCTCTCGTCGCCGCGGCGTCGCTCCTGCCGCGGCTTCTCGACGCGACGCGGCGCCCGATCGACTACAACGGCTTCTGGCACGTCTTCATCGCCCGCAACCTCGCGCGCGAGTGGCACAACCTCTCGCATCCCCCGCTCTTCCTCGTTCTGCTCCGCGCGAGCGACGCGGTCTCCCATTCCGTTCTGGCGTGGCGGTTCTGGACGCTTCTCGCGGGAACGATCTCCGTGTATCTCGTCGGCCGGCTTCTGCTCGCGCTCGGCTGCCGCGTCTCCGTCGCCGCGCTCGGGGCCGCCGTCCTGGGCTTCTCGACGAGCGCGATCCGGCTCTCGAACGAGGTCGAGTCCTACGCGCTCTGCGTGGCGCTCGTCCTCGCGAGCCTGTTCTCCTATTTCGAGATCGTCGCGCCGGAGGGGCCGCGGAGGACCCGCCCCCGCGTCGTCTTTGCGGTCTGCGCGAGCCTGGCGGTCGCGTTCCACTACTTCGCGGGGCTCTTCCTCGCGGCGGCGGTTCTCGCGCCGCTCGCCGTCGCGGCGTTCGACACCGCGTACCGGCGCGCTCTGTTCGCGAGCCTGCCGAGGCGCTGGCGGGCGGACGCGGCCACCCTGGCGGTTCCCGCGGCCGTGGGGCTCGCGTTGTACGAGCTGCAGGCGAAGGTCTGGGTACGAGCTCTGAATTCTCTGCCCAGCTTCTATTTCGAGCCCGGCAAGGAAGCGGCCGCGGGCTTTCTCGCCCGCAACCTGCGGGAAACCTTCAATCTCTTCTCGCCGCTCGCGCTGCCGCGCGCCCGATTCGCGATCCCGGCGCTCGCGATCTTCGTGGCCGCGGTCCTCTGGCCGGTCGCTCGGGAGCGCCGACGAACGGGAAGCGCGCCCGCCCGCCTCTTTCCCGCGGCGATCCTCGCCCTCCTGCTCGCCCTCGGCATGGCGCTCGGCCTCCTCGGCCTGTATCCGTTCGGCGGCCTGATGCGGCACCAGTTCCTGATCTTCCTCTTCGCGCTGCTGGCGGGAATGGTGGCCGTGGACTCGGCCGCGAGATCGCTCCCGAATGCGCGCGGCGCCGCCTTCCTCGGGACGCTCGCCGCGATCCTCGCGGTCTCGTTCGCCGCGCGGCTGCCGCAGCTCCTGCGGCCGGCGCCCGATCCGTTGCGGCCGATCGTCTCGGCCTGGGAGCCGGACCTTCGGACGCGGGGAGGCGCCACGGTGGACCAGTTCGGCCTCGTCGCCCTCTTCAGTCAATACGCGGGAAGCGACTGGCGTTTTCGCGGAGCCCTGCCCGACAACCCGCGCGCCGAGATCTACGCGTTCGATCTGCCCGGGGGCGCCGTCGAGCTCCTCGCGCTCCGCGATTGGTGGATCTTCGATCCGTCCTCGCCGCGTCTCTTCGACGAGCTGGCCCGGGCCTGGAGAGCGCAGGGCGGCGATTGTCACGGCTTCCTTCGATTCGGGGGACAGGCGCTGCGGCCGGACCGAAAGCCCATCCCCGCGGAGCGGCGCGCGGCCTTCGGCGATCAGATCGCCCGCGCCGCTGCCGCCCGGGGCCTGCGCATCGAGAAGGCCTCGGTGTCGCCGTACGGGGACGTGGACGCGGTCTTCTGCGCGGAAACGCGCGACCGCCCTTGAAATCGTCGCGGCCCGCGGCGGCTACGCCGAGGCGACGGAGGAGTCGATTCCGGGGAGGACCGGGAGGCCCGGACCGGCGCCGGCCTTCGGCTGCGGGATCGGGCTCGTGCAGCAGAAGTCGGTACAGGCGTCGTAGAGCGTCCGGCGCTGCGCGGGCTCGTAGCCGGCGTCGCGGATGATCCGGCAGAGCTCCTCGCGCGTCATGCGGTTGCGCGCGCCGGCGGCGAAGACGACGTTCTCCTCGATCAGGATCGACCCGAGGTCGTCCGCTCCGAATGAGAGCGAGATCTGTCCGATCTTCGGTCCCTGCGTGACCCACGACCCCTGCACGTGGCGGATGTTGTCGAAGTAGAGGCGCGACACGGCGAGCGTCTTCAGGTACTCGAATCCGCCCGCGAGCGGGACCTTGCCGTCGAGCGCCGTGTTCTCCTCCTGGAAGGTCCAGGGGATCCAGGCGGTGAAGCCGCCGGTCCGGTCCTGCAGGTCGCGCAGCACGCGGAAGTGGTGCACGCGCTGCGCGTAGGTCTCGCCGACGCCGAACATCATCGTCGCGGTCGTGCGCAGTCCGAGGCCGTGGGCCACCTCGTGCACCTCGATCCACTTGTCCGTCGGCGCCTTGGTGAGGGCCCAGATCCGCTCGCGCACGGAGTCCTCGAGGACTTCGGCGCCGCCGCCCGGAATCGACTGGAGGCCGGCGTCGCGCAGGCGGGAGATGACGTCCACGAGCGGCCACTTCGTGATCTTCTGGAGGAAGTAGATCTCCGGCGACGACAGCGCGTGCAGATGGACCGTCGGAAAGGTCTTCCGGATGAATCGGAACATGTCCTCGTAGAAGGAGAACGGCAGGTCGCCGTTCACGCCGCCCTGGAGGAGAACGCCGGTGCCGCCGAGATCGAGCATCTCCTGGATCTTTTCGCCGATCTGATCGAAGGTGAGGACGTAGGACTCCGGGTGCTTCGAGTTCGGCCGGTAGAACGCGCAGAACTGACAGCGATAGACGCAGACGTTCGTGTAGTTGATGTTGCGGTCCACGAGGTAGGTCGCGACGCCGGGATCGTTCATCCGGCGGCGGACCGCGTCGGCCGCCTGCCCGAGCGCCAGCAGATTTCCCTCGGCGAGCAGGGTCTCGGCATCGGCGTCCGACAGGCGCTCGCCCGCGAGCGTCCGATCGAGGATCTCCCGGGTCCGGTCTTCCGCCATCCGCCGGATTCTAGCCCGGAAGGCGGAAGACCCGCCGGGAACATTCGGCGCCGAGCGGCGTATCGGCGGGTGACATGAAGGGACCGTCGAAACCGCTGCGCGTATTTTTCTGGCTCGCCGGCTATCTGGTCCTGGTCAAGCTCGTCCTGACGTTCGCACCCGGCGTCTTCCGATCGCCGGCGCAGGCGAAGGTCTTCGAGTGGCCGTTCCTCGCGCTGTGGACCGCGCTCGGCAGCCTCGGCGTCTTCCTGTCGGAGCGCACCGGCTTTCCGCCGCCGTGGGAGAAGGGCGACGCGCGGCGGCGCCTCATCGAGCCGGCGATCTGGGGAATCGCGCTCGGCATCCTCGCCGTGATCACCGACGCGGCCACGGGCTGGTCGCATGCCGTCGCGGCGAAGATGGGGCTGCCGTCCATCCACATCGAGTTCCCGGCCTCGGCGCTCGTTTATCCCGGCGGCGCGATCATCGTCGAGATCCTGTACCGCCTGTTCCCGATTCCGGTCCTCCTGTGGCTGCTGACGCGGATTCCGGCGCTCCGCACGAGGGAAAGCGCGGTCTTCTGGACGCTCGCCGCGTTGACGTCGTTCCTCGAGCCGCTCGGCGACCTCGGGCTCCGGAGTCTCGGCTTCGCGACGATGGCCGCCGTCTTCGCGGAGGACTATGCGTTGAATTTCCTGCAGGCGTGGACCTTCCGGAGGAGAGGATTTCTGGCCGCGATCGTCGTGCGCGTCGCGTTCTACGCGATCTGGCACGTCGGGCCGTCGGCGTTGCTTGCACGGTAACGCGCGCGTTCGCTCGCCGTTCGCTGGTGGATGGCGGGCGGCCGCGAGGGCCGCCCCTACGAAATCGTTGTGACCGGATCGCTGTCGAGTTCGTAGGGGCGGGGCTTGTCCCCGCCCGCCATCGACGGCGACGGTTAGATGAACGTCAGCGGCCGCGCCGCCTCGATGAGCTTCTCCTCGGCCGCGAGGCGGTAGAAGAGCGACAGCCCTTCGAGATCGCCGGCGTCGAGCTCGTAGTGGAGGGCGTGGCGCAGATAGTCTTCGACGACGGCCTCGGAGAGGCCCGACTCGGCCGCCTCCTCGCGCACGAGGCGCGGGAACTCGCGGCGGCCTGCGTCGTAGGACGCGCGCAGCAGCTTCTCCACATCGGGAGACGCCGCAGACTCGCGCACGGCCCAGAACGCGAACACGAAGGGATGGCCCGAGAAGGCGCGCCACTCGGCCGCGAGATCGAGCACGACGTGGCCGTTCTGGCGGGTCTTGAGCGCCGGATCGCCGATGATGAGGCGCGCGTCGGAGGAATCGCCTCCGCCCTCGGCGTACGACGGCCGCAAACCGTAACGGCGCCCGAGCAGGATCCGCGTCAGCGCGGCCGAGGTGCGTGAGGCCGGGTCGAGCGCGACCGAGCCGATCTTCTCGCGCGAGACGTTCGAGACGAGGAGCACCGAGCGCACCTCCGACGCCGCGGCGATGCCGAGCCCCCGCACGGCGCGCAGCCCCGGGATCCTCTGGTACTCGATCGAGGGAATGAGCCCGACGTCGGCCTGCCCGGAAGCGAGCTTCTCCGCGCAGACCGAGGGTGCGTCGCGGGAGACGGAAACGCCCGGAGGCGGCTCACGAAGGAGGCCCCAGGTCAGGGGCCGCGCGTTCAGGAAATCGACGAGGGAGATGCGGAGCATGAATTGCCGAGTCTCAGCTCGTCGGATCCCCGGAGCCGAAGACCTCGGGATGACGACTGACGGCTTTCACCCCTGGCTCATCAGATTCAAGAACTCCGCATTCGTCTTCGTCTTCTCGAGCTTCTCGGTCAGGAGCTCCATCGCCTCGACGGTCGAGAGCGGGTTCAGGACCTTGCGCAGCACCCACACGCGGTTGAGCTCCTGCTTGTCCATCAGCAGCTCTTCCTTGCGCGTGCCCGACTTGTTGATGTCGATCGCCGGGAAGACGCGCTTGTCGACGAGCTTCCGGTCGAGGTGGACCTCCATGTTGCCCGTTCCCTTGAACTCCTCGAAGATGACGTCGTCCATGCGCGAGCCCGTGTCGATGAGCGCCGTCGCCATGATCGTCAGCGAGCCGCCCTCCTCGACGTTGCGCGCGGCGCCGAAGAACCGCTTCGGCCGCTGCAGCGCGTTGGAGTCCACGCCGCCCGACAGGACCTTTCCGGAGGGCGGCACGATCGCGTTGTAGGCGCGCGCGAGGCGCGTGATCGAGTCGAGCAGGATCACGACGTCGCGCTTGTGCTCGACCAGGCGCTTGGCCTTCTCGATGACCATCTCGGCCACCTGCACGTGGCGCGCGGCGGGCTCGTCGAAGGTCGAGGACACGACCTCGCCCTTGACCGATCGCTGCATGTCCGTGACCTCCTCGGGCCGCTCGTCGATGAGGAGCACGATGAGCGTGATCTCGGGGTGGTTCGTCGAAATCGAGTTCGCGAGCGCCTGCAGGATCATCGTCTTACCGGTGCGCGGCGCGGCGACGATCAGCCCGCGCTGGCCCTTGCCCACGGGCGCGACGAGATCGAGCACGCGGGAAGACATGTTTCCAGGCACCTCGAGCTTGATGCGGTCCTGCGGATAGAGCGGCGTGAGGTTGTCGAAGAAGATCTTGTCGCGCGCCACGTCGGGGTGCTCGAAGTTGACCGCCTCGACCTTGATGAGCGCGAAGTAGCGCTCCCCTTCTTTCGGCGGGCGGATCTGCCCGGAGACCGTGTCGCCGGTTCGCAGGTCGAACTTGCGGATTTGCGACGGCGAGACGTAGATGTCGTCCGGACCCGGCAGGTAGTTGTACTCCGGCGCGCGCAGGAAGCCGAACCCGTCGGGAAGGCACTCGAGCACGCCCTCCGAGAAGATCAGTCCCTTCTTCTCCGTCTGCGCCTGCAGGATCTTGAAGATCAGGTCCTGCTTGCGCATCCCGGTCGCGTTCTCGACCTCCAGGTCCTTGGCGATCTTCAGAAGCTGCGGGATCTTGATCTCGTGCAGCGCGCGAATGTCGAGCGTGTCCGACGAGTGCTCGACGGCCTCCTCTTCGCCGCTCGTGTCGGGAAGCCCCTCGGTGGGGACTTCCAGAGTCTCGACGTCGGTCCCGTTGGGGCTCTTTCTTCTGGCCATGGATCTATTCCTCGACTCCCTTCACTCTCCGGCGGATCTCCCGCCGCAGCTCTTCGATCCCTTCGCCGCTCTTCGACGAGACGGTCCGCACCGCCCCGTGCTCCTCCTCGAGCCGGCGCCGCGCGGCCGCCCGCTCGGCCGCCCCCAGGCGGTCCCACTTGGTCGCCACGGCGAGCGACGGCACGCCGAGCGCTCCGAGATACTCGAACATCTCCCGGTCCGCCGCCGCCTCCGGCACGCGCGGATCCACCAGCCGCAGCGCGAGCGTCACCGCGCCGCTCCGCAGAAACGCGTCCGCCAGCTCGCGCCAGCGCTCGCGCTCCTCCCGCGAAACGCGGGCGAAACCCGCTCCGGGAAGGTCGGCGAACCGAAACCCATCTTCGGTTTCATAGAAGTAAATCCCTCTGGTCTTTCCGGGTGTCTTTCCGACCCGCGCGGCCCCGCGGCCGAGGAGCCGGTTCAACAGGCTCGACTTTCCGACGTTCGACCGGCCCACCACGGCGACCACGGGCCCCGGCGTTTCCGGCAGGTCCTCCCGCCGGTGCGCGGCGACGACGACCGCCCGCGCCCGAGCCCGCTCGCCCTCCCCGGGCCTTCCTTTCAAACCGCGGCCGCGCCGGACTCGGGACCCCGGGGGACCCGGCCGGCCGCTCGGGCCGCCGCGCCTTCTAGTGCGCGACGGTCCCCCCTTCGGCCGCCGGCTTGCCGTCCGCCGGCAGGCTCGTCGCGGCCGCGGGAACTCCCTCCATGGCCACCTTGATCACCTCGTCCATGTTGAAGACGCGGTGGAAGTCCATCTCCTTGCGGATCTCCTCGGGCAGATCGTCGAGGTCCCGGTCGTTCTCGGCCGAGAGGATGATCGTGCGGATGCCCGCGCGGTAGGCCGCGAGCACCTTGTCCTTGATGCCGCCGACGGGCAGGACCTTCCCGCGAAGCGTGATCTCGCCGGTCATCGCGACGTCCTTCAGGACCGGGATCTTCGTCACGGCGGAGAAGAGCGACACCGCCATCGTGATGCCCGCGGACGGCCCGTCCTTGGGGATCGCGCCCTCGGGAACGTGGATGTGGATGTCGAACTTCTCGTGGAAGTTGGGGTCCGCGTCGTACATCTCCGCGCGGCTGCGGACGTAGGAGACGGCGGCGCGCGCCGACTCCTGCATCACGTCGCCGAGCGAGCCCGTGAGCGTCAGGTTGCCCTTGCCCTTGAGAAGCGACGTCTCCGTCATGAGGATCTCGCCACCGGCCTCGGTCCAGGCGAGGCCCGTCGCGATTCCGACCTCGGACGTCTCGCCCTTTCGCCGGCTGCGGAACTTGGGCTTGCCCAGGAACTCCCGCAAGTTGTCGGGTGTGACCTTGACCGGCGTCTCGGCGTTCTTCTGCACGATGCGCCGGGCGACCTTGCGGCACACGCTGCCGATCTCGCGCTCGAGGTTCCGGACGCCGGCCTCGCGCGTGTAGTTCGTCGCGATCGCCATGATCGTGTCGTCGGCGATCTCGATCTGGTCCGCCCGCAGCCCGTTCGCCTCGCGCTGCTTGCTCACGAGGAATTGCCGCGCGATCGCGAGCTTCTCGTTCGGGGTGTAGCCCGAGAGCGGGATGAGCTCCATCCGGTCCTTCAGGGCCGGCGGGATCGGGTCGGCGATGTTGGCCGTCGCGATGAACATGACCTTCGAGAGGTCGTATTCGACGTCGAGGTAGTGATCCAGGAACGAGTGGTTCTGCTCCGGATCGAGCACCTCGAGCAGCGCCGACGCCGGGTCGCCCCGGAAATCCGACGACATCTTGTCCACTTCGTCGAGGAGGAAGACCGGGTTCACGCGGCCCGCCTTCTTCATCATCTGGATGATCTGGCCGGGAAACGCGCCGATGTAGGTCCGGCGGTGACCGCGGATTTCCGCCTCATCGCGCACGCCGCCGAGCGACAGGCGCACGAAGCGCCGGTTGAGCGAGCGCGCGATCGACTTGGCCAGCGACGTCTTGCCGACGCCGGGTGGCCCGACGAAGCAGATGATCGAGCCCTTCGTCTTCTGGACGAGCTGGCGCACGGCCAGGAACTCGAGGATTCGCTCCTTGACCTTCTCGAGACCGTAGTGGTCCTCGTTGAGGATCTTCTCGGCGCGGGAGATGTCCTTCGATTCGCGCGAGGCCTGCTTCCAGGGCACGCCCACGAGCCACTCGATGTAGTTGCGCGAGACCGTGGCCTCCGCCGAGACCGGCGGCATGGCCTCCAGCCGCTTCAGCTCCGACTCGGCCTTCTCGCGGACTTCCTTCGGCATTCCGGCCGAGGCGATCTTCTTCTTGAGCTCCTCGACCTCGTCGCCGCGGTCGTCCTTGCGCCCGAGCTCCTGATGGATGGCCTTGATCTTCTCGTTGAGGTAGTACTCCTTCTGGGCCTTCTCCATCTGCTTCTTGACCTTGTTGTTGATCCGGCGGTCGATGTTGACCTTCTCGACCTCGATCTCCAGCAGGTCCTGAAGCTTCTGCAGCTGCTCGTAGACGTTCTCCGACTCGAGCAGCGTCTGCTTCTCGGGCGTCGGCACCGCGACGTGCGCCGAGAGCGTGTCGGCGAAGCGCTCCGGCTCCTCGATGCGCAGCGAGGCGGCGATCGTCTCGAAGGCGAGGTGGTGCGAGAGCTTCGCGTACTGCTCGAAGAGCCCGAGCACCTTGCCCATGTACTCCTTGAGCTCCGCGGCGTCGGCCGGGCGGTCCTCGGACGGCCGCACGACGACGGCCATGTACTCCTCGTGCTCCTCGAATCCTTCGATCTTCCCGCGCCGCTGCCCCTCGACCATCACCTTGATGTGCCCGTTGGGGAGCTTCAGCGACTGCGCCACCGTCGCGATGACGCCCGTGCGGAAGATGTCGCCCGGCTTCGGCTCGTCGAGCTGCGGATCGCGCTGCGCGGCGAGGAAGAGGCGCTTGGTCGGCGTCGCGAGGGCGGCCTCGAGCGCGCGGATGGAGGACTCTCGCCCGACGACGAACGGCGCCATCATGTGCGGAAACACCACCATGTCCCGCAAGGGGACCAGCGGGAGTGTCTCCCCGACCCGGCCCGCGGATTCGGTCGCTTTCATGATCTGGGTTCTTCCTTCCGTGTTCCCGGCGCCAGGCGCGCCGCCCGGGGCGAGCCGCCCCTTATCCCGCCTTGCGCAGGATCGTGATCGGGTTCGTGTGATGCTTGACCACGTCCCGCGTGATGACGCACTCCTCGATGTCGTCGTCGGAGGGGATCTGGTACATCACGTCGAGCATCAGGTCCTCGATGATGATCTTGAGGCCCCGGGCGCCGACGTTCCGGGCCAGCGCCTCTTCGGCGATGGCCTCGATCGCATCATCCGTGAATCGCAGCTGGACGTTCTCGAACTCCAGCATCGTCTGGTACTGCTTCACGAGCGAGTTCTTGGGCTCCTTCAGGATCTCGACGAGCGCCGACTGATCGAGCTCCGACAGCGTCGCCACGACCGGCAGACGGCCCACGAACTCCGGGATCATCCCGTACTTGATCAGGTCCTCCGGGTGCACCTTCTCGAGGAGCACACTCGGGCGTTTCTCCTTCTTGGTGGAGATCTTCGCGCCGAAGCCCATCGTCTTCTCGGTCATCCGGCGGCTGATCAAGTCCTCGAGCCCGACGAACGCCCCGCCGCAGAGGAACAGGATGTTCGTCGTGTCGATCTGGATGAACTCCTGATGCGGGTGCTTGCGGCCGCCCTGCGGAGGCACGTTGGCGACGGTGCCCTCCAGGATCTTGAGGAGCGCCTGCTGCACGCCCTCGCCCGAGACGTCGCGGGTGATCGACGGGTTCTCGCCCTTGCGCGCGATCTTGTCCACCTCGTCGATGTAGACGATTCCGCGCTCGGTCTTGTCCTTGTCGTTACCGGCCGCCTGGTAGAGCTTGAGGATGATGTTCTCGACGTCCTCGCCCACGTAGCCGGCCTCGGTCAGGGTCGTCGCGTCCACGATCGTGAACGGCACCGAGAGCAGCTTCGCCAGAGTCTGGGCGAGGAGGGTCTTCCCCGTCCCGGTCGGGCCGATCAGGAGGATGTTCGACTTCTGCAGCTCGACGTCCTGGAGCTTGCGGTTCTTCTCCAGGTAGTCGATCCGCTTGTAGTGGTTGTAGACGGCGACGGCCAGCTTCTTCTTGGCCTGCTCCTGGCCGATGACGTAGCTGTCCAGGAATTCCTTGATCTCTTTCGGCTTCGGGAGCTTCGTCTCCGGGGCCTGCGTCTCGAGCACCCGGTCTTCCGCGATGATGTCGAGGCAGATGTCGACACACTCGTCGCAGATGTAGACCGTCGGACCGGCGATCAGCTTCTTGACGTCCCTCTGGCTCTTGTTGCAGAAGGAGCAACGAAGCACATCACCGTTTCCGGTTTTCTTCGACATTCAGCCTCCGGGGGGGTCTCTCCGATTCTAGGGGAGCCCTCGGAACCCGTCAACGGGCCCGTGATCGATTCGTTCGGACTCTAGCACACCCATATGCGGGAAACGTGCCGTGCCAACCCCTATTCCCGCATGACGTTCGGCGATTATGGGCACGAAAGTGGAATCGCCGCGCGCTCCAACTTTCTGCAGCGCGATGCGCGCGCTCTTTCTCCGAACAAATCTACGCCTCGCGCCGTGGGTTGGATGCAACCGGGAAAGAATCGCGAGCGGCCGGCTAGCCCGCCGCCTTCAGCGCGGCTTCGTCGCGGCGATGGTAGATGGCGTCGACGAGGCCGTACTTCTTGGCGTCCTCGGCCTCGAGGATGTAGTCGCGGTCGGTGTCCTTGGCGATCTTGTCGAAGGACTGGCCGGTGTGCTCGGCCAGAATCTGGTTGATCCGCTCGCGCATTTTCAGCAGGTCCTTGGCGTGGATCTCGATGTCGGTCGCCTGCCCCTGCAGGCCGTAGCCGAGCGGCTGGTGGATCAGGAAGCGCGAGTTGGGCAGCGCGAACCGCTTGCCGCGCGCCCCCGCCGCCATGAGCACGGCCGCCATCGAGGCCGCCTGCCCGACGCAGATCGTCGAAACGTCGTTCTTGACGTACTGCATCGTGTCGTAGATCGCCATGCCGGCCGAGATCACCCCGCCCGGCGAGTTGATGTAGAAGGAGATGTCGCGCTCCGCGTTCTCCGACTCCAGGAACAGCATCTGGGCGATGATCAGGTTGGCGATCGTGTCGTCGATCGGCTGCCCCAGAAAGATGATGTTGTCCTTCAGCAGCCGCGAGTAGATGTCGTAGGCGCGCTCGCCGCGGCTCGTCTGCTCGATGACCATGGGGACGAGAACCATGCCGCCTCCCTCTTCTTCGTCGTCTTCCATAACAGACACCGGCCGCTCCGATTCCCCGCGGGGCCTACTTGACCTCGACGGGCTCGCCCGAGGGTAGCACCCGCGCGGCAGAGATCAAGAGATCCACGGTCTTGGACAGCCGCATCTCGTCCCGGAGCGCGTCGAGGCCTCCGGCGCGGGCGAGCTGTTCTCGAAGGGCAGCCGGCTCTTCCCCGCGGCGCGCCGCGGTGCGCTTGAACTCCGCCTCGAGCTCCGTCTCCGTGACCTCGACGCCTTCCTTGCCCGCGATCGCGTCGAGCAGCAGGTACTCGCGCACGCGCTTCTCCGCCCCCGGCCGCGCCTCCTGGCGCAGGCGCTCCCAGTCGGCGTCCTTGGGGTCGGCGCCGCTCGCGGCCAGGTACCGCGCATAGTCGCGGAGCGCGCCCTCGGTCTCCGAGTCGACGAGGACTTCGGGCGCCGGGATCGCCCCACGGGACAGGAGCGTATCGAGGATCGCGCGGCGGAACTTGCGGCGGCGCTCCGCCTCCTTCTCGAACCGGAGGCTCTTCCGGACCTTTTCGCGCAGGCCCTCGACGGTCTCGCTGTCGCCGACCGCCCTCGCGAACGCCTCGTCCATGGCCGGCAGCCGCTTCTCTTTCAGCGCGACGAGCGTCAGCTCGTAGTCCACGGTCTTGCCCCGGAACTCGTCGTTGGGGAAGTCCTCGGCGAACGTCTTGCGGAACCGCTGTGTCTGTCCGGGCAGGAGTCCGCGGAGGGCCTCGTTGATCTCGGGCATGGAGTCGGCGTGGCCGACCTCGAGCGTGATCTTCTCGTCGCGGAAGGTGCGCGGGCTCTGGCCCGGCGCGAGGATCTCGACGAACGTGCCGGCGATGTCCGCCACGGCGAAGTCGCCGGGCGCGGCGGCGCGGCCCTCGATCGGGTGGAACTCCGCGTGTCCTTCCCGCAGGCGGTCGAGGACGTGATCGACCTCATCCTCCGCCGGCTCGATCGAGGCGTCCTCGACGGGAATCCCGCGCCACTCTCCCGGATCGACGACCGGCTTCAAGTCCAGGTGTGCCGTGAAGCGGATCGCGCCGGGCGGGTCCCAGGTCAGCGCGTCGATGCGGGGGCGGCCGAGCACCGCGAGGCGCTTCTCCTCGATCGCGGCCGAGAGCGCATCGGGCAGGAGCGCCTCGAGCACGTCCTCCCGGATCTGCTCGCCGAAGCGCTGGCGGATGACCGATTCGGGTGCGTGCCCCTTCCGGAAGCCGGGGATCGCCGCGCGCTTGGCGTACGAGCGCACGACGGCGTCGAAGGCCTTCTCGACCTCCTCGGCCGGGACCTCGATCTCGAGCGCGGTGCGGGTGGGCGACTCTTCTGTCGCGTTCAGCAGGGCCATGGGGACGCCGAGTTTACTGGATCAAGCGATGTCGAGCTATGGCGTCCGCGGGCGGAGGTCCTTCACCTTCGGACGCGTCCGGCGCGGGAGCGAGATCTGCCGCGGGGGCACCGGGTCCGCGAGGACCACGGCGGCGGAGACGTCGAGGCGACCGTAGCCGAACACGGCGTTGGGCACCGCGTCGCCCGGATACGGAGCGCAGTCCTGTGAAGAGAGCAACGGCACGGCCGATTGCCGGAACACGTCGGCCGTCCGATCCGGGTCGCCCCGGAGCGACGGGACGGCCGACCAGAGGAGCGCCGCCGCGCCCGCGACGTGCGGCGCCGATGCGGACGTCCCGGAGAACGCGGGCGTGTACTGGTCGGGCGGCACGGCCGTCCGCACGAGGACGCCGGGCGCCACGATGTCGGGCTTCAGCCGATTCGACCCGTCCTGCGTGACCGGACCGCGGCTCGAGAACGTCGCGATCGCGTCGAGATCGTCCGTCGCGCCGATCGAGAACGAGGCGTCGTAGATCGCGGGGGCGTCCAGGACCGTCGCGCAGGCGTCGCCGCCGTTGCCGGCCGCGACCACGACGAGGACCCCGGCGGCGCGCACGTTCTCGACGACGGACTTCAGAATCTCCGGGTCCGTGCATCCCTCGAACGCCGGACAGCCCCAGGAATTGTTGATGACGTCGGCGCCGAGATCGGGACGCGGATTCCGCCCGTTCCCGTCGGTGGGCGCGAGGAGGAACTCGAAGCACTCGGTGTACCGCGCGGGCGTCCCCGTCCCGTGATCCATGTTGCGGCAGCCGATGAGGATCGCGCCGGGCGCGACACCGACCTGGTTGCCCACGCCGTCGTCTCCGACCATGAGGGCGGAGGTGGACGTGCCGTGGCCGTCGTCGTCGCACGGGGCGGCGGAGTCCGAGCCGCAGATGTTGGTCGCGCCCGCGTCGTGCACCGCGTCGTGCCAGTTGTACGCGTGCGAGACCGTGAAGCCGTCGAACCCGCGGTAGTGCGGCTTCAGCGCGGGATGCTCCCAGGCGAATCCCGTATCGGCGTCGCCGACGACGATGCCCTGTCCCGTGAAGCCGCGGGCCCAGAGCTCGGGCGCGCGGATCACGTCGAGGTTCGCGCCGATCGCCGAAGCCGCGAGGGGCGCGGCCGCCTCGGCCGACGCGCCGTCGAGAGCCTGCGGCACGCGGCCCATCGGCACCGGGCGGTTCGGCGCCACGCGCGAGACCTCGGGGCGCTTCGCGAGCCGCCGCGCGACTCCGTCGTCGCCCTCGACCTCGAGCATGTTGAGGAGGAAGTGCCGGCGCACCGTGGCGCCCTCGGCGCGCAGCTCGGCGGCGAGCGCTCCCTGGGTTCGATCCGCGACGTCGTTCAGCGCGTCGAAGACGAACCGACGACGCTCTGACGGATCCCGGATCGCCGCGGCGCCGGACAGGTCCGCCTGCTCGCGAAGGACGACGAGAACGGACTGGCGCGGTGGCCCCTGCGCCGTCGCGCCGGCCGCGAGCAGGACAAAAACGACGGCGATCGAAAAGCGTTTCACGGCTGTGCGAAATCTCCGTTTGGTGCGAGAGGAGGGACTCGAACCCTCAAGGGTCTCCCCACGGGATCCTAAGTCCCGCGCGTCTGCCAGTTCCGCCACTCTCGCGGAGAGGAAATGATAACCGGGGTCAGTCTTTCGGCAGACCGACACCCCAGTAGTTCTCGGCGAAGAAGGGCCCGTAGTCCTTCTTGGTGAGCCACTGCAGGATGCCCTCGACCGTCTTCGTCGAGCCGAACTTCCAGCGGAACGACTTCTGGTACGACTTGAAGAAGGTCAGAAACATCGAATCGCCGAGCTCCTTGTGCAGGACCGCCAGCAGGTAGGCCCCTTTGGCGTAGATCAGGTCGTTGCGGTAGAGGAACGCCGTTTCGGGATCGCTGGGGATCGAGATCCGGTTGGCGAGCGGGATGGGCGAGATCTTCGTCGCGTCCGACGCGTTGGAGCGCCAGTGGTTCAGGAGCGTCTTGTAGGTTCCCTGCCCCTTCATGGCCTTCAGGAAGATCGCGGCGCTGTACTCGGCGAACGCCTCGGTGAGCCACTGCTCGTCGTGGCTGGGCATCTTCACGACCTGACCCCAGTACTGGTGCGCGATCTCGTGCGCGAAGCGCTCGTTGATGCCCTGGGAGAAGAGCTGGTTGGTCTCTCCCATCAGCGGATTGAACGCCTCCTTCGTGATGAACATCACGCCGGGCGGCGCCTGGCCGAACCCCCACGTGTTGATCTCCACGATGTCGTACTCGGGAAAGGGAAACGGGCCGAGGAAGCTCTGATAGTTCTCGATGATCCCGAAGGCAAGGCCCGCGAGCTGCTTCATCGCCCGCGAGTTCTTCATGGCGTACGACGCGACGCGCACGGTGACGCCGTCGCGCGTCTCCTCCTCCCATTGGTAGGCGCCGGCGATGACCGCCGGAAAGGCGACCGGGTTCTCGGTCCGCGTCTCGAGGACGTTCTCGTCGCCGTCCTCGGCGCGTCGAAGCGTCCGGCCCGACGCGATCGGGAGGAACGGCTTCTTGACGCGCGCGACGCAGTGAAAGTCGAAGAGCTGCGCGTTCAGATCCGGCATCGGGAACCACGGCCCGCCGCCGAGGCCGAGCTGCCAGTAGCTGTCGCCGCCGGGCCGCACGAGGAAGTCCCCGTCGATCTCGAAGCGCAGCGTGGCGTTCTGATCCGCGGGAACCGGCGCGGCGGTCTCGACGAGGATCTGGTCGCCCCGATGGAGGAAGGCGAGCGCGCGGCCCTCGCCGTCCTTCACGCTCCGCACGTTCCAGGTGCGCGAGCCGATTCCGGGTCCGTAGTACCGCGCATTGTAGAGATCGAATCGAAAGACGCGCCGCGGCGACCCGATCGGGACGACGGTCTCGGCAACGGAGAGCGAGACGTCCTTGCCGTCGGAGGCGCGCAGGCCGAGGTCCACCTGCGTGAGCACATAGGGCGGCGTCACGGGATCCCGGCGCTCGCGGCCCACGGGCTGCTCCGAGAGCACCGTTTCGTACAGATCGTTCTTCGTCTCGGCGTCGGGGTAACGGGGTTTCCGCAGGGCGAGCAGACTCTCGGAATGGTCCTCCAGCCCGTCGAGAAGGTACAGGAGCGCTTCCTTGCCGCCGTCCGCCGCGGCGAGCACGCGCGGCGAGCCGGGCGCGTCGAGCTTCTGCTGCGCGAAGAAGAGCGCCGCGTCGAACCCCACGACGTGTCGCAGGCGGTCGAGATGCTTCGCGAAGGAGGCCTCGAGCGGCGCGGCGCCGGCTCCGGCGCCCGCAGAAGAGAGCGCCGAGATCGCCGGAATCTCCTGCCCCGCGGCGAGCCACAGGATCCGCTGCGGCGTGTCGCGAACGACGGCGCCGCCCTCCCCGCGCTCGACGTCCAGTCCCGTCGCCTTCTTCGCGTTGAAGGTCAGAATGGGGAGCTCGACGGGGTCGGCCGACGTGTACGCGAGCTCTCCCGAGCCCTCGAAGTAGATCCCGACGACCTCGTCGCCGGCCTTGACGGGCGCGGCCGCGCCCGACTTCAGCGTCAGGACCAGGTGGCCGGACGCGAGCCGGAGATTCGCCACGGACGCCGACGCGCCGACCTGCAGATGGTCGAAGCGCGCCACCGTCGGCGCGAGGCCGCCGTCCACGGCGAGCGCGGAGAACGCGAGACACGCCGTCCCGAGCACGGCCGCCGCGGCAATTCTTGCCGGGATCTTCGTGGGACGATCATATTCCCCGCCGGCCGGCCGAACCCATCGGCATTAGAATCCCGCTCCGGCGCCTCCAAAATGAGCCTCGATCCGGGAACGAGCCTCGGCTCCTATGAGGTCCTCGGACCGCTGGGAGCGGGCGGTATGGGTGAGGTGTACCGGGCCTACGACCGCAAGCTCGGCCGCGAGGTCGCGATCAAGATCCTTCCCGAGGCCTTCGCGCAGGACGCCGCGAAGCTCACGCGCTTCGACCGCGAGGCGCGGATGCTCGCGGCGGTGAACCACCCGAACCTCGCGGCGATTTACGGCCTCGAGGAATCCGGCCCGATCCGCTACATCGTGATGGAGCTCGTCCCGGGCCAGACGCTGTCGCAGACACTCGCGCGCGGGCCGATGCCGCTGCGCGACGCGCTCGGTGCGGCGCGCCAGATCGCCGAAGGCCTCGAGGCCGCACACGAGAAAGGAATCGTCCACCGCGACCTCAAGCCGGCGAACATCAAGATCACTCCCGAAGGGCGCGTCAAGGTCCTCGACCTCGGACTCGCCAAGGCGATGGACGCGAAAGCGGAAGACTCCGGCGACTCCTCCGAATCGCCGACGCTGCGGCTGGACGAGACGCGGCCCGGCGTCATCGTCGGCACCGTCGAGTTCATGAGCCCCGAGCAGGCGCGCGGGCGCACGGTGGACAAGCGGACGGACGTCTGGTCCTTCGGCTGCGTCCTCTTCGAGATGCTCTCGGGCCGGCGCGCGTTCACGGGCGAGAGCCCGCCGGACGTGCTCATCAACGTCGCGACGAAGGAGCCCGAGTGGTCCGCGCTGCCGGCGGCGACGCCGGTCCGCGTGCGCGAGCTGCTCGACCGGTGCCTCCAGAAGGACCCGAACCGCCGTCTGCGCGACATCGGCGACGCGCGGATCGCGCTCGAGGACGCGTACGCCGCGAGCGGCGACCGGTCCGGCGGGACGGCTCCCCTGCCGAGCCCGCGCGAGCGGCGCCTCGTGCTCGCGATCCTCGCCGTCCTCGGCGTCGCGGCCGGCCTCTGGCTGGCGTACCGCCCGCGCGCGGCGGCGCCGTCTTCGTCGGGCGCGCCGCGGCTCCTCGCCGTCCTGCCTTTCCGCGACCTCTCGGGACGGCCCGATGGCCAGCGGATCGGCGAGGGCCTCGTCGAGACCGTCAGCGCCCGCCTCTCGAATCTTTCGGGCGTCCAGGTCGTCACGCCCTCGGTCGTCGTCGAAGCCGCGGACCGGCAGCGCGATCCGTTCCGCGTCGCCCGCGACCTCGGAGCCGACTACGTGCTCGTCGGCGCGACGCAGCAGGAGGGCGATCGGCTCCGCTTCACCTGGTCGGTCTGGCAGACGCACGAGCGCCGGCAGGTCGGCGGAGGCGAGGTGACAGGAACCGCCTCGAACATCTTCGCGATCCAGGATCAGCTGACCGACCACGTCGCGCGCGACCTCCACGCGACCCCGGCCGGGCGGAGGACGCCGCTCCCGACGGGCCTCGTGACGACGAGCCAGCAGGAGCGCTACCTGGAGGCACTGGGGTACCTCCAGAGATACGACCAGAAGGCGTCGGTCGAGGCGGCGCTCGCGATCCTGAACCCGCTCGCTTCGGAAGTGGCGGGGTCGGCGCTCGTGCAGTCGGCGCTCGCGCGCGCGTGCCTGCACGAGTACACGCTCACGCGGGACAAGGACTGGGCGAACCGGGCGATGGAGGCCGCCGAACGCGCGACACGTCTCGACCCCGGAATCCCCGAGGTCCACGTGGCGCGGGGGCTCGTCCTGTCGCGCACCGGGAAAGGCGCCGAGGCGGTGAGCGAGTTCCAGATCGCGCTCTCGCAGGCGCCCGATTCGCTCGAGGGCCTGCTCGGCCTCGCCAAGGCGTACCAGTCCGTCGGACGCAACGACGAGGCGGCGGCCGCGTACAGACGGGCGATCGCCCTCCAGCCCGGCTCCTGGGTCCCCTACAACCAATTCGGCGCGTTCGACTACTCCGTCGGCCGCTACGCGCAGGCCGCCGAGATGTTCCGCGAAGTCGTCGCGCGGACGCCGGACAACGTCCGGGCCTGGAACAACCTCGGTGCGGCCTACGAGCAGGCCGACCGGTTCGACGACGCTCTCCAGGCCTTCCAGAAGTCCGCCGCGATCTCTCCGAACGGCGGCGCCTACTCGAACCTCGGCACCCTCCAGTTCTTCCTGGGCCGCTACGCCGACTCTGCCCGGTCGTTCGAGAAGGCGACGACCCTCACTCCCGGCAATTCGCTCTACTGGGCCAACCTCGGCGACGCGTACCGCTGGGCGCCGGGGGAGCGGCCGAAGGCGGCGGCCGCGTACCAGAAGGCGATTGCGCTCGCCCGAGGGGAGCTCGAGGTCGACCCGCGCGATCCGGGAGCCCACGTGACGCTCGGCCTCGGCCTCGCGAAGACGGGAAAGGCGGCCGAGGGTCTCGGCGAGATTCGGAGGGCCCTCGAGATCGAGCCGGGAAATCCGGACACGTTCTTCAGCGCCGCGGTCGCTTCGACTCTCCTCGGAAAACCGGACGACGCGATCGGGTGGCTCCGTCAGGCCGTCGAGGCGGGAATGGGCGTCCGTCAGATTCAGGCCGAGCCCGAGTTTCAGACGCTGCGCGCCCAGGAGAGTTACAAGAAGGTTTTCGAGAAATCTAAGAAGACCGCCTAGTTGTCGAAGGAGAGGAGGGTGCCATGGGGGATGTCGAATCCGGAGGGAATTCCCATCGCCGCAGGATCCTGATCCCGGTTCTCGCTCTGGCGCTCGCGTCGGCGGGGTGTCCGAAGACGCAAACCACCGGCGCGGCGGAATCCGCCTGCAAGGTGAAAGTAAAGAGGGTGTGCATCGACGACCAGGGAAACGCCGATCCCGATCCGGTCAAAGTCAAGAAGAAGAAGGAGATCGTCGTCTGGATCGCGCCGGAGGGGACGAACCTGCAGATTTCCTTCCCCGAGAATCCGTTTCCTCAACCCGTGATCTGTCCCGGCGCCAACTTCTGTGCGTCGCTGCTTCCTCCGGCGGGAGTCGAAAAGCCCTACTCGTACACCGCGACCGTCACGACCGCGGCCGCATCGAAGACTTCGGATCCGCGCCTCGAGGTCGTGCCCTGAGGGAAGGCCCCCGTCAGCTCGTGCGGCGGACGAGGCCGACGACGAGCGCGACGACCGCGCCGAGCAGGAGCAGATGGATCAGGCCGCTCGCGATGTGAAACGCGAAGTGGGCGATCAACCAGAGCGCGAAGAGGGCGACGAAGAGCGTCCAGACCATCGGCCGGCAGTGTAGCAGGAGCCCGCGAAACGAAGAGACCGGCGCGCGGCCGGTCTCTTCGCGAACGGGACGTCAGTCGCGAGGTGCGCGATCAGGCCTGCGCGGTCGCGCGACTCTCGGAAACGGCGTGCGGCCCGGCGTCGAGGAAGTCGGCCACCTTCAGAAGCGACCGGCAGATCGCCAGCGCGCGCGTCGGCGCGCTCGCCTGGATCGGGTGCACGGACACGAAGAGCGGCTGCGATTCCTGGATCCATCCGAAGGCGGAGCCTCCGAAGACTTCCTTCTTCTCGAAAAACCACCAGCCGCGCGTCCGCGAGAACCGGTTGGCCAGAGCCACGGCAGCGGACTCGTCCGTCGAATATCGGGGCACGGTCTCGCCCGGCGGAACGCCGCAGACGCGCCGCTCGATCTCCCGATCGAGCGCCGGCCCTGCCTCCGGCTCCATCCCGACCCGCCGACCCGACATCCTTTCCGACGCGATCTTCACGACACCCTCCTGTGGTTCAGAGCGCCCGCGATCCCTGAAATCCGCCGCACTCGCACCAGGAACCCTGCGCGCACCAGCCCGCGCCGTCCGTTCCCTCGGTGTGGAGGGCGCGCGGGTGCTCGCACATCACGCAGGGCTCTCCGGGCCCGGAGTCTCGGGTGAGGGGCGGAAGGGAAACCGCGATTCCCGGCGACGTCGCGCCACAACCTCTGTCGGGAGTCGACAGACCTCCGACCGCCTCTCGCCCCAGACTCCGGGCCCTCACCGGGCGCGACGACGTGTCCACGCCTACGCCTCCCCCCGACGGGGAGCGGCGGCGTGCGATGGGTTCGCGCGGCCTGTCCAGGTTCCGGTCAGTTCGGGTTGTCTTCCGGAGACACACCCGCGAGCCGGAGAGCCGACAGGTTTCCGCGACACCGACCGAGCGCCCAATTCATCCTCCGCTGTGATTGCTCCGAGGATAGCCGCGCGGCCGCCGAAGCCAATGGCCCGCGGGTGCCCGCCGGACGGCACTTAGGTGGCGTCTGGTTGGGAAATCGCCCCTTCCCTAAGGGGCAGGCAGGTGGTGGTTGACCGCGAACATCGCGAGCTCGAGTCGGTTGGAAACGCCGAGCTTGTCGAAGATGTGCGTGAGGTGGTGCTTCACGGTGTCTTCGGAGAGCGAGAACTTCTGGGCGATGTCGCGGTTGGTGCAGCCTTCGACGATCGCCGCCACGATTTCGAGCTCGCGACGAGTCAGACCGAAGGAGCGCTGGCGCTCCTCGGCGCCCGTCGGCAGGAGCCCGCGCAGCGCGGCGACGAGGTCCGAGACCTCCTCGCGTCCGACCCAGTACTGCCCGGCCACGACCGTTCGGATGCTCTTGAAGAGGAGCTCCGTCGCCGACTCCTTCGAGACGACGCCGCGCGCTCCGATCTGGAGCGCCTCGACGATCTGCTCCTTCTCGACGGCCGCCGTCAGCAGGATCGTCCGGACCTCGAGCGAGGACGACGACAGCTCGCGCAGCACTTCGAGGCCCGGAAGGCGCGGCATGGCGAGGTCGAGCAGCAGCACGTCCGGCCGCAGCTGGCGCACGAGCCGGATCGCCTCGCGGCCGTCGGACGCCTGACCCACGACTTCGAAGTCCTTCTCGGTCTCGAGCAGGCGGCGGAGGCCGTCCCGCACGATCGGGTGATCGTCCGCGATGACGATACGAATCGGCTTGAGCACTTTACTCATTCGGGAACGTGATCTCGAGGCGCGCGCCCCGGCCCGGCGCCGACTCGATCGCCAGGCTTCCTCCGATCGATCGCACGCGCTCTTTGATGATCACCGGCCCTTTGCGCGCCGCGTCGAGCTCCTCCTGCGAGAGCCTGCCCGAAAAGTCGAATCCGCGCCCGTCGTCGTCCACCACGAGCCGGCCCTCGTCACGATCGAGGCTCAGCCGCAGGATGACGTTCGAGGCCCCGCTGTGCTTGCGCACGTTGACGAGGGCCTCCTGCGCGATGCGCGCGATCTCCGCGCAGAGCCGCGGCGACAGCGAGATCTCCCGCAGGTCCGAGACGAAGCTCGCAGAGATGCCCGCCTCGCGGCGGAACTTGTCGACCGCCTCGGCGAGGAAATCGAGGAGCTGCCTCGGGTCGAGGTCGAGCGGCTTCATCTGCCGCATCAGCTCGCGAAGATTGAGGACCTCGCGGCGCAGCATCGCCTGGATGCGCGACAGCTCCTCGGCCATCGCCGGCGTATCCGTTGCGCTCCGGCGCAGGACGTCGACCTGAACCTCCATTCCGATGAGCGACTGGATCGCCCCGTCGTGGAGCTCGCGCGCCACCAGGGCCCGGTCCATGGCCTTGGCTTTCAACGTCTCGTCCTGAAGCTCCTTCCCGCGGCGCGTCACGTGGCTGAAGAGAAAGGACAGCAGGAAGAGCGTCGACATCCGGAAGAAGAACGCGTGCCCGTCGAAATCGGGCCGCGTCCAGGAAAGCACGAGCGTCGCGAGTTGGCCGATCAGGACGAGCCCGCTGATCGCCGCGGCCGTCGCGATCGCCTCGATGCGCGACCAGCGCGCCGCGGCCGCGTAGATCGCCAGCACGCTGACGAGCACGAGCACCTCGTCTCCCATGAGCGAGAGGACCGCGGCCGAAAAAATGTCGAAGGCCTGGAGCGCGCGGCGCAGCCCCGGCGTCGAGTCGTGGCGCCGCAGCCAGGCCCAGACCGCGAGCCCCACGAGAGCGTAGATCCCCGACAGCGCGATGGGCGTCCAGTTGCCGCGCGGCCACGAGAGCTGCACGACCGTCTCGACGAGGAGCAGGAGACCCCCGAGACCCGCGCGCGCCACGGCGAGCGCATGCTCGAGGCGCTGGACCTCCTCGGTCGCGACGGCGAGGCGGATGCCATCGGTGAGGCGGACGGCGACCGGGACGGCCGACTCGGAAACCGCCGAAAGCCGTTCGTCTCCCGGGACCTCTTGCCGGTCCGGGAGCCGAATCTCCTGTGTGACCCGAACACGTTGCCCGGCGCCCATTACCGCTCCCGAGCTGCCACCCGCGGCAGGTTTGAAACGTCGTCCTGACAGGATTTAGGCCCCCCCAATGGTAACTCGTCGGAGGCTTCCCGGAGGGGCCGTTAAGGTGCCCTTGGTGGTGGGAGGGCCCTTTCGGCGGATTCCTGCTCGATTTCCGACGGTTCGGGGTGGTGAGCCGTGTAGGACTCGAACCTACAACCTAGAGATTAAGAGTCTCTTGCTCTACCAATTGAGCTAACGGCCCACTCGGGACGCGGAGAATAGCCGATCGAATTCAAGCGAGCAAGGAAAGGCTGCCGCTCCCGGCGCGAGGAGGGGTCCAGGCGAACGATCGAGGCCCTTTGGCCGAGTCGTTCGCCGGTGCGCGCCGGACCCCGAGCAAGCCTCCGCGACGGCTAGCCTCCGCCGACCAGCTCCACGATCTCGAACACGTCGCCCTCCGCGAGGGGGGTGACGGGGTACCGGGCTTTGGGCAGGATCTCGCGGTTGCGCTCGACGGCCACGCGCGCCAGGGACACGCGCAGCCGCTCGAGGAGCGCGGCGACGGACTCGCCCTGCGGCAGCCGCATCTCTTCCCCGTTGACGCGGACGCAGACCTCGGCGCTCATGCCTTCTTCACCGGATACTTGAACTCCGTCGAGCCCACCGACGACACAACGCGCACGACGGCGGCGGCGTTCCCTTCGCGCAGCGGCGGCACGGCGAACGAGACGGTGCAGGAGCCGTCGGCCGCGGTCTTTCCCTGGAAGACGACGGCCGGCTTGGCCTGCGTCGAGAGGATCCGGACCTGGACCGACGCGCCCGCGACGGGCTGCCGCGAGGCGGAGGACAGGGCCTTCAGTTTCATCTGCGCCGCACGGCCGGCGACGAGATCTCCGGGGGAGGCCACCGCGACCTCGAGCTCCTCGCGCGCCGACTCGGCGGCCAGGTAGTCGAGGATGACCTGATCGAGCGTGCGGTCGCCCGCGGTCTGACCCGCCGGCGGCGGGCCGGCGAGCGCCGTCTCCTCCAGCGCGGCCTTGGCCGCCTTCGGAGCGGGCTTCGCGGGCTCCGCCTCCTCCGCGGCCGGGGCGCGGACGCTGCCGTTGGGCCCGTCGAACTTCCCGCGCTGGATCGCCGCGATCATCGCGCGGTGCTGTTGTTCCATCAGCTCCTGGATGGCGGAGTCGTCGCGGCCCTTGCTCGCGGTCTCGGCGTACGAGACGCGGCGCGTCGCGAGGATCTCGCCCCCGACGTACACGAGCGACTCGACGCAGGGGTTGGACTCCCCCTTGTCCTCCGTCTGCACGTGGAAGACGCGGTTACGATGCTTGACGTCGGTGTTGTAGCCGGTGATCACGGAGGAGGAAATTGTAGCCGGGAAAGGCCGCCGCACCGGCGAGCGATGCCGGAGTATTCTGGTCGCGATGAACGCGGCAGGACGGCGGCCCCGGCGCGCACCGCCTGGCTCCTCCTCCTCTTCACCGTCTCCGGCGCCTGCGGCCTCGTCTACGAGATCGTCTGGATGCGGCGCCTCGCGCTCGTCTTCGGCAGCACGACGCTTGCCGTCTCGACCGTCCTCGCCGCCTTCATGGGAGGCCTCGCCCTCGGCAGCCTCCGGTTCGGGCGCGTGGCCGACCGCGATCCGGTGCGCGCCCTGCGCGTCTACGGCCGGCTCGAGATCGGGATCGGGATTCTGGCGGTCGCCGTGCCGCTGCTGCTCAGGGCCGCCGCCGCCGTGTACCTGGGGCTCGAGCCGGCGCTCGAGGGCTCGCCGTTTGTCTTCTTCGCGCTGCAGTTCGCGCTCGCCGCCGGCGTGCTCGTCCTGCCGACGACCCTCATGGGCGGCACGATGCCACTGCTCTCGCGCTACGCCGTGGCCTCGTCCTCCGAGGTGGCGCGGCGCGTGGGAGGCCTCTACGCGGCCAACACGCTCGGGGCCGCGGCGGGCGTGGGGCTCGCGACCTACTTTCTGCTGCCCGACCTCGGCATCTCGGCCACGGAGCGCCTGGCCGCGGCCGCGAACCTCGCCGTGGGCGGCCTCGCGCTGCGCCTCGCGCGGCCGTCCGAGGCGCCGGCCGAGGACGCGGAGGCTCCCGCAACGCCGCCGCCCGCGGTCGAGCGCGCGCCGGAGTCTCCGAGCGGCGGGCGCGCGCTCCTCTGGGGCGCCGCGGCATCGGGCCTCTGCGCGATGGTCTTCGAGGTCGCGTGGTCGCGCACGCTCGCCATGATCCTCGGCAGCTCCGTCTACGCCTTCGGCATGATGCTCGCGATCTTCCTGGCGGGTCTCTCGATCGGGAGCGCCGTCTTCGCGCGGACCCGCCTCGCGCGCGCGCCCGTCGAAGCCTTCGCGGCCGCGCAGGCCGGCATCGCGGCGGCCGGGCTCTCGGGCATCTATCTCGTCGGGCAGCTGCCGGCCGGCGTCGTCGCGCTGCACCCGCTCGCGCGCGAGTCCTTCTTCTTCCAGGAGCTCGTCCAGCTCGTGCTGACGGTGCCGCTCGTGCTGCCGGCGGCGATCCTCTTCGGCGTCGCGTATCCGGCGGCGATCGCCGCGACGACGTCCTCGCCCGGCCGTGTCGGACGCGGCGTCGCGCGCGTCACCGTCTGGAACACCGCCGGCACGGTCGCCGGCGCGTTCCTCGGAGGCTTCGTGCTCGTGCCGCGCCTGGGGCTGCGCGCGGCGATCCTCTTCGCGGCGGCGGCCTCGGCGGCGGCCGCCCTCGGCGCGCTCACGGCGCTCGCGGCGTCCGGCGAGACGGCCGCTCCTCGCCGGCGGACTGGCGATCGCCCTGGTCGCCGCGATCTTCGCCCCCGCCTGGCCTCGAAAAGAGCTCGCGACCGGCGTCGGATTCTTCGCCGGCGACTACAAGACCGTATCGGACTGGCGCGCCGCGGCGGGCCGACTGGACCTGCTTTTCTACAAGGACGGCGTCTCGACGACGCTCTCGGTGGACCGCGAGGCCGGGGAGCTCTACTACCGCTCGAACGGCAAGACCGACGCGTCCACGCATCCCTCGGACATGGCGGTGCAGGTCCTCATCGGGCAGATCGGGATGATGCTGCACCCCGACCCGAAGGACGTCTTCGTCCTGGGCCTCGGGACCGGCGTCTCGGCGGCCGCGGTCGCGCGGCATCCCGTGCGTTCGATCGACATCGTGGACATCGAGCCGTCGGGCGTCGCCGCCGCGCGTCTCTTCGAGAAGGAGAACCGAAGGATCCTCGCCGACCCGCGCGTGCGCTACATCGCGGCCGACGGGCGGAACGTCCTGCTCGCCCGGCGCAAGACCTACGACGTCATCATCTCGGACCCGTCGGACATCTGGGTGGCGGGCGTCGGCAATCTCTTCACGAAGGAGTTCTACGAGACGGCGCGCGCGCGGCTGAAGCCCGGCGGCGTGATGGTCCAGTGGTGGCACACGCACGCGCTCCGGCCCGAGCACCTGAAGATGATCGTCGCGACGTTCCGCAGCGTGTTCCCGCACGCGTCCTACTGGCGGCCGAACCTCGGCGACGTCATCCTGGCCGGCACGGCCGACCCGGTGCCCTGGGACTTCGCGCGCGTGCGCCGCAAGTTCGAGACCGTGCCCGGCCTCGCCGAGGACCTGCGCGCCATCGGCATCTGGAGTCCGGCGGCCTTCTTCGGACCGTTCGTCCTCGCCGGCGGCGATCTGGACCGCCTCCTCGCGGACGCGCCCGGCCTCCACACCGACGACCATCCCGTCATCGAGTTCTTCGCGCCCCGCGCGCTGTACGCGGAGACGTCGCCCCACAACGACGCCTTGATCGAGGCGGCGCAGACGCGCCTCTTCCCCGACATGGAGAACTTCGATCCCGACCGCGATCTCGATCCGCACGAGACGTACCTGCTCGGTTTCGCCCGCGCGTCGATGAACCGCTTCGACTCGGCCATCTCGCTCATGGAAGACAGCGTGCGCCGCGATCCGACCAACCCGAAGGCGTGGATCGGCCTCGGCAACCAGTACGCGGGCCAGAGCCGGCCGGAGCGCGCGATCGCCGCCTACCGGAGCGCGCTCGCGGCGGCGCCGGGAGAGCCCGAGGCCTCGCTCGAGCTCGCGCGGACGCTCGCGGCGCAGAGCGACACCGACGGCGCGGCGAAGGTTCTGCGCGACGCGCTCGCGAGAAATCCCGGCGACGCGGCGCTCGCCGCCGAGCTCCAGGCGCTCGGCGTCAAATAGCGGCGCGAGGGGTCAGGGGACCGGAGTCGGCGTCTTCGCCGCCGCGCGCGGCGGCGCGGTGCGCCGGCGGAAGACGAGCGTCGCCTCCGTCGTCTTGCCGTTCTGGATCGAGACGCTCTGGCGCACCCACACGCGGCGGTCCTTCGAGAGCTTCCAGACGCTGCGCTGCACGACCTTCCGCGGGTCCTCGTCGGGCCCGGCGGTGACCTCGAGCCAGAGCGACTTGCCGTCCTTGCCCCAGTCCACCGTCAGGTAGCCCTTGCCCTTCGTGCCGAGCGCCTTCTCGTAGGTCTTGCCGTCGGCGACGATCGATTCCGAGAGCAGGTGGCTCTTCTCCGGGTCCATCGGAGAGATCCAGATCTGGTTGCCCGTCTGGCGGACGGTCAGGACCTCGCCCGTCATCGGTCTGGAGACGTTGCGGCTCGACTTCTCGTCGAGCTCCCAGACGCCGGTGAAATCGAGCGGGGGTTTCGCCGCCGCGGCCCGGGTCGGCGCCGGCGCGGCCTTTGCCGGGGGCGGCGTCGTCGTTTGCGCGAGGCCGCGAGACGCCGCCGCGACCGTCAGGAGGACCGCGAGCGCGCTCCTCACGCCCGCGCCCGCTTGCGCTCGTCCCCGAAGACGCGCCGCAGAAAGACTCCCGTGTGCGATGCGCGCACGGACGCGACGGCTTCCGGGGTTCCTTCCGCGATGATGCGCCCGCCGGCGTCGCCGCCCTCGGGCCCGAGGTCGATGATCCAGTCGGCGGTACGGATCACGTCCAGGTTGTGCTCGATCACGATCACGGTGTTCCCCTTCTCCGTCAGCGAGCGCAGAACCGACAGCAGCTTCTTGATGTCGTCGAAGTGCAGTCCGGTCGTCGGCTCGTCGAGCAGGTAGAGCGTCCGGCCCGTGGACCGGCGCGCGAGCTCGCGCGCGAGCTTCACGCGTTGCGCCTCGCCTCCGGAGAGCGTCGTCGAGGACTGGCCGAGCTGAATGTAGCCGAGGCCGACGTCCACGAGCGTCCGGCAGATCGTGGCGATCGCCGGGATGTTCTCGAAGATCTCGAGAGCCTGCTCCGCCGTCAGCGCGAGGATGTCGGCAATCGACTTCCCCTTGTAGTGGATCTGCAGCGTCTCGCGGTTGTAGCGCTTCCCGCCGCAGACGTCGCACGTGACGTAGATGTCCGGCAGGAAGTGCATCTCGATCTTGATCTGCCCGTCGCCGCCGCACGCCTCGCACCGTCCGCCCTTCACGTTGAACGAGAAGCGTCCGGGTTGATATCCGCGCGCCCGCGCTTCGGGCGTGCGCGACATGAGCTCGCGGATCGGGTTGAAGACGTTCGTGTACGTCGCCGGGTTGGATCGCGGCGTCCGCCCGATCGGCGACTGGTCGATGTTGATGACCTTGTCGAGCTCGAAGAGACCCTCGATGCGCTCGTGCTTGCCCGGCCGCTCGCTGGCGCCGTGAAGCGCGCGCGCCAGGGCGCGATAGAGGATGTCGTTGACGAGAGTCGATTTTCCCGACCCGGAAACCCCGGTCACGGCCGTCATCACGCCGAGCGGGAACCGCACGTCGAGCGACTTCAGGTTGTGCTCCGTCGCGCCGCGGACGACGACCGCCTTGCCCGAGCCGGCGCGCCGCACCGGCGGCGTCGGGATCTCGAGCTCCCCCGAAAGGTACTTCGCCGTGAGCGATTCCGGGAACTTGCCGAGCTCCTCCGGACGGCCCTCCGCGACGAGCCGGCCGCCGTGCACGCCGGCGCCGGGGCCGAGGTCCAGAACCCAGTCGGCCGAGCGGATCGTCTCCTCGTCGTGCTCGACGACGATCACGGTGTTGCCGAGGTCGCGCATCGAGAGGAGCGTGTCGATCAGCTTCCGGTTGTCGCGCTGGTGGAGCCCGATCGACGGCTCGTCGAGCACGTAGAGCACGCCCATGAGCTTGGAGCCGATCTGCGTCGCGAGGCGGATCCGCTGCGACTCGCCGCCGGAGAGCGACGCCGCCGCGCGGGAGAGCGAGAGGTAGCCGATGCCGACGTTCGCCAGGAAGCCGAGCCGGTCGCTGACCTCCTTGAGGATCTTTCCGGCGATCTCGCGCTCTCGCGCCGTCAGGCGCAGGCCCGCGAAGAACTCGGCCGATTCGGCGATCGTGTCCGACGCGACCGCGTCGATGGCGCGGCCGCCGACGAGCACGGCGAGCGCCTCGGGCTTGAGGCGCCGGCCATTGCACTGCGGGCACGGTTCGGCCGACATGTACGCCTCGAGCTCCGCACGATGCTCGGGGTTCTCGGTCTCGCGGTAGCGCCGCTCGAGCATCGGCACGAGGCCCTCGAACGACGACCGCCAGTGATACTCGCCGCGCTCCGCGACGTAGGAGAAGCGGATCTCGTCGCCGCCGGAGCCGTACAGAATCACCTTCTGCGCCGGCTTGGGCAGTTTCGCGAACGGCTGATCCAGGCGGAACTTGTAGTGCTTCGCGAGCGTCGCCATCTGGCGCGCGCGCCAGTTCGTCGAGCCGGGCTTCAGGATCGCGATCGCGCCGTCGGCGATCGACTTCTCGGGAGCGACGACCAGGCGCTCCGGGTCCGCCTTGAGGATCGTGCCGAGCCCGGAGCACGCCGTGCAGGCGCCGTACGGCGAGTTGAAGGAGAAGAGGCGCGGCGTGATCTCCGTCAGCGACGTGCCGCAGTCCGGGCAGGCGTAGTTGGCCGAGAGGACTTCCTCGGGGCCGTCGGCGACGGCGATCGTGACGAGGCCGCCCGAGACGCGGATCGCCGTCTCGATCGAGTCCGCGAGCCGCTTGCCGTAGTCCTCGTCGCCGGCGCTCTTCGAGACGAGACGGTCCACGACGACCTCGATCGTGTGCTTCTTCTGCTTGTCGAGCTCCGGCGGATCGTCCAGGTCGTAGAGCTGCCCGTCGATCCGCGCGCGGAGGAACCCCTCCTTGCGCATCTCGGCCATCGGCTTCTTGTACTCGCCCTTCTTGCCCGAGACGTACGGCGCGAGCACCGTGAACCGGGTTCCCTCCGGGAGCCGCCGCGCCCGGTCCACCATCTCCTGGACCGTCTGCGCCTGGATCGGGCGGCCGCACTTGGGGCAATGCGGCTTGCCGATCGACGCGTAGAGCAGCCGCAGGTAGTCGTAGATCTCCGTGACCGTTCCCACGGTCGAGCGCGGGTTCTTCGAAGTCGTGCGCTGCTCGATCGAGATCGCGGGCGACAGCCCCTCGATCGAGTCCACGTCGGGCTTCTCCATCTGCTCGAGGAACTGGCGCGCGTACGCCGAGAGCGACTCGACGTAGCGGCGCTGGCCCTCCGCGAAGATCGTGTCGAACGCGAGCGAAGACTTGCCCGAGCCGGAGACGCCCGTGATGACGACGAGGCGGTTGCGCGGGACGTCGAGCGAGAGGTTCTGCAGGTTGTGCTGCCGCGCGCCGCGGATCCGGAGGGCATCCATGGAGGGGGCCGATTCTAACGGGTCAACCGCGCGCCGCTCCGACGGTCGCCGCGCGATCCGATCGGGAGCGGCGCCGGATGGTATAGAATAGGAGACAGTTTTTCAGGACAAAGACAAAGTGAACTCCAAGAACCGGGGCGTTCTCTGCCCTCGTCGCGCGTCGTCCCTGCGGAGTTTCTCGGCGCGGCCGTCTCGTGGATCTTCGCCGCGGCCTCCTCGCCGCCTCGGCGGCGCAGGGCCAGATCGCGTTTCGCGCCGCGAGGTCCGCGGGCGCGGCTTCCGGCACGCCGACGCTCACGATCAACGTGCCTCCCGGCACGGCCGCGGGCGATCTCCTGGTGGCCGCGATCGCCGTGCGGCCCGAACACCGCCACGATCACGGCGCCGGCCGGCTGGACGCTTCAGTTCCGGACCGAACCAGGCGATCGAACCCCGGCCTCCTCGCAGGCGATCTACACCCACGCGGTCGTCGGCGTCGGAGCCGGCGAGCTACAGCTGGACGTTCTCGACGTCCACAGGCTCGGCCGGCGGGATCCTCGCGTTCTCGGGCGTCGATCCCACGACGCCGATCGACGTCAGCGCCGGCAACGCGACGCCCTCGTCCCTGAGCCACACGGCGCCGAGCGTCACGACGACGGTCGCCTCGGACATGCTCGTGACCGGCCACAGCTACACGTCGTCCGGCACATGGACGCCGCCGGCGGGAATGACCGAAGCCGTGGACGTGGCCTCGCGCCCCGTCCCGAACGTCCTCGGCATCTCCCTCGAGATCAACTACCAGACCCTAGGGCGCCGCGGGCCCGACCGGAGGCAAGACCGCGACGGCATCGAACAACGCCGGGCCCGGCGTGGCGAATTCGCTGGCTCTCCGTCCCGCGGCGCCTCCGACCGCGACACCGACGCGGACCGCCACGCCGACGAGCACTCCCACCCTGACGCCTTCGTTCACGCCGACGCCGACGTTCACTGCGACCGCGACCCCGACGCTGACGCCGTCGTTCACTCCCACGCCGACGAACACGCCGACCTTCACGCGACGCCGACGCTGACACCGTCGTTCACGCCGACGCCGACGAACACGCCGACCTTCACCGCGACGCCGACGCTGACACCGTCGTTCACGCCGACGGCGACCGATACGCCCACGTTCACTCCGACGCCGACGCTGACGCCGTCCTTCACTCCCACGCCGACCGATACGCCGACTTTCACGGCGACGCCGACTCACACGCCGACGGCCACCCCGACGCCGACGGCGACCGACACGCCCAGTTCACGCCGACACCGACGAGCACGCCCACCGCGACGCCGACGCTGACCCCGACTCCGACGTCGACGCCCACACAGACCCCGACGGCGACTCCAACGGCCACGCCGACGGCCACTCCCACGTCGACACCGACGCCGACCGACACGCCGACGCCGACGGCGACGCCCACCCCGACGCCCACGCCGGTCCTCGCGCCCTTCGCCCTGGACGTGGACGGAGCCTCGGGATCGGGCTCCGACGGCAACGGTGTCTTCGAGCCGGGCGAGACGGTCGCGGTGGCTCCGACGTGGAGCAACCAGGGCGCGTCCCCGGTCGATCTGCACGGGACCGGGTCATCGTTCACCGGACCGGCCGGACCGACGTACTCCCTCGTGGACGCGCTCGCCGCCTACGGCATCATCGCGCCGGGCGCGAAGGGCAGCTGCGCCGCCGGGTCGGACTGCTACGGGACGTTCGTCACCGCGCCCGCGACGCGGCCGTCGACCCACTGGGATTCGTCGTTCGTCGAGACGCTCGACACCCCGACGCCGCCCAAGACCTGGATCCTGCACATCGGCGACAGCTTCCTCGACGTGCCGCGGGTCAACCCGTTCTACCGGAAGATCGAGACGATCTTCCACAACGGGATCACGGTCGGCTGCACGACGACGCTCTATTGTCCGTCGCAAGCGGTCCCGCGCTCCCAGATGGCGATCTTCATCGCGCGCGGCCTGACGGGCGGGGCCGCCCTTCCCGCGAGCGGCACGGTCGGCGCGCAGCCGTACAGCTGCACGAACGGCGGCGTGTCGCTCTACACCGACGTCGCGCCGACGGACATCTTCTGCCGCGGCGTGCACTACATCGCGTCGCAGCACGTGACGTCGGGATGCGGCGCCTCGATGTTCTGCCCGTCGCTCAACGCGACGCGCGCCGAGATGGCGATCTTCATCGCCAAGGCGATGGTTGCGCCGGCCGGCGGCTCGGCCGTCCCGATCACGTACGGACCGGATCCGGACACGGGGCTCTCATACTCGTGCGACGCGGGCAGCCCGAGCCTCCACTTCACCGACGTCTTCCCGACCGACGAGTTCTGCCGGCACGCGCACTACCTGTGGGCGCGCGGGATCATCTCCGGCTGCTCCGCGAATCAGTACTGCCCGGACCTCGACATCGGGCGCGACGAGATGTCGAAGTTCCTGACGAACGCCTTCAGGCTTCTTCTCTACGGGCCCTGACGCGGCGGCCGGCTGCCCGCGGGGCGCCGGCCTTAGGATGAGCCGCGATGTTCTCCTCGCCCGAAGGCAAGTTCGCTCTCCTCGCGTTCTCGACGCTCTTCTCGGTCATCAATCCGATCGAGGCGGCGCCGATCTTCGTGGCGCTGACGTCTCATGAGCCCGACCGGCGGCGCACGTTCGCCTTCAAGGCCTGCCTCGCCGCCGCGGTGATCCTCGCCGTCTTCGCGGCGACGGGCGGCGCGATCTTCGGCTTCTTCGGAATCACGCTTCCGGCCTTCCAGATCGCCGGCGGCATCCTCTTCACGATCATGGGACTCAAGACGCTCCAGGAGGAGGACCATGAGCGCGACGCCGGCGCGGCCACGCGCTCCGACCCGTCGATCGTCCCGATCGGCATGCCCCTGATCGCGGGGCCCGGCGCGATCTCGACCGTGATGGTTCTCGTCGGCCAGGCCCGCGACGGCTTCCACCGCGCCGCCCTGGCGCTCGCCATCGCCGTGAACATCCTGCTGACGCTCGCGATCCTGCTCGCCGCGCCGTGGCTCGTGGCGCGCATCGGCGAGAACGGCCAGCGGATCGTCTCGAAGATCATGGGTCTGATCGCCGCGGTCATCGGCGTCCAGTTCGTCCTGAACGGCGTCGAGGCCGTCGCGCTCGCGATTCTGCGCGCCTCGCGCGCCTGAGCCTCTCCGGGCGGACAGGTCCATCGGCCCGGCGCGACACTGGCCATCGGAGCAGATGCGCCGGCGCCCTCGCGTCTCTAGAATTCTCGAAACCATCCGAAGAGATCGGAGGCGCTTCTGTTCCGATTGCCGACACTCCGACGGCTCTCTCTCACCCTCGCGGCCGCGGCGCTTCCCGCCGGCGTCGCGCTCGGCGCGACTCCCGACGTCGCCGGCCTCTCACCGGATTCGGGTCCCGCGTCCGGCGGCGCGGCGATCACCGCCCTCGGATACGGGTTCCAGGCCGGCGCGACGCTCCAGATCGGCGCCGGGTTCGCCTCCGGCGTCGCCGTCGCGGGGACGACCCGCCTGACCGCCTCGGCGCCGGCGGCGGCCGCCCGGGTCGCTCCTCGACGTCCAGGTCACGAACCCCGACAACTCGACGGCCGTTCTGGCGGGCGGCTGGTTCGCCGACTACGCCGACGTGCCGTCGTCGGATCCCTTCCACTCCGCGGTCGTGAAGATCACGCGGAAGGGAATCACGACCGGCTGCGGCGGCGGCAACTACTGCCCCGGCCTCTCCGTCACGCGCGCGCAGATGGCCGTGTTCCTGCTGCGCGGCGAGCACGGCGGCGCGTACTCCCCGCCGCCGGCCACGGGGACGGTCTTCACGGACGTCCCGGCGAGCGCGCCGTTCGCGCGCTGGATCGAGCGCCTCGCGGCCGAGGGCATCACGACGGGCTGCGGCGGAAAGAAGTACTGCCCCGATCAGTCCGTGACGCGCGGCGAGATGGCCGTCTTCCTGATGCGCGCCGAGCACGGCGCCGCGTACCGGCCGCCGCCGGCGACGGGCCTTCTCTTCAGCGACGTGCCGGCCGGCGCGCCGTTCGCCGCATGGATCGAGCAGCTCGCCGGCGAGCGCGTGACCTCGGGCTGCGGCGCCGGCGCCTTCTGCCCCGGCAGCACGAGCACGCGGGCCCAGATGGCCGCCTTCCTGTCGCGGACCTTCAACGCCGACATCGTCCGATTCCTCGAGCAGGCCACCTTCGGCCCGAACGACGCGACCATCGCGCACGTGCGTCAGGTCGGCATCGAGGGATATCTCGACGAGCAGTTCGCCGCTCCCGTCTCCGGCTTTCCGGACCTTCCGCTGCAGCCGGACGACGTGCCGCTCACGTGCGACTCCGACTGTCAGCGCGACAACTACACGGTCTATCCCCTGCAGCTCCGCTTCTTCACGAACGCGCTGTACGCCGACGACCAACTCCGCCAGCGCGTCGCGTGGGCGCTCCACCGGCTCATGCCGGTCTCGGGCTGGGACATTTCGGTGTCGTCCTGGTACACGCCGTATCTCCAGGTCTTCCAGCACCACGCGTTCGGGCACTACCGGCAACTGCTCCAGGAGCTCACGCTCAATCCCGCGATGGGCGACTACCTGGACATGATGGACAGCACGAAGTACGACCCGAACGAGAACTACGCGCGCGAGATCCTGCAGCTCTTCTCGATCGGGGTCTTCCAGCTGAACCCCGACGGCACGCCGAAGCTCGGAACCGACGGCCTCCCGCTGCCAACGTACGACCAGAGCGTCGTCACGAATTTCGCCAAGGTCTTCACCGGCTGGACCGCCGCGGACCCGCCGCAGGACGGGTACTCGAACTACCGCGATCCGATGGTGCTCGTCGCGAGCTACCACGACAACGGCGCGAAGACGCTCCTGAACGGGCAGAAGCTGCCCAAGAACCAGGGCGGCGCGAAGGACCTGTCCGACGCGCTCGACATGATCTTCCAGCACCCGAACGTCGGCCCGTTCATCTCGCGACACCTGATCCGCAGCCTCGTCACGAGCAACCCGAGCCCCGGCTACGTCGCACGCGTCTCCGCGGTCTTCGACGACGACGGCATCGGGGTGCGCGGCGATCTCAAGGCGGTCGTGCGCGCGATCCTGCTCGACCCCGAGGCGCGCGGCGACGTCAAGACGGACGCCGACTACGGGCATCTCCGCGAGCCGGTCCTCTTCGTGACGAACATCCTGCGCGCGTTCAACGCCCACGCGTACTCCGACTCGACGCCGAGCGACGGATATCTCGACCCGTACACGTGGGACATGAGCCAGGACGTCTTCCGGCCGGACAGCGTCTTCAGCTACTACCCGGCGGATTTCACCGTGCCCGGCACGACCCTCGCCGGCCCCGAGTTCGGCATCCTCTCCGCCACGACCGCGCTCGCGCGGGCGAACTTCCTCCAGTTCCTGCTCTTCTGGGGAATCGACGAATCCGACAACGGCCCGAAGGGCACGGCCCTCGATCTGGCGCGGCTCCAGACGCTCGCCGCGGCGAGTCCCGACGCGCTCCTCTCCGAGCTCGACCGGCTGCTGCTCCACGGCACGATGTCGGACGACATGCGCTCGAGCATCCGCGCCGCCGTCGTCGCGATGGCGTCCGACGATCCGGACCTCGTCGTGCCGCAGGCCCTGTATCTCGTGACGACGTCCTCGCAGTTCCAGGTCGAGAGGTGAGCATGGACCGCACCCGCAGGGAATTCTTCGTCCGGACCGGCTGCGCCGCCCTCGGCATGGCCGCCTTCCAGGCCGGGCTCGACAAACTGGGCCTGATCAGCGCGTACGCGCGGCCCGCGGCGGCCGACTACCGCGCGCTCGTCTGCGTCTTCCTGGGCGGCGGCAACGACGGCAACTCCATGATCGTGCCGCTCGACACGGCGGGCTTCCAGGCCTACAGCGACGCGCGCACCGGCTCCGGGCTCTGCCTGGACAAGAGCCAGTACCTGTCGGTCACGCCCGCGACGCTCGGCACGCCGTTCGGCTTCCATCCGAGCATGACGGCGCTGCCCCAGCTCTTCGCCGACAAGCAACTCGCCGTCGTGGCCAACGTCGGACCGCTCGTTCAGCCGCTCAGCCGCACGCAGTTCCAGAACGGCGACCCGCAGCCGTACGCTCTCTTCTCCCACTCCGACCAGGTCACGCAGTGGCAGTCCGCGCGCGCCGACGTCGACACGCGGCTCGGCTGGGGCGGCCGCACGGGCGACTTCGCCGCCGCGATGAACAGCGGCGCGATCTTCCCCATCGTGACGTCGGTGAACTGGGGCACCTCGCTCTTCGGCCTCGGGATGACGACGCGCCCGCTCGGCATCGCCCCGGCGCCGACGCCGCTCGACGAGGTGCTCGTGCTCTACGGCTTCTACGGCTCGCCGGGCGAGAACGCGCGGCTGACCTCCATGAACCATCTGCGCACGATCGACCGGTCGGCCACGCTCGTCGCCGCCACGAGCGACGCGACCCAGCAGGCTTACGACATCAGCCAGGCCCTCTCGACGGATCCTTCGATCACGACGTCGTTCCCGGGCTCGGACCTGGGCGACCAGCTCCTGCAGGTCGCCAAGCTGATCAAGCTGAACCAGACGGCGCCGACGCCGCTCAAGCGGCAGATCTTCTACTGCGAGATGGGCGGGTTCGACACGCACACGGACCAGCTCACCGATCAGGCCGACCTGCTCGGCGAACTGTCCGCCGCGCTGAAGGCCTTTTCCGACGCGACGGTCGAGCTCGGCGTCGACTCGCAGGTCACGACCTTCACGCTCTCCGACTTCGGGCGCACGCTCCAGCCCTCCGGCGACGGCGGCAGCGTCGGCACCGACCACGCCTGGGGCAACCACCAGCTCGTGATGGGCGGCGCCGTCGCGGGCGGCGACTTCTACGGTGTGCCCGGCTCGAACGGCACGGTCTTCCCGACGCTCGCGCTCGGCGGCCCGGACGACACCGACGACCGCGGCCGCTGGATCCCGACGTGCGCCGTCGAGCAGTACGCGGCGACGCTCGCGAGCTGGTTCGGAGTCGGGGCCGCGGACATCCCGACGATCTTCCCGCTCATCGGGCGGTTCACGACGCCGAACCTCGGCTTCTTGCTGTAGAGCGAGAGGCCTTCCCCTTCTCCATCTCGTAGGCGTCTTTTCCGTCGCCGTAGTAGTCGGGAATCCGGCCGACGCGGCGAAAACCGAAGGACCGATAGAACGCGATGGCCCCGGAATTCCGCACGTCCACCTCGAGCTGCACGGTCCGCGCGCCCGCGGCCTCGAGCCGCGCGAGGAGCTCGCGGAAGAGCGCGCGCCCGATGCCTCCCCGGCGGCGCTCCGGATCGACGTCGAGCGTCAGGACGCCGCCGAGGCCGGGCCGCCGCAGGTATCCGATCGCGAAGCCGATGAGCTCTCGATCGGCCTCGGCCGCGACGGCCTCGAGGCTCTCGAGCCCGAGGAACGCCTGGATCTGCGCGCGCGTGAAGGCGATGCCCGACTCGAAGCAGCGGTGGTCGAGGCGATACATCGCCTCCCGGTCGGACTTCCGGATCTCCCGGAGGACGGGCGTCATGCGCGACTGTCGGCCGCGGGCGCTGACGCTCGTCTTCGATCGCCGCGGCCGAAGGCCATCGCTCCCCGCCGGTGCGAAGGCGTCGCCCTTCTCTCGCTTTCCAGGAGATGGCCCCGCGGCGCCTGCAACGCCATCCACACCCTCTTTGGCAGCCGGCTAGCGGCGCCGCATCGCGCGATCGGCCTCGCGCCGGAGCTCGCGGTCGCGGATCGCGTGCCGCTTGTCGTGGAGCTTCTTTCCCTTCACGAGGGCGATCTCGGCCTTGGCGCGCGAGCCCTTGAAGTAGAGCGAGAGCGGGATGCAGGTCACGCCACGCGTCGCGACCGCGCTCGCCCAGCGGTCGAGCTCGCGGCGGTGCATCAGCAGCTTGCGGTCGCGTTCCGGCAGGTGGTTCGTCCAGGAACCGGCGCCGTAGGGAGAGATGTGCGCCGAGACGAGGAAGGCCTCGCCGTCGCGGAACTGGATGTAGGAGTCCTTCAGCTGCGCGCGCCCCTCGCGCAGCGACTTCACCTCCGTGCCGGTCAGGACGAGGCCGGCCTCCGCCCGGTCTTCGATGAAGTAGTCATGGTGGGCCTTCCGGTTGGTCGCCACCGGCTTGACCGATGCGGCCTTCGGCCCGGCCTTTTCCGCCCCGCTGCGCGCCATGGCCCGAGTCTATCGGGCGTCGGAAGGCCGTGGCGCAGGCGCCACGGAGGTGTCCCAAAAGTGCTACAAAAATGGGACCCGGTGCGCCTCCCATCCGCTCCTTTCAGCGAAATGAAGTGTCTTGAAATGAAAGACTTCTGGGATTCGTTCCTCAGGCGTCCACCCTGGCATTGAAGATGCGGAGTAGAGCGGCGAGCGAAGCATGATTCGGTCTCAAACCACACTGAAAACAGGGGTTTCGATCGAAGGCGTGGGCCTCCATTCCGGCCACCCGGTGGCGGCGCACTTCGTGCCGGCGCCGCCCGACACGGGCCTCGTTTTCTTCCGCACGGACCGGCCCGGGAAGCCGATTCCGGCGCGCGTCGGATCCGCTTCCACCTTCGACTACGCCACGACGCTTTCCTCCGACGGGATCTCGATCGGCACCGTGGAGCACCTGCTCTCGGCCGCCGCCGGCGAGGGGCTCGACAACTGCCGGATCGAGATCGCGGGACCCGAGGTGCCGATCCTCGACGGGTCGGCCCTGCCGTTCGTCCGGCTGTTCCACGCCGCCGGCTTCGAGCGCCAGGACGCGCCGGTGCGCCCGGCGGCGCTCGACCGGGAGCTCGCCGTCGAGCGCGGCGACAGGTCGATCCACTACATGCCCGACGGCGACGGCCTCACGATCACCTACGACATCGACTTCCCGCACCCGTACGTCGGGAAGCAGACCCTGACCTGGACCGTGCGCCCGGAGGAGTACGCGGCGCGCATCGCGCCGGCGCGCACCTTCGGCTTCGTGAAGGACATCGAGCAGCTGCGGGCGCGCGGCCTGGCGCGCGGCGGGTCGCTCCAGAACGCCGTGGTGCTCGACGACGCCGGCATCCTCTCGGGCCCGCTGCGCTTCCGCGACGAGTTCGTGCGGCACAAGATCCTGGACCTGCTCGGGGACCTCTCCCTGCTCGGGCGGCCCCTGACCGGCCGCATCCACGCGAGCAAAGCCGGACATGCCCTCCACGTGGAGTTCGCGCGCGCCCTCGAGGCCGCGCTGCAGTCGCCGCGCGCGCAGCAGGCGGCCGCGCCGCGCCGCGCCGTCCGGACCTAGCCCCGGCCGCGCCCCGAACGCGGGCCGCCTCGCCTAGAATTCGCCCGTGGGGCGGAAACCGCGGGCCCTGGCGGCCCTCTTGGCTCTTTCTCTATACGGGGCGACGCCGGCCCGGGCGGCCGACGCCGGCGAGCCGGCGCGGCCGTTGGTCACGCTCCTGCGGGTCACCAACCGGGGCGCGGACGTCTTCCTGAAGTTCGAGCTGACCGGGGTCCTGAACCCGGAGCTCGCGCGCAGGATCGAGGCCGGCCTCGAGACCACGATCCGTTACGAGATCCGCCTCTACCGGCAGTACCGGTACTGGTTCGACACCTTCCTCGACTCGCGACGGTACGACGTGTCCGTCACCTTCGATCCGGTCACGCGCGAGTACGTCGTGGTCGAGACTCTGGATGACAAGCCGCTCTCGCGCGTGACGACGGCGGACTTCGAAGACGTGAAGCGTCAGCTCGTCTCCGGAGAGAAGCTGCTCGCCTTTCACGTCCGGCCGGAGTGGCCGCGCCGCAACCTCGTGGTGCACATGCGCGCCGCTTTCGACTCGAAGTATCTCTTCGCCTTCATCCCCGTGGACTCGCGCACCTCGTGGAAGAAGTCTCAAAAGTTCGTCGTGCCGGCTCCGGCGGGTGCCCCGTGAGGCGCGCGTCGTGAAGATCGCGAGCGAGATCCTCCGCCGCCGGAAAGACAACCGGCTCATCGTCGGGCTGGTCCTGACGGTTCTCGTCGTGTGGGCCGCCGTCTCCGTCCTGGAGCAGCGCGCCGCCGAGCTCGATCCCGCGACGATCACGCGCGGCCTCCTCCTCTTCGTCCTCTCGTACCTGAACGTCACCCTCATGGCCGCGGTGCTCTTCGTCCTCGGACGCACGCTCCTCAAGGCCTGGCTCGACCGGCGGCGCCCGGCCCTCGGCTCGCGGTTCCAGACGAAGCTCCTCGTCACCTACATCGGCCTGACCGCCATCCCCGTGGCGCTCGTCTTCTTCTCGGCGACCGGTCTCCTCCAGAGCACGATCGATCGGTGGTTCTCGACGCCCGTGCGCCAGGTCGTCGTGCAGGCCCGCGCCGTCCAGGATCGCGCGGAGCGGCGGGTCCTCGATCAGGCGCTCAACGAGGCGAAGTCCCTGTCCGCCGCCGCTCCGGAGCTCTCCGGAGACGCGGTGCCGCCGCTCGAGACCCGCCGGCGCGAGCGGGGCCTCGATTCTCTCGAGATCTACCGCGGCGGGAGCCGCGTGGCCGTCGCCGCGGCCGACCCCCAGCCGCCGCCGCTCGCGGCCGGGACGCTCGGAGGCGACGGCGCCGAGGGCGAGCCGTTCAAGATCGAGGTGCTCAAAGACGGCAGCCATCGGTATCGAGCGGCCTTCCGCAGCGGCGACCGCGTGTTCGTCGCCGGAATCCGGCTGCCGGTCGCGGAGGCGCGGTCCCTCGACGGAATCGCCGCCGCGTGGAGCGAGTATCAGAAGCTCGAGGTGCAGAAGCCCGCGATCAAGGCGGCGAACATCTCGACCTTCCTCCTCCTGACGCTCGCGATCCTCTTCGCGTCGATCTGGACCGGCCTGACGCTCGCAAAACGCATCACCGAGCCGATTGGGGCGCTCGCCGCCTCGACGGGCCGGCTGCGCTCGGGCGACTTCTCCGCACGCGTGGACGTGCCGGCCACCGACGAGCTCGCGGTCCTCGTCGAGTCCTTCAACCGGATGGCCGCGGGACTCGAGGACGCGCGCGGCGCGCTCCTCCACACGAACGCCGAGCTCCAGGACTCCAACCGGCGCCTCGAGCTCGAGCGCCGCCTCTTCTCGACCGTGCTCGAGTCCGTGACGACCGGCGTCATTGCGATGGACGCCGGCGGCCAGATCACGGTCTGCAATCCCGCCGCCCGCGCGCTGCTCGGCCTGACGGACGAAGTCACGGCCGTCTCGCTCGCCGCGCGCCCGGACCTCGAGCCGCTCGTGGGCCTCCTCGAGGAGGCGCGGTCGGGCGCACCGCCGGCGGCGCCGCGGGAGCTCGTGCTCTCGGACGAGTCGGGCGGGCGGCACATCGAGGTCTCCGTGCGTCCCCTGCCCTCGGCCGGCGGCGGCGGGCGCGGCTGGGTGCTGGCGCTCGAGGACACGACGCACGTCGCGCGGGAGCAGAAGCTCGCCGCCTGGAGCGAGGTCGCGCGGCGCGTCGCGCACGAGATCAAGAACCCGCTGACGCCCATCCGCCTGTCGGCCGAGCGCATCCTGCGGCGCTTCCGCGCCGGGGAGCCGGACCTGCCGGAGACGATCGAGCGCGGCACGCGGATCATCGTCGAGGAAGTCGGGTTCCTGAAGTCCCTCGTCAACGAGTTCTCGCGCTTCGCGCGCCTGCCCCAGATGCGCCCGCAGCCGACGGACCTGACCGAGCTCGCGCGATCCGCCGTCCGTCTCTTCGAGGGCGAGCGCGAGGGCATCGCGGTGCGCGTCGAGTCGCGCCTGGCGCGCGACACCGTCGTCCTCGATCCGGACCAGATCAAGCGCGCGCTCGTGAACCTGATCGACAACGCGCTCGAGGCGTGCGGCGAGAAGGGCGAGATCGTCGTCACCCTCTCGGACCGCGAGGGCGGTTGCACGATCGAGGTGGCCGACACGGGACGCGGCGTCCCCGCCCGCGACCGGGAGAAGCTCTTCCTGCCCGACTTCACGACGAAGGGCCGCGGCACGGGACTCGGCCTCGCGATCGTCTACCGCATCGTCGCGGACCACCGCGGCACGATCCGCGTCGAGGACAACCGGCCCCGGGGAGCCCGCTTCATCATCGAGCTGCCGGCCGCGTGAAGAAGAAGCGCATCCTCGTCATCGACGACGACCGCGCGGTGCGGGAGACGCTCTCGCAGATCCTGACGGACGAGGGCTACCTCGTCACCGCGGTCGACTCCGGCGAAGAGGGGCTGCGCCGGATCTCGGAAGACTCGCTCGATCTCGTCTTCCTCGACGTCTGGCTCCGCGACCGCGACGGCCTCTCGATCCTCGAGGCGGCGCGGGGCCGACTGGCCGAGCTGCCGGTCGTCATGATCTCCGGGCACGCCAACGTCGAGACGGCCGTCCGCGCCGTGCGCCTCGGCGCCGAGGACTTCCTCGAGAAGCCGCTCTCGCTCGACCGGGTGCTCCTGACCGCGAAGAAGGCGATCGAGCGGCGGAGTCTTCTGGCCGAGCTCGCGTCCTTCCGAGGCCAGAGCGAGCCCGAAGAGCTGATCGGCGAGTCGGCGTCGCTGCGGCGGCTGAAGGAGGAGATCGCGCGCGTGGCGCCGACCGACGCCCGCGTCCTCATCACCGGAGAGAGCGGCACGGGCAAAGAGCTCATCGCGCGCGCGATCCATCGCCGGTCCGCGCGAGCGGACTCGCGCCTCATCGAGGTCAACTGCGCGGCGATTCCCGAGGAGCTGATCGAGTCGGAGCTCTTCGGGCACGTGCGCGGCTCGTTCACGGGCGCCTCGGAGGACCGGCGGGGAAAATTCGAGGAGGCCGACGGCGCGACGCTCTTCCTCGACGAGGTCGGCGACATGTCCGCGCGCACGCAGGCGAAGGTCCTTCGCGCGCTGCAGGAAGGGAGGTTCACGCGCGTGGGCGGCACGCGGCCGATCGAGTCCGATGCCCGCATCCTCTCCGCGACGAACAAGAACCTCCCGTCGGAGATCCGCGCCGGCCGGTTTCGCGAGGACCTCTATTTCCGCCTCGCCGTCGTGCCGCTCGACGTGCCGCCGTTACGGGACCGCTTCGAAGACCTTTCCACGCTCTGCCGGCACTTCCTCGAGGTCGCCTCGCAGCGCCTCGGCCGCCGCCCCAAACCGCTGTCCGCCGCGGCCCTCGACGCGCTGCGCGCCTACCGTTGGCCCGGAAACGTCCGGGAGCTCAAGAACCTCATCGAGCGCCTCATGATCCTGTCGCCGCACCCCGAGATCGGCGTCGCGGACCTGCCGGCCGAGTTCCGACCCGAGGACGGCGCGGTCGCGCCCGACGCTCCCCTGCGCGAGGCCCGCGACGATTTCGAGCGGCGCTACATCCTCGCCGCGCTGCGCCGGTTCCGGGGCAACGTCACGCGCGCCGCGGAGACGCTCCAGATCGAGCGGTCAAACCTGTATCGGAAATTGAAGAGCTACGGCATCGAGGTCGAGCGGGAGTAGCCGCGAGGATCCGGTCGGATTTCTTGGACTCCTGGCCGCGACCGCCGCTTCGAAATCCTCAGACGTGATCTTGGCGCCCGGTCAGGAAGTGCATGAACTCGACGCCCTCGCGCAGCCTGCGCCGCATCATCTCGGGGCTCCGGATCATCTCGGAGGTCATCTCGACGATCTTCTTGGGTCGGAAGTAGAAGCGCTTGTACATCCTGGCGACCGCCTGAAAGATCTCCTTCTTGGACAGGTGCGGATAGGAGATCGAGGAGAGCTGCACGCCGTTCGAGCCGACGAGGCTCTGGCTGTCCAGGTCGAGCCATCCGTTGGCCGACGCCTGCTGGTACAGCTCGGTACCGGGATACGGGGCGGCCAGCGATACCTGGATCGTGTGCGGGTTGATCTCGTTTGCGAAGCGGATCGTGCTCTCGATCGTCTCCGGCGTCTCGCCCGGCAGCCCCACGATGAACGTGCCATGGATGACGACGCCGAGCTTGTGGCAGTCCGCGGTGAAGCGCCGCGCGACATCCACGCGCGTCCCCTTGCGGATGTTGTTCAGGATCTGCTGGCTGCCCGTCTCGTAGCCCACCAGCAGCAACCGCAGACCATTGTCCTTGAGAATCTTCAGCGTCTCGTACGGAACGATCGCCTTCGCGTTGCAGGACCACGTGACTCCGAGCTGGCCGAGCCCCCGCGCAATCGCCTCCGCACGCGGGAGATCGTCGGTAAACGTGTCGTCGTCGAAGAAGAATTCCCTGGCCTGAGGGAAAAACTCCCTGGCCCGCCGGATCTCCTCGATCACGTTCTCGGGACTGCGCGTGCGGTAGCGGTGGCCACCGATCGTTTGCGGCCAGAGACAGAACGTGCACCGCGAGCGGCAGCCGCGGCCCGTGTAGAGCGAGACGTAGGGGTGCAACAGGTACCCGATGAAGTAGTCCTCGATGTGGAGATCTCGCTTGTAGACGTCGGTGACGAATGGCAGCGCGTCCATGTTCTCCAGCGTCGCGCGCTCCTTGTTGTGCACGACCCGGCCGTCCACCTTGAAGGAGATTCCATCCACGGCCTCGAAGGGCCGTCCCTCGGCCACCTCCAGGATCGTGTAGTCGAATTCGGCGCGCGCGACGAAGTCCACCGCCTCCGAGGCCCGAAGCGAGGCCTCCGGGGACACGGCCACGTGCGCACCCACGAACCCGATCTGAAGGTTCGGGTTGACCTTCTTGAACTCCTCCGCCACGCGCACGTCCTCGGCAAAGGACGGCGTGCTCGTGTGGAAGACCGCCAGCTCGTATTGCCCGGCCAGAGGCAGGACGTCGGCCACCGAGAGCCCGCGGGCCGGCGCGTCCACGAGCCGGCTGCCCGGCACCAGAGCCGCCGGTTGGGCCAGCCAGGTCGGGTACCAGAACGAGCGGATCTCCCGCCGGGCCTGGTATCTCGACCCCGCGCCCCCGTCGAACCCCTCGTACGAGGGGGGATTCAAGAAGAGCGTCTTCTTCATGACCGTTAACCGTCGAGAATATCAGGTCCCGGGAAAACAGCGGACCGGGAGCGTGCGCTATCATCCGCCGCTCCCGCCCGGCCTCCGGGCGCAGCAATGAGGAAGATCATTACGTGCGTATCCGGAACCGCGGTCTGCGCCGGGTGTGCTCGCCAAACAGCATCGTGTCGCTCTGGGCGACGGGGACGCTGCTCTTCGGAGGATCTGCGGCGTCGGCTCCGGCGCGAGCTCTCGAGTTGTGCCGCGAGGCGCCGCTGCGGCTGGAGAAGCAAACCGGACCCGGCATCGAGCAACCCGCGTTCCGCCTTTTTCCGGAAGGCCCCGGGGGCTCCGTCGTCGAGCCGTTCTCCCTGGCCGCCGACCCTCTGACCACGCCTCCGGCGCGTTTGCTCGGGCTGCCACCCTCGCGCGATTCGGGAAGTCCTTCGGCGCCGGCCGCGGCTCCGAAGAAGAACTTCTGGATGGCCGCCGGGGAAGTCTTCGGAGTGAACGTCGGCATGTGGCTCATCGAGCGGTACATCCAGGAAGACCCCTGGTCTTTCATCTCGCCGGACTCCTGGAAAGCCAATCTGAAGACCGGCCTTGTCTACGACCACCACGACGACTTTCCGACCAACCAGACCCTGCACCCCTTCAACGGAGCCATCTACTACAACTCCGCGCGCACGAACGGCTTCAACTTCTGGGAATCGACCCTCTTCACGGCGGCCGGCAGCCTGATGTGGGAGTTCTTCGGCGAGACCGAGGCGGCATCGCTCAACGACGTCCTCACCACCTCTCTCGGCGGCGCCGTGTCGGGCGAGGTTTTCTACCGTCTTTCGGCCATGCTCCTGGACAACACGGCCAGCGGCGCCAGCCGGCTCTTCCGCGAGATCGGCGCGGCCGTGCTCAACCCCCCCGGCCTCTTCAACCGGCACGTTCGCGGGGAATTGACGAAAGACTTTCCGAACCCGGACGACCGCATGCCCGCGGCGTTCTCGGCCGAGGTGTATGCCGGATATCAGCGGCTCAACGACGGCCCGCCGTCCGTCGTGGTCTCCCCGAACCAGGGGCTTCTCGGCGTGTTCATCCGCTACGGCGATCCCTTTTCCGGCGCGAACGTCAAGCCCTTCGACTCTTTCGAGGCCCTGCTCGAAATTTACCCGTCGTCGAAAATCACAGGCAGCCGGTGGATGGAGCGTGGATTGCTCGCGTCCTGGGGAATCTCGTCGTCGGCGGCCGCCGAGCATCGCCTGGGTCTGTTCATGGGATACGAGTACACGAACAATCAGTCCCAGATCGTCTCGGCGCAGACGTTTTCGGTCGACCTGCTCTCGCGCTTCCCGATGTCTCGCGGATTGGAGCTGCGCACCGAGATCATCGGCGTCGGCTTCCCCGTCATCGCCCTGCAGGCGAACGACATGCCGTACGAGTTCAGCTCCGCCGGCCGGCCCTACGACTACGGCGTCGGCGGCGGCGTGCGCTCACTGGCGAGACTCGACCGGGCCGGCCTGGACCTTCTCTGGATCGGCTACGAGGCTCTGTGGACTCATACGACGAGCGGCGCGCCGCTCCCGGTCGAGGCATCGCTCTCGAGCCGCCTCCAGTCGCTTCGGGTGGAAGGGCGCCTGCCGGTCTACGGCGCCCTGGCGGTCGGAGGAGGCTGGACCTGGAACGACCGGGTGACTGCCTACCCCGATCGGACCGCCGCGGTTCACGGCGCCCAGTGGCGTGTCTTTGCGTCGTTGCTGCTGCGCTGATACGGAGTCCGACTCGCATCGATCCAACTCGGAGGGCTACCCTCCGATTCGAGGTGCCCCGAGGAGACGACGAGGAAACGCTCCTTCTTCCAAACGAGGCTGTGGCCGAAGAGGCTCGCGATCCGGACGGCGAAGCTCAGCACGTCCCGCACCGGAAGCAGCCAGAGCGGATCCGGCCCGTCAATGCCGAATCGGCGGCGCACCATCTTGTGGAGGCCGAACCGAAGGCCGACCGCCGCCGCGAAGAGGCCGACCGCCAGCGATTGGCCGCCGGACACCAGGAGGAAGAGAAGCGCCAACACCGTCGTGTCGGTCAGCACCGAGAGCGTCCACCCGGCGGGCCGCACCGTTCGAAACGTGCGGCCCCAGCGCAGCTCGTGGGCAAAGAGCGACGACAGGCCGGATTCCGAAATGACGGTCTCGACCACGTACGAAGCCAGCCGCACGTCCAGGCCTCGGTCGCTGACCCGTCGGCCGATCAGATAGTCGTCGGCGAGGTACGTCGTCAACCCTCGGAATCCTCCGATCTCTTCGAGCACCTCCCGGCGGACGGCCATCGTGTTGCCGAAGAGAAAGCGCAGTTTGCCCAACGCCAGGGCCATCAAAATCGAAGGAAGGATCACGTCGTTTATGAAATTCGCGCCGAGGGCCGACCACACGCCCTTCTGCGGCTTGCCGACGTAGAGGCAGGTCGACGCGCCCACCCTGCTGCTTGCGAAGGGCGCGACGACGGAGCGCAGGTACTCGGGCCCGACCCACCCGTCGGCGTCCGCCGAGACCAGGATGTCGTGGCGGGCAGCCTCGTACATGTTTGTGAGGTTGGAGAGCTTGCGATTGGCGCCGTAAACACGGCCGTCGACGATCAGCGAGGCGTCGGGGTGGGGCGTGTCGCGCAACAGGCGCTCGATGACGGCAACGGCAGGATCGTCGGGTCTCCGGACGCCGAAGATGATCTGGTAGCTCGGGTAATCCTGCTCGCAGAACGAGCGCAGGCAGTCGTAGAGAACCGGCTCGGGCTCGAGGCCGCAGACCGGCTTGAAGAGAGTCACCGGCGGCGTGAACGCGCCGTCCGACTTTTCGGGAAGACGGAAGAACGCGACCCGCAGCAGCACGAGGATGGAGTAGACGATCGAAATCGAGAGCATGACGAGAAGGGCCAGAGAGACGCCGTGCCGCGCCGTTGAAGCGAAAGCCGCCATCGACCCCATCGCAGCCCTAACATAGCGGAAAGTTTGCGCAAGCGGGTGAAACTCGAACGCCCTCGGCAAGAGTTTAGGATCCGTTTAGATGCTCTTCACAGACGGTCGCAAGTCGGCCGATCCCAGCGGACGCCGACTGCGGGATCGATCCGGATGACCAGAGACAGCCGCTTGCACGCGAGGGAGCCATGACGCGCCCGACGACGCGCCCGCGAGTCGAGGCCAGGCCCTGGCTTCGCTCTCCGTGGACGATGGCCGCAGGGGCACTGGCGATTCGCCTGGTGGTCATGAGCTTTACTTATACCGATCGATTGGATCCTGCGCGGGACCACTGGACGTTCGGCTGGGAGACGGCCAGGGTCGCGCGATCGATCGCCTCCGGCTACGGGTTCAGCTCTCCTTATCCCGAGCCGACGGGGCCCACGGCCCTCGTGCCTCCCGTGTACACGTACCTGGTCGCCGGCGTCTTCCGGCTGTTCGGAACCTATACGGCTTCGTCGGCTCTGGTCATGCTGACCTTGAACGACTTGTTTTCGGCCCTGACGTGTCTGCCGGTCTTCTTCATTGCCCGCCGGGTCTTCGGACTCCGCACCGCGTGTTGGGCCGGGTGGACATGGGCTCTCTTCCCCTGGGCGATCGCCCTGGCAAATACCACCGTCTGGGACACGACCCTCACGACCCTGTTGTTGAGCCTCGTGGTCCTGGCGACGCTGCGCCTGGAACGGTCGACGAGCCGGGGCGCCTGGCTGGGTTACGGCGCGTTGTGGGGAGTGACCGCGCTCACGGACCCGGCCGTCCTCTCCACATTGCCTTTCCTCGGCGCGTGGGTATGGCTGCGGCACTGGCGCCGCGGAGAGAATTGCACGGCCGTCGCGGCCGCCGCGTCTCTGGTTTTCCTCTGTGCGACGGGACCCTGGATCTGGCGCTGCAGCCAGGTCTACGGGCGCTTCGTCGCTTTCCGCGGCGGTGTCGGCCTGGAGGTTCTGGTGGGGAATACGGACCCGCGCGTTCCATCCAACTTCACCGTGCTTCCCGGAGACGACCCCGGGGAGATGGAGAAGGTGAAGAGGCTCGGCGAGCCGGCGTACATGGCCGAAAGGCAGCGCGAGGCCTGGGAGCTGATCTCGCGCCGGCCGTTTCGCTTCGCGGGCCTCGCTCTCCGGCGCGTTCTGTACACCTGGACCGGGTTTTGGAATTTCCCCCTGCGTTGGAAGCTGGACGGTACGGGCCTGCCGAACCTTCTCACCTACAGTTTCGTCTCGCTGCTCGCCCTTGCGGGACTCTATCGGGCGATCCGAGACCGTCGGGATGGCGTGATTCCTCTCGTGATCCCGCTGGTCGTATTCCCCATCGCCTACTACTTGACCCATTCGGACTCTCGTTATCGGCATCCGATCGACCCCATCGTCGTCGTCTTCACGGCTTACGCCGTGACTTCTTCGCGTCCCGATTCCTCCTCGGTGTCGGTCTAAGATCCGCGCGTGACGGATGCCACAGCGCGTCTGCGAGTGAGCGGGCCGTGGCTCCGCTCTCCGTGGACGATGGCCGCAGTGGCGCTGGCGATTCGCCTGGTGGTCATGAGCTCTCACTTATACCGATCGACTGGATCCTGCGCGGGACCATTGGACGTTCGGCTGGGAGACGGCGAGGGTCGCGCGATCGATCGCCTCCGGCTACGGATTCAGCTCTCCCTTTCCCGAGCCGACGGGGCCCACGGCCCTCGTGCCTCCCCTGTACACGTACCTGGTCGCCGGCGTCTTCCGGCTGTTCGGAACCTATACGGCTTCGTCGGCGCTGGTCATGCTGAGCTTGAACAACTTGTTTTCGGCCCTGACGTGTCTGCCGGTCTTCTTCATCGCCCGCCGGGTCTTCGGACTCCGCACCGCGTGTTGGGCCGGGTGGATTTGGGCTCTCTTCCCATGGGCGATCGCCCTGGCAAACGCGACCGTCTGGGAAACGACCCTGACGACGCTGTTGTTCAGCCTCGTGATCCTGGCGACGCTGCGCCTGGAACGGTCGACGAGCCGGGGCGCCTGGCTGGGTTACGGCGCGTTGTGGGGAGTGGCCGCGCTGACGAACCCGGCCGTCCTGTCCACATTGCCTTTCCTCGGCGCGTGGGTATGGCTGCGGCACTGGCGGCGCGGAGAGAATTGCACGGCCGTCGCGGCCGCCGCGTCTCTCGTTTTCCTCTGTGCGACGGGACCATGGATCTGGCGCTGCAGCCAGGTCTACGGGCGCTTCGTCGCTTTCCGGGGCAGCATCGGCCAGGAGTTCCTGGTCGGCAACAGCGACGACACGAGTCACGCATCCAATTTCCACGTGATCCCCGGAAACAACCCCGTGGAGATGGAGAAGGTGAAGAGGCTCGGCGAGCCGGCGTACATGGCCGAAAAGCAGCGCGAGGCCCGGGAGGTGATCTCACGCCGGCCGTTTCGCTTCGCGGGCCTCACTCTCCGGCGCGTTCTGTACACCTGGACCGACCTGTGGGATTTCCCTCCACGCTGGAGCCTGGACGAGGAGGGCCTTCCGAACGCCTTCACATACAGCCTCGTCTCGGTGCTCGCCTTTGCGGGACTCTATCGGGCGGTCCGGGACCGGCGGGACGGCGTCGTTGCTCTGGTGATCCCGTTGATCTTCCTTCCGATCCCTTACTACCTGACCCATTCCGAAGTTCGCTACCGTCATCCGATCGACCCCCTCGTCGTCGTCTTCATGGCCTCGGCAGCGGCGGCCTTGCGCGGACGGAAATTGGCTCGTTGACCTCGGCGAGCTCGCCGGCCGACGGCTCGGTTGGGAACACGCTCTCGAGTCTTTCGAATCACCCGGGCTCGAAGGAAGCCGTGTGCCTCCGAGCCTGACGCGACTCATGCTGGTGGCTGTCGCGGTTTGCGCGATTTGCTCAACCGGATGCGTTTCGTCCCGCGGCGACACCGTACCGGGAGAGTGCGGAGGCGACTGGTGGCAATGCGTCTATTCGCCGCAGCGGCTGATCATTCAGGAGCCCTGCGTCACCGTGCGCGGCGTCGTCACCGACGCACGCTACGCCCTCGACGGGGACGCGATCGTGTACCTGAGACTCGACCCGGAGTACGCCCACCTCTCGAATCAGAGGAACTACGAGAGGTTGGGCAAAGACATGCTGGAGCTCGAGATCGTCTGCCGACACCCGGTTCTTCGATTCTTCGTGTTTCGTTGCTGGAAGTGCGGCAGCAAGATGTGGGTGCCGCGGGTCGGCGACCATATCGAAGCGGATGGGATCTACGTCCAGGACAAGCGTCATCGGCACATGGAACTCCATCCCGTCACGAGGATCGCGATGCTGGGGAGCGCGCAGGCGGACAAGACCCTCGGGCTCGAGCGGAGCGCGCACTCCGGGCCGGAATGACCCTCTCTCTTACTCTTCCGCCTCGAGCAGTTTCGTCTCGAGCACCTGATCGCTCGAGAAGTTCTCGATTCGAAGATAGTGCTCCGCGACGGCAAGGAGCGCGTCGGCCGGCGTCAGGCCCACGATCTCGGAGCCCACGATCGGGACGCCGTGGCGTTCGGCCTCGGACCGCACGCACTCGAAGACGCGGTGAAGCGGCGTCTTCCGGTAGTTCGTCATGTTGATCGAGACCTGGACCTGTCCGCGATCCGCGAGCTCGACGCCCATCGCCTTGACGTAGCGAAACCCGCCGCCGACGTGGCGGATCGCCTTCGCGATGCGGTCGGCCACGGCGAGATCCCGCGTGCCCAGGTTGATGTTGTAGGCGATGAGCGGCGCGCGCGCGCCCACGGCGACGACGCCGGCCGTCGCGTGCGGGCGGTCCGGCCCGAAGTCGGGCCTCCACGCGGCGTCCTTCATCTTCTCGGCGAAGCCCTCGAACTCGCCCTTGCGGATGTCGGCCAGGTTGCGTCGGCGGTCCGAGGACGCCGAATCCTCGTACAGAAAAACCGGCACGCCGAACCGCTCGCCGATCTCGGCGCCGACCTGACGCGAGAGCGCGACGCACTGCTCGACCGTCGCGCCGCGGATCGGGATGAAGGGCACGACGTCGACGGCGCCCATGCGCGGATGCTCGCCGGAGTGCTTCGTCAGATCGATGCGCGGCAGCGCCGCCTCGAAGAGGGCCCGGATCGCCGCCGCGACGCCGGCCGCGTCGCCCACGAGCGTCAGGACGCTCCGGTTGTGCGACGCATCGGAGGAGACGTCGAGGAGCCGCGCCCCCGGGACGGCGCGCACGGCGGCGGCGATTTCCTCGACGCGGGCGCGGTCGCGCCCCTCGGAGATGTTCGGGACGCTTTCGATGACCGTGCGCATGCCGGCGAGAGTTTATAATTGGCACAACCGTGAATTGCGAATCGCCTCGGCCGTACCGGACGCCGGCCCGCGGAGCGTCCCGGTGAGCGGCAATTCCACCAATCCCGGCATCTACCCCGGCAACCCTTCGCTGCCGCGGGAGGTGCGCGACAAAATTCTGTCCACGTTCAAACACACGCTGTCCCTCTTCCAGGAAGGGAAGACGGACGATTGCCTCATCGGCTGCGACTTCATCCTCAAGATGGACCCGCGGTTTTCTCCGGCCCGGCGCCTTCTCGAGAAGGCGAAGAACCCCGCCGCCGAGGTGGACCTCATCGAGCTCGAAGCCATCGTGGCCGGCGCCCCGGCGCGCGCGGGCAAGCCGGCCCCGGCGGACGCCGAGAAGCTCCTCGTGCGGGCGGTCGAAAGCTACAACGCGCGCGACTTCGACGCCTGCATCAACGCCGCCGAGCAGGTCCTGACGGCGCTGCCCGGCAACGTCCACGCGACCGAGCTCATCGAGAAGTCGAAGAAGCGCAAGGAAGCCGCGGCCGACTTCGAGGGCGCGCGCACCCGCGCGCTGGCGCTGCTCGAGGCGCGGCGCTACCCCGACGCGAGTCGCGAGCTCGCACGCATGCGCGCGCTCGACCCGGAGCATCCCGCGGTTGCGCTGCTCGAGCGCCGGCTCAAGGAGGTCGGGGTGCCCTCCGTTTCGGCCGCCACGGAGCCCGAGCTCGGCGGCATGATGGACCTGGGCGAGCCCGCCGGGTTCGGGCCGTCGGACGAGCCGCACATCTCCTTCGACACGCCCGCGGCGCCCGCCGGAAGCGGAGGCGGGCTCGACTCGCTCTCCCTCGATTCGCTCTCGCTCGACGCGCCGACCGCCGTGGCGCCGCCCCCGAACATGCCGGCGACGCGGAAGGGACCGCTCGACCGCCCCGCGTCCCCGGGAGATCTCTGGAGTGAAGCGCCCGAGCCGGCGCCGGCCGCGGCGCCTCTCCCGGCGGCTCCGCGGCGCGCCCCGGCCGAGGAGGATTCCGGACGCTCCGAGCGCGAGGTGGCGAATCTCCTGCGCCAGGGCGACGAAGCCGCGGCGCGCGGCGATCACGAAGGCGCCATCGAGATCTGGTCGCGCATCTTCCTGATCGACATCAACAGCGTCGAAGCCGTCACGCGCATCGAGAAGACACGCCAGGTCATGGCCGAGGGCGATCAGCGCCTCGGACACATCCTCAAGAAGGGTCAGACGGCGTTCGACGCGGGCGACCTCTCGGGCGCGCGTGCGGCGTATCTCGAGGCGCTGTCGATCGACAGCGGAAACGCGACGGCACGCGCGGCGCTCGACCGCATCGAGAAGGAGCTCGCCGAGGTTCCGGCCGAGCGGCCCGCGGAGGAAGCAGCGCCGGCCGAAGAGGACATGGGCCTGCCCGTCGAGGAACCCCAGGAAGCCGCGACGGCCCCGAAGAAACGCGGCGGCCTCGCGGTGCGGGTCCCGCCGCGCGTGGCGTTGATCGGCGCCGTTTTCGTCGTGCTCGTCGGCGTTGGCGCCTGGCTCGTCCTGAGGCAGCCCAAGCCGAGTCCGGCCCCGGCCGTCCAGGAGGTTGCCGGGGCGCGCCCCGGCGGCTCGCTCGAGAAGGCGACGGCCTTCTTCCAGGAGGGCAAGATCCCCGAGACGCTGGCGGAGCTGAAGCGAATTCGTCCCTCGGATCCCGACTACGCGAAGGCGAAGCAGCTGCTCGAGACGCTCTCGCGGCCGACCGGCGAAGCGCCGCCGCCTCCCGCGGGCGGCGTGGCGGCCGGAGCGCCGGCATCGAGCGACGCCGCGGATCCCGCGCCGATCCGGACGCGCGCCGAGCGGGCGCTCGGCGAGAAGCGCTACATCGACGCGCTCAAGGACTTCAGCGCGGTCTCCTCGTCCTTCCAGGGCGACCCGGCGTTCTCTCAGTCGATGGCGTCGGCGTCGGAGCACGTCACGGAGCTCACGCCCGCGGTGAAGCTCTACAACGAGGGCGAGTACGAAACCGCGATCCCGGTGCTCTGGAGGATCTATCAGGCGGACAAGGGCAATCAGGACGCGCGGTCGTACCTGCTGCGCTGCTACGCGAACCAGGGAATCACGCAGCTCCAGAACGGGCTCTATCCGAAAGCGAAGCAGTCCTTCGACGAGGCGCTGGCCCTCGATCCCGAGGATACGGAGCTCCAGAGGCACCGAAAATTCGCGGAGCGCTACCAGAAGGGCGATCTGGACCTGCTCGGGCGCATCTACGTGCGGCACCTCTCGCACCGGCCTTGAGCCCGACGTCCCGAGGCGGCCCCTCGCCCGACTCGCTCGCCGAGTTTCCCCTCTCGGAAGAGCCGCTCCGCGCCGCCGAGACGCGCGCGGCGGCCGAACCCGAGCGCGAGCCGTCCCCGGGCTCCGAGCCCGTCGCGACGCTCGGGCCCCGCGCGATCGCGTTCGCCGCGGACCTCTCCGGCACCTCGCTCGCGGTCACGATCGCGCTGATGGCGGCCGTGGCCTGGGCGGGGCGCGCGCCGCGGCTGCCGGGGCTCGTCTGGGCGGCGGCCTTCGGCGTCCTCTTTTCCTTCGTGTTCGTGGGCCTGCCGCTGGCGCTCTTCGGCCGCACCGTGGGCATGAGCCTCGCCGGGCTCGCCGCGCGGCCGGGGCCGTCGGGACGCGTGCTCACGCCGTCGGAGGCTTCCAGGCGGTGGGCAGGCACCGCGCTCGCGGCGGTCTCGCTCGGGCTGCCGCTGTGGCTCGGCCGGCGCGATCCGGAGCGGCCGACCCTCGCCGACCGGCTGTCCGGCCGGTCGCTCGTCCGGGAAGTCGAATCCTGAGAACGCGATGACGACCGCCGGTCGATCCGCTCGACCGGGCCTCTTCTTGACTCCGCCCGCGCGACCCCGAAGACTCGAGGACCGATGACCCGTTCCCTGCGCGTCGGCGTGGCCCAGATCGACACGACGATCGGCGACTTTGCCGGCAACGCCGCGAAGATCCTCGCGGCGGGCCGTCGTGCGGAGGCGGCGCACGCCGACGTCGTCCTCTTTCCGGAGCTCGCCGTCTGCGGCTACCCGCCGCGGGACCTGCTCGAGCGCCGCGCATTCGTCGCCGCGTCCGAGGCGGCCGCGAGGCGGATCGCGCGTCAGAGCGGCCCCGCGCTCTGGCTGTACGGCTCGGTCGCGCGCAATCCCGCGAAGGCCGGACGCGCGGTCTTCAACGTCGCCGTCGCGGCGCGGAGCGGGCGCGTCGTCGCGACGTACCGCAAGCGCCTGCTGCCGACCTACGACGTCTTCGACGAGGGCCGCTACTTCGAGCCGGGAACGAAGCCCCTCGTGCTCCGCGTCGCGGGCGCACGGGTGGGCGTGACGATCTGCGAGGACATCTGGAACGACAAGACGTTCTGGAAGCAGCGGCGCTACGCCGCCGACCCGGTTTCGGACCTGCGCTCGCTGAAGCTCGACCTCCACGTCAACGTCTCCGCGTCTCCCTGGGAGCTCGGCAAGGCCCGCCTGCGTGAGCGCTTCATGTCCCGGATCGCGCGGTCGAGCCGAACGTCGCTCGTCTCCTGCAATCTCGTGGGTGGAAACGACAGCCTCGTCTTCGACGGCGGCTCGCTCGCGTTCGACGCGCGGGGACGCCTCGTCGGCCGGGGGCGCTCCTTCGCCGAGGACTTCTGGACGGTCGACCTCCCCGGCGGGGGCGCCGCTCTGACCGAACGCGAGCCGGACGCCCGCCGCGTGCGCCAGGCGCTCGTCCTCGCCCTCTCCGACTACGCCGGGAAGTGCGGCTTTCGGAGCGCCGTGCTGGGGCTGTCGGGCGGCATCGACTCCGCGGTCACGGCGGCGATCGCCGTCGAGGCGCTCGGGGCCGATCGGGTCGTCGGCGTCGCGATGCCGGGCCCGTACTCGTCTCCCGGCAGCGTGACCGACGCGCGCGAGCTCGCGCGGCGCCTGAAGATGCGGCTCCTCGAGATCCCGATCGGCCCCGTGCTCGACGCCTATCGCGCCACGCTCGCCCCGGCGCTCGGGCCGATCGAGCGCACGAAGACCGAGGAAAACCTGCAGGCGCGGATCCGCGGTGCGCTGCTCATGGCGCTCTCGAACAAGGAGGGCCACCTGCTGCTCTCGACAGGGAACAAGTCGGAGGTCGCGGTCGGCTACTGCACGCTCTACGGCGACATGGCCGGTGGGTACGCCCTCCTGTCCGACGTTCCGAAGACGCTCGTGTACGCCGTCGCGGCCGACATCAACCGCGCGTCGGAGATCATCCCGGCCTCCTCGATCACCAAGCCGCCGTCGGCCGAGCTGGCGCCGAACCAGAAGGACTCGGACTCGCTGCCGCTCTACGACGTCCTCGACCCGCTCATCGCGGCGCTCGTGGATCGCTCGCTTCCCCCGGACGCGGCGGCCCGGCGGGCCGGCGTCCCAGCGGACGTCGCGCGCGAGATCTCCGGGCGCATCGACCGCAACGAGTACAAGCGGCGCCAGATGCCGCCGGGGCCCAAGATCACGGGGAAGGCGTTCGGCGAGGGGCGCCGCTACCCGATCGCGCAGAAATTCGGCGGCTGAGGCGCGGGGGAACGCGGTGTCCGAAAAATACGTCTGGAAGGAGATCCCGGCGTCCTCGCACGACGTGCTGAGGCGCCGGATCCGCGAGCTGCCCGCGGGCCTGCGCCTCCTCGACCTCGGCGCGGCGGGAGGGCACCTGGGGCGCGCGCTGCGCGACCGCTGCGCGTTCCTCGCCGCCGTCGAGCCCGATCCCGCGACGCCCGCGGACTCCCGCGCCGTCTACGACGACTGGCGTACCGCGGACGCGCTCGCCGCGGGGACCTGGGAGAAGTCCTTCGACGTGGTCGTGTGCGCCGACGTGCTCGAGCATCTCGTCCGCCCGGAGGACCTGCTCTCGCGGATCGCCGGCTGGCTCGCCTCCGGCGGCCGGCTCTTCGTCTCGCTGCCGAACGTGGCCAACGCGAGCGTGCGCGGCGCGCTCCTCCTCGGCCGCTTCCGCTACGCCGATCGCGGGATCCTCGATCGCACGCACCTGCGGTTCTTCACCCGCGCGACCGGCCGCGAGCTCCTGGAGGCCGCCGGCTTCCGGATCGACGCGATCCGGCCGACCGCGATGCCCTACGAGCTCGCGCTGCCGGCGCTCGGGAGGGCCCCCTGGCGCGGACCGGTGCGCGCCCTCGCGTCCGGGACCGCCCGAGCCTGGCCGACCCTCTTCGCCTACCAGTTCGTCTACGAGGCGACGAAGGCGTGACGTCGCCCTCGGAGAAGGCGTCGCTCGTTCTGCCGGCCTACAACGAGCGCGGGCGAATCGAGGCATGCCTGCGCGCGGTGGCCGAGTGGCGCCGGTCGCGGCCGGGCGGGTGGGACTGGGAGGTCCTCCTCGTCGACGACGGCTCGTCCGACGGGACGCGCGCGGCCGCGGCGCGAATCGCGGCCGAGGCGAACCTGCCGCTGACCGTCCTCGCCCACGAGCGCAACCGCGGCAAGGGCGCCGCGATCCGGACGGGCGTGCTCGCGGCGGCGGGGGATCCGATCCTGATCTCCGACGTGGACCTCTCGACGCCGCTCACCGAGTGGGTCAAGCTCGCCGAGCGGCTCCCGACGCATCCCGTGGCAATCGGCTCGCGCGCAATCCAGCGCGACCTCGTGCGGCGGAGCCAGCCCTTTTATCGCGTCGCCCTCGGACGGGTGGGCAACGTGCTCGTGCAGCTCCTCGCCGTGCCCGGCATTCACGACACGCAGTGCGGATTCAAGCTCTTTCGCGGCGACGTCGCGCGCCGCCTCTTCGGACGGGCGCGCATCGACCGCTTCGCCTGGGACATGGAGGTCCTCTACCTCGCCCGGCGCGAAGGAATCGCGATCGCGGAAGTCCCGGTCCTCTGGCTCAACTCGCCGGACTCCCGGGTCTCGTTCGTGCGCGATTCGGTCGTCACGCTGAAGGATCTGCTGCGGATCCGGTGGATTCACCGGCGCGAGCGGTAGCGAAGACCGGACGGAGGCGGAGCGCGAGCGCCGCGGCGAGCAACGGCGTGAGGGCGGCCGACGTGCGGGCGAACGCCGTGCGGACGAGCCAGTCCGGACCCCAGACGCAGAAGGCCGGAAGCACGGCGTAGGCGAGAAGCGGGAGCGCCGCGAGCGCGAGCAGCGCGCGGGCGTCCGCGGAGCGCCGTCCCGCCGCGGCAAGCAGGACGAGAGCGGCCAGCAGCGGCCACGCGGGGAGGACGACCTCGGCCGCGATTGTCCGGAGACCGAGCGCCATCCGGCCGGCGAATCCCGGCTCGAGGAGAAAGCCCGCCCGGAAGTCGCGCAGCGGCAGGGGGCCAGTCCGAAGGCGCTGCGCCGCCGCCACCGCGAGCGCCGGCAAGATCGCCGCCAGCGCCGCGCCGGCGCGCCCGCGGAGCGGCCGGCCTCGCCAGAGGAGCGCGACGAGCGCCGCCGCGCCCGCAACGAACAGCCCCTCGTTCTTCACCGCCGCGGCTCCCAGCGCCGCGAGCGCCAGCCGCCGATCGGCGCCCGGATCCCCTTCGACGGCGTCGACGAGGCTCATGCCGATCGCGAGGAGCAAGAGAGACAGCGGCACCTCCGCCATGCCGGTCGTGAACGCGCGATAGAGCGGCTCGAAGAGCGCCAGGGCCGCCGCGGCGGCGAGGGCGACGGCCCGACGGACACCGCGTCGCTCGAGCCAGCACACGAGCAAGAGGAGCGTTGCGACCTGGACAGCCGGAAACAGAAGGGCCAGGGCGTGGTCGTCCCACCGCCCGAGCAGGAACGCGATTCCGGCGTCGAGCAGCGGCAGGCCGGCCGGATACTCCGGGTGCGTGAACGCGAGCTCCGGCGTCGTCCAGGTCCATGGCGGGAGCCCGCGCGCGCCGAAGATCACCTTGCCCTTCCAGCCCCAGATCGCGAGGAAGTCCGCCGCCCACATCGGCTCCGTCAGCGCGCGCAGGAGATAGAGAAGCACACCGCCGACGACCGCCGCGCGGAAGACGAGGACGATGCCCTCGCGTCCGCGTTTCGCCACTCGCGGCGGCGCTTCGGGGCCCGCCGGCCGCCGCGCCGCGCGCGAAGCCGCGAGCACGAGAATCGCGGCCGCCGCGAAGGCGAGCCACCCCGGCCGGCCTCCGACGGCGAGCGCGATCGGAGCGAAACCCGCGAGGAGAAAAAGCCCCAGGAGGAATCCCCACGCGACGCGCTCCCTCGGGCGGCCGGCCGGAACGAGCGTCCCCGCTGCGAAGAACCCGACGGCTCCCGCGGCGAGCAGGATGCCCGCGACCGCCGCGAGCGACGGGAGCAGTCCCGTCATCGCACGCGCTCGAAGAGCGCGCCTCCCGCGACGGAGGCGACCCGCCGCCAGCCGTCCGGCGCCCCCGCGCCGTAGACCGCGAGAATCCAGCCTTCCGGAATCCGCGGGGGGGCCACGAGGGCGGGCCGCGGCGCGAACGCGTACAGCGCGAGGTTGCGATGCGCCTCCGTCACGGGGAGCTCCAAAACGGCGACGCCCAGCGTCCCCGGCGGCAGCCGCCGGCGCGCCGACTCGAGGAAGAAGTAGTACTTCCGGTCGAAGGCGGCGGAGGATCCGTCGAGGCGCCGCAGCGCGAGGTCTTTTCCGGAATCCCGAACGACCAGGCGCGCGCGCCGCGCGAGCTCCGATGGGCGAACGGCCGCGGCGAGGGAGAAGAGGAGGAGCAGGTATCCGGCGAGAGCGACGAGGCGCCGCGACCTCATGCGACCAGCGGAAATCCCTCGCAGAGCTCCCGGACCCGGCGACGCACCTCGGCGCGCACCGCGGCGTCGTCGGGCGCCTCGAGCGCGCGCGCGAACGCGTCCGCGATGCGCTCCATCTCGGCCGGGCCCATTCCCCGCGACGTCACCGCCGGCGTTCCGACGCGGATTCCCGAGGCGACCATCGGCGGCTTCGGGTCGAAGGGAATCGTGTTCTTGTTGACCGTGACGCCGACCGCGTCGAGCGTTTTCTCCGCGTCCTTGCCGGTGAGTCCCCTCGCCCCGACGTCCACGAGCATCAAGTGGTTGTCGGTGCCGCCCGAGACGAGGCGGAACCCGCGCGCCGTCAGGGCCGCCGCGAGCGCCTTCGCATTCTCGACGATCCGGCGCTGGTAGTCCGCGAACTCGGGCGTCGCCGCCTCGGCGAGCGCCACGGCCTTGGCCGCGATGACGTGCTCGAGCGGGCCGCCCTGGAGACCCGGGAACACGTTGCGGTCGAGGTCCTTCGCGTGGCCCGCGCGGCAGAGCACGAGTCCCCCGCGCGGCCCGCGCAGCGTCTTGTGGGTCGTCGTCGTGACGAACGCGGCGTGCGGAACGGCGGACGGATGCAGACCGGCCACGATCAGGCCCGCGATGTGCGCCACGTCGGCCATGAGCACCGCTCCGATCTCCGTGGCCACCGCCGCGAAGCGCGCGAAGTCGATCTCGCGGGCGTACGCCGAGGCGCCCGCGATGATGAGCTTCGGCCGGTGCTCTCGCGCGACCCGCGTGAGCTCGTCGTAGTCGATCCGCTCGTCCTCCCGGCGGACGCCGTAGGCGACGACCTTGTACTCGCGGCCCGAGAAGGAGAGCGGGTGGCCGTGCGTGAGGTGGCCGCCGTGCGAGAGATTCATCCCCAGGATCGTGTCCCCCGGCTGGAGCGCCGTCAGGTACACCGCCATGTTGGCCTGCGTGCCCGAGTGCGGCTGCACGTTGGCATGCTCCGAGCCGAAGAGGGCCTTGGCGCGGTCGATCGCGAGCTGCTCGATCCGATCCACGAACTCGCAGCCGCCGTAGTACCGCTTGCCCGGATAACCCTCCGCATACTTGTTGGTGAGGACCGAGCCCTGCGCCTCGCGCACCGCGCGCGAGACCCAGTTCTCCGAGGCGATGAGCTCCAGGTTGTGGTTCTGGCGCGCCTCCTCCTCCGCGATCCAGTGCGCGACGTCGGGATCCACGGCCGCGAGGTCGCGGTCGAGAAAGGCCTGGGGCGGCAGCAGGACGCCGGCACGGTTCATCTCGGGCTCTCTTTCCCGCTCATCCTACGACGAGCTCGCGGTATTCCTTGTCGCAGAAGCTGTCCGTCATCCCCGCGATGTGGTCGGCGATCGCGCGAGAGAGCTCCGGCCTCGGCCGATAGCGCGACGCGATCTCCGATTCGACGTCGCGCAGCGAGACCTCGCGCAGGAAGCGCGTGCCGAGCGTCGCGGCGAGCCCCGCGAGCACGTCGTCCGGCAGAAGACGCGGGTTCTCCGCGTAGGCGTGGAAGAGCCCCGCGATGACGCGCCGCGCGTGGCCATCGTGCCGCGAGACCGGGAACGAGTGGATGATGTGGCGATACACGAAGTCCTTCAGCTCCCGGTACCAGGCCTTGCCCGTCTCGGAGAAGCCCACGAGGTCTCCGGGCAGGGCGTCGCGCCGGGCGTAGAAGTCGTCGGCCGTCCGGACGCCGGCGGACTCGACCCATCGCTCGAGCCGCGTCCGCGAGGACTCGATGAGATCGGACGTCAGCGCCGCGATCATGCCGCGGATCAGCGCCGCCCGCCGCGAAGCGCGATCGCGCCCGGACGGCCCGGCGGCGCGGACGTGGCGCGCGATCGCCAGAGACTCGATCGCCTCTTCCTCGGTCAGAGGCAGGCCGTCCTCGAGGTCGTGCGTCTGCTGCGCGATCTCGTCGGACCAGTTCACGAGCTGCGCCTCGGGCGAGCCGCCCGACTCGGGCCGCAGGCCCTCGCGGAAGTCGAGCGGGAAGGGAAACGAGACGCTCCACGCCGTGTGCTTCCAGACGCCCTCGCGGACGTCGTCGGTCAGGTTCAGACCCGGCTCGTCGTAGCGCTTCTCGAGCCGGTCCACCACGCGCACGGACTGGAAGTTGTGCTTGAAGCCGCCGGCCTCCGGATGGCTCTCGCGCAACAGCCGGTCGAGCACGGTCTCGCCCGAGTGCCCGAACGGCGTGTGCCCGAGGTCGTGCCCGAGCGCGATCGCTTCGGCGAGGTCCTCGTTCAGGCCGAGCGCGCGCGCGGCGCTGCGGGCGATCTGCGACACCTCGATCGTGTGGGTCAGGCGCGTGCGGAAGTGGTCGCCCTCGTACGGAATGAAGACCTGCGTCTTGTGCTTCAGCCGGCGAAACGCGCGCGAGTGGATGATGCGATCGCGGTCCCGAACGTAGGCCGTGCGCGCGTCCCCCGGCGCGGCGGCCACGGGACCGCGCGGACGGCGGGCCCGGCCGCTCCGCGCGGCGTAGACGGCGAGGCGCTCCTCTTCCAGGCGCTCGAAATGCTCGCGGGTCGCGGCGGGGGCGGCGGTCGTCATGCGCTTTGCGGCGCGCGTCCCTCGGCGGCGAGGACCAGGGCCTCCGCCTCGCCGACCAGATAGAGCGAGCCCGCGACGATTATAGGGTCGCGACCGGGCAGCCGCCGCGCGCGCGCCAGAGCGTCGGCGAGACTGTCCGCCGGCTCCGCATCGGGGCGGACCGTTGCGACGCGGCGCGCGAGATCGGCGACGCTCGCCGCCCGATCGGACGGCGCCGGCGTCAGGAAGACCGCCGCGGCGAGCGGGAAGAGCGCGGCCGCGATGCCCTCGACGTCCTTGTCGGCCATCGCGCCGAAGACGAGGGGGCACTTCCGCTCGAGCCCGGCGTCGGAAAGGAACCGCGCGAGGGCCTCGGCGCCCTCGACGTTGTGGCAGCCGTCGAGGAGGAGATCCCGGCCTTGCAGACGCCGGCGCTCGAGGCGTCCGGGCCACCGGACGCGCGCAACGCCGGCGGAGACGGCCGACGCCTGCGAGAGGAGCGGACGCCCGCCGTCGAGGAGCTCCGCCGCGCGGACCGCGAGGGCCGCATTCCATGCCTGATGAGCGCCGGGCAGCGGCGTCGTGAGCGGCCGCGCGGCGCTCCCTTGCGGCGTCCGCAGGCGAAAGCGCGTTCCCTCGAGCGACACCCGCTCGACCTCGACGCCGAGCTCCTCGAGGGCGTCGTGCCAGACGGCGCCGGCCGCGGCGGCCGCCTCCCGAAGCGCTTCCCGCGCGTCCGCGTCGACGGCCCGCGCGAGCGCGGGGCGACCGCTCCGGAAGATTCCCGCCTTCTCGCGGGCGATGAGCGGGCGCGTGGCTCCGAGCTCGGCCGTGTGGTCGAGCCCGATCGACGTCACGACCGAGACCGCGGCCGGCGCGACGTTCGTGGCGTCGAAGCGGCCGCCGAGGCCGACCTCCAGCACCGCCAGGTCGAGGCGCCGCGACGCGAAGGCGACGAAAGCCGCCGCCGTCATCGCCTCGAAGTAGGTCAGCGGGATCTCCGGCGCCGCGTCCGCGGCCGCGAACACGGGCGCCAGCGCCTCGTCGAGCTCCCCGCGGGAGACGTCCTCGTCGTCCACGCGGATCCGTTCCGTGACGTCCACGAGATGCGGCGAGGTGTACAGCCCCGCCCGAACTCCCGCGGCGCGCGCGATCGCGGAGAGCGTCGCGGCGGTCGAGCCCTTGCCGTTGGTCCCGGCGATCAGGATCGAGCGCACCCGGCGCTCCGGCCGGCCGAGCCGCTCGCACAGGGCGTCGATCGCCTCGAGACCGAGCCGCATGCCCCGCACCGAGAGCGACTCGAGTCGCCGGAGGGCGAGCCCGGAGCTCATCGGCGGCGGACCCGGAGAGCTACGCCGAGCGGCGGGCGTCCCAGAGGAAGCGCAGGCAGCGCGCGAGCGTGGCCTTCATTTCCGAGCGCTCCACGACGAAGTCGAGCATGCCGTGCTCGAGGAGGAACTCCGCCCTCTGGAAGCCGTCCGGCAGGGTCTGGCGGATCGTCTGCTCGATGACCCGCGGACCCGCGAAACAGATGAGCGCGCCGGGCTCCGCGACGTTGAGGTCGCCGAGCATCGCGAAGGACGCGGTGACGCCGCCCGTCGTCGGGTCGGTCATGACCGAGATGTAGGGGACGGCCGCCTCCGACAGGCGCGACAGGGCGGCGGCGATCTTGCCCATCTGCATGAGCGAGAGGATGCCCTCCTGCATCCGTGCGCCGCCCGAGGTCGAGACGAGGATGAGCGGCCGGCGCTCGGCGAGCGCCCGCTCGGCGGCGCGGGTCACCTTCTCGCCGACGACGGACCCCATCGAGCCGCCGAGAAAGAAGAACTCCATCGCGCCGATCAGCACCGGGATGCCGTCGAGCGTCCCCGAGCCGATCATGATCGCGTCGGACGTGCCGATCGACTCCTCGTACTCCGCGAGGCGGTCGCGATAGCGCTTCGTGTCGCGGAAACGCAGCGGGTCCGTCGAGCGAAGCTCCGTCTCGAGCTCCGTGTACTGCTCGGCGTCGAAGAGCATCCGCAGGCGCTCGGCCGCCGACAGCCGGAAGTGGAAGCCGCACTTGGGGCAGATCTTGTAGTTCCGCGCGAGCTCCTTGTTGTAGAGGATCTGCCGGCAGCTGTCGCACTTGACCCAGAGGCCCTCCGGCACCTTGCTCGAGCGGCGCTCCCGCGGCTCGCGCGGCTCTTTCGGCTCGCGGACTTTTCGGAACCAGGCCATGGCGAAGGGCGAATGCTAACAGCCGTCGCAACTCACTGAAATAGAGAGGCTTATGGCTCCAGCGGCGGCCGCTCGGCCAGGGCCGCGGCTTCCAGCCGCGCGGCGCCCGGCCGGAACTCGACGTCGAAGGCCCGGCGCAGGTTCCCCGCGGTCAGGACCTCGCCCGGCGGACCCGCCGCGATCGCGCGCCCGTGCCGGAGAAGCAGGACGTGGTCGGCGATCCGGGCGGCGAGATCCACCTCGTGGGTCACGAGGAGCACGGTCAGCCGCGACCCGCTTTGCCGCCGCCGCAGGACGTCCAGGAACTCCAGGCGGTGGCGCGGGTCGAGCCCGGCCGTCGGCTCGTCGAGGAGCCAGATCTCCGCCTCCTGGGCCACCGCGCGCGCGAGGAACACGCGGCGCGTCTCGCCTCCGGAAAGAGCCGAGGCGTCCCGCTCCGCGAGATCCAGGACGTCGCAAGCCTTCATCGCGTCGAGCGCGCGGGCGCGGTCCTCGGCGGAATCGGCCGAGAATCCGGGGGCATGAGGCGCGCGGCCCTGGAGCACCAGGTCGAGGGCGCGGATCGGGAAGACGAGGTCCACGCTCTGCGGCACGTACGCGATCCGGCGCGCGGTTTCCCGGCGCGGGCGCGCGAGCAGCGGCGCGCCGTCGAGCAGGACCTCTCCCCCGGCGGGAGGCCGGATGCGCGCGAGGACCTTCAGGAGCGTGGACTTGCCGGAGCCGTTCTCGCCGAGGACCGCGACGATGCATCCGGCCGGAATCGCGGCGTCGAGTCCCGACAGCGCCTCCGTGCGGCCGTAGAGCGCCCGGAGACCACGCGTCTCGAGCCGGAGCGCTCCGGCATTCGCGTCAGTTCTCACGGAGCAGCATCCAGGCGAAGAGGGGCGCGCCCACGGTGGCCGTGACGGCGCCGATCGGCAGCTCCGCCGGCGCGAAGACCGCGCGCGACAGCGCGTCCGCGGCGACGAGCAGGGCCGCGCCGCTCACGGCGCAGAGCGGCAGGAGGCGCCGCTGGTCGTTTCCCGCGACGGCGCGCACCGCGTGCGGCACGAGCAATCCCACGAACCCGATGATGCCGGCGAAGGCCACGGCGGCGCCGGTCAGGAGCGACGACGCCAGGAAGACGTGGCGTTTCGCGCGTTCGGTGTCGACGCCGAGCGCCGCGGCGCTGTCCTCGCCGACGGCGAGCAGGTTCAGGCGCGCCGCGTAGACGAGGAGCACGACGGCGCCCGCCGCGGCCCACGGCAGGAGCGCCGCGACCTTCCCGAACGAAGCGTCCGCGAGGCTCCCCATCATCCAGAAGAGCATCGTCCGGGCGGCGGAGGCCGAGGCGATCGAGAACACGCCGAGAAGGAGCGCGGAGAAGAACGCGTTGGCGATCAGGCCCGAGAGGAGAAGCCGCTGGAGGTCGAGACGGCCGCCGCGACGCGCCAGCGCCGCCACCGCGAGGGACGACGCCGCCGCGCCGACGAAGGCGGCGCCCGGGGAGAGGAGCGGCGAGATTCCGGCGAGCGACGCGAGCGCCGCGCCGGCCGCCGCGCCTCCCGACGTGCCGATGAGGAACGGGTCGGCGAGCGGGTTCTTGAGCAGCGCCTGCATCGCCGCGCCGGAGAGCGCCAGTGCCGCGCCCACGAGGCCGGCGAGCGCCACGCGCGGCAGGCGGATCGACGCCACGAGCCGCGCCGTCTCCCCTTCCGCTCCCGAACCCGACCAGAGCGCGGGGAGCGACAGGCGGACGCCGCCGACGAGGATCCCCAGCAGGCATGCTCCGGCGAGCAGCGCGAACGCCATGGCGAACGGGTGGCGCGTGCGCGGGCCCGTGCGCGCGGTCACGGCGCCTTCTCCCAGGCCTCCGGATGGAGACCGCGTGCGAGCGTCTCGAGCGCGCCGAAGACGCGCGGTCCGGGCCGCGACAGCTCGTCGTCCGGGACGCGGAGGACGCGGGCGGTCGCCGCGGCGCCGCGGGAGAGAACCCCCGAGGCCCGCGCCTTCTCGAACGCGGGCCGCGCATCCGGCGAGTCGGGCAGCACGAGGACGTCGACGGGCGCGGTCGCGAGGAACTCCGCCGAAAGGACCGGCCAGCCGCCGCGCCCCGCGGCGAGATTCCGCGCCCCGGCTTCTTCGAGCACGTCGGACAGGAACGTGCCCGCGCCCGCGGCCTGCGGCGGATCGGGCCACACGAGCAGCAGCGCGGCCGGGCGCGGCCGTCCCGCGACCCGGCGCCGCACCTGCCGGCGGCGTCGCGAGAGCTCCTCGACGAGCCGGCGCGCCTCGTCGCCCTTCCCCAGCCGTTCGCCGACCTGCCGGATCCCCGCGAGGACGGCGTCGAGCGACTCGCCGGAGACCGCGAGCACCGGGACGCCGGCCGCCTCGAGCGCCTGGACCGCGCCGCGCGGATTTCCGTCGCGGCTCGCGAGAACGAGATCGGGGTGGAGCGCGACGATCGCCTCGGCGCTCGCGTCGAGTCCGCCCACGCGCGGCAGCTTGCGGGCCTCGGGAGGAAAGTCGGAGAAGTCCGAGACGGCGATCAGGCGATCTCCGGCACCGACCGCGAAGACGATCTCGGTGAGGTTGGGAGCGAGCGCCACAACGCGCCGGGGGACGTCACCCGGCGGCCTCGCGCCCGGCGCGCCGCGGCAAGACAGAGCCGCGGCCGCGGCGAGGGCCGCGGCGGCGCAGAGCCGGCTAGCCTTGAGTCTCGGCTTCTTCGAGGTCGTTCGCGATTCCGAGTCGCATGCAGGCGGCGTCGTACATCTGTCGCGCCGCCTTCTGGGCGTTCTGAAGCTCGGCCAGCCGGTCCTTGACCTTCGCCAGCTCCTCCTGAATCAGGACTTCCAGATCGTTGATCTCCCGCTTGGTCACCGCGAGAGTGTTCTCGTAGAACTTCTTCTGCTCCGACGACAGGCTCATTTCCCCTCCTGCAGGCGAGCCGAGGCTGGCCGCAATCCTACCGCGAGAATCAGGGTTTCACGTCCACGACGACCGGACGCCACATCTTCACGGGAACTCCGTTCTTCGTGGCCGGCCGGAATTTCGTCTTCTGCACCGCGTCGACGACCGCCTCGTTGACGCCGCTCTTCGGCGCCACGCCCTGCTGGAGCCTCGCCTCGGCGACGTGTCCGTCTTCGTCCACGAGGACGAGCACCACGACGCGCCCCGCGCCGATGCCGGCCTGCCTCGCGATCGGCGGATACGTGATCTTCGGTTTGGCGAGGAGCTCCGGCTCGACGACCCCGGGCCCGGGGCCCACGAGGTCGCCGCGGTGGACCTCGTTGCTCTCGGCGACCGCCGGCGCGGCACGGGGCGGCGCCGGAACCGCTGTCGGCGGGGCGGGCGGCTCGGTCGGCTCCTCGGTGGGAACGACCGCAGCGGCGGGCGCCGCCGTCGGAACGACGGGCTCCGCCGTGGGCACGGGCGACGGAACCGTCTCGACTCCAGAAGGCGCGGCCGCCGGGGCGGCCGCCGTAGCCGCCTGCTTCTTCTCGGCCGCAAGCGCCTTCTGCATCTCTTTCTTCTTCTGGGCCATCTGGCGCTGGACCTCTTCTTCGACCTTCTTCGCGTCGATCGTGGGCGCGGCGGTCGGCACGACGACGGGCGCCGGAATCGGGGTGGCCGGCGCGGGCGTGGGCCGGGGGGCGACGGCCGGCGCCGACTTGCGCGTCGTCAACCAGAAGATGCCGGCGCCGAGCAAGAGCACGGCGGCGGCGATCGTCGCGATCAGCGCCGTCCGGCTCTTCGCCTCGGACTCGATTTGACGCGACGCGTAGGAGCCGAAGACGCCGGGAGCCGTGCCCTGGCGGGGAGGCGCCGCCGCGGCCGCGGGCTTCTCCGCGTGCGCCGGAGCCGGAGTCGCCGCCTCGGGCGCGGGAGCCTTGGAAACGGTCCCCGTGCGGCGCGCGACCGGCGCCGCCTTGGCGCGCCGCGGCTTCTGCTCGACCTCGGCTTCGGGCACCGCGCGCGCGGCCTCGCGCGCCCTGGCCTCGGCCACGGCGGACTCTTCCGCCTGGAGCCGGTGGAGGAAGATCGCGAGGTCGGCGCTGCCCGGCGCGGGCGAGTACGAGTACAGAACCTGCTCGAGGTCGCGCAGCAGATCCGACGCGTTCGCATAGCGGTCCTCGGGCTCCTTCGCGAGCGCGCGGAGCACGACGGCGTCGAGCGCCTTCGGCACGTCGGGGTTGGCGGCGGAGGGCGGCTCGGCGCTGGCCTTGCGGACGTTCTCGAGAACCGTCAGGTCCGAGTCGCCGTGGAAGAGCTTCTGCTCCGTCAGCAGCTCGTAGAGGACGCTGCCGAGGGAGAAGAGATCGCTGCGGCGGTCGATCGGCTTTCCCCACGCCTGCTCGGGGGACATGTACTGGATCTTGCCTTTGAGCGCGCCCGACTCCGTCTGCGAGACCTTGGACGCCGCCTTCGCGATCCCGAAGTCGCAGAGCTTGATGTCGCCCTCGTACGAAATCAGGATGTTCTGCGGCGAGACGTCGCGGTGCACGATGTGCAGGTCGCGTCCCTCCGCGTCGCGGCGCCGGTGCGCGTAGTCGAGCGCCGAGGCGACCTTGGACGCGATGTACACCGCGAGCGGCACCGGCAGGGGCGTGCCGAGCTCGCGCGCCGAGTCGAGGATCGCGCGCAGGTCGCGCCCCTCGACGTGTTCCATCGCGATGAAGTAACCGCCGCCCTCGATCTTTCCGAGGTCGTAGATGTGGACGATGTTCGGGTGATTCAGCTGCGCCGCGAGCTTGGCCTCGTCGGCGAACATCGTGATGAATCCTTCGTTGTCGGCGAGGTGCGGAAGGATCTTCTTGATCGCGACGATCTTCTGGAAGCCCTCGACGCCGCTGCGCCGCGCGCGGTAGAGCTCGGCCATGCCGCCCGACGCGATCCGCTCCAGCATCTCGTACTGCCCGTAGTGGTCGGAAACCGAGACCCCCTCGCCGGCGGCCGGTGCGGGAGCGGGGGCCGGGGCCGGCGGCGCGGGCGCGGGCTTCGGCGCGGCGGCCGGCGGCGGAGACACCGGCTTCGAGGCAGCCGGAGGCGGAGGAGGCGGAGGCGCCGCGGGCGGCTTGGCGGCCGACAGCGGCGGCAGGGGCGTCCGATCGGCCGCCGGACGCGGCTTGGGCGGCGTCGGCAGGCCCGACAGCGTGTCGGAGATCATCCGGTCGATGTCGGCGTCGCCGGCGAACTTCTTGGTAGACGGAGGCGGAGGCGGCGCCGACGGCGCGGGAGTCTTCTCGGTCGGACGCCCGCCGAGCATTCCGGAGAGCGTCTCGCGCAGCCGCTGCTCGACGTCGCTCGACGGCGCCGCCTTCGCCGGGGCCGGAGGCGGCGTCGCTGCGGGTTTCGCGGCCGGCGCGACGGGGGCCGGAGGCCTCGCCACTTTCGCCGGCGCGTCGCCCGCGACGTCCTTCAGAACGTCGGCAAAGATGTCGGAGGCCGTCAGCTCCGGCCCGGACGGCGCCGAGGCCATCGGGATGCGAACGGTCTTCGCACCGACGTCGGTCGCATCGATCGCGGAGCGCACGGCGCTTCGGAGCGCGTCGTCCGTGAACGGCTTGACGAGGAGGTCGAACGCGCCGACCTTCTGCGCGTCGGCCTTGGGGTTGCTGCCCTTGTAGCCCGTGACCATGAGGAGGATCGGCGGTGCCGTCGCGCCGCCCTTCCGGCGGATCTCGCGGATGACCTCTCCCGACGCGAGCCGGGGCAGCATGCCGCCGAGCACGATCGCGTCGTAGTGCGGCTGCGACGAGAAGGCCGCGAGCCCCTCCTCGCCGTCCCGCGCCACGGAGACCTGGTACTCCGCAGACAAGAGTCCCTGCAGCCGTTCCACGGAGCGCGGCTCATAGTCGATGAGAAGGACCCGTTTGGCCATCTGCGAAGTGTCGATTTGCTGGAAAGTTCGTTGTCATGATACAGGACAATCGCTCGACTGTCAGGTCCGGCGCTCTCTTTCCGCCCGAAGCGCCGCGCGATCGAGCGGGCCGCCCGCACATATAATCCCCGCCGAAAAAGACGAACGGAGTCTCCGATGTCGGGTCATAGCAAGTGGGCAACGATCAAGCACAAGAAGGGCGCCGCCGACGCCAAGCGCGGGCGCCTCTTCACCAAGCTCATCAAGGAAATCACCATGGCGGCGCGGCTCGGGGGCGGCGATCCGGGAGGCAATCCGCGCCTGCGCAAGGCGGTGGACGACGCGAAGGCCGTCAACATGCCGGCCGACAACATCAAGCGCGCGATCCAGCGCGGCACGGGCGAGCTGCCCGGCGTCACCTACGAGGAAATCACGTTCGAGGGATACGGCCCGGGCGGCACCGCCGTGCTCATCGAGGCGATGACGGACAACAAGAACCGCACGCTTCCCGAGATTCGCACCATCTTCTCGAAGAACGGCGGCAACCTCGGCGAGTCGGGCTCGGTCCGATTCCTCTTCCAGAAGAAGGGCTACATCACCGTCGAGAAGGACAAGGCGACCGAAGATCAGGTCATGGAGGCGGCGATCGAGGCCGGCGCCGACGACGCGCGCGTCGCCGGCGAGGTGCATGAGATTCTGTGCGCGCCGGAGGTCCTCGCCGAGGTCAAGGCCAAGCTCGAGGCGAAGGGCCTCCCGCTGACCGTCGCCGAAGTGGACATGCTGCCCACCACCGAGGTCGCGCTCGATCAGCGCAAAGCCGATCAGATGGTGCGCCTCATGGAGGCGCTCGAAGACCATGAAGACGTGCAGCACGTCTGGGCGAATTTCGATTTCGAGGAGTCGGCGTAGTCGGGACCCCGTCGCGGCCGCCGCCGCTCCCATCGAACGAGTCTCGTCCGTGTGCTCGTTGCGCACTCGGCTCCGGGCTGAAAACTCTCGGACGCCGTTCGCGTAGCGAACGCCTGCGGCCGAAAGCCAGCTCGTGAGAATCCTCGGCCTCGATCCCGGCACGGCGGCGACGGGCTACGGCGTGGTCCTCTTCGAGGCGGGAAGCCTGCATCTCGAGCGGTGCGGCGTGTGGCGTCCTCCCGCGGGCGCCGGGCTGCCCGAGAAGCTCCAGATGCTCTTCGGCGCGGCCCGAGCGCTCATGGCCGAATGCCGCCCGGCGGCCGTGTCGGTCGAGACGGTGTTCGCGGCCAAGAACATCGCCTCGACGCTCAAGCTCGCCCACGCCCGCGGCGTGCTCCTCGCGGCCGCCGCCGAGAACGGCCTTCCGGTGTTCGAGTACGAGCCCCGGCTGGTGAAGAAGGCCCTCGTCGGATACGGGCAGGCCGAGAAAACGCAGGTCCGGGCGATGGTCCTGTCGCTGCTCGCCCGGCAGAGATCGCGGATCCCGCTCGACGCGGCCGACGCTCTGGCCGTCGCCATCTGCCACGTCCACGCCTCTCCCGCCGTCCGCTAGGAGACCGGCGTCCGGGGCCGCCGGCCCCTTCCTTGCTATCATTCACGCCAAGGCATGTCGTTTCAGGGATCCATCCAGGAGCTTCCGGTCCCCGACATCATTCAGCTCGTCTCGGTCTCGGGCAAAACCGGAATGTTCACACTCGTGCGCGGCGCCGAGCGGGGATTCATCTATCTGAAGAATGGACAGATGATCCACGCCAAGGTCGGCGAGATGACGGGCGAGGAGGCGGTCTACGCCCTCGCCATCTGGTCCACCGGCGAGTTCCAGTTCACGCAGGGCGAGGAGCCCGACACCACCACGATCGACAAGCCCAATACGAGCCTGCTCATGGAGTCGGCCCGGCGGCTGGACGAGTGGAAGGTCCTGTCGCGCAAGATCCCCGGGCTCGACTACGTTCCCGTTCTCCAGCCCCGCAATCTCGCCGAGCCGGTCACGCTCTCGCCGCCCGAGTGGAACCTCGTCATCCACATCGACGGCAAGCGGTCACTCGAGGATCTCTCGCGCGCGATGGGCTCGTCTTCGTTCGACACCGCGAAGGTTCTCTACGGGCTCATCACGGCGGGACTCGCGGAGATGCGTTCGAAGGAGACCGCGCGCCCGACCTCGGCGCCGGCGCCCGCCGCGATGCTGGGCGACGAGAAGAAGATCCTGATGATTCTCTGTACACGCGTGAAGCAGGAGGCGGAAGTGGCGCTCGGAGAGTCGAACCTGCCGAACCTCGAGCGGCCCTACCGGCAGGCGCTCTCGGAGATCGACCAGGGCCGGGGCGTCGAGGCGGTGCGGGACCTGATCCGGCAGACCGAGAAGGCGATCTCCGCCCTGCGCGGGCCCGCGCGGGTCAAGGCCTTCCAGGACAAGATGTCCCTGGTGATGCAGCCAAAAGTTTAGGTTCGCTTCGCGAACGCCGCTCGCTTCCGTCGCCTTCGCTCGCTCGGGGCCTGCTTCGCACCGTCGGGTCGCTCGTCCAAAGGGACTCGACGACCCGCCTGGCCCCTTCGCAGCGCTCCGGCTCCCGCGGCGCGCGGCCTCCTCCCTCGGTTTACTTCGGGAGCTGCCGCGCGCCGCGAACGATCAGGCCATTCCGGCGGATGTCTTGCGCTCAGTCCGGGGAGGGGGAACGCTCCAAACCCCAAAAAACCGAGGAAAATCGACTGCTCAGCCTTTGACCAGCCCCCTAAGGGCCTGAGATAGATAAAGTTGTTTGGCATTAGGCCATTTTTGACTTATTCTATTAGGCAGTCCCTGGTCGTCCAATCGAAAGGAGATTGCATGAAGGCAAAGCGGACCGCGCTCCTCGTGGTGCTGGCGTGCCTGATCGGCGCCGCGGCACCCGCGCAGGTCGCCTTGAACAATCAGGGCGACGTCGGCCTGTTCACGATCCCGACGGCCGACCAGCCGCTGCCCGGACACTTCACGCTTGGCGCCTATGGATGGCTCGATCAGATGGTTGCCGGAAACCTCCCTGGAAACGACACGCTCTTCCGCGACCGCACCTACCGCCACGCTGCCGGCGCGTTCTCGCTCGGCTTCGGCTTCAACAAGTACTGGTCGATCTTCGCGAGCTTCGGCGGCGAGAACTACCACAGTCGCGGCGGCTGGCAGGGCGGCGCCATCAACGGCACGCTCCTTCCGGCGCCCTTCTCCTCCAACGAGGCGATGAAGGTCCGCGTCGGCACGAAGGTCACGTTGTATTCGGAGAACGACGCGAACTTCCGCGTCGGCCTCTGGCTCGCCGCCCACGCTCCGGTCAACAACGCGACGCTCGAGATCAACGGCGTCCCGTCGGACGAGCAGATCAACTCGCGCCGCACCGACTGGGAGTGGGGCGGCGTCATCACCAGGGGCATTTTCACGGGTATGGTGTCGTACACGCTCGCGGGCCATCAGGATTTCGACGTGCGCCCGGCCAACCAGCTGCGGTTTGCCGCCGGCGTGGACCTGCCGCTGGCGGGACTGCCGATTCACATCATCAGCGAGATCGACCGCACGATCTACGACGGCGGCGACTTTCCCGAGCCCGACCAGTCCCTCCTGAATGCCGGCGCCCGCTTCTGGCTCGGCGATTCCGGCGTCGCGGTCTCCGGCGCGTTCAACGTCAACATGGATCTCCTCTTCAAGCACGGCAACAACCCGACGCCCTTCGGTGGAATCCTCGGCATCACCTACGCCGCGTGGCCGCCGCCTCCGCCGCCGCCGGTGGTCGTGCCGCCCCCGGCCCCAGCGACTCCGGTGGTCGTCGAGGAGTCGAAGGCCGCGCCGGCCCCGGCGCCCGCGCCTCCCCCGCCGGCCGCTCCCAAGAAGACGACCGACGAGATCTTCTTCGACGCCGGCAGCGCCCGTCTGACCAACATCGCCAAGGCCATGCTCGACGGCATCGCCCTGCGCATGAAGAACGACCTCAACTCGACGGCCGTCATCACCGGCTATACCGACAACTCGGGCAAGAAGGAGGACGCCAACGTGGCCATATCCGCCAAGCGGGCGGAGGCCGCCAAGGAGTACCTCGTCACCCGGCACGGGATCGACCCCAACCGGATCAGCACGGCCGCCAAGGGCTCCTCGGAGGCGGGTTACGACAACGCGACGCCGGAGGGACGGGCCAAGAACCGCCGGGCCGTAATTGTGGTAACACTCGTCTCTGGAGCGTGAGTAAACCCGACCCGTCGCACGACACCGAGCCCCCTCCCGCGGAGGGGGCTTTTTTGACTCCGGCCCCGAAACCGGCCGGAAGCCCGGCCTCGGGTCCGCGCTCGACCGGCGTGGCGATCCTTTCGGCCGCGGCGATCATCGCGCTGCTCTACTTCGGGCGAAACCTCTTCGTCGTCGTTTCGTTCGCGCTCTTCCTCGCCTTCGCGCTGCGGCCGTTCGTTTCGCTCCTCGAGCGGGCGCGCGTGCCCCGCATCGCGGCGATCCTCATGCTCCTCTTCGTGCTGATCGGGGCGATCGTCCTCCTCGTGATCAACGTCACCGCGCAGCTGAACCTCTTCTACAGCGACCTGCCGAAATACCAGTCGCGGATCCGCGAGCTCCTGACGAATGTCATGGCGTTCATCAACACGCTGCGCGAACGGATGGGCAACATCCTGCCGGCCGACCAGCGCGGCGTCCGCGAGGTCAAGATCAGCGAGTCGCCCCTCGACACGACGCGCGCGCTGTTCGCGCAGATCGGGGACGTGATCCAGTTCGTCCTCTACGCCGCCGCCGTGCCGTTCCTGACGCTCTTCATGCTGAAGGACCGCGAAAAGTTCGCGCGCGTCATCGAAGGCCTCCTGACGCGCAGCCCGCGCTATGGACGCGCGCACGTGACCGGAGCCATCTCGCGCGCGATGACCGCCTATGCCCTGGGACTCTCGTTCGTGATGCTCATCATGGCGGCGGCCACGACGATCGCCCTCATGGTGCTGCAGCTCAACTACTACTACATCCTCGGACCGATCGCGGGCCTCGCGATCCTGCTCCCCTACGTCGGCGTGATCTTCTCGACCGTGCCCGCCATCGCGATCGCCTACTTTCAGTACGACGGCCGCAAGGCGCTCGCGGTCTTCGCCGTCTACTCGCTCCTGCAGTTCCTGGAGGGCAACGTCCTGACGCCCCTCATCGTGGGCGGGCGCGTGCGCCTCTTCCCCCTGACCGTCATGGTCGCGTTCATCTTCTGGGGGCTGCTCTGGGGCATCCCCGGCGCGATCCTCGCGGTCCCGCTGACCTCCGCCCTGAAGGTCGTCTGCGAGAACGTCGCGGGCTGGGAGGGGTTCGCCCGATTGCTGGGCGAGCCGGACCCGCCGCCCGAAGCCGTCTAGTTCCCGGCTCAGTCGCGGGGGCCGAGCGAGAGCACGCTGCCGACGAACCCCGCCACGAGGCCCGCGAGCGGCACGAGAAGCGCCGTCGGCGCGTCCAGGAACCGCACCCACAGCACCGCCAGAACGGGATGCGGCTCATGCGCGAGCCAGGACGCGGCGGCGCGGTACGTCGCGTAGAGGAGGAGCAGCGCGACCCCGCCGCCGGCGAGCCCTTCGGCCGACGCGTACAGCCAGAAAGGCGCGCGGATCGCCGCCTCGGTCGCGCCCATGAGGCGCATGATCTCGATCTCCTCGCGGTGCAGGTCGAGCGCGAGCCGGACCGCCGACGCGACCGAGAGGACCGCCGCGATCGAGAGAACGGCCCCGAGGAAGATGCCGGCTCCGCGGAGGAGCTTCACGGCGTCGTGGAAGCGCCGGCCGAAGTCCTCCTCCGACTCGGCCGAATCCACGCCCGGCAGCGCGCGCGCCGCGGCCGCGATCGCGCGTCCCGAGCCGGCGGGGGCCGAGGCCGCGAGCATGACCTCGAGCGACGGCGGAAACGGGGCCTCTTCGAGCCCCGAGATGGCCGCGGCCAGATCCGGGTACGCGCTCCGGAAGCGCTCGAGAGCGGCGGCGCTCGACACGATGCGCACTTTCGCGATGCGGCGGTCGGTCGCGAGGCGCTCCGCGACGGCATGCGCGTCGGCCGCCGGCGCGAGCGTCACGACGACGCCGACGGGCTCCGCCTCGGAGGCCGCGAGGCGCGCGAGGTTCCGCGAGATGAGAACGAGCAGCCCCGGAACGTAGAGCGCCAGCGCGATCAACAGGACGGCCATGGCCGTCTGCCGGCGGCCGCTCCGCGCGATGGAGAGCGCCTCTCCGACGACGTAGCGAGGTTTCATGAGAAGTTGTCAGTTCTCAGTTTTCAGTTTTCGGTTCCGAAACTGACGACTGATAACCGACAACTGATAACTCGTCCTACCCCAGAGGCAGAAATGGCACTTCCCGCATGAGTCCCGGCGCCTCGCGCGCCATCTCGCGCTCTCGCAGGTGGCCGCGGTCGAGCGTCAGGACGCGCTTGCCCATGCGGCGGATGAGCTCGATGTCGTGGGTCGCGACGAGCACCGTCGTGCCGCGGATGTTGATCTCCGCGAAGAGCCGCATGATCTCTTCCGAGAGCACGGGGTCGAGGTTTCCGGTCGGCTCGTCCGCCAGCAGGAGCGTCGGCTCGTTCACGATGGCGCGCGCGATCGCGACGCGCTGCTGCTCGCCGCCGGAGAGCTCCTCGGGCAGCGCGTTCATCTGGTGATGGAGGCCTACGCGCTTCAGAACGTGGTACGCGCGGCGCTTCTGTTCGGCGCGCGGCAGCCCGAGCACGTTCTGCACGAACGCCACGTTCTCGAAGACGGTCTTGCGGCCGATGAGCTTGAAGTCCTGGAAGACGACGCCGACGGTCCGCCGGAAGTACGGAATCTGCGACGGCGGCAGGACGCCGATGTTGCGCCCGTTGACGACGATCTGACCCGACGAAGGCGACTCCTCGCGGAAGAGGAGCTTCAGGAACGTCGATTTGCCGGCGCCCGAAGGCCCCGTCAGGAACACGAACTCGCCGCGGTCGATCATGCACGAGACGTCCGCGAGGGCGTGACGGAAGCGCCCGTAGTCCTTGGAGACGCGGAAGAGCTGGATCACGCTTGCGTTTGCCCTCCGGAACCGAGCGCGCGCTCGAGCGCCGCGCGGACGGCGGCCGGATCGGCGCGCCCGCCGGTCTTCTTCATGACCTGGCCGACGAACCAGCCGAACGTCTGCGTCTTGCCCGACCGGTAGAGGGCGGCCTGAGAGGAATTGGAGGAGACGATCTCGGCGACGATCCCTTCGAGCGCGCTGGCGTCGGAGATCTTTCCGAGGCCGCGCTGGGCGACGATCTCCTCGGCGGGCGCCGGCGAGTCCATCATCGCGGCGAGGACGTCCTTGGCGGACGCGGCGGAGATCGCGCCGCTCTCGAGCAGGCGCAGGAGCCCCGCGAGCCGCTCCGGCGTCACGGCGAAGGAGAGCGCGTCCTCCGGAGAGTGCTTGCGTTCCTTCATCCAGCGGAGGATCTCGCCGGTCGTCCAGTTGGCCGCGGCCTTCGGCGGCGCTCCCGCGGCCACGACCTTCTCGAAGTAGTCGGCGAGCTCGCGGGCCGAGACGAGCGTTTCCGCGTCGGCCGCCGCGATGCCGTGGCCCGCGACGAACCGCGCCTTTCGCGCCCGCGGCAGCTCCGGCGTGTCCGCGACCGCCTCCGCGATCCATGCCTCGTCCACGACGAGCGCGCCGAGATCCGGCTCGGGGAAATAGCGGTAGTCGTGCGCCTCTTCCTTGCCCCGCATCGGCGCGGTGCGGCCGGCGGCGGCGTCCCAGAGCCGCGTCTCGAGGACGATCCGCTCGCCTTGCGCGATCGCCTCGGCCTGACGCTCGATCTCGTACTCGACGGCCTTCGCCACGAAGCGGATCGAGTTGAGGTTCTTGATCTCGACGCGCGTGCCGAGCGGCGCGGTCTCCGAGGCCCGCACCGAGACGTTCGCGTCGCAGCGCAGGTTCCCCTTCTCCATGTCGCCGTCGGAAACGCCGGTGTAGCGCAGGAGCCGGCGCAGCTCCGTCAGGTACGACGCGGCCTCCTCGGGCGCGCGGATGTCCGGCTCGCTCACGATCTCGATCAGCGGAACGCCGGCGCGGTTCCAGTCCACGAGCGTTTCGGTCGGCGGCACGTCGGCGAACGGCGTCTCGTGGAGCGACTTGCCGGCGTCCTCCTCGAGGTGAACCCGCACGAGGCGGATCTTCCGCGGGCCGTCCGGTCCGTCGATCTCGATCGCGCCGCCCGTGGCGAAGGGCCGGTCGTACTGCGTGATCTGGTATCCCTTGGGAAGGTCCGGATAGAAGTAGTGCTTGCGCGCGAAGCGCGAGTCGCGGTGGATCTCCGCGCCGACGGCGGAGGCGAAGCGCAGCGCGAGCGTGACCGCGTGGCGATTCAGGACCGGGAGCGTGCCCGGAAAGCCGAGGCAGATCGGGCAGGTCGCCTCGTTGGCGGGAGCGGCGACCGTGACCGGACAGCCGCAGAAGATCTTCGAGCGCGTCTGGAGCTGGGCGTGCACCTCGAGCCCGATGACGGGGAAAACCCGCGTCTTTTCAGACGTTTCCACGGGTGACACTGTAGAATTCTAGCACGATGATTTCGAGCGACTGGCGCGAGGAGACCGTCCGGGACGTCGTCATGTTCCGACCGGAACCCTTTCCAGCTGACGTTCTCGTCGCGTTCTCCGGACGCGGCGTCGCACCCGAGGGCGAGCCGTCGCCGACGCGCCATCTCGCGCTGCGGCTCGCGCGTGCGCTCGCGCTCGACGGCACGCCGATCGTCCGCGCGACGCAGGTGCACGGCAATCGCGCGGTCGTCGTGCGGAACGCGCCGGCGCGCGGCGACGCAACGGACGCCGGCGAGTGCGACGTGCTCGCGACCGATCTTCCCGGCGTCGCGCTCGCCGTGCAGACGGCGGACTGCGTCCCGATCCTGCTCTCTTCGGGAACCGCGATTGCGACGGCGCACGCGGGCTGGCGCGGCACGGCGAAAAACGCAGCCGGATCGGCCGTGGCGGCGCTGCGGGATCTGGGCGCCGACCCGCGCACCGTGCGGGCCTGGCTCGGCCCGTCGATCGGGCCCTGCTGCTACGAGGTCGGAGGCGAGGTCGCGGCACAGTTCGCCGGTGAGTTCCTGCGCGCCTCCTGCGGCGGGCGGTTTTATCTGAATCTTCCCGCCGTCAACCGCGCCCAGCTCGAGGCGGCCGGCGTCCCGCGCGAGAACGTCTCCCAGCATCCCGCGTGCACGCGCTGCGGCGGCGAAAAGTACGCGAGCTATCGAAGGGACGGGGCGAAGGCGGGGAGGATGATCGGGCTCGTGCTCAGACGAGGGACCAGGGACTAAGGACTCGTTCTGTGGTGGCTGGATGCCTCAGAAAAATCAGTCCTTAGTCCAAAGTCCGTAGTCATGCCAACGTCAGATCCGCGTACCGCGCCACGAACTTCTTCTTGCCGGCGCGGTCGAAATAGACGGTCAGCCGCGTGTCGTCGCCGGAGCCTTCCTGCGAGAGGATCACGCCGACGCCGTAGCGCGGGTGGCGCACGCGCCGGCCGCGCCGCAGGGCGCCCGACTCCTCGGGCTCGGCGGCATCGGGTTGCGCATCGAAGTCGTAATGCGACCTCCGTCCGGCGCCCGCCGCGCGGCCCCGAATCCTCGCGATCGAACAGCGTCGACCGGAATGACGCGAATCTCGACGGCTTCCCCCGTTCCTCGATCGCGGCCGCCGGCAGCTCCTCGACGAACCGCGACGGCTGGCGGTACTGCACGCGGCCGTACACGAGGCGCCGGTCCGCGAGCGTCAGCGTGAGCTCGTCTTTTGCGCGCGTCATGCCGACGTAGAGCAGGCGCCGCTCCTCCTCGAGCTCCTCGGGGTCCTCGGCGGAGTTCCCGTGCGGGAGGAACCCTTCCTCGAGTCCCACGACGAACACGGCCGGGAACTCGAGTCCCTTGGCCGCGTGGAGCGTCGACAGCGTCACGGCGCCGGCGCGCGTATCCGTGTCCGCATCCGTCGCGAGCGCCACGGCGTCGAGGTAGTCGGCGATCGTCGCGCCTTCCTCGTTCGACCGCTCGAATTCGCGCGCGGAAGACAGCAGCTCCTCCAGGTTCTCGCGTCGCGCCACATCCTCCGGCTCCTCGGATCGCTCGTAGAGCGCCGCGTAACCGGTGGCCTGGAGCAGGTGCTCGAGGAGCGCGGACGGCGTCCAGTCGGCGGCCTTCCCGTGGAGATCCGTCACCACGGCTCGGAAGCGGCCGAGGGCCACGCGGGCGCGCTCCGTGAGGCCCGGCAGCGGTTCGCCGGACACCTCCCACCAGGACCGCCCCGCCTCCCGCGCGGCGCGCGCCACGATCTCGAGCGTCGCGGACCCGATGCCGCGCGCCGGGACGTTGACGACGCGCCGGAACGCGAGGTCGTCCTCGGGCCGCAGCGCGAGGCGCAGGTACGCGAGCGCGTCCTTCACTTCGGCGCGTTCGTAGAACTTCATCCCGCCGTACACGACGTAGGGAATCCGCCGCCGCAGGAGCTCCTCCTCGAACGCCCGCGACTGCGCGTTGGTGCGGTAGAGGACGGCGACGTCGGACGGCGGCCGCCCGCTCTCCGACACGGCCCGCGCGATCTCCCCGGCCTCGATCCGGTCCTCCTCGAATCGCCAGAGACGGACGCGCGCGCCCGCGCCCCGGTCGGCGCGCAGCGCCTTCGGACGGCGGCGGCGATTGTGCGACACGAGAGCCGACGCCGCCTCGAGAATGCCGGCGGTCGAGCGGTAGTTGCGCTCGAGCGGCACGACGCGCGCGCCGGGGAAGTCGGCGTCGAAGCGCAGGATGTGCTCGACCTCCGCGCCGCGCCACCGGTAGATGGCCTGGTCCTCGTCGCCCACGGCGCAGAGGGAGTCGGCGCCCTCGCCGAGCAGCTTCACGAGCGCGTCCTGCGCGCCGTTGGTGTCCTGGTACTCGTCGATCAGCAGATGCCGCGTGCGGCGGCGCTCGGCGGCCAGCACGGCGGATTCCGACCGGAGGAGCCGCACCGGGCGCACGATGAGATCGTCGAAGTCGAGGGCGCCGGAGGCCGACAAGAGCTTCTCGTACAGCGCGTAGATCCTCGCGATGCGCTCGCTCGCGAAGTCGTCCGCGGACGCCTCGAAGCTCTCGGGGCTCCGCAGGGCGTTCTTCGCCTGCGAGATCCGTGCGCGCACCGCGCCGGGCGACAGGACCTGCTCCGAAACCCCGGCCTCTCCCATGGCCTGCTTGACGACGGTGAGCTGATCCGCGCTGTCCGCGATGCCGAAGCGCGGGTCGAGACGCGCCGCCGCGGCGTGCCGCCGGAGGAACCGCACGCCCCAGGAATGGAAGGTGCCGATGAAGGACGCGAGCGCGCGGCCGCCCAGAAGCCGCAGCGAGCGCTCGCGCATCTCGCGCGCCGCCTTGTTGGTGAAGGTGACGGCCACGATCGTGCGCGGGTCCACGCCCGACTCGATCAGGCGCGCCAGCCGGTGCGTGATGACCCGGGTCTTGCCGGAGCCGGCGCCGGCGAGGACGAGCAGCGGCCCCTTCTCGTGGAGGACCGCGGCGCGCTGCTCGGGATTGAGGCCGGTCAGTGAGGGAGAGTCGTCGGGCACGAGGGCAAAGCTATCAGCACCTCACTCGACCGTCACGCTCTTCGCGAGGTTCCGCGGCTGATCCACGTCGCAGCCGCGGCGAACGGCCACGTGGTACGCGAGCATCTGCAGCGGGATCACCGACAGGATCGGCTGCAGCTCGGGAATCGTCTCGGGAATCACGATGACGTGGTCCGCGATCGCCGAGACGGCGTCGTCGGGCCGCGTGGTGAAGACGATCGCGATGCCGTCGCGCGACTTGACCTCCTGGAGGTTGGAGAGCGTCTTCTCGCGCCAGCCGTCGTGCGGCGCGAGCACGACCACCGGCAGCTTCTCGTCCACGAGCGCGATCGGACCGTGCTTCATCTCGCCCGCCGGGTAACCCTCGGCGTGGATGTAGGAGATCTCCTTGAGCTTCAGCGCCCCCTCGAGCGCGACCGGGTAGTGCGGGCCCCGTCCGAGGAAGAGGAAGTCGGTGGCGCCCTGGTAGCGCTTGGCGAGCTCCTCGAGCTCCGGCTCCGTCGAGAGCGTGCGGCCCGCGGCCGTGGGGAGATGCGCGAGCGCCGTGCGCTCCGTCTCCGTCAGGCCCCGCTCGAGGCCGCGCGACTCGCGCAGCTTGCCCGCGATCAGGAAGAGGACGGCGAGCTGCGTCGTGAAGGCCTTGGTCGACGCGACGCCGATCTCGGGGCCCGCGTGGGTCGGGAAAACGGCATCCGCCATCCGGGCGATCTGGCTGCCGGGCACGTTCACGATGGCGCCGATCGGGGAGCCGGCCCGCCGCGCCTCGGACAGCGCCGCCACGGTGTCGGCGGTCTCGCCCGACTGCGAGATGCCGATCGTCAGCGTGCGATCAGAGACCACGGGACGCCGGTAGCGGAACTCGCTGCCGTAGTCCACCTCGACGGGGATCCGCGCCATGCCTTCGATCAGGAACTTCCCGATGAGCGCCGAATGCCAGGACGTGCCGCACGCGAGGAGCAGCACGCGGTCGAAATCCTTGACCCGCTCGGGCGAGAGCAGCGGATCCGCCAGCAGGATCTCCCCCGTCCCGAGCGAGACCTTGCCGCCGAGCGTCTCGGCGATCGCCGTCGGCTGCTCGTGAATCTCCTTGGCCATGAAATGGCGGTAGCCGCCCTTCTCCGCCGCGACGGCGTCCCACAGGATGCGGTGGCGCGGCCGCTCGAGGTCCTTCCCCGCCCCGTCCACGATGCGCACGCCGCGCGTGTCCACGCGGGCGACGTCGCCGTCCTCGAGGAAGATCACGTCCCGCGTCCATGGCACGAGAGCCACGGGATCCGACGCGACGAAGTTCTCGCCCTCGCCGAGACCGAGCACGATCGGAGGTCCCGAGCGCGCGGTCACGAGCACCCCCGGCTCCTCGCTCGTCGAAACGACGACCGCGTACGCGCCGCGGAGGACGGACGCCGCATGACGCACCGCCTCGAAGAGGTCGCCGCGATACGACGCCTCGACCTCGTGGGCGAAGACCTCCGTGTCCGTCTCGCTCGAGAACGTGTGGCCGGCCGCGAGGAGCGCCGCCTTGCGCTCCGCGAAGTTCTCGAGGATTCCGTTGTGGATGACGACCACCTTGCCCGTGCAGTCGCGGTGCGGGTGCGCGTTGGCCTCGGTCGGCCGCCCGTGCGTGGCCCAGCGCGTGTGGCCGATCCCCGTCGTGCCGCCGCCTCCGTTCGCCGAGCCGTTGAGCTTCGCGACGAGATTCGAGAGCTTGCCCGGGCTGCGCGAGACGGTGAACCGGCCGTTCGCGAGGGTCGCGATGCCGGCCGAATCGTAGCCGCGATATTCGAGACGCTTGAGGCCCTCGAGGAGGATCGGAGCCGCTTCCCGGGGACCGACGTAGCCGACGATTCCGCACATGGCCGATTACCCTCCGAGGCGAATCACGCCTTCTGCTTCGATCCGTGTTCCTTGGCCGTGGCCGTGGCCGTCGCCGACCTTCGCCTTGCGCTTCTCGACCCATCCCTCGATGTTGATCTGCGGCACGCGCGACAGCGCGAGGGCGCCTTCCGGCACGTCCTGCGTGATCGTCGCGCCGGCGCCGACATACGCGCCCTTGCCGACCGTCACCGGCGCCACGAGCTGGGCGTCGCTGCCGACGAACACGCCCTCGCCGATCGTCGTGCGGTGCTTCCGGGAGCCGTCGTAGTTGCAGGTGATGACGCCGGCCCCGATGTTGGACCGTGCGCCCACGTCGGCATCTCCGAGGTACGCGAGGTGCTGCGCCTTCACGCCCTCGCGGAGAACCGTGTTCTTCGTCTCGACGAAGTTGCCGACCTTCACGTCGGCCTCGAGCACGGACCCGGGGCGCAGGCGCGCGAACGGGCCCACGCGGGCGCGCGGGCCGATCTTCGCGCCGTCCAGATCGCAGTGCGGCCCCACGACCGCGCCGGGAGCGAGCGACGAGTCCACGACGTGCGTGAACGGCAGAACCTCGGCTCCCTCGGACACGGTCGTCTCGCCGTCCAGCCAAACGAACGGGTGCAGGATGGCATCCGCCTCGACGCGCACGCGCGGCCCGAGGCGCGCCGTGAGCGGGTCGAGGACCGTGGCGCCCGAATCGAGCGCCCGCTCGACGCGCCGGCGCTGCTCGATCTCCTCGGCGGCCGCGAGATCGCGCCGCGTGTTGACTCCCCAGGCCTCGCGCCAGTCCTCGGCGACCCGCGCGTCCACGCGCCCTCCCGACCCCGCGAGGATCTCGACGACGTCGGTCAGGTAGTACTCCTTCGAGATCGGATCGACGTGCAGCTTCGGAAGCGCGCGCGCCAGAGCCTCGGCCGCGAAGCAATACACCCCGGCGTTGACCTCGCCGATCCGCCGCTCCTTCTCCGACGCGTTGCGCGCCTCGACGACCCGGCGCACGCGGCCCCGCGAATCCCGCACGACCCGTCCGAACTCGCCGGCATCCGGCGGGCGGAAGGAGAGGAGCGCGAGGTCGAGGCTCTCCCGACGGCGATGCTCGGCGAGCGCCGCGAGCGTCTCGGTTCGGAGGAGCGGCGTGTCGCCGGCGAGGACGAAGACGGGGCCCGCGCCGCCGGCGATCTCCGGCAAGGCCTGCGCGACCGCGTCGCCCGTCCCGCGCGGCGGATCCTGCACGACGAAACGCACCGCACGGCCGTCGAGCGACGCCCGGACCTCCTCGCGTCCGGCGCCGAGCACGACGATGACGCGCGAGGGCGAGAGGCTCTCCGCGGCCTCGAGCACGGAGTCGAGGAGCGTGCGGCCGCCGACGCGATGCAGCACCTTCGGCCGCGTCGACCGCATCCGGGATCCGACGCCCGCCGCGAGAATGATGACGCGGGGAGCACCCTCGGGCCGCGCCGGGGGCTTCCGGCTTCGCTTGCGAGCCGGAGAGACCCGGGGCCGTCGGGATTTCGTCACGAAGGAACCCGTTTTGTCGGCTGGCCGCCTCGCGGCGGCGCGCCGCCCTTTACGATGCGAGCAGCTCCTGAAACTCCGGCGTGTCGCGGACCGGATCGAAGTCGCTGTCGTGGCGCGCCAGGATTCGGTTGCTCCGATCTTCTTCGATGGCGCGCTTCAGGTGCTCGATGGCCGTGTCCCGCTCGCCGTTCTGGGCGTAGCAGCACGCGAGGAGGAAATCCACCTTGCCGCCGCCGTTCTTCTTCGCCGCGCGCTTGAGGTGCTCGATCGCCTCGGAGACCTCGCCGCGATTCTTCGCGAGCACGGCGGCGTAGTAGAAGTCCTCCGGTTCGATCAGGGCCGGCGCCCCGGCGCGCTTCTGCCGCTCGCAGACGGCCAGATACACGCGGGCGCGATCCACCAGCTCCTTTTCTTCGGGATATTTCTGGACGAGCTCGAGAAAATGCCGCTCGGCGTCGTCGCTCTTCTTGCGCTGGAGGGCGGAGACGCCGCGGTCGAATTCCTTGCGGGCGCTCTCCGCGAGACGGGACAGCTCCCTGAGGGTCTGCGCCTTGCGCGCCGCCGGCGCCTCCGCGCCGCCGGTCAGGCCCAGCTTCTCCATCTTCTTTTCGAGCTCGTCGATGCGCACCGAGACGACGTCCGCCAGGGCTTGAATGCTCATCTTCCCGGCGTTGTCTCTCAGAAACCGGAGTTCCGCTTCGGTCCAGCGTTTTGACATCGTACAAATCCTCCCGGGGGGTTGCGAGAAAAACGGCGTATTTTAGGAGCCGGCGGCAGTCCTGTCAAATACGCGCGAGAGCCGCCGCGGAATGCCCGCCGGTGCGCCGGCGTTTTTCGGCACTGGAGACCCGGCTGATGAAGAAGACGATCCGCACTCTGGCGACTCTCGCCGTCCTCGCGGCCGCATTCGCGGGTCCGGCGGAGGCCGCGGACCGCTCCCAGACGGTCAGCGGGACGATTTCCAGGCTCGACGCCGAACACCAGACGCTGGTCGTCAGGGTCGCCTCGGAGGAGCTGACCCTGGTCTGGAACGCCGAGACGCGCTTCAACGGCGTCCTGACGCCCGGCGCGAAGGTCACCGTGCGCTACGGAACCCAGCCCGACGGCCGGAATCTCGCCTACCAGATCTCGGTGGGAAAGTAGCGCTTTCGCGCGGCCGCGCGAGGACTCGTCTCGGCGGGCCGCCGGCCCAGCGGCGCGGCCGCAAAGAGAGTTTTCAAGGCATTTCGGCGAAAGGCTCTTTGCTAGAATCCGTCTCCCTCGAATAGAGCGACAGGAGGATCAATTCATGGGCATGTACATCATCGCGGAGCCGTGCATCGGAACGAAGGACACGGCGTGCGTCGATGTTTGTCCGGTCGACTGCATTCACCCGCGCAAGGACGAAGCCGACTTCGCGGCGGCGGAGATGCTCTACATCGATCCCGACGTCTGCATCCAGTGCGGCAACTGCGAGCCGGCCTGTCCCGTGACCGCCATCTTCACCGAGGAGACGATCCCGGAGAAGTGGAAGCACTTCCAGCAGATCAACGCGGACTGGTACAAGAACCGGAAGTAGCGCGCCCCGTCACTTCCCCTTGAGCGTCTTGCCGAGGAACGCTTCGGCGCGCGCATCGGCGTCCTTCGCGTCCGCTTCCCGAAACACCTTGGGATCCTTCGACGATGCGAAGGCGTGCCCGGCGTCGGGATAGATCTTGAAGTCGACGCTCCGCCCGGCGCCCTTCGCCTGCTTCTCGAACGCGCGGACGCTGTCCGGCGAAATCCCCTGGTCCTGTCCGCCAAAATTGCCGAGCAACGGCACCTTGAGGCCCGCGATCGTGGCCGGGTCCGTGACGAGCCTCCCGTAGTAGACGACCGAGCCCGCGAGCGTCGGCTCGGCGAAGGCGAGCGCGAGCGAGTACCCGCCGCCCATGCACCAGCCGATCGACGCGATACGCGTGGAATCGACGTCCGGCCTCGCGCGCAGCGCGGCCGCGGCCGCCTTGAGATCCCGCATCGCGCGGTCCTCCGGCATGCCGCGCATGAGCTGATGCGCCGTGTCGCCGTCGGTCGCCACCTTGCCGCGATAGAGGTCGGGCGCGAGCGCGACGTATCCCTCGGAGGCGAAGTGATCGGCCTTCGCCTTCACCCAGTCGTTTAAGCCCCACCATTCCTGAATCACGACGATGCCGGGCTTCTTGCCCGATCCTTCGGGGACGGCGAGATACCCCGAGATCGTCTCGGAGCCGCTTGGAAACGAGACCATCTTGCCGCCGGACTGCGCGCGGCCGATCGCGGCGGACAGCACGAGGATTGCGCCGAGCGAGAAGACCCTGCGTGTCATGACTCCTCCCTTTCGGACTAATCTTATCCGGTGGATCTGCTCTTCGAGCTCGCGGCTCCGGACGAGGGCGAGGATCTGCAGCGTCTCTACGATCGCCTCGCGGCGCGATTCGGGTTCGGCCCCGCCGACGTGCGCCTCTCGCGGCGCAAGCTGACCGGCGGCGAGATCCGCTACGGACAGCCGCACACGATCACGATCTCGGCCCACCTGCCCGAGGCGGAGCGGCGCGAGACGCTTCTCCACGAAGCCGCGCACGCCTGGGCCTTCGCGCGTCGCGGCCGGCGCGAGGGACACGGGCCGTTCTTCCGGAAGCTCGCGCGGCAGCTCGGCGCGAAGGGACGGGCGGCGCCCGTCACCGAGGCGCTCACCGCGTGGCGCGCCCGCCGGCGCCAGATCGTCTACCGTTGCGAGGGCTGCGCCGCCCTCTTCCGGCGGTTCCGCGCCTTCCGCGGGGCGCGTTACTGCGTCGCCTGCGATCGGGCCGGGCGGCCCTCGCGGATCCGGCGCGTCCGGGACGAGACGTAAGGCCGTGCGCCGCCGCCGAATCATCGTCCTCGTCGCGACGAGCGCCGACGGATTTCTCGCGCGCAAGGACGGCGGCGTCGACTGGCTGGACCGCCCGCGGACGGCCGGCGATTACGGAATGGCGGCCTTCTACCGTTCGATCGACACGATCTTGTGGGGGCGCAAGACGTACGAGCTCGCGCTGGAGTTCCAGAGGAAGGGCATCCCCGGCGCGGCGTTCGATCCCGGGAAGAAGAACTTCGTCTTCTCGCGTCGCGGCCGACGATTGGCGTCGCCGGCGGTCGAGCTCGTCACGGAATCCGTTGCGCGGTTCGCGCGGCGGCTTCGCGCGACGCGCGGGAAAGACGTCTGGATCATGGGCGGCGCGGGCCTCATCGCGTCGTTTCTCGACGCCGGAGAGATCGACGAGCTCCGGATCCACGTCGTGCCGACGTTGATCGGCGAAGGGATCCCGCTCGTTGCGCCCCGTCACCGCACCGTGCCGCTCGCTCTGAAGTCCTGCCGGCGTTTCTCGGACGGCGTCGTGCGGCTTCGCTACGCCGTCGCGCGCCCCGCGCGGGCCAGTTAGCGCCATGTCCGCGTTCCCGCCGGGCTATCGCATCGGGCACCGCACGCTTCGAGCGGAGCGCACGGGCTGCACCGTGATCCTGCCTCCCGCCGGTACGATCGCCGCCGTGGACGTGCGCGGCGGAGCGCCCGGCACGCGGGAGACCGGCGTCTTCGTGCCCGGCAATCTCGTCTCGGAGATCCACGGCCTTCTCTTCACGGGCGGCAGCGCCTTCGGCCTCGCGGCCGCGGCCGGCGTCACGGCGTGGCTGCGGCGGCGCGGGGAGGGATTCCCGGTCGGGCCGGCGCGCGTGCCGATCGTTCCCGCAGCGGTGCTCTTCGACCTCGCGGTCGGAGACGCCGACGCCTTCCCCGGCGAGGCGGACGGATGGGCGGCCTGCGAGGCCGCGCGCGAGGGCGAGGTCGAGACCGGCCCGGTCGGCGCCGGCTGCGGCGCGACCGTCGGAAAGGTCCTCGGGATCGGCCGCTCCTCGCCGGGCGGCCTCGGATGCGCCGCGCTGGAGCTGCCGGGCGGCGCGGTCGTCGCGGCGCTCGCGGCGGTGAACGCCTTCGGCGACGTGGTCGATCCCGACACGGGTGCGCGCATCGCCGGCGCGGCGCACGACGACGCCTCCTTCCGCGCGGCGCGCGCGATCTGGCGCGACGGCCTGCCCGCCGATCCGGCGCCCGGCGGGAACACGACGCTCGTCTGCGTCGCGACGACCGTGCCGTTCGAGCCGGGCGCGCTCAAGCGCGTCGCGATCGAGGCGCACGACGGCATCGCGCGGGCCGTTCGCCCGTCGCATTCCGTCGTGGACGGCGACGCCGTCTTCGCGCTCGCGCCGGGGGGCGGCGCGCCGTCGGTGCCGATGCGGCTGCGCGTCGGCGCGGCGGCGGCGGAGGTCGCGGCCCGCGCGATCGTCAGCGCCGTGACGGCCGCCGCGCGGGGAGTGGGCGCCTCGACCTAAGGCGCCGGCTCGCCCTCGCCTTCGAAGAGCGGCTGCTGGACCGGGCCCAAGAGCGGCAGGATCGCCTGGAGCGAATCCGCGGCCCAGTCCGGACGCCGGGCCGCGTCGAGCCTCAGGACGGGCACGCTCCACTCCGCCAGGACCTCCTCGATCTTCTCGTCCACGGCGCGCTGGAAGGCGTCGTCCACGTCGCGCAGCCCGTCGAACTGCAGGGCGCCGACGATCGGCACCTTGATGAGCAGGCCATAGGTCGAGGTCCACCAGCGCACGAGGGGCTCGAGAACGGGCAGACGGCCCGTCTGGAGCAGATAGCAGTAGTTGTCGAGCACGCTCCGGTCGCAGACGACGACCTCGGCCTTGTGTTCGGCGACGAGCTCCTCCGCGATCTCCGTGTGGAGGATCCACGACTGCGCGGCGACCGTCGTGTCGCGGTTGATCGGGAGCGGGCAGAATCGCGCCACTTCGCGCACCATCTCGACGGTCTTGTCCCGCTTCTTGAGCAGGGCCGCGAGCTCGAAGCAGAGCGTCGTCTTGCCGACGCCGTGCGTCCCGATGAACGCGATCTTCACGGCGCGCCTCCCGGTTTCCCGCCGGGCAGCCCGAACTCCCGCCGCAGGGCGTCGCCCTGGGCGTCGAGCGCCGGCGGAAACGCGAGCGGCGCCTCGGCGCCCGCGACGCGGATCGGCGACGCGACGAACGCGACACCCGCGACCTCGCGCACGGCCTCGAGCGCCCGGGCCGTCTCCGATTGCAGCGCCTCGAGCGGACCGCGCACCGGGCCCGCGGGAACGCCGGCCGCGCGGCAGCGGTCGAGCCAGGCGGCCCGGGGCTCGCGGCGGAAGGTCTCTTCGAGCGCCGCCTCGAGCGTTTCGCGGTTTCGCACGCGCCCCTCGTTCACGGCGAAACGCGGATCGCTCCGCCACTCGGGCCGCCCGACGATGTCGCACAGCCGCGCGAACTGCGGGTCGGTCCCCACCGCCAGGATGAACTCGCCGTCGGCGGCGTGGAACGGGCGGTACGGCACGATCTGCGGGTGCGCGTTGCCGTGACGCCGCGCCTCCTCCCCCGTCAAGAGCACCGACTGCGCGACGTTGATGAGCGAGGCGAGCGTTGCGGAGAAGAGGTCGGTCTCGACGTGCGCCGCGACGCCGGTGCGTTCGCGGCCCGCGAGCGCGGCGACGACGCCGACCGCCGTGTAGCAGCCGGCGAGCAGATCCGACACCGCGACGCCGACCTTGGTCGGCTCTCCGGACGGCTCGCCCGTGATCGCCATCAGTCCCGCGCCGGCCTGGGCGAGCAGGTCGAAGCCCGGCGCGGACGCGTCGGGCCCGCGCCGCCCGAATCCGGTGATCGAAGCGGTCACGAGCCGCGGGTTCTCGCGGCGCAGGCCCTCGACGGAGAGCCCGAACCGCCGCCACGCGCCGGCCGCGAAGTTCTCGACGAGCACGTCGGCCCGGCGCGCCAGGATCTCGACCGAGCGCCTGCCGTCCGGCGACGCCAGGTCGAGCGCGATCGACTCCTTGTTGCGGTTGACCGACAGGAAGTAAGCGGCGAGCCCGCTCCTCCGCGTGATACGGCGGCCCCCAGCCGCGCGTGACGTCGCCGCCCTCGGGCTGCTCGACTTTCACGACGCGCGCGCCGAGGTCGGCGAGCAGCATCGTGCAGAACGGCCCCGCGAGCACGCGCGAAAGATCGAGGACGAGGATGCCGGACAGCGGCCCCGGCACGAGAGTCCTATCGGGGCGCGCCGGCGGGCCGCCAGCCGAGCGGGCCGGGCAGGAAGTGGAAGAGGCCGAGGGGCGAGACCTCGACGTTCTCGAGCCGCCGCGAGATCCCCCAGTACTGCTCCGCCGTCCAGAGGAAGTCGGCGGGCGGATCGGCCGCGAGGAGGCGATGAATCTGCCGGTAGAGGTCGAGGCGCTGCGCGTCGTCGAGCGCCGCCTGCGCGGCTTCCATGAGCCGGTCGGCCTCGGGATTCTTGTAGAAGCCGGAATTGAGCCCCTGCGGCGGGAACTGGCTCGAGTGGTAGAAGGGATACGGGTCCAGGTTCGGCGGGATGAACTCGTTGTTGTACGGCGCGACCTCGAACTCCCCGTTCGCGAAGCGCTGGGAGTACGCGGCCCAGTCGAGGGAACGCAGGACGAGCTCGACGCCCACCTTCTCGTAGGACTGGCGCAGGATCTCGCCGATGTTCGGGTAGATCGGCTGCCCCGCCGGATAGAGGTACTCCAGAGTCACGCGGCGGCCCGCCTTGCGCCGGAAGCCGTCCTTGCCCGGCGTCAGGCCCGCCTGGTCGAGGAGCTTCCCCGCGGCGGCCGGGTCGTAGGCCGGGGGCGCGACGTCGGGCGCGTCTTCCGGGAGCCCCGCCGGATACGGGCCGCTGTCGAGCTTCGGCGCGTCGGGCGCGTAGAGGCGCTCGGCGGTCTCGGTGCGCGGCCACGTCATCGCGAGGGCGCGCCGCACACGGGGATCGGAGAGAACGGGATGCCGGCAGTTCCAGACGACCATGACGACGGAGAAGACCGGCACCTTCACGATGCGGTTGCGCGCCTGGAAGTCGGCCGACCGATCCGCCTCGGCGCGCTGGTCGCGGCTGATCCGGAACTCATCGAGGTCTCCGCGGATCCCCGACCGAAACCGCGTGGCGTTGTCCGGGATCACGCGAAACAAGACGCGGCGGAAGGGGTAGATCGTCGCCGGCCGGTCCGCGCGCCGCACGAGGGTCAGCTTCTGGTTCGGCTCCCACGACTCGAGCCGGTACGGGCCGCTCGCGACCGGCTTCCGGTCGGTCTCGCCGCGGCCGAACGCCGCCCGCGACACGATCGGCAGGTTGAACGCGAGCAGACGCTGCGCGTACGGCTTGCGGAAGCGCACGACGACGCGGCCCGGCTCGGGCGTCTCGACGGCCGCGAGATCCGTGAAGCCCGGCTTCCAGTTCACGGCCGGCACCTTCGGGTCCCGCACGCGGTCGAGCGTGAACGCGACGTCCTCCGACGTGATCGGCGTGCCGTCCTCCCAGCGCGCCTCCGGGTCGAGGCGGAAATCGAACGCCAGGCCGTCGGGAGAGACGGTCCAGGAGGCTGCGATTCCCGGCACGTAGCGGCGGTCCTTGTCGATGCCGACGAGCGGCAGGAAGAGCAGTTGCTCGACCCGGGCGCCGACCTCCTCGGCCGTGATCGTGGGGTCGAGCGTCGGGGGATCGCCCTCGATGTGCCGCGAGAGCGTGTCGGAGAACGTGGGAGGCGCCTCGCGCCGCGCGCAGGCGACGGGCCCGAGCGCGGCGAGCGCCAACAGGATCCGAACAACCGTTTTCATGAGCGGTCGGCAGGAGAATAGCGCGTCGTGCGCGGCGCGCGCGAATGCATATCGAAAAGGCGGCTCATTCGCGGGACCGGAGCCGCGTTTCCGGGGACCTCGGCTCCGCGTCCCGGGAGCGTCGGAGTTGCCTACACCGAAATCCCTGGACGAAACTCGCCGAAATGGCGCTCGGGAGCGGTTGACACCGCCCCGAACGCTCCGGTTAAACTGCACCTTCAGATGAGGCGAATCTCCGTTTGCCCTCCGAAGTGATGACCGACGACAAAAAGGCGCGCAAGCCCGCGGAACAGCGGCTTTCCGATCGGGTCTGGATCGGCGCGCCGGCCAATCTCCGGTTCGGAGAGGAGGAGCTCTCGGGCTTCGTTGAGGTCATCAACCTCGGCGGGATGTACGTGGCGAGCGGCCGGGTGCCGGACGTCGGCGACTACGTCGAGCTCGTCTTCTCGCTACCCGGCGACCCGCGCGCGTTTCGCGTGCGCGGCAACGTCGTCTTCCAGAACCGGTCGGCCGAGCGCCAGGCCGGGTTCGGCGCGCGGTTCGAGCGGCCGCCGGTCGGCCTCCTCGAGGCCATCAAGGGATTGAACCGCGGTCACTGAGCTCTCGGCTGCGGCGGTCGAAGACGACCGGCAGCCGAGAGTTTTCGGCCCGGAGGGCTCAACCGCGACCCGAGCCAAAAAGTCTTGGCCGCCGTTCGCGAAGGAAACGCCGCGGCCGGACACGACGCCCGCATCAATTTTTCAGCAGCCCGCTAGTTGTTTCGGGCCTCGACAAGGCGGAGCTGCTCGAAGAAGAACTCGAGCGTCGCGGTCACGTCGATGAAGTTGCCGGACGCCGCCGACGAGAGCGTCGTCGGAACGACGTTCGTGAGCTCCCATCGGACGAGGACCTGGTTCTTCTCGTCCTTCGCGGTGACCTGCACCGTGTGCGTCGCCGGCGTGCCGCCGGTCATGGTCTGATTGAGCCAGTCCTGCAGCTGCGCGAGACCCTTCTGGGTGACCGTGAGGGTGAGCAGGCGCTGGTCCGGCGAGTACGCGACCCCCAGCCGGCGTGAGTCCGTGCGGAGCATGTCCTGGCGGGAGAAATCGATGCGGTAGCCCGTCACGCCGTCGATCGCGGTGCCGTCCACGGCGATGGAGACGTTCGTGTTCGGGTCCGCGGCGAGGGCCGCGACGGTGATCCCGCAGCCGAGCAGGCCCGCGAGGAGACGTTTCGAGAGCATGGATCCCTCCGATCCGCCGATTCTCGGAGAGTAGCACCGCCCCGCACGGAGGCGAAGGCCCTTGATTCTGAGGCGGCTCGGGCGTAGAACTTTCGCGAGCTTTTGCCTGGGGACGGCGCCCGGCGCCGGCCCATCGCGTGAAAGGAGGACTGCATGAAGAAACCTCTGGCCCTGTTTCTCTTCGTTGCCGCCGCCGGCGCGCTTCTCGCGGCGGGCCCGTCCAAAGCCGAGCGCACGACCTACGACGTGACGGTGGACACGATCGAGGGGTGCTCGTGCCCGCTCTTCTGCACCTGCTACTTCGGGCCCGTCCGCGGACGAGCACTCCTGCAAGGCGAACAACGTCTACAAGTTCCGCAAGGGAAGCCACTACGGCGACGTGGACCTGTCCGACCAGATCGTCTGGCTCGACCTCGATCTCGGCGGCGAGTGGCACCAACACCCGGGACCGGGGATGCCCACCAAGTGGGCGGTCGTGACGTTCGACAAGAAGTCGTCCGAGGCGCAGCGCAAGGCGATCGGCGAGATTCTGGCCGTGGTTTTCCCGGTCAAGTGGGAGAAGTTCTCGACCCGCGAGGACTCGATCGAGTGGCATGACGACGCGAAGATGTCGCACGCGAAGATGGCGAGCGGCATGGCCGAGATCTCGCTCGACAAGACGGCGACGATGCGGCCCGACAAGTCGCAGCCCGTCGTCGTCAAGAACCTCCAGTACTGGTTCTCCAACGCCAACGACGGATTCGTCCTGGCGTACTCGAAGCACCACTGGAAGGGCGACAACGCGTTCGAGCAGGATCACAAGAACGGCTTCAACATCACCTGGACCGCGAAGGGAGACATCAAGCCCGCCGCCAAGGTGGCGATGAAGTAGACCGGGTCTTTCCCGCGATTCCGAGGGCGGGCTTCGGCCCGCCCTTTCTGTAGAATCCCGCCTCCATGACCCCCGAAGACATCGCGCCGGAGTTCCGCTCCGCGCCCAAGTCCTACGGCCGCGCCGAGCCGATCCCGGGCGTGAAGACGCTCCGCCTCTCACGGCACACGGACGATCGCGGGTTCTTCCTGGAGGTCTTCCGCGCCCGCGGGGAGGGCGCCTCCGCAGCCCTCGCGAGCTTCTTCGACGGCGCGGCTCCCGCCCAGCTCAATTTTTCTACCGTGGACGCCGCGGGCCACATCAAGGGCCTGCACTACCACCTCGCGCAGGAAGACATCTGGTTCTTCCCGCCGCCCTCGCGCGCGAAGGTCATCCTGCTCGACATCCGGAAGGGCTCGCCGGCGCTCGGGCGGACGCAGGTCATCGTCGCCGGCGACGGCGCCGAGCAGCTCGTGCGGATTCCGGCCGGCGTCGCGCACGGCTATCGGCCGCTGACGAATCCCTGCTCGCTCCTCTACATGGTGACGAAGGTCTTCGACCCCGCCGCGCCCGACGAGTACCGGATCGCGTGGGACCATCCGGCGGTCCGGGAGCTCTGGGAGATCCCCAACGGCTGAGGCCCCGCGGCCTATAATTTCGAAACTCCTATGAGCGCCGCGGCTCCGGTTCTGGACCTCTCTCTCGTTCCGAGGGTGGACGCCGTCGGCGTCGAGGAGCGCGCCGCGGCTCTGGGCAAGCGGTCCATCAAGAAAGACGCCAAGCGCGCCGGGATCCGCCTCGCCATCTCGATGCTCGACCTCACGACCCTCGAGGGCAAGGACTCCGAGGGGAAGGTCCGACAGCTCTGCCGCAAGGCCGTCCAGCCCCTTCCGGGCGACCCGACGGTGCCGCACGTGGCGGCCGTCTGCGTCTACCCGAACCTCGTGCCCGTGGCGAAGCAGGCCCTGGCCGGCAGCGGAGTCAAGGTCGCCTCGGTCGCGACGGGCTTCCCCGCCGGCCTGGTCCCGCTCCCCGTCAAGATCGACGAGACGCGCCGCGCGGTCGCGATGGGCGCCGACGAAGTGGACATGGTCATCGATCGCGGCGCCTTCCTCTCGGGCGAGTTCGCGGCCGTCTTCGAGGAGATCGCGGCGGTCAAGGACGCGTGCGGGCCCGCGCACCTGAAAGTCATCCTCGAGACCGGCGAGCTCGAAACCTACGACAACGTGCGCAAAGCCTCCCATCTCGCGATGGCAGCCGGGGCGGACTTCATCAAGACCTCGACCGGAAAGGTCGTCCCGGCGGCGACGCCGGCCGTCGTCCTCGTGATGCTCGAGGCGATCCGGGACCATTTCTTCGAGACCGGCCGCCGCGTGGGCTTGAAGCCCGCCGGCGGCATCCGCACCTCGAAGCAGGCGCTCCATCTGCTGGTCCTCGTCAAGGAGACGCTCGGCGACGACTGGCTGACTCCGCACCTCTTCCGCATCGGCGCCTCGACGGTGACCAACGACCTCCTCATGCAGCTCGCCAAGGAAGCGAGCGGCCGGTACCAGAGCGCCGACTACTTCACGAAGGACTGACTTGAGCACGACGGTTCGGGACGATCCCCGGCGCCGGGAAGCGGCCGAGAAGCTCGCGGCCGAACGCCCGAGCCTCGAGTTCGGCAGTGCCTGGAGCTACGCGCCGTCGCCCGAGGCCACCGATCACGTCGCCATCGCGCCGCGCTACGGGCTCTTCATCGGCGGCCGCTTCGTCCCGCCGCGCTCGAAGAAGCACTTCCGCACGATCAATCCGGCCACCGAGGCGGTGCTCTCCGAGGTCGGGGAGGCCGGCGCGGCCGACGTGGACGCCGCGGTGCGCGCCGCCGAGGAGGCGTATCGGAAACGCTGGTCGAAGCTCGCTCCGGCCGCGCGCGGCAAGTACATCTACCGGATCGCGCGCCTGATCCAGGAGAAGGCGCGCGCCCTCGCGGTGCTGGAGACGATGAACGGCGGCAAGCCGATCAAGGAGTCCCGCGACGTCGATGTCCCGCTCGCTGCCGCGCACTTCTTCTACTACGCGGGATGGGCCGACAAGCTCTCGTGGGCCTTCCGCGGGCGGCGCGCGGAGCCGCTCGGCGTCTGCGGCCAGATCATTCCGTGGAACTTCCCGCTCCTCATGGCGGCCTGGAAGATCGCGCCGGCGCTCGCGTGCGGAAACACCGTCGTCCTGAAGCCCGCGGAGACCACGCCGCTGACGGCGCTCGCGCTCGCCGAGATCTGCCGCGAGGCGGATCTGCCGCCCGGCGTCGTCAACGTCGTCACCGGCGCCGGCGAGACGGGCGCGCACGTCGTCAACCATCCGCGCGTCGCCAAGATCGCCTTCACAGGGTCCACCGAGGTCGGCAAGATCATCCAGCGCGCGGTCGCAGGGACCGGCAAGCGCCTGACGCTCGAGCTCGGCGGCAAGGCCGCCAACATCGTCTTCGAAGACGCGGCGATCGACCAGGCGGTCGAGGGCATCGTGAACGGCATCTATTTCAACCAGGGCCACGTCTGCTGCGCCGGCTCGCGCCTGCTCGTCCAGGAGTCGATCGAGCCCGTCGTGCGCCGCAAGCTCGCCTACCGGATCGCGACGCTGCGGCTGGGCGATCCGCTCGACAAGAACACCGACGTCGGCGCGATCAACTCCGCGGCGCAGCTCGCGAAGATTCGCGAGCTCGTTCAGAGCGGCGTGGACGAGGGCGCCGAGCTCCACCAGTCGGCGTGCGCGATCCCCGTCAAGGGCTACTGGTTCCCGCCGACGTTCTTCACCGGCGTCGCCCAGTCCCATCGCATCGCGCACGAGGAGATCTTCGGTCCCGTGCTCGCCGTGATGACGTTCCGGACGCCGGAGGAGGCGATCGAGAAGGCGAACAACACGCCCTACGGCCTGTCGGCCGGCGTCTGGACCGACAAGGGATCGAAGATCTTCCGGGTCTCCTCCAAGCTCCGCGCCGGCGTCGTGTGGGCGAACACGTTCAACAAGTTCGACCCGGCCTCGCCCTTCGGCGGCTACAAGGAGTCGGGGTTCGGACGCGAGGGCGGCGTGCAGGGACTCAAGGAGTACGTGGAGCTCGGATGAGCGCCGAACTGCCAGTCCGCAAGACCTACAAATTGTTCATCGGCGGCGAGATGGTGCGCACCGAGTCAGGCCGCTCGGACCCGATCTACTCGCCGAAGCCGACGAAGGCGCTCCTCGCCAACGTCTCGCGCGGGTCGCGCAAGGACGTGCGCGACGCCGTCGGCAAGGCGCGCGGCGCCCAGGAGGGCTGGGCGAAGAAGACCGGATACCTGCGCGGGCAGATCCTCTACCGCATGGCGGAGATGCTCGAAGGACGGGCCGAGTCGTTCGAGAAGATCCTGCGCGAGAGCCGCGGCCTCTCCCCCGCCGCCGCGCGCCGCGAGGTGCGCGCGTCGATCGACCGGATCGTTCATTACGCTGGCTGGTCCGACAAGTACGGCGCGCTCCTCTCGACGGTCAATCCGGTGGCGTCGTCGTACTACGACTTCTCGGTGCCGGAGCCCACGGGCGTGGTCGGCGTCGTCGCGCCGGAGACTCCCGAGCTCCTCGGCCTCGTGACGTACCTCGCGCCCGTGATCGTCTCCGGCAACGCGGCGGTCGTGCTCCTCTCCGAGCGGCATCCGCTCGCCGGGCTCGAGCTCGGCGAGGTCCTCGCGACCTCCGACCTGCCGGCCGGCGTCGCCAACCTGATCTCGGGCCGCAAGGAAGAGCTCGTGCCGCACCTCGCGCGCCACATGGACGTCAACGCGATCTGCGACGCGGGCGGCGACGCGGCGCTGTCGAAGGCGATCGCGCAGGACGCCGCCGTCAACGTCAAGCGCGTGAAGCGCTATGCGCCGCCCGATCTCTTCGCCGAGAAGGCGCAAGGCCTCGACGTCATCGAAGCCTTCATCGAGACCAAGACCACCTGGCACCCGGTCGGGGTGTAGCTCGAGGGAACCCATGAGGCGCGTGGCGTTTCCGGCGCTCGCCCTGGCCCTGGCGGTCGCCGGCGCTCCCGACGCACCCGCGACCAATCTCTGGACCGGCACCGGTCCCGAGGGCGGTCTCGTCACGGCGGTCGCGATCGATCCGACCAATCCTCTGATCGTCTACGCCGGCTTCGAGGGCGGCGGCAGCGGCGGCTCGACACAATTTCCGGGCGGGATCTTCAAATCGACCGACGGCGGCCAAACCTGGAAGCCCGCTCTCTCCGGCCTGAGCGGAAGTCCCGTGCGCTCCATTGCGATTGATCCCGCGAATAGCGACACCATTTACGCCGGAACAGAGGGCGGGATTTACAAGACCGAATCCGGGGGAGACAGCTGGTCGCTCATGGACTCCCCTCCCGGTACTCCCTTACTCGCGTATGACGTCGTGATTCATCCGGCAGTCCACACGACCCTCTTCGCCGCCGCAAGCGATGGCATTGCTCTCAGTGCCAATTCCGGACTGGGTTGGACGCTGTGCGCATCGGTGACGACGGACACGCGGACGGTCGCGTTCGATCCGGCGTCGCCGTCCATCCTTCACACGATGGGCTACCTCGACCAGATGTTCACGAGCACTGACGGCGGTCTCAACTGGAGCCCGTCGGCGACCAACCAGACCCGGATCAAGGTCTGGAAGCTCGTCATCGATCCCACCGATTCCACACACCTCTGGGCGGCGACCGATGGCGGCCTGTTTACGAGCATCGACGGCGGGGCGACGTTTGCTATGGTCGCCGGCGGTCTTCCGGCCGTGCGCGTTCTGTCGCTCGTCTTGCGCGGCTCGCGCCTGTACGCCGGGACGGCAGCGGCCGGCGTCTTCGTCAGCGAGAACGGCGGCGTCGACTGGGCGCCGGCGAACACGGGGCTCGGGACGCACGTCATCCGTTCGATCGCGGTCTCCCCCCTAGACGACGTGGACGCATTCGCCGGAACGGACGCGGGAGTGTCTCACACGGTCGACGCAGGCGCGCACTGGACGCCGAGGAATTCCGGGATCGTCCGCACCTGGGTGACGACGCTGACCGCCGATCCGAGGGTCACCGGAGCCTTCGACGCCGGAACGACGAGCGGTCTCTTTCGCACGACAGATCGGGGTGCGACCTGGACCCGATTGGACGCGTTTCCCGAAGGCTACCCGACCGCCACAACGATCGACCCCACGGACTCGCTCGTCCTCTACGCGGCCACCTCCAAGCGGCTTCCGGACGACCACTCCGAATCTCGCATTTTCCGGAGCATCGACGGAGGCGCGACGTGGCAGGAGACGGGATTCCCCGCGACCACGACTGCGATCGTCGATTCTCTCATCGTCGATCCGACGGCGCCGGCGACGGTCTACGCGGCCGGCCGCGGAATGAACGTGATCAAGTCGATCGACTCGGGAACGACCTGGGACCCGGCGAGCACCGGCCTCACGGATGATCTCATCCTCTCCCTCGTTCTCGACCAGTCGCACCCGGGAACGCTTTACGCGGGAACCGTCGACCACCTCGTCTTCAAGACAACCGACGGCGCCGCGCACTGGAACGAGCTTCCCGGCAGTCCGTTCCGCGCGACCGCACTGGCGATCGCTACCGGCGGCGTTCTCTACGCCGGAAGCAGTGGCATCTTTCGGAGCTCCGACGGCGGCGCGTCCTGGCAGCCACGGTGCGCCGGGTTGTGCTCGCTCTACCCCCTGACCGTGCAGGCGATCGCCGTCGACCCGCGTCGGCCGTCGAGCCTCTACGTCTCGGCGACGGGAGGCAATCCCGACGGTTCCGACGGCGGAGTGTTCGAAAGCCTCGATGGCGCCGCGAGCTGGCATCCACGCAACGCCGGCTTGGCAACGTACTTCACGGGACAGCTGTCGATCGACTCCCGGGCCCCGTTCGTCCTCGTCGGCACGGTCGGCGGCGCGGGCGTTTTCTCGTCGCTCATTCCCTACGCCGACGTCTCCACCACGAGCCCTTTCGCCAACGCGATCGATGCGGTCACTCGCAATGGCATCACGCTCGGATGCGGACAGGGCAATTACTGTCCGGACGACCTCGTCACGCGCGCCCAGATGGCGATCTTCATTCTTCGCGGCGAGCACGGCGGCGCCTATCAGCCGCCTCCGGCGACGGGGACGGTCTTCACCGACGTGCCTTCGACGGCGTTCGGCGCCCCTTGGATCGAGCAGCTCGCGGCCGAGAAGATCTCCACCGGCTGCGGCAACGGCAACTACTGCCCCGACGACTCCGTCGCGCGCGACCAGATGGCCGTCTTCCTTCTGCGAGGAAAGAACGGCGGCGCCTACAAACCGCCGGCCGCGACGGGCGGCGTCTTCGGCGACGTGACGCCGGCGACGTACCTCGCCGCCTGGATCGAGCAAATGCCCGCACAAGGCATCAGCTCCGGCTGCGGCGGCGGCAACTACTGCCCGGCCGGCCTCGTGACGCGTGCCCAGATGGCCGCGTTCCTGACGCGCGCGTTCGGGCTGCAGTAGGGAAATCTCGAAGAGGGTCCGTCGCACCCGGCGCACGATCGGCTAGGTCGGCTCCCCCGCCGCGGCCAGCCGCGCGAGCGCGTTGCCCTCCAGGATGTAGCGCAGCCACTCGGTCGGCGGGCAGCCGCCGAGTCGGCGATAGAACCGGAGCGCACCTTCGTTCCAGTCGAGCACGGACCACTCGACGCGCGCGGCGCCGCGCACCACGGCCTCCCGCGCCACCGCGGCGACGAGCGCCTCTCCGAGACCTTTCCCCCGCGCCGCCTCCGTCACGACGAGATCCTCGAGAAACAGGAATGGCCGCGCGCGGAACGAATTGATTCCCTCGTAGAAGATCGCATGGCCCTCGATCCGGCCCTCGAGCTCCGCTACGAAAGACTCCGCGCGACCGGTGTCGAAGATCCAGGCGGCGAGGCGCGCCGCCTCGGCGTCGTCCGGCGGCGGCATCTTCTCGAAGTGCGCCAGCTCGCGCTCGAGCTCGAGCATGCGCGGCCAGTCCTCGCGGCGCGCGCGCCGCACGAGAGGCTTCACGGGATCACTGTGCCGCGGCGACCTTCGCGAAGTCGACGCGGCCGAGGAGTTTCAACGCATCGGCCTGCTCGACGTTGGCTCCCTGCCCGAGCACGAGGCGTCCGGGAGAGACGACGACGGTCACGAGGGTCGTCGGCTGCCCCTGGGAGTGATCCGTGATCGCGTACGCGGGGAATCCCCCGACCTTCGTCTGCGCCGTCTCGACGCCGGCCGTCTTGCCCGCCTCGGCCATGGCCTTGCGGATCGCGCTCTCGAGGTCGGCGCCCTTCCCGTAGTCCTGCACGACGATCCGGAACTGGCGCGCCGCGGAGGGCTCGATCTTCTGGAAGAAGCGGGACACCTCCGTGTACGTGCCCATCTCGTTCTCGTCGGTGTCGGGCAGCGGATCGCGCGGCGCCGCGTCCCAACCGGGCAGGCTCTTGGGGATCCCGTCGCGGAGGGAAAGAGGCCAGCTCGCGGAAAGGAGCGCCGGGGCCGCGAGGCAGAGCACCAGAGCGGCCACGCCGGCCTTGCGCGAAACCATCGCCCGATCAGGATAACCCACGCGGGCCGGAGAAAATCGCCGCAAAAAAAAGAGCGGCCCGAAGGCCGCTCTTTCTCACGCGAGTTTCGAGAGATCTACTTCTTGGGTCCGAGAATCGCGTCCTTCGCCTTCTTGGAGACGCGGAACTTCACGACGCGCTTGGCGGGAATCTTGATCTCTTCGCCCGTCGCGGGGTTGCGGCCCATGCGGGCCTTCCGGTTCACGAGCACGAGCTTCCCGATGCCCGGGATGGTGAAGCTGTTCTTCGCCTCTTTGTAGGCGAGGGCCGTGAGGTCGTCGAGAAACTGTGTCGCCTGCTTCTTGGTCGTGCCGGTGGACTTGGCCAGATGATCCGCGGTCTGGGACTTCGAGAGCGCCTTCCCGTCCTTTGCCATATTTCACTACCCCTTCTTCGAAAATTGGGATCGCCGCAAGCGGCGTGTCGAAACGGTTGCGTATTCTAATGCGCGGGACGCGCGGGCGCGCAAGAAAAAATCGCCCGCGTCGAACGGGAATCGCGTCGCGCGAGGACCCGCCCTCGCGCGCTAAGATGCGGTCTCGACCTCGCATGCCACGGCCCTCCCCTCACCCCGGATCGCGACGTGGTCGGCGGCGCGTCGTCCCGCGAGGCGCCGGGCCGCAGGCTCGTCCGCCCCGGCCTCGAGGCGCCGCCCGGACCGCCCAGCGCCGCCGTTCTCGAAGCGCCTCCAACCGCTTCCGGCCCTGCGGGTTAGGCGTGTTTCGTCTCGCGGCGCCCGCGGCGATTCTCGCGCTCGCGGCACTGCTCGCAGGCGCCTGCGGGCGCGACTCCGCGGGACGGATCGCGGACCGCCTGCTGCGAGACTATCGCGCGAAATCGGGCCTGCGCCCGCTGCCGACGGCCGGGTCGATCCGCGTGCGCCTCTCGCCGGCCGGCGGCGAGGGGGGCGAGGCGGGCCTCGAGGAGATCGAGTGGGAGGGCGCGCGCTACCGCGAGACCCTCACCTCCGCCGGCGTCTCGACCGTGCGCGGCATCCAGGGCGGCAAGGCGTTCTACGTCGACGAGGACGGCGTCACGCGGGTCGGATCCGAGCCGATGCTCGCGGAGCTGCTCACCCGATCCTACTTCTGGCGGCGCGCCTACCTCTTCGACGACCGCGAGCGCGCGAAGCTCGCGCTCGGTCCGGCGGACGCGTCGGGCCTGGCGATCTCGCTGCGCCCTCGCGGCGGCAACGATCTCGGCCTCGGCTTCGACCGCGACGCGAAGACGCTGCGCCGCGTTGCGTCGCCGCGCTTCCGCCTCGAGTTCGAGAACGCGACGCGCTTCCGGGACCTCTCGCGAATGCCCGTCGCGGGAGAGATCGTTTGGACGGGGCTGCCGACGCGGCGTCTGCCCGATCCGATCGTCGGCGGCTGGCACGGCCGGTTCATCGAGCCGTTCGCGGAGGCGCCCCTCGATCCGGAGCCGTCGCGCCTCGTGATCCCGGCGACGGTCTCGGGAAAGCCGGCGCGTCTCGCGCTCGACGCGGACGCGTCGGGACCTCTGCGCGTGACACCGGAGCTCGCGCGCCGCGCCGGCCTGTCGGGACGTCGGGACGTCTTCGGACGGATGCTCGCCGACGGCGGCACGCTCGCGATCGGATCGCTCACGATGCCCGGACTCCGCGTCGAGATCGGCGATACGCCGGAGGGGACCGATGCCGTCGCCGGTGGCGTGCTCACGCGGGAGACGATCCTCGAGATCGATCCGGGCGCCGGACGCGTACGCATCCACGATCCCGCCCGCTGGGTCCCCCCCGGGGGATTCGGCCGCAACGCCGTGGACGACGACGGCAACGTGCCCGCCGCCATCCTGTTCCGGGCGGGCCGACGCCTGCGGCTGCGAGCCGGCGTGACCACACCGTCTCCGCTGCGTCTCGCGTCACGCACCGCCGCGGAGCTCGGCCTCGCGCCGGGCGCCGCGGAGCTCGACGGACTCGTCTGGGGGACGCTGCGCCTGCCTCCGATTCCGACGCGAATCCAGAGCGCGGGCTTCGACGCCGACTGGGGCGACGACGGCGCGATCGGCGCGCCGCTGCTGCGGCGATTCCACGTGTACCTCGATCTGCCGCACCGCTGGATCTACGTGAAGCCGCTCGGCGGCTGAGCGGGCCGCCGCGTCAGCGCGCCCAGAGCGCGCGATAGCTCTCGAGGAGGCCCGTGCCTGCGAGCGCCGCGAGGATCGCGCCCATCGCGAGGAAGACGCCGAACGGAATCTCGGTGCGCAGGCTCCCGCGCTTGCGCGCGATGAGGGCGAGGCCGACGAGGCTGCCGGCGACCGACGCGAAGAACGCGGTGAGGAGAACGCCCCAGCCTCCGAGGAAGGCGCCGACCATCGCGAGCATTTTGACGTCGCCGAAGCCCATGGCGTCCACGCGGCGCAGCCGGCTCCAGGTCCATCCGAGGAGATAGAGGCCTCCCCCGCCGACCGCGGCGCCGACGAACGCCTGCAGCGGCGTCCGCTCGCGCGTGAAGAACGAGAGGACCAGCCCGATGACGATGCCCGGGAGAGTGATCACGTCGGGCAGGAGCTGGACGTCGGCGTCGATGAACGCGAGCGCGATGCAGGCCGAGGAAAGGAGCGCGCTCGAGGCAAAGTCGGCGGCGGACGGCGAGCGCAGGAAGAAGACGGCCCACAGAACGCCGTTGGCGAGCTCGACGAGCGGGTAGCGCGGCGAGATCCGGGCGCGGCACGCGCGGCAACGGCCGCGGAGCACGATCCAGGAGAGGACCGGCACGTTGTCCCACGGCGCGATCGCCGCGCCGCAGGAAGGGCAGCGCGAGCCCGGGTGGACGACGGACTCCTCGCGCGGAAGCCGGTGGATGAGAACGTTCAGGAAGCTGCCGACGATCAGGCCCGCGACACCCGCGATGACGAGACCGAAGACGCCGAGCGACCCGAACGGGGGCGACGCGAGAGCGCTCACGCCGCTCTCCCGGGAGTCTCGGCGCGACGCCACCAGACGAGAAGACCGAGGAGCGCGGCGGCCGAGATCGCCGCTCCGGCGTAAACCGAAATCGGGCGATACCGGAACTCCACGCGATGCGAGCCCGCCGGAACGGCCACGGCGCGGAACGAGCCGTCGGCGAGGAGGATCTCCGCCGGCGCCCCGTCCACGCGCGCCGTCCAGCCCGGATAGGCGAGATCGGTCAGGACGAGCAGGCCGGCGCGATCGGCGGACACGTCGGCCGCGATCCGCTCGGGCTCCTCCGCCGAGATGCCGGCCACGACGTACTTTCCGCCGCCCGCCTCGGGCCGCGGCGACGGCTCCCGGGACAGAAAGACCCGGCGGCCCTCGTCGCCTTCGGAGCTCGCAGCGCGCGCCCACGCGCGGCCGGCGTCCGCCTCGACGCTGTAAACGGACGTGAAAGACACACGCGGGCGATACGGATTGAGCGGCGCGCGGAAGAAGTCGCCCACCTTGCGCGAGCCGAGCGTCCCGGGGAGAAACGGAGTCCACAGCACGCGGCCGCTCGCGAGCCCCGCGGGCCGCGACGGGTCCGCGGCGGCGTCCACGGCGTCGGCGATGCGGCGGACGCCCTCGGTTGGCAGAGCGGCCGCCGAGCGCAGCGTGCGGACGCCCTCGAGAAGATTCGTGTAGCCGATGAGCGCCTCGCGCTGGCGGCGCGCCATCGCGGCGTCGAAGCTCCAGTCGCGCGAGACCCAGGGCGCGAGCGCGGTCATCGACGGCGTCAGCGTGCGGCCGGGAAGCTTCGCGAGGAAGTCGATCGAGTCGGGATGCTTCCGGATCTCCTCCTCGGGCACGAACCGGAAGAGCGGGAGGTTGCCGAGGGCGTAGCCCGTGACGAGGGCGAGCGCGGCGGCCGCCGCGAAGACGGCGCCGACCGCCGGCCGCGACGCGCGGACGAGCGCCAGAAGCGCCAGCGCTCCCGCTCCCGCCGCGGCGGCGGCGCGAACGGGCATCGGCCGTCCGGGCCACGCGAGCGCCGCGGCGCCGAGCGCCAGACAGACGATCGCGAGGATTCCGCGAACGCGCCGCGCGGGGAGAAATCGCAGCGCGTCGAAACCGAGTCCCGTGAGGACCGCGGCCGCGAAGAGCGTCGCCGCGAGCGCCTTCGCCGGATAGCGGATCCGGTCGAGCCCGGGCAACGCGCGGATCCATGCGCCGGGCGGACCGGCGGAAGCGAGCAGGATCCCGGCGAGGGCAACCGCCGCGAGGATCCCGACGAGGCGGCGCCGTTCCCGATCGGCGAGCGCCGCGGCGCACGCCCCGAGCGCGACCGGGCCGAGATAGACCGACGCGAGAAAGAAGCTTCCGGCCCAGTCGTCCGGCGCGCCGAGGGCCGCGGCGGCCGCGCCCGCGTGCACCGCGCCGACCTCACGCTCGGCAGCCGGGAACGCGGTGCGGCGCTCCGATCGCATCGCGAGCTCTCCCAGAGGAACGAGCACCCACGCCGCGAGCGCGAGGCCCGTCAGGATCGCGCCCGCCGCCCGGCGCCGGGTCTGCGCCGCCGTCGTCTCCCGCCATCCCGTCGCCGGCTCCTCGCGGCGCGCGAAGGCGAAGACGGCCGAGAGGAGGATCGTGAGCGCCGAGAGCTCGGGGCTGCCCGCCATGGCCTGGAGGCCCACGAGCGCCGCCATCCCCGCGGCCGCGCCGCGCGTCCGCAGCCCGGAGCGCGCGAGCGCCAGGATCCCCGGCAGGTACGCGAAGGCGCCGAAATGGTTCCAGTACGCCGACAGCGACGCCGCGGCCCCCGAGCCCGCGAAAACCAGGGCGCCGGCCAGCGCTCCCGCGTCGGTGACGCCCTCCTCCTTGCAGAACCGCCACGTGCCCCACGCGGCGATGCCGAAGTGGAGCAAGAGGAACAGGCCCGCCGCGAGCGCCGGTCCCGGCAGGAGGAAGAGCCAGGTCGGCGGATAGAAGACCCCCGACTGCGCGTTGGCGAGCCAGGGCTCGCCGCAGCCCGAGAGCGGATTCCACAGCGGGATCCGCCCGGCGCGCAGGCGATCGGCCGTATAGAGCTTCAGGGGGAAGAAGAAGTCCGCCTGGTCGCGGAAGCTCGGCGCCCGTTTCTGGAGGAGCGCCGGCGCGAGCCAGACCGCCGGAGGAATCAGCGCCGCGGCGGCGAGGACGCCCGAGGCAAACGCGCGGCGCACGCGGTCATTGTAAATCGTCGCCTACGCTTGCTCGGGGATCTGCGCCTGACGGCGCTCGTCCTGACGCAACGGCGAAACGTCTTTTCCTCGACGCGCCGTCAGGCGCACCAGCTCGCGGCTCGCCCGAAGGGGCTCGACCGCTCGCCTGATCCCCTCGCTGCGCTCCGGCTCCCGCAGCGCGAGTCGCTTCGCTCGGTGAACTTCGCGAAGCTTGGTCGCGCTGCGAATGACTGTTCCAGCCGGCTCGTACAGTCGTTCGCGGCGCGAGGAGTCTCCCGAGGTAATCGAGGGAGGAGCCTCGCGCCGCGGGAGCGGAGGCGAAGCGAGGGATCCAGGCGGACGATCGAGGCCCTTTGGCCGAGTCGTCCGCCGGTGCGCCTGCGCCATTAGCTGGCCGGGTCTCTGAGCCGCGGTCAGGCGCAGGCGCAGGATCCTAAGCGAACCGCAGCGACGGATCGCCTTCGCTTGCTCGGGGATCTGCGCCGGCGGCTTCGAGAAGACTCAAGAGTTCCCTCGCGACTGACGCCGCCGGCGCACCAGCTCGCGGCTCGCCCAAAGGTGCTCGACCGCTCGCCTGATCCCCTCGCAGCGCTCCGGCTCCCGCAACGCGAGTCGGTTTGCTCGGTGAACTTCGCAAACCTTGGTCGCGTTGCGAACGACGGTTCCAGCCGGACCAGTACAGAAGCTCGCGGCGTGCGAAGTCTCCCGAGCGGAAGCGAGGGAGGAGGCGCACGCCGCGGGAGCCGACGCGCAGCGCAGGGTCCAGGCCGGTGGTCGAGGTCCTTTGACCGAGCCACCGGCCGGTGCGCCGTCAGGCGCAGGACCCGAGCCAGCGTCGGCGACGGCTACTGTTGCGTCCCCTCCGGCCACTGCACGAACGTCCCGTTGGAGTAGACGATGTCGTCGTTGAAGTCGGTCGTCGTTCCGCACACGAAGGAACTGCTCGAACCGTCGCGGCCGAAGCTGCGGACGTTGTACTTGGACAGCGCGTTGTCCACGGCGTAGGCCATGAACCGTCCCCAGCCGTCCTGCAGAGGCACGTGGGCGATGTAGGTTGGCGTCAGGTTGGTGAACGACGTCAGTGCGAGCGTCCCGCCCGCGGTGGTGAACACTCCCGGATTGCAGGCGGCCGACGGGAAGAAATTGTTGTCCACGTTATACGACTCGATGGCGGTCGCGAGCGCCCGCATGTCGGCCATGGACCGCTTCTGCTTGCCGCGCTGCACCGCGTTCAGCAGATTCGGGATGGCGATCGCGGCCAGGATGCCGATGATCGCGATCACGATCAGCAGCTCGATCAGGGTGAAACCGCGTTCGTGTCGTCTCATAAAAAAAGCGGCCCCGACATACGCCGGGGCCGCTTCCTCGTCGAGTCCCGAACGCTCTCGACTACGCTGGGTCGAGAGAGTTACTGCTGGGTACCCTCAGGCCACTGGATGAACGTTCCGTCGGCGTACACGATGTCGTCGTTGAAGTCGGTCGTCGTGCCGCAAAACAGGCCGCCCGGGGAACCGTCGCGACCGCCGGACTCGATCCGGTAGTCGTTGTTGTTGTTTCCCGTGGCATAGCGGAAGAATCGGCCCCAGCCGTCCTGACGCGGAACCTGGGCGATGTAGGTCGGCTGCAGGTTGGTGAACGACGTCAGAGCGAGGTCGCCGCCGGGGAAGTTCGCCGTGAAGAGACCCGGGTTGCAGTTCCCGGCCGCCGCGTTCGGGTAGTAGTTGTTGTCCACGGCATACGACTCGATCGCCGTGGCGAGCGCGCGCATGTCGGACATGGACCGCTTCTGCTTGCCGCGCTGCACCGCGTTGAGCAGGTTGGGGATCGCGATCGCGGCCAAGATGCCGATGATCGCGATGACGATCAAGAGCTCGATCAGTGTGAAACCAGCTTCCCGCTTCTTCATTCTGCCTCCTAGTTGTCCCTCTGTTCCCGTTCCTTCCTATTTCGGTCGTAACCATTGTTCGCAAGGGTGAAGCCAGTTTGGCATGCGGCTAAGTCGCTTATTTTCTATGATTTGATGTTCGAGGGACGAATCGCAACCGCCGCGATTTGTCAAATCCCGCCGACAGACGGTGACAAATCTTGACGCCGGGGCCGAGAGCCCTATTTCGGAGGATTCACGGCGTAGTCGGCCACCACGTCGGCATACAGCGCCACGCCGTCGAGGTAGTCCCTGAGGAAGACCCGCTCGTCCTCGCGATGCCGGCGCTGGGAATCGGTGATGTTCATCGGAATCGGCAGGAACCCGTAGGCCGGGATGCCGCGATTTCGAAACAGGATCGACGTGTTGTAGCCGCCGAAGGTCGGCACGGGCCCGAAGGGAACGCCCGGCGAATGCGCCTCGATCGCCCGGCGCAGGAGCTCCGTGAACGGCGTCGGGTATGGGCTCGCGGTCGTTGGCCCGGTCGAGTAAGACCAGGCGGACGTGATCCCGGAGCGGGAGGCGTCCTGGAGGATCGGGTCGAGAAAGGAGCCGGGATCCACGCCCGGAGGCGTCGAGACGATCACGAAGGCGCGGCGCGTTTCCTTCGCGTCCGGCGGCTCGGGCACGACGGGAGTCCAGAAGATCCGCGCCTCGAGGAACGCGCCGTACCGGTCCGGCAGCGCGGCGAGCTCCGCCGGGTTGCGGCGCACGCGGTCGAGATGGCGCAGCGGATCGGTCAGCGGGTTGACGAGATGGTTGGCGAGCAAGTCGAAGCCCAGCACGACGTGCGGATGCGGCGCGACCGGAGTCGACGTGAGCTTCTTCCAGCGCCCGACGAGATCCTCGAGGGGCTTTCCCGTCGCGGCGCGCAAATCGGCCGACGCGAATCCGGCCTGCAGGGTCTCGAGACCCCAGAAGCGGACGTCGCGCAGGATCATCTCCGTGGTGCCGCCCTCGTTCAGCACGGCCGCGACGCCCGCGAACCATTCCGGGCGGTTCGCGAGGAGCCAGCCGGAGCCCCAGCGCTGCCCCGTCTCCTCGTCGGCCTCGCCCAGGAAGAGGATGTCGGTCTCCGGGACGACGCCCAGGCGTTTCAGGGAGACGAGCGCGAGCGCCTGCGCGACGCCGATCGACTTCATGTCGTAGGTGCCGCGCCCGATGAGATACCCGCCCTTGATGACGCCCTCGAACGGCGGCCCCTCCGTCCAGTAGCGCGGGTCGGCTTCGGCGACGTCGAGATGGTTGAGAAGCAGCAACGCACCGTCGCGCCGCCGGCCCGGCAGGCGCGCGAGCACGTTGCATCGTCCCGGGGCGGGACAGACGACTTCGCTCGAAATTCCCTCGCAGTCGAAGAGGTGCTGGAAGAAGCGGGCCGCGGGCTCCTCGGGCTTGCCGACGGACGTGTCGATGCGGACGGCGTCCCGCAGGAGACGCACGGGTTCGAAGGCCAGCCAATCCGCCGGCGTGCGCGTCGTGTCGGCCTCGATGCGGGGGACCTCTTTCCGCGCGCAGGCGCCCGCCGCGATCACCAGCACCGCGGCCGCCGCCGTCTGGAACCTCCGGAGATTTTTCATCGCCGTCGGGATCGAGAAACGAGAAGGGCCACCGCGGCCATTCCCGCGGCGATCGGCCCGAAACGCGAGGCGCCGCCGCCCGGCACCCGCTCGCGCCACAGGACGGCGTGCTTCCCCTCGGGCACCGGAACCGCCGTGAACGCGAGGTACGCCGGGACGGTTTCGACCGGACCCCCGTCCACCGTCACGTCGCGATACGGCCACCAGGCGCGCAGCACGAAGAGCCACGCCGGCCGCTCGGACTCCGTCTCGAGCCGCAGGAGCTCCGGCGTCCGCTCGACGACGCGCACGCGTCCGGGCCCGCCTTCCCCCGCGCCGCGGCCGCCCGTCTCGATCACGAGATCGCCGACGCCGGCCCGCGTCAGCGCGGCCGCGGATTCGAGCGGGCCGGCGGTCGCCGTCCAGTGGGAAGCGAACCGGATGTCGGGGAGCGCCGCGTCGTTTCGGTCCCAGCTCTGCGCCGCGTTGCCGCCAAACGGCGCGAAGCCGGCGACCGGCGGCTGGCTCCGCGGCCGCACGCCGTAACGCAGCGCGAGGTTCGCGAAAAAGGGCCCGCCGTCCGCCGACGCCGCGGCGACGCCGGAGAGCTTCCGCAGGCTCTCGACCCGCACGAGGTCGCCCGCGTCGAAGTCGTAGTTGAAGACGGTGCCGCGATTCCAGAAGACCGCCGTGTCGTAGATCCAGCTGTCGGCGGGCGGCTCGGCGGGGACGGCGCGGGGCGCGGCAAGGGATCCCACGGGCCGTGCGTAGATCGACTCGCCGAGCGTGCGGAAGGCACCGTGCGGGTCGTCCTTCCGGATTTCGCGCGCGAGCCGCGTCGGCGCGAAGGCCGCCCCCTCGCTCGCGTCCGCCGGGATGCGCCGCGTGGCCACGACGGGAACGGCCGCCAGGAGGAACACCGCCGCCGCGCGCGTCGCGCGCCCCTCGCGCCGGGCGAGCGCGATTCCGGCGAGCGTCGCGATCCAGAGGAGCGCCGCCTCGGCGAGTGCGGCCGGAACCTGCGTCGCCGCCGACTCGGGCGCCGGCGCCTGGCCGGCGAGCGCGCGCGCTGCCGCCCGCGTGGCCGAGGGAGCCAGCGTCCCCGCGGCGGCGAGAAGGGCGAGGAGTCCGGCGACCGCGAGCCCGCGGCGCGGCCCGCGGCCCCGCGCGCGATAGACGTCGAAGGCGAGCCCCGAGAGGATCGCGAGCGCGAGCGTCGCCGCGAAGGCGAACTTCTCGGGATTCCGCAGCGCGATCGGCGAGGAGGCGGACCCGAGGGCCTTCGCCGCGAGCCCCGGCAGAATCGCCGCCGCGGCGGAGAGGAGAAACAGCCACCAGGCGAAGCGCACGCCGCGGTCGCGCCGCCGCGCCGTCGTCGCGAGCGCCATCGGCGCGAGCGCTCCGGCGTAGAGCGTTGCGAAGAGACCCATCGAAGCCGGGGCGAACGCGCCCCAGCCCCAGACGCCGCGCGGGTCGAGGCCCCAGGTCTCGCCGAACGGATACGGCACGACGAGCTCGAGCGCCCGCCAGGGCGAGACGGAGAAATGCGCGGCCTCGCCGAGCGTCATGCCCAGGACCGCGCGATTGGTCTCGGGAATCCACAGCGCCGTCGCCGCGATCTGCGGCAGCGCGGCGAGGACCGCCAGGCCAACCGCCACGGCGAGATCCCTCGCGAGTCGGGACCGGCCGTCCGCCGCGCCCTCGACCGCGATCCAGAGCCCGAGCGCGGCGAGACCGACGCCGGCCGTGAAGACGTCCGCGGCGAGGAAGTCGAACGCGAGAAGGATCGCGAGAACGAGCGTGCGCGACGCCGGCCGGCTCCACCGCCGCGCGGCCGCCCAGAGGAGCCACGGGAGGAGCATCAGTCCCGGCTGGATGTGCGGGTAGAAGACCTCCGACACGGCCACGCCGGAGAACGCGTACGCGGCCGCCGTGATCATCCCCGCCGACGCCGAGGCGCCGATCGCGCGGACGAGGAGCATGGCGCCGATGCCCGCAAGCGCCCAGTGCAGGACGGGGAAGATCCGCATCGCCGTCGCGAACGGAAGCGCCGAGAGCAGGATGCGCACCGGATAGAGCGCGCCGGCGTTGGGGTTGGGCAGCAGCGGCCGCCCGCCCGAGATCTCCGGCGACCAGACCGGAAGGCGGCCGCGCGCGTAGGCGTCGTGGATCGACTTCTCGAGCGGCAGGTTGTACGCGAGGAGGTCGCGCCCGACGAAGACGCCGCGCGAGAAGAGCGTGCCGCCGTAGACGGCGATCACGAAGACGGCAAAGAGAAACGCCGGCAGGAGCGCCCCGTGGCGGCGGCCTTCGGCCTTCTCGTTCTCGCGCGTCACGAGGCGCGCGCCCGCGCGCGCTCGCGCCGCAGAAGCCCGAGCGCGATGACCCCGAACGCGAGCGGCCCCAGCCAGGAGACCTCCGCGCCGGGCACGCGCTCGACCCAGTCGAGCCGGTGATCTCCCGGCGGGATCGCGACGGCGGTGAAGGCGATCTGCGCGGGAACCGTCGGGACCTCGCGCCCGTCGAGGGTCACGGTGCGGTGGTTCCAGAAGCCGCGGAGCACGAAGAGCCAGCACGGGTCCGGCGTCGAGACGTCGAGGCGCAGCCGTCCGGGCGATTTCTCGAGCACGCGGATCTTCCCCGGCCGCGCGGCGCCCGCCGCCGACCGCTCCGTCTCGAGCATCAGGTCGCCGGGCTCCATCTTCGGCATGGCGGCGAGCGCGGCGAGCGCGTCCGGCTCCTCGCGCCAGCGTTCCAGCAGGCGAATGTCGGGCGCCGCGAGCCGGTTCTCGTCCCACGACTGCAGGCCGTCGCCGCCGAACGCGGCGTATCCCGTCATCGCGTCCTGATCCCGATAGCGAATCCCGAACCGCAGCGCGAAGCTGCCGAAGAACGCGCCGGCGTTCGGAAGCGTCGCGGCGACCGACGAGTAGCGCCGCAGGCTGTCCACGCGCGAGAGATCGCCGACGTCCAGATCCGAGTTGAAGACGGTGCCGCGCCGCCAGAGACCCTGCGTGTGCAGGTACCAGACGCGGCGCGAATAGTCCGAAGCGCCGGGATCCGACGGCAGCGCCGCGAGCTGGAGCGCGGAAGGCGGACGATAGGGCGATTCGTCGAGCGTCCGGAAGAGCCCGCGGGGATCCCGGCGCGCGACGGCCCGGGCGTACGCGGTCGGCGTGAAGATCGCGTCTTCGCTCTCGGTGCGGGCGATCCTCCGATTCGCGACGACCGGCAGGAGCGCCAGGACGCCGAACCCGAGCGCCCGCGCCGGCTTCGGACCGGCGAGCGCCGCGAGCGCCAGGGCGGCCGCCGCCCAGGCGAGCCCCGCCTCGGAGAGCGCCGCCGGCAGCTCGCGACCCGCGCGCTCCGCCGCGTCGCCCGTCGCCCCGATCGCGGCCGCGGCCGCCTCTCCCGCCCGCGCCGGCGAGGCCGCCGCGAAGAGCGTCAGGGCCGCGAGCAGCGCCGCCACGGCGAGCGCCCCGCGGGAGGCGCCGGGGGCGCGCCAGCGCTCCGCCGCGAGCCCCGCCGCGACGGCGAGCGCAAAGACGAGCGCGATGCAGAACTTCTCCGGGTAGCGCAGGGGGATGAAGGAAGGCCAGGCGAGGACGGCCTTCGGGGCGAGGCTCGGCGGCACCGCGAGGAGGATCGCGGCTGCGGCGAGCGCCCGCGCGAAACGCGCGCCCGGAAGACCGGCGGGACGGAGGGAGACTTCGACGATCCCGATCACGGCGGCCGCGCCGCAGTAGAGCGACGCGAACAGAAACCGGAACGCCGAGGCGCCCCAGATGTCGTGGATCGAGTTGGACCAAGTCGCACCGAACGGAAACGGCGCGAGGAGCTCGAGCAGGCGCCACGGCTTCACCGAGAACGCGAAGACTTCGGCGAGCTTCATTCCGATGACGGCGCGGTGCGTCTCGGGGACCATGAGCCCGGTCGCGAGGATCTGCGGCGCCGCGAGGAGCGCTCCGAGCGCGACGCCGGTCGCGAGACGCAGGAACGGCCCGCGGCGCGTCCCGCGCGGCTCCTCCGTCGCGATCCAGATCGCGCCGGCCCCCATCGCGATGACGATCGTGAAGACGTCGCCCGCGAGGAACATCAGCGCGTAGACGGCGGCGAGCCCGAGGAGCCGCCTCGCGGCCGAGCGCGCCGGCCGGATCAAGGCCCACAGCGTCCACGGGACGAGCGTCACGCCCGGCAGGAAGTTCGTGAAGTAGACCTCGGAGACGACGGCGCCGGAAAAGACATAGGTCGCGGCGCCGAGAACCGCCGCGCCGCGGGAGGCGCCGAGCGCAGAGAGCAGGAGAATCATGCCGGCGCCCGCGGCGATCCAGTGGAGGACCGGATAGAGACGCATCGCGAACGGAAACGGCAGGGGCGCGAGGAGAGGCCGCACCGGATAGAGGAATCCCGCGTTCGGGTTCGGCGCGAGCGGCCGGCCTCCCGAGACGTCCGGCGACCAGACCGGAACCGTCCCGGCCGCCCACGCGTCGTGGACGGATTTCTCGACCGGAAGGTTGTAGACGATCAGATCCCGTCCGATGAAGTTGCGCCGGAGAAACAGCGGGTCGGCGTACGCGGCGAGAACGAGCAGCGCGAAGGCGACGACGGGCAGAGCCCGGGTTCGCCGGGATGCCGACGGAGGCGACTCGCGCGGAATGCTCAAGAGGTCGGTTTAGGATAGGGCATCGAGTCTCCAGCACCAAACCGGGCGGGTTGGAGCGCGGGCCTCGCGATCGCGGCCGTGGCCCTCGCGATCGCCGCCCGCCTCGCGCTGCTCGTCGCGCGTCCGCTCTGGTCGGACGAGCTCTTCACGGTCTGGGTCGCGAGGATGGCGCCCGCGCCGATCGTGTCGGCCCTGCGCAACGACTCCGGTCCGCCCGCCTTCTACGCGCTCGCAAAACCGTTCGTCGCGCTCGGCGAGATCGCGGGCGACGATCGCGCGGTGCGGGTCCCCTCGTTTCTGGCAGCGCTGGCTCTGCTCTTCGCCGCGCGCGCGCTGCCGTCGCGCGGCGCGAGGCGCGCGGCCCTCGTCCTGTTCGGCACGTCGGCGCTTCTCGGCCTCTACGCCGCCGAGGGACGCGCCTACGCGCTCCTCGCGCTCCTGATCTTCCTCCTCTATCGCGAGGCGCTCGAGGCGGCCGAACGCCCCCGGCAGCTCGCCGCCGTCGGCGCGCTCGGCGCGGCCGCGCTCTACACGCACTATCTGGCCCTCCCGGCGGTCGCGGTGCTTCTTCTCCTCGCGCTGGCGCGCCGCCGCATCCGGACCGCCGCGGCGCTCGCCGTCTCGGGCCTGCTCTTCGCGCCGTGGATCCCGATCCTCGCGGCGCAGCCGCCGGGCGCGGTCGCCTGGATGCGCGAACCTCCGGCCGCCTCGGCCGTGGGGTTTCTTTCGGCCCTCGGAGGCGCGGGCCGCGTGCCGGCGCCGTTCGGCTTCTCGCCGCCGGACGCCGTCTTCGCTCTGGGGATCGCCGCCGCGCTCCTCCTGACGATGGCCGTCGTGCGCGCGGCGGGCGCCGACGCCGCGATCCGCGACGCCGCGATCTTCGTGGCCGCCGTCCTCGTCCTCTCGATCGCGGCGTCCCTCGTCATGCCGTTCGCCTTCGCGGGGCGGACCGAGATGGCCGTGCTTCCCGTCTGGCTGTGGGCCGTCGCCCGCGCGTCCGCCGCGAGCCGCCTCGCGCGCGCGGGAGTCGCGGCGTCGGCCGTGCTCGGGATCCTCACGCTCGGCGCCGCGGCGGTCGGGCCCCATCCTCCCTCGGCGGCGGGACACGCCGCGCGCGTGGTCGACCGGCTGGCCCGTCCCGCGGACACGCTCTTCGCGGGCCCCGGCCTCTACCTGCCCTTCCGCATCGCCGCAGACCGCGGCCGCCTCGCGCCGCGCCTCGTCGCATACCCGTCCGCAGTCGCCCGCCATCCGGGCTGGTGGACGCCGGAGGCTCCTTCCGGCGCGGACGCGGCCGCGGTCGCGACGGCGGTCGCGGGACCGGGCGCCGTCTGGATGCTCGTGCCGCCGGGATTCGTCACGCCGGAGATCCGCTCAGCGCTCGCCGCGGGCGGTCGCGTGCGGGAGCTCTCGCTGCGGCCGGAGGCGGTGCTCCTTCACCGCACCGCGGCCGGAGAAGGGGCCCGACCCTAGCTCTCGCCGATTCGTCCGCGCGGCTTGCTCGCGATCGCGAGCAGCGACATGCCGTAGGGCGGCGGGCTCTTCTCCTCGCGCCGCAGCAGCGGCATCGCGAGCTGGAAAGCGAACAGCTGGCCCTTCGGGAGGATCCGCCGGCGCAGGATGCGCCCGTTGATCCACCAGCCGACGACGCCCGGCCGGTTCACGAAGCGACAATCCTCGACGCGGAATCCCGCGGCCGCGAGCTTCTCTTCGAGCTCGGCTTTCTCGTAGCGGCGGAAATGACGCAGGTGCTCGTCGAGCGTCCCGTAGAGCTTCTGCAGCGCCGGCACGAGGACGATCAGGCGCCCGCCCGGCTGGAGCACGGCGAACATGTCGGCGAGCGTGCCGCGGTCGTCCTCGATGTGCTCGAGGACGTTGCAGATCACGACCGTGTCGAGCCGCCGGACGGCGAGCTCGGCGCGCACGCCGTCGCCGAGCGGGAACTCGTAGGACTTCACCTCGACCGCGGCGTCCTCGCGGAAAGCGCCCTTCAGGTACTCGACGGCGATCGGATCCAGATCGGACGCGATGACGAGCTCGCGGCCCGTCAGGTGGCGCGTCAGGTTCCCGAATCCCGCGCCGATCTCGAGGATCCGGCGGCCGAGCGCGTGGGAGAAGCGGCCCACGAGCCAGCGGTTGTACGGCTCGAGCTTCGCCATGCGCGCGAGCGTCACGTGCCCGACGTTGCGCGGATCCTCCGCCTCGCGCAGTCCGTGCCGCACGATCGTCCAGAGCGCGGAGAAGGCGTCCTTGAGGCCGATCTTCTTGCCTTCCTCGTACGTGCGTCCGTAGTAGGAGATCGGGACCTCGTAGATCCGATAGCCGCGGCGCGCGACCTTCGCGGTGATCTCCGGCTCGATGCCGAAGCGCGGGCTCTCGATCGTCATGGACTGGACGACCTCGCGCCGGAACATCTTGTAGCAGGTCTCCATGTCCGTGAGGTTCAGGTTCGTGAACATGTTGGACGCGAGCGTCAGCAGGCGGTTGCCGATGGTGTGCCAGAAGTACAGGACGCGGCGCGGCCCGCCCCCGAGGAAGCGCGAGCCATACACGACGTCGGCGTGGCCGTCGGCGATCGGGCCGAGCAGCTTCACGTACTCGCGCGGGTCGTACTCGAGGTCCGCGTCCTGGATGATGACGACGTCGCCGGCGGCGTGCCGGAAGCCGACGGAGACCGCCGCGCCCTTCCCCTGGTTCTGAGGCTGGAGGAAGACGCGCACGCCGTCGCGGCCGTCCATCTCGCGCAGGATTTCGCGGGTCCCGTCGGTCGAGCCGTCGTCGACGATCAGGATCTCCTTCTCGACGGGAACGGCGGCCACCTGCCGCACGATCTCGCGGATCGTCTTCGACTCGTTGTAGACCGGCATGACGACGGAGATCTTCATTTCGTCGGCGGCTCCCGGGGCGGAAGCTCGAAAAGATACATCGAGTATCCCACGCGGCCCGCGGGACGGCCGCGCGCCGCGATCTCGCGGAGAAGGTTCTCGAGCGACGCGGCGACGCCCGTCGCGCCATGGTACGCGTAGTAGAGGGGGCCGACGGCGAGATGGAACGCGGACACGGCGACGAGCGTGCCCCGCACCCGAGGGTCCGCGGAGAAGTCGGGCACGCCGACGCGGTACGGGACGTCGTCACCGCCGAAATACACGACCGTCGGGTCCTTCACCCCGCGCCGCCGGAGCTCCACCGCGAGCCGCCGCAGGTCGAGGCCCCAGTCGACGTTCGAGTCGGTCAGGATCTTCCGTCCGCCTTCGGGACCGCCGGCCAGCGCATTGAAGTACGAGAGCTCGTAGGGGTGGATGTGGAGCGTCTCGCCCGCCGCCGACAGGGGAAGTGCCGACAGCAGCACGGCCGCGACGGCGGCCGGCCGCCGACCCGCGGCCGCGAGGCGCGCGAGGACGGCCGCGGCGCCGAGCGCGAGGAACGGATAGGCCGGCAGGAGATGGCGGACACCGATGTTGTAGCTCGATCCGGCCGACGCGACGAAGAGCACCGCGGCCGGAAGAAGCCACAATGCGGCGTCGCGCCCGAGCCGGAAAGCCGCGGCTCCCCCGAGCGCGAGCGCGGTCGCCGCGAGGAAGGCGAGCGACGATTTCACGAGGAAGGCCACGAGGAAATAGCCCGGGAAGCCCGTGATCGAGGTCTTGCCCGCGAGGAAATTGATGCCGCCGCCCACCGCGTTCTGCCGCGCGACGTACGCGAGGCCCCCGAGGTAGTGACCGAGCGGCGGCGAGATCTCGGCCACCCTCTGGATCGCGCGGGCGAGCCCCGGCGCACCGCGCTCTCCCACCGATTCCCAGATGATCTGGCGCTGATCGGCTCCGTTCATTCGGGTCGTGACGGCCGCGTAGACGGCGAAGACGACGACCAGCGCGCCCGCGGCGACGATTGCGAGCCGGCCGAGGTTGCGCAGCGCGTCGCGCCCCGGCCTCTCCGACCGCCGCGCCGCGAGGAGCGCCTGCAGAGCGAGGATCGGCAGCAGGTAGACGCCGGAGAATTTCGTCGCGAGGGTCGCGCCGAGCGCGAGCGCCGCCAGGGCCAGCCGGACCGCGCTCGGCTCCTCCTGCGCGCAGTTCCACGCGACCACCGTCGCCAGGAATCCCAGCGATGCCGCCACGTCCGTGTGCACGACGCCGGCGTGCGCGACGAAGTTCGGATCGAACGCCACGAGGGCCGCGGCGCAGAGCGCGGGGCCCGGCCCGTACCGCCCGCACGCCGCGGCAAAGACCAGGACGACGAGCGCGCCCAGCAGCCAACGGAACGGCCGCCGCGCCGCGGCCGCGATCGCGTCGGGAGAGACCCGGTTCTCGAAGAGGAAGGCATGGCCGAAGTCGGTGAAGCCGCTTCCCAGAGGAACCTTCGCCGGGGCCGGCGGCAGGTCGAGCGTCGCGAGGGACAGCCCCGCGAGGATCTTCGCGAGCGGCGGATGCTCGATGTTGACGATCGCCGTGCGGCCGGACACCTCGAAGTACCCCGAGAGGATGTGCACGGGTTCGTCGGCGGACAACGCGTCGAATCGCGCGTGATCCCAGACGAGCCCGATCGCGGCCAGGGCGAGGACGACGGCGCCGGCCGTCGCGAGCGGGCGGCGGCTCACGATTTCGTCGGACGACGCTCGAAGGTGTGCCGCACCAGCGCGCCGAGCGCGGAAAGGCCGTCCTTGAGGCGGATCTTCTTTCCTTCCGCGCGCGACCGCGCGAAGTAGGAGACCGGCACCTCGAAGACGCGAAATCCGCCGCGCGCCACCTTCACCGTGAACTCGGCGTCGAATCCGAAGCGCCGCGACTCGAGGTCGAGCGACGGCACGACGCGCCGGTGGAAGGCCTTGTAGCAGGTCGCCATGTCCGTGAGGTTCAAGTCGGTGAACACGTTCGAGATGAGCGTCAGGATCCGGTTGCCGACCGTGTGCCAGAAGTTCTGGACGCGGTTCTCGGCGCTGCCGCGGAAGCGCGAGCCGTAGACGACATCGGCGCGGCCCGACTCGATCGGGCGCAGGATCGCCGCGTAGTCGGCCGGGTCGTACTCGAGGTCGGCGTCCTGGATGATCAGGATCTCGCCGCGCGCCTGCTCCATCGCGGTGCGGACCGCGCGGCCCTTCCCGAGGTTCGCCGAATGGAGGATCACGCGCACGCCGTCGCGTCCGTTCCATCGCTCGAGGATCTCGCGCGTGCCGTCCGTCGATCCGTCGTCCACGACGAGGATTTCCTTCTCGATCGGAACCGCGCCGACGAGGCGCAGGATCTCGTCGATCGTCCGCGTCTCGTTGAAGACGGGCATGAGGACGGAGAGCTTCACGCGATGATCAAATGATACCGGACGGGCTGGCATAATGATCGCGATGCCGGCGCGGCGCCTCGTGTTTCTCTTTGGCCTCCTCGCCGCGCTCGCCGTCGGCGTTTTCCTGCGCCTGACGACGCGATCGCAGCTCGCGGCGACGGGCCGGACGCGCGTGCTGGGCTCCGATGACGCCTATCATCTGCGTCGGGCGCGCTTCGCGGTCGCGCACTTTCCGCGCACGATCTTCTTCGACCCGCTCATGAACGTGCCCGAGGGCGGCGTCCCGATCTGGCCGCCGCTCTTCGACCTCGCGCTCGCCGCGCCGTCGCGGATCCTCCACGGGCCGAATGCTCCGGGCGAGGCCGTGGAGGCGGAGGCGTGCTGGGTCCCGGTCGTCCTCGCCGGCGCGGCCATTCTGCTCGCCGGCGTCGTCGGCAAGCGTGTTTACGGGCCGGCCGGCGGCGCCGCCGCCGCGTTCTTCGTCGCGATCTGTCCGGCGCACATCCTGTGGACGCAGTTCGGGCACACGGACCAGCACGTCGCCGAATCGGCCACGGGACTCCTCGTCCTCGCGGCCTTCCTCAAGAGCCGCGAGGAGGATCGCGCGCGCAACGACCTCCTCGCCGGCCTCGCGCTGACGCTCGCGGTGCTCTCCTGGCAGGGCGCGATCTACTGGGCGGCGATCTTCGCGCTGGCGCTGTTTCTCGAGTGCGTCTTCCTGCGGCGCGACGTCCTCCGGCCGATCCTGCTCGTCCTCGCGCTGCCGGCCCTCCTCGCCGGCGCCGCGACCGCCCTCTGGCTCGGGCCGATCCGGCCGCCCGTCACCTACGTCTCGTTCGGATTCTTTCAGCCGCTGTTTCTCGGCGCGCTCGCCGGGGGGACGCTCCTGCTCGCAACCCTCGCGGGGGCCGCGCGTCGCGACCTCGCGGGCCGGGCGCTCGGCGCCCGCATCGGGCTGCTCGCCGGCGCCGCCGCGGTCCTGCTGCCCTTCGCGGGCGACCTCGTGCGCGGCCTCGCCAACGGCGTGGGATACGTCCTCGGCCAGACGCAGGAAGCTGCCGGCAAGGGCGGCTACGTCTCCTATCCGGCCGGCTGGCTGAAAGGGATCTTCGAGGCGCGGCCGTTGCTCGCCGACGGATTTTCGCTCCCGCTCGAGCAGCTCTCGGCCGCGTTCCTCCTCTCGCCGCTCGTCGTCCTTCTCTGGGCCTCGCGGGTCCGGCGCGGTCCGCGGCCGGCGCTCCACCTCGCGCTCGCGATCTGGGGGGCCGTCACGATCTTCCTCGCCCTGTCGCAGCGGCTGAACGTCTACTATGCCGCGCCGCTCGCGGCGTTCTGCGCGATCGAAGCGGTCGGCCTCGTCGCGACGCGGCTCGCCGAGGCCGGCGCGCGGCGGGGCGTTCGGGCCGCCTTTGTCGCCGCGACGGCCACGCTGCTCCTTCTGCCGATGGCGCCCGGTCTGCGCGGCGAGCTCGCGGCCGTCCGCGCCCCGGGGACGGACCTGTTCGAGACGCTCGACTGGATGAAGCGCGAGCTGCCGCGGACGGTGGACGTCTACGACCCGCGACTCCTGGACGCACCGCCCGCCGCGCCGGGGCTTTCGCACGCCGCGTCGGTGATCGCGCCCTGGTCGCTCGGCCATCGGATTCTCTTCGACGCGGAGCAGCCGGTCGTCGCGAACAATTTCGGCTACGGGTTCGAGGACTCGATCCGGTTCTTCCTGGCCGAGAGCGAGGAGGAGGCCCTCGCGATCGCGCGGGCGCGGCGCGTGCGGTGGATTCTCGCGACGGACCTCGCGCCACGACTGAACGACTACGCGGGCTACGTCGGCCGCGGGCCCGTCCTCACGGCCGGGCCGGGCGGGCTCCAGCCGACGCCCGCGTACTTCCGGACGATGCAGTCGCGGCTCTACGACTTCGACGGCGCGGGCGCGCGGCTGCCGGGCGCCGAGGTTGCGCCGCTCGCGCACATCCGCCTCGTCCACGCCTCGCGGACCGGCATCGTGCGCGGCGGAAAGTGGCTCGCGCGCTGGAAGGTCTTCGAGATCCGGCCGGACTAACGGGCGCGGCTCGCAGCAACCTGCTAGGGACTCTGCGGCGTCGCGGGCGGCGGACCGTAGAGCCGCCACGCCCCGGCCGCGCGGCGCATGTCGGACGGTGTCGCGGCCTCCTGGACGACGCGCTCGAGCTCCTCACGCCCGGGATCGACACCGGAGTACGCCCCGAAGATCGCCGCGCGCCAGAGCCGCGCGCCGTACGGGACGGTCGGCCGCGCCGCGAGCGGGACGGCGAAGAGAAGCAGCGCCGCGGCGAGGCCGGCGGCGGACGGCGGAGCGAGCGGCGCCGCCGCGCGGAGGCAGAGACCGCCCGCGGCGGCCACGGCGGCCGCCGGCAAGAGCAGCGATAGCGCGCCCATTCCCGAGAGGAGGTTCGGGGCGAACCAGTCCCGCGACAGGAACCACAGCGATCCGGTGGCCGGCGGCCAGGGCAGGTCGACCGGGAAGTGCGGCCAGGAGGACGTCATCAGGACGTGCGCCGTCACCGCGTAGATCGCGGCGATCGCGAAGATTCCGCGCGAGAGCGGCATCGCGAGCGCGTGCGGCAGCGCCAGCCCGGCGAAGAAGAGGACGGGGAGGAGGTACCGGTTGCCGATCGCCCAGCCGCCGTGCCAGTTCGGGTAGCCGCAGAGGAGCACGAAGAAGCCCGCGACCGCGACGAGGCAGACGAGGACCGCCCGCCGGTCGGTGCCCACGCGGCGCCAGCGCGCGAAGCCCGGCGCGAGCCAGATCCAGAAAGGCGAGAAGAGCAGCAGCCCGCGCGCCGGATGAAAGAGGTACTCCACCGCCACCGTCGGGCTCGGCGCGCCGAACCCGAAAAACCCCTTCCCCGAGAGCGCCGAGTACTGGCCGTAGGCCTCGCGCGCCGACGACAGCACGAACGGCGATCCGAAGCACGCCGCATCGTAGACGAGGAGCAGGGCGAGCGGCACGGCAGCGCCCGCGGCGAAGGGCAGGAGACGGCGCGCCGATCGCGTCGCAAACGCGAGGACGAGCAGGAGCGGCGCGGCCGTGTACTCGGAGATCGCGGCCCAGCCGGCGAGCAGTCCCGCGGCGGCGTAGAGCGCTCCGACGCGCCGCGTCCCTTCGCGCGCGCGCGCCGCGGCCATGAGGTCCCAGGAGAGGAAGAGGAGGGAGGCGACCCACGCGTGCGCGAAGAAGGACCGCGCGTAGAAGAGAAACGGCGTCCCGAAGGCCACGGCGAACCCGACGAGCGGCCCCGAGGCGGACGGCGCGAGGCGGCGGAGGAACCGCGCGAGCGCGAGGACGCTCGCGAGCGAAACGGTGAGGAGCCGCAGCCACACGAAAACGGCATCCGAAGCCGCGCGCGGCTTCGGGAAGACGACGCGGAGCATCTTGTAGACCGGCAAGGCCGCGAGCGCCAGACCCGGAGCCTTGTTCGAGTAGAAGCGCCCGTTCGAGACCGACTTGTCCTCGTGGTCGCCCAGCACCGGGATCGCGCCGTCGATCGACAGCGTCCCGAGCTCGCCCGCGGCATAGACCGCCTCGAGACGCGAGAGCTCGTTCGGGTTCGCGAACGGCGGAAACTGTCCGGTGAAGAAGATCGCCGTGAAAGCGAAGGCGGCAACGACGGCGCGGGAGGCGATCTTCTCGTGCAACGGGTCCAGTGTAAGGGCGGAAATCGGAGACGCGGCCGGATTTGAAGCTAAACTTTCCTCAATGTCGTCCCGCGGCCGGGCCGTGCTCGCGAGCCTGGCGATCGCCGTCCTCTTCGCGCTCCCGCTCCTGCCCGAGATCCTCGGGGCCCGGCGTCTCGTCTTCCGCGACGCGCACATCACGCACTGGCCCTGGCGCCGCGTCGCGATGCAGTCGCTCGCCGCCGGCCGGGCGCCGTTCGTCAACGAGGCGGCCTCGGGGGGACAGCCGCTCCTCGCGAATCCGAACGCGGTGCTCCTCTATCCGACGGTGCTGCTCGAGAAGATCGTGCGGCCGGCCGCCGCGTTCAATCTCCATTACCTGCTCCACGTGCTTTGGGCGTACCTCGGCGCGCGGCTGCTGGCGCGACGCCTCGGCCAGTCCGAGGGCGCGGCCTTTCTCTCGGGGATCGCCTTCGCCTTCTCGGGCGCGATGCTCTCGTACACCTCGGCCTTCGCGAACTCCGGGCCGGCCGCGTCGTGGCTGCCCTGGTGCGGGGCGGCGGCGCTCGCCGTCGCGGGGGCCGGCTCCCGGCGCGACCTCGTCCGCGGAGCCGCCGCGCTGGCGCTCGCGCTCGGACTGCAGCTGCTCGCGGGCGAGCCGGCCATCTCGTTCCTGACGCTCCTCTTCTGTCTCGCGGCGGGGCTCGCCGCGGCCTTCCGCGCACGCGGCGCGGTCCCGCTTCCCGCTCGGCTCCTCGCCGCCGCGGCCGCCGGCGCCGGGGCCGCCGCCCTGGCCGCGCCGCTCCTCCTGCCGCTCGCGCAGGTCCTGCCGCTGACCTACCGCGGCCAGCATCTCTACTCCGAGCGCGCCTTCGGCGCCTCCCCGTTCGCCGCATGGCGGTTCCTCGAGTGGTTCTTCCCGCGCTTCTCGGGCGACCCGGGCGCGCTCGGCGCCGGCGCCCACTGGCAGTTCGCACTCCACCGCGGCGATCTCGTGTACCTGTGGTGCGTCACGTTCGGTGTGATCCCGCTGGCGCTCGTCCTGATGGCGGGATCCGAGCGGGATTTCTGGCGCGCCCCGACGATTGCGCTCGCGACGGGCGGGGCCGCGGCGCTCCTCCTTTCGTTCGGGCCGGCCCTCCCCTTCTGGCGCGCCCTCGCCGGCCTCGACGTCGCGCGGCGGCTGCGCTATCCGATCAAGTTCTACCTGCTGACGACGCTCGCGCTGGCGCTTCTCGCGGGATTCGCGGTGGACCGCCTCTCCGGACGGCGGCCGCGGCGGCGCGAGGCGCTCGTGCTCGGGTTCGTCGTCCTGGTCTTCGTCGCGGGCCTCGCCGTCTCGGGCGAGGGCGGCCTCCTCGAGCGCCGCGTCCGCCCGCTGCTCGACGGGCTGGCGCTTCCCCCGACGGTCCTCCTGCCGGCGATCCGGCGCACGTTCGCCGTCGACGCGCTTCTCGGCCTCGCGGCGGCCGGCGTCCTCGCCGCCGTCCTCTTCTGGAAGCGCCGCGCGACCGCGTCCGGCTACGTCCTCGGCTTCGCCGCGCTCCTCTTCGCGCTGCCCGGCGGCCTGCCGCTCTTCGTCTCCGCCGCCGAGCGCGACCTCGAGCGGCCGCCGGCGATCGCCGGGCACCTCTCGGGTCCCGGCCGGCTCTTCGTCTCCTCCCGCCTGCCGGAGTTCAACGTGCTCGCGACGGGCAGCATGCATCCGGATCTCGTGCCCCGCGTCTCGCGGCTCGCGCGTGTCCAGATCGAGGAGCTGATTCCCGGCACGGGCGAGCCCTTCGGCGTGCGGTACGTCTTCGACGCCGATCCCGACGGCTCGTACGGATGGTTCAACCGGCTCGCGAGCGAGGCGGTCTCGGCGTCCACGCCCGAGGAGCGCACGCGGCTCCTGCGCGCGTTCTCGGCCCGCTGGGTCCTCGCCGAAGAGGGCGAGCCTTATCCGGGCGCGCGGTTCGCGACCGGCCTGACCGTCGCGGGGCGGCGCCTGGTCCTGTCGGAGATCGAGCGGCCGGTCGCGGAGCTGCGCTGGGCCGGCCGCGAGCTGCGGCGCCGGGCGCTGTCCGGCGTGCTCGACCGCCTCCGCCGCGAGGGCTTCGATCCGGAAACCGAAGTGATCCTGCCCGGGCCCGTCGACCGCGAGGGAACCGGCGACGCCCGCGCCCGGCTTGCGGACCCGCGCGTCGAGGCCGATCGCGCCTCGGTCCGCATCGAGGCCGACGCCCCGGGCCACGTCGTCTTCTCGCGGACGTGGTTCCCGGCCTGGAAGGCGCGGCTCGACGGGCGCGAGGTCCCGGTTCTCGTCGCCAATGCGCGCGACCTGGCCGTCGCCGTGCCCGGCGGAAGCCACCGCCTGGAGATTCACTGGGACGACGCCCCGTTTCGCCGGGGCGTGATCCTTCAGGCTGCGGTCCTGTTGTTCCTGCTCGTCATCGGAGTCCTTGCGGCGCGGGGACGCGGGGACGCGGAGCGGCGCGCGTGAACCCGTCGCCCGGGACCTCCGGGCCGCCCCGACCCCTTCGCGAGCGCGCGTTCTGGCTCCTCACGGCGGGCGTGGCGGCCGTCTTCGCGTGGCCGATCGCCCTCGGCCGGACGTATTTCTTTCGCGACCTCTACTTCTGGATTTTCCCCCAGAGAGCGCGATTGCCGGACCTCGCGCGGGCGGGAGCGCTGCCGCTCTGGGATGGGCTCGTCTACGGCGGCCAGCCTCTTCTCGGAAACATTCAGTACTTGCTTCTCTACCCGACCGCGCTCCTCTCGCTCCTGATGCCTCCGATTGTGGCCACCAACGTCGAGATCGCGCTGCACTTCGCGCTGTGCGCGGCGGCCGCCTTCGCCCTCGCCCGGATCCTCGGCATGACTCCCCCGGCGAGCGCGTTGGCCGGCATCGTCTTCGCGCTCTGCGGGATCACCCTCTCCTTCGGAAACCTCTTCGGCCGTCTGCTCGCGATGCCGCACACGGCGCTTCTGCTGCTCTTCTGGCACCTCTTCCTGCGCGACCGACGCCGGCTCTGGTTCGTCCTCGCGGCGGCCGCCGGCGCCCTTCCGATCTTCGCCGGCTCGGCCGAGCAGGTCGCTTTCGCCCTCCCTCTCGTGGCCGCCTGGGGTTTCGTCTTCCCGTACGACTCTCCGCGTTCCGGCTCGCGCGGCCGGCGCCTCGCGCTCTCTCTGCCGCTCGCCGCGGCGATCGCCGGGATTTCCGCGGTGGCGCTGCTGCCGATGGCCGAGCTCGTCCGCCACTCGGGGCGCGGAGCCGGGCTGCCGGCCGCGGAGCGCGGCAACTGGTCGGTCGATCCGCGCCGGCTGCCGGAGCTCGTCGTGCCGGGGTTCTTCGGCGAGACCGCGACGCTGCGCGAGAGCGACTACTGGGGAGCCGCCGTCGAAGACATGCGCTTCCCCGTCCTGCTCTCCTTCTATTTCGGAGCGACCGTCCTCACGCTGGCTCTCGGCTCCGGCCTCTCGCGACGGGCCGGTCCGCTTGCCCGCGGCGTCCGGCGGCTGCTCGCCGCCGTCCTGTTCGGCTCCATCGTGCTTTCGCTCGGCCGTCACCTGCCGACCGGTGGGCTCTTCGATCCGACGCGGCTGCTCGGTCCGTTCCGGTATCCGACCAAGTTCCTCTTCGCCGCGCCGCTGCCCGCGGCCCTGCTGGCCGGGACGATGGCCGACGCCCTCTGGCGGGACGAGGACTCCCGGTCCCGGATGCCCTGGCTCCCCGGCGCGGCGCTCGCGGCGACCGCCCTCGTCCTGGCGGGCGCGGCGCTGGCGATCGCCCACGACGTCGAATTCCTGAGATCGCTCTCGCGCGCCTTCTTCGCGCAGGAAGCGACACCGTTTCTTCGAGACACCCTCGGAGCCCGGCTCCGCCAGGCCGCGCTCATCGGAGGCGCCGGGGCTCTGCTCCTTTTCACGGGCTCTCGCGTCCGACGCTTCGCTCCCTGGCTCCTGTGCGGGATCGTCGCGGTCGACCTCGGCAGCGCCGGCGCGGGATTGAATCCGACCGCCCCGCGCGAGCTGCTGACGAGCGTCCCGAGCCTCGCGGCCTCGGTGCGCCGTCAAATCGACGACGGCCGGTTCTTCCGGGATCCGAATCCGCCCGGCATCGCGCTGCGGGCCCCGTCCAACGAGATCCGTTGGCGCTACGAATGGAACCGCGAGACGCTCGCCAACTATTCGGCGTCTTCCTTCGGGATTCCGTCGATCTTTCAGGAGTCCTTCGACGGACTCGACCTCGACCGGCATGCGCGGATCCAGAGAGTCCTGGGCCGCCTCCCGTGGGAGCGCCGCCTGCCGATCCTGTCGGCGGCCTCGGTGCGGCTCTTCGTGAGCGCCGACGACGTCCGCGCCGCGGGAGTCGAGCCCCTGGGAGAAGTTCCCAATGCCAGCGACCGGAGCTTTCGGCTCTATCGGAACCTGCGAGCCGCCGGGAGGGCCGAGCTCGTCCACTACTGGCGGCCCGTCGGTTCTCCCGACGAGGCGATCCGCGCGATGACCTCCCCGGGCTTCGATCCGCGGCGCCACGCGGTCGTAGAAGGAGTCGGCCAGGCGCCGCCCGACGGCCCGTGCGCGCCGCCCGCCATCGAGAAGGTCGCGTTCCGTGAAAACGGTCAGACCTGGAAGACGCGCGCCGACTGCGCGGGCCTCCTCGTCCTGTCGGAACCCTACGCGCCGGGCTGGAAGGCGCGCCTCGACGGCATTCCGGCGCCCATCCTTCCGACCAACGGGATGTTCTCGGGCGTTCTACTCCCGGCGGGAGCGCACACGGTCGCGCGCTTCTACGAGCCCGTCACGCTCGGGGCCGGCGCGCTGCTCTCTCTGCTGTCCCTCGCGATCCTGCTCGCCTGGAGCGCGCGCAGCTCCCACAACAGCCAGAACACCGCAGCCCACCAGGGTCCCGACCAGCCCGGCAGGTGAGCGAGCTCGACGCCGATGGCGTCGGGCGAGTGGATCAGGAAGAGCGTGACGACCGCCGTATAGACGGCGAATCCCGCCGAGGGATACAGCACGCCGAGCGCGATCGGCCAGACGAAGTAATAGGGCGTGATCCCCGGCAGAAAGATCAGGAGAACGAGAAAGAGCATCAGGCTCGCGCGTCCGAGCTCGACGCCGCGCCGCGCCAGCCAGAAGGCGGCCGCGAGCGCCGCGGCCGCGCAGAGCGCCGGCAGTCCCCACGGCGGAATCCACGGAAACCGGCGCAGCGCGTCCACGCCGTACGGCTCGCTCATCCCGCGGTAGAGGAAGACCTGCGCGACGATCCGGTCGCGCGCGCTCCAGAACGGCACGAACGAGGCGAGGAACACGGCGTAGGGCACGAGCGCCGCGGCGAGGCGGACGCGCGGCTGCCCGCGGCGGGCGAGGAGCAGTGGATGGAACCACGTCACGTGCTTGACGAGGAGCGATGCCGACATCGCGGCAACGGCCCCGGTCCGGCGCGCCGGCCTCCGCTCCATCATCCGGACCGAGAGCACGAGGAACAGGATCGACAGCGCGTCGAACATTCCGCGCAGGCTCGAGATGACGACGGATACCGGATTCGCGAAGAAGAGCGCGGCGGCGAGCCCGGAGCGCCCGCGCGTCTCGCCGCGCTCCCGACAGATCCGATAGAGGATCCAGGCCGTCGCCGCGTCGGCGAGGAACAGGAGCGACGTGATCCCGCGCGCGAGAGAAACGCCGATCGCCCGGCCCATCGCATCGAGGCCGGCGACGACGTACCCCCAGACCGGGGAATAGTTGTAGCGCGCGACCTCCTGGTAGAGCGCCCCGCCCCGCCGAATGACCTCGGCGGCCATCCGAAAGGACGTCAGGTCGTAGTTCTCGCGGAGCGACGCCAGGAACGCCAGGCGCAGGGCGGCGCCGGCGACGAGCGCCGCGACGGCGATCGTTCCCTCCCGGCGCGAGGCCCGGACGCTCACGACGTCTCGGGCCAGCCGGTCGCGACGGTTCCGCCGCGCCCGGGGAGTTTCGTCCGGACCATCTCCCGGGTCGGAATCTCCCCGCGGCGCGCGCGGATCTCCTCCGCGAGGTCGCCCATCCGGACGAAGCCCGCGCCCGCCTTCTGCCAGTCGCCGAGGATCGCCTCGAAGAGCGGCGCCTTCGAGCGCCCTTCGACCTCCGCGTGGATCGTGTGGACGTGCGTGGCGCCGGGCGCGCCCACGGCGCCGCGGAAGAACTCGCGCTGCGCCGCGTCGGACGGCAGCTTCGGCCAAGCGAGCGTCTCGTCGAGGGTCGGGAGGGTCGACGGGATCTCGAGCGTCGAGAAGACCCGGCCCGCCGCCGACGGAAAGAACGGCCGGCCCCCGCGCGTGTTCGAGGTGTATTCGAGCTTCCACTCCGCTTCGACCTCGAGCGAGCGCGCGTTCACGGTCCAGCCCGCCGCGGCCGCGGCGCGCGCGGGCCGCCCGAGGATCTCGCGATACTTCTCGTGGGCGCGCCGGCTCTCGACGCGGATCTCTTCGACGGTCATCCGGTCGAGGCGGTCGTGCCAGCCGACGTGGTCCCAGGCGTGCACGCCCGTCTCGTGGCCCGCCTCGGCGGCGGCGCGCAGGACGGCGGCGCAGCGCGCCCCGATCTCCGGCGCGGGCAGGAGCGTCCCGTAGAGCACCGTCGGGAAGCCGTACAGCGACGCGGCGCGACTCCGCAGCATCTTCGCGAGGAAGCCGGGCTTCGTGAAGACGCGCCGGACGGCGACGCCGGAGCGGTCGGGGCCGAGCGTGAAGAAGAACGTGGCGCGGATCCCGCGGCGGGAGAAGATTTCGAGGAGACGCGGGACGCCGTCGCGGGTCCCGACGTAGGTGTCGCAGTCGACCTTGAGGGCGATGCGGGTCAGGCCGCCCCGCCTCTCAGGAAAGCGCCCCCCGCTTCGAGAGGTAGAAGTCCACGGTCAGCCGGATCGCCTCGTCGAGCCCCACCTTCGGCTCCCAGCCGAGCGCCGTCCGCGCGCGCCGGATCGAAGGCACGCGCGTCAGGATGTCCTGGTATCCCTCTCCGTAGTAGTCGCGCGACGAGACATCGATGAGCCGCGTCTCCCGCGCGCTCGGGCCGAAGGCCGGGTGCGCCGCGACGGCCGCGACGAGCTTCTCCGCCAGCTCCCGCACGGAGATGTCGTTGGCGGGATTTCCGATGTTGAAGATGCCGCCGTCGGCCGCTCCCTTGCGGTTCTCGAGGATCTTCATCAGGCAGTCGATGCCGTCGGAGATGTACGTGAAGGAGCGCCGCTGCGAGCCGCCGTCCACGAGCTTGACCGGCTCGCCGTAGAGCACGTTGTGCAGAAACTGCGTCAGAACGCGGCTCGAGCCCTCCTTCGGCGAGTCCACGTCGTCCAGGTGCGGCCCGATCCAGTTGAACGGGCGGAAGAGCGTGAAGCGCAGGCCCTCCGCCTCCCCGTACGCCCAGATGACGCGGTCGAGGAGCTGCTTCGAGCAGGAGTAGATCCAGCGCTGCTTCTGGATCGGGCCGTAGACGAGCGTCGACGTGCCCTCGTCGAACTCGGCGTCCGGGCACATCCCGTACACCTCGGAGGTGGACGGAAAGACGACGCGCTTGCGGTAGCGCACCGCCTGCTTCACGATCCGGAGGTTCTCCTCGAAGTCGAGCTCGAACACGTTCAGCGGCTGCCGCACGTACGCGGTCGGCGTCGCGATCGCGACGAGCGGCAGGACGACGTCGCACTTCTTGATCTGGTACTCGATCCACTCCTTGTTGATCGCGATGTCGCCCTCGAGGTACGTGAAGCGCGGGTGGCCGAGGAAGGGCGCGATCTTCTCGCTCGCGATGTCGAGGCCCGAGACGAGCCAATCGGTCGTGTTGAGGATGCGCTCGGTCAGCGCGTTTCCAATGAAGCCGTTGACCCCGAGGATGAGGACCCTCATGACGACACCGCCTGCGCCGTGAAATGCCGGGCGTCGATCTCGTTCTGCCCCTCGCGCTGAATGCGGAGGATCTCGACGTAGCGGTCGTCGCCGCACGCGACGTAGAGGCGCCCCTGCTCCGAGCGCACCTGCCCGGGAAAGTTGTCGTGGGCGCCGAGATGCGGGAGCCGCGTCCTCCAGACGAGCGTCTTGCCGCCGAAGACATCGGTGAAAGCTCCCGGATACGGATGGGCCACGGCGCGCACGAGGTCGTGGACCTGCTGCGCCGGGCGCGTCCAGTCGATGCGCCCGTCCTCCGGCTTGCGGCGCCCGAAGGTCGACGCCTGCGCGTCGTCCTGCTTGCGGCGGGGCGCCGTGCCCGCCGCGAGCTCCGCGAGGCGCCGCTCGAGGATCCGCACGCCCGCCTGCGTCACGCGCTTCTGGACCTCGTAAGCCGTCTCGTCCGGTCCGATCGGGACGGGCTCCTGGTCCACGATGTCGCCCGCGTCGGCCTTGCGCGACATGACGTGAAGCGTCGCGCCGGTCTCGTTCTCGCCCTTCGCGACCGCCCAGTTGACCGGCGCGCGGCCGCGATATTTCGGGAGGAGCGAGCCGTGCAGGTTGTACGCGCCGCGGCGCGGGATCGCGAGCAGGTCGTCGGGAAGCAGGTGGCGGAAGTAGAAGGAGAAGATCAGGTCCGGCGCCGCGGCCCGGACGCGCGCCACGAGCGCCGCGTCGGGGACGTCGGCGACCACCGGCTCGATCCCGCGCGACCGCGCGAGCTCCGCCACGCTCGGGAACCAGATCGGCTCTCCGGGCGCATCCGCGTGCGTCACGACGAGCACGACGTTCTCGCCGCGCTCGAGGAGCCACTTCAGGCACTCGTGCCCGGTCTCGGAGTAGGCGAAAACGGCGATGCGCGTCACCGTGACGAGACCTCCCGGGCGCGCGGCGCCTCCGGACGGGGCGCCTCGGCGCGCAGGCCGTAGGCGCGCCGGACGCGGAAGCGCGGCCGCCCGCGCACCTGCTGGTAGATGCGCCCGACGTACTCGCCGACGATCCCGAGGCCCGCCATCGCGATGCCGAGGAGCGTGAAGAGGATCGCGAAGAGCGTGAAGACGCCCTCGACCTCCGCGCCGACGATGAGCCGCCGCACGAGGAGGAAAACGCCGAACGCGATGCCGCCGAGAGCCACGAGCGTGCCGAAGAAGCCGAACGCCTGGAGCGGCACGATCGAGAAGCCGGTCATCAGATCGAAGTTCAGGCGGATGAGCCGATAGAGCGAGTACGCCGACCGGCCCGCCTGGCGCGGCGCGTGCGCCACCTCGACCTCCGTCGGGCGGCGCGCGAAGCTCTGGGCGAGCGCGGGGATGAAGGTCGAGGCCTCGTCGCAGTCGTTGATCTCGTCCACGACCGGGCGCGCGTAGGCGCGCAGCATGCACCCGAAGTCGGTGAGCTTCAGGCGCGTGATCGCGACCGTGACGCGGTTGACGATCGCCGAGGCGTAGCGTCGGAAGGCCGAGTCCTGCCGCCCCTGCCGCACGCCGCCGACGACGTCGTAGCCCTCGGCGATCTTGCCGAGTAGCTTCGGGATCTCCTCGGGCGGGTTCTGGAGGTCGGCGTCGAGCGTCACGACGACGTCCCCCGTCACGTCGCGGAAGGCCGCGAGGATCGCCTGGTGCTGCCCGAAGTTGTGCGAAAGCTCGAGGACCCGGATGCGGTCCGGATGCCTCCGCGCCCACTCCTTGAGGATCGCGAGCGAGCCGTCGCGGCTGCCGTCGTCGGCGAAGAGGATCTCGTAGGCGTCGCCCGTCTGGTCGAGCACGGCGAAGAGCCGCGGCAACAACGCCGGCAGATTGCCCTCCTCGTTGTAGACGGGCACGACCACCGAAACCTTCATCGCGCGAACTCCCCGAGCACGTTCCGGATCGCCGCAACGACGTCGTCCTGATCGGACTCCGTCATCCCCGGGAAGAGCGGCAGCGAGACGATGCGCTCCGAGACGTAGTGCGCCTCGGGAAAATCCTCCGGCCGCCAGCCGTATCCCGATGCATAGTACGAGAATTCGTGCGCGGCGGTGTAGTGCAGGCCCGTGCCGATGTTGCGATTCTTGAGCTCCGCCATGAACCCGTCCCGGTCGATCGTCAGGCGGTCCACGTCCACGAGCGGCGTGTAGAGGTGCCAGGCGTGGCGCACGGGATAGGACACCCGCTGCGGGAGGATCAGACCCGTCAGGCCGCCGAGCGCCGCGTCGTACCGCGCGGACAGCCGCTCGCGCTCGGCGAGGAATCCTTCGAGGCGCTTCAGCTGGTGGAGGCCGAGCGCCGCCTGGATGTCCATCATGTTGTACTTGAACCCGGGAACCGCCACGTCGTAGCGCGGGCTTCCGGCCTTCGCGAAGCGCTTCCAGGACTCCCGGTCCATTCCGTGGAACTTCAGAAGCGAGGCCTTCTCGAAGACGGCCTCGTCCTCGGTCACCACCATGCCCCCTTCCCCGGTCGTCATGTTCTTGTTGGGGTGGAAGGAGAAGACCGACGTCGTCGGGAAGGACCCGATCCGCCGCCCCTTGTACTCCGCGCCGACCGCGTGCGCGGCGTCCTCGAGCACCGCGATGCCGCGGGCGGCGGCGAGCTCGAGGATCGGATCGAGGTCCGCCGGCTGGCCGACGAAGTGGACCGGCAGGATCACCTTCGTGCGCGGCGAGAGCCGCTTCTCGATCTCCTCGACCCGGACGTTCAAGGTGGCCGCGTCGATGTCCGCCAGGACGGGCCGCGCGCCGCAGTGGACGATCGTATTGAGCGTCGCGACGAACGTCATCGGCGTCGTCACGACTTCGTCGCCCGGGCCGACACCGAGCGCGAGGAGCGCGACGTGCAGGCCGGCGGTCGCCGAGGAGACCGGCACGGCATAGCGCCCGCCGACATATTCGGAGAAGGCGGCGGCGAAGCGCTCGACCTTCGGCCCCGTCGTGATCCAGCCGGAGGCGAGCGTATCGAGCAGTTCCTGGATCTCCTCGGGGCCGATGGACGGGCGGGCGAACGGAAGGAACGTCTCGCGCATCGGTAATGGCAGGCGGCAGGCTGAAGTTTACCGCCGCCGGCCTTCAGCGCTTCCAGCGCACGCCGCCCTCGGCGCTCCAGCGGCGCGGCGGGCTCCAGACGCCGAGCGTTGGCACGCCCCCGGTCACCTCGAAGCGGAGCACGTCGCGCCGGTAGTCGTACGGCGCGCCGTCCGCCGCGTGCACGGCCGCGTCGAGACTGTAGAGGCCCGGCGCGAGCGCGACGGAAGGAAGCTCCAGGCGCACGCGGGCCGTGCCGGACAGCGTCTCCGCGGCGAACCCGTCGGCGAGCGTGTTGACGCCGAGCACCGGCGCGCCGGCGACGGTGGCGATCGCGACGCCGAAGACGAAATCCGACAACGACTCTCGGGCCGCGACGTCGAGCTCCACCGACGCCGCCTCGCCCGACGCGAGGCGCCGCGTCTCGCGTCCCGCCGCGTCGAGAAGACGCACCGCCTCGAGCCGCGCCTGCCCCGATCCGATGCGACCGTCGGAGGCGCGGGAGCGTGCGCCGACGCTCGCGAGACGCTCCTCGGCCTCCGCGCGCGCCACGCTCTCGCGGTACCGCGCGACCGTCTCGGCGGCGGGGCCGTCGGCGGCGACCCGCCCGCGCTCGAGCCAGACGGCGCGGCGGCAGCGCGCGGACACGAGCGCCAGGTCGTGCGACACGAACACGAGCGTCTTGCCGGCGCGCTCGAACTCCGAGAACTTCTCGAGGCACTTGTGTGCGAACGCCTCGTCCCCGACGGCGAGCACCTCGTCCACGAGCAGCACGTCCGGATCGCTGTGCGCCGCCACCGCGAAGCCGAGCCGCACCGCCATGCCCGAGGAGTACGTCTTGACCGGCGCGTCCAGGAACTCCTCGACGCCGGCGAACCGCACGATCTCCGGCAGGCGCGCCGCGATTTCCCGCTTCGAGAGCCCGAGCAGGAGACCCGCCACCTCGATGTTCTCGCGCCCGGAGATCTCGGGATGGAAACCGGCGCCGAGCTCGAGCAGCGCCGCGAGGCGGCCGGACACGCGGACCTCTCCCGACGTCGGCCGGAGGATCCCGGCGAGGAGCTTCAGGAGCGTCGACTTGCCCGAGCCGTTCGCGCCGACGACGCCGACCGTCTCGCCCGCCGCGACCCGGAGCGTCACGTCCGTCAGCGCCGCGACCGCGCCGTCGGCCGCTCGCGCTCCGGCCCCGTGCGGCGAGACGACCGCCGACTTGAGGCTGCCGCCCGACGCCCTCCGGCGGCGCCGGCGAAAGACCTTGGTGACGTGCTCGACGGCGATCGCGGGCGTATCCGCCATCAGGCCTCCTCCGCGATCGCGTCGCGCAGGCGCTCGAAGACCGCGCCGCCGACGAGGAGGCTCGCCGCCGTCACGGCCGCCATCGCGATCCAGTCGGCGCCGCGCACCGGGCGGAAGAAGAAGAGGCTGTCGTGGATGCCGTTGAAGAACGGCGCGAAGGGATTGAAGTACAGGAACCCCCGGAACCGCTCCGGAACCGCCGCCACGGGATAGAGGACCGGCGTGACGAAGAACGCCAGCGTCAGGAGGTTGCCGACGACGTCGCGCACGTCGCCGAAGCGCACGGAGAGCGCCGACACGGCGAGCGCCATCCCGAAGACCGCGAGCACGAGCAGGAGCAGCACCACGGGGAAGGCCAGTGCGGCCGCGCCCGGCGTCACGCTCCCCCGCGCCGCGGCGAAGATCGTGGCCGCCGCCAGGACCGGCAGGGCGAGGAGCAGGTGGGTGAACCGCGCGGACACGGCGACCGCGGGGAACACCTCCGGCGCGACCGTGGTCTTGCGCAGCAAGGGTCCGTTGTTGCGGAAGGTCTCCGCGGAGTCGGCGAGCGCCGTTGAGACGAACCCCCAGACGAGCACTCCGGCGAAGAGGAAGAGCGCGTAGGGCCGCACGTCGGCGCGCGGCGCGAAGACGAATCGGAAGACGATCGCGTATACGGCGAGGAGCAGCAGCGGGTTGACGAGCGACCAGAGGAACCCGAGCGCGCCGCCGCGGTAGCGCGCCGAGAGCTCGCGCCGGGTCAGCGCCGCCACGAGGGCGCGCCGCGAGAACGCGCGGACGATGGGCTGCAGCATCGGCAATCGGACGCCCGCTGCCGGGCCGCGGGCGCGCGGTATTCTCGCATCGTGGCGGCCCGCGACCTCCCGAATCCTTCCGCCGCGGCCGCCCCCCGCATCCGGTGCCGGGACGTGCGCAAGGTCTACGAAGGGCCGCTTCCCGTCGTCGCCCTCGACGGGATCGACCTCGAGGTCGCTTCCGGCGAGTTCGTCGCGGTCGTCGGCCCGTCCGGATGCGGCAAGTCGACGCTCCTGCACCTACTCGCCGCGATCGATCGCCCGACTTCCGGGGAGGTCCTCGTGGATGGCCGCGACCTCGCCGCGCTGCCGGAGTCGGAGCGCACGCTCTACCGCCGTCGCGACGTCGGCCTCGTCTTCCAGTTCTTCAATCTCCTGCCGCATCTCGACGTCGCCGAGAACGTCGCGCTCCCGCGCCGGCTCGACGGCCGGGCGGACGCGCCCGAGCGCGCGCGGGATCTCCTCGCCCGCGTCGGCCTCGCGCACCGCGCCGCGGCGCACCCCTACGAGCTCTCCGGCGGCGAGATGCAGCGGGTCGCGATCGCGCGGGCGCTCGTCACGGGCGCGCGGCTGCTGCTCGCCGACGAGCCCACGGGGAACCTCGACAGCCGCAACGGCGAGCAGGTGCTCGAGCGCCTCGAGGAGGTCCGGCGGGAGCGCGGGGTGACGCTCCTCCTCGCGACGCACTCCGACGCCGCGGCCCGGCGCGCGGACCGGGTGGTCGAGATGCGGGACGGCCGGCTCGGCGGGGGCGGAAGCTAGCGCGGCGCCGGGGCGTAGAAGGAGACGTTCCGGACGTTCTCGTCGATCGAGAGGCGATTCGCGATCGACGGGAATGCGCGCTGCCCGCACTCGAGCCGCTCGCAGAGACGGCACGTCACGCCGATGGGCACCGTGGCCTCGGGGCTCTCGAGATCCACGCCGTCGGCGTAGACGAGCCGGCGAGCATGTTTCACCTCGCAGCCGAGCTCGATCGCGAGCAGAGTGTGCGGCGAGCCGTAGCCCGCGCGCGCCTTGCGGATCGTGCGCGCGACGGAGAAGTACGTCGTGCCGTCGGGCATCTGTGAAACCTGCGTGCGCACGGTCTGCGGCGTCATGAAGGCCTTGTGGACGTTCCAGCGCGGGCAGGCGCCCGAGAAGCGCGCGAAACGGATGCCCGATGCGGAGAAGCGCTTGGAGATGTTGCCCGCGATGTCCACGCGGATCAGGTGGAACGGGACGCCCTCGAGCCCCGGCCGCTGCAGCGTCGTCAGCCGGTGGCAGACCTGTTCGAAGCTCGTGCGGAAGCGGTGGCCCAGAAGCTCGACGTCGTAGCGCACGGCCTCGGCGGATTCCCGGAAGCGCTCGTACGGCATGAGCACCGCGCCGGCGAAGTAGTTCGCGAGCGCCACGCGGCAGAGCGTCACGGAGTCGGCCGTCGTCAGATGCGAGGAGCGCACGATCTCTTCGAAGACGGGCGCGAGCGTCAGGAGGCCGATCTGATGCGCGAGCTGGAAGTTGCGGCTGCGCGGCGGCAGGACCTCCGAGACGAACAGCCGCCGGCTCTCCGGATCGAACCGCCGAACGGCCGTCGGATCGTTCTCCACGGTCGTGATGACGACGTCGATGCGGTGCGCGTCCTTGAGGTAGGCGACGAGCCCCGCGTAGAGGTCGGCCGGATCGAGGCGCGCGTCGCGCGTGAGCGACTCGGCGGCCTCTTCGAGCCCCGGGAAGTGGTTGCGGTTCCGCTGGATGACGTCGGAGACCTCTTCCGACGGCAGGTGCAGGCGGTCGAGCTCGGTGACGTCGATGCCTTCCTCGAACCGCTCGGCGAGGGCGCGCGCCGAATCGCGGGCGCTCTGGTAGGCGCGATAGAGGGCCAGCACGGCCCGCGCCGCGGGAGGATTCCCCGCCATCTCGCGCACGTCGGCCGCCAGCAGCTCGTGATCTTCGAAGAGCGGATCGCCGAAGGCCTCCTGGAGATCGGCGGCGAGGCGGCCCTCGTCGTCGCCGCCGAAGGAGTCGAGGTCCAGGTGGAAGAGCTGCGCGAGCTTCAAGAGCAGCGGCGCGGTGAGCGGTCGCCGGTCGTGCTCGATCAGATTCAGATAGCTCGCGGAGATCTGCAGCCTTTCGGCAAGCTCCGCCTGCGTGAGCTTCTCGCGCCGGCGCAGCGCGCGGACCTTGGCGCCCAGCTTGACTGCGGCTGTCACTCAATCAACGTAAGGCATTTCACAACTTTGCAAACGGATATTTACAATGTGTTACATCATAACAGTTTGATTACACGATATTTATTGACTTCGAATCTCGAAAGAAAGACATTGACAGCCTCCGATGAACACATCGCTTCTCGCCCGCGCAGAAGCCGCCGCCGGAGCCGCCGGCGTCGATGTCCTCGGTCCGGACACCGCCTCCGGCGACCGCGTCCTGACACCGGGAGCCCTCGATCTGCTCGGGCGGCTCGCGCGTACCTTCGAGCCGCGCCGCCGGCAGCTCCTCGCGCGCCGCCGCGAGGTGCAGGCCCGGCTCGACGCCGGCTCGCTGCCGGATTTCCTGCCGGAGACCGCGGAGGTCCGCGCATCCGACTGGCTCGTGGCGACCCCGCCCGCGGACCTCCTCGACCGGCGCGTCGAGATCACCGGGCCCACCGACCGCAAGATGGTCATCAACGCCCTCAACTCCGGCGCGAACGTCTTCATGGCGGACTTCGAGGACTCGAACTCCCCCACGTGGGCGAACCTCGTCGCCGGCCAGGCCAACCTGATCGACGCCGTCGAGGGCTCGATCGCTTTCGTCGCGCCCGACACCGGACGCCGATACCGCCTCGAGGAGCGCGTCGCGACGCTGATGGTTCGGCCGCGCGGCTGGCACCTGCCCGAGAAGCACGTCCTCGTGGACGGGCAGCCCGTCTCCGCTTCGCTCTTCGATTTCGCGCTCTTCTTCTTCCACAACGCGCGCCGCCTTCTCGCGAACGGCACCGGCCCCTACTTCTACCTGCCCAAGATGGAGAGCCATCTCGAAGCGCGCCTCTGGAACGACGTGTTCGTCGCGGCGCAGGACGCGCTCGGGATTCCGCGCGGCACGATCCGCGCGACGGTGCTCATCGAGACGCTGCCGGCGGCCTTCGAGATGGACGAGATCCTCTGGGAGCTGCGCGACCACTCGGCCGGACTCAACTGCGGGCGCTGGGACTACATCTTCAGCTTCATCAAGAAGCTCCGCGCGCGGCCGGAGTCGCTCCTGCCGGACCGCGGCCGCGTCACGATGGACCGGCATTTCCTGCGCTCGTACTCGGAGCTCCTCGTCCGGACCTGCCACCGCCGCGGCATCCACGCCATGGGCGGCATGGCGGCGCAGATCCCGATCAAGGACGATCCGGCCGCACATCACGCGGCGATCGAGAAGGTCGTGGCCGACAAGAAGCGCGAGGCCGCCGCCGGACACGACGGGACCTGGGTCGCGCATCCCGGCCTCGTCGCGACGGCGCTCGGCGTCTTCGACGCGGCGATGCCCGGACCGCACCAGATCGCGCGGCTCCGCGAGGACGTCGCCGTCTCGGCGGCGGACCTGTTGCAGGTTCCGGAAGGCCCGATCACCGAGGCGGGCCTGCGACACAACGTCAACGTCGGCATCCGCTATCTCGCGGCCTGGCTCTCGGGCTCCGGCTGCGTCCCGCTCGACAACCTCATGGAAGACGCCGCGACCGCCGAGATCTCGCGCGCGCAGGTCTGGCAGTGGATCCGCCATGGCGCCCGCCTCGAGGACGGCGTGCGCGTGACGCGCGAGCTCTATCGCGAGATCCGCCGCGACGAGACGAAGTCTCTCGAGAAGCGCCTGGGCCGGCCGGCCTGGGCCGCGGGCCACTACGAGCTCGCGGCCGCGCTCTTCGACCGCTTGATCGAGGCGCCCGAGCTCGAGGACTTCCTGACGCTTCCCGCCTACGACGAGCTCTTGAAACTCGAAACGTCCAACGCCTGAAATCGAGAGGAGACGATCCATGCAGCCCAAGGACGCCCGCCGGATTCGCGAGGATTGGAGCGAGAACGCGCGCTGGGAAGGGATCTGCCGCCCGTACGCCGCCGAGGACGTCGCGCGGCTGCGCGGCTCGATCGAGATCCGCCACACGCTCGCCGAGATGGGCGCGCACCGCCTCTGGTACCTCCTGCACACCGAGGAGTTCGTCGCCGCGCTCGGCGCGATGACGGGGAATCAGGCGATGCAGCAGGTCAAGGCGGGGCTGAAGGCGATCTATCTCTCCGGTTGGCAGGTCGCCGCCGACGCGAACCTGTCGGGCCACATGTATCCCGACCAGAGCCTCTACCCCGTGAACTCCGTGCCCGAGGTCGTGCGCCGCATCAATCGGGCGCTCCAGCGCGCCGACCAGATCCACCACGCCGAGGGAAGGAACGGCGTGTACTGGTTCGCGCCCATCGTGGCGGACGCGGAAGCGGGCTTCGGCGGGCCGTTGAACGCGTTCGAGCTGATGAAGGCGATGATCGAGGCCGGCGCGGCGGCCGTCCACTTCGAGGACCAGCTCGCCTCGGAGAAGAAGTGCGGGCACATGGGCGGCAAAGTCCTCGTGCCGACCGGCGCCTTCATCCGCACCCTCGTCGCCGCGCGCCTCGCGGCGGACGTCTCGGACACGCCGACGCTCATCGTCGCGCGCACCGACGCGAACAGCGCGCAGCTCCTGACGAGCGACGTGGACGAGCGGGACCGGCCGTTCCTGACCGGCGAGCGGACGCCGGAAGGCTTCTTCGGCATCCGCGGCGGCCTCGACATGGCGATCGCGCGCGGTCTCGCGTACGCGCCGTACGCGGATCTGCTCTGGTGCGAGACCTCGACGCCCGACCTCGAGGAGGCGGGCCGCTTCGCGGCGGCGATCCATGCGCGCTTTCCGGGCAGGCTCCTCGCGTACAACTGTTCGCCGTCCTTCAACTGGAAGAAGAAGCTCGACCCGGAGACGATCCGGCGATTTCAGATCGAGCTCTCGCGGATGGGCTACAAGTTCCAGTTCGTGACGCTCGCCGGATTCCACGCGCTGAACCACGGCATGTTCGAGCTCGCGCGCGCCTACAAGGACGAGGGCATGGCGGCGTACTCGCGGCTCCAGGAGGCCGAGTTCGGAAGCGAGGCGCACGGCTATTCGGCGACGCGGCATCAGCGCGAAGTCGGCACGGGATACTTCGACGACGTGGGTTCGGTCATCGCGGGCGGCCTGACGGCCACCGCGGCGCTTCGGGGGTCGACGGAGGAGGCGCAATTTTGACGTCGCCGTAGCTTGCTCGCGGAGCTGCGCCGCCGGCCAGGTGGAACGACGTGTGACTTCGTGACTTCGCCGGCCGGCGCACCGGCGAGCGGCTCGGCCAAAGGGCCTCGACCGCTCGCCTGATCCGCTCGCTGCGCTCCGGCTCCCGCGGCGCGAGGCTCCTCCCTCGGTTACTTCGGGAGACTTCCGCGCGAGGCGAGCTAGGCCAGCGTGGTGACAGACTCCGTCGGTGGCAGGACTCTCTTCGGTGTTTCGTGCGCTCGTCCTCGGGCCGGCGCGGCGGCATCCGCTGCGCGTGATCCTGCCGGTGCTGGGCGTCGCCGTCGGCGTGGCCGCCGTGGCGGCGATCGGCCGCGCCAACGCGAGCGTCACCGAGTCGTTCCGCGACGCCGCCGCCTCGATCTCGGGGAGGAGCGATTTCGTCGTCACCGGCGTCGCCGGAGTTCCGGTCGCGGCGCTCGAGCGCCTCTCGTTTCTCTGGGAGGTCGGCGCCTTCTCGCCTGCGGTGACCGGCTGGGCCGTCGTCGGCGACGACTCGGGAGAGCTCGTCGAGATCCTGGGCCTCGACGCCGGCGGCGACGCCGCCGTCCGAGACATCGCCGTCCTCTCGGACCCCCGCGCTTCGCGCGCGCGGCTCCTCTCGGGAGACGCCGTCTTTCTTCCCGAGCCGTTCGCGCGGCGCCACGGGCTCGCTCCGGGCGGCACGCTGACGTTGCTCGCCGGCGGCCGGACGCACCGGCTTCGGGTCGCCGGCCTCCTCGCCCTGTCCGGCGTCGCGCGCGCCTCGGGCGGCGACGTCGCCGTGACCGACCTCTTCACCGCGCAGCGGATCCTCGGAAAGGTCGGGCTCGTCGACCGCGTGGACGTCGTGCTCGCGCCCGGCGCCGACCGTGAGGCGATCCGCCGGCGCCTCGCCGCGGCGCTCGCTCCGGGACTCACGCTCGAGCCGCCGACCCGTGCCGCGGCCACGGCCGACCGCATGGTGCGTGCCTTCCGCTTCAACCTGAACGCGCTCGGCTCTCTGACGCTGCTCGTCGGCATGTTTCTCGTGGCCAACGCCGTCTCGATCTCCGTCCTGCGCCGGCGGCCCGAGATTGCGACGCTGCGGTCGATCGGGACGTCGCGTGCGATGCTCTTCGGCGTCTTCCTGCTCGAGGGGCTCGCCGTCGGAATCGCCGGCACCGCGCTCGGGCAGGCGGGCGGCGCGCTGCTTTCCCGCGCGGCCCTTCGGGCCGTCTCCGCGACGGTGACCGGCGTCTACCTGCCGACGGCGAAGATCGGCGCCTCGGCCTTCGCCGGACCCGCGCTCCTCGCGGGCGCCGTGGGCCTTCTCGCGGCCGTGGCGGCGGCGGCCCTGCCCGCCGCGGAGGCGATCCGCGTCGAGCCCGCGGCGGCGCTGCGGGCCGGCTCGATCGAGAGCGTCCGGCAACGGCGGCTGCGCGGGCGGGCGATCGGGGCCGCCGTCCTCCTCGCCGCGGCCGTGGCCGCGGCCGCGGCGCCCGCCGTCGCAGACTTCCCGGTGTTCGGGTTCGCGGCCGTCGCGCTCGTCGTCGCGGCGCTCGCGCTCGTCTCTCCCCTTCTCGTGCGCGCGGCGGATCGGGCGTTCGTGGGCCCGCTCGCGCGGCTCTTCGGAGAACCGGGCCGGCTCGCGAGCCGCTTCTTCGGCGGATCGCTCGCGCGCAACGCGATCGCCGTCACGGCGCTCGCCCTGGCTCTCGGCATGACGCTCGCGATGATCGTGACCGTCGCTTCGATCCGCGAGACCGTGCGCGTCTGGGTCGAGTCGACGCTGCGTTCGGACCTCTGGGTCAAGTCGCCGGCGGGTAAAGCCTCCGGCGTCGTCGGCGATCTGCCCGAGGACGTGGTCGCGTTCCTGAGAGAGCAGCCGGGCGTCGCCGCGGTCGATCCGTTCCGCGCCCGCGACCAGGTGGACGCGCAGGGCCGGCCGTGGACGTTGGGCTCGGGCGACTTCCGCGTCCTGGCCCGCCTCGGCGGGCTCCCGCTCACCGACGGCTCCGATCCTCGCGCCGCGGCGGGGCGCGCGCGCGCCCTCGGTCAGGTCCTCGTCTCGGAACCCTACGCGCGCCGTTTCGGCGTCCGCGCCGGCGGAGCGGTCACGATCGCGACGCCCCGCGGCGAACGGCGCTTCTCCGTGGCCGGCATCTACCGCGACTACTCGAACGACCGCGGCACGGTGCTCCTCGACCGCGCGCTCTACCTCGCGCTCTTCGAAGACCGGCGCGTCACGAGCGTCGCCGTCCTCGCGGCGCCGGGCATCGACGCGTCCGACCTGCGCCGGCGGATCCTGACGGTGGCCAACGGCCGCTACGCCCTCTCGATCGCCACCAACGTCGAGCTCCGCCGCCAGGTTCTCCGCATTTTCGACCGCACGTTCGCGGTCACCCACGCGCTCGAGGCGATCGCCGTGCTCGTCGCGATCCTCGGCATCGCCAACGCGCTCGTCGCGTCGGCGATCGAGCGCCGCCGCTCCTTCGGTCTGCTGCGCGCCGTCGGGGCCTCGGCGTCGCAGATCCGGCGCGCCGTGCTCCTCGAGGCGGGTCTCACGGCGCTCACCGCCGCGGCCGCCGCTCTGCCCGCCGCGGCCGCCTTCGCCTTCCTGCTCCTCGCGGTCATCAATCCGCAATCCTTCGGCTGGACGGTCGTCCCCGCGATCCCGGCCGCGCGCCTCCTCACGGCGTTGGCGCTCGTCTTCGCCGCAGCGATCCTGGCGGGCGTCTATCCGGGCCGGCTCGCGGCCGGCGTGGATCCGGCGGCCGCGCTCGCCGAAGAATGACGCTCCTCGCGGGGCTCGCCGCGCTTTTCCTCGCGGCCGCGCCGGGCCTCGAGTTCCCGCGCGACCACGGCGCGCACGCCGACGCCGCAGTCGAGTGGTGGTACTACACGGGACACCTGGCCGACGCGTCGGGGAATCCCTACGGATTCGAGCTCACGTTCTTCCGCGCCGGGTCGCTGCACCTCGCGCACTTCGCCTGGACCGACGTCGCGCGGAAGGCGTTCCGCTGGGAAGAGAAGACGCACCTGGAGCTGCCCGGTATCGCGTCGGCCGACGCCGGGCGCCTCCGCGTCCGGAACGAGGGCTGGTCGGCCGAGGAGTCGGACGGCGTGCATCGGCTGCGCGCGAACGGCCCGGACGGAGCGCTCGAGCTGACTCTCCGCGCGGCGAAGGCCCCCGTCGCTCACGGCGCCGGCGGCGTCTCCAGGAAGGGCGCGGGCGCAAACGAGTACTCGCATTACGTCTCGATCACCCGGCTCGACGCCTCGGGGGCGCTCTCCCGCGGCGGCCGGCGCACGGCGCTGACCGGCTCCGCCTGGTTCGACCACGAGTGGGGCTCCGGTGCGCTACCCGCCGGCGTGGACGGCTGGGACTGGTTCGGCGTCCAGCTCTCCGACGGCTCGGAGCTGATGCTCTACCGGCTTCGGGATGCCGCCGGCCGCGCGACCCCGTTCTCCTCCGGCACGTTCGTCCCGCCGTCCGGACCGCCCGTGCCCGTGGCATGGGACGGCGTGACGTTTCAGGAGACGGCGCGTTGGACGTCGCCGCGCACGAAGGCGACCTACCCGGCGGGCTGGCGGATCGCCGTGCCGAAGCTCCTCCTCGATCTCGAGATCGTGCCCCTGCTGCCCGATCAGGAGCTCGTGACCGAGAAGTCCACCGGCGTGACGTACTGGGAGGGCGCCTGCCGCGTCTCGGGCACGCGCGCCCGGGTCGCCGTGACCGGTCGCGCCTACGCGGAGCTCACGGGCTACGCGGGGCGCGACGTGCCGGGGTTTGCGCCGCCGGCCGACCCGGGACGCCGCTAGTCTTTCGGCCGGTCCGTCATCTCCATCGTGACGACGAAGGTCTTCGCTTTGTCCATGTGCCGGAAGACGTACGGGAACTCGATCCGGGCGATGTCGCGCTCGCCGGCCTTGAGGTACCCGACGTGGGTCCCGCTCGATCCGGCCGCCACGATGTTTCCCTCGCCGTCGAAAATCACCACGGCGACGCCGACGATCTTGTCCGCCGCGCCGTTGTTGTCGACGCGCACGTCGGCGGCCGTGTCCGACTTGCGGATTCCCACGCCGAGGGACTTTCCGGGCTTGAAGGTGATCTGGTTCAGGCTCACCCGGTCGAGCTCGAACTTCAGATCCTGCACGCCGTTGACCGGGGCGTAGTCGAACTTCTTGGTGACCTGCTGCGCCCGGAGCGGCGAGGCCAGGGCGGCGGCCAGCAGGACCAGCGAGAGCTTGCGGAGCATGGTCGTCCTCCTTCCGAAAGGGAGGACGACCTTATCAGCCGGGCCGGCCGCCGCGGCCTTCACCTTGGGGAAGTCGGGGCGGGATGCTAGGGAGCCGGCGTCGGCGTGGGGCCCGGAGCCTTTCGGCCTTTCTCCTTCGTCTCGAGCGTGATGAGGAAGGACTTGGCCCTGTCGAAGTTGCGGTACACGTAAGGGAAGGTGATCGTGTAGCGCGCGCGGTCGCCCTTGTTCAGGTAACCCCACTGCGTCCCGCCGGAGCCGGTGGCGACGACGTTGCCCTCCTCGTCGAAGACGACGACGGCGACACCCACCTCCGTGTCGATGAACCCGTTGTTGTCGATCCGGACCTTCGCGTTGGCGCTCGACTTGCGGACGGGTGTGCCCTTCAGCGTCGAGCCGAGGTCGAAGACGATCTGGCCCACGACGACGTGCTGCACCTCGACGTTCACGTCCTGGATTCCGCCGACGGGCGACCAATCGAACTTCTTGGTGATCTGGTCTGCCGCAGCGGGCGCGGCGATGGCGGCAGCCAGCAGAACGAGGACCGTTCTCCGAAGACTCATGCGAAACACCTCCTCGCCGGGCCGAACAAGCCGGACCGGCCTTTCCTTCCAACCGGTTGCAACTACTCTGCCGGGGGGGCCGATGCGCCGCGGCCGAGGGCGCCGAAGCGGCTGTGCCGATAGCCGTACGAAAAGTAGAGGACGAGGCCGATCGCGAGCCACACCCCGAACCGAATCCACGTCGCGAGCGGCAGGTTCTTCATCAGGTAGAGGCAGATCACGATCCCCGCGATCGGCACGAAGGGCACGAGCGGCGTCTTGAACGGCCGCGGCCGGTTCGGGTCCTTGCGGCGCAGGACGAGAACGCCGGCGCAGACGAGCACGAAGGCGAAGAGCGTGCCGATGTTCGTCAGCTCGACGAAGACGTCCAGGTTCGCCACGGCCGCCAGCGCTCCGACGACGACCCCCGTCCAGATCGTCGTGACGTGCGGCGTACGGTACTTCGGGTGGATGCGGGCGAACGAATCGGGAAGCAGGCCGTCCCGGGCCATCGAGAAGAAGATGCGGGGCTGGCCGTACTGGAAGACGAGGAGCACGGCCGTCGTCGCGATGACGGCGCCGAAAGCGACGACCCCGGCGGCCCAGTTCATGCCGAGGAGCGAGAACGCCTTGGCGAGCGGCTCGCTCGAGCCCTGGATCTGCGAGAGCGGCACGATGCCGGTCAGGACCAGGGCCGTCGCCACGTACAGCACCGAGCAGATGGCGAGCGAGCCGAGGAGGCCGATCGGCATGTCGCGCTGCGGGTTGCGGCACTCCTCGGCCGCCGTCGAGACGGCGTCGAAACCGATGTACGCGAAGAAGATGAGCGCCGCCCCGGACCCGATCCCCGCCCAGCCCGTCGGCGCGAACGGGTGCCAGTTGGCGGGCTTGATGTAGAAGGCGCCCACGACGATGAAGAAGATCAGGATCGCGACCTTCGTCAGAACCATGACGTCGTTGAACTTCGAGGACTCCTTCACGCCGATCACGAGCACCCACGTCACCAGCGCGACGATCAGGACGGCCGGCAGGTTGAAGACGATCGGAATGCCCGCGACGTGCGGCGCCGCGGCGAGGAAGCCCGGCGTCCGGATCGCCGTCGCCAGATCGGTTTGCAGCCAGGCCGGAATTACGATGCCGAAGCCCTTGAGCAGCTCGCAGAAGTAGCCCGACCACGAGACGGCGACGGCCACGTTGCCCATCGCGTACTCGATGATGAGGTCCCATCCGATGATCCAGGCCACGAGCTCTCCGAGCGTCGCCGCGGAATAGGTGTAGGCGCTGCCCGAGATCGGCACGAGCGCCGCGAACTCCGCGTAACAGAGCGCGCAGAAGCCGCAGCCGATCGCCGTGATGAGGATCGAGATGACGAGCGCCGGACCGGCTCCGGGATGGTGCGCGCCGCCGGCCGCCGCCGTGCCGATGACCGCGAAGATTCCCGCGCCGACGATCGCACCGATGCCGAGCGAGATCAGCTCGAGCGGGCCGAGCACGCGCTTCAACTGGTGCTCCTTCGCCTCGGCGTCGGCGAGGATCGCGTCGAGCGACTTGGTCCGGAAGAGCTGTTGGGTCGAGCTCAAACGCGCCGGAGGATAGCAGAAGAAAGGCCGGGCGCAGCCTCGCGATCCCCGAGGCCGAGCCGCGCGGGCACCTCGGCGAGACTCTCGATCCGGTCCGGTGCGCCGCCGTGCCGCCCGGCCCGGTCGAGGAGCAGGGCATGGAGCCCGGCGGACCGCGCCGCCTCGTAGTCCTCGCGCGGCGAGTCGCCGACGTGGAGGGCCCCGGAGGCCGGCACGCCGAGGCGCGCGCACGCGCGGCGGAAGATCTCGGGATCGGGCTTGCCGGTCTCCTCGATCGCCGAGACGAGGATCGCGTCGAAACGGGGAGCGAGCTCGAGGTCCGCGAGCAGGCCGGGCAGCTGCGAGTCCCAGTTCGAGACGATGGCGAGCGGCAGCCCCTTCGCCGCGAGGCGATCGAGCGTCGCGACGACGTCGCCGTAGACGGCCCAGGACGCCGGGTCGCTGAAGTGCGCGGCGAGCCGCGCGAACGCCTCCTCGGAGACGCGTCCTCCGTCGAGGCGGCGCCGCACGCCGTCCAGGAAGCGCCTCCAGAACTCTGGCTCTCCGGTGACGCCGCCGTAACGGTCCGACGCGGCGGCCCGCTGGACCTCGAGCCAGGAGTCGCCGAGGACTTCCGAAACGGCCGACGCCGGGAAACGCGCCCCGTCCCGCGCGAGCTCGCGCGCGTAGACCTCCTCGACGGGAGGGTCGGGATGGAGGAGCGTCGCGCCGGCGTCGAACAGGACGGCGCGAATGCCGGTCAGGCTCGTCCGATCTCCCGCATCACGCCGTCGAGCGCCCGGTTCAAGGCGTCCAGGCAGCGGCCCGCGGCCGCGAGCGCCCGCTCCCGGTCGGCCGGCGTCCCGGCAACGCGCCTGAGGGCCTCGCGCTCGACCTGCCGGTGCCACACATCGGCTTCCTCGTGGACCGTGAAGAACTTCGTGGCCGCGGCGTCCGCGATGCCGTAAAACGACGCCAGCCCCTCGCGCTTCGACTTCGCGATCTCGGGGATCTGCGATTCGTAGGCGTAGAGCGCCGCGAGCCCCTCGGCCACCGAGCCCGAGCGCGTCGCGGTGAGGAACTCCTGGACGGCGGCCGCGACCTCGGGCGTGCGGGGAGCGCTCGCGAGATCCGACGAGGCGGCGCCGAGCGAGGCCGCGAAACGGCGCCAGAGGGCCGGGTGATTCTCCACGCCGCGCTCCTCTTCGATCAGGTTCTCGAGGAGCTCCTGCCGCAGCGCCGCGTCCTCGCAGGACGCGTGGACGCCGGAGACGTAGCGCGGAAAGTTCGCGACCTGCGGGTAGTAGGAGATGGCGTACTGGCGCAGGTCCTCGCGCGAGAGCTTGCCCTCGGTCCACAGCACGTAGAACGCGTGCTTCAGGAGGTGCTTCTCGGCCACCAGAGCGTCGAGCCTCGCCAGGAATTCGTTCTGGTCCATTTCTTCTCCTCTCGCGTCAGGACGATTTTGCGGGCGATAACTTAGCACTTCGCCGCGTCCGGGTCACGAAGAGGAGGAGGCCGAGCGCCCCGGCGAACATCATCCGCACTCCGTCCCGCAAACCGGGAGGCCGGTAAGAGAAGACGACGCGGTGGCGCCCCGCCGGAATCTTCACCGCGCGAAACGCCGTGTCGGCGCGAAGAACGTCGGCCGCCGCGCCGTCGACCGTCGCCGTCCATCCCTCCTCGAACGCGTCGAAGAAGACGAGCAGCCGTTCGGCGGACGCGTCGGTCGAGAGCTCGACGCGCGCGGAGCGTCTCGCGAGCAGACGGACGGCGCCCGCCGGATCCGACGCGCCGTCTTCCGGCAGCCGCGCGGCCTCGTCCTCCACGATCGCGGCCCGCCGCGGATCGAGCCGCGGGTCGAGCGTCGCCGCGAGCGCCTGCTCCGGCCGGACGAGGATGGTGCGCGCGACGAGCAGCGCGCGCGGCAGCGCCGGCCGGAACTGCACGACGAGATCGGGCGGGATCTCGGGCGGGCGATCGGGCGGGCGCGGCCCCCACGACACGAGGCCCGCGGCCCCGGCGAGCTCCGCGGCGCGCGGACCGGGGTTCGCGAAGAGAGCCTCGGTGCGCGCGAGGGCCGGCCCGCCGCCGCCCACGCCCTCGAGGCCGAAACGCATGCCCAGCGCTTCGACGAGCGGATCGAACCGGCGCGCGAACGCCGGGCGATCCGCGTCGGGAACGCCGAGGAGCGGGACGAGGGCGAGCGACCAGAAGCGCCGCGGGAAGCCCGACTCGTCCGTGCCGAGACCGCGGCGAAGCGCGGGCACGACGTCGGGCGTGACGCGGTCGAGGGCGGCCGTCGCGGTCGGCGCGGCGCGCCAGGCGTGAACGGTCAGGTCCGCGACGAGGAGGAGGAGCGCGGCCACGGCGATGACCCGCCGCGCCGCGCGGCGTGGCGTCCCGAGCCGCCGGAGGAGCGCCGCGAGCGCGAGCGCCGCGCCGAGGGCCACGGCGAGCGACCAGGAGACGAGGTAGCGCGCCGGCACGCGGAACCCGCGCACGAGCGGCAGGTCCGCCACGAAGCGGTACGGGCCCTGCTCGCCGAACGCGAAGACGAGCCCGACGAGTCCTCCCGCGAGGAGCGCGAGGAAGACCGGCCGGGGGAAGTCCGGCGTGCTCCGGCGGAAAACGAGGGCGACGCCTGCCAGAAAGAGCAGTCCCGCGAACACGCCCGGATAGGCCGCCGCCTCCGGCCAGCTCGTCCCGCCGTCGACCGGCAGGAAGACCATGTCGAGGCCCTGGCCGATCCCGATCGGGTTCACGTCGCGCTCGGCGCGGGTCAGGCCCGCCGCGCGGGACATCTCGGGATAGAGCGCGGCGCTCGGCGCGAGCGAGGGACCGGCCAGGGCGAACGCGATGAGCGCGGCGAGCGTCAGGTCGAGCCCGGCGCGGCGCCTCCGGCCCGGTCCCGCGGTCCACACCGCTGCCGCGGACGCCGCCAGGAGAATCGGCGCCGCCCCGAGCAGAACGTGCGGGCGCGCGGCGAGGAGCGCCAGGGCTCCGGAGATCGCCGTGCAGACGACGCCCGAGCGCCGCCGCCCGTCTCCGATCCGGAAGATGCCGAGGAGCAGAAACGGCAGGAGCGCCGACCCGGCGACCGCGTTGGGCCAGATCGCGCTCTGGACCATTCGCGCCGAGAGCATCCAGGCGACGCCGCCGAAGAGAGACGAGATCTCGTCGGCCGCGAGATCGCGCAGGAGCAGGTACGCGCCGAATCCCGCGAGCCAGAAGTGAAAGAGCGAGAAGAGGTCGGCGAGTCGGGCGACCGGAGCGCCGGTCGCGAGGAGCGGCGCGGTCAACGGATAGAAGAGCGGCGCCTCCTGGTGGAAGAGCAGCGGGTGCCCGCAATACTCGCCGTCGATCCAGAACGGCGACTCGCCCGTGGCGAGCGCCTTCTGCGTGACGTCCCAGACCGGCAGGTGCTCGTACCGCAGGTCGTAGTGGAAGAAATTCTGCTTGCCCGAAGCGACGGGCCAGAACGCGATCAGCGCGAGCGCCGCGAGCCCCAGTCCCGCGGCCGCGGGGAGGCGCCGGGCCACTTCGCGAAGCCCTACGGCATCACCTGGCCGCCGTCCACGACGATCGCCTGGCCGGTGATGTTGCGCGCCTCCTCCGAGGCGAGGTACGCCGCCGCGCCGGCGATCTCCTCCGGCGGGAGCACGCGGCCGAGCGGCGCCATTTTCGCCGCGGCCTCCCGGCCCGCGTCCACCTCACCGCTGATCCGGCGGAACCCGTCGCGCGCCATGTCCGTCTCGACCCAGCCGGGGCAGAGCGCGTTGACGGTGATCTTCCGCGGCGCGAGCTCGAGCGCGAGCGCGCGCGTCAGCCCGATGACGCCGTGCTTGGAGGCACAGTAGGCCGCGTAGCCCGCCACGCCGAAGCGGCCGAGAACCGAGGAGAGATTGATCACGCGGCCGCCGCGCGGGATGAACGGCGCGGTCTCCCGCGTGACGCGGAAGGCGGCGGTCAGGTTCGTCGCGACGATCGCGTTCCAGCGCGCGTCATCCGGGTCGTCGAGCGGAGTGGGGCCGCCGAGCCCGGCGTTGTTGACGAGGACGTCGATCCTGCCCCACCGCGCCGCGATCGAGGCGATCGCGCCGGAGACCGAGACCGGGAGCGTCACGTCGCAGCCGACCGCCGCCGCCTCGCCGCCCGACTGCGCGATCTCGAGGGCGATCCGCTGGCAGGAGGCCTCGTCCCGCGCGGCAAGCGCCACGCGCGCTCCCTCGGCCGCGAACCGGCGCGCGATGGCCTCCCCGATCCCGCGGGATGCGCCCGTGACGAGCACGACGCGGTCCACGAACCGACGGCCGGCCAGGCGCGCCGCGTCGGTCTTGCGCCGGTGGGGCGAGGTGTCGTCCGGGTCGCGCGTCATGAGGAGAGGACGCGCCGATTCTATCCGGTCCGGACCTCCGTGCTCCGAGGCGCCTCCCGCTCCTCGCGGTGGAAGAGCGAGCGCTCGAGCGCGCAGTTCTCGCAGAGGCCGTCCTCCGCGGGCCGGCCGCACCCTTCGTTGGCGCAGATCCGAGGAGTCCGCGCGACCTCTTCCGGATTGCCGTTGTCGTTCATCGGCGCTTTCCCCCTTCCTCGCCGCGCGCGGCCGGTCCCTGGAGGTATCGCAGGATCTCGCGCTCGCAGCGGTCTCGGTACTCGTCGAAGGCGGCGTCGGGGTCGGGCTCCGTCAGCCACCGTGTCATGAGGCCGTCGAAGATCGCGCGCATCGTGACGCCCGCCTCGCCCGGGTCGCGCACGACGAAGACGCCGCGCCGCATTCCCTCCGACGCGATCGCCGCGTCGATGTCGCGGCAGCCGTCATAGAAGCGGCCGGCGACCTCGCGGAACGCTTCCCGCCGGGACGCGAGGCCGCAGAAGTCGAGATAGGCGCGGAAGAACGCGCGGTTCTTCGACGGCGACGGGAAGATCACGCCGATCAGCGCGCGGACCTTCGCGAGCGGGTCGGGCGCGGCGGCGACGGCCTCGCGCATGCGGCCGTGGATCGAGTCGATGAGCCAGGCGAAGAGCTCGAGGAAGAGGTCTTCCTTCGATTCGAAGTGGTAGAGCGTGACGCCCTTCGAGACGCCGGCGCGCCGCGCGATGTCGTCGAGCGTGACCTCGGAGAAGCCCTTCTCGGCCACTTCGCGGAATGCGGCCTTCAGCAGCGCCAGGCGCCTCTCGGCCGGAGGAAGAACGGCGGTTCGCGGCATGCGTTACTTTTAACTGACCGGTCGGTCAAATGTCAAGACCCGCCCTCGGCGATACACTGCCGGCGTGACGGTCAAGGTCCTCTATTTCGCGTCCTTTCGGGAGAAGACCGGCCGCGACGAGGAGCGGCGGCAGGTGGCCGAGGGGGCTCGCGTGAGCGACGTCTGGGCCGCCCTCGTTCGCGAAGTGCCTCATTTCGCGGCGTTTCCGAAGATGCCCCCCGCCGCCGTCAACCTCGAGTACGCGGACCCGGACCGCCCCCTCCGCGAGGGCGACGAGCTGGCCTTCCTCCCCCCTGTTGCCGGCGGCTAGGTCCCGCGAGCGCGCCGTGTACCTCACCCACGACCCCATCGACGCCGCCGCGCTGCTCGCACGCGCCCGCTCCTCCGACGGCGGAGTCTGCGTCTTCGTCGGCGTCGTGCGCGACGAGAACGAAGGACGGCCCACGACCGGGATCGAGTACGAGGCGTACGGATCGATGGCCGAGGCCGAGATCGGGCGACTCCTCGCCGTGCTCGCGCAACGCTGGCCGCAGGTCCGCGTCGAGATCGTCCACCGCGTCGGGCGTCTCGCGATCGGCGACGCGTCGGTCGCCGTGCTCGCGACCGCGCCGCATCGCGCCGAGGCGTTCGCCGCCTGCCGTGAGGCGATCGACCGGCTGAAGACGACGGTCCCGATCTGGAAGAAGGAGTTCTACCGGGACGGGACTTCGGACTGGGTGGACCCCACGCGCGCGGCGCGACACTAGATCCCGCCTTTTTCGCGCGGATTTCCCGGCCGCTGAGCCAAAATACTCGCAATGTCTCTGGCCAAGGTCATCGGTCCGGACATCGAAGAATTGATTCGCGAGAACCCGCAGGAGCTGCCGGCGGCGATCGCGGAGCTGCACCCGGCCGACATCGCGGAGCTCATGGAGGAGCTCCCCCGCGAGGACCGCATCGTTCTCTTCGAGGTCCTGCCGCCCGAGCGCGGCGCGGCGGTGCTCTCGGAGCTCAAGGGCGAGACGCTGCGCGTCGTCCTCCACCGCGCGTCGCCGGAGAAACTCGGCAGCTATCTCGACCGACTTCCCCCCGACGAGGTCACGTTCCTCCTCGAGCATCTGACTCAGCGCCAGCGCGAGGCCGTGCTCGCGAAGATGTCGCCCCGCGACGCGGCGGAAGCCGAGCGGCTCCTCCGCTACCCGCCGCGAACCGCCGGCCGCCTGATGACCGAGAAGGTCGCGCGCATCCGCCCGGATTGGACGATCGCGCAGGCACTCGGAGAGCTCAAGAAGATCGATCCCGAGGTCGAGACGATCCAGAGCCTCTACGCGGTGGACGAGAACGGGCGGCTCGTCGGGTACGTCCCGCTGCGAAAGCTCTTTCCCGCGCCGCCGGAGCGGAAGATCGGCGACATCATGGAGCGACGCCTCCTGACCGTGGGCGTGGACACGCCTCAGGAGGACGTGGCGCGGCTCGTCTCGAAGTACGACGTGCACGCGATCCCGGTCGTGGACGCCGAGGGGCGCCTCCTCGGAATCGTCACGGTGGACGACGTCATCGACATCCTGATCGAAGAGCAGACCGTCGACATGCTGCAACTGGGCGGCGCACCCGGAAAGCAGGAAGTCGAGGGCTACTTCGCGACGAAGCCGCTGCGCAACGTTCGTCTGCGGTTCAACTGGCTGCTGCTCCTCTTCGTCGCGGAAACGCTCACGGGCACGGTGCTCCGCCACTTCGAGAGCGAGCTCGCGAAGGTCGTGGCGCTCTCGTTCTTCATTCCGCTCCTGATCGGCACGGGCGGCAACTCCGGCTCCCAGACCGTCACGACGATCGTCCGCGGGCTCGCCGTGGGCGACATCCGGCTGCGGGATTTCGGCCGCGTCTTCTTCCGCGAGGCCAGCAGCGGCCTGCTCCTCGGACTGATGCTCGGCGCCGTGGGCTTCGGGCGCGCCCTCCTGTGGGGCTCGACGATGCCGCTCGCCGCCACGGTCGGCATTTCGATCCTCGTCATCTGCACCTGGGCCAACGCCGTCGGGGCGACGATCCCGATGCTGGCGACCGCGGTCAAGATCGATCCGACCGTGATGTCGGCCCCGCTCATCGCGACGCTGGTCGACGCGACGGGCCTCGCGATCTATTTCGTCATCGCCAAGAGCATCCTGGGCCTCTGACGGCGCGCGCGAAGCCCCGGGCGCCCTCTGGTAGGATCTGCGTTCCCGATTCGAACCGCTACGGAGGATTCATGAGCACCCCCGTCAAGACCCGCGACTGGACGAGCCCGGAGGCCGGCGCGGAGATCGTCCACTACCGCGCCGAGAACGGAATTGCGGTCATCGAGATGGACGATCCGCCGGCCAACACCTACACCTACGCGCTGATGCGCCAGCTCGACGAGGCGGTCCTCAAGGCCCGCTTCGACGACGACGTGCACGTCATCGTGCTGCGCGGGAAGGGCGACCGCTTCTTCTCGGCCGGCGCGAACATCGGCATGCTGAACGCCGTCACGCCGGGCTTCAAGTACTTCTTCTGCCTGCACGCCAACGAGACACTCCTGCGCCTCGAGCACACGCCGAAGCTCGTCATCGCCGCGCTGAACGGCCACACGGTCGGCGGCGGGCTCGAGATCGCGATGGCGTGCGACCTGCGCCTCGCGCGCAAGGACGCCGGCAAGATCGGGCTCCCCGAGGTGACGCTCGGCGTGCTCCCCGGCACCGGCGGCACGACGCGCCTCGGCAAGATGGTCGGCAAGTCGAAAGCGATCGAGCTCATGATCACCGGCAACACGTTCTCCTTCGAGGAGGCCCAGGAGATGGGCATCGTCAACCAGGTCATCGACGCGACGCCCGAGCAGTGGTGGGAGCAGGTGATGGACTACGCGCGGCAGTTCGTGCCGCCGCAGAAGGCCGCCAAGGCCGTCGGCCGCATCAAGCGCGCGGTGCAGTCGGGCTGGGACCTGCCGCTCGAGTCGGCGCTCGCGGTCGAGCGGGAGCTTCAGCAGCTGCTCTTCCAGAGCGAGGACGCCAAAGAAGGCATCGCCGCGAACCAGGAGAAGCGCGTGCCGAAGTTCAAAGGGAAATAGTCATCAGCTCCGCCCCGTCTCTCAAGACCGAGCTCTTCCTCGACGGCGCGTTCGTCCCCTCGGATTCCGGCAAGCGCTTCCCGACCGTCAATCCGGCGACGGGAGAGACGCTCGCCGAGGTCGCCGAGGCCGGGCGCGGGGACCTCGATCGCGCGGTCGCCGCGGCGCGGCGCGCGTTCGCCTCGGGACCGTGGGCGGAGATGAAGCCGCGGCAGCGCGGCAAGATCCTGATGCGGGCGGCCGAGCGCCTGCAGTCGCGCGCGGAGGAGTTCGGACGCGTCGAGACGCTCGACAACGGCAAGCCGATCTTCGAGTCGTCGAAGATCGACATGCCGGCAGCCGCCGAGTGCCTCTCTTACTTCGGCGAGTCGGCCGACAAGCTCTACGGCGAGACGCACATGGGACGTCCCGACGCGATGCTCCTGACGCTGCGCGAGCCGGTGGGCGTCGTCGGCGCGATCACGCCTTGGAACTTCCCCCTGCTGCAGGCGATGTGGAAGATCGCGCCCGCGCTCGCGCTCGGAAACGCGGTGATCCTGAAGCCGGCGTCCGCGACTCCGCTGACGGCGCTCCTCTTCGCCGAGCTGCTCGCCGAGGCGGGGCTGCCGCCCGGCGCGTTCCAGGTGCTGCCGGGGCCCGGCGCCGTACTCGGACAGGCGATGGCGGAGCACCCCGGCATCGACAAGATCTCCTTCACCGGCGAGACGGAGACCGGAAAGTCGATCCTCCGCGCCGCCGCCGGCACCGTCAAGCGCGTCTCGATGGAGCTCGGCGGGAAGTCGCCCAACGTCGTCTTCGCCGACGCGGACCTCGAGGCGGCCGCGCGCGGCGCGATCAATGCAATCTTCTACGGCAAAGGCGAGCTGTGCTCGGCCGGCTCGCGGCTCCTCGTCGAGGCATCGGTCCACGATGCGCTGATGGAGAAGGTCGTCGCCAAAGCACAGAAGATGGCCCCGGCCGACCCGCTCGACCCGAAGACGCGCCTGGGCTCCCTCGTCTCGGAGAAGCAGCGCGACGTCGTGGCGCGGTACGTCGAAAGCGGCCGGCGCGAAGGCGCAAAGCTCGTCGCCGGAGGGAACCGGGCGTCCGTCGGCGGCAAGGGCGCCTTCTTCGAGGCGACGGTCTTCGACGGCGTGACCCCCGAGATGACGATCGCGCGCGAGGAGATCTTCGGCCCCGTGCTCTCGACGCTGACCTTCCGCGACGAGGCCGACGCGGTCGCCGTCGGCAACTCCACGATCTACGGGCTCGCGGCCGCCGTGTGGTCGAAGGACATCAAGAAGGCGCTCCGCACCGCCCGGGCGCTGCAGGCCGGCACCGTCTGGATCAACGCCTACAACCTCTACGACCCCGCGCTCCCCTTCGGCGGTTACAAGCAGTCCGGCTTCGGGCGCGAGCGTGGGCGCTACGCGCTCGAGGAGTACACGCAGGTCAAGTCGATCTGGGTGGATTTGACCTAGACCTCTTCGCGCCCGGCGAGGCGCGCCGCGCGCCCGTCATAGACTCCGCGGCATGATCGAACGCCGCAAGTCGATTCTTCCCGCCATATTCCTCGCGGTCGCCGCCGCCGCCCCGGCCGCCCGGCCCGACCTCGGGACCGTCCTCACGTCGCTCGACTCGGTCAAGCACTTCCACGACGTTGCGATCTCGCCCGACGGCGCGCGCGCCGCCTGGTCGGAGCGGGTCCGCGACGCCGAGGCGCGCGAGAGCCTCGGTGCGATCTCCGTCGCCGACCTGCGCTCCGGCGCCGCGCGCCGCCTGACGGCGGCGTCCGACGGCAAGCCGCACCGCGAGTGGGGGGCGGAGTTCTCGCCGGACGGGCAGACGATCGCGTTCCTGTCGGACGCGGAGAAGCCGCCGCAGCTCCAGATCTGGACGGCGCCGGCCGCGGGCGGGCCCGCGAAGCAGCTCACGCGGATCGAGGGTCAGCTCGCGAATCTGCGCTGGGCGCCGGACGGCCGCTCGATCGCGTGTCTCTTCGTGCGCGGTTCGACGCAGGAAACCGGGGCACTGGTGGCGCACGCGCGCGACTCCGGGGTCGTCGGCGAGATGATCGAGGAGCAGCGGATCGCGGTGGCCGACCTCGCGTCGGGCGCCATCCGGGAGGTCTCGCCGCACGATCTCTACGTCTACGACTACGACTGGGCTCCCGACGGACGAAGCTTCGCCGCCGAAGCCGCGAAGGGCTCGGGCACGAACAACTACTGGGTGGCCGAGCTGTACGTCGTGGAGGCCGGCACGGGACACACGCGGTCGATCTGGAAGCCGCCGCTCCAGATTGCCTGCCCGCGCTTCGCGCCCGACGGCAACTCGATCGCGGTGATCCACGGCATCATGAGCGACGAGGGATCGACGGGCGGCGACGTCTGGACGGTTCCGTTCGCCGGCGGCGCGCCGGCGAACCTCACGCCCGCGATGAAGGCTTCGGCGACGGCGCTCTTCTGGACGCGCTCGGGAGAGATCGTCTTCTCCGAGAGCGTGGACGGCGAGCAGGGCGTCGCCGCGCTCGACGCGGGCAAGCGTTCGCTCAAGAAGCTGTGGAAGGGCCCTTCCTGGCCCGAGAAGCTGGCGCTCGCGCGCGACGGCTCGTCCTCGGCGGCGATCCTCCAGTCGTACCGCGAGGCGCCGGAGGCGGCGGCGGGACCGATCGGCGCGTGGAAGCCGCTCTCGCACGCCAACGCCGGCGCGAAGGCCTGGTGGGGCGAGGCGAAGAGCCTGCACTGGAAGAGCGACGGGGAAACGGTCCAGGGCTGGCTCCTGTATCCGATCGACTTCGATCCCTCGAAGCGGTACCCGATGATCGTCTCGGTCCACGGAGGGCCGTCCTCCGACCAGCGGATCGCGTGGCCCTCGCGCTGGACGGGCGCGATCCCGTCGCAGGGCTATTTCGTCTTCCTGCCGAATCCGCGCGGCAGTTACGGCTTCGGCGAGAAGTTCACGCAGGGCAACGTCAAGGACTTCGGCGGCGGCGATCTGCGCGACATCCTCTCCGGCGTGGACGAGGCGCTCAAAGGAGCGCCCATCGACCCGGCGCGGCTCGGGATCATCGGCTGGAGCTACGGCGGATACATGACGATGTGGGCGGTGACGCAGACGAATCGATTCGCCGCCGCCGTGGCCGGCGCGGGGATCGTCGACTGGCGCAGCTACTACGGACAGAACAAGATCGACACCTGGATGCTGCCGTTCTTCGGCGCCTCGGTCTACGACGACCCGGCCGTGTACGCGCGCTCCTCGCCGATCGAGTTCATCAAGAAGGTCAAGACGCCGACGCTCGTCCTGCACGGCGAGCGCGACTCCGAGGTCCCCACGCCGCAGGGCTACGAGTTCTGGCATGCGCTGAAGGCGCTCGGCGTCGACACGCAGCTCGTCATCTACCCCGACGAGGGGCACGGCATCCGGAGACTCGAGCACCAGCACGACATCGTCCGCAGGAGCGTCGGCTGGTTCGACCGGTACCTCGGCGGAAAGAAGTGACCTCGCAGGCCCTCTTCGATCCGCGGATCCTGGCCGGGCGCTCGATCCTGGTGACCGGCGGCGGCTCGGGGCTCGGCCTCGCGATGGCGAAAGCCTTCGCGGCGCACGGCGCGCACGTCACGATCGCCGGACGCCGGCGCGAGCGCCTCGAGGCGGCCGAGCGCGAGATTGCCGCCGCGGCGCGCGAGGGCGGAAAGGCGGCGCACCTGCCCGCCGACGTCCGCGAGCCCGACGAGGTCGAGGCGCTGATGCGTTTTGCCGTCTCGCGCTTCGGGAAGGTGGACGGCCTCGTCAACAACGCGGCGGGAAACTTCCTCGCGCTCTCCGAGAAGCTGTCGCCCAACGGGTTCGACGCCGTCGTGCGCACGGTGCTCTACGGCTCCGTGAACTGCACGCTCGCCGTGGGCCGGCACCTGATCGAGCGGCGCGCCCCCGGGGCGATCGTCTCGATCCTCGCGACTTACGCGGAGACCGGCACGGCGTTCGCGCTGCCCTCGGCCTGCGGCAAGGCGGGCGTCCTCGCGATGACGCGCTCCCTCGCGGTCGAGTGGGCGCCGTTCGGCATCCGCCTGAACGCGATCGCTCCGGGACCGATCCCGACCGAGGGCGCCTTCTCGCGCCTCATGGCCGGCGAGGAGGCGAAGAAGAACGCGCTCGGGCGCATCCCGCTCGGCCGGTTCGGGACGCCGGAGGAGATCGCAGCGCTCGCGACGTTCCTCATGTCGGACATCTGCCCCTTCCAGACCGGCGACTGCTTGACCATGGACGGCGGCGAGTGGCTGGCCGGCGCCGGCGAGTTCTCCGACTATCGCCGTGTGCCGCGCGAGCGCCTCGCGGCGGCGTTCGAGGCGCTGCGGCCCAAGAGGGGTTGACTGACAGCTTCCGCCGCTCTTCGATGAAAGACCAGTACTTCGGAGACATCAACGACTACCGAAAGTACGGGATTCTTCGCTGCTTCGCTAAAGCCGGTTGGGACGTCGGCGTCTGCTGGATGTTGACGCCGGACGACGGACGATCTGACGGCCGAAAAATCGAATACCTGGGAAATAGGGACCGCTGGCGTTCCCACGATCCCCAACTTTTTGACACCCTCGACGCAGCTTTGCGCAAGAGAAAGCGTGATCTGGGTTGTGCCGAAGAGGCAGGATTTCTTCCTCGAGCGCGGTTTTTTCGTGAGGTGGTTCCCAAGCCCGTCGCCGATCGCGAACGGTGGATCAATCTTGCTGTCCACAGACTTGCAAAATCGAATCTCGTCTTCTTCGATCCGGACAACGGGATCGAGGTGCCATCCACTCCCCGAGGACGAAAGAACTCTTCGAAGTTCGTCTATTGGGCCGAAATCGCGCCTTTCTGGTCCCGCGGCAAGTCCGTATTGATCTTTCAGCACTTTCCCCGCGAGAACCGGGATCTATACATCGCGCGAATTGCCTCCGCCTTGTCGACCAAGCCCCCGGGCTCGTCGGTGCGCTGCCTCAGAACGGCAAATGTCCTTTTCTTGCTTGCGCATCGCTCCGCGGAAGGCGCCAAGGCTGATAGCGCTATGCGGAGTATTGAGTCCGCCTGGAAGGGACAAGCCTGGGAGTGCTATCGCCAGAGCGCCTCGGAGCTGGCCTAGCCCGGCAGCCGCCCGCCTCGCACCCGCACCGTCTTCTTCGGACTTCCATGTCCCGCGACGATCTCGACGTTCGGCGTCCCAAGCCACTCGGAAAGGAGCTCCTCGACGGCCCGATTCGCCCGCCCGCCCTCGGGCGGCGCGGCGACGCGGACCTTCAACCGATCGCCCAACGCCCCGACGACCTCGGAGCGGGCGGCGCCGGGCACGACCTTGAGATCGATCTCGAGCACGTTCGCGCCGGCTTCTCGAAGCCGCCTCGCCCAGGGCGGGAGAGCGGCGCCCGTCACGCCGTTTTCTTGGCGAACCGGCCCGCCTCGACGTCCTTCAGGAAGCCGATCAGCGCGGCGAAGTAGCCCGGCTGATCGTCGTACATCGCGAGGTGGCTTCCGGTCTCGCTGATCCACACGCGCGAATTGGGGAGGAGCCGCCCTTCGCGGCGGATGTCCTCCGGGTTCATCGTGTCGTGGCGCGCGCCGGTGACGAGCGTCGGGACGGGGATCTTCGGCAGGTCGTTCCAGCGGTCCCAGCTCTTGAGGTTCCCGGTGATGACGAACTCGTTGGGTCCCTGCATCGTGTTGTAGACCGGCATCGCGAGGTGCTTGAGCGTGTCAAGACCGGCGGGATCCGCATGCCTCCCCGCCGGACGCCGAGCGCTCAGCGCAGCTTGATGGACGCCTTCTCCGAATCGACGAGGGTCTCTCCGTCGTGGACCTCGAGCGTGTACCGGGCTTCCTTGGCCTCGCCCTCGATCGAGACGGAGAGCAGGTAGTCGCGGGCGCCCTTCTCGCCGCCGGAGCTCGCGACGTTCGACTTTCCGGCGAGCACCTGGAGCCGGGGCGAGAACACGACCTGGTTCGTCGCCAGGTCGGTCAACGTCGCCTCGCACACGAACTGCTTGTCGGCGCCGGGCACCGGCGCGATCTTGATCTGGAAGCCGTAGTTGACTGCCCGGGCCGGCGCCGCGCCGAGGAGCGCCGCCGCGACGACCGCCGCCGAAATCGCCAGGACTCGCTTCATTTCTTCTCCTCCTCCTTGACCGATTCGAGCTTCCAGCCGCCGCGCACCGTCGTGGCCTGGCAGTAGGTCTTGATGCAGGCGGTGTCGTTCAGGCAAGCGAGGATGTCGGCGCAGACGGCGTTGCCGGTTCCGTCTTTCGGCACGTCGGCCGTCTCGCGGCAGTAACCGGAGTAGGCGGGATTGCTGAAGGAGCAGGTCACGCGCTTCGGGCCGTCCGGCGTCCGCGCCGCGACAAGGCGCGCGAGCGCGAAGAGCGACGCGGCAAGAAGGGCGGCGGCTCCGGGCCAGACGACTTGTCGGCGCCGGGTCATGCGAACGCCTCGGCCAGAAACGCCTCCATCTCCTTCTTGTGAACCGAGGCGTTTCCCGTCGCGGGAGACGCGGACGCGACGCGCCCGACATACCGGAGCGTCCGCCCCGGCGCGACCTTTTCGGCGAAATGCGGCTCCACGAACGCGAAGGCGCCCATGTTGCGCGGCTCCTCCTGGACCCAGAGCGTCTCGCCGGCCGAAGGGAACCGCGCGAGGATCCGCGCGAGCTCCGACGCCGGGAACGGGTAGAGCTGCTCCACGCGGACGATCGCGGTGCGTGCGTCGCGGCGCTTCTCGCGTTCGGCGCGCAGGTCGTAGTACACCTTGCCGCTGCAGAAGATCACGCGCCGAACGGCGCTAGCGGCGCCGTCGGAGACCTCGGGATCGTCGAGGCTCGCGCGGAACCCTCCCGACGTCAGCGCCTCGAGCGGCGACGCCGCGGCCGGCAACCGAAGCAGGCTCTTCGGGGTGAAGAGAATCAGCGGCTTGGCCGGCGCCTGCCGCATCTGCCGGCGCAGGAGGTGGAAGTACTGCGCGGGCGTCGTGACGTTGCAGACCTGCAGGTTGCCGTCGGCGCACAGCTGCAGGTAGCGCTCGATGCGCGCGCTCGAGTGCTCCGGTCCCTGGCCCTCCGACCCGTGCGGCAGGAGCATCCCGAGGCGCGAGGTCTCGCGCCACTTGTCCTCGGCCGACGAGACGAACTGATCCACGATGACCTGAGCGCCGTTGGCGAAGTCGCCGAACTGCGCCTCCCAGAGGACGAGCGCCCGGGGCTCTTCGACGCTGTACCCGTACTCGAAGCCGAGCACGCCCATCTCCGACAGCGGGCTGTCGCACGCCGCGAAGGGCCCCTGTTTCGGATCGAGCTGCGAGAGCGGCGTCCACCGCTCGCCGGTGAAGGCGTCGTGGAAGACGACGTGGCGCTGCGAGAACGTGCCGCGGCTCGAGTCCTGGCCCGAGACCCGGACGCCCGTGCCCTCGAGCAGAAGCGAGCCGAACGCGAGGGCCTCGGCGGTTCCCCAGTCGAGCGGGAGCCCGCCCTCGGTCATGCGGGCGCGCCGAGTGAGCTGCTGGACCATCTTCGGATTCAGGCGGAACCCGGCGGGCACGGTCGTGAGCACCCGGCCGATGCGCGCGAGCGTCTCCTTCGGAACGCCCGGTCTCGAGCTCGACGACTCCAAGGCCGAACTCGGTCCGCGGCGCCGGCGGCGCCGGAGGTCCCGCGCGGTGCGCGGCTTCCTTGGCCGCGGCGAGCGCCTGCTCGTAGGCCGCGACCTGCCGCGCCTCCATCGCCTCGAGCTCTTCCGTCGTGAGGACGCCCTCGCGCACGAGACGCCGCGCGTAGAGCGTCCGCACGCCCGGATGCTCCGCGATCTTGCGGTACATGACCGGCTGCGTGTACGTCGGCTCGTCGCCCTCGTTGTGGCCATGGCGGCGGAAGCCGATCAGGTCGATGACGACGTCCTTGTGGAACTCCTGGCGGTAGTCGAGCGCGATCTCGAGGACGCGGTAGGCGGCCTCGGGATCGTCGCCGTTGACGTGGAAGATCGGGATCTGGTTGATCTTCGCGACGTCGGTCGAGTAGACGGAGGACCGGCCGGCCGACGGCGGCGTCGTGAATCCGATCTGGTTGTTGATGACGACGTGGACCGTGCCGCCCGTCCGGTAGCCGGAGAGCTGCGCCAGGTTGAAGACCTCCGCCACGATCCCCTGCCCCGCGAACGCTGCGTCGCCGTGGAGCAGCAGCGGCAGCACCCGCTTCCACGCTTCCTCGCCGTGGCCGATCCGTTCCTGCTTCGCGCGGACCATGCCTTCGACGACGGGGTCCACGGCCTCGAGGTGCGACGGGTTCGACGGCACGGTGATCGCGATGCGGCGCCCGCTCTCGCTCGTGCGCTCCGTCCGCGCGCCCTGGTGGTACTTGACGTCGCCCTCGTCGGCCGGGAAATCGGGGTGCACCGTCCCCTCGAAGCCGGCGAAGATGCGCTCGGCCGAGTTGCCGACGACGTTCGCCATGATGTTCAGGCGTCCGCGGTGCGACATCCCGAGAACGATCTCGCCGACGCCGCGGCGCGCGGCGCCCTCGACGAGACGGTCGAGGAGCGGAATCGCCGTGTCGCAGCCCTCGACGGAATACCGCCGCTGCCCGAGGAACTTCGTCCCCAGGAAGCGCTCGAAATCCTCCGCGGCGATGAGCTTCTCGAGGATTTGCCGGCGCACCTCCGGCGCGAGCGGCTGCGGCGGCGCGCCGACGCGGTGGCGAATCCACTCCTTCTCCTCGGGGCTCGGGATGTGGCGGTACTCGACCCCCACCTTGCCGCAGTAGGCGCGGCGCATCACCGCGATGATGTCGCGCAGCGGCATGTAGTCGCCGCCCTGAAGTCCTCCGGTCCAGAACTCGCGGTCGAGGTCCCAGATCGTCAGGCCATAGGTCTCGAGATCGAGCTCGGGATGCGTGACGACCGGCCGGAAGCGCAGCGGGTCGATGTCGGCGATGAGATGCCCGCGGACACGGTACGAGTTGATGAGCGCGAGGACCTGCGCCTCCTTCGCGATCTCGGCCGAGCGGCCGTCGGCGAGAAGGGCGGGATCCCGGTCCACCGACCAGCGGTAGGGCCGGTACGGAATCTGGAGCTCCGCGAAGACTCCCTCGTAGAAGCCGTGCTCGCCGAGGAGGAGCTCCTCGACGCGCGCCAGGAAGCGGCCCGACTCGGCGCCCTGGACGATCCGGTGGTCGTACGTCGAGGTGAAGGTCGAGACCTTGCTGACGGCCAGGCGCGAGAGCGTCGCGGGCGCGGCCGCGCGAAACTGCGCCGGGAACTCGATCGCCCCGGTCGCGACGATGAGCGCCTGTCCCGGCATGAGACGCGGGACAGACGCGGTCGTGCCGAGCGTGCCCGGGTTCGTGAGCGAGACGGTCGTCCCTTCGAAGTCGGAGACCTGAAGCTTGGCGGAGCGGGCGCGCGCCACGACGTCGTCCACCGCCGCGGCGAACTGCGCGAAGGACATCGCCTCCGCGCCCTTGACGTTCGGCACGAGGAGGGAACGGGAACCGTCCGCCTTCTCGACGTCCACCGCGAGGCCGAAACGGATGGCGTCGCGGCGCACGCGCGCCGGCGCTCCCGAGGAACCGTCGAACGCGTCGTTCAGCCGCGGGAACGTCTTGATCGCCTGGACGATCGCCCAGGCCACGAGCTGCGTGAAGGAGATCTTGCTCTGATCGCTCGCGGCGCGAAAGTCGTTGACGAGGCGGCGATTTTCCTCGAGGAGGCGCACCGGAACCTCGCGCTGCGACGTCGCCGTCGGGACCGAGAGCGAGGCCTCCATGTTCTCCGCGATGCGGAGCGCCGCCCCGCGGATCGGAGCCCGGTCGTCGCCGGGGATTGCGGCGGCCGCCGCGGCGGGCGCGGGCGAGGGGGCGGGTCCGGGAGCTGCGGCCGGCGGGCGGGGCGCCGGCTCCGGCTCGCCGAGGCGCTCGCGGAAGAACGCGCGCCACTCCTCGTCCACGCTTCCGGGGTCCGTCCGATAGCGGGAGAGGAGCTCCGCCACGTAGCTCGCGTTCTCGCCGAACTCGGCCGCGAGATCGGCGGCGGAATCGACGTCGCTGGCGCGGGTCGCCATGGGAGGCCGATTCTATGCCGGCGGTCCCGGCGAACGCCGTGCTGCTAGGATGCCGGGCCGATGCGAGCCGCCGCATTTCTCGCCGCCGCGCTCGGAGGGACGGCCCTTCTCGCCGCGCCGCCCGAAAGGGCACTGTCTCCGGAGACGGCGCGCGCCGCGACCGAGATCGTGAAGAAGGGGCTCGCGGGCACGAAGGCCGCCGAGATCGCGACGAGCCTGACCGATCGCGCCGGACCGCGTCTCGCGGGATCGCCCGGCGACAAGGCCGCGGTGGCCTGGGGCGTCGAGACGCTCCGCGCGCTCCATTTCGCCAACGTCCGCGCCGAGAAGGCGCCGGTGCACGTCTGGAAGCGGCAATCGGAATCGGGCGAGGTGGTCCTCCCCTGGCCGCAGCCGCTCGCGCTGACGGCGCTCGGCGGCAGCGTCGCGACGCCCGAGGCGGGCCTCGAAGCCGACGTGCTCGAGGTCTCCTCGCTCGAGGATCTGGACGCGCATGCCGCCGCGGCGCGCGGAAAGATCGTCTTCTTCGACGGCGCGATGCGAAGGAGCACGGAGATGGGCGGCTACGGCGAGGCCGTCGGTGTGCGCGCGCACGGCGCGTCTCAGGCGGCGCGCTCCGGAGCCCTCGGCGTCCTCATCCGCTCGATCGGGACGGACCACGACCGGCTCCCCCACACGGGCGGCGTCGACTACGACGCCGGGACGCCGGAGATCCCCGCGGCGGCCCTCGCGGTTCCCGACGCCGAGATGCTCACGCGGCTCGGCCGACTCGGTCCGGTGCGCGTCCGTTTCCGACTCGCCTGCGGCGACGAGGGGATGGGCGAGTCGGCCAACGTGATCGGCGAGTTTCCCGGCGGGGGCAAGCCGAACGAGATCGTGCTCCTCGGCGGGCACCTCGACTCGTGGGACCTGGGCCGCGGCGCGGTCGACGACGCCGCCGGGTGTGCCGCGGTCATCGAAGGCGCGCGCCTCGCCGCCGAGGCGTCGCCGCGGCCCGCGCGCACGATCCGCGTCATCCTCTTCGCCAACGAGGAGAACGGGCAGGGCGGCGCGATTGCCTACGCCGCGGCGCACGCCGCGGAGCTCCCGGCGCACGTCGCGGCGCTCGAGGCGGACAGCGGATCGGGGGCGCCGACCGGGCTCTCCTGGCTCGCCGGTCCCTCCGCCGAGCCGGCGCTCCGGGCGCTCTCCGACGTCCTCGCGCCGACGGGAGCGGCGCGGCTCGAGGGCAACGGATCCGGCGGCGCCGACATCGGCGTTCTGCGCGCCGCGGGCGTGCCGCTCTTCTCCGTCCTGCAGGACATGTCTCACTACTTCGACGTGCACCACACGGCCAACGACACGGCGATGCAGCTCGAGCCCGCGAGCCTGGACCGGCTGTCCGCGGCGATCGCCGCGTTCGCGTACGCCGCCGCTTCGGCTCCGGAACCGTTCGAGCGGATACCCGAGAGCCAGCGAGTCGTGCCGAAGAAGCGTTAGCTCACTTCACCTCGAAGGCGCTCGAGGCCTCGGCGGACTTCTTCGACGTCGGATCGGTCACCGAGACTTTCAGGGCGTAACGGCCGGGCGCCAGGCCCTGCGGCTTGAAGTCGAGGACCACCTTCCGCCCGGCGCCGCGCTCGACGTCGGAGCGGCTCGCCACCGTCACGGCCGCCGGACGCGACTTCCCATCCGCGCCGACGATCTCCGCGCGCACGTCGAGCGGCTCGGGCTTCATCGCGGGGGCGCCGAGGTTGTAGGTGACGACCGCCACGCGGGCGGACTCGCCGGCGGACACGGAACCCAACACCGAAGGGATGAAGGAGTCGCCGGCGACCGCGAAGGGATAGTCCGCCGGCCGCGGCGGCGCGTCGGCCCGCGGGGCGCCCCGCACCATCAGCCACCGGCCCGCGGGCTCCTCGAAGAACGGCGGGAGGACCGTCGGCGCCTGGCCCGGGATCTCCGGCACCGTGACGCTCGTCGAAAAGACTCCGGATCGGCCGCTGCCCGCGCTGCGCACGAGGGCCCGGACGCCGTACTGTCCCGGCGGCAGGTAGAGCGTTCCGTAGTACTTCAGGCCCCCGGCCTCGAGCCCCGCCCGGACCTTGCCGAGGTCGAGCGTCATCTCCGACACCATGTAGTCGGCGAGCGTTCCCGAGGCGTCGTTGGCGTAGACGTAGATCTGCACCGTCGTCTGCGCGCCGGTCTCTCCGGCGAGCAGCCCGGTTCCCGGGATCTCGATCAGCACCGGAACCTGCGGCATGTCGGACTGCGATGCGAACGGCACGGCGAGCAGGTTCGCCGCGAGCGTGTTCTCGCGGGCGCCGCCGGTCACGAGGTCGCCCGCCGCCAGGACCTTCTCGTACGGCGAGAGGCTCTCGTATGGCCGCGGCTCGTAGTAGCCCGAGCGCGCGACGACCCTGGCACCCGGCGCGTGCACCTTGATCTTCAGCGCGTGGAAGGCGCCCGGCTTCGAGAGGTTCCTGGGCTGGTAGACGAGGAGGTAGACGAGGGCGCTGCGCTCCTCGATCTTGCCGAGCTCGGGCGCGAGCGCGTTGGCGTTGCGAACGAGATCGCCGTCGGTCGCCTGCGCCATCGCGAAGAGCGCGTCGGTGCCGCTGCCGGCCTTCGAGCCGCTTGCGTCCCCATCCGCGCGGAGGCCGCTGATGTCGATCGCGTCCAGAACGGCGTCCGACCGGTTGAACAGCGCGAGCGCGTCGAGCATCTGGGTTCGGGTGGCCGAGCTCCCGTAGCGCGCATCGCTGTCGATCTTCCAGATCTCGCCGGAGAGCGCGGCGTCGCCCATGCCCTGCGGCGTCGAGGTATCCAGAGCCGCGGTGCCCTGATTCTGCGAGAGCGAGTTCGACTTGTCTCCGTTGGCCATGTGCCCGGCGAGCAGGCGCGTCTCGAATCCCTCCGAGAAGTAGAGGACGTGCTTGCGGCCGCGCGCGGAATCGAGCGTGCGGCCGATGCCGGCGAGCGTCCCGACGAGCTTGGTCACGCGTCCCCGACTGAGTTCGTCGTTGGCCTGCTTCTGCATGCGCTGCAGGTCGCGGAGATTCTCGAGGATGAGGGCCTCCTGCTTTCCTCCGGCCTGCGGCCCGGTGGACCCGCCGGAGGGGCCCGGCGGAGTGAACGCGAAGGAGAGCGGATCCGTCGTCCGCTTGTCCCCCGGCGTCAGGCCCAGCGTGTCGATCGCGTAGGCGAGCTGCTTGCGGTCCCGCGTGAAGTTGACGAGAAGCTTCCAGCCCGTATCGACGGAGAGCGTCCCCGCGGCGGCGAGATCGGTCGGCTTCATCGCCTCGGTCACGAACTGGCGCGCGCCGTCCCGCGCGCGCACGAGGCCCGACGGGCTCGTGTAGGTGAGGTCGAAGACCAGGAGCCACAGGCGCCGCGCCGCGGCCGGGACGGCCGAGGCCCCCGGGGCGGATGTCGAGGCCTCGCTCTTCGACAGATCGATCACGTCCATTCCGGAGATCGGCTGCTTCTTGCCGTCGTCGGTGAGCTCGAAGTCCTCGAGCTTCAATCCGGGCACGGGCTTGCCGTCCTTGCCCACGACGTTGACCGGGATCTCGATCAGCGTGACACCGGTGGCCTCATGAACGACGGAGCCGGCCGGCGGCGCGGGCGGCTTCTCCTGCGCGGACGCGCGGCTCGCGGCGACGCCGAGCGCGACGGCGCCGGCGGCGAGAACTGCAAGAACGGCGATGCGCGGCAGACGCGGCACGGGAACCTCCCTGTTCGATCGAATCACTCTTCGTCCTCCGCGGCGGGCGGCGCCGGCGGCAGTTTCTTCGAGGTCCAGGTCTTCCCGCCGTCAGCGCTCCGGACGATCGCGCCGTCGCCGCCGAGAAGCACGGTGCCCGACGGCCCGAACGCGACGGCGTTGAAGAAAGACCCGGCGCCGGTCTCGGCCGCCGCCCAGTTGGTGCCGCTGTTCGAAGTGCGGAAGAGGCCGGTCACGGTGCCGGCGAACGCGTGGCTCGAGGCGGCGGGATCCACGGCGAGGGCCAGAACCGACGTGCTCGTGAGACCGGAGTTCACCGGCGTCCAGGCGTCGCCGGCGTTCGCGCTGCGAAAGAGGCCGGATTCCGTTCCGGCGTACATCGTGCGGGGCTCGGCCGCGCAGATCGCAAGGCCGCGGACCGCTCCGCGCCCGAGACCGGTCGCGGCGGCGGACCACTTGCCGGACGCGTCCCGCCGGTAGATGCCCGACTTCTTCGTCCCCGCGAACACCGCGCCGCCACCCGGCGCCACCGCCAGCGCCGTCACGGTGCGCTCGGCCAGTCCGTCGGAGGCCTCCATCCAGGTCTGGCCACCGTCGGCGCTGCGAAAGACGCCGCCGTCAGTGCCGGCGAGAACCCCGCGCGGCGGGCCGGGATCGAAGGCGAGCGCCTCGACGAAGAGATTCGTGAGACCCGACTTCGACTCCACCCACGTCCGGCCGCCGTCGGCGCTGCGAAAGACGCCCGCGCCGTTGGTGCCCGCGCAGAGGATCGAGGGCTCGGCGCCGTCGATCGCGACGGCGGAAACCGACAGGCCGGCGAGCGGGCCCTCGACGAGGGCCCAGGTCTCTCCGCCGTCGTCGCTGCGGTAGAGGCCGCCGGCGGCGGTGCCGGCAAAGACGGTCGCGGAACCGGGCGCGACGGCGATCGTCAGCACGCTCCCCGCGCCGCGCTCCTGCGCGCGGGCTTCGGAAGCGAGAACGACGGCGAGCAGAACCAGGCCGGCGGCCGCCGGACGCCGAAGGGACGATCCGACGAAAGCCGAGTCACTCGTTCGCGGAGCTCGCACGACGCGCGTCATTATTCCTTTTCAGCTCGCTCCAGCTCAAACCGCCGCTCGTCGACTTGAAGAGACCGCCGTCGGTGCCAGCGTACAGCGTGTCCGGGCTCTGCGGGTCGATCGCGATCGAGGTCACGAACAGGTTCGTCAGACCCTCGCTCGCGGACGCCCACGTCGCGCCGCCGTCGGAGCTCTTGAAGACGCCGCTGGCGGTTCCCGCGTAGAGCGTCGCGCACGACGTCGGATGGACGGCGAGCGTGAGCGTGAACCGGCTGGCCAGCCCCTTGTTGACCGGGCTCCAGCTCGCGCCGCCGTCGGACGTCTTGAAGACTCCTTCGACGGTCTGCGCGTAGAGCGTCGCGGGATGGATCGGGTCGATGGCCATCGCGAGGACGATCGCGCTCCGCAATCCGGAGTTGACGGTCTTCCACGTTCCGCCGCCGTCCGCGCTCTTGAAGACTCCGCCGCCGTTGGTCGCCGCGTACAACGTCTCCGGCGCCGACGGATCGATCAGGAGCGTCGTGACGAACTGGTTGGTCAGGCCGCGGCCCGCCTCGGCCCACGTCGCGCCGGCGTCGCGGCTCTTGAAGATCCCCGAGCCCGTTCCGGCGTAGATCGTCGCGGGCGCCGACGGATCGATCGCGAGCGCGCCTACGAAGAGGCCGCCCATCTCGGTCTCGAGCGCCATGCGGCGGACGCCATCGGGAGTCTTCTTGAAGATCCCGCTGCCGGTGCCGACCCACACCGTCGTGGGGGCGGACCGGTCGACGGCGAGCGCGCCGACGGACATCCCGGAGAGATCGGGATCGAGCGCCGCCCACGTCGCCCCGCCGTCGGCGCTGCGGAAGGCGCCTCCTCCCGTGCCGGCGTAGATCGTGCCGGGCGCGCTCGGATCGACGGCCACCGCCATCACGGCGCGGCCGTACGGACCCACGGGCCGCTTGCGCGTCTTCGGGACCGGCGCGGCTGCCGCGGCGACCATCGCCAGAGCCGCCGCCGCGATCGAGACCAAGTGCAGAAAGCGGGCACGGCGGGAGTCGGTCACCGACGCCTCCTCTCGCGGGAGAGGATGTGACGCGACCGCCCGAGAGTCCTCACGGAATTCTCCGGCTTTCATTAGTTTTTCGAAGCAAGCCGATTCTATTGATCCGCCGTGAAAGAAGCGATTTTCGGGGACAAACGGCCGGTTTTCAGGGACGAACGGCCACCCCGCCGCTCCGGGATTCGCCTCAATCCGTCCCGGCCGACCCTTCGGCGCGCGCGGCCACGCGGTCCTTGGCGGCCTGAACTTCGGGGTGCTGGAATCCGAGCAGCTCGGCGATCCGGCGCGCAAGGCGATTCTCGGCCTCGGTCAGCTCGCCGTCGGAGTAGACGACGCCCCAGACGGCCTCGACGAGTCGCAGCCGATCGTCACGCGAAAAGCTCTCGGTCACGCGGCGCGTGAACTGAAAGAGATCGACGCTGTCGCGCCGCTCGGCCTCGGCGAGCCGCAACGTCTCCTCGACCTGCGACGCCGCGACGCCCATCTCGCGCGCCGCGCGCGCGATGCGCCGGCGCTCCTCGTCGGAGAAGTCGCCGTCGGCGTGCGCGAGCTCGAGCAGCAGCGCGCAGGCCGCGATGCGAACGCGATCCGCCGACGCCGTCGGAGGAGGCGCCGCGCCCAGGTGACGCGAGACGAAGTCGCGGAACGAATCGAGCATCCCGAGGGACGAGAGTGTACCGCCGCGCCGCGGCCACTTCGGCGGGCCATTCCCCGGAAATCCGGCCGAAACCCGGGAAACTTTCGCCCGCGACATGCGTAGAGAGAGATGAGGAAACGCCATGAATCGCCGCAAGCTCGAGACCCTGCTGCTGACACTCGAATCCACGCCGGCGCTGCTCGCTCAGGCCGCGAGAACGTGTCCCGCGGACGACGTCACGCGGCGCCCCGCAGCGGGCGGTTTCTCCCTCGTCGAGAACGTGTGGCATCTCGCGGATCTCGAGCGCGAGGGCTACGGCGTGCGCATTCGCCGCCTCCTGACGGAGGACGAGCCCGCGCTCTCGAACTTCGATGGCGATCGGATCGCGCGCGAGCGCGGCTATCAGGGCCGCAGCCTCGCCGAGGGTCTCGCCGCGTTCACGGTGGCGCGCCGCCGCAACGTCGAGCGTCTGCGCTCCGTGCCGCGCGCGGCCTGGAAGCGCGGCGGCCATCAGGAGTCCGCGGGCCGCGTGACGCTCGCCGACATCCCTCGCATGATGGCCGAGCACGACCGCTCGCACGTCGAGGAGATCCGCGCCCTGCTCTCGGGAGAGAGCTTCGATACGCCGCGGCCGAGCTCGGCCGTCGCCTGAAGCTCGTCGGTTCCGGCCCGGCGGCCGGCTCGCGGAGCGAGAACCCTCCTTCCGGCTCCGCGCCCGCGCCGCCGGCCTTTTTTATTTCTCTGCGGCCTCGGGACCCTTCGCGGCGCGGTGGCGGCGGCGCTCGCGCAGGACGGCGAAGACCCCGGGCAGGATCGACAGCACGATGATCCCGAGCACGAAGCTCTCGAAGTGCCGCGCCACGAACGGCAGGCGTCCGAGGAAGTAGCCCGCGAGCGTCATCGTGAGGACCCATCCGATGCCGCCGAAGACGTTGAAGAAGACGAACCTCCGGTAGTCCATCCGGCCCATGCCCGCGACGACCGGCGCGAACGTCCGGATGATCGGGATGAATCGCGCGAGCACGATCGTCTTGCCGCCGTACTGCTCGTAGAAGTCGTGCGCGCGGCGCAGGTGGTCCGGGTTGAAGAGGAGCGATTTCGGCTTCTTGAAGAGGGCCGGCCCGGCCCGGCGGCCGATCCAGTAGCCCGCGGTGTCTCCGACGATCGCCGCGAGGGAGAGCACGACGTTCAGCGTGACGATCGAGAACTGCGCGTGCGCCGCGATCGCGCCCGCCGTGAAGAGGAGCGAGTCGCCCGGCAGGAAAAAACCGATCATCAAGCCGGTCTCGGCGAAGATCACGGCGGTGATCGCCGCGAGGCCTCCGACGCGCACGAGCGACTGCACGTCCGTCAGGCGGTGCCAGATCTCGCGCAGCAAATCCATGGGGTCGCGGCATGGTAGCAGACGCCCTGGAATAGGATCGGCGCGATGAGCGACTACACGGAAGAGCACGCGCGGTCCGGGATCGCGGCGGAGCTGCCGGCGATCGAGACCTGGCCGAATCAGTACCCGGACTACGAGATCACCGTCGAGATCCCGGAGTACAACGCGATCTGCCCGAAGACCGGGCTGCCGGACTTCGGACACCTGACGATCCGCTACGTGCCCGACCGCGACTGTCTGGAGCTCAAATCGCTCAAGCTCTACATCGTCGCGTTCCGCGATCTCGGGATCTTCTACGAGAACGCCGTGAACCGGATCCTCGACGATTGCGCGGCCGCGTGCCGGCCGAAGAGCATGTCGGTGCGCGGGACCTTCTCCTCGCGCGGCGGGATCTCGTCGGTCGTCGAGGCGCGATACCCGCGCGCGGCCGCCGCCGCGGCGTCTACGGAGCCGGCGGCGCGGCGCGGCGGGACACGGAGATCTCGGGGGGCTGGCGCAGGGTCTGGTAAACGACGCAGTACCTCTCGGTGAGGCGCTGCAGCGTCGCGAGCTGCTCCTCGGAAGCCGAGGTCGCGAGATCGAACTCCAGCCGGATCCGCGTGAAACCGACGGGCACGTCCTTCGAGACGCCGAGCGTGCCGCGGAAGTCGATGTCGCCCTCGGCGCGAACGGTCCCCTCGCGGATCTCGATCCCGAGCGCCGTCGCCACCGCGGACAGCGTCACCCCGGCGCATGCGGCGAGCGCCTCGAGGAGCATGTCTCCCGAGCACGCTTGAAGCCCCGAGCCGCCGGTGGCGGGATGGAGCCCGGCCTCGACGAGCGCCTTCCCCGTCTCGACGCGGCACGAGACGCCCGCGCCCACGCGGCCCTGCGCGCGGAGCGTGACGAGCGCGGCCGACCCGTCGGCCCGATACTTTTCCTTCAGCGGCGACTGCAGGGACCGAAGCTCATCGGCGTTCATGAGGGCACCTCCGCCGCGGCGTGACCGAACGTCCGGTCCGCGCGGATCCAGATCCAGAGCACCGCGGCCAGGAGCGCGAAGATCGCGCCGGTCGAAATCGCCGCCGGCCAGCCGAAGGCGCGCGCGACGAGAGGAACGAGCAGCGCGCCCACGCCCCCCACGACGTTGCCGCCGGTGTTCATCAGCCCGCTCGTCACCGCGCCGTGCGCGCCGCCGATCCGCATCGCGACGGCCCAGTAGGGCCCGTCGACCAGTTGCGTCGCCCCGAAGCTGAGCGAGAGCAGGGCCACCGCGAGCGCGGCGTTCTTCACGAGCGCCCCCGCCACGAGGAGCGGCGCGCAGAGGAGCATTCCGCCGACGATCGTCAGACGATACCCGTTGCGAGGTCCGAACCGCCGGGCGAGCCGGTCTCCCAGCCATCCGCCGAGGACCGCGGTCATTGCACCGACGATCCACTGGGCGCCGCTGAAATATCCGCCGACCTGCTGCGAGAGGCCGCGCACGTCCACGAGGTAGTAATAGAACCAGTTGAAGAAGAGATAGAAGACGTAGTTCACGCAGAAGTAGCTCCCGGTGATCGCCAGCACGTCGCGGTCGCGCGCCACGGCCTTCCAGACGCCGGCGACGGACGCCGCCTCCGAGGCCGGCGCTTCCACGGCGATCAGCTCACGCTCGTTCGCATTGACGCGAGAGTCTTCCGCGGGCGACTCGCGGTAGAAGCGCCACCAGAGCCACGCGGTCAGGGCTCCGAGGGGCGCCGTGGCCAGAAAGGATCCGCGCCAGCCGGCCACGCCGACGAGCCATGCCACGCCGGGCCCGGCGGCGGCGGCTCCGAGCGTCAGCGCGGTCGATCCGAGGCCGTTGGCGAACCCCCACAGGCGCGGAGGAAACCAGCGTGCGATCGAGACGCCGCTCGTCACGGGATAGAGCGGCGCCTGCGCGACGCCCAGGGCGAAACGGAGGAGGAGGAGGAGCGCGAGCGACGCGGCGGCCGGCGCCGCGGCACGGCCCGGCACGAGACCGGTCGCAAACGTCAGGATCGCCCACGCGAGCGTGAGCCACGCCATCGATCGGCGGGCGCCGAGGGTCACGCCGAGGAGGCCGCCCGGCATCTGAAAGATCGCGTAACCCCAGGCGAAGGCCGAGAGGATCGCGCCCAACTGGAGCTCCGAGAGGCCGAGGTCCCGGATCATCGAGACTCCCGCCACGGACATGTTGCTTCGGAGCACGTAGGCCACGAAGCTCATGAGGCAGATGAGCGCCAGCACGAGCCAGCGCACGCGGGTGGGCCGCGTGTCCCTCACGAAGCGAAGAACTCCGCCCGGAGGGCGTCCCGGAGCTTCCCGACGACGGGTCCCGGCCGTCCGCCGGCGATCGGCCTCCCGGCGATCTCGACGAGCGGGTAGGCCCAGAGCGTCGTCGAGGCGAGAAACACCTCCGACGCCGCGAAGAGCTCCTCGACGGCGAGCGCGCGCTCCTCGACGGAGAGACCCAGGCGCCGGGCCGCCGCGAGCGTCGCTCCCCGCGTGACGCCGGGAAGGATCGCCGGCCCGAGCGGCGCGGTGCGCACGCGGCCGTCCACGCAGGCGAAGAGGTTTGCCTTGGTTCCCTCGAACGCCACGCCGTCGCGCACGAGGATCGCGTCGATCGCCCCGGCCTCGCGCGCCGTCTGGAACGCGAGGACGTTGGCCAGAAGCATCACGGTCTTGATGTCGCAGCGCCCCCAGCGCTCGTCGGGCAGCAGGACGGCGCGGCCTCCCCCTTCGGGCGGCGGCGGATCGCTCGCGCGCGCGAACGCGAAGACCGTCGGCGTCGTGCCCTTCGGCGGAAAGCCGTGCGTGCGCGGCGCGGCGCCGCGGGAGACCTGCGCGTACACGATCGCGTCGCCGTCGGCGAGCCCGTTCTCCGCGAGAAGCCGCCGCGCGACCTCCGGAAAGAACGACGGGTCCGCTTCGATGCGAATCGCGTCGAGACCCTCGCGCATCCGCTCGAGATGCTCCGCGAGGTGGTACGGCCGGCCCTTCCAGAATCGCACGACCTCGTAGATGGCGTCCCCGAACAGAAAGCCGCGGTCCTCCGGCGAGATGGCCGCCTGTTCCCGCGGGACGTAGAGGCCGTTGACGTAGAAGATCACGGGCGCTGGGTCCCGCGCTCCGGAAACTCCCGCACCGCGCGTGCGAGCTCCGCGTCGCCGGCGAGCGCCCGGTAGGCCTCCTCCGCGCGCGGCAGCATCGAGGCGAGCGCCCGCCTCCGGCCGGTGCGCGCCAGCTCGCGCGCGGCGGACAGCGCCGCGGCGCCGCGCGACAGGAGCTGCGCGGCGAGCCGGTCCGTCTCCGAGGCGAGCGCCGCCGGCTCGACGGCGCGGGTCGCGAACCCGGCCTCGGCCGCCTCGCGGCCGGAGACCGTGCGGCCCGTCAGGATCCAGTCGGCGGCGCGCGCCTCCCCGACGCGGCCCGGCAGGAGCGCGGCCGCGCCCGGAGGAAAGCAGGCGAGGCGGATCTCGGGAAATCCGACGCGCGCGTCGTTCGCGCAGAGCACGAGGTCGCATGCCGCGGCGATCTCCGCCCCGCCGCCCAGGCACGCCCCCGAGACTGCGGCGACCGTGACCGCCGGCGCGTCGAGCAGCGCCTCGAGCGTGCGGCGCATCGCCGTGAGCATGCGCTCGATGGGCGCGGTCTCCGGAACGTGCTCGGCGACCGAGACGCCGGCCGAGAACGCGCGCGGCAGGCCCGTCAGAACGAGGACGCGGGACGACGCGGCGCGCGGCACCGCGGCGGCGATCGCCTCGAGGTCCGCGACGCGCAGGACGTTGACGGGCGGGAGACGGATCTCGAGATCGGCGCGGCCCGTCTCGGAGACGCGGAGGGCGATCCCGCCCGCGGTCACTTCGGCGGAACCGTCGGGGAAGGCGTCGGCGCCGGCGGCGCGGGAACCGCCGCGCGGCGCGCGATCTCGCGCTCGGCGACCGCCCGGATGTTCGCGATGTGATCGGGCGTCACGGGAACGTTCTCGATGAGGTTCTCCGGCGCGCGGATCTGCGCCTCCCACATCGCCGGCGGCAGGCCCGCCACCACGATCTTCGCGGCGATCTCGTTCACGCGCCGCACGTAGGCCTCGGTGTCGGCGATCCCGTTCTTCGGTCCGATCGCGCCGTGGCCGGGCACGAGCTTGTCGACCTTCAGCGCCGCGAGCCGCGGCAGAATCCGCTCCCAGCCGATCGCGTCCACGTCGCTCGAGCGCATGAACGGAAGGACGCCGTTGACGGCCAGGTCCCCCGAGAAGAGGACGCCGGCGTCGGGCACGACGACGACGAGGTCGCCCTGCGTGTGTCCGGGGCCGAGGTAGTCGATCTCGGCGCGCCGCGAGTCTTTTCCGACGAGGAGCGACCGCTCGGAGACGGTCAGCACGAGCGGCGGCGCGGCGGACTTGCCCGATGTGGCCGCGGCGGACCCGCCGAGCACGAAGAGGACGCCGGACGCCGCCTTCTCCGCCGACATGACCTGCACGCCCGCCGCCGCGAACGCCGCGGCGCCGCCGGCGTGGTCCTTGTGCGCGTGCGTCAGGACGAGATACCGCGGCTTGCGCCCGGCCGTCTTCTGGATCTCGTCGAGGAGCGCGCGGCCCACGTCCTCGTTGGCGCCCGAGTCCACGACGACGACCGTGTCGCCGATGGTGAACCAGCCGACGTTGGCGCCGCCCGGAGTCGGGGCGGCCCACACGCCGTCGGCGAGCTTCTCCGAGGCGATCCTGGTTTGCCCCGGGGCGGCCGAGGAGGCGAGGAGTCCTCCCGCGAGGGCGAGAGCAAGGGCGATCGAATGGCGGCGAATCATCTCTTCTCCTGTCGCAAGCGTCGGAAAGTCCGGCCTCCCCAGAACACCGGCTCCCCGCCGCCCGATTTCCGAAATCAGCGGTCCCCGTCCCCGGCGCTTTGCCGGACCGCGCGGGCGAACGCCTCGAAGATCCGGCGGGACGGCGCGTCGGCGTCCGAGAGGTTTTCCGGATGCCACTGCACGGCGAGCATCCACGGCTCGGCCGTTTCGACGGCCTCGATCACGCCGTCGGGCGCGACCGCGGAAACCGTCAGCCCCGGCGCGGGTCGCGCGATCGCCTGATGATGGCGGCTGTTGACCTCGACCTCCGCCGCCGCGGCGATGCCGGAAAGCAGCGTCTCCGGCGCGATGCGCACCGCGTGGTCGCGAAGGGTCTTGTCCTTCCGCTTCGACTCGTCCGTCTGGTGCGCCAGCGCCTCGGGGCGCTGGCTCGGGAGGTCCTGCACGAGCGTTCCCCCGAGCGCGACGTTGACGACCTGGAGCCCGCGGCAGATCGCGAGCGTCGGCGTCCGGGCGCGGCGAGCCTTCTCGAAGAGCTCGAAGTCGGTCTCGTCGCGCGCGGCGTCGAGCTCGAGGTTGGCGCCGGCGCGCGCCGTCTCGCCGTAGCGGGACGGGTCCACGTCGCAGCCGCCGCCGATCACGACGCCGTCGAATTCCGCGTCGGCGCGCGATCCGGGAGGCAGCACGACGATCTCCTCGCGCCGGAACCCCGCGGCGACGAGCGAGGCGAGGTAGTCGTTCTCTTCGCACGCGGTGGCGTCGCGGTCGAGCGTGAGGGCGATCCGCACGGAAGGAATTGTACGGGTTTGCTCGGGCGCGCGTCGCGGACCGCTCACTCCGCCCTCTCGAAGAGCACCGCCATGCCCATTCCGCCCGAGACGCAGAGGGTCGCGAGGCCCAGCCGCGAGCCGCGCCGGGCCATCTCGTGGAGCAGGGTCGTCGAGATCCGCGCGCCCGTCGCCCCGATCGGGTGCCCGAGGGCGATGGCGCCGCCGTTGACGTTGACCCGGCCGAGGTCGAGCGGCAGCTCCCGCGCGCACGCGATCACCTGTGCGGCGAACGCCTCGTTGAGCTCGACGAGATCCACCTCGGAGAGCTTTCGCCCCGCCTTCTCGAGGACCGCGCGGATCGCCGGCACCGGCCCGATGCCCATGCGCGCCGGATCGACGCCCGCCGACGCCCAGGCGAGGACGCGCGCGAGGGGCGCGACGCCGGACTTCGCGACCTCATCCTCCGTCCCGAGCACGAGCGCCGCGGCCCCGTCCGTCACGCCCGACGAGTTGCCCGCGTGCACGGTGCCGCCGTCGGCATCGAACACCGGGGGCAGCTTCGCGAGCGCCTCGAGCGTCGTGTCGGGGCGCGGGTGCTCGTCCTTCTCCACGCGGACGGGAGCCCTTCTTCCCCGCGATCTCGACCGGCGCGATCTCGCGGTCGAAATGTCCCGCCGCGGCGGCGGCGCCGGCGCGCCGCTGCGACTCGAGCGCGTAGGCGTCCTGCTCGGCGCGGAGGATCCCGTATTCGCGGGCGAGCGTCTCGGCCGTCTCGCCCATCAGCTTCCCGCAGAGCGGGCAGAGGAACCCGTCGCGGTACATCGCGTCCACGATCTCCGCGTTCCCCATGCGGTAGCCGAAGCGCGCACGCGGGAGCAGGTAGGGCGTGGCCGACATGCACTCGGTCCCGCCCACGAGCACGAGATCGTTCTCGCCGGCGGCGATCGAGAGCGCGCCGAGCGTGAGCGCCTTGAGCGACGACGCGCAGGCCTTGTTGACGGTGTAGGCCGGCACGGCGTCCGGAACGCCGGCGCGGTGCGAGACCTGCCGCGCGGTGTTCGGCCCTCCCCCGGCCTGCCGCGCGTGCCCGAAGATCGTCTCGTCGATCGCCGTCGGGGGAAGCCCCGAGCGCTCGATGGCGGCGCGGGCGGCGGTCTCTCCGAGGTCGGCCGGCGAGAGGGCCGCGAAGGCGCCGCCGAACTTGCCGATCGGCGTGCGGGCGGCGGAGAGGACGTAGACCGGGCGCATCGAAACGGCGATTCTAGACGCCCGCGGCCTTCAACGGATGAGGGGCAGCCGGACCGTGAAAGTGGACCCCTTGCCGGGAGCGCTCTCGACCGCGATCGTGCCCTTGTGCGCGTCCACGATCCATCGAACGATCGACAGCCCGAGGCCCGAGCCGCCCGTGTAGGCCCGGCGCGCGCGGTCGCTCCGGAAGAACCGCTCGAAGATGAAGGGCTGGTCCTGGGGCGGAATCCCGATGCCCGTATCGGACACGTCCATGCGTGCTTCCCCCGGCGCCTCCGACAGGCGCACCCGGATCGCGCCGCCCGCAGGCGTGTACCGCATCGCGTTCTCGAAGAGGTTGTGGAAGACCTGCCGGAAGCGGTCGGCGTCCACGAAGGCCGTGATCGGCTTCTCCGGGATCTCGGACGTGACGGAGAGACCCCGGTCGCCGGCGGCGGACGCCAGATCGCGCGCGAGGTCGGAGAGGAGGCGCGTCAGGTCGAGGTTGGCGAAGGAGAGCGTGATCCGGCCGCTTTCTCCGCGCACGAGGAAGAGCAGGTTTTGCGAGAGGCGCGAGAGGTGGCGCACTTCGAGCAGCGCGTTGCCGAGGGTCTCGCGGTACTCCTCGGGCGCGCGCTCCTCCTCGAGCGCCACCTCGAGCGAGCCGCGCAGCACCGTCAGCGGCGTGCGCAGCTCGTGCGACACGTCCGCGATGAACTGCTGCTGCTCCTTCTCCGCGCCCGCCACCGCGTCCAGCCGCGCGTTCAGGCTCTCGGCGATCTGCCGCGCGTCTCCCGAGAGGCCCTCGACGGGCACCCGCTTCAGCGGATGCGCTTCGGTGTCCGCCAGCCGCTGCTTGAGGAGATCCAGATCGGCGCCGGCACGCTCGTCCCGCCGCCCGAAGAGCGCCACGCCTCAATCCTCGGCGGGGCCGGGATCATCCCCCGCGGCCGGGCGGATGCGGTAGCCCACGCCGCGGACGGTCTGGATCAGCTTCTCGTGCGCTCCCGCGTCGAGCTTCTTGCGCAGCGCGTTGATGTAGACGTCGATGATGTTGGTCGAGAGGTCGAACGAGTCCTCCCAGATGCGCGCCTGGATCTCCGAGCGCGGCACGACCTTCCCGCGCCGCCGCAACAGGAGCTCGAAGAGCGCGCCCTCGCGCGCCGTCAGCCGCACCGTCTCACCGCCGCGCGCGACCTCGCGCGAGTCGGGGTCGTAGCGGATCTCGCCCGAGACGATGGGGCCCGGCTCCGCCATCTCCGTGCGCCGCGCCAGCGCGCGCAGGCGCGCGAGGAGCTCTCGGAACGAGAACGGCTTGATGAGATAGTCGTCGGCGCCGGCGTCGAGGCCCTCGATCTTGTTCTCGACCGTGTCGCGCGCCGTCAGCATGAGGATCTTCGCGCGGACGCCGCGGGTCCGCATCTCGCGGCAGAGCTCGAGCCCGTCGCGCGAGCCCGGAAGGAGCAGGTCCAGGATCAAGAGATCGAACGGCGACGAGGAGACGCGCTCGAGCGCCGCGTCGGCGTCCCCGACCGTCTCGACCGCGTAGCCCTTCTCCGTGAGCCCCTTCTTCAGGAACTGCGCGATCTTCTGCTCGTCCTCGACGACCAGGACTCTCACGGCGCCTCCGGTCCCGGCGGCGGTTCGTCCGACGCGTCGCGCCGCGCGCGCAGGAAGGACACCACGAACGCCGACCCGGCGCCCGCCGCGAAGCCGCCCGCGAAGTTCGAAAGGCGGCCCTCCGAGGTGACGGAGACGACCGCGCCCGCCGCGACGAGCGCGGCGAGCAGGAGGCGCGAAACCTCGACGGGAGGCACCGTTTCGGAGAGTCGTCGCGTCATGGCGGCCTGCGGTGGGGGCACTGGAACAACATATCTTCTATCATCCCGGCTTTCGAGGAGGTGGACATCATGAGGAAGACGATGACTCTGGCGGTGGTCCTCGGGGCGGCCTGGCTCGCCGGCTGCTCCTCCCGCGGCGCCGCTCCGGCGCAGGCCGGGGCCGCGCTCGAGCCCCGGAGCGGCTCGACGGTGACGGGGATGGCGACCTTCACGGAGCTGCCGGAGGGCGGCGTCCGGGCGGTCGTGCACATCGAGAAGGCGCCGCCCGGACTCCACGGCCTGCACATCCACGAAAAAGGCGACTGCTCGGCGCCGGACGCGACTTCGGCCGGCGGCCACTTCAACCCGACGACGATGCCGCACGCCGGCCCGATGGACGCGCAGCATCACGCGGGAGACCTCGGCAACATCGAGATCAAGGCGGACGGCACGGGCGACCTGACGATCACTTCGAAGATGCTCACGGTCAAGCCGGGGCCGAACTCGGTCGTGGGGCGGGCCGTGATCTTCCACGAGAAGGCCGACGACCTGAAGACCCAGCCGACCGGCAACGCGGGCGGACGTCTCGCGTGCGGCGTCGTCCGGTAGCCGGCGCCGCTTGAGCCGGCCTCCGTTCGACCGGCCGCCCGACGAGGTCCGCCGGATGGGCCGCGCGGCGGCCGACGCCGTGGCGGAGCACCGCGCGCGCCTGGAATCGCGGCCCGTGTTCGGCAAGGTCGCCGACCGGGCCGCATTTTTCGCGGAGCCCGTGCCCGAGGAGGGCCTCCCTTTCGACGCGGTGCTCGACCTCGTGCGCGAGCACATCCTCCCCTTCCCGATGGGGAACTCGCACCCGCGGTTCTACGGCTTCATCAACGCGACCGCCGACCCCGTCGGCATCACCGCCGACTACCTCGCCAGCGCGATGAACTCGAATTGCTGGGGAGGCGACCATGCCGCGATCCACGTCGAGGAGCGCGTCGTGCGCTGGCTCGCCGAGCTCCTCGGCTTCCCGCCGGACGCGGAAGGCATCCTCGTCTCCGGCGGATCGATGGCCAACTTCACCGCGCTCGCGGCCGCGCGGCGCGCCGTCGTCGCCGGCAACGTCCGCGAGGACGGCCTCTTCGGCGGCGCGCCGATCGCCGTCTACGCCTCGGACCAGGTCCACTCCTGCGTCGACAAGGCGGTGGACCTTCTCGGGATCGGCACGCGGCGGCTGCGCAAGATCGAGACCGACGCGCGATTCCGGATCCGCATGGATCTCCTCGAGGAAGCCGTGGCGCGCGACCGGAAGGAGGGCCTCCGGCCCGCGATCGTCGTGGGCAACGCCGGGACCGTCAACACGGGAGCGATCGATCCGCTCGCGGAGCTCGCCGACTTCTGCCGCCGCGAGTCGCTCTGGTACCACGTGGACGGCGCGTACGGCGCGATGGCGGCGATGTCGAAGGATCTGGCGCCGCTCTTCTCCGGGATGGAGCGCGCCGACTCGATCGCCGCCGATCCTCACAAGTGGCTGTACGTTCCCTATGAGGCGGGCGCGACCCTCGTGCGCGAGCCCGGGCGCCTCGGCGCCGCGTTCCGGAAGTTCCCGGAGTACCTCGCCGCCGATCCGGACTCGCCCTTCCCGGGCCCGGCCTGGTTCGCCGAGCGGGGCGTCGAGCTCTCGCGGGGATTCAAAGCATTGAAGGTCTGGATGGGATTGAAGACGCACGGACGGCGTGCGTACGCGGCGGCCATCGAGGAGGACGTCCGCCTCGCGCGGTTCCTCTCCGCCGAGGTGGACCGCCGGCCGGATTTCGAGCGCCTGGCCGAGACCGTTCTCTCGATCGCCAACTTCCGCTATCGCCCGCGCGGCCGCGAACTTTCCGACGAGGCGCTCGACCGCCTCAACCGCCGGATCGTCAACCGCTTGGTGGGCGACGGTTCCTTCTTCCTCGCGCCGACGATCCTCAAGGGGCGCTCGGCGCTGCGCGTCGCGATCGTGAACTTCCGGACGCGCGAGGAGGACCTGATCGCGCTCCTCGACGAGACGGCGCGGGTCGGCGAGGAGCTCGTCACAAAGTAGGCGTCGCCGCGGCCTCGCGGGTGTAGCTTCGGAGAGGCATCCCCGGGCCATCATGCGAAAGCCCCCCGTCCCGCTCGCCGCCGCGCTCCTCGCCGGATCGTTTTTTCGGGCGGCGGCGCCGGGCGGAGAGCTCCGGAGCCTGTACGAGGCGCTCCGTTCCGAGCGGCCCGCCGGCGAGGCGCTCGACGCCTCCGGAGTGACGCTCGAGCGGGACGCGCTCCGATTCCGCTTCGCGTCGGGAACGCTGCAGTTCCTCGCCCCGGTCGACGGGCGAATCGTGGGCGCGGTCTTCAACGGATCGGGAACGTTCGAGATCGATCCGGCGAACGAGATGGAGCGCGAGCACCTGGCGCTCGTGAGCGGCAAGGGCACGCTCGCGACCCTGCGCATTCCCATCGATCGGTCGGTTCTGCTCTTCACCGACGCCACGGCGGCGGAGATCGCGCGCGCTTCCGCCCGGCGGACGGCGCCCTCGCGGCGCGCGGAAGAGACCGATCGGGCGTTCCGCGACTGGGAGGCGCGGGAGTTGCGCATCAACCTTCCGCTCGAGCTTCTCGAGGGACTGTCGCGGGGTCGCCCCGCGGGGGAACCGGGATTCTTCGCCGCCTGGATTCCGGGCGGCAAGACGCCCCCCGGGCTGGCGGCGTTCGACCCGGCAGGCCTCGAAGGGGTCCTCGGGCGCGTCGACGGAGAGACCACGGCGTTCCTCGCGACCGGCGACGCCGGCGGGCTCTGGTATTGCGCCGCGCCGCGGGGCCGCGGGCCGGAGACCGTCGCGGAAGCCGCTCCGCCGCCGCCGTTCGCCCGCGCGCTCTGGTACGGCGTCGACACGACGATCTTCCCGGACGCACACATGGCCGTCGCGACGACGATTCAGGTCACGCCGACGTCGGAGGGCCTCCGCGTGCTGCGGCTCAACCTGTCGGAGCGGCAGCGTGTCCGGAGCGCCGAGGTCCAGTGGTCCGGAAGCTCCGAATGGGTTCCCGTCGATTTCGTCCAGGAGGCGGAGTCGGACGAGCTCGACGCGGCCGTCCTGCTCGACGCCGCGCCGGCGCGCGGGGCGACGTTCCGTATCCGGATCTCGACCGAGGGCCGCGGGATCCTGCGCGACGCCGGCGACGGCAACTTCCTCGTCGGCGCCCGCGACAACTGGTACCCGAACCTCGGATGGTTCCACGACCTCTCGGCCTACGAGCTGACGTACCGCCACCCGAAGGAGTACGAGGTCGTCTCGGTCGGAACGAAGGTCTCGGAGCGGCTCGATGGCGAGACGGCCGTCGCGGTCTGGAGGGCCGACCGACCGATCCGCGTCGCCGGCTTCAACTACGGAAAGTTCCGCGAGATCGATCGATCGGACCCGTCGGTCGGCGTGGGAGTCCGCGTCTACACGAACCGCGGCACGCCGGACTACATCCATCGGCTGAATCTGAAACTAGTCCAGATCGCCGCCGCGTCCCGAGTCGTCCATCCCGACCTGGCCAACTTTGCGAACGTTCCCGTCGAGCAGATCGGCGTCTCCGGCGGCTCCCCGATCGCGGGTCCCGGAATCCGGCCTCTCCACCTCGACCCCGACGTCCTTGCCGCCACGGCGATCGCCGACGGCCTCGCGACGGCGCGGATCGGATCCTCGGCGTTCGGCCCCCTCCCGGATTCCCGGATCGCGATCACGCAGCAAACGCAGGCGTTCTCCGGCCAGTCGTGGCCGGGCCTCCTCTACGTTCCGTACACCGCGGCCCTCGACTTCGCCACGCGGCGGCAGATCGGGCTCGAGGGCGAGGCGAACTTTCTCGAGGGCGTCATCCCGCACGAGTTCGCGCATCAGTGGTGGGGACAGCTCGTCGGCTGGAAGGGATACCGCGATCGATGGCTCTCGGAGGGCTTCGCGGAGTTCACCGCCGCCATGGTCATCGAGGCGACCGGCGGAGCGAAGAAGGGCGTGGACTACTGGGAGCGCGCCCGCCGGCGCATCCTCGAGAAGCCGCCCGGCAGCGGGGTCTCGAACGCCGCCGCGGGACCGATCATCATGGGACAGCGCCTCTTCACGGCGCGCAACCCCTGGGCCTACGACGTCGTCGTCTACACGAAAGGCGCGTACGTGCTCCGCATGCTGCGGGAGTGGATGCGCGACCGGGGCGCCCCCGATCCGGACCGGAGCTTCTTCGCCGCGATGAAGGACTTCGCGCAGTCCTGGGCGGGAGCAAACCCGTCCACGCGCGATTTCCAGGCCGCCGTCGAGCGGCACGTCACGGGCATCCGGGGCGCCGAAGACGGGAGGCTCGACTGGTTTTTTCGCCAGTGGGTCTACGGCACCGACATCCCGCGCCTGCGCGGAAAGCTGCGCGTGATCGACGCGCCGGGAGGGAAGTGGCGCGCGACCGGCTCCGTCACGCAGGATGGCGTTGCCTCGGATTTTCGTTCCGTCGTCCCGCTCTTCGCCGAGCTCTCGCGAGGCGAGCTCGCCTACCTCACGTCCGTGACGCTCGTCGGCAACGTCGAGGCGTCGCTCGACCTGCCCCTCGAGACCGCCGAGCGGCCCCGCCGCGTCGTCGCCAACCCACGCCACGAAGTGCTCTCCCGGGATTAGAGTCGTGCCCGTGACCGACCTCGCAAGGCGGGCCGCCGCCTTCCTCGCGGCTCCTCTCCTCGCCGCGGCGGCGGCGCTCGGGGCCACGGCGGCCGCCCCGCCGGCCGATCCGGTGTACGCGGCTCTGCGCGCGGCGCGTCCCGAGGGGCCGGCGCTCGCCGTGAACGGACTGACGATCGAGCGCGACGCCTTCCGCTTCCGGCTCTCCGGCGTCGTCCAGTTTCTGACACCGGTCTCGGACCGGACGGTCGGCGCCGTCTTCGTCGGCGACGGACGCTTCGAGCTCTCTCCGGCCATGCCGTCCGAGCGGCGCCACCTCGCCTTCGTCGTCGGGGACCCGAAGCTCGAGACCCTGACGGACTCCTTCGAGGCGGCGGTCTTCCTCTTCACGGACGCGACGGCCGACGAGATCCGCGCCAAAGGCACCCCGACGCCGCCCGCCGCTCCGGCGCTCGCCTCCGCCCGCGAGGCTTACGAGAAGTTCTTCAAACGCCAACGGAAGGACCTGAAGAACAACCTCCAGATCCGCCTCCTGGAGGACGTGCTCGAGGCGCGGCCGACGTCCACGGGCCTTTTCCTCGCGGGATTTACCGGCAAGAAGCTGCCGCCCGCGCTCGCGATCGCGGACCCCGCGGGGCTGGCGGACTGGTTCTCGGACGAGCTCGGAGGGGAGTCCGTGGTGCTCTACGTCCTGCACGACGAGCGCGGCGGCTACTGGTACGCGTCCCACACGCGCGAGGAAATCGCCGCGGGCCGGCTCCCCGGTGCTCGCCGCCGTGCCCGCGCGGAGCGCTACGCCGTGGAGACGACGATCGCCCGCAATACGCGGCTGCAGGGGCGCACGGACATCTTCTTCAAGCCGACGGTCGATGGGCTGCGGGTCCTGCCGGTCGCTCTGCTCTCGAAGCTCCGCGTGAAACAGGCGGCGCTGAGCAACGGCGAGAGCGAGGCCCTGCTGCCGGTCGGTTTCGTCCAGGAGGACGAGGACGAAGATGCGGATCTGGCCGTCGTGATGACGAGGCCCCTGATCGCCGGGCAGCTCTATCGCGTTCGGCTCGAATACGAAGGCAAGGACGTGCTGCAGGACGCGGGAGACGGGAACTTCGTCGTCGGCGCGCGGGAGAGCTGGTATCCGAACCTCGGGACGTTCACGGAGCTCGCGCGCTACGACCTGACGTACCACTGCCCGAAAGCGCTTCAGATCGTGTCGGTCGGCGAGCTCCGCGAGGACCGCGTCGAGGGCGACCAGCGGATCTCGATCTGGAAATCGGATCGCCCGTTTCGCGTCGCCGGTTTCAACTACGGAAAGTTTCGCCGACGCGGCCAGACCGACCCGGTCAGCGGCCTCACGGTCGAGGTGTACACGAACCCGGGCGAGCCCGACTTCCTGCGCCAGCTCAACTTCGCCCTCGAGAACCGAACGGACGCCGGACTGCACCACGTCTCCGCCGACCCCGAGACCCTCACGAGCTCGGCGATTGCCGACGGGATCAACACCGCGCGCGTCGGCACGATGTATTACGGCCCGCTCCCGGACCGCGTCGTTTCCATCACGCAGCAGACGCAGGCCTTCTTCGGACAGTCCTGGCCGACGCTCGTCTACCTCCCGTACATCGCGGCCTTCGACGCCACGATCCGCCACGAGCTCGGCCTGCAAAACGCGTCGGATTTCGTGGACCTCGTCGGCCCGCACGAGTTCGCGCACCAGTGGTGGGGCCACCGCGTGGGCTGGGCGAGCTACCGGGACCAGTGGCTCTCCGAGGGTTTCGCCGAGTTCACCGCGGCGCTCGTCCTCCAGTTCACCGAAGGCGTCGGCCGGATGAACGGATTCTGGGAGAAGGCCCGGCGCCACATCATCCAGAAACCGCGCTACGCGTCCGTGGCGAACGACGAAGCGGGGCCGATCACCGACGGCTATCGGCTCTCGACCTGGCGCAACCGTTTCGCGGCGCAGGCGATGATCTATTCCAAGGGCGCCTACATCCTCCACATGCTGCGCGCGCTCCTGCGAGATCCGGAGTCCGACCGTCCCGACGCGCGGTTCATCGCGATCATGCAGGACTTCGTCTCTTCGCAGGAGGACAAGAGCCCGACGACGCGCGACTTTCAGGACGCGGTCGAGCGTCACATGTCTCCGGAGCTCGACGTCGCGGGAGACGGCAAGATGGACTGGTTCTTCCGGCAATGGGTGGCGGGCACCGAGATTCCTCGGTTCCAGACCGACCTCGCGGTCGCGCCGGCGGGAGGCGATCGGTACGCGATCACCGGAACGGTCACGCAAAGCGGCGTCTCGCCGGACTTCCGCACGCGGGTCCCGATCTATGCCGTCTCGAAGGGCGAGGCGCGGCGCGTCGGCTTCGTCACACTCGTCGGCAGCACGACGGCGCCCGTCCATCTCGAGGCGGAGCTGCCGAAGCCTCCCGACCGCGCCGTCGTGAACGCTCTGCACGACGTGCTGTCGCGCGACTAGGCCGGTTCGCTCTCTCGCGCTACCCGTGCGCATTCGTTCGCGGCGCGAGGAGTCTCCGCGAAGTAATCGAGCGGAGGAGCCTCGCGCCGCGGGAGCCGGAGCGCCGCGAGGGAATCAGGCCGGCCGTCGAGTTCCTTTGAACGAGCGGCAGACCGGTCGTTCGGTCGGCGCGGGTCAGTTACCAGCGGCACCAGGAGATCGCGCCGACCGAACAGATTCCGGAGCAAGCGACGGCGACGTTACTTCGCGGCTGGCGGCGGCGTCATGCCGAGGCTCTGCATGATCTGTGTGGCCTGATCCTTGACGCTGTTCGCCTTCGCGATCGCATCGGTCAGCTTGCCGGCCTTGAAGGCATCCTGCGCCGCCGACCAGTCCGACGTCGCGGCGGCAAGTCCCGACTTGGCGGACTCGAGCTTCGCCTTGTCCATTCCCGCGGGCAGCTTCTTGGACGCCGAGAGGATGTCCACGCGGCTCTTGATCGCGTCCATCATCTTGGGCAACCCGCCCGACAGATCGTTCCACGCGTTCTCGAGCTCGGTCTTCTTCGCGCTCGCCGCCGCCTGCGCGGCCTGGATCTTCGGCCCGATGTCCTGGAGGCTCGCGATCGCCGCCTTGTAGTCTCCTTTGGCGTAGGACTCTTTCGCCGAGGCCACGGCGTTGGTGATCGGCTGCCACTGGTCCGTGGCGTACTTGACGACGTCGTCGCCGGCGGAAGCCACCGCGGTCTCCGCCGTCTTGATGGCGGTGTCGGCGAGACGCTTGTACTTCCCGCAGCCGACGGCCAGGCCGCAGGCCAGGATCACCAGAGCGAACCGAGACGTCTTCCGGAGCATGGTGCCTCCTTCTTCTCTCCTGTTCGACCGCCCCGGCGCGGGCCCGGGGCCGGCGCCTTCTACGGAATCCGGAGCTTCTGTCCGATCCGGATCAGATTGGGATCCTTGATCGTGTCCTTGTTCGCCTCGAAGATCTTCGGGTACAGGCTCGCATCGCCGTAGTACTTCTGCGCGATCTTCGAGAGGGTCTCCCCCTTCTGCACCTCGTGCCACTGCGTGGCGTCCCAGGCGTCGCCGCCCGGAGCTTTGGGTTTGTCGTCCGGCATGGGAGGTCCCTCCTTGGCGGCGGATCCTATCAACGCCGTCGGCGGTAGGCGTCCGGGCGCCGGTCGCGCAGCGCCGGGAAAGTCTCCCGCGCCTTCGCGGCCGCCGCCGGATCGACGTCGCAGAAGAGGACCTCCTCCGCCGCTCCGGCTTCGGCGAGGACTTCTCCCCAGGGCGAGAAGGCCGCCGATCCTCCCGCGTACCGCACGCCGTCGCCTTCGCCCGCCCGGTTGACGCCGACGACGAAGGCCAGGTTCTCGATCGCGCGCGCCTGAAGGAGCGCCCTCCAGTGCGCGTGCCGCCGCTCGGGCCAGTTCGCGACGACCGCGTAGAGGTCGGTGTCGTCCGCCGCCAGGCGGAACGGTTCGGGAAACCGCAGGTCGTAGCAGACGAACGGCGTGACGCGAACGCCCTCGACGGTTGCGGTCACGACGCGTCGCCGCCCGCATAGACCCGGTCCTCCCCGGCGAACGAGAAGGGATGGATCTTCGCGTAGCGCGTCACCTCGCCCGCCGGCGCGACGAGGAGCGCGACGTTCCGCGGCCGGCCGTCTTCCTTTTCCGGAATCGACGCGAGGATCCAGAGACCCAGGGCGCGGGCCCGCTCGCGGAGGAAGGACTCCGACGGACCGCCCGGAGGCTGCGCCACGCGCTCGGGATGCATCGAGAACCCGGTGGAGAACATCTCGGGCAGCACCGCCAGGCGCGCGCCCTCCTGCGCGGCGCGCTCGAGGAGCGGTCCCGCGCGCGCGTGGCTCCGCGCGGCGTCCTCCCACGCGATGTCGAGCTGCAGGAGCGCGACTCTCACGGCCGCCGCGCGCTCACCAGATCGTCCCGTCGAGCGAGACGACCGTCCGCCGGCCGACGACCTCCGCGGCGTGCCGCGTGCCCTTCGGGAGGAAGAGCCGGTCTCCGGCCTCGAGGTCGTAGGCGACGCCGTCCACGGTGATCCGCAGCACGCCCTCGAGGACGGCGTCGCACTTGTCCTGCGCGTGCGCGTGCTCGGGAAACACGGTGCCCTCGCGGTAGGTGTAGACCGCCACCTCGTAGCCCTCGCGCTCCATGCGCGCCATCAGACGCCGCTCGTTCAGCGGCCCGTCCTCCGCCGTCCAGCGCTCGAGGCGGATCCCGCTCACGCGCGAGGCCCGGTCAGACGCCCGGTTTCCTCGCGTCGAAGGTGGCGAGGAGGTTCTTCATGTCGTCGGCGTGCTCTTCCTCCACCGCCAGGATCTGCTCCATGAGGCGCCGCGAGGTGATGTCGCGGTCGCCCAGGAAGCGCACGATCTCGCCGTAGGACTCGATCGCGATGCGCTCGGCGACGAGATCTTCCTGGATCATGTCGGCGAGCGTCTTGCCCTCCTTGTACTCGGAGTGGCTGCGAGTGGCGAGGCCCTCCGGCGAGAAGTCGGGCTCGCCGTCGAGCTGCGTGATCCGCTCCGCGATCGAATCCGCGTGGCCCTGCTCCTCGTTGGCGTGCTGGAGAAACTCCTGGGCGACGGCCTTCGCGTGGATGCCGTTCGCCATGAAGTAGTGCCGCTTGTAGCGGAGCACGCACACGATCTCGGTGGCAAGCGCCTGGTTGAGCACCTCGATCACCTTCTTGCGGTCCGCGAGGTAGCCCTGTGTCACGGCGCCGTCGGCGATGTGTTTGCGGGCGCGGCGGCGCAGCTCCTGGACGTCGCTCAGGAAATCGCCCTCGGCGAGCGCCGCTTCCATCGCCGGCTTCTCTTCCTTCTTCGGTTTCTTGATCTTGGCCATTCGAGTCCCCCTGCGGCCATCAAATCAGAAGGCGCGGGCCGCGCGCAAAAAGAAAAGGGGGCCCGAAGGCCCCCGTCTTGGCGAAACCGTTTGCGGTCAGTACTGCGGACGCCCGCCGTAGCCGCCGCGGCCGCCGCCACCGCCTCCTCCGCCCGTCTTCGGACGGGCCTCGTTGACGGTCAGCGCCCGGCCGCCGTACTCCTGGCCCGAAAGGCCGGAGATGGCGTTGCGCGCCTCGTTGTCGTCCGGAAACTCGACGAACCCGAAGCCGCGGGAGCGGCCGGTGTCCCGGTCCGTCACGACGGCAACGTTCTCGACGGTCCCGTACTGCGAGAACAAATTGCGCAGATCTTCCTCGGTGGTGTTGTAGGGGAGATTTCCAACGTACAGCTTCATCGAACCTTGAGTCCTAATCCGGCGTCTCCGTTCCGGCCCCGCCGCGCCGATCGGCCTTGCCGGCTTCCCGTGGACTTCGTCGGACTTCGGACAGCACGGATGCGTGCGGAAGGCAGGCGATACGAGAAGGCCTGCAGTCTAGGCGAGGTCGGCGCCAAACGCAAGCGGGCCTAAGCCGCCTTTAACCGAGGCCCTTCAGGGCGGACGCGACGAACCGCCGGGTCATTTCCTTCCGCCACAGGAAGGAAAAATCCGTGTTGTCCATCGGCCGGGCAGGGCCGGAAGAGGCCTCCGCCGCCTCGGCAATCGATTCGGCATCCAGCCGGCGGCCCCGGAGGACCTCCTCCGCGCGCGTCAGGCGCAGGGGCGCGGACGCCACGCCCCCGAGGACGAGGCGCGCCTCGGCCACGACATCCCCCTCGCGGCGGACCGCCGCCCCGACGGAGAGCACCGGGAAGTCGAAGGCGCCGCGGCGGCGCAGCTTCCGGTAGCTCGCGCGCCAGCCGTCGGGCGGCGGCAGGAGGATCTCGGTCAGGAGCTCCTCCGGGCGCTTCGTCAGGTAGTGGATTCCGTCGTTGCGGTACAGATCCTCGAGCGCGATGTCCCGCTCGCCGTCCGGCGACGCGAGCCGCGCCCGCGCGCCAAGGGCGATCAACACCGGCACCGAGTCGGCCGACTGCACCGCCAGGCACTTCGGAGAGCCCGGCGCGACCCAGCAGATCGCGCCGTCCTTCTTCATGCAGTAGTCGATCGCCTGACGCCACTCGGCGTTCTGGTCGTAGTAGTTGCAGCGCGTGTCGAGGAGGACGTTGCCTCCGAGCGTCCCCATGTTGCGCAGCGGCGGCGTCGAGATCTCCTCGATCGCCGCAACGAGGCCGGGAAAGGCGCGGCGCATCCGGCGGTGTCGTTCGATTGCCGACAGCGGGACCGCCGCGCCGATCGAGACGGCGTCGCGGCCGAACCGCATCCGCGCGAGCGCGGGAATGCGCGAGAGGCCGATGACCGTCGACGGCGTCTGCTGGCGGCGCTTCATGTTGGGATAGAGGTCGGTTCCTCCCGCGACGAAGGCGGCGTCCGGGCCCGCCTCCGCGCGGAGACGCAGGGCCTCGCGCACCGTCGCGGGCGCGAAATACCGGAACTTCGGCAGACGCATCATGGCTGAAACTTCACCGCCTCACCGCACGCCTCCGGCGCCCGTCAAGGCCGCGTCCGCCGCACGCCCGTCGCCGCCCTCCGCGGGCGTCGGCACGTGGATCGGATCGGGATACGGCACCGCGGGAAACTTCGCCGGCCCGTACCGCGCCTCCTTGCCCTGCGCCTTCGCCTTCAGCGCGCGGTGGATCTTCTCGGGCGTGACGGGAATCTCGTCGATCCGCACGCCGACCGCGTCGTAGACCGCGTTGGCCACGGCCGGAGGAATCGGGAGCAGCGGCCCCTGCCCCACTTCCTTTGCGCCGAACGGCCCGTTGCGGTCCGGATCCTCCACGAGGAACGTCTCGACCTCGGGCATCTCCTTCGTCGTCGGGCTCTTGTACTCGAGGAGCGACGGGAACTTGTGCACGACGTTTCGATTCGCGTCCGTGCGGTAGGCCATCTCCTCCATCATGGCTTCGCCGAGGCCCATGTACACGGAGCCCTCGACCTGACCCATGACGAGAACGGGGTTGATGCACTTGCCGACGTCGTGCGCGATCCAGATCTTCGGCACGGTGAAGATGCCGGTCTCGGGATCCACTTCCACCTCGACGACCGCGGCGGAGTAGGAGTAGGCGGGCGACGGCCCGACGCCCGCGCCGCGGTAGCGGCCCGCCGAAGGCGGCGGCGAGTAGGAGCCGACCGTGCCGAGCGTGCCGAAGCGCGACTCGGCGAGCACGACCGCCTCGGGAAACGGCATGCCCTTTTCCGGCTCCGCGACGTCGAAGACGCGACCGGCGGCGAGCCCGACGCGCTCCTCGGGAATTCCGAGCTTCGCGGCGGCGGCCGTCGCGAGCATCTCCCGCGCGCGCTCCGCGGCCTGGATCGCCGCGTTGCCCGTCATGAGCGTGACGCGCGAAGAGTAGGAGCCGAGGTCCACGGGCGTCAGATCGGTGTCGCCCGTGACGACGCGAATGTCGAACGGGTCGATCCCGAGCACCTCCGCGACGATGGCCGCGAGGATCGTGTCGGATCCCTGTCCGATGTCGGTCGAGCCGCAGAAGACCGTTACGCCGCCGCCGCGGTCGAGCTTCAGCTGCACGCCCGACTGCGGCATCGAGTTCCAGTAGATCGGCAGGCCCGCGCCGCACAGGTACGACGAGCACGCGAGGCCGAGGCCCCGGCCCTCGGGCAGCCGGCCGCGGCGCTTCTTCCAGCCGGACGCCGCGACGACCTTGTCGATGCACGCGCCGAGGCCCATCGAGCCGACGCGCAGGAAGTTCGCGGTCAGCGAGTCCGGCGGCTGGAGCTGGGACTTGCGCAGCTCCGCGGGATCGAGCCCGAGGTCGCAGGCGATCTTGTCGAGCTGCGCCTCGAGCGCGAAACGCGGCTGCGGCGTGCCGTGCCCGCGCTTGGGCCCGCAGGGCGGCTTGTTCGTGAAGACGCGCGCGCCATCGAAGCGGTAGGTGGGAATCTTGTAGGTCACCGTCTGCAGCGCGCCCGTGTAGTACGTCGAGGCGACGCCGTAGGAGCCGTAGCCGCCCCCGTCGAGGAGCGTCTGGAAGTGCATCGCCGTGACGGCGCCGTCGCTTTTCACCCCGGTCCGGACCTTCATGAGCGTCGGATGGCGCCCGCGGTGGCAGTAGAAGACCTCCTCGCGAGTGAGGCAGATCTTCACGGGGCGGCCGGTCACGCGGGAGAGATGCGCGACGACGATCTCGTGGGCGAACGGGTCCGACTTGCCCCCGAATCCCCCGCCGTTGGGCGTCGCGATCACGCGGATCTTCGAGGGCGGCATCTCGAGCACCTTCGAGAGCGCGCGATGGACGTAGTGCGGCGTCTGCGTGGAGGACCAGACCGTGAGCTTGCCGTCGGGCCCGAAGTCTGCGACCGCGGCGTGCTGCTCGAGCGGCAGGTGCGTCGAGCCCTCGTAGAAGTAGAGGTCCTCGTAGACGCGGTCGGCGCGCGCGAAGCCCTCGGCCGTGTCGCCGAACTCCATCGCGACGAGCTTGTGGATGTTGCCGGAATCTCCGTAATCGTGGATCGGCGGCTCCGCCGGCGCGAGGCCCTCCTCCATCGTGCCGACCGGCGGCAGCGGCTCGTACTCGACCGCGATCGCCGCGAGCGCCTCGGTCGCGGTGTCCTCGTCCGTCGCCGCGACGGCCGCCACGGGATCGCCCACGAACCGCACGCGGTCGATCGCGAGCGCATGCTCGTCCTGCGAGACCGGGAGAATCCCGAACGGAATCGGAAGCTCCGCGCCGGTCGCGACCGCGATGACTCCCGGCAGGGCACGCGCTCTGGAGGCGTCGATCCGCAGGACGCGCGCGTGCGCCAGGCGCGAGCGAAGGATCTTGCAGTGGAGCATCCGCGGCAGGACGACGTCGTCGGCGAAGCGCGTCTGCCCGGTGACCTTCGCGGCCGCGTCCACCTTCGCGTAGGGGCGGCCGACGACGCGGGTGCGAGCTCGACCGGTCATCCGCGTTCCGCCCGTAGGGGCAGCCCTTGCGGCCGCCCCTCGTCAGCGCGGGCGGGGGCAAGCCCCGCCCCTACGTCGCCAGGGTGCGCGGGAAGCAGTCCGCTCTCGTCGAAATCCATTCCATAGAGCGATTCCTTCCGCGGCGCGGCGTCCTCTCCGCGCATCCACGCCGCGGCGAGCTCGACGGCCTCGAAGATCTTCACGTAGCCGGTGCAGCGGCAGAGGTTGCCGGCGAGCGCCTCGCGGATCTCGTCGCGCGACGCCCGGGGGCGCTCCTCGAGGAGGGCTTTGGCGGTCAGGAGAAACCCCGGCGTGCAGTAGCCGCACTGCGCCGCACCGAGCTCGGCGAACGCCTTCTGGAGCGGATGGAGCCCCGACGCGCCCGCCATCCCCTCGACGGTCTCGACGGCTCGTCCCTCGCACTCGAGGCCGAGCGCGAGGCAGGAGAGCACCGGCCGGCCGTCCACGAGCACCGCGCACGTTCCGCACTCGCCGAGCTCGCAGCCGTGCTTCGTGCCGGTCAGCGCGAGATCCTCGCGCAGCACCTCGAGGAGCGTCTTGTGCGGCTCGAAGGCGGCCTCCACCGGCTGGCCGTTGACGACGAGGCGGATTAAGCGCTTGCCGGCGACCGCTTCGGATTTCTTCGACCGTCTCGCCATCTCCGGCAGTGTAATCCCTTTGTTTTGATGAAGAAATGAGTCATTCATTGACCGATCGGTCAGTCAAATTCCAGGCCCAACTATCGCGCTCGACGCAAGCCCTTCCTCGCCATAGGCTTGCCGCCGATGAAGCGCGAGACCCTGTTCGTCCGCGCGGGCCACCGCGTGGATCCGGCGACCGGCGCGATCGCTCCCCCGCTGCACTTCTCGACCACGTTCGCGCGCGACGAGAAGAACGAGCTCCTCGGCCCGACCCAGTACATCCGCGAGGGGAATCCGACGCAGACGCTCTTCGAGGAAGCGCTCGCGCCGCTCGAGGGCGGCGAGGCGGCGCTCGCGTTCTCCTCGGGCATGGCGGCGGGGACGGCGGTCCTCCAGACGCTCGTCTCGGGAGATCACCTCGTCCTCCCCGACGACGTCTACTACGGGTTCCGGGTCGCGGCGTTCGATTTCCTCCGGCACTGGAACGTCCGCACGGACCTCGCGGCGATGGACGATCCGGCGGCGTTGCGCGCGGCGATCCGGCCGGAGACGCGCTTCATCTGGCTCGAGACGCCTTCGAACCCGCTGATGAAGATCACCGATCTCGCGGCCGCCATCGCCATCGCGCGCGAGGCCGGCACGCTCGTCCTCGTGGACAACACGTTCGCGACGCCGGCGCTCCAGCGCCCGCTCGCGCTCGGCGCCGACGTCGTCCTCCACTCGACGACGAAATACATCGGCGGCCACAGCGACGTCCAGGGCGGCGCGCTCGTCTTCGCGCGGCGCGACGCGCTCTTCGAGAAGGTCGAGCACGCGCGCCACATCCTCGGCGGCGTCGCGTCGCCGTTCGCCTCCTGGCTCGCGCTTCGGGGACTGCGCACGCTCGCGCTCCGGATGGAGCGGCACAGCGCGAACGGCGTGGCCGTGGCCAACGCGCTCGCGCGGCATCCCGGAGTCTCCGCGGTGCACTACCCCGGGCTCGAATCGCATCCCGGCCACGAAGCCGCGCGGCGGCAGATGTCCGCCTTCGGCGGCATGCTGTCCTTCCGCGTGCGCGCCGGCCGCGAGGCGGCGATCCGCGCGGTCACGCGCGCGAGGCTCTTCACGCGAGCCACCTCGCTCGGCGGCTTCGAGAGCCTGATCGAGCACCGCGCCACGAGCGAAGGACCCGCGTCGCGGACGCCGCCCGAGCTCATCCGCCTCTCGATCGGCCTCGAGCACCCGGACGATCTCGTCGCGGACCTCGAGCAGGCGCTCGCGGGCTGATCGGGGCGGGGACGAGCCCCGCCCCTACCGATTGGCGTCAGCCTACGGTCGTCGGGACGGCCGCTCGCGGCCGCTCCGTCCCCTACGGCGAGCGGCCACTCCGGCAGCCGCCGCAGGGAGAGCGGGTTGATCCGCGCGCCGGCGAGCCGCGCGCTCCAGTGCAGGTGCGGGCCCGTCACGCGCCCGGTCGCCCCGACCGCGCCGAGGCGCCGGCCCGGCTCCACGACGTCTCCCGCGGCGACGTCGATCTTCGACAGATGGAAGTAGCTCGTGAAGAGGCCGCCGCCGTGGTCCAGGATGACGGTGCCGCCCGAGAAGTAGAGGTCCTCTGCCAGCGCGACGCGCCCGGGCGCCGGCGCCTCGACCGGCGTTCCGACGGGCGCCGAAAAGTCGACGCCGTTGTGCGGCGCGCGCTTCTGGCCGTTCAGGATCCGGCGCGCGCCGAAGTTGTCGCGCGCGGCGGTCTTCCCGAGCGGCAGGCCGAACGGGCCCGTCCATCGCCGTTGCCGGTCGCCGGTCTCCCACACGCGGGCCACGCGGGCGCGCTCGGCCTCGATGCGCTCCGCGACGCTCGGCCGGCGGCTCCACGAAGCCCGGGTCCACCCGCAGCGGCTCGACGGTGAAATGCCCGGCGGCGACTCGGATCGAATACGCGAACGTGAAGGGATGCCCCGCGGCGTCGAGTCCGCGGAGGGCCAGGCGATACGGACCGGCCTCCCGATCGAGGTCGATGCCGAGGAGTCCCCGATAGCGGGAAGCGTCGGGCCCCGGCTCGAGCCAGAAACCCTTCGGGCTTTCCGCGGCCGCGAGCGTTCGGAGGGGCCGGTCGCTCCCGATCTCGAGCACGACGACGCCGCCGGGTTTCGGGCTCGCGGGCGCGGGACGGACCGTCAGCCGCGGGGCCTCTCCGGAGAGCGCGGCCGCCAGAATCGCCGCGGCGAGCATTCCGGAGGGACTCTAACAGGTGGATGAAAAGCCCCCGCGGTTCCTCCGCGCCGGGTAGTGTTGCTCCAGAGACCGGAGGACGGCAGATGCGCGCGCGAATCCTCGCCCTTGCGGGCATTCTCTGTGCGGCGGCGGCCGCGGCGGACCAGACGATCGCTGTGGGCCCCGGAATCTCCTTCTCTCCCTCGACCGTCTCGATCTCTCCCGGCGAAACGGTGACGTGGACGTGGGCCTCGGGATCGCTTCCGCATTCGACGACGAGCGACGCGACGACCGGACCGGAAGTGTGGGACTCCGGAGTCCAGACGACCGGATCGTTCGCGCACACCTTCAACACGCCGGGCAGCTACGCCTTCTACTGCCAGGTGCACAGCTTTGCCGGCGGCACGGCGATGAACGGCGTGGTCCAGGTCGCCGCGGCCGCGACGCCGACCGCAACGGCGACCCCGACGCCTCCTCCGCCGCCCGTCACGCCGACGCCGGGCACCGGAGCCACGATTCCGGCGCTCTCCGCGGCGGGCCGCGTCGCCCTGGCCGCGGGACTCGCGCTCGCGGCGCTGCTGTGGCTCGCGTTCGCGCGCCCGCGGTAGCCCTTCCGCGAAGCCCCGATCGCCCGTTGGCTTAGACTGCCGGCGTGACTCCGGCCGCCTCGTCCGCCCCGGCGCGCGTCCTTCTCGTGGCCGGCACGCGGCCCGAAGCCATCAAGCTCGCGCCGCTCGTCCGGCGGCTGCGCCGCGAGCCGGACCGCTTCGAGGCGATCCTGTGCGCGACGGCGCAGCATCGGGAGATGCTCGATCAGGTCCTGGAGGTGTTCGACCTCGCGCCCGACGTGGATCTCGACCTGATGCGGCCGGGACAGTCGCCCAACGAGGTGGCCTCCCGGGTCTTCGCGGCCCTCGATCCGCTCCTCGCGGAGCGGTCTCCCGACTGGCTGATCGTGCAGGGCGACACGACGACCGCCATGTGCGCCGCGATCGCCGCGTTCCACCGGCGCGTGCGCGTCGGGCACGTCGAGGCCGGGCTGCGCACCGGGGATTTCCAGCACCCCTTCCCGGAGGAGATGAATCGCCGCGTCGTCGACCTCGTCGCCGACGTCTATTTCGCGCCCACGCGGCGCGCCGCCGCGGCCCTCGAGGCCGAGGGCGTGCCGCGCGATCGGATCCACCTGACCGGGAACACGGTCGTGGACGCGCTCCTCGAGATCGCCGCGCGCGACGGCGCGGAGCCGGAGACCGATTCCGTCCTCATCACCGCGCACCGCCGCGAGAGCTTCGGCGAGCCCCTCGCCCGGATCGTGCGCGCGATCGCGCGCCTGGCGCGGGCGTTCCCGCAGACGCGTTTCCTCCACGTCGTGCACCCCAACCCCAACGTGCTCGCCGCCGTGCGTGCGAACGAAGGCCTGCCCAACGTCGAGCTGCTCGAGCCGCTCGACTACCGCGGACTCGTCCGTCTTCTGCGCCGCTGCCGCTTCGCGCTGACGGACTCCGGCGGCATCCAGGAGGAGGCGCCGACGTTCGGAAAGCCCGTGCTCGTCCTGCGCGAGAAGACCGAGCGGCCGGAAGGCGTCGAGGCGGGGCTCGCGCGGCTCGTGGGCACCGACGAGGACCGGATCGTCGCCGAGGCGTCGCGCCTGCTGTCGGACCCCGCGGCGCGGCGCCGCATGGCCGAGGGCGGCAACCCCTACGGCGACGGACGCGCCTGCGACCGGATCGCCGACGTCCTCGCCGGCCGCCCCTACGAGAGCTTCGCGCCGGTTCCGGACGCGGCGTCCGGAGCGGCTCGCCGCGCGCCGTGAGACCGGAGTGGGAGAAGGGTTTCCGCGGGCGTCTCTACGCCTTCGGCCGCCGCCTCCTGCCGCTGTCCTGGCGCCGGGCGCTCCGCCGGCGAGTCGCCCCCGAGCATCTCCTCGGCATCCACAAGCCCGACGTCGACATCCCGCGCTTCGCCTTCGATCCGAACGAAGCGCTGCCCGGCCGCCCGGACGTCCTCTTCCTGCCGGTCATCGCATGGTCGTATCGCCGCCAGCGGCCGCAGCAGCTCGCCGAGGCGCTCGCGCGCCGCGGACGGCGCGTCTTCTACGGGGCGCTCCGGGGACGCGGCGAGCCCGAGACGCCGACCGGCGCGGCTCCCGGCGTCCTGCTCCTCCCGATCGACGGAGTCCGCCGCGAGGATCCGGCGGACCGGCGGCTCGAGGGCCGGCCGCTCGAAGAGGCGTTCGCCTCGCTTTCGGCGGCGCGCGACGCCTACGGCCTCTTCGAGACCGCGATCATCGTGCAGACGCCCTTCTGGACGCCGCTCGCGATGCTTCTCGCCGGCCGCTTCGGCTGGAAGATCGTGTACGACTGCCTCGACGAGCACGAGGCTTTCGGGGCGAACCGTCCCGGATTGCTCGGCCAGGCCGAGCCGGAGCTCGTCCGGCGGGCCGACCTCGTCACGGCGACGTCCGAGGTCCTGCGCGCGCGACTCGCGCGGGAGAGCGCGAACGCGCTGCTCCTTCCCAACGCCGCGGACGCGGCGCTGGTCGAAGCGCCGGCGCGGGACCCGGCGAGGCGCGACACGCCTCTCACCGTCGGCTACGTCGGCGCCGTGGACGACTGGTTCGACGCCGAGCTCTTCGAAGGGCTCGCGAGGATGCGGCCCGACTGGCGCTTCGAGATCGTCGGCGGGCGCGAGGGCGGACGCGAGGATCTCGCGAAGGGGCTGCCGAACGTCACCTTCCACGGCGAGCGCCCGTATGCGGAGCTCCCGGCGCTCCGGGCCCGATTCGACGTGGAGATCATCCCGTTCCGGCCGTCGCCGCTCACGCACGCCGTCGATCCCGTGAAGCTCTACGAGGCGGCCGCCGCCGGCCGCCCGGTCGTCGCGACGGCGCTCGACGCGCTGCGGCCTCACGCCGACGCGGGAATCGTCCGCCTGGCCGCGACCGCCGAGGAGTTCGCCGCGGCGATCGCCGACGAGGCGGCGCGCGCGGCCGAGAACGCCGCACGCCGCCGGACCTTCGCGGCCCGCAACACGTGGGACCATCGCGCGCAAGCCCTCGACGCCGCCGTCGGCGCCCTCTACCCGCTCGTCTCGGTCGTCGTCGTCACCCACGGCGGCCTGCCCCTGACGGAGCTCTGCCTCGCCTCGCTCGACCGCCGCACCGACTGGCCCCGCGTCGAGCTGGTTTTCGTCGACAACGGATCGACGGACGGCACGCGCGAGATCCTCGAGGCCGAGGCGGCGCGGCGCGGCGACGGCTTCCGTCTGCTCGCGTTCCCCGACAACCGCGGCTTCGCCCCCGCGGCGAACGCCGGGGCGGCCGCCGCCCGAGGCGACTTCTTCTGCTTCCTCAACAACGACACGGTCGTCACGCGCGGCTGGCTCTCGGCGCTCGTCCGCCACCTCGACCGCGATCCGTCGCTCGGCCTCGTCGGGCCCTCGACCAACGAGATCGCGAACGCCGCGAAGGTGCCGGTCGGGTATCGCGACCCCGAGGGCCTCGAGCCCTGGGTCCGGACCTTCACCCGCGAGAACGCGGGGCGGTCCGAGCCCATCCCCATGCTCGCCTTCTTCTGCGTGCTGACCCGACGCCGCGTCTTCGAGCAGGTCGGGCCGCTCGACGAGCGGTTCGCGGTCGGGATGTTCGAGGACGACGACTGGTGTCGGCGCGCGCGGGAGAAGGGCTTCCGGCTCGCCGTCGCCCGCGACAGCTTCGTCCATCACTGGGGTCGCGGCAGCTTCGGCCGCCTGCCCGACGAGGAGTACCTCCGGATCTACCGCGAGAATCGCGAGCGGTACGCGCGCAAGTGGGGATCGCCGCCGGCGGAGCCGGAGCCCGGCCCCGGCGCGCGACGATAGACTTCCCGCATGCATCGTCTCCGAGAACGCGCGGCGTGAGCGCCGCCGCCCCGCCGGCCCGAGCCGCGCTGCCCGTCTACGACTCCGCGCGCGGAGGTCCGGCGGCCCTCGAAGAAGCGCGCGCGCTGTGGGCGTACCGCGGCCTCGTGCACGAGCTCGTCGTGCGCGACATCAAGGTCCGCTACAAACGGTCGATCCTCGGTCTGACATGGACGATGCTCGGACCGCTCCTGAACATGGCGACGTTGACGCTCGTCTTCGCGGCGCTTCTGAAGACCTCCATCGCCAACTATCCCGTGTACTTCATGACGGGATTCCTCTTCTGGAACTTCTTCTCTCAGAGCACGTCGGCGGCGGCGTTCCAGACGCAGGACGCCAACGCCATCGCGAAGCGGACGTTCGTGCCGCGGTCGGTCTTCGTCGCCGCGGCGATCGGCGGCGCGCTCGTGAACCTCGTCCTCTCGCTCGTGCCGCTGCTCGGGATCCTCGCGGTGACGAAGTTCCCGTTCCACGCCACCTGGATCTTCCTGCCCGTCTCGATCCTGATGGGCGCGCTCTTCGCGTCGGGAATCGGGTTCTTCCTCTTCACGCTGGCCTCGCGCTTCACCGACGTGCGCGAGATGTACACCGTGTTCGTGCAGGTCTGGTTCTACCTGACGCCCGTCGTGTACCACATCTCGATCGTGCCGGTGCGGTACCGCGTCCCGATCTGGCTGAACCCGATGTACTACCTCGTGCAGACCTTCCGAAAACCGATCTACGACGGCGAGCTGCCGCCGCTCGACGTCTTCCTCCCTCGCTCGCGGTCGCCGTCGTCTGCTTCCTGGCCGGCTGGCTCTACTTCTGCCGCCGCCGGAATTCCTTCGCGCTGATGGGCTGAGGGCGAACCGGGCATGAGCGTCGCGGTCCGCCTCGAAGACGTTCACGTCGGGTACCTCGTCCCGCGCGAGCGCATCCGCTCGATCAAGGAATACGCAATCCGCAAGTTGAAGCGGCGGATCTTCTTCGATCAGTTCGAGGCGCTCCGCGGCGTGTCGTTCGAGGTCGGAACCGGCGAGACGCTCGGCATCGTGGGCCGCAACGGCGCCGGCAAGAGCACGGCGCTGCGCGTGATCGGGCGCATCATCCCTCCCACGGGAGGCCGGGTGGTCGTCGCCGGCCGCGTCGCACCGATCCTCGAGCTCGGTCTCGGCCTCCATGGCGAGCTGACGGGACGCGAGAACGTCATGCTGCAGGGGGCGCTCCTCGGATTCTCGCGGGCGGAGATGAAGCGGCGGCTCGACCGTATCGTCGCGTTCGCGGAGCTCGAGGAGTTCGTGGACGCGCCGCTGCGAACCTTCTCGACGGGCATGGCCGCGCGCCTCGCGTTCTCCGTCGCGACCGACGTCGACCCCGACATCCTGCTCATCGACGAGGTGCTCTCCGTCGGCGACGAGCGCTTCCAGCTCAAGAGCCGTGCGCGCATGGACGAGTTCCGGCGCGCCGGCAAGACGATCGTGTTCGTCTCCCACACGACGCGCCTGATCCAGGAAGTCTGCAACCGCGCTGTCTGGATCCACGAGGGCCTCATCGTGCGTCAGGGCCCCGCGGCGGAGGTCGCCGAGGCGTATCACCAGTGGTCCGTGGGAGGCGGCGAGGCCCCCCCGGCATGACCCCGGTTCCCATGAGGGCGAACGCGACCGACGGCGGCCGGATCCGGGCGATCGCACGGCGGCGTGTGCCGCTGAGCTGGCGCCGGCGCGGCCGGCTCCTGCTTCGCGAAACGCCGGTGCGCCTTCGCGACCTCGTTCCGGACATCCTCGACCGATTCCACGAAGACCCGCTGCCCCCGCCCCGGCTCCGCTACCGCGTTTCCGGAACGAGCTCGCGCGCGACCTTTCTCTCGACCGGCCGGGAAGCGTCGGAAAACATCCGCGACGTCTTCGAAGCGAGCCGGCAACCGGGGAGCCGTTACGCGCGCTGGCTCGACTTCGGCTGCGGTTGCGGTCGCGTCGCGCGCCATCTGGAGCGGACCGTCCCGATCGACGAGCTCTGGGGAATCGACGTCGACGAGGAGGCGCTCCGATGGACGGCGTCGCACTTCCGCGGCTCGTACGAGCGGGTCGCGGCCGACCCGCCGACGTCGCTGCCGGCGGCGCACATGGACGTCGTCTACGCCGGGTCGGTCTTCACCCACCTGTCCGAGGAGCGCCAGCTGGCCTGGCTCGCCGAGCTCCACCGCGTCATGCGTCCGGGCGGCCTCCTCATCGCCTCGACCCACGCCCCCGGACTCTCCTGGAGCCGGCCCGACCTTTCGGAGGAGGCCCGCCGGACGCTCGCCCGGCGCGGTTTCCTCTTTGCCGCCGGCGGCGGCCGCTTCAACGACGACTCCGCGTTCCACTCGTGCGAGTACCTCGTCGCGACCTGGGGCCGCTGTTTCGGCCTGCGGCACTTTCGCGAGAACGGCCTCAACCGGTATCAGGACCTGTCGGTCTGGCAGAAATGGCCATGACCGGGATCGAGAGTTCCCGATCGACCCGATTGCCGGTGACTGCCGCCGGCGAGGGTGCCGTCCGAAAGGAGCGACCATGAGACTCTTCCGTCCGATCGTTCGCGCCGTTCTCCTTGTCGTATCGGCCGCGCCGATCCTCCGCGGCGAATCCGCCCGAGGCGAACACTTACGGCGCGGCGGCGGTCAGCGTCCTCACGGTGCCGGCCTTCGCGTTTCTGCCCGCCTCTTCGACGAACGAATACACGACTTCGAACGGCGAGCGTTACCGCATCGGAGGGTCGGACGGCTTCGACGCGGCGGCGACGCTGCCGGGCGGCGCGGCCGTGACGGGCATTCAGCTCTACGGGTGCGACACCTCGAGCACGTATGAGCTCAACGCGAAGCTCTACGAGTGCGGCGCCGGAGTCTGCTCCAACCTCGCGGCCGTCGCCACGGGCGGTCCGGCCGCGCCCGGCTGCGATTTCTTCGAGGGCACCGTCAGTCCGGCGCACACCGTGGACAACGTGTCCAAGACGTATGTCCTCCAGGTCTCTTCGCAGGCGACCGACAACACGACGCGCTTCCGGGCGGTCCGCGTCTTCTACCGGCTCCAGATGAGTCCTGCGCCCGCCACGGCGACGTTCGCCGACGTGCCGACGGGCTTCCTCTACTTCCGCGCGATCGAAGCGCTCGCGGCCGCGGGAATCACCTCGGGGTGCGGGGGCGGGAACTTCTGTCCGAATCAATTCGTGACCCGGGGGGAGATGGCGAAATTCCTCGCGAGCGCGCTCGGGCTGCAGTGGCCGTAACCGTCGACTCTTCCCGCCGGACGGATTGATCCGCGCGCGGCGCGATCGACGCCCTACGGCCCGTACAGCGTCAGCCCCGCCGCGTTCGACAGGAACTTCGACATCTCGCCGCGCGTGACGGAGGACGTCGCGCAGTAGGCCGCCGGCGCGCAGCCGGCGATCACGCCTCGCGCCCAGAGGTAGTGGGCGAGCTTGCAGTACGGGTCGGTCGCCGGCACGTCGCTGAAATGGACGTTCGGGGCGGTCGTGCTGCAGCTGTAGGAACGTCCCGTGACCGGATCGGGGCCATAGGCCGCCGGGACCGCGGCGCCGCCGCCCGGCGCGACCATCTCGCGGGCGACGAATCCGGCCATCTCGAGACGCGAGACGGCGGCGCTGGGGCAGAAGAAGTTCCCGGAGCATCCGAGCGTCACGTTCTGGACCGCCAGGTAGTGCGCGTGCTTGCAGAAGGCGTCCGTCGGCGCGATGTCCAGGAAGATCGAGACGCCTCCCGCCTTGCAGTTGTAGGCCTGCCCGTTCCACAGCCCCGAGGCCGGCACATTCGGCCCGCCGCGGGCCAGCGTGTTCGCGAGGAAGATCGCCATCTGATAGCGCACGACGGCGTCGTCGGGACAGTAGAGGCCCGCGGCGCAGCCGGACGTCACGCCGTGGTGGAACAGCGTCTCGATCTTCGCGTAGAAGGGGTTCGAGCGCGGCACGTCGCCGAAGCTGTCGCCCACGTGGAGCGTCCACTTCCAGGCGCCGCTCGTCGACAGCGTCTCGGTGACCGTCGGGTCCCAGTGCGCCGCCGGCCGAACGGCGGGCGCCGAGACGGCGATGCGGTAGCAATTGCCGCCGGCGCCCGTGCAGGAGACCGTCGCGCCGTCTCCCGTCGTGACGGCCGGGACCGTCCCGTAGGACGCCGCCGCGTCGGCGAGCGTGTAGGAAGCGCCGGCCGGGCCCGCGAGCGCCGAGGCGGCGCCGGTCAGAGACTTCGACGAATTCCCCTGGTAGGTCCACGACGGCTCCACCAGAACGGTCTCGCCCGGCTCGAGCACGCCGTTGGCGTCGGACGTCGTTCCGGTTCCGGAGTGCGCGTCGACGGCGAGGCCCGCGGCGACCTGCGGCATGTATCCCAGCTTCACGACCTCGAAGTCCGACGGCGCGAGATCGCCGAAGGCGGGATTCAGGATGTCGTTGTCCCACCGCGTGTCCCAGGTCCCGCTGACGTAGAGGTCGGTCCCGTTGTCCGCCACGATCAGTCCGTACTTCTTCATCGCGCGGAAGATCTTCTGCACGGCCGGGTCGTAGCCCGAAATGTTCTTCGACGCCTTGAGCCGCAGCCGCGCGCCCATCGGCAGCGCGCCCGCCTGCGAGCCGGCGTCGTGCGAGGCGGGATAGACGTAGCCGTTCGAGTCGCGCACCGTCACGCGGAAGGCGTGGCCGATCTCGCCGGGCCCGTACACCTCGTCGTACCGCACCAGTCCGGGCAGGATCGCGAACCCCGCGGCGTCGGCGGAGGTCCAGGTGTCGGGACGGCGGCCGTTCTTCTTCAGATCGAATGCGGCGCCCGAGCCCGCCTTCCACCGCGAGTTCGCCGTGTCCCACTTGAGCGCGAAGAGCTCGTAGAGCATCTTGTTGTCCTGATCGAGGATCAGCATGTGGCGATCGCCGCCGACGGTGGCGTTGCCGGGCTGGCCGCCTTCGATCCAGTGGTTCTGCGTGATCGCCTCGTCGGGGATCGGATAGAACGGCAGGCCGGCGTGCGTGCCGTAGTCGACGCCGTCGCTCTCGTCCCAGTACTGGAACGTCACGGCCTTCTTCGCCTGGCTGCCCGGAACGACGCAGTACGGGAACCCGTAGATCGCGACCGGCCCGTTGTTGCCGCCGAAGTCGGGATGCGCTCCCGTCACGCCGCCGGCGCCGAGGAACGTGATGTAAGACGCCGAGTCCGGGTCGAGCGGCGCGGCCGAGATGTCGAGATTCCACCAGTTGGATTGCGGGAAGAGCGGCAGCGGCGGCGGCACGGGTCCGCCGAGCGTGGCCGCGGGCGCGCGGAGCGCGCTCAAAGAGGCGGCGACGAGGAGGAAGAAGAGCCGGGCTCCGGCTCTCGTTGCTCCCCGCCGGGGGGCGGGCGGTGCGGATTTCATTCTGGGCCTTTCGAGGACCTCCTCCCTCACTCCCCCTAAGGCGGCAACGAAACGGAAAACGTCCGCGCCAGAAACGCGGCCATCTGGGCGCGCGTGACGGTCATGTCCGGGCAGAACTTGCCGCCGCCGCAGCCCGTCGTGATGCCGCGGGCGGACAATTCTTCGATCCACGCGGCGAACGGCGCCGATGCCGGCACGTCCGCGAAGACTCCCTGCGCGGGCGGCGGCTGATAGGACGGACCATCGTGCGCGCGCAGCAGGAACTTCGCCATGGGCGCGCGCGTCACCGGAACGCCCGGACAGTAGTTCCCCATGCCGCAGCCGGTCGTGATTCCTTCCGCGGAGAGCCGCTCGATGAACGCCGCCGCGAACGTCGTCTTCGAAACGTCGGAGAAGACCATCCCGGTCGCCGCCGGCGGCGCATAGGAGGAGCCGTGCTCGCCGCGCAGCAGGAGAACGGCCATCTGGTCGCGGGTCAACGGCGACTCGGGGCAGAAGATCCGGTCGCCGCATCCCGTCGTGATCCCCGCCGCCGCGATCCCTTCGATCGGCCGCCGCAGGGGGTACGCGAGCGGCACGTCGAGGAAGCGGTTCGTGATCTGAAAGGTCATGCCGGCCGAGACGCCGCCGCCCGGCGCCGGGTTGGCGACCGCCACGACGGCGGTCCCGGGCGCGGCCACGTCGGCGGCCGGGATCGACGCCTGGAGTCGCGTTCGAGAGACGTAGGTCGTCGTCCGGCCGGATCCGTTCCACCGCACGACCGAGGAGGGCGTGAAGCCCGAGCCGGCCACCGTGAGGAGGAGTCCCGGATCGCTCTTGACCGCGGCGCCCGGCGCGAGCGCGGAGACCGACGGCTTGAGGTACGAGGTCGCGCTCGTGACTTTCTTCACCGAGCCGCTGTGCTCGACGACGTAGAGCTCCCCCGCTTCGTCCTCGCCGAAGGAGCTGATGAACTGCGAGGTCGCGATCACGCGTTTCGACCAGACGCCCGCCGCGTCTCGCACCGCCCCCCAGATCGTCCCGCTGCAGTAGTCGCCGTAGACGTAGACGCCGTTCAACTGCGGGTAGGCCGCGCCGCGGTAGACGTAGCCGCCGGTCACCGAGCAGCCGAGCGAGTGGTCGTGCTCGAGGATCGGGTGCGTCAGCGTGCCGTCGTCGCAGTTGGTCGCGGGGTCGTAGCAGTGGAAGCCTTCCATGCGGCGCCAGCCGTAGTTGCGGCCGCCCGGCGTGCCCGCCGGCTGGTAGTCGATCTCCTCGTAGAGGTTCTGCCCGACGTCCCCGATGAAGAGATCGCCGTTCTCGCGGTCGAAGCTGAAGCGCCACGGGTTGCGCATCCCGTAGGCCCAGACCTCCGCGCAGGCACCCGCCGTCCCGACGAACGGGTTGTCGGCCGGAATGCCGTAGGGCATCGGCGTGGACTGGCCGCACGGGATCGTTCCCGATCCGTCGACGTCGATCCGCAGGATCTTGCCGAGCAGCTCGCCCTCGTTCTGCGCGCGGTTGCCCGGGTCGCCGCCGGAACCGCCGTCGCCCATCGCGATGTAGAGGTATCCGTCGGGCCCGAACTGGAGCTGGCCGCCGTTGTGGTTGGGGAACGGGTCGGGCACGACGAGAAGGATCGTCGCGCTCGCCGGGTCGGCGACGTTCGGGTCGGAGGAGACCTCGTACCGCGCGATCACCTCGTTGCCGTCGGTATTCGTGTAGTCGATGAAGAAGAGGCCGTTCGACGCGTAGTTCGGATGGAACGCGAGGCCGAGCAGACCCTGCTCGCCGCAGCCCGCGTTCGGGTCCGTGCATGGCAGGAGCGTGCTCACGTCGAGGAACGTGCCGAGGCCCGTGTTCCCCTGATAGACGAAGATCTTCCCCTTCTGCGTCACGACGAAGTTGCGGCCGCTGCCGTCGCCCGCGTTGACGAATCCCAGAGGGTAGGTCAGCGAGCCGATGTACGGCTGGAGCGTGACGGTCGGGGCGGGTTGCGCGAGCGCGGCGGCCGCGCCGGCGCCGAGCGCCAGGATGGCGAGGCACGCGCGGGCCGCGCGAGAGAGTCCTCTTCCCCGAATCCTCAAGATCTGTCCTTTGTTTGGGCGTTCCGGCCCGAGGACAAAATTGTAACCCGCCGGATCTCCCCGAAATCGGCCTTTAGGCGCCCCTGAGGGGCGACCGCCACAGCCGGCGCCATTCTTCGGCCTGCTCGTCCCAGGTGGGCACGGACGCCATGGCGTTGGCGCGAACACCGGCAAAGGCCGCCGGATCGCGCAGATAGGCGCGCACGAGACTCTGCGCCTCGAGGAGGTCCGGTCGGCCTCCGTCCGAGCGGACGAGAAAGCCGTTCCAGCCGTGCCTCAGAAACTCGGCGTTCGCGCCGTGCGCCGTGGCGATGACGACGACTCCCGCCGCGAGCGCCTCGGCGGTCGAGAGCGAGAAGCCGTCCACCCACTCGGTCAGATACAGCATCAATCCGTAGTCCGCCATGCGGCGCTCGACTTCGCTCTGCGGCGTCTCGCCGGCGCGGCGCACCCACTCCGGCAGAACCCGCTCCGCGGACGCCGCGGCGCCGTCGGCCCACAATCGCTCGGAGCCGTATACGTCGAGCCGCACGTCGGGAAACTCCGCGCGCAGATGCCCGAGCACCTCGACCGCTTCCCGGAGCCCCTTGAACGGGTGGCTCGCGTAGATCGCCGCGAACGGATCGCGCGACGCGGCCTCGGAGACGGCGCGCCGCCGGCGCACCGCTTCGCCGCGAATCACGACGACCCGCTCGGGCGGGTGCCCCCACTCGTCCACCGCCCGCCGCGCGAGAAACATCGCCGGCGCCACGTACCAGTCCACGCGTCCGGGCGGCGGCTCGACGCGATGCGGGCCGTTCAGCCAGAACAGATGCCGCGCCGCGCGGACGTCCTCGACGCCGGCGTCGCGAAAGTGGCCGACCGAGCCGGTGACGAAGACGCCGACGTCGTATTCGCCCGCCGCGCCTCGAATTTCTCTCACGCGGACGCCATCGCCGTCTCCTTCGCGCACCGCGGCGCCGGCCACCGTGACCTCGTGCCCCGCGCGGGCCCACGCCGCGGCGAGCTGCAGGATCGACGACTTGCCGCCCCCCATCGCCGCCTGCGCGAGACGCCCCGTCCAGAGCCGTACGTTCGTGTCGGGACAGACGATGACGATCCGCTCGGCGGACATGCCGGCGGAAGTCTACGACGCGCGGACCGCTAGAAGGGCCCGCCGACGAATCCGTCCTGCCAGTAGAGGCCGAGCGCCCGCACGAGGAACTTGGCCACCTCCTGGCGCGTCACGGTGCCGTTCGGACAGAAGTTGCCGCCGCCGCAGCCGCTCGTGATCCCGGACGCGGCGAGGGCCTCGATGACGCGGAAATACGGATGATTCGTCGGAACGTCTGCGAAGGTGGCCGTCTCGGGCGCCGGCGAGATCTGCCGCGTCCACCAGATGTCCACGGCCTTGAATCCGAGGGCCGTCGATGGCAGATAGACCTGCACGACGAGCTGCGCGCCGCCCCGGTACTGGACGTCGTCGTTGACCGTGTAGGCGAACGGGAACGATGAGGCGTACCCCCGGCCCGAGTTGCCCGAAGACGAGGCGACGTTGCCGACGACCGACGAGCCGACGGGACCGCTGCCGGTGAAGGCCAGGATCTTCGCCGACGCGTCGTTCGTGCCGTCAATATCGTCATAGTAGAGGTCGACGTACTCGATGTTCGCGCCGCTCGGCAGCGAGAGCGGTGCCCAAGCGTGCGCATTGATGTTCGTCGACGTCGGGTAGAAATAGCCCCACGAGTCGTGAGTCCAGGTCGTGTCGAACGGGACGAAGGCCGCGGCAGGAATCTGAAGGATGTTGATGTTGCCGGCGCCGTAGTCGCGCGGCGAGACGGGCTTTCCGGACGCGAGGTCCTTCTGGAGGTCCGGCTCCGGGCGGACCGGCGGAGGCGCGTCGAGAATCGGGAGAGCGGGAGCCTGGGCCCGGACGACGGCGGCGCCGAGGCTTGACGCCAGGACCAGGACGAGTACGCGGGATGCCTTCATGGCCGTGACCTCCTTGAGGCGCCGTGCAGAACGGCAGCCGGGCTCGTGCGGAAAATCGCGCGCGCGATCGACATTTTCGAAAGGAGACTGTCGGAATTGTAGACGTTCGCGACCGCTCCGACAAGCGGCCGCGCCGTGCCTCAGTACGGCCAGTGCAGACCGAGCGCGGTCGCCAGGAACTTCGCCATCTCGCCGCGCGTCACGGGCTGGTTCGGGCAGAAGTTGCCTCCTCCACAGCCGCTCGTGATCCCCGCGGCGGCCAGCGCCTCGATCGCGCGGAAGTAGAGGAAGTTTTTCGGCACGTCGCCGAACGTCGCGGTCGCCGGAGCCGGGCTCATCTGCAGCCGATACCAGACGTTGACGCCTCCGAGGGCCCTGTACTCAGTGCCGTAATTCGCGTTCTCGACATAGATCATGTAGCGATTGTTGTTGTCGATCTGCAGCGGCGGGCTGATCAAATTGAAGGCGTAGCCATAACCCCCGGATCCACTCGAGTTCACCCCAGCGACGAAACTCTCGACGCCCGACGTCGAATACGCGTAGAGATCCACGATCAGGTCGGAGACCGGATCGGTGTCGAAGTAGTAGAGGTCCAGGAAGTTCACGAGGGAACCGTTCGGGAGCACGAGCGGCGCAACGAAGGTGCCTTTTTCTGCCTGGATGTAGCCGCGAACGGGCCCCGTGATGCTTGTACCCAGCAGCAACTGAAAGGCGGCCGAGGGAATCTGGTGAATGATCGAGTCCTGCGTCCCGTAGGTGTTTCGCTGAAGCGCTTCGATCGCCACTGCCGAATCGGCCGAAGCAGTCTGACGGGGTGGGGACTCTTGCGCGATCACTCTCCAGCAGGTCAGTCCGGTGATCGACGCGAATGCCAGCGCGATGCGCCTTGAACTGAGAATGGTCATGATCTGTCTCCTTAGCCTGTCATCGCACCGAGCTTCACAGCGGCCAGTGCAGCCCGAGCGCCCGCGCCAGAAACACCGCCATCTCGCCGCGCGTGACGGATTGGTCCGGACAGAAGTTCCCACCGCCGCAACCGCTCGTGATCCCCGATGCCGCCAGCGCCTCGACCGCACGGAAGTACGGGTGGGTCGTCGGCACATCGGCGAACGTCGCCGTCGCGGGAGGCGGGCTGATCTGCAGCCGGTACCAGACGTTGGCGCCGCCGAGGGACCTGGTACCGGAGGCGACCTCGCCCGTGGCGCCGGAAGCGTAGATCAAGTACCGGTTGTTGTTGTTGATTTGCAGCGGTGGACTGATCAAGTGGAAGTTATAGCCATATCCGCCGGATCCGCTCGACGATACTCGCGCAGCCACGTGTAGCACAGGCAGGTCCGTGCCCGTGACCTCGTACAAGACGAGAATGACATCCTGGTCCGGTCCGGAATCCGAATCGAAGTAATAGACATCGAGGAAACTCACGAGGGATCCGTTTGGCAGGCTGAGAGGCGCGAAGAAGTCGCCTGATTGGTCGGAAACGTAAGAGAAGGATTCATTGAAATTGGACCCTAGGGGTTGAAAGGCCGCCGAGGGGATCTGCTGGATGATCGTGTCAGCCGTTCCGTAGGTGCGCTTCTGAAACTCCTCGCTGTCCGGGCGAGCAGACGACGCCCGGAGGTCTTCGGAGCCCCGGCTGCCCTGCGCCAGAAGGCCCTGGCTGGCCGCGCCCAGGACGAGGAACCCCGCTGCGAGTACGTGAGATGGAAAAGCGAATCTTCGCATTGCCGTTTCTCCTTTCTCACCGGCGGTCGAACGACGAAGGGCGGCTTTGTCTGGAACCCGATGGCCGACCGAGGAGTCAGAAGAGGTTGTCGTTGTACGACAGCCCCAGCGCCCGCGCGAAGAACTTGGCGATCTCTCCCCGGGTCACCGGCTGGTCCGGGCAGAAGTTTCCGCCGCCGCAACCGCTCGTGATCCCCGAGGCCGCCAGCGCCTCGATGACGCGGAAGAACGGATGGTTCGTCGGCACGTCGGCGAACGTCGCTGCCGCAGGGGCGGGACTGAGCTGCCTTTCCCACCAGATCTCGACGGCCCGAAAGCCCGTGGCGGGGTCGATGCCGTTGGCCTGCACGTAGACGACGTATTGCGCTCCTCCAAGAAATACCGAATTCTTGACCGAGTGCGAGACCGAAGTCGTCACATAGCCCTTTCCGGAACTGCCGGAAGAGACCGCGCTGGCGACCAGCGTGCCTCCCGCGTTCGTCTCGTCCCAACCGGTCAGCGCGTAGAGCCCGACAAAAACCGAGTGATCGACCGAGGGATCGTCATAGTAGAGGACCAGCGCATCGATGAGGGCTCCCTCCGGAAGATTCGCTCCGGCGAGAAACTCTCCAACTCCGGCGCCCGTCGGGTAGAGGTAACCGGGGTTCGCTACATACGGAGGGTTCACCGACCAGGTCACGCTCGAGCTCGCGGGAAGGAAGGATACAGCCGGGATCTGCAGGATGTTCACGTTGCCGACGCCGAAGTCCTGAGGACTCATCGGCCGGAGTCGCTCCGATTGAACCGGAAGCGGACCCCGAGACGCGGCCGTCGCGCCGGTTCCGTGTTGAACGTCCTGCGCCGTCATGCATCGCGAGAGGAGAAGAAGACCGAACAGGGTCGAAACGAGACGCACTTCGCTGCTTTTCATGACAACCTCCTCGCAGAGAACAGCGACCGTTCTAGAGCGGCCAATGGAGCCCGAGCGCCCGTGCGAAAAACGCCGCCATCTCGCCGCGGGTCACCGTCTGATTCGGACAGAAGTTGCCGTTGCCGCAGCCGCCGGTGATCCCGGAGGCCGCCAGCGCCTCGATCGCACGGAAGTAGAGGAAATTCGTCGGCACGTCGCCGAAGGTCGCGGTCGCCGGCGCGGGGCTGACCGTTCGCAGCCAGGTGATCACCGCGCCGCCGAACGTCACGCCCGCGTAGGCGCTCGCGCTGACCTGATACCAGATATAGTGCGAGTGGCCGTCGCCGTCGAGGTCTCCTAACTTCCGGACGAGGGTCGGGGCCGCGAGGTCCGCGCACGTCATGCCGTAGCCCGGTGTGCCCGCGGCGTCGGTCTGACCATATCCGAGTAGCTGATACCTCGGCGGAGCAGCCGCGTCTCCCATTTCGAAGGCTTCCCACTGAACCTGCGCTGGGAACGTGGCGCTCTCATCACGTGTGAAGACGCATACATTGACCACGCTCGCGCCTGCGGGCAACTCGACGGGAGCCCGGAAGAGCCCGACGAGGCTCGAGGTCGAAATGTACCCATCGGCACCGACGCTGAAACTGAGCCCCGCGTCGAGGGGCATGAATGCGGCCGAGGGAATGACGAGGTAGTTCGCCCCCGGCCCGTAGCTCTCGCCACCCTGGGGAAGTTGCGGCGCCTGGGCTAATGCGCCTGCGCTCGAGCAGAGTGTTCCGAAGAGGGCGAGAAGAACGACGGCAGTCGACACACGGCATTTCATGGCGCAGCTCCTTTCGAGAGAATGCAGGGGCCTCCGGCGGGGGGCTCGAGTTCGCGCGGTGGACCGACGCGCTCCGGGCGGAATCGCCGGCGCGCCGCATTCGAGGCAATCCGAGACGGAGAGGGCATATCAGCCCGTCGCGCAGGATCTTATTCGCCCGGCAGCTCCGCGTCGAGACGACAGAGCGCTCGGGCGACCAGAAGACCGAACTCCGAAAAGGCGCGCCGGTTCGGACGCCGATTTTGGAAGCGCTCTTCCTCCATATACTTGCGCGCGAACGTGACCTCGCGCCGCATCCTGCTCGCCGGCTACTACGGCTTCGGCAACGCCGGGGACGAGGCGATTCTGTTTTCGATCCTCGCGCATCTGCGCGCGGCTGCGCCCGAGGCTGTCGTCACGGTCGTGTCGGGCGATCCCGAGGCGACCGCGAAGGCTCACGGCGTGGAGGCCGTCTTCTGGCGCGATCCGCTCGGTCTCGAAGACGCCGCGCGCGACGCCGACCTCGTCGTTCTCGGCGGCGGCGGGATCTTCCATGACTACTGGGGCTTCCCCGCCGACGCGATCCTGACCGACCGGCACTGGGGCCTCTCCTTCTACGCCGCGCCGGCCGTCCTCGCGCTCCTGCACGGAAAACCGCTCATGATCTACGCGGCCGGCGTCGGTCCTCTCGAGACGGCGCCGGGACGGGAGTTCACGAAGGCCGTCTGCGACGTCGCCGCGACGATCACGGTGCGCGACGAGGAGTCCCGCGACGAGCTCGCCGCTCTCGGCGTGCCGTTCGAGCGCATCGAGGTCACGGCCGACCCGGCGTTCGCGTTCGAGCCGCGGACGGACGCCGCCGCGGAGCCGCTGCCAGCGCTGCCCGACGGACGGCCGCTGCTCGGGGTCGCGCTGCGCCACTGGGACGTCGGCGTCGATCCCGCGAAATGGGAGGCCGAGGTCGCGGGCGCTCTCGATCGCTTCCTCGAAACGGCGGGCCGCGGCGGCGCCGTGCTCTTCCTGCCCTTCCAGCAGGAGTCCGTCGCCGAGGAAAACGACGCGGCCGTCGCGGCGCGCGTCCGGGAACGGATGCGCCACGGCGACGCCGCCCGCATCCTGCCGGGAGGAAGCGATCCCGCGCGGCTCGCGGCGGCGATCGGACAGTGCGACCTCGTGCTCGCGATGCGCCTCCATGCGGGGGTGTTCGCCGCCACCGCGGGCGTGCCGGTCGTCTCCCTCGAATACGACCCGAAGGTCTCGCGGCTCATGCGTCAGATCGGCCAGCCCGACTACGCGCTCCCGCTCGCGGCGATCGACGCCGGCGGGCTCGCGTCGCGCCTGGCCGAGGCCTTCGAGGAGCGCGGCCGCTACGCGCGACACCTCGTCCGAGCGGGCCCGGACGCTCGCGCGCAGCGCCCGGCGCACGGCCGAGATCGCCGCCGAGCGCCTCGAGGCGGGAGAGGCGCCGGCGCCCGCCGCGACCGCCGGTCTCGTCGATCTGCTCCGCCGGACGGCGCTCGCGCGATTCCAGACGGAGCGCGGGCTGACGGTCCGGCTCGGAGAGACCGGGCGCCGGCTCGAAGAAACCGAGCGGCGCGCGCAGGCGTTCGCCGGACGGCTCTCGGAGAAGGAGCGCGAGGCCGCTTCGCTTTCCGTGTCGCTGCGCGCCGCCGAGAAGCGCGCCGAGGACGAGGCGCGACGCGGCCAGCGCGAGGCGGCGTTCCTGCAGAGCCAGCTCGGGGACCTTCGAAACGAGCTGCTGAAGATCCACAACTCCCGCTACTGGAAAGCCCTATCGAGATACTGGGCGCTCCTGCGGAGACTGCGACATCTCTTCGGGGCCGACGCCCCGCCGCACAAGGCGGGCGGCCCGCCCGCGGCATCGATCGCGCCGTCCGCACCGAAAATCGAGCGCGCCCCCTCCCCCGCGCCTCTCTCGGTGGAAAACCTCTGCGACGTCATCTGCCTGCCCATCATCGACTGGGACTTCCGCTTCCAGCGGCCGCAGCAGCTCATGTCCCGCTACGCCGCCGCCGGGCACCGCGTGTTCTATGTCGCGCAGACATTCCGCGAGAGCGGACCGCCGTACGAGATCCGGAAGAAGCGTGACAACGTCTGGGAGGTCTCGCTCCGCGGCGCGGCCTTGAACGTCTACCGCCAGACGCTCGACGCCGGCGCGCGCGACGCGCTCTTCTCGGCGCTCGACGCGATGCGCCGGGACCTCTCGCTCGGCGCGACGGCGCTCGTCGTCCAGCTCCCCTTCTGGTGGCCGCTCGCGCAGAAGGCCCGCGAGGAGCTGGCGTGGCCGGTGATCTACGACTGCATGGACGACCACGCGGGCTTCACGACCAACCGCCCCGACATGGCCGAGGACGAACGCGAGCTCTTCGCCGGGGCCGACCTCGTCGTCGCATCCTCCGGCCTCCTCGAAGCGCGGGCCCGAGCGTCAAACGCGAACGTGCTCCTCCTGCCCAACGCCTGCGAGCCCGGCCACTTCGAGATGGGGCCCTGCGCGCGGCAGGCCCGGCCAGTCGTCGGCTACTACGGGGCGATCGCCAACTGGTTCGACTCCGACCTCGTCGCCGACGTTGCGCAGCGCCGGCCCGACTGGGACTTCCTTCTCGTCGGCTCGACCTATACCGCCGACACGAGTCGGCTGTCGAAGCTGCCGAACGTCTCGCTTCCGGGCGAGAAACCGTACACGGAGATTCCGTCCTGGCTCGCCCGGATGGACGTGGCCATCCTGCCTTTCAAGCGCAATCCTCTGACCGAAGCCACGAGCCCCGTGAAGGCCTTCGAGATCCTCGCGGCGGGGCGGCCGATCGTCTCCGTGCCGATCCCGGAGGTCGACTCCCATGGCACCGCTCGTGCGCCTGGCGAACCGGGCCGAGGAGTTCGAGCGCGAGATCGAGGCGGCGCTCGCCGAGGACGATCCGGCGCTCGTCGCGCGACGCCGCGCCTTCGGGAAAGAGAACTCCTGGGAGAAGCGGTTCGAGACGCTCGCGCCGGCGGTCGCCGCGACGTTCCCCAAGTCGTCGATCGTCGTCGTGACGTACAACAACCTGTCGCTCAACCGGCTCTGCCTCGAGAGCCTCTACGGCCGGACCGAATGGCCGAACTTCGAAGTGATCGTGGTGGACAACGCGTCGCAGGACGGCACGCCCGAGTACCTGCGCGAGGCCGAGTCGCGATATCCGAATCTGCGCGTCGTCCTCAACGACGACAACCGCGGCTTCGCCGCCGCCAACAACCAGGGGCTCGCGCTCGCGACCGGCGACTACCTCGTGCTCCTCAACAACGACACCGTGGTGACGCGCGGCTGGCTCTCCGCGCTCATCCGCCACCTCGCGGCCGAGCCAAAGCTCGGGTTGATCGGTCCCGTGACCAACGCGGTCGCCAACGAGGCGAAGATCGAGGTCGGCTACCAGGCGATCGAGGACCTGCCCGCCTGGGCCGAGGACTTCGTCCGCGAGAACGACGGCCGCGTCTTCGCGATCCCGATGCTCGCGATGTTCTGCCTCGCGATGAAGCGGGAGGTGTACGAATCGGTCGGCGCGCTCGACGAGCGCTTCGGCGTCGGGATGTTCGAGGACGACGACTTCAACCGCCGCGCCCGCGCGAAGGGCTGGGAGATTCGCTGCGCGCGCGACAGCTTCGTGCACCACTGGCAGAAGGCGTCGTTTCGCCTGCTCGGCGAGAAGCAATACCTGGCGCTCTTCGAGGAGAACCGGAAGAAGTACGAGGAGAAGTGGGGCGAGGCCTGGAAGGCCGAAGGCGTGGACGTCTGGAAGCGCGCGGACCTGGGTTTCTACCAGGAGCAGGTCGAGGCGGTGCGCGCGCGCATCGCGGCGAGCGAGGGCGCGGTCGTGTTCCTTCCGTCGGTCGGCTGGGGCATCGCGCTCTTCCAGCGGCCGCATCATCTCGCGCGCACGTTCGCGCGGCGCGGATGGGTCGCGATCTTCGACTGCTCGAACGCGCACGACGACGTGAACGGCTTCAAGGAGATCCAGCCGAACCTCTTTCTCTTCCGCGGACCCGAAGGGCTCCTCGAGCAGCTTCCGGAGCCGCTCCTCTGGGCCTTCACCTACAACTGGCACAAGGTGGACGCCTACCCCGCCGGCTCCGCGTCCGTGTACGACTGGATCGACGACCTCGAAGTATTCCCCTACGACCGCGCCCTCCTCGAGAAGAACCATGCGCGCGGTCTCGCCGAGGCGACAGTCGTGGCGAGCGTCGCGAAGAAGCTCCACGAGCAGGCGCTGGCCGTCCGGCCGGACGCCGTCAGCGTGCCGAACGGCGTCGAGTTCGAGCGGTTCGCCGACGACGAGGCGCCGCTGCCCGAGGACAGGGAACTGCGCCCCTTTCGCGAGTCCGGCAAACCGATCGCCGGCTATTACGGCGCGCTCGCCGAGTGGTTCGACTACGAGCTACTCGAGAAGGTCGCGCGCGCGCGGCCGGACTGGAACTTCCTGCTGATCGGCCCGATGTACGACCAGAGCCTGCGCGGGCAGCCGGTCCTGAAGTGTCCCAACGTTCTCTGGCTCGGCCCGCGCGACTATCACTCGCTGCCGGGCTACCTGCGACTCTTCGACGTCGCGACGATTCCGTTCAAGATCAACGACATCACGAAAGCGACGTCGCCGCTCAAGCTCTACGAGTACTTCGCGGGCGGCAAGGCCACCATCACGACGCCGATGCCCGAGTGCCAGGCATACCCCGAAGTCGCGATCGTCCGAACGGCCGAGGAGTTCGCGGCGGCGCTCGACCCGGCGCGCGAGCGCGGAAAGGACGCGGCCTATCGGGAGCGGGTGCGTCAGGTCGGCCGCGAGAACTCCTGGTCGGCGCGCGTGGACACGGTGCTGGCGGCGCTCGACAAGAGAGCCGCCGCGCCGAAGGCGCCTCCGCTCCCTCGCCCCACCGGGGAGAGGGACCGGGGTGAGGGGCGAATGCGCCCGCGGCGGCTCCCGCCGACCCCCGCTTCCGGGGCATGTCCTCGCTCTCCGGAACCTGCAACGTCTGCGGCGAGAAGACGCGCTTCTACTACACCGATCCGCTCCTCTTCCGCGAGTCGCTGACCTGCGCGCGGTGCCTGACGACGTCCCGCTACCGCTCGATCGCGCGCGGCCTCCTCCGGGCCGCCGAGGAACTCGCGGGCGCCCGGGCCGACAACCTCGCAGCGCTCGCCGACGCGTCGCCGAAGCGGAAGCTCGCCGTCTACGACACGCAGGTCGCTTTCTACGGTGAGGGCAACGCCTACCCGATCCCGGACCTGCTCGCGCGCTGCTCCTGGATCGACGTCTCGACGTCGCGCTTCGAGCCGCGGCAGAAACGCGGCAAGCGCCTCGGCGGAGGCGCGACGAACCAGAACCTCGAGGCGCTGACGTTTCCCGACGCGTCCTTCGACGTCGTCGTGACGAGCGACGTCCTCGAGCACGTGCGCCTGGACGAGCGCGCGCACTCGGAGATCCGCCGGGTGCTGAAGCCGGGCGGCCTCCACATCTTCACGGTTCCGCACTTTCGCGACCGCCTGACGGTGACGCGCGTCGAGGTCGTGGATCCGGCCGACCCGTCGTCCGACCGGTATCTGATGGAGAAGGAGTACCACGGCGACGCCAACTCGGAGGAAGGGCGCGCGCTCGCCTACCGGTCGTACGGAACGGATCTCGACGACAAGCTCGCGACGCTCGGGTTCACGGTCGACTACACGAAGGACGACTTCCCGGAGCAGGGCATCCGGAACACCGAGCTCTTCTACTGCCGGCTCCCGACGCCGCCGGCCGGATGAGCGGCGACTCGGACTCCCCCTCCGCGCCCGCGCGGCGCGCCCCGACGGCGCTCCTCCTCGCCGTCGCCGCGATCTCCCTGGTGCCGCGGCTGTGGCTCGCGGCCCACCGCCCGCTCTCGCACAACGGGGCCTGGCATCTCTTCGCCGCCCGGTTCTTCCGCCACGAGCTCGGCACGATCGCGCACCCGCCGCTCTTCCTCCTCCTGCTCAAGGCCTGCGACCGGGTCAGCCGCTCGCTTCTCTCCTACCGCCTCGTCCCGCTCGCGGCCGGCGTGGCCTCGGTGCTGCTCGTCGGCCTCGTCCTCGACCGCCTGAGATGTCTCCCCGCGGCGAGCGTCGTCGGCGCGCTCGCCATCGCCCTCTCGACGACGGCGATCGTGCTCTCCGTCCAGGTGGAGGGCTTCATGCTCGCCGTCGTCTTCGTGCTCGCCGCGTTCTTCTTCGCCCTCGACCTCTTCCGGATGGACGCGCCGCCGCCGTGGAGGAGCCGCGCCGGCTTCGCGATCTGCGCGTCGCTGGCGCTCCTGACCGAGTACCTCTCGGGCCTCTTCCTGATCGCCGTCGTGCTCGCGCCGCTTCTCGCCGCGATCCTCCGGCCGGGCTACCGGCGCCGCTTCCTCGCCGCGCTGCCGCGCCGGTTCGCGGCCGACGCCCTGACGCTCCTGCCTCCCGCACTCGTCGGCGCGGCGCTGTATCGCCTCCTGGCGCGCTCCTGGATCCGGATGCTGAGCGGCCCCGCGAGCGGGCTCCCGTACTTCTACTTCCACCCGGGCGCGGAGAGACCGGCCGCGTTCCTCGCGCGCACGCTCGCCTGGTCGGAGACCATGTTCTCGCCCGTCGTCTTCGCTCCGAGAACGGCTCTGGCAGTCCTCGGCCTGTTTCTCTCCCTCGCAATCCTCGCGCCGGCCACGGAGCGCGCGGCGGATGATCGAAGCGGGGCGCGGCTGCTCCCGGCCCTCGTCCTGACACTTCTCCTCGCCGTCGGCGCGGTGCTCGGCTTTCTCGGGCGTTATCCGTTCGGCGGAACCCACCGGCACCAGATCCTGCTCCTCTACTTCGCCGTCCTCGCGGGGGGCGTCGCCTTCGACCGGCTCCTGCGAATGGCTCCGCCGCCGGGACGTCTCGCCCTCGCGGCCCTCGGCGCGGCGGCGATCGGGCTCGCCGCCTTCCACAACCGGGACGCGCAGATCTTTCGCGACGAGCCGATGAACGTGCGCGCCGGTATCTTCGCGAAGCACCTCGGCGGCCCGGGCGTCGGTGTCGTCCACCTCGATCAGCTGAACTTCATCGGCCTCTTCATGGATTTCTACGCATGGAACTGCCGATCCGCCGGCCGCATTTCGGAATCTCCATGGGCCGAGCGGTACGAGTTTTCCCTCGGAGATCGGCATTTCACGGCGATCTACCACCGCTTCCTCTTCCTCATGGACTTTCGCAGCCCGGCGCTCTATTCGGAGCTGCGCAGATCGTTCGATGCCATCGGGCCGGAGTGTCAGGTCGCCTTCAGCGTGGACCGCAATCTCTTCACCGGGCCCCACACCCTCCGCCCGCCGGCCGAGCGCGAGGATCTGCAGCGCAAGATCCCGGCGCTCGCGACGGACGCCGGCCTCGCGCTTCGGACCATCACGATCGACGACGATTTCGTCGAAATCACGCTCTGCCCGCGGCCCTGAGGGCGGATTCGCCGATCAGCGCATGCGAAAGGCGCGGATGGCGCCGCTGCGGAAGATCTCCTCGAAGTGGGCCGAGAAGACATCGTCTCGCGGCAAACGCGTCGGAAAGTACGAATCGTTGACGAGCAGGTAGTCCGCGCCGATCCCCTGGAGACTCGCGTAGAGCGCCCGCCCGCTCGACAGATTCACGCGCGCGTAGGAGGCCGGGCCGAACCAGTCGCCGAGATGCCGCCCCTCGCAGAAGTACGTCATCGTCTCGTCGTGAAACGCGTAGATCGTGTAGCGGCGGCCGTGCTCGGCGTTCAACTGCCGGTAGAGCGGATACGACGGCAGCCGCGATGAGAAATACGCCGCGCGCGAGGCCTCATCCACCGGCGGGAGCTCTCTCCGCACGATCTTCCGGGCCTCCTCACGGGGCACGAGGGCGATGCCGAGAAGGACGGCCGCCGACGTCAGGACCGCCGTCGCGATCGGGCGCCGGATCGGAAGAAATCGGTCGGCGAGCCGCGAGATCGCGCCCGCCGAAAGGAGGCAGACCGCCGGGATCGCTGGAACGAGAAAGCGGACCTGCTGGGTCGTGAAGAACCAGAAAACGACGAAACCGGCCGTGACGAGCGCGAGCCAGCGTCGCGACCGCGCCCACAGGCTCCACGCGAGACCGATCGGGAAGAGCGCGAAGAGCCCCGGGGCGAGGGTGCTCACGCCCGGAAAGCGGCCCGTCGCGAGGCTCCAGGGCAGCGCGAGAAGGGCCCGGAGGCTCTGCGGGCCGCCCTCGTGGCGCAGGCTCCAGGTCACGGACGCTACGTCGATCGGGTCCCAGAACCGGTAGCCGAAGACGGCCCCGAGGAAGGGCCACACGGGGTTGCCCGAGAGCAGCACGTTGCGCGCATACCATGGCCCGCCCGCCAGGAGCGCGCCGAGCGCGAACGCCGCCGCACCGCGGGCGCGCGCGCCGCGCCTCCCGAGAACGAGCGCCGCGAGCCCGAGCGCGGCGACGAAGTAGAGGCCGGTGTACTTGGTCCCGGCCGCCCAGCCCGCGAGCGCGCCGGATGTCGCGAGCCAGGCGATGCCGCCGCCATCCGCCGACGCCTGCATCGCGACCAGAGCCGCCGTCGCGAAGGCCGCGGTCGCGGGCTCGACGAGGCCCGACCGCGCGAGCAACAGCACGAACGGCGAGCCGAGCCAGAGCGCGGCGCTCCAGGCGCCGGCACGGACGTCCCCCAGCCGCCGGCCCCAGGCGACGAGGAGGGCCGCCACGAGCAGACAGAAGAGCAGGTTCGTGAGCGGGATCAGGACGTCGCCGCCGACGAGGAGCTCCGCGGCGTCGAGGAGCTCCACGAGCTGCGGGAAGACCGGATAGCGCAGGTCGGGCAGCGCCGGCATCGAACCGGATGCCGCGAAGGCCCTCGCCGCCGGCAGGTGGTACATCGTCGTGTCCGGGTCGAGCGGCGGAAACAGGGAGAAGGAGACGAGCGGGAGAAGAACGATCGCCGCGAGCATCTTCGCCCCGATAAGGCGGAAGGCGTCGAGGGCGGCGTGCCGCTCGCGCCATGCGAGGGCGCACCCCGCGGCGAGAACCGCGGCCACGATCGGCGCCCGCAGGAGCCGCACGCCGGCCAGGACGAAGAAGGCCGTGCTCAGGACGCCGAATCCGAAGACCGTCGACATCGCGGCGCTCTCGAGGCGGGACGCGAACGGGAGCCGGCGCCCGATCAGCGCGCGGCCCGCGCCCCCGGCGGCGACGGCGAATGCGCCGAGCAGGGCGAGATGGACGGCGGCGAACTGCGCGAGCCGAATCATCTCCTCATCTTCGTAGCGTGAACTCGAACGCCGATCGGGCCGCCACACCCCAGCGCCATCCGCGCTCCGGCTCGATCGCCTGCACCTCGAACGTCACGCGGCGTCCGGCGGCGGAAGGACCGTCGGCGGCCGGCGCCTCGATCCAGCCGGCGAAGGACTCGCTCGCCACGTCGTGCCGGAGCGTCTCGCGCCCGTCGATCGCGACGCTCTGGACCATGCGGCCCGGCCGGCCGCCCGGGCCGTAGGCGTCCTCGAAGCGCAGGACGAGCCGACCGCCGGGAGGGATCTCGGGCAGCGCGCAGACGGCCCGCGCCCGGTCGCCTGGCGCGGGATCCGGAGAGAACGTCTCGATCACCGCGTGCCGCGAATCGAGCTCCGAGAGGCGCCCGGCGTCCACCGCACAATCGACCCGGCCCGGACTCCCCTCGATCTGCAGCGAGAAACGGTAGGTCCGCGGGAAGTCGACGTCGGCGCGCCGGAGCCGGGCCTGGAGAGGCGGAACGGCCAGCAGAAGCGCCGCCGGCAGGCCGAAGCCAACGGCCATGAGCGCGAGGCACGCCCGTCGTCCGAGGGCCGGAAGCTCTGCCGCGGCCAGGGGAATCGCCAGCAGCTCAAAGGCCGTGGCCGGCACGAGAAGCCGCGCCATCGGAGACACGACGGCGTGAATCCCGACCTTCAGCGCGACGGCGGCGGCGAGGACGAGGATCGCGCGATTCTTCCGCAGGATGCCGACGACGACCGCCGCGGCGAAGAGGCCCTGGATGATCGCGAGCTCGGCCGTGAGGAGCGGGCCCGCTCTTCGCGCGAACCACGAAGCGCGCGACTGGAGCTCGGCCGGAAGAACGCCGGGTCCGAGGAGGCTCCAGAAGAGGTTCTCCCGTTCGCCCTTGATCGCCATCGCCGCCGTCTCCGTGCCGATGCGAAGGAGGTGGAACCGCGGACGGCGCGAAGCCTCCGAGAGCGCCAGCCGCAACGCGCCCGCGCGCAGGCGGGCGTCGTCCTCGAGGAGCGCGGGATCGACGCTCGCGACCCACGGCCTCGGGTCGATCCAGCCGGCGGCCGACGCCCCCGGCACGAACGCGCCGAGAAGCGTCACGCCCGTGTGCTCCGTCGTCAGCGCGAACCGTCCGGTGGCGGCCCTCCGCTGCGCGGCGAGCGCGAGCAGGGGCAGCCCCGCCGCGAGGAGGAGCACCGCGGCGTTCCGCGAGAGGCCGCGGCGCGGCCTCGGCCACGCCGCGGCGAGCGCGAGCGGCAGGAGCACGACGAGCATCTCCTGCCGGACCGCCACGGCGGCGGCGTAGAGGAGGCCCGCGGCGACGGGATGGCCGCCGGTCTCGGCGGAGAGGAGAACCCGCACGGCGAGGCACGCGAGCGCCACGCTCGGCAGGAGGACCCAGTTGTCCTGCGCCACGACGCCGGAGAAAGCGATCTGTCCGGGCCAGAGCGCCAGGAGGAGCCCCGCGGCGAATCGCACACGGAGCGTCGCGACGCCCCGCCACATGGCGAAGGGAATGAGCCCGAGGAGCCCCGTCGCGGCGGCCGTCAGGAGGCGCGCGGCGGCGGGCCCGCCGCCCGGCGCGAAAGGCGATACAGGATCGACAGGATCATCGGCAGGCCCGGGTTGAACTGCGTCCAGAACCAGGAAGGCGCCGCCCAGCCCGCGTCCCGCAGGCGCAGGCCGAAGCCGACGAGCGCCTGAAAGTCGGAGAACGGCTGCGTCGGAAAGAGCGAGACGAAGGCGACGCGCGATCCGACTCCCGCCACGGCGAGCGCGAGCGCCCCGAGTCCCTCGATTCCCGGGGCGCCGTCTTCCCGCGTGTCCCGCGCCACGGCGCCATTCTTCACTCCGCGCAGGAAAGCGCAACCCTGGCGCGCGGCGGCCGCGCGGCTAGAATCGCGCAGGTTGAGCGGCAGTTCGGACAGGCCGGGGACGTCGGGGGCGTTCTGGAAACGGATCGCCGGGATCGCCGCCGCGGGCTTCCTCCTGCGCCTGGCCGCCGTTCTCTGGGTTCCCACGCAGCCGACCTCGGACTTCTGGGGCTACTACCACCGCGCGCTGAACCTCGCCGAGCACGGAAGCTACGACGTGGTCCTCGGCCGGGCCAACGCTTCACATCCCCCGCTCTACGCGCTCCTCCTCGCGCCGGTCTTCTTCGTCGTCCCGAAAGGCGCCGCGCTCCTCGCGGGAAAGATCCTGAACTGCGTCCTCGGCGCCTGGGCGATCGCGCTCGCGGGACTCCTGACGCGGCGTCTCTGGGGAGAGCGGGCGGGAACGATCGCCGCGGCGCTGCTCGCATGCTTCCCGCGCGCGATCCTGATGCCCTGCCTGCTCGCATCGGAAAACCTCTACTCGCCTCTGGTGTTCCTCTTCGTCCTGCTCGTCCTCGAAGGCGCGCGCGCCCGGCCCGCCTGGCGCATCGCCGCCGCGTCGGGCATCGTGATCGGGCTCGCCGCGCTGACCCGCACCGTCGCGTATCCCATGGCGGGGCTCTGGCTGCTCGCGGCGCTCGTCTCGCGCAAGAAGCTGCGGACGGCGATCGCCGAGACGCTCCTCGTGCTCCTCCTCGAGCACGCCGTGATGCTGCCCTGGGGCCTGCGCAACCAGGCGCGGATCGGGCGCTTCACGATCCTGAACACGGCCGGCGGCTACGGCCTCTTCGTCGGCAACAATCCGCACGCGACCGGCGACTGGTACGACGCGACGGCCGACCTCGTGAAGGCGGCGCCGGGAGTCGTCGGGAAGGACGCCGTCGCCGTCAGCGACGCCTCGAACGCCGCCGCGTGGCGGTGGATCCGCGAAAACCCCCGCCATGCGATTCGCCTCTACCTCGTCAAGTTCGGAATCATCTTCCGCCAGACCTACATCATGTCGAGCTTCACCGTCACGGGCGAGAAGGTCGAGCCGCCGGTTCCGGGAATCGACGTGCTCCCCGGACGCCACTTCCTGAAGCGGCACCGCTTCGCGCTCGACCGGGTGCTCTTCCTGACCGGCTGGGCCCTCGTCTACGCCGGAGTCGCCGGCTGGATCGTCCTCTTCACGCGCGCGGGCCGAACGCGCGCGCCCGCCGCGTGGTGCGACGCCGTCATCCTGCCCGCGGCCACGCTCTTTGTTCCCGTGACCTCCGCGATCATCGCGGTCAACGGGCGCTATCGCTGGCCCGTCGAGGATCTGCTCGTACCGGCCGCCGCGATCTTCCTCGAACTCGCCCCGGGCTGGCTGCATCGGATGCGCACCGAGCCGAAGCCGCCGCCGGCACCGCGGCCGCCCGGAATCCGGTTTCTCCCGGCCGCCGGCCTGCTCGCCGCCGCCGCCATCGTCGGCTACCAGCTCTTCCTGCCGCCCGTGGTGGGACTCGCCGACGAAGGAGACTTCTCGAAGATCATCGGCCCGGTCGGCATCAAGTACTCGGGCCAGCCTCAGGCCTACGGCTTCCTGACCCTGAAGTACGACATCACGCCGCCCTGGTGGGCGAGCGGCTACGTCAGCTCCGAATCCTTGATCGCCAGGGCCGCGCGGCTCGCCGCTTTGTTTCTCTCGCCGCGCCGCACCTTCGACATTCGCGTGCTCGGCGCCATCCATGCCCTTCTCTTTCTCGGGGCGCTCGCGCTCCTGTTCGGCGGGAGCCGCGGCTGGCGTCCCGCGGCGCAGCTCGTCTTCATGGTTCTCCTCGTGTTCTTCTTCACGGACGTCGGGTACGTCGCGTACATGAATTCCTTCTACAGCGCGACGGCGTCCTATCTCTTCTTTCTTCTCCTCGCCGGCTGCGTCGTGTGCCTCGCGTCCGGTCGGTCCTCAATGGCGCTGGCCGCGGCCTTCTGGCTCGCCGCGCTGGGCCTCGTGACGTCGAAGCCGCAGGAGTGCCTTCTCGCCCCGGTCCTCGGCCTTCTGGCAATTCTGCTCGCCCGAGAGAAACGGGGGCCGGGAAGCCGAGGCCTCTGCGCCGGTCTCGCCGCCGTCCTGACCTTGTGCGGCGCCCTCTATTACCGTCGCATACCGCTCTCTCTCAAGTCGGAAGCCCTCTACAACGACGTCTTCTTCCAGCTCCTCCACTTCTCTCCCGACCGACGCCAGGACATGAAGGAGCTCGACCTGCCGCCGGAATGGGCGGCCTGGATCGGCACGTACGCCTACGCCCCGAACGCTCCCCTGAAGGATCCCGTTTTTCGCGACGAGTTTCTCCGGCGCGTCCGCTACCGGCGCCTCCTTGCCTTCTACCTGCGGCATCCGAAGCGACTCGCGCTGCTTCTCCAGAGCGCCGCGCAGAACGCCTTCCGGCTGCGGCCTCCATATCTCGGAAACTTCCCGGCGAGCGCGGGTGGCGCGTGGGGTCAGTTGAGCCGCGCCTTCGGCGTCTGGAGCGGGCTGAAGGCGCGCTGGAACCGAGATGGGCCGTGGGCGCTGCCAGCGTTCTGGTCGATCAACCTGGCGGCGGCGATCGCGGTCCGTCGAAACTCGCGCCACCCGGAGCATCGATGCCTCGCCGCGGGCGTCGCGACCCTCGTGGCGCTCTCGGTCGTCGACTTCCTGGTCTGCGCCTTCGGCGACGCTCTTGCCGACGTGGGCCGCCATCTCTTCATCTTCAACGCGATGACGGACCTGCTGCTGGCGGCGGACGCCGCCGGGCTCGCCGCCGTCGCCGCTGCGGCCCTCCGCGGCCGTCCCGGCGCGCCGGCTACGGCAGAGCTGAAGGTTCGGACCAGGAACACCGCCATTTCGCCGCGCGTGTTGGAGCGCGTCGGGCAGTAGATCCCCGCGCCGCACCCCGTCGTGATGCCCTCCGCCGCGAGGCGCTCGATGAATCCCGCCATCGGGTCGGAGACCGGCACGTCGGAGAAGACGCCGGTGGGTGTCGGCGGCACGTAGGAGCTGCTGTGTTCGGCCCGCAGGAGAAGCTCCGCCATCTCGGCGCGGCTGACGGGATTCGACGGGCAGTAGGCGAGCGGCGAGGTGCCGCACGGGTCGATGATGCCTTCGGCGTAGAACTGCTCCATCCACGCGGCGAACATCGCATTGGCCGAGACGTCCGAGAAGACCGCGCCCGTCGCGGTGGGAGGCGTATACGCCGTCCCGTGCTCCCCGCGGAGGACGAAGACCGACATCTGGTCTCGGTTGACGGCGACGTCCGGACAGTAGTTGTTGCCGCCGCAGCCGGTCGTGATCCCGCTCTTGAAGATCCGGACGATGGCGCCGTGGAAGATGTAGGAAGCGGGAACGTCGAGGAAGTCGAAGAAGTAGGCACCCGACAGGGTGGCGTTCTTGCCGTCCGGGTTCGTCACGAGAACGTCCGCCGTCCCGACGGCGTGCGCCGGAGTCTTTCCGGTGATCTTCGTGGCGGTCACGCTCGTGACCGAGGCGCTCGTTCCGCCGAACTTGACCGTGGCGCCCGTCTGGAAGTTCGTTCCGGTCAGCGTGAACGTCGTGCCGCCGCCGGCGGAGCCCGAAGCGGGCGAGAACGTCGCGGCGGTCGGCGCCGGCAGGTCGGCGCAGGAGGTCAGGCCGTCGCCGTAGATCCAGCGGATCGCGTCCTGGTCGTCGGTGCCGAGCGTCGTTCGGTTCTGCGCGACCGAGCGCATGATCGCCGCGCCCTCGTCGCCGCGGCACGTGTCGTGCGGCGAGACGTTCTGATCCGAGTGCCCGAGGCCGAGCGTGTGGCCGAGCTCGTGCGTCAGGACCGACTGCGTCGTCGTCGTGCCGAACGCGTTCAACGTCGCGTAGCAGCGCAGCCAGACTTCCCCGCCGCTGATCGTCAGGTAACTGTCGCCGCGCCACGTGTTGGAGCCCGAGATGCCGTTGGGCCCGCCGCAGCCGATGACGCCGCCGCTCGAGGTGATGCACGTGCTCCAGCCGCAGCCCGACGAGGTCGGGGCGTTCAGGTGGATCTTGTTCGGCCCCGACGCGTTCGCGGTGTAGTTGATGTTCGAGTTGGGATCGTTGGTCCAGGTTGCCAGAGCCCCGGCGGCCTGCGCGGTCCCGCCGCCCGTCATGTTCGCCGTGCCGTCGTAGGACCAGGACTCCGTCGCGCCGTTGCTGTAGCGCAGGATCGTGTCGTTGATGAATCCCCAGTGCGGCACCATCCCCTTGCGCGGCTCCTTGTGCACGACCGGAGTCAGGTCGCCCACGGCGATCTCCGTGCGCGCGACCGGCGCCGAGGCCCCGGAATCCAGGAAGTCGAGGAACGACGCGAGCGCCCGCGGCGCCGGATCGAAGTCCGCGTCGGCGTCGCCGCCGCCTACGGACGAAGGGTTCTCCCTACGAGGCCCGGCGGCCGGCGACTCCGGGTCCTGAACGCTCGGGACGCGCGGCGCCGCCGGCGCGCGAAGGATCTGGACGCCGTCGGGATCCTCGATCGTCAGAGCCGGCACCGCGAAGAGCCGGCCGCTCGCGTCCTGCGAGACCGCGAACTTGCCGAGGAGCATCTCGGCCGTCTGGAAGTCGCCGTCGGGAAGCGCGATCGCGAAGACGACGACCTCGTCGCCCGTCGCGTACTCGGGCCGGCCGTAGAGCTTGAAGAACCGGCCGTCGGGCAGCGTCCCGCCCGCCTGACGCAGCACGAGATTGCCCGGCAGCGCGCCCTTCCAGACCCGGAGCGGCTGGATCGTCGAGACGGTCTCGGGCCGGCCGTCGGCGCCCTCGATCGTGTCGGAGGAGAGGACGACGCCGTGCACGACGACGTCGGCGCGCAGGAAGAGCTCGCGATCGGAGATCGGAACGTACGTCGCCGCGGCGAGCGTTCCCGCGAGCGCCAGCGCGGCCGAGGCCGAGAGCATCGTCCGGACGAGCCGGCCGATCCGGCGCGAAGAAATGTGCGTCATGAAAACACTCCTCCCGTGGGCTCGCCGGAAAAAGAGGCAAGTTCCGTACCCCGGCGGGAGGCACTTAAGTCGTTGAGCCGAAACGCCGGCTCAGGCCACGGCCGAGCGAAAACTGGCGCGCGGCGCGCCGGAACGCTGACATTCCCGGTCACGCCTGTCCGTGCGGACAGCGGACAGGTCGCGAGGCACGAAGGTGGCGCGAGCATGCGTTGTGGTCCTCATGCTCGACACCTCTTTTCGGTCCCTCCGAAAGAGGGCAGGCGGGGCCGAAGAGAAGGGTCGGCCCCGCGAGAATACCGGACGCCCCGGCGAAAGCGAAGCGCTACAGCCCGAACGTCGCTCGGACGAACTTCGCCATCTCGCCCCGAGTCACCGTCCCCTGAGGACAGTAGGACGGCAGCGGCACTCCGGCCTGGCAGCCGCCCGTGATCGCTTCCGCCTTCAGTTGCTCCATCCACTTTGCGAGAAATGTCGTCGTGTGCACGTCGGCAAAGACCGTTCCCGTCGCCGCGGGCGGACTGAAGCTCGATCCATGCTTGCCGAGAAGCAGGAACTTCGCCATCGCGTCGCGCGTCACGTTCTGCGTCGGGCAGTACGGCGGCGGGCTGCCGCCCGCGCACCCCGTCGAGATGCCCTCCGCTGCGAACCGCTCCATCCACTTCGCGAACGGCGTGTTGATCGTCACGTCCGAGAACACCGTCCCCGTCGCCGGTGGCGGGTTGTAAGTGCCCCCGTGCTCGCCCCGAAGGATGAACACCGACATCTGGTCCCGCGTCACGAGCTGGTCCGGACAGTAGTTGCCTCCGCCGCACCCCGAGGTGATCGCCGCGCGCAGCACCTTCTCGATCGCCGCGTGGTAGATGTACGCCTGCGGCACGTCGAGGAAATCGGCAAACCAGCCTTTCGTGAGAACGGCGGTTCCGGTCCCCGAGGTCGTGACCTGGACGTCATAGAGAGCCCCCGGAGCGAGCGCCGGCGTATTGCACGTGATCGATGTCAAGCTGCCGGCCACCACGTTCGTCGCGGCGAATCCGCCGATCGTGACGCTCGTCACGGCGAAGAAGCCCGACCCCGTGATCGTGATCGACGTGCCGCCCGTCGCCGGTCCGGAGGTCGCCGCGATGCTGGTGATGTGCGCGACCGGACCGCCCGTCGGGGTCCGCGTCGGGGTCGCGGTTCGGGTCGGCGTCGCGGTCGCCGTGCTCGTCGGCCCCGGAACGGTCGGAGTGCGGGTGGGCGTGTTCGACGGCGTGAACGTCCTCGTCGACGTCGGAGTGCGCGTCGGCGTCAGCGTGGCCGTCGGCGTGCGCGTCTTCGTCGGCGTCGCGGTGCGCGTCGGCGTGCGAGTGGGCGTGGGGGTTGGGCCGCCGCCGCAGTGGTTGCCCTGATCGCCATAGAGCCAACGGGCCGCGTCGATATCGTCCGTGCCGAGCGCCGTCGTCGTCGATCCTCCCTCGTTGACGGAAAACATGACGGCGGCGGCGTCGTCGGCGCTCGAGCAGTCGTGCGGGGACACGACCTGATCCGGGTGGTCAAGTCCGAGCGTATGCCCGAATTCGTGCTCGTCGACGACCTGGAGCGTCGTCGCGTCGAGCTGGTCGGTGCTGGTCCAGCAGCGGATGAAGATCTCGACGGTCGTTATCTTCAAGTACTCCTCACCGTTGAGGAGGTGAGTCGGCGTGCCGGCGGAGACATCCGCGCAGCCCGCAACTCCTCCAGGCGGGGGAAGGCAAGTGGCACCCGACCAGCAGGACGGCGACGTCGTCGCGCCCAGATGAAAGTGACTGACGGCGGACACATTGTTGGTCAGGTCGATCGTCACGGAGGGGTGCGCGTTGTTCCAGATCGTCATCGCGCTGTTGACCTGAGACACGCCGTCGCCCGAGGAGAGTTGCGCCGTTCCATCGATCGCCCAAGGCACGATTCCGCCGTTCTGCCATCGGATCGGGAGGAAGGCGTTCGTCGGCGGGATGGGGCCGTAGATGATGCTGCCCCACTCCGGACGCATTCCGCCCGGCTCGTGAATCACGGGCACGAGCTTGCCCATCGGAGCGGTCGAGAGCGCGAACGGAGGCGAGACCGCGAACGGCCTCACGGCGCCGTTGCCGAGGAAGTCCAGAAAGGACGAAAGCCTCCGCGCAGGACTCATGGAGTCCGGCTCCGCGGAAACGCGTGGCGTCAGGACGACCGGAGGCCCGTTGAGGTTTTCGCCGGCGTTGTCGAAGGGGACGGGCGCCGGGAGACGCGGCGCGAGCACCGTGACGTTCTCGCGACGCGATGCCAAGAGACCCGGAACTGCGAAAAGTTGGCCGGCCTCATCTCGGGCGACCGAGAACTTGCCGAGCAGCATCTCGGTCGTCCGATAGCTGCCGTCGTCGTCCAGGCTGGCGAAGACGATCACTTCTTCGCCCGGCGTGTATTCGGGACGGCCCGCGATTTTCCGAAGACGCCCATCGGGGAGATATCCACCGGCTTGGCGGAGGACGAGACTTCCCGAGACTTGCCCTTTCAGGACGCGCGTGGGCTTCAGGACCGTGACGGTCTCCACGCCCTGTCCTCCGTCGATGACGTCGCTCGAGACCACCACGCCGTGCACGACGACGTCGGAGAGGCGATAAAGGTCGCCGTCCCGCAGCGGAATGAAGGTCGTCGCAAGAAGCGAAGCGGCGCAACCCCATCCGACGACGACAGCGCCAACGAGGGTCCGGAGGATTCGGCAAGGCATCTTCATTGCCTGTTCTCCCAGTGCAAACCGGGTTACGATTCCGCCGCTTGATCCAGAAACGGATTTGTCTGACTCTCGTCGTGGCGCTCGCCGGCGTCCCGCTCGCCGCCCGCGCGCAGGGCGTCGTCGGACGCTGGGAGTCGGTCGATCGCAGCCCGGGCGGCGTCGGCGAGGCCATCGAGTTTCGCGCCGACGGCACGGCCTACCAGGTCTCCGCCGCCATGGGCGACGCGACCTATGAGATCAAGGACGACTGGCTCATCACCTCGTGGAAGGACCGGGAGAGCGGCAAGGTCTCCCTTCTCGCGAACCACGTCGAGCTCGAAGGCAACGAGATGCTCCAGAAGGACGAGCAGGGCAACCTCGTCTCGCGCATCGAGCGCCAGAGCGCGGCCGGGTCCGGCCCGGCGATCGCCGGCGTCTGGTGCGGCGAGGACGGGCCCGGCCTGACGACGCTCACGGAGTTCACGCCATCCGGGGAGATGTTCATCCGCCTCCCGATCCGAGCGCTTTCGGGACGCTACTGGCTGTCGGGCACCGACCAGCTCGCCGTCGAGCTCGAGGGCTCGACGCGGCGCGAGTTCCAGTTCCAGGTCGCGGGCGACGTCCTGACCGTCACGCCCAAGGGCGGCACGGCCAAGGAATTCCGCCGCTCGCGGACCTCGCTGCTGAAGTCGGGCGGCTAGAGCGCGCTCCGGTTCCCGCACGGCCGCCGAGGACGCGCGGCGCGCCCGGATCTCCTGCCGGAGCAGGCCCGCGGGTTGCACGTGTCGAACCTGGCGCGGAGCCTATCTTCCCGATTCCGGAAGCCGCAAGCCCCCACGAAGGTGCCCGGACACGCGGCGCGCCTACGGCCCGTAGAGGAACAGCTCGAAGGCGTTCGAAAGAAACTTCGCCATCTGGTCCCGCGTGACGGGCTGCCCGGGGCAGTAGACGTTCGGCGCGCAGCCGGCGATGACGCCGCGCGCCCAGAGGTAATGGACCGGACGGCAGAAGGCGTTGGAGGCCGGCACGTCGCCGAAATAGATGGCGGGCGCGGACGGGTCGCAGCTGTAGGAGAGGCCGGTGACCGGGTCGGGCCCGTAGGAGACCGGGATCGAGGAGCCGCCGCCCGGCACGAGGATCGCGCGGGCGAGGAAAGCGGCCATCTCGCTGCGGGCGACGCCGCCCGACGGGCAGAACGTGGAGGCCGCGCAGCCCTGCGTGACGTTCTCGAGCGCAAGGAAGTGCACGTGCCGGCAGAACGAGTCCGTCGGCGCGACGTCGGTGAAGAGCGACACGCCGCCCGCGCCGCAGAAATACCGATTGCCGTCGAGCGTGCCTCCGGTCGGAATGAGACTGCCGCTGCCGGCGATGCCGCGCGCCAGGAAGATCGCCATCTGGGCGCGCGTGACGGTGTCGGACGGGCAATACAGCGTGCCGCCGCAACCCGCCGTGATCCCGCTGTGGAGGAGCGTCTCGATCTTCGCGTAGAACGGGTTGCTCCGCGGCACGTCGGTGAAGCTGTCGCCCACGTGCACGGTCCATGTCTTCGCGGGCCCGGCCGAGAGCGTCTCGAGGAAGGTCGTGTCCCAGTGGACGACGGGCCGTGACGCGGGCGTGGAGAGCCCGAGGCGGAAGCAGTTCCCGCACGCCGCGAAACAGTCCGCGCGACGCGCCGGCCGCGATTGTTCCGTAGTCGGCGGTGGCGTCGCCAACCGTGTAGGTCGCGCCCGCCGGCCCCGTGAACGCCGACGCGATTCCGGTGAGCGGCGCCGACGCCGCGCCGCCGTTCTTCCAGGTCGGCGCGGCGATCGCCGTCTCCCCCGGCTCGAGGATGCGATCCTGATTCGAGGAGACGCCGGATCCCGGATGCGCATCGACGCTCAGGCCCTTCGCGACGAAGGTCGGGAGGGCGCAGCAGGAGAATCCATCGGCGAGCGAGATCGAGTCGATCCACCAGCCGGTGCCGCTCACGCTCGAGTCGGTTCCGAGCCTCCAGCGGAGCTGGATCGTGTGCCCGGCGACGTTCGGCCCGAGGTCCACGACCGTCGTCACGTATCCGAAGGAAGACCCGGTCCAGGCCGCGCGGCCGCCGAGAGGATTGCCGAAGCCCGTGGACAGCGTCGTGCCGTAGCCTCCCGCGACGAAGCTCCCCCCGACCGCGGCGTCGGTCACGTCGGTAAAGGCGCCGGCGCTGATGTTCGGCGAAGAGACCTCGAGGACGCCACCGTCGAAGAATTCATCGAGGTCGAAACGATTGCGGAAGGTCAGACGCGCGGAAGCCGTCTGGACGGCGAAGGCCGGCGTCGTCAGGCGCTTGTCGGTCACGACGCCCTGGTCGTTGACGAAGGCGGAATTGGGAAGCGTATCGGGGCTCGATGTCGACGTCTGCCACAGCGCGGTTCCCGAGGCGTTCGCCGCGGTCCAGCCGGACGGAAGGGCCGGAGCCGTCACGCCGTCGAAGCTCTCCGAGAGCGGCGCGACCGGAGCGCCGAGAGGGATTTCGAAGGTCACGGATCCGGCCGGAGAACCGTCGTTCGTCAGCGAGACCGTCGCCTCGGCCGTCGTTCCGCACGCTCCCGACGCGCGCAGCCGGAACGGCCGGCAGACGGGACCGCCGCCTTTCGGCAGCTTCCCGAAGTCCTGGGAATCCGACAGATCGATGCCGCCCGAGAGATCGAGCGATCCCTCGACGTCGCCCGACCCGGCCGCGCCGGTGTTGGCGAGGCAGAGATTCATGACGACGGTCTCCCCCGGATCGACGGCGTGGTTGGCGGGGAGGCACTCCTCCTGGCGCAGGGACGCGCCCGCCGCGATGAAGACGGGAACCGGCGCGAGGCAGAAGTCCGCCGTGAGCGTCTGCCCCGCGGCGATCGTGACGGGCTGCGTGCCCGCGGCGTAACCCGCGGCGGTCGCCGTCACCGTGTACGTCCCCGGAGCGACTCGCATCGAATAGGTTCCGGTGCCGCCGCTCTGGCGCATGTAGCCGTCGGGCGCCGTGACGACGGCGCCCGTCAGCGGCGCGCTCCGAGGCGCAATCGGTCACGGTGCCCTGGATCGTCGCGAGGGACTCGGCCGTGCACGACGGGAACTTGAAGGCCCCGATCCGGGTCAGCCAGCTCGAACCCCCGGACGCCGCGTAGTACTCGTTCGTGTACCAGAACGTGCACTCGTCGGCCGGGTCGGCGCTCATCGCGCTGTAGTCCCCCCAGCGGTCGGCCGAGCTCGTCTGCGAGCCGCCGCCCGCCTGCAGCGTCGCCTCGCCCTGCGCGAGCTGACCGGCCGGGTCGCCGGCCAGCCGCCCGGCGTACACGATCGAGGGAAAGAGCGTCGTGGACGAAGCCGAGAAGCCGAGCGCGATGTTGCCGGCGCGGTCCTGCGCCACCGAGCCCATCCAGACGTCGCGGCCGGTCGTGCCCGAGCCCGCGCCCGGAGCGTAGGTCCCCTGATTGTTGACGGTGACGGCGCCGGTGGACGCGTTTCGCCGCAGCTCGACCCAGCGAACCCCGGCCTGGAATTTCGACGGGTCGCCGGTCGGGTCCTCGCCGCTCACGTTGACCATGAAGTTCAGGACGTAGGACTGGACGCCGCCCGAGAGCGTCCGGTAGGCGATGCGGTGCATCATCTGGCCGGCGAGCGAGTCGAGGAAATCGGCCTGGTCGGCCGGTGGCGGCTGCGCGACGGCGTTGCGGTCCCCGGTGTCTCGAGGGTCGAACGCGGCGAGCGGCGACGTCGGTCCGCGGCGTGAAGGTGGAAGCCGAAGGATTCGCGAAGTCGGCGTGGAACTCGAAGATCCGCAGCGCATCGGCCGGATCGCCGAACTCGTCGGCGCGGATATCGATGAAGAGATTGGGGGCGCCGGCGGGCGGCAGCGCCACGCCATCGAGGTCGGCCGGGAGCTGTCCGGAGACCTCGGGGTTGATGTCCGCCTCGTCGAAGTAGATGTAGGAGGCCGATGGGTCGCCGACGAGCATCTTCGCGCGGTCGAAGGCGAACGCGCCCCCGCCGGCGAAGGCGTTCGTGTCTCCGAAGAACTGGTTGTTCGTCATGTAGTAGGCGTCGGGCCAGACGCCGAACTTCGGATAGTCGTTGGCCTTGTCGTTGGGCAGGATGAAGTCGTAGACGTAGTACGTGCCCGTCGGGTCCGCCGTGGTCGAGATCGCGACGAGCTCGTGCTCGCGGCCGGCCGTCGTCTCGATGCAGAGCTGCGACAGCAGCCAGCGGTCGGCCAGCGGATCATAGAGGACGATGGGATCTCCGTCGTTGGTCCCGGCGCAGGGGGAACCGACCGACGCAAAGAGGTCGCTGATGCCGAAGAACGGCGTCAGCGGCGTTCCGGTCTTCGAGTAGATGCGGACCAGGGTGTTCACCATCTGGACGTAGTGGCCGGGGCCGACGTCGCCGTTCGGGTCCGGCGGGATCGGAGAAGACCCGCCGAAGATCGCCGTGTTGTTGCTCGCGCTCATCCCCGCAAAATTGACCGAGGGCGAGGGCATGGCCGTCGTGGCCGGTGCGACGAGCTGAAGCGCCGCATCGGCCGAACGCCCCGGGCGATGGCGCTCGGTCTTCGGGTTGCGTTCGTTGACCCGTTCCCACACGGCCGGACGCTGCGGCGGCACGAACGCGGGCGCCCGTGCCGCCACCTCGCGGAGCGGCGCCGACACGCCGACGGACGACGCCTGGCGAACGAGAGTCGGGCCCGGCCCCGCGGCCGACGTCACGCTCGCGACCAGCGCGAAAGCGACGGCGGCCGACAGCATCGTCCGAAATCGCTTCAAGAGTCTCCTCGGGTCCGCTCCGGAAAGAGGCGGCCGGGCGCGCGGCCCGGCCGGGTGTCGTCGGACGTCGCCTCCGCTAGGGACCGTAGAGCTGCAGGTTGAAGGACGCCACCAGGAACTTCGCCATCGCGTCGCGGGTCACCGGGTCGTTCGGACAGTAGAGCGCGCCGCCGCAACCCGTGATGAAGCCCTTCGCCCAGAGATAGTGCACGTGCTTGCAGAAGGTGTTCGAGGCCGGCACGTCGGTGAAGAAGGTGTTCGGAGAACCGGTGTTGCAAGAGTAGGAGAGCCCGGTGACCGGGTCCGGCCCGTAGGTCTGCGGCACGCCCGCCCCGCCCTGCGGCGCGACGATCGCCTTGGCCATGAAGCTCGCCATCTCGAGCCGCGTGACGTCGTTGCTCCCGCAGTACGTCGTCGGAGAGCAGCCGGCCGTCACGTTTTGCGACGCGATGAAGTGGACGCCGCGGCACGTGATGTCCGTCGGCGGCACGTCGGTGAAGAGGGACGTCCCGCCGGGTCCGCAGACGTAAGGGTTGACGCCCACTTTCCCGCGCGGAGGAATCGCGGCGCCGTTGCCGGCGATGGCGCGGCCGATGAAGAGAGCCATCTGTCCGCGGGACACCTTGTCGCCCGGGCAGTACTGCGTCTCCGTGCAGCCGGCGGTGATGCCGGAGTGCAGGAGGGTCTCGATGCGCTTGTAGAAGGACTGTGACGAGGGAACGTCCGTGAAGCTGCCGCCGACGTGGAGGATCCAGGTTTTCGGGGCTGCGGCGGAGAGCGTCTCCTGCAGCTGCGTGTCCCAGTGCGGCGCCGGGCGCGTGCCCGGATTCGAGACGGACACCTCGTAGCAGTCGCCCGTGGCCGTGTGGCAGTCGGCTGTCGCCCCGGCGCCGATGCTGCCGTAGTCCGCCGTGGCGTCCCCGAGCGTGTACGTCGCTCCGGCGGGACCCGAGAAATCGGGGGACGTGCCGGTGATGGCGTGCGGCGCGCCGCCCGAGTTGTGCCAGGCCGTCTCCACCGTCACCGTCTCGCCCGGCTCGAGCACGCCGTTGACGTTCGAGCTCCCGGAGCTCGCGTGCGCGTCGACCGCGATGGACGGAGCCGCCGCCATCGCCGACCGCCGCCCGAAGACGCCGTAGCTCGAGCCGTCCTGGTCCTTGCTGCTCCATTCCACGACGAAGTCGCCTCGGCGCGACGTGGCCACGCGCGGGAGTCTCTGCGCCCCCGTCGTGTAGCTGTTGATCGGGAACTCCGACCCCACGAGGGTTCCAAAGCGGTCGAATCGCTGGCCGAAGACGCCGAAACTGTCGCCGTCCTGACTCTGGCTCTCCCAGGTCACGAGAAAGTTGCCCGGACGGGTCCGATGGCAACGTCGACGGACTCCTGGTTGCCGGCGGTGTAGGTGTTCACGCGGAACTCGGGACCGAGCGCCGTGCCGGTCGCGTCGTATCGGCGCGCGACGGCGTCGACGGCCGACCCACCCGCGGCCTGGCCCTCCCACGCGACGACGAAATCTCCTCCGCGGTCCATGGCCACCGCCGGATAGTTGGGCGCGGTCCCGGTGTTGACCTGGAACTCCGTGCCCTGCGCGGCGCCGGTGGAGTCGAAACGCCGCGCGAAGATGCCGTTGGACGCGGTCGGCCCATGGCCGACCCACGCGACGACGAAATCGCCGCCACCGTCCATCGCGACGACCGGGTACTGCTGATTTCCCGTCGTGTAGGAATTCACCTGGAACTCCGTGCCGACGCGCGTCCCCGAGTTGTCGAAGCGCTGGGCGAAGATGCCGCCCCCATCGCCGTCCTGTCCGGTGCTGTTCCAGACGACCACGAAATTTCCGCCGCCGTCCGCGGCCACGTCCGCTTGAGACTGGTAGCCCGTCGTGTAGGTGTTGACCTGCAACTCGTTCCCGGTCGGGGCGCCGAAGTGATCGTAGCGGCGGGCGAAGACGCCGCCGCCGTCCCCGTCCTCCCCGTAGCTCTGCCAGGCGACCACGAAGTTGCCGAAGGGATCGCCCGCGATGCGCGGGTAACCCTGGTCGTCGGTCGTGTACTGGTTGACCTGGAACTCGGCGCCCGCGGGCGTGCCGTCCGCGTTGTACCGGCGCCCGAACGCGCCGTAGGAGCTGCCGTCCTGGGCGTAGCTCTCCCAGGAGACGACGAAGTTGCCGTTCTGGTCCATGACGACCCCGTAGCCGTACTGGTCGTCGGTCGTCGTGGTGTTGACCTGGAACTCCGCCGGCATCGGCGGCGTCTGCGCAGAGGCGGTCAATGTCAGGACACCGAGGGTCAGAAGGGATAGGGGTGCGATCCGGTGCCGCATCGACGCCTCCTCAGCTCTTCTCTTCCTGCGCGGTTGCATCCCGCCGGTTTCGGCGAGTCAGAAAATCACACCCGCACCGGGATGCGGGACGCAGTCTAGCCGCCCGGGCGGGCCCGCGCAAGCGCACCGACGGGCCATGCCCCTTCGCAAAGCCCTGGAGTGTCGAGGGAAAGCGTCATCGGGAGCTGCCGGGCTCCGCTTCCTCGGCCAGCAGCAGGTGGCCCCGAGCCGCGGCCGTCTCGCCCTCTCCGGCCAGAAGGGCCGCCCGGCGCCGGTGATCGGCGGCGGATCCCGCAGGCGGCGGCGCGCCCCCGGCGCCCGCGACGAGCCGCTCCTCGAGCTTCTCCAGCCGGTCGATCTCCCCCGCGACCTCGCGCACGCGGTCGGCGGCGCGCGGCTTCGACAGGCTCGCGATCTCGCGCGGATTGATCTCCGCCGAACGGCGGAAGGCCGCGAGCGCGTCGGCGTAGAGGCCGTCGCGCGAGAAAATCAGCCCGAGATTGTAGAAGAGCACGTCGTTGTCCGGCGACGCCTCGGCCGCGAGCGTGAACTCGCGCCGCGCCGCGGGCCAGTCGCCACGCTCGAACGTCACGCCGCGCATGTAGTGGAAGTTTCCGATCAGGTTCTGCGTCAGGTAGTCCCGGGGCACGCGCGGATCGTCCTCTCCGGCGAGCCGCTCCGGCACGGGCAGGGGCGGCGGCCAGGCGCGCCCGGCGCGTACGGGCCGGAAGAGCAGTCCGACCGGCGCCATCTCGAGACCCGGAACCTTCCAGTTCGGATAGTGCGTCACGAAGACCGGATCCTGGTCCGGATTGAACGCGAGCGACCCCAGGCGCGCCCCGCCGACGCCCTCGAGGATGAGATCCACGTCCGGGCGTTCGCCCGCTCCGAGATTGAGATACATGAGACCGAAGAGGATGTTGTCGTCGGCGGCGATCAGATGGCTGCCCGGAGGAAGCGTCCGAAGGATGATCTGCGCGTAGTCCTCCGCGACGCGGTAGCGGGTCCGGTCGAAAGATGCGAATCCGGAGACCGCGAGCGCGGCCGCAGGCACGAGCGCGAGCGCGCGCACGACGGACAGGCGCGGCAGGCGCTCGAGCACCGCGGCGCATCCCCACCCGGCCATCACGGCGACCATCAGGTACGACGGGACGTAGTACCGGTGCCAGATGAAGAGGTCCGAGCGCGATCCGTGCAGCGCCATCGAGACGAAATTGCCGGCCATGGCGAGCGCCGGCAGGAGCCACGGCCACTTCCGCCGCCGCGCGAACACGAGCGCGAGCACCACGAGGGGCGGTCCGACCCAGGCCGTCTCCGTCAGCAGGCTCCGGGCGTAGTCACGCAGGATGATCCCGAGATCCGCCGGGCCTTCGAGGAAGCGACGCCCCCAGAAGTCCTGGCGCAGGATCACCCGCGCGAGATTTCCGGCCGACCGCGGGTCACCCCAGACGAGCAACGGGTTCGCGCGCGCGCGCAGCGGCAGGTACAGGTACGGCACGAGCCCGGCGAGCGCGGCGCCGGCGCACGCCAGGAGCCGGAGCGGGCGGCGCAGGAGCGCGGGCTCCGTCGCGACCGCGAACACCGCGAGCGCGAGGCCGAAGACCGCCATGTAGAGGTGGTTCGCCGCTCCGAAACCGCAGAGAAACGACGCCGCGGCGAGATCCGCGAGCCGCCGGCCGCGCCGCCATCGAAACGCGAAGAGCGTCGCCGCCGCGACGAAGAGCGCGTTGAGGGCGTAGACGCGCTGGACGTTCGCCTCGCCCCAGAGGCTCGGGCCGAACGCGAAAAGGAGCGCCGAGAAGAGCGCGGGCGTTCTCCCGAGCCCCTCCTCGCGGGCGATGCGGTAGAGGAGGCCGCAGGCGCCGGCCGCCGCCGCCGCGGAGAAGAGCGACAGCGCCAGCGGGAGCGACAGGAAGAAGAGGGCGCGGCTCCAGAGCCATCCGGCGATGACGTACAGCGGGTAGCCCGAAGGGTGCGGGATCCCGAGCACCGCGACGGCCGTCGCCAGATCTCCGCTGTCCCCGACGTAGACCGTCCGGCAGGCGCCCCAGGCGTAGACCGCGAACAGCGCGGCGGCGATCGCGGCCGCGGCCAGACGCTCCCGGCGGCCCTCCGCCGGAAGCGCGGCCGAAGCCTCCGTCACTGCCCGGCCTTCGCCGTGAGACGCTCCAGGTTCTTCTTGAAGAGGGCGTTGTCCGGCTCGATCTCGAGACCCTTCTTCAGGGCCGCGATGGCCGCTTTCTTGTCCCCGGCGAGGTACGCGACGTTCGCGCGGTACTGGTACACGAGCGCGTATCGCGGCGCCTTGCGCTGTGCGTCGTCGAGGAGCCGGTTGGCTCCCGCGTAGTCGCCGCGCCGCGCCGCCGCGGCGGCCTGGTCCGCGAGGGAGAGCGCCTCCTTCTCCGCGTCGTCGCGCGGCGCGTTCGGGGACGGCGCGTGGAGTCGCGCGAGCGCCTGCTGCGACGGCTCGTACTGCGGGTTGTAGCGAAGCGCCGTCTGGTAGTCGCGGATCGCGAGATCCCGCTCGCCGCGGCGCTCGCGGATCACGGCGCGGTTGTGGTACGCCTCGACGTTGACCGGATCGAGCTCGATCGCCTTGGTCAGCTCGGCGAGCGCCGCGTCGTAACGCCCGAGAGCGCCGAGAGCGCCGGCGAGGCTCGCGCGCAGCCCGCTGTCGCTCGGATTGCCCTCGACCAGCTTCGCGTACTCCGCGGCCGCCTCGGCGTACTTGCCCGCCTGGAAATGCATCGCCGCGAGGTTGCGGTCCCCCGTCGGAGATTTCGCCGAGAGATACCCGAGGCTCTGCAGCTTCTTGACGACCTCGGGATCCACGCGCGCGTCGGCCGCGACGCCTCCCGGGACGGGCGTCGCGCCGGGGCGCTCCCAGCTCGGGACCGGGGCCGGCACGGGCAGATCGAGGGCCTCCGACAGGACGCGGCCCGGCATGTCGGAACCCTTGCCGAGGCCGTTCAGCGCGAGCACGGTCGGCGCGACGTCGAGGATCGACGGCGCCTCGAGACGCGTGCGCGGCCGGACGCCGCGGCCGAAGAGATAGAGGATTCCCTCGATGCGGTGGTAGCGCTCGCTGACGCGACGCATGTCGCGCGTCTTGCTCGGATCGTCGGGCAGTCGGCCGAGCTCGAACCCGTGGTCCGAGAGGACGACGAGGGTCGTGCGCGCATCCATCGCCGCGAGGAACTCGCCGACGAGGCGGTCCGCGTAGAGATACATCTGCTCGACGGCGTGGCCGTACTTCTTCTGCTGCTCGAGGAGCTCGCCCGAGAGACCGCTCGCGCGGAAGAGGTGGCCGAAGAGGTGCGACGTCGAATCGACGCCCTCGACGTACACGAGGAGGTCGTCCGGCCTCTCGGTCTTCCAGAGGTGCAGGCCGATCCGCGTGTACGAGTCGGCGGTCGCGTACGCCCACTTGAAGTGGGAGAGGTCGTCCTCGAACCGGAACGGCGCCGCCCACTCCTCCGGCGACACGTCCACGAACGGCGCGAGCTCCTCGCGAGTGACGTCCTGCGGCCGCCGCCGGAACGGCTGCAGCTTCGCCTCGAGCTCGGGCGGCGAGGTCGTACCGGGCGCGTTCGTGTCCTTGAGGCCGTCCTCGAGCAGGAAGTGGTATGCGAAGTGATCGCTGACGACCGCGCCGCGGATGTTCTCCGCCGGCCAGGTCGCCCACCAGCCGACGACGTCGGTCGTGCGGCCGCCTGTGGACAGGATGTTCCACAGGGCCTGGACCTTGCGCATCTGGCTCGTGACGGGAAGCTGCTCGCCCGTCGAGGGATTGACGGCGACGAAGTGGCCGATGTGATGCTCCGCGGGCGTCTTGCCGGTGGCGATCGTCGTCCAGATCACCGGCGAGAGGAGCGGCTCCTGAGACTTCAGGCGTCCGTAGGCGCCCTCCCGGCGCAGGCGCGCGAAGTTCGGGAGCTTGCCCTCCGACATGAGAAGGTCGATCGTCTCCGGGTCGGCGCCGTCGATGCCGAGGACCATCACGCGGCCGCCTCTCCGCGGCGCGCGCAACCCGAAAGAAGCAGGGCGCCCGCGAGCAGAACGCCCGTGAGCGCGAGGGCCGTTACCTCCCGTCGTTTCGCCAGACTTTGCCCCCCTTCATGACGAAGAACACCTTTTCCGTGGCGTGAATGTCCGCGAGGGGATTTCCGGGGACGGCGACGATGTCGGCCTCCTTGCCCGCCTCGAGGGTCCCGATCGTCGCCGCGAGGCCGAGAAGCTCGGCGGCCGTGGCGGTCGTCCGCAGCGCCGCGGCCGGCGACATGCCGAGACCGACCATCAGGCCGAACTCGCGCCCGTTCATCCCGTGGGGAAAGACGCCCGCGTCGGTTCCGAAGGCGATCCGGACGCCGGCCTTGAGGGCGCGGCGGAACATGTCGGAGCGGACCGCGATCGCCGCCTTGGCCTTCGCCGCGATCGCCGGCGGGTAGTCCGCGTCGGGCCGCGTCACCCACTCGCCCGCCATGAGCGTCGGGACGAGATAGGTGCCCTTCGCCTTCATCAGCGCGAGCGTCTCGTCCGTCATGAAGGAGCCGTGCTCGATCGAGTCGATGCCGGCTTTGACGGCGGACCGCGCCGCGAGATCGCCGTGCGCGTGCGCGGCCGTCTTGCGGCCGAGCCGGTGCGCCTCGTCGACGGCGGCGGCGATCTCCTCGTCGGTCATCTGCGGGGCGCCCACGTCGTCGCCGAGCGAGAGGACGCCTCCGGACACGCACATCTTGATGACGTCGGCGCCGTACTTGACCTGGAGGCGAACGGCCTGCCGCGCCTGATCCGTGCCGACCACCTTGCCTTTCTCCGGTCCGGACTCGCCCGGGCCGAACGTTCCCTCGGGGAATCCCGTCCGGTCGCAGTGGCCGCCGATCGCGCCGAGCGGGTAGCGCGACACGAGCATCCGCGGCCCCGGGACCCAACCCTTGGCGATGGCGTTTCGCAGGCCGACGTCGATGTCGTCGCTCGCGCCGACGTTCCGGACCGTCGTGAAACCCGCGTCGAGCGTCTTCCGGGCGAAGGTCTGCGCGAGGTACGCGTCCTCCGGGACGGTGCGCCGCAGGCCATCGAAGAAATTCTGAAGGTAGTTGCCGCCGCCCTCGAACGTGACGTGCGTGTGGGCGTCGATGAACCCGGGCAGCAGCGTCGCGTCCCGCAGATCGACGACGGTCGCGCCGGCGGGGACGGCGATTCCCGCGCCGACCGCCTTGATCTTGGACCCCTCGACCACGACGACCGCGTTCTCGAGGACGCGTTCCCCCTTCCCGTCGAAGAGCCGCGCGGCGCGCAGCACCGTCACGGCCGGCGGTGTCGGCGACGGCGTCGGGGTCTGGCCGAAGGCCGCGGCGGCGGCGAGGAACGCCAGGGCGGATCCCAGGAATCGGCGCATCGAGACTCTCCTCTTCTTCTTCTTCTCTAAGCGGCTTCCGGCGGCAGGATCGCGCGCCGGCGGGACAGGAAGATCGCGGCGCCGGCGGCGAGCGCGATCGCTCCGGCGATCAGGTTCTTCGCGGTCGCCGAGAAGATGAACATCAGGCAGATCGCCAGCGCCGCGAGGGGAATGAGCGGTCCGCCGGGCAGACGGACGGTGCGCTCCGTCGCGGGCATCTTGCGCCGGAGGATCGGGACGGCCGCCGCCGTCCCGATGTAGGAGGCGAGCCGCGCGATCACCGACAGCTCGGCGAGCTGTTCGGCGGTGCCCGTCAGCATCAGCGCCGCCGCGACTCCGGACTGCGTCAGGATCGCGACGTAGGGCGTGTGGTACTTCGGGTGCACGCGTGCGAAGACGCGCGGCAGCGCGCCGGTCTCGGCGAGGGCGTAGAGATATCGAGGCCCGGACAGAATCGTGTTGTTGTTCGTCCCGAGCACCGAGAGCGCGGCGCCGAGGGTCAGGAGGAAACCGCCGATCGGTCCCATCATCCGGCGAGCGGCGTCGGCGAGCGGCGTCGGCGAGGCGCCGAGGCTGTCGATCGTCCCGATCGCCACGAGCTGAACCGTCGTGTAGATCACGGTGACCAGAACGATCATCACGATGAGCGCGAAGGGAACGTCGCGCCGGGGATTACGGAACTCGGCCGCCGGCGCCGCCGTGTTCTCGAATCCGGCGTACGCGAACAGAACGAGCAGCGCCGCCTTGAAGAAGTTCTCGCGCGCCGGCGCGGGCACCGGGAAGACCCGGCCCCACTGGACGGCGAAGATCCCGACCGCAACGAAAAGGGCGAGCGGCAGCACCTTGCCCCACGTGAGGAGCACGGCGGCGCGCGCGCCCGACTTGACGCCGCGCACGTTGATCCAGGTCAGGAACGCGAGCCCGACCAGGATCGTGGCCCACTTGCCGGCGCCCTCGCGCGCCCCCTCCCACAGGAACCCCACGGCGCGGGCGAAGAAGACCGACAGACCCGCCACGGACGCGATGCGCGCGATCCACGTCATCCACCCGACCTCGAACCCGGCGAGGTCGCCGAACGCCGCGCGGGTATAGACGTACGCGCCGCCCGCGCGGTCGAAGAGGCTCCCGGCCTCCGCGAAGCAGAGCACGATCAGCAGGACCGCGAACCCGGCGGCCAGGATCGCCCAGACGCTCGCCGCGCCGAGCAGCTGCGCCGCCGCGACCGGCAGGATCAGGTAGACGCCGCTGCCGATCACGTCGTTGACCGACAGGGCCACGATCTCCCAGCGCGAGACGACGCGCAGCAGTCGCGGCCCGGACGACGTCGAGGTGGCGCTCAAGTCCGGAGGATTCTAACGGCGTTTCGCCCCGCTCCGACCGATGACGGTAAACTGCGCCGCTCATGTTGCGCGCCGGAATCGTCGGGCTCCCGAACGTCGGCAAGTCCACCCTCTTCAACGCCCTCACCCGGACGCGGAAGGCGGAAGCGGCCAACTATCCGTTCTGCACGATCGACCCGAACGTCGGCGTCGTGACGGTTCCGGACGCGCGCCTGGCGCCGCTCGCGAAGATCGCGAAGACCACGACGATCGTGCCCGCGGCGGTCGAGTTCGTGGACATCGCGGGCCTCGTCAAGGGCGCATCGAAGGGCGAGGGCCTCGGCAACAAGTTCCTTCAGCACATCCGCGAGGTGGATGCGATCGTCGAGGTCGTGCGGTGCTTCGAGGACAAGGACATCGTCCACGTGGCCGGCGCGCTCGACCCCGTCGCCGACATCGAGACGATCAAGACCGAGCTCGTGCTGGCCGACCTCGAGACCGTCGCCCGGATTCGCGACCGGGCGGAGAAGGCGGCCCGCGGCGGCGACAAGGAGGCTCGCGCGACGCTCGCGGTCGCCGACCGGCTCTCGGCCCACCTGGACGCGGGCCGCCGCGCGATCACGCTCGAGCTCTCGGACGAGGAGCGGGAGACGGCGCGCCGATTCTTTCTTCTGACCTCGAAGCCGATCCTCTTCGCGGCGAACGTGTCCGAAGAGATGCTCGCGCATGCGGCCGACGCGCCGCAGGTCGCGGCGGTCGCCGAGTACGCCCGAACGCACCTCGGCACCGAGGCCGTGGCCGTCTCGGCGCAGATCGAGTCGGAGCTCGCCGAGCTTCCCGAAGCCGAGGCGCGCGAGTACCTGGCGCATCTCGGGGTCGAGGAGTCCGGCGTCGGCGCGCTCATCCGGGCCGCCTACCACCTGCTCGGCCTGCGCACGTTCTTCACCGCCGGCGAGAAGGAGGCGCGCGCGTGGACGATCCACGCCGGCGACACCGCGCCCCAGGCGGCCGGCGTCATCCACTCCGATTTCGAGAAGGGCTTCATCAAGGCCGAGACCGTCTCCTACGACGACCTCGTCGCCTCGGGCTCGATGGCCGCCGCGCGCGAGAAGGGGCTCGTGCGCCAGGAGGGCCGAGACTACGTCGTCGCCGACGGCGACGTCATCCTCTTCAAGTTCAACGTGTGAACGTCCGGCAGGCTGCTGAAAAATGGATGCGGGCACGTGTCCGGCTGTCGGCCGCAGCGTTCGCTCCGCGAACGGCGGCCGAGAGTTCCAGTCGGATAGCGGGTGAGCCCTCCGGACCGAAACTCTCGGCTGCCGGTCGTCTTCGACCGCCGCAGCCGAAGGACACCGGCACGGTCGCATCCGGAAGGCGACCGATCGGGCGCGGGATCGACGTCCTCGCGCTCGTCCTGCTCGCGCTCCACGTCCTCCTCGTTCTCCGCCTGCGCGTCGTCGCCTGGCCGGAGGTCACGACGCCGGGGTACCTCTGGTCGCGCGGCCTCGAGATGTACCGCGACATCAAGCGCGAGCACACTCCCGGCGCGACGGGGCTCCTCGCGATCGCGTTCCTCCTCTTCGGGGCGCGCGGCGGGACTCTCAAGCTCTTCGCGCTGGCGGGCCCGCTCGCCGCGCACGTCGCGATCCTCCGCGAGACGCGCCCGTTCTCTCCCGCCGTCCGCGCGCTCGCCTCGGCCTTCTTTCTGGCTCTCTTCTACGCCGCGGACGGAAACGCCGTCTGGCCGACCGTCCTGATGTCCGCGCTGGCCATTCCGATCGCCTCGGCGCTCTCGCGCGGGCGCCCCGCGCGGGCGGGACTCCTCCTCGGCCTCGCAATCCTCCTCAAGCAGACGGCCGCCTACGCGCTCGCGCTCGCCGCGATCGCGCTCCTCGTCCGCCGCCGTCCGCGCGATGCCGCCGCGCTCTTCCTCGCGGGCTCGCTGCCGTATCTCGCCGCGCTCGCGCTCTTCGCCGCGGCCGGCGCCGGTCGGGACATGCTGCGCTGGACCCTCGTCGTCCCGTTCACGGTGTTCGTGCCCGTCGCGCGCTTCGGCCCGTCCCTCGGGACGCTCGCGGCCGTGATCCTCCCGTTCCTGCCGCTCGCAATCGAGACGGCGCGGGAGCGGCCGGGCGAATTCGACGTCTCGGCCCGCGACCTCCTCCTCGTCGCGGCGGGCCTGACGCTCATCTGCTTCCCCCGCTTCGACATGCTGCAGACCGTGGCGGGGCTTCCGTGCCTCGCCGTGGGAGCGGCGCGCCTCATGAACCGGGAACCGCGCCGGCGGGCCGTATGGGCGGTTGCGTTCGTCGCGACGATGGCGGTCTCGCGCGCGGCGGTGCTGGCGGCGGGAGGAACGTTCGACGGAAAGATCCTCTTCTGGAACGACGAGCCCGCCTTCAACGCGCTCGTGGATCGGCTGCGCGCGATGCCGCCCGCGCCCGTCCACTCCGAGCTCTGGGGCAACGTCCTCCCGCGCACCGAGCGCCTTCCACCCGGACGGCTCTGGGTCCATCCCTGGTTCGGGTGGTTCTTCGGGGTGGATCGCGTCGGAGCGCGGATCGCCGAGGCGTCGGCGCGGCCGGGAACGATCCTCGTGGGCTTCCGCGGCGCGCGGCCCGGCGGCGAGATCGTCGGCCCGTACGAGATCCGCGTCGTAGGCGGCACTCCACCGTCGGCTCCCTGAGCGCTCGGCGTCCTGCACCGGCTCGCGACAATCAGAGTTCGGTGATGGAAACCGGATCGGCCGGTTGCGGCCGCGAGCTCGGGGCGATCTTCGGCGTGACGGTGGCCACGTGGCAATCGCGGCCGGTCTTCGACGACGTGGCGTTCGGGCTGGAGTGCGTGGATCTCCTCGCCCCGGCCCTCGATCGCGCCGGCGCGGCCCTCCACGCCTACTGCCTGATGTCGGACCACGGATGCATTCTGCTCGGCGTCCCGCGGCGCGACCATCTCCCTCCCGCGGTCACGCTCTGGAAGTCGCTCTGCGGGCAGGCCTGGCGGCGCCGCGGCGGGCAGTCCCTCTGGCAGCGCGGATACGCCGAGCGGCTCCTGCCGGACGCGCGCGCGGTGCGCGAGGCGGCCGCCTACCTGCTCGCCAAGCCCGTGCGGGCCGGACTGGTGCGGGACCCCGCGGACTACCCTCTCTGCGGCCCCGCCGCGGCGCGCTGACCCGGGGCGGCCGATCCGCCTCCGAGACGGGCCCGTTCGTCGAGCCGCCGCGCGCTCTCGGGGTCCCCCAGGATCCGCAGCGTCTCGGCCGCGGCGGCGTAGCCGCGCGGCGTCGGCACGGTGCGCAGGAGATCCTCGAGGTCGCGTCGTGTCGCCTCCGGCTGTCCGAGGCTCGCGTGCAGCAGGGCGAGCCCGGTCCACGCCGCGGTGTTGTCGGGAAAGATCGACAGCTCCTTGCGGAACTCGGCCTCGGCTTCCGCCGTCCGATCCATCCGCGCGAGGATGTCGGCGCGGAAGTAGTGGAGGTTCGACATCTCCCCCTGGCCCGAGCTCTGGAGCTTCGCCTGCACCGCGTCGAGCATCTGGAGCGCGCCGGGAAGATCGCCGCGGGCCTTGCGCACCTGCGCCAGCACGATGTACGGGAGCTTGCGTCCCTGGTGACCTTCGAGCGCGAGGTTGGCCTGCCGCTCCGCCTCGGGCCAGTCGCGCCGCGCGAGAGCGATCCGCGCGAGCACCTCGTTGGCCTCGGGCGGGGCGTTGGCGGCGAGCGCTCGCTCCGCGTACAGCCGGGCGCGGTCGAGGTCCTGGAGCTCCAGGTACTGGTTGGCGAACGAGAGGAGGATGTGCGGCGAGCCGGGCGTGAGACGGTCCTGGCGCTCCAGGGCCGCGAGCGAGGCCTCGTACCGCCCGAGCTTGTGCTCGGTCTCGGCGAGGGAGCCCCAGGCGTCCGCCATCGCGGGATTCTTGGCGAGCAGGGCGCGGAAGGCCGCCGCGGCTTCCTCGTAGCGACGCCCGGAATACAGCGCGAGGGCGGCACGCATCTCCTCGAGCTCGGCGACGTGGTCGCGCGGCTCGGGCAGGTTCTCGGCGCTCTCCGACGGGGAGGCCTGGCCGATGTATCCCAGCGAGGCGAGCTTGCGGATCTGCTCGGGATCGGAGGCGCCCGGCGCCTGCCGCGGGCGCGGCATCGCGAGCAGCTCCGCCCGCAGCGACCGGAAGGCCGCCGGCAGGCCCGGTGAAAGATCTCGCTTCTCGCCCGGATCCGCCACGATGTCGAAGAGCTCCGCCCGCGGTCCATGGATGTAGGAGTAACGGTCGTCGGTCAGCGCCGCGAGATCGCTCCATCCGAAGTGATACCGCGGGAAGAGCGTCTCGCTGTAGATCGCGCGAGACTTGTCCCGCGGCCCGGCGGCCGATGCGAGGAGCGGCGCGCCCGCGATTCCCGGCGGCGCCCCGAGACCGACGAGCTCCAGAACGGTCGGAAAGACGTCCACGAGGCCCACCGGCCGCGCGACGCTCTCCCCGGCGCGGCGCCGACCCGGCAACTTCACGAGCAGCGGCACGTGAAGCGATTCGCGATAGAGCAGGAGACCGTGCTCTTGCTCGCCGTGATCGCCCAGCCCCTCGCCGTGGTCGGACATCAGGATCACGACCGCGCCGTCGTAGAGACCCTTCGCCTTCAGGAAAGCGAGGAACTTGCCGACGATCGCGTCGGCCGTCGCGATCTCGCCGTCGTAGGGCCGGTCCCGGTACGTGGTCGCGAAGGGCTCGGGCGGCGCGTAGGGCGTGTGGGGCTCGTAGAGATGGAGAAAGAAGAAGAACGGCCGATCGGAGTGGGCGCCGATCCACTCCTCCGCGATCCGCTCGCTCTCGAAGCCCGAACGCTGGATCGCGCCGAGCGGCATTCCCGGCGCCGCCGCTTCGACGTTGTCGTCGTAGAAGTCGAATCCGCGGTCGATGCGCGAGGTCTTCGCGAGAACGACGGCCGAGACGGCCGCGCCGCAGGCGTATCCGGAGCCGCGCAGGCGTTCGGCGAGGGTCGGATGGTCCGCCGAGAGGACGTAGCCGGTGTTGTCGCGCACGCCGGCCTGCGGCGGAAGCTGGCCCGTCAGCATCGTCACGTGCGACGGGAGCGTGAGGGGTACGTGGCTGTAGGCGTTCTCGAAGAGGACCGCGTCGCGGCGCAGCGCGTCGAGCGCCGGCGTCGCAACATCGTGATAGCCGTAGGCCGGCACGTGGTCGGCGCGCAGGGTGTCGATCGAGATGACGAGGACGGGCGCCTTCGGAAAGGTCGCGCGGCCGCGGCAGCCGGCCGCGCCGATCGCGACCCCGAGCAGGATCGCGGCGCCTCTCGCCTTCCCCGTTCGCATTCCGGCGTCCAAAACAAGACCCCCGGCGCGATCTTCCACCAAAAAAAGAGCCCCGCCGGAATCCCGGCGGGGCTCGGGGAAGGGAAATCCGCTGTGAGAAGTCTAGAAGCTCACCCTGGCGCCGAACCGCCAGATGCGCGGGCTCTGGATCTCCTTGATCAGGCCCGTGTTCGACCGGTTCAGCCGGTTGAAACGCTGGAGCACCGTGTCCTGGTTCGTCACGTTGAAGAGGTCCGCCGAGATCGTGACGTTGGCCGTCTGCGTGATCGGGATGAGCTTCTCGGCGCGCAAGTCGAGCTCGAACACGTTGTTGTACCGCAGGCTGTCCGCCGTCGCGGCCACCACGTCGCGCTGGAAGCCGTCATCCCCGAAGACGCGCCGGAAGGGAATGATCGGGTATCCCTGGCGCCCGTAGATGCTCGCCGCGACGTTGAAGTTCATCGGCAGCTGGTACATGCCGTTGACGTTGAACTGCCACTTGGAGTTCAGAAAGACGCTGTCCTTCGAGCCGCTCCCCGTGGAGCGTGACGCCACGAAGGCGCCGTCCGCGCAGCTCTCGCCCGTGTAGGCCGTCGCCGGATTGCCGGTGTCGCCCGACTGGCCCGGCACGATGTTTGTCTGATCGACACAGCCGTTGGGCCCGGAGTGCTGCTTGTTGACGTTGTACGTGAAACTGCCGCGCATCATCCACCGGTTGGAGAGACGCTTGGTCAGCACGAGATCCACGCCGTCGTAGGTCTGGTGGAAGTCGCTCCGATTGGTCCAGGTGTAGCCCGGGGGAGGCACGCAGGTGTCCGGATTGTTGAAGCAAGACGTCAGCTCGTAGACCGGCGCCGAGTAGGCGCCACCGCCGAACTGCGAGGGAAGCGTCCCGTTGATCGTCGTGTACTGCGTGTAGTCGCCCTGCGTGGTACCGGCCGGGTAACGGTAGAGCTGGCTGCCGAAGTCGCGATGCGTGTAGGCGACGCCGACCGCGAAGGCCGGGAGCAGCTCGTGATCCACTCCCGCCACGACTTCCCAGGTCCGCGGTGCGTGGAAGCCCGGCGTGAAATTGTTGGGAGAGACCGCGGCGCCGGGGTTGGCCGGGTCGTAGTTGCGGCTGTGGTCGAACTGGCTGAGATCGACCTCGTCCGGCTCGACGAGATTGTCGTGGTTGGCATCGTTCCAGGCGTAGTACCCGTAGGAGACCGAGTTGGTCGGATTGACCTGGCCGGTCGTGTTCGTTCCGAGAGCCTCGGCGTAACGGGAGTAGCTCGCCTTGAACACCGTCGAGCGGTTGGTGCCGAGCGCATAGGTCAGGCCCGCGCGGGGCTGCCAGTCGGTCCACTTGAACGGCTGGTTCGCGCCCGGATAGACGACCGTCGGCAGAACGTCCGGGAACTGGGGTTACCGAGGATCGTCGTCGGGTTGTTGTTGCCGAACTGCTGGTCCCAGCGCACGCCCAGGTTGACCGTCAGACGGTCGAACGTGATCGCGTCCTGCAGGTACGCGCTGTAGTACTTGTTGTCGATCGAGAGATTCGATTGCCGCGTGATCGCCGCGCAGGGGCCGCCGCAGTCGAAGAGGTCGCCGTAGGTCTGCCCCGCGAGGGGTCCCGACCCGTTGAACTGGAAGCCGGCGGTTCCGGGCCACTGGGAAGTCGACCGGGCGCCGGACTTCAGGTAACCGAATCCGGCCTTCAGCTCGTTGCCGACCGAGCCGGCGTTGAAGAAGTACGACGCGTCGGCCTTCACCTGCCGCTGCGGACGCGGACCGGCGAAGAACTCGTAGGTGTTGTGCCAGACGCCGCCCTCGTCGATGAACGTCTGCCGGTTCGGATCGCCCTGCGGATCCAGCGTGAAGTTGCCGTTCAACCCGTTGTACTGGGCCGTCAGGAACAGGCTCGAGCCCACGATCTGCGAGTCGGCCACCTTCCACGTGTTCTGCGGGAGCGTCTGGTTCCAGCTCGTCTCCTGCGGACGCGTCAGGCTGGCGTTGCGCCCGAATTTCAGCTTGTCGCTGCGCAGATACCAGACGTCCACCGTGTTGGACGGCACGATCTGCCAGTTGAACTTCGCGTTGAAGTCCTCGAGCGTCGTGTTGTCGCTGGCGCCGCCCGCCGTGATCAGGTTGATCTGGTCACGGCCGTAGGAGCCCCACAGCCACATGTGGTCCTTCCACACGGGACCGCCGACCTCGGCACCGTAGTCCTGCACGCTGTTGATCGAGTTGCCGGCCGCGAGAGGCGCCGGGTTCCCGTTCGAGTCGACCTGCGTCTTCGCCTCGTCCGGCAGGTTGTCGGACTGGAAGTGGTGATCGACGGCGAAGAGACGGGCGCTGCCATGCACCTCGTTGGTCCCGCGCTTGGTCACCATGTTCAGGTGCGTGCCGGAGCCCGAGATCGAGGCGTCGGCGCCGCCCGTGATGACCTGCATCTCCTGGAACGAGTCGAAGTCGAAGTAGCCGGCCGAGGCGCCCAGCGCCGACATGTCGGTCAGGTTCACGCCGTCCACCGCGAAGGTGCCGGCGGTCGATCCTTTGCCGGCGAAGTTGGACTGCTGCCCCGACTCCGAGCCGGCGACGTTGATGCGGTCGATCTGCACGCCCGGAGCGGACTGCAGCACGACCCACGGATCGCGGGCGTTGGGGATCGCCCGCAACTCCTCCTGTGTGATCGCGGCGCCGGTCTCGACCTTCTTCGTCGAAATGACCGGCGTTTCACCCGAGACGGTCACCGTGGCCGCGACCGCGGAGAGCTTCATCGGGATCGTCAGCTCGGTATTGCGGCCGAGGGCCACCGTCACGTTCTCGCGGTTGACCGTCGAGAACCCCTGGAGCGCCACCGTCACGGTGTAGACGCCGGGCGGCAGATTGATGACGTGGAAATCGCCGCGCGCATCCGAATAGACCGTCTGCGGCGCGCCGACGCCCGTCACGGTCACCGACACGCCGGGGAGCACAGCCCCCTGCTCGTCGACGACCTTGCCGTCGATGCCGCCCGTGTTTCCGCCGTACTGCGCGAGGACCGGCGGCGCCGCCACGGCGAGCGCCAGTATCGCGAGCCCGGCGACCGTACAAACAAACCGTTGTCGCATTGTTCCTCCCTCTGCTCGGGTTGAAAGCCGCGCCGCACGCCGGCGCGATGCTCGGAAGGAGCAATGCCGTTGCCATTTTGGTTCGTCACGTGACGAATGACCGACGCGCCGAATGCGGGGACGAAAAGTCGCGCACGAGTGGTGAATGTCCGGACACCGCGCGCGTCGCCGCGACGCGATTCAGGAATACGGATGCGATGACGGAAATCCGAATCGCGGAATCGCGCAAGCGCGCGACATCGTCGGTGGTATTCGAGGCGGATTTCGGGGACTACGAAGCGAGGCGATGGTGCGCCTGGCGGCGCGCGGCCGGGCGGGTACGGGGCGTGGAACGCCGGCTTCGGCGCACGGGATGGCGGCGCGCGAGCTTCCGCAGCGCGAGGAAGGCGTGGAACTCCGACGCGGCGGCCGGGATCTCGAAGCCTTCGGCCCGCGCCTGCCGGACGGCGTCGTCGATCGCGTGCGTCCGGCCCGGCGCATCGGCGCGTTCGACCGCCCAGGCCGCGTCGGCCTCCGTGCAGCCGGTGCGCTCGACGACGCGGGCGACGCGCTCCGCGCGCTCTCCACGCGGCCGTTCCGCGGCGCGCGCCGCGCGGGCGAGCTCGCGGACGCGCTCGAGCGCCAGGGAGAGATGCACGGCGAGCGCCTGATCCCGCGAGCGGGCAGCCGTCGATCCGCGGCCGCAGAGGTCGTCCACGGCTTCCCGCACGCTGCGCATCGCCGCACCCGATCGGGTCAGACGTGCTTCCCGGATGCGGTCGGCGAGCCGTTCGCGCACGCGCCACGAGTCGAGCGCCGTCGCCGGCAGCGCCGAGAAAAACTTCCAGAGCGGCTGATCTTCCGCGGGCTCGCCCACGAATCCGCGGAGCGTCCGCTCGGCCGCGATCTCGGCGGCGAGGAGACGTTCCCACGGGATTCCGAGCGCGTCCGCAACCGCGATCAGATCCTCGGGTCGGCCCGGCGAGGGCGCGCCGATCGTGCCCGCGCGCGCGACAGCGATGCCCGGGAGCGCCGAGAGGCCGGCCGGGGGTTCCATTGGCGCCACGATGCGGGTCGGTCCCGGAGCCGGCAACGCTTCTGGGACGGACGCCCTTCTGCCAGCGACGAGCGCGCTGGCGGCGGGGACGGGCCGCGCGACGGCGCCCGCGGCGCCCGGACCGCCGCCCTTCACACCTCTTCGCCCGTGAGCACGCGCAGCCGGTCGCGATAGCCGCGCGACAGCGTCAAGCGCGTCCCGTCCTTCAGGAGGACGCCATAGGCGCCGTTGAAGAGCGGCTGGATCTCCTTGATGCGCTCGGTATTGACGATCGTCGACCGGTGGATCCGCAGGAACCGCGACGGATCGAGCCGCGACTCGAGCTGGTTCATCGTCTCGCGGATCAGATGCGACTGCTTCGAAACGTGGAGCCGGGCGTAGTTCCCCTCGCCCTCGATCCAGTCGATCTCGTCCGCGCGCAGGAACGACACGCGGCCGCCGGTCTTCAGCGCGAGGCGATCCACGTGGCCCGGCTGCGGCTTCCGCAGATCCTCGAGGAGACTCAGGATCCGCTGGTTGAGGACGCCCGGTGTGGCGAACTGCAGATGATCCTTGATTCGCGCGAGCGCCTGCCAGAACCGCTCGCGGTCGAAGGGCTTCAGAAGAAAGTCGAGGGCGTGCACCTCGAAGGCCTTCAGCGCGTGCTGGTCGAAGGCCGTCACGAAGATGACCGCCGGGATGCGCTCCCCGCCCACTTCGTCGAGGACGGAGAAGCCGTCCATCTCGGCCATCTGGACGTCCAGGAATACGAGGTCCGGAGCCAGCCGCCGGATCGCCTCCACGGCCTCCTTGCCGTCCGAGCATTCGCCGACCACTTCCACCTCCGCGTCCTCCGCGAGGAGGCCGCGGATCCGCTCGCGCGCGAGCGGCTCGTCATCCACGATCAATGCACGGATCTTCAATGTCGCTCTTTGTGTAGCCGTAGGACGCCTCCTTAACGCTGATACGAAAGGCCGTTGACAAGGTTACGGACGTCCCGCCGCCGTGTTCGTCCGTCCCGACGCCGGCTTCGTCCCGAACGTGTGCTGGAAAGTCTCACTGTGCCGTCCCCGAAGCACGCAAGAAAGCGGGGCCCCGGCGAACCGGAGCCCCGCGAGAGGAGAGGAAACTAGAACTTCAGGACCGCGCTGAACTGGTAGTTGCGCGGCGGATTGAGCGAGTTGCGTCCCTGCGGCGTTCCGAAGTTCGCGTTCGGGAGCAGGTTGACGCCATTGGTGACCGGCTGCTGGTTGGTCAGGTTGAAGACCTCGCCCTTGATGCCGAACTGGACGGGGTTGAAGATCCGGAAGTCCGCCTCGAGCGCGAAGTTCACCTGATACCAGTTGGGCAGGCGGGAGGACCCCTTCCGCGTGTAGTAGTAGACGTCGGAGTCGCCGTTGATGTTGAACGTCTGCTGCTGCTGATAAGGCAGACCGGACGAGAACGTGAACGAGGGCGCCGCCGTCAGGCTCATGAACGAGAACGGGTACGTGTAGGCCGCGAAGATCTTCACGAGGTGCGTCGCGTCGTAGGAGAGAAGCCCGCGCCGGTTGTTCGCCAGGATGGAGGCGCAGTCTCCGCTGACCGCCGGCGCGTCGACGACGACATTGCCCGCGGAATCGTGGTGCGTCACCGCCGGCACGTTGCACGTCTGTCCCGAGTAATCGAAGAGCTGGGAGGCGAACACGGCCTCGTGGTTGCCCTCCGCGCGGGAGAGCGTGTAGCTCGCCAGGATCTGCCAGTTGTTCGCGAAGCGCTTCTCGGCGGTCAGCTCGATCGCCTTGTAGTAGCGCTTGAGCTCCCCGTTGGTGAAGTTCTGGGGCGTCGTGATCTTCTGCCCGTTGTCGATGACGCGGGCGTCATCGATCAGGTTGTCCCACTTGCGATAGATCCCGCGGACGCCGACCGCCATCGAGTTGCCCAGCTGCTGCTGCAGCGCGACGTTGAACTCGTTGACCTTCGACGGTGTCAGATCGTTGTTGACGGGCGCGTCGTTGCCGCCCGAACGGAGAGCCTGCGCGAACTGCCACGCCGAGCCGTCCCAGACGAACACGTCGAAGTTCGTCAGCTGTGGCACGCCGCTGTAGATCGAGTCGATGATGCTCTGGACCAGGAAGTCGCGGTACTGGCCGTAGGAGGCCGACGCGATCGTCTTGCCGTTGCCGAAGATGTCGTAGGAGGCGGAAAGCCGCGGCGAAACCGTCGTCGCCGAGACGACCGCCTGCTTCAGGTCGCTCTTGCCGTCCTGGACGTCCACGCGGACACCCAGGTTGAAGGAGAGCCGGTTGGTCGCGTCGAAGCGGTCGAGACCGTAGATGCCGTAGATCTTTCCGGTCGAGACCGAGGACTCGGGCGGCGTGCCCTTGAACCACTGGTCCCCCGGCTGCAGGAGCATCGTCCGCGTCGCGGCGTCGAAGCCCGAGATGAAGAAGCTCTGATTGCCGGGATAGGTGTAGGAGGACTCCGACTTGATCTTCTGGTAGTCGACCCCGACCTTGAACTGGTGCGATTGCCCGAAGAGCTCCTGGAAAACGCTCAGCGCCACGTTGGCCTGATCTCGGGGACGCTCGACCAGTCCGTTGAACGGATTGCCGTTGTAGAAGAGGCCCTCGGCGAGGTTGAAGATCGGCGAGCCGTCGAAGGTCCCGCTGTCGAACTTGTTGTTGACCGTGAGCCCGCCGCGCTGCTGCGCGTACGAGGCCTCGGCCGAGACGTTGGCGCCGAACACACCCGTGTAACGCGCCTGCCAGATGCACGCCCAGGGGCAATCATTCGACTGGTCCTGCGCGGTCAGGGCGAAGAGCTCCGCGGAGGGAAGGCCGAACTCGTTCCAGTAGTTCCGGATGATTCCCGTGAACGGGTCCGCCTGCGCCGAGAACGTCACCGCGTGCGCCGGCGTGATCTGTCCCGAGAGCTTGCCCTGCCATGCGACGAACTCGCGGCTGGCCGAGTAGCTCTGCCCCGACAGCGGCGGCGGGTTGAGCTCCGAGATCGCCACCTGCGCCGGCGGGGTGAACTGCGGGTTGCGCTCGTAGCCGCCGAAGAACCACACGTGGTCCTTCCACACCGGCCCGCCGAGCGTGAAGAGGTAGTCGTAGACGTTGTGGTTGAGCGGATCGCGGTGGAAGTCTTCCCCGCCCTTGTTCTGCGCGTTCCAGTTGTCGTTGGTCACGAGCGTGCGGGCCGATCCGTGGAGGACGTTGGTGCCCGACTTGCTGATGACGTTCACGACGGCGCCCTGCGAGCGACCGTATTCCGCAGAGATCGCGGAGTTGGAGACCACGACCTCCTGGATCGTGTCGAAGTTGTTGTTGGCGCCGAAGGTGCCCGTCGTCGGGTCCGTCGTGTCCACGCCGTCGAAGAGGAACAGGTTCGAGCTGTCGACGGCGCCGTGAGAGTTCGTGTTGCCGTCGGCATCCGCGTCGTTCAGGCCGGGTGTGAGCTCGACGACGCTCTGGTAGCCCCGGAGGACCGCCAGCGAGTCCGTCAGCGAGGAATCGACGTGCGTCGTATCCGAGACGTTGGTCCGGTCCACCAGCGGCGCCTCGCCGGAGACGGTGATCGTCTCGGCGGTCGCCGCGAGCTTCAGGCTGACGTCCACGACCGTCGTCTTCTCGGCGGTCACCAGGTTGTTGTTGGACTCGAACGTCTCGAAGCTCGAGAGCGTCGCCCGGACGTTGTACCTTCCCGGAGGCAGCACTGCGAACGTGAAGGCGCCGGACGCGTCCGTCATCTCCGTCCGGGTGAATCCCTTGTCGGCGCTCGTCAGCTCGACGGTCACGCCCGGAAGCGCACCGCCCGACTCGTCGCGCACGCGCCCCTTCAACGTGCCCACTTGCGATCCGTCGGCCAGCAACGGCCCGGCCGCCGCGATGCCGAGGACGAGCAATACCCCCCAAAGCCCGATTCGATTTCGTCTGGCCATAAGCTCCTCTCTCATCGGACGCGACCCTTTGCGCCCGCTTCACAGCTCCGAGAGAGCAACACCACTGCCATCAACGCGGGCTCGCGTGTTTGTGACGAACGGCTTCCGGTCTGGGACGAGTGGTTGAACCCTCGGGACCGCCCCGATTCATCCCGCCGGTGCGATTCGGAATCTTGGCGGCCGACTCAAAATTACGAATCGCGGCGGTCCCGTTTCGCGGCCTGCTAGCAGGTTGCTGAAAAAGGGTGTGGGATGGCGTTACGAGCGCCGCGGGGTCAGATCCGAGGAAGCGCGACGACGGCGATGCCTTCGCATCGGTGAGGAGCGATGACGAAGGAGATGGCCCCGCGCCGCCGTAACCCGGAGGGTGGGCGGCACTTTGCCGGCGCCGACAAGGGCGACGAAGCTCCGCAAGAATCCCGCGTCAGGCGCCGCCTGCAAAGTGCCGGACACGACGCCCGCATCCATTTTTCAGCAGCCTGCTAGCATCGCGGAACCCGATGCCGCCCGATCGTCTACCTCCGGCCGGGACGGACGTCGCCGCGCTCGCCCGCGCCCTCGCCCGGGAGGTCCGCGGCGCGGTCCGCTTCGACGCCGGCAGCCGGGCCGTCTACGCCACGGACGCGTCGAACTATCGCCAGGTCCCGATCGGCGTCGTCGTGCCCGAGTCCGCCGACGACGTCGCGGCGGCGGTCGCGGTGTGCCGCCGATTCGGCGCGCCCGTCCTGACGCGGGGCGCCGGGACCTCTCTGGCGGGCCAGTGCTGCAACGCGGCCGTGGTGCTCGACTTCTCGCGCCACCTCCGCCGCGTTCTCGAAGTCGACCCCGCGCGGCGGCTCGCGCGGGTCGAGCCGGGCGCCGTGCTCGACGATCTGCGGCGGGAAGCCGAGCGCCACGGACTGACGTTCGGGCCCGACCCGGCGACGCACGCGTACTGCACGCTCGGCGGCATGATCGGCAACGACTCCTGCGGCGTGCACTCCGTGCTCGCGCGCTTCGAGGGCGAAGGCGGGCGCACCGCCGACAACGTCGCGGCGCTCGATGTCCTGACCTCCGACGGCGAGCGCCTGCGCGTCGGGGCGACGCGAGAGGACGAGCTCCGGGAGATCGTCGCCGCCGGCGGCCGGCGAGGAAGGATCTACGGCGCGCTCGCCGCGCTCCGCGACCGGCACGCCGCGGCGATCCGGGAGAGGTTTCCGCCGATCCCGCGGCGCGTCTCGGGCTACAACCTGCCCGCCCTCCTCCCCGAGAACGGCTTCCACGTCGCTCGCGCACTCGTCGGCTCCGAAGGTACGTGCGCCACCGTGCTCGAGGCGACGCTGCATCTGATCCCGAGCCCGCCCGCGCGCGTCCTGCTCGTCGCGGCCTATCCCGACGTCTTCGCGGCGGCCGACGTGGTCCCGCAGGTGCTCGCCCACCGGCCCGCCGGTCTCGAGGGCCTGGACGACGGCCTCGTCGCCGACGCGCGGTCGGCGGGCCTGAGCCTCGAGGGGCTCGCACTGCTTCCCGAGGGCGGCGGCTGGCTGCTCGTCGAGCTCGGCGCGGAGAGCGTCGAGACCGCCGCGGCGAAAGCCCGGACGCTCGAGGAGGACCTGCGCGGCGGAAGACCGGCCCCGCGCACGCGCGTCTTCACCGAGCTCGCGCAGCAGCGCCGCGTCTGGGCCGTGCGGGAGTCCGGCCTGCCCGCCACGGCGCATCCCGCCGGCCGCCCGCTGACGTGGGAGGGCTGGGAGGATTCCGCCGTCGCGCCCGAGAAGCTCGGCCCCTACCTGCGCGACCTGCGCCGCCTCTGGGAGAGGCACGGCTATCGCGGCGATCTCTACGGCCACTTCGGCGACGGGTGCGTCCACACGCGCCTCGATTTCGATCTCGAATCGAAGGCGGGCATCGCGCGCTTCCGCGCATTCGTCGGCGAGGCCGCGGACCTCGTCCTCTCGTACGGTGGCTCGCTCTCCGGCGAGCACGGCGACGGCCAGGCGCGCGCGGAGCTCCTGCCGAAGATGTTCGGGCCCGAGCTCGTCGAGGCGTTCCGTGAGTTCAAGCGCATCTGGGACCCCGACGGACTCATGAACCCGGGAAAGGTCGTGGACCCGAATCCCATCGTCGCGAACCTGCGTCTCGAGGGCGGGTTGCCGGGTCCGCCGGGCGGCGCGACGGTCTTCCGCTTCCCGCAGGACGGCGGCGACTTCTCGCGCGCGACCCTTCGCTGCGTCGGCGTGGGCAAGTGCCGGCGCGACGACGGCGACACGATGTGCCCGAGCTTCCGCGCGACCGGCGAGGAGCGGCATTCGACGCGCGGCCGCGCGCGCCTCCTCTTCGAGATGCTGCGGGGCGAGGTGGTCCGCGGCGGCTGGGAGAGCGACGGAGGTCAAGGAGGCGCTCGACCTGTGTCTCTCGTGCAAGGCCTGCCGGTCGGAGTGTCCCGTCGGCGTGGACATGGCGGCCTACAAGGCCGAGTTCCTGCACCACTACTATGCGGGGCGCCGCCGACCGCGCTCGGCCCGGATCTTCGGATCGATCCACCGCTGGGCGCGCGCCGGCTCTCGCGCTCCCCGGCTCGCCAATTTCCTGACTGGAGCGCCCGGGCTCTCGCGGATCGCGAAGGCGTTCGCCGGAGTGGCGCCCGAGCGCGAGATCCCGCGGCTCGCACGCGCCACCTTCCGGGACTGGTTTCGCGGGCGGACCGCTCCGGCGCCCGCCGCCGGCGGCCCGGCCCGGCGGGTCCTCCTCTTTCCCGACACGTTCACCGACGCGTTCGCTCCGGAGATCGCCCGCGACTCGGTGCAAGTGCTGGAAGCGGCGGGATTTACGGTCGAGATTCCCGAAGGCGACCTCTGCTGCGGCCGGCCCCTCTACGACTCGGGCCGGCTCCCCGAGGCGCAACATCTATTAAGCGGCGTCCTGGATGCCCTCCGCGAGCCCCTCCGTCAGGGGGTCCCGGTCGTCGTGCTCGAGCCCTCCTGCGCGGCCGTTTTCCGGGACGAGCTCGGGCAGCTCTTTCCCGATGACGCCGACGCCGGGCGGCTGGCGCGGCAGACCCACTTGCTCGCGGGATTCCTCCGGCGCGCGGCGCCCGGCCTCCTCACGGGACGCCTGTCCGGCCGCGCGATCGCGCAGCCACACTGTCATCAGCGGGCCCTCTTCGGGACGTCCGACGACGAGGCCCTGCTCGCCGAATCGGGCCTCGAAGTCGAGATCGTCGACGCCGGCTGCTGCGGCATGGCCGGCGCCTTCGGCTTCGAGCGCGGCGAGCATTTCGAGATCTCCCGGAGGTGCGCCGAGCGCCGCCTGCTGCCCGAGATCCGCGCCGCTTCGAACGAGACGCGCGTGATCGCGGACGGCTTCTCCTGTCGCGAGCAGATCCGGCAGCTCTCGGGACGCCCCGCCCTTCATCTGGCCCAAATACTGCGGCAGGGCCTTTCTTGAAATAGACTCCCGCCCGAATCCCGGAGGGCGAGCTCGCTCCGATGCAAGTCTTTCATCGCAGCACGAATACGATCTCGCGGGTCTCCGTCTTCGGCGCGGTCTTCTTCCTCGCGCTCCTCCTCTGGCTCTTCGACGCCCTGAACCGTTCCCCGTACACGACGCTCCAGGGCGTTGCGCGCGTCCAGCCGGTTCAGTTCTCCCACAAGCACCACGTCGGAGCGATGGGGCTCGACTGCCGCTACTGCCACACCACCGTCGAGCGCGCCGCCTTCGCGAACATCCCGCCGACGAAGACCTGCATGAACTGCCACTCCCAGATCTGGGACCAGAGCCCGGAGCTCGAGCCCGTCCGGGCGAGCTTCCGGACGGACCGCTCGATCGACTGGGTCAAGGTCTACGACCTGCCGGACTACGTCTACTTCAACCATTCGATCCACGTCGCCAAGGGCGTCGGCTGCGAGACCTGTCACGGCCGCGTCGACCAGATGCCGCTGATCTCTCAGCACCCGACGCTCCAGATGTCCTGGTGCCTGGAATGTCACCGCAACACGGAGAAGTACCTTCGTCCCAGGGACCAGGTCTTCACGATGGGGTACGTGCCCGCCGCGCGCCAGGAGGAGATCGGGGAGCGGCTGAAATCCGAGTACCACATCCGGACGGTCCGCGAGCTGACGGACTGCACGACGTGCCACCGATGAGCGACTTCTCGAAGCTCCGCGAGGCCGCGGGGACGGCCGGCCCCTGGAGGTCGCTCGACGAGCTCGGCGCGGGCGCGGACTTCCGCGAGCATCTGCACCGCGAGTTCCGCGTCCCGATCGACTCGGGCGTGGACCGCCGCGAGCTCCTGACGCTCGCCGGCGCTTCGCTCGCGATGGCGGGCCTGACGGCCTGCACGCGCCAGCCGACCGAGCACATCTACCCGTACGTCAAGGCCCCCGAGGAGGTCGTGCCCGGCGAGCCGCTCTTCTACGCGACCGCGCACGTGCACGGCGGCTATGCCCGCGGCGTCCTCGCCGAGAGCAACGAAGGCCGGCCCACGAAGATCGAGGGCAACGCGCTCCATCCCGCGAGCCTCGGCGGGACCGACATCTTCGCGCAGGCCTTCGTCCTCGGCCTGTACGATCCCGACCGCTCGCAGACGCTCTCCGAGCGCGGCGAGATCCGCCCCTGGAGCGCTTTCCTGGCGGCGGCCCGGCTGGCTGTCGAGAAGGAGCGCCCGGGCCGGGGCGCGGGGCTGCGCTTCCTGACCGGCGCGACGAGCTCCCCGACCTTCGCCGCACAGATGGCGCAGATGCTCGCGGCGCTGCCGGAGGCGCGCTGGGTCGTCTGGGAGCCGGCCGGCCGCGAGAACGTGTACGCCGGGGCCCAGGCCGCCTTCGGCGAACTCCTCGAGCCCCGTTACGCGTTCGACCGCGCCGACGTCATCCTGTCTCTCGAGGCGGACTTCCTCGCGGATGGACCCGCGCCGGCGCGCGCGGCGCGCGACTTCGCCTCGCGGCGCCGCGGCGAGAGCCCCAATCGGCTCTACGTCGCGGAATCCACGCCGACGTTGACCGGCGCGCGCGCGGACCACCGCCGCCCGCTGACGCCGGCGGGGATCGAGGCTCTGGCGCGCGCGGTCGCCGCGGCCGTCGGCGCGACTTCGGGCCGGGTCTCCTCGGACGCCTTCGCCTCGGCCGTGGCGAAGGACCTTCTGGCGCACAAGGGTTCGGGCCTCGTCCTCGCCGGCGAGGGCCAGCCCGCACCGGTGCACGCGCTCGCGCACGCGATCAACGAGCGGCTCGGCAATGCCGGCAAGACCGTCGTCTACACGGAGCCCGTGCTGGCCGGACCGCCGGGCGGCGCGGCCGCGCTCGCGCAGCTCGCCGACGAAATGCGCGCCGGAAAGGTCTCGACGCTCGTCGTCGTGGGAGGAAATCCCGTCTACACCGCGCCCGCGGATCTCCGGTTCGCCGAGGCGATGGAGAAGGTGCCGCTGCGCCTGCGGCTCGGGCTCTACGAGGACGAGACCTCGCGCCTCTGCCACTGGCACGTCGCGGAAGCGCATTCGCTCGAGGCGTGGAGCGACGCGCGCGCGTACGACGGCACGGCCACGATCCTCCAGCCGCTCATCCTGCCGCTCTACGGCGGCAAGTCGGCGCACGAGTTCCTCGCGGCGTTCTCCGAGCAGTCCGACAAGACGGGCCACGATCTCGTGAAGGATTTCTGGCGCGCGCGGCTCGCCGGCGACTTCGACACGGCCTGGCGCAAAGCCGTCCATGACGGCGTCGTCGAAGACACGGCCTTCGCGCCCCGGTCGCCCTCGCCGTCGTTGCGTCCGCCCGATGCGAAGGCCGCCGCCGCGGAGACCGCCGGCGAGCTCACCGCGCTCTTCCGCCCGGATTCGACGGTCGGAGACGGCGCGTACGCGAACAACGCGTGGCTGCAGGAGTTGCCCAAGCCGCTCACGAAGCTCACCTGGGACAACGCCGCGCTGATCTCGCCCGCCACGGCCGAGAAGCTCGGAGTCGCCAACGAGGACCTGGTCGATCTGCTCCTCGCGGGCCGCCGGCTGACGATGCCGGTCTGGATCCAGCCGGGTCAGGCCGAAGGATGCGTCACGCTGCCGCTCGGCTACGGGCGCCGCCGCGGCGGCCGCGTCGCGAACGGCAAGGGCTTCGACGTCTATGCGCTGCGCGGGTCCGACGGGCTCTGGTCGCGCGCGGGGCTCGAGATCCGCAAGACCGGCGGCCACTACCCGCTCGCGACGACCCAGCACCATCACGCGATGGAGGGCCGCGACATCGTCCGGACCGTGACCGCCGCCGCGCTCGCGCGCGATCCCGACGCCGTACGGAAGATGGGCGAGCCGCCGCCGGCTCCCGACGACACGCTCTACCCGAAACTGCCTACCGCGGCCTACGCCTGGGGGCTTTCGATCGACCTCGCGGCGTGCGTCGGCTGCAACGCCTGCGTCGTGGCGTGCCAGGCGGAGAACAACGTCCCGGTCGTCGGCAAGCACGAGGTGACGCGCGGCCGCGCGATGCACTGGATCCGCGTGGACCGCTACTACGAGGGCAGCCTCGACGACCCGAAGACGGTGCACCAGCCGGTCACGTGCATGCACTGCGAGGACGCGCCCTGCGAGACCGTCTGCCCCGTCGCCGCGACCGTGCACAGCGCCGAGGGTCTCAACCAGATGGTCTACAACCGCTGCGTCGGCACGCGCTACTGCTCGAACAACTGCCCGTACAAGGTGCGCCGCTTCAACTTCTTCCTCTACTCGGATTTCCACACCGAGCTCGCCAAGATGGTGCGCAATCCCGAGGTCACCGTGCGCAGCCGCGGCGTCATGGAGAAGTGCAGCTACTGCGTGCAGCGGATCAACCGCGCGCGCATCGCCGCCGAGCGCGAGAACCGTCCGATCGCCGACGGGGAGATCGTGACGGCCTGCCAGCAGGTCTGCCCCGCCGCCGCGATCGTCTTCGGCAACATCGCCGATCCGGGGAGCGCGGTCTCGAAGGCCCGCGCCGGGCGGCGGCAGTACGGCCTCCTGGCCGAGCTCGGCACGCGGCCGCGCACGACCTACCTCGCCTCGATCACGAACCCGAACGACGCGCTGCCGGCCGCCGCGAAGACCGGCGGGGAGCACGCATGAGCGACGGCCGCGGCGAAGACCACGCGGCCCGGCCCGCGACTCCCTCCGGCGCGATCCTCGGTCCGGGCTACAGCTTCACGACGCTGACCGACAAGCTCGCGTCGATCGCGCTGTCGCGGCGGACACCGAAGGCCTGGTTTTTCGGCGCTTTCGTCGGCTTCTCTCTGATGATGGTGCTCCTCGCCGCCGTGACGTGGCTCCTCTTCCGCGGAATCGGCGTGTGGGGCGTCAACCAGCCGGTCGGATGGGGATTCGAGATCGTCAACTTCGTGTGGTGGATCGGCATCGGGCACGCCGGGACGCTCATTTCCGCGATCCTCCTGCTGCTGCGGCAGCCGTGGCGCAACTCCATCAACCGCTTCGCCGAGGCGATGACGATCTTCGCCGTGGCGTGCGCCGGAATCTATCCCGCCCTTCACACGGGCCGGCCGTGGCTCGACTACTGGCTCATTCCCTACCCCAACACCATGGGAATGTGGCCGAACTTCCGCAGCCCGCTCATCTGGGACGTCTTCGCGGTCTCGACCTACGCGACCGTGTCGCTCCTCTTCTGGTACGTCGGGATGATTCCGGACCTCGCAACGCTGCGCGACCGCGCCAGGAAGCTCTGGGCCAAGGTCCTCTACGGCGCGCTCGCGATGGGCTGGCGCGGCTCGGCCCGACACTGGGCGCGCTACGAGCAGGCCTCGCTGCTTCTCGCCGGGCTCGCGACGCCGCTCGTCGTGTCCGTGCACACGGTCGTGTCGTTCGACTTCGCGGCGGGCATCGTGCCCGGCTGGCATGCCACGATCTTCCCGCCGTACTTCGTCGCCGGCGCGATCTACGCCGGCTTCGCGATGGTGCTGACGCTCGCGATCCCGCTCCGCAAGATCTACGGCCTCGAGGACTTCATCACCATGAAGCACCTCGACAACATGGCGAAGATCCTCCTCGCGACCGGGCTCATCGTGGGCTACGGCTACGCCGTCGAGGCCTTCATGGCTTTCTACAGCGGCAATGCCTACGAGCGTTACATGCTCTGGAACCGGCTCGGCGGCCCCTACAAGCACATGTACTGGGTCCTGCTCTTCTGCAACCTTCTCGCGCCGCAGATGCTGTGGTTCCGGCGCGTGCGGCGCTCGATTCCGTCGCTCTTCTGCATGGCGATGATCGTCAACGTCGGGATGTGGCTCGAGCGGTACGTAATCGTGGTGGTCTCCCTGCACCGGGACTTCCTGCCCTCGTCCTGGGGCATGTACCACGGCACGATCTTCGACTGGGCGACGTTCGTCGGCTCGATCGGCCTCTTCCTGGCGCTGATGTTCCTCTTCATCCGGCTCCTTCCGATGATCTCGATCTTCGAGATGCGCCAGATCCTCCCGGAGGCGAAAGTGGCGGAGCACGAATGAAGCCCGAGGGCCTCTACGGCCTCATGGCCGAGTTCGAGGGACCAAGCGAGCTCGTCGCCGCGGCCCGCGAGGCGCGGGAGGCAGGCTATCGGAAGCTCGACGCCTATACGCCGTATCCGATCGAGGCTCTGACCGAGGCGCTCGACATCCACGACCGCAAGCTGCCCGCCCTCGTTCTCGCGTTCGGCATCCTCGGAGGGCTCGCGGGATACGGGCTTTGCTACTGGACCTCCGTCATCGCGTACCCCCTCGTGATCGGCGGCAAGCCGTTCCATAGCGCGCCGGCGTTCATCGTGCCCACCTTCGAGACGACCATCCTCTTCGCGGCATTCGCGGCGGTGCTCGGCATGCTCGGGCTGAACGGACTGCCGATGCCCTATCACCCGGTCTTCAACACGCCGCGCTTCGCGCTCGCGTCGCGCGACCGTTTCTTCCTCTGCATCGAGGCGCGCGACCCGAAGTTCGACCGCGAGAAGACGCGGGAGTTTCTCGAAAGTCTTCGTCCGAGCATCGTGATGGACGTGGAGCCATAGAGTGGCGAAAGCATCGGGAGTCCTCGGTCCTCAGTGCACAGTCCTCAGTCGGAGGACTCGGGACCGAGGACCGCGGACTGAGGACTCACGCCGCAGTCGTCGCGACGTCGCTTGGCTCCTGCTCGCACTTTTCGCCGCGTCCTGCCGAAGGGACATGCAGGACCAGCCCAAGTACAAGGACCTCCGCGGCAGCGCCTTCTTTGCCGACGGACGCTCGGCGCGGCCGCTGCCCGAGGACACGGTGGCGCGCGGCTTCCTGAATGCGGACCGCCGCTTCGCGACGGGAAAGGTGGACGGCCAGCCGATCGCGGAGCTTCCGGTCCCGCTGACGAAGGAGCTCCTCGCCCGCGGCCGGGAGCGTTACGGCATCTACTGCTCTCCCTGCCATGGCCTGACGGGTGACGGCCTCGGGATCGTCGTGCAGCGGGGACTCCGCCGCCCGAACTCGTTCCAGATCGACCGCCTCCGCGCCGCGCCGGTCGGCTACTTCTTCGACGTGCAGACCGTCGGGTTCGGCGCGATGCTCGACTACTCCGCGCAGATCCCTCCGAAGGACCGCTGGGCGATCGCCGCCTTCATCCGCGCGCTGCAACTCTCGCAGGGCGCGACGATCTCCGACGTGCCGGCGGACGCCCGTCCCGCTCTCGAATCGCCGCAGGCCGCGCCCCGGCCCGCCCCGCTGATCCCCAACGAAGAAGACTGGCGGGAGCACCCGATCGTCCCGACGGCCGTTCCCGGAGAGCACGCGCGTTGAAGGCCTCCCGCACCGCTCTGTTCGTGGGCGTCGCCGCGCTCGTCGTTTGCGGCCTCGGCGCCGTCGCGAACCCCGACCAGTTCTTCCGGTCGTATCTGCTCGCCTTCGTCTTCTGGAACGGACTCGCCACCGGCTCGATGGCGGTGCTGATGCTCCAGTACCTGACGGGCGGTGCCTGGGGTATCGCGGTCCGGCGCGAGCTCGAGGCGGCCATGCGCACGCTTCCGCTGATGGCGCTCGCGTTCCTGCCCGTCCTCGCGGGGCTTCCACGCCTCTACGAGTGGACGCACGCGGACGCCGTCGCGGCCGACGAGATCCTCCGCAAGAAGGTCCTCTACCTGAACACGCCGTTCTTCATCTTCCGCGCGGTCCTGGCCTTCGGCCTCTGGCTGGGTTTCGCCTATTTCCTCGACAAGTGGTCCCGCGCGCAGGATGCGCACGCCGACCCGGGCCTCGACCGGCGTCTGCAGCTCCTGTCCGGCGGAGGCCTCGTGGCGTACGGCCTGACGACGACCTTCACCTCGGTCGACTGGGTGATGTCGCTCGAGCCGCACTGGTACTCGACGATGTACGGCGTCCTCTTCATCGTGGGCCAGGGCCTGGGCGGGCTCGCCCTCGCCACCGCGACGGTCCTGCGCCTGTCGGGAACGGAATCGGTCGCCGCGCTCGTCGGCGGCCGCACGCGCAACGACCTCGGGAAGATGCTCTTCGCCTTCGTCATGCTCTGGGCCTATGTCTCCTTCTCGCAGTACCTGATCACCTGGTCGGGCAACCTGCCGGAGGAGATCTCCTGGTACCTCGCCCGCCTGCGCGGCGGCTGGGGAGCGGTCGGCGCCGCCGTCCTCGTCTTCCACTTCGTCCTGCCCTTCCTGCTGCTGATCTCGCGGCAGGCCAACCGCAACCCGCGGATCCTGTTCGGCGCGGCGACGCTGCTCCTCTTCATGCGATTCGTGGACGTGGCGTGGCTCGTCCTCCCCGCTTTCTCGAAGGGCACGCTCCGCATCCACTGGATGGATCTCGCCGCGCCGCTCGGGCTGGGCGGCCTCTGGATCGCCTTCTACGCGCGAAATCTCGCGGGCCGTCCGCTCCTGCCCGTGCACGACCCCGGTTACGAGGAGGCGCTCGCGCATGGACGCGACTAGAGGCGGCGCCGCCGACCACAAGCCCGCGGTCGAGCCGGACGAGGTCTCGACCCGAACCGTCGTCGGCTTCGGTATCGCGCTCGGCGTGATCGCCGCGATCGGGATGCTGCTCGTCGTCGGGCTCTTCAAGCTCCTCGACCGCGGGGCCGAGAAGACGGACGCCGCGACGGTCGCGGGCGCCGGACTCCAGAGCCAGCCGGACCGCCTCCCGCCGGCGCCGCGCCTCCAGATCCGCGGGACGCGCCACTGGAAGGATTACCGCGACGCGGAGGAGCAGCGCCTCGCGACCTACGGCTGGATGGACCGCGGGAGCGGTGCCGTCCACATCCCGATCGAGCGCGCGATGGCGCTCGTCCTCGAGCGCGGCGTGGGACCGCTGCCGCCGGGCCCCGCCGCCGCGGCTCCGGCGCCGGCGCCGGCCGCGGAGGCCAAACGATGAAGCGCACGGCCCTGGCCGTAATCCTTCTCGCCGCGGCACGGGCGGCCCTCGGCCAGGCGATGGCGGCGCCGGAGGTGGGCACCCGTGCGGACGTCCAGCCGGCGATGCTTTCGGGCATCGCGATCCAGCAGCGGCTGAACGAAGCCATTCCGGGAGACCTCGCCTTCCGCGACGAGGTCGGGCGTCCGGTGGTCCTCTCGGACTACTTCGGCGCGCGCCCGGTGATCCTCGCTCTCGTCTACTACAACTGCCCGATGCTCTGCACCGAGGTCTTAAACGGTCTCGTCTCGGCCCTTCGGGTCGTGTCCCTCACCGCCGCCCGCGACTTCGACGTCGTCGTCGTGAGCTTCGATCCGCGGGAGAAGCCGTCGGACGCGGCGGCGAAGAAAATCGCCTACGTCGGACGCTACGGCCGGCCGGGCTCGGACCGCGGCTGGCACTTCCTGACCGGAGCCCCCGAGGCCATCGCCGCGCTCGCCCGTTCCGTCGGATTCCACTATCGGTTCGACGCGGACCAGAACCAGTTCGCGCACGCGAGCGCCGTGTACGTCCTGACGCCGGCGGGACGGCTCTCCCGGTACTTCCTCGGCATCGAGTACGCGCCGCGCGACCTGCGGCTGGCGCTCGTCGAGGCGTCGGAAGGCCGCATCGGCACGCCGGCAGACCGCCTCCTGCTCTACTGCTTTCACTACGACCCGAAGGCCGGCAAGTACAGCGCGACCATCGTGACGATCGTGCGGGCCGCGGGCGTCGCGACGCTCCTCGCCCTCGGCATCGCGGTCGTGCGGATGTCGCGCCGGCGCCGCACGCTGCGCCTGATTCGCGAGGGAGCGCGCTGATGCAGCTCTTCCCGGACCAGGCCTCGAGCTTCGCCGGCCACGTGGACGCGCTCTACGGCTTCCTCATCGCCGTGACGGCGTTCTTCTCGCTCCTGATCGGCGTGCTCGTCGTCTTCTTCGCGATCCGCTACCGGCGCCGCTCGCCGGAGCAGGTCGCGGTGGACGTGCACGAGTCCGGCGCGCTCGAGATCGTCTGGACGGTCATCCCGCTCGTGCTCGTCCTCATCATGTTCTTCTGGGGCGCTTCCGTGTACTTCCGGATTGCCCGTCCGCCGGCCAACACCCTCGACATCTACGTCACGGGCAAACAATGGATGTGGAAGCTCCAGCACACCGACGGGCATCGGGAGATGAACGAGCTCCACGTCCCGATCGGACAGGCGGTGCGCCTCCTGATGGCGTCCGAGGACGTGATCCACAGCTTCTACGTGCCCGCCTTCCGCTTCAAGCGCGACGTCGTGCCGGGGCGGCTCTCGATCGCCTGGTTCGAGGCGACGCGCCCGGGCAAGTACCACCTCTTCTGCGCCGAGTACTGCGGGACGCGGCATTCGGGCATGATCGGCTGGATCTACGTGATGCCACCGGCGGACTACCAGGCGTGGCTCGCGGGCGGCGCGGCGGGCGAGACGCTCGCGGCCGCTGGCGCCAAGCGCTTCCAGGAGCAGGCCTGCAACACTTGCCACGGCGACCAGCCGGGGGCGCGCGGGCCCTCCCTGGTCGGCCTCCTCGGCCGGAAGGTGCGCCTGCAGAGCGGCCAGGAGATCACGGCCGACGAGGCGTACGTGCGCGAGTCGATCGTCAACCCCCAGGCGAGGCTCGTCGCCGGGTATCCGCCGATCATGCCGACCTTTCAGGGCCTGATCAGCGAGGACGGCCTGCTGCAGCTCATCGCGTACATCAAGTCGCTGTCTCCCCCTCCGCCGGCCGGCGCGAACGCCTCCGCGGCTGCTACGGAAAGGGAAAGGAATCCGGCCAAGCCATGAGCACCAACGCCGTTTCGGTCCCCGGAGCATCCACGCCGCGGCGGGTGGACTATCTCAACGCGCGCTACGGCGTGAAGTCGTGGCTCCTGACGGTGGACCACAAGCGGATCGCGATCCTGTATCTCATCGGCGTCACCTTCTTCTTCGCGATCGGCGGCCTCTACGCGTCGCTCATCCGGCTGGAGCTCCTCACGCCGGCGGGCGACGTCTTCCAGTCGGAGACGTACAACAAGCTCTTCACCGGGCACGGCGTCATGATGGTGTTCTTCTTCATGATCCCGGGCATTCCAGGCGTCCTCGGAAACTTCCTGATCCCCCTGATGATCGGCGCCCGCGACGTCGCCTTCCCCAAGCTGAACCTGCTCTCCTGGTACCTCTTCGCGATCGGCGGGCTGACGGCGCTCTGGGCGGTCGTGCACGGCGGCCTCGACACGGGCTGGACGTTCTACACTCCGTACAGCACCGTCTACTCGAACGGCTGGGTCGTCGTGACCGCCGTCGGCGTCTTCATCTCGGGCTTCTCGTCGATCCTGACCGGCCTGAACTTCCTCGTCACGATCCACACGATGCGGGCCCCGGGGATGACGTGGACTCGGATGCCCCTCTTCTGCTGGAGCATGTACGCGACGGCGATCATCCAGATCCTCGGCACGCCGGTCATCGCGATCACGCTGCTGCTCGTGGCGGCGGAACGGCTGTTCCACCTGGGCGTCTTCGATCCGGCGCAGGGCGGCGACCCGGTGCTCTTCCAGCACCTGTTCTGGTTCTACTCGCACCCGGCCGTCTACATCATGATCCTGCCCGCGATGGGAGTCATCAGCGAGCTCGTGACGGCCTTCGCCCGCAAGCCGATCTTCGGCTACAAGTTCATCGCCGCCTCCTCGGTCGCGATCGCCGCGCTCTCGTTCCTCGTCTGGGGACACCACATGTTCGTGTCGGGCCAGTCGGTGTACGCGGGCCTCGTCTTCTCGTTCCTGTCCTTCATGGTCGCGATCCCGTCGGCGATCAAGGTCTTCAACTGGACGGTGACCATGTACAAAGGCGCCGTCTCGTACCAGACGCCGCTGCTCTACGCGATCGGCTTCATCGGGCTCTTCACGTTCGGAGGCCTGACCGGGCTCATGCTCGCGTGCCTCGGCCTCGACATCCACGTGCACGACACGTACTTCATCGTCGCGCACTTCCACTACATCATGGTCGGCGGCACGATCATGGCGTACCTCGGCGGCCTCCACTACTGGTGGCCGAAGATCTCCGGCAAGCTCTATCCCGAGATGTGGTCCCGCGTCTCCGCGTGGGTCATCTTCCTCGGGTTCAACCTGACGTTCTTCCCGCAGTTCATCCTGGGCTACCTCGGCATGCCGCGGCGCTACCACGCCTACCCCGACGAGTTTCAGGTGTTGAACGTCATGTCCACGGCCGGCGCGTCGATCCTCGGCATCGGCTACCTCATCCCGCTCGTCTATTTCTTCTGGTCCATGCGCTACGGGAAGGACGCGGCGGACAACCCCTGGGGCGCGACCGGGCTCGAATGGCAGACGCCGTCGCCGCCGCCGACCGAGAACTTCGCCGAGACTCCGATCGTGACGGGCCGGCCCTACGACTACACGACGGTCCCGGAAGAGGTGCGGGTTGGCTGACACCGCGCACGCGGTCGCGGCCGGCGCGCCCCCGGAGCTCCAGCATCACTTTCCGGACCTGGAGCACCAGCAGGAGGCGTCCACGCTCGGGATGTGGATCTTCCTCGTCACCGAGGTCCTCTTCTTCGGCGGGATGTTCACGGCCTACGTCGTGTACCGCTCGACGTATCGCGCGGCGTTCGAGGGCGCGTCGAACCTCCTCGACATCCGGCTCGGCACGATCAACACGGCGGTGCTCCTCCTGTCGTCGCTGACCATGGCGCTCGCCGTGCGGGCGGCCGCGCAGGGACGCAAGAAGCTCATCGTCTTCTTCCTGTCTTCGACCATCCTCCTCGGCGCGGTCTTCCTCGGAATCAAGGTCGTCGAGTACTCGCAGAAGTTCGCGCACCACGAGGTTCCGGGACCGCACTTCGTCGTGCCCGAGGGCCTGGCGCGACAGGCCGAGATGTTCTTCTCGCTCTACTTCTGCATGACGGGGCTTCACGCCTTGCACATGATCATCGGCGTGGGCCTGCTGTCCTGGCTCATCGCGCGGGCGCGCCGCGGCGACTTCTCCGTGCGCTACTCGACGCCGGTGGATCTCGTCGGCCTCTACTGGCACTTCGTGGACATCGTCTGGATCTTTCTCTTCCCGCTCCTCTACCTGCTCGGGAGGCACACGCTGTGAGCGAAACGACGCACCGGCAGCCCTCGCTCGGCGCCTACCTCGGCGTCTTCGCGGCGTTGATGGCCCTGACCGGGCTCACGGTCTTCGCGGCCTTTCAGCACCTCGGCGTCTGGAACACGCCCGTGGCGCTCGCGATCGCCGTGACGAAGGCCTTGCTCGTCGCCCTCATCTTCATGCACCTGCGCTACTCGCCGAAGCTGACGCTCCTCGTCGTCGCGTCTTCGATCGTCTGGCTGGCCTTCCTGATCGTGATCACCGTGTCCGACTACCTGACGCGGGCCTGGCTGCCGATCTATTCGCGGTAACCGTCGCCGGAACTTGCTCGAAAATCTGCGCCCTTGGGCGCACCGGCCCGCGGCTCGCCAACCCCGGCTCGACCGCGGACCTGATTTCCTCGCTGCGCTCCGGCTCCCGCAACGCGAGTCGGCTTGCTCGGTTACTTCGCAAACCTTCGTCGCGTCGCGAGCGGATGTTCAGTTCATCCTGGGCTGCGTCGGTCACTGCCGCCGCGCGGGGCGCGAAAAACCACGAAGACGACCCCAACCAGGATCAGCGCGCCTCCCGCGAGGACGCGGCCGGGCAGCCGCTCGTGGAGGACCACGGCGCCGAGGGCCACGGCCACGAGCGTGTCCACGAGCGGGATCGTTCCGATGACCGCGACCGGCACGCGCGGGATCATCCAGAAGAGGCCGACGAACGTCATCGCGGTCCCGAAGAGCGCGAGATAGGACATCGCGAGGGCTGACGACTCCGTCCACCGCAGCGGCGCGCCGCGCTCGAAAACGAGGGCCAGGCCGGCGAGGAACGCGGCGCCGACGAGCGTCTGTCCCCAGACGTTCTGGTACGGCGACACGCCGGCGAAATGCTTCTTGTTGAGCACGTTCGCGATGGCGGACGCGATGGCCGATCCGAGCACGCAGAGGCCGCCGGCGAGCAGCGGCCCGGGTCGCGACCGCAGGGCTTCCAGAATCTCCGGCCCCTGGATCACCGCCACGCCCGCGAGACCGAGCGCCGAGGCGGCGAGCGTGCGCCCCGTCAGCGGCTCGTCCGGAAGCAGCCAGTGCCCCAGGAGCCCGACCCAGATCGGGAACGTGCAGAAGAGAAGCGCGGCGAGGCTCGACGGAATCCACTGCGACGCCGCAAAGATGAAGGCGTACGCCACGCCGATCTGGAGGAGCCCGCACACGCCGATCCAGAAGCGCTCGTCCCGCCCGGGCGTCTTCCCGCCCCGCCGGAGCGCCAGCGGCGCCATCAGGAGGCACGCGATCCCCATGCGGATCGCGCCGAAGTGGAACGGCGGGAGATCGCGCAGGCCGATCTTGATGACGAGCCAGGTCGAGCCCCACACCGCGCAACAGAAAGCGTAGACGGCGAGCAGGCGGCCCCGCGACGTGCCCACGGCGAACATGCCGCCGGATCGTAGCCGAGGGACGATGGCCGGCGGAACCCGGGACCGCGCCTCGACGCCCGAGACTAGAATGATCTTGCGTGATCGGCCTTCCGGCCCTCCTCCTCCCCGCCGTCACCACCGTCTCGCGAGTCGTCTTCGACGACGCGAACGGGAACGGCCGGCGCGATCCCGGCGACAAGGGATTGGCGGGCGTCGTCATCTCCGACGGCGCGCGGATAGAATCCGGCCGTGCACCCGACGCCGACGGCGCTCGACCGCTCGCAGGGAAAGGCCGTCCTCTACCGGGATCTCTCCGCCTCGCTCGCCGCGCTCCTCGAAGGCGAGACCGACGCGCTCGCGAACCTGTCGAACGCCTCGGCGCTTCTCTCGGAGGCGCTCGACCGGATCAACTGGTGCGGCTTCTACCTGCTGCGCGGCGAGGAGCTCGTGCTCGGCCCGTTTCAGGGCAAGGCGGCCTGCGTCCGCATCGGGCTCGGCAAGGGCGTCTGCGGGACGGCCGCCGCGCGCCGCGAGACGGTCGTGGTGCCGGACGTCCACGCCTTTCCCGGCCATATCGCCTGTGACGCGGCCTCGCGGTCGGAAATCGTCGTGCCGATCGTCGAGGGCGGACGGCTGCGCGGCGTGCTCGACGTGGATGCGCCCGAGCCCGCGCGCTTCGACGCGGAGGACCGCGCGGGGCTCGAGGCCTTCGTCGAGACGCTGACGCCGCGCATCGCCTGGGAGAAGCTCTGAAGCGCGCCCGGCCGTCCTCGCGGCGGCGTGCGCCGAAGCGCCCGTTTGCCGGAAGCCTCACGTGGCTCGGCCACGCGGCGTTTCTCCTCGAGTCGCCCCGCGGCGCCCGCATCGCGGTCGATCCCTGGATCGGGAACAATCCGAAGTTTCCGAAGGGCTTCGACTACGGCAAGCTCGACGTCGTGGCGGCGACGCACGGCCACTTCGACCACTTCGGCGACGACGGCGTCCCCCTGGCGCGCGCGAGCGGCGCAACGATCGTCGGGATCTTCGAGCTCGCGCTGCATTGCGAGGCCGCCGGAGCGCCGAAGGTCGCCGGCATGAACAAGGGCGGCACGCAGACGATCGCCGGCGTCGGAATCCACATGACGCACGCGGTGCACTCGTCGGGCACTTCGGGCGCGGGCCGCGAGCGGAACTTCCCCGGCGACCCGTGCGGCTACGTCTTCACGTTCGAGGACGGATTCCGCGTCTATCACGCGGGAGACACGGCGGTCTTTTCCGACATGGCGCTGATCGGCGAGCTCGAGAAGCCCGACCTGGCGCTCCTGCCGATCGGCGGCTACTACACGATGGACCCGCGGGCTGCGGCGAAGGCCTGCGAGCTGCTGCGGGTGCCGCGCGTCCTCCCGATGCACTGGGGCACGTTCCCGGCGCTCTCCGGAAATCCCGATGCGCTGCGGCGCGAGCTCGCGCGGCGGCGGCTGAAGACGGAAGTCATCGCGCTCGCCCCGGGCGAGCGCTGGCCGGTCTGAGGCGGGGTTACTGGAGGCGCAGCCGCCCGGCGAAACCCTCCTCGTAGCCGTGGAAGTGCTCGAGCGACTGCTCCGGGTGCTTCCAGCAGTAGTAGCCGGCGCCCGAGTCGAAGTCCACGAGCCACGGGCCCTTGATCTCGACCCCGAACGCCGCCATCTCGCGCGCCCACGCCGAGAGGATCTCTTCGCGCTCCCGCCGCGTCTCTTCCCCGCCGTCGCCGAGGCGGGCGAACCGCGCCGCCGCCTCCGCCGTCTTCTCGCGGATCGTGGGCAGGAGCGCCCGGGCCTCCTCGAGTGTGAACGTCTTTCGCGCGGCCGCCGCCCCGTCGCCGGCCGTCTCGAGGACCCGAAACGCCTTCTCCGGCTCCCCCGTCTCGAGCAGGAGCCGCGCGCGCTCCCGCGGCAGCGAGGGATCGTCCGGCTCGAGCGCCTCGGCGCAATCGAGCGCGACGAGGGCCTCCTCGTAACGGTGCCGCCGCTCCCACGAGCGGCGCAGGTTCGAGAGCATCCGCCGCAGGATCGTCCCGGGCGGGTCCGGCGAGAAGACCTCCGGCGACAGCGCGATCTCGGTCCCGAAGATGCCGGAGACCCGCTGCGCGAGCGCCTCGGCGTCGTGCAGGGCGCCGCCGTCGAACGGATCCAGGAACCGGCCCTCGGGCAGGTCCGGGCCGCCGAGCACGAAGTGTCCCGGCAGGCCGACGCCTTCGAGGCGCACGCCTGCGCGCCGGCCGACCTCGGCCGCGAGGACCGCGAGCGTGATCGGCAGTCCCCGGCGCGCTTCGAGCGCATGGACGACGGAGCAGTTCGGCGGCTCGTCGTAGGACTCGGCGTCGCCCGCGAATCCCTCCTCGTCGAAGAGCACCGCGCGCAGGGCATCGAGCGGCGTCTCTCCCTCGCGGCGCCGGGCCTCGACCCGCGCCGCCAGCTCTCCGACGCGGGACCGCGCGGCGTCCAGGTCCGATCCCGGATCGACCAGCCGCGCGACGAGGAGCGCCCCTTCGAACAGGTCGAGCGGCTCCTGACGGACCAGGCGCCGAAAGGCCTCGACGACGTTCGCGTTCGCGCGCGGCTCTTCCATCGTTTCCATCATATGGGGAGCGGCGCCCCGCGGCGTCCCCGTGTATTCTCCCGCCGGATGCGCGCGCGCGAGGAGACGGTGGCCGGGCTCGTCGGCGGCCTTCCGGGGCCGGAGTGGCAATCCCTCGTCGCGACGCGGCGCGACCTGCACCGGCATCCCGAGCTCGCTTTCGAGGAGCGCCGGACCGCCGGCGTCGTCGCCGACCGCCTGCGGCGGCTCGACCTCGCGCCGCGCGAGGGCGTGGGCCGCACCGGCGTGACGGCGGACCCGGCCGGCGGCGCCCCGTCCGAGCGCGTGCCGCGCATCCTGCTGCGCGCCGACATGGACGCGTTGCCGCTGACCGAAGCCTCCGGCGCCGTCTTCGCCTCTGCCGAGCCCGGGCGCATGCACGCCTGCGGTCACGACGGGCATGTCGCGATCGCGCTCGCCCTCGCCGAGCGCCTCGCGCGAAGCGCCGAGGCGTCGCGGTTCCGATTCCTGTTCCAGCCGGCGGAAGAGGGCGCGGGAGGCGCCGAGGCCTGCGCCGCGGACGGCGCGCTCGAGGGTGTCGGCGCCGCGCTCGGACTCCACCTGTGGAACCAGCTCCCGGTCGGGAAGATCGGCGTGAATCGTGGCGCGCTCATGGCGGCCGTGGACGAGTTCGAGATCCGCGTCGAGGGTCCGGGCGGCCACGGCGCGGCGCCGCACGAGACGGCCGATCCGATCGTCGCGGCGGCGCGCATCGTGGAGGCGCTGCAGACGGTGGTCTCGCGCGAGATCTCGCCGCTCGAGCCGGCCGTCGTGACGATTGGAACGATCCACGGCGGGTCCGCCTTCAACGTGATCCCGACGGAGGTCACGCTGACGGGAACCACCCGCTCGTTCTCGGAAGCGGTCGGCAAGGCGCTGCCGGAGAAGATCGCCCGGATCGTGGAAGGCACCGCGGCGGCCGCCGGCGTCCGCGCGCGCCTCGACTACCGGCGCGTGAACCGCGCGACCGTCAACGACCCGGCGTACGCCGATCTCGTGATCGCCGAGGCCGCGCGCCTCGTCGGCGAGGAGAACGTCGAGACGGACACGCGCACGCTGGGCGGCGAAGACATGTCCGTCTATCTCGCGAGAGTGCCCGGCTGCTTCTTCTTCGTCGGCTCGGCGCCGGAGGGCGCCCACAGGCCGCATCATTCGCCCGTCTTCGACATCGACGAGCGCGCTCTCGCGATCGGCCTGCTTCTCTTCGAGCGCGCGGCGCTGGCAGCGGCGAAGCGACTATCGGCGTCCTAGGAACGGACGAATCCCGGCCCTTCGGAATTGGGCGGCCTCAAGGGCCGCCCCTACGAATTCCTCGTAGGGGCGGGGCTTGCCCCCGCCCTCGTGATCGGGTGCGTCGGCGCCTCATGGTCCCGGGTCATACGAATTCCCCGCATCCGGACCGTGCCACTTGTGATGGTTGAGGTCGTAACGCACGCCGATCTGGGTGTACGGGATCCGGAAGAAGTTGAAGAAGAAATAGAGCGCGCGCCCCCACCAGCGGTCCTCCGGCACGCGGGCCGCCGCCAGGACCTCCGGGAAGTTGATGCCGACCTCCAGGCCGATCTGCCGCTGCCGGAACTCCGGCGGCGAGTACCGGTAGCCCTTGCTGCCGTAGCTCATCGAGACGAGCAGGAATCGCGCGACCCCGGGCCGCACGTTCAGGCGCCGCGCGAAGCCCGAGATCTTGAGGTCGGCGGTGTAGATCTCCGTCGAATAGTCCTTCCCGATCCCGGACGTCCGGCAGCACTCCGGCGGCTCCTCGGAGGACACCTTCCCGAATCGGAATCCCACGGTGTCGTCCAGCCCCAGACGCGTGACGACCGCGGCCGTCCCCGCCCCGAGCGTGTCCATCGCGAAGTCTTCCCAAGAGAAGCCGAAGACCGTCAGCCCGTCGCCGACCTCGACGATGAGCCCGGCGGCCGCCGCCGTCGCGAAAGCCATCAGCGTCGCCTGATCCTTTCCGTAGCCCCAGATCCGGTACTGCACGGCAAGCTCGCGCGAGAGCCCGTTGTAGAAGACGAAGTGCGAGGCCTTGTCGCCGCCGCCGGCATAGGTGTCCTCCTGGAACCAGCGCTCGTTGGCCCAGTGGAAGCTCTCCCGCTCGTGCCCCGTGCCGAGGGCCGACACGGCCGATCCCCCGAGCACACCGAGCGTGACGAGCGTGACCGCCGTCTTTCGGGGAGCCCGCGGCGCCACCGATCCCATCCCGCGGACCGGCATCTCCAAACCGCTCCAGTCGCCTCCGCCGAAGGGATGGGAGAGGTCGAGGTCGAGCGTGCGGGGCGCCGCGTCGGGAGTCTCCTGAAAGTAGTGCTGCGGCGGCGGCGGAAAGAGACGGAACGAGTCCGCGGCGTGGAGCCGGGAGGCGAAGAGCGAGAGGACGAGTGATCTCGCGAGACGGCGCAGGATCCTCGGCGGCAGGGCCCTCACGCGCTACGGTGTCACCGCAGGATTCCGCGTCTTTTTGTGAGATTCAAGCTGCGCAACCTTAACCGGGCAGGCGCGTACCTGTCAAAAGTCTTCGAGCGTCGAACCGCTTCAAACGGCTCTCACGCGCCGCTACGGGTAGATGACCTCGCCCGGATCGAACTTGTCTCCCGTCGAGGGGCCGTGCCACTTGTGGTGATTCAGGTCGTACTGCCATCCGAAGGCGGTGTACGGAAATCGGAAGAACTCGAAGATCGTGAGCAGCGCCTCGCCCCACCACTTGTCCTTCGGCACGCCGACCGCGAGGAGGATCTCCGGCATGTTGAGCCCGAGGTCCACGCCGATGTTTCGCTCGCGCACGTCCACGGGCGAGAAGCGGTATCCCTTCGAGCCGTAGGTCATCGACACGAGGAAGAATCGCGCGGGGCCCGGACGGACGCCCGCCCGCCGCAGGATGCCTTCGAGCTTCAGGTCGGCCGAGTAGACGTCCTCGGAGTAGTCGTGGCCGTATCCGTATGCGCGGCAGCAGGGCGGCGGAATTTCCGCGTTGACGACGCCGAAGCGAAAGCCCACGACGTCGGAGATTCCGGCGGCCTCGACGCCGTAGGCCGCGAGAGCGCCGGTCGCGTTGGCCGCGACGTCCTGCCATGAGTACCCGTAGACGTCCGTGAAACCGTCGCCCAGCTCGACGAGCGCTCCGCCGAGGACCGAGACGGCCGCCGCGAGCGCGCGGGACTGCCCGGGCGCGTTCCCGAAGCGCCCGTACCACTTCGTGAGCTCGCGCGTGAACATGTAGCCGAAGAAGAAGTGCGAGGCCTTGTCTGCGCCACCGGCGTAGGTGTCGTGCTGGAACCATCCCTCGTCGGTCAAGTGGAACTTGCCCCGCTCGTTTCCCTTCCACCAGACGAGCTCGCCCATGACCGGGATGGACGCGAACACCCCGAGTGTCATGTAGAGCGTGTTGCCGGACAGGAGGGCATGGTGCGGCGGTTTCGGGGCCGGGGCCGGAGCGGGGGCGCCGTCGTCGCCGTCGTCGCCGACGTCGGCCGCGCCCGAGCCGAATTCCTGCTGCCAGGAAGAAGGCGTTCCCAGGGTGAAGCCGCGATCGTGCGACTCCGACATTCGGGCGAAGACGTCCCCGCCCGCGCCCGCGAAGAGGTCGACGGTCGCCGACGCCGCGGACGCGGGCGCCGCCGGAAGAACCGCCAGGCCGAAAGCCACGCCGAGGGCCGCGCAAAAGCCGACCCGAGATCTGTCGCCGACGATCGCCTTCGCGCGAATGGCGGATTATGTCTTCGGCGCGCGGCGCCGTCAAAGCCTCTTGGCGATAATCGCGCCCCGTGGCGATCACCTGGATCCTCCTCGCGGCGTACCTCGCGGCGGTCGCGGCCATCGGCTGGCTCTCCCGCCGCCGCGCCGGCCGCAGTGAGGCGTCCTACTTCGTCGCCGACCGTTCCTTCTCGCCGCTGTGGGGCTTCCTCGGCCTCGCCTCGCTGACGACCGGCGGGTCGACGACGGTCGCGCTCGCGGCCTACGTGGCGCAACACGGCCTGGCGGGAATCTGGCTCGACCTGGCGGGAGCGATCGGCCTGCTGCTCCTCGGGTTGCTGCTCGCAGAGCGCGTGCGCCGCGAGGGCACCGTGACGCTGCCCGAGATCGTCGGGCGCTACTACGGCGGTGGCGCTCGCCGCGTGGCCGGAGGGCTCGTCCTCGTTTCGGAGATCGTCTGGTTCGCGCTGCTGATCGAGGCGACGCAGGTCGTCCTCTCCGCCGCGACCGGCCTGCCGCCGACGGCCGCGATCGTCGGATCGACCGCGGTCTTCGTCCTGTACACCGCCCTCGGCGGCCAGTTCGCCGTCGTCCGGACCGACGCGGTGCAATACGGTCTCATGGTCCTGACGATCCCCGGCATTGCGCTCGTTTTCACGCTCGCGCGCCCGCACGCGTTCGCCGGCCTCCCCGCCGGAGCGCTCGACTTCCCGACGTCCGCCACGCTCTCGGCGACCGACGTCCTCGGCCTCCTCGTCCTGATCGGCCTGCCGCACCTCGTCGGCAGCGACGTCTACGCCAAGCTCCTCTCCTGCCGCGACGGCAAGACCGCCCGGCGCGCCGCCCTCGCCGCCGCGCTCTCCAAGGTCGTCTTCGGGGCTGCCGTCGCCGCGATCGCCCTCGCGGCGCGCGCCGCCCTCCCGGCGGGACCCGCGATCACGACGCTGCCCCGGGCCGTCCTCGCATTCGTTCCGCATCCCCTCGATGCGCTCGTGCTCGTGGGCCTCGTCGCGACGATGCACTCCTCGGCCGACGCCGTGCTCCTCTCCGCGGCCGCCGTGACGGTGCGCGATCTCGCGCCGCGGTCCCGCCCGGCGGCGCCCGCGGCGGCCGGCGTCTCCGCCGCCCGGGTGCTCACGCCCCTCTATGCCACGCTCGGGCTCCTCCTCGCCCTGGCGCTCGAATCGCGACGTGCTCGAGACGCTGAAGCTCGGCTACTCGATCTTCGCGGCCGGCCTCATCCTTCCGGTCCTCGCCGCCCTTCTGGCGCCCGGCCGCGTGCCGACGGCCGGCGCGATCGGCGGCATGATCGCCGGGGGCGGGCTCGCGGCGATCGGCCGGTTCTGGCCGGCCGCCGTCGGAGGCGCGGATCCCGTTCTGGCGGGCACGGGCATCAATCTCGCGATCCTCGCCGTCGCGGCGATCGCGGGCGCGGCCCGGCGGCCCGTTCCTTCATAATCTCCCGCCGATCCGTGCGCATCTTCGACGCCCACATCCACGTCCAGCCCTGGGAGGAATTCCGGCCGGAGGCCCGCGAGCTCATGGCGCGCGGCCGCCCCGACGCGGCGCGCGTGGCCGGTGCGCTCGCCGACCCCGAGGCGCTCCTGCGCGTGATGGACGAGGAAGGCGTCGAGCGCGCGGCGCTCATCAACTACGTCGCGCCCGAAGTCATGGGCTTTCGCGAGACCGTCAACGGCTGGATTTCGGCCTTCACCCGCGATCACCGCGACCGGCTCGTCGCCGTCGGATCGGTGAACCCACGGCATACGCGCGACGCCGGCGGGCGAGACGCGCCGGCTCTTCGACGCGCTCGGCATCCGGATGCTCAAGATCCATCCGCCGCACCAGCTCTTCGCCGCCAACGCCTACGTTTCGGATCTCCCGGCGCTCGCCGAGGTCTATGCCGCGGCGCAGGACGCCGGCCGCCCCGTCCTCATCCACACCGGGACCTCGATCTTCCCCGGCGCGCGCAACCGATTCGCCGACCCGATGGCGGCCGACGACGTCGCGATCGATTTCCCGAAGCTCCGGATCGTGCTCGCGCACGCCGGGCGTCCGCTCTACACGGAGACGGCGGCGTTCCTCGCGCGGCGGCACCCGAACCTCTCCCTGGATCTCTCCGGCATTCCGCCGAAGAAGCTCCTGGAGTACCTGCCGCGGCTCGAGGAGCTCTCGGACAAGTGCCTGTGGGGGACGGACTGGCCGAGTCCCGGCGTGCTCTCGATGCGCCGGAACGTCGAGGACTTCCTCGCGCTCCCGCTCTCCGACGCGGCGAAGGAGCGGATCCTCTGGAGCAACGCCGCCGCCCTGATCGGATAGGCTCGCGGCCGGCATGGAACGCGAGCGGGTCCTCGTCGTCGGCGGCGGCACGATGGGCGCCGGCATCGCCGGCGTCTGCGCGCTCGCGGGCTACCCGACCGCGCTCTTCGAGGCGGACTCCCTACGGCGCGCGGCGCTCTCCGACCGCATCGCGGGTTCCTGGGGGCGCGCCGTCGAGCGCGGAAAGCTCCCGGCGGAGCAGGCGGAGAAGGCGCGCGGGCTCCTCGCCTTCCCGGCCGAGCTCGCCGCGGCCGGTCCCGCGGCGATCGCGATCGAGGCCGTGCCCGAGGATCTGGACTTGAAGCGCCGCGTCTTCTCGGAGCTCGACCGGCTGCTGCCCGGCGCCGCGATCCTCGCGACGAACACGTCCGCGCTCTCGGTGACCGGGATCGCCGCGGCCACGGCCGCCCCGGCGCGCGTGGTCGGCCTCCACTTCTTCAACCCCGTGGCCGCCATGCCGCTCGTCGAAGTGGTCCGCGGACGCGACACGTCGCCGGCGGCGGTCGCTCGGGCCACGGCGTTCGCGGCCTCGCTCGGCAAGCAGCCGATCGTCGTTGCGGACGCGCCCGGCTTCGCGACCTCCCGCCTGGGCGTCGCGATCGGGCTCGAGGCGATGCGCATGGTCGAGGAGGGCGTGGCTTCGGCGGCGGACATCGACAAGGCGATGGAGTTCGGCTACGGCCACCGGATGGGGCCGCTCAAGACGAGCGATCTCGTCGGCCTCGACGTGCGCCTCGCGATCGCCGAGACGCTCGCGCGCGGGATCGACGGCCGCCGCTTCGAGCCTCCGGCGATCCTGCGGCGGCTCGTGGCGGAAGGCCGCACCGGCAAGAAGTCCGGCCGCGGCTTCTACCGATGGGAGGGCGAGGAGGCGCTGCCCGCCGACCCCGCGGGAGACTGATGGACCGCCGCGGCATCGGCCTGGGTGTCGCTCTCGTGGGCGTCGGGCTCTACGCCTTCGGCGCGCGCGCCTGGGGCTGGCGCGGCGCGGGGCCGATCCTGCTGCTGCTCGGCGCGATCTTCTTCGCAATCTCCGCGGCGCGGCGATTTCGGGGCCCGCTCCTTCCGGCGGGAGTGCTCCTCGGACTCGGCGTCGGCTTTCTCCTGCGCGACGCCGTCGAGCCGTTGTGGCCGCGCTGGGCGGCGATCCTCCTCGGCCTCGGCGGCGGATTCCTCCTCGTCGCGGCGATCGACCGCGCCCTGGGCCGGAAGCGCGAGCCGGCGCCGCTGTGGCCGGGTCTTGCGCTCTGCGCGATCGGCGGCGCGGCGGCGGCGACGCGCGCCGTCTCGATGCGGAATCTCTTCGAGGTTCTCGAGCCGCTCTGGCCCTTCGCCCTCATCGCGGCGGGGCTCCTCGTCCTCGTGACGGCGAAGAAGCGATCCGCCTAGCCGGCTGTTGGAAGGGTGCCGCCAGCTAGATCTTCGACAGGTCCAGCAGCTTCGGCACCGGGGGCCGCGCGGCCGCAGGCGGCCCGGGCGCGCCGCGCCGCCGCGTAAGCTCCCGCGCCGTGACGAAGAGGACGAGCAGCGCCGCCGCGATTTCCACCGCGAAGAAGGCGGTCGCCAGGCGGTGGTAGCGCGCGAGCAGGATCCGCCCCGGGTCGGCCGCCGGCAGGTTGTCGATCAGGCCCGGCGCCTCGGCCCGGATGCGGTCGATCGGCGGGATCAGGAGCTTCTCGATGACGACCGCGCCGATGATGCCGAGGATCGGCGCGCGGGTCAGGAGGGCCGCCGCAGCCTTCGGCGTCTGCCACCGCCGGCCGAGGTACCAGGACGTCGCGAGGAGCGCGACGAAACCTCCCTCGAGACCCCAGCAGAGGCGCGTCAGGATCGGCGCCTGCAGCGCGCCGGCCAGGTCCCGCGTCGGCAGCACCCGGAACGCCGCGGGCGCCACGACGGCGCCGAAGAAAAGCGGTGCGCCGACGGTCACCGCGAGGGCCAGCAGGTGGGCGGCGAGGACGGGCGTTTCGAAACGGCCGGAGGGCTTCATCGCATCGCCGCCGGCTCAGGACTCGGGCGCGTATTCCGCCTGGACCCTCGGGAGGAGTGCCGCCGCGTGCCCGCGGTCGAGCAGGAGCTGCACGGCGCGGCGCCCTTCGGGGCCGTAGCCGCGGGTCCAGCGGTTCACGTACATGCCGACGAAGCGGTCGGCGTCGGCCCGGTCGAGGCCCCGCGCGTAGGCCAGGGCGTGGGTGAGCGCCTCCTCGCGATGGTCGAGCCCGTAGGCGATCGAGCGCGAGAGCGCCCGCGAGATGCGGCCGATGCGGTCCGGCCCGAGGTCGCGGCGCACGACGTTGCCGCCGAGCGGCAGGGGCAGGCCGGTCTCCTCCTTCCACCAGCGGCCGAGGTCGGCGACCTCGGTCAACCCCTCGCGGGCGAAGGTGAGCTGGCCCTCGTGGATCAGGACGCCGGCCTCCAGGGTCTCGTCGCGCACGCCCTCCAGGATCTCGTCGAAGCGGCGGATCAGCGTCCGCACGCCGGGCGCCCAGAGCGAGAGGGCCAGGTGCGCCGTCGTGCGCGGCCCCGGCGAGGCCACGGCGACCTCTCCGCGGGCGATCCGCTCGCGCGAAATGGGCGATCGAGCCACGACGACCGGCCCGTATCCGTCGCCGAAGGACGCGCCGTGCGGCAGCAGCAGGTACCGGTCCGCCAGGAAGGCGTAGGCGTGGAAGGAGACGGCGGAGACGGCGAGCTCGCCGGACTGCGCGCGGCGGTTCAGGGTCTCGATGTCGGAGAGCTCGTGCGCGAAAACGAGCCCCTCGGTGTCCACGCGGCCCTTCGCGAGGCCGAAGAACATGAACGCGTCGTCGGAGTCGGGGCTGTGCGCGACGCGGACGGTTTCGGCGCCTTCGCTCATGCGAGGCATTCTATTCGGGAGGCCTTCTCGAGGTCGGAACGTCGCCGCGGCGCCTCGGCCGAGCGCCGGCCGCCGCCGTCGCGGGAGCAAATCGGCCTCGCGCGCTTGACATCCGCCGCGGGGAACGGGAGAATCAACGCAACGGCAATTGCAAGAGATATTTCTATTGTGTCCCCACGAGATCCTGAAATGAAATCGCCGGATGGGTTGGACGCCCCACCCGGCGATGACCGGAACGCATGACCAATCGAATTTTCGGCAGCGACAGACGAAAGGCGACGCGCTCCTTCCAGGGGGCGGCAAAATTAGCATCTCGCCCTGAGGCTGTCAATCAGCTGTCGGGAGGGAGGTGACACGATGGCCACGAAGAAGAAGGCCGCCAAGAAGGCAAAGAAGGCGACCAAGAAAAAGAAGTAAATCAATAGGTTACGAGTTTCCCAGGATCTTCGGGGGCCCCTGCGGGCCCCCAATTTTTTTGTCTGCTCTTCGCGCGGCGCGCGCGTGAAAGTCGCGATCGAGACGCCACTATATCTAGATTGATATAGTCGGCCCGTGCCGCTCGATCATGTGCTTCTCGGGCTCCTCTCGGAATCTCCGGCGACCGGCTACGACCTCGCGCGCGCTCTCGACGCCGGACTCGAGCCGCTCTGGCGGGCGGAGATCTCCCAGATCTACCCGACCCTCGCGCGCCTCCGGCGGACCGGTCTCGTGCGCGTCAAGGTCCTCGCCTCGGCGCGCGGCCCCCGGCGGCACCTGTACCGGGTGACGGCCGCCGGGCGGCGGGAGCTCCGGCGGTGGGTCGCCTCTCCGGCGCCGGCTCCCCGCTCCCGGGACGAGGGCCTCGCACGGCTCGCCTTCCTCGATACCCTGACCCTCGACGAGCGCCGCCGCGCAATCCTCCAGTACGACCGCGTCGTGGCCGAGGAGGTCCGGCGCCTCAAGTCCGGCGGGCCTCTGCCCCACTTCCGGCGCGAGGTGCGCCGGGTGGCCGTCGAGCGGCTCGAGGCGACGCGCCGGGCGCTCCGGATCCTGCTCGCGTCGGCCGGAACGCCGCCGACGCTTCCGCCCGAGCCCGGCGAGAAGAAGAAGTAGCGCCCTCCGCCCTCTTCCCCGATCGGCGCTATCATCGGGGCTCGTCCGGGGAGGTGGCCTCATGAGCGACGATCCGAGATCCGGTTTCACGCGTCGGGATCTCGTGCGAGGGGCGCTCGTCGGCGCGGTCGCGGCGAAGGTCGCACCCGCGGCGGTGCCGAAGGGGCCGGCGGCGCTCGGCCCGGGAGTGGAGCGGCTCACGCTCGACGTCAACGGGCAAACCCACGAGCTGTTCGTCGAACCCCGCGTCGTGCTCGTGGACGCGCTGCGGGAGGGCATCGGTCTGACGGGGACCAAGGTGGTCTGCGGCCGCGGGGCCTGCGGCGCCTGCACCGTGCTCGTGGACGGCGCGACCGCGTGCTCCTGCCTGATGCTCGCCCACGAGGCGCGCGGAAAGAAGATCACGACGATCGAGGGCCTGGCGGCGGACGGCCGCCTCTCCCCCGTCCAGGAAGCCTTCGTCGCCGCCGACGCGCTCCAGTGCGGCTTCTGCACGTCGGGAATGGTCATGTCCTGCCACGCGCTGCTCGAGCGCCCCGGGCGCCCGACGCGCGACGAGATCCGGGAGGCCGTGGCCGGCAACCTCTGCCGCTGCGGCACCTACCCGCACGTCTTCGACGCGGTCGAGCGCGCGGCCGGACTCCGGGCGGCGCACGAGGTGCCCGCGGAGTCGCGGGTGGCCCTGTCGCGGACGTCGCGGGCAGATCTCCTCGCGCCCGACGATCGGGTGGACGAGGCTCTCGCGCTCCTGCCCGGTTCCGAAGGAGGCTTGGCATGAGCGCCGAAGACGTCCGGCTCGGCTTCAACGGAAACTTCGAGACCAAGAAGATCGACATCGCCCCGGGCGACCCCGCGCCCTGGGACCCGTCGCACAAGTTCCGCCTGCTCGGCACGCGGATCCCGCGCCTGGACGGGCGCGCCAAGGCGAGCGGCGAGGCGCGGTATTCGATCGACGTCCGCCTCCCGGGAATGCTCTACGGACGGATCCTGCGCTGCCCGCATCCGGCGGCGACCGTCGAGGAAGTGGATCTTTCGGCCGCGCGGAAGATGCCGGGCGTGAAGGCGACCCTCGTGCTTCTCGACCGCGGCGGCGTCGCGCGCTTCGCGGGGCAGGAGGTCGCGGCGCTCGCGGCGGACTCGCCCGAGCACGCCGAGGACGCGCTGCGCGCCATCCGCGTCCGGTACCAGACGCGGCCGTTCGTCGTGGACTCCGAGGCCGCCCGGAAGTCGGGCGCGCCGCTCGTCTTCGAAGGCGAGACGAAGACGAAATCCTCCGCCGGCGACATGCCCGGCGCGCGGAAACCGCTTCCCCGCGACGGCAACGTCCAGGGACCGCGCGCCTTCGAGAAAGGCAACGTCGAGGAAGGCTTCCGCCGGGCGGACGCCGTCGTCGAGGGGACTTACGTGACGCAGGTGCAGACGCACACGGCGCTCGAGACCCACGGCCTCGTGGCGCAATGGGAAGGCGACGAGCTGACGGTCTGGGCCTCGACCCAGGGCATCACGGGCGTGCGCGACGAGCTCGCGCGCGAGCTCGGGGTCCCGGCGTCCAAGATCCGCGTCCACTGCCAGTACATGGGCGGCGGCTTCGGCGCGAAGTTCGGAGCGCGCGTCGAAGGCATCGCGGCGGCGAAGCTCGCGCGCGAGGCGTCCGCGCCGGTCAAGCTCTTCCTCGACCGCAAGGAGGAGCAGCTCGCGACCGGCAACCGGCCCGCGTCGCGCCAGTGGATCAAGGCCGGCGCCACGAAGGACGGCAAGCTGACGGCTCTCCACCTCGTCGTCCACGGGAACGGAGGCACCAACGGGAACACGGGGACCTCCGCCCCGCTCAAGAACGTCTACGCCTGCGACAACGTGAAGACCGAGGAGTTCGACGTCTTCACCAACGCCGGGCCCTCGACCGCCATGCGCGCGCCGGGACATCCCCAGGGGGCGTTCGCGCTCGAGGCGACGATGGACGAGCTCGCGGCGAAGATCGGCATGGACCCGCTCGAGTTCCGCATGAAGAACGACCCGTCGGCGATCCGGCGCGAGGAGTTCCGCGTGGGCGCCGAGAAGATCGGCTGGAAGGATCGCGATGCCCGGCGCGCCGGCAAGGATCCGGCCATCCGCCGCGGCGTCGGCATGGGCGCGGCGGTCTGGTACAACACGGGCGGCACCGGCTACAGCGCGAGCGTCGCGATCCACCGCGACGGATCGGCGGAGGTCGACCACGGCCTCCAGGACCTGGGCACCGGTTCGCGGACGATGGTCGCGATCGTCGCCGCCGAAGAGCTCGGGCTGCCGCTCGACCGCGTTTCGGTCCGCATCGGCGACACGGCCCTCCCGACCGGCCCCGAGTCCGGCGGCTCGACGACCACGCCCTCGAGCGCTCCGACGATCCGCGCCGCGGCCTTCAAGGCGCGCGCCCGCGTCGCCGAGGCCGTCTCGAAGAGCTGGAAGGTCGCTCCCGAAGACGTCGTCCCGGCGGCCGACGGATCCGACGGTTTCGCGGCGAAGTCCGATCCGTCGAAGAAGATCTCCTGGAAGGACGCCTGCGCGCTGCTGCCCGAGGAAGGCATCACGGCGATGGCCGAGCGCGCGCCCAATCACGAGGACGCCTGGAAGCGCTTCACGGCGGGTGCGCAATTCGCCGAGGTTGAGGTCGACACGGAGACCGGCCAGGTGCGCGTCAAGAAGGTCGTCGCCGTCCACGATTGCGGCCTCGTGGTGAACGCGCTGACCACGGAGAGCCAGATCCAGGGCGGGGTGCTCCAGGGCATTTCCTACGCTCTCTACGAGAACCGCGTGCTCGACCGGCCGACCGGCAAGATGGTCAACCCGAACGTCGAGCAGTACAAGATCCTCGGCTCCAAGGACACACCGGAGATCGAGACGATCGTCCTGCCCGTCTACGACGGCGTCAACAACACGCACTCGGTCGGCATCGGCGAGCCCTCGACCGTCCCGACCGCGGCCGCCGTCGCCAACGCCGTTTCCCACGCGATCGGCGCCCGCATCTCGAGTCTCCCGATCACACCGGAGGCGGTGCTCGAGGCCGTGGATCGGGCCCGGGGAGGTCGCGCATGAAAGCCTTCGCTCTGATTCCGGTCCAGACGCTCGCCGAGGCCGCGCGCGAGAGCGCCCGCCCGAACACGGCGATCAAGGCGGGTGGCGTCGATCTCGTCGACCGCATGAAGGAGGGCCTGGACCACCCCGAGCGCGTCGTCTCGATCGCCGGCATCAAGGGGTTCGATCACGTCTCGGCGGGACCGCCCGCGCACATCGGCGCGCTCGCGACGCTCGCGCGGATCGCGGCGGACGCCGGCGTCCGCCGCATCTACCCGGCGCTCGCGGCCGCGGCGGCGGAGGCCGCGACGCCGCAGATCCGCAACATGGCGACGCTGGGCGGCAACCTCTGCCAGAGGCCGCGCTGCTGGTATTACCGGCTGAGCGATTTCGACTGCCGCAAGAAAGGCGGCAACGACTGCTTCGCCCAGGAAGGCGAGAACCGCTTCCACGCGATCTTCGACACGGACGAGACCTGCGTATGCGTCCATCCCTCGGCCACCGGGGCAGCGCTCCTCGCCTACGGCGCGACGCTGCAGACGGTCACGCCGACGGGAAAGCGGTCCCTTCCGATCGAGAAGTTCTTCATGGGCCCGAACCTCGACCCGACGCGCGAGAACCATCTGGGTCCGGGAGAGATCGTCGCCGAGGTCACCATCCCGGCGCCGGGGTCCGGCGCGCGCTCGGCCTACAACAAGCTCAAGGAGAAAGAGAGCTTCGACTGGCCGCTCGTCGAGGCCTGCGTCGCCCTGCGGCTCGAGGCCGGCGCGATCCGTGATCCCCGCGTCGTCCTGGGCCACGTTGCGCAGGTTCCGTGGCGCTCGGCGGAGGCCGAGAAGGTCCTCGCGGGCGGGGCGCCATCGGAGGCGCTCTTCGCGCGGGCGGCCGAGGCGGCGCTCGCGGGCGCGAAGCCGCTCTCGCAGAACGCGTACAAGGTGCGTCTGGCCAAGGTGTCGCTCGTGCGCGCGCTCCGCGAGGCCACGGCCTGACCGCGGGCCGGGGCCCTAAATCTCCCCCGGGCGATCCGCTCGAGCCCATGCGGCGCTTCACGCGCTCGCCCCGCGAGGCGCGCGGCGAATCGGACCCCGCCTTCTGCCGACACCTTCGGGCGCGCGCCGGGTCGGCCGCATCGGGAGGCTCCTACTGGTGTCTCAAGACGCTGCGCGGGGACGGACCGGACGGATCTCCCGCGAGCCCCTCGGACTGCACCGACGAGCGCGCGTGCTTCGAGGCGGGGACGGTGGAGGGGAGAGGGTAGCGAGCGACCGGCGTTCAGCGGCGCGCCGATGCGAGCGAAGCGAGCAGCGCGAGTCCGCTGGAACGCAGGCTATCGTTTCTTCAGCTCCATCAGGACCAAGCGCGCGACGGCCTTGAGCGTGTCGAAGACGCCGACGCCCGTCGTCGCCGTGGCCTCGAAGGTCGGCTCGCCCTTGATGTTGAGCTGGCGGTACATCTCGTCGGTCAAGACCGCCGTCGGCAGGTCGCGCTTGTTGAACTGGAGAACGTAGGGCACCTGCGCGATGTCGTACCCCTGATCCTTGAGGTTCTTGTCCAGGTTCCGGATCGACTCGACGTTGGCCTCCATGCGCGCTTCCTGCGAGTCCGCCACGAAGACCACGCCGTCCACGCCCTTCAGGATCAGCTTTCGCGAGGCGTCGTAGAAGACCTGTCCCGGGACCGTATACAGGTGGAAGCGCGTCTTGAAGCCGCGCACGTTGCCGAGGTCGAGCGGCAGGAAGTCGAAGAAAAGCGTCCGGTCGGTCTCCGTCGCGAGCGAGATGAGCTTGCCCTTGGCCGACGGGTTCGTGCGGTCGTAGATGAACTGCAGGTTCGTCGTCTTCCCGCACAGGCCGGGGCCGTAATAGACGATCTTGCAGTTGATCTCTCGGGCCGCGTAATTGATGAAGGTCATGCGTCCGTCCGAAACGGCGAGGCGCCCGGCAGGCTCACTCCGAGAAGAGGCGGTCGATGTCCTCGTCCGTGATCTCGGCGAACGGGGACTCGAATTCCGCCTGCAGCGATTCCTTTTCCTTTTCGGCCTTCCGGGCGATGTCCTCGAAGATCTTGTCGAGCTCCGTCGTGGCGCGGCGGACGCGAAGCCGCACGAGCCCGAGAGAGGAGCGCTCGTCGAAGATGACGACGAGGATGACCCGCTGCGCCACGATGGAGATGTGGATGTTGTCCTTCTCCCCCTCGTGGAAGAGGATCGAAAACTCCTTTTCACCGATGAGGCGCGCGAGGCCGTCCGTCGCGGCGACGTTGCCGGCCGTCAGCGAGGCGAGCGACGTGGTGTCGAGCGCCTGAAGGTCCCCGACCGCGGCGATCTGCTGCCCGTTCTTGTCCACGAGGAACACGACGTTCGAGTTGGCGTCGTGCCGCAGCCGCTGCAGGGACTCCCGAATCCGTTGGAATTCCTCGTCATAGAGGACGAGGTCCGGCGCTGTCATGAATTAAGTCATTCTCCGGTTGAGGGTTATTCTAGCAGACGCGGCGACCCTTCCTACAGCTCTCTTCGGCCTTCGAGCGAGCGCGCCATGGTCACCTCGTCGGCGTACTCGATGTCCCCGCCCACCGGCAGACCGAACGCGATGCGGGTGACCCGTACGCCCGTCGGCTTCAGGCGCTTCGCGATGTAGAGCGCGGTGGCCTCGCCCTCGACGTTGGGGTTCGTCGCGAGGATGACCTCCCGGACGTCGCCCGTGACGCGCCGGAGGAGCCCCGCCGTGTCGATCTCGTCGGGCCCGATGCCCTTGAGCGGCGAGAGCGCGCCCCACAGGACATGGTACCGGCCGCGGTACTCGCGGGTCTTCTCGATGACGGCGACGTTGCCCGGATCCTCGACGACGCACAGAAGCGCCGCGTCGCGCTCCGGATCGGAGCAGACGTCGCACGGATCGCCCTCCGTGAGCGTGTTGCATACGGAGCAGCGGCGCACGGCCTCGCGCGCCTCGGCGATCGCACGGGCGAGACGCTCGGCCTCTTCGCGCGGCGACCGGAGGAGGAAGTACGCCAGGCGCGCCGCGCTCTTCGACCCGATGCCGGGAAGTCGCTGGAGCTCCGCCGCGAGGCGATCGAAGGACTTCGGTGTCGAGGGCATCGAGGCGGGAAGTCCCTCAGCGCATGCCGGGCATCATGCCCGAGAGCATCGCCGAGGTCTTCTTCTGCACCGCCTCGTCGACCTGCCGCGAAGCTTCCCGGAAGGCGGCCAGCACGAGATCCTGAAGCGACTCGACGTCCTTCGGGTCCACGACGGAGGGATCGATGCGGACGGAGAGCGGCTCCTTGTGGCCCGACATCTCGACGGTCACGAGGCCGCCGCCGGCCGCGGCCTCGATCTTCAGCGCGGCGAGCTCGGCCTGCACCTTGTTCTGCATGGCCTGGGCCTGCGCCATCATCTTCTGAATGTTCATGGTTTCAGTTCTCAGTTTTCAGTTGTCAGTTTTCAGTTCCGGAACCGACGGCTGACAACTGATGACTGATAACTCCTACTCCTCCTCCTTCACTTCCGTCAGCTCGCCGCGAAAGAGCTCGAGGGCCGAGCGGACGACGGGATCGGTCTCGGCCCGGGAGGAGGCGCGCTCGCGCGCGATCGTCGCCCGGGGCACTTCCCGCGCCGCCTTCCCGAGATCGCCGTCCTGCGGCGGTCCGGTGCGGAGCACGATCCGCATCGGACGCCCGAAGGCCTCCTTCGCGACCTCCGCCAGCAGCTTCTTCGACGCCGGCTCCTCGAGCGCCTCCTTGGCCGCCGCGCGGTCGATGCCGAAGGAGAGCACCAGGTCTCCCTCCGAGGCGCCGATCGAATGCGCGAGGCTGACCTGGGCCGCGGCGACGCGGCGGCGCCCGTCCAGGATCTCGTGGAACCGCTCGATCGCCCGCGCGTTTTCGGGGACTGGCGCGGGCGGCGGCGACGGCTCCGCCTCGACCGGCACGAGGGAGAGGATGCGCGGTCCCTCGGGCGCGGGCGAGGAGGCGCGCGCGGGCGGCGGCGCCGGCGCGGCTGCGGGAACGCCGCCGGAGAGCAGCTCCTCGACTTTCCGCAGGCGCGGCAGCTCCGCGAGGCGCAGGACGAGGAGCTGGAGGACCAGCGCCGCGTCGTCGGTCCGCCGCGAGAGCGCGTCCGCCTCGACGGCGAGCGAGATCGCGCGCAGGAGGTTCTCGTAGGGCATGGCCCGCGCGAGCGCGCCGAGGCGCTGCTTCTCGGCGGCCGGGACGTCGGGCTCCGCTCCCGCCGACGCGAGGAGCAGCGTCCGCAAGAGCGTCAGGAACTCCTTCAGGACGTGGCGCGGATCGCTCCCCTTCTCGCCGAACTGGCCGAGGATCGAGACGCAGGCGCCCCGGTCGCCCGAGGCGATGGCCGAGTAGAGCGCCTCGAGCAGCACCCGGTCCACGAGCGCCAGGATCTCGGCGCACCGCGCCTCGTCCACCGCGTCGGCGGAGAGCGTCGCCGCCTGGTCGAGCAGCGAGAGACCGTCGCGCATGCTCCCTTCGGCGGCCGTCGCGAGAATCCGCAATGCGCCCGGCGTCGCGCGGATCTTCTCCGCTGCGGCGACTTTCGAGAGCTGCTCCGCGATCTCCGTCGTCGTGAGCGCGCGGAAAGCGAAGCGCTGGCACCGCGACACGATGGTTGGCGGGATCTTGTGCAGCTCGGTCGAGGCCAGGATGAACCGGGCGTGCGGAGGCGGCTCCTCGAGCGTCTTCAGGAGCGCGTTGAACGCCTCGGTCGTCAACATGTGGACTTCGTCGATGATGGCGATCCGGAAGCGGTCGCGCTGCGGCGCGTAGCGGACCGTCTCGATCAGCTCGCGCGCGTGCTCGATCTTGCGGTTGGAGGCGCCGTCGATCTCGTGGACGTCGAGGGAATCGCCGCGCGCGAGGATCTCCCGGCACGAGGCGCACTCCTCGCAGGGGTCCGGCGTCGGGCCCTTCTCGCAGTTGAGCGCCCGCGCGAGGAGGCGCGCCGTCGAGGTCTTGCCGACCCCTCGCGGCCCCGTCAGGAGATACGCCGGCGCCACACGGTTCTCGGCGATCGCGTTGGTGAGGGTGCGCGCGACCGCCTCCTGGCCGACCAGCTCGTCGAACCGGCGCGGGCGCCATTTTCGGGGCAGTGAGAGGTGCATGAAAGTCGTTCCGGCGGCCGAAGATGAGTTCAGGTTGACCTGCGGCGCCCGGGGACGCCTCCTGATCGCTGCTTCCTTCCGGACCTGACGAGGTTCGGAGACTTCCGTCGCACAGGGCCCGAACCCATCCTCGGCCGCCGGCCGCGCGATTCTATCAGGACGGCCTGCGGGAGAAAGCGAGCGCGGCGACGATCGCGGCCACCGTGACGGCGCCCACGGCGAGGTCGAGATTGCGAAAGGCGCCCTCGGGAGGCTGCGGCCAGATCCCGAAGAGATCGCCCGCGGTGTAGAGAGCGGAGAAGAGAGCGAGCCACAGGAACGCGAGCGCCACGCGGCCGACCCGGGGCGCCGGCCTCACTTCTTTTCGCAGCGGGCCTTGACGAACTCGAAGACCGTCCTGGCGAGCGAGGAGGGGATCTCCCGGGGCTTCAAGGCCCGCAGCGTCCGGCCGGTCGCGCGGTAGGAGTCGAGGAACCGAACGCAGGGCGGGCAGGCGGCCAGGTGCCGCTCGAGGGCCGCGCGCTCGGCCTCGGGCATCGTGCCCGCCTCGAAGTCGTACAGAGCCTCCATCACGAGACGCTCGCACGTCACGCCGTGGCCGTGGCAGCCCTCGTCCGCGCCGGGGGATTCCTTCTTCTTCTTCACGACGCGGCCGCCTTCTGGGCCGTGGGGCGGGAGATCTCCGCCAGCCGCTGGCGCACGTGAAGCCGCGCCCGGTGGAGGCGTGACTTGAAGGCCGGGATCGAGATCCCGAGCACCTCGGAGACCTCGGCGGCGGGCATCTGCTCGACGTCGGCCATCCAGATGACGTCGCGATAGGGCCGCGGGAGCTCCTCGATGAACTCGCCCGCGCGGCGCGCGAGCTCGCGGGCGGAGGCCTCGTCCTCGACTGCGACGGTCGCGTCGGGCCAGTCGAGCGGCGCGAACTTCCCGTCGTCGCCGAAGCGCGGCAGGTGATCCGAGATCGAGAGTCGCGCCTGCGGCTTGCGCCGCCGGAGGCGGCTGTAGGCCTGGTTGAGCGCGACGCGATAGAACCAGGAGAAGAACTTCTTCGACTCGTCGAAGGTGCCGATCTTCCGGTAGAGCGTCAGGAAGGCGTCCTGCGTGGACTCCTCGGCGTCCTCGGCGTTGCGCAGCACGCCGTAGGAGAGCGAATACACACGCGCGTGATAGCGCTCGATCATCTGCGCGAGCGCCCGCTCGTCCCCGGCCTTGATCCGGCGGACGAGATCGAGGTCGGACGGGGCGGCGGGCTCATCCCCTTTACTTACGCGCGATTCGGCCACGGCGATTCCGATTCTACTCGGAGGCATCTCCCGGTCCGGGCACGCGGCCGCCGGGCCGCGCCGGCCGGAGGCCCGGACCCTGTTGTACGATTCGCGTCCCCGGAGAGGTGTCCGAGTGGCTTAAGGAGCACGCTTGGAAAGCGTGTGTACGCAAAACGTACCGGGGGTTCGAATCCCCCCCTCTCCGCCAAGACGTCGCCTTCACTCGATCGGGCGCCTGCTTCGCACCGGCCGGCCGCTCGTCATTCCGGACTCGACGGCCGGCCTGGCGCCCTCTCTCGTTCCGGCTCCCGCGGCGCGCGTCGGTTCGCTCGATCACTTCGCGAACCTTTGGCGCGCCGCGCGCGAGAGGATCATTACCTCCTCAAGTCGCGAACCCTTGCCGCGCCGCGACCGAGAGACCCTTCACGGCGATTGCGCCAGTTCGCGCAGCGTGTCCCAGGAAAAGATCCCGTCGTTGTGGCCGTCGGCCCAGTCGATCTGGAGCGCGTAACCGCCGACGCGCCGGTGCGCGACGGCCTGGAAGGAACGCTCGGTGAGGGGACGGTTCGGGCCGCGGTACACGTTGCCGAGGATGTCGCGCTCGCCCTTGCACATCGCGCAGGGGCATCCGCGGCGGAGCTTCTCGAGCGGGATGTAGTCTTCGCGCCCGTCGTCCCACACGATCGCGAGCTCGGCGCCCACGATCATCACCTGCGTCGGAACCCCCGAGGTCACTTCAGTCCGTCGACGACGTACAGATCCGAGAGAACGCGCGTGAAGCTGTAGGCGTATGCCGACAGATCGGGCGTCAGGCAGATCCGGCCGATGTTGCTGACGCCCGCCGAATCGGCAGGCATGACGGTCTTGACGACCTCCACCTTGCCGCTCGCGACGTCCATTCGATAGAGCTTCGCCGGCAGCTCACCGATTCGGATGTAGTAGAGCGCTCTCCCATCCGCGCTCCACATCGAGGGCCGCTCCGTGGACTGCAGCTCGAGACGCGTCGGCTCGCCGCCCTCGAGCGGATAGAGCACGAGCTTCCGATCCGGCCCGAGAAGGACGGCGGCGCGGCCGTCCGGCGAAATGCCATGCTGCTGAAGACGATAGCCCTCGGGAGTGAGCGCGCGATACTTTCCCGACTCGACTTCCATCACGTAGATTCGCACACCGCGGCCCGGCTCTTTCGCCTCGAACAGGATTCGTCTTCCATCGGGCATCCAGTCGGCAAATTGAACGCGGACGTCCTTCGTCGGGAGCGCGCGGGACTGCCCCGGCCCAGTGGGAAAGAGACTCAGCGTTGGCCGCTCTGTCGATCCAGTCCGGAGACGCCGAGGGCCCACTTGCCGTCGGGTGAGAGCGTGTTGCTGAAGCCCTCTGCCACGCGGACGGCGGGAGATCCGTCGGTCTTGCGCAGGTAGATCGAGTAGCCTTCGCCTCCGCCGGAGCCGGACTCCGTGAAGAGGACCGTCCGGCCGTCGCGCGACAGGTCGGTCACGCCGGACCAGTCGAGCCATGACAGCTCCTTCTCCTTGGTCTCGCCCGGAGCCAGTCCCATGATCCCCTGGCGCTCGACGGCCTGCGTCATCAGGAGGCGTCCGTCGCGAAAGACGTCTTCGAGAGTCAGAGTTCCCGGTGACGCGGGCGCGAAGCTTCAGCCGGCCGGAGCTCGTCACGCTGTAAAGCGCGCGGTTGTTTCCGACGGGCGCCGCCGTGAACCAGATCTCCCCCGGCCGGGCCCAGGCGAGTCCGGCGGCCGTCGCGAAGGCTTCCGTCAGAACCGACTTCTTGCCCGGCGCGATCGACGAGGAGTCACCATGCCTCCGTCGTCGCCCTGCACCGGATGGTCGAGGAAGGCGACGGCGTCGCCGGCCGGAGAGACGCGCAGATGGCTGACCCAGCCCGTCGTCTCGTAGACCACCTTGCCGATGGGGAACTCGATGCGGTAGCCCTTGCCGGCCTGGCGAATGATGGCGAGACTCGCCTCGATCCGGGGATCCAGTCGCCCGACTGAACGTCCTCGAGGATCTCGCGCGTCGCGCCCCCTCCGGCGAGGCCGGTCTGCGCGAGCGTCCCCATGCGCTGAAACCCCCCGATGTTGTGCCGGTGGATCGAGACCGCCATCTCTCCCGACGGCGAGATCGCCAGCACTTCGGCGTCGGGGAGCCCGAAGGGACGCGACTCGGAGCTCTCCGTGCGCGTCGAGAAGATCTCCATGGGGCGGCCGTCCCAGGCTGCGGAGTAGAGGATCGTCTGCCCGTCCGGCGAGAAGCGGGCGCCTCCGACCTCGCCGCGGCGGAAGGTGAGCTGATGGAAGTTGGGAAGGGGCGTCAGCCAGAATCGCCGGCCGACGAGGAGGCCGGCGGCGAGGCCCGCCGCGAGGAGCGCGACGCCCGCGAGCGCGAGACCGAGGCGGCGCCTCGGCGCGCGCACCGCCGCGATCTCCTTCGAGAGATCCTCGGTCGAAGTCCCCGGCGCCTCCGAGAGATGGTCGCGCACGTCGGCGAGATCGCGCGCGAGATCCTTGGTCGTCCCGAACCGGTCCTCGGGATCCTTCGAGAGACATCGCTCCACCAGCCAGCGGATCGGCGCCGGCGTCTTCGGGCTCAGCTGCCCGACGGGCGCCGGCTCCTCCCGGATGATCGCCGTCAGGGTCTCGGCGGTCGTGTTCCGCTCGAAGGCCCGCTTGCCCGTCGCCATCTCGTAGACGATCGAGCCGAAGGAGAACTGGTCGGAGCGGAAGTCGAGCGGCCGGCCGGACGCCTGTTCGGGCGACATGTAGCCGATCGTTCCCATGACCATGCCGGGGCGCGTCGCGTCGGCCGCCGTCTGCTGGCCCGAGAGCTCGTCGGACTCCGGCGTGACGAGCTTCGCGAGACCGAAGTCGAGGATCTTCGCGAAGCCGTGCTTGGAGACCATGACGTTCTGGGGCTTCAGGTCCCGGTGCACGATCCCCGCCGCGTGCGCCGCCGCGAGGCCGTCCGCGATCTGGACCGAGAGCTCGAGCAGCTTTCGCGTCGGCATCGGGCCCGCGGCGATCAGGTCCTTCAGCGTCTGCCCCTCGACGAGCTCCATCGCGATGTAGACGGTCGAATCGGAGGACCCGATGTCGTAGATCGTCAGGATGTTCGGGTGCGAGAGCCCCGAGGCCGCGCGCGCTTCCCGCTCGAACCGCGAGCGCCGGTCCGCGTCCGCGGCGAGATCGGGAGGCAGGACCTTGACCGCGACGTCGCGCTTCAGGCGCTCGTCGCGCGCCCGGTAGACTTCTCCCATGCCCCCGGCGCCGATGGGGGAAACGATCGAATACGGTCCGAGTCGCGTTCCGGCGGCGAGCGTCACCGTTTCAACCCGTCCACGAGATAGAGATCGGACAGCGTCCGCTGGAATCCGTAGACGTAGGACTCGCCGTCGGGCGTCTCGAAGATCGGCGCGATGTCGACGACGCCGGCGCCGTCGGCCGGCATGACTTCCCGGGTGACCGTCCGCTTCCCCGTCGCGAGATCGAGCCGATACAGCCTTCCCGGGATGTCGCGCCGGCGATATACGAAGAGCGCCTTGCCGTCCGCGCTCCACCCTCCCATCGTCTCGTCCTGCTCCAATCCGGTGACCGGGGTCGGCTCTCCGCCCGTCAATGGATAGAGGTACACGCGCCGATCGGGGCCGGTGACGGCAACGCTCTTCTCGTCGGGCGAGACCCCGCGCGAGAACGAGCGGTATCCCTCGGGCGTCAGGGCCCGCGGTTTTCCGCCCGAGAGCTCGATCACGAAGATGCGGGGGCCCCGGCCCGGCTCGTTCGCCGTTGTGAGGATCCTCTGGCCGTCCGGCGTGAACGACGTTCCTCCCTGCAGCTCGAGGTCACCCGTGTCGATCACGCGCTTGTCGCCGGCGCCGGTGGGATAGAGCGTCAGTACACGCCGTTCGTGGCCGACGAGGACGGCGGCCCACTGCCCGTCGCGCGACATCGCCTGCGCCCCGCCGTCCCCGAGGCGGATCGGCGCCGAGCCGTCGGTCCCGCGGACGAACGTGGAGTACTCGGGGCCGGTTCCCTCTCCCGTTTCCGAGAAGAGGATCGTCTTGCCGTCGGGCGAGATGTCGAAGAGCGAAGACCAGTCGAGCCACGCGAGCTCGCGCTCCTTCGGCGACTTCTGACTGCCGCCCATGATCCCGATGCGGATCGTGTCATGAGCGACCAGGATGCGTCCGTCGCGCGCCACGTCCTGGAGCGTGAGGCTCTGCGTGACCCGCGCGAGCAACCGGGCCTTGCCGGCGAGCGTGACCTCGTGCAGCGCACGGTTGCCGCCGACTCTCGTCGCCGTGATCCAGACCGAGGAACCGTCCGGCGACCACGCCAGGCCGAACTCCGACGAGTACGTCTCCGAGAGCGTTCGCTTCTTTCCCGCGCGGTCCACGACGCCGACGGTTCCCCCGTCGTCGCGACGCTGCGGATGCTCGAGAAAGGCGACGAAGCGCCCGTCCGGCGAGATCCGGGGATGGCTGATCCATCCGGCGGTCTGGTAGAGGACGTGGCCGAGGGGGAATTCGAGCTGGCTCTTCAATTGCACGTCGCGCACGACGGCGAGGTCCTTGCCGTTCGACTCCCAGTCGGCCCACTGCACGTCCTTGAGGATCTCTCGCGGCGCGACGCCGCCGGAGATCCCGACTTCCGCGAGCGTTCCGGTCCGGATGAAGGGCTCGGACACGTGGCGATCGAGCGAGACGAGCACTTCGCCGGACTTGGATACGGCCAGGACGTCGGCGCCTGTCAGGCCGAAGGCGCGCGACTCGGGACGGTCGGTGCGCGTCGAGAAGAGCTCGACCGGCTTTCCGTCCCACGCGGCGGCGTACACGACGCTCTGCCCGTCGGGTGCGAACCGCGCGGAATACACCTCGCCTCGGCGAAAGGAGAGCTGCTGGTAGTTGGGAGGGGGAACGTATCCGACCTTCTTTCCGTAGCGGTAGCCCGCGGCGAGACCCGCCGCGAGCGCCAGCGCGGCCGCAAGGGCGGCCGGCGCCATCCAGCCGCGCCGGAGGGCGGCTGCCGGCGCGACCGGGAGCGCGCCCGTCGGGGACGATACGGTCGACAGCGATTCGAGGTCGAAGGCGAGATCTCTCGCCGACTCGAACCGCTCCTCCGGGTTTTTCTCCAGACAGTGCCGCACGATGCGGTCGAGACCCGGATGGATGTCCTTGTTCGTCTGTGACAGGTCCGGCGGCTCCTTGGTCAGGATCGCCGTGATTGTGTCGGCCGCCGTGTCGCCGCGAAACGCCCGCTGCCCCGACAGCATCTCGTAGAGGATCGTCCCGAAGGAGAAGAGGTCGCTCCTCCGATCCGCCGGCTTACCCCGCACCTGCTCCGGCGACATGTACCCCATCGTCCCGAGCACGACCCCGGGCTCCGTCCCCGAGACGGTCCGCAGATCCGTCTGCTGCTCGCCGTCCTTCTCGGACTTCAATTTCGCGAGGCCGAAGTCGAGGATCTTCACGCGGCCGTCGTTCGTGATGAAGAGGTTCTCGGGCTTCAGGTCCCGGTGGACGATCCCCTTCTCGTGCGCCGCCGCGAGTCCGCGGGCGATCTGGATCGCGTAATCGATCGCCTTGCGTGTCGCCAGCGGCCCCGATCCCAGCCGCGACCGCAGCGTCTCTCCTTCCAGCAGCTCCGTCACGATGTACGGCGCCCCGTCGTGCGATCCGAGGTCGTACACCGCCGTGATGTTCGGGTGATTCAAGACACCGGCCGCCTGGGCTTCCTGCTCGAATCGCTTCAGGCGATCCGGATCCTGCGAGAACGAAGCCGGCAGGACCTTGACCGCGACGTCGCGCTTCAGCCGCTCATCGCGCGCGCGATAGACCTCTCCCATTCCCCCGGCTCCCAGAGGGGCGACGATCTCGTAGGGCCCGAGCTTCGATTTCGCGGAAAGCGTCACTTCAGACCCTCGACGAGATAGAGGTCCGAGAGCGTCCGGTTGTAGTTGTAGATGTAGGAGTCGCCACTCGGCGCCGTAAGGGGACTCGGATCCGAGACGCCCCCGGTGTCGGCCGGAGCCAGCGATCGCCACGGCTGCCTCTGGCCCGTGGTCACGTCGAGCCGACTGACGTTGGTTGGGATCTCTCCGCGGCGGTAGACATAGATCGAGCGGGAATCCGAGGCGGCGCCCGCAACGACCTCGTTGACCTCGACACCCGAAACGACCGTCGGCTCGCCTCCCGCGAGGGGATAGAGATAGGTCTTGCGATCCGGCCCCGTCACCACCGCCCACTTGCCATCCGGGGACACGACCCGCAGCCCTCTGTAACCTTCCGGCGTCAGGGCGCGCGGCTTTCCGCCCGCGAAGTCTCGTTCGTACAGTCTCGGCCCTCTTCCCGGCTCGTTCGCCGTGAAGAGGAGCTTGTTGCCGTCCGGGAACCAGCAGGCGTTCCAGACGGAGAGACCCTCCTTCGGGAAGACCCTCGCTTCGCCGGCTCCGGTCGGATAGGCCACCAGTTGCGGGTCCGTGGCGGGCCGCTGGATCGCGATCGCCCATTTCTTGTCCGGCGACAGAGCCTGGCCGAAGCCTTCTCCGAGGCGGACCGCCGGAGAACCGTCGGTCGCTCGAACGTAAACGGAGTAGCCCGGTCCCCCTCCCTCGCCTCCTTCCGTAAACAGCACGGTCCGGCCGTCCGCAGAGATCGCGGTGGGCAAGGAGTAGTCCAGCCAGGTGAGATCCCGCTCCTTCGACTCGCCCGGGGCAAGGCCGCGCATCTCCTCGCGAAACGTGTCCTTCGTGACAAGCAGGCGGCCCGCAGCCGAGATGTCTCGCAGGGTGAGGTTCCCCGCGACCCGGGAGCGGAGCCGGACGTCGCCGGAGAGGGATGCCGAATAGAGCGCTCGAAGCGAGACCTCCGCGGCCGTAAACCAGACTTCGGCTCCGTCCGGGCTCCAGGCGAGGCCCTGCACCGACGAAAACGCCTTGGAGAGTGCCGTCCTTCGCCCGGCCCGGTCCACGACCGCGACGGATCCGCCGTCGTCGGTCCCGACGGGATGGTCGACGAAAGCGACGCGGTCTCCCGCGGGCGAGACGCGCGGGTTGCCGATCCATCCGCTCGTCTTCCACAACACCTTCCCGATGGGATACTCGAGCCGGATTTCGCCATGCTCCGACCGAACGACGGCGAGATCCTTGCCGCTCGGCGCCCAGTCCGCCCAATCGACATCCTCCAGGACGTCCCGGGGGGCGCCGCCGGCAATGGAAACACGGGCGAGCGTCCCGCTTCGCCGGAACCCTCCGGCGGAGTGGCGATTGAGGGACACGGCAGCCTCGCCGAGCTTCGAGATCGCGAGCACCTCGGCGCCCGGGAGACCGAAGGGACGCGATTCCGGGCTCTCGAGGCGGCCGACGAAAATCTCTACCGGCTTGCCGTCCCAGGCCGCCGAGTACACGACGGTCGTTCCATCCGGGGCAAAATGCGCGGAAAGAATCTCTCCGCGGCGGAAGGTGAGCTGTCGGAAAGAAGGCGGCGGCTGCTCCCCCGCCTTGCGGCCCGCGAGATAGGCCGGCACGCCCACGGCGAGAGCGGTCGCGAGGACCGCGCCGGCGACGAGGGGCCAGACCCGGCGTCTCTTGGCCGCGGCGAACGGCGCGGTGACCGCGCCGGCGGGCGCGGAGAGGTTGGAGAGCGACTCGAGGTCGAACGCGACGTCGCGCGCCGACTCGAATCGCTCCTCGGGGTTTTTCTCCAGACAGTGCCGCACGATGCGCTCGAGGCCGGGATGGATGTCCTGGTTCGTCGTCGAGAGATCCGGCGGCTCCTTGCTCAGAATTGCCGTGATCGTGTCCGCCGCCGTGTCGCCTCGAAATGCCCGCTGACCCGACAGCATCTCGTACAGGATCGTCCCGAAAGAGAAGAGGTCGCTGCGCCGGTCGGCCGCCTTGCCCCGAACCTGCTCCGGCGACATGTACCCCATCGTCCCGAGAACGACGCCGGGCTCGGTCCCCGAGACCGTCTTCAGATCGGTCTGTTGCTCGCCGTCCTTCTCGCTCTTCAGCTTGGCCAGGCCGAAGTCCAGGATCTTGACCCGCCCGTCCTTCGTGACGAACAGGTTCTCCGGCTTCAGGTCCCGGTGGATGATCCCCTTCTCGTGCGCGGCGGCGAGCCCCCTGGCGATCTGGATCGCGTAGTCCGTCGCCTTCCGCACCGGAAGCGCGCCGCCGGACAGCCGCGACCGCAGCGTCTCTCCCTCCAGAAGCTCCGTCACGATGTACGGCGCCCCGTCGTGTGTTCCGAGGTCGTACACGGCGGTGATGTTCGGATGGTTCAGGACGCCCGCCGCTCGAGCCTCCTGCTCGAATCGCTTCAGGCGGTCCGCGTCCTGCGAGAGCGACGCCGGCAGGACCTTTATCGCCACGTCGCGGCCGAGGCGCGGGTCCTTTGCCCGATACACCTCCCCCATTCCTCCGGCGCCGAGAGGTGCGAGGATCTCGTAGGGGCCGAGACGAGTCCCGGCGGACATCGTCATCCGCGGCATCCGGTCGCGGATCGCGAAGTCTCCCGAGGTAATCGAGGGAGGAGGCGCGCGCCACGGGAGCGAACGCGCAGCGCCGGGATCAGGCGCACGGCCGAAGCCCTTTGGCCGAGCCGACCGCCGGTGCGCTCTGAGGGTCGGCGCAAATCCCGGCGCAAGCGCGAGCGACGGACGATCTCGTACGGGCCGAGCCGGGTTCCGGAGGAAAGTGTCATCGGGACGCGACGGATTCTATTCGAGTCCCTCGACGACGTAGAGGTCGGCGAGATTGCGGAGGTAGGAATACGCGTACGCTCTGCCGTCCGGCGTCACTCGGATCGCGCCGATGCTCGTCACGCCGGCCGAGTCGCCCGGCATCAGGGAGCGCCAGGGAGAAAGCGCCCCCGTCTTCAGGTCCATTCGGTTGACCTGTGCCGGAGTCTGTCCCCTCTGCCGAACGAAGATCGAGCCTCCGTCCTCGCTCCAGCCGATCGGGAGCCACTTCGGATCGATCGGGAGCGGGGTCGGCTCCCCGCCTTCGAGCGGGTATAGGTAAGGCTTCCGGTCCGGTCCGGAAACAGTCATGAGCCTGCCGTTGGGGGAGACTCCGGCGCCGGAAGCGGCGAACCGATAGCCCTCCGGCGTCAGGGCACGACTCTTTTGAGAGGCGATGTCATGAAGATAGATCCGGACTCCCCGGCCCGGCTCATTCGCGACGAGAAGGAGCCCGCTTCCATCGGGAAGCCAGGTTGCCGCCTGAACGGTCAGACCGGGCGTCTCGATGAATTTCGGGTCGCCCGCGCCGATCGGATAGATCACCACCTTCGGGTTCGAGGAAGGATGGACAATCGCGAGGGCCAGCTTGCCGTCCGGCGAGAGCGATTGCGCCGAGCCCTCGCCCAGGCGGATCGCGGGGGATCCGTCCATCTTCCGCGCGTAGGTGGAGTAACCCGCGCCGCCTCCCTCGCCGCTCTCGTCGAAGAGAATCGTGCTCCCGTCTCTGGAGATGCTGTCCGCGAGAGACCAGTCGAGCCAGGACAGGTCCCGTTCCTTCTCGAGGCCCGGTCCGTAGGCGAGGAGACCCTGGCGCGCCTTGTCCTGCGAGAGCAGCACCTTGCCCGTCCGCGAAACGTCCTCCATCGTCATGCCGCCGGTCGCGACGGCCAGAACGCGGACGTCCCCGGAGAGAGACGCAGCGTGCACGAAGCGGTTGAACCCGACGCGCGACGCCGTGAACCAGACCTCGTTGCCCTTGGGGGACCAGCAGAGGCCGAGGATGCTCGCGAAGTCGCCGGAAATCTTCTTCGTCTTGCCCGAGCGGTCGACGAGCAGAACATACCCCCCGTCGTCGTCTACGGCCGGATGCTCGATGACGGCGACCTCGTCGCCGGAAGGCGAGATGCGGGGGTGGCTCAACCATCCCGCCGAAGCGTGGAGGACTTTGCCGATCGGAAACTCGAGCTGCGTCTTTCCTCCCGCGTCGCGCACGATCGCGAGATCCTTGCCGTCGGGCGACCAGTCGGCATATTGGACGTCGTCCCGGATGTCCTTCGGCGCGCCGCCTCCCGTCATGCCGAGGCGCGAGAGCGTTCCGATCCGAGTGAAGCCCGAGTGCGTTCGCCGGGCCAGCGACACGGCCATCTCTCCCGTTGAGGAGATGGACAAGACTTCGGCACCCACCAGACCGAACGGCCGCGACTCCGGGCTGTCGAGCCGCGTCGTGAAGAGCTCCATCGGCCGGCCGTCCCAGGCGGCGGTGTAAATGATCGTCTCGCCGTCCGGCGCGAATCGCGCGGAGAGGATCGGGCCCCGGCGGAAGGTGAGCTGACGGAAGGAGATTTGCGGGCGTTCGGTGAGACGCCGCCCGGCGAGGAGGCCGCCGGCCACACCCGCGGCGAGCGCGAGGAGGATCGCCGCGAGGACCGCGCCGGTCCAACGGGTCCGCGGGCGGCTCTCCATCGAGGCCGCCGCGATCGCGCCCGTCGTGGTCGAGCCCGAGACTCCCGAGAGCGCTTCGAGGTCGAAGGCGATGTCGCGCGCCGACTCGAACCGCTCTTCCGGATTCTTCTCGAGGCAGTGCCGCACGATTCGGTCGATCCCCGGGTGGATGTCCTTGTTCGTCGTCGAGAGATCCGGCGGCTCCTTCGTCAGGATCGCCGTGATCGTGTCCGCCGCCGTCTCGCCGCGGAATGCCCGCTGCCCCGACAGCATCTCGTAGAGGATCGTGCCGAAGGAGAAGAGGTCGCTGCGGCGATCCGCCGGCTTCCCGCGAACCTGCTCCGGCGACATGTAGCCCATCGTCCCGAGCACGACGCCGGGCTCCGTGCCCGAGATCGTCCTGAGGTCTGTCTGCTGCTCGCCGTCCTTCTCGGACTTCAATTTCGCGAGGCCGAAGTCGAGGATCTTCACGCGGCCGTCATTCGTGATGAAGAGGTTCTCGGGCTTCAGGTCCCGATGCACGATCCCCTTCTCGTGCGCCGCGGCGAGGCCCTTCGCGATCTGGATCGCGTAATCCGTCGCCTTCCGAACCGGAAGCGCGCCGCCCGAGAGCCGCGAGCGCAGCGTGTCCCCTTCGAGCAGCTCCGTCACGATGTACGGCGCGCCGTCGTGTGTCCCGAGGTCGTACACGGCCGTGATGTTCGGATGGTTCAGGACGCCCGCGGCGCGCGCCTCCTGCTCGAAGCGTTTCAAGCGATCCGCGTCCTGCGAGAGCGATGCGGGCAGGACCTTGATGGCCACGTCGCGGCCGAGGCGCGGGTCCTTCGCGCGATACACCTCTCCCATGCCGCCCGCGCCGAGCAAGCCGGTGACCTCGTAGGGCCCGAGACGCGAGCCGGCCGCTAACGTCACTTCACTCCCTCGACCAGGAACAGGTCGGACAGCGTGCGGATGTAAGAGTAGACGTAAGCGGACCCGTCCGGCGTAGGCAGGGGACCCAGATTCCAGACGCCGGCGGCGTCGCCGGGCATCAGCGTCCGCCACAGTTCCTTGCGCCCCGTCGCGATCTCGAGGCGATAGACCTTTACCGGTACTTCCGAGCGCCGCCGAACGTAGAGAAAGCGCCCGTCCTGGGTGATCTGAGTCACGCCGTCCTGCGGATCGAGACCCGGAATCGGCGTCGGCTCGCCGCCCGAGAGAGGATAGAGATAGCGTCGGCGATCGGGGCCCTCGGCGAGGGCCCATTTCCCGTTCGGGTCCACCGGTCCGACGGCCGAATAACCCTCTGGCGAAATGGCGCGCGGCTTTCCGCCCGCGAAGTCCCGAAGATAGAGGCGCTGGCCACGCCCGGGCTCGGTGCCCGTGAGCAGCATCTGCTTGCCGTCGGGAAGGAAGTTGGCGGTGAAGACGGCAATTCCATCCTTGGAGAAAGTCTTCGGTTCGCCAGCGCCCGTCGGGTACGCCGCGAGCTGCGGGTCGGACGCTGGGTGGATGATGGAGAGCGCCCACTCCCCGTCGAGCGAGAGATCCTGAGCCTCTCCTTCGCCGAGGCGCACGGCCGGAGAGCCGTCCATCTTGCGAAAGTACACGGAGTACCCGGCCCCACCCCCCTCGCCCGATTCGGAGAAGAGCACGCTCTTCCCGTCGCGCGAAATCGCAGCGGGCAGGGACCAGTCGAGCCAGGTGAGATCCCTTTCCGTGGATTCGCCGGCCGGAAGGGCCTGAATCTCGGTTCGGTTGTTGTCGCGCGCGACGAGCATCCGCCCATCCCGCGACACGTCTTGCAACGTCAGGTTGCCAGGAACGCGCACGCGCAAGCTCTCTCCGCCGGACGTCTTCATGAGGTAGAGGGCGCGGTTACCTCCGATTTCCGTCGCGGTGAACCACACCTGCGATCCGTCGGGAGACCACGCGAGCCCCTGCGCGGACGCGAACGGCTTCGAAAGGATCCGCTTCTTGCCGGCCAGATCCACGACCGCGATGGATCCGCCGTCGTCGCCCGGCGTCGGGTGGTCGATGAACGCCACGAGATCGCCACGGGGGGACACCCGGAGGTGTCCGACCCAGGCGCCGGTTTCGTACAAGACCTTTCCGATCGGATATTCGACCCGCATCCGCCCCGGGCCCGTTCGAACAATCGCAAGGCTCTTCCCGTCCGGCCCCCAGTCGGCCCACTCGACGTCCTTCAGGATGTCCCTCGGCGCCGCGCCGCCGGCGACCGAGAGCTGGGCGAGCGTCCCGGTTCTCCGGAAGGACCCGCCCACGCGGCGATCGAGCGACACGGCCATGTCGCCCGCCTTCGAGATCGAAAGGACCTCCGCGCCGGCGAGTCCGAAGGCACGCGACTCGGGGCTCTCGGGACGGCCGACGAAGATCTCCATCGGCTTGCCGTCCCAGCCCGCCGAGTACATGACGGTCTGACCGTCGGGCGCAAACCGCGCCGAGAAAATCTGGCCGCGGCGGAAGGTGAGCTGGCGAAACGACGGCGGCAGACGATCGCCGGCCTTGCGGACCGCGAGCCACGCGGCCGCTCCGACAACGAGCGCCGTCGCGGCGACAGCCGCCGCGAGAAGGGTCCAGGAAGGCCGGGTCCGGACGGCTGGCCCCGCGTGGGGCGCCGTCGCCGGCGCCGACGTCGTCGAGAGCGCTTCCAGGTCGAAGGCGAGGTCGCGGGCGGAGTAGAAGCGCTCCTCGGGGTTTTTCTCCAGGCAGTGGCGCACGATCCGCTCGAGGCCCGGCTGGATGTTTTGGTTGGTCGCGGAGAGATCCGGCGGCTCTTCCCGCAGGATCGCGGACATCGTTTCGGCGGCGGAGTCCCGGTGAAAGGCGCGCCGGCCCGAGAGCATCTCGTAGAGGATCGCGCCGAAGGAGAAGAGGTCCGAGCGCTGGTCGGCCCCCTTGCCTTTGACCTGCTCCGGCGCCATGTATCCCAGCGTGCCGAGCACGACGCCCGGTTCCGTACCCGCCGTCGGCAGGTTGGTCTGCGGACCGGTCGCGGTGTCTTTCTGCGTGAGCTTCGCGAGCCCGAAGTCGAGGATCTTGACGCGCCCGTCGTTGGTCACGAACAGGTTCTCGGGCTTCAAATCCCGGTGCACGATCCCCTTCTCGTGCGCCGCCGCGAGGCCCTTCGCGATCTGGATCGCGTAGTCGATCGCCTTGCGGACGGGAAGCGCGCCGCCGGAGAGGCGCGCCCGAAGCGTCTCCCCTTCGAGCAGCTCCGTCACGATGTACGGCGCCCCGTCGTGCGCGCCGAGATCGTGAACCGCGGTGATGTTCGGATGATTCAGTCCGCCGGCCGTCTGCGCCTCCTGCTCGAAGCGCCGCAGGCGCTCGGCATCCGCGGAGAACGACGCCGGCAGCACCTTGATCGCCACCTCGCGCTTCAATCGCTCGTCGCGCGCCCGGTAGACTTCTCCCATTCCGCCCGCGCCGAGCAGGCCGACGACCTCGTAGGGTCCGAGCTTCGTCCCCGGAGCAAGGCTCACTTGAGGTCCCGGATCCGGTAGAGCGTCGAGAGCACGCGGTTCAAGCCGATCGTCATCGTGCGGCCGTCCGGCGTCACGCGCGCCGGCCCGAAGGACGTGATTCCGGCGGCGTCGGCGCCCGCGAGATCGCGGATGTGCGTTCGACGGCCGGACTCGACGTCGATCAGGTCGACCGCGCAGGGAATTCCGGTTTGGGAGACGTAGAGTCCCTTGCCGTCCACGGCCCAGCCGGCCGGGAAGTCATCCGCCTTCGAGCCCGACAGATCCCGCGGGGGAGCTCCCCCTTCGACGGGAAAGAGGTGCACTCGGAAATCGGGTCCCACCGCCGCGATCCACCGGCTGTCAGGCGACACGAAAATGCGTGTGGGATTGAGACCCTCCTCACTCACGGCGCGCGGTGCGCCTCCCGACAGCGCCTGGACGTAGAGGCGCGTGCCGCGGCCGGGCGCGTTCGCCTCGAAGGCAAACTTCGTTCCGTCGGGAAAGAAGGCCCCGTACACGGGGTGCCCCAGACCGTCGGGAGCGATCTCGCGCGGCTGCCCCGCCCGCACGGGCACGAGCACGAACTGCGAGGGATCCCTCGGCGAGCGGGTCAGCGCCCAGGACGCGTCAGGCGACAGCGTGACCGCGAGGCCGTCGGCCAGGCGGACAGCCGGCGAGCCGTCCGTCGGCCGGACGTAGACGCCGCCGTTGGCGCCGCCGCCTTCGCCCGACTCGTCGAAGAGAAGGAGCCCGCCGTCCGACGAGAGGGACCGATCGCTCGACCAGTCGAACCAGGAGAGGTCCTTGCCCAACGATTGCCCGGGGGGAAATGCCATAACGCTCGAGCGATAGTCGTCTTCCGTCAGGAGAGCGCTCCCGTCCGGCCGCAGGTCGAGCAGCGCGGGCGTGCCCTGCATCGTACGAATCAGACGAAGCTTCCCGGAAGGAGTGACGCCGAAGATCTCCCGCTCGATTCCTTCCCGGGCCGCGGTGAACCAGACCTCACGGCCTCCGGGGCCCCACGCCAGCCCCTGGACCGTGGCCCAGCCCGAGGCGAGATCGGTCTTCTTTCCGCTGACGGCCTCCGCGACGGCGATCGCCCCGTCGTCGCCGTTACCCGGATGGTCGATGAACGCGATTCGTTTTCCGTCGGGCGAGAAGCGCGGCCCCTGGATCCAGCCCGCGGTCTCGTAGAGCACCTTGCCGATCGGGTACTCGAGACGCTCCTTCCCGGCGACGCGATGCACCACGGCGAGGTCCGACCGTCCGGGAGCCCAGTCGGCGTACGTGACGTCGGTCAGGATCTCCTTCGGCGCGCCGCCGGAGAGAGGCACCCGCGCGAGAGTCCCGATGAGCGCGAAGCTCGTCACCGCCGTCTTCGGCGCGAGCTGGACGGCGATCTCGCCGCCCGGGGAGATCGCGAGCAGGTTCGCCGAGGGCAACGAAAGCGTCGAGGACTCCGGAGTCCCGGGCCGCAGCGAGAAGATGCGGGCCCTCGCCCCTTCCCACGACGCGCCGTAGTACACGGTCTGGCCGTCCGGTCCGAATCGCGCCGACGACACGGTTCCGCGCTGGAACGTCAGACGCTGGAACGTCGGCTGCGAGACGGTGCCGAGCCGCCGCGCGGCGAAGAAGCCGAGAGCCGCCGCGAGCGCGACGGCCGCCCCGATCCACGCCCAGCGCAGCGTCGACTTCGCCCGGCGCGCCTCGACTTCGTTCGCCTGCGAGGGCGTCGTCGTCTCCGAGAGGTGGTCGCGAATGGACTTCAGGTCGCGCGCCAGGTCGCGTGTCGAGGCGTAGCGGTCCTCGGGGTCCTTCGCATGACAGCGTTCGACGATCCAACGCAGCGGCGCCGGCGCGCGCGGGTTCAGCCGCTCGAACGACTCCGGCTCGTCGCGGATGATCGCGGAGAGCGTCTCGGCGCCCGTCGGCTTCTGGAAGGCGCGCTGACCCGTCGCCATCTCGTACAGGATCGATCCCAGCGCGAACTGGTCCGACCGGAAGTCCACGGCGCGCCCGGCCGCCTGCTCCGGCGACATATACCCGACGGTCCCGAGGACGGTTCCCGGCTGCGTCTCCTGCGGCCCGAACGTCGCCGCGCCGGACGTCTCCGTCGGCGCCACGAAGAGTTTCGCGAGCCCGAAGTCGAGAAGCTTCACGAAGCCGTCCTTCGAGACCATGACGTTCTCGGGCTTCAGGTCCCGGTGGACGATCCCCGCCCCGTGCGCCTTCGCCAGCGCCTCGGCGATCTGTGCGCCGATGTCGAGCATCTTTCGCGTCGGCATGGCGCCCGAGGCCATCGCGGCGCGGAGGCTCATCCCCTCGACGACCTCCATCGCGATGTAGGAGTCGGCGCCCGAGGAGCCGATCTCGTAAATCGTGATGATGTTCGGATGGTTGAGCGCCGAGGCGGAGCGCGCCTCCTGCTCGAACCGCTTCAGGCGATCCGCGTCTCCCGAAAGAGAGGCCGGCAGCACCTTGATCGCCGCCTCTCGTCCCAGGCGCGTGTCTTTCGCGCGATAGACCTCCCCCATGCCCCCCGCCCCCAGGGGAGAGAGCACCTCGTAGGAACCAAGCCTCGTTCCGGCTGGAAGCGTCATCTTCGTTCGCGGCGCGACAAAGTTTCGCGAAGTAACCGAGCGAAGCGACTCGCGCCGCGGAAGCCGGAGCGCGGCGAGAAGATCAGGGCCGCGGTCGAGCTCCTATCCGGACGAGCCGCGGCCCGGCGCCCGAAGGGCGGATCTTCGAGCAAGCGAAGGCGACGGTACATCTCTCCCATCCCTCCAGCGCCCAGAGGGCCAACGATCTCGTACGCGCCGAGCCGGGTTCCCGCGGTGAGTGTCATGGAATGCGGGGCGGATTGTATCGAAAGAGGGACGAGGCGGGCGGGTCAAACCGGCATCGCGAGGAGGCGTCGGATGCGCTCGGCGATGGGCGGGTGCGTCTCGGCGGACCTCACGAGCCCCCTACTGCGGTGCGCTCCGCGCGAGCGCCTGTCCGCGGCGGGCGAACTCCTCCGACCGCGCCGAGTCGCCCAGGCGATTGTACAGATCCGCGAGGAGCAGACAGCCGAACGCCGATTCACGGTCGTTCATCGCGAGCTCGAGGCCCGACTCCGCGAGGTGGACGGCGGACTCGAAGTCCTGCCCGCGGTCGAGGAGGTTGCGCGCGGCATAGAGCTTCGGCAGCGGTGCCTTCGGGTGCCGGCGCGCCGATTCTTCGAGGAGCGCGCCTTCGTCCTCGAGGCGCGGCAGCCGGCGCGCGAGCGTCATGAGGCCCTGGAAGCTGCGCTCGCTGACCGCGTTGTTCGCGATCTCGCGGCCGTACTCGTCGAAGGCCTCCGCCGCGCGGCCTTTCCGCTCCGCGACCGCCGCGAGGCAGTAGTTCGCGCCCTCGACGCGCGGGTCGAGCGCGATCGCCTGCCGCGCCTCGCGCTCGGCGCCGTCCAGATCGCCCCGCCGCAAGAGGATCTCCGACAGCGCGCTGCGGGATCCCGCCGAGGACGGCTCGTCGGCGATCGCCTTCGCGAACCAGGCGTCCGCGGTCGCGCGGTCCCCGCGGTCCTCGGCGCTCGTTCCGAGGAGGAACTCGATCCGGGCGTCCTTCAGGCCATTGGCGAGCCGGTTCTCGAGCAGCTTGTCGGAGTCGGATGCGCGGCCATCCAAGCGCAGCGCCATCGCGAGCCCGTAGACGAGCGTGGCGTCGGCCGGGCGGCCGCGCACCGACTCCTCGAGCGCCGGAATGGCCTCCTTGTAGCGGCGCTGCTTCAGGTAGACGTTCGCAAGCGCGACGCGGGCGTCCACCATTGCCGGATCCTCGCGCAGCACGCCCTTCAGAACGACCTCGGCCTTCGCCGGGTCCGAGGCCGTGTCCGCGAGCGCGGCGTTGAGCTTGTTGTACAGGCCGATCTTTTCGAGCGGCGCAGCCCGCGGGCCGCCGGAGGCCGCCGCGGTGTCGGCGGATCCTCCGCTGAGATATCCGAGCGACGCGAGCTTGCGGACGGACTCGGGATCCGACAGCGCCGGGCGCGCGTTCAGAGCATTTCGGCTCGCGGCGTCCGTGAGGCTCGTGAGCTGGCGTTTCAGCGCGAGGTATCTCTCCTTCTCCCGCGTCACGAGGTTCACCTTCTCGCCGGGATCCGCGGCGAGGTCGTAGAGCTCCGGTACGCTGGACTCGATGAGCTTGTAGCGGCCGTCCTGCAGCGCCGCGAGATCGCTCCAGCCGAAGTGGAACCGCGGATAAAAGGTCTCGGAGTAGACGGGCCGCTCGTCGAGGCGGCCGGAGCCCGACAGGAGGGGCACGAGACTGCGGCCCTGCACGCCCGCGGGAATCGGAAGGCCGGCGAGATCGGCCACCGTCGGCATGACGTCGACGAGGGACACGATCTCGCCGCGGCGCGCGGGGCGACTGCCGCGCGGAGGCGCGAAAACGAGCGGCACGTGGAGCGTGGCTTCGTAGACGAAGAATCCGTGGCCGTCCTCGCCGTGCTCTCCCAGCGATTCGCCGTGATCTCCCGCGAAAACGACGGCGGTGCGATCCGCAACGCCCTCGTCCGCGAGCGCGCGCAGCAGACGGCCGAGCTCCGAATCCACGTACGCGATCTCTCCCAGGTAGGGGCGGTCCTTGTATTCCTCGGCGAACGGCGGCGGCGGCGCGTACGGCGCGTGCGGGTCGTAGAAGTGCACCCACAGGAAGAAGGGTCTGGCGCGGTCGCGGCGCTTCACCCAGTCGAGCACGGCGTCCACGACTTCGCCGGCCGGCCGTTCGATGTCGCCGATCGAGAGGATGTTCGCCTGCCGCGTGTCGAACTGGTCGAAGTACGTGTCGAAACCGCGATTGAGCTTCCAGCGGGAGTCGAGGACGAAGGCCGACACGAAGGCCGCCGTCGCGTAGCCGCCCGCGTGGAAGAGCTCGGCGAGGAGCGGCAACTCCGGCGGCACCGTGAAGGCGCCGTTGTCGCGCACGCCGTGATGGAGCGGCAGGGTGCCCGAGAAGATCGTCGTGTGCGACGGCAGCGTCAGCGGCGTTGCGGTCTCGCACCGCTCGAAGAGGACGCCGCGGGCGGCAAGCGCGTCGATCGTCGGCGTGTGCACGTCCGTGCGCCCGTACGCCGGGAGACGATCGGCCCGCAGCGTGTCCACCGTCACGAAGAGGACGTTCTGGCCCTTCCAGCCGCGCGGCCGCATCGCGCCGCCCCCGCGGCGAAGCAGAAACGCCGCGCCGATTGCCACGGCGACGACGAAGAGGGCGATGAGGACCGGGAGGATCCGTGGAGGTCGCCGGTCGGGCGTCTGGGCGCGCTTCACCGCCCGGGATTATTCACGGTTTCGCCGCCGCCGGCTTCAGGTGGCCGTCCACCCACGCCACGATGCGAGTCGTCAGGTCGCGCACGTTCTCCGGCTTGAAGACCACGTGGCCCTCCTGCTTGTAGCGCAGCATCTGCGTCTCGACGCCCTGCTGCTTCAGCGCCGAGTACATGTACTCGTAGGGGCTCGCGTACGAGCCGCCGTATTCCACGCCGTCGCCGACGATGAAGAGCGTCGGGATCGTGACTCCCTTGACCATGTAGAGCGCCGAGTTCTTGAAGTAGTTCTCGGGGACCTCCCACGGCCGTCCGCGGAACTGCCACGTCAAGGTGGTGTTGCCGCCGACGCTGTACAGGTCGCCGTACGCTCGGTACCAGTCGGGCTCGCCCTCGTAGGCGACGGCGGCCTTGTAGCGATGCGAGTGCGTGATGATCCATTCGGTCTCGACCGCGCCGTAACTGTGCCCGCCGACGACGATGCGGTCGGGGTCCGCGATTCCGGACTTCACCATCGCATCCACGCCGCTGTCGATGTCGGCGAAGTCCATCTCCATGAAGTTCTGTTTCTCGCGGCCCGCGAGGATCTGGTCCCATCCGGAGACGCCGCTCGTGCGGTAGTCGGGCGCGAAGACCGCGTAGCCCTTGGCCGCCCAGATCTGCCGCTCGAGGGCGCCGATGCAGATCAGCTGGCCTGTGACCGACAGGCCGCCGATCGGGCCGCCGTGGAGCTCCACGACCATCGGAAGCGGCTTCCCGGGAGTCGCGCCGGCTGGCAGCACGAGGATTCCCGCGATCTCCAGACCGTCGACGCTGCGCCAACGCACCTCCTTCGCTTCGCCGAGTCGAAGGGAATCGTATTGAGGCGTCAGGTTCGCGACGGTCCGCGGGTTGGATCCGTCGACCTACGCGAAGACCGCGCGCGCCTTCCCGTTGGCCGCTTCCTCGTACCACGCGAGCCGCTTGCCGTCCGGCGAAAGCGCCGCGTTGCGATGCATCGCCGGCGACGTCGTGATCGCCTTCGGAGCGCCGCCGTCCGGAGAGATCGCGAAGATCTGCGCAAAAGCGCCGGCGTGGGCGATGTAGTAGATCGTCCGCCCATCGGGCGACCAGACCGGACGTCCGCTCGAGACGAGCTTCGGCGTCAGGCTGCGCACCGTTCCGCCTTCGGCCGGCACGACCGCGACGGTATACATGTCGGGATAGCGGACGTCGTCGGCGTCGTAGAAGAAGGCGATCCGGCGGCCGTCCGGCGAGACGCGTCCGACGAGGCCCTCTCCACCTGCGGACACGAGGTTCTTCCGCGCGCCGGTCGCGGCGTCGATCACGATGACGTCGCTCTCGTCCTTGCTCTCGCGATACGACGTTCCGTGCCGGAATCCGTAAACGAGGAGCCGTTGGCTGTCGGGGAACCACGACAGCTCGAAGAGCTGCGTCTGGTACGAGCCGAGCTTCTTCTCCGCGCCGCTCGCGACGTCCACCGTCCAGATCTCCGAGTCGAGCGGAAGGTCCGCCTGGGAGCCGTAGACCACGACGCTGCTCTTCGGCTGCCTCGGGTTTCCCGTCCTTGGTTCCCGCCTGTTCTTTGCGCGCCTTCGTCGCGGCAATGTCGGGCGAGTAGCTGAACGCGATCCGTCCTGCGTCCGGAGACCACGCGACGTTGAAGGCCCATCCCCCGAGCCCTCCCGCGTAGTGCGTGAGCTGCCGGAGATTCTTTCCGTCCGCGGACATCAGCCAGATCTGTCTCTCGTCGCCCTTCCCGCGCATGAAGGCGATCGCCTTGCCGTCGGGGCTCGGGCGGGGATCGGAGCCCTCTTCGAGCCGCGTCGTCCGTCCCGTCTCCGTATCGAAGGACTCGATCCAGAACCGGCCGGGCGTCGCGGGATCCGGCCGGGAAAACACGAGGCGCCTCGAGTCCGGCATCCACTCCGGCGACACGTTGGCCGCCGAGAAGTACGCGTTCAGATCGCCGGTCTGGAACGCGACGACCATTTCCGGCGTCACCGGTACCTGGCCGCCGCCGGCGGCCGTTTGCGCCGAGGCGGAAGCGGACGCGAGCACCGCCAGGACGAGGGCCGAACGCGCGCGCGAAAGCAGACTTCATCCGTTCCTCCTCAGGGCGTTGCGGTCTGGGGCTTGCGCGACTTCACCCGGTCGCCCTCGAAGACGAGCCCGCCGGAGGCGTCGCGCGTGACGTCGCCGAACTCGTCGAGCCATTCGTAGATCTGGCGCCACATGTCCCGGATGTTGGCGGGGCTCTCGAGGACGTGGCCCTCGCCCCAGTAGCGCACGAAGCGCGCGCGCTTGGCCTGGCGATAGAGCGAGACGAAGAACTCCTCGCCTTGCTGAACGGCCACGTAGTCGAGGTCGCCCTGGATGATCAGGAGCGGCGTCTTGACGCGGTCCACGGTGAAAATCGGGCTGTTGCGCAAGTAGCGGCCGAGATCCTTCCAGGGCGGGTTTCCCATCCCGGTCTGCGCCGACTCCATGAGCGCCGCCATGAAGAGGTTCTCCTGCGGCGAATCCGTGTAGCGGCTACGCGCGTCGAACTGGGAATAGAGGCTGATGAAGTCCGACAGGCCGGCAAGCGACACCGCCGCCTTGAAGCGCGTCGTCTGCGTCACGAGCCCGTAGGTCGAGAAACCGCCGAAGCTCTGCCCCATCACGAAGACTCGGTCGGGGTCCGCGATGCCGAGCTCCACCGCCTTGTCGACCGCCGGCAGGACGCCCTCGGTCAGGCGAAGCATCGGGTCTTCGGTCTCGCCCTCCGGCTTCAACGGCATGCTCGGCAGGAGAATCGCGTAGCCGTGCGCGGCGGGAATCTGCATCGAGAGCGGGCTCGCCTCGGCGACGTTTGCGATCCAGGGACGCTGCGGCCGGTACATGTACCCGGCGTAGACCCACGTGATGACGGGATAGCGCTTGCCCGCCTCGTAGCCCACCGGCAGGAGGATCCAGCCGTTCAACTTCTCGCCGTTGGTGCTCACGTACTCGATGGGCTTCGCTTCGGCCTCCGCGAGGTCGCGAAGGAACGTGTTCGTCGCGACGAGCGTCTCGGCCTTTCCGGTCGACGCGTTTGAGCGCCAGACGAAGGTCCCGTTCTTCCCGCCTGCCGAGAAGATCGCCGACCCGCGCGGGTCGTAGACCTTGAGGTCCGCGTCGTCGGAAGGCTTCGCCAGCGGCCGGATCTCGCCCGAGACGAAGTCGAGCACAAAGAAGTCCTGCGTCTGGCCCTTCGACACCCCGAGCGCGATCTTCGAGTAGGTGCGTCCGGTGTACGGATATTCGTCGTCGCCGTTGTTCGTGAGGCGGGGCCACGCGATCTGCGCGACGGCGGGATCGAACTTCGCCGTCAGGTTCTCCGGCGGACCGTCGGCGCGAATGCGCCACACGTCGTTGGCGTCGGCCGCGCGCGCCGGCTTCCCGTAGGTCGGCTGCGGTCCGCCCGCAAGACCCACGAAGGCCGCGCGCCCGTCCTGCGGCCAGAGCTCCGCGGGCGGGGCGTCCATCCCTTCCGTCAGGCAGCGCGTCTTGCGGTCCCGCGTCGCGATCCACCAGTCGCGGCGCGCCGTGGGGCCGGGCCGCTCCCCCTTCTCCCGCCGCGCGGCGAGGAAGATCAGATCGCCTCCCGCCGTCCACTCGAGCTGCGGCATCAGCCGGATGGCCGGCTCCGCGTCGAGCTCGCCGAGGTCGATCTCCGAGACGCGCCCGGTCTCGGCCGCGACGCGATAGAGGCGCGGCGGATTGGCCTCGGTTCTCGCCGAACGCGAAGAACGCCACCTCGGCGCCGTCCGGCGACCAGCGCAGGGAGTCCTTGAGGACGTCTTTCGGCAGCGGCCGATCGGTCTTGAGCGCGCCGCCGCCGATCCGGAGAATCTCGACTGAGAACGTTCCGTTCGTCGAGAACCGCAGCGGCTCGTCGGCGCGCGGCGTGTAGATGCCGACCTGCCGGCAGAAGGCGATCATCCGCCCGCCCGGCGCGAGCTGCCACGCGTCGGTGTTGTAGTCGGCGAGCACCTCGGAGGTTCCCGCGGCGGCGTCGATGACGAGGAGCCGGCCCTGCTTGCGCTTCGAGAGATCGACGGGCACTCCGCTGTCGAGCACGCTCGCGGTCGGTTCGTTTCCGAGGGGCGTCTTCGCCCATTCGCGCGTCGCGATCTGCGGCGTCTGCAGCTCGATCTTCATGGAGAGCGGCTGCTCGCCCTCGGGCAGGACCGGGCAGAGGATGCGCCGCGCGTCGATCCAGAGGTACGGGCGCTCGCGGACGTTGACGAGATCCACGCCGCGATCGGTCAGCTTGCGGAGTCCCTTGCCCGACGCCTCCCAGACCCAGAGCCCGACGTTTCCGCCTCGCGTCGAAAGCATCGCGAGATAGCGTCCGTCGGGAGACCACTGCGGCGAGAACCAGCCCGAGCCGTCGGACGACGCCGTTGGTGAGATTGACGGGCGTCTCTCCGGGAGCGCGCTGCAGCCAGACGTCCCCCGCCGCGTTGCCCCAGAGGTACTCCCATTTGTGGTTCTTCAGCGTCTTCTTCGCGCGCTTGCGCGTGAAGGCCAGGGCCTTCCCGTCGGGAGAGAAGGCGTAGGGGCCGCCGTAGTACATCCCGAGACCTTCGATCTCGAAGATGTCGTCGACCTTCAGCGGGCGGGGCGCGCGCGCGTCGGGCGCGACCGGAGAGGCCGCGGGAGACGCCGCGGCGATCAGGATCGCGGCGAGGAAGATCGCGAGGCCGCGCCGGCTCACGGCCGCACCCCCATGTGCCCGTCCACCCAGTCGAGCGCCGCCTGCATCACGTAGCGGCGGTTGGCGATCTTCGTCGTCCCGTGTCCTTCGTCCTGGAAAAGGATCAGCTTCGTGTCGATCCCCTTCCGCCGGAGCATCGTGTAGATGTACTCGTTGGTCATGCCGCCGATTCCGCCCAGCTCCTTGCTGCCGGCGATCAGGAGCGTCGGCGTCGAGATCTCGTGGAGCTTCTGCAGCGGATCCTCGTCGAAATAGGCCTGCGGGTTCTCCGCGCGCGTGCCTTTGAAGAACCACACGTTGATCGGCCACTCCCAGTGGCCCGTGTTGTCGCCCGTCGAATCGAGGATCCAGGCGTTGGCCCAGCCTTCGTTCGAGATCGCGACGCGAAAGCGCTTCGTCATCGGGAGGAGCACGTTCGCGCGATGGGCGCCGGCGCTCTGGCCGAGCAGCGCGATGCGGTCCGGGTCCACGTACCCGCGCGACACCATCCAGTCGACGCCCGCCATGACGTCCCGGCAGTCCACGACCGAGAAGCTCCTGCCGCGCATCTTCTCGATCACGCCGGGGCCGTACGGCGCGGCCGTCCGGTAGTCGGGCACGAACACCACGTACCCGCGCGTCGCCCAGAGCTGCCGCTCGATCAGGCTGCCGATCACGCCGCCCATGAGGTAGAGCCGGCTGCCGGGTCCGCCGCCGTGGACGTCCACGAGCATCGGATACTTCTTCTTCGGGTCGAACCCGGGAGGACGCACCTCGTAGCCGCCGATCTCGAGGCCGTCGAAGCTCGGCCAGGAGACGACGCGGAAGTCGCCCATCGCGTACTCGGCCGTCGGGTCGTCGATCGTGGAGAGCGTCCGGCCGTTCGATCCGTCCGCGTTCGCGAGGCGCAGGACGACGCGGCCGTAGCCGTCCGACGTGAGCGCGGCGTACTTCTTCCCGTCGGGCGACAGCGCGAAGGAGTCGATGTAGCGGTCGCCGGCCTCGATCTGCCTGACCGAGCCGTCGAGCCCGAGGCGGAAGATCCCGTTGAAGCCGCGGATCAGCCCGCGCGCGTAGATCGCCGTCGAGTCGGGAGTCCACTGCAGGTCGTCTCCCACGTGCATCGTCGGCGCGAGGAAGGTCTGCTTGCCGGTGCGCGGATCGAGGATGACGACGTGCTGGCGGAAGTCGTAGATCACGTTTTCCGTGTCGTACGACGTGGCGATCCACCGGCCGTCGGGCGAGAAGTTGCTCCGCAGCGCCTGGCTGCCGCCCGCCGTGCGGAGGACCTCGCGGGTCTTGCCCGTCTTCGGATCGAGCGCGAGGATCGCCGACCACAGCTCCTTGTCGTTGTATCCCCACGCGTGGACGGCGAGGACGTGGAGCTCCGAGGCGCGGGGATCCCAGACGAGATTGCGGATGTCGGCGTCCACCTTGCCGACGAGCCGGGCCTGGCCGGTCGCCACGTCGAGCCGGTCGATCTCGAGCGGCAGCGGCCGCCCGGCGTCGGGGTCGAAGTCGATGGCGGTCGGCTCGCCCTCGGCCGGCTTCGGCTTCTCGGGCCGCTTCGGACGCTGCGAGTAGTAGATCGCCTTGCCGTCCTCGGCGAGACAGAAGACCCGGCGGTCGTCGTACGCCTTGCCGAGGGAGAGGTCGAGCGCCGCGACTTTCGTCGGCGGGGCGGAGCCGTCGAGCGGCTGCGTCCAAATGGCGCCGTCCTTGAGGTAGGCGAGCTTCGTCTTGTCGGGAGAGAGCTGCGCCGAGCCGCCAAAGTTGAGCTGCAGCCCGGTGATCTCCCGTTTCTCGCCCGTCTTCGTCGAGAGGATGATCGTCTTCTGCGGCTCGTAGTAGTGGCCGAGCGTGAAGAGGAGCCGGTCCGAATCCGGCAGCCAGGTCAGCTGCGGCAGATCCGCGCCCGGCCGGTCGCTGACCGCGGCGACGGTCAGAGGCTTCTTCCCGCCCGGGGGCGGCGCCTGCGCCGTGAGGCTCGTGCCGGCAGCCACCGCCGCGAGAAGGACCGCGATCCCGCGCCGCGCGATCACTGCCCTCCCCCGAGATACCGGCCGAACCATCCGAGCATCCGCTTCCAGTAGTCCACCTGATTGAAGAATCCCCACGTGCCCTCCCAGTGCTGTTCGCCTTCGTAGATCGCGAGCTCGACCGGCTTGCCGAGGCGGCGCAGCGCGACGAACGTCTGCTCGGCGTTTTCCGGGACGTCCAGGCCGCCGTGCACGAGCAGCACCGGCGTCTGGACGCGGTCGAGGAAGAAGAACGGCGAGTTCGCGACGTAGCGGTCGCGCTCCTTCCATGGCGTGTCCCCCATGTCGCCCTGGCCCTTCTCGAGATACCCGATGCCGCCGGACTCGCCGTTTCGGAACTCGCCGTACATCGAGATGAGGTTCGACATGCTCGCGCTCGCCATCGCGGCCTTGAAGCGCGGCGACTGCACGACGATTGACAGGGTCGAGTAGCCGCCGTAGCTGTGCCCCATCACGCCGAGCCGGTCCGCGTCGGCGATCCCGAGCGCGATGACGCGATCGACGCCGGGCAGCACGGTGCGCGCGATCTCGGACATCGGCGAATGCTTCTCGCGGTCGATCGGCGTGTCGGGCAGGAGCATCGCGTAGCCGCGGGTCGCGAAGATCTGCATGTCCTCGACGCCCGCGCCCGAGAGGCCGAACCGGAAGAGCGAGTTCGAGCGCGAGGAGCCGCCGTACACGTTCACGATCGTGGGATATCGCTTGCCGGGCTCGTATCCCGCCGGGAGGAGGAGCGCGCCGCGGAGCGGCGTGTCGCCGGCCTTCCAGTCGATGAGCTGCGTCTTTCCGTACACGTAGCCCTCGAGCTCCGGATTGACGTGCGTCAGACGCCGCGGCGCGGCGAAGTCCACGCCGGCGACCCACAGGTCCTCCGGATGCGTCGCATCCTGCCGGCCGAAGGCGACCCATTTGCCGTCGGGCGAGACGTCCAGCGTGAACGGACCGCGCCCGACGTAGACCTCCTCGGAGAAGAGCGTGCGGGACTTGCCCGACGCGAGGTCGACGCGCGCCGCACCCGTCCGCTTCGTCGCTCCGTCGCGGAAGACGACGTAGAGCGAGCGGCCTCCGTCGGGCGACCAGTAGCGGCCGCTGGCCGGGCGCGCGGGAACGTTCAGCGTGTCGCCGTCGGCCGTCTCGAAGACGGGCGAGGAATCCTTCGCTCCCACCGCGACGCGCGCGAGCGCCTTCTCGCCGAGCACGTACACCGCCTTGCCTTGCGGGTCCCAGAGCGGCGGAGTGTCCTGCCAGTCGGCGTCGATGTGCGGCGTCTCGGCGACGGTCGTCTCGCGGCCGTCGGCCGCCGAGATCACGACGACCTGGTCCTTCGTGAGCTGCCCCGAGCGCACGTACGCGAGGGACTTGCCGTCGGGAGACCAGCTCACCGACACGCCGTAGGCCATGTTGAGCGCGCGCCCGAGGGCGCGACGCGACCCGTCGGACAGGCGCAGGACGTACAGGTCGTACCGGGGCTGCTGCGTGTTCTCTGCCCAGCCCGTGATGTCGGTGAACGCGAGCTCGCCGCCGTCCGGCGAGAACCAGTAGCCGCGCGGGCGGACGTCGGTGGCGACGCGGCGCACGGCGCCCGTCGCGGGATCGAGGAGCGCGAGGTCGGCGCGGTTGACGTTGACGTAGCCGGTCCTCTCCGGCGCTGCCGCGCCGGGTGCCGCCGAATCGTCGGGAACGCCGGACCGATAGACGACGACCGTCGGCGCGCCCTTCTTCGGACGCTCGGCCGTCTTCGCCTTCCCGAACGCCTGGTCCCGGATCGCGTCGAGCGTCAGGCCCTCGGGCAGAACCTTAGCGAGGATCCTGCCGTCGCGGCTCCAGAGCGCGACCTCGAAGTTGAAGTACGTGCGCACCACGGCGTCCGAGACGCGGCGCACGTTCCCGGTCGCCGCCTCCCAGACCCAGACCCGCGCGAGCCCGTCGCGATCGGAGAAGAAGGCGAGGAGTCGCCCGTCCGGCGACCACGACGGTCCCCAACTCGTGCCCTTGCCGGTAGTCAGGTTCTTCGCTTCGCCCGTCGCGACGTCGGCGACCCAGACGTCGCATCCGAGCGCTTCCGGTCCGGCCGACGTGGCCGGCATCGCCTGAAAGCGGTCGTCACCGGTCGGCTCGATGCGGTCGGGGTACTGGACCGTATAGGCGATCCGCCGTCCGTCCGGCGAGAACTGGATCGGGATGCGCTGCGCGATCTCCGCCTGACGGAGCGCCGCCTCGATCGGCAGCGGGCGGACGTCCGCGCCGCCCGCCGCGGCGGAGAGCGCGAGCCCGATTCCCGCCGAGACGAGACCGCGCGCGAGAAATCGGCCCCTAACGGCCATGGGAGCTCCCCTTTCGATCCGCGGCATCGAGCTCGCGGAGCTTGCGCCACCGCTCGTCTTGCTCCTTCTTGGCGGGGCTCGGATCTTCCTCGCCCTTCAGCCAGAAGCGGAACCAGTCGAGGTTGCGCTCGTACACGCTGTACCGGTGACGCGGCTCGATCTTCTCGTGGTACTCGTTTGGATAGACCCACATCTCGACGGGCTTCGCGCGGTCGCGCATCGCCGCGTAGAGCGGCAGCGCCAGGATGTATTCGGCGTCGGGAGCGTGGATGAGGAGCGGCGCGTGGATGTGATCCACGTTCTCGGTGGCCGAGAGCCGCGCGAAGCGATCGGGCACGGGTTTCCCGTCCGGACCGATCAAGCCCCACTGCTCGAACCAGTGGCGGAAGCTCTTCGAGGTCATCGTCTCGATCATCGGATCCCACGATCCCGACCCGCTCATCGCGACGGCGCGAAAGAGGTCCGAGTGGCTCATCGCGTAGGCGCCGATCTCGGATCCGTGGGAAAGGCCCGTGTAGCCGACGCGCGTGAGATCCGCGACGCCCATCTCGGCCGCGATGCGGAGCGACTTTTCGAGCCCGTCGAGCGGCCCCTGCCAGATCTCGAGGGACCCCTCGAAGTCGCCGGGCTTCGTGTTCTTGTCCGCGCCGCAGTCGAACGCGAGCACCGCGAAGCCGTTCGCCGCGAAGACGTGAATCGGGTACTCGTCCCCGACGCCGCCGCGCAGGAATCCCGTCCCCGCCCGATAGGTCGTGACGACGACGGGATACCGCTTCCCAGCCTCGTAGCCCTCGGGCTTCACGAGGTAGGCGAACATGTTCATGTCGTTCTTCCACTCGATGCGCGTGCCGGAGGAGAGGCGCAGCGCGCGGAATTCGGGATTGACGTCGGCGACGACGCGCAGCGAGCGCGACGCGACGTCGACGAACACCACCTGCGGCGGCGTCACGTTGTCCTCGGCCGTGCAGGCCGCGTGCTCTTTCCGCGCGTCCCAGGTGCAATCGGCGAGGTGCGACGTGTTCGGCACGAGGACGCGGAGCGGACCGCCGGCGGCCGGCACGTCGGCGAGGCTCGAGCCGCGCCCGTCGCCGTCGTACTTCTCGAAGACGATCCGCGATCCGTCCGCGCTCCACTGCGGGTTCCGCGCGAAGTAGAGGCCGGGGGTCAGGAGCCTCTCGTTGCCTCCGTCGGCGTCGGACACGAAGAGCGGATAGCAGCTGTTGGCGCACCGGGCCGGATCGTCGACGTACTTGTTGTAGGCGAGCCGCTTGTGATCCGGCGACCACGAGGCCTCGACGATGTTCAGATCGCTCCAGCCGCGCACCCAGAGCGACTCGCGCTTCACCTCCTCGGGCGTCGCCGCGCGCTCCTCTCCGGTCGCGAGGTCGTGGATCCAGGTCTGGGTGGGCTGCTCCTGCATCGAAAGCTTGGCGTCGACGACTCCGGTGTTGATGTCCCAGGGCGCCTGGAAGTCCTGGTCGTAGAGGACGCCCTCCTCATGCATCTTCCGGATCGCTTCCGGGTCGTGGTCCGGGTAGACCTCGAAGACCAGCCGCGCGCCGTCCGCGGACCAGCGGAAGCTCTGGACGTCCTTGGGACAGTGCGTGATCGCGATGGGCTCGCCGCGCTCCGGGCTCCATCGCCAGATCTGCCAGCCGCTGCCGCGGTTCATCCGGGTGGCGATCGCGCGCCCGTCCGGCGACCACTGCGGCGGCTCGGGAAACCACTGCCCGTTGAGCTTCCAGAACGGCGGCCCGAGACTGCCGAGATTCCTCGGGCGGCCGCCCGGCTTCGTCTCGACGACGAAGAGCGCGCTCCGGTAGCGATTCGTCGCATGGACGGCCTGGCCGACGACGAACGCGATCCGGCTCCCGTCGGGCGAGATCGCGACGCCGTAGAGATCGCGGATCGACAGGAGGTCCATGCTCGTGATCGAGCGGCGTGCCGTCGAGACCGCGGCCGGAATCTCGATCGGCGTCGGGTCGAGACCCGGGCCCTTCTCCTCCTTGTAGAGCTGCGCGAAGGCCGGCGCCGCGGCGAGGAGGAGGAGAAGAGCGGGGCGCCTCACTTCTTTTCCACAGCGGGCGCGGGCGCGGGCGGCGCCTCGCCGAGGATCCGCAAGTCCGCGTCGAGAAGCGGCGCGTGCATCGCTTTCCAGAGGTCCGCGGAGTCGATGCGAATCGGCCGGACGTCCTTGAGCTGGAATCGAATCGTCTTCGAGGCCGTGGACGCGTCGGGCTTGAGTCCCCCTTCGGGGACGAGCGACGTGAGATCGAAGGTCGCCCCGGCGCCCGCTACGCCGTTGTCCGCGTTCGCCACGGTCACGACGCCGGCCTCGGAGGACACCGACAGCACGCGCGCGACCAGACGCCCGCGAATCGTCTCCTTCGACGTGTTCCGCAGCGTGACCTCGGCGGTCGCGGTCTGGGACTTCGCGTCCCAGGAGAGATCCTTGAGATCCACGGCGACCTTGCCCGAGACGTCGACGAGCGCCGCGAGCGCCGCGCTGCCGTTCTTCGAGACGGTGCCCGCCACGGTTACGGGCGCCGTGTAGATCTCGCCTCTTCCCGACCGGTTGTCGATCCAGAGAGCGTGGAAGACGCCGTCGGCGTCCGCGGCGAGCCCGGCCGTGTCTCCGGCGCCCCCGAATCCGACGCGCGCCACCTGCAGCGTGAGCGGACCGCTCCCGCCGCCCGGCGCGATATAGCCGGCGATCCCCTCGCCGCCCGGCCGGAACTGCGCCGGCTGTTCGGAGACGCGGACGCTCGGCAGCCACGTGTCCCCGCCGTCGAGCGACGCCGTGAAGCGCGTGACGTAACCGATGTTGTCGGGGCTCTCGCGGCGATCGTTCCACGTCAACCCGACGACCCCGTCCCGGTTCACGGCGAGCGTCACCATGAAGCTGTCCGGGACGTGGCCGAGACCCGGCGGGACGTCGTCCACGACGCGCGGCTTGCCCCACGTCTCGCCGCGGTCGCTCGAGGAGGCGAAGAGGATGCGTGCGTGCCCGGATCGGAGGTCGGTCCACGCGATATAGATCCGGTCCTTGAAGATCTCGGAGCGGCCGTCAACCGCGAGCGCGTCCACGGTGCGGTTCGCGGGCGATTCGGCGCAGTACTTGTCGGCGGCCTTGCGCGTCTTCGGGCGCTTCCAGCCGTCGGGATCGACGAGCACGACCGAGATCTCGCACGTGGGCGGTCCGGTCATCCCGGGATACGGCGCGGCCGGGCCGTCTTCATCAAGGACGGCGCGCTTCTTCAGGTTCTGCCAGTTGGAAATCACGACCGTGCCGTCGGAGAGCGTCGCCATCATCGTCGGCAGCGAGTGCGAGAGCCGTTGCGCATTGATGACGCCGTACGCCTTGGGAAGGGTCCACGTGGCGCCGCGGTCGGAGGAGTGCGTCAGATCGAGGGAGACCGTCGCCTGCTTCTCCGCGGCGTCGAGCACTCCGGCGCGCGACTGATAGGTCAGATACAGCCAGCCGCGGTTGGGCCCCTGCGTCGCGTCGAAGGCGAGCCATGGCCGGTCGCCGGTGACGATGTCGGACTTCTGCTCCCAGCGCGACCCGCCGTCGTCGGAACGGAAGAGCTTGAAGTGCCAGTCGATGGCCGGATCGAGGTTCGGCGAGTCGCCGATCGCGCCGAAGTAGACGGCGCCGTCGGGGCCGAAGCCGCAGACCGGGTCGCCGGATTCCGGAATCGTCGGACCGATCGACCACGACTTGCCGCCGTCGTTCGAGACGTAGGAGGCGGTGTGCATCTTGCGCTGCGAGAGCGCGCCCACGTCGACCATCGAGCAACCGACGAGCCGCTTCGCATCCGTCGCCGAGGCGCCGAGCTGCACCTCCTGGTGCTCGTGGCTCTCGTCGTCGCGGCTCACGAGGACGTTCGGCCCGACCTGGATCCGGGCGGCGCCGGCCGTCTGCGCGGGAAGCGCGCGGGCGGCGGTGAGGAGGAAAACTCCGATGGGAACGGCGAGCGTCTTTCGCGTCATGGCTTCTCCGTCGATTTCTTCAGGTGATCGCCGAACCAGGCGAGCATCCGGTTCACGTAGTCGAGCTGGTTGGCGAAACTCTCGAGGGAGTGACCCTCCCCCTCGTAGCGGGCGAGGACGACCTCCTTGCCCAGGCGGCGCAGGTCCACGAAGACCTCCTCGGCGAGATGGACGGCCACGGCGTCGTCGTTGCTTCCGTGGACGATGAGGAGCGGCGTCTGCACGCGATCCAGGAAGAAGACCGGCGAGTTCTCGATGTAGCGGGCGCGCGAGTCCCAGGGATTGCCCATCCCAAAGGCGCTCTCGGCGACCCCGAGGCCGTAGTGCGTCCCGTCCCGGCCCAGCTCGCCGTAGAAGCTGACGAAGTCGCCGAGTCCGGCGCGCATGACGGCCGCTTTGAAGCGTGTCGTGAGCGTGACGAGCGCGAGCGTCGAGTATCCCCCGTTGCTGTGTCCCATGACGCCGAGCCGCGCGGAATCCGCAATGCCGAGATCGACGGCGCGGTTGACGCCGGGCAGGACGGTCCTCGGCAGGTCGCGCATCTGGTCCTTTCGGTCGGAGGGCGCGTCTGGCAGAAGAACGGCGTATCCTCGCGTTGCGAGAAGCTGAAAGTTGTCGTCGGTCCCCCAATCCGCGCGCATCCCGAAGCTGTGGATGCCGTTGGAGAGCCGGGCCCCGTTGTAGACGAAGACGACGAGCGGATAGCGAGTTCCTTCCACGTAGCGGGCGGGCAGCAGGAGCGCGCCCTTGCATGGGACGCCGTCTGACGACAGCCACTCGATGAGCCGTGCCCGCCCCATCGCATAGGCATCGAATTCCGGATTCGTTCGCGTGAGCCGGCGCGGCTCCGAGGCTCCCGGCCCGAGGAACCAGAGGTCTTCCGCGCGTCCCGCGTCCTGCTCCGCGAAGACGATTCCGCCGGCGGCGGCGGACAGACGAAAGGCCGGATCGCGGCCGAGGTTCGCCGGCGCCTCGCGGAGGCGGGTCACCCGGCCGCTCGCGAGGTCGACCTCGACCAAGCCTTCGTTCTTCGTCTCGTCGTCGCGCGTCGCGGCGACGAGGGAGTCCGGTCTGCGGCCGGGCACGAGGACGCGCATCTCGCGCCCCGCGACCTTCGCGAGCTCCGTCGCGGAGCCGTCTCGACCCACCCGCCACACCGCGTTCCCCGCGAGGAAGTAGAGCGCGTCCCCGCGCGGCGAGAAATACGGGACCGTGGAGTCGTCCTCCAGGAACGGCGGATGCGGCTTCTCCGTCGCCGCGCGCGGATCTCCGCCCGCCGCCGGGACGAGGAAGCAGTCTCCCTTCTCCGTCAGGTACGCGAGGGTCTTTCCGTCGGGCGACCAGGAGACGCCGATGCCGAACTGCTCGGGGATCCGCTCGGCGAGCGCGCGCGGCGGGCCGCCGCCGATCGGGACGATCCGAAGCTCGTAGAGCTGCTGCTGCGACTGAGCCGACTCGAAGCCACGGTGGAGCGTGTACGCGACGCGCGCGCCGTCGGGAGAGATCCAGTAGCCGCCGATCTTCTCGTTCGACACGATGCGCCGCACGCTCCCGGTCGCCGCGTCGATGACCGCGAGATCGCAGCGCAAGAGCTCGACCGACCACGCGGCCGACGCAGCCTCATCCTTCGGCGCATTCGGATGGAACGCGAAGACCGTGACCGTCGGACCTCCCTCGGCCGCCTTCTCCCTCGCCGCCGGCTGGCCGAGATTCGCCATCTGCTCGAGCGTCAGCCCCTCGGGCACGACGGGGAGGACGAGCGACCGCCCGTCCGGCGTCCACGCCATCGCGGAGGCGCCCCACGGGCGGACGATGGCGTCGGAGACGCGCCGCAGCTCTCCGCTCGCCGCCGACCAGATCCAGAGACGCGCGGCGCCGTCGCGATCGGAGTAGAACGCGAGCGTCCGTCCGTCCGGAGCCCAGTGCGGCGCCCAGCTGCTGCCCTTGCCGTCCGTCAGGTTCCGCGCATCCGCGGTCGCGGTGTCGGCGATCCAGACGTCGCAGCCGACTCCGAACCGCGTGACTCCCGTGCGGCTGTGCGCCTGATAGCGGGGGTCCGGCTCGGCCGGCACGCGACGCGGATCGCAGACCGTGTACGCGACCCGGCTCGCGTCGGGCGAGAGCCTCTCGGCGCTGTAGAGGCCGAGCGACTTCTCCGCGAGAGCCGTCTCGACGGGCAGCGGCTCGAGGCGCGGCGATTGTGCGGATCCGGCCACCGACATCGCGACGCCGGCGACCAGCAGGCCCGCGAATCGAGGAATCACTTCGACGCTCCTCCCTTCGCGGGCGCTTCGACGGTGATCGCTGCCGAGTAGACCTGCCCGATCCCGCTCCGCTGGTCTGCCCAGAGCGCGTGGAAGACGCCGTCCGCGCCGGCCGCGAGGCCGAACGTGTCGCCGCCCTTGAAGTACTTCTCGGAGCGGCTGGACGGGCTCGTCCCGTCGTCCCGCGGACCGCGCCTCGCGCGCGCGAGGCCTCCCGCGACGGGGCCGCGCGGCGAGGAGACGAGCCGCGGCGCGCTCCAGCTCGCGCCGCCGTCCGACGAGAAGACGAACCAGACGTCCGCGTCCTCGTCGTTGCGCGTCCGCCGGCGCCAGGTCGCGCCGACGATCCCGTCGCGATTGACGGCGACGGTCGGCCCATAGTCGTCCCGCGTGGGCGGAGCCCCGACGGTGTCGCCGCTCTCGTTGATCGCCCGGGGCGGCGTCCAGGTCAGACCGCCGTCGGACGAGGAGCTGACGAGAATCCGCGATCGCGGCGTTGCCGTGTCCGCCCAGGCCGTGTACAGCCGATCGCGATACGGGCCGCGCGACGCGTCGCCGGCGAGCGAGAAGAACGTCGCCGAGTAATCGTTTCCCGCCGTGACGTCGGCGACCTTGACCGTCCGTCCGAAGAGGTTCGACCCCGCTTCGAGCCGCGTCAGGTTCAGCTCCTGATGGGCTTCCTGGCCGACGTCCTCTCCCGCCTCGTTCTTCTTCGTGAAGCGCTTGACCCACAGCGTAGCGAGCGCGCCGTCGGACAGGACCACGGCGCCGCTCGCGGTTGGAAACGCGGGACCGACGGCCACGCCGACGGCCGTTTTGTTCCACGTCTTCCAGCCGTCGGCCGAACGGAGAACCTCGAGGACGGGAAGCGAATCGTCGCGGACGGTCTTCGCCGGCCCTGGCTTGTCGAGCGCCCGCGCACGGATCGCGTACACCAGGTACCCGAGCCCCGGCGAGGCGCTGCTGCCCTCGCCGAACGCCAGATAAGGACGATCGCCTGCCGGACCTCGCACGCCCGAACCCCACGTGCGTCCTCCGTCCGCGGAGCGGAAGAGCTCCATCCACCAGACGGCGTTCTTCCAGTGCTCCTCGTCGGTGTTGATGCCCAGGAAGTAGGCGCTCCCGTCCGGGCCGTAAGCGCACATCGGGTCGCCCAGCGGAATCGAGGACTCGACCGCGCGGCCCCAGGTCCCGCCGCCGTCCTCACTCGTGTACCCCACGACGTGCATGCCCTGCTCGGCGTACCGGTTGCGGTCCACGATCGAGCAGCCGATCAGACGCCGCGGATCGGTCGGATGCGCCGCGAGGAATACCTCCTCGTGCGCGCGCTCCGCGCCCGACCGGCTGACCTGCACGGTCGGGCCGACGACGATCGCGACCGCGGCGAAAACGGCGATCATGCGGAACCCCGGGGCGGCCGGCGATCCTAGGGCGTTCCGGCGGCGCCGCCCGTTTTCGTCGCCGCGGGCGCCGCGGCGGCGGGCTTCGCGCTCTTCGCGCGATCCCCCTCGAAGACGACGCCGCCCTTGGCGTCTCGCGTCAGATCGAGGTTCTTCGCCAGGAAGTCGAGCCGCCGGGTCCAGAAGTCGAGCACGTTGGGCCGCTGCGTGATGACGTGGCCTTCGCCTTCGTACAGCCGGTACTCCGCGGGCTTGCCCAGGCGCTCGAGCGCCCGGAAGATCACGTCCGACGCGGCCAGGTTGCCGTCGTTCTGTCCCTGGCCGATCATGAGCGGCGTCTCGATCCTGTCGAACAGGAAGATCGGCGAGTTCTCGTAGTAGCGGTCGCGCTGCTCCCAGATCGAGCCGTGCATGTTCCCCTGGCCCTTCTCGTAGTAGCCGATCGAGCCCTCGGAGGCGAGGTAGTCCGCGAAGAGGTCGGGATTCAGCACGGCGGCCGTGATGATCGCCGCCTTGAAGCGCGTCGTCTGCGTGATGAGCGCGAGCGTGCAGTAGGAACCGTAGCTCTGTCCCATGACCGCGAGGCGGTCGGGATCCGCGTAGCCCTGGTCGATCGCCGCGTTGACGGCGGGCATCACGTCGCCCATCAGGTCTTCCATCGGCCTGCCGTCCCGGATCGGCACGTCCGGCGCGAGCACCGCGTAGCCCCGCGTCGCCAGGATGTGGCAGTTCAAGGCCGCGAGGCTCCAGAACCCGAAGCGGTTCAGATATCGCGAGCCGTAGTCGCCTCCATACACGAAGACGACGAGCGGCAGACGCTTGCCGGGCTTGTAGTCCGCCGGCAGCAGCAGGGCGCCCTTCAGAGCCTGACCCGTCACGCTGCGCCACTCGATCAGGCGCGCCTGGCCGAGTTCGTACTTCTCCATGTCGGGATTCAGGTGCGTGACCTGACGAGTCTTTCCGTCCTTCGCGCTCACGGCCCAGAGGTCGTACAGATGCTGCTGGTCCGTCGCCGCAAAGACGATGTCTCCGGTCTTCGCGCTTCCGTCGACGTTGAAGATCGCCATGTAGCCCTTCGGCTCCTGGAGGATCGGCCGCGCGCCGCCGCCCGCGAGGTCCACCGCGAAGACGCCCGACTTGCCGCCGTCCTGGAGGTTAGCGAAGGCGCCTCCGCTCGTCGGCGTGACCGACGCCGCGAGCCGCGCGATGACCCAGGCGGTCTTCCCGTCCGGCGACAGCAGCGTGCCGCGGCCGAACGGCTGAACGAGCGCGACGACCTTCCAGCCGGGGATCTTCCCGACGGCCTCACCCTTGCCGCTTGCGACGTCCACGCGCCAGAGCGCGCCGTCGCCGACGGCGTAGAAGTTCTCACCCTTCGCGTCGGTGACCGGCGCGTACTCGCCCTCGCCCGGGTCGAAGCTCGGAACGCCTTCGGACTTGAGGGTCCGAGGCGCGCCGCCGGAAACGGGAACGACGACGATCGGCCCCTGCTTCCCCGTGCCGGCGATTCCGCTCGGGATGTAGGCGATGCTCTTGCCGTCCGGCAGCCAGTTCCACTCGATGCCGTAGCCGAGCGTGATCTCGGTCGCGATCGTCCGTCGTGCGCCGGTCGCGAGATCGATGACGTCGAGGTCGTAGGTGGGCTGCTGGCTGTTCGCCTGCCAGCCCTTCAGCACGGCCGCCGCGACGCTCTTCTCGTCCGGCGAGAAGGCGTAGAAGCGGATCGACTGGCGTTCGATCAGACGCGTCACCTTCTTCGTCTTCAGGTCGAGGAGCGCGAGGTCCGAGACTCCCCAGGCGACGTCGCCGATCGTCTTCGGCTTCGCCTCGGCCGCCGGCTTGTTCTTGTCGGGCGGCTCGGACGTCTTCACGATGACGGACGGCTGTCCGGGCCCGACCTTGGGGAACTTGCGGGTCTCGTCGAGGCTCGTGCCCATCGCCGTGATCTCCGGGAGCGACATGCCCGCGGGGACGATCTTGCAGAGCAGACGGTTCCCGTCGGAGCTCCAGCGGACGATCTCGTAGCCGAAAAACGGACGCGCCATGACGCCGGGGAAACGCTCGGCCTTGCGGGTCGCCATCGACCAGACCCAGACGCCGGGCTCGCCGCCCTCGTCGGAGTAGAAGGCGACCCGCGAGCCGTCCGGCGACCAGACGCCGGCCCAGCTCGAGCTCTTCGGGAAGCCGAGCGCGATCGATTCTCCGGTCTTCGTGTTCGTGATCGTCGCCTGCATGCGCGAGTCGCCCTCGGCGAACGGGAAGCCCGTCGCGGAGTACTGGTGCGTGGCGCGCGGAACGGTGTCGGTCGTCCCGATCGTGTGCGCCACCCATTGGCCGTCGGGAGACAGGGCGATCGGCGACCGGCCGTTGTGGTCCCGCGTCTCGGCGGCCACCTCGACCGGCAGCGGCTCGTGGGCGCGGGCGGGGGCCTGAGCGAACGCGGGAGCGGCCGCGCCGCCGAGAAACAGCACGAGACCGACGAGGCGCGGGCGAGACGATGGGCGGGTTTCCACGGTGACTCTCCTCCTCAATTCCTCAGTGCGAAGCGGCGGGCGCGGAGCGCTCCGCCGGAACTCCACTCGAAACGACCTGGAACATCATGAACGGGTACTCGGGCTTCGCCGGGACGCCGGCGAATCGCCACCGGAACGGACGCGCGGCGGTCTTCGCGCCGGGTGCGAGGTCCTTCGAGCCCGCCGGCGCCTCGAAGTTCCAACGTGCGCCCTCCCCCGACCGCTGGTTGTCGGCGTTCTCGACGTGGAAATCCGTCAGGTTCACCATCATGTTCTGCAGCTCGACGGCGAAGGGTCCGGCGACCGGCAACGGCGACTTGTTCTCGAGGTGCATGTCGCAAGCGAACGCGTTCTCCTTCCAGTCGAAGGCGCAGTTCTCGGCGACGAGCTTGACCTGCGTGCTGACGTCGCGCTCGTTCTTCATCGGGGCGGCGGCCGCGCCCGGGACCGTGAAGGGCGTCGTCGCCAGGCGCATGACGCCGGAGGAACCGTCGATCCACGCGGCGTGAAAGACGCCGTCGCCGTCGGTGTCGAGACCCTGGGTGTCGCCGCCGCCCGGAAAGCGCGTCGAGATCATGAGGACGTTGAAACCCTGCCCCTCGATCGACTTTCCGTCCTCGGTCTCGGGGATAGGCCGACACCTCGGCGTTCGGCGACCAGTTGCCGGTCGCCATCGAGCAGGTCGACTTGCCGCCCGGCGTGACGTTGGGCAGGAACGTGTCGCCGCCGTCGAGCGACGCGGAGAAGTAGAGGTCGTAGCACTCGTTCTTGTGCGCGCGGCGGTCGTTCCAGACGACTCCCACGACGCCGCGGTTGTTCACGGCGAGCGTCGGGTTGGCGTTGTCGCCCGGCGTCTTGTTGTCGTTGACCGTGACGGCCTTCGACCAGGTCTTGCCGCCGTCGGCAGGAGTGCGCGACGTGGACGTCGATGCGGTCCTCGTTGTGGTCGAGACCCACGGTGTAGATCCGGCCGCGGAAGGGACCGTCGGAGAGATCGATTGCCGTGTTTCCGTTCCCCTGCGCGGCCTCGGCGCGGAAGCGGTCGCTCCCGGCGATGCGGTAGGTCGTGACCCGGGGCGAGATCGAGTAGCTCTTGCCGCCGTCGTCCGAGGTCGCGACCCGCAGCGACATCGAATAATCCGGCAGCGACTTGATCTCGTCGTGCGAATCCCAGAGCGTCCAGTCCGGCATGACGCGCTCCGGCATCGTCAGGAACGGGAGGATGACCTTGCCGTCCGGCGTCACGACCATGTTCACGAAGGTGAAGATCCGCTCGTCGGGAGTGCTCGTGAACAGATAGGGCTGCCCGAATGTCTTTCCCCCGTCGTCCGAGAAGGAGATGGCGAGCGCGGACCGCGACTTGCCGTCGAGACCCAGCGACTCGACGGACGCGCCCGCGTAGATCCGCCCGGCCCAGCGTCCCGTCCGGTCGAACCCCATGTACTGCCGGTCGAATCCCTCGGCGCCGAGAAGCAGTGTCGCGTCGCTCCAGGTCCGGCCCTCGTCGCTCGAGCGGGTGATCCAGAGCCCGGCGCCGTCGTTGGCGCCGTAGAACGCGTTTCCCTTCCCGTCGAAATACGCGATCGCGTCCCATCCCGTCGAGACCTTCGCGGCGCCCTCGGGCAGGACCACGCGCGTCCATGTCAGTCCGCCGTCCCGGCTGACGTAGCCGGACGTCCCCATCTTTCCCTTCGAGATGCGGCAGACGGCCGCGAGCATGTTCTTCGGGTTCTTCGGATTGACGGCGAGAAAGGACTCGCCGTGCGGGATCCGACGGCGCGTCGGCCGAGATCGTGACGGTCTTGCCGACCTCGATCTTCTGCGCGGCCGCCGGAGAGCGCGAGGAGCGCGAGTCGCCGCCGCGCCGAACACCGGCCAACGCCCGCGGTACACCGATCGATTCCTCACCGAGCCGCCGGCTTCGGGGAGCCGCCGGAGGGCGCCACGTACTTCGCCAGCCAGTCGATCATTCGCTGCGTCGCGTCCACGGCGTTGACCAGCGACCAGTCACCGGGAACGTGCCCTTCGCCGTCGTAGATCGCGAGCTCGGAGGTGCGCCCGAGACGCTTCAGCGCGTTGTACATCCGCTCGGCACCCTCGACCGGGCAGGTCTCGTCCTTCTTTCCGTGAATCAGGAGCAGCGGGGTGTGCACCTTGTCCGCCTGGTAGTACGGCGAGTTGGCGAGGTAGCGCCGCAGGTCCGCCCACGGGTGCGTGCCCATCCGGCCCTGACCGGTCTCCGACCAGACGAAATTGAACGTGCCGCCCTTCGCATCCATGTGGGCATACGCGCCCGCCAGATCGAAGAGGCCGTCGAGCGAGACCGCCGCCCGGAAGAGATTCGTCTGCGTCACCATCGCCGCCGTCGAGTAGCCGCCGTACGACTGCCCCATGATCGCGACGCGCTCGATGTCCGTGTAGCCGCGGTCGGCGGCGCGATAAACCTGCGCCAGGATGACGTCGCCCATCTCCTGGATCGGGTTGCCGCCTTTCCCCTCCGGTCCGAGCGGCACGTCCACCATCAGCACCGCGTATCCGCGCGTCGCGAAGACCTGCACGGGAATCGAGTTCGGCGCGCCGCCGCCCCATTGCTGGGCGGTGTTGGACATCTTGGAGCCCGAATAGAAGTAGACGATCGACGGAAGCGCGTCCCCGCGCTTCTTGCCGGGCGGCAGGAAGACGGCGGTGAGCACGCTCTGCATGCGGCCGTCGAAGCCGGGGACCGGCGACGAGTACATCTCGGACGGACCGACGGCCACGGCGTCGAGGCGCGGCTCGACGTGCGTCAGCCGCTTCTTGGACGCGAACGAGGGATCGAAGAGATAGAAGTCGGGCGGCACGTCGAGCGACTCGAAGCGCGCCACGACGCCTCCCGAAGCCGCGCCGGCCGCGTCCAGACGCCCGCGTCCCTTCCAGAGCGTCGTCGCGGCGCCGCTGCCGACGTCGATCGCCGTGACGGAGCGCTCGCCGGTCACGTCGTCGTTGGCCACGACCGCGAATCGGCCGGCGTTCGGCTGCCAGAGCGTGTCGCGATCGGCCTCGATCGGAACGCCGACGGTCTTGAAGGTCTTCGCCGGGGAGCCGTCGAGCGGCACGAGCGCGAGGGCTTTGGGTGGCAGCGAGTAGTACGTCTTCTCGCCTTCGTCGAGCTGCCCCACGAGAAGGGCCTTGCCGTCGGCCGTCAGGAGAAACGGCGCCTCGTCGATCTTGCCGAGCGACTGCGAGCGTCGCCGAGCGGCTTCGGATTTCCTGGCGCCGCCGCATCGACGAGCCAGATCTTCTTGTCTTTCCAGAACGCGATCCGACTCGATCCGGGGATCCAGCGATACGTGGCCTCGAAGTAGTTGTTCTCGGGGACTTCGAGGTCGGCCGCCAGCACCACCGGCGTTCCTCCGGCGGCCGGCACGACGGCGAGGTCGTAGTACGTCTCCGACGCCGTCTCGCCCTTCATCTTGAAGACGGTCAGGAACGACACCCACTTGCCGTCGGGCGAGAGCCGCGCGCAGCTCGGCTTGAGGCTCCCTTCCGTGGACGCCAGGATCCGGGACTTGCCCGACGCCACGTCGATCGCGGCGATCGTCGCGGCGTTCTCGCGGACGAAGTGCTCCATCATGGCCGCGGGCGTTGCGCCCGTGGGCGCCGCGCCCTCGGAGGACGACGTCTGATAGACCGTCACCGTCGCCTTCGTCAGGGGTGCGCCCGGCGGCGCGGCAGGTTTCGCCTCCGAAGGCGGCTCGCCGAAGGAGAGCTGGTCTTTGGGCCGCAGCGGCACGAAGACTTCTCGTCCGTCGGGACTCCATGCCGCCTCGTCTCCGGGCCAGTGCTTCGCCTTGATGATCAGCTCGGAGACGCGCCGCGGCGCGCCGCCCGAGACGTCGGCCACCCAGAGCTGCGGCGACCCGCCCGCGTCCGAGATGAAGGCGACGCGCCGGCCGTCCGGCGACACCGACGGCCTCCAACAGTTTCCCTTGTCGGGGCAGACCGGCCGCGCGTCGCCGCCTTTCGTCGAGATGACCCATACGCGCGTCCCGACCTGGGCGCCCGGCGTTCCGCCCGGCGTGAAGCGCACGCCCTCGGCCATCTCGCTCTCGGGACTGCGCTGCGGAGGCGAGAAGACCTCGTAAGCCAGCACCGATCCGTCCTTGCTCATCGACGGGCGGTCGCTCCACGTGCGGAGCGTCTTCTTCGAAAACGCGAGATCGAGCGGGAGCGGCGCCGGAAGCGCGGCGCTCTGAGCGGCGGCGATCCCGAGGGCGCCGAGAAGACCCGCGGCGAACACGAGCGGCCCCTTCATCGCTCCATCTCCCTCTCGTCTTCCCCATCCCGGTCGATCGGGCTCTTGCGCCCCGCGCCGCCCGATTCGCGGTCCTTCGCCGCGGCCGGTCCGGACGGCACCATCCCGGTCGCCTTCAAGCGCACATTCGGCATCTTCCGGGGGTCGACGAGCTGCAGGCGAATCACGAACGGATTCGTCAGCGCGCCGGGCTGCAGAACGTCCGAGCCGGCGATCGTCTTGCCGAGGTCGAACGTCGCTCCTTCCTTGGTCTTCGCATTGGAGGAGTTGAGCACCGTCGGCGCGTTCTCGGCGTTTCGCTTCTTGTCGTCCTCGCTCTCGTACTCCGGGAATCCGAAGCCGACGATCTCGAGACGAATCGGCGGCGAAATGGGCTCGCTCGACTTGTTGCGAAGCCGGACGGGGATCTCGACCTGCTTCTTCGCCGCGTCGTAGCGCGTCGGGTCGAAGATGAAATCGACGCGATCGGTCAGCGACGCTTCGGCGACCGGAGCCGCCGCTTTCTTCGCGGCCGCCGGCGCGGCCTTGCCGGGTTCGGCGGCCTTCGGCACTTCGACGCGCACGTCGGCCGTGTAGACCTGGAAGGTCCCGCTGCGCGCATCGGCCCAGAACGGATGGAAGACTCCGGCCTTGTCTGCGGCGAGCCCCATGTAGTCGCCGCCCGAGCCCCAGCGCGAGGCCGCCGAGATGAGCGACAGACTGATCTGGCCCTCGTGGACCCAGACCATCGGCGAGAGCTGCGAGTTGCCCGGCCCGTCGGGATGCGACGGCGCCGAGGACACGGCGATCGGCGCCGTGAAGGTCTCGCCGCCGTCCGTGGAGACGGCGAGGTCCTGCTGATACTCCTTCGGGTCCGACGGATTGCGGCCGTCGAACCAGGTCACCGCGACGACGCCGTCCTTGTTGACCGCGATCGCCGGCTGCCACTGGCTCGTGGAGGCCGGCGACGACGCGTCGATGGGCTTCGGAGCGGACCAGGTCTGTCCGCGGTCGGCCGAATAAGCGAAGAGGACCTTGTACTTGCCGCCGCGGGCGTCCTCCCACGCCGTGTAGATCCGGTCGCGAAATTTCGGGCCCTCCACGTCCGCCGCGAACTTCCCGAATCCCGCGACCTGCGTCTCTTTGTCGTCGAGGTTCCACGTCTGACTCACGGCCTTGCGCGGCGCCGAGAAGGTGACGCCGCCGTCGGTCGAGGCGACGGTCCAGAAATTCGACGTGGCCGTGCCTTTGCTCTTGCGCTTCTCGGGAAGGAACTCGAAGTCGCCGTAGGGGACGACGAGCGTGCCGTCGGAGAGCACCATCGGCGTCACGTCGTTGATGCCGATCGTTCCGCCGCCGTTTGCCGCCTCCGAGGGACCGATCCAGGTGCGCCCGTCGTCGTCCGATCGAAACACGCCGACGCGATAGACCGGATAGTCGTAGAGCGCGCCGAGATAGATCCGGCCGGCGTAGCGGCCCTTGGTCGTGTCCACGACGATCTGCTCGTGGTCCCACGACGGACTGCAGGGAATCTCGCTCGCGGGCAGCCACGTCACGCCGCCGTTCTCCGAGCGCCAGACGTGCATGCTCGCGCAGTCCTTGCCGACGTCGCTCTTGTTCATCGTGAGCGCGACCATGAGCGCCGTGCCCTGGATCGTGAAGGCCGTCTGCGGATCGCCGCCGCCCCACTCGACCTGCTCGGGAAACTCCGAGGCCTTCCAGCTGGTGCCGCCGTCGGTGGACGAATAGGCGCGGCAGGCCCAGCCGCCGGTCGGGCGCGTGGCCGTGATCGCCGCGCCGACCAGGTTCTTCACCGTCCGCGGGCTCGTTGCGACGATCAGCTCGACGTGCGGGACGTCCCCGTCACGCGAGACGAGGATGTTCGGCCCGACCGTCATCTTCGGCGCCGACGCCTCGGCGCCCAATGCGGCCCATCCGCCGGACAGACCGAGAGCGGCTGCCACGGCGACCGCGCGAAGGCTTTCCCCGAGACTCCGAGTCCATGACGAATCTCATGTTCCCCTCCCCCTCCGTATTCGAAAGATCGAGCGAAGCGGCTGGCGGCGCGTCATGGTCTCCTCCTCGATCCGTCCCTTCACGTCGGTATCGGATCGCCGGCACTTCGCTCGGATCCGTGAACTGGAACCGGACGACGACCGGGCCCGTCTGCGCGCCCGGCGCCAGCGAATCGAGGCTCCCGAGCGCCGACGAGAAATCGAAGACCGCGCCCTCGCCCGCGCTTCCCGTTGGGCGCGTTGACGATCGTAAATCGGCGGGTACAGGAGTACTTCCGAGGATCTCGGGATCGTCGAGGTCGAACCGGAGAACCTCGATGAGTGATCGGCGGATAGATCGGCTGCTTCGAGACGTTCGAGATTCGAACCGGGACTCGGTCTCCTTCGTCGCCTCGTCGTAGCGCGTCGGATCGAAGACGAACTCGATCCGGGAGCCGACGTCGGCCTTGACGCGAGGAGCGGGCTTCGCGGCGCGGCGCCGCAGGCGGCGACACCGGGCTCTTCTCGGGTGCCGGCGGCCGGACCACCGGGACGCCGAGGCCGTGTAGATCTGGAACGTCCCGCGTGCGCGAGTCCGACCAGAACGGGTGGAACGCGCCGTCCTTGTCCGCCGCGAGGCCCATGTAGTCGCCGCCGCTCACCCAGCGGCTCGCGGCCGAGACGAGCTGGAGATAGCGCGTCTCCTTGTGACTGCCCGCCATCGCGCCGAACGTCAGGTTGCCGCGCGCCTTTCGGCCGCGACGGCGCCGAAGAGATGCGCGACCGGCGGCGAGGAACGTCTTGCCGCCGTCGAGCGACGCGGTGAAGTACTCGTTGTAGCGGCGAGGCGTCCGGCGTGCCGCGCGTGTCGAACCAGGTGACCCGACGACGCCGTCCTTGTTGACGGCGACGACGGGCTGGTACTGGTAGGCCTCCTTCGGAGCGCTCGGGTCGAGCGATCATCGGCTCGGACCAGTGGAGGCCGCGGTCCTCGGAGTGCGAAAAGAGGATGCGGCTGCGGCCCGCTCGCGAGTCCCCCCACGCGGCGTAGATGCGGTCCCGGAACTCCTTCGAACCGCGCGTCGGCGGCGAATGAGGGAAAGCCTCCGAGCTGCTTCCCGGTCTTGTCGTCGAAGTCGTAGCCACGGCGTCTGCACCTTCCGCGGCGGGCCGGAACGTGACGCCGCCGTCGGACGAGAGGACGAACCACGACGTGCTCGAGACCTTGCCGGTCAGCTTGACTCTTGTCGGGCAGGAACTCGAAGTCTCCGTACGGCACGACGAGGGTCCCGTCCGAGAGCACCATCGGCATGACGTCGTTGATCCCGATCTTGCCGCCGCCGTTGGCGGCCTCGACGGGACCGGTCCACGTCTTGCCGTCGTCCTCCGATCGGAAGATCCCGACGACGTACTGCGGATACGGACCGTAGAGAACGCCGATGTAGATGCGCCCGGCGTACTTGCCCGTCGTGTGATCCACGGTGATCTGCTCGTGGTCGTAGGAATAGCCGAGGTCCGCTCCCTTGCCCCAGGTCAGGCCGCCGTCCTCGGACCGATAGACATAGAGGCCCGCGCGCGTGCGCCCGACATCGTCCTTGATGAAGGCGAGGCCGGAGAAGATGGCCGTGCCCTGCGGCGTGAAGGCTGTGTACGGATCGCCGCTGCCCCACTGCAGTTGCTCGGGGAAGTCGCTCGCCTTCCAGCTCGCGCCGCCATCGAGCGTCGCGTACGCGCGGTTGGCCGTACCTCCTTCGGGACGCGTATACGTGATCGCGCCGCCCACGAGGTTCTTCGCGTTCTTCGGGCTCGCCGCGACGACGAGCTCGACGTGCGGGAAGTCCCCGTCGCGCGACGCGAGCATGTTGGGCCCGACGACGATCTTCGCGGCCTCGGCCGACTCCGCCGCGTCGGAAAACGGAAGCACGGCGGAGAGGAAGACCGCCGTTAGACCGAGACGAAAAAGGCGCCCCCGGGAGCCGCTCACCGTCCGCCTCCTCCGGCCGCCGCCGGCTTGGCAAACCAGATGTCGTACTCGCCCAGGGTCAGCCGCGAGTTGTCGGCCGTCCCGAAGCCGACGATCCGCATCGCCTCGGGCGAGGTCGCGAGCACGCGCGCCGCCGGCTCGCGAGGAGAATCGGGCAGCTTCGCGGACCAGGCATTGGCCGCCGCCGTCCAGTGCGCCGCGGCGGCGCGGTCATCGGGAAGATCCGCCACGCTGATCGAGCCGAACGAGGGATGCGCGAAGAAATCCGCGTAGTCGTATTCGACGGTCCCGCCGCCCCGCACCTGAAAGGCGTCGACGACCGCGACCCACCGCCCCGGCTTCGGATTGGAGACCTCGACCTGACCCCGGGAGCCGCGCGACGCCGCCTTGCCGGCCGGAGCGCACGGCGCGGGCGGCCGCATCGGCGACTTGTTCCCCTTCTCCTGCTCCTCCTTGGGAGCCTCCGGCTTCTCGGGCTTCGTGCAGTCGAGCAGATAGAGGTCGAGGTCCGCCTTCGGGCCCGCCTCTCGCGGCGGCGACGCGCACCATGAGCGACGTCGCTCCCTTGGGAACGTCGATCTCGTAGACCTGCTGCTCGCCCTCGCCGATCGTCGCGTGGCGGCGAAGGGCGCTTCCGAGGTCGGCGCTCGAGGCCGACGCGGACGGCGCCTTGCCGAGCCGGTTGGTGAGCGTCAGCGAGAGCGGCTCGGAGCGGCCGACGCCGAGGGCCGCCGGCGCTGCGGACGAGCCGACGTCGACTCCGAGCGCGGTGGCCGACACGGTCACCGGCGACGCCTTCATCGGCGCGGGATTCTCGGGATCGAAGTTCCGGGCAACCCAGCTGTTCGAGACGTTCAGCTCCCAGACACCGGGCTGCGGGTTCGCGATCGCGCATCGCTGAGGCTTCTCCCAGTGCAGGTCGAACGAGCAGACGTATTGCGCGTCCTTGTCGGGACCGATCGCCGTTCCGCCGAAGATCGGATTGGAGAGGTTGAAGGCGAGCACCGGGACGTCGGGCGGGACTTCGACGAAGAACCCGGCGTCTCCGGGAAGCGCGGGGGTCAGGTCGCCCTTGACCGAGTATCCATTCTCCGCCGTCAGGCGGTAGGGCACGACGATCGCGTCGAGCATTCGGTACGCGTGCCCGGGGACGTCGGGGTTGTCGAGGGTCATCAGGGCCGTGTGCGCGCCCTCCTTCTTCGCGGAGATGGAGACCCGCAGATCGACGGGAGTCTTGAGCGGCAGGACGACGGAGCCGGGCGACTCGAACGTCCCGTCGTTGCCCGCCCAGGAGATCGTGAAGGTCATGGGCGCCGCGGAGCCGGTCTCGCGCGTGAGCGTGACCGTGCGCTCCGCGCGGTCGCCGACCTTTCCAGCCCTCGCGCTCGTAGATCCCGAGGCCCTGATTCGGCGGAACGAGAAGATCCGCGAGGACCGTCCGGACGGGGGCCCGGCCCGTGATGACGAGCGGCGGCGTCGTCTGGAGCTTCTGGAGCAGCGCGTAAGCGGGCCCGACCTGGATCAGACCGTTGCCCTGCTCATGGGCGCCGAGGTTGTCGATGTGCCGCGCGCTGCCGGTCAGGGCGGCCTTGAGACGCACGGCGTCGTACGGGAACGCCCGTCTGCTTGGCGGCGCTCACCACGAGTGCCGTCGCGCCCGCCGCCATCGGCGTCGCGGTCGAGGTGCCCCCGTCGACGGAGTAGCCGGGCGGCAGCGTGTAGAGGCCCTTCTGCCCGGCGCCTTTGCGGTAGCCGACCTCGGTGCCCATCTGCCCGCTCGGGGCCAGGATGTCGGGCTTGAGGCCGCCGTTGCCGCTCGGCCCGTGCGAGAGCGCGCCCCAGTGCAAGTTGTCGTCGTGCTCGGGGATGAGGCCGTTGTTGACGCGGTAACTCTCCTTGCTCTGGTATCCGCCGACGCTCATCGCGCCCGGCGCGAGACCGTCTTCGGCGACGTAGCCGAACGCCGGCGAGTTGTCGCCCGGCACGAACATCAGTTTCTTGTAGCGGTCGGTCAGGCGCTGCGCGACCACGCTCATCGGGTGCGTCGCGTCCGCGAGGAGGTACGGGATCGACGCGATCGCCACGGATTGCTCGAGGACGATGACGTCCACCTTCGGATGCTTGAAGGCGGCGATGAGCCCTTCGATCAGCCCGTGGGCGTTGCTGACGCCGTAGAAGAGCGAGACGAGCTGCGCTCCGGGCGCCACGCCCTGGAGCCTCCCGTTCGGCTCCTTGTTTCCGACGACCGATCCCATGATGGTCGTGCAGTGCTGGTAGATGCCGACGTTGATCGAGACGAACTTGTTCTTCGCGTCGGTCTGGACGGCGAAGCCGATGGTGTCGCGCCACGGCGTGGACGGATCCTCCTTGCCGAAGACTCCGAACTCCGGGCGGCGGATGTAGTCGGTCATCGCCTTTTCGTCGCCGAAGTTCCCGTCGCGGTTCGTGTCGACCCACACGTCGTTGCTCTTCTCGTCCCAGAGCACGCCGAAGAGCCCGTCGTCCCCCTTGGGGTTGCCGTTGCGGTCGATGTCCTGATCGATGTAGGACGCGTTGGAGTCCATGTCCCACTTGCGCTCGGAGAAGAGACCGATCCGGTAGGTCCCGTCCTTCGGAACGCGAAACGTCTTGCTCTGAAACGAGACCGTTCCCCCGCTCGAGGTCACGACCTGCTTCATGTCGACCCACTGGGGATTGATGTCCGCGTCGTCGCGCGGATCCGTGACGTTCAGGTAGTCGGCGAACTTCGGAATCTTCTTTCCGTCGATGGAATAGGCCGTCTGGAATTCCGGCAGGAGCATGTCGAGGTTGCCGTCCAGCACCCCGATGGTGACGCCGCGCCCGTCCCAGGTCGGATGCTGCGCGAGGAAATCGGCGGCGGCCAGATCCTTGATCGGCGAGTAAGGATGGACGAGCGGATACTCGGAGAGCGTCGGCGGCCACGGAGACGCCTCCGGGCCGTCCGGGGCCGGCAGCGGAAGCACGTCGCGGCCGGGCCCGAGCCGGTTGGGGTAGTTGTCGTCGTAGTCGAGCGAGGCCGCCTGGACTCCCGCGAATTCGGCGAGCCTGGTCGCCTGGTCGATCGGCACCTTCACGCGGAGATAACCGATCTCGTTGTCGCGATACCGGACGTCGCCGCCGAGCTTCGCCGCTTCCTTCGCGACCGAAGCCGCGGCGCCCGGCTTCGCCGCGAGAACGATCGAGACTTCCTTTCGTCCCTGGGCGCGCGCGATGGCCAGAGTCTGGCGGCTGTCTTTGAAGAGCGCGGGGCGGCTGCGGACCGCGGGCGCCGGCGAGGCGGCAGACGCGACTGCCGCGATCGACAACAGAATCAGCGTTTGCTTCTTCACTTCCCGCCCCCTTTCGCGACGAAGCCGGTGATCTCGGCGCCCATGTAGAAGTCGGTCTTGACGGAGGACTCCGCCTGGAATCGCCATGGGACCGCGTCGGTGACCGCGTTCGGCGCGAGCGACGTCAGGCCGCCGAGCGCCTTCGAGTAGTCGAACGTCGCGCCGACGCCGCTCTTGCCGTTGGCGGAATTGAGGAATTTCGGCGCGTTGATCGGCTCGCCCGACTTCACCGTGTACGGGTGCGCGACCTCCTTGACCTCGACGGTGAACGGCGGATAGAGCGCCTCCTTGGAGTCGTTCTTGAGACGGACGGGCAGCACGATCTCCCGGGTCTGCGCGTCGTAGCGGACCGGGTCGAAGACGAGCGTGACCCGGTCGGACAGGACCGCCTTCTCGAGCGGCGGCGCCGCTTTCGCCGGCTGCGTCTCGACGCGAATGGCGGCGCTGTAGAGCTGATAGGTCCCGCTGCGGGCATCCGCCCAGAAGGGGTGGAACGCGCCGTCGCCGTCGGCCGTGAACCCGATGTAGTCGCCCCCGTCGGGCCAGCGCGACAGTCCCGAGAGCGTGTAGATGATCGCCAGCCCACGCTCCTTCTGCGCGATCGGCCCCGGCCGCAGATTGCCCGAACCGAACGGCGAAGACGTCTCGCTCGACACCCGCACCTTCGGCAGGAAGGTGTTGCCGCCGTCGAGCGAGGCCGTGAAGTACACGTCGAACTTCTTGCGGTCCGCGAAACCCTCGGTGCTGTAGAAGAAGACGCCGAGGACGCCATCCGGATTGACGGCGATCATCGGCTGGAACTGCGACGCCGTGGCGGGCGCCGCCGCATCGACCGGCCGGGGCTTGCTCCAGGTCGTCCCCCGGTCGTTCGAGTACGAGAGCTTCAGCAGGAACCGGTCGCCGTCGAGCTCGATCCACCCGGCGTAGATGCGGTCGCGAAACTTCGGGCCAAGGTCCGCCGCGAAAACGGGACCGCCGATCTGATCGATGCGCCCGCTCTTCTGCTGCTCGCGGAGCTTCTTGAGACCGCCGAAGTTGATCTCGGCGACCGGCTTGCGCGGCGAGAACGTGACGCCGCCGTCCGTCGAGAGCGACACTACGGCGCGCCACGTCGAGGCCTCCTTCTCGGTCGCGTAGTTGGGATACTCCGACATCGGGACGACGAGCGTGCCGTCGGACAGCACGAGCAGGTTGTAGGCGGCGAGGCCCTTGCCCTCCCCCAGGCCGACGTCCACGGGCCCGATGAAGGAGCGCCCGTCGTCGGCGGAGCGGAAGAGGACGACGCGCCGCTTCATGATCATGTCTTCGAGCTCGTTCGATCCCTTCTGGTCGGTCTCGTCGGCGAGGTACACGCGCCCGGCGAACGGCCCCGTGGTGTGATCGGTGATCAGCACTTCGTGATCGTGGTGCCTCCCCAGGTTGAGCGCCTTGCTCCAGGTCTTGCCGTGGTCCTCCGATCGGTAGAAATTCATACCGTTCGACAGCCCCACGAAGAACATCGTGCCGTTCGCTCCGAAGCCGACCTGCGGGTCCCCGCCTCCGTGCTCGACCTCTTCGGGAAAGGAGACGTCGGTCCAGGTGGCGCCGCCGTCCTCGGAGACGTAGGCCTTGTTGGCGGCTCCTCCGTCGGGGCGCGTCATCGTGATCGAGGCGCCGATCAGGTTCTTGGGATCCGTCGGATCGGCGGCGATCATCGTCTCGCAGTGGGCGACGTCCCCATCGCGCGAGACGAGGATGTTGGGCCCGACGACGACGCGCGGCGACGGCGCGACGTCCGGGCTCGCGAGGGCCGAAGCAAGGATCGTCGCCGCGAGGACGAGGGAGGCATTGCGCAGGTTCGCGTTCATGTGTGCCCCTATTTGGAAACCGTGGTCTCGTACAGCTGCCGGGAGTCCTTGTCGATGAATCGCACGCCGAGCGAGCCCTCCGCGATCTCCATCACGGCGAACCCGTTCTCCGATTTCGCGAAGACCTTGCGCGGGCTCTTCTCGTCCACCTCGTAGGTCCCGGCGCCGCCGCCGCCCGAGATGAAGAGGTGCACGCCGTCCACGTCCTGCACGTGCTGCAGGCTGTGGTGATGCCCGGCGAAATAGACGTCCGCGCGGCCCTTGAGGATCGGCATGATGACCCGCGAGAACTCCTTGAACTCGCCGTTCTCGTAGTCGGCCGCGAGGTAAGGCGGGAAGTGGCCGTAGACGATCTTCCAGCGCGCGCGGCTCGATTCGAGCGCGTCGCGCAGCCACCGCTGCTGCACTTCCGACATGTCGTTGCAGTCGATCGCGAAGAACTGGGCGGGGCCCGCGGTGTACGTGTAGAACTGCGCCGGCATCCGCCACGAGTCGCTCCGGGACGACCGGAGGATCTCGGCGGCCGGGCTGTCCGGGTCGAACTCGTCGTGGTTGCCGAAGCAGGCGAAGATCTCGATGCCCATCGGCCCGTAGAGCTCCTCGAACTGCTCCTTCCAGCGCGGATGGTCGGGGCTCGGGAGCCCTTCGCCGTAGAAGTTGTCGCCGAGCGTCAGGCCGAAGTCGAAGGGATGGCTCGCGTGGTACCGGCGCATCGCGGCGGCTGTCGCCTTCTGCTCGTCGGATCCGGTCCCGAAATCGCCGAACGCGAGGACGCGCACGGGAACGCCGCGGACCTTCTTCTCGAAGACGGGCGGCGACCGGCGCAGGAACGTTGGAAGCATGAGACCGCGGTCGAGGTTGATGGCGCGGTCTTCGGCCGGCGCCAGCGCGGCGACGAGCTCGTCGTGGCCGGCTGTCTTCTCGCGCGCCATGCGGTCGGACATCGCCGCGCGCAGCTCGTGCATCGAGAGCGCGCGGAGCTGCTCGAGCGCCACCTCGACGGCGGCCGGCTCCGGGTTCGTCGCGACGACGTATCGGAGGACCTCGCGGATCCGCGGCTCCTTGCGGAAGTGCGGGATCGCGTAGATGTTCATCATCGTGTATCGCAGGACCTTCGGGTCCTTCTCGCGCACGAGGAGTGCGAGCACGAAGTCCGTCGCGTCGGGGCGGTCCACGATCATGTTGCCGGCTTCGGCGCGCTTCTCGGAGTCGGCCGACGTGCGGAGCGTTTCGGCATATGCCCGCTCCTTCTCGGGGAGCTTCGCGGCCAGGGTCTGGAGCGAGGCGCTTCGAAGCGCCCGGATCGTCGGGGTGTCTTCGGGAATTCGCGCGACCGGCTGTTCCCCGGCGGACGCGGAGACCTGCCCTGGAGCCGGCGACGCGAGAGCGAGCGCCGCGACGAAGCCGGCGAGCGACGCGGCCGCGGCGCCGAAGGCGATCCGGCGGGCGCGCGACCTCCTCATGGCTTCTCCTCCTGGCCGAGCGCCTTCGTCTCGACCGAGATCAGGTTGCCGAGGCCGCTCCGCGCATCGAGCGGGAAGGTCGCGGTGAGCTCCTTCAATCGGAACCGGACGCGTCGGGCGTGGGAGAATTGGCCGGGCGCGAGTCGTCCGTCCAGGAGTTGAGGGGTGAAGTCCCAAACGGCGCCCGCGCCCGATAGACCGTTGTCCGCCGCGAGGATCTCGGGCACGGCGCTCGAGGACCTCAGCGCGAGGACCCGAAGCTTGAGCGGCGCGACGATCGTCTTCTGCGACGTGTTCATCAGCACCACGTCCAGAGAGACCGTCCGCTCCTTCGGGTCGTAGTCCGTGTTGGAAAACTGCACGCCGATGCTCTGGGTGAGGTCGGAGAGCGCCGCGAGCTCCGCCGAGCCGTTCACGGCCGCTTTTCCGTCCACGCGCACGGCGGCGGTCCAGAGCTGCGGGATGCCCGTGCGGTGGTCGACCCAGAGCGTATGGAAGACCCCGTCGGCTCCCGCCGCCATGCCGGCCGTGTCGGCGGCGCAGAGATAGTCGATCCACTGCGGCCCGATCTCCATCTGGATGTTGCCGCCGCGCGCGCGGGACCGGACCTGGCCGCCGCCCGTGCTGTACGCCATGATCGGCAGGTATTCGCCCGGCCGGACGAGCGAGGCCGGGTCGGAGACGCGCGTGTTCGCGGAGAAGGTCTCGCCGCCGTCGAGCGAGAACGAAAACCGCGCCGCCCACTGTCTCGACTCCTCCGTCGCCTCGCGCCGGTCGTACCAGGAGACGCCCACGACGCCCGCCGGGTTCACGGCGACGGCCGGCAGCATGTGGTGGCGGCCGCGCGCGCGGTCCGCCGGGGACTGGTCGTCGTTGACGACGATCGGCGCCGACCAGCTCAGGCCCTTGTCCGAGGAGTGCGACACGAGGATCTCGCAGCGCCCGGAGCGCCGGTCGGGCCAGACGGCGTAGAGGCGGTCGCGAAACGGCCCGTCGGAGGCGTCCGCGGCGATCACCGGGAGACCCGGCGTCCAGCCCTCGCACCCGTGCCACTCGGAGACGACCGCGGCCTTCGAGAACGTGTCGCCGCCGTCCTCGGATCGGACGACCTTGATCGATCCCGAGGCCTTCTCGAAGTCCTTTTCCCGAAGATTCTTTCGATCGTTCCACTCGTAGAAGGACGCGACGAACGTTCCGTCGGAGAGAACGGCGCCCGTTCCCGTGCCGAACGGCATGTGGTCGCCGTCGGAGAAGAGCCGCTTGGCGTCGGAGAACGTGCGGCCCCGGTCCTTCGAGCGATAGAGCGTGAAGACGATCCGTTCGTCTCCGTCCACCGTCTGCTCGCGGACGGCGTTTCCGTGCAGATAGAGCAGCCCCTTGCGCGGACCCGAGGTCCGATCGAAGGTGAGCCACTGGCGGTCGATGAACGGGAGCACCGTCGGCTCGGACCAGGCGCGGCCGCCGTCGGCGGACCGATAGACGAGCATCTCGTGATCGGCCGCGGACTCGTAGTGCAGGGCGAGGGCGGACAGGTACGCCGCGCCCTCGGCGTCGAAGGCGCAGGTGGGATCGCCGACGAAGGTCGTGCGCTTGACCTCGAGGGCCGCGACCCAGGTACTTCCCGCCGTCGAAGGAGCTGTAGGCCACGACGTGGCGCGACGCGTCCTTCGCGTCGAAGATCATCGAGCAGGCGAGGAGCTTGCCCGCGTCCACCGGGCTCGCGGCCATCGTGATCTCGTGATGGAGGCGCATCGCGTTGTCGGCCGAGACGCGCACGTTCGGCCCGACGGAGAGGGATTCGGCGCCGGCCGCGGCCGCGAGCGCGGCGAAGAGGACGGCGGCCGTCGGCGATCGTCTTCACGACTTCGGCGTCTCCTTCGGCGGCGGAACGCGCTTGCCGAGCACGCGCGCCTGGAAGCTCGCGAAGAGATAGCGGATCGACTTCTCGTCGCGGAAGGGACGCAGATCCGAAATCCGGAACACGAGCTCCTGAACGCTCGACTCCGCTCCCGGCGCGAGCGCGCCGCCCGCGGATGCCTCGCGGATCGTCCACACCGCGCCTGGTCCCGAGATTCCGTTCTCGGCGTTTTCGGCGCGCGCCCGCCCGAGCTGCGAGCTCAGGTCGATCAGGCGGAGCTTCAGCGGCCCCTCGACCGTCTGGCTCGACGTGTTCCGGAGCTTCACCCGGACCGCGAGCCGGTTGGTCTTCCGGTCGTAGTCGGTGCTCAGGACCTTCAGCTCGACCGCGTCGGAGACGTCGTCCAACGTTGCGAGCTCCGGCGACCCGTTCTTCACCGCGGCGCCGGGGACCGTGACGGCCGCCGTCCAGAGCTGCGCGATGCCGGTGCGGTTGTCCGCCCAGAACGGATGGAACCGGCCGTCCGCCGTGGCCGCCATGCCGCCCGTGTGGCCGCCGTTGAACTGGAACGGGTTCAACGCGAGCGTCACCGCGATGGGACCGCCCGGCGCCTTCGCGTCGGGGCCGCCGCCGGGCGGCTTCTTCCCGCCGCCCGAGGCGTTGCCTTGAACGGTCCACTGCTCCGAAGCGCCATGGGCAGCCGACGCTTCCGAGACCCGTACGCTCGGCGCGAAGGTCTCCCCGCCGTCGCGCGAAGCGCGGAAGCGCACCCACCACCCGAGGTCGTCCGGGTTGTCGCGCCGGTCGTACCACGCGACGGCGACGATCCCGTCCTTGTTCACGGCGACCGTCGGCATCAGGTGATCGCGGGCCGGCGTCGCGCCCGGAGCGTCGTCGTTGACGACGATGGGCTTCGACCAGGACTTGCCCTTGTCTTCCGAATGCGCGAGCAGAATCTCCTGTCGGCCCGACCGCTGGTCCGGCCAGACGGCGTAGAGGCGATCCTTGAACGCCGCGCTCCCGGGATCCGCGGCCAGCGACGCGATCATGCTCGTCGCGAGCGGCGGCCAGAGCATGTGGAAGTCGCTGACCGTGGACGCGGTCTCGAGCGAATCGCCGCCGTCCGTCGACGTCAGGACCTCGAGCGTGCCGTTGGCCTTCTCGGCCGTGCTCGCCGGCACATCGCCATCCTCGCCTTCCTCGTCCCAGTACCGGTTGACCTCGCCGAAGATCATGACGACGGTGCCGTCGGAGAGCACGACGCTGTTGCCGACCCCGAGGACGTAACGCTTCCCGACGGACGTGCGCTTGACGGGACCGAGGAACGAGACGCCGCCGTCCCTCGAGGTGAAGAGGCTGATGTCGGCCGCCTGACGCTTGCCCTGGAGCGGACGCGCCCATCCCGTCGCGTGCGCGTAGACGCGGCCGTCAAACTTGCCGCCCGTGTTGTCGACGGACAGGTACTCGCGGTCGAGGCCGTGAAAGGAGTGGAGAAGGAGCGGCGCGCTCCAGGTCGCTCCCGAATCGCCGGACCGATAGATCGGATCGACGACCTTCCCATCCTCCTGCCAGCCGAGCGCCATGTAATAGGCGCGCCGGCCCTTTCCGAGCGCGCAGGCCGGATCGCCGCTGAACTCGAGATCGGACGTCTCGAGCGTCGGCGTCCAGCTCGCGCCGCCGTCGGACGACGCGTAGACGATCGTGTAGACCTTGTTGCGCTGCGGGTCGAAGGCCATCGAGCAGCCGAGCAGTCGGCCGGGATCGCCGGGATCGGCCGCGAGCAGGACCTCGTTGTGCGCGATCCCCTCGCGCGCCCGGCTGACCTGGACGTTGCGCCCGACCTGGATCTCTTGATCCGAGGCGAGGGCGCAGACGGCCGGCCAGAGAGCCATCGCCGCGGCAAACACGCGTCGCTGGAGGAGCATGACGACTCCCCGAAAACGAGGCGCCCGGCCCCGGGAGGTTGCGGGGTCGGGCGCCCGCCTCGAGTCCGAGCTAGAACACCAGCCTGAGGCCGAAGCGCGTCTGCCGTGGATTCGAGACGGAGTACGGCTTGCCGAAAGCGCTGACCGGCTCGCCACGACGCGTCGACTCCTGTGCGTAGAGTTGGTAGATGTTGTTCTGAACGTTCGTATTGAAGTCGATCGCCTCGTTCGTGGCGTTCAGGACGTCCACGATGAGCGAGGCGGTGACGTTCCCGATCAGGAAATCCTTCTGGGCGCGCAGGTTCAGGAGCACCGAATTCGGCTCCTTGCGCGCATCCTTGGGCTCGAGATAGACGGCGGACGCGTATGGATCGTTAAAGCGTGGATCGCCGAGCTGATACGTGTACGCGATCGCGCCGTAGTGACGGCCCGAGAACCAGCGGAAGTCCGCCGACGTCGTGATGTTCCAGGGAAGCTGGTAGCTGCCGAGGATCTTGAAGTTGAAGGGTCGGTTCTGAGAGAGCACGCCCCCTGTGTAGAACGGGTTGTCGATGCGGTTGGGGTCCTCGTCGACGCCGTTGGTGCAGAGCGACAGGGCGCCGCACTCGTTGTTGTCGCGCGTTCCCTTCGTGTGCTCCCAGGTGACCGACGCGTTGAGGAAGGCCTTCGACGTCGGATGGCTCCGCAGCTCCAGGATGAGCTCCTGCCCCCGCTGGTACCAGAAGTCCATGTTTCCGATGGCGAACTGACGCGTGCTCGGAGGCGTGATCGACCAGTAAGTGAACGTCTGACCCGTGAAGGCCGACGTGTACTGGAACGGCGTGTAAGTGTCCGGATTGGCGAATTGGGTGAGTGTCACGTAGTCCTTCGTGTACCGGTAGAGGTACGAGAGGGACACCGCGAAGGCGGGATTGAACTGATGCTCGACGCGCGCGGAGATGAGGTCGCTGTGCGGCCCCTTGGTTCCGTCCTCGACCGGCACCGCCTGCGAGTCGAAGATTGCCGTGATGTTCTGCGGCTGGATGGCGAAGTTCATGATGGCTTGGTAGTCCTGGGGTGCGAACGGCGTGCCGGTGTTGAAAGCGCCGTAGTACGTGATCGGCTCGAACCCCGTCCCGGCATACGTGCCCGGACCGTACGTCGGCACCTTGTCGAAGTAGCGGCCGTAGGAGGCGCCGAGGATCGTCGTTCCTTTGCCGCTCACGTCGTAGGTCAGACCCACGCGCGGCGACCACTGGTGGAAGTTCAGCATGTCCTTGCCGGTATTCGCGTCCGTCGTGACCGGGTTGTCGTACCGGAGACCCAGGTTCACGGTGAAGTTCTTCCAGCTCGCCTTGTCCTGCAGATAGACGCCGGGCCGCTTGAGCGTCGCGGTCTGATGGTAGGAGTAGCCGACGCCCGCCTCGACGTACTGCGTTCCCGGGGCGACGGTCAGGATGTACAGGAACGTGTTCTGGTTGTACTGGAGATCCTGCTTGCTCTTCTGCCACTCGTACTCGACGCCGCCCTTGAGCTCGTGGCTCGCGCCGATGAAGTCATCGAGGTAGTGGGTCAGGTTTCCGCGCCCTTCGTGCTTCCAGTTGCGCTGGTCGCGGAAGAAGCCCGTCGAGTTGTACTGATAGCCGGTGTCGCCGTCGTAGACGTTGACGTCCGTCGTGTTGTTGGGCGTGCGCTCGAGGAATCCCTCGCCGCCGCCGTACTTGAGCTCGGAGACCGTCTGCGGGCTCCACGTCGAGATCCAGCTCAGGTATCCGTAATTGGTGTGCTGCGCGCGGAAATAACCGACCTCGGGCCCCGTCACGGGCTGCAGACCCTGGTCCTGCAGATTGATGTGCTCGTAGTCGTACATCGCGCTCAACGTGTTGGAGTTGTTGGCGAGGTAGTCGAGGCGGAGCTGGGCGGATGGCCGGGTGTCGCTGTCGAAGAATTCGGTCAGGGGCGGCGCGCTCGAGGACTTGTTGTAGGCGCCGCTCACGAAGAAGAGGAGCTTCTCCTTGACGATCGGACCGCCGAGGAAGGCGTTGTTCTCGAGCCGGTACTTCGTGTTCGGCTGGGCGAGATCGATGATGCCGCCGCTGTTGTCCGCCTGGAAGGTGTCGGCCGTTCCGTAGACCGTGAAGCCGCCGTGGAAGTCGTTGGTGCCGGTCTTCGTGATGACGTTGACCGTGGCGCCCGTGAACTGGGAGTACTCTGCCGAGGCTCCCGGTCCGACGATCTGAACTTCCGCCACGGTGTCGTAGTTCGGGTTGACCCAGGTGTTGCCGAACTGGAGGTTGGACGTCGTGACGCCGTTGATCGTGTACTGGTTCGTCGCCGCGCCGAACCCGAACTTGTCGTAGCCGTCCACGTTGCCGCCGGCCCCGAAAGCCATTCGGTTGTCGAGTCCCGGCGCCGTGTCGACGACGTCGATGTATTGGCGGCTCGAGGGAATCGACTTCAGCTCCTCCGCCGAGTAACTCGTTTGGAACTGCGGCGAAGCCTTGTCGACGAGCGGCGCCGCGGCATGGACGACGACCTGCTCTGAAGCCTTCTGCAGCGGCAAATCCACGTCGATCGTGCTCGTGCGTCCGACGTTGACGTTGACCGTCACCTGCTTCGTGGCGAAGCCCTGAAGACTGACGGTCAGCGTGTATGTGCCGGGGTTCACGTTCAGGAAGCGATACAGGCCCCGGCTGTCGGTCGCCTGGGTGATCTCCTTCTGAATGAGCGTTTCGCCGGCGAGCGTCACGGTCGCGCCGGGAAGCGCGCTCCCGTCCTCGCCCCGGACGGTGCCGACCACCTCGCCCGACCGCGTGATGTCCGCGGCCGCCCACGTGCCCCAGAGCAGTCCAACCAGTAGCAGAGTTCCGAACCGATCCCGTGCGCGCATTTCCCCCTCCTTATGAAATTCGAGCGAAGCCGTCCCCGCGTGACGCGCCACCCCTCCGGGATGTCGCGGAGTTCTTCGGATTCCGGATCGCGCTGCCGCCCGCCTTCCGCGCCGATTCCGCCGATGCCGAGGACGCCTGGGCCGCCTCGGAGATCTCCCGACGGAGCAGACGCAGCGACGCGCTCGGCAGAACGTCCACGTACTCGAGGAGGCGCCGCTTCGACGGCCACGCGCCCTTGTATTCGGCGAGGATCCGGCGCGAAACGACGATCTCGTCCGCCTGACGGAAAGCGTTGCGCACCTCGCTCGGCGAGTCGATCGGCACCGCCGAAAACCGCAGGTGCGTCAGGCCGACCCGCTGCAGCGCGTTCTGGATCTTCCGAGCGTTGCGCCGGGTCGAGCACACGATCGCGACGCGAGATCCCCGGGCGAGCGGCCGCAACCGCGCCACGATCTCCGAGGGCGACGGCTCCACGAGGAGTCCGTGCACCCGCCGCCGCGCGCCGAGCACCTTCTGCGTCTCGGTGATGTGGAAGAGCGTCGTCGTGATGACGGGGAAGCGATCGAAGTATTCGGCCGTCATCTTCGCCAGGTCCTGGACGAGCGCGGTCGTCGGTCGAACGCCCGTCGCCTCGAAGATTTCCCGCGCGTGGAACTCCGCTTCCGCGGGGCTGCACTCGAGGAAGAGGACCGGCACGTTCGAGGCGCCTCGGCGAAACATCTTCGCGCGCAGGTAGGAGAGCCGCGCGAACTGCTCCGCCGTGACGCCGAGCCGGTCGGCCTCGAACAGCACACCGTCGATGAGCGCCTCGATGCGATGCCGGTGATCGGGGCGCTTCGGCGGCTGCGGCGCGACATAGGTCCCCGAGCCCTGTTGCGTCACGACGTAACCCTCGCGCTCGAGATCGCCGTACACGGCGCGAACGGTGTTGTAGTTCACGCCGAGAGACCCCGCGAGGAAGCGGACAGTCGGCAACCGGTAGCCCGGCTCCCACGCCCCCACCTCGATGTGGTAGCGGATCTGCTCCGAGAGCTGCGCGTGAATCGGCAGCGACTCGGTGCGGTCGACGTGAAGCTCGATGGCCACGGTTGATTGAAATAATTCAATAATTCAATCGAGGACGGTGTCAAGCGCGATCTTTCGAGCATTCTCGCGAGCTGCCGCACGGCCTGCCGCCTCCAGCTTTCATTACTCATCATCAATGAGTAGTCGTAGGCGGAGACTACTGCCACTCATCACCGATTGTCAACGACTCGACCTGCTTAGTAAGAAGGCCATATTTATCAATAGGTTATCCTTAGAATCTGCTCGCTGACACTCATCACGCGACTTGCACTTGCCTCATCACCAGAGAGTAGTGATAACGTTCGCCGCGATGGCGGAAACGTCGGCGGGCCGCGAGCTCGAGCTCCACATCCTCGAGAGGCTCGAAAACAGCGACGATGGAATTGGCTCGGGAAATCTCTATTTGCACCTCCGCGACCGGAAGGTCAAAGCGAGCCAGGCGACGGTCGGACGCGTCCTGCGCCTGCTCGATCACCGCCGGCTCACGGCGAAGCGCAGCAACAAGGGGCGCGTCCTGACCGCCGCCGGACGGCGGCATCTCGAGGAGCTGCGCCACAAGGAAGGGCTGCGCGACTGGGCCGAGGGCGTCCTCAAGGAGACGAAGCCCGCGACGCAGATGGAGTATCTGCAGGCGCTCACGGCGCTGCGCCTGATCGAGGGACAACTCGCCCGCCTCGCCGCTGAGCGCGCGACGAAGGAGGACCTCGCCCGGATGCGCGGCGTGCTCGAGGAGCACGAGAAGGAGATCGAGTCGCGCACCCGCGGAAAGGACCGCGGCCTCGACTTCCACGATCTGCTCGCAATGGCGGCCGGGAATCGCTTCCTCCAGGCGGCACTTTCCATGATCTGGAGCTGGAACAAGACGATCCAGGACCTCTGGGCCGACGCGGACGTCCTGACCGGCCGGTCGTCCTACCCGGACCACATGAGGGTCTTCAAGGCGATCGCCGCGCATGACGGCCCCGCGGCCGAGCGCGCCATGCACGCGCACTACGATCTCTTCATCGAGAACGTCCGCAACCATTTCGAGCAGCACGCCCGGGTCAGCCTCGCCGCGCGGACGGTCACCGCCGACGCCGACGACGCCTAGTCCGGCTCCGAGGAGGCCCCTCGGCTAGAATCCGGGCCTTGACCTCCCCCGCCTCGCCGGCTCCGGGCTTCCTGCGCGCCGTTTCCCGTCTGGAGGTCCTCGCCCTCTCCGTCAACAGCGTCATCGGGAGCGGCGTCTACCTCGTCCTGCCGGTGGCGGCGGCGCAGCTTCTGGGAGCGGCCAGCATCTGGGCGATCCTCGCCGGAGGCTTCGCCGTCCTCCTGATCGTCCTCTGCTTCGCCGAGGCGTCGAGCCTCTTCGACCGTCCCGGCGGGGCCTACGTCTACGCCCGCGAAGCGTTCGGCGAGTTCGTCGGCTTCGAGGTCGGCTGGATGACCTGGATCTCACGGGTCACGGCCGTGGCGAGCCTCTCGGTCTTCTTCGCCCGCGTGCTCGGATACGTCTGGGAAGGCGCCGACCGGGGGCTCGGCCAGGCGGCGACGGTCGTCCTCGCGCTGTCGGTGCTGACCTGGCTGAACGTCCGCGGAGTCAAGACGGGGGCGCGCACGACCCTGATCCTCACCGCGGCGAAGATCTTTCCGCTCGCTCTCCTCGTCGCCGTCGGCATCTTCGCCGTCGACTGGCATCGCGTCTTCCCGGTCCCGCCCCCCGACGCGGCGAAGCTTCCCCGGGCGGCGCTTCTGGTGCTCTTCGCGTACTCCGGATTCGAGAGCACTCCCGGGCCGGCCGGCGAGTTCCGCAATCCCAAGAGAGATCTGCCCTTCGCGCTGGTCGCGCAGCTCGGGATCGTGACTCTTCTCTACACGCTCGTGCAGCTCGTCGCGATCGGCACCGTGCCCGACCTCGGGGTCGCGAAGACGCCGCTCGCCGACGCCGGGGCGCGCCTGCTCGGCCCGGCCGGAGCGGTCCTCCTGACGCTCGGCGCCGCGGTATCGGTGCTCGGGACCAACAACGGGAGCATTCTCATCGGCCCGCGGTACCTGTACGTGCTCGCCGAGAGCGGCCGGCTCCCGCGCGTCTTCTCGAAGATCCATCCGAAATACCGCACGCCGTACGTCGCGATCCTCACGCAGTCGGGGCTCGCGTTCGGCCTCATCGCCACGGACGCCGTCCTCCACCGCGTCGAGCCGGGCGCTCTGGGCGTCGCCGAGGAGCTGGCTCTTCTCTCGGTGATCGCGCGGCTCGCGACCTACATCGGAACCTGCCTGGCCGTGCCCGTCCTGCGCCGCAGACTTCCGTCCACCGACCGGTCGGTACGCCTTCCCGGTGGCGACGCCATCCCCGCGGCGGCCCTGCTCGTCTGCCTCGTGCTTCTCGCCGCGGTCGAGAAGAAGGTCTTCGTGGCCGGCGGAATCGGGCTCGCGGCGGGCGCGCTCGTCTACTTCTGGCCGAAGCGCTCGGCCGCGTAGACCGCGCTCCGCGGCGCCGGCCCGCGCCGCTACTCGTGCCGCAGCGCTTCGATCGGATCGAGCCGCGAGGCCTTCACGGCCGGGTAGAGGCCGAAGAAGATGCCGACGGAGATCGAGACGATCAGGCCCACGACGACCGACCACATCGGCGTCTCGGCGGGCAGCGCGTCGAAGGCCTTCTTGATCGCCGCCGGGACCGCGATCCCGACGGCTACCCCGATCGCGCCGCCGAGCAGGGACAGGGACGTCGCCTCGGTCAGGAACTGCATCACGATGTCGCGCCGGAACGCCCCGACCGCCTTGCGCACCCCGATCTCGCGCGTCCGTTCGGTCACCGAGACGAGCATGATGTTCATCACGCCCACGCCGCCGATCAGGAGCGAGATGAAGGCGATGAACACCATCGCGAGCGTCACGCCGCGCGTGATCCCCTGGAAGCTCTCGATTATGCGGTCGGGCGTGACGATGGCGAAGTCGTCCGGCTGATCGAACCGCACGCGGCGGCGCGCCCTCAGGACCGTCCGGGCCTTCTCGATGAGGACCGGGACCTGCTCGGGGGAGTAGGGAACCGTGGCGATCCGCAGGGCGTCGCCGTTCGCGCCGCCGACGCGAACCCAGGGAAAGCGCCGGTCGAACGTCGTGAGCGGGATCGTGACGAAGTTGTCCTGCGACTCCCCGAACATCTTGCCCTTCTTCTCGAAGACGCCGATGACCGTGTAGGTGTCGTGCCCGAGAAGGACGCGCTTGTTGACCGGGTCCTCGCGCGGAAAGACCTTCTCGCGGATGTCGTCGCCGATCACGATGACGTCGGCCGCGTGCTCGACGTCGAAGTCCGTGAAGAACCGGCCCTGCGACACGAAACGGCTGGTCGCGACGGCGTATTCGGGCACGACCCCGAAGATGCGCGGCGACTTCGCCTCGGCGTCCCGATACTTCAGGTGGTAGTCGGTGTTGTCCCACAGATAGCGCTGCGGCGAGACGGCGCGGGCCTCGGGAATGCCCGCCTTCAGAGCCGCCGCGTCTTCCAGGGTGAGGTCCTTGCGCCGCAGCTCGCCTTCCGGATGGCCTCCGGGTCCGAACCGCGGCTCATACTTCTGGAACATGACGAGCGAGGCGCCGTAGCTCTGGAAGCTGCGGACCATGTTGTTGTTGAAGCCCGTCACGATCGAGACCATCGCGATGACGGTCGCGACGCCGACGACGATCCCGAGGATGGTCAGCGTCGCGCGCAGCTTGTGGGCGCGCACCGCGAGGAGCGCGAACCGCATGTTCTCGCCGAAGCCGCGGCGGAGATGGGTCAGAAAGCCCCTCATCGCGTCCGCGTCACTCGTATCGCAGCGCTTCGATCGGATCCAGCCGCGAAGCCTTCACCGCCGGATACAGGCCGAAGAAGATGCCGACGGAGATCGAGACCGCGAGCCCCACCACGATCGCCCAGATCGGCGTCTCCGCCGGCAGCGCCTCGAACACCCGCTTGATCGCGGCGGGCACCGCGATCCCGAGCACGACGCCGATCGCGCCGCCGAGGAGCGACAGCGTCGTCGCCTCCGTGAGGAACTGCAGGACGATGTCGCGCCGGAACGCGCCCACCGCCTTGCGGAGGCCGATCTCGCGCGTGCGCTCCGTCACCGACACGAGCATGATGTTCATGACGCCGACGCCGCCGATCAGCAGCGACACGCCGGCGATGAAGACCATCGCCAGCATCACGCCGTTGGTGATGGCCTTGAAGTTCTCGATCATCCGGTCGGGGGTGAAGATCGCGAAGTCGTCCGGTTTGTCGAACGGAACGTGCCGCCGCGCGCGCAGGAGCTCCCGGCCCTTCTCGAGAATGATCGGCACCTGCTCCGGCGTGTAGGGGACGGTCGCGATGTGGATCGTGTCCCGATGGCTGTTCTTGATGAACGGGAACTGCCGGTCGAACGCCGTGAACGGGATGAGGAGAAAGTTGTCGTTGGAGCCGCCGAACATCCTCCCCTTCTTCTCGAGCACGCCGATGACCGTGTACTGCATGCCGTTGAAATCGATGGGCTTGCCGAGCGGATCCTCGCGCGGGAAGAGCACCGAGCGCACATCCTCCCCGATGACCGCGACGGTCGTCGCGTGCTCGAAGTCCGCCTCGGTGATGAATCGCCCGTACGACACGAAGTGGTTGTTGGCGATCGGATAGTCGGGCCCGACACCGGCCACGACGGGCGTCGTCGTCTCCGCGTCGCGATACTTCACGTGGATGTCGGTGTCCCAGAGGTACCGCTCCGGAGAGACCGCGCGCATCTCGGGGATCGAGGCCTTCAGCGCCAGCGCGTCCTCGAGCCGGAGGTCCTTGCGCCGCAACTCGGCCTCCGGCGGCCCGTGCGGCCCGAAGCGCTGCTCGAACTTCTGGAACTGCACCAGCGTCGCGCCGAAGCTCTGGAAGCTGCGGATCATGTTGTTCTTGAACCCGGTCACGATCGAGACCATCGCGATCACCGTCGAGACTCCGACGACGATCCCGAGGACCGTCAGGACCGCGCGCAGCTTGTGCGCGCGGACGGCGAGAAAGGCGAAACGGAAATTCTCCCCGAGACCGCGGCGCAGGTGGGAGAAGAGGGTGGACATCGGGGCCGTCGCCGAAGAGGGCTACTCGTACCTCAACGCTTCGACCGGCGGGAGCTTGCCCGCCTTGGCGGCGGGGATCAGACCGGCGGCGAGGCCGGTCAGGGTGGCCACGCCGATCCCGATCAGGATGAAGGACAGCTTGACCTGCGCGGGGAACACCTGGCTCACGAGGAGCGCGATGCCCGAGCCGAGGGCCACGCCGATGGCGCCTCCGATCGCCGAGAGCATCGCCGCCTCGAGCAGGAACTGCCGCCGGATGTCTCGTTGCCGGGCGCCGAGCGCGCGGCGCACGCCGATCTCCTTGGTGCGCTCCACGACCGAGACGAACATGATGTTCGCGATGACGATCGCGCCGACCACGAGCGAGATGCCCGAGATCAGGATCATGAGAAGGAAGGCTCCCGCCGAGATCCCCTTCCAGAGCGACTGCAACATGTCGGCCGTGACGAGCGAGAACGGATCGTCCTTGTTGAATTTCGTCTTGCGCAAGGCCCGCAGGATCGTCCGGACCTCGTCGATCATCGGGTTGACGGCCTCGAGGCCGCCGTGCGGCTTCACGAAGATGCCGATGTCCTCGGCCGGCGCGACGTGCTTGGCGAAGAGCGTCAGCGGCATGTAGAGCACGCTGTCCTGGTTCTGCCCGAGCACGTTGCCCTGCTTGGCGAGCGTCCCGATGACCTTCACCGGATAGCCCTGCACCTTGATCACCCGCCCGATCGGGTCCTGGTTCGGAAACAGCTGGTCCTGCACGTCCCAGCCGATGACGACGACGGCGGCCGCGTGGTCGTACTCGCTTTGCGTGAAATAGCGGCCCGTCGCGATGTCGATGTTCATCGCCTCGCCCATGTTGGGCGTCTGGCCGACGGCGTCCACGTCCGAGAGCTTGCGGTCGCCGTACTTCACCGGCCGGCGCCGGTCCGCCTGGCCGCCGACCTGCGAGCAGAGCCGGCACTCGCGGCGGACGAACTCCATGTCGCTCAGCGTGAGGTTGGGCCGCTTCATCGCGAGCAGCCACTCGTCGCGGCTGGTGATGATGCCGTACTTGGTGAAGATGACGGTGTCGGGGTTGAGGCCGAAGACCTTGTCCTTGACGTAGGAGTTCAGCCCCGAGATCACCGAGACGACGGCCACGACGGTCGCCACGCCGATGATCACGCCGAGCAGCGTCAGGAAGGCGCGCAGCTTGTGCCGCGTGAGCGCCGAGGACGAGACGCGGAAGAGCTCGCCGACCGTCACGCCTTCGCGTCCTCCTTCTTCTTCTTGTCGCTATCCTTCTCGATCGTGACCTTGTCGCCGTCCTTGACCTGGCGCAGTGCTTTGAATGGGCCCGTCATGATCTCGGCGCCGATCTCCGGGCCTTTCTTGACCTCGATCATCAGCTCGCCGGCGAGCCCCGTCTCGACCTTGACGAACTGCAGCTTGCCGTCCTTGACGACGTAGACGCCTTCCTCGGTTTGCGGGCGTCCCGAAGCCATCGATGGCGTCTTGCCGTCCTTCTTCGGCACGTCGCGCACGACGAGCGCCTGGATTGGAATCGCGCTCGCGCCGGCCTGCTTGCCCGTCACGATCTCGGCCGTCACGGAGAAACCCGGCCGGATCGTGTCCGGCGGACCCTGCACGCGGATCTTCACCTTGAAGTTGATCGCCTCGGAGCCCTGCACCAGCGAGAGCAGATCCGGATCGTTCTTCGGGATCGGCGAGGAGCCGACTTCGGTGACGACGCCCTGAAACGTCTTGCCGGGGTAGGCGTCGATCGAGAGGCTTGCGGCCTGCCCGAGCTTGACCTGCGGCACGGAGGTCTCGTCCACCATCATGACCGCCTCGACCTCGCCCATGTCCGAGATCGTCAGGAGCTCCGTCCCCGGGTTGTTCATCGTCCCGATGACGGTGACCTCTCCCTCCTTGACGGGAAGCGCGGTCACCACGCCGTCGAGCGGAGACGTGACCGTCGTCTTCGAGAGCGAGTCGCGGCTGCCGGCGAGCGTCGCCATCGCCTGGTGCATCCGCTGCTCGGTCGCGGCGAGCGTTGCGTTGGCGGCGTCGAGCGTCGACTTGGCCTTCTGATAGTCGGCTTCCGCGAGGATGTGCGCGTCGAAGTTCTCCTTGGCGCGCACGAAGTCGAGCTTCGCCTGCTCGGCGTTGGCGCGGGCCGCGTCCAGGTCGTGCTGCATCGCCGCGAGGCTCGCTTCGCTGCCCTGCGCGGCGGCGGCGAGCTGTGCCTTGTCGATCTGGAGGAGGAGCTGGCCCTTCTTGACGTGATCGCCCTCCTGCACCGCGAGGTTGACGATCTGGCCCATGACGAGGGCCGACAGGTCCACCTTGCGACGCGCCTGGATTTTGCCGTTGGCCGTGACCTTGGCGACCAGGTCGACCTTCTCGACCTTCGCGGTGGTCACCTTGGGGAGGTTGCGGTCGCGCCCGCCGAGCGAAAAGGCGAGAATCGCCCCCAGCCCCAGCACGACGGCGACCCCGATGATGATCTTGGTCCTCTTGGACATCCTGCCTCCCGAAATCGGCGCAACTTACGAGGTTACTGCTATTTCTACGGACGACGAGGCCGAAAGTTAAGGTCCCGAATCAAGGCGTTCCAGCGGACTCGCGTTGCTCGCCAGGCTCGCATCGGCTCGCCGCTGAACGCCAAGTAAGTGGTGCGCCCAGGAGGACTTGAACCCCCAACCTCCTGATCCGTAGTCAGACGCTCTATCCAGTTGAGCTATGGGCGCAGGGGGGTCGAAGGGTAATGAAAACGCCGTCCCTTTTCAAGCGATTCCGGGGGCGCGCGGGCGAAGCTGATACCGTTTTCCCGATGGCCTTTTCGAGCGACGACGAGCGCTTCATGAACGAGGCCCTGGCCTTCGCCCGCATCGCTTTCGCCGAGCAGGAGGTGCCGGTCGGAGCCGTCGTCGTGCGCGGCGGGAAGATGATCGGCCGCGGGCGCAACCGCCGCGAGGCCGCGTCCGACCCGACGGCGCACGCCGAGATCGAGGCGCTGCGCGAGGCGGCGCACGCCGCGGGCACCTGGCGGCTGGAGGACGCAACGCTCTACGCGACGCTCGAGCCCTGCGCCATGTGCGCCGGCGCCGCCGTCAACGCGCGGATCGCGCGCGTCGTCTTCGGCTGCCAGGACCCCAAGGCGGGCTACTGCGGAACCCTCGGCAACATTCCGGAGGACCGGCGCCTGAACCACCGCTGCGAGGTCTCCGGCGGCCTCTTCGGCGACGCCTCGGCCGAGCTGCTGCGCCTCTTCTTCCAGGCGCGCCGCGAGAAGGGGTTGTCCGCGAGCGCCTGACCTTCCGGGACCCCGGTTCCGGCCGGACTCCTGCTACCATGTCGCCCCCCCGGACCCGGAGAGGTGCTGGAGTGGTTGATCAGGCCGGTCTCGAAAACCGGTAAGCCCGAAAGGGTTTCGAGGGTTCGAATCCCTCCCTCTCCGCCAGAATCCGCTACGATCCGCCCGTCCCCGATAAACTCCCGCTCGGCCCGGACGTAGAAAGAGACACACGATGGAACATACGATCGAGCTTCAGGACGTCTCCAAGGCGTTCGGCAAGTTCCAGGCCGTCGACCGGCTCTCGTTCCGCGTCCCCCGCGGCGTGATCTTCGGCCTGCTCGGGCCCAACGGGGCCGGCAAGACGACGTCCATCCGGATGATCATGAACATCACCGCGCCGGACTCGGGCGAGATCCGGGTACTCGGCCGGCCGCTCGACCGCGAGACCCAGAACCGCATCGGATACCTCCCGGAGGAGCGTGGCCTCTACCGGAAGATGAAGGTCATCGACCACCTCCTCTTCCTCGCCGACATCAAGAGCGTCAGCCGCGACAGCGCCAAGGCCCGGATCGCCGAATGGCTCGACAAGATGGAGCTGCGTCCCTGGCTGAACAAGAAGGTCGACGAGCTCTCGAAGGGAATGCAGCAGAAGGTTCAATTCATCGCGACGATCGTCCACGACCCCGAGGTGCTGATCCTCGACGAGGTCTTCTCGGGGCTCGATCCGATCAACGCGGCGCTCGTGAAGGAGTACCTGCTCGACTTTCGCGCGCGCGGCAAGACGATCCTGTTCTCGACGCACGTGCTCGAGCAGGCCGAGAAGCTCTGCGACGAGATCGTTCTGCTCGCGAAGTCGAAGAAGGTGCTCGAGGGCAACCTCAAGGAGCTCAAGCGCCGTCGCGCCGCGGGCGAGCTGCGTCTCGCCATCGCCGCCTCGCCCGCGGAAGTCGCCTCGATGCCGGGCGTGGCCTCCTCGTCGGCCGTCAACGGCGAGTACGTGGTCTCGCTGTCGCCCGGCACGGACCGGCGGGAGTTCCTTCGCAGGGCGCTCGAGCGCCACGACGTGCAGGCCTTCTCGCAGCGGGAGCCGGAGCTCGAAGAGATCTATCTTTCGGCGGTGCGGGAAGCGGGGATGGAAGAGACCCGGACGATCGAGTGAGGTGGTCATGAACTGGAAGAAGGTCTTCGCCATCGTCCGCCGGGAGTACCTGGAACGCGTGCGTACGAAGGCGTTCTGGATCGGCACCGCGCTCATCCCGATCTTCTTTCTCGCATACATCGGAATCCAGATCGCCGCGGGCAGGCGCGCCGGGGGCGTGCGACGCCTCGAGGTCGTGGACGTCACGGGCGGGCTCTACGAGCCGCTCGTCCAGGATCTGAAGGAGCGCGAGCAAAAGGCCCTCGCGGAGCCGAGCCACGATCGCGGCGTGCGCTGGGTCGTGGAACAGCGGCCGGTCGCGGGGACGCTCGACGCGACGAAGGAGGCGCTGCGGCAGGAAGTCCTCGCCAAGAAGATCGACGGCTACCTGATCCTCGACCTCGACCAGCTCGAGAAGGACCGCGTCGAGTACTACACGACCGCCGTGTCGGAATTCGTGGCCATGAACCAGCTCGAGCGCTCGGTCAACCATGTCCTGCTCAAGGAGCGCATCGCCAAGCGCGGCCTGCCGCCGGAGCTCGCGGCGGAGCTCGAGCGGCGGGTGGACCTGAAGCCGTTCAAGATCACGAAGGAGGGCGCCACGGAGGAGAAGGGCGCATCGTTCTTCGCGGTGCTGATCTTCACCATCATCCTCTACTCGACCTTCCTCATGTACGGGATGCAGAACATGAAGGGAGTCATCGACGAGAAGACCAACCGCATCGTGGAGGTCATCATCGCCTCCGTGCGGCCGACCGAGCTGATGCTCGGCAAGATCATCGGAATCGGTCTCGTCGGGCTGACACAGTACCTGATCTGGTCCCTCGTGGCGATGAACCTGTCGCTCCCGGCCATCGCGGGAATGATGGCGACGACCGACATGGGCGTCCCGAAGATCCCGATGTCCATGATCGTCTACTTCGTCCTCTTCTTCGTCTTCGGGTATTTCCTCTACGCGAGCATCTACACGGCGATCGGCGCGCCGTTCAACACGGACCAGGAGGCGCAGCAGCTCGCGATGATCCCGATGATGTTCATCATCTCGGTCTGGGCGTTCTTCCCGGCGCTGATGAACAACGCGAGCGGCGGCGTCGCGATCTTCGTCTCGCTCTTCCCCTTCACGGCGCCGCTCGCGATGTTCATGCGAACGGCCATGGGACAGCCGCCGGCCTGGCAGATCGCGCTCTCGCTCGCGATCATCGCACTCACGACGGTCGCGATCGCCTGGCTCGCGGGGCGGATCTACCGCGTCGGCATCCTCATGTACGGAAAGAAGCCGACGATCCCGGAGATCGTGCGGTGGATTCGCTACAAGCCCGGCCAGGCGCCGCAGCCCGCGGCGGGAGAGGCGACGTAGGGGACGGAGGTCGGGGCGGGTTGCCGCTGAATCCGCCCCCGTGCTAACTTCCGCTTCCCCGTTCGGCCCATTCGTCTAACGGTTAGGACGCAGCCCTCTCAAGGCTGAAATACGGGTTCGATTTCCGCGTGATCCGGCCGCTACCAAACTTCCGACGGCCTCAAGCGTCCCGAAGGTGCGCTGGCGACAGGTGCGCGTACCGGATCGTCATGCGCAGATCCTGATGTCGAGAGTTGCCACTTGCGGGCGTGACGCTCAGCCATTGCCCGTAACGCGCGGTCAGGACATCCGCGATCTCACAGCTCGGCGAACTCCTCGCGGAATCCGCGAGACGTATTCCTGCTGACTCGAGCCGCCGGCATACCTAAGGCAGTCGGCATTCGCAAACTCATACCCGGGCGAAGGGAAAGCCAGCTCAAGCCGGTCGTTTGCCGCGCCGGAGCGACGGACGTCGTATAACGGATTGATCTTGAGCAACCCAACGCCGTGAGGCCACGTCTCAAACTGGCCGTGATCTCGAAAGACGCTACGGTTTCTCGAGGCCACGAGCGAAAGCCACTTCTCCCCTGCGAGTACCTCTACCGGTACGGGGTTCGCGAGAGCCGGCCCGCGGCCGCCGAGATACCTGTCGAGCAAGGCCCGTTCGGGAACGAGGCGCCGGTGGCGATCATCGAACAGATTGGCATATTCCTCCGGCTTCAACTCGCGTCCCTCGTTTCGTTTCACGAGCACGTTGCCAACCCTTGACAGAACGATAACCCCAGCCTCGTCCACGACACGTTGCAGTTCGCTGACGCACTGCACTTTTTGAAGAAAGTAGTGAAAGGCGTCTGAGCAATACGCATCGGATAGGCTTCCTCTGTCAAACGGCAATGTCTGATCGGCGTCTGCGCAGACGTAGTCCGCCCCGGGGACCATCCACTTTCTAGCGACCCAAACAAGGAAGAAATTCCGATCCAATCCGATCAGAGGATGACCGGGGCGGGTCATCGCCCAGTAATGCAGGAGGTGACCGACACCACATGCGAGGTCCAGGATCGGCTTGTGTGACGTCGGTAACAGAGTTGCCAACGATAGCGCGGCGAGATGGCGTGGCATTCCGAGGCGATAGGCAAAATAGTTGTACATCTCCGCCCGCCAGAGATGCAGTTGACGGAAGAAGAAGTCGAAGACGTCGACAGCAGTCGCCGGCTGGGCCATGAGCGTCCGGTAGGTGCGTTTCCGTTTCGCCGATGCCGCTGTGGCGACGTAGTCACGGAAGCGTTCACGGTAGCGACCTGGTAGAAGCGCCGCTAGCCGGCCCAGGCGAACTGGAAGGCCGAGAGGCGGGATCAACAAGATCAACAGAGCACGCTCAAAGTCCCGCGAACGGACCAGCTCCAGAAGCGCGCGGACCGGAGGCCCCGCGCGCAGCACGGTATCCTCCGTGTCGGCCATCAAATCCAACCTTCCGTCACGCTTGAAGATTGGAATTCCGGCAACGATCGGAAAATTGCTGCATCCGCATTCTAGGATGCCGTGTTCGATTTCGTCACCGATCTGGACAGATTCCAAACACTCAAGGGGCTGCCCGCAATAGGGACACCTCAACAAACGAAGGGTCTCAATCTTCATCAGCGAAACCTCTGCCGACCGGATCGATTTCGCTCAGGGCTGCGAAGACTTCAAGCCGCGTCGTCTGCGTCACTCCTTCGTCGAGCGTTCGGGGAGCGCTCGCTGATCTTAGCGATAAACCGGCCCGGCGGATCGGTGCGTTCAGCCAGCTGGCAGTTTCGGGCTCGCTGATTTTCTGGGACGCGCAGCCGTCGACGCCGGCCTCTCTAAATGCCGAGGTGCGCGAGGAGCTTGCGGTAGACCTCGGGATCACAGCGGTTGAAGAGGATGCCGGCCGAAGCCCATCGGATCGTCAGGAAGGCGAGTACCGGGAACGCCCACCGAAACGCCTTCGTGTCGATGATCTCGCGGTAGCCGAGCACGAGCGCGAATGGAGCCATCGTCAGCGCGTACCGGTTCAGGTCTCCTTCCGCAAGAAAGATCAGGAAGAGGAATTGGAAGGCGCAATACGCAAACGGGACTCGGAACTCGCGGATTCGCCAGATGCCGATGCCGTAGAGAAGGAACAGGAGAATCTGAGCCTCTCCGCCGTAATGCAGCGGCCAGCTGAAGTTGCGATTCAGGATGTCGAAGGGCAGAAGCGACGAAGCCTTCTCGAGGTTCGGCTCGAGAGGCGCCCACGGATCTCCCAGGCGGACGGCGCAGTAGATGAACCAGGCCGCGACACCCGCCGGAATGACGGCCAGCCAATAGATGCGCCGATCCGGTTTGCGCCGCAGGAGGAGAAGCGCGTACGCCGGGAGCATCATCAAGCCGGGGAGTCTCGTCGCGCCGGCGAGGCCCGCGGCGATCGACGCTTTTCCGACGCGCGCCTTCTCGAAATACCAGATCGAGAGAAGGACGAGCGCGAGGTAGATCGGCTCCGAGGCTCCGACACTCCGGTAGAGGAGCCATCGCGGAGGGAAGAAGAGGAATACGAGCGCGAGGAATCCGGGCGATCGAACCTTCCAGACCTCGCGCGCCAGTCGGTAAAAGAGCAGCACGCCCGCGACCGATGCGATGAGGACCACGGCCAGGAGGGCCCGTTCCCAGCCGATCCATGAGAGGGTCCGAATCGCGAACGGATACACCGGCGCCTTCGATGCGTCGATCGGAAGCGGGTTCGAGGGCGGGTGCACCCAGCCCTCCTTGGCGGCCGACAGGTATTGAGGTCCGTCCCAGAACCGATAGATCGACCGCATGTCGTGCCGATACGGCAACCACACGAGAAGCGGTCCGGCGAGCGCGGCGAGCGCGAGGAGCAACTGCGTTCGCGTGGAGGACGGTCTCGCAAAGCGCAGGACTGCCGCATGCGGCCGCTCCGAAAGGATCGGTTCGACCCGCTGCAGCTCCGCGGCGAGCGGTTGCATGCGGCGGATCCTCTCTCAATCCAGCTAGCCCGTTCCGGTAATCTTTTCGCCGGAAGGTGCCCTCCGACGTGGCCGGCTCTCATCCTGTTCAAAACATCGACAACCGGGCCGTCTTCCGGCGAGGGCTCTAGTCTCACCCGCCGCGGTGCGGAGTCGCGTCGGGCTGACTCGCCTCTTCAAGATTCCTACACCGGTAACGCGCAGCCCACGCGCGGCCGGAGGTGCCGAACGGTTACGAATGGGGGCGAATGCGACGCTGGCTGAGCGCCTCGGGGAGAGCAGAGAAAACCCGCTCCAGCCTCTTCCTCGGCGCGCCGCCGACGCGCACTCCGATCGACCTTCCTATCTCTTCTTCTTGGCCGCGACAGCGAACCGCTTCGCGGGGTGGGAGCCGCGGCGAACTCGCGACCGTCGCGCCCCTCCGGCGGATGCGAGCGCCGCGGGGATTCTCGGCAGCGCCGCCCGGGCGAGAGCCAGGTCGTGAGTCGTCTGAAGATTCATCCAGAACTCGGGCGTCGTTCCGAGCGCGGCACCGAAGAGAATCGCCGTCTCCGGGGTCACTCCTCGCTTCCCGTTCGCGACCTCGTTGACCCGCTGGATCGGGATCCGGAGGTGCGCCGCAAAAGCGATCTGCGCGATCCCTCGGGGCTTCAGAAACTCTTCGACCAGCATTTCGCCAGGGTGCGTCGGGATGCGATCGGTTGGCAGCATGGGGAGTCTCCCTTCGGTTCCTCTTCAGTGGTAGTCGGTTAGCTTAACGTCTTCAGCTCCGCCGCTTGTCCACCGACAGATGATTCGCCACTGGTCGTTCACGCGGATGCTGTGAAGGCCTGTCAGGTCGCCTCCAAGCGGTTTGAGTCGGTTGCCCGGAGGGGCGGAGAGATCCGAGAGAACCGCAGCGGCGTGAATCGCATCGAGCTTTCGCACCGCGATTTTCACAACCTCCGGACCGAACCGTCGCGCCCGCGTCGACCTCACACCGTTCCAAACGTCCCTCGTAGCGGCATCCCCGAAGGAGGCGATCACGAAACCTCATGATACACGATTACCGTGTATTCGTGCAATCGTCGTCACGAACCGTCCCCGAGCGCATCGCGATGGTTGAGCGGAGCCATTTGACGCTCGTCGGCGCTTAACGGCCCGCCTCAAGCTCCAGTCATCGCATACCGATCCGTGTCGACCACAGCTGCATCTCGCTCTTTCCCTGCCGGATCCAGGCGACCTGAAAACCGCCGCCGGGCAGCCCGACGACACCCATCGTGTCGCCGCCGTTCTTGAAGCGGTACTGCGAGGAGACGGGATCGGCGGCGTCTTTCGACCCGAGAAGCGGGCACGTCTCCGCGTCGTCGACGGGCGCTTCGGGCGAGAAGGTCGCGCCGCCGTCGGAGGAGACGGCGAAGAACAGTCGATAGCAGCCGTCGCTCGGATCCGCGCGGCGGTCGTACCAGGCGACACCGACGGTTCCGCGGCCGTCGACGGCCACGGTCGGCACGCTCGCGTCGGTCGCGCCGGCGTCCGGGTCCAGGCGAACGGCGGGCGACCAGGTCATTCCCGCGTCGGAGGAGCTCGCCGCCATCACGCGATAGAAGCCGTCGATGGCATCGAGCCAGGTGAGGTAGAAGCGTCCGGCGCGCGGCCCGCCCGAGGCGTCGGCCGCCGCGCGGGAGCCGGCCAGGCCGAACAGAGACTTCCCTTCCCGGGCATGCCCGAACGTTCGAAACGACGGCCCGCGCCGCGGCGGCGCGAAGCTCTTCCCGAGGTCGAGGGACACGAGCGTCGCGTAGTAGCCGTGGAGCGGCGTCTCCGCGAGAGCCGTGGGAGGAAAGGTCTGGAGCGTGAGAAGCAGTCTTCCGTCCGGCAGGACGACGAGATCGTTGACGACGTTGACGAGCTCCTTCTCCGGCGCCGGCAGAAGGAGCTGCGGCGACGGAAAGGACGCCCCGCGGTCGGTCGAGATGCTTACACCGATGATGTCCTGGGCGGCGTGCCCAAAAACCGTCACCGGCATCTTCCCGGCGACGTAGAGCCGGCGTTCCGACGCGCCTCCGCCGAGGCCGGCGGCGATCCACGGCCTGTCCCAGGCGCGGCCGGGAATGACGGCTCCCGCGCTCCATGTGAAGCCGCCGTCCGTGGACTTGAACGCCATCAGCGAGTCGCCGTCGGAGAGCAGATGCGCGGCGCCTTCGCGGTCGAATGCCACGGCGGGATCGAGGCCGTCGAACCGGGCCTTCTGCCCCGTCGAATCGACGGCGCGCGACCAGCTCCGGCCGCCGTCCCGCGAGCCGTACGCGACGACGCCGCCGTCGCTCAGATTCATGGCCGCCGCCAAGAGATTGTTCGGGTCGCGCGGATCGATCGCGAGGACCGACTCGACGTGCCGCGCGAGCGGCTCGTCGGCGGAGATCTCGACGGAGGAGGCGACGTCGAACGGGCGAGAGGGCAGGGCCGTCGGCGCTCGCGACGAGATCGCTCCGATCGCGGCGGCGCCGAGGACCAGCGCGGGAACGGTTCTCACGATGAGGAAGTTTACGGAACGCGCGGCCGCGGTATCAGGGCTTCCCGGGGGCCAGCGACTGGAGCTCGTCGAGGTTCTTCTCGACGCGGTCGAGGTCGCGCTGGACCCGATCCACTTCGGCCTGCTCGCGCGAGAGCGTCTCGTTGAGCTCGTTCTCCCGGACTTTCGCCTGCTCCTGATGTTCCTTGGCGCGGTCGCGCAGCCGCGCGAGCTGCTGCAACTCCGTCTCGTACGCCGCACGCTTGCCGGGATCCGCCTCTGTGCGCGACGCCTGGTCGAGATCGGAAGTGCGGTCGTCGATCTGGGAGATCTGGCTCTGGACGTCCGCCTGCTCGGAGCGAAGGCCGGCCTGCTGACGCTCGATCTGGACCACTCGCTCGTAGTGGAGCTGCCGCTGCGTGAGAAGAATCTGCGCGCGCACCGAACCGACGCTCGTGGCCTGAAGGATCTGCCTCAGCAGCCGAACCTCGTCCAGGAGCTCGCGCAGCGTGCGATCGGTGTCCGTCTCGGGAGGCTTCTGGGCAAGGGCCCCTGCGGCCGCGACGAGTCCCAGGAGACACCAGGCGCCGACCCGAATCGATCGTCGAACCATCCCGCACCTCCGACACCGAGGATACGCCGCTCAATGTTCCGACTTCGGAAGGCGGCAGTCGCAGGAGACGAACTCCGGTTCGGCCCCAGTGCCTGAGGCCCGCTTCCTTCGTATCGCCGAGCCGGGAGAACACGGGGCCGAGCTCGGCGTGAAGGTCCGCGGCCGTGAAGCGGAGGACGTCGAGCCCGCTGCATCTCCCCGACCGCCGCTTGGGTGGAATAGACCCGATCCTCGTGTCCCTTGCCGGTCAAACGCTCCTCGCTCGAACGATCGGAACGAGGATCGCGGCATTGGACTACGATCCCACACCCATGCCGAAGGCGACGCGCCGGCGCGTTCCAAAGGAAGCTTCTCCCCGGAGACGACGGCGGCGCGGGCGTCGCAGCAAAGCCTGGAACCTCGCGCTCGGAATCTTCTTCTTCATTCTCGGCGTCATCGGTGTCTTGATCCCCGTGCTACCTCAGGTGCCGTTCTTCATCATGAGCCTGCTCTTTTTCTCCCTGGTCTTCCCGTCGATCCGCCGCCGCATCCGGCGCTTCCTGCACCACCACCCGAAGCTCGCGCACGCCTACAAGCGGTGGCGCGACAAGGCGAGAAAGAAGCGGCAGGAGCTGATCCGGAAGGAGAAGGAGTTCGCCGCGAGGCTGCGGGGCGAGGCCCCATAGCTATGTCAGGGCCGATATAGCTGTTGAGAACCGCCTGGGCGCGAGGAGCGCCGCCTCCCAAGGGCCTCTCGGCCGGCACACTCGGACAGCCCGAGCTGCGCCACGATTTGACTGTGCCGGCCGAGCGGAGTGGCGGCCTCTCCGGTCTGGTGCCTCCGAGGCCGCCCCGTCCCCGCAGGGAGACGGCGATCCGAGCGCTAATCCATCTGTCGGCGCAGAACCGTCGGGATGTCGAAATCGTCCCGCGACGAAGCGTTCGGTCCGAATCCGCCGGAATCGTCCCCTCGGAGAAACGGCGCGCGGTTCAAGCGCTGCGTCACGGCCGGCCGCGGCTCCTCCTCGAAGGTCGTCTCGGCGGCACGGTCCTCGGCGCGGTCGAAACCCGTCGCGATCACCGTGACCTTGACGATGCCGGACATCCGCTCGTCGTGCACGCAGCCGAAGAGGATCTCGGCTTCGGGGTCGGCGGCCTGCTGGATGATCTCGGCGGCTTCGTTGACCTCGAAGAGCGTCAGATCGGCGCCGCCCGTGATGTTCATCAGCACGCCGCGCGCGCCTTCGATCGACGCGTCCTCGAGGAGGGGCGAGCTGATCGCCGCCTGCGCCGCGTGGACGGCGCGATTCTCGCCCTCGGCGACGGCCGTGCCCATGAGCGCGCGGCCCATGTCCGACATGATCTTCTTCACGTCGGCGAAGTCGAGGTTGATCTCGCCCGGGCAGTTGATGAGATCCGAGATGCCCTGGATCGCCTGCCGGAGCACGTCGTCGGCCGTCTTGAACGCCTCGTTGAGCGGCGTGTTCTTCTCGACGAAGGAAAGCAGGCGCTGGTTCGGGATCGTGATGAGCGTGTCCACGTGATCGCGCAGCTCGCGCGCCGCGCGCTCGGCCTGCCGCATTCGCTTCTTGCCCTCGAAGTCGAACGGCTTCGTCACGACGGCGACGGTCAGCGCGCCGGCCTCCGCCGCGACCTTGGCAATGATCGGTCCGGCGCCCGAGCCCGTCCCGCCGCCAAGCCCCGCGGCGAGGAACACCATGTCGGCGCCCTTGACGACCTGCGCGAGCTTCTCCTGATCCTCGAGCGCGGCGTTGCGGCCGACCTCGGGATCCGCGCCGGCGCCGAGGCCCTTCGTCAGACGCGATCCGATCTGCATCTTGAGCGGCGCGGACGCCAGGCGAAGCGCCTGGAGGTCCGTGTTGCACGCGATGTACTCGACGCCGCGGAGCCCCGCCGAGATCATGCGGTTCACGGCGTTGGTTCCGCCGCCTCCGATCCCGATGACCTTGATCGTCGCGGGCGACGCATCGCCCCCTTCCAGCTCGATCGAGAGCCGATGCGTTTTCTCCTCCGCCACGAACTCGATCATCGACCGGTCCCTGCCTCGTGCCATGCTCGCCGCCCTCCGATCAGAAGAAGTCTCGAAACGCCCTCGCCACCGAGCTCGTGATCCGCGAAAGACCGTCCGCCCGCCGCCGCTTCGGCTTGTGGCGGTGGCCGTAGAGGAGAAGACCCGTCGCCGTCGCCCACTCGGGGCGCGAGACCACGTCCACCAGTCCGCCGACGCCCGACGGCACGCCGCGCCGCACCGGTCCCTCGAAGATGCCCTCGGCGACTTCGACGAGCCCTTCGAGCTCCGCGCCGCCGCCGGTCAGGACCACACCCGACCGGATCTCCTTCTCGAGGCCGAGCCGCTGGAGGTCCTCGCGGACCAGACCCAGCAGCTCCTCCGCTCGCGGCTGCAGGATCTCCGCGAGCGTCGTGCGCGGGCAGAGCTTCGGCGCGCGGCCGCCCACCATGGGAACCTCGACCATCTCGTCCTCGCCGACCGCCGACCGGAGCGCGCAGCCGAACTTCTTCTTGATGCGCTCGGCGTCGGTGATCGGGGCGCGCAGGACGACCGCGAGATCGTTCGTGAAGTGGTCGCCGCCGATCGGGATGACGGCCGTATGGGCGATCGAGCCGCGGTGATAGACCGCGAGCTCCGTCGTGCCGCCGCCGATGTCCACGAGCGCGATGCCGAGCTCCTTCTCGTCGGGAGTCAGCACCGCCTCCGCGGCGGCGAACTGCTCCAGCACGAGCTGCACGACCTCGATGCCCGCCTTGTTCATGCACGTCACGACGTTCTGCGTGACCGCGACCGGCGCGGTCACGACGTGAACGTCCGCCTCGAGCCGCTGCCCCATCATGCCGACCGGATCGCCGACGCCGTCCTGGCCGTCCACGGTGAAGTCGCGGGGCACGACATGGACGACCTCGTGATCCTGGGGGATCTGTACCCCCCGCGCGGCGTCGATGACCCGCGCCACGTCATCCTTGTTGATTTCCCGGTCCTTTCCGGCCACGGCCACGACGCCCCGGCTGTTGAAGGACCGCACGTTGGAGCCCGAGACCCCGACCCAGGCCCGGGAGATCTGGACCCCGGCCATGATCTCGGCCTCTTCGGCGGCCCGTTTGATGGCCTCGATCGTCGTGTCGACGTTGACGATGTTGCCCTTGCGGGTGCCCCGGTTGACGGCGGCCCCCTTGCCGATCACGTCGAGGGATCCGTGGGCGTTCTGCTCCCCGATCAGGACGCAGATCTTCGAGGAGCCGATGTCGCAGGCGACGAGGAAGTTCTCGGGCTTGGCCATCGTCAGGAAACCGCGGGCAGGAAGACGGGGAGGCGAAGTCGGGATGCGTGCCTGGACCTGCGACAACGCTCTCGCTCCCCCTCTCGCCTTGCTTCCTCGCCACCGCTCACAACGAGTGTCCCGATCCCCAGGCGCCCATGAGCACGATTTGATCCGCGAAACGAAGGTCGATGACGCGCGCCTCCCAACCCCGCCTCTCCATGAGACCCCTCGCCGCCAGGAGCGCGGCGATCTTCTCGGAAGCGTCCCGACGAAGGACACGCACCGGCTTCCGGAAGATGGAGTCCATCATACCGAATCCTCCGTCGGGCAACGCATCGATTTGCGAGAGCGCAGCGAAGTAGTCGGGAACGCGCGCGCGCAACTCTTCGGCGAGCGCGACGAGCTCGGGAAGCTGTCGGGCCTCGCCGGCGACGAGAACGTAGTCGGCCGAATCGGTGCGCGGATCATAGGGAGCGATGGGCCGGCCGTCCGTTCCGAGAAAGTAGAGCCGCGCATCGGCGTCGCGCCACAACGCGACCGGGCGCCGCTCGGCGATCCGGATCTCCAGTCCGTCGGGGAATCGCTTGGAGAGCGTCACGCGCTCGACCCACGGAAGCGTCGTGACCTGCGAAGCGGCTGCGGCGAGATCGAGCGTCAACAGGTTCTTCATTCGGTACGGCGCGAGCACCGCCAGAATTTCTTCGGTCCGTTGCCGGTGGTTGCCAGAAATCTCGAACCGCGCGACGCGCATCAGCCGTCCGACCGGCAGCCGCGCCGCCGCGATCAGGACCGCGACCGCGGCGGCCGCGCCGAAGGCGATGCGCCACGGGAGTGCCGCGCGCCGGCGCCTCGGGGCGACGCGGCCGCGCCGGAGAAACGACGTCTCAGCCATGGGACGCCCCGAGAAACGTCTCGCCGAAGCGGACGACGTCGCCGGCTCCCATCGTCAGGAGCAGGTCTCCCGGCTGCAGGAGGGTCTCGAGCTCGGGAACAACCCTCGATTTATCAGATACATAGACGACACGGCCGAGGCCCGCCTGCCGGGCGGCCGACGCGACGAGCTCGCCGGTGACGCCGTCGATCGGCTTCTCGCGGGAGGGGTAGACGTCCGTCACGACGGCCACGTCGCTGCCGGCCAGCGCGCGGCCGAACGCGGCGGCGAAATCGCGAGTGCGGGAGTAGAGGTGCGGCTGGAAGAGGGCCACGAGGCGGCGTTCGGGATAGACCTGCCGCGCCGACGAGAGCGTCGCCGCGATCTCGGTCGGGTGGTGCGCGTAGTCGTCGACGACGAGGACGCCGCCGCGCTCCCCCTTGGTCTCGAAGCGCCGGACGACGCCCGAGAAGGTCGCGAGAGCGGCGGAGATCTTGGGAAACGGAATCGACAGCTCGCGCCCGACGGCGACGGCGGCGAGCGCGTTGGCGACGTTGTGCCGGCCGGGGATCGGAAGGCGGATCGAGCCGATCAGCCACCGTTCGCCCTCCCAGACCTCGAAGGTCGTCCCCGCCGGGTCCGGGCGGATGTCCCGCGCGCGCAGCTGCGCCTCGGGCGACTCGCCGTACGTCACGACGCGGCGCTTGACGCCCGGAAGCACGCGCCGCACTCCGGCGTCGTCGGCGCAGCCGATCACGGCGCCGTAGAACGGCACGCGATTCGCGAACGCGGTGAACGCTTCGACGATCTCGTCGAGGTCGCGGTAGGTGTCGAGGTGATCCGCCTCGACGTTCGTGATGACGGCGACGACGGGCGTCAGCTCGAGGAATGACCGATCGTATTCGTCCGCCTCGGCGACCAGGTACTCGCCCGAGCCGAGACGCGCGTTCGTTCCCAGGATCCGGACCCGGCCGCCCACGACGATCGTCGGATCGAAGCCCGCCTCGGTCAGCACGAGGCCGGTCATGGAGGTCGTCGTGGTCTTGCCGTGCGTGCCGGCGACGGCGATGCCCTGCTTGATCCGCATGATCTCGCCGAGCATCTCGGCGCGGCGGATGACCGGGATGCCGGCCGCCCGGGCGGCGAGGACCTCGGGGTTCGAGTCGGCGACCGCCGAGGAGATGACGACGAGGTCGGCCTCCCGGACGTGCGCCGCGTCGTGGCCCGTCGCGATCCGCGCGCCGAGCTTTGCCAGACGGTCGGTGTTCTCGCTCCGCTCGCGGTCGCAGCCGGAGATCTCGAGCGGCGTCGACAGGAGCAGGATCTCGGCGAGGCCGCTCATCCCGACGCCGCCGGCGCCGACGAAGTGGATGCGCCGCAAACGGAGGAATCTCAAGCCGCCGGCCTCTCGATCGAGAAGAGCAGGTCCGCCAGCCGCCCCGCGGCGTCGGGGCGCGCCCGCCGCCGGGCCTCCTGCCCCATGCGGCGCAGCCGGTCCGGGTCGGCGAGGAGCCCGCGAACGGCCGCGGCGAGCGACGCGCCCGTCAGGTCCTTCTCCTCGAGCACGACCGCGGCGCCAGCGCTTTCGACCTCCAACGCGTTCTCGAGCTGGTGGCCGCGCGTCGAGGTCGCGAGCGGCACGAGGAGCGCCGGCCGGCCCGCGGCGGCGAGCTCCGCGACCGTCAGCGCGCCCGCGCGGCAGACCGCCAGGTCGCACCACGCCATCGCCTCGAAGGGTTTCTCGACGAACGCCTCGAGCCGCCAGCCGGCCGGCAGGCGCCCGTACGCCTGTCGCACCTTCTCGAGCCACTTCTCTCCCGTCTGGTGGAGGACCTCGACGCCTTCGGCTTCGAGCGCCGGCGCCGCCTCCGTCATGGCGCGATTGATGGCCGCCGCGCCCTGGCTCCCCCCGAGGATGAGGACTCGCCGAGGCGCCCGCGCGGAATCCGGCGGCGCCGCCCGCAGGAACTCGGGGCGCAGCGGGTTGCCCGTGACGACCGGACGCCCCGGCAGCCGCCCGGCCGCGGCCTCGCTGCCGGCCGTGACGCGAGTCGCCAGACGCGCCAGGAACCGGTTGGCGATCCCCGGGCGCGCGTCCAGCTCGTGCACGAGCGTAGGAATGCCGAGGGACCTGGCGGCCAGCACGACCGGGACGCTCGGATATCCGCCCACGCCCGCGACGGCGCGCGGCGCGAGCCGCTTCAGCAGGCGCCGCGCCTGCCGCACGCCGCGGGGCACCGTGGCGAGCGAGACGATCCGCGCGCCGAGCCGTTTTCCCGCAAAGCCGGTCGCCGCGACGGTCTCGACCGGGAATCCGGCCGCCGGGACGAGCCGCGTCTCCAGGCCCACGGCCGCGCCGACGAAGACGACGCGCGCACCCGGGCGCCGCGCGAGGATCTCGCGCGCGAGCGCGATTCCGGGAAAGATGTGTCCGCCCGTTCCGCCGGCCGCGATCACGTAGGTCCCCTCCTCCACTCCGACACCCTACCGCAGCGGTCGGCTCACGCCTCCGCCCGCTCGACCTCGTGCGCCGAGACGTTCAGGATCAGTCCCGCGGCGAGCCACGAGGCGACGAGCGAGGAGCCGCCGTACGACACGAACGGAAGCGGCAGGCCCTTGGTCGGCATGAGCGCGAGCACGACGCTCATGTTGATCGCCGCCTGCACGACGATCATGGCGGTCGCGCCGGCGGCGAGAAAAGAGCCGAAGGCGTCGGGAGCCCGACGCGCCGCGCGCAGTCCGCGCCATGCGATCACGCCGAACGCCGCGACGAGGCCGGCGGCGCCGAGGAATCCCAGCTCCTCGCCCACGATCGCGAAGATGAAGTCGGTGTGCGGGTACGGAAGGAAGAAGAGCTTCTGCCGGCCGCCGCCGAGCCCGTTGCCGAGCCAGCCGCCCGCGCCGACGGCGATGAGTGACTGGAGCGCCTGGAAACCCGCGCCGAGCGGATCCGCCTCGGGGCGCAGGAAGGAGAGCAGGCGGGCTTTCCGATAGCTGGCCGAGAAGGCGAGGATCGCGAGGATCGGCAGCGCCGCCGCGGCGCCGATGAGAAAGACGCGGCCGCGCGCGCCGGCGAGCCAGAGCACGACCGCGCAGAGCATCAGGTAGCACACGGCCGTTCCCATGTCGGGCTCGAGCAGCACGATCCCCGACGCGAGCGCGGCGAGGATCGCGCACGGGATCACCGCGCGATCGATGCCGCCGCGCTTGCCGTCCCGCCCCGCGACCTGCGAAGCGAGAACGAGAACGAGCGCGATCTTCAGCAGCTCCGACGGCTGGATGACGGCGGGGCCGAAGGCGAGCCAGCGGCGCGCGGCGTTGATCGGCGGGCGGAAGAGCACCGCGATGCAGAGCACGAAGGCGAGGCCGTAGGCGCCGTAGACGACGGCGGGGCTCGCGAGGCGCCGGTAGTCCGCGCGCGAGATGCCGTAGGCCGCGAGACCTCCCACGACGAGCGCCGCGACCTGCTTCAGCAGATAGCGGTAGGGGCTGCCGGCGGTCTCCGCCGCCGAGACGGCCGAGGCGCTGTAGATCATCACGCAGCCGAAGAGAGACAGCGCGACCAGGGCCACGAACAGGACCTTGTCGCTCGCGAGCTTCCGCGCCATGGGATTCCCCTCTATTCCTCGCCCGCCGCCCGGGCCGCGACGGCCCGCGCGAGCGTCGCAAAATGATTGCCGCGCTCCTCGTAGTTGGCGTAAGCATCGAAGGACGCGCATGCCGGCGACAGCAGCACCGTGTCGCCGCGGCGCGCCACCTCTCCCGCGCGCAGGACGGCGTTCTCCATCGTGCCGGCCCGTTCGAAGGGGACGGCTCCCCCGAGCGCGCGCTCGATCGTCTCGGCAGCTTCCCCGATCGTCAGGGCGAGCCGCGCGGCGCGCGCGACCGTCGGCACGAGCGACGGAAAGTCCCCGTGCTTGTCCCGGCCGCCCAGGATCAGGATCACCCGCGCGTCCGGGAAGCCCTCCAGGCACTTCTGCGTCGCGTCCACGTTGGTTCCCTTGGAGTCGTTGACCCAGCGCACGCCGCGCGCCTCCGCGACGAGCTGGCTCCGGTGCGGCAGCCCCGCGAAGTGCGTCAGCGCCTCGGCAATCGCGTCGGGCGGCGCCGCGAGGCAGTCCGCCGCCGCGACGACGGCGAGCGCGTTCTCGAGGTTGTGCGTTCCCGGGAGGGCCAGCGCGTCGGCCGCGAGCACCTCGCGCTCGGGTCCCGCGACGGCCGACCGGATGACGCCGTCCCGGGCCCAGACGCCGCCCTCGACCGGGCCAAGCCGCGAGAAGGGAACCCTCCGCGCCGGAGTCCGTGCCGCCGCCGCCCGCGGGTTGTCGGCGTTCACGACCGACGCGTCGTCCGGGCGCTGGCGCGCGAAGACGCGCTCCTTCGCGCGCGCATAGGCCTCGAAGTCGGGGTAGCGGTCCATGTGGTCCGGCGTGACGTTGGTCAGCACCGCCACCTGCGGCGCGAAGCGGTGCACCGTCTCGAGCTGAAAGGAGGACAGCTCGCACACGAAGTCGCGCGGCGCGCGCTCCGAGAGGAACGCCGAGAGCGGCACGCCGATGTTGCCCGCGAGGGCGACCGGCCGTCCGGCGCGCCGCAGGACGTCCGCGATCCAGGCCGTCGTCGTCGACTTGCCGTTGGTGCCGGTCACGGCCACCCAGCGGTTCTCGCCTTCGACCTCGCTCTCGGCGATGCGCCAGGCGATCTCGAACTCTGCGAGCACCGGCATCTTCTTCCGGCGCGCCGCGGCGACGATCGGCGCGTCGAGCGGCACGCCCGGCGAGAGCGCGAGCCATTCGGCTCCTTCGAGCGCGAGCGCGCCCTCGCCGCTCCGGCCGAAGAAGAACTCGACGCCGCGATCGGCCAGCTCCGCGGAGTCCGGGAACGCGCTCGCCGGCTTCTCGTCGGCCACGGACACGGCGACGCCGCGGTCGCGCAGCGCCACAGCCAGCGCGCGGCCGCTCCGGGCGAAGCCGGCGATCGCCACCTTCGCGGGCAGGACGTCCGCCGAAGTCCGGTCTGTCGTGGCGTTCATCGCAGCTTCAAGGTCGAGAGCGCGGCGACGGCGAAGAAGAGCGCCAGAATCCAGAAGCGGATGATGACGCGCGACTCGGCCCAGCCGAGGAGCTCGAAGTGATGGTGGAGCGGCGCCATGCGGAACACGCGCCGGCCCGTGGACTTGAAGGACACGACCTGGATGATCACCGACAGCGCCTCGAGCAGGAAGAGCCCGCCGACGATCGCGAGCAGCATCTCCTGCTTGGTCATCACCGCGACGGCGGCGATCGCCCCGCCGAGCGGCAGCGAGCCGACGTCCCCCATGAAGATGTCGGCGGGGTGACAGTTGAACCAGAGGAAACCCAGGGAGGCGCCCACGAGGGCGCCGCAGAAGATGGCGAGCTCGCCCGACTGGGCGACGAGCGGGATCTGGAGATAGCGCGCGGCGACCGCGTTTCCCGTGACGTACGCGAGGATCGCGTAGGTGCCGGCGGCGATCCCCACGGCGCCGATCGCGAGGCCGTCGAGACCGTCGGTCAGGTTCACGGCGTTCGAGGAGCCGACGAGCACGACCGCCACGAAGGGCACGTAGAAGAGCCCGAGGTCGAGGATCACCTTCTTGAGGAACGGGAACGTCACGACCGAGGAGAAGGCGCCGTGCGCGGCCCACTGCTCGATCGCCCAGGCCGCGACGAAGGCGACGAGAAACTGCGGCACGAGCTTGCCGCGGCCCGTCAGCCCGAGGCTCCGCTTGCGCGCGACCTTCGTGTAGTCGTCGGCGAAGCCGACGGCGCCGAGCGCCAGCAGCGTGCCGAGCGCGATCCACACGAACCGGTTGGACAGATCCATCCAGAGCAGCGTCGCGACGGTGACGGCGAAAAGGATGAGCAGTCCGCCCATCGTCGGCGTGCCCGCCTTCGAAAGGTGCGAACGCGGCCCTTCCTCGCGGATCGCCTGGCCGATCTGCCGACGCTTGAGCGCCCGGATCATGCCGGGTCCGAGGAGGAGCAGCAGGACGAGCGCCGTCACCGCGGCCATCGCCGTCCGGAACGTGATGTAGCGAAAGACGTTGAAGACCGGGTACTGCTTCGCGAGCGGATAGAGCCAGTAGTACAGCATCAGGCCCCCGCGCGCAGGTTTTCGGGGGCCGCGAGCCGCGCGACGGCCTTCTCGAGACCGACGCCGCGCGACGCCTTGAAGAGCACGGTGTCTCCGGCGTCGAGCATCGAGTCGAGCAGGTTCGACACCTGCTCGGGGCTCTCGAGCGTTCGCACCTCGGCGCGCGCGAAGCCGGCCTCGACCGCCCCTTCGCCGAGGAAGCGCCCGAGCGGTCCGACGCAGATCAGCCGGTCGGCGCGGCCCACGACGTAGCGCCCCGTCTCGCGGTGCCACCACTCCGACTCGGGCCCGAGCTCGCGCATGTCGCCGAGGACCGCGATCTTGCGCTTGCCGGGCAGCAGCTTCAGCGTGTCGAGCGCCGCGCGCATCGAGGGCGGGCTCGCGTTGTACGCGTCGTCGAAGAGGAGCGCCCCCGACGCGTGCCGCAGCGTCTCGCCGCGATGCGGCGACGGCGCGAGACGGCCCGCCGCTTCGGCGCAGTTCTCGACCGAGGCGCCGCACGCGATCGCCACGGCGGAGGCCGCCAGGAAGTTCGAGATCTGATGGCTGCCCGGCAGGGGCAGCGAGACGACGACTTCGCCCGCGGGCGCCTTCAGGCGGAAGCGCGAGCCGCGGTCCCCCATGACGATCTGCTCGACCCGTACGTCGGCGGCCGCCTCGCGGCCGAAGCGGAGCTTGCGTCCGGCATGGCCCGCCGCGATCGCCCCGATCCGGGGATCGTCGGCATTGACGACGAAGACGCCCTCCGGCTTCAGGCCCTCGAGAATCTCGGCGTTCGACTTCGCGATCCCGTCGAGAGAGCCCAGGAACTCCAGGTGCTCGAGCGCGATCAGGGTGATCGCGGCCACGTCGGGTGTGAACTCCCGAGACAGCCGCGAAATCTCCCCCGGCGCGCTCATCCCCATCTCTCCGACCATCCAGTCCGGCGCGAGCGACAGGTTCAGGACGGAGAGAGGGAAACCGATCGCGCTGTTCTGGTTCCCCGGAGTCTTTCCGACGGTCGCGTGTCGCGCGAGGATCGCCGCCGCGAATTCCTTCGTGGTCGTCTTGCCGGCCGAGCCGCCGATCGCCGCGAGGCGGAAGCCCGCGCGCCGCTTGATCCAGCCGGCGAACCGCATGAGCGCCTCGCCCGTGTCCGGCACGCGCAGGACCGGCGCGCGACCCGCGACCGCGGCGATCTCTCGCGACGCGAGGATGGCCGCGGCGCCGCGATTCACGGCCTCGGCCGCGAAGTCGTGCCCGTCCACGCGCGCCCCCGGCAGCGCGACGAAGAGGTCTCCCGGGCGCACCGCGCGCGAGTCCACGGCGGCGCCCGAGAGCCGGACCTCGCCGGGAGAGGCCAGGCCGAGGGCCGCCGCGAGATCGGAGGTCGTGAAGTTCATCGGGACGCCGCGAGCTCCGCCGCGACGGCGCGGTCGTCGAAAGGCTCCTCGCGGTCGCCGATGACTTGTGTCGTCTCGTGTCCCTTCCCGGCGATCACGACGACCGTGCCCGGGTTGGCGAGATCGATCGCCGCGCGGATCGCCTCGCGCCGGTCGGCGAGCCGGAGATATTTCGTCGCCCCCGAGGCGACGAGGCCGCGCTCGACCTCGTCGAGGATCTTCTCGGGGTCCTCCGTGCGCGGGTTGTCGGATGTCGCGATCGCGATGTGGGCGAGCGACCCCGCCAGCCGACCCATCGGCTCGCGCTTGCCGCGGTCGCGATCGCCGCCGCACCCGAAGACGAGGATGATCTTCTTGTCGGTCAGCTCCCGGACGGCCGCGAGCAGCCGCGCGAGGGCGTCCTCCGTGTGCGCGTAGTCGACGAGGATTCGATACGACTGGCCGGCCTCGACCGGCTCGAGCCGGCCGGGCACGCGGCGCACCGCGGCAAGCGCGGCGACGATCTCCCCGGGCGGCATCCCCAACGCGAGCCCCCCCGCGGCCGCGGCCAGCAGGTTGTCCACGTTGAACCGGCCGAGCAGCGGCGACTCCACGCGAAACCGGCCCGCCGGAGAGATCGCCTCGAAGGAAGTACCCGAGAGGTCGCAGCGCGTGGACGCCGCCGTCACGTCGGCGCCGCCCTCCACTTCCGCCGCGGCGTAGGTCACGACGCGGCCGGGAATCCGCGCCGCGAGCCGCCGCCCGAACGGATCCGCCGCGTTGACGACCGCGGCGGCGCCCGGCTTTCGGAGCTCGAAGAGCCGCGCCTTGGCCTCGAAGTAGTCCTCCATGTCGCGATGGAAGTCGAGGTGATCGCGAGTGAGGTTCGTGAAGACCGCGAGGTCGAAGCGGCAGCCGTCCACGCGTTCGAGCGCGAGCGCGTGCGAGGAGACTTCCATCGCCGCCGCGGGCACGCCCTCGCGCACGAGCTCCGCGAGCAGCTCCTGCAGGAGCGCCGCGTCCGGCGTCGTCCGGTCGGCCGGGATCTCCCGCCTTCCGATCCGGTAGCCGACCGTCCCGAGAAATCCCGCGCTTCCATAGCGGCGCGCGAGGAGCGCCTGGAGAAGCGTCGCGGTCGTCGTCTTGCCGTTGGTTCCCGTGACGCCCGCGAGCACCAGCTTCTCGGCCGGATCCCCCGCGAGGCGCGCCGCGAGGAGCGCCAGCGCCCGGCGCGCGTCCGGGACGCGAACCCAGGGCACCGCCACTCCCGGAACCGGGGCCTCCTGCGAGACCACCGCGGCCGCGCCGCGCGCCAGCGCCTCGGGCACGTGCGCGAGGCCGTCGGACTTCCCGCCGCGGATTGCGACGAAGAGGTCTCCGGGCGCGACGCGACGCGAGTCATGCACGACGCGTCGGACGTCGACGTCGGCGCCGCGCGGCGCCGTCTCGGCTCCCGGGACGGCCGAGGAGAGATCCATGAGCCTCACGGACCGGGTGTCGCGGAGAGCGTCTCCTCGCGTCCGCGGCCGGGTCGGGAGACGGCCGCGGCGTCTTCCGAAAGCGAGAGGGTCACCGCGGCTCCCGGCGTCCACGCCGCGCCGGCCGCCGGACGCTGCGAAACGACGAAGCCGCTGCCTTCGAGCCGCACCGGAATGCCGCGCTTCGCGAACAGGGCGAGCGCCTGCCGGGCCGAGAGGCCGGAAGCATCGGGAAGGCCGTCGGCCGAGGGCGCCGCTGAAAACCCTCCGTCCGCTGGCATCCGGCGCGCCGAGGCCGGGACCATGCCGGCGGCGAAAAAAGGGCCCGAGGAGGCGAGCACCGTCGCCGGCACTCGCTGCTCCTCGGGCGCAATTCGGAGGATCGAGAGGGCCTGGGAGAGGATTCGGGAAAAGACCGGAGCCGCGACGTCGCGGGCGTAGTACTTGCCGTGCGGCTCTTCCAGGATGACGACGCCGACCAGACGCGGGGCCTCGGCCGGCACGAATCCGACGAAGTTGGGGACGTAGCGGCCCGGCTGGTAGCCGCCGGGGCCGGCCTTCTGCGCGGTGCCCGTCTTGCCCGCCACGACGAAGCCCGGGATCGCCGCGAAGGTGCCGGTGCCGCGCTCGACGACGCCGACGAGGATCTGCCGCAGCGCTTCGGCCGTCTCGGGCGACATCACGCGCACGGGAGGCGGGACCTCGAGCGACTGCGCCGTGCCGTCGGGCAGGATGATCCGGCGCACGACGCGCGGCGAGACGAGCCGGCCGCCGTTGGCGACCGCGGCCGTGATGCGCGCGAGCTGCAGGGCCGTCACCGAAACTTCCTGACCCATCGATATCGAAGCGTTCGAGAGCGCCGACCAGCGCGGCAGATCGCGGAAGAGCCCGACGCTCTCGCCCGGAAGGTCGATTCCCGTCGAACGCCCGACGCCGAGGGCCGTCGCGCCGTCGTAGAGACGTCGCGGCCCGACCCGCAGGCCGACGCGGATGATGCCGACGTTGGAGGAGTGCTCGAAGATGCCGGCGAGCGTCAACGGCCCGTAGCGGTGATGGTCCGCCTCGGCGATCGTCGTGTTCGCGACGCGGATCGTGCCGTCGCCCGTGTCGATGACTTCGTCGAGCGCGATCAGATGCTTCTCGAGCGCGATCGATCCCGTCACGATCTTGAAGGTCGATCCCGGCTCGTAGGCGTCCGCGATGGCGCGGTTGCGCCGCGCGTCCGCCGGATAGCGGTTGAAACGGTTCGGGTCGAAGCCCGGAGCGGTCGCCATCGCCACGATCTCGCCGTCGCGCGGATCGAGGAGAACGGCGGTCCCCGAGCGCGCGCCGTGCTCGGCCACGGCGGCGGCGAGCTCGCGCTCGACGGCGAACTGGACGCCCGAATCGATCGAGAGCTCGAGCGTCGCGCCTTCCTGCGGCGGCCGGCCCGGCGTCTCCATCTCGCCGTAGCGCGACTGCCGCGCATCGGTCAGGGCCACGATCTCGCCGGGTTTGCCTCGGATCGTGCGGTCGTAGGAGTACTCGAGGCCGCCGAGACCCCGGTCGTCCGTGCCGACGTAGCCGAGGAGCGCGGCGGCGAGAGCGCCTCGCGGATAGAAGCGTTTCGTCTCCGTCACGAAGTGAATGCCGGGCAGTTTCCGCTGCCGGATCTCGTCCGCAACGTCCGGATCGACCTTGCGCTTCAGCCAGACGAATCCCGAGTCCCGCGAGAGCTTCACCGCGATCTCCGACGGCGTCATCTCGAGGGGTCCCGCGAGCGCGCGCGCCACCGCGGTCGGGCCCTGCACCTCGTCGGGGATGGCGTAGATCGACGGGCACTCGACCGAGACGGCCAGCTCGCGCCCGCTGCGGTCGAGGATCGAGCCGCGGCGCGGCGACACTTCGACGCGGCGCTCCTGCTGGCGCTGTGCGCGCGCCCGATACTTGGAGCCCTGCGCCACCTGCACCCAGAGCAGGCGCGCCACGACCGCGGCCGCCCAGAACGCCAGGAAGAGGGCGAACCAGCGGACGCGGCGAAGCGAGAGGGAGTTCACGACCCCGGCTTCCGCGGCGCTTCGAAGTACTGGATCTGGCCCGGGACGGGCGGATGGAGCTTCTTGCGCGCCGCGAGCGCCGACACGCGATCGGGCGACGAGGCGCGTGCGAGCTCCGCCCGCAGCCGCCGTCCCTCCTCGTCGAGCTCGAGCACCCGCCGCACCCGCGCCTCGCGCGCGTAGCCGACGCGAACCGTCTCGATGTGGAGCGCGGCATACGCGAGCAGCACGAACGCCACCGGCAGCCCGACGAGCAGGAACGTCGCGAGCTCGCGGCCGCGACGCCGGTCGCGCTCGCGCGTCAGGTGCAGGTTCTCGACGCGCTTGGCCTGCGCGTAGGCGGCGGAAGTCATGGAGAAGTCGTCAGTTCACAGTTCTCGGTTTTCAGTTCACAGGGCCAGCTTCTCGGCCACGCGCAATTTCGCGCTCCGCGCCCGGGGATTCACGCGCCGCTCGTCCTCCGAGGGAACCACCGGGCGCCGCGTCAGCACGCGCAGAGCCGTCCGGGCGCCGCAGACGCAGCGCGGGATCCGCGGCGGGCAGAGGCAGGTGCCCGACTCGCGCCGGAACGTCTCCTTGACCACCCGATCCTCGAGCGAGTGATAAGAGATGACCGCGAGCCGCCCGCGCTCGCGGGCGCGGGAGACGGCGGCGGCGAGGAAACGCGACAGCGCGACGAGCTCCTGGTTGACCTCGATCCGCAGCGCCTGGAAGACTCTCGTGGCGGGATCGATCCTCTCGCGCGACCCCTTGGCGCTCGCCACGATGCGGGCAAGCTGCCGGGTCGTCGTGATGGGTCCCCGATTCCGCTCCGCCACAATCCCGCGCGCGATCTTTGCCGCCATCCGTTCCTCCCCGTATTCGCGGAAAATCCGCGTCAACTCCTCGACCGATGCCGCGGCCACGATGTCCGCGGCGCTTCGGCCACTGTTCCCCATCCGCATGTCCAGAGGACCGTCCCGCCGGAAGGAAAATCCGCGGGCCGGCGTGTCGAGCTGCATCGAGGAAACGCCGAGGTCGGCCAGCACGCCGTCGAGCGCGGGCCGCCCCTCGAGGACCGAATCGAGATCGCCGAAATCCGCCGCGACGAGCTCCACACGCGCCCCGAAGCGCTCGAGGCGCTTCCGCGCGAGCGCGAGCGCGTCGGGATCGCGATCGAGCCCGAGAAGACGAATCTCCGGCCCGTTCTCGAGGAGCGCCGCGGCGTGGCCGCCCGCGCCGACCGTCGCGTCCACGAAGAAGCCGCCGCGCTCCGGGCGCAGCCACTCCACGACTTCCCGAAGGAGCGCCGGCGTGTGCGCGGGCTTCTCAATGGCGTCCGTCTCCAAACTCCGTGCTTCCCCTCGAAATGCGCTCTCCCGTCACGACAGCAGCTTCGAGAGCTCGTCGTAGTCCTCGGCGGTGAAGTCCTCGCCCTGGAGGCGCGAGGCGAGCGCGCCGCGATCGGACACGACCAGGTGATCGATGTTGCCCGTGACGACGACATCGGCCGGGAGCTTCGCCGCGTCGCGCAGAATCTGCGGGATGAGCACGCGCCCCTGTCCGTCGAGCGCGCCGCCCTGTCCGTAGTAGTTGACGCGCTCGAGAAACTTTCGCTTCGCGCGGTGGATCGCCGGCAGCGACGCGAGCTTCTCCTCGAGCGCCTGCCAGACCGGGAGCGGATACAGAAGGATCTCGCGGCCGTGAAGCGACGTGACGAAGAGATCCGGACCGAAGGCCTCTTCGATCTGCTGGCGGAAGAGGGTCGGCACCTTCAACCGCCCCTTCTCGTCGAGCCGGGCCGGGGCACTGCCCCGAAAGCGATCCATCCTTTTTCGTGTCCCGATTTACAAATCAGGACCACTTTCCCCCACTTTTTTCCAGATTAGGCCACTGCGCGCGATGTTAGGAGCGCCGTGGTTTGTTAGTCAAGGGAAAGCGTTTGCCTAAAAAAATTAGGGGCGCTAATCAGGCGTAATGTCCGCCGCCGGCCGGAAGTCGCTGACGGCGCGAAATCTAGTGGTGGGGAACCACCCGGCTACGACGGGAGGGGTCCGTGGCGTCTGCGGAGGCGCCTAACCTTTCGTCGCCTGCTCGTCCGCCTTTGCCAGAGCGGGGTCGTAGATGCGCACGAAGGCCTCGCGGCGCAGCTTTTCGACGTACTCGTTGAAGTGCTTGTCGTAGATGCCCTCGGACATTCTCTTCTCGAGATCGCCGCGGACTTCGGCGAACGGCTTGTAACCGGCGGGCTTTCGGTCGGTCACGCGGAAGAGGTGCACGGAGCCCGGCAGGAGGACCGGCGCCGGATATTCCTGCGGCGGATCGGCGAACACGGCGGCGTCGAGAGCCGGCAGGAGCTCCCCCTTCGACACGGTGCCGAGATCTCCGCCGCGGTCGCGCGCATTGCCCTCGGAGTACTGCTTCGCGAGGTCGGCGAACGGGGCGCCTCCCGCGATTTTCGCGCGCGCCTCCTCGATCTTCGCGGCGGCTGCCTTTTGCGCCTCGCCGTCCTCCGAAGAGAAGCGCAAAACGATCTCGGAGACGTGCGCCTGCTCGGGGACGCGGTAGAGCTCGTCCTTGCGCCGCTCGTACTCGAGACGCAGCACGTCGTCGCTCATGTTGATCTTTCCGGTGACCTCGCGGCCGACGACCTTCTGCATCGTGATCGTCTGGCGCAACTGTTTCTTGAGGTCGTCGCGGGTCATGTGCGTCTGAGCGAGCGCGGCGTCGAACTCGGCGTCGGTCGCGAGGTTGTACTGCCGCTTGACACGCTCGACGGCCTCCTCGACCTCGGCGTCGGTCGCCTGGACGTCGAGGGACTTCGCGCGCTCCTCGAGAAGCTTCTCCTGGATCATCTCGTCGAGGACCTTCTTCCGGCCGGCCAGGTCGGGAGTGCCGCGCAGCTCCATGCCGCACCGGCTCTCGAACTCGCTGTGCGTGATCGGCTGGTCGTTGACGCGGGCGACGACGGACTCGATGAGCTCTCCCGCGCTGAGAGTCGCCGAAATCCCGAGGGCGGACACGAGGCCGGTGACGAGAATGGGTCGCATGATGGCCCTACATAACACGGGTCGGAGGGTGGAATTTCCCCAAAAAAGGCCTCAGGCGGCCGGGCGGCCCGAGAGGCGCTCGAGCCACGACAGGAGGGCGGCCGGGAGCTCCTCCCCGCGCGGCGCGGGAAGGGAAAGCACGCGGGCCGGCGTGAGCGAGGCGCCCGGAGTCGACTGCAAGAGCCCGAGCAGACGGTCCGGATCCACGGCGGTGTCCTCCGCGAGCCGCAGGTGGACCCGCCCCGCCTGGGCCGTCACGGCGTGGATTCCGAGGGACTCCGCCCGTTGGCGGATCCGCGCGTACGAAGCGAGCCGCTCGACGGCCGGCGGGGGCGGCCCGAACCGATCGGAGATCTCGGCGAGCGTCTCGGAGAGGGCCCGCTCGTCGGCCGACCGCGCGATCTTCTTGTAGATCATCATCCGCCAGTTCTCGTCCTCGACGTAACCCGACGGGATCGTCAGGTCGAGACCCAGCGACAGCGTGACCGTCCTTTCGGGCGGCGCCTCCTCGCCGCGGATCTCGCGGATCGTCTCCTCGAGCAGCTGCAGGTACGTCTCGAAGCCGACCGCCGCGATGTGGCCCGACTGCTCGCCGCCGAGGATGTTGCCCGAGCCGCGGATCTCCAGGTCCTTCGCCGCGATGCGGAAGCCGGCGCCGAGGTCGCAGAACTCCTGGATCGACGCGAGACGGCGTCTCGCGATCTCCGAGAGCGACGCGCTCTCCGGAACGAGCAGGTACGCGAACGCCGGACGGTCGCTGCGGCCCACGCGCCCGCGAAGCTGATAGAGCTGCGCGAGCCCGTACGTCTCGGCGCGGTCGATCAGGATCGTGTTCGCCGAGGGGATGTCGAGCCCGTTCTCGATGATCGTCGTCGCGAGGAGAAGATCCGCCTCCCGCGTGACGAACCGCCGCATGGCCTTCTCGAGCTCGGTCCTCGCGCATCGCGCCGTGCGCGACGGCGATCCGGGCCGAGGGCACGAGCTCCTCCAGCATCTGTTTCACGCGGCCGATCGACTCGACGCGGTTGTGCACGAAGAAGACCTGCCCGCCGCGCGCGATCTCCGCCTCGATCGCCTCGCGAATCACCGCCGGCTTCGACGGCACGACCTGCGTCTCGATGGCCAGCCGGTCCCGCGGCGGCGTCTCGATGATCGAGAGGTCGCGCAGGCCGGAGAGCGAGAGGTGGAGCGAGCGCGGGATCGGCGTCGCGGACATCGCGAGCACGTCGATCGAGGCCCGCCACTCCTTCAGCTTTTCCTTCTGCGCCACGCCGAAGCGCTGCTCTTCGTCCACGATGAGGAGTCCGAGATCGCGGAACGCGAGATCCTTCGACAGCATGCGGTGCGTCGCGATCAGGATGTCGACGCTCCCCTCCGCGATCTTCGCCACGACCTCCTTCTGCTCGACGCGCGACCGGAAGCGGGAGAGGAGCTCGATCGTGACCGGAAACGCCGCGAAACGCCGGCCGAAGGTCCGGAAGTGCTGGTCGGCCAGCACCGTCGTCGGCGCGAGCACCGCCACCTGCTTTCCGTCGAGCACGGCTTTGAAGGCCGCGCGCATCGCGACCTCCGTCTTGCCGTACCCGACGTCGCCGCAGAGGAGCCGGTCCATCGGCTCGTCCGACTGCATGTCGCGCTTGACGTCCGCGATCGCCTGCGCTTGATCCGGGGTCTCCGTGTACTCGAAGGCGTCCTCGAACTCTTTCTGCCACGGCGAGTCCTTCGAAAACGAGAAGCCCTTCGCGACGCGGCGCCGCGCGTACAGCTTCAGGAGTTGGTCCGTCATGTCGCGCATCGCGCGCCGGACGGACGCCTTGCGGCGGCCCCATCCGGCGCCGCCCAGACGGTCGAGCACCGGCGTCACGCCTTCGACTCCCGAGTACTTCTGCACGAGATCGAATCGCTCGACGGGGAGGAGCAGGGTCTTGTCGTCCGCGTAGCCGATGTCCATGAACTCGCGCTCCGTCCCTTCGACCGGCACGCGCTTCAAGCCCTTGAAGAGGCCGATGCCGTAGTCGCGGTGCACGACGGCGTCCCCGAGCTTCAGGTCGCGGAGATCGGACAGAAACGCCTCGGAGGGCCGCTGGCGCCGCGTCACGGGGGGCCGCTCCTCGCCGAAGATCTCGGCCTCGGCGTAAACCGAGATGCGCGGCGCCCTCAGCCGGAAGCCGGCGGAGATCTCCGCCGCCGCGACGCGCAGCGCGCCGGGCTCGCCTGGCGTCGAGACCGGGATCTCGTACTCGCGCGCGAACCGGCGCACCTTCTCTTCGCCTCCGGCCGCCCGCGCCGCGACGAGAACCTCCTCGCCCGCCTCGAGCGCTCGCGAGATCTCGGCGGCGGCCTCCTTCGTGCGGCCGGCGTGTCCCGGGATCTCCTCGGCCGCGAGGCGCAGCGCCTCGCCCTCGGAGACGCCGAGGCGGTCGAAGCGGAGGAGGATTCCCGCAATCGCCTCGCGAACGCGGCCCGCCGGATGGAGGAGCTCCTCGGGAGCGAGGACGTCGCGGTCCGGATCGCGGTCGGAGGCGACGCGCTCGGTGTACGCCGCGACGGCCTCCTCGATCGCGGCCGGCTCGAGCACGGCGAAAAGCGCGTCTCCCGCGTGCGTGAGCCAGGAGGCGGGCATCGGGGTGGCGGCGGGAGCGAAGACGATGCGCTCCGCCTCCGAGGGCGGCCGTCCGAGGCGATCCTCGAGGAGCGCCCGTTCCTCTCCCGATTCCCGCGCCGCCGAGAATGCCGGCACGTGGACCGCCTTCAGACGCTCGCTCGACCGCTGCGTGTCGGGGTCGAAGACGCGGATCGACGCGATCCGGTCGCCGTCGAGCTCGACGCGAAGCGGCAGCTCCCGGTCCGGCGGAAAGACGTCGAGGAGCCCGCCGCGCACCGCGAGATCGCCCGTCTCGATGACCAGATCTCCGCGGCGGTAGCCGAGCTCGGTCAGCCGCGCCGTCAGGCGCGCGAGCGAGACGTCCTCCCCGCCTTCCGCGAGGGCGACGGACAGGCGCGCGAAGTCCGCCGGCGAAGGCAGGCGCGTGAAGAGCGCCGTCGCGGGCAGGATCGCGACGAGCGACGGCGACGGCTCGGCGAGCGCCGCGAGGAGGCGAAACTCGTCGCGCCGCGCCTTGAGCGACGGCGGGATCCGCTGGTACGGCGTCAGTTGCGGGGCCGGCGCACGGAGGACCGGTCCCGCGCCGCCGGCCGCGAGGTCCTGCGCGAGCCGCTCGGCCTGCTTCTCGTCGGCCACGACGACGGCCAGGCGCCGGCCGAGGTCCGCCGCGAGGGCCGCGAGCAGCAATCCCGGCAGCGCGCCGACGGCGCCGGCGACCGCCGAACGGACCTCTCCCCTTCGGACCCGCTCACAAAGGTCCTCGTACGCGGGCAGCGCCCGAACGGTCTCGGCGAGAAGCTTCAGTTTCGGCCCACTCCTCCGGATCTCCCGCCCGCCGCCGAAACGTCCTCGAGGACGGGCAGCAGGATACGGGAGGGATGCTCCGCGTCGTGATGGACGCGGAGGACGGCCTTGCGCGCGGCGGACGAGGTCGCCTCGGATTCGCCCGTCTGCAGGTTGCGCGAGAAGTGCGGCAGGAAGCTTCCGCAGAGGACGACACGCACCCGGTGTCCCTTCGCGAAGAGGTTCCCCGTCCGCAGGTTCGGGAGACGCATCACGACGGGCCGACCGGGCTCGAGCAGCCGCCGCTGCGTCCCCGGCTCGCGCTCGCTCGCGCGCAGGACGTCGGTGCCCGGGCTCGAGAGATTCCACGCCGTGCCATCCGGCGCGACATCCTGAACCTTGACCCAGAGGTCGGCGTCGGGTGCGTCGGAAGAGAGATGGATCTCGGTTTCGATCGCTCCGAGGACGCGCAGGCCGCGCGCGAGGGGCGCCGTCTCGAAGACGAGCGTGTCGGGGCGGCCCGCCAGCGCGCGCTCGTCGTGGGCGCCGGCGTCGGTGCCATGCGGATCCACGACGGGCTTCTCGGGATCCGAGAGGAACTCGCTCGCCGAGGCCGAGACCGCGGGCGCCTCGCGCGCGAGCTTTCCGCCCGGCGCGAGATAGAGCGAGACGGTCGCCGTCCCCGGAAGCGGCCAGGAGCCGCCGGAGAGCCAGCGGTTCTCTCCCATGACGAACGCGCGCACGCGGGGCGCCGGACGGGCCGGCGCTTTCCCGCGGACGTAGCGGTCCAGGAAATCGAGGACGAGCGCGGCCTCGTCCATCTTCGCCTGCGGGCCGAACACGCGCTCCCCCGAGCGGTCCGAGTCGAGCCCGCCGTGCACCCAGGGCCCGAGGACGAGCTCGGCGCGCGGATCGGCCTGTCCCGCGCGCGCCGCGATCAAACCGAGGAAGTTCGTGATCGCGCCCTCGGGCCCGTAGGTTTCGTCGTGCCAGCCCGAGACGTTCAGGACCGCCGCGCCCACGCGCCCGTAGCGCCCGCGCAGCTCCGCCCAGTCCCAGTAAGGATCCGAAGGGCGATGGGCCAGCCACTCGAAGTAGTACGGCGCGACGTCGCGCAGCTCCGTCGCGGCGAAAAGCGGCATCCGGAACGGAAGATCGTTCTCCAGATTCTTCCAGGCGGCGCGCGCCTGGCGGCCCGTGCGCGGGCCGTCGAGGCTCTTGTGGACGCGAGCGTCCGGCGCGATGTTGTTCCAGATCCAGGCGATCCAGGAGAGGTCCCAGGCGCCGCCGGCGTAGAAAAAGTTGCGCGGCGACGAGAAGGTCATCTCCGGTGCCATGGCCTTCAGATGCGGCGGCGACTCGACGGCCGCGAGCCACTGGACGGCGCCCGGGTACGAGAGGCCGAACGTCCCGACGCGGCCGTCGGACCAGGGCTGCGCGGCGGCCCACTCGATCGTGTCGTAGCCGTCGCGGCCCTCGTTCACGTACGGGACGTACTCGCCGGCCGAGTCGTAGCGGCCGCGGACGTCCTGGAGCACGACGGCGTATCCGCGCCGGAGCGCTTCCTGGAGGATCTCGCGATCTTCGAGGTGCTTCCGATCGTACGGCGTGCGCTCGATCAGCGTCGGGAATCTTCCCGCGCGCGCAGGACGGAAGACGTCGGCGGTCAGAAGCACGCCGTCGCGCATCGGGACCGCGACCCCGCGCTCGACGTCGGGCGCCGCGGAGGCGGGAGTCGCCGCCGCCGCGGCCGACACCCAGAGCAGAAGCGCGCAGACGTTCACGGATCGAGTCTCGTTCAGCCGCGCCGCGGCGCCATTTCGCGCAGGCGGCGCACGGCCGCATCGACGGAAGAGGCCGCGAAGTCCACCTCCTCCTCGGTCGTGAAGCGCCCGAGGCCGAAACGGATCGACGCGTGCGCGAGCGCGTCGGGTACGCCGATCGCCTGCAGGACGTGCGAGGGCTCGATCGACGCCGACGTGCACGCCGAGCCCGAGGAGACGGCCAGGTCCTTGAGATCCATGAGGAGCGCCTCGCCGTCCACGCCGGCGAAGGACAGGTTGAGATTCCCCGGCAGGCGGCGCTCGCGCTCTCCGGGCAGAAGCGCGCCGTCGGCGTCCACTTCGGGAAGCGCGGCGCCGTTCAACGTCGCGTCGTCGACGCGCGCGCGGATCGCGCCGTCCAGCCGGCGGCGCAGGAGCCGCAGCCGGCGCGCCTCGGTCTCCCGCTCCGCCATCGCGATCTCGACGGCCTTTCCGAAGCCCACGATGCCCGGGACGTTCAAGGTGCCCGATCGAAGACCGCGCTCGTGGCCGCCGCCGTGGAGAATGGGCGCCAGACGCACGCGCGGGTTGCGGCCCCGCACGTAGAGCGCGCCCGTTCCCTTCGGGCCATAGAGCTTGTGCGCCGTGACCGAGGCGAGATCGACGGATGCCGACGCGACATCGAACGGGATCTTCGTGAATCCCTGAACCGCGTCGGTGTGGAAGAGGACGCCGCGCTCGCGGCAGACGGCGCCGACCTCGGGAATCGGGTGGATCGTGCCGATCTCGTTGTTGGCGAGCATGAGCGACACGAGGATCGTCCCGTCCGTGAGAGCGTCGCGCACCTGCTCCGGCGAGATCGCGCCGGTCCGGTCCGGAGCGAGCCGCGTCACCTCGAAGCCCTCGCGCTCCAGCGCCTGGCAGGGGTCGAGAACCGCGCGGTGCTCGGTCTGTCCCGTGACGACGTGCCGCCCCTTCTCACGCAGGAGCCGCGCCACGCCGAGAACCGCCAGGTTATCCGACTCGGTCGCGCCGCTCGTGAAGACGATCTCCTTGTCGTCGGCGCCGAGGGCCGCGGCGACCTGGTGGCGCGCCTCCTCCACCGCCGCCTCCGCCTCCCAGCCGAACACGTGGGTCCGCGAGGCCGCATTGCCGAAGACCTCCGAAAAATACGGCCGCATCGCCTCGAAGACGCGCGGATCGACCGGCGTCGTGGCCTGATAGTCCATGTACACGGGGCGCTTCACAGCACGAACTATGGACCGTCGGGGCCGGACGTTTCAAACGGACTTTCGGCTGCGGCGGTCGAGGACGACCGGCAGCCGAGAGTTTCGGCCCGGAGCAGCTCGGGGTCGGTCCGAGCGAGAACTTTCTTCCGCCGTTTGCGAGGTGAATGCCTGCGGCCGACGGTCGGACACGACGCCCGCATCCGTTTTTCAGCAGCCTGCTAGACTCGCGGGTCTTCGAAGGAGGGATGGCCATGGCCAACGCCGCCCCGATCCTGTCCGACGAGCTCCTCCGCCGATTCCACGAGCGGGCGCCCGTCTACGACCGCGAGAACCGCTTCTTCACCGAGGACTTCGACGATCTCCGAAAGACCGACTACCTCAAGATGGCGGTCCCGCGCGAGTTCGGCGGCCGCGGGATGACGCTCGCCGAGTGCTGTCTCGAGACCCGCCGCCTCGCTTACTGGGCGCCGGCCACGGCGCTCGCGGTGAACATGCACACTTATTGGTGCGGCGTCGCGCGCGAGGTGAAGGCCAGCGGGGACGCCTCGTGCGACTGGATCCTGAAGGCCGCGGGTCAGGGCGAGATCTTCGCGGCCGGCCATGCGGAAACGGGTCACGACCTGCCGGTGCTCCTCTCCACGACGAAGGCGGAAAAGGCTCCGGGCGGCTACCGCTACACGGGACGGAAATCCTTCGGCAGCCTCTCTCCGGTCTGGACGTATCTCGGCCTTCACGGCATGGACACGAGCGACCCGAAAGCGCCGAAGATCGTGCACGGCTTTCTGACCCGCGACACGAAGGGCTACCGGATCGAGCCGACGTGGGACGTGCTCGGCATGCGGGCCACCCAGAGCGACGACACGATTCTCGAAGGCGCCTTCGTGCCCGACGCCCGGATCGCACGGATCGTCGCTCCGGGAACCGGGGGCGTGGACGTCTTCGTCCTGTCGATCTTCGCGTGGGCGCTGCTCGGCTTCGCCAACGTCTATTACGCCCTCGCGCGCCGGGCGTTCGACCTGACGCTCGAATCGTTGCCCAAGCGCCAGTCGCTCGCCGTCTCGACCTCGATGGCGCACCACCCGGCGATGCAATGGGGCGTCGCCGAGATGGCGATGGAGCTCGAGACGATCGAGCCGCTGATCGAACGGACGGCCTCCGACTGGTCGAACGGCGTCGCGCACGGCGGCGCGTGGCCGGCCAAGATCGTGACGGCCAAGTACAAGGCGGTCGAAGGCGCCTGGAAGATCGTGGACACGGCGGTCGAGCTCTCGGGCGGCTTCGGCATGTTCAAAAAGAGCGAGCTCGAGCGCCTCTTCCGCGACGCGCGGGCAGGAAGATTCCATCCAGCCAACTCCGCCCTCACACATGAGCTCGTCGCGAAGACGATGCTCGGCATCAACCCGGACGACCCGCCGCGCTGGGGCTAGGCGGCGCCGGCCGCCAGAGCGAGCGCCGTAGCGGCGGCGCCGCGCGCCTCCCGCCGCACGACCATCACGAGCGGTTTCACGTCCGGGAAGCGCCCTCGGGAAGCCCGATCCGGCGCAGGAGCGCCATCATCGGGCAGGTCCCGGTGAACGCCGACTGCAGCAGGTTGGCACCCACGAAGGCCGTGAAGAGGAAGAACGCGGGGTGCACGAACCATCCGAGGGCAACGGAGGCCAGGACGAACGTGCCGGCGATTCCACGAAGCCAGTCGTTGAGCGTTTTCTTCATGCCAGACTCCTTTCGGAAGCGGTTGTGGCCGATGACGCGAGCGAGGTTTTCCTTTCCTCGGAGCGTTTGAGCAGGTAATAGAGAACGGGAACGGCGGCACGCGACAGCAGGGTCGCCGCGACCTCGCCCGCCATCATGGCGACGGCCAGCCCCTGGAAGATCGGGTCGAAGAGCATCACGGAAGTGCCGACGACCACGGCCGCCGCGGTCAGGAGCATCGGGCGAAAGCGAACCTCGCCCGCATCCAGCACCGCCTCCGACAGCGGCATCCCTTGCGCGCGCCGCAGCTCGATGAAGTCGACGAGGATGATGGAGTTCCGGACGATGATGCCGGCTCCCGCGATGAACCCGATCATCGAGGTCGCGGTGAAGAAGACGCCGAAGAGGGCGTGGGCCGGGAGGATTCCCACCAGGGTCAGCGGAATGGGCGCCATGATCACGAGCGGAACCGTGAAGCTTCGGAACCACCCCACGACCAGGACGTAGATCAGCACGAGCACCACCGCGAACGCCAGGCCGAGGTCTCGAAAGACTTCGTAAGTGACGTGCCATTCGCCGTCCCACTTGATGCCGAATCGGGAGGTGTCGAACGGAGCCGTGGCCGTGCGGGTCGCGATGCGATGACCGTCCGGCGCCCGGATCGCCGCGAGGCCCTTCTCGAGCGCGGCAATCGCGTAAACCGGCGCTTCGTTGCTCCCCCCGACGTCGGCCGTCACGTAGACGACGGGCTTCAGATTCTTGTGGTAGATCGAGGTCTCCTCGGGCACCCGCTCGAACCGGCCGATCTCCGAGAGCGGAACGAGGCGGCCCTCCCGCGCTGGAAGCTCGAGCGCGCCGAGCGACCCGAGATTTCGCCGGTCGGCCGGAAGCGTCACGACGAGGGGAATCCGTTCGCGGATCCCCGGCAGCTGCGCCTCGCCGATCGGGTCTCGCCCGAGCGCCAGACGCAGGACGGCCGCGACGTCGCCCTCGCGAATCCCGGCGAGTCCGGCCTTCTCCCGGTCGAGCCGAAAGACGACTCGGTCGCGGGGGCTTTCGACGTACCAGTCCACGTCGACGACTCCGGGCGTGCGGGAGAAGAGATCTTTGATCCGGGCGGCGAGGGCGCGGCGGCCCGGGTCGTCGGGACCGTAGATTTCGGCGACCAGCGTCTGGAGCACGGGCGGTCCGGGCGGGACCTCCGCCACCTTGACGCGCGCGCCGTAGCGCCGGGCGACGGCGTCGACCAGGGTCCTCGCGGCCCGGCTGATTTCGTGCGAGGAGCGCCGGCGCTCCGACTTGCGCCGCAAGCTGACCTGAACGTCGCCCTGATTGGGCTCCGAACGCAGGAAGTAGTGGCGAACCAGCCCGTTGAAGTTGTAGGGCGCAGCCGCTCCCGCGTAGACCTCGGTCCCCGTGACTTCGGGCAGCGTCTGGAGGGCGTCCGCCATCTCCGAGAGAGCGCGCGCCGTCGTCTCCAGGGTCGTCCCTTCGGGGAAGTCGACGACGACCTGAAACTCGTTCTTGTTGTCGAAGGGGAGCATCTTGACGCGGACGGCTCCCATCGGGACCAAGGCCACGGCGCCCAGGAGAAGCGCGACGATCAGGGCGAAGAAAATGACGCGACGTCGCCCCGAACCTTCCGAAACGAGCGGCGCCATGGCCTTCCGGTAGAGCCGCGCCAGCTTTCCGCGTCCCTCGCCGCGCCCCTCGGGAGATTCGGCCGGTACGGCGCGGAAGAGCCACCGGGCCGCCCACGGCGAAACGGTGAAGGCGACCAGGAGAGAGAAGAGCATCGCCGCCGAGGCCCCGATCGGAATGGGGCGCATGTACGGCCCCATGAGGCCTCCGACGAACCCCATCGGCACGATCGCCGCGATGACGGCGAACGTGGCGAGGATCGTGGGGTTGCCGACCTCGTCGGTCGCCTCGACGGCGATCTCGTCGAGCGGGAGACCATGCGCCCCGGGGAGCCGCCGGTGCCGCACGATGTTCTCGACGACGACGATCGCGTCGTCCACGAGAATTCCGATCGAGAAGATCAGGGCGAACAGAGTGATCCGATTCAGCGTGTATCCGAAGAGAGAGAAGAGGAAGAGCGTCAGAGCGAGCGTCACCGGGACGGCCAGCAGAACGACGCCCGCCTCGCGGCGTCCGAGCGCCAGCGCGATCAACAGCGTCACCGAGAGCGTGGCGAGACCCATGTGCTTCAAGAGCTCGTTCGACTTCTCGGAGGAGGTCTCGCCGTAGTCGCGGGTCACGACGGCCCGGACGTCCCCGGCGAGGAGCCGCGGCCGGACGGTCTCGAGCTTTCGCTCGATGGCGTGGACGACTGTGATGGCGTTGGCGCCCCGGCGCTTGCTCACCGCGAGCGTCACCGCGGGCCACCGCCCCGGAGCGTCCGGCTCGCCGTGCGTCACGTAGGACGTCGGCTCCTCCGGTCCGTCGCGGATCCGGGCGACGTCCTCCAGCTTCACGGCGCGGCCGCCGCTCGCGGCGACGACGACGGCGCCGAGCTCCTCCGCGGAGCGCACGAATCCGCCCGCCTCGACCCGGACCTCGCGGTCTCCCGAAACGAGCGGGCCCGCTTCGGTTCGGCGGTTCGCGGCCTCGAGCGCCGGCAGCACGGCTCCCGGAGCGAGGCCGCGGGCCGCCAGCCGAACGGGATCGAGCTCCACACGGAACTCCCGGCGCAGACCGCCGATCAGGACCGTGTCCGAAATCTCCGGGATCGACTGAATCTCGTTCTCGACCTCCGCGGCGATCTGGCGAAGCGTCTCCGGATCCTGCGTTCGGCTCCAGAAGGTCATCGCCCAGATCGGAACGTCGTCGATCGAGCGGGCCTTGACCAGAGGCGGCGCCAGGTCCGGCGGCCATTGATCCGCGATCGCATCGAGCTTCGAGCGCACCCGAACGAGCGCCCGATCGGGATCCTCACCCACCCGAAAGCGCAGGACGAGCAGCGCGCGGCCGGGAGAGGCGGTCGAGTAGACGTACTCGACTCCGGGAACCGACCAGAACGTCCTCTCGAGAGGAGTGACGATCTGCCGCTCGGCTTCGACGGCGCCTCGCCCCGGCAGGCGGACGAAGACGTCGACCATCGGCACCTTGATCTGGGGCTCTTCCTCCCGCGGCATGACGAAAACCGCGAGCGCCCCGAGGCCGAGGGAAAAGAGGACGACGAGCGGAGTCAGCTTGGAATTCACGAAGGCTCGCGCGAGCCGTCCCGCGACCCCGAGGGAACGGCGCTCGAGCGCGCGATGAGCCTTTGGATCGACCGTCACGACCGGATCCGCGTGCCCGCCACCAGATCGGCGGGCGGATCGAGAACGAGGCGCTCGCCCCCGGCGAGCCCCGAGCGCACCTCGACGAGACCGCCCGCGCGCGAAGCGCCGGTGCGAACGTAACGGAGCGAAGCGATCCCCTCCGGCGACACGACCCACACCAGCTCCAGCCCGCCGCGCGCGACGACGGCGCGGGCCGGCGCCAGAAGCCGCGGCTCGGACGCGCCCGGCAGGAGGAGCAGCGCGAACGAACCGACCGGCGGATCCTCTGTCGCGGGGAGGTCCACGCGCACCGTGCGTCGGCGCGAGCCGGCGTCCACCGCCCCGACGATTTCCGCGACGCGTCCCGAAAGCGTACGGCCACCCACAACGACGGGAATCGCGTCGCCCTCCCTCAGAGAGGCGGCCGCTTCTTCGCCCGGAGCGGCTTCGACGCGGCGCCCGGTGACCGACGCCAGTCGAACGAGCGGCCGGCCCGGCGCCGCGAGATCTCCGAGCGAGACCATCTTCTCGACGACCACCGCGTCGAACGGAGCCACCAGGACGGCCTGTGCCCGATTGGCCTCGGCGCGCCGCACGGCCGCCTCGGCCGCGGCCGCGGACGCCGCCGCGGCCGCCTCGTCCTGCCCGGCGCGCTCGAGCTCCACGGCCGCGGCCGCTCCCCGGCCTTCGAGCTTTTCGTATCGAGAGCGGTTGCGGCGCGCCAGATCCAGCGCCGAGCGCGAAGCCGCGAGCGCCGCCCGGGCGCCCTCGAGCTCCGCTTCGGCCTCGCGCGGCTCGAGGCGGACCAGGACCGTTCCCGCCCGCACGACTCGTCCGGGAACGGCGGCGATCTCCGACACGGGCGCCGCGAGACGGCTCGCGAGCACGGCTTCCTGACGGCCGACGACCATGCCTTCGACCTCGATCCGATCGGCGACCTCCGTCCGCTCGACGACGGCCGTCTCGAGCGGACGCACCGCCGCCGCCTCCGGCGCCGCGCGGCGTCTGTCGCACGCGACCGGGAGGCACAGCAGCAGCCCGAGCAGACCAAGCATTCGCTTCATGGCGACTCCTCTCCGACGGGAGGCAGGCCCAGAGCAAGGCGGAGACTCGCCGCCGCGACGACGCGCTCGGCGCTCGTCCCCAGAACACCGAGCCGCGCGCGCAGCTCGGCAGCGCGCGCCTCGAGGAGGTCGGCGAGCCGGGCGACCCCCTCTTCGTACCGGGCCTGCTGAATCTCACGCGCCTTGCCGGCGGCAGTCTCCGCCTCGCGGAACGCGGCCTCTCGGGCCTCCGCCGCCGACAACGCCGCGCGGGCCGCGGTCACCTGCCGGTCGCCCTCCACGCGCGCCCCGCGAGCAGCGGCATCGGCTTCGAGCGCCGCTGCCCGCGCCTCGGCAATGCGCGCGTTGGTTCCGCCCGAGGTGAAGAGGGGCAGCCGAAATCCGGCGAAGGCCGTCGCGGAGTCTCCCCAACGCCCGCCCGGCGTGGGCGCGTGCAGCTGATAGCTGCCCTGAATGAGAAGGGGGGGCCACCGCGAGAGGGAGGCGGCCTTCTCCCGGTCGCGCGCCGCTTCCGCGGCGAGATCGGCGGCCTCCACGTCGTCGCGCGCCGGCTCTCCCGAGGCGGGGACGGCGGCGGGCTCCGGCAGAGCGGCGAGCGGACGGGACGCCGCCTCGGGTCCAATCAGGGCCGAGAGAGCGGCGCGCGCCTGCTCGAGAGCCGCGCGCTGCTCGGCGATCTGCGCCCGCACCTCGGCGACCGCCGCACGCGCCCGCGCCGGGTCCGCCGCCGTGGTGAAGCCCTGCGTGAAAAGACTCTCCGCGATCGTGGCGTCTCTTTCCGCGTCCGATTGCCTCTCGCCGAGCAGCCGCAGGCCCGATTCCGCTCGGGACGCCGAAGCGAATGCCGCGACCGCCTCGAGCGCCGACGTTCGCCGCGTCCATCGGGAAGACCGATCGGCCGACTCCGCGACGGCCGCCGCGGAGTCCGCTGCCCGGCGGGTCGAGCCGAAGAGGTCCACGTCCCATTCCGCGATCACGCCGCCGCTCCAGTCCTTCAGGTATCCCGGATGGTTTGGATCGGAGGCGGCGAATTCCGGGAAGGAAAAGCGCTCCTGCTGCAGGGTGAGCGCGAAAACGTCCACGGGGTTGTTCGTCGTCAGCGCTTTGAAGTCGACGGCGAGCATGGGTCCCAGGCGGGAGCGGGCCGCCGCCGCGGCGCCGCGGGCCCGTTCCGTGCCGGCCTCCGCGCGCGTCACGGCGGGAGCGCCGCCGGCGGCGAGCGTCGCGGCTTCCCGGAGCGTCAGCGGGGCTGGCGGCAGGGACCCGGCGGCGGCGAGGAGCACCGGCAGTGCCAACATGGCAATTTGGAGCATATGAGTATATAGTTATATTGTCAATGATGAGTTTCTGGATGCTTTCGGCAGGTGCGCTCGACTACCCTGAGGGCATGTCTCCGGCTGCGCCGCTGACCGACCGGGCCCGCGAACGAATGGCCCTCCGGTTTCGGGCGCTCGGAGAGCCGATGCGCCTGAAAATCCTGGAGCGGCTCTTCCAATCCGCCGCCTCGGTCGGGGAGATCCTCCAATCGTCGGGCGGGACCCAGGCCAACGTCAGCAAGCACCTCGCGGTCCTGCGCGCGAGCGGCGTGGTCCGGCGCCGGCGCGAGGGCGCTCGAACCGTCTACTCCATCTCCGACCCGTCGATCGAAAGGCTCTGCGCCGTCGTTTGCGACGCCGTGGGCCGCGAAGCGCGCGAGGACGCGGCCGCGATGCCGGCCATGCCGCCGCCGAAGAAGCGGAGGGCGTAGAGAAGGTGGGGCCGGTCGACGCGTCCCCGGCGGAGCGATAATCTCCCGGCGCGATGTCGACTCTCCCCCGTCGCGAAAACGTCTCCGGATTCCTCTCCGCGCCGCCGAAGGTTCGCCTCGTGCACGCGTTCGAGCGCCCCTTCGAAAACGTCGTCGCGACGGCGCGCACCTGCTACTCGTCGCGCGGCATCGTCACCGAGGATCAGGCGTCGGCGCGGCCGGACCGGCGCGACGCGCTCGCCCGCTCGATCTACGAGGCCGGTCACCACACGACCTTTCAGCACGCGCATTTCCAGTTCGTGCTGGAGAACGTCTCGCGTCAGTTCCTCTGGACGTTCCTCCACAGCCATCCGTTCTACAACTCCGAACAGGTCTCGCAGCGTTACGTGGAGGTCAAGCCGGGCAACTACGCAATACCCCCGATGGGGGCCGCCGAACGCGAGATCTTCGAGCGCGCGGCGCGCCGGCAGCAAGAGGCCTATCGCCGCCTGACGGAGCTTCTGACGCCGCTCGCGGCCGAACGCTACTTCGGCCTCTTCCCCGGCCGCACGAGGGGCGACGGCCGGGAGCGCTTCGCGGGCGCGGTGCAGAAACGCGCCCAGGAGATCGCGCGCTACGTGCTGCCGATCGCGACGTTCGCGTACCTCTACCACACCGTTTCCGGCGTGACGCTCTTCCGCTACTGGCGCCTCTGCGAGTCCTTCGACGCGCCGGCGGAGCAGCGCGAAGTCGTCGGGCAGATGGTCGCCGAGGTTCTCCGGCACGACCCGCTCTACGCGGCCGTGCTCCAGGATCCGATCCCCCTCGAGGAGACGCCGGAGCACGCGTTCTTCCAGGCGCTCGCGACGACGCCCGCCGCCGATGCCGCGTTCCGCCGCGAGTTCGACGCCGAGCTCTCGGGCCGCGTCTCGCGGCTCGTGGACTGGAAGGCGAACAACGAAGAGATCCTCGCTTCGTCGGTGCGCGAGATCCTGGGCCTGCCGCGCGCGGCGCTCTCCGATGATGAAGCGATCCGCCTGGTCCTCGATCCCTCGCGCAACCGTCTCCTCGGCGAGACGCTGACGCTGACGACGCACGGCAAGCTCTCGCGCGCGCTCTTCCATCCGTCGTACACCTTCCGCAAGAAGCTCTCGCACACGGCCGACAGCCAGGATCAGCGCCACCGCATGACGCCGGGCTCGCGGCCCGCGCTGCCGGCGTACCTGTCGGAGGAGCCGGACTACATCGTGCCGATGCTCGTGCCCGAGGTGCCCGAGGCCGAGGCGCTCTATCGCCGGACGATGGAGGAGACCTGGCAGGCGATCGGCGAGCTGCGCGCGCGGGGCGTGCCGGACGCGCACGCGGCGTACCTACTCCCGAACGCGGTCGCGCTACGCTTCACGGAGTCGGCGGACCTGTTGAACCTCCACCACAAGTTCGCGATGCGCCTCTGCTACAACGCGCAGGAGGAGATCTGGCGCGCGTCGCTCGACGAGACGCTGCAGATCCGCGACGTGAACCCGCGCATCGGACCGTGGCTGCTTCCGCCCTGCACGCTGCGACATCGGGCGGAAGTCCGGCCCGTCTGCCCCGAGGGCGAGCGCTTCTGCGGGGTCGTCGTGTGGCGGCAGGACGCGCCGGAGTACACCCGGGCGCTGTAGCAATTCTTTGATCGAAAAGGGGTTATGAGAGGGTCGAATTTCCGGCCAACTCGGGGATCGAAATCGGCACGCCGCTGCCAAAAATTGACTTGACTCCGCGCGGGCGGGCGTATGATCTGGCCAGCCTCTGTCTGAAGGGTTGTCCGATTTTTTCATTGCTCCGGGGTAGGTGGGGATTCGTTTCTCTTGGCGAAAGGAGATTCCAGTCATGGTTTCCAATTCCACCCAGACGGTTCCGGTTCGGCAGCCTCAGCCCGAGCCGAGGCCGTCTCCGAAGCCCGCGGAAAAGCCGTTCACGATCAAGCTCCACGGCTCGATCCCCTTCTGATCGAACGACTCTTGCGCCGACTTCGATCCGTCGGGCTCGCCCGACAGACTCGTACTTCCCAATCTCCGGGGAGCGGTTGAGCTCGCCCATGTCATCGACGTTTTCCGGTAACAAGGAGGCCGCATCGGTCTTCGGGAGAATCCTCCCGCTGATCGATCGCGCCCTCGTCTCCAACTATCGCCTCCCGCCCAAGGAAGCGACGCAGGTCGAGCAGAGACTCTACGAGTGGTTTGAGCGGTTCTGCCGGCGGCCGGGCAGCACGCGCTCGCCCGAGAGTTTGCGCTCCGAGCTCCTGCTCATGGCCTGCCGGGCGGGGCACGTCTATTCACTTTCTCGCCTCGAGGACCTGCTCGCGACCGACGAGCGCCTGAAACGCTCGCTCTCGCTCGGGCCCGAGGTGATCGCGATCGAGATCGGGAACGGCCTCGAAAAGCCCAAGAGTCCGGAGCCTCCGGAGGACGAGCGGTGAGGGGCGAGGTACTCCGGTTTCCTGCCGCGCCCGAGAGTCTTTCGCCCCAGGAAGGGCGGCGGGCCGCGGAGCATGCCCTCGAGGTCCCGCTGTCCGATCGGGCCGCGCGCGCCGAAGAGCTGCGCCTCGAGCACGCCGAAGTGCTGCTGGCCGTCTGCGAGATCCTGGCGCGGAACATCGAGGCGACGCCGGCCTCGGTGGCCGAGGAAGCCGATTTCTTCTATCGCTTCCTCGAAGCCCCGATGCGCAAGATCGGCGAGTTCGACGAGCGCGAGTACTACCTCGGAGAGTTGGCGCTTTTCGCCGGCGGCGCCAACCGCATCCTCTTCCGGCGCGAAGACGCGCGCCGCTGGTTCGACCGCGCCGAGTCGAATTTCGTGCGCGTCGCCAACGCGAGTGTCCATTTCGCGCGCCTCGCGTACCAGCGACTGGCGCTCGCCACGGAGGAACGGCGCTTCGACGAGGTCCTGGAGCTGGGCCCCGTCTGGTCCGAGAACTGCCGCCGCCTCGGACTCCAGGAAGAGGCGCTCAAGTGCCGCTTCCTCGAGGGCCTTTCCCATTGGGAGCGCGGCGAGGCCGACGACGCCGTCGAGACCTATCGCTCGATCCTCGACGAATCGAGGACTATCGGATTGCCTCGCCTCTCCGCGCAGGCGGCGAACAATCTCGCCCACTTCTCGTCCGCCCTGGGAAGAGTCGAAGACGCCCTTCACTATTCGCAGATCGCACTTCCCCTTCTCCAGGAGACCAACAACCGGGTTCATCTCGCGAAGTTGCGGTGGAGCATCGGCGACCTCCTTCGGACACAGGGAAAGATCAAGGATGCCGTCGAGACCTATCGACACGCGCTGCACGAGTGCGAAGAGATCGGCCTGCGCGGCGACGGCGCGGCCATCCACCTCGTGCTGGCGGATGCGCTTCTCGAGGCGGGTCACGAGGCCCAGGCCGAGTGGGAAGTCCGGGCCGCCCTGCCGATCATCGACGAAGAGAAAATGGTCCCCGAGGGATTCGCGGCCCTGACGCTCCTCCGCGAATCCCTTCGCCGGCGCAAGCTCGACCGCCAGGCCCTGCGCAACCTGCACGGCTACTTCCGCGAATAGACGCGCGGTTGCGGGCGCGCGCGCCACCCGCGATATGCTTTGCCCGCCCATCATGAAGAGGACGTCGGTCGCTGCCCTTCTTCTGTCGGTCCTCGGGCTCTTCGGCTGCCATCCCACTCAGGTCATCGTCGCGCGGCTCGCGACACCGACGCCGGGCGGTCCCGTGACCAAAGCGCCCCCGACTCCGACGCCGAAGAAGAAACGCGCCACACCGACTCCCGCGCCGACCGAGATTCCGGCTGCGGCGGCGACGATGGCGCCGACACCGCTCCCGACTCCAAAGCCCGCCGCGACGGCGCCTCCGGCAGCGCCCGCGGCCGCGGCGGCAGCGCGCGCCACGGCGACTCCCGCTCCCACGACGCGTCCGGCCGCCGCCATTCCCGCGGCGACGCCCACGCGGCCCGCGCCGACCATGGCTCCGCCGCCGACGAGCGTGCCGCCGACCCGCGTTCCGCCGACGCCGGCTCCGGCCCCTGCCGTCGCGCCTCCCACGGCCCCGCCGCCGACGCGCATTCCGCCGACGGTAATTCCGCCGACCCTGATCCCCGTGGTCGCCGCACCCGGCGCACCCACCGCGGTGCCGACGGCGATTCCGTCGCCCGCGGCCGCGGCGCCCGTCGTTCCCTCGCGGACACCGACGCGCAAGATCGCCGTCATCTACGGCGAGCGCGTCGTTCCCTCACCGACGCTCTCGCGCAAGGAAATGTCTCTGACGGCCAAGGCACCGACGTGGACGCGCTCGGCGACGGCGACGATCACGCCCACGCCGACCGAGACACCCACGCCGACGGCGACACCCACCGCGACCTCGACGCCGGAGCCCGAGCGGCCGACCCCGCCTCCGCCGCCGACGGCGACACTCCGTCCGACGCGGGCGCCGCGGCCGACGTCGGAACCGAAGGCCGGCCCTCCGACGCCGACGCACAAGCCCGGCGCGTACTACGAGGAGAACACGCCCACTCCGTCGGCGCCCACGCGCGGCTGAGGACGCCGCGCCGTGAGCGAGCCCTCGCGGCTTCTCGACCATTTCCGCGCCGCGCTCCGCCACGATCCGGCGGCCGCGCTGCGCGACTGGTTCCACGCGCAGGAAGAGCTGCGTGCGCGGGGCGATGGCGCGACGGCGCGCGCGCTCGCGGAGGACTTCTGGATCCTCCTGCCGGAGCTCTGCTTTCCGTCGCCGGAAGCCCGCGCCCGCTTCTTTCACGGCGCGGCGGTCTTTTTCGGAAGCCCCGGTCCGGCGGCGGACCTCGCACGCGCGCGCTCGGCCTTCGCCGCCACGCTCGCGCATTTCTCCTCGCACGCCGAGGACGGCTGGCGCGCCCGCGCGCTCCACAACCTCGCCACCGCGATCGCGAACCTCGGCGCGAGCGCCGCGGAGCTCGAAGAGGCGACGGCGCTGTTCGGTGAGGCTCTGGATTGGCGGACCTCGGAGCGGGAGATCGCCCGGGCCGTCACGTTGCACAACCGGGGCCGCGCCTGGAGGCGCCTCGCCGAGCTCGACCCGAAGGGGGCCGGCGAGCACCTCGCGCGGAGCGCCGCCGACCTCCGGGAGGCCATCGCCATCCGCGAGCGAAACGACTTGAAACACAGCCTCCTGGCGTCTCGTCAGGAGCTATCGGAGACGCTTTCCCGCCTCGGGGGTCCAGAGTAGAATCTGCGACTCGCCCCCGGGCGGGCATTTCAAGCTTTGGACAGAATTCGGCACCGGCAAGGGTTGGCATCTCTGGTGCTTTCGATGGAACCTCGGGTCGGAAGATCATTGGGTAAGAGATGAAGCTGCGCGGCAAAATCCTCGCGGCGGCTCTCCTGATCGCCTCCTTCGGGGCGGTCATGAAAGGCGCCGCGACCCTTCCCACGGGCTTTCAGCAGACGATCGTTTTCTCCGGGCTCACGCAGCCGACGGCCGTTCGATTCGCCAGGGACGGCCGGGTCTTCATCGCGGAGAAGAGCGGCATCATCAAGGTGTTCGACACCCTCTCGTCCACGACGCCGACGATCTTCGCGGACCTGACCACCGAAGTGGACGACTACTGGGACCGCGGCCTTCTCGGCCTCGAGCTCCATCCGAATTTTCCCGACACGCCCTATGTATACGTCCTCTACAGCTACGACTTCGACCCGGTCACGGGTGCGGGACCGCCGGCCTGGAACGACAACTGCCCGAATCCTCCCGGAGCGACGACCAACGGCTGCACGATCCTCGGCCGGCTCTCGCGCCTGACCGCCAACGGCAACCATATGACCGGCACGGAGCAGGTCCTGCTCGAGTCCTGGGGTCAGCAGTTCCAGAGTCATTCGATCGGAGATCTGCACTTCGGCGCGGACGGAGCCCTCTACATCAGCTCCGGCGACGGCGCGAGCACGGTGAACGTCGACTACGGCCAGTACGGCAGCCCGAAGAATCCTCTGGCCGATCCGCCCGTCCCGAAGGGCGGGCTCGCAGACGCCTCCGACGGCCGAGGGAGGTGCGCTGCGATCTCAAAGCCTCTTGCGATGTGGAGGGCGGACCCGTCCTGCCGAGCGGCGCCGTTATCCGCTTGGACGCCGACGGAAACGTCCTTTCGAACAATCAGCTCTGGCGGGATCGAGCGACGAGATCGCGCAACGGATCATCGCGTACGGCCTGCGCAATCCCTTCCGCTTCACGATCCAGCCGGACACAGGAGCGGTCTGGATCGGCGACGTGGGCTGGAGCGACTGGGAGGAGATCAACGAGCTCGCTGACGCTACCGGGCCTCCCGCAGAATTTCGGCTGGCCCTGCTACGAGGGCAACGACCCGCAGCCGTCCTACGCGGGCACCGGCCTCACGATCTGCAACAACCTCTACGCGACGCCCGGGCGCGGTGACGCCGCCCGTCTACACCTACAACGCACCCGGACAAGGTCGTCGCCGGCGAGACCTGCCCGACCGGGAGCTCGTCGATCACCGGCCTCGCCTTCTACGGCGGCGGCGGATATCCGGCGAGTTACAACGGACGCGCTCTTCTTCGCGAGACTACTCGCGGCGCTGCATCTGGGTGATGCTCCCCGATGCGCGGGGGCAGCCCGATCCCGACCCAGCGACTGAACTTCATCGCGGGTGCCGCGACGCCGGTGGACCTGGAGATCGGTCCGGGAGGCGACCTCTACTACGCGGACCTCGGGGGCGGCACGATCCGGCGGGTGCAGTACTTCGCTCCGGCTGGCCGTCGCCAGCCGCGACGCCGACGTCCGGCGCGCGCTCCGCTGCATGGTCCACGTTCGACGGGACCGGATCGCCTCCCGGCGCAGGCCGGGTGACACGCTCTCCTACGCCTGGGACCTCGACGGCGACGGCAACTTCAACGACTCCACGGCCGCCAAGCCCGCTTTCACGTACACGTCGAGCGGCAGCTACACGGCGCGCCTGCGCGTGACCGACAATCACGGCACGCGTCGAGCGTGAGCGATCCGATCACGATCGCCGTGGGCGACACGCTTTCCGACAGCGTTCATCGACACGCCGAGCGTCCACCTGACCTGGAAGGTCGGCGACACGATCATCGTTCTCCGGTCACGCGACCGATCCGCAGGAGGGAACGCTGCCGGCCTCGGCGCTGACCTGGAACGTGATCCAGCACCACTGCCCGTCCAACTGCCACGTCCACCCGGTCCAGACGATCCCCGGCGTGGCGAGCGGATCCTTCGCCGCGCCGGACCACGAATATCCCTCGTGGCTGGAGCTGGAGCTCACGGCGACGGATTCGGCCGGGCTCTCGAGCTCTCAGAGCGTCATCCTCAACCCGCAGACGACGACGCTCACGTATCAGTCGAGCCCGACCGGCCTCGTGCTCGTCTCCGGAACGAAGGTCTGCGGCAACTCCCTTCACCGACACCGTCATCGTCGGATCGCAGAAGACGATCGTTGCGGCCTCTCCGCAGACGCTGGGCGGGATTCCCTACGGCTTCACGTCCTGGTCCGATGGCGGCGCCGCGAGTCACTCGATCGTCGCGGGCGCGTCCCCGGCGACGTACGTGGCGACCTTCACGGCCGCCGACCTCTCGCTGGCCGCCGACGCCACTCCCGCGAAGGTCTGTCCGGGCGACACGATCACCTGGACGCTCACGGCTTCGAACGCCGGTCCGAGCGCCGCGACGACGGTCGCGATCGCGGCGACGCTGCCGACGGGCGGCACCCTTCAGTCCTGGTCCGGGGACGGATGGTCGTGCTCGGGCACGGCGCCGGTGACGTGCTCGCGCGCCCGGATCGCCGTCGGACCGGCTCCGGTGCTCTCGCTCTCGGTGCTGGCCGGAATCGCGCCGAGCGACCTGATGCTCGCCGCGTCGGTTTCCGCCGTGACGAGCGACCCCAACACGTCGAACAACACGAAGTCGGTCATGGTCGATCTCGGCTGTGTGCCGCAGGTCCAGGCCATCACGCCCGCCTCGGGGCCGGCCGGTGGCGCGACGTCCCTGACCGTCTCCGGGGAGAATTTCGAGCCCGGCGCGGCCGTGACTATCGGCGGCGTGCCGGCGACGGGCGTCGTGGTCAACGGGCCGACGTCGCTCACCGCCAACGCTCCGGCCCTTTCGCCCGGCACCCTCAACGACCTCCAAGCCGAGAATCCGAGCGGCGAGAGCGGCATGCTCGCGCGCGCCTATCTCTCGGATTTCTCCGACGTGCCGGGCACGTACAGCTACCACGCCGCCGTCTCGAAGATCTTCCGCGCCGGGATCACGACCGGCTGCGGAGCGGGCAAGTACTGCCCCGAGCAGCCGGTGACCCGCGGCGAGATGGCGGTCTTCCTGCTGCGAGGCGAGCACACGAGCGCCTACCTTCCGCCGCCGGCGACAGGCGACAAGTTCGACGACGTGCCGCTCGGAACGCCGTTCGGCGCCTGGATCGAGCAGCTGGCGGCCGAGGGAATCACCACGGGTTGCGGCGGCAACAATTACTGCCCCGACGCCTCGGTCACGCGGGACGCGATGGCGAAGTTCCTCCTGCTCGCGAAGCACGGCTCGAGCTATCAGCCACCGGCGGCGACCGGAGACGTCTTCCTCGACGTGCCGCTCGGGACATTCCTCGGGAAATGGATCGAGCAGCTCGCGGCCGAGGGCATCACTTCCGGCTGTGGCACGAAGCTCTACTGCCCCGATGCCGTCGTCTCGCGCGGCGAGATGGCGGTCTTTCTGTCGCGAACCTTCTCGTTGCCGTAACCCGTCAGAAGAACTTCTCCAGCCGCACCCGACCCTTCGCCGCGAGCAGGGGCTTCCACAGGTCGCCGACGTCGGCGAGCCTCTCGGGCACGTTGTCGATGCGGAAGTCCTCGATCGCCACGCCGCGCTCGACCTCCTTCCACGTGACGGGAGCCGAGACCGAGGCGAACGGCGTCGGGCGGACGGAGTAGATCGAGGCGAGCGTCTGCCCCCAGGCGTTCTGGTTGTAGTCGACGAGCACGCGCCCTCGCGGCCGCGCCGCGACGCGGTACTCGGTCGTCAGAAGCTTCGGGTGCCGCGCCTCGCAGGCGAGCGCGAGCTGTTTGGCGAACTCCCAGACCTGCTTCTGCGTCGGCCCGCGCGCGATCGGTACGTAGACGTGGATGCCGCGCGAGCCGGTCGTCTTGGCGAGCGCCGGCATGCGGAGCTCCTCCAGGGCCTCGTGCACCGCGAGCGCGGCCTCGCGCACGGTCGCGAACGTCGCGCCCGGCACGGGGTCGAGGTCGAAGTGGACGTAGTCCGGGCGATCCACGTCGTCGCAGCGCGCGTACCACGGGTTCAGATCGATGCAGCCGAGGTTGATGACCCAGAGGAGCGACGCCAGGTCCTGGACCATCGGGAAATGGATGACCTTGCCCGAGGAGTGCGCGACCGAGCAGATCGCGATCCAGTCGGGGCGGGGCGACGGCGCCTGCTTCATGAAGAAGAACTTGCCCGCGGCCCCGTTCGGGTAGCGCTTCATCACCATCGCCCGGTCCTTCAGATGAGGGAGCAGGTAGGGCGCGACCTTCGCGTAGTAGCCGAGGAGGTCGCCCTTGGTGATCGCCGGCTTCTCCCAGAAGACCTTGCCGAGATTCGTCAGCCGCACGACCCGGCCGGCCGCCTCGACCTCGACATTCTCAGCCTTCGGGAGAAGCGGCGCTCGGCCCACGCGCGGAGACTACCGGATCGGCGCGGTTCCCCCGGGTCTTGACAGCGCACTACCGCCGCTGTAATAGTTAACTATATGGTTAACTATTCGACGGCATCCGCCGCGGCCGCGCTCGACCGGACGTTCCGCGCGCTCGCCGATCCGACGCGGCGCGCCATGATCGAGAGGCTCGCCGCGGCGCCCGGGACGCCGGTGGCCGAGCTCGCGCGGCCGTTCGAGATGTCGAAGCCCGCCATCTCGAAGCACCTCCGGGTGCTCGAAGAGGCGGGCCTCCTCGCGCGCCGCCGGCAGGGGCGCGTCCATCATCTGCGACTCGTGCCGGCTCCCCTGGAATCCGCCGACGACTGGCTCGGCCGCTATCGCACGTTCTGGGAGGAGAAGCTCGACGCGCTCGAGCGTTACCTGCGCGAGTCGGAAGCCGCCACGTCGCGGAGCTCGGGGCATTCGAGGCGCCGCCGCCGCCCCAGACACTGAGGAGGACCGATCATGGCCGACATCCTGCATCGCATCACCGTCGCGGCGACACCCGAGAAGATCTCGCCGCTCGTCACGACGGCGAACGGCTTCCGCACCTGGTGGACCGACGACTGCGAGGCCGTCCCGAAGGTCGGCAGCGTCGCGATCTTCCGTTTCGACGGCGGCGCCGTCGAGTTCCATTTCCGCCTGGACGAGCTCTCTCCCGGGCGGGCGGCCTTCACGTGCGTTCCGGCCCCGAAGGTCCCGGCAGAATGGGTCGGCACCCGGCTCACGTTCGATCTCGCGCCAGCGAAGAGGCAGCGGCACGGTCGTGCGCTTCGGCCACCTCGGCTGGCGCTCGATCGAGGGAGAATATCCGGCCTGCAACACGGTCTGGGGCGAGCTGATGCACCGCTTGAAGGACTCGGCGGAAGGCCGGCCGCGCGGACCGTACTTCACGTCGGTCTCGTCGCGTTACTGAAGAGGAGGATCGAATGAGGCTCTCGCTCAAGGGTTCCCTGATCGCGTTTGCCGCCGCGCTCGCCGCGACGGCCGTCCTGGCGATGGAGGCGCACTCCGCCTCGGCCACGAATCCGGGCTTCGAGAAGATGAAGTCGCTCGTCGGCGAGTGGGTCGGCGTCGTGGACGAGGGCGGAAAGTCGATGCCCGTCACCGTGTCCTATCGGCTCGTCTCGAACGGCACCGCCCTCGAGGAGACGCTCAAGACGCCCGAGGACATGGACATGATCACGATGTACGTCGCCGACGGAAAGAACCTCGCGATGACGCACTACTGCGCCGAGGGCAATCAGCCGCGGATGCGCGCGGCGGTCCCGGCAGGCAGCGTCGACAAGCTCGAGTTCCACTACGTCGACGCGACGAACCTCTCCGGCGCCGACGCGAGCCACATGCACGGCCTCGTCGTCACCTTCAGGGACGCGGACCACATCACGCAGGCGTGGACGCACCGCGCGGGAGGCAAGGACCAGACGGGCGTCTTCGAGTTCGAGCGGAAGAAGTGAGCCGTCCGCGACTCATCCCGAGGAGTCCTCGACGAGGGATCCTGAGCTGAGAGCGGCAGCCCGGCTTCGGTTCTACGACGCTTCGAGCGCGCCGTTCGGAATCTCCACCGACCGGGCCTGTGACGCCTCGTGCTCGGCGAGATACGCGTCGGCCTTCATCATCCGCTGCGTCCGGCGCAGAACGCCCGAGAGATACGGGATCTGCGCCGGGCGCACCTGGCGCATCCAGTCGATCCAGCGCTTCTGGCCGCTCGTGTTGAGGATCGAGCGGCGCCACGTCTCGGCGTAGAGCTCGAAGAATCGCCGCGCGCCGAGGCGCGGCTCCCAGAGCACGTGGTGCATGTCGTACTTGTACCAGGGCTGTCCGGCGAGCCGCGGCGCGAGCTTCTGGAAGAGCTCGGTGCCCGGCAGCGGCGTCAGGATCGTGTAGCCGGCCTTCTCGAAGCCGTAGGTCTTCACGAAGCCCCAGAGCTCGCGGAACTGCCACTCCTCCCAGTCGGGATCGACGAGGAAGTTCCCCGTCACGCCGTACCCGAGCTCGCGGCTGATCCGCCCGGCCTCGATCGAGGCCTTCACCCCCGAGTCCTTCACGACCGAGGCGAGAGCCTCGTCCGAAGCGGCCTCGAGCCCGAAGAAGATGTCGAAGTCTTTCGCGATCGGCCGCCACTCCTCGAGCAGATCCGCGTGCCGGCAGACGAGATCCGTGCGCGTCTGGACGAGGATCCAGCGCTTGCGGACACCGCGCGCCTTCAGAGCCCGCGCGAGCTCGCGGCTCCGCTCGGGATGGTTCCAGAAGAGGTCGTCGGCGACGAAGATGCTGTCCCCGACGGAAGCGAAGTCGTCCACGACCGCGCCGATCGACCGTTCGCGGAACGAGCGGTCATAGAGCTGCCACACCGAGCAGAAGTTGCACCGGAACGGGCAGCCGCGCGCCGTCTCGATCAGCCAGACCGGCTTGAAGAGAAGGCAGTGGTAGCGGTTGCGGTAGCGATCCACGAGATCGCGCGCCGGAAGCGGAATCCGGTCGAGGCCCGTGCGCTCGGGCAGCGGCGGTGTCGAGATCCATCCGTCCGGCGTCCGCAGCCGCAGGGCCGGGACCGACGCGAGCGGCCGCCCGTCCTCCAGAGCCGCGGCGAGGGCCGGTACGACTTCCTCTCCATCGTCCACGCAGATCGCGTCCACCTCGTCGCGCTCGAGCGGCTGGGAGAACGCCGCCGCGGCGTGGCCGCCGACGAGGATGAACGCGTCGGGTGAGAGCCGGCGGATCTCGCGCGCCTGTTCGAGGAGGCGGTCGTACTCGAGCGCGTGCATCCCGGAGAGTCCGACGATCCGCGGACGCGTCTCCCGGATCGCGCGCGCGAGCCGCCGCCCGAAGCGGAGATCCACGATCGCCGGCTCGTGTCCCGCCCGCCGCAGCGCGGCGCCGATGTATTCGAGCCCGAGCGGCTCGACGCGGAAGAACGGCCCCAGTCCGAAGCGCTCGTTGCCCGGGTCGGGCCGGACGAGGAGAACGTTCATTCCAATGCGAATTGTATAGTCCGCCGTCAAATGTCGGAAAAGCGGGCGCTTCGGGCGCGGACGAAGTGGGTGAGCCACGGGCTCTCGAACCGCGTCGTCTACGGCGGGCTCCACTACGGAGGTCGCTGGCTTCCGATGGCCGTGCTCAACGGCGTCAACCTCGTCGGCAACTCGCTCGCGGTGACGTTTCTGTCGCGGACGAAATCGGGGATGCGCGACAACTTCCGAAGCGCGCTCGGCGTCTCGGAGGACGAAGCCGCCGGCCTCGTGCGGCGCGTCTTCTTCGAGTACGGGCGGCACACGATCGACACGTGGCGGCTCCGCGGCGAGGCGTTCGTCCCGCGGATCGAGACCTTCGACGACGACGCGCTGGTGCTGGCCTCCGCACGGCGCGGCGGACGGGGCTTTCTCCTCGTCACGGGCCACGTCGGGAACTGGGAGCTCGGCGCCGTGACGCTCCGCCGCCACGCGTTGACGCCGGCCGTCGTGGGCCAGCCCGAGCTCTCGCCGCGCGTGCAGGAGATGCGGCAGCACCTGCGCGGCCGCGTGGGAGTCGAGTCGATCGACATCGGCACCTCGATGGCCACGGCGTTCAAGGTGCGCGCGGCCGTCGAAGCGCGGGCGCGCCGTGGCGCTGCTCGTCGACCGCGCCTATCCCGAGGACCGCGTGCTCGTCCCGTTCTTCGGAAGGCCGACGCCGTTCCTGCGCTCCCCGGCTCTGCTCGCGCGGTTCTGCGGCTGCCCGATCCTGCCCGGGTTCTTCCTGCGACGTCCCGAACGGCGCCTACTACAACGTCTGGGGCGAGCCGCTCGACGCCGATCCGCAGCTCTCGCCGGAAGAAGACGCCGTGCGCATGATGTCGCGCGTCGCCGCCGACCTCGAGCGCGTCGTGCGCGACCATCCGACGCAGTGGTTCAACTTCTACCGGTTCTGGGGAGACTGAGGCGCCGTCCGGCCGCTCCCACTTCCCGTACACGTAGTTTCCGCAGCAGCGCGCGCAGATCGGGCAGCGGCTCCTTCGCGAGCTTCGCGCGGAACTTTCGCGCCTTCTCGCCGCGCCAGACGTCGGTCAGGCTCGCCTCCCTCACGTTCCCGATGAAGTAGTCGGGAAAGTCGCCGCAGAAGCAGACCTCGCCGTCGGGCTCGACCTGTGCGAAGTACCAGGCCACGGGACAGAGGTTGTGGCCGAAGGTCTGGGAGAAGTCGGAGAAGTACTCGGGCACCTTCTCCGCCGGCACGTCGGGGACGAAGGAGACCCAGGGCTTCCCCGCCGCCGAATCGAGGTAGCGGCGGCGCTTCAGGCCCTTGAGCAGCCGCACGAGGTCCGTCATCTGCCGCGTCTTCGTCGCGCCGGCTGTCGTCCAGTCGAAGTCGAACCCCTTCCAGGAATCTCCCGCGACGCCGAAGGTCTCGCGCATGACCGTCTCGTACTGCGCACCCGCCTCCTTCGGCACGAACCACCGCAGGCCCACGTTGATCGTGTCGAGCGGCAATTCGCGCAACGCCTCGACGGCGGGCGCGATCACGTCGAGATTCAGCTCCGTGATCGGCAGGATCGCGATCTGCATCGGCGCGGCGCGGCCGAGCCTGCGCCGCCATTCGGCCACCGCGCGGACGCCCGCCGCCGCCTTCTCATAGCTGTCCGCCTTGCCGCGGATGCGGTTGTGCGTCTCCGGCGGGCCGTCGATCGAGACGGCGATCGAATCGATCCCGGCCTCGACGAGCTCGCGTGCGTACGGCTCGAGGCGGCCGCCGTTGGTGATGACGGTGCACGTCAGCCCGCGCTTCTTGATCTCGCGCACGAGCGGCAGGATGTCCGGGTAGAGCAGCGGCTCGCCGCCGAAGAGGGAGACGATCGGATTCCACGCCGCGATCTCGTCGAGGAGCTTCACGTAGTCCGCGAGCGCGAGCTGCCGGTTCCGCCCGATGAGCTCGCGGATGCGGTCGCGCTCCTTCTCGCCGTCGGTGGCGGAAGCCGAGAAACCGTCCGCCCGGTAGATCCCCGTGTCTCCCCACTGCCCGCACATCTTGCAGCGCAGGTTGCAGAGGTTCGTGACGCGCAGCTGCACGAACGTCGGCATCGGCAGGTTGTCGGGGCGCGGCGCGGCGAGGTGCGCCATGACGCCGCGGCGGCCCTCCGCCATGCGGCCGAGATGACGGCGGGCGAAACCGGCCAGCTGCAGGCCGCGATGGAAGCTCATCGGGAGATCCCCGCGCCGATTCTACGCGGCGCCCGTGGAAGCGTCCTCAGGGGCGGCTATAGAGATCGATGACGGCCTGGATCCCGCGGCGGCAGACGGCGCAGAAGCCCACGTCGTCCCGCGTGAACATGATGCAATCGATCTGCGGCCGGTAGTAGCCCTTCGCCTCGTACATCGCGCCCTCGAACGCGCCCACCTTGCCGGACTGCGGATCGCCTCCGAGGAGCTTCGTCTCCTCGACCTTCTCCTCCGAAAAGAGCGCGTCCATCTGGTCCTCGGGGCCGTTCGCCGCCCGGATCTTGCGCCGCCGCCCCTGGAAGTCGCGCGACATCGTCTCGAACCGTTCTTTCGGCCACGGCCGTCGGGAGAGGCGTGCCCGCCGCGACCAGGTCCTTCCACTTGACGTTTTCGGGGTCGAGCAGCGCCGTGACGTTGGGCTCCCAGGGCTCGATGCGTTCCGTCGCCGGCCCGTAGGCCACGTCCGACGTGTAGTACTCGTCGGCGAGCGCCGCGAAGTGATGCCCGAACTCGTGCACGAAGACGTACGGCGCCCAGAGACTGTCGGCGGCGACGGTCGAGTACTGCCCGAAGATCCCGCCGCCGCCGTAGGTCCGCGCGTTGGCGAGGATCTCGACGAACTCGTACGGCGCGAACGACGCCACGTCGCGCCACGATTTGTTCTCGAACGTCAGCATGTACCGCTCGGAGCCGAAGGCGTCGTAGCTCGCGCCGATGCGCGAGCGGCGATGGATTCCCGTCGACGGCCGCGAGACGCCGGACTCCTCCGCCGCAGGGCAGAGGCCCCAGACGTTGAAGTCGCTGCGCCGCTCCTTGTACGGCGAGACCGAGAAGAGGATCTCGGTGAGCCGCCGCGCGTCCTTCTCGAACTTGCCGCGCTCGGCCGCCGTGTAGCCGTCGCCCAGGATCAGGAAATCGATTTTCTGCGCGGGCGGCCCGTGCTTCTCGATCTCGAGGAGCGGGCCGGGCGACGGCGGCTTCGAGGTGTCCACGAACATGTCCGACGGGTCCACGAGGGTCGACCAGATCTCCCGAAACGCGTTCGCCTTGTCGCGCTTCTTGACGACGATCTGCACCGGCCCGGCCGGCGCCGGGAAGCGCAGCGACTCGGAGAACGTCCGATAGCGCTCCCCCGCCTCGGGCGTCGTCTCCCACTCGCCGTAGACCGACGAGAAGCCGCGCGAGTAGAGGACGCGGTTCGACTTGCGATCGATGACCTCGAAGAAGTACTTGCCGAGGTTCGTGTCGTCCAGCGGCCGCGCCGGATTTCCCGGCCACTCGAGCGGCTCGAGCACCACGCGGTCGAGGGCGAAACGCTCTTCGGTGGCGTTGCCCGTGTGGTCGTAGTCCACGCGCATGGTGCGCGGGGCGGCGGAAACGGTCGCGGCGGCCATCGGCAAGCTCAAGAAAATGAAAAGAAGGGCTGGCTTCATCGGGATCGCATATCCTAACCCCCTTCACTTTTCGTCGCTGCGAAAGGAAAGACAACGTGATCTACGAAAGCATCCTCGGCACGATCGGCAACACGCCGGTGGTCAAGATCAACAAGCTCGCCCCGGCCGGCGTCACGATGTACGTCAAGTGCGAGGCCTTCAACCCGCTGTCCTCGGTCAAGGATCGCCTCGCGATCGGGATCATCGAGGACGCCGAACGGCGCGGGACGCTGAAGCCCGGCCAGACGGTCATCGAGGCGACGTCGGGCAACACGGGCATCGCGCTCGCCATGGTCTGCGCCGTCAAGGGATACCCCTTCGTCGCGGTGATGTCGGACAGCTTCTCGGTCGAGCGCCGCAAGCTGATGAAGTTTCTCGGCGCGAAGGTCGTCCTGTGGCCGGCGGCGGAGCGCGGATCCGGCATGGTCAAGAAGACCGAGGAGATCGCCAAGAAGAACGGCTGGTTCCTCGCGCGGCAGTTCGAGAACGAGGCCAACCCCGAGTACCACCGCAACACGACGGGACCCGAGATTCTGCGCGACTTCGTCGGGAAGCGGCTCGACTGGTGGGTGACGGGCTATGGCACCGGCGGCACGCTCACCGGCGCCGGCGACATGATCCGGAAGGCGCGGCCCGACACGAAGATCGCCGTCGTCGAGCCCGAGGGCGCGGCTCTGCTCAAGGGTCAGGAGTGGAAGCCGCACAAGATCCAGGGCTGGACTCCCGATTTCATCCCGGCGGTCCTGAACCGCAAGGGTTTCGACGAGATCGTGACCGTGACCGACGTCGAGGCCCGCGACGCCGCCCGTGATCTCGCGGCCAAGGAAGGGATCTTCTGCGGGATCTCCTCGGGCGGCACGTTCGCGGGTGCGCGCAAGATCGCGGAGAAGGCGGGAAAGGGCGCGACGATCCTCGCGATGCTGCCCGACACGGGCGAGCGCTACCTCTCGACGATCCTCTTCGAGGGGATCACCGAGACCAGCGACGAGGTGCCCGGCCTGGCCTGAGACGCCACCGTCCCTTCAGGGAGACGTCCAGTCGCCGGGCCGCACGCTCGCGACCCGCTCGACCTGCGGGAGCGTCGCGACGAGCTCCTTCTTCGCGCCGACGCGATATGGGTTGAAGTACTCCCACACGACCTGCTTGCCTGGCGTGACCTCGATCGCGCGGCCGTTGTTCGACTCGACGATGAGGGTGTTCCCGTTCGGCAGGCGCTGCACGGCGCCGTGGTTCTCGGAGAACATCCGCTCCCGCTCCTCGTCCCCGTAGCGCCAGACGACCCGCTGGGTGAGCGGATCGACTTCCAGTACCCGGGACCGGCCGACGCGGAGGCTTCCGACGTTGTCGAAGAGCAGGAGGCGGCCGCTGTCCAGCAGGCGCGGCGTGTGCTGGGCCATCCATTGGCCGGAAAGCGCCCAGACGATCCGCTCCGATCGGGGGTCGAGCACCGCCACGAGGCCGAGCGCGTGGATCGAGACGAGCAGGTTGCCCGCCTCGAAGGCGGCATTCCCGGGCGCGAGGCTTCCGTCGAGCACCTGGATGGCGTTGGCGTGGAGCAGGTCGCCCTCCGCCTTCATTCCCGCGAGCGCCGGGGCGTAGTCGGACCGCTCGAAACTGCGAAGCAGCGAGATGCTCTTCGCGGTGCGCCCGTCGGGCGAAAGGATCGTGACGAAGTCTTCGAAGACCGGCGCCTTCGCGTTGATATCGGGCACGACGTGGATTTCGCGCGTGAGCGTGTAGATGCGTCCGTCCCGATCGACGGCGAGATCGTGGTTGGCGCCGTTGTGGATGGCCCATCGCAGGCGGGAATTCCGGTCGAGACGAGCCATCCCGACGTATTCCCAGATCACGACGAGGTCGCCTCCGGGCAGCAGGAGCGCCCGTCTCCAGTAGCCCTCGTGCTCGGAGAGCTCTTCCCGGACCTTCAGGTTCGGCCAGAGGCGATGGGCGTCGAAGCTCCATCGATGCCGCAGGCTTCCTCGCATGTCGAGAAGCTCGGCTTCCGCCGCATGCGCGGAGACACAGAGGTTCCAGCCGTCGAATGCCCGGCCGGCGTCGTAGACCGTCACGCCGCTCTGGTTGCCTGCCGGGTTGTAGCCCTGCAGGTACGGCAACTGCGATAGCCGCCGAACGACCTCCCGCTCGGCGAGCCGGGAGCCGCCCGGCGCGGCGGGCCTCTCGGGAACGACCCTCCGATACGCCGCGGCGGCAAGCCCGTAGGGAAACCAGTGCTTCGCGCCCGCCGCGACGCCGTAAAGGACGGCCGCCGAGAGGGCGATCAGCAGCGCGAGCGCCGCAAGCAGGCGCCTCACGCGTCTACTTCAGGACCGCGAAGGCCTCGGTGGGAGCGAACTCGGCGGCAAGCTCCCGCATCGCGTCGGCCGGCACGAGCCCCGACTCGAGCCAGACGTGCTCGCCCTCGAGCACGCGGCGCGCGATCCGGTAGTTCCGGACGTCGTCGTTCGACCGGAGGCCGCGGAAGAGATCCTCGACGCGACGCCGCGTCGTCCGGCAGAAGGAGTCCGCGAGCTCGACGGCCTTGGCGCCCTCGGCCCCGCCCGCCTTTCGCATTCCCTGGGCGCGGCTCACGGCGGCCGACATCGCGAAGAGGTCCGCGCCGATGTCCACCGCGCGGAAGAGGAGCGCCTGCCGCTTCTCCAGCTTCGGCCCGTAGCGCGCCATCATGTGGAAGAGCGCGCGGGAGAGCCGGCGCGTCGTGCGTTCGAGATAGCGCACGTGGCCGGCGAGCGGCCCGAACTCCGCAAAACGCGGCGCGCGGCCCCAGCCGAGCCAGCGCGTCGGATACCACTTCGCGTAGAAGCCGACGAAACGCGGCAGGACTTTCCCGACCTTCTGCGACGCCGGGACCTTCGGGTTGAACAGGTCGCCGGCGACCGCGAGGTGGCGGTCGAGCGCCTCGCGTGCGATGAAGAGACGCATGATCTCCGACGACCCCTCGAAGATGAGGTTGATGCGGAAGTCGCGCATCATCCGCTCGACCGGGATCGGCTTCTCGCCGCGCGCGCGGAGCGAATCGGCCGTCTCGTACCCGCGGCCGCCGCGGATCTGGAGCGTGCGGTCCACGAGCTTCCAGCCCTCTTCGGAGTTCCACATCTTGGCGACGGCCGCTTCGAGGCGGATGTCGCGGTCGCCCATGTCGGCCATCGCCGACGCGAGGTCCGAGACCGCCTCCATCGCGAACGCCGTCGCCGCCATCTCCGCGATGAGTTGCGCGATCGCGTCGTGCTTGCCGATCGGCTGTCCCCACTGAACGCGCTCGTTGGCCCAGACGCGGCAGATCTCGAGGCATCGCTTCGCGCACGCCGCGCCGGAGGCGGGCAGCGTGAGACGGCCCGTGTTGAGCGTCACGAGCGCGAGCTTCAGGCCGCGCCCCTCCGCGAGCAGAAGGTTCTCCTTCGGAACGCGAACCTTGTGGAAGCGGATGATCCCGTTCTCGATCGCCTTGAGGCCCATGAAGTGGCAACGGATGACGACCTCGACACCCGGCCAGTCCTTCTCGACGATGAACGCGGAGATCTTCTTCGTGTCGGGGTGCCGCGCCATGACGACGAAGAGATCGGCGATCGTCCCGTTGGTGCACCAGAGCTTCTCGCCGTCGAGGATGTAGTCGCCCTCCGGAGTCCGCGTCGCGGTCGTCGAGAGGTTCGCCGGGTCCGACCCGACCTGCGGCTCCGTCAGCGCGAAGGCCGAGATCGCTCCCCGGGCGAGCCGCGGGAAGTACTTCTTCTTCTGCTCCTTCGTGCCGAAGAGCTTGAGTGGCTGCGGCACGCCGATCGACTGGTGCGCCGAGAGGAGCGTGACGAGATTGCCGTCCCAGCTCGAGACGAGCTTCATGATCTCGCCGTACTCGCACTGCGTCAGCCCGAGGCCGCCGTACTCCTTCGGGACCTTCATCCCGAAGGCGCCGAGCTCCGCCAGCCGGCGGACGACCTCCGGCGGGATCTTCCCTTCGCGATCGATGCGGTCGGCGTCCACTTCCTCCGCCAGGAACCTGCGCATGGCGTCGTAAAACGCCCGAAATTCCGGCCGCTCGGGAGGCGCTTCCGGGAAGGGGTGCACGAGGTCGAGACGAAAGTTCCCGAGGAAGAGCTCCTTCAGGAAGCTCGGCGCCTTCCATTCCGTCTCGCGGGCCTCCTCGGCGACGCGGCGGGCCTCGTCGGCGCTGACGGGCTTCTTCGGGTCCTCGCTCATGGAACCGAAGACATTACAACACGGCCCGACACTCCCGGGCCGTGCCGGGCCGCGCCTTTCGGGATAATCCAGCCGTCGATGCCCAACAAGTACCTCTCCTCCGACGCGACGCGCGGGCCGCGGGTGCGCGAGATGTTCTCGCGGATCGCGGCCCGCTACGACTTCGTCAACGACCTGGTGAGTTTCGGGCTCCACCGCCGCTGGAAGGCGCAGACCGTTCGCATCGCGCTCGATGGCGCGCGAACGCCGGCGCGCGTCCTCGACCTCTGCTGCGGAAGCGGGGACCTGGCTTTCCGGGCGGAGGCGGCCGGCGCGCGGGAGGTGATCGGCGCCGATTTCACGCTCCCGATGCTCGCGATCGCGCGGCGGCGCAAGACCGCGTCCGGCAGCGCCAGCCGCTTCGTCCAGGCGGACGCGCTCGCCCTTCCCTTCCCGGACGCCGCCTTCGATGCCGTGACCGTCGCGTACGGCCTCCGCAACGTGGCCGACCTGCCGGCGGCGCTCGCCGAGATGCGGCGCATCCTCGTCCCCGGCGGCCGCATCGCGATCCTCGACTTCGGGAAGCCGGACAACGCGGCCATCCGCTCTCTCTACGGCGCCTGGCTGCGCGCCGCGATGCCGCTCATCGGCCGGCTCTTTCACGGCGACGCCGACACCTATCGCTACATTCCCGAGTCGCTCGAGCGCTACCCCGCGCAGCGCGGCGTCGAGCGCCTCATGCGCGAGGCCGGCTTCGTCCACACGCGCTGGCAGAACCGGATGCTCGGCGCGATGAGCATCAACCTCGGCGAGGCGCCCGTGTAGTTTTCGGATACACTCCCCCGCTCTCATGGCGCACCAATTCATCTACACGATGGTCAAGCTGCGGAAAGTGGTCCCGCCCCAGCGCGAGATCCTGAAGGGCATTTCCCTGTCTTTCTTCCCCGGCGCGAAGATCGGCGTGCTCGGTCTCAACGGCTCGGGCAAGTCCACCCTTCTTCGCATCATGGCGGGCGTCGAGAAGGACTTCGCGGGCGAGGCCTTCCCGGCCGACGGCATTCGCGTGGGCTTTCTCCCGCAGGACCCGAAACTGAACCCGAAGAAGGACGTCCTCGGCAACGTCGAGGAAGCCGTCGCGCCGACGCGCGCGCTGCTCAAGCGCTTCGACGAGCTGAACGAGAAGATGGCCGGCGAGCTCTCCGAGGCGGAGAGTGAGAAGCTCATGGCCGAATATCAGAAGGTCCAGGACGCGATCGAGGCGGCGAACGCCTGGGAGCTCGACCACCAGCTCGAGATCGCGATGGACGCCCTGCGATGCCCGCCGCCCGACGCCGACGTCTCGAAGATCTCGGGCGGCGAGCGCCGCCGCGTCGCGCTCTGCAAGGTGCTCCTCGAGCGCCCGGACCTGCTGCTCCTGGATGAGCCGACGAACCACCTCGACGCCGAGTCGGTCGCCTGGCTCGAGCGGCACCTCGCGGAGTATCCGGGCACGGTCGTCGCGGTCACGCACGACCGCTACTTCCTCGACAACGTCGCCGGCTGGATTCTGGAGCTCGACCGCGGCTTCGGCATCCCCTGGGAAGGCAACTACTCGAGCTGGCTCGAGCAGAAGGAGAAGCGCCTCGAGCTCGAGGAGAAGGCCGAGTCGGCCAAGCGCAAGACCCTGCTGCGCGAGCTCGAGTGGGTGAAGATGTCGCCGCGGGCGCGGCACGCCAAGAGCAAGGCGCGCCTCGAGCAATACGAGGCGTTGCTCGCGGACAAGGGGCCCGAGGAGCGCGGGGAGACGCAGGAGCTCTTCATTCCGGCGGGACCGCGTCTGGGAGACGTCGTCGTGCGCGCCGAGGGCGTGCGCAAGGCCTACGGCGACCGCCTGCTGATGGAGGACCTCTCCTTCGACCTGCCGCGCGGCGGCATCGTGGGCGTCATCGGCCCCAACGGCGCCGGCAAGACGACGCTCTTCAAGATGATCATGGGCCTCGAGAAGCCCGACGCGGGCAAGCTCACCGTCGGCGAGACCGTCGTCGCCTCCTACGTCGATCAGGACCGCGAGCGCCCGGATCCGGCGAAGACCGTTCACGACGAGATCGCGGGCGGCCAGGACCGGATCGTGCTCGGAAAGCGGGAGATCCCCTCGCGCGCCTACTGCGCGATGTTCAACTTCAAGGGCGCCGACCAGCAGAAGCGCGTCGGCGACCTGTCGGGCGGCGAGATGAACCGCCTGCATCTCGCGCGCACGTTGAAGAAGGGCGGCAACGTCCTGCTGCTCGACGAGCCCACGAACGACCTCGACGTGGACACGCTGCGGTCACTCGAGAACGCGCTGCTCGACTTCGGCGGATGCGCGGTCGTCATCAGCCACGACCGCTGGTTCCTCGACCGGATCGCGACGCACATGCTCGCGTTCGACGGCGAGAGCCGGACGGTCTGGTTCGAGGGGAACTACCAGGAGTACGAAGAGGATCGCAAGCGGCGCCTCGGCATCGAGGCCGACCAGCCGCACCGGATCCGGTACAAGAAGTTAGCGTTGGGATGAGCCGGCGGGGAGGCTCGTCCCCGCCCGGTCGGGCGGCCGCGAGGGCCGCCCCTACGCTTCCCGGCGTCAGTCCCGGGTCGCGAGCACGACGCCGACACCGACCACCGCGAGCACGCCGAGCAGCAGCCCCCACCGAACCCCGCGGCGGCGCCGGCGCGGCCGAATCTCCCCGAGCCAGTCCTCGGCGAGCCGGGAGCCCTTCTCGGACAGCAGCTCGACGAGCTCCTCACCCTGCTTGCGCGCCTCCTCGTAGATCTTCGCGCCGCGCTCGGCCGCCCGGTCCTTGACGTCCTCGAGGTCCGGTTTCGCCTTCTCGAAGCCTTTCTTCAGGCTCTCGCTCGCGTCCTGGAAATAGGCGTCGCTGTCGAACGGACGCCGCCTGCGCAGCGTCTCGATGAAGATCGGCAGGGCGACCTTCGTGACCAGCGGAATGACGACGGGCGCGAGGGCCCGGGCAGTCTCTCGAGGAAGCGAGCGGCGCGCCATAATGACCTCCGGAGGCTCTATTTAATCATGGGGCTCGGGATGCGGCCGGCCGCGGCGCTGGCCCTGCTCCTTTCGGTGACGACGCCGCCTTCCCCGCCGCCCGCCGGAACCGAGGCCGGACCCGAAGGCGTCGTCCTCGGCATCGCGCAGGACGGCGGCGTGCCGCACCTCGGCTGCCTGCAGGCGCTCTGCGTCGAGGCGCGGCGGGATCCGACGAAACGCCGCATGGTCGCCTCGCTCGGCCTCGTCGACGCCGCCGCCGGCAAACGCTTCCTCATCGACGCGACGCCCGACCTCCCGGCGCAGGTCGCGCTCCTCGGCGGCCTGCCGGACGCGATCCTCCTCACGCACGCGCACATCGGGCACTACCTGGGTCTCGCGCAGCTCGGACGCGAGGTCGTCAACGCGAAGAATCTCCCCGTCTACTGCACGGCGTCGATGGCGCGGTTCCTCCGGGCGAACAAGCCCTGGAGCCGCCTCGTCGAACGCGGGAACGTCGCGATCCGCGAGATCGAGGCCGGAAAGGAATTCCCTCTCACCGAAAACCTTCGCGTCACCGCGATCCGCGTCCCGCACCGCGACGAGGACTCGGACACGGTGGCGTACCTCGTGCGCGGCCCGCGGCGGCGCGTGCTCTGGCTGCCCGACATCGACCGCTGGGAGAAGTGGGACCGAAATCTCTCGGACTTCGCCGCCGACGCGAACCTCACGATGTTCCTCGACGGCACGTTTTTCTCCGCCGACGAGATCCCCGGCCGCGCGATCGAGGACATTCCCCATCCGCTCGTGCCCGACACGATGAATCTGCTCTCGCGCCGCGGGACGCCCGCGGCTTCGGTCCGTTTCGTGCATCTGAACCACACGAACAGGCTCTATTGGGACGCGGACACGTTGCGCCGCCTCGAGGCGCGCGGATTCGGCGTCGCCCGCGAGGGGGAGAAGTTGCCGCTCTGAGCCCGGGACGGCACGAAAGCAACCTGCTAGCATTTGGACGTGAGCGCCGCGTCGGAACCCCAAACGCCGCAGCAGCCGGTCCTGCCCTGGCGGGCGACGGCGCGCCACGCGACGACTTTCCCCGAGGGGTACTGGAGAACGGTCGTCCGGCGGGGCCTGTGCCTGCGCTGCCCGGTCTGTGGACAGGGCAAGCTCTTCCGCACTTACTTCCGGATGAACGACCGCTGCGCCTGCTGCGGCGTCGGGTTCTCGCGCGAGCACGGCCAGTGGGTCGGGTCGCTCGACATCAACACGCTGCTGACGGCCGTCGTCCTCATGATCGGGATCATCGCTTCCCCGAACTGGTCCGTCCGGACCAGCCTCTGGGTGTGGTGCACCGCGGCCGTCGTGTTTCCGATCTTCTCGTTCCGCTTCGTGCGCGGCGTCTGGACGGCGATCGTCCACCTGACGGGAGGCGTCTACTGACCCGCCGGAAGACCCCCGAGCCTCGCGGTCACGCGCATCCGGAGCGGCGCGCGGCGCACGAGCGGCGAGCCAAGGAACGCCGCCGCGCGCACCGCCGGTCGGCGCCGAGATTCTCGGTGGGCGAGAGCGCCTCCAAGGACCGCCGACGTCAGGAGCGGCGCGGAGACCGCTAACCTCCCGGCGATCCGAGGCCCGCCTTCAGGTCCCGGGCCAGCAGACGGTGGAAGAGGTGCTCGCCGGCCTCCCGCCGCACCGAGAGTCGCCCGGCGACGTACGCCCGAGACGTCAGCCCCTTCTGCACCGAGTCGCAGATCGCGAGGTCCTCGTCCTGCACCTTGTTCCCGACGTCGATCGAGGCGCGATTGCGCGCGATCGCCTCGGGAGTCGAGATGTCGGTGAAGTAGAAGTCGAAGATGACGCGCGACTTTCCGGTCGAGAGCGGGAGCACGAGGTTCGTGTCCATCACGCCCTCGTACCAGTTGATCATGAAGTTCGGATAGATCCAGTAGTAGTAGGCCTTGTCTCCCTGGCGCACGGCGCCGACGTCCGGCGCGGCGCCCTCCTGCGTCATCGGGCTGTGCTGGAGGCACCAGTTCGGCCCGGCATCGATCCGGTATTGGCTGTAGTCGAGGACCGACGACAGCCCCTTGTGCATGTGCGGCACGTGGTATCCGCCGTCGAGATAGTTGTCCACGAAGACCTTCCAGTTGCAGTCGAAGGTCCACTCGCGCCGCTCGAAGAAGTGGAATCGCGAGAGGTCGAGCGGCCGGAACTGCGCCACGACGTCGCCGAGCGACTCGGTCAGTGACGGGCCGCCCTTCTCGAGGCGGACGAACACGAACTTCTCCCACTCGGCAACCTCGACCGGCATGAGGCCGCTCGCCGATCTTCTCGAAACCGCAGACGCCGCCGAACTCGGGCGTGCCCTTGAGCTCGCCCGCGAGCGAGTACGTCCAGCCGTGGTACGGGCAGCGCAGGAGGTGCGTCTGGCCCGCCGGCCGCGGCTCGACGGCCGCCGCGTGATGGCGGCAGACGTTGAAGAACGCGCGCAGCACCCGGTCCTCGCCGCGCACGACGATCACGGGCTCGCCCGCGAGCTCCGCCGTCACGAACTGGCCCGCGCCGGCGACCTGATCGGCACGCGCCACCATCTGCCAGGTCTTCGAGAAGACGGTCTGCCGCTCGAGGTCCGTGACGCGGTCGTCCACGTACCAGGGCGCCGGGATCGTCCACGCGTTCTCGAGCGTCGCCTGGGGGTCGTACCGTTCGAGAACTTTCGAGAGCGGCGATTCCATGGCGTCCTCCCGGATCAGACCGGCGTCGCGGTCTTGCGCTTGGGATTGAAGAAGGGCGTCTTGACGACGGCCGCGGGAACGCGATGCCGGACGGCTTCCACCGTGAGCTCCATCTCGAGCTTCGTCCCGACCTTCGCGTACTCGGAGGAGACCGTCGCGAGGCCGATGAGCTTCTTGAGCGTCGGAGACCACGTCGTCGAGGTCGCCTTGCCGACCTGACCGAGCCGCCCGTAGACCGGCACCGACACGCGCGAGGCGGCGGCCGGAACCTGCGGCGGCAGGCCCACGGCGTCGAAGAGCTGCTCGACGCGCGTCCAGTCCACCTCGAACCCGACGATCTCGCGCGGCGAGCCGGCGCGCTTCTCTTCGCGCAGCGCCGCCTGGCCCACGAACCGCGCCTTGTCGAGATCCACGAGCCGCCCGAGCCCCATCTCGTACGGCGAGTACTTCTGCGATTCGATCAGGGCCTTCTTGCTTCCCTGGAAGTCCACGTCGATCAGGAGCAGCCCCGCCTCGATGCGCGCCACGTCGAGCGCGAGCATGCCGGCGAGATGGATGTCGAACGCCTTGCCGCGGTCCATGAGCGCGTCGAAGACGCGCGGCGCGTCCTTCCACGGCATCCAGATCTCGTAGCCGAGGTCGCCCGTGTATCCCGTGCGGGAAATGTCCACCGGGATGCCGCCGATGCGTCCCTTCGCGACGCGGAAGTACTTCAGGTTCTCGATCGGAGCCTCGGCCACCGCCTTGAGCAGCCGGCCCGAGGTCGGGCCCTGCAGCGCGAGCGAGGCGACCTGCTCGGAGATGTCTTCGATCGCGACGTTCAAGCCGCCGGCGTTCTGCTCGAACCATCGCAGCGACGGGTCCGCCGCCGTCCAGCGGTACACGTTCTCTTCGAGACGCGAGACCGTGCCGTCGTCGATCGCCTTGCCTCGCTCGTCGCACCACGGCGTGTAGATGACCTGACCCACGGACACTTTCCGCATGTCCCGGGTGACGATGCGGTCCACGAGACGCGTCGCGTCGGAACCCGACACCTTGTACTTGTAGAGCGGCGAGACATCGATCAGCGCGGCCGCGTTTCGGATCGCGTTGTACTCGTGCTCGTGGTGCGCCTCGTACGCGGAGACCGCGTAGTAGCCGGACCAGTCCCGATAATTCAGGCTCTCGCAATACGGGAGAGTCTTCTCGTGAAACGCGGTTCCGATCGGCACACTCGACCTCGAATTTCGTTCTTCGGCGTTGTCGCGGGCGCCGATTATAAGTATGCTCGCTCGCCCGAGCAATGAGCGGCCAGACGAACAACTCCTATGACGCCGTCGTCATCGGCGGCGGACACAACGGACTCGTCACGGCCGCGTACCTGGCGCGCGCCGGTAAGAAGGTCCTGGTGCTCGAGCGCCGCCACGTGCTGGGCGGCGCCGCCGTGACCGAGGAGGTCTTCCCGGGATTCCAGTTCTCCGTCTGCTCCTACGTCGTCTCGCTCCTGCGCCCGGAGATCATCCGGGAGCTCGACCTTCCTCGGCACGGTCTCGAGATCCTGCCGCTCGACGGCACGTTCACGCCGATGCCCAACGGGGACTACCTGTGGCGCGTCAACGATCACTACAAGACGCGCCGCGAGATCGCGCGGCACTCGCGGCTCGACGCCGAGGCCTACGACGAGTACGGCAAGGCGATGATCGAGATGGGCCGATTCGTCAAGCCGATCCTCTCGATGACGCCGGCCGACCCGACGTCGCGCGACTGGAAGGGATTCCTCGACCTGCTGCGGATCGGCAAACGCTTTCGCGACCTCTCTCCGGGCGACCGCTACAACCAGGTCCAGCTCATGTCGATGAGCGCGGTCGACTTCCTCGACCAGTGGTTCGAGACCGACGTGCTCAAGGCGACGATGTCGGCCTCCGGGATCATCGGGACCTTCCTCGGCGTGCGCTCCCCCGGCACGGCCTACGTTCTCCTCCACCACTACATGGGCGAGATCGACGGCGCCTTCCGTTCGTGGGGATTCGCACGCGGCGGCACCGGCGCGATCTCCAACGCGATCGCGGACGCGGCCCGCGAGTCCGGCGTCGAGATCCGCACGAAGTCGCCGATCTCGAAGATCCTGACGAAGAACGGCAAGGCCACCGGCGTCGCGCTCGCGAGCGGCGAGGAGATCTCGGCCCGCGTCGTCTGCTCGAGCGTCGATCCGCGCCTGACCTTCCTCAAGATGATGGACTCGAAGGAGCTGCCCGGCGACTTCGTCGAGGACATCGAGCGGTACAAGTTCCGCGGCTCCTCGGGCAAGGTGAACCTCGCGCTCGACGGCCTGCCGGAGTTCAAGAGCCTGCCGGGGACCGGCGCGCACCTGCGTGGCGCGATCTCGATCTCGCCGTCGGTCGATTACATGGAGCGCGCCTACGACGACGCGAAGTACGGACACTTCTCGCGGCGTCCCTACATCGACATCGTCATCCCCAGCCTGACGGACCCGTCCGTCGCGCCGCCGGGCAAGCACGTCATGTCGTGCTTCGTCCAGTACGCGCCCTACAACCTCAAGGGCAACTGGGACGAACAGCGCGAAGCCTTCGGCGACACCGTCGTGGACACGATCTCCGAGCACGCGCCGAACCTGAAGAGCCTCATTCGCCACCGGCAGGTGCTGACGCCGCTCGACCTCGAGCGGGACTTCGGGCTCTCCGAGGGCAACATCTTCCAGGGCGAGCTGACGCTCGAGCAGCTCTTCTTCCTGCGGCCCGCTCCCGGCTGGGCGCAGTACGCGACGCCGGTGCGCAACCTCTACATGTGCGGCTCGGCGACCCACCCGGGCGGCGGCATCATGGGCGCGCCGGGACGCAATGCCGCCCTGAAGCTGCTCGCCGACTGGAAGAAGGGCAGGGTGCGCGCGTGAACGGGACGCCCGACGTCCTCATCATCGGCGGCGGGCACAACGGCCTCGTCGCGGCGGGTTATCTCGCGAAGGCGGGCCTGAAGCCCCTCGTCCTCGAGCGCCGCAACGTCGTGGGCGGCGCCGCGGTCACGGAGGAGATCCATCCGGGCTTCCGCTGCTCGACGCTCGCCCACTCCGCCGGGCCGCTGCTCCCGCGGATCGCCGCCGACCTCGATCTCGCGGAGCACGGCCTCAAGACGCTCCGCCCGGAGGTGCGCGTGCTCGCGCTGTCGCCCGAGGGCAAGCACCTGCCGCTCTACGACGACCCGGCGCGCACCTCCACGGCGCTCGGCGGCCACTCGGAGAAGGACGCGCGCAAGTACGGCGAGTTCCACGAGAGCCTCGGGCGCATCGGCAGGATGGCCGCGCCGCTTCTCTCGATGACGCCGCCCGATCTCGACCGGACCGCGGCCGGCGAGGTCTGGCAGCTGCTCAAGCTCGGCAAGGATTTCCGCGGTCTCCCGCGCCGCGACGCGTACCGCCTCCTGCGCTGGGGCCCGATGGCCGTCGCCGACCTCGTCGCGGAGTGGTTCGAGACGGATCTCCTGCGGTCGGCGATCGCGGCGCGCGGCGTCTACGGCATGCTCGGCGGGCCCTGGTCGGCCGGCACGGGAGCGAACCTGCTCATCCAGGCGGCCCTCGAGCCCCATTCCGCCGGCCCCGCGGCCTTCGTCGCGGGCGGCATGGGCGCGCTGACTTCGGCCCTGGCCGACGCGGCGCGCGAATTCGGCGCCGAGATCCGCACCGGCGTCGAGGTCTCCCGCATCGACGTCCGCGACGGCCGGGCCGTCGGCGTCGTGCTCGCGAGCGGCGAGAGGATTCCGGCGCGCGCGGTGGCGTCGAACGCCGACCCGCGCCGCACGCTCCTGAATCTCGTCGAGCCGACCGAGCTCGACCCGGACTTCTCGAACCGGATGCGCAACTACCGATGCTCCGGCGCCGTCGGCAAGGTCAACCTCGCGCTCTCGAAGCTCCCGAAGTTCCGCGGCCTCGACGGCGACGCGCCGCAGCTCCTCGCGGGACGGATCCACGTCGGGCCGGAGATCGACTATCTCGAGCGCGCCTTCGACGCCGCCAAGTACGGCGAGTTCTCGCCGAACCCCTGGTGCGACGTCACGATCCCGACGGTGCTCGACCCGTCCCTCGCCCCGGCGGGCGCGCACGTCATGTCGATCACGGCCCAGTACGCTCCCGAGCGCCTGCGCGAGGGAGACTGGAAGAGCCGCCGCGACGCGTTCGGCGACGCGGTCGTGAAGACGCTCGCGGCGTACGCGCCGGATCTCGAATCGGCGATCGTCGCGCGTCAGGTGCTGACGCCGCAGGACCTCCAGGAGACGTACGGCCTGACGGGCGGCCACATCTTCCACGGCGAGCAGGCGCTCGACCAGATCTTCACGATGCGCCCGTTGCTCGGCTGGGCGCGCTACCGCACGCCGATCGCGGCCTCTACCTCTGCGGCGCCGGCACGCATCCCGGCGGGCGCGTGACCGGCGGCCCCGGCGCGAACGCCGCCCGCGAGATCGCCGCAGACCTGCGGCGCAAGAGCTAGTCCGGTTTGATGGGCGGCCGCGCACCGAGCGCCCGAAGGGCGCGACGCTCCGAGCGGCTTCTGAGCCGCGACAAGCGACGGGTTCGCCCGTCGCTAACCGCCGGCTTAGCCCGTCGCTATCGCCGCCCCTACGACTCCAGGAACCGGTGGAGCAGTCCGTGGAAGTGGTGGACGCCGTTCTCCCGGAGGACGGAGTAGCGCCCGCGGTCGTACGTCCGCGACCGCAGCCCCTTCTGCACCGCCTCGCAGATCGCCACGTCCTCCTGCTGAATGCGGTCGGCGAACGCGAAGGCGCGCTCGAACTCCTCGGCCGCGCCGGGCCGCTCGGGATCGAGCGCGTACCACTCGAATCGCGCGAGCGTCCGCTCGGGCGAGAGCGGGATGACGGCGTTCGTCTGCAGGTTGTCCGGATAGAAGTTGAGCATCACGTTCGGGAAGAGCCAGTAGTAGAGGGCCTCGGACGCCGTCTCCTCCGACCCTTCCCGATACGGCGCGTGCTGCTTCGAGAAGCCGTCCGCCGTCTCGACCCGATACGCGCGATAGTCGAGCCGGCGGAAGAGCTCCGGATGAACGATCGGGATGTGGTACCCCTCGAGATAGTTGTCGACGTAGACCTTCCAGTTGCAGGCGATCTCGTAATCCATCGTCTGGAAGCGGCGCATGCGCTCGAGCGGGAGCTTCCGGCTCTCCTCGGCGATCGACGAGAGCGTCGCCGCGAGCGGCGCCGCCTTCGGGTCCAGGTTGACGAACAGCATCCCGCGCCATTCCTCGATGCGAAACTCCGGCAGGCGACAGGCCCCGCGGTCGAAGTTCCGCACGCCGTCCCATTCGGGCGTCGCGCGCAGCGCCCCGTCGAGCCCGTAGGTCCAGCCGTGATACCCGCATCGCAGGGCCGCCGCCCGGCCCGCGCCGCGCGCGACGGGTCCGGCCCGGTGGCGGCAGACGTTCGAGAGCGCCCGACAGACGCCCTCCTCGCCCCGCGTCACGACGACCGGCTCTCCCCCGACGTCGCACGTGAAGTAGTCGCCGGGCGCCGACGCCGAGGCGGCCGGCCCCACGAGCTGCCAGGTGCGGGAGAAGATCCGCTCCTGCTCGCTCCGGAATGTCTCGGGATCGAGGTACGCCGCCGAAGGAAGTGTCTCGGCGACCGAGAGGTCCGGCTCGAAACCGCCGACTTTCACGCCGGACCCGGGCCCGCCGACCGCCGCGCGCGGCGGGTTTCCAGGCCGCCGCGCAGGATGTCGAGGAACTGGTCGATGCGCGCGCGCGTGCGCTCGGGACGGCCCCGCGCGCGGCGGAAGAGCCCCGGATCGAGCTCCTCGGTCAGGAGCGCGTCCTGGAATCGCTCGACGTTCCACTCGAGGACGGACGCGAGCAGCTCCGGCGCCAGGTCGTCGCGGACCTCGCCCCGCGCGATGCCCATCTGGATGAACGGCATCGCACCGTAGGGATCCTCTTCGACGAGGAACCGGTTGATCTCGCGCCGCAGCCCGAGATCGCTCGCATAGTTGCCGATGAGCGAGAGACGGTAGGGCACCCAGTTCTCTCTCAGGCGTCCTTCGGTCCGCTCGAGCCAGTAGCGCACCGTGGCGAAGAATCCCTCGGCGATGACCTCCGCGGGCGCGTCGAGGTACCGCGCGAGCGAGCGGACCGCCTGGCGGTAGGCCGCGAGGAAGAGCGCCTCCTTGCTGCCGTAGTGCTGGAAGACGGAGCCTTTCGCGATTCCGAGCTCCGCGGCGATGTCTTCGACGCGCGCGGCGTGATAGCCGGACCGCGCGAAATGGCGCATGGCCGCTTCCAGGATGCGCCGCGATTTCTCGACTGCTCGGGTCGAGCGGCCGCTCGGCGTTTCTTGACCAGTGGTCACCGTTCTCTGTTCCGGAGGAATCATTGCTGTGCTAGTGTTCGCCGGCAATTTATCACGGAATTATGACCAACAGTCATACAGGCCCGGTTCGCGGTGTTTACGACGTGATCGTCGTCGGCGCGGGGCACAACGGTCTGACCGCCGCGGCCTATCTGGCGCGCGCGGGGCTCTCGACCCTGGTCCTCGAGCGGCGGGACATCGTAGGCGGCTGTTGCGTGACGGAAGAGATCGCGCCCGGCTGCTTCGCTTCGACGACGTCCTACATCGCCAGCATGCTGCGCCCCGAGGTCATCCGCGACCTCGACCTCGGATCCCACGGACTGCGCATGGTGCCCTGCGACCCGGCGCTCCTCGTGCCGTTCTCCGACGGAACGGTCCTCCCCTGGTGGGCCGACGGAAGCCGCACCGGGGACGAGATCGCGCGCCTCTCGCCGGCGGACGCGAAGACCTTCGCGCGCAGCAACGAGAAGCTGCGGCGCCTCGCCCGCTATCTCCAGCCGTTCTTTCTCGAGCCGCCCCCCGACCTCGGGGCGCGCGGCGTGGGCCGGGTCCGCGAGCTCCTCCGGATCGCGCGGCGTTTCCGAGGCATCACCGAAACCGAAGTCGCCGACATGGTCTCCTTCCTGACCGGAAGCCTCGGGGACTTCCTCGACCGGCACTACGAGTCGGAAAAGGTCAAGACGCTCCTGCTCGCGAACAGCCTCTACGGCAAGCACGGCGGTCCGTATCAGTCGGGCACCGCGCTCGGGCTGCTCTTCCATCTGCTCTCCGGCGGCGAGCATCAGGTGCAGGGCTTCTACGGACACGTGCTCGGCGGCATGGGTGCGATCACGAAGGCGATGGCGTCGGCGGCGCTCGCGTTCGGCGCCGAGATCCGCACGGGCGCGTCCGTCGCCCGGATCCTGGCCCGCGGCGGGCGCGTGCGCGGCGTGGCGCTTGCGAACGGCGACGAGATCGCCGCGCCGATCGTCCTCTCGAACGCCGATCCCAAACGCACGTTCCTGTCTCTCGTGGAAGAGTCCGCGCTTCCCGAGGACTTCCGCGAGAAGATCCGCGGGATCAAGATGGACGGCCCCTGCGCCAAGGTGAACCTCGTCCTGTCGGAGGAGCCGCGCGTCTCCGGGATGCCCCGCGACTGGACGGCGCCGCAGCGCTCGCTCTTCACGCTCGTCCCGTCGCTCGAGTTCGCGCAGGCGAGCGCCGAGGCCGCGCGCCGCGGCGAGATCCCCGAGGAGCTGTGGATCGACTGCGTCGTGGCGTCGAACGTCGATCCGTCGCTCGCGCCGGCCGGCCGCCACGTGATGACGTGCTTCGTCCAGTACGTCCCGTACCGTCTGGCCCGGTCGACCTGGGACGCCGAGCGCGAGCGCCTCGGCGACCGCGTCGTCGCGCGGATCGGCGACTACGCGCCCAACGTGCCGGACGAGGTCGTCGCGCGCCAGGTCCTGACGCCGCTCGACCTCGAGCGGACGTACGGCCTCACGGAAGGCAACATCTTCCACGGCGATCTGAATCTCGAGCAGCTCTTCTTCCTGCGCCCCGTCCCGGGCTGGTCGGCCTACCGGACGCCGGTCGAGGGGCTCTATCTCTGCGGCGCGGGAGCGCATCCGGGCGGAGGCGTCACGGGCGCGCCCGGCCACAACGCGGCAAAACAAGTCTTGCGGGATCGCCGGCGGCCGAAGTCGCCGGCGCGCGCCGCTTGAAGACATGACACCAGAAGGGAAAGGGGACTTTTCAGGGATGATCAAGAAGGGGATTCTGGAGAGGCTCGCCGACGGCATCGTGCTCGGCGACGGCGGGTATCTGCTCGAGCTGGAGAAGCGCGGCTGGGTCCGGGGCGGACCCTTCACGCCGGAGGTCGTTCTCAATCGCCCGCAGGCCGTGCGCGAGCTGCACACGGAGTTCCGCGAAGCGGGCGCCGAGGTGCTGCAGGCGCTGACGTTCTACGCGAGCCGCGACAAGCTCGCGACGGTCGGCCTCGAGAGCTCGCTCGAGGACCTGAACCGAGCCGCCGTCCGCATCGCGCGCGAGGTGGCCGGCAGCCGGTGCCTCGTCGCCGGCAACGTGTCGCTCACCTGGATGTACGAGCCGAACAGCCCGACGGCGCGAGACCGCGTCCGCAAGACGTTCGACGAGCAGCTCGCGGTCCAGGCCGAGGAAGGCATCGACTTCGTGATCGGCGAGACCTTCTCGTGGCTCGGCGAGGCGCTGATCGCGGCGGAGTGCGGCAAGAAGACCGGTTTGCCGACGATGGTCACCGTCTGCTTCGAGCAGAATGCGGTCACGCCCGACGGGAAGACTCCCGCCGAGTGCGCGAAGGCCCTGGCGGACGCCGGCGCGGACATCGTCGGCGTCAACTGCCTGCGCGGACCGGAGCTCACGCTCCCGATCGTCGAAGAGATGCGGCGCGCGGTGAAGGGGTACGTGGCCTGCCAGCCGGTCGCCTACCGGACGACGGCCGAGTCCCCCGACTTCACCTCGATGCCGCAGTTCCCGTTCCAGCTCGATCCGCTGCAGCTCTCACGCGGCGAGATGGCCGATTACGCGAAACGCGCCCGGGACATCGGCGTGAACTACATTGGATCGTGCTGCGGCGCGGTCGCGACACACGTCCGGGAGATGGCCCGCGCGCTCGGCAAGGCGAACGCCGACTCGCGGCCCTGGAGCGTCGACTACGGGAAGCCGATGTCCGCCTTCGAGTATTACCGGCACGGAAAATAGCGGTTCAGAGGCTCCTGTAGGCCGACGTGAGCGCGGCAGCGACCTGGTCCGCCGTGCGCCCTTCGATCTCGTGTCTCTGGAGCAGGAAGAGGAGCTTCCCGTCTTCGAGGATCGCGACCTGCGGAGACGAGGGAGGCATCCCGCCGAAATAGCTCCGGGCCCGGGCCGTCGCCTCGACGTCCTGCCCCGCGAAGACCGTCGCGAGGCGCTTGGGCGCCGCCGGAGCCTGGAGCGACCGCGTCACGCCCGGACGGGCGACACCGGCCGCGCAGCCGCAGATCGAGTTCACGACGAGGAGCATCCGCCCGGGCTGCGCCACCGCCCGGTCCACATCCTCCGGACGGCGCAGCTCCTCGAAGCCGACCCGCGTCAGCTCCTCACGCATCGGCTGCACCAACATGGGGTCGTACGGCATGGGGACTCCTTTCCCGAGAACCGGTATCCTACCGCCGCCTTCGGAGGAGTCATCGAATGTCCCTGACCCGACGCGCTCTCATCGTCTCGGCCGGCGCCGCCGCCGCCGTCCTTCCCGCGGCGAAGGCCGCCGCCCCGAGCGAGGCCCTTCCGCCGCTGCCTCCCCCGCTGCCCGCGGCGGCGTTCCGCGAACGGCAGTCGCGCCTGCGCGCGGCCGCGAAGGCGCAGGGGCTCGACGCGCTCTTCGTGACGCCCTCGACGAACCTGGCGTACGCGGCCAACCTGTCGATCTTCAAGAGCGAACGCCTCACCGCGCTCGTCCTCTTCACGGACGGCCCGGCCGTTCTCGTGACGCCCAATTTCGAAGAGGCCAACCACAAGAAGAACGCCGTCGTGGACGACGTGAAGACGTGGAAGGAGGACGAGAATCCCATCGCTCTCGTCGGCACGCTGCTTCAGGGCAAGGGCGCGCTCGGCATCGAGGGCGCGACCTCGTATGAGACCGTCGCCCGCCTGGGCGCCGTCTACTCCGGGCGGGTCGAGGACGCGACGCCCCCTCTTCGACGCGCTGCGACGCGTGAAGACCCCCGAAGAGCAGATCTTCCAGCGCGCGGCCGGCGAGCGCACCGCGAAGGCGATCGCCGCGACGCACAAGCGAATCCGCCGGGGAATGACGGAGAAGCAGGTCTCCGCGATTCTCGCGGAGGAGTACGTGCGCGTCGGTGTCACGGGCGACGGCCTCGTTCAGTTCGGCCCGAACTCGGCGTTCCCGCACGGCGCGCCCGAGGAGCGCACGCTCGCGCCGGGAGACGTGATCCTCATCGATACCGGCTGCCGCGTCCGGGGGTACACGTCCGACATGACGCGGACCGTCTCGTTCGGGAGCCCCTCGGACGAGCTGCGCAAGGTGTACGACGTCGTCGAGAAGGCCCAGTCCGCGGGCATCGCGGCGCTCAAGGCCGGGGCGATCCCGGAGGAGGTCGACGCTGCCGCGCGGCGCGTGATCGAGCAGGCGGGCTACGGCCAGTTCTTCACGCACCGCCTCGGCCACGGCCTCGGGATGGATGGGCACGAGTCGCCGTATCTCGTCCATGGCAACCGCACGCCGCTCGTCGAGGGGAACACCGTGACGGTCGAGCCGGGCATCTACATGCCGGGCAAGTTCGGCGTCCGCATCGAAGACGACTACGCCGTGCGGGCGACGGCCGCCGAGGGGCTCTCCGACCGGACGCTCTCGCTCCAGATCCTCAGGGACTGACGGCGCGCGCCTCGAGCGCGATCTCCTCGGTCACGACGCGCCCCGCGCGCTGGAACTGGAGCCAGCCGCGATAGAGACCGGGCTTCGGCAGCCGCACCAGGAAGGGGATCCTCCCGCCGCGGCCCACGCCCGGCTCCCGCTCGTCGGGATGCGCGTGCGCGAAGGTCTCCGCGTCGCGGTGGACGAGCAGCAGATGGCCGAGGGCGCCGAGCCACGGCTGGAGATCCTCGACCGGCCGACCCCGGGCGTCGGAGAGCTTCGCGACGACCGTCACCGTCCTCCCTGCGGGGATCCCTCCCTCGGGGACCTCCAGGTCGGCGCGGATTCCGCCGGCCGCCGCGGCCGACAGAACGGGGCCGTCGGGCATCGGCGACGGCGGCGGCGGGTCGCCCTCCCCCGGCCGAACGGTGAGCGCCGCCGCGAGGACCTGATCGCCCGCGTCGCGCGGCGCGACGTCGGCGAAGAGGCGCCAGTCCCCCGGCGCGAGAAAGCGGTGGCGCAGCCGGAAGACTCCCGGCGCCACGAGCTCGGGATGCTCGTGCGCGAAGTAGCCGAGGTCCCGGCGGACGAGGAAGAGATGCATCGGCCGCTCGTGCACGAGGTCGAAATCGGTCACCTCGCGCAGATCCGGGCTGTTCTCGAGCCGCACGCGCAGCTCGAGCTCGGTCTCGCCGCCCGAGAAGGGCGGGCTGGGCGACGCGAGGACCTCGAGGCGGTAGGGGCGGACCTCGGAGAACAAACGGCGACCGCTCGACGCGTCGGCGACCGCGAGAGGAAACTCCACAGTGAACGGCCCGTCGGGCTTCGGCGTCATCGCCATCTGCTCGACCGGCGGCAGGAGCGTGATGCACAGCCGGTAGTCGCCGCCGTGCGGGAACGTCGGGTGCACGCCGTAGACGCCCGGCACGCCCTCGCGATGCGCGATCTCGTCGAACCGCGGCATGCTCGGCATGGACGGCATGTCGACCTCGCACCGCAGGCGCGCGAAGAGGGCAGGGGACGGCCCCGCGGACGCGGCGTCGGCGGAACCGAAGTCGAGGACCTGGAACTCGATCTCCATCTCCGCGCCGGCGCGCAGTCCCCCGGCGGGCGGATGGAGCGTCACCTCGTAGCGTCCCGAGCGCTGCCGCGGCAGGGGCGAGTCCGAGGGAGCCTGACCGAGGAGCGCGGCGGACGTCGATGACGCGAGCGCCGCGAAAAGCAGGACGGATGGCTTCAAGGAGAGCATTGTAGGCGAGTCCCTGCGGTACAGTTTCGAATCCGGAGAATCTCCATGCGCGCAGCGATTGCCGTCTTCCTGCTCCTTCTTTCCGGCGCCGCCGCGGCCGCTCCCGCGCCCGCGCCTGCGTCGTCCGACCGCGTCGTGATCCTCAACAAGTCGGACGACACGGCCACGATCGTCGAGGCCGAGACCGGAAAATCCGTCGCGACGATTCCGGTCGGCCACGGACCGCACGAAGCTGCCGTGCTCTCGGACGGGCGGACGTGCGCCGTCTCGGACTACGGCGACCGCGAAAAGCCCGGCCGCACGATCACGCTTCTCGATGTCGACAAGGGAACGAAGATCGGCGCGATCGAGCTTCCGTCCGGAGCGCGGCCGCACGGCCTCGCCCCGCTGACCGACGGCCGCCTGCTCGTCACCGCCGAGGGCCTCAAGGAGCTCCTCGTCGTCGACCCGAAAGCCGGGCGCGTCGAGCAGCGCATCCCGACGTTCCAGGACGTCTCGCACATGGTGGTCTCGACGCCGGACGGCGCGCGGGCGTTCGTCGCGAACATCGGGTCGGGCAGCGTCACCGTGGTCGAGGGCCGCAAGGCGATTCGGCAGATCCCGACCGGCAAGGGCGCCGAGGGCATCGCGATCACGCCGGACGGCCGCCAGGTCTGGGTCGCCAACCGCGAAGCGGATACGGTCTCCGTGATCGACGCGCGGAGCCTGGACGTGATCGGCGAGGTCGCCGCCGCGACGTTTCCGATCCGCGTCAAGATCACCCCCGACGGCAAGCGCGCCCTCGTCTCGTGCGCGAGCTCGGGAGAAGTCGCGGTCTTCGACACGGCGACCCGCCGGCCGATCGGGCGGATCGCCATCGGCGCGGGCGAGAAGCCGGAGGTCGTCGGCCTTCTCGTCGCGCCGGACAACCGAAGGGCCTGGGTGGCTGCGGTCGGCGCGGACTTCGTCGCCGCTCTCGACCTCGAGAAGCTCGCCGTCGTCGGCCGGCTCGTCGCGGGTCGCGGGCCGGACGGCATGGCCGGCGCCTTCCGTTGAGCGCCGCCGCGGCTCCGGCGGCGGGCGCGTCTGCGGTGGTGCGTCTCGACGGGCTCGACGTCCTGCGCGGCCTGACGGTCGCCGGGATGCTCGTCGTGAACACGCCGGGGACCTGGGAGCACGCGTACCCGCAGCTGCTCCATGCCGAGTGGAACGGCTGGACCTACACCGACACGATCTTCCCGTTCTTCCTCTTCATCGTCGGCGTCTCGATGGAGATCTCCTTCACGCGGAGGAGCGAGACCGGAGCGACCCGCGCGGACCTCCTCCGGCACACGGCGGCGCGCGGCGCGGCGATCTTCGGGATCGGCCTCGCCCTGAATGCGCTCTCGTACTTTCTCTTCCACAAGGAGCACCTGCGGATCCCCGGCGTCCTGCAGCGGATCGGCGTCTGCTTCCTCGCGGCGGGACTGATTCGCCTGCTCCTCGGGCGACGCGGCGTCTTTCCGGCGGCCGTCGCGCTCGTGCTCCTGTACTGGGCGCTGATGGAGCTCGTGCCGGTGCCGGGATTCGGCGCGGGACGCCTCGACGTCGAGGGAAACCTCGCCGCCTACGTCGACCGGCTCGTCCTCGGCGCGCACACGTGGAAAACCGGCTGGGACCCCGAGGGCCCGCTCTCGACGCTGCCCGCGATCGCGACGACGCTCTTCGGCGCGATGGCCGGCGCGCTGCTCTCCGCGCGGATGGAGCTGCGTCGGAAGATTCCGGTTCTGCTGGCCGCGGGAGCGACCGGCGCCGCGATCGGAGCCCTGTGGGGAACTGTCTTCCCCATCAACAAGAACCTCTGGACGTCCTCCTACGCCGTCTTCATGTCGGGCCTCGCGGCCATCGCGGTCGCGGTCTGCCTCTGGATCGTCGACGCGCGCGGCTGGAAGTCGTGGGCGGCGCCCTTCCGCTGGCTCGGGAGGAACGCGCTCGCGATCTTCACGTTGTCGCTTCTCGCGGTCCTGATGCTCCTGTGGATCAAGATTCCCGACGCGGCCGGGAAGCCGCGCTCGCTCTATTCGACGATCTATCGGACGGTCTTCGACCGATTCGCCGACCCGCGGCTCGGGTCCCTCCTCTTCGCGCTCGCGTTCCTGTCGGTCTTCGTCGGGATCGCCGGGCTCCTCTACCGCCGCCGGATCTTCATCAAGCTCTGACCCGGCGGCGGAGAGCCTCGGTCAGGCGTTGCCCGCCTGCTTGTAGATCGAGAACGCCGCGCCCTGCGGGTCCTGGAGCACCGCGAACCGGCCGGTGTTCGGGATGTCGCGCGGCTCGACGAGCGTCTTGGCGCCGAGAGACTTCGCCTTGGAGGTCGAACCGTCCACGTCCGTGACCTGCCAGTAGACGCCCCAGGCCGACGGCATCTTCTCCATCCCGGGCATCGGCGGCATCATGCCCCCGATCGGCTTGCCGTCGAGGAGGATCTCCGAGTACTGCATGCCGGGGCTCGTCGAATCCTTGTAGGACCAGCCGAAGAGACCCGCGTAGAACGCCTTGGCCTTTCCGAGGTCCGGCGTCAGCAGCTCCATCCAGCAGAACGCGCCGGGCTCGTTGACCCGCTGCGCGCCGATGTGCTCGCGTGCCTGCCAGATGGCGAAGAAGGCGCCGGCCGGATCCTGGATCACCGCCATGCGGCCGAACGTCATGACCTCGAAAGGCTCGGAGATCACCTTGCCCCCGAGAGACTTCGCCTTCGCCGCCGTCTCGTCCGCCGACTTCACCGTCACATAGGTCGTCCAGTGCGGCGGGACGCCCTCCTGCTTCTGGTCGGCCCGCATCGGATACAGGGCGCCGACCGCCTTGCCGGACACTTGGACGGTCGAATAAACGTCCTGCGGTCCGGGGCCCATGGGATCGTCCTTGACGGACCAGCCGAAGAGCTTCTCGTAGAAGACCTTGGCGGCGGCCGCGTCGCTCGTCGCGAGCTCCGCCCAGGAAAACGAACCGTGGTCGTGCTTGGTCACATCGGGCATGGGATCACCTCCGGTATGCGAGCCTAACGCGGGCCCGCAAAGAGGGTTTACGCGCCGGGTTCGCGTTTGTTGAGGAGCCGGCAGACTTTCTTCGAATCTTAGGCAGCCGACCCGCCGCGGTCGACAACGCGCGCGAGCAGCCCCCGATGTCCGGGCAGCGCATCCAGCGCTGAGTTGTCGACTCACCTTCGTTCCGAAGGAGTCGTCGGTCACCGGGGCCTTCGGCGGCGGTGTCGACGTTACCGCGGACACCGCCGCAGGCAGCACGATTGCGGGAGAGTTTCGTCCTCAACTCCTGAGTTAATCGTCCCGGCGCGAACACAGAATGGCGGAATAGTTCCCGGTCGCTTGACCGGTCGCGAGATCGAGATTGCCGGCCGCTATGAAACCGCCGAGTCTTCGCGCCGCGAATCTTGGTCTTATGAACAAGAGCTTTGGTGACGAAGTCGCCGGTTGCGAAGTTGATCACGCTGACGTCGTCGGTGTGAATCACACCTGCGGCAGTTGTGACAATGCTCTTTCCAGTCAGGGTGACGATATTCGGATCGCGAGGATCGGCGGTCTGCGTCAGGGCCGTGAAATCATAGGTGGCCGGCAATTCGCCGACCAACGTGCCGTGGGTGCATAGTCCCACCGGCGACGTGCAGTCGGGCGGCGGCACGACGACCGAGGTAAACGGACCGTAGAAGGCATGACATTGCGACTTATCATCGTCATCCGCTTTTGCGGGAAGGGTCGACAAGAGCAGGATGATGGAAAGTAACAAAACGAAACGTTGCGTCTTGTTCTGCTGAGTCTTGCCGGTGTCACTGTGGTTATTCATGATGGCTGTTCCTTTCATCTGATGTTGTTGGTCGGTAGTTGCTACTCTCGGTCGATAATGCCGGTTCGCCAGGCTGACGTCCGCGTTCATGGTTGTTTCCCCCCGGACGTCGCCATCGCCGGAACGAACGCGATCTGAGTCTTGCCCTCGTGCGCGTAGATCATGACGCTGCCGGCGGGACAGGCGTACTTGACGCCCTGGGCCGCGGTGCTTCGCGCGCACGATCCGGGTGCATGGGACTTGTACCAGGCGTCGACCGTCGCCACTGAGTCGTCCGTCTCCAGCACCATCGGCACGCCCTGCGCGACCGCGGATGCCGGCATGTCGTTCAGGTTGCGGCCGCGCGGGTAGATCGGCAGCTTGCCGTTGCTCTGTGTCGAGGGGCGCCTGCGGCGGCCCGACGGGTTCCGCGGCGGTCCATCGATACGCGATGTGGCCCTTCCCCTTGCCGGGCACGTCGCCATCCTGCTCCTCTCGGAGCAGCAATCCGGAGGTCTTGGAGATCCAGATCGTCGCGTCGGTGCTGCCGGTCTTCGCCTGGTACTGCTCGCGATAGACGGCGGCGGCCTGCCCATCCACGACCTCGTCGCGCAGATAGCTGCAGGTGTGAATGCCGGAACCGTAGATGTCGGGCGTGTCGGCGGCAAAGTCGTATCCGGTCACCTTCATCTGCCCGTGGCTGCTGCCGGTCTTCAGGTTGGCCTGCCGGATCCGATCGCAGGCGTCTTGATCCGCGCGAACGACGGCGCTCGCCAGCGTGAACGGACACGATGATCCATACAGGTAATCTCATGGCGCGTCCTCTCCTTTTTGTCTTGCGCATCGACTCGTCATTCCTCCAAGACTCCGTCATGGCAGCCTCGCGATCGCGGTCCGCGCGATGCCCGCGAGCTCGGCATCGAGCGCCGCCTCCCCCGGATCGGGAGAGATCGTCGCGCCGACCGTCAGAGTGCCAAGGGCCCTTCCGCGCCTCGAGGATTCGGCCGCGGGACGAGAGGCCGAAGCCCATGTTGACCGCGGCGACGTTCGTCGTGAACGCCCAGTCGCCGACGCTCGGCATGTCGTTGGCGACGACGATCGTCTTCTGGAGGCCCTTCGAGTCCGGATCGAGCGACTTCCGGACGGCTTTGCCGGTCTGCGTGTAGATTCCCTTGACCTGCGCCTCGGTCATGTCGTCGCGCGCGAGGTCGATCTTCACGTCGGTCAGCGCAGCGATGTCTACGGCGCCGGGAGCGTTCCCGAATTCGCAGGTGGAACCGGAGGCCGTGGCCTCGAGCTTCCGCTTCAGGATGGCGCCGACTTCCGCGGCCGTCGCGAGCGCGCAGGGGTCGGGGGCTTTGGACACGGCGCCCGGGGGCGGCGCCGCGGCGGAGGTCTTCCCGGAACAGGACCAGAGAATCGAGGCGGCGAGAGCCATCGTGGGCCCGAGTCCCCGCCGGAACGGCGGCCTCACTGCGTCGCGCATGACGTCACTCCAAAGACCGGGTCGGAGATCGCGTTGTTACCGAACGAGCAAAGGAATCCGCCCGTGCCGGTGATGAGCGGAGCGTCGAAACGCGCGATGGTCGACCGGATTACCGAGTTCGAGACGTAGACGCGGGCGCGGGCGCCCGAGCTGAAGATGCCGTTGTCTCCGAAGTCCTTGATGACACACCGATCGACCGTGACGGTCGTATCGCCGAGAACCCAGATGGCGTCGTCGTGGACGTCGGCAATCTCGGTGTTCGTGACAGAGACGGACTGCAGCTCGTTCTCGGCGTCGAGAAGCAGGCCGCCTCCCAGGAACCGGGAACGATCGATGGCGATTCTCGCGAAGAACTCGTGCTCGGCCTGCGACGCGGCCACGACGAGGCCGTTCACGGAGTCGGAAACGACGGAATCCTGAATGTAGAGGAAGACGAAGACGCCCTCCGCCGTCGCGACGCCGCTGAGACCGAAGCCCCGGATCGTGCAGTTCTCGACGTGGATCGTGCCTCCGGACTTGATGTCGACTCCGGCGTTGCCCGTGCCCGCGCCGAGCAGCGTGAGCCCGCGGAGAACGACGGTGTCCGAGACGCCCGTCGCGACGGTGATCGCATCGCCCGAGGCCGCCGTGATGCCCGGCGTACACGCCGTCGGGCGCCTCGAGCGTGACCGCCTGGGAGATCGTGACGGCGCCGTAGCCGCCCGAGTCGAGCACGACCACCTCGCCGCCCGGAGACGTCAGGGAGATCGCCCGGTTGAACGTCCGGCAGGGCGAGGTCCGGCCGCAGTTCGCCGAGTCGCTCCCCTTCTTGGCCGACACGAACGTCCGTGCCTGCGGCTGCGGCGCCGCCTGCGCCAGGCCCGGAACGAGGAAGAGAGACGCGTCAGGATCCTCCGAATCGATCGAAACGCCATGGGGCCCTCCTTTTCGGGGGGCAGGATGACCGCGTGGAATAATTCCGTCCTTGGGCGAGCGCTGGCTTCCCCATGGATTTCTTCTGGATAAGGAATGGATAGAGCGCCCAGCGGTCCGAATTCCGGCGAGTGCTACCGCTTCGGGCCGTTCCGGCTCGACGTCGCGGAGCGGCGCCTCACCCGCGATGGCAAGCCGACGAGCCTCCAGCCCCGCGTCTTCGACACCCTGGCGCTCCTCGTCCGCAACGCCGGCCACCTCCTGACCAAGGAGGAGCTGATGGCGGCCCTCTGGCCCGACGCGGTCGTCGAGGAGAGCAATCTCACCAAGAACATCTGGACGATCCGGAAAGCGCTCGGGGACCAGGACGGGAGCGACTACATCGAGACGGTCCCCCGCGTCGGGTACCGATTCGTCGCGCCCGTGCGAATCGAGGAGGCCGCGGGCGGCGCGCCCGAAGCGGCGCTCCCGCAACCGACGCCGCCCATGGCGCCGCCCGCCGAACCTCCCGCAGGCGAATTCCCGAGCCGGCTCGGCCCCTACACGATCGTGGGCCGGCTGGGCTCGGGCGCGATGGGCCACGTCTATCGCGCGCGCGACGACAGACTCAAGCGCGACGTGGCCATCAAGATCCTTTCCCCGACGCTCGCGAACGATCCGGATCGGCTGCGGCGCTTCGAGCGAGAAGCGCAGTCGGCCGGGTCCCTGAATCACCCCAACATCACCGCGGTCTACGACGTGGGTTCGCACGAAGGGCGCCCGTACATCGTCACCGAGCTCCTCGAGGGCGAAACCCTCCAGTCGAGGCTGGAGGTCGGGCCGATCGCGCCGCGCGCGGCCGCCGAGCTCGCGGCGCAGGTCGCCGACGGTCTCGCCGCGGCGCACGACAAGGGGATCGTGCACCGGGACCTCAAACCCGCGAACCTGTTCCTGACCCCCGACGGCCGCGTGAAGATCCTGGACTTCGGCCTCGCCAAGCTCGGACCGCGAAGTCCCGTGGAAACCGGCGCCCCCTCCGAAGCGGTCACGGAGCCGGGGCTCGTCCTGGGCACGATCAACTACATGTCTCCCGAACAGGTGCGGGGAGCGCCGATCGACGGCCGGGCCGACGTCTTTTCGCTCGGTGCCGTGCTCTACGAGATGCTTTCCGGACGGTGCGCCTTCGAGCGTTCGTCCGCCGCGGAGACGATGATCGCCGTTCTCCAGGACGAGCCGCCCGGGCTCGCGCCGGGCATCGGGCTCATGCCCGGCGCCGTTTCCCGGATCCTGCGGCGGTGCCTCGCGAAGGATCCGCAGGACCGATACTCCTCCGCGCGGGAGCTCGCGATCGACCTTAGGAACGCCGCTCCGCCTTCGGACGCGGCGCGGGCGGACGCCCGGGAACCGCCGCCCATCGCGTCTCAGCCGCCGCCGGGCCCTTCGGAGCGGCGCCGCATCGCCCGGTGGCTCGCCACGGCGGCCGGCGCGGCCGTCGCCGCCGTCCTCATCGCTCTGGCGGTTCACTCGAAGGGCCGCGGCGCAGCGGCGCCGTCGAACGGAGCGCCGCCCCGCATCCGGCCCGCGCTGGCCGTTCTCGGTTTGCGCAATCTCTCCGGCCGGACGGAGACCGACTGGCTCGGAACCGCCCTTTCCGCGATGGTCACCGCCGAGCTGGCCGCCGGCGAAAGAGTCCGCATCGTCCCGGCCGAGAACGTGGCGCGCCGCCGCGTCACGCCCCCGGCCGGTCCGCTTTCGGCCGACACGCTGGCGAACTTGCGCTCGGATCTGAACGCCGACCAGATCGTCCTCGGGTCCTACGTCACTCTGGCCGCGCCGGGGGGCGAACGGATTCGCGTCGACCTCCTGGTCCAGGACGCGCGGAGCGGCGACACGGTGGCTTCCGTCTCGGAGACCGGCTCGGAATCGGACCTCTTCACCCTCGTGTCATCGGCCGGCCAGCAGCTGCGCGGCAGGCTCGGTCTCGCCGGACGCACGGCGGCGGAGGCGGCCGTGGTGAAGGCGTCCCTTCCCGCGAACCCCGACGCGACGCGCCTCTATGCCGAAGGGCTCGACCGGCTGCGCCGGGGCGACGCGCCGGAGGCTCGCGACCTACTGGTGCGGGCCACCGAGACGGAGCCGGGTTTCTCTCTCGCCCATGCGGCGCTCTCGGAGGCGTGGTCGGCCCTGGGCTACGACCGCCGCGCCGAAGAGGAGGCGCAGAAGGCGGTCGAGCACGCGGAAGGGCTCTCGAACGAGGAGCGGCTCCTGAGCCAGGCCCGCCTGGCGCAGTCCCGAAAGAAATGGGACGAGGCCATTGGGCTCTACCGATCGCTCTGGACGGCATACCCCGACGACGCGGAATACGGCCTTCGCCTCGCCCGGACGCAGCTCTCGGGCGGCCACCTCAAGGACTCACTCGAGACGGTCGCGCTCCTCCAGAAGCTGCCGGCGCCGCAGGGGGACGATCCGCGGATCGATCTTGCGGAGGCGGCGGCCGCCGGCGCACTCTCCGATTTCGCTCGGCAGGGGGCCGCGGCCGCGCGCGCCGCGGCGAAAGCCGCGCGGCTCGACGAGAAGCGGATCCTCGCGCGCGCGCGTTTCGAAGAGGCGGCCGTACTTGATTCTCAAGGTACGTATCCCGCCGCGCGGGCGAAATACGAAGCGGCGCGCGATCTGTACGAGCAGGCCGGCGATCGCGACGGCGCGGCGGATGCGGTCCGGAACCTCGGCGGCATCCTCGTCAGCCTGGGCGACCTGTCCGGAGGACGCGCGCTTTACCGGCAGGCGCTGGCCACGTTCCACAACACCGGGGACCGCCGCGGCGAAGCCACGGTGCTCACCGACCTCATCAACCTCGACTGGCTCCAGGCCGGGGACCTCGTTCTCGTCCGGCGCGAGCTCGAGGAGCTCCACGCGATCGACACGGAGGTCGGCGATCGAACCGGCATCGCCTGGGCCTTGAACGGCATCGCGACGGTCGCGTGGGATCAGGGAGATCTCCCGCGCGCGCTCGACTTGCACCGGCAGGCCCTCGAGATCTCCCGGGAGATTGGGAAGCGCGATTGGGAGGCCTGGACGCTCGAAGGAATCGCGGACGTCCTCCACTCGGAAGGAGATCTGGCGTCCGCGAAGAAGAACTACGAGGACGCCCTGGCGATCGAGCGGAGCCTGAAGAGCGAGGGTCCCGAGGCACGGCAGCTCAACAACCTCTCCGGCGTCCTGTTCGACATGGGAAACCTGCCGGAGGCCGCACAGTACGCCGCACAGGCGATGGCGATTCAGGAACGTCTCGGCGAAGGCGAGACTCGGGCCGAGAGCGCCCTCTCGCAGGTGGACATCCTGATCGCGTCGGGCCGCGGCGACGAGGCCGCGAGCCTCGCGCGCGAGGCGGACGCCCAGTTCCAGAAGAGCGGAGCGAGCGGTAATCAGGCGCTGGCGGAAGGGTCGCTCGTGCGCGCGCTCCTCCTCCTCGGACGGACGCGCGAAGCGGAGGAGACGGCGCAGCGCGTCCGCGCGGTTCTCCGGACGAATGTGCAGGTCAACGAGATGATCCCGGCACAAATCGCCTGCGCCCAGGCGGACGCGGCGTCCGGCCGCGCCGCGCAGGGACGAAAGGAAGTCGAGGACATCCTGCGAAAGGCCCGCCGCATCGGCTGGGTCAACTTCCAGCTCGATGCGCGCCTCGCCCTCGCGCGGATCGATCTCGCGTCGGGCGACCGGCTCCGCGCAACCCAGGAGCTCGATTCCCTTTCGCGGGACGCCGCGGGCGACCGGATTCGGCCGCGTCGCCGAGGAGGCGCGCCGCCTCCAGGAAGGTCCCGCCGCCGGCCGGAACGCCCTCTAGACCTTCCGGTAGATCTCCGCCCCGTCGCGGCGGAACTCCTCGGACTTCTCCTCCATCCCGCGCGCCAGCGCCTGGTCCTCGGCGACGCCCAGGCGTCGCCGCGTAGTCGCGGACGTCCTGCGTGATCTTCATCGAGCAGAAGTGCGGGCCGCACATCGAGCAGAAGTGCGCCACCTTCGCGCCCTCGGCCGGCAGGGTCTCGTCGTGGAACTCGCGCGCCGTCTCGGGGTCCAGAGCGAGGTGGAACTGGTCCTCCCAGCGGAACTCGAACCGGGCCTTCGACAGCGTGTCGTCCCAGAGACGCGCGCCCGGGTGTCCCTTGGCGAGATCCGCCGCGTGCGCCGCGATCTTGTAGGCGATGACGCCGTCTTTCACGTCCTTCTTGTTCGGCAGGCCCAGGTGCTCCTTGGGCGTCACGTAGCAGAGCATCGCCGTGCCGAACCATCCGATCATGGCCGCGCCGATCGCCGACGTGATGTGGTCGTAGCCCGGCGCGACATCGGTCACGAGGGGGCCGAGGGTGTAGAAGGGCGCCTCGTGGCAGATCGCGAGCTCCTTCTCGACGTTCTCCTGGATCCGGTGCATCGGGATGTGGCCCGGCCCTTCGATCATGACCTGGCAGTCCTGCGCCCAGGCCTTCGTCGTCAGCTCGCCCAGCGTCTCGAGCTCCGCGAACTGCGCCGCGTCGTTGGCGTCGGCCGTCGAGCCCGGGCGGAGACCGTCCCCGAGAGAGAAGGAGACGTCGTACGTCTTCAGGATCTCGCAGATCTCGTCGAACCGGGTGTAAAGGAAACTTTCCAGGTGATGCGCGAGGCACCACTTGGCCATGATCGAGCCGCCGCGCGAGACGATCCCCGTCACGCGTCCCGCGGTCAGCGGGATGTAGGCGAGCCGGACGCCGGCGTGCACCGTGAAGTAGTCGACGCCCTGCTCGGCCTGCTCGATCAGCGTGTCGCGATAGACCTCCCAGGTCAGCTCCTCGGCCTTTCCGCCGACCTTCTCGAGCGCCTGATAGATCGGGACGGTTCCGATCGGAACCGGGGAGTTCCGAAGGATCCACTCCCGGGTCTCGTGGATGTTGCGGCCGGTCGAGAGGTCCATGACCGTATCGGCGCCCCATCGCGTCGCCCAGGTCATCTTCTCGACCTCCTCCTCGATCGAAGAGCCCACGGCGGAGTTGCCGATGTTGGCGTTGATCTTCACGAGGAAGTTGCGTCCGATGATCATCGGCTCGGACTCGGGGTGATTGATGTTGGCCGGCAGGATCGCGCGGCCGCGCGCGATCTCGCTCCGAACCTTCTCGGGCTCGCACGCCTCGCGCACGGCGACGAATTCCATCTCGGGCGTCACCTCGCCCCGCCGCGCGTAGAACATCTGCGTGACCGGGCCGCGCCCCCGGCGGGCCCGCGGCGGCCGCGTCAGCGCGAGCTCGGGGGCGCCGCGCCGGACCGGATCGCCCTCGGCGTACGGCCCGCGCGCGTCGATCCACTCCCGCCGCAGTTCCGGAAGGCCGCGGCGCAGGTCGATGTCCACGTCGGGGTCGGTGTAGGGCCCGGACGTGTCGTAGACGCGCAGCGGCGCGTGGAGCTCCGTTTCGCCCTCGCATCCCTCGCGTCGGTTGGAGCGTAATCTCCCGGAAGGGGACGCGCAGGCCGCGCGGCCCCGAGGCGTAGATCTTGCGCGAGCCCGGAAGCGGCTCGCGATTGGCCACCCGGTTGGTGGGAAGGGAATCCCGACGAACGCTCATCTCGACCTCCCTACGGCGGCATTACCCGCATCAGGTTCACGGGGTCTCTCCGGCGGCCGGATCGGCCGTCCGGAGACTCTCAGCCGTCCGCCGCGCCCTCGAGAAGCGGCGGAGTGGGCTCCCCCGACAGATCCGAGTCTACCGCTTTCCGTAGAATCAGACAGGCAATCCTCATGATGCTGCGCATTCGAAAGAAGAGCTCGCCCGGCAGCGGCGCTCGCACGGGAGCCACGGCGGCCTCGACGGGAGGCCTCCGACCGGACCTCCTCGCCGCAGGCGCCCGCCGGCTCGCCACGATCGCGCTCATCGGCGCCGCGGCCTCGATCCTCTTCGCCGTCATGGACCGCATCGTCACGCCGTTCGACCCACGGTCCGGCGTGTCGGTGCTGTGGCTGCTCGCCGTGCTCGGGAGCGTGGGCCTCTCTCTCTCGGTGGCCTGGATCGCCTATCGGGAAATGCTCTCGCCGGAGAAGCTGCTCGACCTGGGCCTCCTCTACGAGGTCGTCGAGGCCCTCTTCTTCGGGGTCATGTTCCACTCGATGACGCTCCGCCCCGACGTCATGCCCCGCGGCTGGTCGGCGGTCGCCGTCTGGATCCTCGCCTATCCCCTGATCGTGCCGAACACGCGCGGCAAGACGACCGTCGCGACGATCGCCGCGGCCCTGATGGACCCGGCCGGTCTGGCGCTGAACGTCGCCGTGGGCGGAACGTCACCGACGGCGACCCTGACGGCGCTGATGTTCCTTCCCACAGCGGTCGCGTGCGGCGTGGCGCTCGTCGTCTCCCGCATCGTCTTCGAGCTCGCCATGGCCGCCGGCAAGGGCCAGGAGATGGGCAGCTACCGCCTGGAGGAGCTCCTCGGCCGCGGCGGCATGGGCGAGGTCTGGCGCGCCAGCCATCGGCTTCTCGCGCGGCAGGCGGCGGTCAAGCTGATCCGCCTCGGGGCGGGCTCCGACTCCCGCGAGCTCTTCGGCCGCTTCGAGCGCGAGGCGCGCGCCACGGCGGGACTGCGCTCGCCGCACACCGTGGACGTGTACGACTTCGGGACGACGGAAGACGGGACCTTCTACTACGTGATGGAGCTGCTCGAAGGCTTCGACCTCGAGTCGCTCGTCCATCGCTTCGGCCGCGTTCCGCCGGAAAGGGCGCTGTACCTTCTCGAGCAGGCCTGCCATTCGCTCGCGGAGGCGCACGAGGGCGGCCTCATCCACCGCGACGTCAAGCCGGCGAACATCTACGTCTGCCGCTACGGCCTCGACTGGGACTTCGTGAAGCTGCTCGACTTCGGCCTCGTCAAGAATCCGGTCGCCGACGCGCGCGCCCCGGTGACGATGACGGGCGTGATCGCGGGCACGCCCGGCTACATGTCGCCGGAGATGGGGCTCGGATCGCCGGACGTCGACTGGAGGAGCGACATCTACTCGCTCGGGTGCGTCGCCTACTGGCTCCTGACCGGGCGCCGCGTCTTCGAGGAAGGCACGTCCCTGCAGATCCTCATGGACCACGTGCAGAAGCAGCCGACTCCCCCGTCGCAGTGGGTCGAGAGCGGGCTGCCGCCGGAGCTCGACCGGATCGTCCTGTCGTGCCTCGAGAAGGATCCCGCCAATCGCCCGCAGACGGCGCATGAGCTGGCGGACCGCCTGCGCGCGATCCGCACGGCGGAGCGCTGGACCGAGGAGCGCGCGCGGCACTGGTGGCTCGCCAACGGCAGCGCGCCGCGGGCCGCCGTCGCCGATCACTCGACGGCGGCGTCCGATCTGCGGGCCCGGGACCGGATCGAGGCCCGCCCGTAAACGGCGCTCAGACGCCGGCCCAGGACCTCCAGGCCGAAATGAGGCCGGCGCCCGTCAGTCCCGTCTCGAGCTTCAGCGCGTCCTCCATCGAGGCGCCTCCGGCCAGGTCCTGAAGCAGGCAGATCAAGGCGCCGGGCCCGCGGTGCTGGACGAGGTACTCGACGAGCCCCAGCGCCTCCGCGTAGAGGGCGCGCGCCGCGGCGCGATCGGACTTCCGGGCGAAATCGCCTTCTATCCCCGTCAGCGACGCGGGCTTGCGCCCTCCGGTGAAAATCTCGCGCAGGTCGCGCGGCAGAAGACGTTTGCCTTCGGCCCACTGCGCGAGCCCCTCGTGGAGCCATCCCGGCGCCCGATCGTCCGAGACCTTGCGGATGAGCGCGTGGGCGAGCTCGTGCGCCAGAACGCCCTCGAGCGCCGGCGTCACGCCCTGGTCCGGATCCATCGAGATGCGGATCTTGCCGTCGAAGACGCCGCCCACCCACTCCGGCACGGAGACGAGCGAGAAGTACGCGCGCCCCGCGTAGAGGATGACGACCTGTGTCGAGGGCAGCGTCGCTCCGAAGAAGGCGGATTGCTCCTTGTAGGCCACCGTCAGGCGGTCGGCCACCTTCTCGACGACGTCGGGAGAGATCGCCTCGTCCGAAGAGATCGAGAACCCGGGGATCTCGAGCCGCCGCTGTCCGTGCGACAGCGAGAGCTCCTGCCGCGCGCGCGAGAGACGCCGCAGCACCGTCGGATCGTTTCCCTCGAGCCGCTCGAACTGTTCCCACGCGAGCACGGCATCCTCGATGCGGTTGAGGGAGTAGTACACCTCACCGAGCGTGGCGTAGGCCTCCGGGGGCGCCTGCGTCGCGCGCTGCTCGGCGAGCTCGAGATAGAAGCGCGCGAACGCGAAGTCCTCCGCACGCACGTACGCGAGCGTCAGTTCCGAGAGGACGAGGCCGTTCTGCTCGTCCCAGCCGTAAGCCTCCTCGAGCAGCTCGATCGCTCGGCCCGTGTCGCCGGCCTCAAGATACTCGGCGCCGATCCTCCCGAGCTCGCTCGCGAGCTTGCGCGCCGCGGCAGTCCCGGGCTGGACGGACGCGCTCCGGCGGCGCAGGGCGTCGAGCTCCCGCCCGAGCTGCGGGACCGGGTCGCGGGGCGCCTCCTGCGCGGGCGAAGCGAGGAGACCGCCGAGGACGAGCAGCGCCGCCGGGAGAACCACGAGACTCGGAGGCTACCGAACCAGGAAGGGGGCCGAGGCGTGGCCGCCCTTGCCCGTGGCGGCGTCGCGGAGGATGAGGCGCAGCGAATAGCGGCCCGGAGAGAGGCGCTCCGGCGTGAACGCCACCATCAGAACCTGACGCCCGTCCGAATCGGAGGGCGACCTCTCCAGGACCCGAACGTCGCCCTCCTCGAGCGGCCGCCCCTCCTCGGTCAGCACCTGCGCGCCGATCTTCAGCGCGTCGTTCTGAGGCTCGCCGAAGTAGTACGCCACGAGCGAGACGTGCGCCGGACTTCCGGAGCGCATCTCGGGGAGCGCCGCGGGAAGGAGGTCCGGTCCCGGGGTGGGGAGCAGTGTCACCCGATCGGCGGCGCCTTTGGCCGCCTCCCCCATCTTGCCGCGAACGAAGATTCCCGGGGAGGAGCTGTCGAGAAAAAGGAGCGGCGCAATGTAGGGCTGCTTGCCGGAGAAGTCGGGGACGCGCACGTCCTCGACGGCGAGCCCCATGCGGCCGTTCTGGCCGTTGCGCACGAGGGCGCGGACCCGGTAGTTGCCCTCGGCGAGGGCGAGCTGCCCGAAGTAGCGAAGCCCGCCGCGCGTCAGGCGGTCCCGGTGGAGGCCGAGGTCGACCTGGACTGTCTGCGTGAAGTAGTCGCGCAGCGCCCCCGAGGCGTCGTGGGCGTAGACGTAGATCTCGACCGGCAGCCGGTCGCCCACCAGGTGCGCCAGCAGCGCCGTTCCCGGGATCTCGATCAGGACCGGGACGCGCGCCAGGCCGGAGGCATCGGGTTGCGGCGAGACCCGCATCCGCGTCGGGATGTCGGAGATCGGAGTCTCGTTGGCGATCACGTCGGCGGCGACGAGATTCCGTTCGAGCGGCGAGAGCAGCCGGAACGGCGGCCGCTCGTAGTAGCCGGCCCGCGAGAGGACCCGCGCCCCGGGGACCTTCATCTTCACCCGGAGCGCGTGATACTTCCCCTCCTGCCCGCTGCGCGTGGGCCGGAACGACAGCACGTACACGAGGCTCGTGTTCGCGACGAGCCGGTCGAGCTGTCCGCGAAAGTCGTTGCTGCTGCGGAGGACCTCGCCTCCCGTCGGCTGCACGAGCTCGAAGAGCGAATTCTCGGCCGGGTTGTCGACGGTCGTGTTCTCCGGATCGAGCCGCAGACCGCCGATGTCCACCGCGTGCAGCACGCAGTCGGAACGGCGGAACAGATCGCCGACCTGGCGGATGTCGTCCTGCAGCGTCGTGTTGCCGAAGCGCTTGTCGCCGTCCACTTTCCACTGCTCGCCGCTGATGATCCACTCGCGCTCGAGCTCGGTGTCCCTCGTTCCCGTGACGAGGCGGCTTTCGAAGCCCTCGGACATGTAGATGATGTCCTTCCGTCCGCTCACGGAATCGAGCGCGCTCGCCAGATCGCCAAGCGACTCGGTCAGCCGCCGGATCCGCAGACGCGCGTACTGGTCGTAGCGGGCTCGGGAAATCTGCTGCAGCGTCTGCAGCGTCTCGGTGATCGCCGCCGCCTGGGATTCCTTCTGTCCGATGCGCGCGCTCGTCGGCAGCGCCCTGGCCGTGTCGAACGCGAAGGAGAGCGGATCCTTGGCGAGGTCCTCCGTCGGAACGAGGCCGAGGGTGTCGATGGCGCGGGAGAGCTGCACGCGATCCGACGAGAACGTCATCAGGAGCTTCAAGCCGTGCTCGACGGAGTACGTCGCGACGGCCGCGAAGTCCGTGTCGGAGAGTCCCGACAGCACGAAGTCGCGCGCCGCGCGCTGCGCCTGCAGGATCGCTTTCGGATGCGCGAAGGAGAAGTCGAAGAGGAGCAGGAAGTGGCGTCGGGCGGCCGGATTGAGCGGCTCCGCCGGAGCGCCCGGCTTCCGCGTCTTTCGCGCGAGATCGATCGAATCGACCGCGAGGATCTCCTGCTTCTTGCCGTCATCGAAGACCTCGAAGTCCTTCGCCTCGAGTCCCCGGATCGGGTTCCCGTGGCGGTCGGAGACGCGCACGGGCACCTCGACGAGGACGGCTTCCGCGGACTCGGTGAACGGCGTCTCGGGCTCGGGCGCGGAGGGATGCACTGCCCCGAGCAGGGTCACGGAGGCGATCGCGATCGAGGTCAACCGGAACATGCAGCCGCCTCCGGGAAGCGTAACTCAAATTCACCGCGCCGGCGGCGCCGTCACCGGCCCGACGCTGGGAGGGATTTCAGGAGCCGCTGCGCCTGCGCGATTTGCGCGGCATATTGAGGGTGCGGAGCCGTCTTCACGAACTGCTCGAGCGGCTTTCGCGCCTCGTCGAACTTTCCCATTCGTCCCAGGAGCATCCCGAGATTCAAGAGACTGTCGTACTGCGTGGGATCGAGCCGTACGGCCTTCGACCAGGACGCGGACGCGCCCGACGTGTTCCCCTGCTGGACCTGGGCGAGCCCGAGCGCCGACAGCGTGCCGGGCGCCTCCGGCTGACTGGCGAGCGACTTCTGAAACCACGCCTCGGCTTCGGCGAACTTCCGCTCGCGGAGCGAGAGCATGCCCCTGTGGAGGAGCACGGTCGCGTTGCCCGGCTCCTGCGCGAGCGCCGCCTCGAAGGCGCGGCGCGCGTCGTCGAGCCGGCCCGACTCCGCGGCGGCCACTCCGCGCGCGTCCGAGAGCGCCGCCGAATCGGAGGCCGCGGCGGGCGGCAGGATCTTCGCCGCCTCCTCGGAACGCCCGGTCTCCGCGAGGATGCGGGCGAGCGCCACGCGCATCCCGTCGGTGGCGAGCGGGCCGGCGAGGCCCGCGCGGAGGATCTCCTCGGCCTTCGCGCGGTCTCCGAGACGCGCGCGCAGACTCGCGAGCTGCTCGATGACCTCGCTCTTCTGCTCCGCGGTCGCGTCCGGGCACCGCCCGAGCGCGCTCTCGAGATCCCGCGCCGCGCCTTCGAGGTCGCCGAGGCGCTCGCGGCTCGAGGATCGCATCCGCCAGACCGAGATCATTCCGGGCTCCGCCGCCAGGATCTCTCCCGCGAGCGGCACGACCCGGGCGTCGTCCTTCGCGTAGTAGAGCTCGAAGAGCTTCTTGTACTTCGGGAGCGAGGCGATCCGATCCTTCGGATCCGGGAGCGCCGCGCCGGGCGCGCCGCGCGTCATCGAGATGTAGCCGAGCGAGCCGAGCTTCTCGATCTCCTCGCGGCTCGCCTTCTCCGGCGCCGCTTCCGCGCGGGGCACCTTCTCGAGCTCCGCGCGCATCGCGCGAAACGGATCGGGCATGCCGGGCGCGAGGTCGCGCCGCTCGCGGGGATCGGCGGCGACGTCGTAGAGCTCCGGTCGGGGCGCCTCGATGTACTGATAGCGCGCGTCGGTCAGCGAGAAGAGCTCGCTCCAGCCGAGCGCGAGACGCGGGTAGAGCGTCTCGGAATAGATGCGCCGCGGCCGCCCGCCCGGCGTCTCGCGCGCCAGGAGGTCCCGCCCCTCCGTCGCCGCCGGCCGATCGAGCCGCGCCGCCGCCGCGACGGTCGCGAAGACGTCCACGAGCGCCACGGGCCGCGCGACCCGCTCGCCCGCGCGCCGCTTGCCCGGCAGCTTCACGAGCAGCGGCACGTGGATGGCCTCGCGATAGAGGAAGACCCCGTGCTCGTCTTCGCCGTGATCGCCGAGGCCCTCGCCGTGATCCGAGAGGAGAACGACGAGCGCGCCGTCGTAGAGGCCGCGGCGCTTCAGGTCGTCGAGGAACCGTCCGACCGCCGCGTCGGCCGCGGCGATCTCCCCGTCGTAGGGCTGCGCCGCGTAACGGCTGCGAAAGGGTTCGGGCGGCGCGTACGGCGCGTGCGGCTCGTAGAGGTGCAGGAAGAGAAACGGCGTGCGGCCCGAGATCGTGTCGAGCCAGCGGAGGAGCACCGCGGCGCTCGCCGTTCCGGCGCGCTCGTCGGGCGACTCCTTCGGGAAGCGGTCGTCGTAGAAGTCGAACCCGGAGTCGAGGCCGCGATCGGCCCGCAGCGCGAGCGACGAGACCGCCGCGCCCGTCGCGTATCCGGCGCCGCGCAGCTGCGAGGCGAGCGTCGGGACCGAGGGCGCGAGGCGAAACCCGAGGTTGTCGCGCACGCCGTTGCGATAAGGCGGCAGGCCGGTGAGGAGGACGGCGTGCGAGGGCAGCGTCAGCGGCACCTGACAGTACGCGTTCTCGAAGAGCACGGCGTCGCGCGCGAGGGCGTCGAGGGCCGGCGTCTCGACGCCGCGGTATCCATACGCCGGCAGGTGGTCGGCCCGCAGCGTGTCGATCGAGATGAGGACGACCGGCGGCGGCGTCCCCCGGCCGCAGGCCGCCGCGAGCACGGCGAAGAGCGCGGCCGCCGCCGCGATGCCCCGACGGCGAGTCAACGGACCCGGAATGGCGCGGACGCGGTCCCCGACTTGCCCGTCGCCGCGTCGTGGAGAAACACGCGCAGCGCGTAGAGCCCGGGCGAGAGCTGCTCCGGAGTGAAGGAGACCATGAGCACCCGCTTGCCGTCGGGATCCGCGGAGGACTGACCGATGACCCGAATCGCGCCTTCGGCGAGCGGCCGGCCCGCTTCCGACAGCACCTGCGCCCCGATCTTCAGGGCCTTCGGATCGCCGAAGTAGTAAGCCACGACGGAGAGCTGTGTCGGGCTCCCGGAGCGCACCTCGGGGTCCGCCGCCGGGACGAGGTCGGGCGGAGCCACGGGCAGCGAGGGCGGCTCGACCGCCCCCGCGGCGGCTCCCGAACGTCCCCGAACGAAGATGCCGTCGGCGGAGCTCTCCATGAAGAGCGGGCGCGCGAGATAGGGTGTTTTCTCGGAGAAGTCCGGAACGTGAATCGTCTCCGCGGCCAGCCCCATGCGTCCGGTCGAGCTGCTGCGAACGAGCGCTCGGACTCGATAGTCGCCGGGAAGGAGCGTCAGCTGGCCCTCGTAGCGGAGGCCGCCCTTCTCCAGCCGATCTCGATTGATGCCGAGATCGATGTGGACGATCTGCGTGAAGAAGTCGCGCAGCGTCCCCTGGGCGTCATACGCATACACGTACATTTCCGCCGCGGACTCGGACCCCCGCTCCCCGATCAGGAGCTCGGGCCCCGAAACGTCGATGAGCACGGGAACCCGCGCGGGGCCGGTGCCGCCCGGCATCGGCGCCCCCAGGAGACGCACCGGAATCTGCGCGATGGGAGTCTCGTTTGCGATGACGTCGGCCGCGAGAAGGTTGCGCTCGAGCGGCGAGAGCATGCGATAGGCCGGCCGCTCGTAGTATCCCGCGCGGGCGATCGGGCGGGCGCCCTTCACCTTCACCTTCACCTTCAGCTCGTGGTAGCGGTTGCTCGCGCCCGTCGAGGAAGGCCGGAAGGTCAGGACGTAGACCAGATTCGTTCGCGCGATGAGGCGATCGAGCTGCGCGCGGAAGTCGTTGTCGTTGCGGAGGACCTCGCCCCCCGTCGCGTCGGCGAGCTCGAAGAGGGCGTTGTCGCCGCGCGTCACCGGCGAGCCCTGGGAGTCCGGAGCCGATTCGGTCGTCAGGCCGGAGATGTCGACGGCGTGGATGACGCAGTCGGATCGGCGGAACAGGCTCGCCATGGACTTGAGCTGTTCCTGGAGGTTCGTGTTGCCGTAGGTCTTCTCGGGGTCCACCTTCCAGTGCTCGCCGGAGAGCATCCAGTCGTGCTCCTGACTGTTTTCGTTCGCGCCCGAGAGCAGCCGGCTCTGGAATCCCTCGGAGAGATAGACGATGTCCTTTCGGCCCTGGATGGCGTCGAGGGCCGTCGCGACCTCCCCGAGCGAGCCCGTCAGGCGGGCGACCCGTCCGCGCTCGTACTGATCGAGCGAGGCGCGCTCGAGGGAGCTCAGCGTCTGGAGCGCCTCGAGGATGCCGGCCGCTGACGGCTTCGCGGTCTCGCGCCGCCGCGCTCCGAGGTCGGCGTGCTCCCGGAGCCGAGCATGCCGCATGACCTCGTAGACGAACGCGAGCGGATCGGTTCCCGAGGCTGCTCGGGTCGGTCAGCCCGAGCGTGTCGATCGCCCGGGCGAGCTGCACGCGGTCCGCCGAGAACGTGACGAGGAGCCGCACGCCCTTTTCGACGGAGAACGTGGCGACCGCCGCGAAGTCGTTCGGCGGCAGCCCGAGCACGAACTCCTTGGCGGCCCGCCGCGCCGCCACGACCGCCTTGGGCTTGGCGAACGAGAGATCGAAGAGCAGCAGGAAGTGCCGCCGCGCGGCGGGCTGGATGAGCTCCGGAGCGCCCGGCTCCATCGCCTTCTGCGCGAGGTCGATGCGGTCGAACGCGACGATCTCCTGAGGCTTGCCGTCGTCGAAGACCTCGAAGTCCTTCTCGGTGAGATCCCGCAGAGGACTGCCTCGGCGGTCGAGCACGCGGACGGGCACCTCGACCAGGCTGACCTCGGCGCTCTCCTGGACGCTCTGCGGCTGCGGGCGCGGCCTGCGGTTGAGCCGCCCCCGCGGCCGGCGTCGGAGGCCAGAAGAGGCAGCACGGACAGCACGAAACCGACCAGGCCGAGCATCACGACACCGCCTGTCCAAGCGTAACCCAAAACGCCCGCCGGGGCACGCCGTGACGGCCGTTCTGAGGCTTCCTTAACCTCCCGACGCCGCTCACGTGCCCGCCTCGCGCAGCTCCCGGAGCATGTTGCGCGCCTTGGCGATGTCCGGGCCGTACTGGCCCGGAGGAGCCTCGGCGACGAATCGCTCGAGCGCCTCGCGCGACTCCCGCCGCAGGCCGTTCTTGCCCGCCACGAGGCCGAGATTGAAGAGCGCGTCGAACATCTGCGGATCGAACTCCACGGCCTTCTTCCACGCATCGATGGCCGGCCGCTCCTGCCCGAGCCGAAGCCGTGCGACGCCGAGACCGTTCCAGGCCCGCGCGGCCTGCTCGTCGAACGAGAGCGCCTTCTCGAAGGACTCGCGGGCGGCGCGCGCGTCCTCGGCGCGGAGCTGGACGATCCCGAGGTTCTCGTACGCCTCGATGTTCTTCGGGTCGATCGAGAGCACGCGCCGGAAGGTCTTCTCGGCCGCCGCCCCCTGCCCCGCGTCGGATTGCGCGATGCCGAGCGCGTTCAGGGTGTCGGGGTCGGTGCTCCCGGAGAGCCGCGCGAGCTGCGCAAGCGCCTCCGGCGCGCGTCCCGCCTCGGAGAGCGCCAGCGCGTACTGGCGCACGAGCTCCTCGCCGGCGATCCCGGTATCCACGGCCTTGCGGTACACGGCGAGCGCCTCGTCGGTCGCGCCCGCGCGGCGCAGGACGAACGCCAGGTTCTCGTAGCCCATCGGCATCGCGGGCTGATCGCGCACGACGTCGCGCGCCACGGCGATCGCCTCGGGGAGCTTCCCGCGCTGGTAGAGGTCGACGCAGTCGTGCATGCGCCGGTCGACGTCGATGAGCGTCTTGGGGTCGTCCGCGTCGGTGTACTTGTCCTTCCGGACGGCGCTGCCCGCGAGATAGCCGAGACTCCGCAGCTTGCGGACTTCCTCGGAGCCCGGGGCCGCTCGGTCCGCCGACCGGAAGTCCGATCCCGCCGGGACGAGGCGCGCGAGCCGCCGCAGCTCCTCGGGCTTCTTCGACGCGAGATTGTTCGCCTCCGCGGCGTCCTGCCGCAGGTCGTAGAGCTCGGGGATCGGCAGATCGATGTACTTCTCGCCGTCCACGAGCATTCCCCGCAGCGGCGCCCAGCCGCGGTTGAAGGCGGTCGAGTACGACTCGAAATAGGACGGACGCGGAGGCGGTGCGGCGCCGCCCGGGAACAGGGTCGCGCCCGGCCACGCGGCGGGCTTCTCGGCGCCGAGCGCCGCGAGGATCGTCGGCGCGATGTCCACGTGGCGGACGAATTCGGAGCTGCGGCCCGGCGGCAGGACGCCGCGGCACCACACGACGAGCGGGATGTGCAGCGTCGCCTCGTAGGCGAAGAGGCCATGCGTCTGCTCGCCGTGATCGCCGCGCGCCTCGCCGTGGTCCGCGGTCACGATCACGAGCGCGGGCCCGGCGGCGCCCGAGAGGAAGGGCCCGAGGAACGGAGCGAGCGCGGCGTCCACACCGGCCACCTCGCCGAGGTACGGATCGTCCGCGTAGCGCTGCGCGAACGGCGGCGGCGGCCGGTAGGGCGCGTGGCAGTCGTAGAGGTGCATCCAGAGGAATCTCGGCCGGCCGGCCTGCTTTCCCCACCACTCGCGCGCGGCCGCGACGACCTCCGCGCCGGGCCGCTCGGCCATCTCGAAGTCCAGGGTCGACCGGCCGCGCCGATACCGGTCGTCGTACACGTCGAACCCGCGCGTCAGGCCGAAGCGCGAGTCGAGCGGAAAGGCGCCGACGAACGCGCCGGTCGCGTAGCCGCGGTCGTGCAGGATCGAGGCGATCGTCGGCACCGACGGATCGAGCTTGAAGCCGCTGTTGTCCCGGACGCCGTGCTGGAACGGGTAGAGCCCGGTCAGGATGTTGGTGTGGGACGGCAGCGTGACGACGTTCTGCGCGTGCGCCTCGTCGAAGACGATTCCCTGGGAGGCGAGCCGGTCGAGCGTCGGCGTCTCGACGCGGCGGTTGCCGTCGAATCCCACCGCGTCGGCCCGCAGCGTGTCGATCGTCACGAGGACGACGTCGAGGTTCTTCGGCCAGGGCGCGGAGGGCCCGGGCGCGGCCGCAAGTAGCGACGCGGGAGAAGGCGTCTCGGCCGCCCGGCGGCAGGCGGAGAGCGCGGCGATCGCCACTATCAGGAGCGCCGGGACCGAAGCCCGAAGCCGCCGGAACAGGAACATTATTCAGACCAAAAGAAAGCCGCCGGGAAGATCATTCCCGGCGGCGAGAAAACCGAGGACGAATCTCTTAGAACGCGATCCGAGCGCCGAACCGGAAGATCCGCGGGCTGATGATCTCGCGCACCGAGTTGGCGCTGCCGAGCGGCGTGAAACCATCGGTCGGCGTTGTAGCTGCCCAGCTTGTTCTGACGCTGCAGAACCGTGTTCTCGTTGGTGACGTTGAAGCAGTCCGCCGAGAGCGTCATAGTCGCCGTCTGGGTGATGACCAGAACCTTCTCGAGCCGCAGGTCGACGTCGAAGACGCTGCCGTAGCGGTCGCCGTCGGCCGGGGACACCACCACGTTCCGGCTCAGGCCGTCACTGGCGCCCGGTGGACGTGATGTACCAGTTGATCGGGTAACCCTGGCGGCCGTAGACGTTCGCCGCGAGGTTGAAGCCGAGCGGGAACTGATACATGCCGGTCACGTTGAACTGCCACCGGGAGTTGAGGAACACGGAGCCCTTGCTGCCGCTGCCCGTCGACTGGATGGCGACGAGATCGTTGTCGCGGCAGGACTGGGCGTTGACCGTGGTGTTCGTCAGCAGGTTCGTCGGGTCGATGCAGCCATTGGCGCCGACGTGCTGCCGGTTCGTGTTGTAGGTGAAGTTCCCGCGCATCATCCAGTGATTCGCCAGACGCTTGGTCGCCGTGAACTCGAAGCCGCTGTACGTCTGATCGTAGTCCTGACGATTGACGGAGAGGTAGCCGGCCGGCGTGCCGCCCAGCGCAGCCAGAACGTCCCGGGTTGATCTGGTAGACGGCTGGCTGTAGGACGTGCCGATTCGGCGTCGTGCCCGTCAGCAGCGCGTACTGGTTGTAGTTGCTCGACGTCAGGACGAAGCCCGTGTTGGGATCGTACGTGTGGCCGTTGAGCTGCGAGGCGCCATAGAGAGTTCCGGTGAACTTCCGGTACGTGTAGTTGAACCCGAGCGCGAAGGCCGGCAGCAGCTCGTGCTCGACGCCGGCGATGATCTCCCAGGTCTTGGGCGCCTGGAGGCCGGGGGAGACGTTGTTTGACGGCGTCCCCGGATCTGCCCGGGTTGGACGGGATTGTAGTTGCGCGAGTACTGGAAGCCGTTGACTCGTGTCGACCTCACCCGGCTGCACGAGGTTGTCGTGGTTGGCGTCGTTCCACGCGTAGTAACCGTAGGCGGCGCCGGCCGAGTTGTTGGGAATCGAGACCGTGCCGGTGCCGAGCGCCTCGGCGTACTGCGCGTAACTCGCCTTGAGGATCGTCGAACGGGTGTCGCCGAGCGCGTACGTGAGGCCGAAGCGCGGCTCCCAGTTCTTCCACTCGAACGGCTTGCCGCTGCCCGGATAGTTGAACGCCGGGAGGATGTCCGGGAAGCTCGGGTTGCCCGGAACGACGCTGGGGAAGTTCGTGCCGTACTGCTCGTCCCAGCGGAGTCCCGCGTTGACCGTCAGCCGGTCGAACGTGACCGTGTCGCCGATGTAGGCGCCCCAGTACTTGGACTCCGCGCCGAACGAGCCGTTGCGCGTGATGACGGCGCACGGAACGCCGCAGTCGTACAGGTCGCCGTAAGTCCCGGCCGCGAGGCCCGGGCCGACGCCCACCTCGAACGGCGGCCAGGCCGTCGCCGACGTGACGCCCGACTTCTGATAGCTGAACCCGGCCTTGACTTCATGGCCGAGGGAACCGGTGTTGAAGAAGAAGGACGAGTCCGCCTTGACCGTGCGGGCCGGGCGCGGCGCCGAGTAGAGCTCATACGTGTTCTGCCAGACGCCGTCCGCATCCAGGAAGGTCTGCGTGTTGAATCCGCCTTCCGGCGACAGAACGAAGTTGCCGTTCAGGCCGCTGTAGGTGGCCGACGCGAAGAAGCTCGACGAGAAGACCTGCGAGTCCTGAATCTTCCAGGTGTTCTGCGGGAGCACCTGGTCCCAGGTCGTGGGCTGCGGGTGCGTGGCGCCGGCGCCGCGGCCGAAGACCTGCTTGTCGCTGCGGAGGTACCAGGCCTCGGCGGAGTTGGACGGGACGATCTGCCAGTTGAACTTCGCGTTGAAGTCGTAGCAGCGTCGTCTTCGTCTGGGCGCCGCCGAGCGTGACCAGGTTGATCTGGTCCTGTCCGTAGGAGCCCCAGAGCCACATGTGGTCTTTCCAGAGCGCGCCGCCGGCATCCGCGCCGTAGTCCTGGATGCTCTGGATGTGGTTGCCCGACGGGAGCGTGGTCAGGTCGGACGGAAGGTTGTCGGACTGGAAGTGATGGTCGGTGATGAACACGCGGGCGTTGCCGTGCAGCTCGTTGGTGCCGCGCTTGGTGATCATGTTGAGGTGCGCGCTCGAGCCCTGCACCGACGGGTCGCTGCCGCCCGTGATGACCTGCATTTCCTGGAACGAGTCGAAGTCGAAGTAGGCGGCCGAGGAGCCGAGGGCCGACATGTCGGTCAGGTTCACGCCGTCCACCTGGAAGGTGGCGCCCTGCGTGCCCTTGGTCATCATGTTCGACTGCTGGCCCGACTCGGAGCCGGCCACGTTGACGCGGTCGATCTGGACGCCCGGGACCGTCTGCATGACGACCCAGGGATCGCGCGCCGTCGGGATCGACTTCAGCTCTTCGTTGACGACGGCCGCACCCGTCTGGACCTTGCGGGTGTCGATGACCGGCGTTTCGCCCGAGACCGTCACGGTCGCCGCGACGGACGAGAGCTTCATCGGGATCGACAGCTCGGTGTCGCGGCCGAGGACGACGTCCACGGCTTCGCGGTTGACCGTCGCGAAGCCCTGCAGCGCGAGCGTGATCGTGTAGAGGCCCGGGCTCAGGTTGATCACGTGGAACTCGCCGCGGGCGTCCGTGTAGGCGGTCTGCGGAGCGCCAGGCCCCGTGACCGTCACCGCGACGCCGGGGAGAACGCCCCCCTGCTCGTCGACGACCTTTCCGTGGATTCCACCCGTGGTGCCGCCGTACTGGGCGACGGCGGGCACGGCGATGAGGCACATCGCCAGAACTGCGATGGCCCCCACCAAATAGGGAAGCCGTTTCGGCATAGATCCCTCCTTTAAGAAGCCTGCTTTCGCTGAAAAGACGTTTTTAGACATCGGTTCCTGGCGTTGGTAAAGCAAATCGGGAGCCATCGAGGCACGATTCGGGACGAGTCGCATATTGCGAGATTTCATCCGTGTTTTCAGAGGTTTGAATACAAGTGGCAAGAGTCATGTGATGAGTCTCGACGTCGCTTTTATCCAAAAAACCGGATAGAGGTCCAACGGGCTGAAATTGTCACAGCGGACAGGTCTCGCAGTTCAAGCGACTTAGCAGAGCGTCCGGTGACCGGACGCGCGATTCTCAGGACGAACGACAGTGCTCGCCGCCCAAAGCCGGGGCGAGACGCCGCGGGCACGGGACGATCGTCAGGTCGCCGTCGCGACATCATGCTGGCGAGAAAAAAAGAGCCGCCGGGCCATCCCGGCGGCTCGCGGCAGAGGGAAGAAAGGCCGCTTAGAACGAGACCCGCGCGCCGAACCGCCAGATGCGCGGGCTCTGAATCTCCTTGATGAGGCCGGTATTCGACCGGTTGATGCGGTTGAAGCGCTGGAGCACCGTGTTCTCGTTGGTGACGTTGAAGAGATCCGCCGACAGCGTCACGTTGGCCGTCGGGGTGATCGGGATCAGCTTCTCGACGCGCATGTCGAACTCGAAGACGTTCGAGTACCGCAAATCGTTGGTCGACGCGAGGACCACGTCGCGCTGGTATCCGTCCGCACCGGTCAGCCGCTGGAACGGGACGATCGGATATCCCTGGCGCCCGAAGATGCTCGCCGCCACGTTGAAGTTCATCGGCAGCTGGTACATCCCGTTGACGTTGAACTGCCACTTGGAGTTCAGGAAGACGCTGTCCTTCGAGCCGCTGCCGGTGGAGCGGGTGGCGACATACGCTCCGTCGGCACAGCTCTCGCCGGTGTAGCCCGTCATGGGATTGCCCGTGTCTCCCGACTGTCCCGGCACGATGTTGGTCGGATCGACGCAGCCGCTTCCGTCGTTGTGCTGCTTGTTCACGTTGTAGGTGACGCTTCCGCGCATCATCCACCGGTTGGAGAGACGCTTGGTCAGCACCAGATCGACGCCGTCGTAGGTCTGGTTGTACCCGCTCGCCCGGTTGGTCCAGACGTAGCCGGGGGGCACGGAGCAGTTGTCCGGGTCGTTGAAGCAGGAGGTCAGCTCGTAGACCGGGGCCGAGTACGCGCCGCCTCCCAGGGCGCCCGGCAGCGTGCCGCTGAGCGTCCGGTAGAGCGTGTAGTCCGCGCTCGTGATGCCCGTCGGATAGCGGTAGAGCTGGCCCGTGAATTCGCGGTGCGTGTAGGTCGCTCCGATCGCGAACGCCGGCAGGAGCTCGTGGTCCACGCCTGCGACGACCTCCCAGGTCCTCGGCGCGTGGAATCCCGGCGCGAACGAGTTCGGCGAGACCGCGGCACCCTGGTTGGCCGGGTCGACGCCGCGCCACGTGATCGGGTTGGACGGATCGGAGACGTTGACCTCACCGGGTTGGACGATCCCGTCGCCGTTCGCGTCGTTCCAGGGGTAGTAGAGATAGGCCACCGAGTTGGTCGGGTTGATCTGGCCCGTCGTGTTGGTCCCGAGGGCCTCGGCGTAGCGTGAGTAGCTCGCCTTGAACACCGTCGTGCGGTTCGATCCGAACGCGTAGGTCAGACCCACGCGCGGCTGCCAGTCGTTCCACGTGAACGGCTTGTCGGCCCCGGCATAGGCGACCGTCGGCGCAATGCCCGCCGCCGCGAATTCCGGCGTCGGGTTGCCCAGGATCGTCGTCGGGTTGTTGTTGCCGTACTGGTGGTCCCATCGCACACCGAGGTTGACCGTCAGACGGTCGAACGTGATCGCGTCCTGGAGGTACGCGCTGTAGTACTTGTTGTCGATCGAAAGATTCGACTGCCGCGTGATCGTCGCGCACGGGATCGAGTTGCCGTCGTTGTCGGTGCAGTCGAAGAGGTCGGCGTAGGTCTGCGCCGCCTGGCCGTTGCCCGGGACGAAGGCGCCGCTGTTCAAACAGCCCGCGCAGTCGAGCGAGCCCGGCCACTGCGACGTCGACCGGGCGCCGGACTTCAGATAGCCGAAGCCGGCCTTGAGCTCGTTGCCGACCGAGCCGGCGTTGAAGAAGTACGACGCGTCGGCCTTCACCTGCCGCTGCGGACGCGGACCGGCGAAGAACTCGTACGTGTTGTGCCACACGCCGCCCTCGTCGATGAACGTCTGCCGGTTCGGATCGCCCTGCGGGTCGAGCGTGAAGTTGCCGTTCAACCCGTTGTACTGGGCCGTCAGGAACAGGCTCGAGCCCACGATCTGCGAGTCGGCCACCTTCCACGTGTTCTGCGGGAGCGTCTGGTTCCAGCTCGTCTCCTGCGGACGCGTCAGGCCGGCATTGCGGCCGAATTTCAGCTTGTCGCTGCGCAGATACCAGACGTCCACCGTGTTGGACGGCACGATCTGCCAGTTGAACTTCGCGTTGAAGTCCTCGAGCGTCGTGTTGTCGGTGGCGCCGCCCGCCGTGATCAGGTTGATCTGGTCGCGGCCGTAGGAGCCCCACAGCCACATGTGGTCCTTCCACACGGGACCCCCGACCTCGGCGCCGTAGTCCTGCACGCTGTTGATCGAGTTGCCGGCCGCCAGAGGCGCCGGGTTCCCGTTCGAGTCGACCTGGGTCTTCGCCTCATCCGGCAGGTTGTCGGACTGGAAGTGGTGATCCACGGCGAAGAGACGGGCGCTGCCGTGGACCTCGTTGGTCCCGCGCTTGGTCACCATGTTCAGGTGCGTGCCGGAGCCGGAGATCGAGGCGTCGGCGCCGCCCGTGATGACCTGCATCTCCTGGAACGAGTCGAAGTCGTAGTAGCCGGCCGAGGCGCCCAGCGCCGACATGTCGGTCAGGTTCACGCCGTCCACCGAGAAGGTGCCCGTCATCGAGCCCTTGCCGCCGATCGTCGACTGCTGGCCCGACTCCGAGCCCGCCACGTTGATGCGGTCGACGAGAACCCCCGGCACCGACTGTAGGACGACCCACGGGTCGCGCGCCGTCGGAATGGTCTTCAATTCCTCCTGCGTGATCGCGGCGCCCACCTGGACGCTCTTGGTGTTGATCACCGGCACTTCGCCCGAGACGGTCACCGTGGCCGCGACCGCGGAGAGCTTCATCGGGATCGTCAGCTCGGTGTTGCGGCCGAGGGCCACCGTCACGTTCTCGCGGTTGACGGTCGTGAAGCCCTGGAGCGCGAGCGCGACCGTGTAAACGCCCGGCGCCAGGTTCACGACGTGGAACTCGCCGCGCGCGTCGGAGTACACCGTCTGGGGCGCACCGACGCCGGACACGGTCACCGACACGCCGGGGAGCACGCCTCCCTGCTCATCGACCGCCTTTCCGTCGATGCCGCCCGTGTTGCTGCCATATTGCGCCCCGGCCGGAACCGCGAGCGCGAAGAGAACGGCCGCCACGACGGCCGCCAGCCCGACAAACCGTTTCGACATGAAACCCTCCTTCGAGAAATCCGACTGCCTTCGTTGCCGCATTCGCTTCCTCCCCGCCGCCCGAGACCGGTCGGCGGCACTGGAGAGAGCAACGCGACCGCCAAACACGGGAGGGAGCCCGCAACCCTCGCCGCTCGAGCCCATTGCGCGCCTGCACGATTTGGATTAAGACGCGCGATCCCGGACGTCCCGTTGGAGAAGGCGCCGGGAATTCTGGATTTCGGGCGCGGCCTCGTCAGCGGACTTCGACCGGGAGCGCGACGCGACGCGGCTTCCCGACGGGATCCTGCGGCCAGGCGCGCGACGGGCGCTGTCGGCGGACGTGGGGAGAGGTCAGCGCGATCCGCCGCAGCTCGGCGAGGGATCGGGCCTCGGTCGACGCCCGCGGGACGAGGAACCCCTCCTCGCGAACCTTGCGCACCGCGGACTCGAGCCGCTGCCCGCGGCGCGGGGAGTCCTCCTGGCAGAGCGCCCAGGCGGCATCGTCGAAGCTGCAGTGCGCGCGCGAGCACACCTGGGCCAGGCGCTCCGCCGTGGTGCCGCGGCTCCGGGCGGCGGCGCGGCGCACGCGCTGCAGGAGGAGCACGCGCTGGTACGCGAACCAGAAGTGCTGCCCGAGCGCGACGGGATCGCGCTTCTCCTTCCCGATGAGGTGCCGGAAGACGAGTCGCAGCCGCCGCTCGGCGCCGCGAACGGCGCTCCGCGCCTGGCAGGCGAGCGTCTCGATCTCGTCGCGCACGCGCCAGGACCGCAGGACGGAAAAGGAAAGAACGGTCGAGGCGACCGGCAGCGGGCCCTCCCGGGCGACGTCGCCGACGTATCGCCGCAGCCGCTGTTCGGCTTCGATCTCGCCGAGCAGGATGCGCCTCCACGGAATTCCCAGCGCCTCGGCGCACGCGAGGATCTCCGCGGGCTCGGCGGACGCCGACGGAACCTGAGGCGCCGGCTCCGGCGGATCGCCGTCGCGCGCTCCCGGAATCGCGCGCGGGACGATGCCGTAGATTCCGGGGGAAGCCACGTCAGGCCCCCTTCCCATCGGATCGCGCGCGGCGGGCTCGGGCTCGAGAATCCATCACGAGGAGGAGTGTCGGCTACCGAGTGGTCGCTGAAAATATCCACTCGGGACGAGTGTCGTATAGCCACTTGGTCAGGAGTGGCGCGACGATGGACGGCTAGAGCAAGACCATGCGGTACGGCATCGGGATGGCGATCTCGACGGCGTCGCGGAACCGCTCGATACGGGACCGGCTGACCGGACCGCACGCGGCGAGCCGCGACTCGAGATCGGCGAACCTCGCGAAGATCTGAATTCCCTCGAGCTGCCGCCGGCGCCGGACCTCCTTCCGTGCGACGGCGGCCCACGCGGCCTCGACGCCCTGCTCCTCGCCCGCGCACCACATCCAGGGCGAGCCCGCGGCATGGTCGACCACGACGACGTCCGGCGCCGCCTCGGCGCCGCGATCGAGCGCGCGGCCCGGATCCTCGAACTCGTGCAGACAGAACTCGAACAGCGCGAGATCGCCCCGCGGGCGCACGGCGAGAAAATCCTCTTCGAGGATCTCGATGCGGTCGTCCAGGCCGGCGGCCCGCGCGCGCTCGGCGAGGCGGCGCGCCCCTTCGGAGTCGCGCTCGACGGCGATCACGCGTCGCGCGCTCCGCGCGTATTCGATCAGTTGTCCGCCGCCCGCGCCGACGGAGACCACGGTCTTGTCCCGGAATTCGTAGAAGGCCGTCAGGTTCGCGACGATTCGGCCGGTGTCGGTGCCCAAGGCCGGGAATCCTCCGCTCCGCCCGCCGAGGGGCGGCCGGCCGCCCGCGCGGCGAACGCCGCCGGCAGGCCCACGAGGAGCGCGTGGCCGATCAGCCCGTTCAGCATGACCGGCAGGGGCATCGGCGGCGTCCGGTGAATCGCCGACAGCGGAATGACGACGTAGGTCATGAAGAGATGCACGAGAGGGCCGTAGACGAGCCCGCCGAGAACGGGCCGCGCGACGAGGACCGGCAGGGCCCGCGAGATCAGGAAGTAGGCGAGCACGACGAGAAAGCCGTTGAAGAGCTGGAGAAAGACGCCGAGCAACACGGCCGGCGCCCCGCCGCCGAACGCCGCGTCGCGCCCCAGGAGTCCGGCGGCGATCGACTGGAAGATCCGCCCGGGCGACGCCCCCCGCGCGCCGAAGAAGACGATGGCGTCCATCGCGTCGAGTCCGCCCACGACGAGTCCGCCCGCCAGCAGCATGGGCAGCGCCGTCCGGAGACTCCGGGACACGCCTCGCTAGCCCCCGTCGCGCGGAGCCAGCGGCCGCGCGCCCGCGCCGCAGATCTCGAGCGAGGACGGATCCTGGAGGAACGCCGCCACGCCGAGGCGCCCGCGGTCCCAGCCCTTCTCGATCGAGATCTCCTCGCGGAATTCCTTGTGCGAATCTCCCGAGGACAGGCGCCCCGCGCGGCGCAGGACCCGCACGACGTAGTCGTTGCGCAGCGTGCTGCCGCCGTTTTCGCCCTTCCCGACCGCCGTGACGAGGCCCGTCTCGTAGAGCGCGATCATCAGGTCGAGCTTGCGGGAGCGCAACGTCTCGGGCCGCTCGACGTCCGCGCGGACGAGCACCTGCGACGCCGCCGGCTGGAGCTCGAGGGAGATGCGCCCCGCGGGGCGCGCGGCGGCCGACGCGATCGCCGAGCGCAGCTTGCCGGCGTCGGAGCCCACCATCTCGACGCGGCCGTCCACGATCGCCTGCGGCGTGTAGACGTTCTGCGACCGGAAGGCGCGCGCGTAATCCGTCTGCCGCTCCGTCCAGGCGTGCCGCGAGAACGGGTCCTTCCACCCGAGGGAGTCCCAGAAGTCCACGTGAAACGCGAGCGGCACGATGCGGCCCGCGCTCTCGGCGCCGAGACTCTCGAGCAGCCGATCCGCGGGCGGGCAGCTCGAGCATCCCTGCGAGGTGAAGAGCTCGACCACGACGGCGTGGTCCGGCGGCCGCGAAGCGTCGGCGGCGTCCGGCTCCGGGATCATTCCGGCGCCCTCCCGCAGGAGCGCGGCGGACAACACGAATGCAGCGAGCGCGAGAACCCGGCCCACGGCGTCGAATTGTGACGAACGAAGCGGTCGCCGGCAATATCCACTTGAAACCGGATCTCTATGACCACTATCGTCGCGCCATGAGCGCGGCGCCTCCCGGAATCCTTCCCGTCATCGCCGTCGACCGCGGCGCGTCGAAGCCGCTCTATCGGCAGCTCTACGAAGGCTACCGCGACGCGATCGTCGAGCGGCGCCTGCGTCCGGGACAGCGCCTGCCATCCACGCGAAGCCTCGCGATCGAGCTCGAGATCTCGCGCATCCCGGTTCTGAATGCCTTCGAGCAGCTCCTGGCCGAGGGTTATTTCGAGAGCCGCACCGGATCGGGCACGTTCGTCGCGAGCGCGCTTCCGGGAGAGAACCTTGCGCCCGCCCGCGCCCGCCGCGCGGCGGTCCGGGCCGCGCCGGCGAGACCGGCGCCGCGGAAGATCGGCCGCATGGCCGCGGAGCTCCGGCGCCTGGAGGCGGGCCCCTGGTTTCGCGGCCGGGGAGCGTTCAGCGTCGGCGAGCCCGCGCTCGACCGGTTTCCTCTCCCCGTCTGGTCGAGCCTCGTCGCCCGCCACGCCCGGCGAGCGGACCCGGCGCTTCTTCCTTACAGCGATTCGATGGGCCTGCCGGCGCTTCGCGAGGCCGTCGCCGAGTATCTGCGCACGGCGCGCGCCGTGCGGTGCGAGCCCGACCAGATCATGATCGTGAACGGGTCGCAGCAGGCGCTCGAGCTCGCCGCGCGGGTGCTGCTCGACGCGGGAAGCCCGGTCTGGATCGAGGAGCCCGGATACTTCGGCCTTCACCGCGTCCTGTCCCTGGCGGGCGCGCGCCTCGTGCCCGTGCCGGTCGACGCACACGGCCTCGACGTCGCCGCCGCCATCGCCCGGAGCCCGAAGCCGCGCGCGGTCTTCGTCACGCCGTCTCACCAGTTCCCGCTCGGCGTCACCATGAGCGCCGCTCGCCGGCTGCAACTGCTCGACTTCGCGCGGGAGAGCGGCTGCTGGATCGTCGAGGACGACTACGACAGCGAGTATCGCTACGGCAACCTGCCGATCGCGGCGCTGCAGGGACTGGACCGCGACGCGCGCGTGATCTACATCGGGACGTTCACCAAGATCCTCTTTCCGGCCATCCGTCTGGCGTATCTCGTCCTGCCTCCGGACCTCGTGTACGCCTTCACGCAGGTCCGATACTCCATCGACATCCTCTCCCCCACATTCTCCCAGGCCGTGCTCGCCGACTTCGTCCGCGAGGGGCATTTCGCGCGCCACATCCGGCGAATGCGGGTCCTCTGCCGCGAGCGGCGCGAGGCCCTCGTCGGTGCGCTCGCGCGCGAGCTGCCGGAGGAGCTCCGCGTCCTCGGCGACGCCGCCGGAATGTTCCTGACGGCGACACTGCCGCGAGGCCGGCGCGACGTCGAGATCTCGCGGAGAGCGGCCGAACGCAGTCTCTGGGCGGCGCCTCTTTCGGATGCTTATGCCGGACGCCCGGCGCGGCAGGGCCTGATCCTCGGCTACGGGAGCACGCCCGCGGAGCGGATCGAGGAAGGCGTCGTGCGCCTGCGGGACGTGATGACAGGACTAAGGACCAAGGATTAAGGACAAAGGACTAAGGACAAAGGACTCTTGTTGCTCGAGAATCGATTGTCCCTGGTCCTTAGTCCCTAGTCCCTAGTCCCTCGTCCCTAGCCCCTCGTCCGGCGCCGAAAGGAAAGCGCGCCCTCGCGGTCTCCGACGATCTCGCAGACCTTCGCCGCGACCTCGAAGCTCCTCGAGGTCGGGACCCGGCGCGTCATCTCGTCGAGGAGCGCCTTGAACTCCGCCCCGCGGCCGCCGGCGGCGTAGAGCAGCGCGAGCCGCGACCACGCGTCGAGACCCTCGGGAAAATCCCGGATCTCGTGCCGGAAATCCTCTTCGGCCTCCTGCTCGCGGCCGAGATGCGCGAGCGCGTCGGCGCGGGCCGCCCGCATGCCCTGCATCGGCGGGGCATGCGTGTCCACCTCGATTTGCAGCGCGTGGTCGAAGTGCCCGATCGCCGCGGCGAAGTCGCCCCGCCGCGCCGCCACGCGCCCCAGGAGCAGCAGCGGCAGACGGGCACCCGGACTCTTCGCCTGCGCGGCCTCGGCGTACTTCCCGGCCGCCGCGACGTCGCCCTCCGCGAGCGCGATCGCCGCGAGCTCCTCGTCGACCCCCGAGGACCCGAGAGCGCGCGCCGCCTCCGCGAGCGAGCGCGCCTTCGCGTACTGCCCGTCTTCGAGATGCAGGTCCGCGAGGCCCATGACGACCTGCGGCGTTCCGGGCTGAAGCCGGTCGGCCTGCTCGAGCGCCGCGATGGCTTCCTTCGACTTCCCCGCCCGCCGCAGCACGCGCGCGAGCGACTCCCAGCCGTCGAGCATCCGCGGGTTCTCGGCGGTGAACTTGCGGAGGAGCGCGGCCGCCTCGTCGTCGCGGTGAAGGTCGGTCAAGTGGCCCGCATCCTTGAGGATCTGCAGCGAGCCGATGCGGTCCTTGGGATCGGGCAGGTCCTTCGCGTCGGCGCCCGGGGACGCCTGCCCGATGTAACCGAGCGACGCGAGCTTCTTGATCGTCTCCGGGTCCGCCGCTCCGGGCGCCTGCAGCGGACGGTTCATGGCCGAGAGCTCGACGCGCAGCCGGCGGAACTCCGGCGGCAGACCCGCCGCGAGATTCTTCCGCTCGCCCGGGTCCGCGCGGAAGTCGTAGAGCTCCGGCCGCGGCGCCTCGATGTACTGGTGGCCGTCGGCGGTCAGGGACGCGAGGTCGCTCCAGCCGAAGTGGTACCTCGGGTAGAGCGTCTCGCTGTAGACGCTGCGGGGCGCCGCCTTCCCCGACGCGAGTGCCAGCAGCGTCGCGCCCGGGAGCCCGGACGGCGGCGTCTGCCCCAGCGCGGAGGCGATCGTGGGGAAGACGTCGACGAGCCCCGCGGGCGCCGCAACGCGCGTGCCCGCGAGCGCCGACTTCGGGAGCTTCAAGAAGAGCGGTACGCGCACGGCCTCGCGGTAGAGAAGAACGCCGTGCTCGTCCTCGCCGTGGTCGCCCAGCCCTTCGCCGTGGTCGGAGAGAAAGACGACGAGCGCGCCGTCGTAGAGGCCGCGCGCCTTCAGAAACGCGACGAAGCGCCCCACGATCTCGTCGGCGGCCGCAATCTCGCCGTCGTAGGGGCTCTTCGCGTAGCGGCTCTTGAAAGGCTCCGGGGGCTCGTACGGCGTGTGAGGCTCGTAGAGATGGAGGAGGGCGAACACGGGCTGGCCGGCCGGTCGCCCGGAGATCCAGGCCTCCAGCCGGCGCTCCGTCTCGCCTCCCCCCCGCTGCACCTGCCCGATCGCCTGCCCGGCCGACGTCGATTCGATCGCGTCGTCCCAGAAGGTGAACCCGCGCGAGACGCCCGTCGCATGATCCAGCACGATCGCGGAGACCGCCCCGCCCGCCGCGTAGCCGTGCGAGGAAAGAAACTCGGCGAGCGTCGGGTGCGAGGCGTCGAGCCGGTAGCCGACGTTGTCGCGCACGCCGTTCTGGAACGGAAGCAGCCCCGTCAGCAGCGCGACGTGCGACGGCAGAGTCAGCGGCACGTGCGAAACGGCGTTCTCGAACACGAGAGAGTCCTTGGCGAGCGCGTCGAGCGCGGGCGTCTCGACGCCGCGGTAGCCGTAGGCCGGCAGATGATCCGCGCGCAGCGTGTCCACCGAGATCAGGAAGACGGGCGCCCGCGGGAAGACGAGAGCTTTTCGGGAGCAGCCGGGCGAGGCGAGCAGGGCCGCTGCGGCCGCGGCGAGGGCGGCCAGGAGGAGGCGCCCGACCCGGGCCGGGCCGGGCGTCCTGCCGGTCACTGCAACGACTTCAAGAGCTCCTTGGCGGTGTCGGCGTCGCCTCCGCTCGGCGCGAGCTCCAGGTATTTCTGCAGATCCGCCTTGGCCGCGGCGTTCTTCTTGAGCTGCATCCGGGCGAGGCCGCGGTAGTAATACGCGTCGGCCAGATCCGGCGTCAGCTCGAGGGCCTTGCCGAAGGACTCTTCCGCGGCGGCGCTCTGCTTCTTGTTGTAGAGGAGGATCCCGAGGTTCAGGTACGACGTGTCGGAGGCCTGCCCCGCCGGCACCTTCGAGAGCGCGTCGCGTCCCGCGTCGAGGTTACCGCGCGAGAGCTCGAGCTCCGCGATCGTCTTCCAGGCGGCTCCGTCGCTGGGATCCTTCTCCGCCGCCTTGCGCGCCCAATTGATCGCCTCGGTTGCGTTCTCCTCCCCCGCGTACGTCTTCGCGATGCTCATGTAGAGCGGCGCGTAGTCGGGCATCTCCTGAAGCGCCTTCTGGTAGTTCTCGCGCGCCGTCGGCCAGTCCTTCGCCGTCAATGCCGCGTTCCCGGCCTCGATCGCGGCGGCGGTTTCCTTGGAGACTTTTTGACCCGCGACCTGAAGCTCCTCGTGCGACTCACCCGGACTCTCCTTGGGCGGCTCCACGGGCTCGAGCTGCACGTCGATCGGCGGATTCCGGTTGAGCTCCTGGACCTGCACGGAGATCTGCTTGGTCTGAAATCCGGCCGCCTCGAAATCCACGTTCCACGTGCCGCCGGCGAGACCGAAATAGGCGAACCTGCCGTTCTTGTCGCTGGTCACGTCGGTTCCGCCCTTGCCGGACTGCGTCCAGCGCAGCGAGATTTTCGCGCCGGGAATCGGCTGTCCCTTGGTGCTCTTGACGCTGCCTTCGACGCGCCCGCGGCCGTGCCACTCCTGGGCGTTCAGGACGGCCGTCCCGAGAGACAGGACGGCGATGCCGGCGATGAGGACCTTTCTCCGCATGACTCCCTCCCCCGACGAAAAATGCGAACCGGGCGCCGATTATATTTCTTCCGGTATGCGCCGGCTCAGGAGCCGAGCCGGGAGGGTGAGAGCGGAACCTCCCGCAGGCGGGCGCTGCCCTCCCGGACTTCGTAGAGGCGGCGCGGCGCCACGTCCCGAAAGACCTGCCGGATTCGGCTCGCCGGCCAGGTCACGACGACGCGGACGATCTCGCGCGCGGATCCGAGGCCGATCTCCTGCCGGAACGGCGACCCACCGAAGGAGGAGGCCGCGCCGACCGTCCGGAATACCGAGCGTGTGCGGCCGCCCCCCGCCGGCACGACGACCTCGATGCGGGCACCGATCGCGCTGCGATTCGACCGAGCGCCGACGAGCCGCACCTTCACCCAGGAGTTGTCGTTGCCCGGATTCGCGTACAGGACGGACGGATACGCGTCGCCCGGGTACGCGCCACCCATTTGTTCGAAGACGTCCTGGTCTCCGTCGTCGTCGAAGTCGGCGAACGCGATGCCGTGTCCCTTCTGGAGGTGGCCGAACCCGCCGGCGAAGGTGACGTCCACGAAACGGCTTCCGCCCTCGTTGCGATACATGCGGTTGGGCATCAGCGATTCGAAAGAAGGATTGCCCGTACCGAGATACACGTCGAGGAATCCGTCGTTGTCGAGGTCGCCGTAGTTCGATCCCATGGGCAGGAGCGGATCGACGAACCCGGCCGCCTCGCTCACGTCGCGAAACGTCCCGTCGCCCTCGTTGTGGTAGAGGCGCGGATGCCCGTTCGGCGACCGGCGCCCGAAGAAGACACCGGCCACGTCGTCGGTCGTCGCGCCGTACTCGGCGTCGAAGATGTCGAGTCGGCCGTCGTTGTCGTAGTCGAAGAACCAGGCCGGAAAATGCCGGACATCCCCGCCGGAGACTCCTGCGGCCGCCGCCACGTCGGCGAAGGTGCCATCGCGGTTGTTGCGGTAAAGGCGGTTGGGGCCGATGTTCGACACGAACAGGTCGGGCCACCCGTCGCCGTCGAAGTCGCCCCACGCGACGCCCTTGGCCATCCGGAAGTTCTCCACGCCCGCCTTCTCGGCGACCTCCTCGAACGTGCCGTCGCCGCGGTTGTGGAAGAGCCGCGACGGATAGGCGATGCCGTCATCGTCGGCCTCGCTGCCGACGTAGAGGTCGAGGAAGCCGTCCTGGTCGTAGTCGGTGAAGGCCCCGGCCTGCGTCGGGTAGGCGCGCGCCGCGAGCCCCGCCGCGCGCGTGACGTCGGTGAATCCCTTCGCGCCGTCGTTGCGCAAGAGCGAGAGGCGCACGCGCCCGTCGCCGCCGAACCAGCCGCCCCGCAACACGAGCAGGTCCGTACGCCCGTCGTTGTCGTAGTCGGCGTGGATCACGTTGAGACCGCCCCACTGCGAATCGAGCTGGACTTCGGCGGTACGTTCTTCGAACTGCCCCCTCCCGTCGTTGCGGAAGAAGTGCATGGGACGGCAGGGGTCGATCGTCGTCGTGACGACGTCGAGCCGGCCGTCGCCGTCGAAGTCATCGGCGATCGCGCCGCCGGAAGGATCCATGACGTTGAGGCCCGCAGCCATCGCGACGTCGGGAAATTTCGGGAACGGGGCCGGAGATGCGAGCGCGGACGGGGCGGCGCGCAGCGCTTCGGGCACTCCGTCGGGATAGCGGCCGGCGGTCATCGCCGCGACGTTGGCGAGCCACCGCACCGTCAGGTCGTCGGGTCGCTCCGCGAGGAACTTCTTGTAGGCCTCGAGCGCCGCGAGGGCCGGCGCGGCGTCTCGGTGCACGCCGGCGCCCTCGATCGGCAGGATGCAGGCGGCCGGGCCGTGGAAGCCGATACAGTTCTTCTGCTCTCCCTCGCGAAGGTGCGCGAGCCCCAGGTCCCGCAGGACGTGGAGGCGAACGTCGGCGGGCAACCTCTCCGCCTCGGCGATCGCGAGCGCCTCATCGAGGAGCTTCGCGGCCCGCTGCCCCGCGCCCACGCGGAGGAGCTCCTGCGCGAGCGCGCCGCGGACGGCCACGCGCCGGCCCGGATCGGTCTCGGGCGCCGCGAGGCGCCGCTCGAGCTCGGCGATCGGCGCAAGGCCGTAGAAAGAGTTCTTTCCCGCGCGGAAGCTCCGGCAGACGTCTTCGAATTCCGCGCGCACCTTCGCGGGGGGCTCTCCCGCCGGGCGTTCGGTCGGGGAGCGCGGCGGTGCCGGAAACGCCGCGTCCGAGAGCGCCACGGCGGCGCACGCGAGCGCCGTCCCGAGCGTCCGCCCCTTCAAGACGCCGGCTCTTCGACGGTCTGGTAACGACCGGGCTTCGCGTCGGTCACGGTCTGCGCTGTACCCGAGGGCCACCGAATCTCGAGGCGCCGGATCTCCTTCGCCTTGCCGAGGCCGAAGTGCACGCGCGGGTCGCTCGAGGAGAGGTAGCTGTCGCCGGCCTTCACATCCCGCACCTGCTTCCCGAGCTCCGTCTCGAGCGTGATCTTCGCGCCGACACCCTGGCGGTTCGACTTGCGCCCCTTCAGGAGCAGGCCGATCCATCCGCCGTGAACGCCGTCGTTGCGCAGCAGCTCGAGCGGTCCGCCCGAGTTCGAGACGGCGATGTCCAGGTCCCCGTCGTTGTCGTAGTCGGTGGTCGCCGACCCCCGGCCCACGAGCGCGCGCCGGAACGGGGCGCCGCAGCCGCGCTCCGTGAACTTGCCCTTGCCGTCGTTCCACATCAGGAACGGCCGCTCGGCGTACGTGACGCCCTGCATCTTGGGCGTTTCGAGCACGTGCCCGTTCGCGATGAAGACGTCGAGCCTCCCGGCGTTGGCCGCGTCGAAGGGGTTGAGACCGAAGCCCGAGAAGTTGAAGGCCGGAGGTCCAAAGCCGCTCGATCCCGAGATGTCTTCGAAGACGCCGCCGCCGACGTTGCGGTAGAAGCTGTTGGGCTCGGCTTCGAAGTTGGCCACGAGCAGATCCGGGAGCCCGTCTCCATCCATGTCGGCCGACGAGACGCCCATGCCGCCGAAAGCCCGCCCCGCGGAGTTCACGCCGGCGCCGGAGATCAGGGAGGCGTCCTCGAACTTCATCCCGCCGAGGTTGTGGAGGAGCAGGTTCATCGTCGTGTCGCACGCGACGTAGACGTCGGGCTTCCCGTCGCCGTCGAAATCCGCCACGACGACGCCGAGCCCCTTGCCGAGCACCGCCCCGACGCCCGAGGACTCCGTCACGTCCGTGAACGTGCCGTCGCCGTTGTTGCGGTAGAGGAGGTTCCCGATCGGCGGGTAGAGGCTCGGGTGGCAGTAGTCGCGCTTGCCCGTGACGGCATCGCCGCAGAAATAATTCTTCTCCACCGAGTAGTCGAGGTAGCGAACGACGAAGAGGTCGAGATCGCCGTCGCCGTCGAAGTCCGCGAACGCGGCGGAGGTGGACCAGCCAGATCCCGCGACGCCGGCCTTGTCCGTGAGGTCCGTGAAGGTGCCGTCGCCGTTGTTGTGGTACAGGACGTTGCGTCCGAAGTTCGTGACGAAGAGGTCCGGGAAGCCGTCGTTGTCGTAGTCGGCGGCGATCGCGCCCATCCCGTAACCCGTGTTGTGGAGCCCGGCCTTTTCGGTCACGTCCGTGAAGACGCCCCGCACGTTGCGGTAGAGGCGGTCGGGCGGTCGCGGTCCCGAGCCCGCGGGGAAAGACCCCGACTGCACGACGTAGAGGTCCATCCAGCCGTCGTTGTCGTAGTCGAGCCAGGCGAGCCCCGAGCCCATCGTCTCGGGCAGTTGATGCTGCGCCGTGCCGCCGCGCTCGTGCTGGAACTTGAGCCCCACCGACGCCGCAACGTCGGTGAAGACCACCGGACAGGACGCGTCCTTCTTGTCGGCCCTGTCGGCCGCGGGCGAGGCCTTGCGCTGCGTCGGCGCGGCCAGGGCGGCGACGGCCGCGAGCGCCGGAAGGAAGACGAGGAGAGCGCGCGACCTCACGGCGTCCGCTCCCTCTGCCGCTCGCGGTCGAGCTCCCAGGCGATGGCGCGATTCTCCGGGTCGAGAAGCGCCGCGCGCTCGAGCGACCGCACCGCCTCGTCGTGGCGGCCGAGCTTCGAGAGCGCCTCGCCGCGCCCGCGCAGCGCCTCGGGATCGTCGGGATGCCGGCCGAAGACCTCGAGCGCGCGCTCGGCGCGGCCGGCGCGGAGCTCCGTCCAGCCGAGATTGAGCTCCGCCTGCCGCGAGGCGCTCTCGTAGCGGCGTTTCTGTTCCTTCTGGAAGAAGTCCTGATAGATCGCGATCTCCTGCTTCGCCTCGTCGCGCCGGCCCGTCCGCGCGAGGAGCGTGCCGAGCGCGTAGTGCGTCACGGCGAGATCGGGCTGCAGCTCGACCGCGCGCCGGAGCGAGGTCTCCGCGGCCGCGGCGTTTCCCGCCGCTTCGTACGCCCGCCCGAGATCGAGCGCCTTCTCGGCCGACTTCGGATCGAGCTTCACCGCCCGCTCGAGCTCGGGAACCGCCTCCGGCGCCCGGCCGCGAAAGAGGAGCAGGCGGCCCAGCCGGTGGTGCGCCTCGGGGGACTCCGGCGCCGCCGCGACCGCCTCGCGAAGAACCGTCGTCGCCTCCTCGAGCCGGCCGACCTCGAAGAGCGAGGTCCCGAGATAGAAGAGGACCCCGCTCGAAGAGTCGCCTCGCCGGCGCACCTCCTCGAACTGCGCGGCGGCGTCGCCGAAACGGCTCTGCTCGCCCAGGTTGAGCCCGTAGTGGACGCGCAGCTTGTTGTTGTCCGGTACGCGCTTCAGGACCTTCTCCATCTCGGCGTTGCCCTGCGCGTACTTGCGCTGGCGCCAGAGCGACTCGGCGAACTCGGCCGCGAGCGGCAGGTTCTTTGGATCGGCGGCGAGCGCCTTCCGGTACGTCTCATCGGCACGCGGGTCCGAGACGGCATCGTAGGCGGACGCGAGGCCGCCGAGCGCGCCGGCGTCGCCCGGATGCGCCGCGAGCACCGATTCGAAGTCGGGGATCGCCTTCTCGGGATCGCCCGTCGCGACGGTCGCCTTGGCGCGGAGAACGAGGCCGTCCGCGTTTCCCGGGTCGAGCGCGACGGCGCGCGTCGCTTCCGCGAGCGCCTCCTTCGGCTGTCCGCCGCGCAGATACGCGCGCGCGAGCGCGCGGCGCGGCTCCGGCCGGTCGGGCAGCGCCTGGATCACCGGGGCGAGGAGCTTCGCGGCACCCGCGGGATCGCCCTGGTCGGAGAGCGTCTCGGCGAGGCCCACGGCCGCGCGGGCGTCCGAGGGGCGCGCCGCGAGCGCCTCCTCGTAGAGACGCCGCGCCGTCTCGAGATCCCCGCGCCGCCTCGCGTCGGCCGCGCGCTCGACCGGTCCGGCGGCCGCAGCGGCGGCGGTCCCGGAGGCGGATGCGGGCGCCGGCGTCGCCGGGACCGGAGAGGCCGCGACCACGGCGAGCACGATCCCGAGAGGCGCCAAGGTTACGAGGAAGGCTCGGTCACCGTGAGCCGGCGCCCGATCGGCACGTCATGGTCGAGCACGCTCTTGCGGCCCGACGGCCACAGCACCTCGACGCGGTCCACGGCGGTCGCGTCTCCCAGCCCGAAATAGAGCGGCAGCGCGCTCTGCGAGAGGTAGCCCGACTTGCCGTCGTTCCACTTGGTGAACGTCCGCCCGCCGGCCGAAACGGTCACGCGCGCGCCGAGCCCTTGCCGGTTCGAGATCTTTCCGACGAGAGCGACCTCCAGGAAGTGCACCGGATGCCGCGACGACAGATCCGAGATGAGAACCCGAGGCCGGTCGTTGAACTCGTTCGTCACGATGTCCAGATCCCCGTCGCCGTCCACGTCGAAGATGACGGCGGAGCGCGTGCTGCGGGCGCCGAGCACCGTGATCTTGCCCGTCCGGTCCTTGCACGCCGGCCGGCCCTGACCCTCCTTGTCGCAGTCGAGCTGGAAGAAGGGCACCGCCGTTCCGTTGGCGCGCGGCTCGACGCCGAGGAGGAACTCGGCGTCGCGGAAGCGCTCGCCGCGGTCGTTCAGGAGGAGCGGTGTCGATGCCGTAGCGGAACGGAAAGCTCATGCCGGAAGCGATGAAGACGTCGTCGAAGCCGTCCGCGTTGAGGTCTCCGACGCTCGGACCCCACGGCCAGTAGTTCTCGGCCCCGACCCGATCCGAGATCTCCTCGAAGCGGCCGTCGCCGAGGTTCCGATAGAACGCATTGCCGAAGATGTTGTTGGCGCCCCCCTGCAGGAAGGCGTCGTTCCACTTCATCTCCGACTTTTCCTTCTCCTTCGCGGGCCCGATCTCCTGGCTCATGTCGGAGTGCATGTCCGTGAGCAGCAGGTCCACGCGCCCGTCGTTGTCGAAGTCGAAGAACTTGATGCCCATCGCGCCCCACGGCGTCTTCGGAAAGTACTCGGCCGTGCGGTCCACGAAACGCTGCCCCTTCTCGTTGACGTAGAAGTGGTCGTCGCCCTGCATGTTGAGGACGTAGAGGTCGGGGAATCCGTCGCCGTTGACGTCCGCGACGCTCGCGTCGCCGCTCCAGGACGTCGTCTTCAGCCCGGCGCGTTCGGTCACGTCCTCGAACCGGTTGTTCCCGAGGTTGTGGTACAGGCGGCACGACTCCGTGCGATCGGGATGGAGGTGGCCGGAGAAGGCGTCCGAGTAGCCGACGAAGTAGCCGCCGCGGCCCTTCTCCTCCGTCGTGTACTTGCCGACGTTGACGAGGAAGAGGTCGAGCTTCCCGTCGTTGTCGTAGTCGAAGAACACGGCGCCCGAGGAGTGCCCGACGTACTCGAGGCCCGCCGCCTTCGTGATGTCCTTGAAGTGCCCCTTCCCGTCGTTCTCGAACAGGATGTCGCCGCCGCGCACCGTCGTCACGAAGAGGTCGAGGTCGCCGTCGTTGTCGACGTCGGCGAAAGAGGCGGTGACGCCGATCCGGCCGGGGACGGCGACGCCGGCCTCCTTCGTGATGTTGCGAAACTTGCCGTGCCCGAGGTTCTTCCAGAGCTCGTTGCCGCCGAGCTGGCTGACGAAGTAGAGGTCCGGCAGGCCGTCGCCGTCCACGTCGCCCGCGATGACCCCGTTGCCGTGGTCGTAGTGGACGGCCTTGTAGTACTTGCCGGAGTCGTCCGTCGGATGCTGAACGAAGGTGATGCCGCTCTCGGCGACGCGGTCCTGGAAGTGGAAGTCGTGGACGACGCGGATGCTCGCGGCGTCCTTCTGCTGCGCCGCCGCGCGGGCGGGGAGCGTGTCCGTGCCCTCGTCGACGACGGGAATCTTCACCTGCGGCGTCGGACCGCCCAGGGCCCACCGTCCTGCCGCCGCCGCGCACGAGGCGGCGAGAACGAGACCGGCGATACGCGCCCCGCGGCGCCCGGGCGTCATGGAAACCGATTCTATCCGGCCCGTGGCGCCTACCGGAGCTTGATGTGGACCGTGGAGGTGTTGTTCGCCAGATGTGGATCGAACGTCAGGGAAGAGACGGTCGCCGTGTCGTCGGCCCCGCCGTTGCGCTTCGTCTCGATCGTCTTCACGGTGACCGTCGCCTTCTCGCCGGGGACGAGCGCACCGATCGAACAGGTGAGCGTCCGGCTGAGGGCCGTCCAGGCGCACGTGCCCTTCGTCGTCGAGGAGGAGACGTAAGAAAGCTGGTTCGGGAGCTTGTCGACGACGGTCACGGCCTGAGCCGCGAGGGGACCGGCGTTCGACGCCTGCAGCGTCAGCGTGACCGACCCGCCGGGATCGTTCTTCGCCGAAACGTGGATCGCGACGTCGGCGCCGGGCGGCACCGGAGTCCGGGTGGGCGTGCGGGTCGCGGTCCGCGTCGGTGTGCGCGTCGGCGTGGGGGTGGCCGCGCCCGTCGGTGTCAGAAGGCACCATGGGAGTCGACGTCCGGGTCGCGCGTCCGCGTCGGCGTGCGAGTGCGCGGCGCGTGGCGTGGCCGTTCTCGTCCCCGTCGTGGTCGGTGTCCGCGTCACCGTGGGAGTCGAGGTCCGGGTCGGCGTCGGTGTCGCCGTGCGCAGCGCGGTCGGCGTTCCCGTTCGCGTGGGCGTCCGCGTCGGCGTCGGGGTCGACGTCGGCGTTCGTGTCGGTGTCGGCGTCACGACATGGAACGACGCCGTGTAGGTCGCGGGCGTGGCCGGCGCCACGAGGTTGTGGCTCTGCGCCCCTCCGTCGGACCAGCTCGTGAACTGGTAGCTCGTTCCGGAGAGGCCCTGCGGCGAGACCGCCGTGACCGAGTTCGTCGAGCCGATGATCACCGTGCGCGCGAACGGCGCCGCCTGCGTCGCGCTGCCGACCGCGAGCTGCAGTCCCGGCGGGCTCGAGGCGAAGGAGAGCGATACGGTCTTCGGGTAGAGGTTCACGGTCGTCGAGGCCTGCAACCCCTTCGAGTCCGTGGCGGTCAGCGTGAGCTCCAGGTAGGACGGGTACTCGTGGTCCTGGCCGGAGAACGACCCGCTCGCGACGCCGGCCCAGCTCTGCACGGGATGGGTGTGGCAGTTGGACGGACAGTGCTGGATGACGAGCGACCAGGACAGCTTCGACACGGGCAGGACTCCATCCTCCGGGTCCGTCGCCGATCCGGAGAAGGAGATGACGTCGCCGACCTTCCAGGTCAGCGTCGAGACGGGCGAGACGATCTTGGGAACCGGCGGCAGATTCGAGACGTCGATCCGCTGCGTGACACCGTCCATGCCGCCGTGAGAATCGGTCACGCGGAGACCGACCGTGTAGCTTCCCTTGACGGTGTACGTCCAGCTCGTCTGGGCCGTCGCCGCGTCGCCGTAGACGCCGTCGCCGTCGAGGTCCCAGGAGTAGGTCAGCGGCTCGCCCGGCACGGGATGCGAAGAGCCCGTCGCGTCGAATGCCACCGTGAGCGGCGCGTCGCCGGACGTGGGAATGGCCTTGAGCAGCGCGGTCGGAACCATGTATTGGACACGGTGGATCTTGCCGCCCGACAGATCGACGAAAAAGAGATCGCCTCCCGGGCCGGAGACGAGCTGCACCGGGATCGATGGTGCCGGAGACGAAGTTCTGGCGCTTGTTCGGGTCCGGGTCGCCGTTGGCTCCCGGGAGCATCGCCCAGACGCACTTCCGCGAATGGTCGGAGAAGAAGAGCGCGCCCTTGTAGCTCGCGGGGTACGAGCTCCCCGTGTAGAAGGAGAGGCCGGTGATCGAAGAGCTGCCCGTCGGGCACGTCTCGTTCGCGACGATGTGCGCCGAGTGGTTGTAGGTGAAGTAGGGCGACGTCGCGGGCGTCCCGCTCAGGTACAGGCTCTCGCAGAGATTCAGGTTCAGGGCGTCGAAGCTCGGCTGCGAGCCGACACCCTCGTAGCAGGGCCAGCCGAAGTTGGTGAGGGGCGCGATGCTGCCGATGCGGTCGATCTCCTCCCAGGTGCTCCAGCCGACGTCGCCGACCCAGATCTCCCCCGTGCCGGGCCGCATCGTGAAGCGGAAGGGATTGCGAAAGCCTTCGGCGACGATCCGGCGGGCGTCGGGGTCGGAGCTCGAGTAGAGAGGGATTGCCGGGAAGTCCCGCCCCGGTCGCCGGATCGACGCGGATCACCGCGCCGTTCAACCCCGTGGGGTCGGCCGGGCGACCCGAGGTCCTGCGAGCGCAGCGACCCGCCTTCGGCCGTCGGCGGCGTCTGCGATTCCGCCGACCCCTACCGGCGGATCGCCTCCGGGGTTCTTCGGGTTGCCGGCCTGCCCGTAGTCGGCCCAGTTGAAGCTCGCGCCGTCGCCGCCGCTCGCGTAGAGCGCGCCGTCGGCTGCCGAAGACGACGGCTGCCGATCGAATGGCTCGGGTACTGCTGGAACCAGTCGTGCACGAGGACGAGCTCCGAGTTCGCCGCCATCACCGATCCGGACGCGGTCAGCCGCGAGAGCCTTCCGCTCGCGGTGCACCCGGCGGCCGTTCCGCCGGGCGGGTCCGGGCAGGGATCGGAGAGAACGCCCGGCGTGCCCCACTTCGGCGCCGGGCCGCCGATGTCTCCGTCGTAGGTATAGAGAACGTAAACGTAGGGCTTGGTCGGAAACGCGGGATCGAGCGCCAGACCGAGCAGGCCGCGGTCCCAGTAGTTGTAGACCTCCGTCGAGAGGTCGGCGAAGAGCGTCGGCGTCGTCGCGGTCAGGCTGGCGAAGACCTTGATGAGGCCGCTCTTCTCCGCGACGAAGACGCGCCCGTCGGGCGAGAACGCGACGGCCGTCGGCAGGGTCAGCCCGGAGAACACGACCGAGTCGCGAAATCCGGCCGGGAGCGTCTGGGCGACGAGGCAGGGAGAGGCCGCAGCTACGAGAAGGGAAACCCCTGCCGCCAACCGCAGCCTTCCCAGCATCCTCTCGCCCCCCGGCGGCGGACCGCCACCGGCCTCCTGAAGTGAATCGACACAAGCATACGCCGGCGCGGCCGCCGGTCAACCCCGGACCAAAGGGAAGGCCGCGTTGGCGACGGCCGACCGACTAGTCCTGGGCGGGCCGGATGTCGCGCAGCTGCTCGTCCAGGATGAGGAGGGTCACGCGGCTCCCTTCCGAATACCGCGCGTACTGCTGCTGCGTGACCGGGAACCGGTAGTGGACCGTCTTGTCGCCGTCCTCGGCCTCGAAGGAGAGGTAGTAGGTTCCGCTGGTCCGGTAGCCGGACGTACCGGCGTCGTACTGCCGCTCGGTCACGACGGCTTGAAGCGTCTTCGAGCCCGGGTCGTGGGCCGTCGGGCCCTTTCCCCCGCTCGCGCAGGCCGCCGCGAGGAGCGAAAGGGAGAGCACGGGCAGCGCGGCGAGGACGATTCGCCTCATCGCCACCGAGAACCCGTCCGGCGGGCCGGTTCTATTTCGGGCGACCGGGGCTACCCTTTACCGTCTAACGGACCCGCACGCCATTCTTGACCACCACGTCGACCCGCTGGAGCAGGTCGATGTGCGTCAGGACGTCCCCCCGCACGGCGATGACGTCGGCGTAGCGCCCCGGCGCGAGCGTGCCGAAATCCTTCTCCTTCTTGAGCCACGCCGCCGGCCACCGCGTCGCACCGGAGATCGCCTGCATGGGCGGCACGCCGAGCCGGACCCAGGCGTCGAGCTCGCGCCACGTCGAGTCCGTGTGGAAGTTGCCGGGCACCCCCGAGTCGGTCCCGACGAGCATCGTCACGCCCGTCTCGCGGATCTGCTGGAACTTGTGCGCGAGCGTCGGGATCCGGCGCCGCACGAGCGCGAAGTACGGCAGGCCCGGCAGGTCCTGCAGCGACTCGCGGATGTCCTTGACGATGTCGGGCGCGAGGTCCTTCTGCCAGCGGGGATCGTTGAGCCGCTCGGGAAACGTGTCCGCCGTGTACTCCGCGAGAAAGAGGCCCTCGATCGTGGGGCACCACGCAAGCGACTGATTCCGCTTCCGGATGCCTGCGAGGATGTCGTCGGGGTATCCCGGTTCCGTGCCGAGACCGGTGTGCTCGAAGCAGTCGACCCCGTATTTCAGGCCGATCCGGATCTCTTCCTCACGGTGCGCGTGCGCGACGACGGGCTTGCCGCCCTTGTGCGCCGTCTCGATGACCGCGCGGACCTCGTCCTCAGTCATCTGGTCCTGGTCGATCAGCTTCACGACGTCCACGCCCGCGTCCACGACCTTCTGCACCTTGGCGCGCGCGTCGGCCGGGCCGTTGACGCCCCAGCGGTACTCCTTTTCCCACTCGGTGTACGGGGCGTGCTGGATGAAGGGACCCGAGACGAAGAGACGCGGCCCGGGTATCTCGCCCTTCGCGATACGGTCGCGCACCTCGAGGATGTCGTTCAGCTCGGCGCCGAGGTCCCGCGCGAACGTGATGCCGCTCTCGAGCAACTGCTTCGCGGCCGCCGGCATGATCTCGCGGCGGAAGCGGGAGCGGTACGTGGCGTCCCAGTGCTCGTAGTCGCCGTGGCCGACGATCATGAGATGGACGTGCATGTCGGCGAGGCCGGGCAGAACGCTCATGCCGCGCGTGTCGATCGTCGGCGTTCCGTCCGGGATCGCGACGCGGGAGCGCGGGCCCACGGCGACGATCCGCTCGCCGGCGATCAGAACGACGCCGTCGTCGATCGGCGTGCCCTCGTACCCGTCGATGATCCTTCCGCCCACGAGCGCGAGCGTCGGTTTGGCCGGCGGGTCCGCCGCCCGCGCGAGCGCCGCGACACAGAGTCCCAGAGCGAGAGCGAGAACGAAGCGTCGCATGACCCCTCCCTTCGAATTCGAAGCGCCCGTATCCTAGCGCGCCGGACGCCGCGCCCATTGAACTCGGGCGGCAACCGGAATACTGTTGGCGCTCTTTTTTTCGAAACCTGCTCGAGGAGGGCATCGTGCACAAGTGGTTAGGCGCGCGGGTGGCGCTCGTCGGTCTGGGACCGATCGGCGTGGAAGTCGGGAAGGCGCTCGTCGGACGCCCGGGAATCGAGTTCCTGGGCGCGGCCGATCCGGCACCCGCCATCGCGGGCAAGTCGCTCGCGGAAGTCCTCGGAGCCCCGGCGGCGCCGGCGATCAAGGTCGACGGCGACGCCGCCGCGCTGTATGCGCGTTCCGCGAAGGACCGGCAGAAGCGCGACGTCGTCCTCCTCTGCACGGGCTCGCGCCTGGAGAACATCGTCTCGCAGATCGAGCAGGCGGTGGACGCCGGCTTCCACGTCGTCTCGACCTGCGAGGAGCTCTCCTATCCGGAGCTGAAGCACGCCGCGCTCGCCCGGCGCGTGGACCAGAAAGCCTCCGCCCGAGGCGTCGCCGCCCTCGGCACGGGCGTCAACCCCGGTCTCGTCATGGACCGGCTGGCCCTGGCCGCCGCGGCGGCCTGCGTGCGCGTCGACCGCGTCAAGGTCACCCGCGTCGTGGACGCGGCGAAACGGCGCGGGCCGCTCCGCGCAAAGGTCGGAGCCGGGATCTCGCGCGAGGAGTTCACCGCCGGCGTCGCGTCGCGCAAGCTCGGCCACGTCGGGCTGTCGGAGTCCGCGGCGATCATCGCGATTGGACTGGGTCTGCCGATCCACGAGATCACCGAGACGATCGAGCCCGTCCTCGCCGAAAAGGAGACCGACGGGGTTGCGGCGGGACGCGTGCTGGGGCTCCACCAGATCGCGCTCGTGCAGGCCGGCGACGAGGTCAAGGTGGCGCTCGATCTCACGATGGCCGTCGGGGTCACCGACCCGGCGGACATGATCGAGATCGCGGGAGATCCTCCGGTGAACCTGCGCGTCTCGGGAGGCTTCCACGGCGACCGCGCGACGGTCGGATGCGTGGTCAACGCGATTCCCTTCATCGTCGAGGCCTCGCCCGGCCTGCACACGGTCGTGACGCTGCCGCTCTTCGGGCTCTTCCCGGACGCTGGGCAGAGCTGACCGGCCGCGCGACGGCTCTTCGTCCGGCCCCCCGAATAGACTTCGCGCGGGAGGTTTCTGTGCACGTTCTCGAGCGCTCGCAGCGCATCCCCGCTCCCCTTTCTGAGGTCTTCGCCTTCTTTTCGGACCCGGGCAACCTCGTGCGCATCACGCCGCCCGGGCTGCGCTTTCGGATCGTCGGCGCGGCGCCGGGCGACATGGCTGCGGGCGCTCGCTTCGAGTACCGGATCCGCTGGACCTTGTTCCGCCTGAGGTGGGTGACACGGATCACGCGATGGGAGCCGCCTTGGCAATTCCAGGACGCCCAGGAAGAAGGCCCCTACAAGACCTGGATCCACACGCACTCCTTCGCGGGCGGAGCGGAGGGCGTCACCATGCGCGACCGGGTCGAGTACGCGCTGCCATTCGGCCCGCTCGGGCGCCTCGCGCACCGGCTCGCCGTACGGCGCCAGCTCGAGCGGATCTTCGACTACCGCCGGCGGGCCATCGAAGAGATCTTCGACATCGGCTCGCGCAAGAACACCGCCGGATCGCGTCGATGAACTCCGGATTCTGGCTGCGCCTCCTCGTGTTCGGCGCCCTCTGCGCCATCACGGCGGGAATCGGCGGGCGCTTCACCGCCCGCGGCCTCGGAGCCTGGTACGACGGCCTCGTCAAGCCCTCCTGGACCCCGCCGGGAGCAGCGATTGGAGCGGTGTGGAGCGTCCTCTTCGCCCTGATCGCCGTTGCGAGCGCGATCATCTGGGGCCATGGTCGGCCGACGGCATACGCCCTGGCTCTTGGCATCAACCTCGCCCTGAACGCCGGCTGGTCGTACCTCTTTTTCGCGCGGCGCGCGCCGGCGGCGGCCCTCGCCGAGCTCCTCGTCCTGGAGCTGACGTGCGTCGTCCTCGTCGCTCTCGCCTGGCACGTCTCCCGGCTCGCCGCCGTGCTCCTCCTCCCCTATGCGGCCTGGGTGGCCTTCGCGGGCCTCTTGAATGGGAGCATCGTTCGGTCGAACCCGTGAACGTCATCGTCCACTGGTTCCGCCGCGACCTGCGCGTGGCCGACAACACGGCGCTCTCCCGTGCCGCGCGCGACGCCGACCGCGTCGTGCCGGTCTTCGTCCTGGATGATCACTACGCGAACGATCCGGACGTCGGTCCGGCGCGCTTTCGATTTCTCCGCGAGAGTCTCGAGGAGCTCGCCGCCGCGCTGCCGCGACGCGGCGGGCGTCTGCTTGTGCGCCGGGGTCCCGCGGCGCGGGCCCTGCCGGAGCTCCTCGCCGAGACGGGAGCCGAGGCTGTCTACGCGAACCTCGAGATCGGGCCGTACCCCGAGCGCCGCGACCGCGAGGTCCGCGGCGCGGTCGAGGCCGGGGGCGGCCGGCTGCGCCTCTTCGCCGACGCGCTCCTCGTCGAGCCGGACGCGCTCGCGACGGCCGCCGGCGCTCCGTTCACCGTCTTCACACCGTTCGCGAAGAAGTGGCGCGCGGCGGAGAAGCACGGACCGGAACCGGACCCCGCGGACCTCGCGACGCCGGAGCTCCCGGGAGTGCCCATCGAAAGAGTCCGCGCCTGGAAGAATCTCGCGCCCGATCCCGCCGCGCCGGCCGGAGGCGAGTCCGTCGCGCGGGGCCTGCTCGATGCGTTTCTCGGAGCCGCCGTCCGGGATTACGCGCGCGACCGGGATTTTCCGGGCCGCGCCGGCACCTCGCGACTTTCGCCGCACCTCCACTTCGGCACGATCTCGCCGCGCACCGTCCGCGCGGAGGCGGCGCGGGCCTGGAAGGAGCTGCCGCGCGGGGAGCGCGCCGGCGTCGATCGCTTCATCGGCCAGCTCGCGTGGCGCGAGTTCTTCCACCACGTCCTCTTCCATTTTCCCCGCGTCGCCGAGGAGAGCTTCCGGCCAGAGTTCGACCGGATCCCGTGGCGCGAGAATCCCGAAGGCCTCGCCGCCTGGCAGACCGGCCGCACGGGCTACCCCCTCGTGGACGCCGCGATGCGCGAGCTCGCGACGACGCACGGGATGCACAATCGCGCGCGGATGGTCGCCGCGTCGTTCCTCACGAAAGATCTCCACCTCCATTGGAGCCGCGGCGAGAAGTGGTTCGAGCGGCAGCTCGCCGATGCCGACCTCGCGAACAACAACGGCAGCTGGCAGTGGGCGGCGGGAACCGGCACCGATGCGGCGCCGTACTTCCGGATCTTCCATCCGACGCTCCAGGCGAAGCGCTTCGACCCGCGCGGCGACTACGTCCGCCGCTTCGTTCCGGAGCTCGCGCGGGTGCCGGCCGCGAAGATCCACGAGCCGTGGACGATGACCCGCGAAGAACAGCACGAAGCGAGGTGCCGGATCGGGACGGACTACCCGGCGCCGATCGTGGACCACGCCCGGGAACGGAACGTCGCGCTCGCGATGCTCGAAGAGATCCGGAAGCCTCGTTCCGTCCGATGAGCCGATTCCTCGCCCCGTTCCTCGAGCGCCGGCCCGAGGGCCTCTCCGTCCCGGCCTTCGACGCGTTTCTCGACCCGCCGGCGCCGTCGCCGCGCGCGATCCTGTCGCACGCGCACGCCGACCACGCGGTCGCCGGCCACGGCGAGGTCTGGGCGACGCCGGAGACCATCGCGATCTACCGGCGCCGGAATCCCGGTTGGACCGGGGCCGCGCGGCCGCTCACCTACGGCGAGCAGATCTCGGAGCGCGGCGTGGCGCTGCGGCTCCATTCGGCGGGCCATGTCCTCGGCTCGGCGCAGGTCTGGCTCGGGAACGCCGCCGGCGACTCGCTCCTCTACACCGGCGACTTCAAGCGCCGACTCTCGCGCACCGCGGCGCCGGCGGAAACTCCGCGCGCGCGGACTCTGGTCACCGAGACGACGTTCGGCCTGCCCGTCTTCCGGTTTCCCGGAAAGGAGACGCTCGAAGAGCGCCTCGTCGCCGGATGCCGCGCGGCGCTGGCGGAGGGAGAGACTCCCGTGCTCCTCGCCTACGCGCTCGGCAAGGCGCAGGAGGCGGCGTCGGTGCTGGCCGCGGCCGGAATCCCGACCGTTCTGCACGGCGCCGCCTGGAAGCTCGTGCCGGAGTACGAGGCGGCCGGGCACGGGCTCCCGCTCTCGCGGGCCTACGAGACGGGGCCGGTGTCCGACGGCGAGGTCCTCGTCGTGCCGCCGAACTGCGCGCGCACCCCGGTCGTGCAGAAGCTCCGCCGGCGGCGCGTCTTCTATCTCTCCGGCTGGGCGATCCGCGAGGCGGCGCGCGCCGAGACCGACGCCGACGTGCTGCTCCCCTTCTCCGATCACGCGGACTTCCCGGACCTGCTCCGGCACGTGGAGGAAACGGGCGCGACGCGCGTCGTCGCGACGCACGGTTACGCCGCCGACTTCGCGCGGATCCTCGCGGCGCGCGGGATCGAGGCCGAGGCGCTGGCGGAGAGCGCCGAACGTGCGCCGGAGGACTGACGACGCGTGACGGCCTACCGATTGCTCGCGGAGACGCTCGACGAGGTCGCCTCCTCGCGGGGGAAGCTGCGCAAGATCGAGAGCCTCGCCGCGGCGCTCCGCGCGCTCGGGGGCGAGGAGCTCGTCGTCGGCGCGCGCTTGTTCGCCGGATCACCGTTTGCCGAGTGGGAGGAGACGGTCACGTCGGCGGGATGGGCCACCGTCGCGCGCGCGGCCGCGGCCGTCACGGCCTGGGACCTCGAGACCATCGGCGCGTGCGCCCGTGCGATCGGCGACCTGGGCGAGGCCGTTGGGCTCCTCGTGCCCGGCGAGCCGTCCGGCGCGCCGCTCGGAATCGGGGACGTGGACGCCGCGTTCCGCCGCCTTGCCGGGCTCCGCAAGGCCGCGGAGAAGCAGGCGCTCCTCGAGGAGCTTCTCCGGCGCGCCTCCCCGGTCGAGGCCAAGTACCTGCTGAAGACGCTCTCCGGCGGGCTGCGCGTCGGCGCGGACGTGACGACGATCGAGGACGCCGTCGCCGCGGCCTTCGGCGCGGAGCGCGAGGCCGTCGCCCGAGCGCACCGCGACTCGGGAGACATCGGCGAGACGGCCCGCGCGGCGCGGGAGGGACGCCTCGCCGACATCCGCTTCCGCCTCTTCCATCCCATCGGCTTCATGCTCGCCTCGCCGATCGAGGACGCGGCGGAGGTCGCCGGCGAGCTCGCGGCCCTGGCCGTCGAGGACAAGTTCGACGGCATCCGGGCGCACGCGCACAAGTCGTCGTCGCGCGTTGCGCTCTTCTCGCGGACGCTCGACGAGGTCACCGCGCAGTTTCCCGACGTCGCGGCCGCGCTCGCCGCGGTGCCTGGCGAGTTCCTGCTCGACGGCGAGATCGTCGCCTGGCGCACCGCCGAGCGCCGGCCCGACTCCTTCTTCCTCCTCCAGCGGCGCCTCGGGCGGAAGGCCCCCGGCGCGGACGTCCTCGCGGAGATCCCGGCGGCGTTCATCGCCTACGACTGCCTGGCCTCGGACGGGCAGCCCCTTTTCGAAGAGCCCTGGAGCGCTCGCCGCGAGCGGCTCGAGGCGATCGCGACGGCGTCGTCGGGAGAGCTTCTCCGGTCCGAGGTCGGCCGCGCGGCCACGGCGGAGGACCTCGAGCGCGCGTTCGACGCCGCCCGCGCGCGCGGCAACGAGGGCCTGGTCCTGAAAAGAGTCGATTCCGTCTATCAGGCCGGCAAGCGGGGCAAGCTCTGGCGCAAGTGGAAGAAGGCGGCGGCGACCCTCGACGTCGTCGTCACCGCCGTCGAGCAGGGTCACGGCAAACGTGCCGGAATGCTCTCGGACTACACCTTCGCCGTGCGCGACGCAGATCGCTTCGTCAACATCGGCAAGGCCTACTCGGGGCTGACCGACGAGGAGATCCGGGAGCTCGGCGCTCGTTTCCGCAAGATCACGACGGAGCGCTACGGACCCGTCCGCGCCGTCTCGCCGGAGGTCGTGATCGAGGTGTCTTTCGACTCGATCCAGAAGAGCGCCCGGCACAAGTCGGGCTTCGCGCTGCGGTTCCCGCGGATCGTTCGCCTGCGGCCGGACAAGCGGCCCGAGGACGTGAACACGCTGGCCGACGTTTCGGCCCTCTTCGAGAGGCTCTCTTCGCGCTGAGTCCGGACGGGCTGGGAGCCACCTTTGGTGGCTCCAGAAAAAGGCGGCCCCGACTTATTCGCGTCGGGGCCGGGAAGGAAGGTATCGCGTGCTGCCCTGTCTAACGGGACAGGAGGCCATAACATTTCCTCCTATCTAAGGCACTGAAAAAGAAAGACTTTCAGCCCAGGACGATCTGGAAATCGCCTGGCGCCAGGGTGTCGTCCGGCACCACCTCGAGCCGGATTCCCAGGGACGTCCGCAGCTCGTCCAGGATCCGGCCGTCTTCCTTGAAGAACTCGACGAGCGAGGACGGGGCGCGCACGGAGACGGTGTCCCCGCTCGCGTACAGCACGGGGGGCCGCAGGAGCGCCCGGCGCAGATCGAGCGCGGCCGTCAGATCCGTCTTGACGCGCCCCGTGCCCGAGCAGTCGGGGCAGGATCGCGTCAGCACGCGCTCGAGGTTGTTGCGGCTCCTCTGCCGCGTGATCTCGACCAGGCCGAACTCCGAGATCTGAAGCACCCGCGTGCGCGAGCGGTCGCGCGCGAGCTCGGCCTCGAACCGCTCGAAGACCTCGCGCCGGTGCTCCGCGTCCTGCATGTCGATGAAGTCCACGACGAGGAGCCCTCCGAGGTCGCGCAGCCGGATCTGCCGCGCCACCTCCGGCACCGCCTCGAGGTTCGTGGCGAAGACGGTGTCCTCGAGATCCCCCTTGCCCGTGAAGCGGCCCGTGTTGACGTCGATGGCGACGAGCGCCTCGGTCTGGTGGATGACGCAGGAGCCGCCCGACGGCAGCGCGATGCGGCTCGACAGCGCCGCCTCGATCTCGCGCTCGACGCCGAAGCGCTCGAAGATCGGCTCTTCCTCACCGTACGTCGAGATCCGCGGGACGAGCCCCGGCGCGACCTGCGCCGCGAACTCGCACAGGCGCGCCGCGGCCGCTTCGTCGTCCACCCGGATCTCTCCGAAGTCCGACGCGACGAGGTCGCGCAGGACGCGCAGGGGAAGGTCGAGCTCGCGGTGCAGGAGCGTCGGCGCCCCCGCGCTCTCGGCCTGGCGCGCGATCTTCGCCGCGAGCGCCGCCAGATACGCGCGATCGGCCTCGAGCTCCGCCGGGGACGCACCGAGCGCCGCCGTGCGCGCGATGAAGCCTCCTCCGCCCGGAAACCCCTCGAGGATCTGCCGCAGCCGCTCGCGCTCGGTTTCGTCGGTGATGCGGCGCGAGATGCCGACCTCGCGCACGGAAGGCAGCGAGACGAGCGTGCGCCCGGGCAGCGAGACGGCCGCCGTGACGCGCGGACCCTTTCCGGCGATCGGGTCCTTGGTCACCTGCACGACGAGCTGCTGACCCTCCTTGACGAGATCGTCGATGCGCGGCCGATCGTCGCGCGCGGCGGCGCCGTTGCCGTCATCCTCCTCCGCGCCCTCGAAATCCACCGGGTGCGGCGCCGCGTCCTCGACATAGAGAAACGCGTCGCGCTCGAACCCGATCGCGACGAACGCCGCCTGCATGCCGGGCAGCACGCGGTGCACGCGGCCCAGATAGACGTTGCCGACGAGGCTCTCGCGGCCGCGCCGTTCGTGAAAGACCTCGACGGTTCGGCCGTCCTCGCGGAGCGCGACGCGCGTCTCGGGAGGCGTCGCGTTGACGAGCAGGTCCTTGCTCACGCGTTGGCGAAGCGGCGGTATTCGACGCCGAGGATCAGGCCGATCGCGAGAAACGTCGTGGCGATGGAAGACCCGCCGTAGGAGACGAGCGGCAGCGGAATGCCGGTCGTCGGGAGCAGGCCGATCATCATCGAGGCGTTGATGACGACCGAGAAGAAGATCATGCCGGCCAGCGCCAGCACGAGGAAGACGCCGCCGCGGTCGCGCGCGGCCTGCGCGAGCGTCAGCGCCCGGAGAAGCAGCGCGGCGAAGAGGCCGAGCACGAGGATGACGCCGAGGAATCCCCACTCCTCGGAGATGACCGCCAGGATGAAGTCGGTGTGCTGGACCGGGAGGAACCGCAGCTGGCTCTGCGTTCCGGAGCGGAAACCCTTCCCGAAGAATCCTCCCGAGCCGACGGCGATCTTCGACTGGCGCACCTGGTAGCCGGCGCCGAGAACGTCGTGCTCCGGATTCAGAAACGTCCCGATCCGCTGCTTCTGGTAGTCCTTCAGCAGGAACCACGCGGCGCCGCACACGATCGCCACGAGGAGGATCAGCACGATCCAGCCGCGCGCCGGCAGCCCGCCGAAGTAGAGGCCGACGCCGAGGAGCGGCAGGAACGTCAGCGCGAGCCCGAGATCCGGCTGCAGGAAGACGAGCAGGAACGGCACGCCGACGATCGCGCCGAGCTTGAAGAAGGCCGCGCCGCGCAGGCGTCCGTCGTCCTCGTTCTCGAAGAGGTAGGCGAGGAGCAGGGCCGTCGCGATCTTCGCGAGCTCCGCCGGCTGGAACTGGAATCCGCCGATCCGAATCCACGACCGCACGTTGGCGATCCGCTCGCCGAAAAACAGCAGATAGAGCAGCGGCACGAGGGTCGCGCAATAGATGGGGAACGACACTTTCAGAAGCGTGCGGTAGTCGAAGAGGATCGCGGCGAGCATCAGGGCGAGACCCACGGCGACCCAGATGCCCTGCCGCGCGGCGAGCCCGGCGAGCCTCCCTCCCGCCGTCGTCGACGCGACGAAGAGGATCCCCAGCGCCGAGAGGAGGAGCGCGCTGCCGAGCACGATCGGATCGAAGCGGCTGCGGGCGGACAGGACGCGCGAGATCATCGCGGACTCCCCGCCTGCGCGTTCGACGCCCGCACGAGGCCCGGGGCCGCGGGCTCGGCCCGGGCCGGAACCCCGAAGCGCTTCTCGAAGAGCGCCTTCGCCAGCGGCGCGGCGGCGAGGTTGCCGTGGCCGCCGTTCTCGACGAAGACCGCGACCACCATCTGGGGGTCTTCGATCGGAGCAAAGCCGATGAACCAGGCGTGGTCCGCGTACGCGCCTTTCGCGGCGAGGCCCGACTCCTTCCCGACGACCTGCGCCGTGCCGGTCTTCCCGCCGGCCTCGACGCCCCGGACGCGGGACCCGAAGGCCGTGCCGCCGGGCTCGTTCAGAACCGCCCACATACCGTTCTTCACGATCGCGAGCTTGTCGGCCGCCAGGGGCGTGCCCGCCTTCGTCTCGACCTTGTAGCGCAGCCGGTTGCCCGAGCGGGCCTCCTGCGACGCGAGGAAGAGATGCGGCGTCGGGAGGCGGCCGTTCTCGAGAAGCCCGGAGAGGGCCCGCGCGAGCTGCATCGTCGTCACGAGAACGGGGCCCTGCCCGATCGCGACCGAGATCGTCTCGCTCGGATACCAGCGCGCGCGCCGCTTCGTCAGCGCCCATTCTTCCGACGGCACCAGCCCCGCCTTCTCGAACTGGAGGTCGACGCCGGTCGGCTCGCCGAAGCCGAAGCTCTTCGAGATCTCGGCGATGCGGTCGATTCCGAGGCGGCGGCCGAGATTGTAGAAGTAGACGTCGCACGACACCTTGATCGCATCGCGCAGGTTCACCCAGCCGTGGCCGTTCTTTTTGTGGCAGTGAAAGACGCGGCCGTAGAACTCGGCGTATCCGGGACAAAACACGCGGGCGTCCGGATCCACGAGCCCCGCCGCGAGCGCCCCGTACGCGAGGAAGGGCTTGAACGTCGAACCGGGCGAGAAGGCGTTCTGGATCGCGCGGTTCTGCAGCGGATGGTGCGGGTCGGTGGTCAGCTGGGTCCACTCCTCCTCCGTCACGCGGCGCGTAAACCAGTTGGGGTCGTAGGACGGGGACGAGACGAGGGCCAGGACCTCGCCGGTCTTCGGATCCATCGCGACGACGCTCCCGACGCGCTCCTTGAAGTAGTCCTCGGCGATCCGCTGGAGATCGAGGTCGAGCGTCGTGAACAGGTTCTGACCGGGCTGCGCGGGCGTGCGCCCCTGCTCGGCGATTTCCCGTCCGTGGGAGTCCACGACGACACGCCGTTCGCCGTTGACGCCGGCCAGGAGCGGCTCGTACGTCGCCTCGATCCCCTTCTGCCCGATCCAGTCGCCCGGCGCGTAGCCGCTCTGGGCCGCCTTGATCTGATCGACGGTCGCTTCGGCGAGGTAACCGAGCGCGTGCGCCGCGACGACGCCGTGCGAGTAGAGACGGCGCTGGGAGATCGAGATGGCGAACTCGGGATGCTCCGGCGATCGTGCCTCGATCGACGCGACTTCCTCGATGCCGAGATTCTCGGCGATCGGCACCGCGACGAACTCGGGATTCTTCAGCGCACGCTCGAGACGGGCGCGGACCTGCTCGGGCGGCAAGCGCAGCACGCCGACCGCGAAGGACTCCGAGTCCTCGAGATCGCGCGTCTCCCGGCGGTAGAGCTGCAGGTTGTAAGCCGGCTCGTTCTCGACGAGCGCCACGCCGTTGCGGTCGAAGATGTAGCCGCGCGGCGCCGTGATCTTCACGGAACGCAGGCGGTTGTTCTCCGACAGAGTGAAGTAGTACTCGCCGCGAACGATCTGCACGTACCAGTACGCGATCGCGAGGAGCGCGAAAACCGCTCCGACGACGATGCGGCCGATCTCGATCCGCCGTGAGAGATCGCGCCGGTTCTCGCGGACCCTCAGCATGAACGCCGCTCCGCGGCGATCGCCGTCACCGTAACCTCCGCAGTCGCCGCTTCTCCCACCATTCCCGCCAGCCGAACCGGGCCGCCGCCTCGAGCATTCCCGCGGTGATCCCCGTGGTCGCGGCGCGCCAGACCGCGTCCCGCGTGCCGAGAACGATCGGCGCCTGGGCGAGGAGCGAGGCGAGCGCCGCCACGATCGCGTCGTTGACGAACGAGGCCACGGAGAGGGTCGCGCCGGCCGCGACCGCGCCCCCGAGGATGACGCGCACGGAGACGAGGGCGAGCCCGTACCCGATCGCCGCCTTCGCGAAGGCGTTGAAGCCGAGCATCTGATGGGTCATCGCGTCTTCCAGCAGGCCCGCTCCCGCGCCGGCGAGGACGGCCTGGACGAAGTTGCCCTGCCGCGCCACGGCGCCCACCGCGATCAGGAACCAGTCGGCCGGCCAGGCCTCGCGGTGCCGGGACGCGCCGAAGAGGAACGTCAGCGCGGCCGCGGCGGCCAGGAGGACCAGGATGCGGCGAAGCTTCACGGGCCGACACCCTTGGGACTCCCCACCGGCTCCGTGATCGCCGGCGACGGCGCGAGGACGAGCACGTCGGTCAGGTGCGCGAAGTCGGCGGACGGCTTGATCCGGATCTCGAGGAACAGATTGTTGCCTCGGGCGACCGACTCGACCCGCCCGATCGGGATGCCGCGGGGATAGATGCCGTCGATTCCCGCCGATTCGACGACGTCGCCCGCGCGAATCGACGACGTGATCGGCACGTTGTTCAGGCGAAGCCCTCCCGCGCCGTCGCCGCGCACGACGCCCAGCTCTCCGGTGCGGACGACGCGGCCGCCGGCCGCCGCCGACGCGTCCGTGAGGAGCTGCGCACGCGAGACGCCGCGGCCCACCGTGACGATGCGGCCGACGAGCCCTTCCGGCACCGCGAGCGGCGAGCCGGAGACGGCGCGTTCGCGCGACCCCGCTCCGACGAGCGCGCTCTGGACGCCGGCGCGCCGTTCGACGAGGAGCACCGGCGCGCTCGTGAGGACTCCCGGGAGCGCCGGCGCCGCCGCGACCAGAAGCCGCTCGCGCTCGGCCTGCGCGACCATCGCGCGCAGCTGAAAGAGCTCGCGGTCGCGCGCGGCGAGATCCTGCCGCAGCCGCGCATTCTCGGAGGTGGCGTGCAGCATCTCGCCCGTCGAGTCCACGACGCCCGTTGCCGCGCGCGAGACCGCCCCGACCGCGCGGGCCGCCGGCGCGAGCGCCGACAGGATCCACGACTGCAGGACGGTGCCCGAGCGGTTGCGCGCCGGCGCCTGCGCCGAGAGGAGCAGGACGCACCCGACGAGCACCGTGAGCAGCACGGCACCGCCCCGGCGGGACCGGGTCCCGGCGATCTCGACGGCGGGGTTGGTGGCTCTCATGGAAACGCCTTCCGGAGGCGCCGGCTCAGGTGATCGAGATCTTCCGCAGCAGATCCATGTCGGTCAGCATGGCGCCCGTGCCGAGCACGACCGAGGCGAGCGGGTCTTCGGCATAGGAAATCGGCAGCCCCGTTTCCTCGCGGAGACGCCGGTCGAGGTTGCGCAGGAGCGAGCCGCCGCCCGTGATGATGATGCCCTTGTCCATGATGTCGGCGGAAAGCTCGGGCGGCGTGCGCTCGAGCGCCACGCGAACACTCTCGACGATCGCGGCCACGACCTCCGACAGCGCGTCGCGCACTTCCTCATCGGTCAGGACGAGGGTCTTCGGCACCCCTTCGACGAGGTCGCGGCCCTTGACCTCCATCGTGAGCGGCTCGTCGAGCGGATGCGCGGAGCCGATCTCGATCTTGACCTGCTCCGCGGTGCGCTCGCCGATCAGCAGGTTGTACTTGCGCTTGACGTACTGGATGATCGCCTCATCCATCTCGTTCGACGCGATGCGGACCGAGCGGCTGTAGACGATGCCGGCAAGCGAGATGACCGCGACGTCGGTCGTGCCGCCGCCGATGTCCACGATCATGTTGCCCGCGGGCTCGGTGATCGGCAGGCCGGCGCCGATCGCGGCCGCCATCGCCTGCTCGATGATGAAGACCTCGGACGCTCCCGCGCGCAGCGCCGAGTCCTGCACCGCGCGCTTCTCGACCTGCGTGATGCCGGACGGAACGGAGATCACGATGCGGGGCCGGACGAAGAGCGACCGGCCGTGCGCCTTCTTGATGAAGTGATCGAGCATTTTCTCGGTCACCTCGAAGTCCGCGATGACGCCGTCCTTCATCGGCCGGATGGCGACGATGTTGCCGGGCGTGCGCCCGAGCATCTCCTTGGCCTCGGTGCCGACCGCCTCGACCCGGTTGGTCGCGTTGTTCACCGCGACGATCGAGGGCTCGCGCACGACGATTCCCTTGCCGCGCGCGAACACGAGCGTGTTCGCCGTTCCGAGATCCACCGCCAGGTCGTTGGAAAAGATCGAAAAAACGGATTTGACTGCCAAAAGAACCTCCGGAAGCTTTCAGCTCTCAGCTTTCAGCTCTCAGCTCTCCGCTCTCGGTCCGGCTGATAGCTGACAGCTGATGGCTGATCGCCGATCACAACGACTCCACAAAGACTCGGATCCGCTTCACCGTCTCGTTGCCCGACGCATCGGCCGCTTTCACGATGAGCATCGCATAGCCATCCCGATCCACGGTGATGGTTTTTCGGAACGAGCCGTCGGCGTCCACGTCGGCCGTCTCCCCGTTGACCGTGACGGTCGCTCCCGGATCCGTCTTGCCGAAGACGAGGAAGAGATTTCCCATCTGCTGCGGCGGCGAGACCTGGAGCGGCGGCGGCGGGGCGTTGGCGCCCGCCTTGGGCAGCTCGGCGAGCATCTTGAACCGCCGCACGACGCACCAGTCCGAGGAGACGCCGCTCTTGTCGATCGTCGCGACCCGCCAGAAGTAGGCGCCCTCCCGCGACACCTTCACGACGGCGTAGGTCTCGGTGCGATGATCGAGGTCCACTTCGATCGCGTCCGGCACGAAGAGCCGCGAGCGCGAGATCTGGAGCCGGTACCGCGCGGCCGCCGGCACCGCGGCCCAGCGCAGGTCCACCTGGTCGCCGGTCTTCAGATCGTAGATCCGGTTGTCCGCCGGCAGCAGCGGCTGCGGCGCTTCCGGCAGCGCGATCTTCGCGGAGATCTCGCCCGTCTTCACCCCCGCCGCCACGCGTTCGCGGTCGGAGAGGACGACCGTCTGGCGGCCGGTCGAAACCGTCGTCTTGCCCCGGAAGCTCGTGATCTCCGTCTTCTCGCCCTTTTCGACGTCGAGGGCGGCGCGCGAGTCGCGATCGACGTCCGCCGTCGCGGCGTCCGTCGAGACCTTCGACGTCGAGCCGGCCGTGTAGACGTTGATGACGCCCGACACGATCTTGACCTGGCTGCCCGCCGATTCCGTCAGCGACGGCCGGTGCACTTCGAAGAGCGAGCCGGGCCGCAGCGTGTAGAGCGTGCCGTCGGCGAACATGATCTCGGCCGAGCCGTTGTGCCCGGTCTTCACGAAGTCGCCGTCGAAGAGCGACTGCCGCTGCCGCGCCGGCTCGAAGGTCGAGCGCCCCGCGCTCTGCAGAGAGACGTCGCCCTCGATCGAGATGAAGGACGCGTCGCCGGTCTCCTCGGTGCCCGCGCCTCCGAGCGCGCGCCGCGCGTAGGACTGCGACTCGACCGCGTCGCGAAACGCCTGGTCGAAGCGCCGGGCGGCGAACGCCGTCTCGGCGGACTGGAGCGAGTCCCGTGCCTGCGCCACGCTCGAGCCCGGCCGTGGCGTGCCCGACGCCGCCGTCGCCCGCGTGAGGAGCTGCGTGGCGTTGGCAATCTCGGTGCGGGCCTTGTCCTCGGGAGAGCGCCGCGAGCGGGTGTACAGGAAGTAGCCGACTCCGCCCGCAACCAGCGCGATGACGAAAACGATCGCCGCCTGCCGGATCCGGTGGATCGGGATGACGAACCAATCGATGTCCGAGCCCACGGGCTGGCCGGACTTCCGCTTGGGCAATAACCCTCCGGTTTTACAGAGACTTATAGCATACGACAGGTTCGGCCGGATGGCTCCGGGGAAGCGCTCCGAGACGACGGTTTTCGCCCCGAAGACGGGCCGCCGGTCGCCGCGCGGCGGCCTCTCTTCGACCCGCTCGACGAACTTCGGCTATATTGCCCCGTTTCGATTTCGCGGCACGGAGGTTCGATTTCCCATGCTCAAGACGATGCGCGAGAGCTTCCACCACCTCAAGTGGACGCTCTGGGCCGTGGTCATCGTGTTCGTCCTGGGGTTCGTCTACTTCAGCGGCTCGAACGTCAATCCGAACGACCGCTCGAGCGAGACGATCGCCCGCGTCGGCGGAACACCGATCCTCGCCGCGGAGTTCGACCGCGAGTACCGGTCGCAGCTGGATCGCTACCGCGAGCAGTACCGTGGCGGCCTGACCCCCGAGATGCTGCGCTTCCTGGACCTGCCGCGCCAGGTCCTCGACGGCATGATCAACCGCAAGCTCGAGCTCGCCGAAGCCCGCCGGCTGAAGCTCGCCGTTTCGGACGAGGAAGTGGCGCGCGCCGTCATGTCCTATCCCGCTTTCCAGCTGAACGGCCAGTTCATCGGGCGCGAGAAGTACGAGCAGGCGCTCTTCCGCTACGGATACACGCCGGAGCGATTCGAAGAGGAGCTGCGCGAGGATCTGCTCGCCCGCAAGTACTCCGCCCTCGTCCGCGCCTCGATCCTCGTGCCCGACAGCGAGCTGCAGCGCGAGTTCTCGGCCCGGAACGACAAGGCCACGATCGAGTACGTTCTGATTCCTTCGAGCCGTCTCGAGAGCGGCGTCCAGCCCACCGACGCGGACCTCAAGGGCTACTACGAGAAGCACCGCGACCGCTACCGCAAGCCCGAGCAGCGCCGCATCAAGTACCTGCTCATCGATCAATCGCGCGTCCGCGCGCGGACGGTCCCGACCGAAGCGGAGCTCCGCTCCGAGTACGACCTGCGGAAGGAGGCCCTGAAGGTTCCCGAGCAGGCCGTGGCCGCCCACATCCTGATCAAGAGCGACGCCTCCTCGACGCCGGAAGCCGACGCGGCCGCCAAGGCGAAGGCGGAGAAGGTCGCCGCGCGCGCCCGCGCGGGCGAGGACTTCGCCAAGCTCGCCAAGGAGACGAGCGACGACACGTCGAACAAGGACACCGGCGGCCAGCTGCCGCCGTTCGCGCGCGGCCAGATGGTGCCGGAATTCGAGCAGGCGGCGTTCGCGCTGCAGCCCGGGGAGATCGCCGGACCCGTGAAGACGCAGTTCGGCTATCACGTCATCAAGCTGATCTCGAAGACTCCCGAGCACACGCAGACCTTCGAGGAGGCCCGCGCGGCGCTCGGCGCGGACCTCGCGCAGCGCAAGACCGAGGCGGAAACGAGCCGGCTCGCCCGGGATCTCGCCGAGAAGGTGCGCAAGCTGCCCAACGCCTCCGACGAAGAGCTGCGGAAGCTCGCGGACAGCCAGACGATCTTCTACAACACGACGCCCTGGGTGGCGCGTGGCGAGGCGATCCCCGGCGTGGGCGCGAACGCCCAGTTCGCCGACGAGGCTTTCACGCTGAAGCTCGGCAAGATCTCCGCGACGGCCGTGCCGACGTCCCGCGGCCCCGCGTTCGTCAAGCCCGACGAGCAGCGGCCGGCCGGCGTGCCGCCCTTCGACGAGCTGAAGGAGCGCGTCACCGACGACTGGAAGGCGGATCGCCGCGAGAAGGAAGCCCTCGAGAAGCTCGACCCGGCCGCCAAGGAGATCGGCTCGGGGACGCCGCTGCCCCAGGTCGCGGCGCGCTACGACTCCGAGGTGAAGACGACGCCCGAGTTCGCGCCCGGCGGCCCGATTCCCGAAATCGGCAACGCCCCCGAGCTCTCCGCCGCCGTCTTCCGCACCACGTCCGGGCAGGCGGGACCGCCGGTGCCGGTGCCGGGAGGATTCGTCCTCTTCCGCGTGATCGACCGCAAGACGGCCGACCCGAAGGCGTTTGCGGCGCAGAAGGAAGAGCTGATGCAGACGATCCGGGCGCGCGAGGGCGAGAAGCTCCTTCGCTCCTCTCTCCAGCAGCTCCGCGCCGACCGCAAGGTCGAGGTCAACGAGGATCTTCTCAAGTCCTTCCTGCCGGAGGAGGGCAAGAGGAGTTAGCTCCCAGCTATCGGCTATCAGCTATCAGCCGGAGGAGACGGCCGCTGATGCTGGCTGAGAGCTGAAGGCTGACAGCTGACAGCTTCCTCATGATCGGCCGTCTCTCGGGCCGCCTCGCGTCGAAGGCGCCGGACCAGGTTCTCCTCGACGTCGGCGGGGTCGGGTACCTCGTCCACATCCCGCTCTCGACCTTCTACGAGCTTCCGGAGGCGGAGAGCCCGACGTCTCTCTTCGTCCACACGCACGTGCGCGAAGACACGCTCGCGCTCTACGGCTTCCTGACCGAGCGCGAGCGCGCGCTCTTTCAGCTGCTGATGAGCGTCGCGGGCATCGGGCCTCGCGTCGCCCTGACCGTGCTCTCCGGCATTCCTCCTGTGGAGCTCATCGAGGCGCTCCGCCACGGGGATGTCCGCCGCCTCGTCGCGATCCCGGGCGTCGGCAAGAAGACGGCCGAGCGGATGATCCTCGAGCTCGCCGAGAAGGCCGCCGCGTTCCAGGCCGAGGCGCCGGCGGGGGCCGCCGCGGCCGTCTCGACCGAGGACGTCGTGTCGGCGCTCGTGAACCTCGGGTACCGCCGGGCGGAGGCGGAAAGGTCCGTCGACGCCATCGCGCGCACCGGCGCGCCGACAGAGTTCGGCGACTTCCTGAAGGCCGCTCTGAAAAGGCTCACCGGCGGATGAGGGATCAGAAATCTGTCCTTAGTCCTTCGTCCATAGTCGATCGACGAGGGACTAGGGACCAGGGACTAGGGACAGCGACTCCTTTCGCCATAAACTGACTCCACTTTCAATGGCCGACGAATCCACCCTTCTGACCGGCGCCGCTCTCGAGGAAGACGCCGCGGTCGAGCCCCGGCTCCGGCCGCAGACGCTCGCCGAGTACATCGGCCAGCCGAAGATCCGCGAGAACCTCGGGGTGTTCCTCGCCGCGGCGCGCGGCCGCGGGGAGCCGCTCGACCACGTCCTGCTGACCGGCCCGCCCGGCCTCGGCAAGACGACGCTCGCGCACATCGTGGCGCGCGAGATGGGCGCGGGCCTGCGCGTGACCTCGGGTCCCATGATCGCGCGCGCCGGGGACCTCGCCGGGATCCTGACGAACCTCCAGCCGCGCGACGTCCTCTTCGTGGACGAGATCCACCGCCTGTCGCCCGCCGTCGAGGAGATCCTCTACCCGGCGATGGAGGACTACCGGCTGGACGTCCTCATCGGCGAGGGGCCGATGGCGCGGACGATGAAGGTGGACCTGCCGCCCTTCACGCTCATCGGCGCGACGACGCGGCCGGGGCTGCTGTCGCAGCCGCTCCACGCGCGCTTCGGCATCACCCTGCGCCTGGATTTCTACGACGTCGAGGCCCTCGCACGGATCGTCCGGCGCTCGGCCGACATCCTCGCCGTGCGCATCGACGAAGACGCGGCGCGCGAGATCGGCGGCCGCAGCCGCGGCACGCCGCGCATCGCGAACCGGCTGCTGCGCCGCCTGCGCGACTTCGCCGAGGTCGCCGGCAAGAAGTCGATCGACCGCGCCACCGCGCGCGAGGCCCTCGGGCGCCTGGAGGTGGACGAGCACGGCTTCGACGAGCTCGACCGCCGGATCCTGACGACGATCATCGAAAAGTTCGGCGGCGGGCCCGTCGGCGTCGCATCGATCGCCGCGTCACTCGGCGAGGACCGCGGCACGCTCGAGGATCTTTACGAGCCCTACCTGATCCAGGCGGGCTTCCTGCAGCGCACGCCGCGCGGCCGCATCGCCTCGGCGGCGGCCTACCGCCACCTCGGGATCACGCCGCCGCCGCGCGAGGGACTGCTCTTCTGATGGACCGCGCCCGACTCCAGCCCGCCGAGGCCGCCGTGCGGGAGGCGCGTCCCGTTCCGTCGCCGATCCGCAAGGGCGTTCTCATCTATAACCCAACCGCCGGGCAGCGGGACCGCCGCCCCGCCATGGACGCGCTCATCGGAAGGATGCGCGCGCGCGGCGTCACGCTCGTCAACGCGCCCACCATCGGTCCCGGGCACGCGACGGAGATCGTGCGGGCCTTCCTGCCCTTGAAGCCCGACGTCGTGGCCGCCTGCGGAGGCGACGGCACGGTCTCGGAGGTCGCGCGCGGCCTCTCGGGCTCCGGGATCCCGCTCGCCGTCCTGCCCGGAGGCACGTCGAACGTCCTCGCGCGGGAGCTCGGGATCCCGCTCGACCCCGAAAAAGCCGCCGAGCTCCTCTTCGACGGCCGGCTGCGGTCGGTGCGCGTGCTGACCGCCAACGACCGCGCGTTCCTGCTCTGGGCCGGCGCGGGCCTCGACGCGCGCGTCATGGGCCACATGAGCCTGCGGTGGAAACGGCGCTTCGGACGGGCGAGCATCTCGGTCACGGCGGCCTCGGAATTCTTCCGATACGAGTTCCCGCGCCTGCAGGTCGCCGTCGACGGGCAGATCCACGACGCGACCTTCGCGGTCGTATGCCACGCGCGGCACTACGCCGGCGACTGGGTGATCGCGCCGGCCGCCTCGCCGGAATCCGACGAGATGGACGTGCTCCTCTTCGCGAGCCGGAGCCGGTACGAATTCTTCCGTCTCTTCCTCGCCATCCGGCAGGGACGCGCCGCGCATCTGGACCGCGGCCTCGCGCGACTCGTGCGCGGCCGCCACGTCGAGATCCGCTCGCGGGAGACCTACGCGGTCGAGATCCACGTGGACGGCGACTGCATCCTGGAGACGCCGGTCACCTGCCGCGTCACCAAGGAGACGGTCGAGATCCTCGTCCCGCCCGGCTGAGGCTCACGCGCCGGCGGCGCGGCCGGCCATCCGATCCTTGATGCGGTCGCCGAGCCGGATCGCGAGGGCCAGGATCGTCAGCGTCGGATTCGAGATGCCGCCCGTCGGGAAGACGGAGCCGCCCGCGATCGACAGGTTCTCGATGCCGTGAACGCGGCAATGACGGTCGACGACGCCCCGCTTCGGATCGTCGTTCATCCTGGTCGTGCCGAGGTGGTGGTAGGAGCCGATCAGGGGCCGCTCATGCGCCTCGTCGAAGGGGATGAGCGTCGCCAGGTGCTGGTTGTTCCGCCGGACCACGATCTCGTCGATCCACTCTTCGGATTCCCGCAGCACCGTCTCCCACTCGTCCCTCTTACAGGCGCCCTCGACCGTGCCGAGTCCGGCGCGCTCCACCTCTTCCTTGACGATGCGCTGGGCCGCCAGGAACGCGTCTCGATCCTGGGAGTTCAACCGCCAGTCGAGCTCGAGGCGCGGCTGGCCGAGCGCGTCGCGCTCGGAGGAGAGGCGCAGGCGGGAGTCCGGATCGGGGATCTGCTCCCAGGTGAAGTGCAGGCCGTAGGTCCGATACTTCAGGTCGTACTGAACTTCACCCGAGGGGAAGCGCAGGAACTTCCGCGAGACCGCGAAGGCCACCTGCTGCCAGTCGCGAAGCACGACGCCGGCGGACCTTCCGAGGCCGCGGCCGCGAACGGCCGCCAGCCACTCGCCCACGATCGGCAGGAGCCGGATGCCGACGTTCGGCAGGCGCTCGCTCCGCTGGAGCTCCGGCGAGACCGCGAGGCACTCGACCACGCGCGAGGGCCCGATGCGGACCGGACGCGCGGTGAACGGGCGGTAGGCACGCCGGAAGAGCGCGAGGCCCGCCCGCAGATGCGGATGCTCCTGGAAGAATCTCCCGACGAGATCGTGATCGTTTCCGAGTCCGTTCGGCCGCGAGCGGTTCGAGAGGAGCAGGATCCGCGGGATCTCCAGGCCGCCCGAGGCGAGGACGAACTGCTTCGCCGCGACGCGGAACCGCTTGCCGTCGGTCCCCGCGAAACGGATGGCGCGGACGCCGCCGCCCGAGCCGTCCGTCTCGATCTCCAGCGCGCTCGCGTGGAGGTACACGTCGAGATTCGACGCCGCGCGCAGCTCGGAACCGAAGGTCTCGCCGAACCGCAGGCGCTCGTCTGCGATGACGTGAAAGATGATGTCCTGGAGCTTCGCCGGATCGAAGCGCGGGGCGCGCCGGCCCGCGCGCGCGAGCGCGACCTCCCACGACGCGAAGTCGTATCGGCACGGCCCGAGACCGCAGGCCTGATTGGCCCGCTCGTAGTACGGATCGAGGTCGCGCCGCGAGATCGGCCACCCGCTGTGCGGGATCCAGGGCCGGTTCTCGAAGTCCATGCGCGTCGAGCGGGCGCGACCAGCCGCCCCAGTGGTTCGTCGAGCCGCCGAAATAGCGCAGGCGCGCCCGATCGAGCGGGAAGTACGGGATCCCGACGTTCTTGCCCTCGTGCAGAGAGGGCGTGGCGCTCGCCGCGTCGAGACCTCCGGCCTCGAGCAGCGCGACGCGGAAAGGCTGTCCGCAGAGCTCGCGCGCCAGGACGATCCCGGCGGCACCGCCGCCGACGATACAGACGTCCGTCTCGACGAGGGCATCGGGCGGCAGGCTCCGAGCATCGAGAAACATGACTCTTCCGTGCGCGGGCGGGGGCGTCCCGCGCCGCCTAGCGGCGCCCCGAGCGCACGGCCTTCTCGACGTCCTCGATCTCGCGCGGCGCGCCGCAGGAAAGGCAGTCGAAGCCGTCCTTCGTCACGAGGACGGTGTCCTCGATCCGGACGCCGATGTTCCACCACTTGCGATCGACGCCGGCCGTGTCCGCGGGGATGTAGATGCCGGGCTCGATCGTGAACACCATTCCGGGAGCGAGCTCGCGGGAGGCGCCGTTCTTCTCGTAGCGGCCGACGTCGTGCACGTCGAGACCCACCCAGTGCGACACGCCGTGGAGCGTGAGCTTGCGGTAGGCCTTCGATTGAAGCAGCTGCGCGACGTCTCCCGAGAGGAGGCCGAGCTTCACGAGCCCCTCCGTCTGCGCGCGGGCCGCCGCGGCCTCGATGTCGTCGTGCCGCGTCCCCGGGCGCACGAGGGCCATGGCCTTCTTCTGCGCGTCGAGCACGACCGCGTAGATCGCGCGCTGCTCGGGCGAGAAGGTGCCGCTCGCCGGATACGTGCGCGTGATGTCGGTCGCGTAGAGCCCGTACTCGGCGCCCGAGTCGTTCAGGACGACCTCTCCGGCCTGGATCTGCCGGTCGTTCTTCGACCAGTGGAGCGTGACGCTGTTCGGTCCGGAGCCGACGATCGACGGATATGCCATGCGGTGCGCGCCGTTGGCGAGGCAGTAGCCGTCGAGCGCCGCCTGGACCTCGAACTCGTACTTTCCCGGCGCGGTGGCGCCCATCGCGAGGACGTGCCCGCGCGCCGAGATCTCGGCCGCGCGGCGCAGGAAGCGCAGATCCTCGTCGTCCTTCACGAGCCGCATCTCGTGGAGAATCTCGCCGGCGTCGCCGACGATCCCCGGTCCGAAGTCGCGATCCCGCACGTCGCGGTAGGTCTTCTGGAACCTCGCGGCCCACACGGCGTCGTCGCCGTCGGACAGATACAGGCGCTCGGACTCGGCGAGGTATCCCGAGAAGCGGTACGTGACCGGGTCCCAGCTCGCGAGCCGCGTCGCGAGCTCCGACTCGGCGAACGCGGCGTCGGCGCCGTACAGTGCGGCGGCGCCCTGCGGCCCGGGACGCGCACCCTCGAACGCCTCGCGGCGCGCATCGCGCGGCCGGACGAACAGGACGTAGCGCTTGCCGTCGGACGGTTCGTTGCGGAGCACGGCGGTCGTGTCGGGCTCGTCGATCCCGGTCAGGTAATAGAAGTCCGAATCCTGCCGGTAGAGGTACTCCGTGTCGTGCGACATCCGGCGCTCCGGCGCCGAGCGCAGGACCGCGATCGAATGCGGCGGCAGATTCGCGAGGAATTTCTCGCGCCGCGCTTTCAGGGCGTCGCGCGAGGGAACGAGCGGCGGGAGGTCGAGCGCACCGAGCGCCGAGGCCGCGAGGAGGATTCCGGCCAGAAGGGTCGCACGCTTCATCGAGATCACCTCTTCGAAATGAAGGCCCAGGGCGCGGGCGCCGCGTCGGGCCGGACGGCGCCCGGGCGCACGACGGCGGCGATGCGGTCGCGGTGCGTCTTGAGGAGCCTGCGGACGGGCACGCCGGAGGCCGCCTCCTCGAGGATGTCGGCGCCCGATTCGTCGACCTTGGCCAGATACGCCTCCCAGACGGCCTCGGAGAGCGACATCCCGCGGAACGCGACGTTGCTCATCTTCTCGAACTCGCGCTGGAGGAACGCGAGCTTCTCCCGGAGCTCTTCTTCCGGCGCGAGGTCCTCGTCCTCGTAGGGCGTGTGCGGCTTGGGAATGAAGGCGTTGACCGACGGCACGAGCTGCCCCACGCGCCCGAAGCGCCGCCCCTCCGCCACCGCGATCTCGCGCAGCTCCGCGACCGTCCGCACGATGTCCGCCACGTCGGCGTCGGTCTCGGTCGGCAGGCCCACCTGGAGGTAGAGCTTCAGGCGCGTGAACCCCCGCGCGAACACGAGGCGCACCTTCTCGCGCAGCATCTCGTCCGAGACCTTCTTGTTGATGTGGCGCCGCAGCCGCTCGTTGCCCGCCTCCGGCGCGATCGCGAGCGCCTTCTCCCCCTGCCGCGCGAGCACCTCGAGGATCGGGTCCTCGATCGCGTCGATCTTGATGGAGGAGAGCGCGATGTGGTACCGAAGGTCGGCCAGTCCCTGGAGGATCGTCGTGATCTCCGGGTGATCGCAGACGGCCGTCGCGATGAGGCCCACGCGATCCGTCCGGGCGCGGGCCTGCCGCGCGACGGCGAGGATCGACGCGCCCGGATACTGCTTCACCGGCGCCATCGCGTACGCCGCCCAGCAGAACCGGCACATCTCGGAGCAGCCCCGCGAAATCTCGATCAGGAGCTTGTCGGCGAGCTCGGTGCGCGGCGTGAGGATCGTCGAGTGCGGCACCTCGAAGGCGGGCGTGATCTCGGCGCGCGACATCGGCTGCTGGATTACGACCTTCGCGTTCTCGGCCGACTCGGCGCGCGGCCCCTGGACGGAGGGAACGAAGAAGCCCGGCTGCCGCGCCGCCGCCTCGAGGAACTCGTCGCGAGAGAGACCCGAGCGCAGGAGCTCCGCGATGCGCGGGACGAGCCGCTCGCCGTCGCCCAACGCGAACACGTCCACGAACGGCGTGAGCGCCGCGGGATTCATCCGCGCGATGTCCCCGCCGACGAGCAGCAGCGGATGGCGCTCGTCGCGCGCCTCGCGCCGGCGCGGGATACCGGCCGCCGTGAGCTGCTTCAGGATGTTGACGATGTCCATTTCCCACGAGAGCGACCAGGCCAGCAGGCCGAACTCGGAGAGCGGCGTTCCCGTCTCGAACGTCGCGGCCGGCTCACCCTCGTCGTGGAAGAACCGCTCGCACACGAGATCCGGCACGCGATTCAGGAGGCGGTAGACCCACTGGAAGCCGAGGTTGGACATGCCGACTTCGTAGGTGTTCGGGAAGCCGAGCGCGACGCGGTACGCCCCGAATCGGTTCGGGGTCTCGGTGAATCGCTCGAGGGAGGCGAGCTCCCGGCTCCTCGCGGTCGGCGGCATCGGGGAACCCGAAATTATAGGCGCACCGCGAAGGCCCAGTCCGCGACGTTGGTCCCCGTCGGACCGGTCACGAGGAGGTCGCCGAGGGCCGCGAAGAACGCCTGCGTGTCGTGGCGGCCGAGCGCATCGGCGGCGTCGAGGCCGAGCGTTCGGGCGCGCGGCATCGTCCCGGCGTCCGCGAACGCTCCGGCGGCCGCGGAGCTGCCGTCCCTACCGTCGGACCCCGCCGCGAGAATCGCAACCTCGCGGGCGGACTCGAGAACCCGAGCCGCCGCGAGCGCGAGCTCCAGGCTCCGGCCGCCGCGCCCGCTCCGGCGCCCCAGCGCCACCGTCGTCTCGCCGCCGGCAAGCAGCGCCTGCCCCGGGTCGAGGCGCGCGGCCGCGCGTGCGAACGACGCCCCGGCGTCACGGGCCTCGCCCGCGAGGCGGCGCGAGATCGTTCGCGGCGAGAGCCCACGCTCCCGCGCGAACCGCGCCGCGGCTTCGAGCCCCATCCGGTTCGACCCGACGACGCGGACGAGATCGCCCGCGCGCCCACGGATCGTCGGCCCGGATCCCACGGCGGACGGCCGGTCCCCGGGCACGTCGGAGAGCACGAGCGTCACGAGCCGCGCCCGCGTCTCGCGCCCGAGCCGGCCGCCCTTGACGGCCGAGAGCGACGTTCGCAGGCGATTGACCTCGAGAATCCCGGCGCCGCTCCGGACGAGCCGCGCGATGCGGCGCTTCTTGTCCGAAAGCGTGAGACCGGCGCGGGGCAGACAGAGGAGCGACGACGTTCCGCCCGACACGAGACACAGGATCACGTCGCGGGGCCCGAAGCTCGCGAAGAGCTCCCGCGCACGCCTCGCGGCCGCGACGCTCGACCGATCCGGCTCGGGATGCGAGGCGAAGAGGACCTCGAGGCCCCGGCGCGGCGCCGGCGGCGAAGACCCGCGCGGCAGGACGGCGAGACCGCGGCGAAATCCCAGGCGCGCGCCCGCGAGCATCGCCGCCGCGGCCTTGCCGACGGCGAAGACTCCGACCTCTCCCCCCTCGGGACTCACATCGAGCGCCCGGGCGACCCGCCGCTCCTCGAGCGCCTCCGCGACCCGCCGCCGGGGGTCCACGGCGGCAAGCGCGGCGCGATAGAGGTCCTCCAGAATGGGACGAGCTGCCGTTTCGTTCATCTGCCGTTCATGATTCGTTCATTCAATCGCTGTATATGATCGACTGTCCGGCCATTTTCCGGCCGGCCGAGAAGGGGGTGACAGCATGAGGAAGTTGGTTTCCCGCATCGCTGCGATTGCGCTGCTCGTTGGCGCGGCTTCGTTCGCGCTGGCGGCCGACATGGGGAGCTGGTCCGGGTGGATCACCGACACCGATTGCGGCGCCAAGGGCGCGTCGGCGAGCCACGCGGCTTGCGCCACGAAGTGCGTCAAGGAGAAGGGCGCCAAGTGGGCCCTGTACAACCCGTCCGACAAGAGCGTGTGGGTTCTGTCCGACCAGGACGGCGCGTCCAAGATGGCTGGCAAGATGGTGACCGTCAAGGGCACCGCCGACACGGCCAAGAAGACGATCACGGTCGCCTCGATGGAAGAGAAGAAGTAAGAATTCTCGATTCTGGAATTCCAGAAGGCCCCGGGATACCGGGGCCTTTTCTTTTGCGCGCCGGAACCGCCGCGGGGCGGCCCGGCGATCTGTCAGAATAGGCAGCGCGGCAGTTCTTCTGCCCGAGCCGCAATGAGCGCCAACCCTCAACCCCACCCGACGCGCCCCGAGGAATACCCTCCGGCCGATACGGCGCACCACTGGGCGAAAGCCTCGAAGGAGCTTCGCCACCGCCTGACGGAGGTCATTCCGCACGCCGTACTGAAGGAGCTCCACCGCAAGAGCCCCGCGCGGCACTTCGCGATCGCCGCCCGGCAGTTCCTGCTCCTGGCGGCCACGTCGGCCGTCTCCTGGAACTATCCGCAGCCCTGGATCTGGATCCCCTCGGCCCTGATCGCCGGCTGGACGGCCTTCAACTTCACGGTCCTCCTCCACGAGGTCGTGCACCGCGCCGTCTGGAACGGGCCGCGGCCGAAGGCCGAGCGCCTCCTCGGCATCCTCTACGCGGTGCCGTCGGGAATCTCGGCCCTCCAGTTCACGCGCTGGCACCTGACGCATCACGCGGAGCTGGGCGACGCCGAGGCCGATCCCAAGCGGCACTACCTCTCGCCGAAGATCAACAAGCCCTGGTACAAGCTCCTCTATTTCACGCCGGCGCTCTTCCCGATCTACTTCCGCGCCGCGCGGCGCGAGACGGCGAGCTATCCGCCCGCGCTCCAGAAGCGGATCGCCCGCGAGCGCCTCGCGACGATCGCGCTGCACGTCGCCGTGATGGCGGCGCTGTACCTCGCCGCCGGTTTCGGCGTGCTCGCGCGCGTCTATGTCGTTCCCTACTTCCTCGTGTTTCCGATCGCGTTCGCGCTGAACCGCCTCGGCCAGCACTACGCGATCGACCCGACCGACCCCGCCAAGTGGGGCACGATCCTGAAGCCGTCGCGCTTCTGGGACTTCTGGTACCTCTACTCCGCCTACCACCTCGAGCACCACTACTTCACGGCCGTTCCGCTCTACAACCTGCGGCGGCTGCACTTCGCGCTGCGGCCGTTCTTCGACGAGATCGGCTGGCAGCCGGTGACCTACCGGCGGCTCTTCCGGGACTGGATCTTCCGGAACAAGGCGCCGCACACCGACTGGCACCTGAGCCTCGAGGGCTGAGGAAGCCGGCGGGGCGCGACGCCCGTGCCCGCCGTTCCGTATGATTCTTCTCGCTTGGACGAAACCGACGACATCAACCGGCTGATTCGCGAGCTGAACGAAGGACGGCCGCCCTCCCGAGAGGCCTCCGACGACGGGGCGGAGGCCGAGCGTCTCGGCCGCTGGCTCGCCGAGCTCCACGACCGCGGCGGCAGCGATCTGCTGCTGGTCGCCGGCGCGCCCCCCTCGATCCGCGTGGACGGCGCCGTCACGGCCCTGCCCGAGGAGCCGCTCTCCGGCGAGGAGATCGAGGACGCGGTGCTGCCGGCGCTCTCGCCGACGCTGCGCGCGCGCTTCCGCCAGGGCGAGTCGGCCGATGGCTCCTACAAGGTGCGCGGTCTCGGCCGCTTCCGCATCAACCTGCACCGCGAGCGCGGGCGCGCCGCCGCGGCGGTGCGAGCGCTGCCGGCGAAGCCGCCGCGCCTCGCGACGCTCGGCCTGCCGCCCGGCGCCGAAGCCCTGACGCGCCTGCCGCGGGGGCTCGTGCTCGTGGGCGGCCCGACGGGATCGGGCAAGACGACGACGCTCGCCGCCCTCGTCGAGGAGATCAACCAGCGCGACGCGCGGCACATCGTGACGATCGAAGATCCGATCGAGTACGAGCACCCGCACCGCGGGAGCCTCGTGGAGCAGGTCGAGATCGGAACGGACGCGCCGGACTTCCCGACGGCGCTCCGCGCGGCCGTTCGCCAGGCGCCCGACGTCCTCGTCGTCGGCGAGATGCGCGACCCCGAGACGATGCGGATCGCGCTCGCCGCGGCGGAGACGGGCCACCTCGTCCTCACGACGGTGCACACGAGCGACGCGGCGTCCGCGGTATCGCGCGTCGCCGACTCCTTTCCCGACGAGCGCCAGGCCACGATCCGGCAGGAGCTCTCGATGGCGCTCGCCGCCGTCCTGACGCAGACGCTACTCCCGCGGCGGGGCGGCGGGCGCGCCGCCGCCGCGGAGCTCCTGATGGTCGGCTACGGCGCGCGCCAGCACATCCGCCGGAACGCCCTGCAGCACCTGCATCAGGAGATCACGCTGACGCGCCGCCAGGGATCCTCGACGCTCGAGGAGTCGCTCGCGCGCCTCGTCCGGGACGGCGTCGTGGAGGTCGAGGAGGCGCGCGCCCGCGTCGCGCACGCGGAGGATTTCGAGACGTACCTGCGCGGCGGAACCTAGGGGCAGGGCTCGTCCCCGCCCGAGGGCGTCCGCGAGGGCCGCCCCTACGGTGCGTCGATCAAATCTCGCGCCGGAAGAACACCCGGGTCAGGATCCCGCAGACGAGCGCGAAGGTCAGCAGGAAGACCCACTCGGGGAACACGGTCCGCGGCGAGCTGCCGCGCAGGAGCAGATTGCGCAGCGCGTTCAGACCGTAGGTCAGCGGGTCCGCGCGTGAGACCGCCCGCAGCCACGGCGGGTACGACTCGACCGGATAGAGCGCGCCCGAAGGGAAAAAGAGCAGCGCGTTGATGATGCCGAACATGCCGCGGAGCACCGAGACGCTCCGCGCCCTCGCGAAGAGCAGAAACCACACGGCCGAGATCGCGAGCGACGTGAGGAAGACCGTTGCGACGGCCGCCGCCACCTCGCGGCTCCCGGCCACGATGACCGGCGTCAGCATGAGGACCGTGCCGAGCACGAGGAGTCCCGCGAGCGACGCCACGATCGCTCCGGCGAGCACGTTGCCCGTGACGAGCGCTCCCGTCGAGATGGGGGTCACGAGGTAGCCCTCGTGGTAGCCGTACATGCGGTCCTCGAGCACCTGCAACCCGCCCGACACCATCGAGCCCATGAAGATCGAGAGGCATACGACCGCCGGGCCGAGGTACGTCAGGTAGTCGAGATAGGGGTAGGCCTCGAGCCGCGCGGAATCCGCCGGAGGAGCGGAGGACGACGCCCCGGACACGACCTCGTCCCACACCTGCCGGAGCGCGCCGTCGAGCGCGTCGAAGGAGAAGCGGTCCGTGTTGTCGCCCACGAACGCGGGGCCGGGGCCCTTCGCCGACAGGCGGAACGGCAGGATCCAGACGCCGCGATAGGCGCCGCGGCGCAGGCCCCGGAGCGCCTCCTCGCGATCCTCGAGGAACGTCGCGTTCACGAGCTCGCGTCCGGTCTCGAGCGCCATGACGCGGCGGCGGCAGGCGGCCGACTCGGCGTTGCCCGCCTCGTCCACGACGGCGAGCGGGATGTGGCGCAGCTGTCGGTTGAGCGAGTTGCCGAGCACGAGCAGATAGACGAGCGGAAAGAGCATCGTCGAGATGATGAGGATCGGCTGGCGCCAGAGCGTCAGGTAGGCGCGCTGGCAGATCGCCGCGATGCCGAGGAAAGCGAGCGCCGGACCGCGCGCCGGCCGGGGAGCGCCGGACACCGTCATTCGGCCCGCAGCCCCCGCCCGGTGTAGGAGAAGAAGACGTCCTCGAGGGTCACCGAGGCGATCGTCAGGTGAACGATGCGGTGGCCGCGATCTTCGAGGAGCCGCGCGGCGCGGCGGCCCACGTCCTCGCCCGGCCTCGACTGGAACTCGGCGGCGTTCGCGGCGAGCGCCCGCCAGCTCCGCGCGCCGAGCGCGGCGATCGCATCCGCGTCCGCCTCCGAGAGAGCCCGTGCCGTTTCGATCTGCGTGCGCTCCCCCGTCTCGAGCGACCGCTTCAAGGCGGCCGGCGAGTCCTCGCAGAGGATGCGCCCCTGGTCGAGGATCGCTACGCGGTCGCAGAGGAAGTCCGCCTCGTCCATCGCGTGCGTCGTGAGAATGATCGCCAGCCCGGCGTCGTCGGCCTTCAACTGGCCCAGCATCTCCCAGATCGCCCGACGGCTCTGCGGGTCGAGGCCCGAGGTCGGCTCATCGAGGAACAGGACGTGCGGCGAGTGGAGGACGCCGCGCGCGATCTCGAGCCGCCGCCGCATGCCGCCCGAAAGCTCGCGCGTGATCTGCTTGCGGCGATCGGACAGGCCCACCTGCGCCAGACGGCGGTCGATCATGCGCGACAGGCCGCGCCCGAAGAGGCCGTACATCTTCCCTTGAACCGAGAGGTTCTCCTCGACGGTCAGGTGCTCGTCGGTCGTCACCGCCTGCGAGACGGTTCCGATCGACCGCCGCACGGCCGGCCGGTCCCGCACGACGTCGTGGCCGCGGATGCGCGCCGAGCCCGAGGTCGGGGGCAGCAGCGTCGTCAGCATCCGGATGAGCGTCGTCTTGCCGGCCCCGTTGGGCCCGAGGAGGCCGTACGTCTCGCCCTCGACGACCGAGAACGACACCGCGTCGTCGGCGACCCGGTCGCCGAACTTGCGGGTCAGCCGGTCGACTTCGATCGAGACGGGGCGCCGCGCCGCCGCGGGCCGGGCCGGAGGCTCGTCCAGGAAGGGGGGGGCGTCGAGGAGGGGCTCGGGGGCGCTCGGACCCCGGACCGTCAACTCTTCCCCGCTTCGACGACGAAGGTCTGCCCGGCGATGACCGTCGCGCCCTGCGGGGCGAGGCGTACGGAGAACGTCTTCAGGTCGCGGCTCTGCAGTCCCCAGTTGCGGCGCGTCGCGAATTCCGACCGGGGCTTGACGGAGACGACGCGCGCGGGAAAGCGATCCTGCGGCCGCGCCTGCGGCCACACGCTCACGTTGCCGCCCACCGGAAACGTCGAGAGCCGTTCCTCGGGGACTTCGACGCGAAGAAACGGAGTTCCGACCTGGAGCGTCAGGATCGGCTGTCCGGCTTCGACCCACTCGCCTTCGCGATGGTGCCGCGTCAGCACGATGCCGGCCGCGGGCGACGTCAGCGCGCCCTCGTTCTCGAAGAGCTTGACCTTGTCGGCGCGGACGGCCAGCGTCTTGTCCTGCGCCTCGAGCTGGTCCTTCTCGGTCCCGAGCGCGCGGATGCCGGCCTCGGTCGCCTCGCGGCGGTGGCGCAGGCTCTCGAGGTCCGCGGCCGGCGAGATGCCCTCGCCGACGAGCCGCGAGACCCGCTTCTCGTCGCTCACGATCTGCGCGAGCTCGGCCTTGGCTTTCTCGACGTTCTGGAGGCGCGTGAGCTCGCGCGCCTGCAGCTCCGCGCGCTGGCGCTGGTAGTCGGCCGCGTCCTCGGCCAGGCCGGGCTGCTCGACGCGCGTGACGAGATCGCCGGCGGCGATGGACTCGCCCTCGTCCGGCACGCGAGTGATGACGCGGCCGGCGCGCGAGAACGCGAGGTCCAGCGTCTGATCTTCCGCGATCGCGAGGAGCCGCACGCGGGCGCCACTGTCGTTTTCCTGGCGCACGAGGGCGCCATAACCCCAAGCGCCCGCCACGGCGACAGCAATCGCCACCCCGACCCAGGCCACCCTTCTCATTGAAACCTTTCGCCGACCCTAGATCTTATCGCCAATCGAGCGCAAGGGGTCCCCCCCGAGAGGCGCCATCCCCGGGGTTAGACTGCCCCGGTGGAAGGCCCCCTCGTCGGCATCATCATGGGCAGCAAATCGGACTGGGAGACCATGCGGCACGCCTCGGAAACGCTGGTCCAGTTCGGGATCTCCCACGAGTGCCGGATCGTCTCGGCCCACCGCACTCCGGGCTGGATGGCCGAGTACGCATCGGCCGCAGCGGGCCGGGGCCTCGAGGTGCTGCTGGCCGGGGCCGGGGGCGCGGCCCATCTGCCCGGCATGACCGCCGCCCACACGACCCTCCCGGTCCTGGGGGTGCCGGTCGAGAGCGCCGCGCTGAAGGGCCTCGATTCGCTCCTGTCGATCGTGCAGATGCCGGGCGGCGTGCCCGTCGCGACCTTCGCCATCGGGAAGGCCGGCGCGATCAACGCGGCGCTCTTTGCCGTCTCGATCCTCGCCGCCAAGCGGCCCGAGCTCGCGCGCCGTCTCGAGCAGTTCCGCGCGGAACAGACGCAGCGGGTGATGGGAGAGACGGTCCCTTGACGCGGGCGGTGCTCCCGGGCGCCGTCGTGGGCGTGCTCGGGAGCGGACAGCTCGGGCGGATGTTCGCGATCGCCGCCCGGCGGATGGGCTATCGCGTCCACACCTACTCTCCCGACTACGACACGCCGACGGGCCAGGTCGCCGACGTCGAGGTCGCCGCGCCGTACGAGGATCTCGCGCGCGTCCGCGAGTTCGCACGCGCGGTCGACGTCGTGACCTTCGAGTTCGAGAACGTCCCCGCCGCGGCGGTCGAAGCGGCGGCGGAGTCGACGCCGGTGCGCCCCGGCGGCGCGATCCTCGCGACGACGCAACACCGGTTGCGCGAGAAGACGTTCCTTGCGCGCGCCGGATTCCCGGTCACGTCCTTCGCCGAAGTGCAGTCGCTGCCGGATCTTCAGAAGGCGATCGCCGCGCTCGGTTGCCCCGCGGTCCTCAAGGCCTCGACGATGAGCTACGACGGCAAAGGCCAGTCGCGCATCGACGACCCGTCGCAGGCGCCGGCCGCCTGGGCCGCGCTCGCGGGGCGCGAGGCGATCCTGGAAGGATTCGTGAATTTCGAGAAGGAGGCCTCGGTCGTCGTCGCGCGGTCGCTCGACGGCGCGCTCTCCGACTTCGGCCTCATCGAGAACACGCACGCGCGCCACATCCTGGACTACTCGGTCGCCTCGGGCGACGCCGCAAGCCCGCTCGCGCGCGAAGCCGTCCGGGTGGCCCGCGCGGTGGCCGAGGCGCTCGATCTCGTGGGGGTGCTCTGCGTCGAGCTCTTCGTGACGGCGGACGGCAAGCTCCTGATCAACGAGCTCGCGCCGCGGCCTCACAACTCGGGCCATCTGACGGTGGATGCCTGCGTGACGAGCCAGTTCGAGCAGCAGCTGCGCGCCGTCTGCGGCCTGCCGCTCGGATCGACGCGGTATCTCTCGGCGGCCGCGATGGCGAATCTGCTCGGAGATCTCTGGGAAAAGGGCGAGCCGGACTGGCGGGCGGCCGCCGCGTTCCCGGACGTCAAGATCCACCTCTACGGCAAGAGCGAAGCGCGCCCGCGGCGAAAGATGGGGCACCTGACGGCGCTGGCGGACTCGCCGGGAAAGGCGCTCGCGCGGGTGCTGGAGGCGCGTCAGGTGCTCACGTCCACCGGAACCTAGCCGCCGAGCCGACGCTCGACCTCGTCGAGCACTTCCTCCGCCCTCCCGGGGATCGCGAGGTCCACCCGCGACGAGGCGTCCGTCGTCTCCGGGTTGATCTCCGCGACGAAGGCGCCGCGGCGCCGCGCCTCGTCCGAGAAGCCCGCCGCCGGATAGACAACCGCCGACGTCCCGACGACCAGGCAGACGTCGCAGTCGAGCGCCGCCAGCGAGCGCTCGAAGACCTCGGGATCGATTGGCTCGCCGAACCAGACGACGCCCGGCCGCAGCAGGCCGGCGCAGTGCTCGCAGCGCGGCGGCATCTCGGGGAAGGGCACGCGCGCGTCGCTCCAGCGGCGCGGCGCGCCGCCGCAGTCCGAGGCGCAGCCGACTTCCCAGAGCGAGCCGTGGAAACGCACGACGTTTTCCGTCCCGGCGCGCTCGTGGAGCCCGTCCACGTTCTGCGTCACGAGCGTGAACCGCGGGAACCTCCGGCTCCACTCCGCGAGCACTTCGTGCGCTCGGTTGGGCCGCGCGCGCGCCACGAGCTCGCGCCGCCACGCGTACCACTCCCACACCGTCGCCGGATCGCGCGCGAAGGCCTCGGGCGTCGCGAGCTCCTCGGGGCGGAAATCCCGCCAGAGCCCGCCCGGCCCGCGGAAGGTCGGGATGCCGCTCGCCGCCGAGACGCCGGCGCCCGTGAGCACCGTCACGCGGCGCGCGGCCCGGAGCCGCCGCGCGAGAGCCTCGACAGGCTTCACGCCGTCACGCGCTCTCCGGCTCGAACATGACGAGCTCGTCCACCGGCGCGAAGCCGAGCCGCGCCGCGAGACGGAGCGAAGCGACGTTGCTCTCGAGCGCGCCCCAGACCGGCTCCTTGCCGTGCCGGCTCATGTGCGCGACGAGGAACTCGCAGCACGCGCGCGCGAGGCCGCGGCCGCGATGGTCCTCGAGCGTGTCGATCGAGAGGTCCCAGAGCGTCTCGGTCTCGTACGACGCGTAGGCGAAGGAGACGGGAAGGCCGCCCTCGAGCACCGCGGCGACGTGCGCGTAGCCGAGCGCGGTCTCGATCTCCTCACGCAGCGGTTCGGGCACATGGCCGAGCGACGCGGCGTCGCGCGGCGACAACATCACGGCGGAGGATCCCGCCGGCGCCGCCGGGCCGCTGCCCTCGAGCGCGTGAACGATCACGCGCGCGGGATTCCATCGGGGAGGGACGGCCCCGGCCACGCGCCCGGCCGATTCGGGCAGGCAGAGAACCGCGCGGCCCGCGCGGCGCGTCAGAGAATCGGCGAGCGGCTCCAGATCCGGCTCGCCCGCGACGCAGAAGAGGCCGAAGTCCGTCCCGCGGAGCAGGAAGTCGCCCGGTGCCGGCCCCGGCGCGCCGACGATCTCGCAGCGTCCCGACCGCAGCATCCCGCGCGTCTCGACCCATCGCGGCAGGTCGGGCAGGGCGGAGGCGAGGACGTCGAGCATCGATCGATTCTCTTCGAATTGACCGTGCCGCGGGCCGCGGAATAGTCTGCGCGGGACTTGTTCGAGTACCAGACCCTCTTCGACTCCCGGGGCGACCTCTACAGCCGCGCCAATCGCCGCTATCCGGAGGCGCGCGCGGAAGAGGCGGCCGCCCTCCTGCCCCATCTCGCGCTCACCCCTTCCTCGCGCTGGCTCGACGTCTCCGCGGGCGGCGGCTACCTCTCCGAGCGCGCGGTGGCGCAGGGGCTGCCCCCCGCCCGGGTCTCCTGCGACGAGTCGCTCCCCTTCCTCCGTTCGGGCGCCCATCCCGGCCGCGTGGGCGCGGCGAGCGCGGCGGACCTTCCCTTCGCCGACGGGCGGTTCGACGGCGTCGCGTGTCTCGCGGCGCTCCACCATGCCGAGGATCCGGAGGCGGTGTTCCGCGAGATCCTGCGCGTCACGGCGCCCGGCGGGCGCGCGGCGCTCGGCGACGTGGCGGAGGATTCCGAGGCGGCGCGTTTCCTGAACGGTTTCGTGGACCGCCACACGGCGTCGGGGCACCACGGGCGCTTCTATCCTCTCCGGGCCCTCGTGGGCTTCCTGCGGCGCGCCGGCGGAACCTCGATCCACGCCGAAAGCGTCCGCCTCTCGTGGACGTTCGACTCCCCCGACGACGCGACGCTCTTCTGCCGCGACCTCTTCGGCCTCGAGCCGTCCACGACCGACGGCGAGATTCGCCGCGCGCTCGACGATCTCGGCGCGGCCGGCGGCGCCCGCGGCTTCCGCATCCCCTGGACGATGCAGCACGTCTCGGCCGCGCGCGCGTGAGGCCCGCCGATCTCATCCCGCGATTCCTGCTGCCGCCGGTGTCGGCGCTCGTGGGCGAGTCGCGCGGCCCGGCGGACATCGAGGAGGAGACGGGAATCTCGCGCGCCGCGTGGGTCGAGCTCGGCCGCGCCTTTCCGCGCCTCGGCGCCGACCCGGGACCCGAGGCCGCCCGCGCGCGGCGCCGGTTCGGCTTCCTCATCGGGCGCGCGCTCGACAGCGAGCGCCATGGGCCGGTCTTCCCGAAGGGCCCTCCGGATCCGTCGCCGCACGTCTACGCGACCGCGCACGTGGGCGACCTGCGGAGCCTGCGGTATCTCATGCGCCGGCACGTTCCGCTCGCCAATATCATCCGGGCCTCCGACGCGGACCGCGTCCACATCCTGGAACAGGACCGGCTCGTGGACGCGGATTCGCCGCACGCCTTCCCGCACGCTTTTCACTTCCGACAGCCGCATCGCCTGCGCGCGGCCCTGCGGCGCGGGAGTCTCCTCGCGGCGGTGGACATGCCCGAGGAAGAGGGGACGGAGTTCCCCTGCCTCGGCGGACGCATCCGGCTCGACGCCCGCCCGTTCCGTCTCGCGCGGATCGCCGGGGTGACGTGCCGCGCCATTTTCCTGACGGCCCCGCGCGGCCGCCTCACGATCTCGATTGGCCCGATGCTGCCGCGGGAGGAAGGCGCCGCGCTCGCGAAATTCGCGCGCGCCCTCGAGCGCGCCGTGGACCGCTGTCCCTACGACATCGACGGCGCGACCTGGTGGAGCCGGCTCGGCCGGGCATGAGCCTCTTCGAGGCTTTCGCCGAGGCCGCGCGCCGGCAGCCGCGGCGGGCCGCCCTGCGGCGGGGCGACGAAGCGCTCGATCTCGGGCAGCTCCTCGCGCGCGTCGAGGCCGCCGCCGAGGCGCTGGACTCCGCCGGGGGCGACGGCCCGGTCGGGCTCGACGCCGCCGATCCGTTCGCGCTCGCCGAAGGATTCTTCGCGGCGAGGCGCGCCGGCCGGACCGCCGTGGTCCACGCCGAGGGCGTCCCGCCGTTGCTCCGCCGCGAGCGCGAGGAGCGTCTGCGCGCTCTCCTTCCGCCGCGTTCCGACGAGACGGTCTTCTTCTCCTCCGGCAGCGTGTCGCGCGGCAAGGCGATCCCGCTGTCGGGCGATCGGATCCTCTTCTCGGCACTGGCCTACCCCGAGCGCGTGGGCCTTCGCCCGGACGACCGCGTCGCCGTGGCCGTTCCGCTCGGACAGATCTTCGGATTCGTGCGCGGGATCGTGAACTCGCTCCTCGTCGGCGCCGAGTCGATCTTCTTCGCGCCGCGACGCGACGCACTCGCCGAGGCCGACGCGAGGGGCGCCTCCTTCGCGTTGCTGCCGCCCGCGCACCTCGCCCTCTCGGCGCACTCCGCCGGAAGGCTCCGGTTGCGCGGCGCGCTGACGGCGGGCGGGCCGCTGGCGGAAGCGGCCGCCGCGCGCATCGAAAACGAGCGCGGCGTCCCGGTTCGTTTCGGCTACGGACTGACGGAGACGACGGCGCTCGGCTCCCGGCAGCACTTCGAGCGGCCGCGCCGATCCGGCAGCTCCGGCCCTCCGGCGCCCGGCCTCACGTTCACGATCGCCGACGCCGACGGCGAGCCCGTCGCGCCGGGAGAGAGCGGCGAGATCCGCATCGCGGGCCGGTCGGTCTTCCGCGGCTACGCCGACCCGGCCGAGGCGTCGCCGTTCGACGCGGCCGGCCGGCTGCGCACCGGAGACCTCGGGTACCTCGACGAGGCGGGCGAGGTCCACGTGCGCGGGCGGATTTCCGAGAGCATCCGGGCCCACGGACGCTTCCTCTGCGCGGAAGAAGTCGAGGAGGCGGTGCTCGAGAAGGCGGGCGTGCGCGAGGCGGCGGCCGTGCCGCTCGGCGATTCCTTCGGTCTCCTGCTCGCGACGGACGACGCCTCCGAACGCTTCCTCGAAGAGGTGCGGACGCACGTGTCGGAACGGCTGCCGATCTTCGCGCGGCCGCGGCGCCTGCGCCGCGCCGAAACGATCCCGCGCACACCGGCCGGCAAGCTCGATCGACGGGCCGCCGCGAAATGGTTCGAGAGCTAGAGGCGAGCGTCCGGGCGGCGGCCGCGCGGGCGGCGCGGCGCCGCGAGACGCCCTTCTATCTCTTCGACGCGCGCGAGCTCGCGCGCCAGATCCGGGAGTGGCGGACGGCGGCGCCCGGCCGCGTCTTCTATCCGTACAAATGCAATCGGGAGCCGCGCATCGTCCGCGCCGCCGCGCGCGCGGGGCTCGGCGCCGAGGTCACGACGCTCGCGGACCTCCGCCTCGCGCGGCGGCTCGGCCTTCCGGGCGCGCGGATCCTCGTCCAGGGCCCGGCCAAGACGGCGGCGCTCCTCGACGCCGGTCTCGCCACCGGCGCGCTCTTCGTCGTCGATGGGCGGGAGGACGGCGACGCGCTCCTCGAGCGGGCGCGCGCGGCTCGCCGAGATCCCCGTTACCTGCTGCGTCTCGCGCCGCGGTCCGTCTCGCGCGAGCAGACGTCCTTCGGCCTGCCGGCTCGGGCCCTCGCGAGCCTCGCCCGCGAGCTCGCGCGGCGGGGGGAGCCGCCCGCCGAGGGCCTGGCGTTTCACCTCGGGACGGGCCTTTCATCCCCGGCGCCCTATCTCGAGGCGCTCCGCGAGGTGGCGGCCGTCGCGAAGAGACTCGCCGGCCTCCGCTGGCCCGTCGCGACGATCGACGTCGGCGGAGGATTCGCGGCGCGGCTCGAGTCGCGCGGAACGGAACCGCCGCCTCCGGGACCGCGGGCGGTCGAGTTCGTCTCGGCGCTGTCGCGCGCCGCGCAGCGACTCGGACTCGAGAACGTCCGGCTCCTGTTCGAGCCCGGCCGCGCGATCGCCTCCGGCGCGTACCATCTCGTCGCGCGCGTCGTGCGCGTGCGGGAGGGCGCGAAGCCGGCGGTCTATCTCGACGCGTCGTGCCTCTCGCACGCGCCGTTCGTCCCGCTCGGCCGCCATCCGATCGCGGTCCTGCCGCGGCGGTCGGGACCCAAGCGCACGGTGGCGCTCGCCGGCCCGCTCGGCGTCGGCTCGGACCTCTTCGCCCGCGCGGTCCGGCTGCCGCCCCTCGCACCGGGAGATCTCGTCGTCATCGGCTCGGTCGGCGCGTACAACCAGAATGCGGCGAACGCGTGGGCGTCGACGGTGCCCGGGGTCATCCGGGGTTGACCGGCGGCCCTCCGTTCACGGCCGTACCTCGAACGTCACGGAGTTCGAGACGCTTCCATCGGGATTCTCGACCCGCAGCGCGAGCGTGCCGGGCTTCGCGTAGAGCGCCTCCGGCACGATCACGGTGAGCCAGCGGCGATCACCGTAGGTCGCCGGAAGCCGCGTCCCGTCGAGCGACACGATGGCGCCGGGCCGGAACCCCGCGCCGTGGATGGACATCGCGGACTCCCCCGACGGCTGCGCCTGAAACGCGGCGCCGGCGCGGGTGCCGGCCGGCACGATCTCGGAGACGCGCAGGACGTCCTCGGCACAGAGCTCGGCGAAGACGTCGAGACCGTCGAGGACGACGCGCTTCGGCGCGAGGCCGGCTCCGGCGGCGTATGCCTCGATCTTCGCGCGGCGCCCTTCCGGCGGGAGCGTGATGAAGCCGGGCTGCGCGGCCTCGCTCGTCTGCTGGAGAGACCCGAACACCGTCTCACAGGCGGCGTTCGGCCACGATCGCGCCAGATCGCGGTAGACGTCGGGGTTGCTGAACCAGAAGAACCACCAGTTGCGGTGCGCGACGACCTCGAAGCGCCTCCCCTTCTCTTCGACCGCATAGCGCTCGGCGCGCGGGTCGCCGGGCAGACGTCCCTGGAAGCGCCAGTCGGCGCCGTGGTAGCCGGAGAAGACGCCGATCAGGTGAAAGACGTCCACGTGGATGACGCGCGCATCCGGAAACTGCCGGTCGAACGCCGCGAGCTTCGGAAGGAAGCTCTCGGGGTCCCGGGGATCGCGGGCCGGCACGCGGACGGCGAACGCGAAGGCCACGGCGCCCGTGGCGGCCGCGAGCGTCGCGACGCGCCCGGGACGGCTTCGGAGCAATCCGAGGAGCCCGTCGAGCGCGACGAACGCGGCGAGGAGGGCGAAGACGTAGATCAGGAACTGATGCCGCATCGCGCCGCCGAAGGGATAGAGGCGGAGAGTCCCGAGGACCGACCCGGCGAGGATGAGAACGAGGGAGAAGAGGGCCGGCAGCAGCCGGCGCAGATCCTTCGGCCTTCCGTCCGCGACCAGCGCGAGTGCGACCGCCAGGATGAAGTAGACCGCCAGGCCCGCCAGCGCCCATCGCGCGCGCGGCGCCGCCAGCGGAGACAGCAGCGCGAACGTGTTGCGGAAGTTCCGGACGAGAAAGTGCGCGACCGTCTCGTACCGCCGATCGAGATAGAAGGCCGGCAGGCCCTTCGACGTGCCGACCCAGTGCCGCGCCAGCAGCTCGAACAGCAGGATCCCGAGTCCCGCGAGCGGGAGGAGCGTCCCGGCAATCGCCTTCCATCGCTCCGAGAGCGCCCGGCGCACCTCGCCGCGGTACGACGGAACGATCGCCGCCGCGAGCAGCGGAGCGGCGACGCAGGCGCCGAGGTAGAGGCCGGCGAAGTAGTGGGTCAGCAGCGCCAGCCCGGCGAGAAGGCCGAACGCGACCCGGCTCCGGCGCGAGGGAGGCGGCCCCGGGGCGACGAGGTCGAGGAAGAAGAAAAAGCTTCCGAGGAGGAGCGCGACGGCGAGCGCGTAGGACTCGACCGTGAGCGACAGGTCGATCGGGTTGCCCGCGAACGCCATCGCGGCTGCGCCGAGGAGCGCCACCTCCTCCCGCGCGCCGAGCTTCTCGAGGATCCGGCCGACCAGATAGACCGACACCGCGCCGGCCACGATCGAGATCGACCGATAGACGAGGGGCGTGTGGCCGAGAACCTGGACCGCCTTCAGGAGAACCGTATAGAGCGGCGGATGCGCCAGGGTCCGCCATTCGCGCGAGAGATTCCGCGCAATGAAGAGGTGCCAGAAGCCGTTGAAGTCGATCGGGCGACGGGCGCCGTCGATGAGCCGCGGTGCGAGCGAAAGAAGCGCGACGGCACCGAGCAAAGCCCGGTAAGCTCTCCCGCCAGAATGGCTTCGGGGCCGCGCAAGACGGGAATCCTCGACTCGGCGGGGCTCTTCCTTCTCGCCGTCGCCGTCCACGTCCCCTACCTCCTCGGACGCCCGTTCTTTTTCGCCGACGACTTCGGACTGCTTGCGGACGCGGATAATCTCACGTCGGGCGCGACCCGTTTCTTCGACGTTCCCGCGTGGGGCGTCTGGCGCCTGGGACAGCGGGCGCTCTGGTGGGCCGGCTACCGCGCCTTCGGGCTGAACCCGCTCCCCTATGCGTGGCTGTCCGTCCTCCTGCATGGAGCCGCCGTCGTCGCCCTCGCCGCGCTGCTGCGCCGGCTCGGATGGAGCCGCGCGGCCGTCCTCGCCGGAGCGGCGGTCTTCGCGACGCTCTCGGTGCCGGCGCTCGCCGTGAGGTACATGGTCCAGAGCACGGTCCTCGTCGCCGCGCTCCTCGTGATCCTCGCCGCCATCGCGCACGACGCCGGCCGCGTCCGCGCGGCGACCCTCCTCTTTCTCGCCGCCACCCTCTTCTACGAGCAGGCGCTCTGCGCGCCGCTCGTCTTCGCGGCGATCAACGTCTGGCGGCGGCGCAAGCCCTTCGCGGGCCTCGGCGCGCCGATCGCCGCGGCGGCCGCCTTCATCGCCGTCAACCTCTGGACGCTGCGCCACGCGACGAAGATCTTCGCGTACAACAGCCTCGGCCTCGGAAAAGACGCGCTGCGGCAGATCGTGCTCGCGCCGTGGCTCGCCGCCGGCGTGCCGCCCGGCGCCACGATGCGGGCGTCGGGCGCGGTTCTCCTCCTCGCCGCCACGGCCGCGATCCTCCTCGTCGCGGCGCGCTGGCTGCCCGCGCGCGGCGTTCTCCTCGGCGTGGCCCTCGCGTGGATCGCGGCACTCCCGTACGCCGGCCGAAACGTCGGCTGGTGGCCCGCCTACTACTTCTATCTGTCCGGCGCGGGGCTCGCTGCCGCCGTTTCCGCGCCGCGGATCCGCTTCTGGCCGCTCGCCTGCCTCCCGCTCGCCCTCTGGAACGTCCGGAGCAATCTCGCGGGAGACCGCGCGACCCTCGTCGAAATGCATCGCTACGAGCAGGTGACGCGGGAGACAGCTCCGCAGAGCGGCGTGCCCTACGCCGTCTTCGTCAACGTCAATTCCGGTCTCGCCTGGGCGGGCTGGCAGTTCGGGGGATCGCTTCGGGCCTTCGAGCTGTGGGACGCCCCCGGCGGCGCCTCCCGCTGCTACACGGGAAGCGACCTCGGGGAGACGCGGGATCGCATGCGGCGCGATTTCCCCGGCGCGGTCCGCCGCGGCCGCTGGCCCGAAGATCGGCCGCCGGCGCTCCGCGGCGCGCGACCGCCCGCTCGCCGGCGTCTCTTCGCGTGGCCCGCGGGCTGATCCGCCTATTGCAGGTAGCCGAGCGCCCGCAGCCGACGCACCTGCTCCGAGACGTCCACCGGCTGGCCGGAAGTCTTTCTCTCGTTGGCCACCCAGCTCGCCCATCCCGGGGCGAGCACGTCCGTCTGCGCGACGGGAAGGAGCTTCGCGCCCGCCGCCTGGAATTCCGCCGAGACGACGCCCAGATCCGTCCGGTCCGGCACGAGCCACGCGCGCGCGGAACCGTCGTCGCGGATCGACACGCGCGCCTCGCCGCCCGAGAACGCGAACGTCTCGCCGTCGCGTGGAAAGAACGGGACGAGGCGCGTCAGATCGCCCGCGTAGCGCACGCTTCCCTCGATCCGGCCGCCCGATCCCTTCGCGCGCACGGCGACCCAGCGGCCCGGAAGCGCCGAGGCGAAGCTCCGCAGCACGACGTCGCGCGCGGCGACGAGCGCCGGCAGCGCCGCGGGCGTCTCCGCGAGGTTCGACTTCTCTCGGGGGTCCCGGGCGAGATCGTAGACCGCCTCCCGCGGCAGCAGAGCGCGCACGCGCTCGTCGCCGAAGAGGCGGTCGGTTACGGGAGGCGACGGCGCCGGTCCCTTGTTGAAGAAGATCGTCTGCGTCATTCCCGACATCACCGCGACGCGCAGCGGCCCGTACCGATAGGTCTCCGCGAGGAACGTCCTCCCCGAGGGCGCCTCGCCGCCCGAAAGCGCTCGCGAGAGGTCCACGCCGCGCCAGGAGGCCGCGGCCGCGGGGTCCGCGATTTTCGCGCGCGCCGCGAGCGTCGGCAGCAGATCGATCAGCCCGACCGGCCGCGTGACGATGCGTCCCGCCGGAATGCCCGGCCCGGCCACGACCAGCGGCACGCGCAGCAGTTCCTCGTAGAGCGACCAGCCGTGTCCGAGGAACCCGTGGTCGAGGAACTCCTCGCCGTGATCCGAAACGAAGATGACCGTCGTGCGCCGGCGCACCTCCGGTTCGAGGGCCGAGAGGACGCGCGTCAGGCCGCGGTCCACGAGCGCGACTTCCGCCGCGTAGAGGCGGCGCCACTCCGCGAGAGTCGCCGCGTCGGGCAGCGGGTTCTTGCCGTAGAACGAGAGGCTCGCGTCGCCGGGGATCGGCGCCTTCGGGTCCTTGGGGCGCTCCTCGGGGGGACAGTACGGCGAATGGGGATCGACGAAATGCACGTAGGCGAAGAACGGGCGGTGCTGCTCCCGACGCAGCCACAGAGCGGCGTGCTCGGCCGTCGTCAGCGCGTCCGTCCACATCGAGGCCTCGGTCGGCGGCGTCCAGAAGGTGTCGAACCCCTGCGCGAATCCGTTGTCGCGGTTGACGAGCACGTTGGCGGAGAAGCCGCCGGTCGCATATCCCTTCGCGCGGAAGAGCTCCGCCATCGTGACGGCGTCCTCCGGAAGGCGCTGCGGGAGATCGGCCCAATCGGTGACTTCGTGGCACCAGCGGGACGTGAAGAGCGAAGCGACCGAGGGCAGCGTCCAGGAGGATTGCGCTCGTGCCTGCGTGAACCGCACGCCCGAGGCGGCGAGCGCGTCGATCGCCGGCGTCTTTCCCGGCCCCGCGCCGAAGACGCCGACGGCGTCGAGCCGCACCGTGTCGCCCAGAACGATGAGGACGTTGCCGGGCGCCTCCGGCGCGCGCCGGCAGGCGGCGACAATCGCCGCCGCGAGGACCGCGAGACCGAGGAGCGCCCTTCCGGGAAAGACCGCCCCGACGGTTCGGCCGCTTCCGCTCGCGCGCGCCATGTGCGCGCCGCAGAATAAACGATCGGCGCCGCGGACCCGGACCGGCGGCCGCGGCCGAGCTATATCAGTCTTGATATAGCACGCCGGCCGGGTGGCACCTTCGTGCCCGCGCCGATGGCACCGGGGGGCGATTGAACACTCCTCAACCCATGCCTACCCTGATGTCAAAACGAGCATCGTTCTGGGAAAGGAACACAGCCCGATGATCTCCGGCAAGCCTCTGGCCGCCCGGACCGCGGTCCCGGCTCCTCCGATCAATCCGGCGTCCGTCGCTGGGATCGCGCGGCGCCCCGTCGTGACCGAGAGCGGCCTCCCGGTCGCGCGGAGCAGTCACCCGGAGCGCGACCGGAGCCGGACGATCCTGTACGAGCGCCTCACCGGACAGGCGGCGCGGGAGCGCGCGCGGCAGCCCGAGCCGCGGGGCGCGGGGCTCCCGGCCGAGATCGTCGATCAGATCGAGTACATCGAGGTTTGGAGCACGCCGAACGAGCCCGCCGGCTACGACTTCCGGGTCTACTCCTTCGGCGGCGTCCTCATCGCCACGCGCTCGACGCGCGCGTAGCGCGTCAGTTCTCGGTTTCGGTTTTCAGTTCTCAAGTTTCATCGCGCCGAGCCCGCGAGGTCGAGCGTCGTCTCCCGCACGCTCTCGAACCGCTCGGCGATGTCCTGCCAGTTCCACACGCTCCAGATCGCCTCGAAGAACTCCTGCTTCCGGTTCTGATACTGCAGATAGAACGCGTGCTCCCAGGCGTCGATCACCATGATCGGCAGGCCGCCCTGCGACAGGTTCGACTGGTGGTCGTAGATCTGTGTCGTCAGCAGGCGCTTGCCGACCGGCTCCCACACGAGCGCGGCCCATCCCGAGCCCATGACGGTCGCCGCGGTCTGTGTCATCTGGCGCCGGAACTTCTCGAAGCCGCCGAAGTCGCGCGCGATCGCGTCGCCGAGCGCGCCCTCCGGCCGTCCCGCGTTCTTCGGCGCGAGGTTCTTCCAGAAGAGCGAGTGGAGCACGTGGCCCGACAGGTGGAAGGCGAGCGCCTTCTCCAGACCGGGCAGGCGCGTGAAGTCCTCCTTGTCGCGCACTTCGTCGAGCTTCTCCAGCGTCTCGTTGGCGCCCTTCACGTAGGCCGCGTGGTGCTTGTCGTGATGCAGCTCCATGATCTTTCCGGAGATGTGCGGCTCCAGGGCCGCGTAGTCGTAATCGAGATCGGGCAGCTGATACGAGGACATGGGTGTCGTTCTCCTTTCGAAGGAAAGGAATGCAAGAGACGAGCCGGAGATTCCCGCGCGCCGGGTGGCACTCGGGTTGCAGCCGGGAGGCCGGGGAGTTTTTCATGAAAAGCAAGGCAGCCCTCGGAAACCATCCGATTCATCCCCTCCTCGTCCCGATCCCCATCGGCGCCTTCTTCCTGGTGCTGTGGGGAGACATCGCGCAGCTCCTGAGCGACGATCCCTTCTGGTACCGCTTTTCCGCCGTGGCGATCGGGGTCGGCGTCACCTTCGCCATCGCGGCGGCGGCCGCGGGCGCCGTGGACTACCTGACTCTGCCGATGCCGCCGAAGGCCGGCGGCATCGCGACGTGGCACGCACTCGCGGCCGGCTCGGCCGTCCTCCTCTACGGAGCGAGCGCCGTCATCCGACAGAGCGGAGCGGGTTTTCGGACCGGTCGCTGGTGGGCCGGCGTCACTTCCTCGACGATCGGCTTCCTCCTTCTCGCCGCGGCCGGCTGGCTCGGCGGCAAACTCGCGCATGAAGAGCGAATCGGCGTCGTCGAGCCGGAGGCAGAAGAGCCGGTCACCTGCGAAGTCTCAGGTGCCGCGCGCGAGCTGATGGTTCTGCCACGCCGGCTTCGAGCGCGCATTCCCGCCGAGCGGCTCCATCGGCTGGCTCGTGCCGGAGCGTGCGCCGGGTTCTTCGCCCTCGATCGCCTCTGTCCGCCTCTGGGAGCGGCGATCGCGGGCGCGCTTCTGCGAACCCCACGGCCATCACCGGATCCTTCGAGATCCCCGCGTCGTCCGCCGCGCGATCGCCTTCGTCACGGCCTGGGAGTTCCCGCATCGAGTCCGTGGGTGCCGGAGGCCGCCGCTTCCTGAGTCGCCGCTCTCGCGAAAGGCCCGAGCTATGCTTCGAAACCGTGGTGAGGGATTGAGTCGCCGCGCCGGACTCCGCACGGCGCTCGGGATCGCGCTCGCGGCCTTCTTGCTCTCGGCGCTGGTCGTCATCACCGCGCGCAACGCGCGCGATCTGATCCAGGCCGGCCGGTGGGTGGAGCACACGCGGAGCGTCCTCGACGACGTCGACGGGCTCGGCTCCGCCCTCGTGACCGCCGAATCGGCGTCCCGCGGATACGCGCTCACCGGGCGGACGGACCTCCTCGAACCGTTCGCCTCGAACGTCGGAGCGGCCGAGGGACACCTGCAGAGCCTCGAGAACCTGACGGCGGACAATCCCGACCAGCTGCGGCGCATCCGCGAGGTCGGTGTGCTGGTCATCCAGAAGATCTCGGAAATGAAGCGCGTCGTGGCGGAGCGGGACCGCGGCGGGCTGGCGGCGGCCGCCGAGTCGGTCACGAGCGGCCCCGGACTCGACACCATGAACCGGATCCGCCGGATCAGCGCCGACGTCCGCGAAGCCGAGAGCAGGCTCCTGCGCAGCCGGACCGGAACCTTCGAGCGGAAGGCGCGCGCGACGCTCCTCTCCCTCGCCCTGGGAGCCGCCCTCCTTTTCTCCTTCCTCGCCCTCATCGGTGTGCTCCTGCGGCTCGACCTGACGCGGCGCGCCGAGGCCGAGCGGAATCTCCGGCTCTCCGAGGAGGAGCTGCGCACGACGCTCCGGAGCATCGGCGACGGCGTCGTCGCCACCGACGACCGGGGACGGGTGACGCTCATGAATCCGCTCGCGGAGCGGCTGACGGGCTGGACGGAGACGGAGGCCCTCGGACGCGACGCCGCGGAGATCTTTCACGTCGTCAACGAGCACACCCGGCAGCCCGTCGAGAGCCCGATCACGCGGGTCCTGCGCGAGGGCCTCGTCAGCGGACTCGCCGACCACACCGTGCTCATCGGGCGCGGCGGCGCCGAGGTTCCCGTCGCCGACAGCGGCGCGCCGATCCGGGACGCGGCGGGAACGCTCCGGGGAGCCGTGCTCGTTTTCCGGGACATCGGTCCGGCGCGGCGTGCGGAGCTCGAAGCGAATCGCCTCGCGTCGATCGTCTCCTCTTCCGCGGACGCGATCGTCGGCGAGGCGCTCGACGGGAAGATCACCGCCTGGAATGCCGCGGCCGAGCAGCTCTTCGGCTATGCGGCCTCGGAAGTGATGGGGCGGTCCGTCGCCCTCCTCGAGGCACCGGGCTTCGAGGAAGCCACGGGCCAGCGGCTCATTCGCGTGCGCCGCGGGGAGCGCGTCCAACAGTACGACACGGTCCGCATGCACAAGGACGGCCATCGTCTGGCGGTGTCCGTTTCGATCTCCCCGATCTACGACGAGGCGGGCGAGGTCATCGGCGCGTCCAAGATCGTTCGGGACATCACGGTGCAGAAGGACGCGGAGGCGGCGTTGCGCTCGAGCGAGGAACGCTTCCGGCTCCTCTCGGACTCCGTGTCTTCTCTCGTCTGGGTCTGCGACGACAAGGGAAGCGGCAACGTACGTGAATCGCCGGTGGCACGACTATGCGGGCCGGCTCGGCGACGACTGCCTCGGAGAGTTCTGGCAGAGAACCGTGCACGCCGACGACCTCGCGGCCTGCCTCGCGAAGTGGCAGGTCTCGGTGGCGACGGGGGCGCCCTTCGAGGCCGAAGCGCGCTTTCGCCGGCAGGACGGCTCCTATCGATGGTTCGTGGCCCGTTCGGCGCGGATTCCGAGCCGCTCCGGCCCGATCTGGGTCGGCACCGCCACGGACATCGACGATCTCAAGACCACCGCGGAGGCGCTCCGGGCGGCCAAGGAGGCCGCGGAGGATGCGGCGCACGCGAAGGACCGGTTCCTCGCGGTGCTTTCGCACGAGCTGCGGACCCCTCTGACGCCGGCACTGGCGGTCGCGCAGGTCCTCGAGCGCCGCAGCGACCTGCCCGACGACGTGAGGGATTCCGTGTCACTCATCCGGCGCAACGTCGAGCTCGAGGTCTTGCTCGTGGACGACCTGCTCGATCTCACGAAGATCGCCCGCGGAATGGTCGAGCTGAAGCGCCAGACCGCCGACGTCCATGAGCTCCTGCAGCAGGTCGTCGACATCTGCCGGAGCGACCTGAACGGACGGCGTCAGAACCTCGCGCTCGAGCTCGATGCGGCGGAGCACCATGTCGACGGAGATTCGGCGCGCCTTCAGCAGGTCTTCTGGAACCTGCTGAAGAACGCGATCAAGTTCACGCCCGTCGGGGGCTCGATCGGGGTCCGGTCGGAGAGCGCCGGGCCCGGGCGGATGCGTATCGTCGTGACGGATTCGGGGATCGGGATTCCGGCCGGCATCCTCCCCCGGATCTTCGAGCCGTTCGAGCGCGGACCCAAGACCGTCAGCCCACGCACCTCCGGACTCGGGCTGGGTCTGTCGATCTCCCGAACTCTGGTCGAGCTTCATGGCGGAACGATTCATGCCGACAGCGAAGGCGAAGGGCGGGGAGCGACGTTCACGGTGGATCTCGCATCGTTCGTCGAGAAGGGCGTCGCGGTCAGCGCGACACGTCAGGCGGCGCGTCGGGCGCACAAGTTCTCGATCCTCCTCGTCGAGGACCATGCGGACACCGCCGGCGCCCTCAGCCAGCTTCTGCAGGAAGAAGGGCATCGCGTCACGGTGGCCGACTCGATGAGCGCCGCCCTCGAGGCCTTTCGCGTCGTCCCGGCGGACCTGCTCATCACGGACCTGGGGCTGCCGGATGGCAGCGGTCACGATCTCCTCGCGCGGTTACGCCAGATCCGCCCCGTCCAGGGAATCGTCCTCTCGGGCTACGGCATGGACGCGGACGTCGCCAAGAGCAAGGCCGCCGGGTTCGCCTATCACCTGACGAAGCCCGTTCCCATCGGTCGACTTCTCCGGACTCTCGACGACCTCGGGTTGGAGCCCGAGGCCGAGGCCGAGGCGACCGGCTAACCGCGCGATCACCGCAGACAAGAAAAAAGCGGGCCCGAAGGCCCGCCCTGGGAAGCATCCGAACGGACGACCTTACTCGGAATCGTCCGAGCCGGTGCCCTTGCGCTGTGAGCCGGGCTGGCTGCCCGGATAGCTTCTCGCTGCCCGAGCCTCCCTGGCCCTGACGCCCGGGCTCGTTGCCCTGACGCCCGGGATCTCCCGTACGCTGACCGGACTTGTTGTCCGGATCGTCTTTGCGGAATTTGTCGTCGCGGCCTTTGAGATCTTCTCTCTCTGCCATCGTCTCCTCCTTGAAATGCGCGCGAGGCTCCATTGCCGAGCGCGCCGTGGGTCGTGCAAGAAGTGTTCCGGCGAAAGCGGTGGCAACCGAATTGCAAAAACGTTCTCCGCCCTGTCGGTTCTTTCCACCCCGGCCGTGAGCGACCAGCTCGCGGCCCTTTTTTTGCGACCAAGTTCTCCCGGGGCCGAGCGAAGGCAGGACCCCGCACCGCGCCACCAAGCTGGCGGATCGCCTACGGGCAAAGGCGATGAGGTCCGAGACCTCCGCGGGCGGGCATGGGTGTGGGGCAGGCTCCCGACCGGAGTCGCTCACGCGGCCCCGCGAGGGAGAGGGAGGCAGGGAGGTTCGAGTCTTCCATAGAACCCTGACGGGAGATCGAAGCAAGGGCGGTGCCAGCACGGCCGCCCATTGGAACGAGAGTTGCTCTTCCGAACCCGGGGTGCTCATGAAAAGCCGAAGAAAGCGCCGGCGCCCCGGCGACTCCGCGCTCGCCCGTTTTTCGCTTTGGGCCACGAAATGGGCGGGCAGCTCGGGGGCCTTCGCCGCCGCGTGCGGCGTGATCCTCCTGTGGGTCCTGACGGGCCCGATCTTCCACTACTCGGACACGTGGCAGCTCGTCATCAACACGGGCACGACGATCGTCACCTTTCTCATGGTGTTCCTCATCCAGCGCGCGCAGAACAAGGAGTCGCGCGCGATTCATCTCAAGTTGAACGAGCTCGTGGCGGCGCTCGGCGGCGCGAGCAATCGGCTCGTCAACGTCGAGGATCTGACCGAGACCGATCTCGAGACGCTGGCTCGCCACTATCGCGAGCTCGCGGTGCTCGCCGAGAAGGACGCGTCCCTCACCGAGTCGCACTCCATCGAGGAAGCGAGCCGGCGTCACGAGACGAAGCGGAAGTCTTAGCAGCGTGCTGGCACGTCTCATGCTGTGCAGGGAGCCGACGGCGCGAATGGACGCGCCGCCGACACGTCCGGCGGAATCATCCGCCGGAGCGGAGGAGGAATCTCATGAATCGACACGTCCCACGGCTTCTGGCCGCGGTCGCGCTCGCGGGCCTTTTCCTCGGCGCCGCGTGCACGACCACGCAGAGCCCCGGCACACAGATCGACGACGCCAGCATCCACGCCGCCGTCAAGACGAAGCTGACCGCCGATCGCTTCTCGAACATCGTCAACGTGGACATCAACGTCACGAACGGCGTCGTCACGCTGGCGGGCGAGGTGCCCAATGCGCAGGTGAAGGCGGACGCGGCGGCGGAGGCGATCAGCGTCAAGGGCGTCGTCCGCGTCGTGAACAACCTGCAGGTCAAGACGCCGCCGGCGTCCTGACGACGTGCGACGAAGGGAGGTGAACGACCATGCTTCGACTGGCCCTGATCTTTCTCGCCATCGGAATCGTCGCAGCGCTGCTCGGCTTCACGGGGGTCGCGGGCGCGTCCTTCGCGATCGCCAAAGTGTTCGCGCTGATCTTCGGCGTGCTGTTCCTGGTCTTCCTGTTGCTGGGCATGACCGCCGCGAGCAGGATCGCGTCCCCGTAGCTCTATCTCTCCGACAAAAAGAGAGCGGGAGGGCCACCGGCCCTCCCGCTCTCTTTCTTTACGCCGACGTCGTCACGGCGCGGCCGTGGGCGTCGGCCCCGGCGGCGCCGTCTCGGCCATCGCCGGAGTCGCCTCCGGCGTCGGCGCCGAGGAGCTCGAGGTCTCGGTCGTGGTCTGGGTGACTTCCTTCTTCCCGCAGGCCACGGCGAGAAGAGACCCGAGCGCCAGGGCCGCGATCAGGCCGGCCAGCTTCCTCTTCATGAATCCTCCTTCTGTCGGGCGCGCGTCCGGCGGACGCCGCCCCGCACCGGACATGCAGAACGCATGCCCCCCGGCGAGGCGCGCCGCCGGCGGCACGCAACTTGCTCCGCCTGGTCTTTTTCCGGACGCACTGGGGCGCTCCGGGGTCGAAAGGAGTCTCCGCATGAGAAAAGTCGCTGCGATCATGGCCATCGCGGTCGTCTGCCTCGCGGCCGTTGCCGTGGCGGCGCCCGAAACCAGGACGGTCGTCGGCACGATCACGCGAATCGACAACGCGTCGAAGTCGATGGTCGTGAAGGACGCCTCCGGGACCGAGACCACCATCTACTGGAACGACGGCTCCAAGGTGGACGGGGGCGAGCTGCGGGAAGGGTCGACGGTGAAGGTCGAGACCAAGGATCAGGACGGGAAGAGCGTCGCGACCTCCATCCAGGTGCAGATGCCGAAGAAGCCCTACTGATTCGTCCGCGTCACGCTTGCGGGGGAGGTCCGGAATGGACTCCCCCGCTTTTTCCGTCCAGGGCGCGGCTGATGTTCACGGCGGCGGAAATCAGCGCGAGGTGCGTGAAAGCCTGAGGGAAATTTCCGAGCGCCTCGCCCGTCAGGCCGATCTCTTCCGCGTACAGCCCCAGGTGATTCGCGTATCCGAGCATCTTCTCGAAGGTGAGTCGCGACTCCTCCAGCCGTCCGGCCCGCGCGAGCGCCTCCGCCAGCCAGAACGTGCACATCGAGAAGGTCCCCTCCTCGCCGCCGACCCCGTCGGGCGAGAGGCGGTGGTCGTAGCGATAGACGAGATGGTCGCTCACGAGATCGCGCTGGATGGCGTTGAGCGTCCCGAGCATCCGGGGTTCCGACGGCGACACGAACTTGACCATCGGAGCGAGGAGCATCGCCGCGTCCAGAAGCTCCGCGTCGAGACACTGCACGAAGGAACGCCGCTTCCGGGAATAGCCCCGCGCCATCACGGTCTCGTAGACGGCGTCCCGCGCGGCGATCCAGCGCGGAAGATCCGCGGGAAGGCTTCGCTTCACGGCGATGCGCTGGGCACGGTCGAGCGCCACCCAGCACATGAGCTTCGAGAACGTGAACTGGTGCCGGCCGCCGCGGACCTCCCAGATCCCCTCGTCCGGGTCCTGCCATCGATCGCACACCCAGTCCGTCAGCGCCCGCACGCCCTCCCAGAGCCCGTGCGAGATCGGCTCGCCGTACTTGTTGTAGAGATAGACCGCGTCCATCACGTCGCCGGCGATGTCGAGCTGGAACTGCTTGGCGGCGGCGTTGCCGATCCGCACGGGACGCGATCCGCGATAGCCCTCGAGGTGATCGAGCGTCTGCTCGGGGATCTCCGTGCGCCCGTCGATGCCGTAGAGAACCTGCAGGCCGAGCTCGGGATCGATCTCCCGGCAGCGCGCCTCGATGAACTCCATGAAGCGCAGCGCCTCCTCCGTGAAGCCGACGCGGAGGAATGCGTAGACCGTGAACGCCGTATCCCGCATCCAGCTGTAGCGATAGTCCCAGTTCCGGGCGCCGCCGATGCGCTCGGGCAGGCTCGTCGTCGCCGCCGCCACGATGGCGCCCGTGGGCTCGTAGGTGAGGAGCTTCAGCGTCAGGCAGGAACGCTTGACCATCTCGCGCCAGTGGCCCTGATAGTGGCTCCGCGCGATCCAGCCCTGCCAGAAACGCAGCGTCTCGCGAAACTCCCCCTGGCACCGCGCCGCCAGGCTCTCCAGGGAAGGCGGCGGCTGCGAATCGGCCTGACACAGCCGGACGGGGATCTCGTCGCCCTCTTTCAGGACGAAGTCGCAGGCGACTCCTCCGTCGCGAATCGTGCAGGCGAGCGGCGTGGCCAGATCCACCGCCCGCTCGCCCGCCGAGAACCGAACGCCCGAGGAGGTCCGCTCGATGCGGGCCGGGACGCGTGCGTAGTCGAACGCGGGAACGCACTCCAGGCGGAACGGGATCGTGCCGCGCACCCCCCGCACGAGCCGCACGACCGCGTGATCTTCGGTCTTCTTGCGGCCTCCCGTCGTGTGTACGGGCATGAAGTCGACGATCTCTCCCACGCCGTCCGGCGTCAGGAATCGGGTCAGCAGGACGTTCGAATCGGGCAGGTACATCTGCCGCCGGCGCGCCTCCGACGTCGCCGCGATGCGAAAGTGGCCGCCCTTCTCGCCGTCCAGGATTGCGGCGAAGAGACTCGGCGAATCGAAGTGAGGCAGACAGAGCCAGTCGATCGTCCCGTCCATCGCGACGAGCGCCGCGGTGTGCATGTCGCCGATGACGCCGTGATGCTCGATCGGGATGCTGCTCATGATGCGATCGCCGTCGGCAGATAGTCCGCGACGCGCGGAAACTCCGCGAGATCGCGCGAGATGGCGGCGCGCAGGAACGCGTCGAGCCAGTGGTAGATGTCCCGCTCGCGAATCGTGCGCCGCAGGCGGCTCATGCGCGCGCGCTGCTCCGCACGCGGCATGTCGAGCGCCCGGCGGAGCGTATCGGCGACGCCTTCGACGTCGTATGGATTGACGAGCAGCGCCTCGCGCTGCAGCTCCGCCGCCGCCCCGGCGAACTCGGACAGCACGAGCACGCCGTCCTTCGAGACCCGCGTCGCGCAATACTCCTTCGCGACGAGATTCATGCCGTCCTTGAGCGGCGTGACGAGGCCGACGTCGGCCGCGAGGTAGTAGGCCGAAAGGCGCGGGCCCTCGAGCGGCCGGTGCAGATAGTGGACGGGCACCCATCCGGATCTCGTGAAGGTCCCGTTGATCTCGCCCACGAGCCGCTCGATCGCGGTGCGATGCTCGCGGTAGCCGGGAATCTCCTCGCGGCTCGGCACGGCGATCTGAACGAGCGTGACGTCGCCGCGCAGCTCGGGCGACGTGTCGAGAAGCCGCCGGAACGCCTCGAGCTTCTGCAGGATGCCCTTCGTGTAGTCGAGCCGGTCGACGCCGAGCACGATGCGCCGGCCGGTCTCGTCGGCGCGCAGGCTCGCCGCCTTGGCGACGACCTCGGGCTGACGCGCCCGGCGCTCGAAGGCGCAGGCGTCGATGGAGATCGGGAAGGTCCCGACGCGCACGTCGCGGTCTTCCCAACGGATGCCCATCACGGCGCCATTTCCGGAGAACCGCGCGCCGGGAAGGAGCAGCCGCACGCACTGCAGAAAGTTCCGCCGGTCGCGGATCGTCTGGAAGCCGATGAGGTCGTAAGCCAGGAGCGACTGGAGGACCGGGAAGCGCCAGGGAAGCTTCAAGAAGACGTCGAGGGGCGGGAAGGGGATGTGGAGGAAGAAGGCGATTCGCGAGGAGACGCCGAGCCGCCGCAGCTCCCCCGCCATCGCCAGGAGGTGATAGTCGTGGACCCAGAAGAAATCGTCGGGACGCGCGTCCTTCGCGGCCTCCGCCGCGAACTTCCGGTTGACGGCCTCGTAGGCGCGCCAGTACTCGGGATCGAAGCGGCACATCGAAACCAGATCGTGGAAGAGCGGCCAGATCACCTCGTTCGAGAAGCCGTGGTAGAAGCGGTCGCGCTCACTCGCGGTCAGCGGGACGGGCACGAGCTCGTAGCCGAACCGCTCGCCGGAGGCTCGCAGGGCCGCGCGGGCGTCCGGCAGATCCTCCTCGACGGCGCCGCTCCAGCCGATCCAGCGCCCGCCCCGGCCCTCGAGGACCGGCCGGAGCGCCGTGACGAGACCTCCGCTTCCGGGCTCGACGCGCCACGCACCGTCCTCACGCGTGAGCGCGAAGGGCAGGCGGTTCGAAACCACGACGAGGTTCATCGGCGATCCTGCCCGGCCGGAGCCAGAGCCGGAGCCGCGGGCTCGGCGCGCAGCCACCGGAGGAGGAAATCCCGCAGCTCCTCGGGCGGTCGAAGCCACGCCTCGGCCGTACTCTCCCGACGCCGCGGCCGCACGAGAACCGCGAGCCCGCGGCCTCGAAGCGCCGCGAAGGCGTCCTCGTCGGTCGCGTCGTCGCCGAGGTACGCGACGGCGGCCTCCGGCGTCTCCTCTTCGAGGACCGTCCGGACGACGCGGCCCTTGTTCGCATCCGCCGGCCGGAACTCGATTCCGCCGTCGAAAGGCCTGAGGAGGAGGCCCGCGCGGCAGGCGGGCGCGCTCCACCGCGCGAGGATCGCGTCGCGCAATCGCCGATAGCGTCCCGGATCGGGTCGCTCGTGCAACGCGAAACCGTAGGGCTTCCGCTCGAACAGCCGCTCCGCGCCGCGGGCCGACGTCCAGCGCGCGACGTCCTCGAGAAGCTCGGCGATCGCCCGCGAGACCGGCGGCGCGTCGAGCCGCCCCTCGGGAGTCATCCGCTCGAGGCCGTGCGAGCCCCAGAGCTCGGGCCGCGGGTGGAGCCAACGCACGTGCTGCCCGAGGTCGGATACCGCTCGCCCGCTCACGAGGACGAGGCGCGTCCGCCGCCCGGCGGCGATCTCGCTCAAGAGCTCGGACACGCCGGCGTAGGGCGGAGCGACGTCGCGCCCGCTCCGGAACGGAGCGAGGGTTCCGTCGTAGTCGGCGAGCAACACGCGCGACGGCGCGCCGGAGAAGGCGGCGAAGAATCGGTCGAACGCGTCTCCGGTCGCGGAATCGCTCGGGCTTCCCCGGACCGCGACCTTCGGGCGGCGGCGCCCGGGCGCCGGTCGGATCGTCACTCGATCCGAAAGTGCAGAAAGCGTGCCGGCCTGTGCGGCACGTCGCCTCTGGCAGGCGATTTGCTCCGGCCCGAATGAGGAGGTGCGTCATGGCCTGTCAGCACGAAGGATGCCGCTGCAACGAAGCGCGCGTCGAGCGCGAGGGGCGGAAGTTCTGCAGTGAGACTTGCGCCGACAGCGCGCACGACCGGAAGGGCGCGCCGTGCCCGTGCGGCCACCCCGACTGCGCCGCCGTCTGAGATCTCCGGGATTCGACACCGCCGGGCGAAGGTCGCCCGTTCGGGAACAACCAACCACAGGAGGAAGAGATGAAGTCCGTTTACGCCCAGCCGCACGTGCTCTCCGCTTCGACGCTCAAGGGAGACAAAGTGCGCAATTCCGCCGGCGAAGACCTCGGCAAGATCGAGGAATTCATGATCGACCTCGAGACGGGGCGGATCGCCTACGCGGTCCTCTCGTTCGGCGGATTCCTCGGGGTCGGCAACAAACTGTTCGCCGTCCCGTTCCCGGCGATGGCGCTCGACACCGACAAGCACGAGTTCGTGCTGAACGTCGACAAGACGCTGTTGAAGAACGCCCCGGGATTCGACAAGGATCACTGGCCGGACATGACGGATCGTGCCTGGGGATCGCAGGTCTACAAGTACTACGGCATCGATCCCTACTGGCAGTAAGGAAACCGATTCCATGGCCCGGGGGCGAGCGGCGGCGGCGAAACGAGTCGCGCACTCATCGCGCGCCGCCGCCGCGCCTCGGCCGGTCTGGACGGGGCAGATCTCCTTCGGGCTGGTCACGATCCCGGTCGCGCTCTCGAGCGCCGTCGAGGCGTCGGAGCGAATCTCCTTTCACCTGCTCCACCGCAAGGACCTGGCGCCCATCCACTACAAGAAGTTCTGCAGTCTCGAGGACGTCGAGGTGGGCAACGACGAGATCGTGCGCGGCCGGCGGAACGGCAAGGCGAAGTGGACCGTCGTCGAGAAGGAAGATCTCGAGGGGGCGGCGGAGGAGGCTTCGCCGGCCGACAGCCGGAGCACGATCGAGGTCCTCGAGTTCGTTTCGCCGGACACGATCGACTTTCTCTCGCTCGACGAGCCCTACTACGTCGTGCCGCGAAAGGGAGGCGAGAAGGCCTACGTTCTCCTGCGGCGCGCGCTCGCCGAGCGGAGCCGGACGGGAATCGTGCGCGTCACGCTGCGCACCCGGCCGCACCTGGCCGCGCTGTCTCCCCGTGGCGAGGCCTTGACGCTCGTCACGCTGCGTCCCTTCGAGGAGATGCGCGACGCCTCCCGGTGGGGCCTGCCGTCGCCGACCGCGCGTCCCGCCGAGGTCGCGCTCGCCGAGCAGCTCGTGGACCGGCTCTCGGGCGAGGGCTGGGACCCGGCGCGGCATCCCGACACCTATCGCCGGGCGCTCCAGAAGCTGCTCGCCTCGAAGAGGGCGCGGGGTGCGGCCCCCGTGCCGTCCGGCGAGAACGTGGTCGACCTGATGGAAGCGTTGCGGCGGAGCGTGGCCGGCCGTACCGCGCGCCGCCCTCGAAGCGGCGCTTCGCGCAAGGCTGGCGCCGCCTGAGACGGCCGGGGCCGGCGAATGCCGGCCCCGCTCTGCTTCGAAAACCGGGCTCGTCTACGCGACGGGCCTGCCCTGAATCAGCCGGATGAGCAGGATCACCACGGCGGCGACGAGCAGGATGTGGATGAAGCCGGACAGCGTGTAGCCGGACACGAGGCCGAGCAGCCAGAGGACGAGCAGGATCACGAAGATCGTCCAGAGCATTGACTCACTCCTTCCTTGTTTGCGCCCGGACCGTCGAAGACGTCCGGCGCCATCGGAAGAGAGCGAAAAACGTGCCAGGGAAAGGAGTGAGCTAGCGCCGCGCCTGCGGCGACTTGGACGGCTTGCGAACCGCCGGCGGCGCCTTCTTCGCGGCCTTCTTCGGCTCGCGCTCCGCGCCCGCGGCGCCGGGAAGCAGACCCCGCACGACTTCCTCGCGCACGGTGTCGCCCTCCGTCAGGATGTAGGCGCGGTGCACCATGTTGCGAAGCTCGCGCACGTTGCCGGGCCAGTCGCGCGCCTGGAGCAGCTGTATCGCAGCCGGCTCGAACTGCTTGACTCCCGACTTCTCCTGCTGATCGATCTCGTGCAGGAAGTGCTCGGCGAGAATCGGAATGTCCTCGCGCCGCTCCTTGAGCGCCGGAAGCCGCAGGGGAAACACATTCAGCCGGTAGTAGAGGTCCTCGCGAAGCTTTCCTTCGCGCATCGCCGCTTCCGGATCGCGATTGGTGGCCGAGAGGAGCCGCACGTCCACGCGAATCTCCTGCGCGCCGCCGACGCGCCGCAGGCTCTTCTCCTCGAGGACGCGCAGCAGACGCACCTGCAGCTCCGCGCTCATCTCGGTGATCTCGTCGAGGAAGAGCGTCCCTTCGTTGGCCTCCTCGAAGTAGCCCACGCGCCGCTTGTCCGCGCCCGTGAACGAGCCGCGCTCGTGCCCGAAGAGCTCGCTTTCAATGAGCGTCGGCGAAACGGCTCCGCAGTTGAACGCCACGAAGGCCTTCCCGGCCCGCCGCGACAGCCGATGGATGGTCCGTGCGGCCACTTCCTTCCCGCTGCCGGACGCGCCGGAGATCAGGACGGGCGCCGCGGTGCGCGCGACCTTTCGCAGCGACTCGAAGACCGTCTGCATCGCTTCCGACCGCCCGACCATCTCTCCCAGACGGCCCGTTTCCTGGAGCTCCGTCCGCAGCTCGTCGAGCTCGAGCTCCAGCCGGCGCCGCTCGGCGACCCGCTGGTACACGGCCTCGAGCTGGGGGGGACGCAAGGGTTTCAAGAGGTAGTCGGCCGCGCCGGCGCGCAGCGCCTCGATCGCGTGATCGATGGCGCTCGAGCCGGTGATCACGATCGCGTCGATGTCGGGCACCGCCTGCCGGGCCTCGCGCAGGATCTCGAGACCGTCGCCGTCCGGCAGCGAGATGTCCACGATGAGGAGGTGCGGCGGCGACTCCCGAAGCGCGTCGGACGCCTGGCGCGCCGTGCCGACGCCGCGCGGCTCTCCGCCAAGATCACGGATCGCCGTCTCGAGGCTCTTGCGGAGGGACGCGTCGTCCTCGACGATCAGCGTCTTCAACGCGGCCCGTCCGGTCCGCCGAGAAGCTCCGAGCGCCCCCGCTCGAAGATCTCGAAACACCGTGCGAGCTCGCGCCGCGCCAGGTCGAGCAGCGTGGATGGATCCTCTCCTTTCGCCGCCCGCCGGCTGGCCGTCTCGAGATTCAGCGCGACGGCCGAGAGCGGCGCGGAGACGTCATGGAGGAAGCGGCGCAGCCTCGCCGGCTCGATGGAGTTCTCGACTCGCATGGAATTCGATCCTATCTCGCCTCCGGGGCCCACCCCGCGGCGCTGAAAAAAAGGCCCCGCCGCAACGGGGCCTTTTCGTCTCGAAACGCTCGGACGGCCGATCAGGCCTTCCCGCTGTAACGCGCGATCGCGGTGACGCTCTCGCCCGACTCTCCCTTGCGCCGCGTGACCTTCACCCGCTCGCCGACCGCGATGGTCCCGGAGACCGACGCGTTCTCGTCGAGATCGAAGCTGTAGTCCTTGTTGTTCGGACCCGTCACCACGATCTTCTTGCCGGCCTCGTATTCCTTGACCACGCCGACGACCGACTCGGTCTTGGCCTTCGTGTCGGGCGCGTTCACGTGTTCGCTTTTCGTCGTGCTCTCGGTGTGCGACTTGGGCATCGTGGCTCCCATCGTCGCGCTCTTGGAAGCTTCCGAGACGACCGACACGCGCTCCTGTCCGTCCGTGCCCTTCCAGTATTCGACCTTGGCCTGCTGCCCGACGACGACCGCGCCGTCGACGCGCGCGTTCTCATCGAGGTCGAAGGAGTACGTCTTGTCCTTCGGTCCGGTGATCTTGATCTTCTTGCCGGCCTCGTATTCCTTGACCGTGCCGACGACCGACTCCATCTTTGCCTTGGAGTCCGGCCCGGGCCCCGAGTGCTTCACCGTGGTTTCCGTGTGCGTCGTGGTCTGCGCGTCCTGGGCCGCGACGAAGCTCGCGGCGGCCAGGAAGCCCGCAGCCAGCAGCAAGATGCGTTTCATTTCTCTCTCCTTTTCGTAAGGCTTCTGCTCGAAGCCAGGAAAGGTTGTTTCAAGAGTCGTGCCGACTCGAGCCGGTCACCGCCGAGGGTCCACCGGGATTCCCGGACCGAGGCGCACGGCCGCTTCCGGCCATCGAGCGCCAGCGCATACGCGGCGATGTCGTCGCACCGGAAGGCCTCGTCGAAGCGATCGCGCAGCCCGTCGGCCGCCTCGTCGAGCGCCGACGCCTCCGCGGGCCGGCCGAGCGCGGCGCACAGGTCGCGGCGATCAAGCCGAGCGCACTTTCCCCGCCGGCCTGTCCGTCGGGGATGGGAACGAGCGCACCTCGCCGCCTCGGGACGCGTCCCGATCGCCGGCGGGCTTCTGGCGCACGAGGAGCAGGCTCAACAGCAGCGTCGCGAGGACGAGCGCCACGTAGACCACTCCCGAGACGCGAAAGAAGAGGGAGATTCCCAGAATGACGGCGATGAGAAATGCGAGCGAAGAATCTCGAAGCATCGTGGACACCGGGCTCCTCATCCTTCCTCCCGCCGTTGAACGCGCGTGTCGAGCTCGCGCTCGCGGTAGCCCGGCAGCCGGATCGGAGAATTTCGTGTCGAAACGGGGCGAGACGGCCGATCCGTGTCGTCTTCGTCCGTCGGATCGGGGTCCTCGATCTCGTCCTCGCGGCCGACGACTCGGATTTCGGCGCCGGCGCATCCATCGCCGATCTCGAAGCGGCTCATGAAAGACCTCCCGAAGAGCGACCGCTGCTCTTCTTCGGGATTCTTCGGCTGCACTCCTCATGCCAGCCTCGCCTCGGAACTTCGCCGGCCGCGCTGCCCTGCGCAGAACGAGAATGCACGCCTTCCGCGTCTGGCAGGCTCTTTGCTCCCGGATCGTATTGATTGGGTGTCCGGCCGCGAGTCCCGAGGGGGGCGTTAGCGGCCTCATTTGCCTGGCCGCGAACTGACCCCTACCCCGTTCGTTCCTCTGGCGGGCGCTGATGCTCGCCGTTCAGAACCTTCTGCACCACGCGCTCCGCGCGGCTCTCGGGCGCGTTTTCCAGCGCCGAGTGATCGGCGAGAACCTCGTCGCTCAGATGGTCGGCGAGCCAGACGCGCTCGATCGCCGGATAGGCAGCGACGATCGGCAGCAGGATGACGCCGGCCATCCCGAAGAGACTGACGCCCAGCACGAGCGTGACGAACACCGCGAGGCTCGACAGCCGCAGGCGCCGGCCGTAGACCCACGGAATGATCACGGAATTCTCGAGCAGGTGATACAGGAGATACGAAGCGACGACGGCGAACGCCGCGAAGGGCGACACCGTCATCGCGAGCAGTGCCGCCGGGGCCATCGAGACGAGGACGCCGAGAACGGGAACGACGTCGCAGATCGCCGCGAGCAGGGCGAGCGGCAGCGCCGCCGGAACACGAAGAGCGGCCAGCACGCCGAGCGTGAAGACACCGTAGAGGGCGGAAATCAGGAATTGACCTTGAACGTACGCCATCACGACATCGGAGATCTCCGGCAGCGTCTGCGCCATCTTGCTCCGGTGTCGGCGGGGAACGTAGGCGAGCAGCCAGGCGTAGGCCCGCTTCCCGTCGAGGAGGAGATACAGCACGAGGACGAACAGGACCGCCGCGCCGACCACACCGGTGACCGCGACGCGACCCCACGCCAGCGGCCTCTTGAGCGACGCGGCGACTTCCGGCGAAGACGGCAGATCCATGATCTGCAGCGCCAGGCGCGCGAGGACGGGATAGTCCGCGGACATCCGGTGTTCCACGCGGGCTCGATAGAGCGGGTAGTTCTGCGCGAGCGTCGTGACTTGCGTTCCGAGCGAGGGGACGACGAACACCAGGACGCCCGCGACGACCCCGAGGATCAGGAAGCCCACGAGCGCCACCGCGAGCTTTCGGGAAAGGCCGCGCCGCTCGAAGCGGCGGACCGCCGGGGCGAGCGCCAGAGCCAGTAGCAAAGCCAGCAGGAGGAGGAAGATTTCCGGAAGGATCCGGACGGCGGCCCAGGCCAGGGCGATCGCGGCGATCACCTTGAGGATCGTGGTCGCGGGGACTCGAAGCTCGAGCTTCGGCCGTTCGGGCTGCGTTGCGGCAACCGGCGAGTTTCGCGGCTTCACGAAGCCACCGTCAGCAAGAGTCGCGCCCGGGTCTAGAATCGTTCCGCGGCGACGCGGACGGGCGGCCCGGCACGTTTCATGAAAGCGATCAAAGAACCCGATCGAACCCCACGAAACCTCGCGTCCGGGGCGGGCTGGTACGCGGTGCGCGCCTTCGGCCTCGCGGCCTCCTACCTCCTCCTCGCACGGGTGGGGCTCGGATTCCACGCGGTCAGCCAGTTCGCGACGCTCGTTTGGGCGCCGAGCGGCATTGCCCTCGCGTCCATGCTCCTCTGGGGCTTCCGCATGTGGCCCGCCGTCGCGGTGGCGGCCTTCGCGGCGAATCTCTGGAACGGCGCGCCGGCCGCCGTCGCCCTGGCGATCGCCGCGGGCAACACGGGCGAGGCGGTCTTCGCGACCTGGGCGCTACGAAAGATCCCGGGCTTCCGTGCCGAGCTCGACCGCCTGCCAGACGTCCTCGGACTCGCTCTCCTCGGAGGCGTCGCCGCGCCGACGATCAGCGCGACCGTCGGCGTCATGAGCCTCGCCGCCGCCGGAATCGTCGGTCCGGCCGCGGTCGATCCGACATGGCGCGCCTGGTGGCTGGGCGATGCGATCGGGATCCTCATCGTCACGCCCCTCCTCCTGACGTGGCGTGCACGGCCGCCGCGGGCCGGTCTCGCCGCGAGAATGGAATTCGCGGCCCTCGTGGTCCTCCTTGCGCTCGCCGGTCTCCTGCTCTTCGAGCTCCGGTTCCGCGCGACGACGACGCTGCTGACGCCGTTCCTGATCTGGGCGGCGCTCCGCTTCGAGGTGCGCGGCGCCGTTCGGGGGACGTTCCTCGCCGCGGCGATCGCCATCTGGGCCACCGCTCGCGGCCACGGCCCGTTCGCCTCGGCCTCCGTCGAAGAGGGCCTGCTTTACCTCCAGACATTCATGGGACTGACGTCGGCGACCTTCCTCGTTCTCGGCGCGACGGCGCTGGAGCGCCGAAAGGCCGAGCAGGATCTCCGCGCGGCAAAGGAAAACGCCGAGGAAGCGAGCCACGCCAAGGACCGGTTCCTCGCCACGCTCTCCCACGAGCTGCGCACACCCCTCACTCCGGTGCTCGCCTACAGCTCGATGCTCGAGCAGGACGAGAGCCTGCCGCGCGGGGTTCGCGATCGTCTCGAGGTCGTGAAACGCAACGCGCGGCTCGAGGCCCGACTCATCGACGATCTGCTCGATCTGACCCGCGTGTCATCGGGGAAGCTCGTCATCCGTACGACGAGCGTTTCCGTCGCGAAGGCTCTCGATCACGCCGTGGAAGTCTGCCGGGACGAAGCCGCAACCGCCGGCGTCACCGTCGTTCGGGAGAACGCGCCGGAGACGGCCTTCGTTCGGGCCGATCCCGCGCGGCTGCGACAGGTCTTCTGGAACATCCTCGAGAACGCCATCAAGTTCACCCCGCGCGGAGGCCGAATCGTCGTTCGCGACGCCCCGGCGCCGGGCGGCCGCGCGGCCGTCGAGATTTCGGACTCGGGCCGCGGAATCGACGCGTCCGAGCTCGCACGCATCTTCCGTCCCTTCGAACAAGCGTCCCATGGAAAGGGTGGCCTCGGTCTCGGGCTCGCCATCTCGCGGGCGCTCGTCGAGGCTCAGGGCGGATCTTTGACCGCGACGAGCCGGGGCCCCGGCGAGGGCGCGACGTTTCGGATCGAGCTTCCCGAGGGTTCGGCGGCCGATGCCGCCGCGGCGCTTCCCGGCACAGCGGGCCCCGCCGCGGAGCCGCACGAGCGCCGGATCCTCCTCGTCGAGGACCACGCCGACTCGGCGAGCGCGGCGGCGGATCTCCTGCGGGAGCTCTCCTATCGCGTCGTCGTGGCGGCGAATGTCGCCGAGGCCCTCGAGGCCTCCGCGCTGGAGCCCTTCGATCTCGTGCTCTCGGACCTGGGCCTCCCGGATGGCAGCGGCCTCGATCTCATGCGGACGCTGCACCGACGCCACGGGCTCCGCGGGATTGCGATCTCGGGATACGGCATGGAGGAGGACCTCCGGGCCTCGCAGGAGGCCGGTTTCGTGGACCATCTCGTCAAGCCGATCTCCTTCGAGCGCCTCGCCGCTTCCCTCGAGCGGTTCTTCGCCGAGGAAGCGGCGCCGCGCGTCGAAGTGTCCGCGGCGCGGGCGCCTTAGATCTTCGCCGCTTCGAGTGACCTCCGGGCGCGGGCTCGCTCCGCGACCGCCGCGGCGACGTACTCCGCGTCGCGCGCCATCCCGTGGATCATCGTCGAGGAAAACGCGTAGAGGAAGTGGAGCCCGACGAAGTAGAGGCCGGGATGCTCCGCGACGATTCCGCGCGCGTGCTCGGGCTCGTCCTTGCCGCCCGGCAGCTCCAGGTCGATCCACGAGAAGCCGGGAGTGAAGCCCGTCGACCAGATCACGTTCGCGACGTCGAGGACGCGGCCGTCCGCGAGCAGCGGCTTGCCGTCGCGGACTCCGGCGACGCGCGGCGTGCGCTTGACGCCCGCCGCCGCGAGCTGCTTCGGTTTCACGCGGATGAGAGGTCCGCCCTTCGTGATGACGCTCTCGCGCGCTTTGCGGCCGAGCGGGTTGTCGCGCGTCAGGACCCGGTGAAACAGGCCCCGGAACACGAGCGGCAGCAGAACATGCCGCGCGACGGTCCCTTCGATGCGGAAGGGAACGGCGCCCGTTGCGCGCCCCGACATCCAGGTCTCGTGCGTCCGCGCCGTCTCGATCGCGATTTCCGCGCCCGAGTTCCCCGCCCCGACGATGAGCACGCCGCCTTCGGCGAGCTGCCCCGGGCTGCGGTACGCGCTCGAGTGCAGCTGGACGATGCGCGGGTCGAGCTCCCGGGCGAACTCCGGAACCCGCGGCTTCTGATACGTCGCCATGGCGACGACGACCTGCGCGGCCTCGAAGCGGTGCCGTCCGGAGTCGGGGCCTCCCGCCGTCGCGACGTAGCGGTCGCCTTCGCGCCAGAGCCGGTCGACCCGCACCCCCGTTCGGACGGGCAGCGCGAACCGCGCCGCATAGCTCTCGAGATAGTCCGCCATCTCGTCCTTGGTCGGGAAGCTGTGGGGCGGCGCCGGGAACGGCATCCCGGCGAGGCCGTCGTAGCGCGCGGGCGTGAACAGGCGGAGCGAGTCCCAGCGATTCCGCCACGCGTCGCCGATGCGCGCGTTGCCGTCGAGGATCAGGAACCGCAGGCCCGTGCCCGCGAGAAAGTGGCCGACCGAGAGCCCGGCCTGTCCCGCGCCGATCACGAGCACGTCGAAACGCTCGGTGCGGCTCTCCTCGGGCGAGGGACGCGGCGTCAGGCGCAGGAAGGCCGATCCCTCTTCGATCAGCGCGGCCTCGTCGTCCTTCGGCTCCATCTTCGTCTGGTTCATCTTCCTCCTCCTTGCGGACGACGTGCACGGTACGCGGCTACGCGGCGCCGCGCGTCGGAAGAACCCCCCAATTTTCTGCCGCTTCTCGTATGGGGGATTCTCCCCATGGCCGCGCCCCGAGATCAGATCAGGCCGTGCTCGTAAGCGAAGGCCGTCGCCGCCGACCGGGACGAGACGCCGACCTTGTCGAAGATGTTGCTCAGGTGGCGGTCCACGGTCTTCTCGCTCAGGAAGAGCTCCGCGGCGATCGCCTTGTTCGTCCTGCCGCCGGCCACGAGGCGCAGCACCTGGAGCTCCCGCGCCGTCAGGCCGTGCGGCCGCGCGTCCGCCGGGGGCTTCGGTGGCGCCTCGAGGCGCGCGAGATCCGGCGCGGCGCCGAGGTCCCGGTACACGGCGCGCGCGGCATCCGTTTCGAGCCGCCATCCGTCCTCGTCTCCGAGCTCCCGGCAGGCCCGGCCGACGAGCTCGCGCACGCGCGCCGCGAGATACGGCGCCCCGAGCGAGCGCCAGATTTCGAAGGAGCGGCGCAGCGGCTCGAGCGCGGCCGCGGCGTTTCTTTCCGCCAGACGCACCGCGCCCTGCGCGCGCGCGGCCATCGCGGAGACGACCTCCATGTCCAACCTCGATGCGGCCTCCTCGAGCTCGAGGGCGGCGCGCCGCGCCTCGTCGAGGTCGCCGGCGGCGATCATGATCTCGACGTGCGCCGGAAGCAGGCGCGTCCGCTCGGTCCAGTCCATGGCCGCGCTCACGACCCGCCGCATCGCCGAAGCGGCGGCCTCGACTCTCCCCTGCGCCGCGCGCAACAGCGCGAGGCCCGGCTGCGGCTCGGAGCCCCAGCGGCTCGCGCTCGCGTAGGCCTCCTCGGCCTCGGCGAACTCGCCGCGCAGCCGGTGCAGCTCCGCCTGCTGATAGAAGGCTGGCGCCGCCGCGCGCTCGGGTGCGCTCGCGAGGAGCTTCTCCGACGCACGCCGCGCTTCCGCGATCGCTTCCGGCCACCGGCCGTTCCACTCGAGAACCTCGGATCGGTGGACGAGACACTGGCCGGTGAACGAGACGCCGCCCGGTTGGGACTCGCAGAAGGCTTTGAGCGCCTCGGTCCACTCGCGCGCCCGCCCGAGCGCATACACGTCCTGGCAGCATCGGATCACGATGCAGTAGATGAGCCCCGTGACGAGCGGCGTGACCTCTCCCGCGGAGACGGCGACCATGCCCTCGTCGAGGAGCGCGAGCCCTTCGGCGACGCGGCCCTCGCCAAGGAGCGCCTGGCCCTCGAGGTTGCGTGCAAAGGCGAGCAGGTCGGCGTCCGAGAAACGCGTCGCGATCGACGCCGCCTCCGTGGCGACGGCGCGCGCGGCCTCCCACTCCCGGGCGACGAGATGCCGACGCGCCGTCGGAAGCATCAGGTATCCGCGCTCGGCACAGTCGAGGCCGGCCTCGTCGAGCACGCGCCGGGCGCGCGCGTGCCAACCCGTGCCGCGCCCGGTCTCCCCGAGGAACAGGAGTCGAAAACCGAGCCAGAAAGCGGAACGCGCCGCGGCTGCGGCGTTGCCCGACGCGAGATGCCCGTGATGGGCGCGCTCGAGCGCCTGCAGAAACTCCGCGTCGCGGCCCAGCAGTCCGGCGGACATCGCGAGGCGGTCGAGATCGTCGGCGGCGAGCGGCTCGGCGCGGTCGGCCGACGCGAGCGCCTCGAACGCGGCGGCGAAATCGTGCCGGGCATGGGCCTCCCGGCCACGCTCGAGCGGCGACTCGGGCGTCCGGCGCGTGCCGGCGGCATCTCGGCGCTTCAATGGAGCCGAGTCTATTGCCACCGGAGGTGCCGAGCTCGTCGCTAGCCGAGCACGACGGCGATCTGGTGCTCGCGACCGTCGTCGGCAAGCGGGATCTCGCGCCCATCGACCGGCCCGCCATCGAGCGAGATGTGTGTGACGCCTCTCATGACTCCGCGAGGATTCTCGACGGAGAGACGGTATCGGGCCGAGTGGTAACGGAAGAGGATCTCGTACCGCGGCCACGCGCGGGGAATGCACGGATCCACGTGGAGCACCGCCCCGCGCAACCGGAAACCCAGGATCCACTCGACGCCCGCGCGATACATCCAGCCGGCCGCGCCCGTGTACCAGGTCCAGCCGCCGCGCCCCGCGTGCGGTCGCTCGGAATAGACGTCGCCGGCCATCACGTACGGCTCGACTCGGTAGCGATAGAGGCCGGATCGGGTGCTCGCGTGGTTGATGGGATTCAAGATCGCGAAGAGCTCTCCGGCCTTGTCCCCATCCCCGAGCGCCGCGAAAGCGATCATGGCCCACACCGCCGCGTGCGTGTACTGGCCCCCGTTCTCACGCACCCCCGGGACGTATCCTTTGACGTAGCCCGGCTCGAGCTTCGTGCGGTTGAACGGGGGCGTGAAGAGCAGGACGAGCCCGTCGCCCCTTCGGATGAGATGCTCGTCCACGGCGGCCATCGCGCGGCGGCACCGCTCCGGATCCGCCGCGCCGGAGATCACTCCCCACGATTGCGCGATCGAGTCGATGCGGCACTCGTCGTTGGCCGCCGAACCGAGCGGAGTCCCGTCGTCGAAGAAGGCGCGGCGATACCAGTCGCCGTCCCAGCCTTCGCGATCGAGCGCGGTCTTCAACGAGGCGGCGTGGCCGCGCCAGACACGGGCCCGCTCGTTCTCCCCGCGGCGGTCCGCGAGCGCGGCGAACTCGACCAGGTTGGTGTGCAGGAACCAGCCGAGCCACACGCTCTCGCCCCGACCCTCGACGCCGACGCGATTCATCCCGTCGTTCCAATCGCCGGTGCCCATCAACGGCAGGCCGTGGGAACCGACGGCGAGGCTGCGGTCCAGGGCGCGGGCGCAATGCTCGAAGAGCGAGGCGACCCGTTCGGAGATCTTCGGCTCGAAGTAGCGGTCGGTCTCCCCCGGCTCGAGCGGCGGGGCCTCGAGAAACGGCGCGGGCTCGTCGAGCACGCCGTAGTCGCCCGTGACCTCGACGTAGTGATGCGCGGCATACGGGAGCCAGAGAAGGTCGTCCGAGATTCGGGTCCGGACACCCTTCCCCTCGGGGGCATGCCACCAGTGCTGCACGTCTCCCTCTTCGAACTGCCGGGATGCCGCGCGCAGCAGATGCTCGCGCGCCAGCTCCCGGCGGGCGACCGTGAACGACATGGCGTCCTGAAGCTGGTCGCGGAAGCCCCAGGCGCCTCCCGCCTGATAGAAGGCCGCGCGGGCCCGGTAACGGCACGCCACCACCTGGTACAGGAGCCAGCGGTTCAGCATCAGGTCCATCGAGCGGTCCGGAGTGCGGACCTGGAGAGCGGAGAGGGTGTCCTCCCATTCGCGACGAACCTGTGTCAGCGCCGCGTCGAGGTCCTCCGAGCGGTAGCGCGTCACCAGCCGCCGGGCCTCGGTCGTGTCGGAGCCCTGGCCGAGCACGAACCGGATCTGCGCGCGCTGTCCGGCATCCAGCCTCAACTGCACCTGCAGAACGGCGCAGGGATCCAGGCGGGCTCCGGCGCTCCGGGACAGCACGCGTCCGGGAGCGAGCCCGGCCGGAGCGTCGAGGCCTCCATTGCGCCCCAGAAACTCCGTTCGGTCGGCCGTCCATGCCGTCTGCCGGCCTCCCGCGTCCGCGAACGCGACGCAGCCCGCGTACGGCTCGTTCCAGAAGTTGCGTGCGAAGAGGGCGCCGGTCTCGTCGAGCTCGGTCACGAGAAACGGGGCGGTGGCGCTGCGCTGCGGACCGAGAACCCACTCGGTGTAGGCGGTCACCGTCAGTGTCCGCGCCTGACCCGAGCGGTTTTCGACATCGAGGCGGGAGACCTTGACGGGATCCTCGCGCGGAACGAAGACGAGCAGGTCGGTCCCGATTCCGTGATGCTCGTGCTCGAATCGGCTGTACCCCTGGCCGTGACGAACGAGGTACGAGCCTTCGTCCCGTATCGGCAGCGGCGTCGGGCACCAGATCTCTCCGGTCTCCTCGTCCCGCACGAAGAAGGCTTCCCCGCACGGATCGCCGACGGGGTCGTTGGACCACGGCGTGAGCTGGTTCTGGCGGCTGTTGCCCGACCACGTATAACCCGCTCCGGATTCCGAGACGAGACAGCCGAAGGTCGAGTTGGCCAGGACGTTGATCCAGGGAGCGGGCGTCCATTGCCGCTCTCCCAGGATCGTGACGTACTCGGCGCCGTCGCCGGAAAAGCCGCCCAGACCGTTGAAGAACTCCAAGGGAAAGCGGGGCGGCGGGATGTCCGCCACCGGCGGCGGCGCGAGGATCGCCGCCGCGGCCGGCGGCGCAGGAGCGCTTCGCAGGAGGCGGAGGACCTGCTCCGACAGGGTCCCATGGCGGGAGAGCAGGATGACCCGCGCGGCCACCGCGAGCGCGTCGCGCTCCTCGCCGGAGAGCAGCTCCCCGCGCAGCACGAACACCTCTCCCACCGGGCTCTCCGCCCCGGCGCCGGCCAGCCGGGTCCCCGCGCGGACAAGAGACTCCAATGCGAAGCCGAGCTCGGGCATGTAGGAGTGGGGCTGCTCGTTGATGACGACCAGATCGACGGCCAGCCCCTTCAGCTTCCAGTACTCATGGGCGCGCAGGAGCTGACGCACGATGCCCTGGTCTTCGACCTGGTCGATCCGGACGAGCACGATCGGCCGTTCGCCGGAGATCCCGTGTCCCCAGAGAACCGAAGGCCCCTTGCGGTTGCGCTGGATCGTCTCGGCGGAGGCGCGCAGCGTCGGGTCGGAGTACAGAACGCGGGTCGCGAGGCGCTGGAACAGATGTGCCTCATCGCTGGTCACGCCGAGATGCCGCAATTGGACCTGGGCTTGGGTCCAGGAGAGGTTCGAGACGCGATCGAACGTGGCCGGATCCCGGTACTTGTCGGCCAGCTCCAGCGCACGCTCGCGCGAATCGGCGACCATCAGGGCGAGCTGGACGCGCGCCGTCGCCCCGGGGGCCAGGCGCACCCGCCGACGGATGCTGAAGATCGGATCGAGGACCGTTCCGACGGTGTTCGAGAGTGGCCGGCGGTCCTCGATGGCGCTGGGATTTCGGATGGACCGGCCCCGGCCCAGGAATCGCCCGCGATCCGTCTCGTACTGCAGCACCTCCGACAACTCGCCTTGCGCCGTCATCACCTGCGCCGCCCAGACCGGCGCCTCGCGATCGCGAGGGCGGCGCCGGGCGAGCAACGCTTCCGTCGCGGGGGAGAACTCGGTCTGGACGAAGAGGTTCGAGAACGCGGGATGCACGGCGTCGGCTTCGGGCGGCGCGAGGACGATCTCCGCGTACGACGTGATCTCGATCTCTCGGGCGCGCGCCCCGAGATTGGTCAGGGAAATCCGCCGCATTTCGGCGTCGTCCTCCGTCGAGACGAGGACCTGAAGATTCGTCGCGATCGGCCCGTCGCGGCGATGAATCTCCACGCGATCTTCCGAATAGACGGCCTCATAGGAGTCCGGTTCGACTCCGGCCGGTTGATACCCGGCCGACCAGGTTTTTCCCGACTCCGCGTCGGTCAGGAAGACGTAGGTACCCCAGGGGTCACGCGTCGTGTCCTCGCGCCAGCGCGTGACGGCGAGCCCTCCCCAGCGGCTGTAGCCGGACCCGGCGGCCGTCATCATCACGCAGTAACGTCCGTTGGACAGCAAGTGGGTTCGGGGCGTCGGATCGTGCGGCGAGCGAAAACGACGCAGTACCGGCGGGACGTCCTCGCGGACATGAAGCTGCGCGGCCCCTTCTTCGGGCACCGGGCGGGCCACGGCCACCGTGCGCGGCGTGCGCTCCTGGAGGAGAAGGTCCGTGGCCTGGACGCTCGGGTCGGCGCCGAAACGGCGGCGCATCGTCGATTCGAGCAGCAGGTTCGCGAGCGCCACGATCGTCATGCCCTGGTGGTGGGCCATGTAGGCCTTCACCACCGCGAAAGTCTCGCCCTCGGGCAGCCGCGAGGCGGTGTAATCGATCGACTCGTAGAAGCCGTATCGGCCGAGCGCGCCGATCGATGCGAGCCGCTCGAAGTTCGCGAGCGCGGCGACGGGCTCGACCATGGCGGCCAGCGCCGTCGCATACGGCGCCACGACCAGATCCTCCGACAGGCCGCGCTTCAATCCCAGACCGCTGACGCCGAAGTTGGAGTACTGGTACGTGAAGTTCAAGTCCCACGCGTTGTAGGCGGCCTCGGAGATCCCCCAAGGGACGCGGCGCTCCTCTCCGTAGCGGATCTGCCGCCGCACGGCGAGCCGGACGGTCTGATCGAGCAGACTGCCGGACGGCGCCTCGAGCACGAGATCGGGCATCAGATACTCGAACATGGATCCGGACCAGGACATCAACGCGGACCCGCGGCCGACCGGAGTGAGCGGGCGACTCAGGTGGAACCAGTGCTCGACCGGCGCGTCCCCGCGCGCGATCGCGACGAAGCTCGCCAGCCGCGCCTCCGACGCCAGGAGGTCATAGTGGCCCGGGTCGGCGGCGCGATCCGAGGCACGGTACCCGATCGAAAAGAGCTCGCGGCGACGATCCAGCAGAAACGAGAAATCCATCTTCTCCGCGATGCGGCCGGCAGCGGCGGCGGCGGCGGCGAGACGCCGGGCGAAAACGTCTTCGGGAACGTCCTGCCCCCGCATCGCTTCGTCGTCGCGCGCGTGGCTCGCCACGCTGTCCCGAAGCGCCTGCGCCCATTCGAGCGCGAGCGCGGTTTCCGGCCCCTCGCCTTCCTGTTGCAGCGCGAGGACGACGTCCACGAGCGTTTCGGCATGCCGGGACAGAGAGGCCAGGCGTTCCCCCCATTCCGAGAACGAGCCGGGCGCCCGCGCGAGCAACGCCCGGGTCTCCTGGAGAGCGCTCTCGAGCTGGCGGGTCGTGACGACGCGGCCCGGGCTGCGCCCCACGGCGACGACCGCGGCTTCGCGCAAGAGCTCCAGCGTGTCGCCGATCCCGTCGAGCGCGCTCTCCATGGGGACCGGCTCGTTCATCCGCTCGAGGCATGCCTGCCGAAGAGCCATCAAGTGCGCCGCGAGGTTGCCGCTGTCGACCGTCGAGACGTATCGGGGCTCGAGCGGCCCGAGACTGGCCGTGTCGTACCAGTTGTAGAAGTGTCCCCGGAAGCGAGCCAGGCGTTCCAGAGTGGCGAGGGTGGCCTCGAGGCGCTGCAGCATCTCACCGGTTCCGATCCATCCGAGGTCGTTGGCCGCGACGGTCGAGAGAAGCGCGAGCCCGATGTTGGTCGGCGAAGTCCGGCCGGCGATCTGAGGCTGCGGTAATTCCTGAAAGTTATCCGCGGGAAGATCGTGCGTCTCGGGTCCGACGAACCGCTCGAAATAGCGCCAGGTGCGGCGCGCGATCCGGCGGAACTCGCCCGCTTGAGCCACAGAGATCCGGGTGCTCGGCGACTCGCGCGGCGGCAAACTGACCCAGCGTGCGACCAGAGGCGACAGGAGCCAGAGCGCCACGAAGGGCGCGGCCCACCACCTCCCGGCGCCGGCTCCGAAGCCCGCCACGAGGAGGCCCGCGGCGGCCCCCAGCCCGACCGCCGAGCGCATGCGGCGATAGAAACCGGGGATCTCCAGATCCAGGGAGCGATGCGCCTGCGCCGCCGGCACCCATTCCAGCCGATGCCGCCGCGACACGGCCATTCGCCAGAGAGTGCGCACGATCGCGTCGGCCCGAAGCCAGGCCGTGTGTGCCAGGAGAGCGAGGCGCATGGCCGCTTGCGCCAGCCCGATGGCGAAGTCCGAGACGACGCCCCGCACGAAGCTGCGCTTGGCGACGCCCGGGTGTTCGGGGAGCAGACCCGTGAAGAACGACAGCAGCGAGGGAAAAACGAGCACGAAGAGGATGAAGAGCGTCCAGAGGCCCGCGCCGGCTCCCGGCAGGCACCACCCGGTGAGCAGCGTCGCAAACGTCGCAAGCGGCGAGAGGCTCCGCCGGAGATTGTCGAGCATCTTCCAGCGACCCATGAGCGGAATCGCGCTTCGCGTGCGGCTGGCTCGGGGCCCGTTGCCGACGATCCAGGGCAGCAGCTGCCAGTCGCCGCGCACCCAGCGGTGCTGGCGCGAGGCGGCCACCTCGTAGTGGCCCGGGAAGCCTTCGAAGAGCTCGATGTCCGAGACGAATCCGGCTCGGGCGAACAGCCCTTCGAAGAGATCGTGGGAAAGTTGCGTGTTCTCCGGTACCCGGTCGCCGAGCGCGCGCTCGAACGCGTCCACGTCGTAGATGCCCTTGCCGGTGTAGATCCCTTCGCCGAAGAGGTCCTGGTACACGTCCGAGACGGCGAAGGCGTAGGGATCGATGCCGCGGGGGCCCGAGAAGATGAGCTGGAAGAGGGTGCCGAAGCCGGTTTCGGGCAGCGTGGGGGCGACCCGCGGCTGGAGAATCGCATGCCCGTCCACGACGCGTCCGGCCGCGGCGTCGAAGATGGGCACGTTCAGCGGGTGCGAGATCGTTCCAATCAGCCCGCGCGCGGCCTCCCGCGGCAGCCGCGTGTCCGCGTCGAGGGTGATGACGTAGCGGATGCCGGAGGGAGGCGGCGCGCCGCCTTCCAGAGGCAGAAAGGACGTGTCCGTCGCGCCGCGCAGGAGACGGTTGAGCTCGCGCAGCTTCCCGCGCTTTCTCTCCCACCCCATCCAGACTCCCTCGCCCTCGTTCCAGAGGCGGCGCCGATGGAAGACCCAGAAGCGGTCGCCGCCCCCGGCCGCAGGCCCGTGCCGGTCGTTGAGCTCGCGGACCGCGGCGCGCGCCGCCGCGACGAGCGCGTCGTCCTCGGTCAGGCTCTCCGAAGGCGCGTCGGACCAGTCCGACAGCAGCGCGAACCGGAGCTCGGGATCCGGATTGGCGAGGTAGTGCACCTCCAGCCGCTGCACCACCTCGCGAATTTCGGTGTCGTCGGTCAAGAGCATGGGAATGGCGATCAGCGCGCGCGCCTGTTCCGGCACGCCGGCGGCGAGCTCGAGCTTGGGCAGTCGCCGGGGCCCGATTAGCGCCGTCACGAACCGCTGCACGAGGGCGCTCGCCAGGTCCGAGGCCGGCACCAACGCGAGGACGGCGAGCAGGGCCAGAGAGCCGCGGGAAGCGCCGGCCGCCTCGGCGAGGGCCAGAGGAACGGCGAGGATCGCGGCGGTCCCGAGGGCGATCGTGCCCAGGTAGCCGGGAGTCGCGGCAGCGAACCACGCGCGCCGCAGCCATTGCCGAACCGGAACGCGGAACTCGAGCTCGGCCTCGAGCCGCGCGCGCCCTCGGGAGATCAGGTAGTAGCCGGGATCGGCAAGGCGCGGATCGGGAGCCGCCTCCGAATCCCCCGGCGAAGTCCCGGCGCTCCGAGCCAGGGCGACGGCGCGGCGCGCCACCTCGAGCTCGTCATGGACACTTCCCCGTGACAGATCCTCGACCGCGTGCCGATAGCGGTCGCGGGTCGCGAAGTCCATCTCGGCCACGCGCGTGCCCGCGGAGAGCGCTTCGTGAACGAGGCTCACCCCCTCGAAGAACTCCGACCAGTCGGCCGAAGAGAGCAGCCGCATGCTCGTGATGACGTTGCGCACCGTCGCCTGGCTGGCCACCTGCGCCTGGTGCTCGAGGTGGACGGCTTCTTCGGCCGTCGTCCCGTCGCGGGCAAAGCGGCCATCGAGCCATTCGAGCGCGGGGGTGACCGCGGGGTCCTGCTCGCGGAGCCTCCGAGCGAGCTGGACCGCGAAGGCCGACGTGAACGGGAGTTGCTCGAGCCTCCGGATCAAGTCCGCCTCTCCCGGCTTCGGGATACCGCTCGTCGAGAGCTGCGCATCGGCGATCGCGTCGGCCTGCTCCCGCGCGATCCCCCGCGCGGCGACGCGCTCGGCCAGGCGGCGGAGGTTCTCGACCAGGACCACGCGGAGCGAAATCGCCAGCGCCCAGAGCTCTCCGATCGTGAGCGGTTGCACGAGCTGGTAAGCGCGAACGAAGCGGCCCAGCGTCTCGAGCTCGATGCGGCTGTCCGTGTGGGCGACGAACGACCAGGCGAGCCCGTAGACACGCGGATAGCCTTCGAGCGGTCCGGACGCGAGCTTGGGCAGCTCCCGGTAGAACCCGGGAGGCAGATCCTGCTGGATCTCGCGGATCTGCTCCTCGACGATGTGGAAGTTGTTGAGCAGCCACTCCGCCGCCGGCGAGACGGCACGGGCCCTTCGGCTGGCCTCTGCGATCGTCCGCTGTGCCTGGATGAGTACTCTCGCGTTTTCGCGCAGCCGCGGCAGCAACCGCCGGCCGCGCCTTTGTCGGAGATGGACGGGCTGCTCGGCGGCGAGCTTCGCGGCGAACTGCTCCAGATGCTCCGCCGAAAAGAGCTCGGCGCGAATCGGGTCGCCGGCGGCGCGCATCATCCTCTTCTTACCATGCGCAAAGAAACGCCGAGCCGCATCGCAGCTCGGCCGGTAAAGGGAAAATACGAAGGGCTCAGGCCGCCGGGGGCGCCTTCACCTGCAGGTTGTTGATCACGCGAATCACACCCGAGACGGTCCGGGCTTCGGTCTGTGCGTCGGCCTTGACCTGTGCGTTCGGAACCTCGCCCGCCAGCGTCACGATCCCGTTGGTGACATTGATGTCGATGTTCACGATGTTCGAAAAACGATCGACCGTCAGCTTCGTCATCAGGGCGGCGTGAATGGAGGCGTCGTCGACCTGGCGGCCCGCCGGCTGGGTCGTCGAGCAACCCGCGACCAGCAAGGCCAGGGTCATGGATACGGCAACCGTCAAGATTCCTCGCGTACGACGATTCATGAGTTCCTCTGAACTTTCGCGGCGGACACTTCGGCCCGGTTCATCCGGGGCGATCGGGACCGCCAATGGGGAGCGATTGCCGCCGCTCACGCGGCGACGCGATTTCCTCTCACCAGGTGCATCACGATGGCGATCAATGCGAGCACGATGAGAACGTGAATGAGTCCCGACGAGATATGAAACGCAAACAAACCCAGAGCCCAGAGAACCAGCAGAACGATGCCGATCGTCATCAACATGGGAGCCTCCTGCGCGCCTTCGCGCGCTCTCGATCCATTGCGACTTGCAGGAATCTCGTGTTCCATTCGTACGCCTCACTCACCGGAGACCGCCTGAACTGCCGCGAGCAGGGTCGCCAGGCCGAAGGAGCTTTCGTGCCGGATGTCGTTGATGAAGAAGGCCGGCGCCGCGGCGACGCCGCTTCGGACGCCTCCCTGCCGGACGCCCCGGATCCTCTCGGAGTGGGCGTGGGCCAGCATCTCGCGGCGGAACCGAACCAGGTCCAGGCCGACCTGCGCCGCATGCCCTTGGAGCCGGACCTGGTTCGTCGGAGACTCGCCTTCGAACAGGGAGTCGTGCATCTGCCAGAACCTGCCCTGCGAGGACGCGCACTCCGCGGCCTCGGCCGCCTCTTCGGAGTGCTGGAATTGCTCGGGCTGCGGAAAGCTCCGGTAGACGTAGCGAAGACGCGTGCCCATCTTCTTCTGGATCTTCTTGACCGTGCCGTACGTCTGCGCGCAGGCCGGCGACGAGAAGTCGCCGTAAGCCACCAGCGTCGTGCTTGCGAGAGGCGAGCCGCGAACGTGGTCCTTCGCCGAAACTCTCCGCGCGAGTCTTTGTCCCTGTCGCTTCGTGTTCACCGTTCCACCTTCCGGGCCTGGCATGCGATCTCGAACTCATGTTTCCGGCATTCCGAGGGGTCGAGCGTGCACCGCCGGACCATCATCATGGCGGTCGCGGCGGCGCCGGGTCCAATCGTTTGTTTCGGTCGAGTTGAGACCCGCGAGCGATGGAGTGATCGCACGAGTCCAGGCCGTCGCGACGCTGAGCTGACGCGCGTGCTATAAGGCCGCGACCATGGACTTGACCAGGCCAAAGGCGGCTCTGGCGAAGCTCGTGCTGCTGGATAGTGCCGCCGCCGAGGTGGCCTTCTTTCTCGCGCTGTCCCTGGTGCCCTTCGTGGGGATCGCCATTGCGCTGGCCAGTCACCTTCCCGTCGGCATGAGCGCGTCCATTGCGAAGGTGTTGCGCGACGTGCTGCCGGCGGAGTCTCCTGTCGCCGGCGACGTGCTGCGCTGGGCGCGCTCTTCGGCGAGCAAAGGGTGGCTGACGGTCGGCTTCCTGCTCGCGCTCTGGAGCTCGTTTCGCTTCATTTCATTGTGCCTTCGCAAGCTCGACTCGATGATCTCCGGCGATGTCCGCTCCTCTCCCTGGACCTGGCGGACGATTGTCAGATCCCTGCTTCTGCTCGCGGTTTGGATGGTGGCACTGGTGGCGACGGCACTCTTCCTCCTCGTGGCACCCTCCATTGAGAGTGGACTCCTCGGGTTGCCTGCACTGTCTGACGCTTCGTTCTCGGTCTTTTCGACTCTGCGGGTGCTCCTCGTCCCGGGCATTCTGTTCGGTGCAATCTGGCTGACCTACCGTGTGGTCGCCGGCACGCGAGTCAGCTCGTTGCGGGTGGTGCTGGTCGCGCTGCTGGCTTCACTCGGTTGGATCGGCGCCAGCCTGGGGTTTTCCCTCACCGTCCCCATTCTGTGGGGCGCCGCGCGCCTCTATGGCACGCTCGGCAGTCTGGTCCTGTTCCTGATGTGGGCCTACCTGATCGCCTGGATCCTCCTGCTCGGGGGAGTCCTGCTGGCGCGGCCCGGTCTCGCGCGGGGCACCAGCTAGCGGGTCGCGACAGCGTTTCTTGAAACCCCTTCTCGGCCGCAGCTTCTCGGTGGTCGCGATGATGCCCACCTGGTCAATCCGGGGCCGAGGGGACCGCCAATCTCGCCTCGAGCGGGAAGGGATACGCTAAAGGTCCTTGAAAGCCTCCGGCCCCCGTCGCCGAAAGCCGCTGCATCTCCTCGCGGTCGTCCTCGTCTCGGCGGCAGCGGGCTACGCATTTGCCGTCAGCGTCGCGAAATCGAGCGCCCCGAAGCAGACCATCTACGAGCTGCCTCATGGCTTCACCGTAAACGAGCAGACCTTTCTGCCGTCGGCCCTGCCAGGGCCGACGATGACGGCCGGCAACCGGCTCGAGCTTCTCGAAAACGGCGATGCGATCTTTCCGGCCATGCTCGCCGCCATCTCGTCCGCTCGAAAGACGGTGAACTTCGAGGCCTACATCTTCTGGTCGGATGAGGTGGGCACGCGCTTCCGCGACGCACTCGCCGAACGGTCGGCGCACGGAGTCGCCGTTCGGATCCTCCTCGACGCCGTCGGCTCCTCGGGCAGGCTTCTGAAGGCGAGCGATGTGGACGTCTTGCGGCGGGCCGGCGCCCGCGTGGAGTTCTTCCACTCGAAGAAGCCCTGGATGCTCTGGGTGGTCAATCATCGCAATCATCGGCGTGTCCTCGTCGTGGACGGCACGGTCGGCTTCACGGGGGGCGTCGGGTTCGCCGACTCATGGCGAGGCGACGCGGATTCGCGCGAGCATTGGCGCGACACCCAAGTGCGCGTGGAAGGTCCCGCCGTCCGCGGCCTCCAGCGCGCCTTCCAGGAAAACTGGTCGGAGGTGACCGGCGAAGCGCTCGTGGGCGACGAATTCTTCCCCGCCCTTCCACCGACCGGATCGACCCCCGTCGCCGTCGTGCCGTCATCGCCGCTCGCCCCGATGTCGGGAGCGGGGCGCGTGTACGCGATCTCGCTCGCCGCGGCTGCAAAGGAAATCTGGATCGCGAACTCCTATTTCCTACCGGATGACGCGACGGTCCGTCTCTTCCTTGCTGCCGTGAGGAGAGGCGTGGATGTTCGGGTGATTGTGCCATCGGACGAGCAGAGCGACGTGCCTGCCACGAAGGCAGCGGGACGATCCTCCCTCGGGCCACTCCTCGAGGGAGGGGTGAAGATTTTCGAATATCAGCCGACGATGTTCCACTTGAAGACCATGGTCGTGGACGAGATCTTCTCGACGGTGGGATCGGCGAACTTCGACGATCGATCTTTCCATCTGAACGAGGAGATCAATCTTTTCGTGTACGACCCCGCGTTCGCCGCCCTGATGCGGGAGCGTTACCTACGGGATCTCGAGCGGTGCCGCCCCTACACGGCCGCGATGTGGAAACAACGGCCGCTGAAGAAGCGCGTCACGGAATGGCTCCTCACACCCTTCCGGTCGGAGCTCTAGCAGAAGATCCGCGGCGACAGAATCGCTCCCCCAGCACAGGGCGGTCGCGGCGGCGCCGGGTCCAATCGTTTGCGATGGAGGGGAAGGCGGGCGTCAGGCCGTCGCTGCGCGGGCGACTCCCTCCGGCGGGCGCGCCGACGCTCGCACCGAATACGCTCGGGGAACCGTAAAGGAGAACGTGCTCCCCGCTCCGGGCCCGCTCGTCGCCCAAATTCTTCCGCCGTGCGCCTGGATGATCGCCCGGGAGATATAGAGCCCGAGCCCGAGGCCGCGGGCATCCGACTCCGCGAGCTGGCAGAAACCCTCGAACACGCGATCCAAGTCGCCTTCGGGAATCCCGGGCCCGTCGTCTTGAACGGTGACCTGCACATCGTGGCCCATCGTCATGACCTGGACGAGGATCTCGCCTTTGATCGAGCTGAACTTGATGGCGTTGGAAAGGAGATTCGAGAGCACCTGAAACATCCGGTCGTAATCGGCCCTGGCTCGGAGGGGCGCCGCGGGGACGTCGAGGCTCAGAGAGACGGACTTGACGCGGGCAAGCGGTCGGAAGAGCTCGACGGCTTCCCGGACGAGCTCCGTCGCGTCGAGCGGTCGGGGCACGACCTCGAGCCGGTTCGCCCTGAGCCGCGCGTAATCGAGAAGACTGGAAATCAATTGATCCATGTGTCCGACGGCGAGGCGAATGCCCTGGGCGCTCTTTAGAGCCCCCTCTCCCTCCTGTCGCAGGAAGAGCTCGGCGTTGACGGTCAGGGCACCGAGAAGGCCTCTCAAGTCGTGAGCGAAGACGGCGATCATTCGGTCCCGCTGCGCCAATGCCGTATCGGCGGCCGCGCGCGGCGTGATTTCATTTGTCTGGAAAGGGCCCGGGTTGCTCCAAAACTCGTCCCGGTCCGCGCCCCGCCGGCCGGTCGATCGACCCCTCCGGTCGCGTCGCCCACAGTGCTCGTTGCTCGATCCCAGCGCCGCGGCATAGGGAGCGGGTGGGACCCGGGAACCTATTTGTGACATTGCTGTGGGCAGGCTACAACGATTCCGTGATCGGAATTGATCGTCTGATTCGATGGAATTCGGAGAATCCGGCGATCGATCGAGCCGCGACGCGATGTGCGTTCCCTATCCCGGCTCCTCGAGAGCCCGGCTCGCCCGGTGCTCTCGGAGGTGGCGGCCGGCCACCGTCAGGACGGCGACGGACGGGATCGCGAGAAACACTCCGATCAAGCCGCCCAGCGCCGCGCCGCACAAGATCGCGAGGATGACGGCCAAGGGATGCATGTGAGTTCCCAGGCCCACGATCTTCGGATACACGACATAGTCCTGCACGGCCCGCAGCACGAGCAAGAAAAGCAGGACGCCGATTGCCAGAGCGAACGAGTGGAACGCCGCGACGCCGACGGCGAGGAGCCCGATCGCCAGCGGCCCGGCCATCGGAATGAATTCCAACACGCCCGCGGCGATGCCGAGCACCACCGCGTACGGGACGCCGATCACAAGAAACGCGATCGTGCAGACCACGCCGATGAGCAGACAGGCCGTGACCTGGGCGCGAATGTAGGCCGCCAGCGTCTCGTTGAGCTCGGCCAGAAACTCGACCCCGCGCACTCGCAGGTGTCCTCGGGGCAGAACCCGCAAGGCGAGATGACGCAGTTGCCGCACGTCCTTGAGCAGGAAGAACGCCAGAATCGGGACGAGCATCAACCCGGGCAGGTACATCAGCCAGCCTCCGACTCGTGGAAGCAGGTCGCCCGTCACGTACGTTTCGCTCGCGGTCACCGCCTGTTGCAATGCCCGGTCGACGGCCTCGCGCACTTCTCCGGGGAGCACGCGGATCTGATAGCCCGCCTGCCAGACGTGCCACTGGTCCTGAACTCGCCCGAGGTAGCCGGGGGTCTCTCGGGCGAGCTCCGCGATTTCGCGATTCAGGACCGGAAGGAGCAGGATGACGGCGAACGTCAGAGATCCGAAGATCGTCACATAGACCGCGCCGATCGCGAGCGGAAGGGGCAGCACGAAGCGGCGCCCCCGCGCGGTGATCGGCCGCCGAAACTGGCGAACCAGAGGAGCGACCAGATAGGCGAAGAACACCGCCAGGACGAGCAGCACAAGAATGCTTCTCAGCTGGTACAACACCCACAGCCCGACGGCGACGCCGAGCACGAGAGACATCACCTGGAGAGTCGCTCGGACGACGGAACGCGGTGTCGTCGCTTTCGCGGCCTCCTCAGGAACACGAATCGAGCGGATGCCGGCCGCGCGCCCGCTCGTCAGGGCTTTTCTCCCTCAGGCTTCTTGTCCTTCTCGGCCGGTTTTTCTTTCCCGGAGTTCGGCGTGGGCTTCGAGGCGTGCTTGGGCGGCCGACTCGCCTCGGTTGGATGTGGAGGCGCCGGACGGTGCGCCGCGGGCGCTTCCGCCGGCTGGCGGCGCGGTTCCGGGGTCGGCGCCACATGCGCATGGGCCTTGGGATCGTTCGCGCTCGCGGACTCCGGAACGACGCGTGCCTTGGTCTGTCTCTCCTCGCGCGAAGGCTCGGGGGAATGGGAGACGACCTGCGGGTGGGCGGCGGCGACGGCCTTCACTTCGCGCGCGGGGGCGACGACCGCCAAGCCCGCGGTTCCGGCCGACGACACCGCGCGTGGCGCCGTTCCGGCGGCTCCGATGCTCCTCGTCTCGATCTTGCTTCCGGACGCACGCTCGACGATTTCCATCGGAAGAGCTCGATTCCGGACGATGCCGCCCGACACCGCAAATCCGGTCGCAGGGCGGGTCTGCCGGAATATCTGCGCGCTCTGCTGCGGCGGCAAGCGCACGGAGGTCACGTTCCTGCCGACGAAGCGATTCGTGGGCACGAAGACGTACTGCGTCTGGCTGACGACGACGGGACTCCCGGAATAGCCGGAATTGCCGAAAACGACGGTGGGCGGCAAAGGGGCCCAGCCGACGTAGTTGTCGCTGTAGCTCCACGTCACCCACGCCGGCGCCCAAACGGTTCCGGGTACCCAGGACCAGCCGTAGCCCTCGATCGAGGCCCACGTGCCGTAGTGGTAGGGAGTGCCTCCCCACGGGTCGTTGGACACCCAGGTCCATCCATACTCCGTGTAGATCCATTGGCCGTTGCTGTACGGCTGCCAGTCGGCGGCGACGCGCTCGGGCACCCAGCACTGACCGTAACGGCAGTCGACCCACCGGCCGTAAGGTGCCATCTCGTCGTAGAAGCCGCCGATGGTCACGTTGACAGAGACCTGGCCCTGCGCCGCCGGCGCCGCCAGGAAGATCGCTGCCGCTGCGACGAAGAGGGTTGCTCTTGCGAGCTTGTTCATGTTGGTCCTCCTTGGAGGCCTCGAAGACCACGTGTTCCCCTCGAGCGATTTCAAGTACTCGATCAGGTCTTTCTTGTCCGCCTCGCTCAAGCCGAGCTTGAGAAACGTGTCGTAGTGATCGACGACGTCTCCCAGAGTCGCGAAGCGTCCGTCATGAAAGAACCCGTCCTTCGCTCCAGAAACCTTCCCGGGGCGCTCCCGCAACGGGAGTCTGTCCGGCCTGTCGAATCACTGGCTCGGCGTCGTCGCGGCGCGGCTCCGCCGTCGCGAGTATCCGGAGACGTGTCTTTTCGATTACGGACTCGGGCGTCTGCACGAGATCGCGGGCGAGGCCGACGAATCCCAGGAGAGCGATGAGCCACTTCGTGGGATCCCACTGATACCAGCGCACGCCGTTGCGAAAGTCCGACGGGAACTTGTGATGAAAATTGTGGTACCCCTCGCCGTTCGTGACGAAGGAGAGCAGCGCGTTGTCGCGCCCGGAGTTCCCCCGCGTGTAGGGCTGACTGCCGTACAGATGCGCCACCGAGTTGACCAGGAAGGTCGTGTGGTGAATCAGCGCGATCCGGAGAAAACCGCCCCAGAGCAGCCCGCCAAGCGGGCGTCCAAAGAAGGCGCCGATCAGGGTCGGAATCCCCAGGCCGCCGAGGACGCCGATGACGCCGTTGAAACGGAATTGCCAGCGGACCAGGCGGTTCGCCAGGAGGTCAGGGACATTGTCGTAGGAGCGCTCGGGCGGCTCCGTGTAGAAGAGCCAGAGGATGTGCGCCCAGAGTCCGCCTCGCTGGATGCTGTACGGGTCCCAGTGCCGATCCACGTATCGGTGATGGTCCCGGTGGTCCGAGGACCACTTCAAGGCCGAATTCTGAAGGGCCATCGACCCGAAGAAGAGAAAGAAGGCTTGAACGACCGGATGGCAGACGTAAGCCTTGTGCGCGAAGCAGCGATGGTAGCCCGCCGTCACGGAAAAGCTCACGAGCCCGAAAAGCAGGACGAAGAGAGCGGGCTCCCACCAGCGGACCCCGAACGCGATCGCGTAGGCCGCGGTTCCCGCGACGCCGATGACCGGCGTCAACGAAAGAAACACGATGTTGAACCAGCTCTTCTGCCTTTGCTGTACGGATCCAGAGGCTTGCGGAGGCTTCGCAACGATGGCTCTCCGAATCACGAGCCGCCCCGGGCAGTCTCGCAACCGTGTCTCGGAGAGTGCTCCGAGTCGATTTTCGGGTCGGCTTGCTCCGTCGTCACGTTGCGCCCCATCCAAGTCTGGCTTTGGGAATTGGTGAGAAAAAGCCAGAGCGAGTCGAATCCAATTATGTGGCCCCGGCTCGGGCAGATCCAATCGTTTGTTGCGTCGGTGTTGAGAGCTTGGAGCGATTGATCGAAACCGGTGTCGCGCCCAAGAGGTGCGCGGCGGGTGGCATGCTAGACCATTTGATGTTGATACGCGAAGACGACCGCCGCGAGCTTGGTGTGAACGTCGAGCTTGCGCAGGATGCTCGAGGTGTGATTCCGTACCGTGACAGGTGAGATGAAAAGTCTTCTCGCCATCACCGCCGTCGTCAAGCCCTTCGCGAGACCGGCGAGCACGTCCTTCTCGCGGTTCGTCAACAGAGCCGGCTCCCCTTCCGCGGTCGCGACGGGCGACAGCGGCTCCCGCAAAGGGACTTCCAACGGGGCCGCGGCGGTCGCTTTTTCACGGAAAACGTGCACCAGAGTCGCCAATGCCGGATGGTAGGACGGGACGGCAAACAGCGAGCTCGAGACTTCAGCCCTCGATCCGTCGCCGGCGATCACGCTCAGTTCGAAGGGGCGGACGGGATGTCTGTCCTCGTCGCGAGCCTGACGGGCCACGGGACAATTCCGATGACAATACGTGTTGCCATTGGCATCGCGGCCGCGCAGGACCTCGTAGCAGGGCTTGCCCAAGACGGCCCGTGCGGGATGCCCGACGAGCGCTTCGGCGGCCTTGTTCCACCGAATGATGCGAAGCGATGCGTCCATCGCGAAGACCGCCTCGTCCGCTCGAGAGATCCGATCCAGAATATCGTCCACTGTCCGCATCGCAGCCTCCTTGTTGTCGCGAAGGGTCAGGCGGTCGGCGCCTTCGGCTTGACGAGCGTGACGCTTCGCCCGCGCAGGAGCTCGAGCAAGCCTGGCTGAGTGCTCGTGGGCGGATCTGCTTTCCCCTTAGTCACATGCAAGACACATCCAGACAAAGAGATAAGATTCGATCATCAGGTAACGACCGAGAGCTTGTGCCTTCGGCTTCGATTGTTCCAATAGTTTGTTTCGCTTGTCTTGAGACTTCGGAGCGATTGAAAGGCATCGAGTCATGGAGTTGCGACACCTTCGCTACTTCGTCGCGGTCGCCGAAGATCTCCATTTCGGCCGCGCCGCGAATCGCTTGAACACGTCCCAATCCTCCCTGAGCCAGCAAGTTCGGAACCTCGAAACCGAGCTCAAGGTCGACCTGCTGCGCCGCGTCAAGCGCCATGTCGAGTTGACGCCGGCGGGAAATCGATTCCTTCGGGAAGCGCGCGGAATCCTGGCCGCGGCCGAGCGCGCCGCCGGGTTAGCGAGGGAGACGGCGCGGGAAGAGTCTCAAAAAATCGGAATCGGCATTTCGCCGGAGACGGACTGGGCGTTCGTGGGCAATGCTCTCAGACTCTTTCGGGATCAAGCGCCGCAGGTCGAGGTTCTCTTTCAGAACCTCACGCCGGAGGCCCAGATCGAGGCCCTGGGCGCTTCTGTCAGGGCGGAAAGGCCCCGTGACGGCTCCAAGCGCCCTTCACGCCTCGCTGGCTTTGCCGACTACCTGAACGGTCCATTCTGCCTTCCGAAAAGAAGGCGCCCGTCAAGGCAACCACGGCGCGACGCCCGGCGGGCAGCCGCTATCCCAGTTGCCTGTCGTGCTCGGAACGGATGAAACCGTAGCATTCGCAGGCGGCCTTCTCAAGTCCCTTGCGGTCGACGATACGGATCTTGCCGCGGTGATAGTCGATCAGCTTTCGGCGCCTCAGAATGCCCGCCGCCTGGCTCACGCCGGCGCGCCGGATGCCGAGCATCTCTGCCAAGAACTCCTGAGTCAAGTCGACCTCCTCCGCCAGGACGCGGTCGTGCGACATGAGAAGCCATCGCGCGCACCTCTTGTCGATCGCATGAACGCGATTGCATGCGAAGGATTGACCGATCTGGACGAGCAGAGCCTGCGTGTATCTGCGAATGACGATCGCGAAGCCTTCGTCCGCGCGCACCTCCTGGCGGAAGGCATCGGCTTTCATGCGGACCGCTTCGCCGGGGATCTGGACGAAGGTTTCCATCGGGAAGCGGCCGTCTCCGAAGTACGCGGAGAGCCCTACGAAGCCCTCGTTCCCGATGGTCGCCACCTCGATGGTGCCTCCCTCGGCCATTCGCGTTACGATGGAGGCGACGCCGTTGCGGGGGAAGTACACGTGGGACACCGGCTTGTTCGGCTCCTGGAGGCTCTGCCTCCGCGCAAACGCCACAACCTCCATCTTCGACAACAGACGCCCGTAGCTCGACGACGGCAGGCTAGCAAGGATCCGGTTGCGGTCTCTGGGCTTGGGCTGCGGTTTTGGCATCTTGTCTCCCTAGGCTTCGCTTGGAAGCCTTGCATCTTATGAGCCAGATCTCTCTTCCCCAGTCCCTATGTGTACGAAAGCGTACAGACGGAGGCTCTTGATCCCGCTAACGTTCTGGCAGTGATTCGCAAGACAGGTCGAGCCGGGGGAGGACTTGCGCGCCGGGACGTCCTGGAAGTCGAGTCCGCGGAGGACGACCGGTCGGAACGTCGGATCGCTGCGTGCCTTCTCGCGTGCCAGGGCATTCCCACCGGCCCTCTCGAGCAAGGCGCGATCCTTCGACTGATCGTGGCGTGCATACACGTCCGCGACGAGAGGGTTCGCGAAGCTTTGAACGACTTGTCCGCGCTGCGACTCCGCTCGAATGCCTGAACTCGAATGCGGGACCCGCGGCAAGCGAGCCTCATCATGAGGGTCCGGCTTGAGTAAATCTGATCCTTTGTTTCGTTGGAGCTGAGACCTCGGAGCGATTGAAAGGCATCGAGTCGTGGAGCTGCGCCACCTTCGCTATTTCGTCGCGGTCGCCGAAGATCTCCACTTCGGCCGTGCCGCGAAACGCCTGAACACGTCCCAATCCTCCCTGAGCCAGCAAGTTCGGAACCTCGAAACCGAGCTCAAGGTCGACCTGCTGCGCCGCGTCAAGCGCCACGTCGAGTTGACACCGGCGGGAATTCGGTTCCTTCGGGAAGCGCGCGGGATTCTGGCCGCGGCGGAGCGCGCGGCCGGACTCGCGAGGGAAACCGCGCGGGAAGAGTCTCAAAAGATCAGCATCGGCATTTCGCCGGAGACGGACTGGGCGTTCCTCGGAAAGGCTCTCCGGCTCTTCGGGGAGCACGCGCCGCAGGTCGAGGTCTTCTTTCAGAATCTGACGCCGGAGGAGCAGATCGATGCTCTCAAAGGGGGACGAATCGACGTCGGATTCGTGGGTCTTCCGATCGAGGCGGAGGGTCTCGTCAGCGAAGTGACCGGCCGCGAGCGACTCGTAGCCGCGATTCCCGAAAAGCATCCGATGGCTCGCAATTCTCGGATCCGGCTGCGCGAGCTGTCCCGAGAAGCGTACACGCTCTGGCCCCGGCACCTGTCGCCCACCCGTTACGATCAGTTGCTCGCGATCTTCCAGAAGGCCGGATTCGGGCCGCCGATCACGATGGAAGGCGGGCTTCCCTCGACCCAGACCGTCCTGGGAATGGTCGCCGCCGGCTTGACCGTTGCGCTCGTCGATCCTGCGATCAAACTGCGAGCAATGCCGGGAGTCGTCTTCCGTCCGATTGCGGATCAAGGGGTGTTCACCGAATCCGGAGTGATCTATCGGCGGGAGGATCCCTCGCCGCTACTGGCCTCGTTCCTCCATGAGGTCAGACTCACCCCTCGACGACGGGCGGACTCCGAGACCGCCGTCGAGAAGAGAAACGTCGTCGTGTCGAGGCCGCGTCGCGTCCCCGTCAGGGCTGGAAGGGCTCAGTGACGGGCTAAGGGGAGCCGCCGCCCGGTGGGGTTCGTCGGCCGAAGCTCTTGAAGACAAGCCAGACAACGCCGATCACGACCACGAACCCAAAGATCCACCAGACGTTCATCCAACCCATGCCCATGCCGTCGCCCCAGTGCATCACATGCCCCCTTCAGCCCTCGCGTGCACGGTCAGTTGGAAGGGTGGTCGGAATGCGCACCCGTGGCGGGTGCCACGGTTTTCATCATCGGGCACTTGGCCATCGAATCCTCCATGCCCTTCATCATTCCCATCGCCATGTGCTCCATCATGTGCTTCATCATTTCCGGCTGCATGGCCATCATGTCGTCGCGCATCTGTTTGCGCTGGGCGACGAGCTCGTTGATGACGGCGGCCACGGCGTTCGTCTTCTTGCTTCCGGTCGCGGCGTTCATCGTCTTGACGAGCCCGTCGAGTCGAGCGTCCGCCGCCTCCATCTTGGCCATCATCTCCTTGTGATGGGCCATCATGGAGTCTTCCATCGTCTTCTCGTCCGTCATGCCCGGCTTGCCCATCTCCACCTTCTGGGAGGCCGGAGGTGGCGACGTCGGCTGCTGCGCCCAAAGGGTCATCGCGCCGACTAAGGAAACCAAGAGGACCGCGATCGTTCTACCCACCTTCACAAGAGACTCCCTTCTTTCTTGCTCGCTCGATCGTTGCTGCCGTTGAACGCGGCGAAACCGCGTCGACCAGAGCCGCGGGCAACTCTCGGTTACCTCCGGCGGAAGCGGCTGCGTCGCCAGGCGCGCGCTCCAGAACCTTCGCGGCCCGCTGGCGATCATCGAATGTCAGTCCAGGAGGTTGACGACTTTCTTGACGCCTGTGATCGACCGGGTCTTCTTGATCGCCGCCTCATTGATCTCCGCATTTTCGAGCTTCCCTCGAAGGCTGACGATGCCATTGGTGACGTCTACATCGATCTTGAGAGCGTTGACGCCAATGTCTGTCAGAAGGATGGTCTTCACCCGGGTCAGGAGAACTGCGTCCTTTACATTGGCTTCGGCGTTTGCAAGCGCCGCCGGCGTCGTCTTCTCCGTCACCTGGTTGTCGACCTTTTTGATACCGTCGACCGACAGGGCCACCGCCTCGGCCAGCTTCTGACTGGACTTGTTGGTGACATCGCCGGTCAGAGTTGCGGTCTCCCCGGAGACGTGAACGGTGATCCCAAGGGCGTCGGCTCCGAGCTTGTCGATTAGCTTGGACTGGACGGCCAGGGCCTTGAGAGCCTCGGAAACCTCTGCGTTAGCGGGACCCTTGGGGCCTTCGTCTGCGCGTGCCCTCGAGGCGAGGCCCACGCAAAGCAGACCCATACTCATCAGCGACAGAAAACCCCTTGCAACGATTTTCATGACTTGATGCCTCCAAGCACACGAGTGCGTGACTCCGTCAGTTCCCTACGGCTTCCTTGACGCGGCCTCAGACCCGTCTGCCGCGGTACCAATATCCGCCGCCGCCGAGAAGAAGAAGTACCAGAACAGCGACGAGGATGATTCCCATATTTTGCCCCTTTCAATCCGGAAGTCTCCTTATCCGCACAATGAGCATGTGCGCATTGCGAAGCCATTTCTAATCGTTTGTTCCGATCGAGTTGAGACGTGAGATGGGAGGGCCAAAGCACTCGCCCTCTCCTGGATCATGAGCCCCCTGCCGCTGCTTGGACTGCGGGGAGCAAGGTGGCCAGACCGAAAGCACTCTCGTGTTGCGAGGAATTGATGAAGAAGGTTGGCACCTGAACGACGCCGCTCCGAACACCCCCGTCCCGCACCACGCGAACCCTTGCCAAGTGGACGTGTCCCCGCATCTCCCGTCGGAACTGACCGGCATCCAGACCGACGGCCTTGGCGTGCTTCACCAGCTCCCGTTGGCCCGAAGGTCTCTGGTTCTCGAACATCCGGTCGTGGATCTCCCAGAACTTTCCCTGGGCCCCTGCGGATTCCGCCGCTTCGGCCGAGCTTTCGGCCTTCCCGTCAAGCGAGGCTTGAGGGAAACTGCGGAAGACATAGCGGAGCCGGGAGCCCATTTCCGCCTGGATCTTCTTGACGGTTCGATACGACTTCGCACATTCCGCGCACGTGAAGTCTCCGTAACCGACGAGAGTCACCTTCGCCAGCGGGGATCCCCTGACGTGGTCCTTCGAAGAGACCGGAGTCTTGAGCTTCCGTGCTCGACCCTGCTTTTTCATTTGTATTCCTTACCGGGCCCGTTCGCTTTCGATCGAGACCGCCCGAGCCTTGTCCCGGCGGGCTTTGGGATCCGGAAAAGGAGCATGTGCCCTTGACTGGCGCAGGTCCAATCGTTTCTTCCGATGGTATTGAGGCCGACCAACGATCGAAGGAGATTCCCCTCGCGCTTTGCCATCCTCGCTATGCGTCGCGCTCGCGGCGAGATCAGTGCCGAGAAGGAAAAGCCGTCGTGTCGAAGCCGCGTTGCTTTCCTGTCAGGGCTCGAAGGGCTCGGTGACGCGGGGAAGCGGAAGCAAGGAAGGGCCGCTAACGCCGTCAATGTTGAGACTCGCGGCCTATTGGGTGCGTTCCCAGGTTCAGCCGGCTGACATTGTCCGCTTCAGATCCAGACGACGCCGACGGGCATCGGTGCCCCGACCTGGGCGGGCGGGAAGAACACCGAGGCTTCGTGTGGTGTCCCGCACGCCTGGCAATCGACGTCGACGATCTCCCGGCCTCCGCATCGGGAGCGATGATCGCCGCATTGCGAGCCCGACAGCCGGGGCAGGCCCAACTCATTTCCAGTCTCCGGCTCATTTCATCCCCTCGCGGCGGACGAGGCCGGCCGGCGATCAGATCTCTTCGAAACATGCACAGACGGCGCAGGAACTTCGCTCCATCCCCCGCTTCCTGCAGACCGTTCTTTCGAATCATGGCCGGTGCCCCGAGCAGAAGAAGCGTCACCTGGAGGGTCGCTCGGATGGCAGAGCGCGATGCGGCCGTTCCGGGGGCAAGCTTGAAACGAGAGGCATCCAGGTCGCCGGAACGGCGCCACGCGCCGTATCGGCCGGGACCGCGCGTCTGGCCGTCGTCGCGCCCGCGCGCGAGGTGAAGGCCGCCGTAGCCGCAAGGCCACAGGCCATTTCCCATTCTCCCGAGCCTTCGCGAGGGGAGAAACAGGCCAAAGCGCCGGTCCTTCAGGAGCCCGCGGGCGCGAAAGGTCCGAAGGCCCACGCCGCCCCGCCCCCGGAACCGCAACGCCAGGCGGTTAAGGCGCCCGGCGGAGCATCATCAGGGTCAGTTGCCAGTCCGCGGCCACCCGACGCGGGAACCCAGCACTGGCCGTACCGACATCAGGTCCTGGCATTAGAATTGGCAGGCAATTCCGAAGTCGACCAGATCCCGATCATGGTGGCGCCGACTCAGGCAGATCCAATCGTTCGTTTCGTTGATGTCGAGACCTCGGAGCGATTGAAAGGGACCGGGCCATGGAGCTGCGACACCTTCGCTACTTCGTCGCGGTCGCGGAAGATCTCCATTTCGGCCGCGCCGCGAATCGCCTGAACACGTCCCAATCCTCCCTGAGCCAGCAAGTTCGGAACCTCGAAACCGAGCTCAAGGTCGACCTGCTGCGCCGCGTCAAGCGCCACGTCGAGTTGACACCGGCGGGAATTCGGTTCCTTCGGGAAGCGCGCGGGATCCTGGCCGCGGCCGAGCGCGCCGCCGGGCTCGCGAGGGAAACCGCGCGGGAAGAATCCCAGAAGATCGGCATCGGCATTTCGCCGGAGACGGACTGGGCGTTCGTGGGCAATGCTCTCAGACTCTTTCGGGAGCAAGCGCCGCAGGTCGAAGTCTTCTTTCAGAATCTGACGCCGGAGGAGCAGATCGATGCTCTCCAAGGGGGCCGAATCGACGTCGGATTCGTGGGTCTTCCGATCGAGGCGGAGGGTGTCGTCTGCGAAGTGACCGGCCGCGAGCGGCTCGTGGCCGCGATTCCCGAAAAGCATCCGATGGCTCGCAATTCTCGGATCCGGCTGCGCGAGCTGTCCCGAGAAGCGTACACGCTCTGGCCCCGGCACCTGTCGCCCAGCCGTTACGATCAGTTGCTCGCGATCTTCCAGAAGGCCGGATTCGGGCCGCCGATCACGATGGAAGGCGGGCTTCCCTCGACCCAGACCGTCCTGGGAATGGTCGCCGCCGGCTTGACCGTTGCGCTCGTCGATCCTGCGATCAAACTGCGAGCGATGCCGGGAGTCGTCTTCCGTCCGATTGCGGATCAGGGTGTATTCACCGAATCCGGAGTGATCCATCGGCAGGAGGACCCCTCGCCGCTGCTGGCTTCGTTCCTCCGTGAGATCCGAATCACTCCTCGCGAACGAGTGGATTCCGAGTCCGCCGTCGAGAAGAAAAAAGCGGCCGTGTCGAGGCTGCGTGGCGTTCCCGTCCTGGCTCGAGTGAGGCGCGGCGCCTAGACGCCGCCCACCGGACGGCGAACCGACCCTTCGAGCGCAGGCGTTCTCCGGCGTATCTTCAGATCCAGACGACGCCGACCGTCATGGGCGCGCCCGAGCTGTCTGCGCGGGAAAAGACGGACACTTCGTGCTTTGTCCCGCAGGCCAGACAACCCACGTCGACGATCTTCCCGGCCTCCGCATTGGAAGCGATGATCGCCGCATTCCGAGCCTGACATTTGGGGCAGCGCCAGCTCATTTCCGGTCTCTGCCTCGGTTCAAGCTTTCGCGGCGAACGAGACCAGACGGCGATGAGATCCCTGCGAAGCATCCGCAGGCGGCGTCCGAACTTTGCGCCACCCCTCGCGCTTTCGGCGGCTCGGACGCCTGTGCGGACCGGATCAGAACCCGGTTCCGTCATGCCCGCCCGCGGCGGTACCAATATCCGCCTCCACCGAGAAGAAGAAGCAAGAGAACGACGATGACGATGGTTTCCATATCTGGTCCTTTCTGCTCTGCGGTCCTGTTCGCAGAGCAAGAATGTACGTTTGGCTGCACGACTTCCAATCGTTTGTTCCGATCGAGTTGAGACGTCAAACGGGAGTGCCGGACGCGTCGCGAAGATGCACGTCGTTCTGAGGGCGGAGAAAAGAAAGAGCGCCGGGAGGTGCCTCCCCCTCCCGGCGCTGACGAATCTCAATGGCTGGAGTCGAGGATTACTTGGCCGATGGCGTTGGCGTCGGGGAGTCCACAGTACTGGTCGTCGTCGTCGTGGACGTCGTCGTCTGAGGGGTCCCCGAGGGTGCCGGAGCCTCCTGTGTACTCGTCGTTTCCGTGGTGGTCGACGTTTCCTTCTTCTGGCACCCGAGGGATAGCCCCAGGATTCCGAGCGCGAGCAGAGAGGCTAGCGCCAAGAGCTTCTTCATGACGTGACCCGGTGAGCCTTGTACGGGTACGCCACGATCGTCGTCGCTTTCACGCCGCTGTCCGATGTCGTCACCGTGACCTTGACCCGCTCGCCAACGGTGAAGTCCGTCTTCACAGAGACCATGTCGGTCAAGTCAAAGGTGTAGTCCTTGGCGTTGGGCCCCGTCACTTTGATCGACTTGCCCGCCTCGTACTCCTTCACGATGCCGACGATGACTTCCGATTTCGCCTTCGTACTCGCTTCGGGCCCGCTGTTCTTCGTGGTCGATTCCGAATGCATTTTCGGGGCATCGGCCGCCGTCACCGCGTTCGCCGTGGCCTCCGAGACGACCGAGACCGTTTCCTTGCCGTCGGCTCCCTTGGAGTACTTGACCGTGGCCATCTGACCCACGACGATCGATCCCTCGACCCGGGCATTCTCGGTGAGGTCGTACGAATACGACTTGTCGCCGGGGCCGGAGAGCTTGATCTTCTTGCCCGCCTCGTACTCTTGGACGATTCCCGACACCGATTGCGTCTGGGTGTCGAGAGTCGGCCCGGGGCCGGTCTGCTTGGTCGTCGTCTCGACGGCCTGCTTCTCCGGTGTCTGCGCGAGTGCCAGCGACCCTGCCAGGAGACAGAGACCGGCAGCCGCTCCCATGATTCTCTTCATGATGCTCAACCTTTCAAAGGCGGACCGAAATTGGCCCGCGCACCTTGGCGCCGTCGGAGACCCCGACAGCCTGAAGCGGCTGAGCGTCGACGGAAGAGTCATCATTCCGCTTCCCTTGCCGATGGGTCCAATCGTTTGTTTCGTCGAGACTGAGCGTTCCGAGATGAACTCACGAGGTTGGTGGGTGGGCCGTTCAGCCCTCGGCTCCTGGAATTGATCGCTGAGAGCACTGATGTTGAGCGCAATCAACTATTGGACCACGCATCCGTCGGTCGAGCATGCTTGCAGGCATCGCGAGGCAGGCGTGTCCTGTGGCGTGAGGAGGATTGATGACGGTGAGCGTCTACGTCTCTTGCTCCCAATACGGCTTTCTCGCGCCGAACGCGCCTGCCTCGCTCCTGCCCCGCGCCGAGAGCTGGAAGTACGTCGGATCGGCAGACACCTCGGACCTCGGCCTTTCCGACAGGAACGTGAACGAACTCTCGCACTCCGGCTTCGGGGTGCGCGAGGCGGAGGAGGGTCATTCGATTCGTTGAGGCTTCCTGCCCGCCGCAGGAGGCCGAGCCTGGACTTGCCGACAACCATGGGAGATCACTCAATGGCTACTTACACTCTTCCCGACCTTCGATACGACTACAGTGCGCTCGAGCCCCACATCTCCGGCAGGATCATGCAGCTCCACCACGACATGCACCATGCCGGCTACGTGAAGGGAGCCAACGCGGCGCTCGATCGCCTCGCCGAGGCGCGTCACAAGGGGGAATTCGAGGACATCGGGGCTTTGGAGAGGGCCCTCGCGTTCAACCTCTCGGGGCACGTTCTCCATTCGGCCTTCTGGCAGAACATGGCCCCGAAGGCGGGTGGGCGGCCGCAGGGTGAGCTTGCCTCCGCGATCGCCGAAGATTTCGGGAGCTTCGAGATCCTCCAGAAACAGGTGAACGCCGTCGCGGCGACGATCATGGGCTCCGGTTGGGCCGCACTCGTCTGGGAACCGCTCGGGAAGAAACTCCTCGTGACGCAGATCTACGACCACCAATCGAACCTGGCGCAGGCCGGCACTCCCCTGCTCGTGCTCGACGCCTGGGAACACGCGTTCTACCTCCAGTATGAGAATCGTAAGACCGAGTTCTTCGACGCCGTATGGAACGTGTGGAACTGGGAGGACGTGGCCGAGAGATTCCAGGCGGCGCGGCGGACCGATGTCGCACTCGTCGGTGCCGGAGCGGACGTCGCGTAGAAGGACTTTTCGGCCAGTGTGGGAGCCGCTCTCCGTTCTCTCACCGCGACTCGAGGCATGAAACTTGCGGCCCGAACCACGCATGCCCCAGGACGTGTCCGCGCTCAGGCACTTGGCGCGCAATCTGAGAAGAAGCTCGCCCGGCGCGGTCCGAGTCTCCGGCGATTGCTCCTGATTCTGGTCCTCGTTCCCCTTCTGTCCCTGGCCGCGTATGACGCCGCCACGAGGTGGCTGCTCTCGGGCCCCAGGCTCCGCGCATGGATCAACGAGGACTCGAAGTCGTTTCGCCTGGACTACGACGAAGCGGCCTCTTACTGGCCCGGCCGCCTCACGATCAGGAATCTCCGGCTTCGAGGTAGCGACCGGAACGTCCAGTGGTCCATCCGGCTGGCCGACGCGCGCGTCGACTTCTCCGTGCTCGCTCTCGTCCAGAGAACCTTTCGGGCCGAGCGCCTCCGCGGGACGGGTCTGTCTTTCTTCCTCCGCAACAAGCTGGAGCCCGCGGCGGCGAAGGCGTTCGATGCCTCCGTGCTGCCGGAGGTGCCGGGCTTCGCCGATCCGCCGCTGCGCTCCGCGGAACCTCCGGCGGCGGCCACAGTGGGCGATCCCTGGCGCATCGACGTTCGAACGCTATTCATCGAGCACTTCGACGAAATCTGGATCGACGCACTTCGCTTTCGAGGAATCGCACGGGTCGAAGGAGGATTCTTTCTGCGGCCTGGCCTGCTCGCGCGCATCGGCCCCGCGCGGGTCACCTTCGAAAGCGGCGAGACGCGCATCGGGCACGCGCCCGTAGGGATCTCCGTCTCGGGGACCGTCTCCGCCGGGTTCGAACCGTTCGAGCCGCCCCGCGTGCACGGGAGCGAGGTCTGGCAGAAGGTCTCCGGCGAAGTGAAGCTCGACGCCCGCTTCGATCGCCTTCAGTCTCTCGAGTACTTCGTTCGCAAAGCTTCCGACACCTCCCTGGAAGACGGAGCGGGCAGCGGAACGATCCGCGCGTCCATCGAACGTGGAGTCGCGAAGGGCGAAGTCCAGGTCGCGGTTCAGGACGGATCGGTGGGCCTGCAGAAACTGAAGCTGCACGGCGACGCGGACATGCGCCTTCTCATTCCGCGGTGGAATCTGACGTCCGGGCCTCTCGAGGTCTCCGGGAGCCGGCTCTCGTTGAAGAACGTGCGTTCTTCCGGCTCGGACGAGTCTCGGCGCTGGTGGGGTCGATTCGACGTTCCCTCGGGAAAGATCGGTCCCACGACATCCGCGGCGATCGAAGTCGAGTCGCGAGATGCACGCCCACTGCTGGCGCTCTTCGCGGCCGACCTCCCCGAGTGGACCCGAGGCCTCGTGAAACTGGACAACTTCACCGCGACGGCGTCCGTCGACCTCGGCCCCTCGCTCGTCCGCGTCCGAGGACTCGACGCCCGAGGAGGGACCTATCGCATCCGAGGACACTACCGCCGCGAGAAGGCGGACCGGGAGGGGGCGTTCCTGATCGAGTCCGGCGTTCTCTCCGTCGGACTCGAGCTGGAACGGCACGCCACGACAGTCCGGTTTCTCGGCGCGAAACAGTGGTTCGAAGAGCAGCCGGACGGCGGGACGGAGCGCCGGAACACGACTCCGCCTTCAGACACCGGTACGGCAAGCTCGCGTCCGGCCGTCATGGCAAACGCATCGCGGTGATCGGATCTGGCGAGGCCTGCGACCGCGGCTGACGGACCGCGGCGGTCGAATGCCCTCGTGGTGACGACGGCTTCCGCTAAGCCCCGGTGATGGACGTCAGCCCCTACGAGGAGTGCGAGCTCCCGAAGTTCGTCCGGCGCCCTCCCACACCCTGGCTCCCGCCAGTGCCGGCCGCCAGTGAACGCAGCCGGATTCTCCGCTGAAAGAGGACAGAAGACTCGCGGCGTAATTGAGAAGTCTGGAGCCCCGCTCCCCGGTTGCTTCCGACCCCGGGGTCCGGTCGAGTCGGCCCCACCGGCTCGAGCTCCGGCCCCGGAGAACGGAGCTCACGGGGCACCGGCTTCGCGCGGGAACGCCTTCAATTCCGAGACGACGAGCCTGAGCCGCCGGGCCTCGGCCAACCCCCCGTCACCTGCCGACCGCGTCGTCGTCGCCTTCCCGACGAAATCCAGATCGCTGGTCGTCCAGTGGCGAAGAACTTTCCCGGACCGGGAACGGACGCGATTCGACTCTCGAAATTTGTTCTCCATGACCCGTACCCACTTTCTTCACCGAAACCGGCGGCGGGCACTCGGTTGTCTTGGGGAGTCAGTCCGTCGGAAGGAGTCGGAAACAAGAGGCTATCACGCAGATCGAACCGAGTCCCGAAGGCCGACGGCTTCGACGCGCTCGAGCGGATGAGAGCGAGCCCCGGCAAGTCGCCCCGATCTGCGAAGACGACCGCGAAGAGGACCACAGCTTTCCACGGGCACGGTGTTCGCCACGGATGAGGGCCCGAACACGCCGCCGGAATCGCGACGCCGCCGAAGCCGAAACCAAACCTGACACCTGCGATTTCGTAGGAGAAGAGTGATGTTGAAGGTTCTGGTCTGGCTCGTCCTCTTGTTCCTCTGCTGGCCGCTGGCGCTGCTCGCGCTCGTGCTCTACCCGCTCGTCTGGCTCGCCCTGCTGCCTTTTCGCCTGCTGGGAATCGCGGTCGAGGGCGTTTTCGAGCTGCTGCGGGCCTTGATCCTGCTGCCCGCCAGGGCGCTCGGGTCGAGACCGTAGACCCGGCCCGGACGGGCCCGCCGCCTCAATGCCGTCACTCTAGCGCTCGCGCCCGGCCCCGGAGCCGCCCTCCTGCCGGCCCACGCCGGAGCCGCCGTGCTTGTCGGGAGTGGATCCTTTCGGTCCACCAGTACCGTCGCGGGATCCCGATTTCCCGTGGCCCTTGCGCCTGTTCTGATCGAGCGGACCTCTGCCGTCCCGGTTCCGGCTCTTCGCGCCTCCGCTATTTGGATTTCTGGTCATCATGCTCACCTCAATGAATGTCCTTCCTATCGCCTGGGCAACAGCGAACCAATGACTTCCGTCGGCAACTGACATCGAGCGAGAAAGACCGAGAACAGCTCGCAGACTTGCTCCTCAGGTGGGATCTCATTCTTCCCGCAGAAACTGCTGCCGAGCTCTCGCCGCAATCTGAGGATGGGTCATCTTGTCGGTCGTTACGACCGCGACGATGCGACCGCCGAGTCCTTCTTCGCGAAGCCGTTTTTCGAGCTGGTGCTTTGCTTCGCCCGGTCCGAGGATGAGGATCGCTTCGGCGTCGCGGATGCGGGAGATGACCGCATCGAAGTACTTGCGCAGGTGCTCCTCATATCGTCTCTCGTACTGATCCTCCGCGCCATGCTCCGTCCTTGCCGAGAACCGCACGTGCTTCTCGACGTTCGACTCGAGCCGGCTCGTCGCCTCGCCTTCATCGGTGAGCGTCGCGAACACGGCCTCTCTGATGGTCGATCCATACCGTCACGTCCCGTTTCATCGAATCCTCCTGGCCCGGCACCGGCCCCGCACGAGAGCAGCGAGCGCGCCCGAACGGCGATCTGCCAATCTCACGAGACCACGTTTCTCGGGCGGGCGCCCGCCTGTCGCGTAGAACTTGGGGTCTTGTTCTCGAGGTCTCGGCGCATTGCCCCAGAGCCTAGCACCCGGTTGTCGAGCGGACGGACCGGCCATATCTGCACTCATTCACCGATGGCACAGAGCGAGCGGTTCATCAAGCGACTCGAGCGCGAGCTCTCCGACGATCCCGCCCTTTGCGCACACCTCGCCTCGATCGGCTGGTCGAGACCCTACAGACCTCGATCCAGCAGGCGCGTCCGCAAGAATCAACGACAGCACGACATCACCGTGTGTCAGCTTCCCCGTGAACGAGCCTGCCCGCATTCCGTCGCGGTCGCGAACCGGCGCGGGGCCGGCTGACCCATGAGTCTCCGGGTGCGTAGGAGTACCGGGGTTCAGATCGAAACGTACCTGCGGAAACCTCGAGGATGGACCCAGGCAACGAACCCGCCGAACAGCTTCAACGAGTGATAGGAGTATCCGATGCCCAGACCCGCGAGGGCCCCGAACACACCGAGATGCACCCGTTCACGACGTCCAAACACGACCCACGGCAAGCGCACGATTTTCTCCAGGAAGGATCGGAAGACGCGTGTCGAAGATCCGTCTGGTCTCGACGGACCCAGAACGATCTCGTCATGGCCCTCGCACAGAGCCCGGAGGACGAAGTTCGCGAGTCCTTTCGGAGGAGGATGCGAGACCCGTGCGCCCCTGTGGCGGAAGATGCCTACTCCCCGGTTGCGAAGCTCAGCGGCGAGTAAGGAGCATCGTCCGCGGTACACGAAAGAATCGGGGAATGGAAGCCTCTCGAAGACTTCCCGACGGAATGCGACGTTGTTTGCAAAGAAGGAGTCCGCCGCCGCCAACTCGTTCGCCTCGTCCCGAAGCGGGAAAAACCAGAAAAGCGCGAACGCCTTGCCCAGCAGATCATCGAGAGCCACATGGGTGCCCCCGCCGACGACCGAGACGCGCGGGTCGCGGAAGGACTCCATGAGGCGCCGCAGCCAGTCTGGTTCCGGGATCACGTCGCTGTCGAGAAACAATATGACGTCGGTTCCAGCACAGAGTGCACCGCGGTTCTTCTGCTCGTAGTAGCGCATCCCTGGCACCGGAGACAGGACCACGTTCGCCGGCCATGGCTCGTCACCGATCGCTTCGCTCATGAGTCGCTCGATGAACGCCCCTTCAATCTTGGCCCCATCGTAGAGGACCCGAATCTCCGGCCGGGCGCAGAAAGAACCTCGAATTTCCCGAAGCTGACGGTACAGAGCCCGAAGCATTCCGAGAGATCGGCCGACATCGGAGCGCCTCGCGTTGTCCCATTCGATGACGATCGTCACCGATGCCAATTCGGCGCCCCCCTCCCGCGGCTCCGCTTTCTTGCCCGACGCAGGGCCGAGAGAAAAGGTCGTTGGGTCCGTAGGCTCCACGCGTGATCTCCCGCCCCTCATGATGGGGCAAGAATCGCAACGTGAGGAAGATAAGGGGCGAGTCATCGAGTTCAATCTCCTCATCGAAACGTCGGGGAGGGGCGGAACGAGGAGTCCTGGAGGCTCCGAGAAGCGCCATGATCCGACACGGCGCATGGCGTTGGGGAAGACGAAGACGCCGACTCCTGCTGCCCAAGCCGCGCCGGCGACTCCCGATCAGGAGAAGGCCTTCCAGAAACTGCAGGAAAGTCTCGGGCGCAAGGGCTCGATCTCCGGTCCGGTGCTCCAGATCGGCGTTCCCCGCTGCATTTCTGGGGAGTCGGAAGCCCTGAGAAGATCGGCGCCGGCCTCAAGGCGGCGCTCGCCCGCGTCGCGACGGCTTGACTCGCCTCAGTCCTCGAGCGCCGGCAACGTCGCCAGAACCTCTCGCGCCCTCGGCCGATTCCGGACGGGCTCGTCCTTCCGGATCGTCCCGTCCTTGAAGACCAGGACGCGCTTGGCGAACCGCGAGATGTCCGGCTCGTGGGTGACGAGAACGATCGTCAGCCCTTGGTCGTTCAGGTCCTGAAAGATCTCGAGGATCTCGACGGAGGTGCGGCTGTCGAGATTCCCGGTCGGCTCGTCGGCCAGCAGGATCGCCGGCCGGTTGACGAGCGCCCGCGCGATGGCGACGCGTTGCTGCTGGCCGCCCGACATTTGCGACGGAAAATGCCGCGCCCGGTCGCCGAGGCCGACCATCTCGAGCGCCTTCACCGCCCGCGCCTCGCGCTCGGCCCGGTCGACGCGCGTATACAGGGTCGGCAGCTCGACGTTCTCGAGCGCCGTCGTCCGGGCCAGGAGATTGAATCCCTGAAAGACGAAGCCGATCTTCTGATTTCGGATCGCCGCGAGCGCGCGGCGGTCGTGTTCCGCCACGTCGACGCCGTCGAGCAGATACCGCCCCGCGGACGGACGATCGAGGCAGCCGAGCAGATTCATGAAGGTCGACTTTCCGCTGCCGCTCGCGCCCATGATGGCGACGAATTCGCCCGGCCCGACCTCGACATCGAGGCCGCGGAGCGCATGCACACGGGTCTCGCCGAGCTCGTAGTACTTATGGAGGCCCTCGACCCGGATGACCGGCGGCGGCGATTGGGTCCCGGCGGCGCTCGACACTAGCGTCGAAGACCGCCGGGTGTCTGCGGCTTCGTCGTGACGGATCGGACGATGAGGTCGTCCCCATCCTTGAGCGAACCCTTGAGCACTTCCCTCACCTGCGTGTACGAGTGGTCCGTGATGCCGAGGGCGATCTGGATCGGCTCCAACGAGTCACCGGAGGCCCGTTTCCAGACCACCACGACCTCGCGCCGTGCGGGGCGCGGGCCGCTCGGCACACCCGGCCCGGCCGCACCGGACGCCGGCGGGCTCCCAGCGGCCGCGGCCTCCGAGTCGATTCCGCGCCGCGCATAGAGACCCTCGATCTCCTCCAGCGAAATCGGCGGCTTGTAGCGGAGTGCCGTGTTCGGAACTTTCAGGACATCGTCCACCGAGGCGACCGGGATCGTCACGTAGGCCGTCATTCCCGGAAAGAGCTTCATGTCGCGATTCTCGAACTCGATGATCGTGTCGTACGTCACGACGTTCTGGATCGTCGTCGGGTTCATCCGCACCTGGCGAACCCTTCCGCCGAAGGACTCCTTGGGAAACGCGTCGACCTTGAAGGTGACGGGGCTGCCGACCTTGATGTTGCCCACGTCCGACTCGTCGGTCTTCGTGTAGACGAGCATCTTGGTCAGATCCTGGGCGATCGTGAAGATCGTCGGGGCCTGGAGGGAAGCCGCGACCGTCTGGCCGAGCTCGACGTTGCGGGCGACGACGGTGCCGTCGATGGGAGAGCGGATCACCGTGTAATTGAGATTGGTCCTGGCGACTTCCAGCGCCGCCGCTTTCTGCTTGACCTGCGCGTCGGCCTGCGCGACGTTGGCCACGGCCGCACCGACGCTCGCCATCGCGGAATCGTCCGCGGCCTTCGCGAGGTCGAGCTGCTGCTGGCTGAGCAGATTGTCCTTGTTCAGCGCAGCGCTGCGCTCGTCGTCCGCCTTCGCCTGCGCGGAGACGGCTCGAGCCCGGTCCAGGTTGGCCCGCGCCGCGATCGCATTGGCCTTCGCGTCTTCGAGGTCGGCAGAGGCCTGGAGCACCGCGCCCTGGAAGAGCGACGGATCGATGAGTGCGATGACGTCCCCCTTGTGGACCCGGGAGTTGAAGTCGGCGTTGAGCTTCGCGATGCTGCCCGAGACCTGCGATCCGACCTGGACGGTCACGACGGCGTTGATGGTTCCGGTGGCCTCCACGACGTCGCGGATGGGGCCGCGCTCGACCTTCGCGGTGAAGTGCTGCATCGGAGCCCGGCGGGTCGCGCTGAGCACTCCCAGGAGGCCCACGACGAGGACGAGCCCCGCCAGCGCCAGCCACTTGCGCTTCGTCATTCGGCGCGCACCGACCAGCCGCGAGGCGTCACTCGTATCGCAGCGCCTCGATCGGGTCGAGGCCGGAAGCTCGCCGCGCCGGGTAGTAGCCGAACGAGACGCCGACCGCGACGGAGAAGAGGGCCGCCACCAGCACCGCCTCGAAGGAAATCTCGAGGGGCCAGCGGAGCGTCTCGCCCACGAGATAGGAACAGCCGATCCCGAGAAGGACGCCCGCGGCCCCGCCGACGAGGCTCAAGAGGACGGCCTCGCTCAGGAACTGGAGCTGGATCGCTTCGTCGGTCGCGCCCACGGCGACACGCACGCCGATCTCCCGGGTGCGCTCGGTGACGGAGACGAGCATGACGTTCATGATGCCGATTCCGCCGACGAGCAGGGAGATCGACGCGACGACGATCAGGAGAACCTTCAGCGTCTTGCTGGCTTCGAGCTGGGCCTGAATGATGTCCTCGGGATTGCGAATGTTGAAGTCGTCCTCCTCCTCCGGCCGGAGGTGATGGCGGTCCCGGAGAATCGCCGCCGCTTCCTGGCCGGCGGCCTTGACCACGTCCGAAGAAACGGCCGAGCAGAGGATGTCGTCGAGCCAGGCCACTCCCTTGAGCTTCTTCTGCGCCGTCGTGTAAGGCAGGATGACCGTGTCGTCCTGATCCTGGCCGGAAAGGGAGAGACCCTTCGGCTGGAGCGTGGCGACGACCTTGCAGGGCAGGTTCGTCACGCGGATCACCTTGCCGATCGGATCCTCCGTTCCGAAGAGCTGCGCGCGCACCGACCGTCCGAGCACGCAGACGTCCGCGGCCCGCTCGACGTCGTCCGCGGAAAAGACGGCGCCCTGATCGACGACCCAGCGCTTGATGTCGAAGTACTCGGGCGACACGCCCCGGTAGGACGTGTGCCAGTTCTGGTTCCCGTAGATCACCTGGATCGGATCGTCGATGTTCGGGGACACGGCCTTGATCAGCGAGATCTGGCTCTTGATGGCGACCGCGTCGGAAACGGTGAGGGTGGTCGTGTCGTGCGTCCCCGTGCGCACGCCGTTGATCGCGCGGCCGCCGGCTTCGATCCAGACGAAGTTGTCGCCGAGGTTTTGCAGCTGTTGCTCGACGCGGGCCTGCCCGGCCTGGCCGATGGCGACGACGCAGATCACCGCCGCGATGCCGATCGTGATGCCCAGGACGGTCAGCACGCTCCGCATCTTGTTCCGGAGCAGCGCGACCAGAGCCGAGCGAAGCATCGATGAATAGTTCACGGCCTTCGTAGCTTAGCGCCGATGCGCGACGGAATCCGGTCCGCTCCGTTTTCCGCCGCGGCGAACGGCCGCGGAGCGCCTTCGACCGGCGCCAGGTCGCTCGGCCGAGCATCACCCCGATCCATACCCAGACGATCGCCGTGACGAGTCCCGGAACATACCGACGCTGCGCGATCGTCTCGATCACGTGATGCACCTCTGCGATCGAGAGAATGGCGAAGAACCTCATGACCCAGACCAGGGAACGGCCGCCGCGCGGCACGCCGTAGATGAGCCGGAGGACGAAGACCACGACGATCTTGACCAGAAGAACCGTGGCGAAGTCGTGATCGGGGAACCGCCCGTAGGACTTCCCGGGCACACGCTTGATCATCTGCAGCTCGTCCAGGCCGAAGGCAGTTTCTCGGTCATGTGAAGGGCCGCTATGACGACGAGAAGGCCGAACCATCGCCGGATCTCGGCGAGCGAATCGGAGCGGCCGGAGTCGGCCGGCGTCGTGAAGGGGGCCGCCGGGTTTGGCCCGGTTGGCGCGGCTTCGCCGCGACAGGGCCTGCGAACCTTCTCTGAAGACGCCGCCGACCCTCGGAGACTGAAATTTATCCGGGATTTATCTCCGGCGAGGATCGTCGTCTCGGTGCGGAGCGCCCATGCACGGGTGTCCCGACGAGCTTCTTGTCGGGACCGTGTTAGCGTGATCGAGCGCCACTTTCCCACCGTGGCCTTTTCAAGGCGAAAGGGCAGACATCGTGAGCCGGGCGAATCGGGTTCCGCAGGAAGTCGTCGGCCTCTTCGAGGCTCTGGTGCTGTCCCCGGATCCGGTCTTCGCCACCGATCGTCACCTGAACATCATTTTCTGGAACCAGGGTTGTGAGCGTCTCTTTGGATTCGACGAAAGCGAGGTCCTGGGAACCTTCTGCGCGTCCGCTCTGGAAGGCTGCGACACGTTCGGGAACCGCTACTGCTCGGAGCACTGCCCGATCAACGAGATCGCGGTCCGGGGCGAGACGATCCGGCACTTCGGGCTCCGGCTTCGTGCCAAGGATGGCCGCACGATCGCGGCCGATGTCAGCGTTCTCCACCTCGCCGTCCGGCCCCCCGATCACTTCGTCCTCGCGCACATCCTGAAGCCGACCGAAGCTGCCCTGCACGTCCCGGAGGCTTCCCGGGACTCGCCACCCCGCCCGATGCTGGTCTCCGTTCGGGAATCGCCCGACGCGCGGGCACGCAAACTGACCGCTCGCGAGGTCGAGGTCCTGGGAATGCTCGCCGCGGGGCGAACGACGCCGGAGATCGCCGGTCGTCTCCACATCTCGACTTTGACGGCGCGCAACCACATCCAGAATCTTCTCGAGAAGCTGGAGGTGCACTCCAAGGCCGAGGCCGTCGCCTTCGCGTTTCAGCACCGCATCGTCTAGCTTCCCGCGCTGGTGCGCTCTCCCCATCCGATTTGGTGAGGCTGCGGCATTTCCCTGGCGCCGCCCGGGCGCGAGCATTCACCGAGCAGAAGGGAGGCCTCGGTGGAAAACTCGAAGCGTGGTCTCTGCATCGTCTTCGCGTTCCTGTCGGTCGGCTACGTCTTCTTCGGCGCCGGGGCGCGTCCGGCCGAAGCCGTTCCCGTGTTCTCTCGCAAGTACCAGACCTCCTGCCAGACCTGTCATCACGATCTTTCCGAAGCTCAACCCTTTCGGCGAGGCGTTTCGCCTGAACGGGTACCGCATGCCGGGCGAGACCGAGGAGCAGGTCAAGCAAGTCCCGGTCTCCCTCGGGTCCGAGGCCTACGAAAAGATCTGGCCGAAGATGGTCTATCCGGGCACGCTTCCGGGCAACGCGCCGCTCGCGGTCAACGTCAAGATGGCCGACCTCTACGCCTCGAGCGAGGATGAAGCGGGCCGCCAGATCGTGCACAACGACTTCCAGTTTCCTCAGGAGGCCAACCTCTTCACGGCGGGCACGCTCGGCAAACACATGAGCTTCTTCGGCGAGCTGACCTACGGGGAGCTTCCCGACGGCAGCTCCGAGGTCGAGATCGAGCACGCGCGGCTCGACTTCGTCAACGCGTTCGGCCCGGAGCACATGTTCAACTTCCGAGTCGGAAAACTCGCGCCGAACGCCTGGGACGGCTTCCAGGAAATGTGGATCATGACCGACAGCGGAATCGATACGTTCTTCGACTACAACCCGATTGGTTTCAACGGCGGCACCGGGCTGTGCGAGAGCGACTCCTGCGGCGTCGGCATGCCCGCAAACGCCAGGGCAATCGAGATGTACGGGATCGTCGCACACCGCCTTCTGTACGTCGTCGGCGTCGACAGTCCGATCGGGCCGGGTGGGCCCAACGGCTCCTTCGGCAGCACCACCCAGAAGGATGTCTACGCACGGGTCGACTACAAGCTCGGCGGGCTCGCGCTCGACGGCACGTCGGCGGGCGTCAATCTGCCGCCCGAGAACTGGGAGGAGACGTCGTTTCGGGTGGGCGTCCTCGGCTACTGGGGCAACGGCGGCGGCGTCAACTACGAGGTCACCGATCCCTCCGGCCAGCCCTTCGACGAACAGGACGCCACTTTTCATCGGTACGGCGTCTACGGGTCGGTCTATGTCGGACCCCTGAACGTGTTCGGCGGTGCGCTCGAGGGTCAGGACAACCTTCAGCTCTTCTATCCGTCGACCTCCGACCTCTTCGCCACCAGGCACGCGATCTACAAGTCCTGGTTCGTGCAGGCCGACTACGTGTTCAGTCCACCGTTCCAGGCCTCCTTCCGCTATCAGCAGCTGCTTCCGGCAGATCCCACGGCGCCGGCCACGAAGATCATGACGGGAAACTTCAGTTTCCTCGCTTACGCCAACGTCAAGCTGCTGCTCGAGTACAACGGCGATCCCTCGAATTCCAAGAACTACACGATCTCGACCCTGGTCCGCGCGGCCTTTTAAGAAAGAGGAGTTCAAAGCCATGCGAAAAAGCTGTCTGGCCCTGGTGATTCTGGCCGTGGCCTGGCCGGCCGCCGCCGGTGACCTGCACGGAAAGGTCACCTGCAAGGGCGTGCGGGACTGCGCGGACGCCGTCGTCTACGTCGGCGCGATCGCCGGCAAGACGTTCCCCGCTCCCAAGGAGCACGCGAGGATCGACCAGAAGAATCTCGTCTTCTCCCCGCACATCCTTCCGGTGCTCGTCGGGACGACGGTGGATTTCCTCAACTCGGACGCCGTGCTGCACAACGTCTTTACGCCCGAGGCGTGCGCCGAGAAGTTCAATCTCGGCACATGGCCCCAGGGCGAGTCGAAGAGCTACACGTTCAAGAAGGAATGCGCCGCCGTGCTGTTGTGCAAGGTCCATCCCGAGATGGAGGCCTACGTCGTCGCGGTTCCGACGCCGTATTTCGCTTCGGCCAAAGCCGACGGCAGCTTTCACATCGGCGATGTCCCGGACGGCAGCTACACGGTCAAGGTCTGGCACCCGAAGTTGAAGGCCGCCGAGAAGCCGGTGACGGTCGCGGGTGCGACCGAAGTCAACTTCGAGATCGCAAAGTAGGTCGCGTGGCCGAGCTTCCCCGCGAGTGGCTCGAGCGCAACTTCCCGTGCAAGTGGGCGTGCCCCGTCCACACGGAAGCCGGGAAGTACGTCTCGATGATCGCCGAGGGCCGGTACCGGGAGGCCTACGCGGTCGCGCGCCGGCCCAACCCGCTGGCGTCGATCTGCGGCCGCATCTGCGCGGCGCCATGTGAGAGCGTCTGCCGGCGCGGCGAGCTCGACGCCCCGATCTCCATTCGGGCCCTCAAGCGGTTCGTCACCGAACGGTTCGGCGTGGAAAGCATGATCGACCTGTCGGTCCTCGCCGAGATCTACGGCCATCGCGAGCAGCGTCATAGCGAGCGCGTCGCCGTGATCGGATCCGGACCAGCGGGGCTCGCGTGCGCCCACGATCTGGCGCTGATGGGATACCCGGTGACGATCTTCGAGGGCGCGCCGGTCGCCGGCGGCATGCTCCGGTTGGGGGTCCCCGAGTACCGACTGCCGCGGGCCCTGATCCAGCTCGAGATCAACGCCATCCTTTCGCTCGGCGTCGAGCTCACGACCAATGCGCGGCTCGGCCATGAGTTCACGCTCGCGGACCTTCGGGCGCAGGGATATGCCGCGATCTTCCTCGGGGTCGGCGCGATGCGCAGCCGCGACCTCGCCGTCGAAGGCATCGAGCTCGACGGCGTGCTCAAGGGCATCGACTATCTGCTCAACATCAACCTCGGGTACAAGGTCGAGATGGGCCGCCGCGTCCTCGTGATCGGCGGCGGTAACGTGGCGCTCGACGTGGCGCGGGTCGCCGCGCGGGGAGGCGAGCAGGACAACCTGCAGCGCAACCTCTCGGTCGTTCAGGCGCTCGACGTCGCGCGCACCGCCATCCGGTTCGGCGCCCGCGAGGTGACCGTCTGCAGCCTCGAATCGGAGAGCCAGATGCCGGCGGCCGCCGAAGAGATCGAAGAGGCCGCCCGCGAGGGGATCTCCTTCCTCCACGGGATCGGACCCAAGCGCTTCGTCGGGAAAGACGGCGTCGTTACTGGAGTCGAGTTTCTCTCCGTCTCGAGGGTCTTCGACGAGAAGGGCCGGTTCGCCCCGGAGTTCATCGTCGGCTCCGAGTCGGTCGTTCCCGCCGACACGGTCATCGTCGCGATCGGCCAGACCGGCGACTTCTCGTTCCTACGGCCCGAAGACGGAATCGAGACGCGCGGCGGCCGCATCGCGATCGACTCCGCCACACTCGCGACGACCGCGCCGGGGGTCTATGCCGGAGGGGACGCGGCGTTTGGCCCCCGCATCGCCATCAGCGCCGTCGCGGACGGCAAGCGCGCCGCCCGGTCGATCGACGAGCATCTGCGCGGCAAACCGCGTCCCGAATTCGACGGTCTGGTGGAGATCGCGGTCCACCCCCGATACGAGCGCGGGCTCGACTTCGAGAGCATTCCGCGCCAGAAGCCACCGACCCGGCCGATCTCCCGCCGGATCGGCATCGCCGAAGTCGAAGAGTGCTTCGGCGAGCGGGAGGCGCGGCGGGAAGGCTCCCGTTGCCTGCAGTGCTGGACCAATACGGCCTTTGCCGAAGACCCGGAGTATGGAACCGAGTGCATCCTGTGCGGCGGTTGCCAGGACATCTGTCCCGAGGACTGCATTGAGATCGTCCCGGCGGCCGGCGTGCGCGCGCTGCCTCCGGCCGCGCGCGAGCTCGCTCCCATTCTGATCGATGGCCGGCGCGCGGGCGCCATTCTGATCAAGAACGAGGAAATCTGCATTCGCTGCGGCCTCTGCGCCGCCCGATGCCCTGCGGGAACCATCACGATGCAGAGTTTTCTCACGAGGGAGGACTCCGTTGCCTGAAAAGCGCGACCCCGAAGCCGCGATCCCGCCGGACCTCACGGACCGGCGCAGCTTCTTCACGCTCGTGGGCACCGGAGCCTGCGCGGCGGCCGCCGTCGGCTCCGGCCTCGTCACCCTCGACTTCCTCAAGCCCAAGGTTCTCTTCGAGCCACCGACAACGTTCCGAGCCGGCGATCCGTCGGATTATCCGGACGGGACCGTTCGGCTCAACAAAGAGGAACGGGCCTACGTCATCGGCGGACCCGGAGGCGTCTACGCGCTCTCCGCCGTCTGCACGCATCTCGGCTGCATCACGCGGTTCCTGTCGGACCAGAACGTGATCGCCTGTCCCTGCCACGGGAGCCGCTTCGACCTCGAAGGCAATGTCGTCGAAGGGCCGGCGCCGCGCCCGCTTCCGTGGCTCGAGGTCGGATTGGACCCTTCCGGAGCGCTCCTCGTGGACACGGCGATCGTCGTTCCCCACGGAAAGGTGTTCAAGGCATGAGGACGTCGTCTCTCGATTCCGCCTTTCGGCGCGTTCGCGAATCGGACGTGTACCGCTCGATCGTCCGCCACGGCGCCGCCGACACGAACCGCAATCGGTCCCTCGTCATCTTCGAGAACCTCTTCCTGCACGTCCATCCCGTCAAGGTGCGCGAAAAGACGCTTCGCTTCACGTACACCTACTGGCTGGGCGGCATCGCCCTCGTCTGCGCTCTGGTCCTGACGGCGACCGGCGTGCTGCTCATGTTCTATTACCACCCCTCCGTCCCGCAGGCCTATCGCGACATGCGAGAGCTCGAGTTCGTCGTCGACAACGGCCTCTTTCTCCGGAACATGCACCGGTGGGCGGCGCACCTGATGGTCTTCACTGCGTTTCTCCACATGATGCGGGTCTTCTTCCACCGGGCCTACCGGCCCCCCCGCCAGTTCAACTGGGTCGTGGGCGTCGTGCTGCTCATCGTGACCCTCCTGCTCTCCTACACCGGCTACCTGCTGCCGTGGGACCAGCTCGCCTTCTGGGGGGTCTCGGTGGGGACCAACATGGCGAAGGAGGCGCCGTTGATCGGCGAGAAAGCGCGCTTCCTCCTTCTCGGCGGCAACATCGTGTCCGAGAACGCGCTCCTGCGTTTCTACGTCCTGCACTGCGTCGTCCTGCCGCTCGCCCTCGTGCTGATGCTGTCCGTGCACATCTGGCGGGTTCGCAAGGACGGCGGCGTCCAGGGCCCGCCGGAGGACGCTTCCGACGGGGAGGAGGTCCGATGAGCACACTCCCGCCGCTCGACCTCGTGGAATCGATCGACCCGCTCGCCACACCCCGGCGCGTGGCCCTCGTGCGCCCCGATCGGCGGCCCGCGGTCCGGACGACCGACGAGAAGTACGTCATGACGTTTCCGAACCTGATCCTGCGCGAGGTCATCCTCTTTCAGCTGGTCGTCATCGGGTTGGCTCTGGCGGCGATCGTGCTCGACGCGCCGCTCGAGGGAATCGCAAATCCCCTCGAGACGCCTAATCCCGCCAAGGCCCCCTGGTACTTCCTCGGACTTCAGGAGCTCCTGCACTATTTCCCGCCGGTCGTCGCGGGCGTCCTGATGCCGCTGCTCGTCGTGGTGGCGCTGGTCGTCATTCCGTATGCGCGCGTCAACCTCACGGCCGGGCCATTCTGGGCCGGAGCGGGCGCCGGGCGCGCGCCGCTTCTGGCCGGCCTCACCGCCGCCATTCTGGGGCTCTTCGGAGCCTTCAAGTGCTGGCCGATCGTCATTCCGTCGGCCGGCATCTCGGTCGCGATGTTCGCGGCCCGCGGGGGAGAGAGCGCGGGCGCCTTCCGCCGGTCGCTCGCGAAGGTCACTCTCCCGGAATGGATCATGGTCTGGTTCGCGGTCGTCGCCGGCGTCCTCACGCTCATCGGAACGTTCTTCCGCGGACCCGGCTGGTCCTTCGTCTGGCCCTGGGCTCCCGTGACGGGCTCTTAGGAGGAGGAGACGCTTGCCGCTGCGACGCCTGTTTGCGCTGACGAGCGTGGCCTTCCTGCTGGTGCTGGCGATTTCGCCGGCGAAGAACGCCTTCCGCGCATACCGAGGTCTTCAGCGCCGATTCGGGGCTCTCGGCGCGGTCAGAGCGCGGAGCGCGCGTCAGGCGCGCGAATACGAGAATCGGCCGATCGCGATCCACCAGATCTGGCTCCCGGGGCTGGACAACCGGGTCGATCGCTGCACGACCTGCCATCTCGGCGTCGCCGATCCACTGATGACGGGAGCGCCGAGTCCCTTCGGGCTCCACCCGTGGACTCCTCACACGCCCGGCGAATTCGATCGGTTCGGCTGCACCTCCTGCCACGCGGGACAGGGGCCGGCGACCACCGAGGCTCAGGCGCACGGAACCGCCGCCAACGCGGCTCCTTCGCTGCTTCCGGCGGCCTACGTCGAGGCCGGCTGCGGACGCTGCCACTCGACCGCCGAGGTCCCCGGCGCTCCGCTGCTCTCCCGCGGGCACGCCGTGATGCAGCGCTTCGGATGCTTCGCCTGCCACACCGTACGGGGCCGCGAGGCGTTTCGGTCGGAGGCTCCGCCGCTCTCGACCGAGCCGATCAAGACCGGAGCCGAGTGGCTGCGCCGCTGGCTGACGAAGCCGCGAGACGTCGACCCGAATGCGACGATGCCGAACTTCCAACTCACGGGGAGCGAGATCGAGGAGCTTTCCCATTATCTCTTCGGGCAAGACGTGCCGGAGGAACTGGCCCGGCGCGTGAAGACCGCCGGCGAAGAGCCCGCCGGGGATTCGGCCAACGGCAAGAAACTCTTCGCGGAGTCGCGCTGCATCTCCTGCCACACCGTCGAGGGCAAGGGCCAGGGCTCCGCGCCCGAGCTCGTTCGAATCGCCTCGGCCGCTACCCGGGGCTGGCTGCTCGCTTACATCCGCGATCCTCACGCGTTCAATCCGCGCACGCCGATGCCCCGGTATCACTTCACGGATGCCGAGTCGCGTGACCTCGTCGCCTACATGGAGGACGAGCTACGCGACTTCGACGCTCCCAAGGACATTCTTGATCCGCCGCGCGTCAACCGTACGCTCGCCGAGGCCGGCGAGAAGACGTTTCGGAAGTACGGCTGCTTCTCCTGTCACGGAGCGCCCGGCGCGCGGCCGGCGGAAAAGTTCGGGCCGGATCTCGACGGGATCGGCGACAAGAAGGCGGCCTTCCTCGACTTCGGCCGGCGGACCGACCTGCCGCGGACGTTGACCGCGTGGCTCGCCGCGAAGGTCGAGTCGCCTCGCTCGTTCGCGAAGGGTCTCAAGATGCCCTCCTATGGATTGAGCCCGGAGGACACACAGGCGGTAGTGACGGCGCTGCTCGGGCTCGGAGCGCAGCCGGTTCCCGAGGCCTACCGCGTGCTGCCGGCGAGCCAGCCCGCGCCGATCCCGGCGGGACGCGTCGGTCAACTCATCGATCGCTACCGCTGTCTGTCCTGCCACCAGATCGGCGACCGGGGCGGCGACATCTCGACGGCGGCGCTCACCTTCGAAGGTAGCAAGGTCCAGCGGGACTGGCTCATCGAGTACCTGATGCTCTCTTTCAGCATCCGCCCGATCCTGACGGAGCGGATGCCGATCTTTCGGATTCCGCGAGATGAAGCCGTGGAGTTGGCGGACGCCATCTCGACTCTCTTCGTCGACCCGAGGGTTCCCGAAGACCCGTTTCAGGGCCGGCCAGCCTCGGACGCCGACCCGGCTGAGGGCGAGCGCCTCTACGTGACGCTCGGGTGCCGCGCCTGCCACATCGTCGGATCCAAGGGCGGCTACTACGGCCCGCCGTTGACGGACTCGGCGGCCAGACTGCGGCCGGGATGGACGTTCACATGGCTGAAAGGACCGCAGCGCTGGCGCGCCGACGTGCGGTGCCCGGACTACAGCCTGACCGATCGGGACGCGCTTCGTCTGACGGCCTACCTCGCGACTCTTCGCCAACCGCCGGCGGCGCCCGGAAAGGGGACGAAATGAAGCCGCTTCAAACCGCCGCCCTTCTGCTGCTCGCTGCGACGGCCTGCGCCCGCCGCTCGCCGGCGACGCCCAGGGTCGCCGCGGCCGGGGCGGTGCCGTCGTACGAGCTGCGCCTGGGCCGCGCGACGTATCAGCACTACTGCCAGACGTGCCACGGCGACACCGGTGCCGGAGACGGGTTCAACGCCTTCAATCTCGACCCGCATCCCCGCGACCTCTCCGACCCCGCGTTTCAGAAGAAGAAGACCGATGCCGACCTGGCCGATACCATCCAGCGCGGCGGGGCGGGCGTTGGACTGTCGGCTCTCATGCCGCCCTGGGGGAAAACGCTTTCGAGACCTCAGATCTCGCAGACGATTCTCTACATTCGGACCCTTCGGAGGCGCTGATCCATGCCGCCGCGCAATGACGCCATCCGATTCCTCCGCCTCGCGCTCCTCGCCGCCCTCGGCGTCGCTCGGACCGTCGGCGCTCCGGCGGCCGAGCCGCCGAAGGCGGCGCTGCTGATCCTCTCGGGCACCAATTGCAGCGTGAGCGTCGATGCCAGGAAGGTCGCGGACTTGAGAGCCGACGATCCCCTGAGGCTGGAGGTCACCGAGGGCGAATACGTCGTCTCGGCGACCGCCGCCGACGGGCGCCGCTGGTCGAAGGTCGTTGCGGTGGCCGGCCCAAAAACCATCGTCGAGATCAATTTTGCGGAGACGACTCGACTCCCTGCGGCACCCGTGATGACCGACCGTTCCGCACCGCCCAAGGGACCGGACGCCACCGGACCCGCATCCGCCTCGGCGTCGACGGCCTCGGGTGATCGGCGCACGGGCGGCCCGAGCTTCTCCTGGGTTGCGATCCCGGCCGGAGAGTTCGAGATCGGATGCTCGGATGGAGACGGGGAATGCACTCCGGTCGAATTCCCGCGGCGACGCGTTCGCGTGCCGACCGGCTTCGAGATCATGGACCGCCCGGTGACGGTCGCCCAGTTCCGCGACTGGGCCGCGTCGAACTCGCGCAAGTTGCCGAAGCAGCCGAAGTGGAGCACCGACGACACGCCGGTCGTCAACGCCACCTGGGACGAAGCCGTGGCGTTTTGCTCCGGCGCCGGCGGGAGGTTGCCGACGGAGATCGAGTGGGAATATGCCGCCCGCGCCGGATCGAAGACCGCCCGATACGGAGGGATCGACGAGATCGCCTGGTATGCCGGGAATTCAGAGAAGCGGGCGCATCCCGTCGGCCTCAAGAGAGCCAATGCGTTTGGCCTCTTCGACATGCTCGGGAACGTTTGGGAATGGAACGCCGACTCCTTCCGCGCGACGCCCGGTCTCTCCGAGGACGACGCCGCGGGGGAAGGGTCGGACGGAAAGCGCGTGCTCCGCGGCGGCTCATGGAAGAATTCGTCGAAGCAGATCCGAGTCTCGAACCGCGGACGGCTCCTGCCGGA